>CAWHGP010000012.1:0-278799 GCA_963828935.1 uncultured Acidobacteriota bacterium | reverse complement strand
GGAGATCCTCCTAACCCCAGTAAACTGAGCCCATTCACCACACGGATGAAGTCCCGCGGATCGTCGCTGGCATCTCGCGTCTTGACATCCCGCAAGGCCGCCTGCAAATAGTTCAGGTCTTTCAGGAAGAGCCAGTGGCGAATTCCTGGCTGGCTTGTGCCGCGCCCGGCCTATTCGGATACGTGTCCCAGAATTTTTTGCGGGCCGCCGGCAGGCCCACCGCAGCGAGTATTCCTTTTCCGTCGTTCCCTTTCCAGCTCTTGCATGCCGTGTAAATCGTGGGACTGAGTGGGTTGCGTTGAAGAAAACATGGCGGAATGTCGCCCTTACCGGTTCGCCCTTGGCCCTGCACCGCAGCCGGAACAAGCATGGCCGCCGACAGGAACGTAGCCCCCAGAAATTTATTAAACCGGTTCAAAGGAACCTCCTGCATTTCCTGTCGGGGTGATCGTATTTGGGGGACGGGGCGAATTTATCAACCTTTTCTCACAGCATAAAGAGGATTTCCGAACGTTGGTGCGGGCGGTGGGAGTTGAACCCACACGGGCCTTGCGACCCTGCGGATTTTCTTACCGGCCACGGCTTTCGCCGCCCTGACGATTGCAGGTTTGCGGTCTGGACTATCCCTTCACCTTACTCCGAAATCCGGAGGTTAGGCGCTGCCCGTCTAGTCTCTACACCTTCCTGGAAAATGCTCCAGGCTTGGCTCGGGATCGCCAGTTAAGGTTTCCCCGAATTTGAGCAGTTCTGCATCGCCGGTTTCCGGCGAGCACTCAAGGTATTGTTAAGTCCGCTGCGTATGCCATTCCGCCACGCCCGCGCGGCTGGTCATCTGCAACTCATAATAGAGCAAGCCGGGTGAATTTACACGTCGGTTTCCGCTGTGCACGAAACTGAAAGAGTTGTGCAACGCCATGCGAGCCGCGCCGGTACAGGATGATGGCATCCCAAACTGGTAGCCACAAAAAGTCCGATCATCTATCGCGAGAGCGGGGTATTTTCGGTATTTCGGGACGCTGCGCCTTGCTGGGATGCGTACGCCGCGCGCGCTGCACCAAACGCGCTCCGAACGCACACGGACAATCCCATTATTAATTACGGGAATTTGAGGCTGAGCCGATGCCGCGTAATCGCGCGTGAACAAAGCGCTGTGAACGAAGCGCGCGAACAAAGCGCGTGTGAATAAGGCGCGCGTGATAAAGCTTGTGGCTGCGAACCGCAGACGCGCACGCCTTTAGCTGTTTTCTTCGGAGACGTAGGACCAGTCCGATCGATCCTTCCAAGTTGTCCTGCCGCAGTCCCAGAAGACCTGGCAGCAAGTAGTCGCCTTGGAGACGCACGGCAGCCCGGTCGTTGATCCTCAGATCGACGCCAACAGCAGGAGCCATGGCAAATCTGAATGCGTCCCGAGAAATTCGAAGATCGCCTTCGCTGCCATGGATCACGCCCAATTGCAGTTCGGCAAACGGCGTTATTTTTTGATATCTGCGCGTAGAAAAAACAGGCCCGTATGTGATCGTCTGGGCCGACACGTTGGTGTGCCGACTCCGTACCGCTGAAGGCGCCGACCTCGATCCGTCCTCCAAACCAACCATTCACATTTTCCGTCAACGAGCCGAAGCCGCCATTCAGGCCGTAACTCGGGCTTTTCACATTTACCCGGAGATAGGAGTACCCGCCGGCAACCTCCCATGCTGGAACTTCCTGCGCCTGCGCCCTTGTCACGCAAAAAACAAAACCCAGAATCGCAGGAATCAGCCACATGACTCGTTTCATTGAATCTCTCCGTGTAAGGCTGCGTTGTTCTCACGCAATCGCTGCGCGGGCTTCGCTGTTACGGTTCTAGCGGGCACCGTTCGCGCAAATGGCGCGATCGAGACAGTGTCCCCAGCACCAGAACCGGGCCTGCTGAGAATACTAGTTCACTTGCAACGTTATAACCGTCGAATGCGTTAGCAATCCCGATGTGGCGATGACGCTGAACTGCGATGTGCCGGCAGGTGTCCCGGCGGGCACCCCTGTTGCGCTGCCATTTCCGCAACCTGCTGCGAGCAGGGCGGCCAGACCAAGCACCGCTAACACCGGCCGGCGTCGCAGCCGCGCCAGCATAGTCAAAGCCAGGACGAGGATGAGTGAAAGCCAGAGTGGCCGGGCAAAATTGCGCCAAGCTGCCGGCAAAACAAATCTTGTGATGTTGGGAGCGGCGAACGCCCGGACCGCCGTATTGACGGTAACCGTGACAGTCGCTGGCGATCCCCCCACTGTGACGGGGTTAGGTGAAAATGAGCAGGAGGCGCCAGGCGGCAGGCCGCTGCAGCTCAGCGCTACCTGCTGCGAGAATCCAGCCAGCGGAGAAATTGTCAAATGGAGGACGGCGGCTTGGCCAGCCGAAACCGCCGCGCTTGACGGCGTCGCGGAAACCGTGAAATCGGGACTCTGTACGAAGCCTGTCCCGGTAAGCAGGACGATTTGCGGACTGCCGGAGCCGTTGTCGGTAAGGGTAAGGGCGCCGACGCTGTTGCCGGCGGCGAGCGGTTGATACGTAACGCTAATGACGCAAGTGGTCGAAGGTTGCAGCGGCACGCCACAGTTGTTGGTCTGCGAGAAATCGCCACTGGCGGTGATTGCCGAAATGATCAGGGGAGCGGTATTACTGTTCGTCACTGTTACGGTTTGAGGATTGCTTGAGATTCCCACCGCCTGAGTGTTAAACGAGAGATTCGAAGCCGAAAGGATTACCGTAGACGTGGAACCGTTCAGGGGCACCGTCTGAGGACTGCCCAGCGCATTATCGTTGATAATCAACGATGCTTTGCGCAGGCCTACGGCATTAGGGTGAAACACTACGGTCACGGTGCACTGCCCCCCGGCGGGCAACGCTGCGCCGCAGGTATTGCTTTCCGTGAAATCGCCGAAATTCAAGCCGCCGATCGAGATGCCGGTAATGGTGATCGCAGCGGTATCATTCGTATTCGTAAGCGTTACGGTTTGCGGCTGGCTGTTGACGCCCAGGGTCTGCGCAGGAAACACCAGGCCCCCTGGATTAATGGCGATGCCGCCGAGAACACTGACTTTGGAAACGTACGCATCACAAGCGCCCCCTGCAGAGGCCTGCAGTGGATTGGAGAGCGGAAAGTCGAGCGAACAGGTTTGTCCGTCTACATATGCAGAACCAGCGGTGTCAATCGCAATGCCGCCTGCAATTTCGGTATTGGTGCCACCCAGGTAACTTGAGTACGTGAGAGGAGCCGTGGCCGTGGGATTAAGCTTCACCACGAAGGCGTCCGCGTTGCCGCCACCATACGCGTGCTGAAATACCGGACTGGTCACGGGAAAATCTGTTGAGACTGTCGATCCGGTAACGTAAGCGTTTCCCGTGGCATCGACCGCAACACCTGCTGCGGAGTCTGCGAGAGTACCACCGAGAAAGGTGGAATAGATCAGCGCGCCGGTGGGGCTCAGCTTCGCCACAAAAGCATCGCTCTCTCCGTGGTTGGTCGGCTGGAAAACGCCCGGAGTGACTGGGAAATTCGCAGACCCAGTAGCACCTGCCACATAGATGTTGCCATTGACGGGAAGATCTATGGCTATACCATTGCCCTGGTCCAGATCACTGCCACCGAGAAAAGTCGAGAAGACGAGCGAAGGGGCTCCCGATGCCCGAGTATTGACCTTCGTGACGAAGGCGTCACCCGCGCCGCCGGTAGTGCCCTGAAACGGTGCGGCAACAGGAAAAGCCGATGAATAAGTAAGCCCGGTGACGTAGGCCACCGCGTTGTTGTCAACCGCTATACCGAATCCGACATCTTCCTGCTCACCGCCAAGATAGCTCGAGTATAGGATCGACGTGCCAGTCGCGCTGATTTTCGTCACGTACGCATCACTGGCGCCGCCTCCGTACAAAGTTTGAAAAGCGGTGGCAGTGATCGGAAAAGCGACAGGTCCGTTCGGACTGGTCTGTCCCGTCACATAGGCATTCTCGTCGGCATCCACAGCTATGGATTGCCCATGGACATTTTCATCCCCTCCAAGAAAGCCCGAATAGATCAGCCCGGATCCGGCGGGATTCAGCTTGCTGACGAATCCGTTTGAAACGATAAGCTGATTTGGATTGAGGCTGGCACCGCATTTCCCGTCGCCGCCGCACTCTGTATTGAACGAGCCTGGGGTCACTGGAAAATCTGCGGATAGAGTAGTGCCGGTGACATAGGCGTCGCCAAAAGTGTCAACCGCGACTCCGGTTGCCACGTCCGATTCCGATCCGCCCAAATAAGTCGAATACAGCAACGTGGAACCATCGGCGCTGATTTTGGCAACGAACGCATCCTGCGGAAAGTCGTGAGGGCCTCCAGCGTCCGGCTGAAGCGGATGCGCCGTAGGGAAGTCGGTCGAGAAAGTGCCGCCGACAATAAATGCCGTGGCGTCGGGAGCCACCGCAATCGCATTGGCGCCATCGATATTAGATCCGCCCAGGTAGGTGGAATACGCGAGCGTGGGGTCAATGACCAGCGGCAGCCGTGGGTCATATGCCGCCAGCTCGAAAGTTACGCTGGGTCCCTGTACGATGTAGCTGGCAGCTACGACGCGTTTCTCTCCGGCCACCTGCTGATACGCCAGCGGCCTTTGCATGCGCAACTCGCCGTCTGCGACGCTCACAATCAGGTTACCGGCGGAATCGGTGCGCAGGTTCTGGGCGCCCTGAAAATCCAGCTGGATTACGTCCGGATTGGCGCCTGGCGAAACCACAAAATCGTACTCGAGCTGGCGCTGTGTACCGTAGTAGACCACGTCAATTCCACGATAGATGTCTCGCCGGGCCACCTGGCGATAGGTCGGAATATTCGTGTGCCAATTCTCGGCGCGCTTGCCGATGACGTAGTTACTTTTGCCGGGCAATTCATCGAGTCCCGCGAAGCTGGCGCGGGTGTTTGATCCCGCGAGTTTTACACGGAGCACGCTGTCAGCGCTGTTAATCCGACCAGCCTTGGACCGGTGGCTCAAAGCCAGCACGGATTCCTCTGGCGTCAGGAACAACGTGTATCCAACGCCTCGCGCAAGAAACTGCACCTGTGAATCTACCTGAGCGCGATTTGGCTCGAATGCGAGCGGCAATCGGTCATACTTCACTGCGACAGCTTCGGACTGGGCTTGAGACCCTTGGTGAACCGCTGCCAGCCCGGGTGCATTGCTTTTCGCGAGACGAATGCTCCCTGGGGTGGGCGCGAGGGCTTTGAAACTGCCCCCAAGACCGATCAGTGCAGCTAGACCAACGACCAATCCGCCACACATCGCCCAACCCGGATTTCTCGGCAATCTCATGCGTTGTTCCCCTCTTAACGTAAAACGGAGTAGACCGAAAAACTTTACTCACACCGAATTGCTGAACTTTACTCACACACAGACTGCGCTCTGTGACGCGCCAGAAGACAGCGGCATGAAAACTTCAGAAGTGCAAACACCCGCCAAGCCCAACTTTTCATAGCACTTTAATAGCCAGAACCTTGAATGCAATAAGGCCAAAACTCAGAGACGTTTACCTAACGTCTCGGATCGGAACATATTAATCAGTTTACAATGGGATACAAACGTTACTTTTAAACGTATCCAAACGGATACTATGCAGGCTCCAGCCGATGCGGCGAACTAGCGTCCCGTGCCACCTTCGAGACGCGAAAACGGCGCCCAAATCCTGCTTAGAGAGCGCCTGGGATTAAGAAAATGCAGATGGGGAGGCGGCCTCAGCGAACAACCGCAGGGAACAACCCCGGGGAACAAATACGATTAAAAATCACAACGTCACGAGGAGAAATTCTTCGGCCCGCAGCGGTATTTCACCACCCAGGCACCATAAATGACTTTGTAGGTTATAAATTCTGTAGATGACGAATGACGTGAGACGGCAACCAGGCTGCTTCAGTCGCCCGTGACCGCAGCGTCCACGGGAGCGGATTCGGCAACCGGATACGACCCCGCGCTGACGGCTGGCTTGCGGCGGCCTTTCGGCACCGATGGCGCAGCTGCCGGGGAATCCTGCATGGGAAGCCGGAAGCGGTGAATGCCGTCGAAAGAGTGCAGCGCACCAGCGACCGCCGCAGCCGTGGGAACCAGGCCAATTTCGCCCGCTCCCTTGGCGCCGTAGCCGCCGATTTCATCCGGTATTTCAAGCAGGATCACGTCGACGCGCGGCGTGTCCTTGGCCTTGATGATGCCGCAGTCGCGCAGCAGAAGCGAATCCGGCACTCCGTTGGTGCGTGGGAAATCTTCGGAAAGCGCGTAGCCGATCCCCATATGCACGCCGCCTTCGATCTGTCCGGCGCAAGCTTTCGGGTTGATAGCGCGGCCGACGTCATGAGCGGCAACGACTCGCTTCAGCCGCCCATCGTCGCCCAGAATGACCACCTGCGTAGCATAGCTGAAGGTCAAATGCGTTGTGGGATTGCTCAGCGCGGCCGGGGTGCCGGGTTTCGTGGTGAAGTTACAGACGTAATCGCCGCGGTATTCGCGGCCCGCCAGTTTCTCGATCGGCAATTGCTTTAGATCGGCGGCCAGTTCGCCTGCCGCCCGTTGCGCCGCTGCGCAACTGAGTGTGGTACCGCGCGAAGCCCATGTTTCGCCGCATTTGAGGCCGATCTCCTTATCCCAGCGTACGGTAATGCTCTCGGGATCGAGACCTGTCTCCTCACACACCGCCTGCCGCACCGTGGTAAACAATCCCTGACCCATTTCCGTGTAGCCGGTGAGGACCTCGACGCGGCCACCCTCGAGGACGTGGATCAGCACATGACCGCTATCAACCGTCCCGTTACCAATACCCGTGCTTTTGATGCCGCAGCCGATGCCGGCGTATTTGGCGCTCTTGTAAATGATCCTTCACGGCCTCAAGCGTGGCGCGGATGCCACAGCTCTCGCGCATGATCTGCCCCGTGCAAAAGGCGTCGCCCGGCGCCAGAATGTTTCGCTCGCGAATGTCGTACCCGTCGACGCCCACTTTGTCCGCGAGGAGATCCATCATCCCCTCGATCGCGAAGTGGGCCTGGTTGGTGCCGAACCCGCGCATGGCTCCGCTGGTCGGGTTGTTGGTGAAAACCGCCTTCGATTCGATATCCACATTGGGCACGCGGTAAGCGCCACACGCATGGCAGGCGGCGCGCAGCAAACACTTGCCGCCCGTGCCCGCATAGCCTCCCGTGTCCCCCACAATGCGCGCGCGCACGGCGAGTAAATGGCCTTCCGCGTCCGCACCCACCGTGTACTTCAGCACCATCGGATGGCGTTTGGGATGAACCTGCGTCGATTGTTTGCGCGTGAGTACTGTCTTTACGGGACGGCCGGTCAGGTAAGCGGCCAGCGCCGTTTGCGCCTGGATCGAGAGCTCTTCCTTGGCGCCAAAGGCGCCGCCACTCGCCGCCAACTCCACGGTAACTTTTTCAAGTGGCAGGTTCAAAACTCTGGCAATTTGGAGCTGATCGTAAATGGAACCCTGACTTTGCGAAAAAACTTTGATCCCTTCGCCTTGCGGGATCGCCAGGCAAGCCTCGGGCTCAAGAAATGCGGGTTCGATGGGCTGCGTTGCGAAGGTCTGCTCGATGACGTGGGTCGCGGTCGCCAGCGCTGCATCTGCATCGCCACGCGCAAAGGCCGTAGCGTCGAGCAGATTCGGGTGCTCGTGCAGGTTCCCCGGCGCGTGCACTTGCGGGGCCCCCGGTTCGAGAGCCGCAAAAGGATCGGTGACGGGAGTGAGAACATCGTAATCCACTTCCACTTTTTGCGCAGCATTGCGTGCGTGGAACGGAGTATCGGCCACCACCAGCGCCAGCATGTCGCCAACGCAGCAGGTGGTTTCACCCACCGCCACAAAAACCGGCAAATCCGGAATGGTGATGCCGGTTCCGCGTCCTCCGGGAACATCCACCGCAGTCAGCACCCTGACCGCTCCCGGCATTGCCAGAGCCGGACCGGTGCGGATCGCCAGGACTTTCGCCCGTGGATGCGGGCTCAGCACCGGGGACGCATTCAGCATTTCCGGCACGCGCATGTCGTCAACAAAAGGCCGTTCGCCGACGGCCTGATCGAATCCACGATAGCGGGATGGAGATTGCGCCGATCCGTTCCATTGCCGGTTCCATTTGCTCGAACGCCGGATTGCGGTGCAAGCCATATTCTTCGCCAAAAAAGAAATGGCGCCGCGGCTCTTTGCTCGGAAGCTTTCCGCCATTCTTCCAGGCTTCGCCAGCGGTTTGAATCCCGTCGATAATTCGCGCGTACCCCGTGCAGCGGCACAAATGTCCGGAAAGCGCCTGCGCCACAGCTTCGCGATCGTCCGTGATACCCTGCCGAATCATCGACGAAGCGCGAACCAGAATGCCCGGTATGCAATAGCCACACTGCACGCCGCCCTCGGAAACGAAAGCCTCACCGAGGACCTTACGCATGCCTTCCGGAACGCCTTCGAGCGTCACGACGTCACGCCCCTCCATCGTTTCGGGTTTACGCAAGCAAGACAGTGCGGGACGACCGTCGACCAGAACCGCGCAGCAACCGCAGGTGCCCTCGGGAGCGCAGCCATTCTTGGCCGAGACGATGCCGCACTCCTCACGCAAAATATCCAGGAAATGCATGCCGGGCTCGTATGCGGCCGAAGTCGGCCGTCCGTTTAAAGTGAAATTTATCTTAGGCATACGGGTCTCCGAGGAACCCCAGGCCGGCGCACGGCAATCAAGCACGCCGCCCAGCACACTCCACAACTCTGTATGGTATCTCATCCATCAGATGCATGCAATGAAACTTCGGCTCACGGAGGCAACTGCCTCATAGTAAGTGACTTGCCGAAAGTGATTTGCCGAGCGCTCCCGTTGGGAGGCGATTCGCCACTTGCGCCTTTGCTCGGCACTTCGCTCACAAGGCCTGCGGCGGCGCCATAACGGGCTGAGACACGTGGTGCCAACAACACAATCGGCCTTCGCTATCTTTCGTTGCCGTTATAATGTCGCGCAGCGCGCCGATGCGGGACACGGAACTGACGCCCAGGATACTGGCGCGGAGCATGAAGACCGGGACCCGGCTGCCGCCACTCCGAATTGTCGCCCCGGAGGGATTGGAGATGCCAGACGAAGGCGTAGTCATCATGACGGGCGCCGCGAGCGGCATTGGCCGAGCCGCGGCAAAAGCCCTCGCCGCGAAATCACGTGCGCTCGCCTTGGTCGACATCAATGCACGCGCGCTGGCGGAGGTGGTGGCGGAGTGCCGTGCAGTCTCGGGGGGCGCAACGTCGGGCCGCGCTGCGCCCTTTGCCTGCGACATCTCCGACGGTGCGGCAGTGATCCAAACCTATCAACAAATCCGCCAGGAATACGGCACGCCTGCGGTCTTGGTGAACTGCGCGGGCGTGGGGTGTTTCGCGCCATTTGTCGAGCTTCCGCTCGCAGAATGGTCCCGGATGCTGAACATCAACGTGCTGGGCACGGTTTTCTTCACCCGCGCCGTGCTTCCGGACATGATCGCTGCACGATTCGGCCTGATCATCAATGTCAGTTCGCGCATGGCGCTCGATGGCCAACCGAACACGACGGCCTATGCCGCATCGAAGGCCGCGATTGTTGGCATGACCAGGGCGCTTGCGGCAGAAGTGGCACAGCACGGCGTCAAGGTGACGCTGCTGGCTCCCGGCGGCACTAAAACCAACATTGCAACGCCGAAACATGAGGGGTATATGGAGCCGGAAGCCATCGCCGATGCCATCGTCTACATCACCGAAAATCGCGGAGCGGCCTGGGTGCGCGATCTGTCGGTTCTTCCGCTGGGCTTTTGAGTAGCGCGTAACGGCGCCTTCATCATCCCGCCAACCAGGAGCCTCTCACGTCGGCGCGTCTGTTCGTGCTTCCGCTGCCATTTCGTTCCGACCGCGTCAACCCACCCGCGTTAATCCCCGCCTCAATCCGCGTCAGCGCGCGTCAACGCGCCGCGTCAACCCGCGGCAAGCCCGCGCCGCCTATGCAGGCAGAGGCTTGCCCTTGGTCTCCACGCCGAAGGGCAGCAGCAAAGTCCCACGACAAACGCCAAAGCCGTGAGAGCCACGGGCGTGCCCAGCTTCTGAAAATGCCGGATGCCCGCGCCCACCAGAAACGTGAAGCCCGCCGCGGCAAAGCGCCCGACGTTGGTGATGAAAGCAAACGCGCTGGCGCGGCATTCCGTGCCGTACTGTTCCGGCAGCCAGAAGGAATACACGATGAAATTCGCGCCGCCCAAGCCCAGCAGGAATGAGCAGACCATGAACCACGCGAGCGGCACCCGCTGCCATGTAGAAGACGTGGCCGAACGCGAGCCAGATCGGACGCCATCATGAGCGCGAAGAAAATTCCCAGCGTGGACTTGCCGCCCAGCCAGTCCGCGAGCAACGGCACGATCAGCGCGCCGAGAACCGTGCCGATTCCGAGCAGCGCCGTGGAGTACGACGCGAGTTGCGCGCCTTCCACCGCCGTTCGTCCGGCGCTGCTGCGGCGATGATAGGTCATCGCCGTCGGCACGTACACCGACCCCGCCCACAATCCCACCAGCGACACGATCAAGTAGAGCGAATTGAAAATCGTCCGCCGGCAGATATTGCGGCGAGAAAAGCAGAAAGAACGAGCGGTGCATGGTCCAGCTTCTCGCCCAGCTCCTCCCGCCTGTTTTCCCAGCGCTCCGGCTCCTGCACGTTGTTGCGGATCAACGCCACCAGCAGCGCCGGCAGCGCCGCCCACGACAAACATGTATCGCCAGCCGTAACGGCTGCCGATGAAATAATTCGCCAGCGCGGCAAGAAAAAATCCGAAGTAGTAGCCCGTGTGCATCAGCGCGCGCGCCCATGGTGCGCCGCTCCTCGGGCCAATCTTCGGAGACCAGCGCCGCGCCGATGGACCATTCGCCGCCAATGCCCACCCCCGCCAGAAAACGGAACACCGCGAGCGTCCAGACGCCGGTAGAAAAGGCGGCCAACAGCGTAAAGAATGAAAAGCAAAGAATGCTGAACATCATCGTGCGCACGCGGCCGAAGCGGTCGGCGATGGGTCCCCAGATCAGCGCCGGTACCCCAGCCGATCATGAACAGCGCGAACAGCAGCCCGCCGTAAAAACCGACATTCGCCGTGGTCGGCGGGAATCCCGGATCTCGGCAGCAGTTCGCGCAGCGCCGGAACCAGCACCAGGGAGTAGATGAACGAATCCATGCCATCCATGGTCCATCCGCCCCACGCCGCCCAGAAGCTGCGCACCTGGTTCTGCGTCAATCGCGGCTTGCCGGTTGCAGGACTGACCGCGACCGCTTTTACCTGTGAAGTTTCCACCGAGACACTTTTCACAACCAGTTCCTTTCACCGAGGCGTATATCCGGCGCCAGCCCTGATCGAGGCGCCGGTCCTGATCGCGCCATTCATTCGAAATGAATAACGCACCCATTATGCAGGCAAATGTTCTCCTTCCGTCTCCCCGCGGGTTGTGCCGGCTGCTGTCGAGCGGCAGCTGCGTCGACCACGCCTTCGTCGACAACGCGTGCGCGGAAATAGCGTTCGCCGCGCTTCCTTTCTTGGCCTTTCTGGACTTGGGAGCGGACGGCATTGTATATTAGGCTGCTTTTGGGGGGTCGTAGTTTCTGCGCGGGGCCTTCTCACTTACATCATTTTCGTATCGGCATTTTCGTATCACCTGCTGTAGCGCGCGTTAGCGCTCGGCGCAGGATCCATAGGGGTCGAGTATCGTCTCGTGTAAATTCACAGTGGCGCGTTTCATAGCGGCCAAATTTCAATAGCGAAGGGGAAGCTACACAAATGGATACCAGTTTCATTGGCAAACCGCACGAGTGGGACCCGCGCCGGCTTTACAGCCAGACCGGCGCCGACTGGCAATATCGCGTCGATTTCGACCGCCTGCGCACCGAGCGCCTGGAAAAGCTGCGCGAACAAATGAGGAAAAACGATTTGGGCGCGCTGGTCCTTTTTGCCGGCGCCAACATCCGCTATGCCACCGCTTCCTATCAGGGAAATTGGAAATACAACATCAATATCCGCTACGCCGTGGTGCCTGCCGAGGGCGAGCCCGTGCTATTTGAGACCGCGGGCTCCGATTTGCAATGCGCGAAAATCGATTTGCCTTGGATGGAAGACCGCATCAAGCCCGCCATCACCTGGCAATGGGCCGAAGGCGCGGTTCCCTACATGGCCGGCCGCATGGCGGACAGCGTGGTCGAAGTTCTGAAAGCCAACAAGGTGCAAAAGGAGCGCATTGGCATCGACAACCTCGATATGCCCGCGCTGCAAGCCTTTCAAGAACGCAAGCTCAACATCGTAAATGGCTGGCCCGCCGTTTCCGCGGCGCGCGTGATCAAGACGCGCGATGAAATCGAGTTGCTCAAGCAGGCCTCCAGCATCGGCGACGCCGCCATGTGGAAGATCAAGTACGAGTGGCTTAAGCCGGGCGTGCGCGAGCGCGAAATCGAAGCGAAAGTGCACGAGTTCATGCTCGAGCGTGGCTGCGAAATTATTTACGACATCATCGTGGCGTCGGGCGGCAACACCAGCCCGTATCGCCGCTGGGCTACCGATAAGCTCATTCGCCAGGGCGATCTCGTCATCGTCGACATCAACGCTGTCGGGCCTTCCGGATATTTCATCGACTTCGTGCGCTGCTTCAAGTGCGGCGGTGCGCAAGGCATGAAGATGACTCGCAAGGAGATCGATCTCTACAAGGAAGTCTACGACTCCATGTACGCGGGCATCGAGCAGCTGCGTCCGGGAAACACCACTGCCGACGTGGCCAAGCAGTTCCCGGAGTATGACGACGACAAATACGGCACGGTCACGCTGCAACAGTTTGCCCACAGTATCGGCATCACGCTGTACGAGGGTATGTGGATGTCGCGCGCCTACTCGCTCAAATATCCCGCCGAAATCAAAGAAAACATGTACTTCGCCATCGAAACTTTTGCCGGGCATCCCAAGCTCGAACAGACTTGCCGCCTCGAGGAGAATGTTCTGGTTTCCGGCAAAGGCCCGGTGGTCTTCACGCTGATGGAACACATGGAAGAAGCGATGGCCGGGAAGTAGGCGATGGCGCAAGTTCCTGGTTGCCGTCGCCGATTCGGTGTTCCCGAACCTCGATCCGGCGCGCGAGGTGCTTTCGAAAATTGGCGCCGAACTGCGTCTTTCCGAAGTCGCCCACGCCCGAGGCCATCGTGAGCCGTCGCGAAGCAGGCCGACGGCCTGCTCGTGACCTACGCCAAAATCACCGCGGAGATGATCCGCCAGATGACGCGCTGCCGGATCATCTCCCGCTTCGGCATTGGCGTCGATAATGTGGACATCGCTGCCGCCACCGCAAAGGGCATCGTCGTCACCAAGGTGCCCGACTATTGCATCGACGAAGTTTCCGACCACGCCATGGCCCTGCTGCTCGCGGTCGTGCGCAAGATTCCCTTTGCCAATGCGCGCGCGCATGCGGGACGCTGGGAAATGCCCGCCGTCGTTCCCATTCATCGCCTGCGCGGCAGCACGCTCGGCCTCGTGGGCTTTGGCAGGATTCCGCAACTCGTCGCGCCTAAGGCCAAATCGTTTGGCCTGAAAGTGATGACTTACGATCCCTATATCCCGCAGGAAGTCACCGACCGCGCGGGGGTCGAAAAAGTGGAGTTTGCGGAACTGGTGAAGCGCTCCGACTACATTTCCATTCACAGCCCGCTGATGCCGGAGACCCATCATCTGTTCAACGCCGCCGTTTTTGCGCAAATGAAACCCACCGCCTACCTGGTCAACACGGCGCGCGGCCCCATCGTCGATGAAGACGCTTTGGCACACGCGCTCGATGCCGGCCAATTGGCCGGCGCCGCGCTCGACGTGCTCTCGCAGGAACCTCCGACCAGCTCGCCGCTGTTTGGCCGCGACAACGTGGTTCTGACGCCGCACACCAGCTTTTATTCGGTCGAGTCGCTCGTGGAATTGCAAACGAAGGCGGCCGACGAAGTCGTGCGCGTGCTCACCGGCCAGCCACCGCGCAATCCGGTGAATCCCGAAGCGCTCAAGCGCACGGCCTAGCGCCTCAGGTAGAATAACGGTTTAAAATAAAAGGAAGGTTGAGCCGCCCGATGCACGCCCGATGCACCCCGATGCAACACCGATGCACGCCGTTTCATGCGGGCCGGCTCATTCGCTCCATTGCTGACGTTTTACGAAGGACTCCCATGAAAGCGATGGTCTTACGCGGCCCGCGCGAACTGGCCTTCGACGAAGTGGCGCGTCCCAAGCTCAGTGCCGGGCAAGTTCTGGTGCGCGTCACCCATAGCGGGGTCTGCGGCACCGATCTCAAAATTTATAATGGCGCGATTCCCGTCCGTTATCCGCTCATCATGGGTCATGAGGCTACCGGCGAAGTAGTTGACGCCGGCGGCAACGAAGGCGTCCGCGCCGGCGACCGCGTCATCATGGACCCCGAGCTTTTCTGCGGCGTGTGTTTCCAGTGCCGCGTCGGCCAAACGCATCTCTGCCCCAACGGCCAGCTTTTGGGGCGCGACGCCAACGGCGGGTTCGCGGAATACGTTGCGGTTCCCGCGAGCCACGTTTTTCCGCTGCCCGATTCCATTGATGGCCGCGTCGCGCCCCTGATCCAGGTCTTGACCACCTGCATGCATGCGCAGCGGCTGGTGCAATATTTTCCCTGGCGAGTCGGTAGTCGTGATGGGTCTGGGCGTCACGGGCCAATTACACGTGCAACTCGCCAAGGCCCGCGGCGCGCATCCGGTGATTGGAATCACGCGCAGCGCATCCAA
The DNA here is from genome assembly GCA_963828935.1 of uncultured Acidobacteriota bacterium. GTDB lineage: Bacteria > Acidobacteriota > Terriglobia > Acidiferrales > UBA7541 > Palsa-189. Next base: position 264,008 of record CAWHGP010000012.1, on the reverse strand, counting down.
GCGCGAACTGGCGGAGTCACTGGGCGCCGATCTCACCATCGCCGGCGGCCCCGGCGCCATCGAAAAAGTTCGCGGAAGCCACGGACGGGCGCGGCGCCGACCTGATTATCGAGACTACCGGCGTCATCCCGTCGCTCTCCGACGCCGTCACCATGGCGCGAGTTGGCGGCCGCATCCTCATGTTCGGCATCATCACCGCCAAGGAAGGCGCGCTCCCTTTTTATGAGCTTTATTTCAAGGAACTCGCCCTCATCAACGCGCGCGTCGCCAAGCCTGAGGATTATCCCAACTCCATCGATTTGGTCGAGCGCGGGATTGTGCGTCTCGAACCCTTGGTGAGCAACGTCATGCAACTCGGCGAATTGAACGAAGCCATCGGCATGCTCGGTTCCGACAACGGCCAGCGCATGAAAATTATTCTGGAGCACGCCAGATAACACGCCGGATAACACGCCGGATAACACGCTTGACGGCACGCCACAGGCCGCACTTCTGGGTGCACCACTGGCCGCAGTCCTGAAACGCACTCCTCAACGCACGCCTCAACCCATGCTTCAAGGAAGATTTGCAACGGTCCCGACTTCGGATCAGACTATGAGTCGCAAACTACGAGTCGCAGACAACGATTGGCCATCGCACGCGCGAGCGCATGAAATCCATCGGAGACCACACCCCGGACCTGGCACCATGCGCGGTTTCTCGCGTCGCGAATTGCTTGCCGCCGGCTCGCTGGCCACGGCTGGACTGTTCTGCGGCGTTCCCGCACTGGCCGCGCCTCAGAAAAAATCATTGTGCATTGACGTGCATGCCCACCTCTGGACAGACGCCTACCTCGACCTGGTCACGAGTTACGGCAAGACCGACACCAATATCCAGCGAGGTCGCGGCGCTGGGCCCGGCGATGCTGAGATCGACAAGCGCTTCGCCACCATGGATGCTGCCGGCGTTGACCGGCAAATCTTGTCTGTCTCCCCGCAAATGCCCCACTTCGCCGACAAGCAACACGCCGTGTATGCGGCGCGCATGGCCAATGACATGTGTGCGGACGCCGTTCAGCGCTGGCCCCAGCGCTTCTCCGCATTTGCCGCGTTGCCTCTGCCGCACATCGACGAATCCCTGCGCGAGCTTGACCGCGCCCTTGGCCCATTGCAGATGGTCGGCGTTGCAAATACCACCGCGGTCCTCGGCCGCTCGGTTGCCGACGCTTCCTTTGCGCCGCTTTACCAGGAACTCAACCGCCGCGGCGCCGTGCTTTTTCTCCACCCCGTCGGCAACAATGCCGGCTCTTCGTTCATCGCCGACTATCACCTCACCTGGATGGTAGGTGCGCCGGTCGAAGACCTGATTGCCGTGGTCCAAGTGATCGCCGCAGGCTTGCCGAAGCGCTTCCCTAATATGAAAATTGTTCATTCACACCTGGGCGGCGCCGTTCCCACCGTTCTGGCTCGCTGGGACAGTGTTTCCACCTGGGAAGACCCCGCGATTCCCGAGCGGCCCAGCGTCGCGGCGCGGCGCATGTGGTACGACACGGTGGATTACGGCGACGTTCCCGCCCTGCGCGCTGCCGTCGAGACCCTGGGCGCAGGCCAGCTGGTTCTGGGCAGCGACTTCCCCTACGAGAATGGCCCGGCCTACGCGCTATGCGCGAATTACATCCGCGATGCGGGACTGCAGCCGGAGGACGTGGCGCGAATCCTCGGCGGAAACGCCGCCAGCTTGCTACGATTTTGATCTCGCCCACTACAACTCGCTCGAACATCTTCGCCTGCCTGATGGCCCGCTGATGCAGCCGCTGGCAGGAATCACGGTCGTCTCCCTGGAACAGGCGATTGCCGCGCCTTTCGCCACCCGGCAACTTGCCGATCTCGGAGCTCGCGTCATCAAGATCGAGCGCCCGGACGGCGGCGATTTTGCGCGCGGCTACGACGCTACGGTCAACGGCATGTCCAGCCAGTTCGTGTGGACCAACCGCTCGAAGGAATCGCTGACGCTCGACCTGAAACGGCCAGAGTCGCAAGCCGTCCTCGACCGCCTGCTCCCCAAGACCGACGTCTTCGTGCAAAACCTGGCCCCTGGCGCGACTGCGCGACTCGGACTCGCAACCTCTGCGCTGCGCGAGAAATATCCGCGCCTGATTGTTTGCGATCTCTCCGGTTATGGGTCCACCGGTCCTTACCGCGATAAAAAGGCTTACGATTTGCTCATCCAGAATGAAACCGGCCTCGTCTCGATTACCGGCACGCCGGAAACACCTTGCAAGGTTGGGATTTCCATCGCGGATATTGCTGCGGGGATGTACGTCTACTCCGCCGTCTTGACGGCGCTTCTGGTTCGTGCGCAAACGGGCGCAGGCACGGCGCTCGAGGTTTCACTGTTCGAGGCTCTCGGTGAATGGATGGGTTATCCAGCCTATTACGCCTCTTACGGCGGAGTGCCCTTGCCGCGCACCGGCCCAAGCCACGCCACCATCGCCCCTTATGGCCCGTGCACCAGCGCCGACCACCAGACCGTGTTCCTCGCCATTCAGAACGACCGCGAATGGAAGCGCTTTTGCGAAATCGTGTTGCGCCGTCCCGAGCTTGCCGCCGACGCGCGCTTTGATTCCAACGCCAAGCGCGTGGAATATCGCGAGCAGCTGGACGCCATACTTGACTCGGTATTCGCACAACTGCCCGGCGCCGAGATCATCGCGCGTCTGGAAGCCGGACAAATTGCCTACGCCCGGCAGAACTCCGTACAGGAATTCGTCGACCACCCGCAGTTGCTGGCCCGCAATCGCTGGCGCACGGTCGATTCGCCGGCAGGTCCGCTGCGCGCTCTTATTCCTCCGGTCGCGATGACGGGTGTCGAGCCCAGCATGCAGGCTGTGCCCGGCCTCGGACAGCACACCGACGCGATCCTCGAGGAGTTGGGCTTCAGCGCGAATGAACGCGCCGACTGGCACCGCACCGGCGTAATTTGAACGTCCCCTTAAGATTCCCTCGAAGAATGCAAGCGAACAATCCTTCGAGACCTGGGCTTTTTTCGAGACTTTGGGGCGGCATTCGCGCAGCCATCGCCAGCCCCGTGTCATTCTGAGCGCAGCGAAGAATCTCTCTGTGGGCCCGGGTTTTCAACAGCCTGAAAATATTCCTGGCACATTGCAGCGTACTGTGGTAAGGTATTTTTGCGTTTGTTGCTCTTAGAACACCTTTAGATTGTTTAGAGGGGCTGCGACTTCAAACTCGCGGCCTTTTTTGTTTTACGGCTAGAGGGAACGGCACAAACAGCTTAGAAAATAAGAAAAGGAAAAAAAGTGAAAGAACAAGGAACAGTAAAGTGGTTTAACGCCAGCAAGGGCTTCGGTTTCATCCAGCGCCAGTCCGGCGAGGACGTTTTCGTCCACTACTCCGCAATTCAGGCGGAAGGGTACAAATCGCTGAACGAAGGCCAAGCGGTTGAATTCGAGGTTCGCACGGGCCCGAAGGGCTTGCAGGCTGAGGCTGTAACCGCCCTCTAGTTGTACCGGGGCGAAGCCGCAAATCGCGGCCTCGCCCCTTTTTATTGCGCGTCACCGCTGTAGCCCCACTTCTCCCCGCTCACCGAATTTTCATCGTGTCTACGGCCGCCTGGAGCGACGCCCGCCTCAACTTTAGGCGTGCGTAATACTAGCATTTCGGCGAGCCCGCAGCCGCCCATCAGCCATGACTCCTGCATGACTCCTGCATGGCGGCCGCCTAACAGCTTCGGATTTTGACGCGCCCGATCAAGCGCCTGATCAAGCGCCCGTTGACGCAAACGTACAAATCCGCAGGAACATCAGAAACGGCTGGGCATCAATGTCTATTTATCCTACGGCGTTTCCCGTTCCACCGAACCATCGGCCCCCGAAGCTCCCGAAGGCGTGGAATCGGGTGGCGTAGAACGGGCGCTGCGCTCATTCGGAGTTTCGCGCTCCACGCCTGGCTGCGGGTTTTCCACGGCCGACTCCTCGCTGGAAGAGTCCTCGACACTCGAAGAGCCCTCGACAGAATCACCTCGCGCTGCATCTCGCTCGACCGACGTATTCCCGGCAGTGCTGCTCCCCTCCGGCGCGCCGTTTTCGTCCGACTGGCCATCGTCCGGCAAAGTCCCCGTCGTGCTCTCAACCGCCTCGCTTGATGTTGACGCGGGCACATCTGACGCCGAAGCGTCTGACGTTGCCGCGTCCGGCCCTGCCGCGGCCTGCCGTGGCGCTTGCAGCGCAGCAGGCTGCCCATTGCCCGAATTCGCCCCGCCGGAAACGCCCAAATCCTCCGCCTGATCCGCAGGCCCTTCGGCAATTTCCGCCGTCGCCACCGTCGCCGCAATTTCCTCCGCCGGCGCCGTTTCCTCCGCCGGCCTCAGCCGCGGAGACAAAATGTCCACCAGCAATTCGACGAGTTTTTTCGCACTCTCGCCGTCCACATCGAGCGCAGGATCGTAACTGCTGATTTCCAGCGCCACCATCGTAGGCTGCCGCGCAAAAACGGCGAGCGCCTGGCGCACCTCGCTCAGCGCCAGCCCGCCCGAGTGCGGCTCTCCCGCGCCCGCTGTATTCGCAGCATGAAAATCTTCCGCGGCAATCACCTTGAGATCGATATGCAGCACGAATTCACGCGCGCGCCCGTGCACGCGCTCGAGCGCGGCTTCGGCGGCCGCCCGGCCGCCCAGACGTTTCACGTCGCTGGCCAGGTAGCGCCGCAACGGTGAACCCTCCATGAATTTTTGTTCGGCATCCTCCGGTTCCGCGATTCCGAACAGCGCCACGTCGGGCGCGCGCACCAGCGGAGGTTCGCCCCAGAACCGCACCAACTCCGGAGCGCCGCGGCCGAGCACGTGCGAGATCACCATGCCATCCACCGAGCCGGATGGCGTGGTGGCCGGCTCCTTCAAATCCGCATCGCGATCGAGGAAAATCAGGCTCACGTTACGATAGTAGCGGCGGGCCCCCGCGATGGTGGCCAGCACGATCGAGGCATCGCCGCCCAGCACCACCGGCAACGCGCCCGACTTCACGGCCATCTCCACCTTCGGCCGCAATTCCTCGAGCGTGGCCAGCACCTGTCGCACATTTCGCGCGCGCGGATGTTCGTCGTCAGCCTCGAAACGCCCGCGTGGTGCAATCGCCATAATCGGCCACCGTAAATCCCGCTTCGGTTAGCCGCGCGGCCAATCCCGCGGCACGCAAGGCCGCCGGAGCGCGCTCGCGCCCCGCTGCCAGCGCCGCCGCACTGGTCGGCACGCCCAGCAAGACAATGCTCTTCTCCTGACGGACGATTTTGACCGCCAAAAAAGTTCTCCTCGACTTTCGGGAATGCGGTCCGATGCCGCCTTGCCAATTCCCGCCTGGCCGACCGCGCAACTTTTCAGCCGCTCGCGGGATCTCTCCGGCGCCTCCGGGACCGCTAGGCTTTTCCGGCCGCTGGAGCGATGGTCGCGAGCTCCGACGGCAGGGTAAATCGTACATCCTCGCGGATCAGGTCAATGTCATCCTGGTCCGTGAAGCCATATTCGGCCAGGCGCTGGCTGACCTGCTCGACGAGCACTTCGGGCGCCGACGCTCCCGCCGTCAGTCCCACGCTCTCGACACCCTCCAGCCACTCAGGCTCAATTGCGCTGGCGTTGTCGATCAGTCGCGCCGCGCACGCCGGCACGCGCGGCAACTTCCACCAGGCGATTCGAGTTTGAGCTGTTGGGCGAGCCCACCACCAGAATAAGCTCGACCTTCTGCGCCACGTACTCCACGGCTTCCTGGCGATTCTGCGTCGCATAGCAAATGTCGTCGGACGCCGGCCCGGCAATCGACGGAAAACGCTCCCGCAGCCGCGCCACAATTTCCTTCGTGTCGTACAGGCTCAGAGTCGTCTGCGTCAGATAGGCCAGGTGTCCGGGATCTTCCACCACCAGATGGTCTACCGCCTCGACGCTGTCCACCACCACGGTTTGTGACGGGCGCTTCGCCCGATGTGCCCACGATTTCCTGGTGGTCCTTATGGCCGATCAGAATAATCGTCCGGCCCTCGCGCGCAAATTTCAGCGCTTCCAGATGCACCTTGGTCACCAGCGGGCACGTTGCGTCGATGACCCGCAATTTGCGCACCGCTGCTTCCTCGCGCACCGTCGGAGGCACGCCGTGCGCGCTGAAAATCAAGTACGGCGCCCACCGGCACGCTTCCGAAACCTGCTCCACGAAAATCGCTCCGCGCTGCCGAAGCTGCTCGACCACGTAGCGGTTATGCACGATCTCGTGGTGGACGTACACGGGCGGGCCGTAGGCTTCCAGCGCCAGTTCCACGATGTCCACCGCGCGCACCACGCCTGCGCAGAACCCCCGGGGACCCACGCGCACCAGCCGCTTGGTCCCGCTCCGCACTTCCGTATTTTGAATGGGCAACGCAATCCTCGCTAGGTATCTCGAAACGCTGATCATATCCTATTTCTGTTCCGTCCCGCCATGCGACTTTTGAGCCCTCACGCTGCGTCCTCCCCGTGCACCGGCGTCTGGGCGAAAGCGCACCACGCGTATGCGCGCGAAGCCCTCGTCTAGCGTGGGCGGCTCCAGCTCCCCAGCCATGCGCCGCAGAACCTCTTCCGGCACCACACGCCCTTTCCGCAAACCCGCTTCTCGTAAACCCCGTCTTCGCAAATCCAGCACAACGCCGTGTTCAGCGGCCTCCTCGCCAGCGTTGGCATCGGCGCCCTCCGGCGCCGCGTCGCTTTTCGCCTGCGGGACCTCGTCCTTCGCGCGGTTGCGATTACGCACGAGGCACACCTCGACCGGCACGTCAAAAAAAAGCGCCTCCGCCACGCATCCCGATTCCCGCGCAATTTCCAGAAACCCGCGCCGGTTGCGACGCGTCAGGTTGGTGGCATCGATATAACTGGTGCGGGCGCCCGCGAGCAGACGGCGCCGGAGCAGTTCACGCAGCGCCGTGAACACCCAATCGGGCCGCCGCTGGTCCGCGGCATCGTCATACAGCAGTTGCCGTATCAAGTCGCTCGAAAGCGGCACGATTTGCCGGCGTGCAAAATACGTGGATTTCCCCGCGCCAGGCAAACCGATTGCCAGAATCACTTTTCGCGCCGCGCTCACCAAAGCACTCTCACATCCATACGGTCTTGGCCCCTTATCGTAGCATTCCCGGCAGCGTCAGGCTTTGCAGCACGAGGCCGCACGAGGTGCCGCTCCCCAAAGTTGTCATTCTGGGGTCTTCTTTCTCGACCGAAGAATCTCTTCTGTTCGAACCATCATATGGTGGCCATCAGCAGCGCGTAACTTGAATTCCAGAGAGTTCTGCTCGCCCCGCCCTGAATTTGTCATTCGCAGGTACCTCTTACTAAAAAGTTATCATTCGCAAGTAGCCCTTGCTCGCAGCGCGAGGCCGCATGAGGCCGCCGCTCCCTAAACTTGTCATTCTGAGGTCGTTTTTCGCGACCGAAGAATCTCTCCTGTTTGAACCATCATATGGTAGCCATCAGCAGCGCGTAACTTGAATTCCACGGAGTTCGCCCCGCCCTAAAATGTCATTCGCAGGTTCCCCGCTTCTGGCCATTCCGACTAGGCATTCTGGCCGCTCCGGCTGACAGAGGAAGTCAGCCCGCAGGGAACCGTAAGCTACGCTTACGACGCAGCTGGACGGCGGACCACCATGACGGCGACCGGGCAGACGGCGGTAAGCTACACATACGACAATGCCAACCGTTTGACGCAGATCACGAGGGGCACTCCCACGGTATCACTTGCGTATGACATGCGCTGGCGCAATCGCTGGCAGGAGGTCCGATAAGCCTTGGTAATGTGGCCGGAGCTGCCATGGGAGCTGCGATTGGAGGGGCCGTAGGCGGGGCTGCCGGAGGTCTCCTTACTCCTGCTACCGGAGTTTCGAAGACGGCAGCAGCGGTGGCCATCAATGCGGTTTCGAACAGTATCGGAATGCCAATAGCGGCCGTGATTGAAACAGCCCTGTCACCATCAACCACTGCAACCGCGACAACCGCTCCACCTACAAATGGACGCAAGGATCGTCAATGAGCGGAGGAATTGGCTCCGTTACAGACGCCCGGCTTGCGATGCTGGCATTTGTCGTGACGAATTGGCTTATAGTATGGTTTCTGCGCTTCTTGCCAACCCCAATTAAGAATCCGCTGATAAGAGCGAGTATTCAGATTTCCTTCGCTGCAACGTTGCTGGGGGTTGTGATAGGTCAGATTGTCCTCTACGAATTCCCGGGCGGGATCCGAGTGCTCAAGAACGATCAGTTTTTCGTCGTAGCATTTTTAGGAGAATACGTCATTGGTCTCTGTATCCTTTTTTGCCAGCGCATTCGAGCGTCGACGGAGAGAAAGAAATCAAGGACCGACGAATTAACGTATACCGGCGGTGAGTATGATGGGTCTGGACTGCTGTTCGACAGGTCCCGTTACTACTCTACGTCACTTCAGCGGTCATTGGTGAAGATGCGCCTGGCGATCCCCACCCTCGCGCTTTACCTGCAGAAGCGCTTGCGCCCCCAGGCTATCGACTGGCTTTGAATAGTAATAGCCTTGCGCGAATTCGCAGTCGAGAGTCTTCAAATAACTGATTTCTTCCAGTGTTTCGGCGCCTTCTGCGACAACATTCATTCCCAGGTTGCGCGCGAGGCCGATGATGGTGCTTATGATTTCCCGATTTTCCGGATTCTTTTTCAGATCGCTTACAAATGAGCGATCGATCTTGAGCGTGTCCATAGGAAAGCGGCGCAGATAGCTGAGCGAAGAATACCCGGTTCCAAAGTCATCGATACTGATGCGCAGTCCTAACTTCTTGAGTCCCTGAACGATTTGTATGGTCCTTTCCGCATCGCCCATGGTCACGCTTTCGGTTATTTCCAGCTTGATGGCGGAAGGCTCGACTTCGGTCTCCCGTAATATCCTTTCGACTTGCGCCACCAGATCATCCTGCAGGAACTGCCGCGCCGAAATGTTGATGCTCATCGTCAGGGGCGTATCGAGTGGACGTTCGAGATGCCATTGGTGCGCTTGTTTGCACGCGGTTTTGAGCACCCACATACCGATCAGCACAATCAGGCCCATCTCTTCGGCCACGCCGATAAACTCCAAAGGCGAAACGAATCCCTTGCCCGGTCTTTCCCAGCGCAGGAGGGCCTCAAATCCCGAAATTTCGCCGCTGCGCAGCGTGATGATCGGCTGATAGTAAACGCGAAACTCCTGGCGCTCGAGCGCCCGGCGCAGGTCGGTCTCGAGCTTGAGGCGATTCACCGACTGCTCATGCATGTCTTCACCGAAGATTTCGCACCGCGCCTTGCCATGAATTTTCGCGCGATACATGGCCGTGTCCGCATTGCGCAGCACGTCGGCGGCGTTTGCGTGCCCCGCACCGGAAACGATACCTATGCTCGCGGTGCAAAACACGTCCTGACCCGAGATCACGAAAGGTTCCGCAAAGGTGTTCTGGATGCGCTGGGCCACGCGGATGCCGTCCGCCGGGTCGCGAATATCGTCCAGCAAAACGGTGAATTCATCGCCACCCAGGCGGGCCAGCGTGTCGTCCTTGGTGTTCCATTCCGTGCTCGGACGCCACGGGCCGCGAAACCAGGTCTTCGAGTCGCAACGAGTGCAGCACCCTCTGCGAAACCTGAATGATCAGATCGTCGCCCGCGTCGTGGCCCAGGCTGTCGTTCACGATTTTGAACCGGTCGATATCGATGAACAGCACCGCGAACTTGTAATCCCCGTGCCTTTTCGCGCGAGCGACGGCGCGCTCGAGACGATCGAGGAAAAGGGCGCGGTTGGGAAGCGTCGTAAGCGAATCGTGGAATGCATCATGCAGGAGTTTTTCCTGGCTGCGCACGCGGTTAACCACTTGTCCGAGCTGGGTGCCGACATGGGCGATCAGCTTTACAACCGCATCGCTGGGCGGCGAGCAGAAGGTGCTCGAGAAAAACTCCATGACCGCCACAACGTTAATGCCACTCAAGACCGGGAAAGGCGAATGCCGACTTTATCCCCACCTGGCTGGCGGCGGACTGGCGGGACACAGTTCGGATCAGCCGTCACATCTTTGATCCATGCGGGACGAGCGGTTGAAAACGCGCGGCCGGTAAGGCCCGCCGCGTTCGCGGACACGGGTTGCGCGGAAGACTCGCGGAAAGCCAAGAAACTGCTCCTCCGGGCTGCACTCCAGATATTCGAGGACAACAATTGCTTACCGTCTTCCGAGACGAAACAAACGTGGCCGAGGGGCCAACCGGTGAACTCGCAAATGCGCTCCACCGCGAACTGCATCGCCTCCGCAATATTCTTGGCTTCGTTGGCTTTGGAGGCGATATCTTCCAGAAGTTGCAGCTGTTTATGCTTTTCGTGAAGGGCGTGTTCGGTCTCTTTCAGCTCGGTAATATCGAAACCTACGCCGTGAATGAACCAGGGCTGGCCATCCCCTTTCCGAACCATCTTGGCTTCGCACTGAAACCAAACCACCCGGCCATCCCGCGCGATCACGCGGTAACAGGATTTCAAGGGATTGCCGGAAAGAAACATTTGCGCGGCATCGGCACTCCATCGCGTTTTATCCTCGGGATGTATGTGCTGATACCAGCGCATGGGATCTTGCAGCCATTCGCTTTGCGAAAATCCCGAGCGACGCCTCAATCTGAGGACTGACGTAGGCGTCACCAATGCCTTTATCGATGGAAGCCATGAACACCACGGCGGGGATCTGCTCGACCAGCGCGCGATAGCGCGTTTCGTTATCCACCCGGACTTCTGCTTCATCTTGATCGGCGGCATGTCGCTCCGCAGCCAAAGCTTTGTTCTGAAAAAAAACGGCGGCCATGTCGTTGAGAATAGCTTCTGCGTCATCTAAAGGCATGTCTGGTTCGCGCGGCGTTGCGGGAGCAGCGAGGTCGGCGCGCGCGATGGCGGGTGCGTCGGGGCCGGCCGAGGGCGTCATGGTGGGTCGCGAGGAAGCGCGTGGCGAATCGGGATCCCAGAACCCCACTACCGGTGCCTCCACTTTGGCTCCTGGTTCAGCGAGGCTTTGTGTGAAACGGCGAAGCGCATGAATCGCCCGGCCATAGGTCATGACTGCACTCGCGGAAAGCAACGAGCCGGGCGGCTGATCCATAAACGGCATGAATTTATCCGGAAATCCGGGCATCGTGCACCCAATGCAAATTCCGCCTACATTGGGACACCCGCCGATGCCGGCCATCCATCCGCGTTTCCCAACATTGCACTGCACCACAGGTCCCCAGCATCCCAGCTTTACGATGCATTGCGTGTCCCCGTACTTCTTCGCGAATTCTCCCTGCTCGTAGTAGCCGCCGCGGTCGCATCCCTCGTGCACCGTCTGACCAAATAGCCAGGTGGGCCGCAGAGCTTCATCGAGTGGGATCATCGGGGCAATCCCCTGGGCCATGTACAGCAGGTAAAGAAGCGTTTCCATGAAGTTGTCCGGTTGTACCGGGCATCCCGGAACGCAGACGATGGGAATATCCGCCTGCGACTTCCATTTCCAACCGAGATAGTCGGGAAGGCCCATGCATCCGGTCGGATTGCCGGCCATCGCGTGAATACCGCCATATGTTGCGCAGGTGCCCGCCGCTACCACCGCATAAGCGTGCGGCGCGAGTCGATCGATCCAATCGCACGTCTGGATGGGCTGGCCGGTTTTCTGATCGGTTCCAAACGATGCCCAGTAACCTTCAGCCTTATTTTTCTCGTTGGGAATCGAGCCCTCGATAACCAGGATGTAGGGGGAGAGTTTACCTTCCGCAGCGCGATGAAACGGCGCGAGGAAGTCTTCGCCATTCTTATAGGCGAGAACCGGATTATGAAAATTTACCTTGGGAATTCCTGGGATTCCGCCGAGGACGATGTCTTCGAGACTTGGCTGCGTGGCCGCGGTGATCGAGACAGTATCGCCGTCGCAGCTCAGGCCCGCTGTGATCCAAAGCACGTCGATTTCCTTGCAACCTGTAGGTACTCGCTTCGGGACGTTCATTTCGACACCGGCTGCCGGATCAGGAGCCATGCGGGACCTCGCCAGTAAACGGAAATAATTATCTGCCCGATTCTAGCTGCAAACCCCGGCAAATAGGATTAAAGCTATATAAATGTGACAGTTCAGTTAACGTTTACCTTCCTCGGTGAAGTGTTGCGCACGGTGCACTGTTTGGGGTGCGAGGCTACCGTGCGATGTGACGAACGAATCGCAGGCGCCTGGCCATTCTGCGAAAATTTGTGGTGAGGCGTTTTCGCGCAGCAAATCCGGCGATCGAATTTAACGTGAAAAGATTTTCAACAACGCCAGGTGGAACAGCAGAACGCTTCTAACGCCGGTACTGGCGAGTCGGTCTTGTAGCGCAACAAAGCCGCGGTGCCGACTTCCTCGCCAGTGGGGTGTTGCGCACGGTGCACTGTTTGAGGTGCGAGGCTGATGTGCGATGTGACGAACGAATCGCAGGCGCCTGGCCATTCTGCGAAAATTTGTGGTGAGGCGTTTTCGCGCAGCAAATCCGGCGATCGAATTTAACGTGAAAAGATTCGACTTCCTCGCCGAACCCACCTGACCGCGGCACCGTCGAACGGAAACTGCCATCCCTTCGCATAGCGGCCGCCGGAGTCTTTCGCGCGCCGCACTTTACCTGCCGCGCGATGATGTGCTCCCGTCCTTCCCGAAATGCTATTCTGCTCTGCTCGAGCAAAAGCGATTCATCATGCGGAGAGGTCTTATGCTTCTGGAAGGCAAGGTTGCCATCGTCACCGGAGCGGGCCGTGGGATTGGCTGCGCCATCGCCCGGCGTTTCGCCGCCGAAGGGGCCGCCGTGCTCGTCACCGCGCGCACGGAAAGTGAAATTCGCAGCGTAACATTGGAAATTGAAAAAGACGGCGGCAAAGCCGCCTGGGTGACTGCGGACGTGTCGCAAGAATCCGATTGCGTGCGCATCGTGGCCGCAGCAGAACGCCTGGGCGTCATCGGTGTGCTCGTCAACAATGCGGGTGATTACGGTCCGGTGAAGCCGGTCGAGGAAATTACGCCCGGCGAGTGGGATCGCGTAATCGCCGTGCACCTGCGCGGCGCGTTTCTGCTGGCGCGGCTGGTCGTGCCGGGCATGTACGAGCGCCACTCCGGCGTCATCATCAATATTTCGAGTTTATCGGCGAAATCGGCTTTTTCGTGGGGCGCGCCGTATGCTGCGGCGAAAGCCGGGCTGCTCGGGCTGACGCGCGTTTTGGCCGCCGAGTCTGCGCGGCGCGGCGTGCGCGTCAACGCCATCTGTCCAGGTCCGGTTACCGAAACAAAAATGTCAAAGGACCTGGGAGCGGCGCTGTCGGCTCGACTCGGACTCGATCCTAAGGCGCAAGTGGCGGCTTTTCTCGAGAGCATCCTGCAAGGACGCGCGCAAACCGCCGACGAAATCGCGGCCGCGGCGCTGTTCCTGGCTTCCGATCAAGCCAGCGCGATCACCGGCCAAGCGATTAACGTAGACGGCGGCGCAGCGTTTTGCTGAGGGCGATTTACATGTTTCTGACACGGATTTACGTGCCGGCCGCTGCTACGGACAGGTGAACACGTGCTTCAGCACACAGAGCGTCTCAGCACACCGCGTCTCAGCACACGGCGCCTCACTACACCCCGTTTCAGCACAGCGCTTGAGCACACAGCGCATGAGTCCGCGGTTACGACTGTGCGGATCTGCGTCGTAATTTACGGGTGGGCGTCCCCGGTGTGCGTCCACTTCCGGCCGCGTTCTTCCACAGCGGCGACACCGCGGCGCGCAAGTTGCGCGACATGCCGGGTTTGCGGCTCAGCCCACGCTACCGTGCGCTGGCCGGCGCGATCGATAGCCCACAAAACCAGAACGATGGCAGCAACGATGACAAACAACACCGTAAACAGGAAAAGGGCGGCGATCATCTCCTGTACGAAGTACATCTGAAGAGCGGCGACAGCTGCAAGGGCCGGTACGGCAATCCACATCCACTTCTTCCAGCTGATTCCTTTGCCTCGGGGAAACAACGACGTTGCACTCACGGGACTGGGTCCTTTCTAGCTCGATCCAACCGATGATCTCGTTGAACAATTAGATGATGAATGATTCTTTATTGATGCATTTCGATAGTAAGGCAATAGCAACGAGAGAGGAATGGTACGTGAGCACCAACAGTGCTAGGACTGAGGTAAGGTAACCAGGATATTGTGCCGGTTCGGCGCAGAGTACAAGGCGCCGGCTAATCGCGCTCCGTTAAGGGAATCAGTCGAGCGTCTCTGCCCGTTCCATCGTGCGTTGCGGAATCGCTGCCGTACTCCCCTGCCATAACTCCCTCGCATTTAAATCCCGCATTTTAAAATGGATAGCGATTGGCCGACTCGACGGCGTCGGCGACGGCGCGGCGCAAAGCGATGGTGTCGACCGGCTCGCGCTTGGCGAAGCGGCGCAAAACGGCGAGCTGCGTGCGCAGCATGTCGCCTTCGGCGGCGGCGGCGAGCACGGTGCGCGCGCAGCTTTCGATGCGGTCGGCACCGTCGTGCAGCAGGACGCGGGCCGCGGCCGTCATGGGTGCACGCCGCGAGGGAAATGCCGGCAAGCGATTCCGACGCGCCGCGCGCTTCCGATTTCTGCGCACTGTTTTTGCGCGCGCAGCAGCGCGGACTCCATGGCGATAAATTTCGATCACGATATCGGCGAGCGCGGCGACGATCTCCTGCTGGTCGGCGAGGCGCTCGCGATATTTCTGCATGGCCGCGCCGGCGGCGAGCAGAAACACTTTCTTGGCTCCGGCGACGATGCGCTCTTCTTCGCGCCAAGGGCCTTGTCGGCGACGCGTTCGACGGTTGGACGGCAGTCGACGCCGAATGACAACGGGCCGCTCAGAATCTCTTCCTGCAATTTCGCGCCGGCGGCCAGCAGCGGCAGCGCGCCGGAGAGGGCGCGCTTCATCAGCATCTGAATGATGAGCAGGCGATTGATTTCGTTGGTGCCCTCGAAGATGCGGTTGACGCGGGAGTCGCGATAGGCGCGCGCCACCGGGATAATCCTCGTGAAAGCCGTAGCCGCCGTAAATCTGCACGGCTTCGTCGACCACGTAATCGAGGACTTCGCTGCCATACACCTTGGCGATGGAGCATTCGATGGCGTATTCCTCGAGAACCTTCATGGTCGGGCGTGGTCTTGATCGTGTCTTGTCGGTTTCTCGCCGGTCGCAGGGCGTCGCGCCTATGGCGCGGCTCGCGCGCGCTAGTTCGATCTAGGCCAGCGGAGCGATAGATCATGGATTCGAGCGCAAAGGTGCGGATGGCCATCTCCGCGAGCTTGGCGCGAATCAGGCCGAATTCGCCGATGCGATGGCCGAAGGCGGTGCGCTCCTTGGCGTAGCGCGCCGCAGCTTCGATCTCATTCTTGGCGCCGCCGATGCAGGAGGCGCCCAGGCTGAAGCGGCCGACGTTCAAGATATTGAAAGCCACGATGTGGCCGCGGCCGATTTCGTGCAGCAGATTTTCCTTCGGCACCTGGCAATTCTCGAAAAAAATCGGCGCGGTGGAGCTGCCGTGCAGGCCCATTTTTTTTTCTTCGGCGCCCACGGAAAAGCCGGGAAAGCCGCGCTCGACGATGAAAGCAGGAGAATTTCTCGCCATCCACTTTGGCGAAAACGATGTAGACGTCGGCAAAGCCGCCGTTGGTGATCCACATCTTCTGGCCGTTCAGGATCCAATGCTTGCCGTCGGGCGAAAGCACGGCGCGCGTGCGCGAGTTCTGCGCGTCGGAGCCGGCCTGCGGCTCGGAAAGGCAGTAGCAGGCAATCCATTCGCCGGTGGCGAGCTTCGGCAGATATTTGCGCTTCTGCTCCTCGGTGCCGAAATAGACGATGGGCAGCGTGCCGATGCCGGAGTGCGCGCCGACGCTCACGCTGAAGGAGGCATAGGCGGAGATCTTTTCCGACAAGACAGCGTGGAGGAGACTGCGGTCGAGGCCCGAGCCGCCGTACTCCTCGGGCACGCCGCCGCCCAGCAGGCCGAGTTCGCCGGCCTTTTTCAGCAGCTGGGCCATGAGGCCCGGCTTTGTGCTGCTCGAGATCGGGAATCAGCGGGATGACTTCCTTGGCGACGAACTCCTCGGCCGTCTGGCCGATCAGGCGCTGATCGTCGGTGAGTTCCGCGGGCGTGAAAACATCTTCGGGGCGCGGCGATTCGAGATAGGAAGCTGCCGCCGGGAGCGGCAGCTGCGCGGTGGTGCGGTGGTGGCCATGACGTTCTCCTCTCCGAGTTCGCGGCTCACGCAAAGCGCATCGCGTCAGGCCGATGCGCTCGAAAATTCCGGCGGCGCCCATGCCGCCGCCGATGCACATGGTCACCATACCGTAGCGCGCCTGGCGGCGCTCGAGTTCGCGCAAGATCGTGGCCGTGAGCTTGGCGCCGGTGCAGCCGAGCGGATGGCCGAGAGCGATGGCGCCGCCATTGGGATTGATGCGCGCGGGATCGAGGCCGGCCAGCTGAATCACGGCAAGCGATTGCGCGGCGAAGGCTTCGTTCAGCTCGATCACGTCGATCTGATCGAGCGTCGAGGCCGGCCATGCGCAAGCGCCTTGGGAATGGCATAGACCGGGCCGATGCCCATCTCCTCGGGAGCGTAACCGGCGGTGGCAAAGGCAAGAAAGCGCGCCAGCGGCTTCACGCCGAGGGCGCGAGCGCGTTCGGCGCTCATCACCACGGCGACGGCGGCGCCGTCGCTCATCTGCGAGCTGTTGCCGGCGGTGACCGTGCCGTGCGCGTGAAAGGCGGGCTTCAGCCGCGCCAGCGCTTCGAGCGAGGTATCGGCGCGCGGGCCTTCGTCGATGTCGAAAATGGAGGTGGTGGTTTTCAGGTCGTCGGTCATGGCGCTGGCCGCCGCGGCCGTCGCCATTGGAGACGATGCGTGTGTGCGGACTTCGACGGGCACGATCTCGTCCTTGAATTTGCCGGCGGCGATGGCGGCCAGCGCCTTCTGATGGCTGGCGTAGGAAAACTCGTCGGCCTGCTCGCGCGTGATGTCGTATTTCCGCGCGAGATTTTCGGCGGTGAGGCCCATGCCCAGGTAGGCGTCCGGATAGTGATCCATCAGCCAGGGATTGGGCGCGACCTTGTTGCCGCCCATGGGCACCATGCTCATGGACTCGGTGCCGCCGGCGACAATCACTTCGGCATGGCCGCACATGATGCGCTCGGCGGCCATGGCGATGGATTGCAGGCCGGAGGAGCAGAAGCGGTTGATGGTCATGGCCGAAGCTTCCACGGGCAGGCCGGCGCGCAGGGCGGCGATGCGCGCGACGTTCATGCCCTGCTCGGCTTCGGGCATGGCGCAGCCGAGAATCACGTCGTCGATCTCCTTCGGGTCGAGGCCCGGAACGCGGTCGAGGGCGCCGCGAATGGCGATGGCGGCGAGGTCGTCGGGGCGCGTGGCGTGCAGCGTGCCTTTGCCGGCCTTGCCGACGGCGGTGCGAACCGAACTGACGATGACGGCTTCTTTCATGGTGTAACTCCTGCATTATCATTTGGGGAAGAAACAGCAATGCGCCGACCCCCCACCCCCGGGTATTTTGTAACGATATCATTGCAGGGGACTTGTGGCCGAGGCGGCTGCAAGTATGTCAATCCACGGTAGTTTAGAGCGGTCGTTTTCATAAACATCCACATATTCGCTAAGTGTTGATGTGAAAGCACTTAATGGCCTTGTAAGCTCCTGGCGTCTCGGCCCTGATGACCGTGTCGTATATACCTATTGTATATGATGCGGCAAGTGGCGTTTATCGATCAGGCTTCGGAGCTTAGCAAGCAAGCGACCTTCATTGACCAGTGACGTGCAAGGCGCGGAGAGATTCTTCGCCTGCGGCTCAGAATGACAGGGCAACTTAGGCAACCGGGTGAGGCCAGGTTGCTCGGCGGGTCGTGAGGACAAACGCTCTCTCGATTTTGAGGATTATCGCAGGGAGCGGGTCAAGTCCTTCCATTGCGGGTTGAACGATTCGATCAGGGCGATCTTTTTCGCGCGACGCCAGCCCTTAAGCTGTTTCTCCCGGGCGATGGCTGCGCGAATGTCGCCCCAAGTCTCGAAGTAGACGAGCTCTTTCGTTTTATAACGAGAAGAGAATCCCGGCAAGCGCTCTTGCTGGTGTTCCCGCGCCCGCCGTAGTAGGTCGTTGGTCACTCCGATGTAGAGAACCCTGGATGCGCTCGTCATGATGTAGACGTAGTAGGTGTTCAATTCGCGATCCTCGATTGGTCGCTCGCGTTTTTGGAGTGCGAGCTTAGCAGAGAGATTCTTCGCCTGCGGCTCAGAATGACAGGGGGGCTGGCGGAATCGCGCGGGCAACGGGGCTGGGGATGGCTGTGCGAGTGTCGGCGCAGGTCTCGAAGAAAGGCCCCGGGTCTCGAAGAAGGCTGGGTCGCAAAGAATTGGTCGCTCGCGTTTTTGGAGTGCGAGCTTAGCAGAGAGATTCTTCGCCTGCGGCTCAGAATGACAGGGGGGCTGGCGGGATCGCGCGGGCAACGGGGCTGGGGATGGTTGCGCGAGTGTGGCGGCAGGTCTCGAAGAAAGGCCCCGGGTCTCGAAGAAGGCTGGGTCGCAAAGAATTGGTCGCTCGCGTTTTTGGAGTGCGAGCTTAGCAGAGAGATTCTTCGCCTGCGGCTCAGAATGACAGGGGGGCTGGCGGAATCGCGCGGGCAACGGGGCTGGGGATGGCTGTGCGAGTGTCGGCGCAGGTCTCGAAGAAAGGCCCCGGGTCTCGAAGAAGGCTGGGTCGCAAAGAATTGGTCGCTCGCGTTTTTGGAGTGCGAGCTTAGCAGAGAGATTCTTCGCCTGCGGCTCAGAATGACAGGGGGGCTGGCGGGATCGCGCGGGCAACGGGGCTGGGGATGGTTGCGCGAGTGTCGGCGCAGGTCTCGAAGAAAGGCCCCGGGTCTCGAAGAAGGCTGGGTCGCAAAGAATTGGTCGCTCGCGTTTTTGGAGTGCGAGCTTAGCAGAGAGATTCTTCGCCTGCGGCTCAGAATGACAGGGGGGCTGGCGGGATCACGCGGGCAACGGGGCTGGGGATGGTTGTGCGAGTGTGGCGCAGGTCTCGAAGAAAGGCCCCGGGTCTCGAAGAAGGCTGGGTCGCAAAGAATTGTCGCTCGCGTTTTTGGAGTGCGAGCTTAGCAGAGAGATTCTTCGCCTGCGGCTCAGAATGACAGGGGGGCTGGCGGGATCGCGCTCAGGTGACGCGGGCCTTCAGCCGAACCTTGCCGCCTTCCACGCTGACGATGAATTCGACAATTTGGCTGCCGGTTGGCCCGCGGAGTTGCTGGGTTTTCTGCTGCACGAATTGCTCAAACTGCTGGCGGGAAAGGCGCGCAGTGGACTCACCGGAACTCTCGAGCGCAGTGCGGAAGGCCTCGTACAGCTGCTCGATATTTTTTGTGCCGGGTTTTATCTCGCGCGTGGGATTGGCGCAGGCGATCGCGAGCGTCTCCGGTTGCGCGCGTCGGGAACGGGCTTGTTCGGCTTGCAGCGCGCGGGCGGCGGCGCCGTAGTGCCTGTCTATCGTGCCTTCCTCGCGCTTGCGCAGGCGTTTGTGTAAAACATCGCGATACCGCGCATAGGTCTCGGATAAATTGCCGAACTTGAAGCGTTGCGCATAGTTCATCGCCGCCCCGCGGTCACCGTAGCGCTTGAGCACCGTGTCGAGGCGCCACTCGATCTCCGCAGGCGGCCGCTTTCGTCCGCCGCCAAAGTATTGTTCGTATTCGATCTTGAGCTGGCGAATATCGCGCTCGAATCGGTTCAGTTGTTCATCGATAGGATCGACGATCGTTTCCATGAGCGCCCCGCCTTTATGCTAGAAGCGTTATGCGTATAGCGTCAATGCTGGCGCGCTTGGGAGACGCCGACTCGATACCGCGTGCCGGCGCCAGTTTGGCGCGATGCACCAAATTGGCACGGTCCGCCAAATTGATCGATGGCACGGGAGGCGCGAGGCCAAGATGCTCAACCTTGCTCAGGCCAGACGGCTGTGCTGAAATAGCGCGCACGGTGAAATCCTCTTCTTTCGATGGCCCGGCGGATCCTCTGAGGGATCGGGTGAGGGATCGGGTGATGCGTCGGGCGATGGATCGGGTTATGGATCCGGCAGCAGGCGGCCACTTGTCTTCCAAAAAGCGCGGCGCGGAAGAAACTGCGGGTTTGCCGGCTGGTGCCTCGGCAGAGCGGAGTGCCGCGCTGCGCCAGCTTCCGTCGGTGGATGAACTGTTAAACTCGCCCGGCCTCGCAGAAATTGGCGCGCGCGTGGATCGCGCGCTGCTTGTCGACGCCGCGCGCGCCGTGCTCGAACGGCAGCGCGCAGTAATCGATGGCGCTGCGGCGAGACTCGCCACCGCAGGGGCGCCCGCGAGCGATGGCGGCGCTAGCGGCGTGGAGGCAGAGGCGTACGCCATGGGTGCGGATGCCCGTGCCGGGGCGCACGCACTCGCGGAAGCGGTGCTGCGCGAGATCGCCGCCTCGCTCACACCTTCGCTGCGGCCGGTGATCAACGCCACGGGCGTCATCCTGCACACCAATCTTGGCCGAGCACCGCTTTCGGCGGCCGCGATCGAGCGCATCCGGGAGACGGCCGGCGGCTACAGCAACCTCGAATACGATCTGGAAACGGGCACGCGCGGCCGGCGGGATGTGCACACGGCGGAATTGCTTACGCGGCTGACGGGCGCGGAGGCCGCGGTTGCGGTCAACAACAATGCCGCCGCGGTATTCCTGGTGCTCGCGACGCTGGCGCGAGGCGGGGAAGCCATCGTGTCGCGTGGCGAGCTCATCGAGATCGGCGAATCGTTTCGCATACCCGACATCATGGCCGAAAGCGGCGCAACGCTGCGCGAAGTGGGCACCACCAACCGCACCACGCTCGCCGATTACGAGCGCGCGGTCACCGAGCGCACGCGCGTGCTGCTGCGCGTGCATCGCTCGAATTTTCAGCATCTGTGGGATTCACCGCGCGGCCATCGCTGGGAGAACTGGTGGATCTCGGACGGCGCACGGGTGTGCCAGTGTACGAAGACCTGGGCTCCGGTTGCCTGGCGGAGGTTGCCGGCGTCGCCTGTGCCGCGGCGGGTGCGGGCGCGTCGAGAATATTGGGAGCGTCCGAAGCTGGCTCGGCGATGACCGAGCCGACCGTGCGCGAAAGTGTTGCGGCAGGCGTCGACATCGTGTCGTTCAGCGGCGACAAATTGCTGGGCGGACCGCAGGCGGGGATCATTGTGGGACGTGGCGAACTCGTCGGGCGCGTGCGCAAGCACCCGCTGTTTCGGGCGCTGCGCCTCGACAAGCTCGCAATCGCCGCGCTAGCGGCCACACTCGAGGAACACCTGCGCAGCGGCGGAGAGGGGTTGCCGGTGTTCGCGATGATGCGCAGGACAGCCGTGGAAATCGGGCAGCGCGCGGCAAAACTTCAGGAGACGTTGCGGACGCAGGTGACTGCGGGCGAACTGGATTTCGAGATTGTCATCGTCGACGGCGAGTCGGTCATTGGCGGCGGCTCGGCTCCGAGCGCGCGCTTGCCCACGCGACTGCTGCAAATTGCCAGCACACGATGGTCTGCCGCTGAGCTTGAAGCGCGGTTACGCCAGCCGGGATCGGGCATTCCGGTGCTGGCACGCATCGCACACAACCGGCTGGTGCTCGACTTGCGCACCGTGTTCCCCGGCCAGGACGCATTGGTGGCGCAGGCGGTCGCGGAAGCATTGCGTGCGACGCCGACAACGCCGAAAGAGGCGAAAGGCGCGACGTAACGGACGCCAAAAATTGCGACGTAAGACGCGCGGCCGGGCGCGGATCGAGTGCCGCGGGGCGCTCGGAGCGAATCTTCATCGTGCGTCAGCTGCCGGGTATGGGTGGCGGCGGGCCCATCGGAACGGTGGACTGCGGCGGGACCGATGGCGGACGCACCGGGGGCGTCGGTGGCGAATTCGGCGGCTGGTTGGGTGAGCTTGATGGAGTCGCTGGCGCAGCATTTTTCTGAGTTGGCAGAGGATCTGGGTGCGCCATTATCGCTTCAATCTCGCCGACCGTGCGCGGCAGCCGCGCGGTCAGCAAGCGGTATCCAGTCGGCGTGATCAAGACGTCGTCTTCGATGCGCACGCCGATTTTTTCCTCGGGAAGATACAGTCCGGGCTCGATGGTGACCACCATGCCGGGCTCGAGCGGGCGGTTGGGATCGCCGGCGTCGTGCACTTCGAGGCCGATGTGGTGGCCCAGGCCGTGAATGAAGTAGCGGCCGAGGTGCTGGCCCTCGCGGTCGGTGCCGTGGGTGTTCATGTAGTCGTAGGCGATCTGAAACAGGCTATTCGGGCCGCCGCGGCCGAGCGTCATGCCCGGCTTGAGCGCGGCGAGCGCGGCATTCTGCGCGCCCAGCACGATCTCGTAAATTTCGCGCTGGCGCGCGGTGAAGTGGCCGTTGGCCGGAATCGTGCGCGTGATGTCGGCGGCATAGCCGGAGTATTGCCCGCCGACGTCCATCAGCACGACGTCGCCGTCCTTGATCTGGGCGTCGAGTTCGTTGAAGTGCAGGACCGTGGAATGGAAGCCGGTGCCGACGATAGGCGAATAGGCCTCCCCTTCGCAGCCGCCCTCGGCGTGGATTTCGACCATCTTCGCGGCCACCTGATATTCGTAGAGCCCGGGATGCACCAGGCGCATGGCGGCGAGCTGCGCGTCGATGGAAAGCTCGATGGCCTTGGTGAGCAGCGCGATCTCGCCGGGCGATTTGATCTGGCGCATCGCGCCAATCGCCGGCGCGGCATCATGCAGCTTCAGTGCGGCGCCGCCTGCTGCAGCCAGCTCCGACCATTCGCGCGCGTGCGGATAACCGGTGTCGTCCTTGTGCGGCGACGAGCGTGTAGACGTCGTGATAGCTTTTCGCGAGCTCGGCCAGGCGGCTTTTAAGATTCGCAAACCGCTCCACCGCGGCGAAAGCCCGTGCGCCCGGCAATGCCGGGATCGTCCGGGCCCATGCGCACGCCGTTCCAGCGCTCCTCGGCAAGATCGCGCGGCGGCAGGAAAAGAATTTCGGCGGGACCTTTCCAGCCTTTTTCGGCGGCGTCCGCCGGCACCAGAAGCAGCGCCGCGCCTTCTTCGTTGTGGCCGGTGAGGTAGTAGAAATTTTCTTCCTGGTTGAAAACGTAGGAGGGCGAGGAATTTTCCTTGCCGGTGTAGCCGAAGAGCACGACGGGCGCATCCAGCTGGGCCGCCAGCCGCGCGCGGCGCTCGGCAAAAACGGTGTTGGGCTCGCGTTCGCGGGCGGCAAGCAACGCGGGCAGCGCCACGAGCAGCGCCACGACCAGCAGCGCAGTCATGGCACACGCATACGCGTGCAAAGACGCACGGACTAACCCGCGAACAAACCGGTGACGCGGCCGCGCTGGAGCTCCAAGTGCGGACCATTCGGAGTTGGAACCAAAAGCTCGAGTAGCAGGCGGCGCTGATTCGGTGCGGGAAGCGGGAAACCACAACGATTCAGGCGTGTCCACCGGCAAGATTTGCCGTGACGAAGCCGCCGGTGCCGCTTGTTTTCTCTGTGCGCTCATGTGTCACTCGGGCTCATGTGTCACTCGATTCGTCTCGGGTGCGGGCGGTCACCGGGGATTTCTGCGGACGTTGTGGCGTCGCGCTGTCGGCCAGTGCCAAGCGCTCGAGTGCTTCACCCGTCATGTGGAAGGTGGTCCACTCCTCCATGGGCACAGCGCCCAGTTCCTGGTAGAACTCCATGGCGTGCTCATTCCAATTCAGCACGGACCATTCCAGCCGCGCGCATCCACGCTGCTGCCCCACCCGCGCGATGTACACGAGCAGCGCCTTACCAATACCCGAGCCGCGGCAGGCTTGCTCGACGAATAAATCCTCCACGTAGATGCCGGGCCGGCCATGAAAGCTCGCGAAGGTGTAGGAGTAGATCGCAAAACCCACGGGATCCTCTCCAAGGTAGGCAATGATGGCGTCGGCCACGCGCTCGCGTCCGAACAGGGCTTCGCTGACGTCATCTTCGGTGGCGGAAACCTCATCGGCGATATCGCCATACTCAGCAAGCTTGCGAATGAACGTGAGGATAAGCCGGATATCGCCTTCGGCAGCCAACCTGATTTGTATATCGGGGCGCTCTGTGCTGGGCATGCCGCTCATTTTCTCAAATTCTCCACTGGCTGCGCCAGTCCCGGAGGCGGAAACGGCTGCCAACGGAAGATTGCGAAGGCCAAACCGTGGCAGAAGCGGCGCGGCTTGCTAGAAGCCGGGCACGCCGGTAGGAGCGGAACGAGCCTCGTCCGGAAGCCGCACGCCGAAGCGCAGGCGTTCGAAGTAGACCTGGCCGAGAGACATGAGCCCCGTGTACAGGTAGCCCCAGACAAAGAGCATCAGGAAGGGCACGGTGGCGTAATTTTCATTCTGAATGGCATAGACAATAGTGACGGCGAAATACAGGCCAAGGCCGACTTCAAGATAGGGGAGGTATCCGGCGCGATTGCGGTAGGTTTTTTTGGCCCAGGTATTATCGCCAGCGAAGGCATCGGTCGATGTGCCACCAGCCGATGTGCCGATCGATGTAGCGATCGATGTACCGAGCGATGTACCGAGCGATGTGCCGACACTCGAGGCGCCAGCCGCCAGCCCGTCGGTGCGAATCGCCGTCTGCGCGCGCGACGGTTCGCGCATTTGGGCGCGCACGTGGCCCTCAATGCGATATTTTGGAGTGCGCACAAATTCCGAAGGCACGTTGAGCAAGGCTTCGAGCACGCCTTTGGCATTGCGCACGGAAATTCCAATGCCCACGGCCATCACCAGGGGCAAATAAAGAATGGTGCGCGTCCAGCGCTGGGGATACAGTGCGCGCTCGGCGGCCAGATAGAAACCCGAGATCGAGCAACTGGACGCCAGGAACAGCGGCAGATCGATCAACAGCATCTGAAACCAGCCCTGGTAGAAGCGCACGATCATCGCGGGCAGCAGCAAGGTCGACAGCACGATCATCAGCGGATAGCTAATGCTGGCGGTGAGGTGGAAGATGGCTTCTACTTTCACGCCCAAGGGCACATCGGCGCGGATCATGCGCGGCAGGATTTTTATCGATGTTTGCATCAAGCCCTTGGCCCAGCGCGCCTGCTGCGCCTTGAACGCATTCATTTCCACGGGAAGCTCAGAGGGGCATTCGACGCCGGGAAGGTACAGGAACTGCCAGCCGCGCAACTGCGCGCGATAAGAAAGATCGGTGTCCTCAGTCAGCGTGTCGTGCTGCCAGCCTCCCGCGTCGTCGATGGCGCTGCGGCGCCAGACGCCCGCAGTGCCGTTGAAATTGAAGAAATGATTGCTGCGCGAGCGCGCACCGTGCTCGATCACAAAATGGCCGTCGAGCAAAATGCTTTCGACCTCGGTGAGCGCGGAGTAATCGCGGTTGAGGTAGGTCCAGCGCGACTGCACCATGGCAATCTTGGGATCGGCGAAGTAGGGCACGGTAAGGCGCAGGAAATCGGGGCCGGGAAGAAAGTCGGCATCGAAGATGGCCACAAACTCGCCGGTGGCGGATGCCAGGCCTTCGGCAAGCGCGCCAGCCTTGTAGCCTTTTCGATGGTCACGATGCAGGCAGCGAATCGGGACGCCCAAAGCCTGGTAGCGTTGCACGCACGCGCGCGCAACCTGCTGCGTCTCGTCGGTGGAGTCGTCGAGGACCTGGATGTCGAGCAGTTCCGGGGGGTAATCGAAGCGCGCCACGGCATCCACCAGGCGCTCGATGACGTAGCGCTCGTTGTAGATGGGGAGCTGCACGGTCACGCGGGGCCACTGGGCGATAGGCGGAGGCGGGCCAGGAACGTTTTTGCGGTGCAGCATGTAAGAATAGACGAGGTAGTAGCGGTGCAGCCCATAGGAGGCGAGCACGACGAGAACCAGGAAGTACGGGATCATAACGGCCAGATCAAAGCCGTTGAGTTGATACAGGCCACGAAACGGGTTGCGGCCGGGGTCGGTAAGCTTGGACCAGTAATTGGCGATGCCCGCCGATGCGGCGAGCGTCGGAATGCGGTAAAGGACGGCGCCAGCGATGGTGTAGATGGTGAGCAACCGGTTCTCCCGCGCCGAGCGAGTCATCGGCTTGTTCTTCGCCTGGTAACTTCGCCTGGTAACTTCGGCTCGTACTCGTCAATTAATGATGCACGGCAGCCCTTGACGGACGCGCTATCGGATACAGAAATAGCCGAGCGCGCCGAATATGCACTGAGACAGAGACCTCATCACTGACTTTACGGTTCTGAGAAACGCCAACGGGCGCGCGGAGCAAGCCAGGCGACCGGGCTCGGAACGAGCGATTACACAACCAGTATACGGTGGTGAGGGCGGATGTTCAATGTTGGTGGGGGATGGGTAGTGGGTCAGTTTCCGACAATGCCGGGAGTTGGCAGGGCCGGAAGCAACGCCGTCAATTCGGCGAAGGCTCCTCGACATGATCTAGGACGAGAACATCGACGGGACCAGTTTGAGGTACCAGTTTGAGGCCGAGCTGCTCTTTCAGGGCCTCCAGAAATGTTGGTCCTGTCATATCAGCAGGGAAACCTCCCGGCGGTTGCCCATTGAGCAAGGGCGTATACTCAAGGGAGAAATCAAAAGTTCCGCTGAGCCCGGTCTGATCGAGCACCGCGCGGTCCACGTCATTCGACATTCCGCCCAACGTGAACGAGCTGGCCATAAATCCTATGGTTACATCTCGCGCGGCATTGCGAATGCGGCCCGGTGCGCTTGGCGGATGAAGGATGTCACCGCAAATAGCCGGATACACGCCGTCAACATTTGCTGGCGGAGGTGCGCCTGGGGCTGGTGTGGGGGCGCACGGTGGGTTGTCCGAATGCTGCCGGAGATATGGCCCCATTTCCCCGGACTTTTCTAAAACGAGCCCGTACACAGGAAGTTGCCGGGTCTCGATGTGGACGGCGAGCTTGAAACGATCCGCAAGTAGAGATTGCATCATAAGGCGCATCTGGTCTTTGGTCGGATTGCCTTCCGCAGCGCGGGCCTCGATGTCAAACCGATCCGCAGTGACCCACTTGGGCAATTGAGAGAGCAGGTACAGATTTTGGTAATTCGTCGTTTTGTAGGCGAATATCATGTAAACGTACAGCGGTTGGTAAACTCCCGAGAAAAGGCCTCCGCTCGGAGAATAAGCGGCTCCAGCATTGAGGGGAAAGTTCGAGCTCGGCCTAGTGCCGGACTTGTTCTGCTTGACTGAAGCCACGTCGAATGCCCGCTTGCCCCCTGCCGCTGTCTGCCAGTCAGATACCGCCGATGACTGGGCCGCCAGTAGCCGCGGTGCCGTCAGCACGCCCACCACAATCGGGACAGCCAACGCGACAACTCCCGCTGTCGCTAGCAAAAGCTTTCTCCAACCGTTGAGGGTTTCTCCAACATGGTTACTCATAATGCGCTGCATTCTCTTCTTGAGATTGGAGCCGGTTACTCCGGCCACAGAAACGATCGGCGACTCCACGTAGAACTCACAAACCTTGAGGACGCTTTCCGCGTAGACCTGCGGTTTACCGCCCAGCCGCAGCACATCTTCGTCGCAGGCGCGCTCGCGCTCGTCTACCATCCGCGCCCCCAACCACCAAACCAGGGGATGAAACCAGAAGATGGTTTCGACCACCATGTGAACCGCAGCGGCAAGATTGTCGCGACGACGGACGTGGGATAGTTCGTGTGCGAGGATCATCTCGGCATGCGTGTCCGTCAGCCGCTCAGAAATGCTGCGCGGCCACAAAAGGACTGGGCTTACGATGCCGAACACCCCTGGTTCGAGGGATGTGCTCGATGAGACGAGAGCCACTGGTTTCGTGATCCCGACGATGACCTCAAGACGGCGAAGGGCATCCAGTTCGGGACCTTGTTGGACGGGCGATGCTTCGCGAACAGCCACAGCGACCCGCCGCCAACACGTCCACCAAGTCAGAAGAATCGCCGCACACCCGCAAAGCCAAATCGCAAACAGAAGAATCGGAACCATGAATGCCACGCTATGGGAAACCACGACTGGCGGCGTTCCTGCCGCGAGGCGCGAGAACGGCTGACTCATCGTGTCCATGTCGATCACGAATGGCGCAGGATTTTGAGTAAGCGCGGCGGCCTGGCGCCAGCCGAAACGACTGCCGATGGCGACCAGTGCAGCGAACGGGATGAGAAACTTCACCGACGCTGCGAGCCACAGCTTGTTGCGCACCTCCGCGCGATTGTTTCGAAATGCCAACGTCAGAGAGCCCACGACCACTGCAAAGAGCGTTGACTGCCAGAGATGGTCTCCCAACAATCGCCCGATGGTCACCCATGCCGACAATGAAGGTGTTGAGATCATGGGGTCTTGTCCTTTCGCGCGAGTTTTCGCAGCGTGCGCTGCGCGTCTTGTACGTCTTTCTTGGTGAATTTGCCGGATTCAATGAAGTGAGCCATGACCGGCTGGATGCGGTCGCCAAACAAGCTCAGAAGATCGTCAATCAACCGGCGTTGCGCGGCTTCGCGGGAGATCAGTGCTTCGAAAACGTGCGCGTTGCCGATCTTCTTGACGCGACGGAGAGCCTTCTTGGCTTCCAGTCGATATACCGTGGTCTGCACCGTGGTGTAAGCGGGCCTGTTCTTGGGAGGGAATGCTTCCTGAATCTCTCGAACGGAGGAGACTCCATTGCTCCAGAGCGCTTCCATGATTTGCAGTTCAAGACGCGTGAGTTTTGGCAGAGCCACGCTGTCCTCCTAATGTCGTGCTTACATCTACTATATACGTTTGTAAAGTATCAAGAACTTTCCTGTGCGCACGCCGAGTTGTCTGGTCATTTTTGGAGCGGACGGAGAGACCCCTGATGAATCTGACGGGGTGTCATATGAGCACGCTCCAAGCCACCGCGCGGATAGGTCCCGAGAAACTTTCTCGGGACTTATTTTGGCTGCTAGAGTGTGTCGATGAACGCGCTCATCATTTTTGGCGGCTTACCAGGAACTGGAAAGACGACAATCGCTCGTGAGGTGGCACGCCAGATCGGAGCGGTCCACCTACGTATCGACTCGATTGAGCAGGCGATCCGGGATTGTGGTCCGGTCGAGTCGCCTCTCGACCAGGCCGGATATAGCGTGGCATACGCCATCGCGGAGGATAACCTTCGCATCGGTCGAACAGTGATAGCGGATTCTGCCAATTCAATCCGGGTCACCCGCGATGCCTGGATTGAAGTCGCAAACCGCGCTCGTGTAGCTGCGATTGAAGTCGAGGTCAAATGTTCCGATGCGGCAGTACATCGATGCCGCGTGGAACGGCGAACAACAGACATTCCCGGGCTGAGACTGCCGACGTGGCAAGAGGTCGTCTCCCGAGACTATCAGCCCTGGGATAGTGAACACGTGGTGATCGACACTGCTGCTTGCAGCGTCGAACAGAGCGTGGAGACGCTTCATGCGGCGATACTGTCGCGCATCGGGTGACTGTCCACGTTCAGGGTGAGTTGTGGCCAGTTTCCGACAATCCCTTTTATCAGGTGTTAGCCAAGGTCGGTCATCGAGCTGGAGTTTGCTTCTGCTCGTTGAGGAGGTCTTGGATAATGCGGTCGTACCTCTCCGAGCGCTCCTTCTCTGCCTTCTGTAGCTCTTCGTCGCTCGGGGCAGTTACTGGAGGAGGCTTGCAAGTGCCTTGGTCGCCCTTCAGGCCTGACTCGGCAATTTGTGTCACGGAGTCAAACTCCAGTCCCATGTCTTTCTTCATAGCGGCAAACTGCTCGTCAGCCATCATCGGCGAAGTCTTTTGCAATCGGCTTAGCTCCTGCTGGCCCTGCACGGCGGCGTTTCTTGCCGCTACGTAAGCCTCTGGAGTTCGCAGTTCAGAAGCGTCGCAGCCCATAAGAAAGGCCTGGGCGCGCATCACCAGCAAACTCAACCGCGCATTCAGGTCGGTCTCGTCCAGCGGAATCAACTTGTCCAGGTATTCAATGGCTTTGGGATAAGTTCGCTGGCTCAAATACAACTCGTAATATTCCTGATAAGCGAAGGGCACTAGAGATGAGCTCGGATACCCAGCGACAAAATCATCAAGCAGTTTCATCCTGTCGGCGGGATTCTTCGCAAGCTGCGCGGTCTGATATCCGTTGTACTCGGCGACTGTATATCCGCTTGGCTCTCGCCACGTCCGACGCGCGATAGGGTTTGCTTGGTCATCCTGAGGAGCGCCCCATGCGAAACTGGCGACCATCAATAGCACAGCGACACGACAGCCTGTACCAATCCACTTATGCATCATTGGTCGCTTCCCTCATAATCCGAAGGCCCAAAGCAACCTAGGTTGCATCACATTCTACGCCAAGTCTTGACAAGTCCGCTTATCGGAGACTGGCCCGCTGCCCGGCGTTCGCGCACCGACGCGAACGCAGCGACCTTGGAAAACGATCAGAGTTAAAAAGTAATCAGAGGGCGCGGGATTTCTGCGCTGCGGAGTGCGGCTGCGCGTCGGCGGAGCTGTGCGTGGCGCTGTCTGCGCCGCTGTGCGCGGGCGGGCCGCAGGAGGCAATGGCGCAGCACAGTGCCCCAATCACGAAAAAATAATAGTTTGCGAACGCCTGCTTGTTAAACGCGAAGAATACCAGCGCAGCCAATGCCAGCGCCGCCGCGAACCCGAGCGGCGTGCGCGGAGCGCGCCATAATGCGAGCCCGAGCGCGAGGAGCACGGCAAACGTGGTGCACAAAAAGGCGACGGAGGGTTGCGCTACCCACGAGTGTCCACGCAACCCGTACCAGACCAGGTAAGTGAGGGCGTCCCAGCGGAAGGGGCCCAATTGCTGCACGGTCACAACCGACTTCCAGAACGCTTGCGGATTCCACAGCACGAACGGGAGCGTCACCGCTCCGGCAACCAGGAATGCGGGCCACAGCAGGCGGAACCAATCGTGCCAGCGCCGCTTTGGTGGAAGCAGACGGGAGGGTGGAAGCAGAAGGAACGATAGCGGCAGCGCGAGAATGGTGTATTGCTTCGCCGCGAACAGCAGGCCCAGCGATAGGCCCAGCGACAGGTCGCGGGACAGGCCAAGCAGTTCGGGCGGCAATGGAGGCCGCGAAACGCGGGCGCTCGACAAAATGATATCGGGGGTTATATCCGGGGTGATACCGGGAGCGACACGCGGGGCGATGCCAGGCGCGATATTGGGCGCGACACTGGCCGCGGCACCGGCATCGGGGGCGATACCGCGGAACATACCGGGAGGAGCAGAGGCGGCACCACTAGTGGCGACACCGGAAGCGACACCGGCGGCGACACCGGGGAAGACATGCGGGGCAAGGGTAGGTCCGGATCGGAAAGGGCGGCAGGCAAGAAAAATCGTGACGGCCAGCAAGAGCACGACGAATGGCTCGGTCCAGGCACGCCCAAGAACAAAGAAAACTCGCGGCGAGAAGAGCAACAGCGCGGCGGCGAGTTTGGGAAGCCGGCCAGGCCGCAGATATCCGATGAATGCCGCCGCCAGCACCAGCGCGGACACTTGCGCGTACCGCACGTCGCCGGTAAGGGCGTAACTGAGCGTCGACAGCAGCAAGGTGAGTGGCGGGTAAATAAATCCGAATTGCAGGCGATCGTTCACCACCAGGCCGGTGCCGTAGGCGGCGCTGCGGCCTGGGAGAGTGCTGTGATAGATGTCGGGGAAGGTCATGGCATAGGGGTTGCGGCCGTGAAGCAGTTCGGCTGCGCCATTTTGCTGAAAGACCCAGACGTCGATGTGCGGCGCGGGCGAAGAGTGGATCATCCACACGCCAAGGAGCAGGCTGGTGACGAGCAGCGCCGGGAACCAACACGCGTCGCAATAACGATCGACGACGGGCGCGGCAGTGTTTGGTCGTGCTGTGTTTGGTCGTGCGGTGTTCGGCGATGCGGTAGTTCGTTCCAACATGCGTGGAAACATTCGCGCAAACATTCCTGGAAATACGCGTGGAAACATTTCCGAAAACACCAGCAAAACGGCCACCGTCAAACCGATGTGGAAGGGCAGGAGTTGCCAGTGGCCGCGATGAGGCAGATCGATGCCGGGCCAGCTTGCGAACAGAATTGCGAATTGAATCGCGAGACCTGCGCGGAGGGCGAGGGAGGCCAGCCGCGGGTTTGGGTGTGCGCCAAGCCAGCGGCGGAACCACGCAAACGAAGTTGCCAGGAAGGGAACGGCAAGACAGAAGATGCAAAGGGTGACCAGAGCGATAGCGAGAGGGGCGTATTCACCGTCGCGGACGTGAATCGCCACGCCGAGTGAGACGGCGGCGATGATGAGCGGAACGGCAAGCGCCTGCGTTCGCGCCGACATCGGCGACGGCGACGATGACGATGACGAGTCGCATGACGACCCTGACGGCGAGCCCGGTCCAGACGCGGCTGCGGGCGTGGTTAAGCGCACCGGCTCGCATACTGGCGCGCGCTCTTTTTCGTGCACCGCGGCGTGCAGGGTTGCGGCTGGCTCGCCGGTGCTTTGCGAAGATGATTTGTCCACTGCCGTAGGGACCGTCCTGGCGCGGATTACAAAAATTGTGCCGGCAAAATCGCACGCGATGCCGCTATCGGGTGGCGGCAGAGAATGTATCGGCGCTAAACCGATACGCTAACCAACAAAGCTAACCAACAACGCTAACCAAGAACGCTAACCAAGAATGACGATACGCTAAACAATGATGGAAAGCGTGGCTGCGGGGCGCGGCGGGGGTGGCGGCATCTTCGCGCGGTCCACGGGGCGGTAGAGGGTGTCGCGCTCGACCGGGACGCGGCCGGCGGCGCGGATTAGGCGCTCAAGCTGTGCGCGCGAGGTGAATTGCTCGGTGGTTGCGCCAGCGTCGTGATAGATCTTTTCTTCGACGACCGTGCCGTCGAGATCGTCGGCGCCAAAGCGCAGCGCGATCTGCGCGATCCGCGGGGTGAGCATGATCCAATAGGCCTTGATGTGCTCGAAATTGTCGAGGAGCAGGCGCGACACGGCAATCGATTTCAGATCGGCAAATCCCGTGGGCTTGGGCAGGTGCGCGAGGCCGGTATTTTCCGGGTGGAACGCGAGCGGAATGAAGGCCACGAATCCGTGCGTTTCGTCCTGCAGCTCGCGAAGTGCGAGGAGATGCGAGACCCGCTCCGCTTCGGTCTCGATGTGGCCATAGAGCATGGTGGCGTTCGAGCGCAGGCCGACCTGGTGCGCGGTGCGCGCGATATTGAGCCACTGCTGGCCGCTGACTTTGTGGTCGCAAATCACTTTGCGCACGCGCGGATCGAAAATTTCGGCGCCCCCACCGGGAAGCGAATCGACGCCGGCGTCCTTCAGTGCAACGAGCGTATCGCGGATGGATAGCTTGGCAATGCGCGCGAAGTATCCGACCTCGACCATGGTGAAGGCCTTGAGGTGCACGGTGGGGCAGCGCTGCTTGAGGCCGCGCATCACATCCAGAAAATATTCGAAGGGCAAGTCGGGATGCAGGCCGCCCACCATGTGGAATTCCGTGGCGCCTTCGCGCATACCTTCCTCGGCGCGCTGCCAAATTTCTTCCAGCGCAAAGGTATAGGCGCCCGGCGCGCTGGGGCTGCGGCCAAACGCGCACAATTTGCAATGCGCCACACAAACATTGGTGGGATTGATGTGCCGGTTGACGTTGAAGTAGCAGACGCTGCCGTGACGCCGCTCGCGCACGTGGTTGGCGAGCCATCCGACGGCGAGCAAATCCGGCGTGCGGTACAGGGCGACCCCATCGTCGAAATCGAGTCGCTCGCCCGCCAGTACTTTGGCGGCAATGGGGGCGAGGCGCGCGTCGTCGATCACCAATTCAGCCAGGGAACGGGAGGAGGTTGCATTCGTCGACGAGGCTGCGGTCGACGAGGTTGCAGTCGCGGGCGAGCCTGGGGCGTTGTTCGAGATATCATTCGAGATAAGGTCGGGCACGGCTCTCTCCCGTTCAGATCATCGCGTGGTTCGGCAAATTGACGAAACGCAACGGCATTGGGGCCGCAACCGCTTCGGCACCGCACCAGGTGCGACGCAACGGCTTTTGCACCACGACAGCTTTTACAGCGCAATGTCTCGCGCAGCGCAACGGCTTTGGAGCCGCAATGCCAGGCGCACCGCGCGATGCTGGCACCACCGCTGATGCAGCGAATCGCTAGCGCCGCGCAACCGCCACGGCCGCGCTCCAGAATAACAGGAACAGCAGACTAATATAGCCGTTCACTGTAAAAAACGCAGCATTGAGGCGCCGCAGATCGTTGGCGCGGACGAGTGTGTGCTCGTAGGCCAGCAGCGCCGCGACCACGACAATTCCGATCCAGGCTGGCCACGGCAACCGGAAACTTGCCGCGAGCCAAAGCAGGAGCACGGTCATCACCACGTGCATGGCCCGGGCGATCAAGAGTGAGCGCGCAATGCCAAAACGCCTGGGAACCGAATACAGGCCTGCGGCGCGGTCGAAGTCCAGGTCCTGGCAGGCGTAGAGCACATCGAACCCGCCCACCCAAAGTGTGACCGCCGCGCAGAGGATGAGCATGCGTTTATCGAGCGAGCCGGCAATGGCGATCCAGGCGGCGGCCGGTGACATTCCCAGGCAGAAACCGAGAACCAGGTGCGACCACACGGTAAAGCGCTTGGTGTAGGAATAGAGGAACAGGATGGCAAGCGCCAGCGGCGAGAGCTCGAGCGCCAGGCGATTCAGCTGCCAGGCGGCAAACACCAGCAGCGCCGCGCTAGCGGCGGCAAACATCCAGGCGAAACCGGTGGTGAGCGCTCCGGCCGGGAGCGCGCGGCTGCTGGTGCGCGGGTTGGCGCGGTCGTAACGCAAGTCGACGATGCGGTTCACCGTCATGGCCGCCGAGCGCGCGCCAACCATGGCGACCACGATCCAGAATATCTGGCGAGCGCTGGGCCAGGCTCCGCCGGGGCCCGCGCCCGGAGTGGCGAAGCGCGCCGCGAGCAGCGCGCCGGTAAGCGCGAAGGGCAGCGCAAAGATGGAGTGCTCGAACTTAATCATTTCGAGTACGGTGCGAATGCGCCCTAGATAGCTGGTAGGGCGCGCCGGTGTCGTTACGGTATGCATGGCGGCTAGGCGGGCCGAGCCTTGCGCACGCGGTTGGGACCTGGATTCTGCATAGTTTCCAGAAGCGGGTCTTCGTTGGGCATGCGCGCGTTAGGCGTGCGTGCGTTAGGCGTGCGTGCGTTAGGCGTGCGTGGGCTGGGCGTGGGTGCGTTGGGCAGGCGATGGTTGGGCATGCGGTCTTCGGGCAGATATTCGCCGGGCGCATCTTCATCGCGCGCCGGAGTTGGCGGGTTGAGCTTGGGGTTCTGGTTTGCATTCGGGTGCTGACCCTGCCAGGCAAATTGGCGGGGTTGCGGCAAGCCCAGCTGCGCGAGAACGCGGCAGACGTACTGGGTCACAAGGTCGTCAATGGTTTTTGGGCGATGGTAGAAAGACGGAATCGCCGGCATCACGAGCGCTCCAGCCTGCTGCACGCGCAGCATGTTTTCGATGTGGATGCGGCTGAAAGGCGTGTCGCGAATGCACAGAATCAAGCGGCGGCCTTCCTTGAGCGAAACGTCGGCGGCGCGCGCTATCAGATCCGTGCTGGAGCCCGCGGCAACAGAGGACAGCATGCCCATCGAACAAGGGATAACGCACATCGCGTCGGCGGAATAGCTACCCGAGGCAATCGAAGCTCCGATATCGGCATCGGGCAATACTTCAATTTTGCCGACAGACTCCGGGTGCGAATCCCCCCATCCCGCCAGGAGGCGTGCAGGCAAATCCGTGAGTGGTGCCACGATGCCGAGCTCATGATCGAGCAGGCGCAGGCCCGCATCGCTGACGACCAGGTGGACACGGGCCACGCGCGGGTCCGCGGCAAGAAGACGGAGCGCCGTCTGGGCGAGGATGGCGCCAGACGCTCCAGTGACGCCGACAATGACGACTTTGCCCTCCGCTGGTGGCACCAAGGTCAAGCAGCTCCTGTAAGGTTGGACCGCATGGCGCGATGCTTTGATTCTGCGACGAGCGGCGCGCGCATGCAAGTGCACGGTGCGGGGAGCCGAGCCGCGCGAAAATATCGCAAATAGCGCTTGACAGGGGCGACCCGGGCAGGCAGTATTCGTTTGCGCCCGTTCTGCCTTCCCCTCCGCACGACTCGATTCTCCTATCCGTAGCCGGAACCAGCCTAATGAGGAGCACCCGGTGGCGGAACACAACGGCACCAACAGCAACGGTAACAGAGACGCGGCCGAACTCGATCGTGAAGTGATTCGTT
This sequence comes from uncultured Acidobacteriota bacterium, assembly GCA_963828935.1. Taxonomy (GTDB): domain Bacteria; phylum Acidobacteriota; class Terriglobia; order Acidiferrales; family UBA7541; genus Palsa-189. The sequence continues at coordinate 227,711 of CAWHGP010000012.1, read as the reverse complement.
GTAAGATGTGCGGCCTCGTGCAATACCGCACGCGTGCGGGGAATTGCCGGCGTTGCCTGCGCTTGATGCCTCCGAAGGTGGAATTCCTGATTCCGCCGCCGCTGCCGCAGGAAGCTCCGGCGGACGCGCGCCAATCGCTTGAAAAGTGGCCAAACCGCGAAACGGTGGAAAACATCGGACAGCGGATCCGGCAGCTGCGCGAATCGCGCACGATGACGCAGAGCCAGCTGCAGGCCCGCTCGCGCGTTTCGCGTTCGTACCTTTCGCGCATTGAAAGCGGACAGATGACCCCGAGCCTCGGCACGCTCGAAAAGATTTCCGAGGCGCTGGGCGTGGGACTGAACCGCTTCTTCATCCCCGAATCGAATGGCGAATCTCTGCTCGAAGATCCATTCATCCAGGGGCTGCGGCCATTCCTGCGGCAACTGGACTGGGAGCAGTGGCAATCCATATTGAAGAGGCTGCAGGCGATCAGCGACCACGTTTCGACCAGCGGACAGATGCGGACGATGCCACCTCCGATGCCGGTGGGCGCTTCGCCGGTTGCGCGGCGGTTCATTCAATCGGCGGTTATGGGCCGGCGCTAAAAGATTCAGAGAGAGGTTTACCAAGTTGGGATGGCGGCGTGCTGCTTCTGCCTCGAGGGGCGGAGGGAGCTCGCCGCCATTTTGCTTTTACAAAGGGCTTTACCAAGGTGGCTATGCGCCGCGCAGGGCGCCGTGCGGTGAGGCGCCGGCAAGCGTGCCGGCTGCTAAACATAAGCGGCGATGCCGGTGATGCGCTCACCAATGGCCAGACGATGAATGTCGTGCGTACCTTCGTAGGTGTACACGGACTCCAGATTGTTCATGTGGCGCATCACGCAGTAGTCGTCGACGATGCCGTTCGCGCCAAGAATGTCGCGCGCCTTGCGGGCGGCTTCAAGCGCCATCCAGACGTTATTCATCTTGAGCATCGAAACGTGAGCGGGCTCGGCGCGATCCTGGTCCTTCAGCCGGCCGACGTGCAGGGCGAGCAATTGCGCCTTGCTGATTTCGGTGATCATGGAGACCAGCTTGTCCTGCACAAGCTGGTGCGAGGCGATGGGCTTGTTCTGAAATTGCCGGCGACTTTTAGCGTACTCGAGTGCCGTGTGATAGCAGGCCATGGCGGCGCCAATGGCGCCCCACCCGATGCCGTAGCGCGCTTGCGTAAGACAGGAAAGCGGGCCGCGCAGTCCCGCAACGCCGGGAAGCACGTTTTCCTCGGGAATTTCGCAATCGGCCAGCACCAGAGCCGAGGTGATGGACGCGCGCAGCGATAATTTGCCATGAATGTCCGAGGTCTTGAAACCGGGCGTGCCCTTTTCCACCAAAAAACCGCGTATGCGGCCGTCTTCGTCCGCTTTAGCCCAGATGAGCGCAACATCGGCGATCGAACCGTTGGTGATCCACATCTTTTCGCCATTCAGCACATAACGGCCGGTGCTGCGCGTCGCACGCGTCAGCATCCCGCCCGGATTCGAGCCGAACTGCGGCTCGGTCAGGCCAAAGCAGCCAATGGCCTGGCCGCTTTGCAGGCGGGGGAGCCATTTTTCTTTCTGCGCGGTGGAACCGAATTGATAAATGGGATACATCACGAGCGCGCTCTGCACGGAAACGAAACTTCGCAGGCCGGAATCGCCGCGCTCAAGCTCCTGCATGACCTGCCCGTAGGCGACGTTGGACATGCCGGCACAGCCATAGCCCGATAGGTTCGCTCCGAAAAACCCCAGCTCGGCCAGCTGGGGCACCAGGTGCAGAGGGAAGGTGGCGGCACGATTATGCTTTTCGATGATGGGCAGGACTTCGTCGTCGACGAATTGACGCGCCGTTTGGCGGGCCAGCCGGTCCTCATCACTCAAGAGCGAATCGAAATCGAGGAAATCGACTCCTGGGAAGCTGGGCATGAAGATCTCCTTTTGAAGGTGCGGATTCATTCTAACAAGGGCCGAGGACCCGCTAACAACGGCTGAGGACCCCCGAGTTTCGTTACGTGCGAGCGGTCGTTTAGCGACGGCGGCGTTGACGGAAGCCACTCCGGATGCTATAAATTTTGTCTCTGTTCAGCCGCGTATGACGCTGGCTGGATGTGTTCGCCGCGAGTGTGTCCGTAGGACGGCATCGGGCTAGCCTTAAACGACCGCAAACGAAGCATGGAAATTGTCCATCAGCTTGGCGATCTGTTCCTGGCCGCAGTGCCCACGGTCATATTCGTTTTCCTGTTTTATTTTTTCCTGCGCTGGAGCTTTTTTGTCCCGATCACGCGCGTAATGGCGCAGCGGCACGCCAATATTGAAGGGGCGCGGCACTATGCCGAATCGGTGCAGGCCGCAGCGAGAGAGAAAGCACGCGCTTACCAGGAAACGCTGCGCAAAACGCGCGCGGAAATTTTTGCCGAACAGGAAGCGGCGCGCCGCACGGTGCTCGAAGAGCGCAGCGCGATGGTGCAGAAGGCGCGCAGCCATGCCAACGATGAGATTCAAATAGCCAGAAAACGCGTGGCGGTAGAAATCGAGGCAGCGCGCGGTGAAATCGGCGCTTCCGGGCAGCAGCTTGCCGAGCAGATCGTGGGCATGATCCTGGAGCGGCAACCGCTGAACCCGGAGCCTGCGGGCGAGTCGCGATGAGCCAGCCGATAGCCCCGCCGGTAGCCCCACCGATAGCCGCACTGACAAGCCCCGTGGACGGAAGCGCGCGGCTGCGCAGGCAGCAATGCTGCCGAAAAGCCCGGCTGTCAAGGGCGCTCGCCGGCGCGTTGCGTGGCCCGCTATGGAGCTGCTGCCTGGTGCTGTTTTTCGCGGCTTTACCGGCACTGGCAGCCGAGGACAATGCACCCGATCCTGCAAACACGCCCGCAGGAACAATCTTTCGCTGGCTGAACTTCGTGCTGGTGATGGGTGGGATCGCTTACCTGATCGGCAAATTTGGCGCGCCGTATTTCCGCAGCCACGCGCGATCGATTGCGAATGCGACGCGCGAGGCCAGCGAGGCTCGTGCCGCGGCGGAGCGGGAGCTTCGCGAAGTCGACGAACGGGTCGCGGCGCTGCACCTCACCGTCCAGGACCTGCGCCGAAAAGCCGTGCATGAGTCGAGTGCGGATGCGGAGCGGGTGCGCGAACTGGCGCGCGTCGAGGTGGAAAGAATCCACGCCGCGGCGCGGGCCGAAATCGTGGCCGTGGAGCGTGCGGGGATGCAGGAATTGCGTGCCATCGCGGCGCGGGTGGCTACCGAACGCGCGGCGGAACTGATCCGCCAGCGGGTTAATCGCGAGGAGGATGCGGAGCTGTTCCGCGCCTTTATCAGCGAACTGGAGAAGAGCGCGTCATGAGCACGCTGGCCGACCGGTACGCATCCGCACTCGCCGACGTGGCCGTTGCGCAAAACGCCGCGGCGCAGATTCGGCAGGAATTGACGGACTTCGCCGGGCTGTTGCGGGAATCTGCGGAGCTAATCGCGTTGCTGGGCACCCCGGCGGTTCCGCGAAAGAGCAAGCACGCCGTGCTGGAAGCGCTGGTGGGGCGCATGGGAGCGAGCAAGACACTGCGCAATTTCCTGTTTGTGGTGCTGGATCGCGAGCGCGTAACGCTGCTGCAGGAAATTCAGCAGGCTTTTGACGCGCAGCTGGATGCACGGCAAGGCATTACGCGCGCCAGCGTTACTTCGGCGCGAGAACTCGACGACGGGGAGAAAGCGCAGCTCCGCGGCGTGCTCGAACACATTTCCGGCGGGCGCGTCGAGGCCCAATACGGGCTTGATCCCGCGCTGATTGCAGGCACCGTGGTGCGTGTGGGCTCGACCATTTATGACGGCTCCGTACGCACGCAACTGGCACGGCTGCGCGTGCGACTCGCTTCCCAATAGGAGCAGGAATGGCATCCATTAAAGCGGACGAAATTACGAAGATACTGCGCGAGCAGATTGCCAACTACGATCAGTCGATTGAGGTGGACGAAGTCGGCACGGTCATCTCGGTGGGAGACGGCATCGCGCGCGTGCATGGCCTGGAAAAAGTGATGGCCGGCGAGATGCTCGAGTTCCCGCACGACGTGGTGGGCATCGCACTCAACCTTGAAGAGGACCAGGTCGGCACCGTGCTGCTGGGCGAATACACGGCGATCGAAGAGGGCGACACGGTCAAGCGCTCGCGCGCGATTATGTCGGCGCCGGTAGGCGATGCGCTGGTGGGCCGCGTGGTGAACCCGCTGGGCGTGGCGCTCGATGGCAAGGGCCCGATCGTGACCGATCAGCGCATTCCTATTGAGCGCATTGCGCCGGGCGTCGTGGATCGCCAGCCGGTGCGCGAACCACTGCAGACCGGCATCAAGGCCATCGACTCGATGATCCCGATTGGCCGCGGGCAGCGCGAATTGATCATCGGCGACCGGCAAACCGGCAAGACCGCCATCATTCTGGACACGATCATCAACCAGAAGGGCGGGGACATGATCTGCATCTACTGCGCAATCGGGCAAAAACGCTCGACCATCGCGCAGGTGGTGAAGATACTGACCGATGCCGGGGCCATGGATTACACCATCGTGGTGGCGGCGTCAGCCACCGAGCCCGCAACCATGCAGTACATCGCGCCTTATGCGGCCTGCGCCATTGGTGAATTTTTCCGGGACTCCAGCCGCCATGCTGTGTGCTTTTACGACGACCTGTCGAAGCATGCGCAGGCGTACCGCGAAATCTCGCTGCTGTTGCGGCGCCCGCCAGGCCGCGAAGCGTTTCCCGGCGACGTGTTCTACCTGCATTCCCGGTTGCTCGAGCGCGCGGCCAAGCTGAATGACGAAAAGGGCGGCGGGTCGCTCACGGCGCTGCCGGTAATCGAAACGCAGGCGGGCGACGTCTCGGCCTACATCCCCACCAACGTGATCTCGATTACCGACGGACAGATTTACCTCGAGGCGGACCTGTTCAACAGCGGCATACGGCCAGCCATCAACGTGGGCTTGTCGGTGAGCCGCGTAGGAGGCAACGCGCAGATCAAGGCGATGCGGCAGGTTTCCGGCACGCTGCGGCTGGACCTGGCGCAATATCGCGAACTGGCGGCCTTTGCGCAATTCGGCTCGGAACTGGACAAGGCCACGCAGGCGCAACTGGCGCGCGGCCAGCGCCTGGTGCAATTGCTGAAACAGGATCAATTCGTCCCGATGAGCGTCGAGAAACAGGTCGTGGTGCTCTTCGCCGGGAGCAGCGGTTATATCGACGACGTACCGGTCAACGACGTGCCTCGCTTCGAACACGATCTACTGGTGTTTGTGGAGGCGCACAGCGGCACGCTGCTCGCGAAGATCGCGACCAAAAAGGCGCTCGACGACGAAATCCGCGAGGAATTAAAGAAGACGCTGAACGAGTTCAAGGAACAATTCGCCGGGAAAGCGGAGCCGGCGGCGAAGTAGCGTTCCGACCGCCGGTTAGAGTTGTTTAGAGAAACGTTCACACACCATGCCCACGCAACTCGATCTCAAGCGCCGCATCCGCTCGGTGAAAAACACCCAGCAGATCACGCGCGCGATGAAATTTGTGGCCGCGGCGCGGCTGCGCCGCGCGCAGGAGAAGGCGTTTGCGGCCCGCCCGTACGCGCGCGCGCTAGCGCGCGTGGTGCATTCGGCCGTAGTCCGCGCGCCCGAAATCGGGCATCCGCTTTTGCTGCACCGGCCGGAGAATCGCGTGTTGTTGCTGGTGGTCAGCGGCGAACGGGGACTCGCGGGCGCGTTCAACGCCAACGTCATTCGCCGCACCATTGAATTCATGCGCGGCCGGTCGCAGCAGACACTCGAAGTGATGGCGCTGGGACGCAAGAGCCGCGACGCGCTGCGCAAGCAGCCGTGGAAGATTGTGGCCGAGTACGTGGACATCACCACGCGCGCCGAACCGGCGCGCGCCGCCGAGATCGCGCAGCGGGTGACGGCGCTTTACGAAGCGGATGAAGTCGACGCCGTATACATCATCTTCAACGAGTTCAAATCGGTGCTCGCGCAAAACCTGGTGATCGAAAAACTGCTGCCAATCGAGCCGGAAGCCGCGGCGGCCGGCGCGGAGTTGCCCAAGGATGAAGCGGTGGGCGGCCACAGTCCCGCAGGTGAAAACCCCGAAAGCGGCGCCCCGGTTGAATATCTCTACGAGCAGCCGCCGGCGGAAATCTTCGGACGCTTGCTGCCACGTTACGTGGAAGTGCAAATCTTTCGCGCGCTGGCCGAGTCGGCCGCTTCCGAGCATGCCGCGCGCATGACGGCGATGGATTCCGCCACCAACAATGCGGGAGAGTTGATTGACAAGCTCACGCTCTACATGAACAAAGTCCGCCAGGCTGCGATCACCAAGGAAATTATTGAAGTGGTGAGCGGCGCGGCATCGGCCGGATAGGTAGCCCGGATAGATAGGCTGATAGCTAAGCTGGATAAGCAGGCTGGATAAGCAGGCTGGATAAGCAGGCTGGATAAGCAGGCTGGATAAGTGCACCCGGATAAGTGGCCCGTCTGACTCGGGCCAGCGAACCGGAGTCAGCCGGCCCGAGGGGTTGACCACAAGTGTTAGACATGATGTGCTTAATTAAAAATATCGCGTTTGTGGCGCCCAGCAGTACCAACAAGTACCAAGGAGTAATCGATGCCCGAGCATGAACAAGGTAGTGAGCAGGGCAGTGAACACGGAAGCGCAGGGACCGTTGGCCACGTGGTGCAGGTGATCGGCCCGGTCCTGGACGTGCTCTTCGAAGAGCATCATCTGCCTGAGATCTATAACGCCATCCGAATTATTGGCGAAGGTTTCGACGTGCCGATGCCCATCGACATCATCGCCGAGGTGCAGCAACACCTGGGCGAGGGACGCGTGCGTGCCGTGGCCATGAAGCCCACCGAAGGCGTGGTTCGCGGAATGAAGGCCATCGACACGGGCGGGCCGATTACCGTGCCGGTAGGGCGTGCCACACTGGGCCGGGTGCTGAATGTGCTGGGCGAACCGGTCGATAACCTCGGTGAAGTGAAATCAGAGAAACGCTATCCCATCCACCGCGCCGCGCCGTCGCTCGAAGATCAATCGACGCAGCTCGAGATGTTCGAAACGGGCATCAAGGTGGTGGACTTGATGGAGCCGTACCTGAAGGGCGGAAAGATTGGCCTGTTCGGGGGCGCGGGCGTGGGCAAGACCGTGCTCATTCAGGAGTTGATCCATAACGTGGCCATGAAACATGGCGGTGTTTCGGTGTTTGCGGGTGTGGGCGAGCGCACGCGCGAGGGCAATGACTTGTGGCTCGAGATGCAGGAGTCGGGTGTGGTGGTCGCCGGCAATTCGCAGAAATCGCGCGCGGCCTTGATCTATGGCCAGATGACCGAACCGCCCGGCGCGCGGCTGCGCGTGGGCCTTACAGGACTTACCGTGGCCGAATATTTCCGCGACGAAGAGGGTTTGGACGTGCTGCTGTTTATCGACAACATCTTTCGCTTCGTGCAGGCGGGCTCGGAGGTTTCCGCTTTGCTTGGCCGCATGCCGTCGGCCGTGGGTTACCAGCCCAACCTGAACACCGAGATTGGTGAACTGCAGGAGCGCATCACGTCCACCAAGAACGGTTCGGTAACGTCGGTACAGGCCATCTACGTGCCCGCCGACGATTACACCGATCCTGCACCAGCCGCCACGTTCGCGCACCTCGATGCCACGACCAACCTCAGCAGGCAAATCGTCGAGCGCGGCATCTATCCCGCGGTCGATCCGCTGGCCAGCTTCTCGCGCATTCTGGACGCGCGCATCGTGGGGCAAGAGCATTACGACGTCGCGCGGGCGGTGAAAGGCGTTTTGCAGCGCTACAAAGATTTGCAGGACATCATCGCCATTCTGGGCATCGAAGAGCTTTCCGACGAAGACCGGCAGACGGTGGCGCGCGCACGCAAAGTGGAAAAATTCATGTCGCAGCCGATGTTCGTGGCCGCACAATTCACGGGCCTCGAAGGCAAATACGTAAAAATCGAAGATACGATTCGCGGATTCCAGGAGATCGTGCAGGGCAAGCACGACGATGTGCCCGAGCAGGCGTTCTACATGGTCGGCACCATCGAGGAAGTGCGCGAGAAGTCCGAGAAGATGTCGACCACGGCGTAAAGAAACGCCCCGTTTCTTGAAAAGGCTTGTGAGGCTCCCGCGAACGCAGCTGCGCATTGCGCGGGGGCGGCGCTTCTGGGCTTCAAAAAGGCACGAAGGAGGGATTCTTCGTGGCTGCGCTCCTCGGAACGACAGCGGGCATCGCGAGGACCGCGGGTAAGTGGGTGCGGGGTTTCGCGGCGCGGCCGGCGATCACAGTTAACGTTCGCGGCGAGCGAGTAAGGGATTATGGCTGACGAGAAAAAACTGCCTGACGCACTGATGCTCGAAGTGGTGACACCTGAGCGTGAGGTGGCGCATGAACCGGTGGCCGAAATACAGCTGCCAGGGCTGGCGGGCTACCTGGGCATCCTGCCGGGGCACACGCCCCTGCTTACCGAACTCGGAATTGGCACGCTGAGCTACCGTCACGAGGGCAAAACTGTGTACGTTGCGGTGATCGGCGGAATTGCCGAGGTGCTGCCGGGCCGAGTGATCGTTCTGGCCGACGCTGCCGAGCGCTCCGAAGATATTGATGTGGAGCGCGCACGTGCCGATCTGGCGGAAGCGGAAAAAAAGATGGCCAACAGCGCCGCCGATCCCGCGACAGACTGGGACGCGGTTCTGAAATCGGTAGCCAGCGCCAAGACTCGACTCGATGTCGCAGGACATAGCGGAGGCGCGGACGCGAACACGGGGGGACACGGCGCACACTGATGGCTCGATCGCATGCTGGTGACCAAGTTCCGATGATCAACCTGCCGATGACCAAGTGTCTGGCGGCCAAATCTCTCGGGCCCAAACTGTGGATGGCGAGACACCGTTGATGGCGAAACACCGATGAAACTGCTGATGACGAAACTGCTGATGACGAAACTTCTGCTGACCAAACTGGCGATGAACAAACTGGCGTGACGGCAATTCGCCTCTACACCACAACGTGGTGTTCGGATTGCCGATATGCGAAGCAGTTTCTTCGCGAGCGGGGCATAGCTTTCGAAGAGATCAATGTCGATGAGGATCCCGACGCCGAGGACCTGATCCTGCGCGTGAACAACGGGCGGCGCAAGGTGCCCACCATTCAGGTGGGAGACCGGTATTTCGCCTGCAGTCCGTTCGACCCCGAGCAGCTCGCCGAAGAACTCGATATTCCACTCAATCCAAAAATCTAACCAGGCCTGCCCCGCGGGTCATTACACCTGCGACTTCGAGTTGTGCATCGAGCAGGACCAGGTCTGCGTCCGCACCGGGAACCAGAGCGCCTTTGACCGCACCAAGCCCCAACACCCGCGCGGGATTGACCGTAAGCATCGCGAGCGCTTCCGGCAATGGCACGCCCAGCGCCGTAATGTTGCGCAGCGCACGGTCGAGTGTGAGCGTGCTGCCCGCAAGTTTCCCTTCGGCGCCGCGCGAGACACCACCCGATACGGTTACCGCAAATGTGCCCAGCCGATAAGTGCCGTCCGGCATGCCGGTAGCGGAGGTGCCATCACTCACCAGGACAATCCCACCGGGACCTTTCGAAGCTAGAAGGACGCGCATGGCGGCAGGGTCCACGTGCACGCCGTCCGCGATGAGCTCGCATACCACCGAAGGAGATGTCAGCACCGCTCCCAAGACTCCGCTTTCGCGATGCGCGAAGGGCCGCATGGCGTTAAAAACATGCGCAGCGTGCCGTGCACCGCAATCGATGGCACGCATGGCTTCGGCATACGTTGCGTCGGTGTGGCCCAGCGACACGACGAGCCCAGCGTCGCGCGCCGCGGCGACCAGGTCGAGCGCCCCCGGAAGTTCAGGCGCCAGGGTCAAAATGCGGGCGGTGCCGCGAGAGGCGTGGAGAAACGTGTGCAGCAGCGGAACGGACGGGAGCGCGATCCACTCCGGCGGGTGCACGCCTCTGCGCACGTGACTGATGAAGGGGCCCTCGAAATGAATGCCGAGGATTTCGGCGCGCGCCGGTCCGGAATCGATTGCCGGCGGAGGGGCGGTGACGTAATCGGCGATACCCTCGGTTGCGCGGTAGGTGGAGTCTTCGCTGGCGGTAACCGTGGTGGCCAGGAATGAGGTGGTACCGCGCAGGGCCAGGGTTTCCGCGATCAGCGCAAGCGATTCGCCCGTAGCCTCCATCACATCGTGGCCACCCGCGCCGTGAATGTGCACGTCCACAAAGCCCGGAACGATCGTGAGGCCGGGCGCTTCAAATCGGCGCACGGACGGGGAAACTGGAACATCGCCACGACGGCCAACGGCGGTAATCTTCCGGCCATCAACCAGCACGACAGCGTCGGCGATTTCTTCGTGCGGCGTGAACGCCCGGTCGGCGAAAATGGCCTGCATGCTCATGGGAAACTGATACTCACATCATTGCGGTGCGGCGCTGCGCCATGATGATACGGAATCTTGCCTGTTTGCGCCTGAAATAAGAAGCGGGGCGTACTCGTTGACATGACTGTTCACCCTCTTTTACTGAGAGCAAGATCAAAAAAGTTGGAACGACTTTGTTTTTCCACCGGCAGGAGATCGCCAGGTTCGCAAGACTAAACTGTAAGAAAAGGCCCATATTAAAGTGAGAACCTAACCGGGCCGATACCGACTGGATAAGATCGCCTCCTCAAGCCGGAACCTCCGCATTTTTCGAGTGTCACCCATCATTCATGAACCCCATCATTCATGAACGAGAACAGTGGGCTGAACGAGAACAGCAGGCGCGTTAGCCGGTCGGATGTTCGATATCAGGTGCCCGGTTGGATATCAGTTGCCAGTTAGCTAACAGAGGAGCAGGAGAGGTGGGGCGAATACGAAAGGAAGGGCCTCCGTGGGGAGCCCTTCCTTTTTTCTAGCGTTGTGTTGTTTTTCGACGGTGGAACCCACTTGCAAAAAACCTAACGGTCGGTTATTCCAGCCGAGCTGGTTGTTCCCTGCGCCTTGGGGGCGCTGAGATAGCCCGCAACTTTGTCCTTGTCGACGCTGTTGATCACCATCTCCAGCGGAGCGCGCGTGCCGCGTGTGTAGAAGTAGATGGGCTCATCGGCGGAACGGTTCTTTTTCTCAAGGCGCATGTCGTCCACGTAAAGGGCGAGTGTGAACTGGCTTTTCTTGGGATTTGTGCCACGCAATTCAACCTGCAGGTTGCCGACCCTGGAACGATTACCTTTCCCGGTAAGCGTAAATTCAAAATAATCGCGCTCACCCATCCGCCGGAGTTGATCGATCTCATCGTGATTCTTGGCGATCAGTGTGCCAAATTCCCCGCGCGCCATCTGCAGGCTGTTATTGGCAGCCGCAAGATCGCTCTTGACGCCATTCACATCGCCCCCGAGCGAGGTTACATCGTCGGCGCTGGCCTTGGTGCCAAGCTCCGATTGCACATTGTCCAATTTTTTCGAATACTCGTCTTTAATTTGCGTAGTCTGGCGGCGGGTGCTCGTGAGTTCACCCTGGGCGATCTTAAGGCGATCAGTCACCATGCCCAGATCCTGCTGCAACCGATCGTTCTGCTGCTGTTCCTGAGCCAGCCGCGAATTGAGAGTCTCCACATATTGGCTCTGCGACGCGACCGACCGTTCAGCGCTCCGGGCGTGTACGCCGGCGCTCCAGCCTTCAGCGAGCCCCACGATGGAAACGCAGGCTAGCGCAAAAAACCCCAGCCATATCCACCGCGGCGTGCCCTCATCCAGCGGCCTTAGCTTTGCCGCAGATTCCGTATAAACATCTTCATCATCGTCCTTCATGGTGTGCATCTCCTCGACTTCCTGTCTGGAGGACCTGACAACAAGGCCCTGACAAGGAGATGTGCACGCGCTGGTCCAAATGCTGCCGCGCGGCATTTGATGCGCGGAATCAATGAGTAGCAAAGGGTTATCAATTGGAAGAGAAAAATGGAAAAGATGGGCTCCTCACGCGAGCCATATACAACTTACATACCTGTTACATAATTGATGCATGGTTAGTTATCAGCAGAAGTGGGGGCAACCGGGCGATGAGCAGCGGGCAAAATTCGTGACTCTCAACGAGCAGGCAGTAGTACCGGGTGCACGCGGGCGATGGGCGCTGAGGGCGTTGTGATTCAGGCTACCTGCACTTTGTCGGAAGCACACCGCTCGCAATCGAAATAAACCTCAAGCGTGTGTTGGGCAGCGTCCAAAACAAGGCGGCAATTGTTGCATTCCTCAAGATGTCCGCGAACAGCGAGGGCCACAACTGGAGACAATCGTCCTTCCAGGTACTCGCACATCATGCGTACAGTCGCTTTGCAGGTCATGGAATGATCCTCTGCGTATGACAGTGCAATCGCGTGCCCAGAGCATTCGGTAAACAAAAGCGATTTAACTGCAACGATGCGTGCCGGTTAGGAGAGAGGCAGGTTGGACCATCGCAGAGAGCCGTTTGCGCGGGGCTGGAAGATTTTGCCCCCTGCAGTCAATTCTGCATGCGTTCCCCGGTCCAGCGGGCTAGTGGGCGGACTAGCGGGCGGACTAGCGGGTGATGGTCATTTGGCGCAAAGCTTCGATGCGCTCGCTCAGCGGCGGGTGTGTGCTGAAAAGGCCGCTGACCACGCCATCGGCACTGAGCGGCGTTACGATGTACAGGGGCGCGGCCGCAGTAGAAACATTGGTCATCGGGATACGTTTGTTGTAAGCGCCCAGCTTCTCAAGCGCGCTGATGAGTCCGTACGGCTGGCCGACCAGACGGGCTCCTGCGGCATCGGCTGCGTATTCGCGCTGGCGCGAGATCCCCAGTTGGATAATCATCGCCGCAATGGGCGCCACGAGGATCATCAAGATTGCGCCGAGCCCGCCACCGCGGCGTTCATCACGCCCGCCAAACCCGCCAAAGAAGAGCGCCCACCGACCCATACTGGCGATCCAGGTGATGGCTCCGGCCAGAGTCGCGGCGATAGAAGTGGTGAGAATATCGTAGTTACGAACGTGTGAAAGCTCGTGTGCGATGACGCCCTCGAGCTCGTCATCGTTCATCAGTTCGAGTAAACCCTCGGTAGCCGCGACCGAGGCGTGGGAAGGATTGCGTCCCGTGGCAAACGCATTGGGGGCGGCTTGCGGAATGACATAGAGCTTCGGCATGGGCAGGTTGCCCTTGGCGGCCAGCCGTTCCATCACGGCGTACAGCCGGGGCGCCTGCTCGCGCGTCACCGGCTGTGCGCCACTGGACTTGAGCGCAATCTTGTCGGAGAAAAAATAGGCAAACCCATTCATGCCTACTGCGAGCAGCAGGCCGAAAGTCATTCCTTGCGGTCCGGCGAAGGCACGCCCTCCGAGTACGAGGAGCAACGTTAGCCCCGTCAGCAGCATTCCTGTCTTGAGCGCTCTCATGAAATCCTCTGTGGTGCCGCTATATGTGCGGACCTTTAGTCATCGTCTAGTCATCATCGCAAATTACATCCTTACATCACATCTTTCCAAATTCGCAATCGCCCGTGGTGCCGCTACGGTGCTGCAGCCTCACCAACTCTACGACGACTTACGGCGCGCCCGGCCGCTCCCGGAGGCAGCCGCCGCCTCGACATCGGGGGACTGTTTCTTCTCAGCCGCCGCCTCCTGTCGCACGAACCTGATCTCTCCGGTGGCCGGATCGACATCCCCAAGAACCCGGTCTCCCGGCAGCACCCGGCCCTGCAGTATTTCGCGCGCCAGGGTGTCTTGCACCAAACGCTGCACGGTCCGTCGCAAAGGGCGGGCGCCGTAAGCCGGGTCGAAACCTTCGGCGAGTATCAGCTCGCGCGCAGCGGGAGCGAGCTCGATTTGAATATTGCGGCTGGCGAGCAGCTTGACGACCGACGCAATTTGCAAATCCACGATCTTCTCCAGTTGCTCGCGGCCGAGCGGATTGAAAATCACGATGTCGTCAATGCGATTCAAAAATTCCGGACGGAATTGTGCGCGAAGCGCTTCGAGCGCCTCCTTGCGCGCACGTTCGGGATCCTGCCCCGAGAGTTCGAACAGGGCCGTCGAGCCGACATTGCTGGTCATGATCAAAACCGTGTTGCGAAAATCCACTTTGCGGCCTTTGCCATCGGTCAGGCGGCCGTCCTCCAAAATTTGCAGAAATATGTTGAACACGTCGGGATTCGCTTTTTCGATCTCATCGAACAGAACCACCGAATAAGGACGCCGCCGAACCTGTTCGGTAAGCTGGCCACCCTCTTCGTAGCCCACGTAGCCTGGAGGCGCGCCAATCATGCGCGAAACCGAGTGCTTTTCCATGTATTCGGACATGTCCAGACGAATCATCGCGCGTTCGTCGTCGAACAAGAACTCGGCCAGCGCTCGCGCCAGTTCGGTTTTGCCGACGCCGGTGGGACCCAGAAAAGATGAAGGACCCGATCGGCCGGTTGGGATCGGAAAGCCCCGCGCGATTGCGGCGGATGTCGTTGGCAACGCGTTCCAGGGCGTCCTCCTGCCCCACGACACGCTGCCTGAGCCGATCTTCCATATTGATGAGTTTTTGTGTTTCGGCCTCCAGCAGGCGACCGACGGGAATGCCCGTCCATTTACTGACCAGCGCGGCGATGTCCTCTTCGTCCACTTCTTCCTTCAGCATGCGGCCGTCTTTTTGCAATTCGGCAAGGTGTTGCTGAGCCTCTTCGAGCTCGCGCTCGGCTTGCGCGAGCTGGCCGTAGCGAATTTCGGCGACGCGCGCGAGTTCGCCGGCGCGCTCGTAACGCTGCTCTTCGGCCTTGAGATCGTCGATTCGCGCCTTACGTTTGCGGATTTCCGCGATGGCATTCTTCTCCACCTGCCAGCGCGCCTTTTTGGCGTTCGACTGTTCGCGCAGTCCCGCCAGCTCGGCCTCGAGTTGCGACAGGCGTTCCCGCGAGTGCGCATCGGTTTCCTTGAGCAGCGCCTGGCGCTCGATTTCCAGCTGAACAATGCGCCGCTCGATCTCGTCAATCTCCACGGGAAGCGAATCGAGTTGCATGCGCAGCGATGCGGCCGCTTCATCGATCAGGTCAATGGCTTTGTCCGGCAGGAAGCGGTCGCTAATGTAGCGATGGGAAAGCGTGGCAGCGGCGATAATCGCCGCGTCCTTGATACGCACGCCATGGTGAATTTCGTAACGGTCCTTGAGACCGCGCAGGATCGCGATCGTATCTTCTACCGAAGGTTCGTTGATTTGTACGGGCTGAAAACGCCGCTCGAGCGCCGGGTCCTTCTCGATATATTTGCGATATTCGTTGAGGGTGGTCGCCCCGATAGCGCGCAGTTCACCTCGCGCGAGCGCGGGTTTCAGCATGTTCGAGGCGTCCATCGAGCCTTCCGCCGCGCCGGCGCCGACCAGCGTGTGCAGCTCGTCGATAAACAGAATGATCTGGCCCGCGGCTTCGGTAATCTCCTTCAGGACGGCTTTGAGGCGGTCTTCAAATTCGCCGCGGTACTTGGTGCCGGCCACCAGGGCCGCCAGGTCGAGCGCCACGATGCGCTTGGGCTTGAGCACTTCGGGCACGTCGCCCGCCACGATGCGCTGCGCCAACCCTTCCACGACAGCGGTTTTGCCGACGCCCGGCTCGCCAATCAGTACGGGATTGTTCTTGGTGCGCCGCGCGAGGATTTGCATTACGCGCCGAATTTCAACGTCGCGGCCGATCACCGGATCGAGTTTTCCGCGGCGGGCGGCACCCGTGAGATCACGCGCATACTGTTCGAGCGCCCGAAAAGTAGATTCCGGCGTCGGCGAAGTCACCCGGTGGCTGCCGCGCACCGCGGTCAGAGCCTGCAAAATAGCTTCGCGGGTAGCGCCGTGGCGCAGAAGCAATTGCCCGGCCGGATCAGATTCACGCGCCGCCATCGCCAACAAGATGTGCTCGGCCGAGACATACTCGTCTTTGAACTTCTCGGCTTCATCGAAAGCGCTCTCCAGCACCTGGTTCGACGCTTCGCTGAGATGCTGCTGCGACACACCCGTAACTTTGGGCAGACGAGCCAATTGCGCGGCGATCTCCGCGGACAGCGTTTCCGGGCGCACACCAACGCGGTTGAGGAGCGGGGCCACAATCCCTTCACGCTGCGCGACCAGTGCCGCCAGCAAGTGCAAAGGCTCGATAAGCTGCTGGTCGTTTTTCTCCGCAATATCCTGGGCGGCCTGAATGGCTTCCTGGGCCTTAACCGTGAGTTTGTCGTACCGCAGCATGCGCGAGTTCCTTTCTACTCTTCCGTTCCATTCTATTCTTTGTCGTGCTCGTTGGGGGCTGAACGTTCTTACTCTTGCTTACTCTTGTGACTGAAAGGTTTGATTCCGCCCGAATTTAAAGGTCACGGTGGAAACAAGCGCAGTGAAAACAAAGGGGGGGCCCTTCCTGCCCGGGGGCCCCTCCGCGACCACTCTACTAGAAACTATTTGCCATCTGCATGGACGCCGATCTTGATCTGCTTCGGTTTGGACTCTTCCCGCTTGGGCATACGCACCGTCAGAACGCCGTTGCGATATTCGGCTTTAATCGCGTCGGCATTGACGGTATTGGGGAGAGAAAAACTGCGCGTAAACGTGCCATAGGCGCGTTCGATGCGCAGGTATTTGTCTTCATTGACCTGCTGCTCGAACTTGCGTTCGCCGCGAATGGTCAGGGTATTGTTTTCAATTCTGATGTCGATGTCCTTCTCCTGAACGTCTGGGAGATCGGCCTTAACGACCAACTCATTTTCGGTCTCGAACACATCGACTGCCGGAGCCCAGGTCGCAAGGTCGGACTGGGCGGAGCGTCCGCCATTGAAGGTGTCCTCAAACAGCCGATTGACTTGATCTTGGAGCGAGTTAAGTCCTCGGCCAGCATTCCAGCGTGAAACAATCGTACTCATGACTCGAAATCCTCCTGAACGGTGGTTGGTTAGTACCAGTGACTGCAAGCGCAGCATATTATATGCGTGTATTTATGTCAACAAGTTTTATGCACATCTAGGTTGAGGTAGCAGCGCCAGCTCTAGGGCCTGGCGTTATGGTTCGTCAGGTGGCTGTTTCAATTCAGATATTTTCCTTGTTGCTGGTATATTTTTTTCTGTCGTGCTCATATCCGATTTTGACTACGACCTCCCGCACGAGCGCATAGCGCAACAACCCCTGCCTCAGCGAGATGCCTCCCGCATGCTGCTGCTCGATCGGGTGTCCGGTGTATGGGCCGATCACCTTTTCGCCGAGCTGCCAGGCCTGCTCCGCGGCAATGAGCTGATTGTCGTCAATAACGCGCGGGTGCTTCCAGCCCGGCTGTTCGCACATCGGGTGGGAATTTACGCCCAAGCAACCCGAACAAGAACAAGGGAAAAGAGAACAGAGCGACGACCCCTGCTGCGGTCCCGCATTGAGGTGCTTCTGCTGCGGCGTCTGGATGGGCCCTTATGGGAGGCGCTGGTGCGCCCGGGACGAAAGGTGCGCGTAGGCGAGCAACTTATCTTTGAGGGGGGCCTAGCCAAGCAAGACTTGGGCGAAGAAGGACCGGGCGAAGAAGGACCGGTCGAGGAAGGACGGGTCCAGGAAGGACTGGTCGAGGAACAACTTCATGCCGAGGTAACAGGTCGAGGCCAGCTCGGCGTGCGTCAATTGCGCTTTTATGGGACCGACGACGTAAACGCGGCAATCGAGCGCATCGGCCACGTGCCATTGCCACCTTACATCCGGCGCGCTGATGAGCCTGCCGATCGCGACCGCTATCAAACGGTATTCGCCAAAGAGCCGGGTGCCGTTGCCGCCCCTACTGCCGGGCTGCATTTCACGCAGGCGATTCTGGAGACGTTGCGCGCACAGGGCCTGGAGATTCGCGAAATCACGTTGGCGGTGGGCTTGGGAACGTTCCAGCCCTTCCATGGCGAGCGTCTGGACGACCACCAAATGCACGCCGAGGCCTACCACATACCTGCGGACACCGCAGAGGCCATCACTCTCGCCAAACGCGCGCGCAGGCCGATTTTCGCGGTGGGGACGACGGTGGTCCGCGCACTGGAGGATGCGGCGACGAAGGCACGTGGACAGGGAGCCGCACCCGGGGCGGTAATTTCTGGCGATGCGGTTGCGGATATTTTCATACAGCCAGGCCATTCGTTCTCGGTCGTGGACCAGTTGCTGACTAACTTCCACTTGCCACGCTCGACGCTGCTGGTGCTGGTGTCGGCGTTTGGGGGCCGTGAGGCGGTGCTGGCTGCCTACCGCCATGCCGTCGCCCGCGGGTACCGATTCTACAGTTATGGCGATTGCATGCTGATCCGCTGAGGAGTTAGGCCATTGGGTGTGTCGCCTGTCCGACAGGCCGCCCGAAGGGCTGTGCGCTGCTATCGCATTCGGCAACCCGCTCAATAAAACAGTACTCCCGTACCATTACCACCTTAACCTGGTAGGCGAAACAATTGCCGAAACGCTGGGCAGGCATGGCCAGCGGCGCAACTACCGTTTCTCCACGCCTGTGAGGAGTTGAAATCATGCCAGTCTCGGCCAATGATGTCGCACCACTCGCGGTAACACCGGCGTCTGGTGAAAACTCGAGCGCGCTTTCGCAAGGGTCGCGCCGCACCGATGCAGTGGGCGCGGAGATTGCGGTGACGATACACGCGTCCCGATACTCCACGGCCTCACGTGGGACCGCAAGTAAGAACCTGCCGCCGATCCATGAAGAAACGCGGACCGTTATTATCTTCCCGAATGGTGCTGTAGTTCGTCTTTCGGCGAGCGTGACCCCGGGAGAACTCGTTGTGCTCACGAATCAACGAACGGCCGACGACGTGATTTGCCGAGTGGCCACGGTGAAGGCCCAACCGGGGACCCAGAACTACGTCAATCTCGAATTCACGCAACGGGCTCCCAGCTTCTGGGGCGATGCGATGCCCGCCGACAATGCAGCGCGGCCCGGCCCCTCTGTGCCCCCTCACGTATTTTCGCCGGCGCCAGTCCAAGCACCAGCGCAAGCGCCATGGACGCAAGTACCCTTCGCGCCAGCACCTGCACCGCCGAAAATCGGTGTACGGCCGGATGCCGTTGCCGGCGCACCCGCAGCTCGGCCCGCGGTTGTTGTGCCAGCAGCCGAACTCATTTCGGCGGTTCAGGCGGTGACGAACCTGCTTAGCGCGGTCCCTGCATCCGGCGTGAGGGAGGTTCCAAGCGCGAATCCGGCGCAAGCACTCACACCAAACACCCCTGCGACTCCGGAGGCACCGGCGAAGGCCTCGGTTCCCGCGTTACTGTCCAGCTCCGAATCCGTGCCGCCGCCGCCGCAAGCAAGCGAAGTCCCGGCACAGCCGGCTCTTTCTCAGGTGTCAGCACTTGCGCCAGGTTTGTCTTTGTCCCGCCCGCATGAGCCACTCCCGGAGATTGCCGGGGGAGACGTTAGGCGCAGACAATCCACACTTCCCAGCACCCTGAATCTGGGCAGCGTAATGAATGCCGATTCCAGCGATTCCGGCGTCGCCACGACTGCTGATTTAGCCGCTCGCGCCAAGCTGATTTTGGCTTCCGGTTCGACGGCTGCGTTGGTGGCCCCTGAATGGGCGAAGCCGGCAGAAAACGCTGTTGGCATGATCGGTGCCATGGGGACCTTCGGGAGCGATCAAAAGCGACCCGGTTCGAAGAAAGCACTGACGATTGCGGCCGCGGTGGTTCTCCTGTTGATCGTTGGGGGCGCCGCCGGTGCGGTGCTGTTTCGTCAAAATCGCTCTGCCGCAGTGCAACAGCCTGCCACTGCTCCAGAACCGGCACCGGCCATCGCGGCGCGGCCCATCAGCTCTCCCGAAAGCGATGTGCCTGCCGTGACGAAGACGGCCAATCTCGATTCCGAACCGGGGCCATCCCGATCCGTAACGGAGAATTCACCGGCAAAAACTGAGGCGCCGCCTGACGATCTTCCACGTCGCACGAATATTACAGTCGGAAGGCTTTCGGCTCCGAGTGCAAAAGTGGCGCGCCTGTCCGTATCGAGTGAGGCGCCACCGGAACTGGCAGCTCCTTCGAGCGTGGTGGACACCAATTTGTTTGCCGCGCCGCGCAGCAATGAACCGGCAGTGCCAGCGGCACCAGCCGTCGCGCCGCCGATAGGAGGGCAGCTAAAACAGCCCCGGCTTATTGCCTCCCCGCCGGCAAGTTATCCTCAAGCCGCGCAACTGCACAGAGTCCAGGGCATCGTGGTGATTGACGCTCTCGTGGACACAAACGGGAAGGTTGAGTCGATGAGCGTCGTTTCCGGGCCGGCAGAGCTGCGAGAAGCAGCCATGCGCAGCGTGCGCAACTGGAAATATCAGCCTGCACAGCTCAACGGCCAGCCGATAGCCGTGCATACGCGAGTGAATGTCAATTTCCAACTCCAACTCCCATAATCTTCCGGGGAAAAAGTTCTTTCCGTGCAGCAACCTCAATAATTTCCCTTACTGCCGCGGGCGGCAGGTAAACCCACCGTGCAGAGCTGGCGCCGCATCGTCTATACTTCTGGGTCCATGCCTGGAAACTCCTGATGCGTTATCTGGTGCTGAGCGACGTCCATGCAAATTCGACCGCACTAGAGGCGGTGCTCGCAGCAGCCCAGGGGCGGTGGGAGCGTTGCCTGTGTTTGGGGGATCTTGTGGGTTACGGGCCAGACCCCAACGAGGTGGTGGCTCGTGTGCGAGGCTTAGCCGATAAAGTTATTCGCGGCAATCATGACAAGGCTGTTAGCGGTTTGACGGCGCTCGAGGTGTTCAACCCCGCGGCGCGTGCGGCTGTAGAGTGGACCCGAGGCCAGCTCATTGAGGAGCATGTGCAATATTTGCGGTCACTGCCCGGCGGTCCCGTTGAGATGGACGGTGTAACGCTCGTTCATGGCGCGGTTGATGACGAAGATGAATATGTGTACACGCCTGCGCAGGCGCTCGACGGACTGCTGGGATCACCGAGCGGCGTTACCTTCTTCGGACATACGCATTTCCAGGGTGGCTTCTCGTACCGAGACGATCATCTGGAGGTGATTCAGTTGCGCGTCCAACCCGAAACCGGGTTTGCCGCGCTGCGTTTGGAAAGTGGCACCCGATACCTGCTCAATCCGGGTTCGGTCGGCCAGCCGCGCGATGGAGATTCCCGCGCCGCGTTTGCCATTGCGGACCTGGAGCATGAGGTGATCGAATTCTGGCGTGTGCCGTACGATATTCGTGCCGTGCAACAGCGCATGAACAAGGTGGGTGCTCCGAACCCACTCGTGTCGCGGCTGGCATTTGGACGCTAGCGGAGTGAGCGGGGCAGCGCGGTAAGGTCAGACGGTGAATTTGCCCAAAGCCTGATTGAGCCCGACCCGCGAAGCAGCAGGACCTGACCGGCGAAGCAGCAGGACCCGGCCGGCGAAGCAGCAGGACTCGATTGAGAAGCAGCAGGCTCGAAGCGGTGAGAGACGATGGCTGACGAACTCATGAACCACGAATCCGAGAGCCGCACCGGAACCGTTTTGCTGATCGGAGCGGTGGCGGCTGTACTGCTGATCGGAATTGTTTACCTGGTCGCTCACTATTCTCCCGCACCCGCCCAGATCGCTGCAAAGCCGCTGGCCATGGGCCCGGCCGAACAGGCGTATGCCGAGAACATTCATTTTGGCGAGCCCAAGCTTGCCCGCGCCGCCAATTTTCTTAATCAAGAGGTGACGTTTGTTTTTGGCAGCGTGTCGAACGATGGGCCGCGCGCGGTCAAGCAAATTCAAGTTACGCTCGAATTCCACGATCAATTCAAGCAGGTGGTGCTGCGTGATACCCAGCTTCTGTTTAGCCCCACGGCGGAGTTGCTTCCGCCGAACGGAAGCCGCGATTTCCAGCTTAGCTACGAAACGATGCCTGCACAATGGAACCAGACTTATCCGACAGTTCGCATCACCGGACTCGATTTGCGCTAATACCAGAAACCTGGGCGGAATTAGTAACTCATTTATAATCGTTTATAATCGGCGCCGTGGAACTTGCGCGTGCCGTGACGGAAGCGCTCGAGCGGCTGTGCGCTGCTGGCCGGGTGGAAGTGCAGGAAGATGGAGCGTGGCTCGCCGCTCTGGAAGGATTCCGGTATGAGGTCCGGGAGCAGGGTGGGTTGGTGCTTCTGCACTTGTGGTCTGAGCAGCGCTCAGTGGTTCGGCGTGTGCTCGGCCTCGAGGACGGCAACCACGGCGAACCTGACGAAGTAGCTGCGCCGCTGGCACTCGACGTGGAGCGGTTTGGCCATAAGTCGGCCTCGCGCCTCGAGTTTAGAGTGCCCCGATCCCCGCGCCCCGCGGGACGCATTGCGCGCGAGCAATTCCGGGAACGCTTTCGCAATCTCCTCGCCGAGCAGTTCCCCGATGAGCACGTCGCCTCACTCACCAATGCGGCGGACCTGAAGCATTCGCTCTCCGGGAGCTATACACGCGGTACGGTCGAGGCCGGTGCATCCATCTGGACGGTGATGGCAGCGGCTCCGGACGAGACCTTGGCAACGCTGGATGCCATGTTGACGTTCGGTCTGCTGTGGCTCGATCGCGTGCGCCAATCCGCTCGGCGGAAAGCCGTCACGGGGCTCCGGCTCTTTTTCCCCGCGGGCGCAGGACGCGTCACGGCGCACCGGCTCCAGGCGCTCTCACCAGCGACGCACGTCGAGCTTTACGAGTACAACCAGGAAACGTGGCGTGCTCGCAGGGTGGATGCGCGAGATTTGGGCAATGTTGAAACCTGGCTGGCGCCCCGGCGCGATGCGGAATCGATCTTGTCCGCGGCGGGGCCGCAGATTGAGCGGATCCGGCGGCTTGTTCCCGGTCCGGTTGAAGCTGACGTTATTCCGGGTACGAGCCAGGTAGCATTGCGTTTTCGCGGCATCCTGTTTGCGCGCTGGGATGCTGGCGCACTGTTTTTTGGCTTTGGCGACCCGCGCGTCCTGCTAACGCCAAGCCGTGAAGGCGATCTTGTCGCGCTGGGGCGAGATCTCGAAACTCACCGCTCGCCGCTAACCACGGAGACCAAGCACCCGTGGTATCGCGCGCAGCCCGAGCGGTGGCTGCAATCGCTTGTGACCGCAGAACCCACGCGCGTCGATCGCGCGACTCGATCCGCGGTTTCTCTACGCGCAGGTACCCGCATTCTCGTCCGGCGATCGCGGCATCATGGATCTTGCTGGGCGTCACGCGGGACGGGCGTCTGGCGGTCCTCGAACTAAAGGCCGGCGAAGACATCCAGCTGGTCATGCAAGGCGGCGGATTACTGGCTGCGTGTCCGCTGGCATCAGGCGCAGCAGGACTTTTCGCGCTACGGTTATTTTCCAGGGATCACTCTCGATCCTCGGCCACCGCTGCTGTTTTTCGTGGCGCCTTCTCTGCAATTCCACCCTTCGAGCGATGTGCTGCTGCGGTATCTGAGCGCGGAAATTGAAATTTGCCGGGTAGGCGTCAGTGAGAGCTGGCGCCGGGCGCTGAGAGTCGTTTTGCGGCAGGACCGGGCGAAAAACAATTCTTCCAACGTAACTGCGCAACGGCGCAAAAAAAATGGAAGCAGCTTTGGCCGAAGCCTCCACTGCTTCCCGGGGTGTGTCCTAGAAGTGGTTACAATTTTAGACGCACAGCACGGAAACGGTTGCAAAAATCTGGCGGGATTTCGAAGGACGCAATGCCGCTGCGGTTTTATCGGCAAGAATGCAGCTAAACATCAGTAAAACAGGTATTTACGCCACTTTTCGTCGCGGTAGCCCGATAGCCGCATCAACTGCCGCGAAGTATATAGGGTAAACGGGCGAGGCCGCCTGGCCAGCCGAATGCCAGCCTCTTCCGGGGTGCGATCACCTTTGCGATTGTTGCACTGATAGCAGCAGGCCACCAGATTTTCCCACGAGGAACGCCCGCCTCGCGAGCGCGGCACCACGTGATCGAGCGTCAACTCGGCGGCGGGAAAGACGCTGCCACAAAACTGGCAGGTATTGCGGTCGCGCAACAAAATATTTTTGCGCGAAAGCGCGCGGGTCTGCTGTGGGATGTGGCGATAAGCAAGCAGCCGAATGACCGAAGGCACTTTCATCGCGCGCGATGTGGAGTGCACCTCGGTATGGTTTATCTCCTCAGCCTGCGCCACGCCCTTCAGAAGCAGAACCATCGCCCGGCGCACAGCGGTGACATTGATGGGCTCGAAGGTTGCGTTCAGAACCAGCACCGGCTCCTGCATGATGGCAGGCTTGCGGTGCATCGGCGGAAGAATTTGCAGGCGTTTATCGAGCTTGGGCGGTAGCCGGGAAAGGTTTCTCCCGGCTGCGAACTCTATCTTCCTCAATACCCGAACTCATTGGTCCGGCTCCATCGCCGGCGGACCAGCCCAAGGCAACTCCCTGCGCGGAACTGCCCGAGCCACCGTCAGAGCGACCACTTGCGCGGCTCCAGCGCGCCGCAGTGCACGCGAACAGGCATCAAGCGTGGCACCGGTCGTCATTACATCATCTACCAGTAAGACCCTCAGGTTGTCAACTCGCACGCCGTCTCGCACCGCGTAAGCGCCACGAACCGTCCGCCAGCGCTCGCCCATCGTAAGCCGCAATTTGGACGGCCGCGGACGGGTGCGCATCAACAGGCCCGTTTGCAGACGTATGTTCAGGCGTCGGGCGAGTGGCCGGGCGATGAGCTCCGCGTGATTGTATCCGCGCTCCCTCAGACGAGCATGATGTACGGGCACCGGGATCACAACATCGCCCACGCAGGTTTGGGGATGGGACCGTGCGAGCTCCGCCAGACGCACGCCAAACCAGCCGCCCAGTGGGAATACCGCCTGATACTTCAGCAGCATGATGGAGCGCGCCATGGCCGGGGTGTAAACACCGTAGCTGCGTGCCCCATCGAAATCGTACAGACCTCGCCGGCAAATGCGACACAAAGGAGCGGGAGAGGTTTCCGGCACAACTTGCAAAACCATGGGGAAACCACAGCGAGCGCACCATGGCTCCGCCATGCCGCCTAGCGAGGCGAGGCAGGCGCGACAAATCGGGACGCGGCTGGCATTGTCGAGAGTTTCGCCACAAATCCGGCAGGGCGCCGGAAATATTACCGAGGCCAGCGCGTCCGCGAATCCTCTTAGGCCCGCGCCGATCGCTTGCAGGGGAGGACGTGTCGAAGGGTCAGTCGCAGAGTGTGTCGAACGGCTCACCGCGCCACAGCGTAGTCCATTCGCACGCCGCGGTGCGCAACACGTTTTCGGTTGGGAACGTATGCGTTACCTGAAGCGGCGATAGCGAAGCTGCTGGCGCAGCACCGGGCCCGTCGAAGAGGTTTTACCAGCCTGCGCGGCTACAGAACTCCCTGCTCCTGCTTTTCCTGGCACACCGTGCAGTGGCTGGCCCAGGGCACTGCTTCGAGACGCTTCTGTTGCAACTCGGTTTCACAGTGCTCGCAGACGCCGTAGGTGCTTTTCCTGATGCGCTCGAGAGCCTGATCGATTCGTTGCAGCGTTGCGCGATCGGTGTTGTTCTGGCCGAACAGGAATTCCTTGGTATAGGAGTTCGCCGCCTTGTCGGCCAGATCCACGGTAGGATCGTCATCGGCCGAACGGCCTTCCTGTTCGGTGCGGGCGATGCTCAGCAAGAGCTCTTCGCGCCTGGTTTGCAGCTTCTTTTTGTAATAATCGAGACGCTTCTTTTCCATGTCGGCGCCCCCCTGCGAGCCTCTTGGTCTTGTTTACAAAACGAGGATTCTACGGTTGCAACAGTGCGATGTCAAGAAAGGCAATGGCAGGTGTGCGTATGTTCATACTTCCACCAAGGCGAGAAATCGCAGCTATTGAGCCGCGCCGAAAGCAACATAAGTGGTGCCGGAAGCAGCCTTACCATTGTGACGGAGATCGCGCCGCGCGCGTGTGTGGGTTGCCGCGCGCGATGGCCGTTGATAGAATCACATTTACGTCTTTGCGCCGGGCCGCCGTTGCCCGAGGCGATGGGCAGTGGCGTCGCCTGTCTTTGCATTTTCCCTTCCATTCTTATGCAGCGGCTGGGCGATTCTCGAGCTGTGGAGGTTGCGTTTGTCTAAATACGACTTGGTTATCATCGGCAGTGGTCCCGGAGGCTATGTAACTGCCATCCGCGCGGCGCAGTGGGGACTGAAGACTCTGGTCATCGAGAAAGACGGATTTCTGGGGGGAACCTGCCTGCACGTGGGCTGTATTCCGACCAAAGTCCTGTTGCACCATGCCGAGATCTACGACACGTTCAAGAATGCCCGCGAATTTGGCATTGAAGTTTCAGGCCTGCAGGTCGACTGGAATGCGGTCATGGCGCGCAAGGACAAGATCGTCAACAAGCATGCCAAGGGTATCGAATACCTCTTTCGTAAACATAAAGTTGAGACCATGCGCGGCTGGGGACGCTGGGCGGGAGCGGGCCGCGTGGCCGTGGAGGCGGATGGCCATACCACGGAGGTGGAGTCGGAGCATATTATGTTCGCCACGGGCTCCGAGGCGCGGTCGCTGCCAGGCGTGGAGTTCGATGGCAGCGTCGTCGTGGGCAATCGCGACATCCTGAAGGTGCCGCGCATACCGAAAACCATCGTCATCGTCGGCGCAGGGGCAGTAGGTGTGGAGTTCGCTTCCATCTTCCGGTCCTTCGGCAGTGAGGTGACCCTGCTCGAGGCCCTTCCCCGCATTGTGCCGCTTGAAGACGAAGAGATCTCGCCTGAACTCGAAAAGGCATTCCGCAAACGCGGCATCCAGATTTTTACGGAAGCTCGCGTCGAGTCGGTGCAGGTGGGGGCGGGCACACAGACGGGCGTAGAAACGAGCGTAGCACCGGGCGTAGAAGCGAGCGAGGTTGGCGCACGAGTGCCACTACCGTGTTCCGTGACAAGACGGGAGCCGCGCAGACGCTGCGCTCCGAGCATGTGCTCATCGCGGTTGGGCGGTCGCCAAAAACCGACAACCTGGGCCTCGAAAAATCGCGCGTCAAACTCGAGCGCGGGTTCGTGCACACCGGTCCGTACATGGAGACCGCTGAACCCGGTGTTTACGCTATCGGTGATATCGTGGCGGGAATGCCGCAGCTCGCGCATGCCGCTTCGATGGAAGGCATCATCGCCGTCGGGAAAATTGCCGGCCGGCAAGTGCCCGTACTCGAACGCACGCGTATCCCGAATGCCACTTATTGCGAGCCGCAAATCGGATCGATTGGATTGACGGAACGGCAGGCGCGCGAGGCAGGCCATGCGGTGAAGGTGGGCAAGTTTCCGTTCGCCGCCAACAGCAAGGCCTCGATCCTGAATCATCACGAAGGCTTCGTCAAAGTGGTCGCAGAAGAAAAATACGGCGAAGTACTTGGCGTACACATCATCGGACCGCTGGCCACCGAGATTCTTGCCGAGCCCGTGGCCGCCATGCAACTGGAAGCCACCATCGATGACATGCTGTTCACGGTGCATGCGCATCCCACGCTGTGGGAAGCGATGGGCGATGCTTTTGCGTCGGTACAAGGTTTGGCGATTAACGCCTAGTCTGGCGATTGACGGGCGAGCAACGCTCAGCGATTGCTGCACGGCATGGCTGCGGACCGGAGGCCGCATATGAAGACCTGCACGGTCATCGAACTCGGCCGCATTGCCTACGGCGACGCATTTGAGCTGCAAGAGCGACTGGTCGCTGCCCGAAAAAAAGGCGATGCACCCGACATGCTGCTGCTTTGCGAGCACCCGCACGTCTACACGCTGGGCCGCAGCGGGCGTCTTGAGAACTTGCGCGTTTCACGCGCGGCCCTGAGCGCGGCAGGGATCGAGTTTCACCACACCAACCGCGGTGGCGACATTACCTACCACGGGCCCGGCCAGATTGTGGGCTATCCGATTCTGCAGCTCGGCGAAATTCGCCGGGATGTTGGCTGGTACGTGCGCCAGATCGAGCAAGCCATGATGATCGCTTCGGCCGCTTTTGCCGTGGATGCTTTCCGCATCGCCGGGCGCACCGGCGTCTGGGTGATGCCGCACGGCGCGCAGGGTGAAACGCACGTTGCAACAAGCCAGCGCAGGGCCCCGGCTGGCGCGCATCTAGCGGAGCGAAAAATTGGCGCCATCGGCGTGCACCTCAGCCGCTGGGTAACCTCGCACGGCTTCGCTTACAACGTGGCTACCGACCTGCGCTATTTCGATTGGATTGTGCCCTGCGGCATTGCGGACCGCGGTGCGACGTCGCTGGGGACCGTGCTGCAACGGCACATCACCGTCGCGGAAGTTGTGCCGCACATCGTCGCAGGATTTGGCGAGGCGCTGGACTTGGCCATGAAGAAAGGCACACGCGAAGAGCTCGGGTCGTGGATTCACGCCGCTTCCGCGGAGCCAGTTGGCGTTTCCGGGGCCGGCGTTGCTCAGGGATGACGGGCCGATGAATACGCCTGCAATCGAGAGCCTTACGCGCGAGGAATCGCTCGAGCTCTATTACTATCTGCGGCTCAATCGTTCTTTCGAAGAGGCGCTGGTCCGGCTGTTCCGGCAGAACAAAATCGTGGGGGGATTGTATGGCAGCCTGGGCCAGGAAGCGATTTCCGTAGGGACCGCGTACGCGCTGGGCCCCGGCGATTGGATCGCTCCCATGATTCGCAACATCGGCGCCCTGCTGGTGCGCGGATTCCCGCCTGCGGAACTTTTTGCGCAATTTATGGGGCGCGCCGCGGGGCCGGCACAGGGCAAGGACAACGGCAGTCACATCGCGGATCTGCGCGTGCGACACGTTGTGGCGCCCACCTCCATGCTCGGCGACCTCATTCCGATCATGACCGGCATAGCCATGGGCGGCCGGTATCTTGGCCAGAACATCGTGGCCATGACGTGGATTGGCGATGGCGGTTCTTCGACCGGGGCGTTTCACGAAGGACTCAACCTGGCCGCGGTCGAGAAGGCGCCCTTGGTCGTGATCCTCGAAAATAATCAGTGGGCCTATTCGACCCCGGTGGATCGCCAGGTCCCGTTGCGCGACCTCGCCGATCGGGCGCGCGCCTACGGCATACCCGCGGCCATCGTCGACGGGAACGATGTTGTCGCCGTCCTGCGCACAACCAGGGAAGCCGTCACGCATGCGCGCGCGGGGCACGGCCCGTTTTTAATCGAGGCGAAAACAATGCGCATGACGGGGCACGCGCAGCACGATGCGGCTGAGTATGTGCCCAGCGCCATGCTGGACTATTGGAAGGCCCGCGACCCACTCGTCCGGTACGCCAGGGAACTCACCGAACGGCGCATTTTGGACGCACAGCTGCAGGCGGACATCGATGCACGCGTGTCTCGCGAGGTGGCGGAGGGCCAGGCCATCGCGGAAAATTCGCCGTTTCCGTCCGCTGCACTTGCCGATCAGGGCGTTTATTGCGAAGGGTGTCATACCATCGCCGCCCAGTGGCAAAGATCACCCGAAGAACTGATGCCGCCAAAATCGAGCGTGAATCCGGCCTGGACCATCGAAAGCTTCGGCGATGTGGACGGCACCGGCGCCCCAAACGCCCCGCGCGATCCGGCGTTATTTCCAGCTTCTGCGCAGGGCGGCAGTGCATTACCGACCCGGCAGACGGTCGACAATGCGTCCGGCGAGCGGCCGCGCTGACGTTGTCTTAGAAATGGCCAGGCGCGTCACAGAGTTCGCGCACGCCGCTGAATTCGCATGCCTCAGAGTTAAAGATGGCCGAAACCACCTATCTCGAAGCCGTTCGCGAGGCGCTGCTCGAAGAGATGGATCGCGACCCCGCGGTGTTGCTGCTGGGCGAAGATATTGGAGTTTACGGAGGCGCGTTCAAAGCGACCGCGGGCCTGCTCGAGCGGTTCGGATGGGAGCGCGTCATCGATACGCCCATCAGTGAGTCGGCGATGGTCGGCGCGGCGGTGGGTATGAGCTACCTCGGACTGCGACCCGTCGTGGAAATGCAGTTCATCGATTTCATCGCCTGCGCTTTCGAGCAGATCACGAATGTGGCGGCGAAATCGCATTATCGCGCGGGCGCGCCTGTGCCGCTGGTCATTCGGGGTCCCGCTGGCGGCGGTGTACACGGGGGGCCGTTCCATTCCGCGAATCCGGAGATGTACTTCGTGCATACTCCAGGGTTGAAGGTAGTTTGCCCCGCAACGCCGTACGACGCAAAAGGCCTGCTGAAATCGGCTATCCGCGACAATAACCCGGTGCTTTTCTTTGAACACAAATTATTATATCGCCGCATCAAAGAGGAGCTGCCGGCAGGCGACTACACGGTGCCGCTGGGACGCGCGGTCATCCGCCGGCCGGGGGCCGATTTGACCATCGTCAGCTATGCGGCCATGGTGCACGCGTCGCTCGAGGCTGCCGGGCAGCTCTCAAACGAGGGCATCGATGCGGAGGTGATCGACTTGCGGACGCTGCTGCCACTCGATCGCGAAACGATTTTGGCGTCGGTGCGCCGTACCAGCAAATTGCTCGTCGTGCACGAAGACACCCGCACGGGTGGCCTCGCGGGTGAAATTGCCGCCCTGGTGAACGAATCGGCGTTCAGCGACCTGGATGGGCCCATCCTGCGCGTTACCGCGCTCGATACGCCTGTGCCGTTCTCGGCGCCCCTGGAGGAATACTTTTTGCCGAATGCTGCGCGCATCGTCGCCAAGGCGCGCGAACTGGCCCGCTACTGAGACGCTGGTTCGGAGCCCGATTCAGGTAGACGATCTACACGCCTGATCGAGAGATCCGATCGGCATGCCCGGCCCAGAGACCCGATCCAGACACCAATCCAAATACCGATCCAAATACGATCCAAATACGATCCAGACACCCGATCCAAACACCCGATGCAAACACCCGATGCAAACAGGAGACGCGCTATGGCCGTGGAAGTTGTCATGCCCCAGATGGGCGAAAGCATTTTCGAAGGCACCATCACCAAGTGGCTTAAAAAGCCCGGCGATAAAGTCGAGCGGGACGAGCCGCTATTCGAAATCTCGACCGACAAGGTGGATGCGGAAATTCCTGCGCCCTCGGCCGGCGTCCTCCGCGAAATCAAAGTCGCCGAAGGAAAAACGGTGCCCATCCAGACGGTGGTCGCAGTAATCGACGCTGCAGGTGCGAGTGCCGTCTCACCGGCGGCTGGCGCGGCTCCAGCCGCGGCAGCAACCGCTCAGGCTGGCGGGTCGGCTGCGGGAAACACTTCGCCCGCTCCGCCGCGCCGCGCCGGTGCAGATACTCCTTCTGAAAAAACTTCTAATCGCGTCGCCGGGCATGCGGAGCCAGAGGAAGAACAAGAAGACGATCGTCAGACGGAAGAGAAAAAAGCTGCCGACTCTCCGCTAAGCTCGCCGCTCGTGCGGCGCCTCGCGCAAGAGAATCATATCGATCTCTCCATGGTGCGGGGCACGGGTGCTGGCGGACGCATCAGCAAGAAGGACATCCTCGCGGCTATGGCCGAGCCTGCCGCGGCGCCAGCCGCCGGCTCCGAGTCAAAGCCGGCTGCGACGCCGCCGGGCGGCGGCGACCCGGGCCCCGCGATTCTTGCGCAGACTGTTCCCGTGGCGCGCCCTCCGCTCGAGAGCGCAGTGCCGCGCGAGCGCATTTACTTTGGCCATTACCAGGTGCAGCCGTTGAGCGTGATGCGGCAGCGCATCGCGGAGCACATGGTGCTCTCGAAGCGCGTGTCGCCGCACGTGTACTCCATCGATGAAGCCGACATGACGCGTATTGCGCGGCTGCGCGCCGCCTCGCAAAAGGATTTCTCCGAGAAACACCAGACCAAGCTCACCTTCATGCCCTTTTTCGTGCGTGCCTGCGTGGATGCGTTGCGCGATTTCCCCACGGTGAATGCTTCGCTCGACGGCACGAGCGTGGTGCTTCACGACGAGGCCAATGTCGGCATTGCCGTGGCGCTCGACTGGGGCCTGATCGTTCCGGTGATCAAACATGCCGAGGAAAAAAACTTTCTGGGATTGCAGCGTGCCATCAACGATCTGGCCGAGCGCGCACGCACCAAGAAACTGAAAACCGAAGAGGTGCAGGAGAGCACGTTCTCGATCACCAATCCAGGCATTTTCGGCGGGTTAATGGGCCTGCCCATCATCAATCAGCCGAACGTGGCTATCCTGGGCATTGGTGCCGTGCAGAAACGCCCGGTGGTGATCGATGACGCTATCGCCATCCGGTCTATGGTTTATCTAACGCTCAGTTACGATCATCGCGTGGTCGATGGCGCGGTGGCGCACCAGTTCATGGGGCAGGTGAAGAAGCACCTGGAAACCTGGACGGAAGAGATCTTGTAGAGATGTCCTCAACGTTGTGCGCGCAGCCTGGTCTAATTGCTGCCGTGAGCTGTGGCACTGGCGCGCTGTAGCACTCAATTACGGCGACCCCTCAATGGCTCTGGCCACTCAATAAAGTGGGGCGCAGCTGAAAAGCCCATTCGGCCAGTCGCGCCAGCGGCACCACCGGAATCCCGCGCTCTTCGAGCAACCCGGTCACGAACCGGTGCCGGGGATTGTCCTGCGGGCGGGGCTCAACCTCGGTGACGGCAAGAAACTCGGTCTTGGGCAGTTTCGCGCGAATGGCGTCGGCCGTGAATGCCAGTATTTTGGCCTGGCCCGGATCGCGTCCGAGCGGCAGGGCCTGCACAAAACCCCGCGTGCCATTGCGCCGGTAGGCATAATCGACGCGCAGCGGGTCGCCGGGATAAGTGAATTCCGCGACGCGCAGGCGGCGTTCAAGCCGCGGCCAGATACCCGTGCTGCGAAACACCTGGTTCGCGCGCGTGCGAATCGCGTTGCGCGTGGCCAGATCCTCGAAAATGCGACCATATCGCGGCGGCTCCACGTAATCGCGATACAGCCGGTCGAGCTCGGCATCGAGGTCGGCTGCCAGCAGGCCTTTCTGCTCGCTCAACTGCACGGCATTCGAAAGCGTCTGTGTAAGCCGCGCCAGATTTTCACGTGCGTTGGGCCCCTCGCTCAGCGCAGCGGCCGGCGTGCGCGATGCAAACTGGGCATCGAATTCCTCGGGCAGCCGGCGCAGCAGATCCTCATCGGCGCCAGGATGTAAGCGGCGCACGCGAGCAAATTCTCCGGGCTCCTCCATGAGACGCCGCAGAATATGGCCATTGGCAGGATCGAACAAAACGATGCCGATATTCACCCACTCATCGCGCACCAGATTGGGAAGGTAGCGCACGACGTGATAGGCGCACGGATGCAGCTCACCATCAGGGCGGCCCGGCGGACCGTGAGGAGGTTGCCCGGCACCACTGGGCCCGGCAACCCTGCTGGAGTTCCTTGCACGGCCGGCGCCGGATCCCGGATCGGGCTTCTTATTGGGCATTCTTCACTTCCAGTTGGGAAAAGGCTGGCGTCCCGAATCGCGGGTGGCCACGATCATCTCGCGTATCCGCCCGCGCCTCTGATCCAGCCGTAAGAGCAATTCGCGAAGCTTTTCATATTCATCATCGTACCACTCGGGAGGAATGCCCTCGGCGATCTCGCCCAGCACGGCCTTGGTGATGCGTTCTTCGACGCGCGTCAGCCAGGGCTCGAAAGATTCGAGGCCCGTAACATGTTCGTACACGCGGTGGCGCGCATAGATTCCGCGCAGTGGCGCATCGGGAAAATTCCATTCCCCCGCGTTGAAGCAAAACCCCTGGTCGATCATCATGGCCTGGTAGCGCGAACGGCCCGTCTCCACAAAAAAGATGGCCTGCCGCCCATTGGTGTTGCAGGTCCACTTGTCATAGACCAGCATACCGGCGAAATCCGGGAGATTTTCCACCTCGCGCAATTGCTCATCTGGCAGGAAATCCTGAACCGTGAGGCGCGCCGGGTCGCCGGGAAAGCGCGACCCAAATTGCTTGCCTGCGAGGCAACGGATTCTGCCGACCCCCAGCTGGATCACCAGATCGGCGGTGAGCTCGATCAACTCCCGGCGTACTTCGACGACTTCGGTGCGCGGTACGGGCAAGCCCATATGCGCCGCCAGGCGTGTACCCAGCATTTCATTCGCCAAGATGCGCAGATGCTGGGGATTATTCTGGAACTTGACGACGTAATAGCCACCGTCGTCGCAGCGCATCAAGTGTCCTTGCGCGCCGCCGCGCATCCGGCGGATTTGCTCAACGGAGAGGACCATTCCCGTGCAATGCCGCCAGCGTCCACCTACGGTCGACCAGGCTTGGTATCTCGCGCGCGGCCGGCGCATTCCGTTAGTGGGATGGCTGGCGGGACCAACTCGGCCCAGCGGATCACACCCAGCGGATCCCACCCGGCGGATCACGCCCGGCGGATCACACAACGATCAGGAACGGCGTACCGAAGTGGACCCCCCGCTCCTCACTTCCGGCCACTTTCGACCGCTCTGTTCAGACTGTGAGCTCTGCGGAGAGTTTGCCGCCGAATACTTAGCCGCGCGACAATTTAGCCCCGCAGCGGCGCAACGGATGTTTAGTCATCGGCACCGCCCCGCGAAATGTGGGCAATTCCACCTCGGCCCACCCGCGTGTAAGTGAGCCACAGCCCTGCAGTCGGCCAATGGCGCTCAATTAAACACCACAGCCAACGCACACTCACTGCGGAATTTCTTCCGCAAGTGCCGCGTGAAGGCGCCCCGCATCAAATTTGGCCCGCAGGAAATCGGGCGCAGAAAAAATGGCAGGTACAAGAATCAAGTGCACGCAGCCATTGCGAGAGAACCGACACCCCGAGCAGCCGCAAAAGCCCGCTTGGACACCGAGCACGCGGTCATTCGTAAACGCGCCAGGCGCGCGCGGCAAGCGTGCAAATCGGGCCGCTCGCGGCGCGGATCGGGCAACATGCTTCGGGTACTCAGCGACCTTTGCGGCGCGTGCTCGCCTTCCCGCGTTTGGCAGCCGGTTTACCACGCTTGGCGGCCTTGGCGGGAGCTTTCTTCGCCGCCGCCTTTTTTTTGGTTCCGGCCTTGGCTCGGGCGGCTGGCGTCTTGGACTTCAGAGCCTTCGATTTCGACTTTTGCGAGGCTGGCGGAGCCGAAGGCGCACGCTCGGTGACGATCACTTCCTCGTCTATTTCTTCGATCAGTCCCTCTTTTTCTTTTTCATTTTCATCTTCTTCATCATCTTCCAGCGGAGACAGTTCGTTCTCGTCGCCGTTATCGTGTAGCCACGCCATGGCTCCTCCATACGATCGGCCGCTTGCACCCCGGGCCG
Organism: uncultured Acidobacteriota bacterium; assembly: GCA_963828935.1. Lineage (GTDB taxonomy): Bacteria > Acidobacteriota > Terriglobia > Acidiferrales > UBA7541 > Palsa-189. The sequence continues at coordinate 192,552 of CAWHGP010000012.1, read as the reverse complement.
ACTTCGCCGTTCGACAGCGATTCATAAAATCGGAATCTTGTCGCTTTGTCAAGGCGCGTGCAAAAACAAATAAAAATTTCGCGGCAAGACTGCAGGATGAAAAACCGGCAGGACCTTTCAATTGCACCCTACATTGCAGAAAATACAGGATATACCTCAGGGAGAGGCGGGTATCTTGAGGGTGTCTCCAGCTTCGAGCGATCTGCCCAATAAGAATCTGTTTCCGCTGCGCAGTGCTTCCACCGTCGTCTGATAGCTTCGCGCAATCGAGTACAGCGTTTCGCCCGGCAGTACACGATGAACCTCCGGCTGCGCTGCGGAATGCTGCGTGGCGGAATGCTGCGCTGCGGAATGCTGCGCGGCCATAGTCTTTTGCGCCTGTGGACTTGTTTCACGCGCACGAGCCGCCGTTTGTGTACGCACGCCCGGCTGCCCCGGCTGATTCGATAGGCTTTCCGGTGAAATTTTCGCTGCCGAAGTGACGCCAGTTTTTGCCGGCGTCAGCGTGGAGGTTTCCGAAGAAGCGACGGCACCACTCGTTGCGTTCGTCGCGGCGCTTGAGGCCGGGCGAGATTTTGCGGGCGCCGAAGTGCCTTCGCGACTGGACGTCTCCGCGGGCGGAGCACCCGAGCCTCCGAGATAAATCTTCAGCCGCATGGCGCGCACACTTTGATTGCCGCGCAAATGATTCCACTTCCGTAAATCCGCTGCGCTCACGTCGAACTCATCCGCCACCGATTCGACCGTGTCGTTCTGCCGCCCGCGATAGCGGAGCAGTTTCCCGGCCGTCGCCTGGGACTGTGCAGAGACCGGAATCACGAGTTTTGTTCCGGCCTCGAGAACCGCGCGCGGCGCGAGCCCATTGACATCCGCAACGGCAGCGGCGCTCACGTGATATTGCTGCGCGATGACCGATAACGTTTCTCCATCCGCCACCCGGTGCTGCCGCCAGCTGGCCCACTTGTCCTCGGGAATCGCGGCCATCTCCGCGCGGAAACGGTCGGCCATCCCCGCGGGCAGATGCAGCACGAATGCCGGATCCGCCGGCGTTACCAGCCGAAGCAATTGCGGATTCAGGAGTCGCAGCGTTTCGAGGTCGACGTCAATCGATTCCGCCACCAGGCGCAAATCGAGTGGATGGCCCGGCTGCACGTCGTCGGTGCGCAGCGGCTCCTGCGCATCCACCTCTACGCCGTAACGCGCGGGATCCTTCGCGATCAACGTGAGCGCGAGAATGATGGGCACATAATCGCGCGTCTCTTTCGGCAGCGCATTCATTTTGTAGAGTTGCCAGAAATCCGCGTAACCGGTGCGCTCGACAGCGTGTTGCACAGTGCCTGGGCCAGAATCGTACGCGGCCATCACCAGGTACCAGTCGCCGAACATCTTGTACAGGTCCCGCAAATGGTGCGCCGCCGCGCGCGTGGCCTTCTCCGGATCCTGCCGGTCATCCACCCACCAGCTGTGCTCGAGCCCATATTGCTTGCCGCGGAACGACATGAACTGCCACAGTCCGCGCGCGCCGGCACTGGACAGCGCTTGCGGCTGGAACGCGCTCTCCGCCTGCGCCATGTAAATTAAATCGCTGGGCAAACCTTCTTCATGCAATACCTTCTCGATCATCGGGCGGTAACGCCCCGCGCGGCGCAGACCGGTCTCCACAATGGCGCGGCCCCGCGGCGTCTGAAAGAAATTGAGATACGAAAGAACGATGTCGTTCACCATGAGCGGCAGGTCGTGCGCCACACCCGCAAGCTCGGTTTCGGCGCGCGTGCGCAGCAATGGATCGAGAGGAGCCTCAGCAGGCTCTCCCGGCCCCGCGGCGCTCGCTGCGATTTCGTCCATGGGCGCCGGTTGCGTACTGGGCTCCGTAAAGGCGTCCCCATTCGCGGACACGGTTTGCGCATCGTGCTCGGCTGCCGCAATTTGCTGGCGCAGCGACCCGAGCCTTGGGTTGGCTTCCAGATCGAATCCACTCGCGCTCAACAAATTAAGTGCACGATCGAATTCCTGCCGCGCGACATCCAGGTGGCCAGCTTTATATTCCACCTGGCCCGCGGCAAACCTGGCCTGCACCTGCTGCTCCAGGCGGCGCGGTCCGTCCGGACGTGCCAGACTCAATACCAGCACCCGGCTCCGGCGTGCGGGATCGAGCGGCAACGGATCGATGTGCACCACGCGCACCACGCGCGCTGCCTGGGAAGCAGGCGTGGGACTCTGCACCGGATGATGCACAGCGGTGTGCCGGGCCGCGTCCTCGCACCCTGTGAACCCAACGAGCGCAGCCATCCCTGCAGACACGATGACGATCCGGGCCGCAGACAGCAGTCTCGGCCGCCATATCCGCGATGCCGCGGATGCTGCCGTTGGAGATGTTGACGTCGCCAAGGTTGCGTGAATTCTCATTGATCTGGACTAGTGAACTGATTAGATGACCGGACAAGTGCGGATCGATGTCTCGATCCATGTCCAATCGATGCCGCTGCCCTGATGCTATCCTCCATATCCACACCGAAGCAATGGAACTACCAACAATAATAGGTTACCGAAAAGGGACATCGAGCGGAACAGCAGCTCCCACGCCAGCTGCCCCGCAAACCTCAAGATCGTTCATCGGCGGTCATCGGCGTTCATCGTCTGCCATGCGGTTTCCTCTTCACAATTCCGAACCGCACAATATATCTCGCCGCTCGCAGCTGTCCCCGCAAAAGTGTCCGGGCGAAAGTGTCCCGCGAAATCCACCCACGTTCACAGCACCACTAACATCCTCGCCTGCCTGCCCCCCTCCGCATGCGCCGTCTTTCCCGGGTTACGCAACTTCCTGGTCCTCAGCCTCGTAGCCTTCACCGTGGCCTTCAGCGAGCCGCGTGGCCTTGGCATGCGCGATCACCTTTTCAGCAATTTCGCCCGGTACAAAATCGTAATGCGAAAATTCCATGGAATAGCTGGCCCGCCCCTGCGTCATGGAAGTTAAATCGGTGGCGTAGTTCAGCATCTCCGCGAACGGCACTTGCGCTTTCACGATGACGTTTAATCCCCGCGATTCGCTTCCGCTGATCCGTCCGCGGCGCGAACTCAGATTCCCCATGATGTCTCCCGAATACTGGTCCGGGGCATACACCTCGACCTGCATGATCGGCTCGAGCAGCGTGGGTTTGGCCTGCTTCATGGCCTCCTTGAAGGCCAGCGAGCCCGCGATCTTGAACGCCATGTCCGACGAATCGACGTCGTGATACTTGCCGTCGTAGAGCACGGCGCGAAAATCGACGACCGGGAAGCCCGCCAGGTACCCGCGCTCGGCTGCGGCCCGGATGCCTTTCTCGACGGAGGGGATGAAGTTGCGCGGAATCGCGCCGCCAAACACGTCGTCCACAAATTCAAAACCAGCGCCATGCGGCATGGGCTCGAGTCGCACACGGCACACGCCGTATTGCCCGTGCCCGCCCGTCTGCTTCTTGTGCTTGCCTTCTGCGTCGCCCTTGGCTCGAATGGTTTCCCGGTAAGGCACCTTCGGAGGCTTCAGCGCCACGTCGACTTTGAAGCGCTTGCGCAGCTTGGCTACCACGACTTCAATGTGCTGCTGCCCGGCCCCGGCCAGCAGGAATTCCTTGGTTTGCGGATCGCGCGAAAACCGCAGCGCCAGATCCTCCTCGAGGATCTTGTGAATCCCCTGGCCGATACGATCCTCGTCCGCCCGCGTTTTTGGCTCAATGGCGAAAGTAATCGCAGGCTCTGGCGTACGCGCCGGCGGATAATGAATAGGCGCGGATTTGTCGCCCAACGTATCGCCGGTGAGCGTGTCCCGCAGCTTCGCGATCGCGCCCAGATCCCCGGCGTGCAGCTCCGCGACCTCGGTCGCAGTTTTCCCCTGCATCACCTGCACGTGCTGAAAACGCTCGGCTGCCCCGCGCGTGAAATTCTGCAGCGTCGCATCGTTCTTCAGCACCCCGGACATCACTTTGAAATAACTGATGCGGCCCGCGAAAATATCCGAAAGCGTCTTGAATACAAATAGCGATACCGGCTCTTTCTCCGATATTGCTCGCTCGACGGGTTTGCCCTTCCCCCCCGGTTCGGTGAAACCGCTCGCGCTCGATCGCGCCGCCGGATTGGGAAAAACGTCCACCAGCAGATTCAGAATGGCGTCGCTGCTCACGTTGCGCAGCGCGGAGCTGAGCAGCACCGGGTAAATACGGCGTGTCTGGAACGCGAGCCGCAATCCCAGCCGGAGATCCTCGATCGGCAGCGTACCCTTCTCGAAAAACTCCTCCATGAGCTGGTCGTCTCCCTCGGCGACCATCTCGACGAGCTTCTCGTGAGCCGCCTTGGCCGCGGCAGCCAGCTCTTCGGGAATTTCCTGCACCTGCGCGCGCCCGTTACCGTCCCGTCCGTACACCAGCGCCTTCATGAGCACCAGATCCACCACCCCGCGAAAATCTTTTTCCTCGCCAATCGGCAAGTGTAGCGGCACAACATTGCGCCCGAATACTTGCTCCGCCGAGGCGAGTGCCCGCTCGAAATTTGCCAGCTCCCGGTCCATGCGGTTGATCACGATCGCGCGCGGCAGCTCGTATTCGCCGCAGTAATCCCAAACTTTTTCAGTCACTACCTGGACCCCGGCAAGGGCGTCCATCACCACCAGGGCCGCATCCGCCGCGATCAGCGTCGCACGAGTGTCATTCACGAACGTGCTGTAACCCGGCGTATCCAGGAAATTGATCTTCGTTTTTTCCGCCTGTTCGCCATCACTGTCCGACTTCCACTCTGCATACGCGATGCCCGTCTGAATCGAAATCTTGCGCGCAATTTCTTCGTCGTCCCAGTCCGTTATGGTATTGCCTTCCGATACTTTCCCGTGGCGCGGAGTCATGCCCGCCGTATACAACAACGACGACACCAGTTGCGTCTTGCCAGTGTCGCCGTGGCCTACAATGCCTACATTGCGAAGAAAGGGAGTGGCGTAGGGTTTCATCGGTGTCCCCTGTCCTGGCCACCGGGTGCGCTCACACAAGCAGATTTACCGGGGAGCGTACCCAAGGCCCGTATGTTTGATTGCGCGATGCTAGCACGACCCCGCGGAGCCTGGCACTTTTTTTGGCGTCCCAACGTCAGCGCGAAGCTCCCCCGGCGCGAAGCTGTCACAGGTTGCAGCAAGCCGTGGCGCTAAAGGGCGGCTGCCGGTCGAGAACCGCACCCTCGCCGTGACCGACGGCGGCAAGCGTGACGGCGCGGCGGGAATCGCGTGAGCGGAGCGGAGGGACTACTTTTGATGAGACGAAATCCACCCGTGGGAGCAGCACAGCGCAAGCGATATCGTCACTAGACGGATTGTTCGAACAGAACGGGCCCGCCTGGCGGACCAATCTGCAGCATGCCGGCTTATTCTTCTTCGTGAATGGTCCGGACGCGGATCACTTCAAATTCCTTGGTTCCTGCGGGAATTTGTACCTTGACTTCATCCCCCACGCGCCTTCCCAGCAGTGCCTTGCCAATCGGGGAGGTAGTCGAAATGAGTCCCTTCGTAGCGTCAGCTTCCTCGGTCGTCACGAGCTTGTACTCCACATCGATGGCCTTCACCACGTCGCGCAGCCACACCCGGGAGCCGTAGCCCGCCCGATCATGCGGGATGTGGTTCAGATTGAGCATCCCGATATCGCCCATGCGCTTCTTGAGCTGGCCCAGCCGCGCCGACACAAATCCCTGCCGCTCTTTGGCGTATTTGTATTCGGCGTTCTCCGATAGATCGCCGTGCGCCCGCGCTTTCATCAGCTCCTTCGGCAGCTCCAGATTGAGCTCGTGTTCGAGCGAATCGATTTCTTCTTGTAGCTTTTGTTTTACCTTGGCCAGTGGATCACTCATGACTGGTGTTGTGTCCGCCCTTCCTTGCGGGGAAATCGAGTATGGGCCAATGGAGGATTTGCGATGCGCACATCGGAATTCGCGCTTACGGCCCGGCTACAAAAAGTTCAGAAACGATCAGAACTGGCGGCGAAGCGGGGGTATCCCGATCCCGACCGGGCGCACGGTGTGACGAATATTTGACGAATAAATGACGCATGAACTATGTCTCTTCCCCTGGCACCCTCTTCCGCAGACTTCCAGTGTCGCATGTGGGGCACGTTTCGAACGCTGCACATCCCGATTTATGATACCAAGCCGCGCCTGTGGATGCGACCGGTCAGTAAGCCAGGCCCAGATAGTAGCATAGTAGGTTCAAGCGCAGACGCGCTATGCCCTCTAGCTTCCCGCTTCTGTCGTAACTTTTCCCGCTCACGACGAAGAGGAGAAAAGAGAGCAGAAAGAAGAGCAGAAAGAAGAGCAGAAATCTGTAGGTGTCTCACAAAGGCGCGGGCACGTCGGCAGCCATGATACTTTCACGCGAAGCCATCGTCGTTCCACTTGCAAAGGTTCCACCTTCAAGGACGAACCCGTTTCGAAAAGCGCTGGGCATATTGATTTTCCAGGTCACTAGCTCTTATCGCTAACCGGGATGACAGTTGTATTCTGCGATCTGAAAAGGGTGAGGCTGCTGTTTGGTCGCCGGGTAGTATCGCTTCTTCGATTCGTACTCGGCGTCAGGAATCGACAGGCGTACGCTTTTAAGCGTGCAGTTTGCGTTCGGCCAGCGTGCCGGTTCGGCAAAGTTAGGCCATCTTCCCGCGGCGATCACTTTACCTGGCCCCTCGTAGGAAGCCGGCTCTGCATCTGAGCCAATATTGTATACATGAGCGCCTTTTGAAATGTACGCAGCCAGACCAAAATAGGGTTCGTCCGATCCTTGCTGAGCTAACCCGAGTTCATAGTTCAAATAAAAATAGAATTCCGGATCGCTGGTAACTACGGCGTCGCCCTTCTCAAGATCCTTGGTCAGATCCTCCATGACTCCGGGCCAAGGCTCGGTCATAGCGAACTTGGCACGAAAAGTGGAGTTGACGATGCCGATCCAACCGGCTACCGCGATCACCAACAGCAGCGACAGCCATGTCCAGGTGCGGCCGCGCGTAGCCTCGCTGGCCCCCACAACGGCAATCGGCAAGAGTAGCCAGGGCGCAAGAAAGAATGCTCGCGGAACGTCCGATTCCAAACCGATTACGGACATGCCGCCCAGCAGTAACAGGAAGTAGCACAGGATTCTGCGTATCGGCCCTGCAGACCAAAGGAGCGCCACCAGTATGCACAGGGGAATCGCAATCAACTCCGGGATGCTTAGCGGCCAGAGCCAGAGTGGGATGTACCCCCCTCCGAAGAGCGTCCGCATCGAGTCCGCGCCGATCTCAACCCTGTCCCACGCCAACATTCGAGGGCCAAGCGCCTCCAGCGTAGTGTGTTCCCTGCCGGCGGCCGCTTGAATCTCCGACAAGAACGCGGGTGTCAACGGTAAAAAAGCCAGAGCCAATACGCCGCCGAGAATGCAGGGTCGCTTCCACCCGAGCGAATTTACGCTGGAACAAGAAATAATCAGTGGCCAGACACGCAATCACCAGCCAGCAGAAATAATTGGTATACAGGAGTAAAACACACGTCACCCCCAGCTTCCACCAGCGGCTGCCGGTCGCGCCATCGGTGGCCAGCTTAAGGTACTGGTAGGTCGCCACGGCGATTTCTAAAAAGCAGAGGGAATACCAGCCGGCCTGGCGCCCGTTCTGGAATCCAAACGGCCACAGAGTTCCGATGGCCAACGCCCACCAGAAGCCGCGCCACCCCGCGGTCTCCCTGGCAATGATGGCGATCACCCAAAGCCCGGCCAAAAAGAACGCGATGGACGGCCATCGCAACATGTCCATGCGACTGTGGGTAGCACGCAACCAGATGTGCAGCAGGAGGTCGTACAAAGGCGGGTGTTCATGTTGCCCAACCCCTGTGAGGAAAAGGCTCAGCGTCCGTTTAATGGGATAGTTTGCCCGGGTGATGATGGTCATTTCGTCGTCGAGGAAAGCGAACGAACGGTTGGTCGCCGCGATTACCGCCCCGCAAGCGAGCAGGAGTGCAATGCCGCCGCCGAATTGAAAGCGGGGAGAGAAGCGGCATGCGAGGTTCGGGCGTGGGGTTCTGAGGTGGGCCGCAGGCAGCATGATCTATGGCGTGTCGAACAGGCCGTCCTGATCATGGTACAACGGCAAGTCGGGAGATGACGTCGCGAGAAAGGAGAAAATCTGGCGGAGAGGGGGGGATTCGAACCCCCGTCACCCTTTTGGGGTGAAACTGCTTAGCAGGCAGCCCTGTTCGGCCACTCCAGCACCTCTCCGTTATTGCTAAGGAACGCAGTTTACGTTACTTGTGTGCCGTTTTCCATCCCTCGTCGAAGTACTTTCTAATTCGCTGTGCCCAGAATTGCGTGGGTTGCGACCGATACTTCGCAAAAAACAGGTTACTGCGGCTTCACGAGGTAAATCGTTTTGTGGCTGGGCCACACGGCTCCGACGACTGTGCCGCCTGCCAAGCCGATCACCGCACCGAACGCGGCGTGTAAGCCTCTCGAATCGCCAAGGCCATTGAGACAAACGCCAAAACCGGTGGTGGGGGGGCAGGGTTGCGCTGTGCGGTAGGTCGCAGCGCCTATTCCCGCTCCCGCACCGAAGCCAATCACAGCCCCGAGGAGCGTGTTGCGCAAACGATGCTGGTGTTTCGTCATCTTCACGCTCAGAACGTCTTGCCTTTGGATCGTCCGCGGGCCCGCTTTTTCTTGCAACGAGATCGCTGCATCGGAAACATTTAAGAACGTCCCGGAGACTTTCTTCGAGTTCACTTCAATCACTTGAATCTTTTCGTCCGCTCGCAGCGTGTTCAGGTTCTCCCAGGACGTCGGCTTGCTTTGGGCCCACGCAGTGCAAGTCAGTCCCAGAGCGCAAATCAGGAATAACAGTTTTCGCATGAGAGTACCCGTCATTTCGAGCCTACAAAATTGCTTCTCCAGCAAAAGGCCGACGGAACGACGCATGCTATCACCCCGGCTGCTTGAAGGTAACGAATTTTCGGCAATCCACGTCCGCGTCCCAAAAACCCTCAGCGCGGCCTCCTGCAACTGATTGAATTATGCAGGCGCCATCTGCTGATTTTAGCGTTCCGAAAATCAGAGAGGTTTTTCAGTAGGGAGAATCGCGGGTCACCCAGCGGCGGTAGGCTAGAGGCCCCATTCTGGTAATGCGACTTCTCAGGCGCTGGCGTGAGTTGGCGATGCAGTATTTGCCTCCAATTAAATTTGGAGTAAGAATTACGGCGTGCGAATGGCGTATTTTATACCGCGATTCGCCGTTGTGCTTTGTATGACTCTTTGACGCTAATTGGTGCAGACTCCCAGAAGAGCACATGAGCAAGAGAACAGGCCTACCGGTGGAAGGCAAGGCCATACGGTTTGCTCCTGGCCACGATCAGGAACCCATCGCATCTTTTTGGAAGGTCTGGGCGGAAGGCAACGAAATCTACGCGTTGGCTCGCAGCACAGGAGGATCATGCAAGATCAGCGTGCATGCAAGTGGTCAGATTCACTACCGCCTCGAAGCAAAACTGAAGCAGGACCTCGCTCCGCTAATGCAGATAGGCTCTGGCCCCTGGTTCCACGCGTTTGAAATCCGCTTCTTGCAAAGTGAAGGGGCCAATGCTCCATTCAGGCAACGAGAGTCACTCAAGAACAAGTCGGCTTACCTGATCGCAGTGCCCAAGGGATTCATTCTCTATGCCAACCTTATCGTCGGAGCCGCTGGAACACCGCTCAACTGCCCACTGCCTGATTTTTTTGCAGGTGGGCAAGCGCTGTGGCGGACACGACTGCGAGACGGTCGCCCTGCCATCCTGATGGTAAGGATGCTGCAGTTAGACAGCCAAAATCGCGATCACATCAAGTACCTTCGCGAAACACTCAAGCCCACGGCTACGGTCTCCAACATGCCAGTTGAACGTTACATGGAAATCCACCACCTGCACTGGTCCCCCGACGGCGGGAACGTCGTGCAGGTAGTCCCGATGGGAGATGAGGCATTCCGTTCCGAGCAGGAAGTGCCACAGCCCAACGGGTCGAGTCTTGAGCCTCGAAAGTTCCGCTACCGAAGTCCCCGATCCGTAGCTGACGTAATTGCGCCAAACGGGCGACGCGTCGCAGTGCTAGAACTTGACGAGGTCGATAAACAAATTGAACTAGTCAAAGATCAGCCGGGCACGCACGATATTGGACCGATCAAGATGCGACTCGAACCCGGCAACCTTATCGCTGGCAGTCAATTCATGGCCTCCCCGTTCAAACTCATATGCAATCCGAGCGTAGGCGGAGCTAGTCCTCGTGCCTGGGACTATAGGGTGTTAGCTCGTTTCGATGGCTTCGCTTTATCCGTAGAACTCCGACCGAACTCGGTGTCCCTTCAGAATAAGAACCTCGCCGCACCAGTAAGTCAGCTTGACGACCGGGAAGAACTCGTGATGGCGATCCCAAGCGCAAACCTGAAACTTCTCGCGACAATGGACGCTCCGGCCACATCAACCGAAGTTCTTGGACGGTTTACTCTGCGAGACCGGCGCTAATATACGAATCGCCGCTCCGTGTTGGTCACAAGTCCATTCCCATTATGTGGCAAGCGGATAGGCAACAGCAGGTCTCCGCTTGCGGTCGACCCAAGGTGAAGAGTATGCGGCGACAAAATAATTCGGTTCACTCGGAGCCACCTCGGGTGTATAACGGGTCCCCGTCCGGGCATTCAAGCGAAAAATCCCGGTGGCTATAACTATGCTTGCTGTCGCCGGTGGGCAAAGCGGTCGGTAGGCAGCGGCCGGATGACATCCAATCGCCGCATCCCTCGGCGCAATCACCAGGAGAAATCATTTATGAAGCATTGGCTTTCCACGATTGCCGCTATCGCGCTCATGCTCGTGAGTGCGCACGGCGCTCGCGCTCAGGAAGAGATCACGGTTCTGGCACCGGGCATCATGCGCGGACCGATCGAACAACTCATCCCGGGGTTCGAAGCGAAGACGGGCCACAAGGTCAAGGCCACATACGGCGCCGAAGATGCAACCAAACAGCAGGTGATCCGCGGCGAGGCGTTCGACGTTCCGGTATTGGAGGTGCCCTATGCAAATGTCATCGCTTCGGGCAACGTGTTGCCCGGCAGTGAGACGCCGGTCGCAAGCATCTCTGTCGGCGTCGCCGTGCGCAAGGGCGCGCCCAAGCCAGACATCTCCACCGCCGACGCGGTGAAGAGTATGCTGCTCGGCGCGAAGGCGATCTCCTTTCCGGACCCTGCCCCAGCCGCGGCCTCGGGGATTAGCGTTGAGGACACGCTCAAGAAGCTCGGCATCCTCGAGCAGTTACAGCCGAAGATCAAGCTCACCCAAGGCGGCGCCCGTGCCATGGCTCTGGTGGCCAGTGGCGAGACCGAAATCGGCCTGACCTTCCTTCCGGGAATGACCGATGCGGGCATCGACATTGTCGGGACCTTGCCCCGCGAGATCTCTACTCCGACGATTGTGTCCGGCTTCGTCTCGGCCCACGCAAAGGATCCCGCAGCCGCCAAGGAGTTCGTGGCCTATCTCTCTTCGCCCGAAGCGGCGTCGATCTACAAAGCGCAGAAGATGCAGCCGGGCCGCTAAGCCTTTACCCCGCTAGGGCGTGGCCCAGCGTCTATCCTCCCTCGAAAGAGCAGGCGGCGCATTGTTCGCCTGGAGTTTTCGTCGCGATCACCGGTCACCAACTCCCGGTCACCAAGACCCGGTCACTGAGACCCGGTCACCAAGATCCGGTCAGCAAGACCCAATCACTTAGACGCGGTCGCTTAGCTCGATCACTAAGACTCTGATCGGCGAGACCCAAGCACTGACCATGGGCACTCGCGCGTGTGCGCCGCGGCTAACAGAACCTGGCGCCGGCATGCGACTCCGCACCACGGCGCAACGCGTAACAACAAGACAACAAGACACGTTAGAGTCCAAAAAAACCGGTTGCTCGTTCCCCCATCGTCCCTGAACTTGCCCAGCCGCACCTTGACGGCCCGTTCGCGCCAGCGTATGCTTTTCGCTGCAAACGGCTTGGAAGTTAACACTCCAAAAAGATTCGAAGTGAGGTAAGGAAATGCGAAAACCGTTCGCAGGTGCCGTTGTAGGCCTGGTCGCAGTGTTGGTTTTCTTTTCAGTGGCTATGGCCCAAATGGCTCAGTCTCCATCCGGTCAGGGGAGTGCGGCGACTTCTCCGTGGAAATTCAATCCTAAAGACAATGCTGCTGGCGACGGTGGGCCCGCGCCCAAGCACGATCTGACCGGCACCTGGGCAGGACCCGGATCGAGCCCGGCGGTTCCCAGAGGGGCAGGGCCGGAGAAGCCCTCGCTGACGCCACTGGGGCAGCAACTCATGAGTCAAGTCAAGCCCATTGGAAAGTTCAGCCCGGCGGGTACCAACGATCCTCATGCGAGGTATTGTGATCCGGTTGGATTTCCGCAGAACGTCTACAACGAGGCTCGCGGACTTACGATCGCTACGATGCCCAACCGCATCCTGTTTTTGATGCAATACATGGATCTTTGGCGCGAAGTCTGGATGGATGGGCGGGCGCTGCCGACTAACTGTCGGCGGGAGCGAAAAGGACGCACTCGATCCGACCTACAACGGCTACTCGGTAGGCCACTGGGAGGATGACTACACACTGGTTGTCGATACGACCGGGATGGATGACAAGACCTGGGTCACTGGTGCCGGATACCCGCATACCGTGGATGCGCACGTGCAAGAGCGCTACACGCGCGTCGACCATAATACCTTGAAGATATCTTTGACCATAGATGACCCCAAGATTTATACCAAGCCTTTCTCGCTCGGGACGTATAATTACAAGTGGATTCCGAATCAGAAATTCGATGACTTTAGCTGCATACCGTCTCAGGTTATAAAGTACTTGAACGAGATGGGTGACCCGGCGGGCAGCGATCCCAATGCGCCCCAAACACGTATTGGTGCGGGAAGGCCGGAGTAAGCGGACCGACCCGGTGCGCGTTGGATTTAGTCTCGGTGAAGCGAAATTTTTATTTCGGAGGTGCAGGATGAAGTTGCATGCCACGATGAAGTTGCACACGCAGGTGCTGGCGTTCGTCGCATTAATTGCCGGACTTCTGACGATGGGCAGTCCGTTGTTCGCACATCATGGGGATGCGGCATACGATACGAGCAAGCCAGTCGTCTTGAAGGACGCCGTGGTGACCGAGTACGACTGGATTAATCCCCACGCGCTGATCAAGGTCGACTGTAAAGACGACAGTGGCAAGGTACAGCATTGGATCTCCGAAATCGGCAGCACGCCGTCGATGAGTCTGCTGGGCTGGAGCAGAACCACGATGAAGCCCGGCGATGTGGTCACCCTTTACGTGTGGCAAGCGAAGACTCGCCTGACGGTAGGGCGTCTCAATAAGCTCGTTTTGGCCGATGGCACGGTGTTGACCGATAGAGATGCCAAGAGTCCGTCCCGTTACGGCGCTGGCGGCGGGCCGGAGCAGTAAACCGCGTCACGCCCGCGGCCGCGCCCAGGATCGGCGACGTCACGGGCCGACGTGCTGGTCCACCAAAGTAGCACCCAAAGTTACCGTAGCACCGTAGTAACCACGGCACCACAGTAACCGCCGGACCCGGTTCCTGAACTTGTTGAACGGTTGCGGCCGTTATGCGCACGTCCGCGCGCCTAACGGCATCTAAGGCCTTGGTGCGCACGAATGGTGTAATCGCGCGGAGTAGTGCCGCTTTCGACCAGTCGCGTTGACTCGAAGACTGCGACTGAAGTATACGAAACAGTATACGAAAGCAATGTTTCGCCCGAGCTGAAGTCCGTTCCCGTGATCGCCCGTTATCGCCCGTGATCGAAGGAGGCATCGTGATGAGAGTTAGACTTCCTGGTGTTTTGATGGCCATTTTAGTTCTAGCCGGAGCGTCGCTTCCGGCGCTCGCACATCATGGATTCGGTGTGGAGTTCGACGGAAGTAAGTGCCTGGATTTGAAGGGTACCCTCACGGCTATTGATTGGGAGAACCCGCACGCATATTTTCATATGGACGTGAAGGGTGCCGACGGTAGCACCGTGGCGTGGAGCCTCGAAATGATCACGCCCAACGCTCTCAAAAGGAACGGCACCACCCGGCAGGATTTCCTTACGAGTATTGGCAAGCCGGTCGCTACCCGGGCCTGCCCGGCCAAGGCTGGTGGCACTCAGTACAGAGGTGCGGCGGAGTACGTGAAGTTGTCCGATGGCCAATTGCGTATCGTGGGGCAGTTGGTGGAAAAGTTGAATCCCGACCAACTTAGCTTCTGAACCGGCGCAGGGGTGAGTGCCCCCGGCTAGGCCTCGGGCTTTTTGGTGCGATCGCCTGGATGGCCTTGAGCAATTTTAAAGAACCGCAATCGGTGGGCCTCTCCAGATCTTGCATAAGCGTTTTTCGGCGAGCATGACGAAAGGGAGAAATCGGAAATGAGAGGAATGAAGCGGCGGCTCCGCTACGGTATTGGGACTGCTCTGGTCGTATGGCTGGCTTTGTGCGTGTTCTTCCCTCACGCATTCGCCCAAAACCAGAATTCGACCGCGCCGGGCGGAAAACCTCCTGTAAAAATTGTTGGAGGCTTTGACAAGGTGAAAGCCTTGCCGCCCGGCGGACCGGCGCCCCGTATGGCGGACGGGCATGTGGACCTCTCTGGACGCTGGTATCCGAATAAAGCGGGAAGAATGCTCGAGGGAGCTTACCAGGTCGATCCATCTGTATTCCGGCAATACGATTCCAAAGCCACGCCGGAGGAGAAACCCGTCTTCAAGCCTGGGATGGAGGCAAAATACAAGAGTGGCGTCCCTTACGGAACATGCGATCAGGCCGGCACTCCCAGCACCATCACCATTCAAGAAAATCAGCACGGTCCCATTGTGTTAATGCAAAAGCCGGGGATGTTAACGCTCCTGGCTGAGTATCCCCTGGCCGTACGTATGATTCACACCGACGGGCGTCCGCATCAGAAAGATCCCGATCCCACATTCAATGGCGACTCGACTGCTCATTGGGAGCAAGATACGTTGGTGGTCGAAGCGATCGCTATTGATACTCGGCTGAGGAATATCGCCGTGGGATTCCCGGGAGAGGGCGGCGCATGGCTTCATAGCGATCAGGAGCGTGTGATCGAGCGCTTCACCCGTCCCACGAAAAGCTACCTCATCTACCAGGTCACCATGGACGATCCCGTAGTCCTGGCGAAGCCTTGGACTTCCGCACCGCGTACTTGGTCCCTGGGGTCGGAAGACGATGAATGGCAGGAATATTTCTGTACGCATAACGAAGAGCCGGAAGAATACAAGAAAATGGGCTCTCCGCCGGTCACGCTCCCGCCGTCTGATGGCAGGTGACGCCGGCGGCAAACCGCCGCGCGAACGCCTGGGGCAGGTGAGGCGCATGGACCGCGGATGACCTCGGATGACTTAAGTTGCGTGGTCCGCGCGCTTCCAGTTGCGCCTCCTCGTCCGTGTCCAACGATGCAGCCAGTCCCGTGCGTAAGCGTGCCGCAGCAAACACAGCGTCCCTTTCTTTGCCGCGTAATTTGATGTGGATTGAGTGTCCAACTCTGGCGCGACTGGATAGATGATGTCGTCCACTCACTTGCTCCGCAATTCAAGAGGACCTTTTACTTTTCTTCCGTCTTTTCTGCTTCGCTTCTTCCTTCACTATGGCAGTTTTTGGAACAGTTATGACGGAGCGGAGAACGCGGTCAAACCTATCGAACTGATCATCCGCGTTACATTTGGCTATCAGTTCTTCTGTCGGCTTTGGTATCGGACGTGGCTTCGTTGAACTACTCGCTTACCATCATCGCATTTGCGTTTCACAAACGGACTCATGGACGGTTGCGCCTCATATATTTGGCGACCTGGCCGTAGTCCTCAAGACATTCTAGGCTCGCGTGTTCTATGTCTTCATAATCCCCTAACTTACTCGTCCAAGAGCCAGTCTCCAGTTGCCGCGCCACATGGGTTCCCTTCCCCTGGATGGCATAAATGGCGATTTTTTCAAATCCAACTTCGACTGAAGAATCCAGACATAACTTAAATCCAACGGTTTGAAATGCCGCCACGAAAGCCAGAATTGTGTCGTTTCTCGGAACAGCCGGAGGCCAATAGTATTGATACATGGGGTCTGGGTCCCACCGTTTGGTTGTGTCACAGACAGCCCATGCGATACAGTTGTAATCTTCTGAAGCAATGCTTTTTGCCGTGAAATCTGACGCTTTAAGATTCGGAAATTCTCCAGCGTCCCAACTACCAGACATAGCCCTTTTCAACGCCCCACTTTAACCACGCGTCTCTCATCTCGCGCATTTTTCCTCGATTTTCGGATGATACGGGATCTTCATGTGAGATCGCTTTGAGAGCCCAAAACCAGTGATCGTTTTGCTTCTCTAGTTCACGAAGAATCCAAGGCAACGCCTTCGGTCCCATTCCGATGATCCGTTGGTACGCTGGGTGCATCGCGAGCGCAGAAATAAAAGACTTGGCGCGTCCAATGGATTTCCATTCCCTGACTAGCTCATTAAATTCAGATTCACTATCCTTGTGTTGCGGATAAAGGAGAACTACAGCTCCCTCGCGAAGTCGCACCTTTGCAGACCGGACATATTCTTGTCCGCCTAAGCAATTCACGTTCGCCAAGGTCAACATAGACCTGACGCCGCTTTTCCATAAATCTATGCGCCAATACGTCCTTCTCTTTAGGTAATTCTCTATGAACATGCCAAGCCGTGAACAATCGCAGCATCTTTTGCTTTGGAGACCGGGCGGCCCCCTTAGAATACTGGCGTCGCCACTTGATTTCTGGTCTACGCTCAAACTCACACTTCAATGCAGGCAAGATTACTTCCTCCGTTCAATTAGTCTTCGATGACTTTCATCCATTTAGCCGTTGCCAAAGCTCGGAGTGTCGCATTTTTCATACTGTGCTCTCGTTAAGGCAGAAATCAATATTTCGATATCTTCCTTGTCAATGTAAACGTAAAGCTCTTCATGGCCATGAATGTCGTGGTATTCCAACTTAAGCGTATTGGTTATCGCAACAGCTTCAGGTGGCTGTTTTACATCGCCATCCCAGATTGGCCGAATATCCGTAATTACTCTTGCATCCCAAAATATATTCGCGAAATCCGTTCGCAGGCCAAGTGCTTTCGCCTGCGTCGAAAGTGGTCGTACGGTCAACAGAGATTTGAATCGCTTCTTGAGAAGCTTAAGATCAGCGGGGTTTGATGTTTGTATGTCCTTGTTTTCGCTTTCACTTATCGCTTTGGACAAATCATCAAGAAAGTCTTCTACAGGGACATCGGCATTGGCGCGGATGAAATACAGAGAATACAGAGCTTCCATCATCTTCCCAATTTCATCCTCTGATAAACTTGGAATAATTGGATGGAGTTTCGCCGCAAGCTCAGAAGGCACAGCTTCCGGACTTGCGTCTTTCAAGACTTGGAGAACCTTATCAGCATCCAAATCAGAAAGAGCTTTGATCTTCGCGATTCCTCGCTCATATTCCTCGGGGATCATCAATTCAGCCACGGCCCAATCGTCTCCTTTAGAACTAGGTGGCCCGTTATTCTATCGCACACTATGCTTGCCGCGCGACGGCGTGCGGTACGGGAGCTTTCATGTCTCTTTGCCAGTGAGGTCCTTGTACGTGACGCGCCGTCCGACGATCTGCTTAACTGTCATCTCGAATCTATCGGCGTCAGTCACTTTGCGATTGTTATACCGGAACGCTTGCTCATCGAGGTAGCGAAAAAGATGGAAAGGTTCCACGGAGACATACGTTCCGTTAATCTCGCGTTTCAGCAGGCTAAGGCGCTACTTAGTCAAGTATATCATTGCCCTCTTTTCGCGTTTACTGCGGCTGCGGCCGTGTCCGAACGAAATTCCACCAACCCGCTGCCTGGACCCCCTTCGTGGACCCGGTGCATGGACCCGGTGCATGAACCCGCTGCCTGGACCCCCTTCGTGGACCCGGTGCTTGGATTCGAACCCGCAGGCGGAATTTCACGGTGTAGTCAAGGAATCTCATAGGAGTCTCTGGCGTCTGGCGCTCCCAGCTTATCCGGCGCTGGCGCTGCGACTAGCATCTTGCACACGTTAGATAAAAGAGCGAAAATGTGGGTCGTTTATAAACGAATGCTTAAATCGACCTCGAGATGAGAGAAGGAACTGTGGAAATGCGTAATACCCTCGTGCGATCGATCATAATCCTGCTGGCTGCGCTGGTTTTTTCCTCTGTGGCCAGGGCCCAGGAAGCTGCACCAGGTAAGCCCGCACTCGGCACAAAAGACAGCTTATATCGGGGGAACAGGTTAAAGCCAGATCCCACCCCCGGGGGCCCTGCGCCCTTTCACGATGTGAGCGGCTCCTGGGCGGGGAACCTGACGCCTGAACGCCTCGAAATACCGCCTCTGACACCTTTGGGGCAGAAGTTGTTCAGTCTCAATAAGCCCGAAACGACGGAGGGCACCGGGTTCTCGAATGACCCGCTGAACACATGCGACCCCATAGGCGTTCCTCGAAACCTGGTTTTCGAAACCAGAGGCTTGGCGTTTGCTACCATGCCTGACCGCATTGCCATACTCCACCAGTATCAGAGGATCTGGCGCTATGCCTGGACGGATGGCCGCGAACTGCCGAAGAATTTCGACACCAAGACGGGACCGCCGGCGCGCTGGTACGGATACTCCACCGCTCACTGGGAAGGCGACCACACACTCATAATCGATACGGTTGGCGTTAATGACCAGACTTGGCTTGATAAGGCTGGACATCCGCACAGCGTCGACGCCCACATACAGGAACGCTATGACCGCGTGGACCACAACCACATCCAGATGACTGCCACGGTCGATGACCCGAAAATCTTTACCAAGCCTTTTATACTCTCGAAGAATGAGTATAGGTGGATTCCGGATCAGGAGGCGGAGGAACAGATCTGCGTGCCTTCAGAGATGATTAATTATATGAATCTCATCGGCAGGCCTGCATTCGGCGTGTCTAAAGATCCGAAATCCAAATAGGGCATGCAATTCAGGGGTCTGGGACGGATCTAACCTTTGCGGCGAGTCCTGGCCATTTGAAATCCCTTTGTCGCCATCCTCGCCGCAGCGATAGTGCTGTTTTTTTCGCTCGCTGCGGCGCAAATGCCTCCCCTCGCAGCCTCAACCTGAACAAGCAACCGCACATTCCCCCTGGAAATGTTGCCCGGAAGACAGACCTGCCGGCGCTCCCGTCTCTCGCACTGTTACGGTTGTGACCTGTCGGCTTTGGTGATTGCTGGCAGCCCCGCGAGAACGATCGGCTTGGGAATTCGAGCTTCGCGTCGAAACTAGCCTGTGAAACCACTCTGTGGAATTACGCCAAATTTCCCGGGTAGTGGTCTAGATTGAAGACCACTGCCAAATCCCGCCAGAAGGTGAATTATGCAGCTCTAATGCTGAATAATGTCGACTTCAGGTGCGGACGGGCCGTTGCTGATAAGCAGCAGGAACTTTGTCGGCGAAACGATGTAGTACACATTGTTTACCCCGAGGTTGTCGGTGGTTCTCCCAGTCGCGCCCACAGCGACTTCCAGCAACCCCGTTTCGCCGGTAAATAGGCCATTTCCACTGCTTACCTCTTGTGTGACGGTCACGCTACCACTGCCGTCGGATGAAAGCATCCCGGACACTACGTTGGGATTCGCTACGGCAGGCGGGATGCTTCCTAAGAAGTAGCTTCCGCTGATCGAGGCATTCGAAAACGGCCCCGCCGACTGTCCTTCGAAGAAGCCTCTGGTTGCCGAAGCTCCTAGTGACATAATAAATCCCTTGTTCTGGTCGACCAGGTAAAGAATGGCGACCGGAGAACTATTCGCTTCCAGTATCGTGCGCCCATTCGCGGAGACTGAGTAACTGAGACTCGCTGTCTGTGTCGTTGTTGTCCCGCTGTCGTCATAGTCGCGATTGAGCGTTGCCGCGCCCGCGCTGTTGAAACTCATCAATCCGATGCCCGCAGCACCTCGATTGGCGGTGCTGCCCAAACCCTCTTCATATTCAACCGTGACGCCGTTCAACGAAGCGTTGGAGAAAGAATTCGAAGCCTGCGCAAGAATTTGTCCCGCCTCTATTCCATTTGAGCTTTCCGCGTCCGTTTCCATAAACAGCATTTGGCTCTGTGAAACGATGTAGATAACGCCGTTGGCTTGCGCCCCGGAAGCGAAGCCGAACGCTAGACGCCCATTGGCGGAGGTGCTTGAGGTCGTTGCTAATGTCGCCGTAAAGGACGCATTCTGAACGGGCGTTGTGCCACTATTGGTGTCCAGTTCCCCATTGCTGAGGTTTCCGTTTCCGTCCGCAATAAACGCCCCGGTATTTACATACCAGGAACCGGTAGTTGCGTGCTGCCCGAAAAACTGCAGCGCATACGGACCCTGTATGCTCGACAAGCCAAACGTCGATGGGGTCTGCAGGTAAATCGCCCCTGTGCCGCGCTTGCCTGTGTTCCCCGTCGTGTCGTCAAACTCGATAATTCTCGCGGCCGAGGCTACATTGCCATTGAGCGATCCCACCGCAAGAGCGAACGTATTCGAGGCCCCAAGCGAATTCGAGATGGTGGCCTTTCCCCGCCCGTCGAAGCCCAGCGCATAGGTCCCCTGGAAGCTTGTCGATTGGTAACCGCCCGGGCCGTTGATGTCCTCTACGCCGTTGGTGATATTTCCATTGCCATCGGCCGAAAAACTTCCCACGATTGCGAACTGATCGGAAGTAACGTCGTCGAAGCCTTGTAGCAGGAAAGCATATGCTCCATTCAGCTCCCCTTGCGGATTGGTAACCGCTAGCGTAGCGGGCGCGCTGGTCACGCCGTTCGCGGACGCCGTAATCTGTGTGGTGCCTAGTGAAATTCCAGACGCCAGGCCCGTGTTGCTGCCAATGGTCGCCACATTTGATGCGCTGCTAACCCAATTGAAGGTGGTGCCGGCGATCACGTCGTTGTTACTGTCTGTCGCGGTAGCCACAAATTGTTCTGTGCTGCCGACCATAACGACTGCTGGCGAGGGCGCAACCGTGATGGTGCTGATGGCGGTGACCGTGGCCGTGGCACTGGCGCTGGTCACGCCGTTGGCAGTGGCTGTGATTTGTGCCGTACCCGTGGCCACGGCCGTAGCCAGCCCGGTGGTGCTGCCGATGGATACCACACTCGGCGCGCTGCTGGCCCACGTGAAGGATGTGCCCGGAAGGGTGACGCCGCTGCCCGTTGCCGTAGCGGAAAACTGTAGTGTGTTGTTCACCGCCATGAACGCAGGTGATGGCGCCACTGCGATGGTCGTAATGGAGGTAACCGTGACCGCGCCGGGGGGGCTGGTCACACCGCTCGCGGCGGCCGTAATCTGTGCGGTGCCGAGCGCCACGGCAGTAGCCAGTCCTGTGCTGCTGTTGATCGACATCACGCTCGGTGCGCTGCTCGCCCACGTAAAGGTCAGATCACTGATCGCATTCCCGCTACTGTCGACCGCTGTAGCCGAAAACTGTTGCGTCCCATTCACCGCAATCGACAACTCTGTTGGCGCTACTGAGATGGAATAAGTCCCGGAACTTCCTGAGTGCTTACAGCCTGTAACAAAAACGACGACGGCGAAAAGGAAAAGCGAGGCCGCCTTGTAACCTGGCCCCAGGGGATGTCTTTCTATCAAGCGTCTCTCCTTCGTCCGTCTCTCCCTCGTCGTACATCTACGAATTCCAATCCAGGCGCCAATAAGTTCCGCTAATCGTGCGTGCTCTGGTGTACCGGCCGTCTAATCACTCGTCTGTAAGCGACACCAACCGGACGCCTGCGTAAAACCGTGGGGCCGGATCCCTTATGAGCCCTGTCACTGTCAATGGAACTCGATTTCAGGCACCCTTTTTCGTCGTCCGAAATTTATCCATAGCAGCCGAAGGGACGAGCGCGCCAGGCATAAGCCCTCTCGCACAGCCGGCCCCCGGGGAAGCGAAAGCGCAAAAAATTCGGAAATGGACCCTGCGCTAACTCTCCGAATCGAGAGTGGCATGGGCCTCTGATGTTTGGAGACACTTTGGGGTTGTCCTGCCTGGGCCTAAAGAGCAGCGAGAGACCCGCGAGAGACCAGACACGCGGTTTTCATTTCCTGGCTCTCCTTCGGTGGCGCGCCGGCGGTGCCGCGCCGGGCGGATTTTATTGCAGGCTTTCTGGTCGCGAGCGACATTTTGTCTCTTCGAGCAGCCGCCATCCGCAATTCTTTGGGTCTATCGAGATACCAGGCCTATACACCAGGCCTATCCGGCCGAGATGAGCGGAGATGAATTGATCCTCTGTGCGGGAGTCGCATCGGTCGGCTGTGAAGCCAGGTTCGGTGCGTCTCAGCAGATGCTGACGCTCGCTCCCGTCAGCCAAACAAGCGCCAAACAAGCGCCAAACAAGCGGTAGTTCTGGCAGAGTCTCGCTCCATCCAATAAGCGAATAAGTTTAACCGAACAAGTCGATCCGGCAAGTTCGTACCGTGGCGTCGGCGCGCGCGTCCATAGCTCGCGTTACGGCTTTGAGATCATTCTGACTTTATGTGCATGGCAGCCCAGCGCGACGCAACCAATCCCGCCCTACCGGGCTGGCGGATCCATGCTGGTGGCGGCCCGGTTCTCGCTCGTCGCGCGCACGATGCCGGTTGCATCGGTGTAGAAATTGCGATAGCCGTAATTGCTTGCGCGCGCTTCCAGCGCATAACTGTGGATGGCACCATCAGCCTCGCGCGGCCCGGGCGTATATGCCAATTGGTAGCCATTGCTCTGCGCGAGTTGTGCCGACTGGCGTACCGCCGGCCCCAGCGGCTCGAGCGTCTCGGGGAATGCGCCATTTTGCGTGGCCGCGTAGGCGTCCAGCGCCGCCCGCACATCTCCGAGCGTCTGCACCGCTTGTGTCTCCGCCTGCAGCGCGACGTTGCCGGTGCGCGGCGTAACCACGAACCACAAAAAACTCCACATCGCGGCCAGCAATACGCCCAACAGGATGCCCCACCGCAGCAGAATTTTCGCCAGGCTGGGCTTCTTCTTGGCGGCAGGCGCACCTGCCACAGGCAGGGTCAAATCCGCGCCGCAGTGCGGGCAAATCTCCGTGGCTTGATTGATTTCCTCTTCGCATTGGAGACAAGTAATCATTTAGAAAGTGCCCGCACTGCATGCTGCAAAGCACGCCGCAGGCGCCCGTTTACAGGGCGCACTCACTTGGCATCACCTGCAAACGCGCTTTCCTGCCGGAGCGCACTTGGACGCGAAGAGTTTCCGGAATTAGCTGATCGGCGTGCTGATGCTGGTAGCCGCGGTGGTGGTGTCCGCACGAATCACACCACTTTGATCGGTGAAAAAACCGCGCTGCCCCGTCGTGCCTCGCGTGATGGGGTTTGCGGCAATCGTATACGACAGCACGTTCCCACTGGCATCGGTCTCGCCCGCCGTATACGTGAAGATGTAGCCCGTCTTGCTGCCCGTGGCCAGAACCGAGTCAATCAAATCGGCCGAGGCCGACGTCGCTGGCGTAGCCGGCGCCATACTCGCTATCGCGTGCGGATATCCCCCATACGTGGTCGAATATTCCAGGCAGGCGGTGTTCAACGTGCGCAGGGACCCCACTGCCGAAGCCTCATTAGCCGTCATTTTCGACCGCAGCAGGTTGGGAATAGCGATCGCTGCGATGATCAGAATGATTGCCACTACGATCAAAAGCTCTATAAGAGAAAAACCCTTCTGTCTGCCCCGCATCAAAAACTCCTTGCGCAACATTCAAGAATACCTCCCACCCACAGTACTACACTCACACGCCCGAATTAACAACAAACAGCCGCTCCTCTCCGCAGACGAGTGCATAACCAGCCTCGCACCGCAATGTGCCCCGCAATGCGCCCCGCAGTGCACAACGACGTTGTGCCTGCGTGCAATTATTTCGCGAGCCGTAAGCCGTACTCCGCGAAACCTCTCCGTGGAGTTCTCCGTATGACGGTTTGCGTTTTTTGGCCTGCGGCTGAGCAATCGGGTGTTACCATCAGGCGGAGTGGACATCAAGCGCGTTAGCCGCCGCGACTTGCTGCAACTGGGTACGACGGCCGCGATGTCGGCGGCACTGCCTGCCTTCATGTCCCCCGGCTCGCCTGGATCGGCATCGCCCCGGTCGTCATCACCCGAGTCCGCGTCTTCTTCCATGCAAAATAATCGCCAGGCCTCGCCCTCTTCCGCGCCCACTGCTACCGCCAGCGCCGACAGCGCAATCTGCTTCATGCCCGCTACCGATATGGCGGCCTTGATCCGCCAGAAAAAACTGTCGGCTCGCGAAGTCGTACAAGCCCACTTGCGTCAAATCGAGCGCGTAAATCCGCAAGTGAACGCCATCGTTACCCTGGTTCCTGAAGAGGAGTTGATGGCGCAGGCCCGCTCCGCTGACGAGTTGCTCGCGAAAGGCAGATTGCTAGGCCCGCTGCACGGGCTTCCGGTCGGCGTAAAAGATCTGGTGGAAACCAAAGGCATTCGGACAACCTACGGATCGCCGCTTTTTGCCGATTACGTTCCCGATCATGATGCTCTGATCGTCGAGCGCATGAAAAATGCCGGCGCTATCGTGATGGGGAAGACGAATACGCCCGAATTCGGCATGGGCTCGCAAACCTTCAACCCGGTGTTTGGCGCCACCCTGAATCCCTACGGCCTGACCAGGACTTGCGGCGGCAGCACAGGAGGCGGCGCGGTCGCCCTCGCCTGTGGCATGGTTCCCATCGCCAATGGCAGTGACACGGGTGGCTCGCTGCGCAATCCGCCGAATTTCTGCAATGTCGTGGGAATCCGGCCGTCGCCGGGAAGAGTTCCAAACAGTCCTTCCACCGCGCTCGCGTGGTTCACCCTCAGCGTGGCCGGCCCGCTGGCCCGCAACGTGGCCGATTGTGCGCTGCTCTTGAGTGTGCAGGCGGGCTTCGATCGCCGCTCACCCATCGCGATCGAACAGCCTGGCAGCTTGTTCTCGCAGCCACTTGGCCGCCGGCAATTCCGGGGTGTGCGTGTCGCTGTGATCAAAGACCTTGGGCTGCCTTGGGAGCCGGAGGTGATGACCGCGTTCCGGGCGCAGCGAAAAGTTTTTGAGGCGCTTGGCTGTATCGTCGAGGAAGCCGAACCCGGCCTGCACGATGCCGCCGAATGTTTCAACGCCTGGCGTAATTGGATGTACGAACTCCAGCTCGGCGCCCACGTTGACGCGCATCCCGGCCAGGTGAATGCCTATGGCCACTATCACGTTGAGCAAGGCCGCAAGCTGACCGGTCCATACTTGTCGCAGGTTGAGGCCAAACGCAGCGCGTTGTACCAGCGCATGCGCGAGTTCATGGAAAAATACGAATTCCTGCTGCTGCCGGTGAATCAGGTTTTGCCGTTCAGCGTCCACACGCCCTATCCCACCGAAATCGCGGGCGTGAAAATGGAGAATTACATCGCCTGGATGAAATCCGCTTACTACATTTCGACGGTCGGGAATCCCGCGATGTCGGTTCCTTGTTCTTTCTCCGGAAATGGCTTGCCAATTGGCATGCAGATCGTCGGTCGCCACAACGACGATTGGGGCGTGCTGCAACTGGGCTATGCCTTCGAGCAAGCGACGCAAATCGGCAGGAAACGGCCGTCCATCGTCTAGGTCCTGCGCGCGGCCATAACGCGCACCTCGGCAATCATTTGCTAAATACGGCTCGCCAAATACGGCTCGCCAATTACTGCGGATCCCTCGGCTGCAAGCGCGTTTTGACGTCGTCTTTGTTTTGCAAAATGTAATCGTAAAATCCGGCCGTCTCGAGTTTGATCGTGACTGGCCCGGCCGATTCATTGTCCCAAAACCAGCCCTGGATCCCCGTGCTCGGGGCCGTGAAAGTTCCGTGGTATTGATCTACTCCCACCTTGTCGTCTTTTTCGTAGCTTTCAAAGTAGTCTTCGGGCGCGCCCGCAGGCTTGACGTCCGGCTCCCCGTGGAATTCATATTGCACCTTCTTGCTGGCCGTCCACGAATAGACCATCCCGGCTTTTTGTTGCATGTGGTACTTGATTTCCATGCCTTCGCCCGGCCCCAGCTGCAGTTCCCGCGAATCGACTTTGAAGCCGCTGGGCTGTGCGACGAATACACCTTTGATCACCGGTGCGGAGTCCTCAGCGCTGGCGGCTGGCGCGCCGCCCGCCGGTGCTGCCTCACGCGACGCTGCCCCCGACCCGGACGCTCCTGATGCTCCTGATCCTGACCGGCTCGCCGATGCCGCCGGAGTTCCACTCGACTTCGACAGGTTCATCAATCCCAGCGCCGCGCCGGTATGCAACGGATCAATCCCATATTCGGCAGGCAATACCGCCGTGAAAAAAATTACTGCCGCGATTGCCAGCGCCACGGCCGTAGCCCTCAGTAGTTGCTGTTTCGACGGAGTGTAATTCGATACATCCTCAATGGTGGGCGCGTTCTTTTCTGCGATGGTGGTCATTGTATGAGATATCCCGTGAGCTGGTAGCCCAGAAGAATAAATCCACCCGACATTAACGCCGTGTTCGTGGCAAACGCGTGCTCGCAGGAAGCCTCCTTGCATGCGCCAATAGCTCAGTCCGATCAGCACAGCCGACAACGCCAGGACCTGTCCGATTTCCACCCCGACGTTGAAGCTCACGATGTTGGTGACCAGGCCGTTTTGCGATAGCACCAGTTCCTGCAGCTTGGTCGCCAGGCCGAACCCGTGGAACAATCCAAAGACGAGCACCGCGATTTTCGTATTCGGCTCAAATCCCAAAAAGGTTTTGAATCCACCCATGTTGTCGAATGCCTTGTAGACCACCGACAGCGCAATAACGCCGTCGATCAAATAGGAGTTGGCATGCACCCGGCCCAGAACGCCAAAAAGAAGCGTGATGCTGTGACCGAGTGTGAATGAGCTGACGTACTGAACGATGTCTTTGAGTCGGTATAAGAAAAACACCACACCCACCAGAAACATCAGATGGTCGTATCCCGTCACCATGTGTTTTGCGCCCAGGTACATGAAGGCACCCACCGCCGTTCCTTGATTCGCCTGTACGAAGGATGCATCGCGTTTCGATACGCCATGCGCTCCCGCCATACTTGGCAGTAGAAGGAAGACCAGCAGGAGCGCGAGCGCCATGGCGGCGGTCTTTCTTGTTGCTATCTTTCTTGTCGCGACCTTGCTTGTCACCATCGCTCTTGTCGCACTTCTCTTTGTGATGGATAGGTTCATTCCCGACCCCCCTGAGGAGTGCGATTATGCGTCAGTGCGAACACTGCACCGTGTAAAAACGGCGTTAAAACTGCAGGTACAGGATTCTGACGAATTCGTGTTTCTCTGTGCGGTCATCACCCGTGCCGGCAAACCCCGTTTGGAGATGGAAAACAAGTGTGCCGAGATGGAACGCCAGGTGACGAACTTCCGGGGATTGTCTCGCTCCCGGCTGCTGCCCTCCCTTATCATGCTGCCGAGGTAAGCGGCGCCCTAGATACGAACTGATACGCACTGGAGATCGGCACACTCAGTAACGCCTGCAGTGCAGTAATGCCCGCAATTTAGTAATGTAAGTCCGCCACACTCTATGCTGCGTGAAACACCACCTCTCGCGCCCTCGGATCTAGCGATAACCACGTGCTCGCCTGTCTTCCTGGCCACGTATTCCGAACTGCTCGATGAACTGTACGCACAGTCACAGGCGGCTCGCTTGAATGTTGCGCGCGAGGATTTCGCCGGCGCGCTTTACCACAGCGCCACGTCGCATTTTGGCGGGGCCGTTTCTGACGCGCCGCGCCACGATGCCGCGGTCGAGACCTATCTGCGCACCTTGCGTCTTGAGGATTTGGCCCTCGCATGTGCGCTGCGTCTGGGGTCCCACCACGCATGGGAAGAGTTTGTCGCGAATTACCGGCCGCTGCTCTACGCCGCAGCGCGGAACGATCGTTGCGGAGCGCGGCGAAGCGTACGCTCGCGACCTTGCCGATTCGCTCTACGCGGAACTCTACGGCCTCGATTCCAGCGGGGCGGTCCGGCGCCGTTCTCTTCTCGAATACTTTCACGGGCGAAGCAAGCTCGCTACTTGGCTGCGCACCGTTCTCGCACAAAGGTACGTGGATGCTCTGCGGGCCACGCGCCGCATGGAACCGTTGCCCGATGTGGTGTCCGGCGCGGGGCCCCGTGCAATGGCCGCTGCGACGCCCGCTGCAATGGCCCTTGAAATGGAAGATTCGGCCGAACATGGTTCGCGAGGGAGCGGGAGCGCCATTCGCGCGCAAGCCTCCCTGCGATCCGCGAACTTCGGGCGCGAGTTTGGTGACCCGGACCGCGCCCGGCTTATGCCCCGCCTCCGCGACGCGCTATTGGCTGCGTTCGCGTTGCTCGCGCCTTGCGACCGCATGCTCCTGTCGCTGTATTACCTCGATAACCTGAAGCTCGCGCACATCGCCCGCATGCGGCGTGTGCATGAAGCCACCATATCGCGCCAGCTCGAGCGCATTCGCCGTGAGCTGCGCGAATCCGTCAAGCGCATGCTGGCTACCGATCGCGCCGCGGAAAATGGTTGCGCCGCACGCCAAAAGCTCACGGCAGCGGAAATCGAGCTTTGCTTTACGTATGTGCTCGAGGATTGGGCTTTTGACCTGAGCCAGGCACTGCGGGAAAACGGCCCGGCAACAACCACTCGGCACCATGATGCGGGTCAACATAAGGAGCCCGCGTAGGGAGTTCACATAAAATGAGGCTTGCAAAAAACTGCAAGAAATTGGCGCTGTGGCGTTCAAAGCATAGAGGTATGTTCAACGCATGATGCTCGAACAACGATGCTCGAACACGATGCTCGAACACGACGCTCAAATAATGACCCTCGTATACGATGCCCGAATGCGATGGTCAAATGACTAGCGCTGCTCAAATGATGATGCGCGAATTAAGTATGCTGACAACCATCACTCTTAGCCGGCCATGAGCCACGCGCAACAAAACGATTCCGGCGAGCGCGATGTCGCTCTTGCGCGCGCCTTGGCTCGCGCGCTTAAACAGCGCGAGGCAGAGACCGCCGCTTCAGCCGTGACCGGCGCGACTGCGCCTCTCGAAGCCGAAGAAGCCTGCCCATCCGCGGAGTTGCTCGCTGCCTACGCGGAATCTGCCCTGGACGCCCACGAAACCGCGCAATGGGAAAGCCATTTTGCCGCGTGCAGCCGTTGCCGGACGGTTCTTTCCGTCTTGGCAGCAAGCACGGACGAGCCGCTCGCGGAGAGCGAAGTGCTTCGGCTGGGCGAGGGTGTCGCCGCCGCTACCGTTCCCGGCCTGCGGGCCCCGAAACAACCGTCGCCTGTTGCTCGTTTTCCGGTACATTGGCGCTGGCTCGCTCCCGCAATCGGCGTGGCCGCCGCGGGCGCTCTGTTTTTCATTCTGCGTCCGCCGCTGCGCTTCCCCAGCGCCGCGCCCCAATTGGCCGTGAATGAGTCGGCCGGGAAGGTTGTTGAAGCGCCGAACGTTTCTGCGCCAACCCCGTCTGCGCCAAATCCGTCTGCGCCAACCCCGCGGTCCGTCGCGAAAAAGCTGGAAGCGCCGAGTCAGCCGGCTGGCGAGCAGATGGCCCAGGCGAATGTTCCGCCGCCACCGGTACCGGGAGCGCAGATCGATGAACGCGACCGGAAAACGCTGTCGCCGTCGCGTGAGAATTTCGACGCCCGCGCCCAGGCAAGTGCGCGCGTCAACAGCGGTCAGAAAGAGAAAAGCCAAAACAGCGAGCCTCCACTTCCCGCGCCGCTTCCGGCGGGATCCGCCGGCAGACAAGCGGATGCAGAGGCGGATGCACAGGCGGGTGCGCCGGCCGGCACTGGCGGAAGCGCTTTGCAATCCGAGGAGGCGCGCGCCATGGCCTCTTCGCAAGGCGTGAATCCTCCCCCGCCCTCGCTGGTGAATCCTGCTCCGGCCGCGCCACCCTTCGCGCCGGCAGCCCGGGCAAAATCCGTGCCTGCGCCCACCGCCGCTCCAGGAAAACCAGGCGAGGACGCCGGCGCTCGGCAGGCGCCGGAGCTTGGCAATCAGATCGGCGCACTTTCTTTGTCGGTGACGCGACGCGACGTTTTCATGTCTCCCGACGGCAAGGTTTACTGGCGCCTTGGCTCGGGCGGCCGCATCGAGCGCTCCGTCGACTCGGGCCGCAGCTGGCAGCCGCAAGCGAGTGGCGTTACCTCCAATCTCGTCGCGGGTGCTGCGACCTCCGAAGAAACCGCGTGGGTCGTCGGCCAGGCCGGGACGATTCTGCGCACGACCGATGGCGCACACTGGCAGCGTATTGCACCTCCCGTTGTTTCCTCCACGTCCCCGAACGCGAATATGCCTAACGTCGCTGGGGCGGCTGGCGGGACACTCGACTGGACTGGTCTTGCCGCTAGCGATGCGCTGCACGCCACGGTCACCTCCAGCGATTCTCGTCGCTTCCGCACCGAAGATGGCGGCCGGACGTGGACGCAGCAGTAAGTTTTAGCTCCTGCCTTCTACACCTATTCCGTTTCCCGACCGATTCAGTTTCTATCGTTAAAAAAAGGTGCAAGAACTCCGGACTTCCTCGTTCCAAGTAGTGAGGGAACATTCTGGAGGCAACAAATGAGCGCATCGCGATTCAGAAAAGTATTGACTGGTATGTGCGGAAATGTCTTTGGGAAGAACGCGCCCGGAACGTCCTTTAGAGCAACGCTTCCCGCAACGCTTGTCGCACTGCGGGCCATGGCGCGTGGCGCGACGCGCGCCACAAAGCGTACGACAATAAAGACGGCGGCAGCCTCGGCACTCGCCGTGCTGCTGTTAACTATGCCCTTACACCCACGGACGCCGGACCATCACCCAGCGGGCGCCAGCCCCGACCGCGCGACTTCGGACCATGCAACTTCGGACCACGCAACGAACCCGCCTGCCAATCCATCCGCGCCACCCGCAAAATTGGCCGCGAGCTCGCAGCTCGCACCTGACCCTGGCGGCAAACCCAGCCAGCAAGCGGTCACCGGGCAGCGCGACCAGACCGATCTGAGCGTCACGGTTTACAACTCCGATCTGTCGCTGGTGCGCGACGTCCGCGACCTCGCTCTGCCTGGCGGCACCTTTCAGCTCAAATTCATGGACATCGCCGCCTCGGTCAATCCCGCGACCGTGCATTTCCGCTCGCTGAACGATCCCGCGCTGCTCTCGGTGCTCGAGCAGAACTACGAATACGACCTGCTCGAACCCGCGAAGCTGCTCGCAAAATACGTGGGCCGCGAAGTGACGCTGCTGCGCCCGCGCGCGGGCAACGGCGCGGACGAAATGGAAGAAGTGAAGGCCACGCTGATCGCCGACAATAACGGCCCGATCTGGAAGATCGGCAACGACATCGTCACCGGCCTCAATCCCGTCGAGCATCCGCTTCCCGGAGCTGCCGGACAATCTTTACGACCGCCCGACGCTGCTGTGGACGCTGGACAATCGCGGCGCGCGAAAAGCAGAAAGTGGAAGTTTCGTACCTGGCTGGGCAGCTTTCCTGGAAGCGCCGACTACGTGCTGAACGATCAATCGCGACGAGACCAAAGCCGATCTCGACGGCTGGGTGACGCTGGTGAACGACAGCGGCACGGCGTTCCAGAACGCGCGGCTGCAACTGGTGGCCGGCGAACTGAACCGCGTGCCCGCGTGCAAGCGCAAGCCAAGGCGCTCGGCGATTTTGCCGCGCAGGGCCGGCGCCGCCGCGCGCCCCGCCGTTCCAGGAGGAAGCCTTCAGCGAATATCACCTGTACTACGCTGGACCGCCGCACCAGCGTGATGAACAACGAAACCAAGCAGATCAGCCTGCTCGACGCCAGCAACATCCCGCTGGAAAAGGCCTACGAAGTGGACGGGCAGACTACTACTACCGCACCTCGATGCGCACCGGCTGCGCCGATCAAGGATCCCGTCCAGGTCTACTACAAATTCAAGAACGCCGAGAAAGCGAATCTGGGCATGCCGCTTGCCGGCGGGAACCATGCGCATCTACCAGGCCGACTGCGCACGGCGAGACGCTCTTCGCCGGAGAAGACCGCATTGGCCACACGCCCAAGGACGAAGAGATCAGCCTGCACGCCGGCAACGCCTTCGACGTGGTCGCCGAGCGCAAGCAGACCGATTACCAGGACGTTCGGGCGCGCAATTCTACGAGATGGAATACGAGATCACGCTGCGCAATCACAAGACCGTGCCGATCACCGTGGAAGTGAATGAGCCGATCGGCGGCGACTGGGAGATTCTCAGCTCGACGTACAAGTGGACCAAGACAGCCGCATTCGCCGCGCAGTTCCAAGTGCCGGTGGACAAGGACGGCACGTCGGTGCTGCGCTACCGGGTGCACGTGCACTGGTAGACGCAGGCCGATTGTTCGGCGATGGGCGCTGCGCGCCCACCCTTGATGGACGAGAAGCCGCCTACTTGGCGAGATTTTCCAGGAAGAATTGGGTGACGCGATTGAAGACGTGGATGCGGGCCGCGGCGTCGCTGATGCCGTGGCCGCGTCCGGCATAGATCTGATACTCGGCATATTTTTGGGCGTCCACCAGACTTCTCGGCCAGTTCGACGGTGTTGGCGAAGTGCACGTTGTCATCGCCAGTGGCGTGGGCGATGAGCAGCTTGCCTTGCGAGGCCGGCGGCGAAAGTTCACCGGCGAGGAGTCGCGATAGCCTGTCGGGATTTTCCTGCGGCGTGCCCATGTAGCGCTCGGTGTAGATGGTGTCGTACTGGCGCCAGTCGGTGACCGGCGCGCCGGCAAATCCCGCCTTGAAAACGTCGCCTGCCGCGAAGCATGGCCATGCAGGTCATGTAGCCGCCATAGCTCCAGCCCCAGATGCCGATGCGCGCAGCGATCCACATAGGACTGTTTGGCTCGAGCCAAGCCACGCCGGCCAAGCTGATCGGCGAGTTCCGCCTGGCCGAAATGATGGTAGATGCGGCGTTTCGAAATTCGTGGCCGCGCCCGGACATGCCGCGGTTATCGACGCTGAAGATGACGAAACCCTTTTGCGCCATCAACTGGTGCCAGAGAAAATCGGGACCTTGCCAGGCGTCGCGCACTTCCTGGCGCCGGGCCCGCCGTAGACGTAGACGATCACCGGATATTTGCGCGAGGGATCGAAGCCCGGCGGCTTGATGAGGGCGGCATCGAGCGGCGTGCCGTCGGCGCCGGGCACGGTGAAAAATTCGACCGGCTGCAACTGGTAGCTGCGCCAGTTCGGCGACTCGATTTTCGGCCAAGCGCCGCCACGGCGCTGCCATCGGCGTGGAACAGGTCCTGGCGCGGCGGCTTCGTGGCATTCGAATAGGTATCGAGGAAATGGGCGTGCCCTCGGCGCGACAAGATCCGCTTCGTGCGTGCCGTGGCTCGTGCGTCAGTTGCACGGGATCCTCGCCGGCCGGCGCGCGCCGGAAAGCGTGATCGCCACGCGGTAGAACTGGCGCTCGATGGGACTTTGCTGCGTGGAAGTGAAATACACCTGGCCGTTTTTCTCGTCGACTCCGGCGACGCTCTCGACTTGCCAGTCGCCGCTGGTGAGCTGAGCGAGCTGCTTGCCCGAGAGATCGTATAGATAGAGGTGGCGGAAGCCGGAGCGTTCGCTGGACCAGAGGAAGCGCTTGCCGTCGCCGAGGAAATGGAGGTCGTCGCTAAGATTGATCCAATACTTGTCCTGCTCGGACAAGCACGGTTTGCGATTTTCCGGTGGCGGCGTCGGCGAACAGCAGGTCCAGATGATTTTGCGGGCGATTGAGGCGCTCGATGGCGCACGCGGCGGGAATCCGCGCAGCCAAGCGACGCGCGCCAGCAAGCGCGCTCGAATCCGCTCCGGTGTCCATCCAATCGGTTCGCTGCCGTGACCTTGCGCGGGTCGCGACGCCAACCACGCCAACGCGCGCGACGGGATTGGGCGAGCCCGCGACCGGATAACGCTCCTCGGTCTGCGTGCCGCTGCAGCGAGAGTCAATCGCGAAGCGGATATTTTTCGACGGGCGCTCGTCGAGCTGCAGGAAGGCGATTTTCGAGGAGTCGGGCGACCACCAGTAAGCGGTTGCAGGTCCAGCTCCTCGGGATAAACCCAGTCGAGCTCCGCCGTTGCGCTCGCTCTTCGCTGCCGCCGCGTGGTGATTGCCGCGGCGGCGCCGCCGGCCACGCTCACAGCCCAGAGTCGTGAGCGCGCAGGAAGCTGGCCCAGTGGCCGTCGGGCGAAATCTTGGCGTCGTCAATCGCGTCATCCGTCTTCGTCTTCGTGCGCTGCAGCGCGCGCGCCGCCGGGAGGGGCGGCAACCAGTTGCTTCGAGGTTTTGGCCGCGAGTTCGTACCAAAAAAGTTCCTTCGCGGAAATGAAGAGAATGGCGCGCGCATCCGGCGCCCACGCGTACCGCGGCGGCGTGATGCGGCCAAGCCCAGTTTGCTGTCCGCGCGAGGCGGCAGGCAGCAACACAGTGCGCAAGTGGGCGGCATCAATCAACACCTGGCGCTTGCCGGTTGCGGCGTCGACCGCCCAGATAGCCGGCCCCTCATCATCGTTTCCGGCTGTGGTGTCGCTGCCCAGGTAGGTGAGCCATTTACCGTCAGGACTCCAAACCGTGTCGCGCAGGATTTGCCCACTCAAGCTGGGCGCGGTATAGATGCGCTCGACGGTGAGATCGCTTTGCTGGGCAAGCAGCAGAGACGGAACGAAGGACATGCAGCAAAGCATGCAGGCCAGAAGGAGGGCAGAAATCGGAAGAGAAGCGCGGCTCATGCCAGCGTGGTGCACGCAGCGCGCGTGTTTCTTTATTCTTGGGATTGGGGTTCGGCGGCTTGGGACCGGGATGCGTCGTGGCACGATGAACACGCGGTTCTCGCAAGCGGAAATCACCTGCGTCGTCGATTGGGTTTTGCGGCAGCCTTGCCGGCACTGCGCTTGGACTGCGATGACTTTGGGGACGATGGCTTTTGCGGTGAGGACTTTCGCGGCGACGACCGCGGCGAGGACCGCGGCGAAGACTGTTGCGGCAGCGCTTTGCGTTCGCTTGGCCGGGGAGAAGTAGCCGGCTCGCTCGAGTCCTCTCGAGGAGTTACGATGGCTTCCGCTTCAATCTCAACCAGTATCTCGGGATCGATCAAGCGGCTGACCTGAACCATCGTGGTAGCGGGCCGGATTTTGCTAAACACTTCGCCATGCGCGCGGCCAATCTGCTCCCATTCGGCGATGCGAAGGACATAGACGCGGGTGCGCACGACATCCTCCATACGCGCTCCCACGCTTTCGAGGGCCGCGGCAATGTTTCGCAAAGCTTGCACCGTTTGCTGATACGGGTTACCCCGGCCAACGACATTGCCGGCGGTATCGGTGGCGGTGGTACCCGACACGTGCACCACGTCATCGACACGCACAGCGCGCGAATAGCCCACAATCGGCTCCCACGGCGTGCCGGTAGATATGTGGAGGCGTGTGGTTGTGGAGGTATTTTTCTTGGTCATAAACTTGACCGCACAGGCTGGCCATTAGATGAGGCGCGGAGCGTGCGCGCGGCACCCAAACTGCCCGTCATTATTATGCAGCCATTATGGTTAAGCAGCCATTATGCAGCCGGTGGCATTGTACCGCGGCTGCTGTCAAAGAGGCAGGGAACCCAAGCCCCCTCCCCCGGTTTTCCGGTATCTGTTCATTCTAAAGACGCTTCAAGTCTAACAATTCCGGAAGTGTTGATTCTACAGGGATTGCCGGCGCATTTTTCACAAGTGTTCATTTTAAAGCGCTTGCCGCAAACGTGCGGCGGCACGAATGCCGGTGATTCCGCATTTCAAGCCAGTATACCATACTAGTAAACATAGATACAGGCCCTATTTACCATAAAGTATTCGAAGCGGATTTTATTTTCGAATGGCAGCAGAAAGGTCCGGCATCAGCCACCGTGCCAGCCTGGGTTAGCACACGAAGATAAAGAGGAAGAGAGATTGTCCGGTCGTGGCGGCGACCTCAAAATGACAACGAAAGGCAGGAGTCTCTTTATTACATAGGGACAGTCAAAACAGCCCTAACGTACCTACTTTTCGATTTTGGATGCCGCGGGAAAACGGCAGGCTTAGTAATTCACGCACACCATCGCATTGAAATCCTCGTTTGAGGCTGTCGCAGGCGAGTGGACATCAGGCGAAATTGAATTCAGGTTGAGTTGAGTGGCTGCTTCACCGGCCAGTTTCCGATAAGCGGACTTATCAGGCCCTTGAAGCGCCTTCCTTAACTCCCAAGTTGATGTTTCAATGTCCTCGCTGTGCGACCCGTCCGAACAAATCGCCTGATCGGTCTGCGCCCGCGACCTGAGGATTTCCAGGACTTCCAGCTCTTGTATCAAAATCCACTGGTCATGCGGTATCTCGGGGGCTCCAGAGACGATAGTTTCTGCCGTCGCCTGCTGAGTGTCCACATCCTTCATTCGAAGGTGTATGGCTTCGGAATATGGGTCTTTCGTGAGAAGATCGGCGGCCGCTTTGTAGGAATCTGTGCCCTTTTCTGGATTCGCTATCTGGGCGTCCCTGAGATTTCATTCGGCTACATGCTAATGCCCCAGTATTGGCATCAAGGGCTTGCGATCGAGATGGGCAGAGCAGTCCTAGGGATCGGCTTTGGGCAGT
The DNA here is from genome assembly GCA_963828935.1 of uncultured Acidobacteriota bacterium. Taxonomy (GTDB): domain Bacteria; phylum Acidobacteriota; class Terriglobia; order Acidiferrales; family UBA7541; genus Palsa-189. The sequence continues at coordinate 155,890 of CAWHGP010000012.1, read as the reverse complement.
ATCGGATGAGGAGCGTAATCGCGGACATTCACCACCACAACTCGGCATCCCGTCGCGTGGCTATCCGACTCGGCTTCCTCTTCGAAGCAAATGCAACTATGTCTTCGCAATCGCAGCCCGCGATGTTGTATCGCGCCACTCGCTATTCCTGATTCTCAATTGGGTGCTTGCCGGAAGGCGGGATTCCGTCTGAGCCAGTATCCGATAAGCCGACTTATCAGGCGGAATACGGACTTCTCAGGAATAGCAATATGGCGACCGTGGGTGTAGGATGTCGTCAGATCGTCCAATCGGAGCAATCGCATGAATGTCCGCCAGTTTGTGCCGTCCCTGAGCCGCCTGCTCCTCTACACGGGATTCCTCTTGTTGGCGGCCGGCCTGCAGCAGCCGGTTCACGCGTCAGGCGTAGACCTCTCGAAGTTCAAGCGCATCGAGCCGCAGTACATCGCGGCGTTGGGAGACCCCGGGGCCACCTCCGGCAACGGCGCGCAATCATGGGGCTCCTGGAGCCAGGACCCGGGCCCGCGCGCTTGCAAGCTGGACCACTACGATCAATTGAAGGCGGCCGGCGGTGTGGCGCCGTCACAGTGGAAATTCGACCCTGCGGACTGGTGGCTGGAGGAACACGGCTTGATCATGGAGAAGCCGACCTTTCCGCTGCCCCCTGGGAAATACCTCGTCACGGGCGACCGCAAGGTGACGACCGTGCTGACAATTCAGCCCAAGGACAAGGACGGCAATCAGCGGTGGGAACTCGCCGACGGCGCGACCCTCTACGATGTTACCCATCTCGGATGCCGCTCCGCACGCTACACGCCGGCGACGGCTAACAACTCGTGCTCGCCCGCGAATGTTCGGACCAAGGGTTTTCCGGTGAATCCAGGAGCGGCCATGCCCGTCGTGAACGGCTGCCGCAAGCAGGACTATGCGGTTCTCATCGTCGTTGGGCTACCCGTCACTCACTGAGTGGCCGCACGCAGGGCGCGTTCATTCGTTCAGCTATTGAATTCACAAAAGCTGAACGCTAAAGCCATCCGGATCAAGCACGTGGAATCCAGCACCGCCTTCCGCAGAAGCCGGCAGATCGATTGGAGTAATCCCTTGCCCCTTCAGTTGCTCCGTGACAACAGTCTTATCGAAATTCTCTAGCTTTATGCAAAAGTGGTCTACCCGCCCGCCCGGCTTGAAATCCTGCAGAGTTAGGAACCCGCCTTGGGGTAAATCCACTCGCAATGAATTATTGGGTCTCGGGGCCGTGTTTTCCACTAATCCGAACACTTTCACATAGAAGTCGCGCGAACGTTTCATATCATTGACCTGAAGGGCTATGTGATCGAGCGTGATCCCTTTAGGCACCGTCACTGCGGCGGATGAAGTGGTCGTGCCAGTCGCCGCCAGCACTGCTAGCCCCTTAATCAAATCCCGTCGCGTTAGTTTTCCGGTCTCGTAACGGCTCAGCAAGCAAGAAATCGTCCTCTCCATAGCGTCCTCCTGTACTGGGGAAAAAGAATCTCTCTTGCATTTATCCGGAATTTCCGATTTGGAGCTCTAGCGCGCGCATCATACGCTTCCCTCTGCGATGGACACAACGAATGTGCCACCAGAGCAGGTCCCCCTCGAAATCAGCGAGGTTCCGACGGCCAACTCCTGGAAACGAGATTGTCGGAAACTGGCCCGCTACCCATTTATCGCAAGGATTTGCCTGCGATTCTGGCCAAGTATATATTGTCGGGTTGCCATAGCGTGGGCATGGACAATTGCCGGCCATAGCGGGCCACTGTCGCTAGAGGCTGCTGAGTTAGAAGCTGCTTGAGAGGCTTGAGAGATGGGTGGTGCGTGTTGCGCGGCTGCGGATGGTACAACTGGATTAGAACAGCGGCTGAGCGCGACGCGTGGCAGGTTGCTCCCCTTGCTTGCAGATTGAAAGATGGAGAGGTTGAAGATTGAAACGGCGGCGACGCGCGGGACGCGGGCGGGGCCGCAACTCTTCGGAGGTTACATGAAGCGGACGCCGGTGCGACGGACGGCGCGACTGGCGAGACGAGTGGCGACAGAACTGGCGAGAAGAGTGAGGAGAGGACTCGCGATGCAGTGGATGCAAACTATGGCGCGCCACGCCACCCTGAGCGCAGCAGGACTTGCGGCGGCACTCCTGCTGGGGGCGGCGCTGGCCGGCGGCCAGGCATCTCCGCAGGCGGGAGCGCCAGCGGCGCCACAAGGCGCGGCTGCCGGAGGACAGCAAGGCGCGGCAGCAGCGCCGAAGCGGCAACTCCTGGCCGAAGACGTGTACAAGAATATTCAGGTGCTGCGCGGGGTGCCTGAGAACCAATTCCTTTCGACCATGGGATTTTTTGCGGCTTCGCTGACGGTGGATTGCAGCTATTGCCACAATTCGCAGGAAACCTGGGCATCGTATGCCGAAGACAACAACGAACACAAAGCGATGGCGCGGAAAATGATTTTGATGATGAATGCGATCAACAAAACCAATTTCGCGGGCAAGCGCGAAGTGACCTGTTACACCTGCCATCGGGGCAGCGACAAACCCAAAGTGATCCCCGTGCTGGCGGACATGTATAGTGCGCCGCCCCCGGACGATCCCGATGAGATTGTGGAGCAGGCTCCCAACGTGCCGTCCGCCGATCAGATACTGGATAAATATATCCAGGCAATTGGCGGCGCGCAAAAGGTGGCGGCGCTTACCAGCTTCACCGGCAAGGGAACCGCCGTGGGTTACCTGGAGCAAGAGAAGCGGCCCACGGAAGTTTACGCAAAAAGTCCGGCAATGCGCGCGACGGTCATCCATAAATTCGACGGAGACATGACCACAACATACGACGGACGGGCGGGCTGGGTGGCGGAGCCGGGCAGGCCACTACCGCTACTCGAGCTGACGGGAACGTTTTTGGACGGCGCGAAAGTGGATGCGGAGCTGTCGTTTCCAGGGCGGATCAAGCAGTCTTTAACCAAGTGGGTGGTGGGCTTCCCGGTGACCATCGACGGGCACGAGACGCAAGTCGTGCAAGGAACGAATGCTGCCGGTGCGCCGGTAAAATTATATTTTGACAGCGATTCCGGGCTGCTGGTGCGCGAGCTGCGCTATACCGATTCCCCGGTGGGCACCAATCCTGTAGAGGTCGACTATACGGATTATCGCGACGTGGCGGGAGTGAAGCTGCCGTACAAATGGACGCTAACCTGGACCGATGGCCGCACGGTCTTCGAAATGAACCAGATACAGGCGAACGTCGCGATCGATGCGAGCAAATTCGGCAAGCCGGCGCCACCGGTGGCGCCCAAAGCCGCGGCAAAATAAATGCGAGCTGCGAGGATTCGTTTCGCCAAATCGTTAAATTCGCCAATCATGGCATAAGGCCAGCTGCGCGTTTGCCGGCCTGTTTGCAGAAGCTGGCTTGTAGATGCTGATTTGCCAGAGTCGGATGATTCGGGGAATACCAGGGCCTGCCTGTGCCCAAGCACTGGCGCGTGTGTGATGCCGTTGCAGGAGGGCCAAACATGAAACGTCGAGCATGGCCGGGCTTCTTAACAATGATGACCTTATCAGGGATGATCCGGTCAGCGGATGACCCGGTCAGTTATGACCTGGTCAGTGATAGCGCTACTGGTGATGGCGGCGCCGCAGTTTAATACACTCACGGTGTATGCCAAACCTAAAATCGCAGTGAAGATCAAGGTACACGAGGGGATGGGGCGCGACCGCGCTCAGGATTCACTTTCGAAGAGCGGCTCATCGTCGGGGGAGAACACCGCGTTTGCCACGGTTTTCTTCTTGAATGTAACGGCCACATCCGATAACGCGGAAGCGGTCGCTAAAAACAATGGGGAATGGTGCATCAGCGGGAACAACGAACTCGATATCAATGGAGAGTATGTGGGTACCCTTGACGGAAACAACCTGGATGTCGACTTCCCCTTGAAGAACGGCAAAACCAAGAAATATCATTATGAAATATTCGACCACAAGTGGCGGAAATTAGCCGACCTGTAGGAACTCACAGTTAAAAACAGTTAAATACAGTTAAATAACTGGCCGCAATTCCACTGGGGAGCGTATGCCGCGCCTTGCCCGTGCGGAGTGCGCGCACCGGTGGCGCTTTCGAGGCGCAGCACTCGCTCCAGAAAGGGACGGGCGGCGAGTGCGTGGTACACTTTTGCGAGCGGCGCGAAACTGTTTCGTGCAACGCCTTCGTGGAACGTTTGTCTCGATGCAACGTACGTCTCGATGCAACGTACGTCTCGATACAACGTGCGGGCGCGCGGCGAAAAGCAAGATCCGCAAATTCAGGGGGCGGGCCGTCACCCATGAAGTGCAACAACATTCTCGAAGCCATTGGGCACACGCCGCTGGTGCGCCTGAATCGCATGGCCAAGGACTGCAAGGCCGAGGTGTACGTCAAAGCCGATTACCTCAATCCCGGCGGCTCGGTGAAAGACCGCATCGGCATCACCATGATCGACGAGGCCGAGCGCCGGGGCCTGCTCAAGCCCGGCGGCACGATCATCGAAGGCACTTCGGGCAACACCGGCATGGGCCTGGCGCTGGTGGCCGCGGTGCGCGGCTACAAGATGGTCTTCACCATCACCGACAAACAGTCGAAGGAAAAAATCGATCTGCTCAAGGCGCTGGGAGCCGAAGTCATCGTCTGCCCGACGGCCGTCGAGCCGGACGATCCGCGCAGCTACTACTCGGTGGCCAAGAAGCTTGCGCGCGGAGATTCCCAATTCCTTCTACCCGAATCAGTACGAGAACCCCATGAATCCGGAGGCGCACTACCGCACCACGGGGCCGGAAATCTGGGAAGATTCCGAGGGAAAAATCACGCACTTCGTCTGCGGCATGGGCACGGGCGGAACGATCAGCGGCGTGGGGCGTTACCTGAAGGAAAAAAATCCGGACGTCAAGATCATCGGCGTCGATCCCGTCGGCTCGCTCTATTACGAATTCTGCGAAGACGGGCAAAATCGGCAAGGCGCGCACCTACGTGGTGGAAGGCATCGGCGAGGATATTTTCCCATCGACCATGGATTTCAAGGTGCTCGACGACGTGATGCAGGTGACCGACCAGGAGTGCTTCCTCGTGGCGCGCGACACTGGTGAAGAGTGAAGGGCATCTTTACGGGCGGCTCGGGAGGCGGCTGCGTTTCCGCCGCGCTGCGCGTCGCGCGCGAGCTGCCGGCCGGCAGCTTCGTGGTGGCGTTCCTGCCCGACACCGGCATGCGCTACCTGAGCAAGGTTTATAGCGACGAATGGATGCGCGAGCGCGGCTACCTCGAATCCGAAGTGCCGCTGAAAGCCGAGGACGTGGTGGCGGCCAAGCACCGCAGCGGCAAGGTGCGCGAGCTGATCATGGTGGGGCCCGACCAGACCGTGTTCCACGCGCTGCGGACCATGCAGGAGCAGGACATCTCGCAGTTGCCGGTTTTCGAAGAGGGCGGACATCGTCGGCACGATTTACGAAGACCAGATTCTGAATCTGGCGCTGCAGGGCAAAGACCTGCGCAAGCTGATCATCCGCGAGGTCATGAGCAAGCCGCTGCCGCAGGTGCCGCGCGACGCGCCGGTCGAACGCGTCACCCATATTCTGAGCCACGAAGAGCCCGGCAGTTTTTGTGGTGATGGGCAACGGGCGGTACGAAATCCTTACCAAGTACGACCTGATGGGCACCATCGCCGAATTGATGGAGCAGGTGCGTTAGCGGCGCTCCGGCGCGTAGCTCGTGCATCTCGCGATCAGCGCCTCTTGCGGCGCAGAACTCTGCCTTGGCGAGAATGACACCTAGACTTGATGAAAATTGAAGATTTGAAAAGCGCCTGGAAAATGCCGTGCTCGTCGCCGACGGGGCGATGGGCTCCGTGCTGTTCGAGGCCGCGGGCGTGCAGCGCTGCTTCGAGGAGCTGAATATTTCGCAGCCGGAGGCGGTGTTTCGCGTGCACCAGGCCTACATCCAGGCCGGGCGCGCAGATTATCGAGACGAATACGTTCGGCGCCAACCGCTCGAAGCTGGCGGCGCTGGGCCTCGGCCGACCAGGTGGCGGCGTTCAATCATCGCGGCGTGAAGATCGCCCGCGAGGCGCGCGAGGCCGCGCCGCACGAGGTGCTGATCGCCGGCTCGATCGGCCCGCTGGGCATGGGCCCGGAGATTCGACCAGCTTCCGCGCGAAGAAATTCTGGAGATTTATCGCGAGCAGGCGCTGGCGCTGGAAGAGCGCGGCGTGGATCTCTTTATCCTGGAGACTTTCTCGAATATCGAGATGCTGCTGGCGGCGATCGACGCCATCCGCTCGTTTTCCGGCGCTGCCCATCGTCGCGCAGCTGACGTTTTCCGAAGAAGGCACGACGCTCGACGGCACGCGCGCCGGCGGACGCGGCGGCGCGGCTGGCGCGCGAAAAACGTGCAGGCCATCGGAGCGAACTGCACGCTCGGCCCGCAATCGCTGCTGCCGGTCCTCGAAGGACTGGCGGCGGCGGGACGGCCGCATTTCGGCGATGCCCAACGCGGGCTTTCCGCAAGCGCGTCGGGGACCGCACCGTCTACCCGCGCTCTTCGCCGGAATATTTCGCGCTCTTTGCGCGGGAGGCGGCGGCCATGGGCGCGCGCATCGTGGGCGGCTGCTGCGGCACCTCGCCCGAGCATATTCGCGCGCTTGCCGACAGCGGTGCGAGGACTGCCCCGGCCGCGCAGCGCAGCGCGGTGAAGGTCGCGTCCGTCCGACGTTCCCGCGAAGCGCCCGCCAAGCGCATCGCCGGCCAAGCGCGAGCCGGAAAGCGGCGTCTGGCGCAAGCTGCAGGCGCGCGAGTTTGTGCTTTCGGTCGAGATCGATCCGCCAAAGGGCATCTCGCTCGATCGCGTCTTCGAGCAAGTGGACAAAGTGATGGCCACCGGCTGCGTGGATGCGATCGACATCAACAGCGGCACGCTGGCGCGCGTGGGCATGGATGCCATGATGGTGGCCGGCGCGCTCGAGGCGCGCGGCGTCGAAACCATTCCGCACCTCACCACGCGGGACCTGAACCTCATCGGCTTGCAGGCCATGCTGCTGGGCGCCTGGTCGGTGGGCGGCGTGCGCAACTTGTTGGCGATTACCGGCGATCCGCCGTCGCTGGGCGATCATCCGGAGACCAGCGGCGTCTACGAAATCGACTCGATCGGGCTGGTGAAAGTGGCCGCGCGGCTGAATCAGGGCACCGATTGGGCCGGCAAGACCCTGGGCGGCGCCACCAATTACACCATTGGCGTGGCGCTCAATCCCATCGCCGAAGACCTGGATTACGAAATCAAGCGTTTCTTCGCAAAGGTAGAGGCCGGCGCGCACTTTGCCATGACCCAGCCGCTGTTCGACCCCGCGCATTGGGACGCATTTCTGAAGCGCATCGGCGGCAAGTCGCCGGTTCCGATCATGGTGGGCATATGGCCGCTTACCAGCTACAAGCAGGCGTTGCGGCTCAACAACGAAGTGCCGGGCATCTCCATTCCCGAGCCGGTGCTGAAGGAGATGGAGGCGGCCGGGACCGGCGCCCGCGATCGCGGCTTTGCCCTGGCGCGCCGCATGCTGGCGTGGGCCCGCTCCGAAGTTGGCGGGGCGTATCTGATTCCGCCCTTCAAGCGCTACGAGGAAGTCCTCGAGCTCTTTACATGATTTTCCTGACTCCTTTTGTAGAGAAACGTACGATGATCTGGTAGGATAGCGCTCGCCTAGCCCAGATTTCCGATTGCGACTCGTAAGAGGGCCAATGCGATAGACCAAATTTATCGAGATCAAGACATACGTTCCTATGGAGGAACCCCAATGAGGCAGAGTGTTTTTATCAGTGTGCTGGGCGTTGCCGCACTCTTTCGCGGGATGCGCCACGAAGGGCTACGTTCGTGAAACCGAAGTCAGCCCATCGAAGAAAAAGTGGATACGGCTACCGACACCAATGCCAAGCAGGACACCACATCGCTCAGAATAAACAGGAAGAAGATGCGGCCATCGCCAAGACCAACACTGCGATCAGCGCTGTCGACGAAAAGGTCACAGCTGTCGACCGGAAAGCGGGCGACGCGATGAACAAGGCGAATGAGGCCGACCAGAAGGCCGACAAAGACAGCCAGGACATTGCCGCACTGCGGACCGTGATTGCCAATATAGACGATTACAAGCTCGTCGGAATGGGCACGGTTCTTTTCCGGCCTCAACCGCGCGGTGCTAACGAAGGACGATAAGGACCAACTGGACATGGTGGCGGGAGGCATGGGGTCGGCAAAGGCTACTTCGTCGCGGTGGAAGGTTACACGGACAGCACCGGGCCGAAGGACTACAACATGCAACTGAGCAAGCGCCGCGCAGACGCCGTGGTGGAGTACCTGGTCACGCAGAAGAATGTTCCCTTCTACCAAATCCGCGTGATCGGCCTGGGCGACAACAACCCTGTGGATCCGGGGAAAAACCGCGCAGCGCGAGCAAAGAACCGGCGCGTAGAAGTGAAGGTTTTCAGCGCGGATGCGGCCGTGGCATCGCGCTAAGAATAACTTCGCAGCGGTTTTGGTCCGACATGGTGCTTATAGGGAAGCTGCGGCTATAGCTTGCCATTGCGACCGTACGTCGCGAAGCGCTGAGCTGTGGCTAGAAGTTGCGGGGCAGTGGCGGGGGAGAGAAGTTGCGGCGCAGTCGTAGTTCGAAACGAAGTTGCGGTCCGGCGCTGTGCTGCAAAGACGTTGCGTCGCGATTGGATGCCGGGTCTCAGAAAAAGATAAAGCGCTTGCGGCGGCCCGCCGGTTTCGTGCGGGCCGTTACCTCTGGCTGTTCCGGCTCATAAGGCAGCGGTCGTCCCTCAAAAGCGGCAAGCGGATTTTCTTCGAAAAGCGCCTTCGCGACGGCTGCCCCACGGCGCTCGGCAACGACTTTGTAAGCTTCACCCAGCAGCGGCGGCCGCGTCCCTGGTATTGTGCGCATCGCTCGCGAAAAATGAACGATGTCCAGGTCCAGCCATTCCTCCACTTGCTTTTTAGTTCCCTCGCCCCATTTCCCCAGCAGGGATTGCGCGGTGATCTGCACGTAGCAGCCCTGGTGCAGCCAGCGGCGCAAGCGCTCGGGCTGACTACGGATCAGGCGATTCCGCTCGGGATGAGTGATGATGGGAGAAAGCCCCATAAGATGCAGCCGATGCAGCGTGTCATCGGCGCTGGGTGGAATGGAGAAGTCGGCAAACTCCACAAGCAGATACTTCTTTTGATTGATGGTGTATTTGCTCGTGTTCGTTGGTATGTCCTGCAAATTCTCATAGCTGAGATGGAAGTCGCAGCCGGTGGCCAGTTTTAGCCGGTCTCCGACTTTGTTCTGTAGTTCCCGGCAAAGGGCCGCTATGCGCTCAGGATTGAACGGATACTCGCCGTTCGCATGGGGGGTGGCCACCAGGTGGGTAGTGCCATCCGCAATCGCCATTTCCGCCATCTGCACGGATTCATCGAGCGACCTTGCGCCATCGTCAAGCGCAGGCAAAATGTGTGTGTGAATATCCACCATGTCTTAAAGATATCCGAGGAACGAGGCCCGAACAATACCCGAACAACACCCGAGCAACACCCGAGCAACACCCGAAGAACACCCAAACAACACTTTCGTCCAATGCGCATTAGCATTGGGTAACGACGCGGGACGCGGGCGGCTATTGCCGGACAGGATCGGACGGGGCCGGACAGTCGCGCAGAGCAGTGTGTCGATTTCTTCGGCCCGTTCTTTGGCCGTTTCTGCGGCCGGCGCCGGGACGGCAGAATCTGCCCATTACGCCGATCGAGCGTAAGCGCTGCGAGTTCGAGTGCAGGGCCAGGCTCGCGCACAAGTCCAGTGAGGGCCAAGGGCGTCGCTGCGGCAATCTTGTGATCCTGCGATTTTGGCGATTACTCGATTCTGTAAACTCGCGATTTTGCGATCTCGCGATCACAGGACGGCGTTGCGCATCCTGGTGATTTCCACGACCTTCGCGCGCTCCTCCGTGCCCACCTTGCCCGACATGCGATGAATATGGAGCTCGATGGTTTGTGCGGCGAGGTTGAGGCGCGCAGCGATTTCATGGTTGGTGAGGCCTTGCGCGATCAACGACACCAGTTCGGGTTGCCGCGGAGTCGAGTGCAGGTTCATCGGCACGCCGGTCATCGCCACGCCAGTCATCGCCACGCCAGTGGCAGGCAAGCGGAACGCCGGTACGCTGGTCGCTGGCACGCTGATCGGGGACGCGTGTATCGTGGGCCCGGGCGATTGCGGACGTGCCGCTATCTTGAACAGTGCCGCGCACAGGGTGGGCGGGCACACCGATTGCCCTTGTGAGACGGCGCGGATGGCCGTGAGCACTTCCCGGGCCGACGCGTTCCTCAGCAAATATCCGCTCGCGCCCGCGCGCACTGCCTGCAGGAACGCAGCCTCGCTTTCATCCCTTCCGATCACCAAAGCCTGCACACCGGGACACAGGCGCCGCACCTGCCCTAGAAGCGCGAGCGTCAGCGGTGGCACGCTTGCGGAATCCATCAGCAGCACATCCGCCGCAGTGTCGCCGATCACGCTGAGTGCGCTGCCATAGTCGAAAGCCTCGCCAGCGAGGACCATGTCAGACGGCTTCCGCAAAATTCTCATCAGCGTTTCGCGCAGTAACCGATTACCAGCCAGCAGAAAAACGTTAATTGGAGTGCACATGGCAGCAATCTCCTGACGGCTCCCAAGCGTGTGCGAACCGGCGTTAATGGGCAGCGCCAGAAACAGTGGCAATTGCAGGGCCATCGTGCGCGCGGCGCGGCGCGCGGGTCCACAGGTGTGCGTTGACGGTTTTCTGTGTGCCGGGCGCCGAAGCGTGCCGGCAGGCCGGGGAGCGCGCAGCCGCGTACAAAAGGATGGTTTAAGGGCTGGCGGCAAATTCGAATGTGACGGCAAACCGAAATCAGATAGCGGCGGCGCAATGTTTGGAATGCAACCTAGAAGGCAAACTGGAACGCAACCTGGGAAGCGACCTGGAACGCAAGCGCGTTTTCGGGAGTGCGCGCGGGTGCCCTTTCGGTGCTTTTCCGCGCGCGAATTCCCAGTTTGGATGGCGAACGTTTTTTCAATTCTCGAAAATAACCTGGGCGAATGCCGTGTTGCCGCTGTGCGTGATGCTGACACTGATGCGGCGCACGCCCAGGCGCTCGGCATGCTCGCGTGTCGCGCCATGCAGCGTCAGTGTCGGCTGGCCGCTGGACTGGCGAGCCACTTCAATGTCGATCCAGCGCACTCCCCGCGTCCATCCGGTGCCCAGCGCCTTCATGGCGGCTTCTTTCGCCGCAAAACGTCCCGCGTACCGTTCGAAGCGGTTGCGATGGCGCTCGCAGTAAGCGATTTCAGCCGCGGTAAACACGCGGCTAAGGAACGGACGGCCGTGCCGCGCGATTGCGGCCGCGATGCGGTCGACCTCGGTAATGTCCACACCCAGCCCGACAATCACTTGGTCCTCACATTCGTCGCTGCAGTCAGGAGCGACCGACACGGGGTCGTCGCATGTGTGACTGGAAAAGGTAAACCCGCCACCGTGATGCCGGCAGATTATACTGCCGCATGTTACGCGCGGGCGGGACGCCCAAGGTAGACAGCGTAAGGCGTTTTGCGCGCGCGTCGTGCGCGTAAACGCCGTGTGGTGCGTTACACTGATCGCGACGATGCCGCTCCGGACACAGGTACGCTCGCGCCATCGGCGTGGACGTGCGGCGGCCGCTGCGGGGACCGCGGGTTTGGCCGCCGCAGGAACCGCCGCCGGGGCAAGCGCCGGGACACGCGCCGGGATAGGCGCCGCAAGCACCGCGGCAGTGCTCGGCCGCGGATGGAGCTTGCGCCGCAGCACTCCTGTCGAAGGGCTGGAGAGTAGGAGGGATACCAGGGGTATCGAGCTTCTCGTCGCCGATGCACTCGCCGCGATTCCCTGGCTCGTTCATGGATTCAGCACGCGCACAGGCGGCGACAGCGAAATCGGCGAGGCTCACGTTCTTAACCTGGGGTTCACCGATTGGGACTCGCGAGCGTGTGTCTCGCAAAATCGCGCCAAATTCCTGCGCGCGCTCTCAGCCGAAAACATGTCGCTCGTCGCTCTACGCCAACTGCATTCCGACCTGATGCACGTGATTGGCGAGCCGCCTGAGTCCAGGCCGCATGAGCCCAAGTCGCATGAGCCGGCGGGCGGCGCATGCGCAACGCTGTCGAGCAGCCCGCGGGAAGTGCGATCGCCTGTGGGAACACCCATGGCATCGCGGGCGAGAACGCCCGTTCATCGCCGGTGGGAACGCCCGTGTCGGCGCCGGCTGCGCCGCTGCAAGGCGACGCACTGATCACCGCGCAGCCAGGATTGCTGCTGGCCGCGCAGAGCGCCGACTGTGTGCCGATTTTGCTGGCCGATCCGGTTCGGCGTGTGGCGGCAGCGATTCATGCGGGCTGGCGCGGCACGCTGGCGCGCATCGCGGCGAAAACGGTGGGCCGGATGCGGCTGGAATTCGGCACCCGGCCCGGCGATGTGCTGGCCGCGATTGGCCCGGCCATTGGCCGGTGTTGCTATGAAGTAGGGCCGGAAGTGGCGCAAGCATTTCTGGGGCAATTCCCGCTGGCTGCGGAGTGGTTCGACGGGCCCTTTGACCGGCTGGCGCTGGGAGAGGAGCCGAATTTCCTGCCGTGGCTTTCGATGGTTCCGCCCGGGCACGATGCGCCGCCCGAGCGTGTCCGGCTCGATTTGGCGGCTGCGAACCGGTGGCAGCTGGCCGACGCGGGCGTGCGGCCGCGGAATATCACCGTGAGCAGTTTGTGCACCGCCTGCCGCAGCGACCTGTTTTTCAGTTATCGGCGCGAAGGCGCGCACACGGGCCGCCATATGGCCGTCATCGGGATAAAAGATGGCGGGATAACGGATCGGCAGGATAAAGAACGGCGGGATCAAAGACGGCGATACGAGAACGACGGATAAAAGACAGGGGCATGCGAAACGAATGTAGGCAAACCGACCGCATTCAAAACGAGTTCGCAGCCGCCCGCCATCGCAGCAGCATTGCCGCTAAGCCGAAAAAGCTCGCATTAGCCCGGCGTTTCCAGCAGTGCCAGCTGGCCACAAGCGGCGGAGATGTCGCGGCCGCGCGAATAGCGCATAAAAGCCGGAACGCCTTTGCCGGCCAGCACGCGCTGAAATTCCTGGGCGCGTTGCGGTTCGGGCGCGCGGTAAGGCAACTCGCCGGGATTCCACGGGATCAGGTTGACCTTGGCGCGCAACCCAGCCATCAAACGTGCGACGCGGCGCGCATCGTCCGCGGCATCGTTGAACCCTCCCAGCAGCACGTATTCAAAGGTCAGCCGCTCCCAGGGCCGCAGCGGATATTGCCGGCAGGCCGCAAGCAAATCGCGCAGTGGATATTTGCGATTGATGGGCATGATCGCATCCCGCTGCGCATCGGTTGAGGCATTGAGTGACACGGCCAGCCGCGGCCGCACTCGCTCCTGCGCGAGGCGCATAATTCCAGGAACAATGCCGCTGGTCGAAAGCGTTACGTGGCGCGCCGCCAGACCCATCCCGGCGGGATCAAGCATCAGCCGCACCGCCGCCAGCACGCGATCGTAATTGAGCAGTGGCTCGCCCTGGCCCATCAGCACAACGTTGGTGCGCGGCGCCAGCGTCTCGCGATGATCCTCGAGCAACACCAGGACCTGGCCCGCAATCTCCCCTGCCGTCAGATTGCGAATCAGCCCCAGCCGCGCGGTAAAGCAGAAGTGGCAATCCACGGCGCAGCCCGCCTGCGTCGAAATGCAAATCGTCTGGCGGCCTTCCGACGGCATGAACACGGCTTCAACGCTTGCCGCGCGCGCGGCGCTCGCGGCCGCGCCGGCGTTCCCGCTAGTGGAGAGCATTCCATTGCCGGGCACTCTGCCGTTAGGCACGTTACTATCGGGCAAGCCACCATTAAGCACGCCACTGCTAAGCATGCCAGTGGCGAATGTCTCGCTCGGGACCGTTACGGGGCTAATGCGCATGGCGTCAGCAGGAAGCGCTCGATCGCGGGCAACCATGGCGTCACTGGCAAGCGCTTCGTCGCCGGTCACAACGTCGCCGCCCTCCTGCGCGAGTGCCTCGCGCGAGGTTCCCGGCGATAGCAGATAGCGCACCGAACCGTCCGCGGAGCGATAGCGCCGGGTGATTTGCGGTATGCCCATGCGGGCCTCGGCCGCAAGCCGCGCGCGAAGGTCTGCAGGAAGATTGGTCATCGCGGCAAAATCGAATCGCCTTTCAGCGTAAATCGCGTGATAGAGCTGCGTGCCGCGGTATGCGGGCTCGCCAGCGGCAGCGATCCAGGCGCGCAATTCAGCGGCTGAGCGTCCGAGCAAATCCACCCGGTCAAGTGATCCGGGTGATCGAGGTGATCTTGGTGACTGGGGTGACTGCGGCGACTGAGGGGATTGGGGCGCGCGCGGTTTGGCCGCGCGCCCCTGCGGCACAGGCGTAGCTGCGGCGTGATTCATCGCCGCGCTCGCAGGGTCATTTTTAGCTATTTCACTCATGCGGCGATTACTCATGCGGCTATCACCCATGCGGCTATCCTGGGAGGGGCAGGAGATCATGATACTGAATCGCGCCACAGCATCGCGCCGCAGCGCGCAACTTCTGTCGCCAGCATCGCGAAACGCGGCGAAATTAATGATAGCACGCAGCGCATGCCCGTCCGCCAATCCGATTGGAGTGCCCAGTGCACACTGCCGGCGAAGCGCGCGCGTGGTCTTTCGCTGTGGCGTGTGCCATGATTGTGCTCGTGAAACGCGCGCAAAATCCTCCATTGCGAGACGCGTCCTTCCCAACGGCCTGGTAGTCATTGCCGAGCCCATGCCGCACGTGCGCTCGGTTTCGCTGGGCATCTGGCTGCACGCCGGCTCGCGCCGGGAACGCCCGGCGCTCAACGGCATCGCGCACTTCATCGAGCACATGGTGTTCAAGGGCACCTCGCGGCGCACCGCCGAAGTGATTGCGCGCGAAATGGACTCGGTGGGCGGCCTGCTCGACGCCTTCACCGCGAAAGAGACCGTCAGCTTCAACGCCAAGGTGCTGGACGAACACCTGCCGATCGCTTTTGACGTGCTTTCCGACCTGGTGCTGCGGCCGCTGTTTGCCGAGGAAGACGTGGCCAAGGAAAAGCAGGTGGTGCTCGAAGAGATCAAGATGGAGGAGGACAACCCCGAATCGCTGGCGCACGAAGTGCTCACCCAGGATTTCTGGCGCGGCCATCCGCTGGGCTCGCCGATTCTGGGCACGAGCGCAACGGTGCGGCATTTCACGCGCGATGCGGTGGTCGATTGTTTCCGCCAGTGGTACGCGCCCGACAACACCATCATCACCGCCGCGGGCCACATCGAGATGCCGCGCCTGCTCGATCTGGTGCACGGAGCGTTTGGCCGGCGCAAGACCGCGCCGCAGTGCCGCGCGCGTTTCAGCCGCGGCGACGCAGCGCGCCACAGCCGCATGCGCGCCTGGTCGACGCGCGACAAGCCCGCACTCGAGCAGGCGCACATCACCATGGCCGTGCCGTCGTATCCGCTGGCCGATCCGCGCCGCTACGCCACCTCGCTGCTGAACAACATTCTGGGCGGCGGCATGTCCTCGCGGCTGTTTCAGAACATTCGCGAGCGGCAAGGCCTGGCCTACGCCGTCTTCAGCGAGCTCAATCCCTACTCCGACGCGGGCATGCTGTCGATTTATGCCGGAACCGGCCGCGCAACACCATCGAGCGCGTGCTGCGCTCGGTGGCCGAGGAGTTCCGCCGGATGAAGCACGAGCCGGTAGCCGAAGAAGAATTGCGCCGCGCCAAAGATCATTTGAAAGGCTCGCTGCTGCTCTCGCTCGAATCGTCGGGCGCGCGCATGTCGAACCTGGCGCGCCAGGAGATGTATTTCGGCCGCTTTTTCAGCGTGCAGGAGCTGCAAGCCTCGGTCGAAGCGGTCACCCGCGAAGACCTGCAGCAAATTGCCCAGGAATTTTTCCAGCCCGACAAAGATTGCCGTTACCGTGCTGGGCCCGCTCAAGGGTTTCCGGCTGACGCGCGACCTGCTGGCCTGCTGACTTTCTGTGTTTGGGCGTCTGCCGCCGCGTCTGCATCAGCCGACGACAGCCTTGCGGTGCATTCCGGCAGGTTCGCGGCTCGTCATCGTTCACCCGTTCGTCGTTCATCGGCATCGTCGTCGTTCGTCGTTCCCCGTTTATGGGCATGCGCAGCGGCATCGGCGTCGTCACCTCACATGGTCCTTACAGCAGGGGCTTACGCAGGTCCTTACAGCAAAGGGATCCGGCATTTTTCCAGACATTTTTCACGCCAAGGTGATTGACGCGAGCCCTGGTGGTTTGCGATTATGCGAGCGGCGCACGCGTTTTTGCTGCGGCGCCGAATCGGAGCAACGCATCAGCCTTCGCGTCAGCATCCTGGCCTCGGGCAGCTCGGGCAACTGTACGTTGATCGAGACATCGCAGACGCGTCTGCTGGTGGATGCCGGCTTGGGCAAGCGCGAAACGCTTCGCCGGCTCACCGTGAACGAGCAGTCCACCGAGCGGCTCGACGGCATTGTCATCTCGCACGAACATTCCGACCATATTAGCGGCCTCGCCGCATTGCTGGCCAAGTGGCGCGCCACGGTGTACCTCACACGCCGCGACGCATGCCGAAACGCTGCGCCTTCTGCCCGAGCCGCATGCGCGAGCGGCTGGCGCGTGTCGATTTCATCGAGGCGGGCCGCTCGTTCGCTATTGGCGATATCGAGGTAGCACCGTTTTCGATTCCACACGATGCCACCGATCCACTCGGGTTCACCTTCCGCGCCGGTGGCGTCAAGGTTGCCGTGGTCACCGATCTCGGCTACATGCCGGAACTGGTAAAGCATCACCTGCGCGATTGCGATGCCATGGTGCTCGAATCCAATCACGATATCGAAATGCTCAAAGTGGGCCCGTATCCCTGGCACGTCAAGCAGCGAGTGATGAGCCGCACCGGGCATCTTTCAAACGATACCGTCAGCCAGTTTCTGGCCGATCCCGAGGGCTTTGACGGCCGGCCACGCTACCTGGTGCTCGCGCATCTGTCGGAGAACAACAACAATCCCGACGTCGCACGCATCTGCGCCGAGGAAGCGCTCAACCGCCGGCCCTCCGAATGCGCCTTCAACGGCCAGCTCTTGATCGCCTCGCAGCACGAGCCGTTACTGCCCATCCAGCTGTAACTCACCGCTCAGAGGTGTCACGCCTTGGGCGCACCACCATTTTGGGAGTATCACCCCTACAGAGAGATTTTTCGCTGCGCTCAGCATGACACGCGTAAACGCTTAAATGCCGCGTGACACCTGTAAACGTTGGTATGCCGCCGGACAGCGGACAGGCCGGGATCGCCGCAACGTGCAAACGGTCATGTGCCACACGCGCGCAAGCCGGTCATTTGCAAATTCGCGAGTGACACGCGACAATCCTTTGCGGCCTTTTTTTTGAGCGTCTGCAAAAAAGAAAACAGATGATTCCCCGTTATACACGACCCGAGATAGGCCGCGTGTGGACCGACGACGGCAAATTCCAGCGCTGGCTCGAAGTAGAACTGGCAGCCACCGACACGCTGGCCGAGCGGGGCGTGGTTCCACGCGAAGCAGCAGCGCGCATTCGCGAGCGCGCCCGCGTCGATGCCGCACGCGTTTCCGAAATCGAAGCCCGCGTGCGCCACGATGTCATCGCGTTTACGCTGGCGGTGAGCGAAGCGATTGCCGACCCTGCGGCCGCGCGCTGGCTGCATTACGGGCTCACCTCGAACGATGTAGTCGATACCGCGCAGGCGCTGCAAATCCGCGAGGCTTCGCGCCTGATCGCCGCCGGCCTGGCGCGGCTGGGCGAAGTCCTCGAACAACGCGCGCGTGAATTTCAGCACACACCGCAAATCGGCCGCACGCATGGCATCCATGCCGAACCCATTACGTTTGGCCTGAAAATCGCCAACTGGTTTGCCGAGAACCGCCGGAACATCGCGCGGTTTGACGATGCGGCAAAACAGATGGCCGTGGGTAAGATTTCCGGCGCCGTGGGCAACGCCGCGCACCTCGGGACTGAGGCCGAGGAAGCGATTTGCCGGCGCCTGGGCCTGGGGGTCGCTCCGGTGACATCGCAAGTGATCCAGCGCGACCGCCACGCGCAATACGTGGCCACACTCGCGATCATTGCCGCCACACTGGAAAAGATAGCCATCGAAATCCGGCACCTGCAGCGCACCGAAGTGCGCGAGGCCGAGGAGCCATTCGCCGCCGGCCAGCGAGGCAGTTCCGCGATGCCGCACAAGCGCAACCCTGTGAGTTGCGAGCAGATCTCCGGCCTGGCTCGCGTGGTGCGCGCGAACGCGCAAGCGGCATTCGAAGATGTGGCGCTCTGGCACGAACGCGACATCTCGCATAGCTCGGTGGAACGCATCATCCTGCCCGATTCGACCATCCTCGTCGATTACATGCTGGCGCGCATGACCGACATTCTTGCGGGACTCCGTGTTTTTCCCGGCCGCATGCGCCGCAATATCGATGCGACGCGCGGCCTGGTTTTTTCCGGACAGCTTTTACTCGATCTGGTGGAGGCGGGTGCGCCGCGCGACGATGCGTATCAATGGGTGCAGGGACATGCGATGGCTGCCTGGGAGGCGGATGGCAGCTTCCGCGAACTGGTCGCCGCCGATCCCCGCATCAGCAGCTTTTTGAACGCCGCCGCGCTCGAGCGCGCCTTCAGCCTGGATCGCCAGCTGCATGCGGTCGATGCTATCTTCCAGCGCGTTTTCGGGTGAATTGCCGGGGTTCGGTTCGAGTGCAGGACCGGCGCCCGTCGTGCCGCGCGCCGGGTCATGTTGCAGGGGCAACACCGTCGGCAGTGCGCGGCCGCGAGGCAGGCCGGCGGTGGGAAATTGCGGTGCTGCGAACGCCTTGGTGCAAACCGGCCCCGTGAACCCCGCGCGGCGAACCGGCCCTGCGAACCCCGCCGCGGTGAACTCCGCGGCTGAGAAAAGCGCGACACAAGACTTCCTCATGCGCCTATGATGTGTGTATGGCGAGAGCGGTCCCCAGGTTTCTGGCGTGCTTGTGGCGCGAATTCTACTCTTTTAGGAGGCAACCGATTATGATGCGGCGATTCGCTATTGTGGCGGCGGTCTTGCTCGGCCCGGTGTTGTACGCAGCGACCAAGCCCATTACGGTGCAGATGAAGGATGCCCAGGGCCAGAGTATCGGAACGGCCACGATCAGCGAACAAAAGTCCGGCGGGGTGCAGATCAAGCTCAATCTGAAGAATCTGCCTGCCGGAGAACACGCGGTGCACATCCACGGGGTGGCGAAATGCGAAGGCCCCGCGTTCACGTCGGCTGGTCCGCATTTCAATCCCGACATGAAGCACCACGGACTCGACAATCCCGAAGGCCCGCACGCGGGCGATATGCCCAATTTCCGCGTCGCAACAAACGGCACGGCGAAAGTTACGGTCACCGACCCGCGCGTCAACATGGGCGATGACAACCACTCCATTTTCGCCAATGGCGGAACTGCGCTGGTGGTCCACGCAAAGGCGGATGATATGAAGACCGACCCTGCGGGAAATGCCGGCGACCGCATCGCCTGCGGCACCATCACGAAATAACGAGCCGCTGCCAGCGTGCGCACGTGCGGGCGGCAGGTCAATTCAAGTTGTAACCGGGATGGCCTGCCGCCGTGCGCGAGTTGCACTCGTGTCCGCCACGCACCACCCGTCACACAGCACCCGCCACACCACCCGCAACACATCAACATAGATGACCAAAGAAGATGACGCCCAAAAAGTTAGTTGAAGCGTGGGTGGCAGCCTTTAACCGTGCGGACACCGATACGCTGGCGTCATTCTACGCAGCAGACGCCATCAATCACCAGGTGGCCGAAAGCGCTGTGACGGGAAGGGAAGCCATCCGCGAAATGTTCGAGAGAGGATTCTCGACGGTGGAGATGAAATGCATCGTGGAGAATATTTTCGAGGATGGTGAATGGGCCATTCTCGAGTGGCGCGACCCAAAAGGCTTAAGAGGGTGCGGCTTTTTTCACGTGCGCGACGCCCAGATCGTGTTCCAGCGCGGCTACTGGGACAAGCTGACATTCCTGAAGCTGTGGGGACTGGCGCTGCCGGAAGTGAAGTTCTGATCTGCTGTCCGAGTGTTGCCGTGAAGTGTTTCGCAGGTCAGCTTTGTTCTTTGTGCGGGAAGCCACGGCGCGGCCAGGAACGTGCTTGGGAGGGGCTTTCGAAGCACTATGCTGCAGCACGCCGCGCCACGCGCTAGAGGGTTGGCGCACGGTCTTTATTCATCGTGATTCGTCGTGAAAGCAAAAGGCCGGGCGTGCAGCCCGGCCTGATTACGAAAGATCGATTTTTCTCCGGCCCGGTTAGGATTTAGGCATCACGATTTTCGATACCGTGATGGTGTCGCCGCTCATGTCTCCGGTGAGCTGCACCGTGTGTCCTGCGTGCGTCGCCAGGTCGGCATCTTCCTGATTAGCGATTTTATACACTTTGCCACCCGTTACGAAAACGTACTTCCCGCCAGCCTTGATGCAGGCCTGCGTGCAATCCCGGTCCGTCATGCCCGGATGCTGGCTAGTCATGCTGGCGTGGCTGGCGCCACACATGCTGTCGCTGATCTT
The DNA here is from genome assembly GCA_963828935.1 of uncultured Acidobacteriota bacterium. Classification (GTDB taxonomy): domain Bacteria; phylum Acidobacteriota; class Terriglobia; order Acidiferrales; family UBA7541; genus Palsa-189. The sequence goes on along the minus strand of CAWHGP010000012.1, from coordinate 135,189 downwards.
CCCGGTCCAAGTCTTATCCGCGGCTGAAGCTAACGTGGTAAAACTCAACAACAGGGCCATGTAACACAACATCTTCAATACGCTTTTCATCGGCAACCCCCATGCGATCTTGTCTGACCTGTTCCGCGAGGCACCCGTTTGGAGAGGCGTGGCGCGGGTACTCCCCGCAGTGTTTTGATGCCACGCGCGATGGAGAGGTTACCGTGCGCGCGTGACGCCCGAACCCCCGAACCCCCGAACCCCCTTGCTGCCTGGGCCGCTTTCGCTGCCTGCGGCGGCGGGGATTATTGGGCGCGCTGGACGTAACGCGCTTCCGAAGTGTCGACTTTAACCTTGTCGCCATTATTGATGAAGGGTGGCACGTTGATCATCAAGCCGGTTTCGAGTTTTGCGGGCTTCATGACCGCACTGGCCGTGGCTTTCTGCACCGTCGGTTCAGTGTCGGCGACCGTCAGGTCCACCGTGTCGGGCAACACCGCGCCCATGGGCTTGCCTTCGTAGAATTCGAGCTTGAGCACCAGGTTGGGAATCAGGTAGTAGACCGCGTCGCCTAAAATGTCGGCACCCAGGCGGATCTGGTCAAACGTTTCGGTGTTCATGAAGTGATACCCTTCGGTATCGCTGTACAGGTATTGAAATTCGATGTCGTCGAGCACCGCGCGGTCGATGGAATCCTCGGCGCGGAACCGGTAATCCATAATCGATCCGCTGCGCAGGCTGCGCATCTTCGTGGCCATGGCGCCACGCTTGTTCCCGGGCGTGCGATGGTCGACGCTATGCACCGTATAGAGTTCGCCCTGGTGCAAAATAATCATTCCTGGACGCAGTTGCGTCGCCTTCATGAATCGCTCCTTGGCGCTTCCTGGATCTCGCTATCGCGGGTGCCCGGCGGATGGCAGATGCCCGGCCGATGGGGCGGCAGTCGGAAGCTTTCGCAGGTGCGGCCTCGCGCGGCTCGAAAAGCCACGCCTCACGCGGCACGCTATTCCCGATCGCCGTCATTATAGCCGCCGCCCCAAACGCGGGTCAAACGCGCTTTCCCGGCAGGTGTTCTTAACAGGCGCTCTTGCTGGACAAGGGTGTTGGGTCAGGCCCGTTGGGGACCGCGTGCGTGGATTACAGCTTGCAGCAGTGCTGCTTACCTGTCGAGGAAGTCTGAGGAAAGAGAGATTCTTCGTCGCTCGGCTCCTCAGAATGACATGGGGGTGAGGGGTGGCGCGAATGGATCGTCCAACACTTGAAAGGCCACTACACTCGAAAGACCACTACACCCGCAGAAACAGCGGCGAGGGTCGTGCTTGTGCGCACGTAACAGATCGTTGCATGACAGGTAGTTGCATACCTCATAATCGGTGACCAGACCGGCGCGCGTACTGTCAGGTAGGCGCGATCCGGACACGCCCATGGTTCAAAAATTTGACGCATTGATCCTGGGCGCCGGCGCCGCCGGACTCATGTGCGCTATAGAGGCTGGCAAGCGAGGCCGCCGCGTCGCGCTGATGGAACGCGCCGATCGTGCCGGCAAGAAGATCCTGATTTCCGGCGGCGGACGCTGTAACTTCACCAACCTGTATTGCCGGCCCGATAACTTCATTTCCGCGAATCCACATTTCGCGAAGTCGGCACTGGCCGGCTACACGCCGGGCGATTTCGTGGCACTCCTTGAAAGACATCGTATCCCTTACCACGAGAAAAGCAGTGGACAACTGTTTTGCGATCGCTCGGCGCACGACGTCACCACCATGCTCGAAGCCGAGTGCCGCGCGGCGGGCGTAAGTTTGTTGCTGAACACCCGGATCGGCGAGATCGCGCATGCCACCGAATTCGTCGTGCGTGCCGAGTCGGCCGAATTTCGCGCGCCGGCGCTGGTTGTGGCCACCGGCGGCCTTTCCATCCCGAAATTAGGCGCCACGGCGTTGGGCTACAACATCGCCAGGCAATTTGGACTGCGCGTGCGCGACACCCGGCCCGCACTCGTGCCGCTGCTGCTGGGTGCTGACGATCGGTCCGCGTATTGCGATCTGGCGGGCATCTCGGCGGAGGTGCGCGTGTGCACGCGTGCGCAGGCCTTCCGCGATAAAATGCTGATCACACACCGCGGGTTGAGCGGACCCGCCATCCTGCAAATCTCCTCATATTGGAACGGTGGCGAACCGCTCCACATTGACGTGGCACCGGGCCGCGACGTCACTGCCGCAATCCGCGGCGCCCAGGTGCGCGATATGACTGCCGCGCGGTCGGGATTCCGCGAATTTCTGCCGCAGCGTCTCTCCAACCGCTGGCTCGACCGGCACGCGCCGCTCGCCTGGAGCAACCAGGCGCTGGCCGAACTCGAGCGTCAGGCGCATCACTGGCCCCTGATGCCCGCGGGGACCGAGGGGTACGAGAAGGCCGAGGTTACCGCGGGGGGCGTCGATACGGATGGACTATCCAGCAAAACAATGGAAAGCCGGACTGTGCGCGGTTTGTTTTTTATCGGAGAAGTGGTCGACGTCACCGGCCATCTCGGCGGATTTAACTTTCAGTGGGCCTGGGCTTCGGGAGTTGCCGCGGGCCGCGCGCTATAAGATGACGCGATCGTTTAGTTTTTATAGTTTTTAGCAGTCCTGTCCCGAGTTCTTTACCTGTCCTCTCACCCGTCTTCGCGCGTTTTTGTTGCCTGTACTCATCCTATGCGCGCGAGCAGTGACCGCAATCCTGCACGGCAAACTAACCTCCTCTCAGTCGGAACCCCTTTGCCGACCAATTGTTTCAGAGGAGGTTTTCATGCAAGCTGTTCGCAAGGTTCTGACGACGCTCACGCTGGCAGGCCTGCTGTTCGGGTTCGGCACACCGGCCTCGGCCGCGCCTAAGATCACCATTACCGCGACACCATCGTCGCTGACCTTCTCCGCCAAATTGGGCGCAGGCGCACCTGCCGCGCAGGTTGTTTTCGTTGGCGGCACCTCCACGCGTTTCGCCGTAAGCGCCGACAAATCGTGGATCGTCTTCCCGGCAAACAGCAATACGGATCAAGACTTGCGCCTTTCTGTGAACGTCGCGGGCCTAGCGGCAGGCACCTACACCGGGCATGCGTTGTTGAGTAGCGTGCACATCGCCAATTCGCCGCTTAGTATTCCGATCACGCTGGTGATTTCGCCAGCGGCCACGGCGCCGGCCATCACGGGCCAGCCCAGCAATCAAACGGTGAACGTCACCCAGGCCGGCAGCTTTTCGGTGGCTGCTTCGGGCACGGCACCGTTGACCTATCAGTGGTCGAAGAATGGCGCGGCGGTCAGCGGCGCGACTTCAGCTACCTACACCACGCCCGCCACGTCGAATACCGACAATGGCGCCAGTTTCAGCGTCAAGGTGGCCAACAGCGCCGGCGTTGCGACCAGCAATTCTGCCGTCCTGACTGTTATTCCCGCCACCATCGCTCCCGCGATCACTTCGCAGCCTGTAAGCCAGACCGTCAACACGGGTCAGACCGCTACTTTCTCGGTGGCTGCAACGGGCACCGCGCCACTGGTTTATCAGTGGACCAAGAACGGCGCGGCCGTATTCGGCGCGTCATCGGCAACCTACACCACACCCGCGACTGTGGCTGCTGATACGCTCTCGACGTTCGCTGTCACGGTGCACAATGGCGCCGGCAACGCGACCAGCTCTTCGGCGGTCCTGACTGTCGCGTCCAGCGCGATTACGATCAATGCCGCGCCCGCGTCGCTCTCCTTCGCGCTTACACTCGGTGGAACTGCGCCAGCACAGCAAAGCGTCACCATTAACAGCAGCAGCCCGTCGGCCGCCCAGGCATTCTCTCTGTCTGCCGATCAGGCCTGGATCACCCTGGGCGCGACATCCGGCAGCACGCCAGGCACCACGAAAATCTCCGTCGCCACCGGCAGTCTGGCTGCCGGCACATACAACGGTCACGTGCTTATCACCGCTACGGGAGTCACCAATTCGCCAATGTCTATCCCGGTCACGCTGGTAATTTCGCCAGCGGCCACGGCGCCGGCCATCACGGGCCAGCCCAGCAATCAAACGGTCAACGTCACCCAGGCCGGCACCTTCTCGGTGGCAGCTTCGGGCACGGCACCATTAACCTATCAGTGGTCAAAGAACGGCGCAGCGGTCAGCGGCGCGACCTCAGCTACATACACCACACCCGCCACGTCGAATACCGACAATGGCGCGAGTTTCAGCGTTGCGGTAGGCAACACGGCCGGCACGGCGACCAGCAATTCTGCCGTCCTGACAGTTATTCCCGCCGCCATCGCTCCCGCGATCACTTCGCAGCCTGTAAGCCAGACCGTCAATGCCGGTCAGACCGCTACTTTCTCGGTGGCTGCAACGGGCACGGCACCATTAACGTATCAGTGGTCAAAGAACGGCGCAGCGGTCAGCGGTGCGACTGCAGCTGCCTACACCACACCCGCCACGTCGAATACCGACAATGGCACGAGTTTCAGCGTCGCGGTAGGCAACGCGGCCGGCACCGCGACCAGCAACGCCGCCACATTAACGGTCAGCGCGCCTGTGACGCCTAGCTGCGTGAGCTCAAATGCCTCAACGTGGACCAACATAGCGCTGGCTGTGCCGCAGACCAGCACATTCCACATGGAATTCGACGCGACACCCTCTGCCGTGCTGCTCGATTCGGTCGTGGGAATTTCCGCTGCCCCTGCCGGCGCATACACCGACCTGGCAGCGATTATCCGGTTCAGCGTCGCTGGGGTAATTGAGGCCATGAATGCGACCGCCTATCAGGCGGCTACCGTCATTCCGTATTCCGCAGGCGTGAACTATCATTTCGCCCTGGATATCAACATTTCGAACCACACTTACAATGTCTCGGTGACTCCGGCGGGAGGATCCCAGATCGTTATCGGGACAGGTTATGCGTTCCGGAACACGCAGGCCGCCGTGACAACGCTCAGCAACATCGGGTCGCTTAACTCCTTGGGTGCCACGTCCATATGCAACGTAGTGACCACCAATCCAGTTGTTCCACAAGGAACGGCGCCGACGATCACGACTGCTCCAGTGAGCCAAACAGTTGCGGCGGGCCAGACCGCGACATTCTCGGTAGCCGCATCCGGCACCGCACCCTTCACCTATCAGTGGACGAAAAACGGCGCCCCAGTAGCGGGCGCAACCTCGGCAAGCTACACCACACCCGCGACTGTTGCCGCGGATACGCTCTCGACGTTCGCCGTCACGGTTTACAATGCCGCCGGCAACGCGACCAGCTCTTCGGCTACCCTCACTGTCACGTCCAGCGCGGTTACGATCAGTGCTGCGCCCGCGTCGTTTTCCTTCGCGTTTACACTCGGTGGAACTGCGCCGGCACAGCAAAGTGTCACCATTAACAGCAGCAGCGTGTCGGCCGGCCAGTCCTTCTCTCTGTCTGCCGATCAGGCCTGGATCACTCTGGGCGCGACATCCGGCACCACGCCAGGCACCACGAAAATCTCCGTCGCCACCGGCAGTCTGGCCGCCGGCACATACAACGGTCACGTGATTATCACCGCTGCGGGAGTCACCAATTCGCCTCTGTCGGTGCCTGTCACCCTGGTGATTTCGCCAGCCACACTGGCATCGTCGCTCACTATGAATCCAACATCGCTGAGTTTCCCGAACGTCACCGTCGCCACCAGCAGCGTCCAGGGTATTTCCGTCACCAACTCCGGAACTGCGACGATCAACGTGTCTAACGTCAGCATCTCGGGCCCGGGCTTTACCGGCTCCGGCGTGTCTGCAGGCCTGATCCTCGCCCCCAGCCAGACAGCCATGCTGAACGTGACATTCGCCCCCGCAGCCGCTGGAAGCGTTGGCGGCAGCGTCACCGTGACCAGCAATGCCACAAATTCCCCGTCGTCCATGACCCTGTCCGGGACCGGCGTGGCAGCCGTCGTGCACTCCGTATCGCTGGCGTGGTCGGAGGGTACTTCGGGAGTGGCCAGCTATAACATTTACCGCGGCAGCGTATCGGGTGGACCCTACACGAAGGTCAACGCCAGTGTGGCGCCAGCCTTCAACGACACACCCCTCACTAGCGGGCAGTATTACTATGTGGTGACTGCGGTAGCTAACAGCATGGAGAGCGGGTATTCGAGCGAAGTTCCGGCGTTGGTTCCCTAAGTCGCAGCCGCAGCCGCACCGCAGCCGCGTAAGGAGCGCGGAGGCCCAGATGTAGCCGTCGAAAAAGTACGGATCGCCGCAGAAAGAAATGAGTGCAGAAACGATAGGACAGGAACGACAGGACAGGAACGATAGGAACAAAGAATGGATTGGGAAAGAGGAATAGAAAGAGGGCAGCCGCCGGTGTCACATCCGGCGGCTGCCCCCTTTCCTAATGCACATTCGAATGCCCCGTTCTGATGCCCTTTTGTAATGCGCGTCTTTAATGCTGTTTTCCCGCCCTAAAAAAAACCTTTGCGGATGTTATTGTGCTCCCGCATGACATTGCCAAAAAAAGAGAGATTCTTCGTCGCTGCGCTCCTCAGAATGACATCGGCAGGAGAAACATCGAGACAAGTTTCCAGGCCATGACAGCGGGGAGGAAAAACATCGAGAGAGGTTTCCTCCATCTTTCAGAGCGCTGATACTCACCTTCCGGGAGCCTTGCCGGCGTTGGGATCGCTGCCCGCCGGATCGCCCATGCTCTTCAGATATTCAATCACCTCGGAGGGGAGGCAGAGCTTCTCATCCATTTCCTGATTCGGAATCCATCTGTAGTAGGCGGTACCCAGCGTAAAAGGCTTGGTATAAATCGTGGGATCGTCAATCGTCACCGTCACTTTCAGATCATTATGGTCGAGCCGGGTGAAGCGTTCCTGAACGTGCGCGTTGATGGAGTGCGGGTATCCGTTCTTGGTCACCCACGTTCTATCGTCGAGGCCGGTGGTATCCACCACCAGCGTGGAATCGTCTTCCCAGTGGCCCGTGGAGTACCCGTTGTAGCGGGGATCGAGCGCGTCCTTTTGCGAGCCGCCTACGTTCGTGGGCAGCGGGCGCCCGTCCATCCAGATTTCGCGCCACACATCCTGAAACTGAATCGCCAGGAGGATGCGGTTAGGCATGGTCCCGATCGAAAGCCCCCTGATTTCGTCAATCGAGTCGCGCGGAACTCCGAAAGGATCGCAGGACCTTACGGTGGGATCGTTGGTCCCTGCAGGACTATATTTCCCGATTGGTTTATTGGCGTCGAACATTTGTTTGCCGAGCGGAGTCAGCGGCGGTGCGGGTTGCTCCGCGAAAACAGGTACGCCCGACCCGGAGAGTGGCCCGGCCCAGGTGCCACTCAGATCGCGTTTGGGAGCAGGCCCGCCGGTGCCGATGGCTCTGTCCTTGGGATAATATTTCCACGGCGAGCGTGCCTCGCCCGCCTGCTGTGACGGCATGCTTGGCGATGGTGTGCCCTGCGACGCGGTGGTTTGCGCCCAGGCCAGCGGCGAAAGGGCCAGCACTGCTGCCAGACCGATGATCGCGCGCGGCAACAGGTTTCGCAGTTCGTTTTGCGGTTCCATGTCGTTCTCCTTAAATCCAGCCTGAAACTTCGATTCTCGCGCACATGGTACGCTTCTCATGTCTGCGAGACATGCAGCACGCGCGGCTCCGGTGCGAACCGCGCGTGCCACTAACATCGCCGGACAAATGTGGCAAAACTGTGGTGGTTGCGTCCTACGAAGCCGAAGCCGCTTTTACCGAGTATTTTTTGGCCATGGCCTCAAAGGCGGGCGCCGCTTTTGCTAGATCCTCCGCAACCATTACCGGCACCAGGTCGACGCTGGCATTGAACGCGAGGAACCAGGGTTCCGCGATGGAGGGAATCTGGGAAGCGTCCTGAAGGTTCACGAAAAGATACCCGGTTCGCCGCCCATTCTCGGCAAGGAAGTACGCTGCCTCTGGCTTCAGCTCACTGAGGATGGACTGCATCGTCTTGTTTAGGCTTCCATCTGAAACTGCGGCATTGGCCGCTTCATTGTGCATGGAGACTTTCATTAGGAAACGCATGATGGTCTCTCCTTTTTTTGTACGAGTCGGTATCACGATGGCAGCAAGTGCCATCGCTAAGCTAGTCTTCTCCACTACTAGGGACACTACTTCGGGCCGCGACACTTGCCCGCCCGGGTCGCGAACGCGGGGGAATGCGTACTAAAACTTGCGAGGCGCGGGTGTATAGTACGCAATTTCCGTTGCAGGTCAAGTCCGCAGATTAGGAGTTTGCATTTGCTCTGGTGGTGCTGCGCGTCAGGATATGTACCGGGCTATGTATTGGGCCGTGCGGGGCGGGGGCCGGGACAATTCAGGATGACGATGATGGAGATTGCAGACTGGAACGAGCGTTACCGCTCCGGCAGCCGGGCCGCCGAAGACCTGCATGCTGCGCCCACTCCACTGCTGGTGGAAATGGCGAAGCGTTTGGCGGACGACAGGCCTCGCGCGGCTGCACAGCCGGCACTTCGGGCGCTCGACCTGGCTTGCGGCACCGGTCGAAACGCATTGTGGCTGGCCCAGCACGGCTGGAACGTTACCGCAGTCGATGCTGCACCATCGGCGGTGACGATTCTGCGAGAACGTGCCGCACATAGCGGCTTGGCGGCGGGCGTGGCCACCGGAGTGAGCTTGGAAGCGCGCGTTGCCGACTTAGCCCGGGGCGAATTTCACATTCTTCCCGCCGCCTGGGATCTCGTTGCGATCTGTTATTACTTGCAGCGGAGCCTGTTTGAACCCGCCAAGCAAGGTGTGGTGCCGGGCGGAATCCTGATCTCGATCGTGCACATCACCGAGCCGCACGCCAAGCTCGAAGAAGAGTCCCATCTGCATCGCTTGCGGCCCGGTGAGCTTGAGAATTATTTCCAGGGTTGGGAAATCATCCATCGTTACGAAGGCAAGCCGCACGATGCGGCGCACCAGCGCGCGGTAGCTGAAATCGTCGCGCGCCGTCCGGCCGGCTGATTTTGCACCCTCCTCCGCTCGCCGCGCTCGCCGATTTACGATGCGACCGGTCTTTAATGTTGCCGCATTCCGGATGTTGGCAGCCTTTTGACTTAGCTGCGCCGCAACTCTTGATTTTGCGGGTACCACACCATAGGGTGCTTACCGAAGGACTTGCGCGGGTGTATAGTACCCAACACGCCCGCAAGCCGTCCGAGAAAGGAACTTCGCCATGGCCCAAATTTCACTTAACGTGAATGGCAAGTCACGATGGTCAACACCGATCCCACCACGCCCTTGCTTTATGTCCTGCGGGATGATCTGGGACTTAATGGCCCGAGATTTGGCTGCGGACTCGCCCAGTGCGGCGCCTGCACGGTGATCATGGACGGGAAAGCGGCGCGGTCCTGCAGCATCGCCGTCAGCGCGGCGCAAAACCGCAACATCACGACGCTCGAGGGTTTGGGAACGGTTGCAGCATCCCGCATTATTTGCAAGCCGCATTTATTGCAGAGCAGGCCGCGCAATGCGGATATTGCATGAATGGCATGATCATGACGGCCAAAGTATTGCTCGACCAAAACCCTAATCCTAGCGAGCCGGAAATCCGCCGCGCGCTCAACGGCAATCTCTGCCGCTGCGGCAGCCACCTGCGAGTGATCCGCGCCGTTCAACGCGCGGCCCGGGAAAAAGTTTCCGCCTGAGAATGCTGCAAAGCTCTAAACGAGTAGAGCCGGATTCAAGGAGAGCGAAAATGGAAACGAAATCGATTTCGCGCAGACAGCTTCTGAAGGGCACGGGCGCGCTGGTCGTGGGCTTCAGCTTTTGGGGGCCCGCCGGCATCGCGGCAGCGGCATTCGGCCAGGCGGCGGGGCAAGGACCGCCGGCCACGGCTGCGACCACGATGCCATCGGACGCCGGCGATCTGGATGCCGCACAACTTGATTCCTGGCTGGCGATTGCGGCAGGACGGAAAAGTCACGGTCTTCACCAGCAAGGTGGAGCTGGGCACCGGCGTGGAGACCGCGCTGGCGCAGATGGTGGCCGAAGAACTCGATGTGCCCTTTCAGCGCGTGTATATGGATTCGGGGACACCGACCAGATCGGTCGACCAGGCCGTCACCGCGGGCAGCAGAACGCTCGAGCGCGCGGGACCGCAATTGCGCCAGGCCGCCGCCGCGGCCGGCAGCAGCTTTTGAAACTTGCCTCGGCGCGGCTAGGAGTGCCGGTAGATCGGCTTACCGTCAGCGACGGCGTCGTGAGTGTCGCGGGCAATCCGGCCAAGAAAATCTCTTACGGCGACCTGGTTGGCGGAAAACAATTCGACGCGAAAATAACTCGGCGACGGGAACCGGCTGGGACATGAAGATTGCTCCCGGAGGTTCCCGCCAAGAATTACAAGGATTACAAGATCGTCGGCACGTTCTGTGGAGCGCGTCGACCTGCCCGCGAAATTCACCGGCGAATTCATCTACACGCAGGATGTGCGCGTTCCGGGCATGCTGCATGGCCGCGTGGTGCGGCCGCCGACGGTGAATTCAAAACCCGCGAGTGTCGACGAGGCTTCCATTAAGGACATTCCCGGCATTGTGAAAGATCGTGCAGGAAGGAAACTTCGTCGGCGTCGTGGCGGAAACCGAATGGGCCGCCATTCGCGCCAGCCAGGGCGCTGAAAGTGACCTGGTCGGCGCCCACAACGACCAAATCCCTGCCAGCAGCGCGGAAGTCGACGCCTATCTCAAGAATACCAAGAGCTTTCGCGACCAGGTGGCCGTAAACAGAGGGCAATCCGGACGCCGCCATTGCGCAAGCGGCCAAAACGTACGAAGCGACCTATCACTGGCCGTTTCAGTTGCACGGCATGATCGCGCCTTCCTGCGCGGTGGCGGATGTGCAGCGGCGACAAAGCCACGATCTGGGCGGGCTCGCAAGGGCCGTTCCCCACGCGCAGCGCGCGTCGCGGACCTCCTGGGCGTGCCAGCAAAAAATGTGCACGTCCTGTACCGCGAAGGCTCCGGCTGTTACGGCCGGCTGAGCACCGACGATGTGCCCGAAGATGCCGCGATCATGTCGCGCGCGGTGGGCAAGCCGGTGCGCGTGCAATGGATGCGCGAGGATGAACATGCCTGGGAGCCGAAGGGGCCGCAGCAACTGATCAGCGTTCGCGCAGGCGTCGACGCGCAGGGCAAAGCTTGTTGCCTGGGATTATATGGACCGCAGCTTTCCGTGGACCACGTCGGGAACCCCGCTGCTGGCTTCGCAGCAACTCGGCATCAAAGCCACCGGACCGGGAAGCTCCAACGGGACCGGCGGAGGCGGCGACATCTACACGTTCGATCATCAGAAAGTGGTCGCGGCGCTGATTCCCTGGGTGCAGGCTGACCCGACGCCGCTGCGAACCAGCAACCTGCGGGCGCCGGGAGAGTTGGCGCGCACGTTTGCCACCGAATCGTTCATCGACGAGATCGCTGCCGACCTGGGCGCCGATCCCGTGCAGTTTCGGCTGCGCTACCTGAACAGCGATGTGCGCCCGACCGAGGCGCTGCGCGCGGCGGCCAAACAAGCGCAATGGAAAGAGCGGCCCTCGCCCGCCCCGGCTTCGGCCGGGTCGCTAAGGCTACGGGCAGGGGCGTGGCCGTGGCCAATCGCGCGAACACGATTACCGCGGCGGTCGCCGAAGTGGAAGTGGACAAGACCACCGGAAAGGTGACGGTAAAAAAGGTTACTCTCGCGCACGATTGCGGCTTGATCGTGAATCCCGACGGCCTGAAGAACCAGATCGAAGGAAACATCATCCAGGGCGTCAGCCGCACCCTGCTCGAACAAGTGCAATTTGACGCCTCCGGGATCAAGAACCTCGACTGGGCGAGCCATCCGATCATCACGTTCGCGGACATTCCGGAGATCGATATCGTCCTGATCAACCGCCCGGAGATGGGGCCGCTGGGCGGCGGAGAGCCGTCGATCTCCCCGGTGCCGGGCGCGATCGCCAACGCCATTTTCGATGCTACCGGAGTACGCCTGCGCGAAATTCCTTTTACGCCGAAACGCGTATTGAGCGGGTTGCAGGCCGGAACGCTGTCAAGCCAGAACACTGTCAAGTAAGAAGCTTTAGCAAGACAAAACCCTTCAGCGCCAGGGGTGGGCGCAGGTGGTTTGGATACGGCGTCTTCGGTATAATCAGCATCTTATGTAACAGGTAACTCATGTAGCAGGTAACTCAGGCACACATATCAATGTCGACGGGGGGAACATATGAAACGACTTGCGCTCGGACTCATTGCGTCACTTGAGTTCTTGACGATAGGCTTTGCGGCTCCCAAAGATCAGACATTTACGGGCGAAGTCATGGACAGTCCATGCGCCATGCTTGGCGGCCACGAAAAAATGATTAAAGCAGGCGAGAGCGCCAAGGACTGCACCATCCGATGCGTCGGGCTGGGCGGAAAATATGTGTTATTCGACGCCAGCAAGAAGATGGTGTATCAGCTCGACGATCAGAAAAAGGCGGAGCGCTTTGCCGGAGCCAAAATCAAGGTCACGGGCAGCTATGACGAGGCAACGAAGACCATCCACGTCACGGACATAAAGGCTGGCTCGTAAGGCGGAGCAGTTAGCGCACTCAACTGTGGCTTCTCGAACCTGGCTGAGCGAAGCGGCGGCCCCGGGACGCAAGCATTTAGCGTCCGTCGGGCAGAAGGTCGGGCCAGAATGACGCGATAGCCCGCTTTTAGCGTGCAGGGCGTGGCTTGAAACCGCGCAAGGCGAGTTCTGCCTGCGCCCTTTGCGCCGCTTCAACACCCAGGTAGGGACCTACCAGAACGTGATAGGAATTGAGCCACAGACGCCCTTTGTGAACGATTTGGGCCTGAAATCCAGATTGCGACAACTCGGCAGTAGCACGCTCCGCCCAATTCATATCCTTGAACTCGCCCACGTCAAAATAGATTTCTGAAGAAGAAGATGCGCTTTCTGGCGGCTTTGTAGGATTGGTGCCGAAAAGAGCGCCGGCAATACGACCCAGGGGTGAACTACCGTTGGAAACAAGCCCGCCAGGCGCAGGCCGCTCCCCCGAAGGTACTGGTTGCATGAGATTCGGCACGAGTACATTAGGCGCTGGCAGGTCTGCTTCGGTCGGCCCTGTGTATTCCGGCCCCGCGTGCGTCCCCGTTGACGACGTGCCAGTGGGAACGGGAGCCTGCGCTACGGCCGTCGGTGTTGCACCCGGAAATTGGGATTGCCTGCGCGTGGCATTGATGTGTAACGGACGGGTCGGCTGGAGTGGATGGGTCGACTGGATCGGGGGAGCATTCCGCCTGGAGGGCTGTCCGCCTGTCGGTCCATCGGGCGCATCGTCATATTCTGCTTCCAGTTTTCTGATTTCCTCGGCAAGTTGATTTTGGCGATCCGACGCGCGTGCCTCGGCCGGTTCCGCAGGCGCGGCCTGGCCGTCTGCTGGCTCAGCCGTAAGATCGGGTGGCTTAGCCGTAAGATCGGGGCGAGGCAAAGCAGAATCGCGCCTCCCGCCCAAGGCTCCATCGACCTGGTGACGTGCCGGATACAGCAGGACGACCGCCGCCAGGATCATGGCTGAAACCATACATACTGCGGCCACTCTGCGCACATCAAACCGCGCGCGTGGACCGTGCCGGCGCCGAACAGGGTGCTGCAGGCCGGGGCGGGGCTTCCGAGGAGCCTCTGCGATCGCGGGCGCTGAGTGCGCAGGGTTTATGGACTCGACTGGCGACGGTGCTGGGACCGCTCGCGTGGGTTCGCCTGGCGGTGCTTGGTTCGCGAGCACCGGAGCTGCGTGCGGCAAGACTTCGGCGGGGACCGACTGCGGCGGCGGTATGACCGGGCGGTCGAGCGACGCAAGGATGTCCGGTATGGACGGTGCGTGCGCCGCGGTTAGATTCGTGACCTGTGGCCAATCGTCTTGTCGCAATACGGGTTGCTGTAACACGGGTTGTTGTAATGCGGGCTGTTGCGAGACAGTCTTTTGCACGGTGGATGGCTGCACAGCAGACGGTTGCACAGCGGATGGTTGCCAAGCGGATGGCCGCAAGTCACTTTGTGGAAAAGGGAGCTGTGGCAAAAGGGGTGGAGCGAAAGCTTCTGCTGCAGCAGCCGGCGCGGGAGAATGGCGGCGAATCACGGGCTCCGTCGTGGGTTGTGACACCCATTTGCGAATCTGCTCTTGCGCTCCCGCTGGCAGGGAAGTGAACCGCAGGCCACAGGTTTTTTTGGTTTCATCGGTCCATGCCAATTCGCCAATCACTTCCATTCGTTGATCGGCTCGCAGCGAAAACCAGAACCGGACGACACCGGTCTGATGGAGGGGCGCCACTGCGTGAAAGCACAGGCCGCCGTCGGAAACATTTAGTACAATCGCGCCGCTATCCGGTTCGAGGTGAATATAGGCCAGGTTTTCCGCGGTCAATCGTGGAGTTTCTCGCCGATCGTCCTTGATTACGTCGCCGTTCCCAAGTGGCGAATCGGATGCTGGTTCGGCGCCAGGGGTGGGAGAAACGTCGTGGCCGGGCCATTCCTTCATGATTGGCGAACTCCGGAGCGGCATTGCCGGCACCCCAACGCGGTATTCCGAGGGCCCGCCCAGAGTAGCGCGCAAAGTATAGCAGACAAGCCGGCGAACGTACATCCAAAGACCCCGTAATTCTTTGATGCGTCAGCACGTAGTGCCGTGACGTTAACCTGGGTGTCCAGGATGGTAAATACCTTAGGGCTGCTTGATGGTGTCCGCAAGCATGGTGACGTCGGCAACGAATTTGGAGGACAGCCTTACCAGTACGCATTCCAATGCTACATTTGCGACCAACCGGTGCTGCACTTCTCGAAGACACGTTCAAGCTGTCAATTCGCATTAGATATCTCAAGCGTTAAGTGCACTTTGGTGTACTCTGAGGCAAGCGGCGGGTGGTCAAACGGTGAAGTAACGGTTACATTCGGTGGCCAATTGATGCATTTGCCCGAACTTACAATGTCCAAGGTGACGCGGAGTTCGCTGGCTTTATTGCTGGTGCTCTTGGCCGCGGCGGTTCCGGGCGGGCCCAAGAACTGAACGGAACCTTGCGGGGGCTGATTCTCGACCCGCAGGGCGCGGTCGTCCCCAACGCCAGCGTGATGGCCGTAAACGAAGGCACGCACACCCGCAGGAGCACGCAAAGCTCTACCGCTGGAGTATATGTTTTCCCGGACTTACCCGTAGGTTCATACACACTTACCGTGGAGGCCAGCGGGTTTGCGCAGCGCAACCGTACCGGCGTGCTGGTGCGTCCGTCGCAAATAACGGACGCGACCGCGACCCTTGCGCTGGGCGCGGCCAGCACAGAAGTACGGGTGGAAGCCGGGGCGGACGTGGTGCAAACCGAAAGCTCGCAGCTTTCGGGAACCTTTGACGGAAACATCATTGCGGATATCCCCATCGCGACGGGCAACAGCCTCTCGGTCCTGAACCTTGCGATTTATTTACCCAACACGACGGCGGCCCTGGGCGGCACGTCCGGCACCGGAGGATCGATTGGCGGCCTGCGAGGCCGGCAAAACAGCTTCAGCATCGATGGCATCGACGATAACGATCCCGACGTCACGACCGTATCCCAGCAGGTAATTCCGGACGCTGTGCAGGAATTCGCGGTCAATCAGAATATTTTCAGCGCCGCTTACGGCCGCGGCTCCGGTGGACAGTTCAACGTCATCACCAAGACGGGAACCGACCAGCTACATTTTGACGCCTGGTTGTACAACGGAAACCGCAACTATGACGCCTCGGACAATCAGGAACAGGCGGACATTCTCGCCGGGGTGCGGAGCGGAAAGCGCCGATACGATTTCAACCGGGCCGGCGGCGACATTGGCGGACCGGTCTTTAACCACCGGTTCTTTCTCTACGGCGCTTACGAATTTGACAGCCTGGGCCAGCCGCAAATCAGCGCGAGTGCGATTACTCCCACCGCGGCTGGTATAGTGACGCTGAATTCACTGGCCGCGGATGTGCAGGTGAGAAATCTGCTGGCGCAGTTTCCCGTCGCGCCGGTCGCGAGCAGAGCGGTGACGGTGGACGGCCAGCAGATACCGGTGGGCAGTGTCAACTCGACCGCGCCCAGCTTCATCAACGCGCAAAATTTCATCGTCAATGCGGACACGAATCTAGATGCAGAGCAGCACTTACATTTGGGATTGCTGCAAACGTGGGTTCACGCACCGGTCGCGGGCAGTTTTCCACAGGCGCAATTCCAATCGCTTTCGACTATCGATGACAGCCGCTTTATCCTGGATCACGTATGGACCGCCGGCGCGAACCTCATCAATGATTTCAAAGCTTCGTATTCGCGGTTCAGCCAATTCTCTCCGTTGAGCGGAATTGCGCAGAATTATCCCAACCTATTTTTTGCGGACTTAGGCGGAGTCATCGGACCGAGCACGAGCCTTCCCAGCTCGCGCGTTTATAACGAATACCTGGTGGGAGACACGGTGACGCGAGTCGCTGGACGACACACGCTCAGCTGGGGAGGCCAATATTATTGGTATGTCGCGCCGTCGGTGTTCCTGCAGGATCAGCGCGGGCTCTTTGCATACACTTCACTGGCACAGTTCATCAACGATCAGGTTCCCGCTTTGCCGGGAGCGAGTGTTCAGGGGGTTGGCAACGGTTTTTTTTCTGGACAACTCCAAGAACTTTAATCTTTTTCTGCAGGACGACCTCAAGATTGGCCGGCGCCTCACTTTGAATCTCGGACTGCGTTACGATTTTTTCGGTAATCCTGCGGGCGCGAAACTAAACGCGTTGAACGCCATCGCCAGCGTCCCGGGCACGCCATTGGTCTTTCATGTTCCGAAACAGGACTGGAATAATCTGGGCCCGCGGCTGGGTTTTGCGTGGGATCCGACGGGGTCAGGCAAATGGGCGATACGCGGCGGTGCCGGCGTTGTTTATGACGTGCTTCCCTGGAATTTCTATTCCAACGGGCTCCCTGCGGAAGTGCAAGACATTCTGTCGACGATTACTGCATGCAACACGAGTTTTGGCGCACCCCCGTCGTGGTGCGCCAGCGGCAACGGGTTTCTCGCGAATGGGGCCATGAATTTGAACTTCGTAGCTCCCAGCACCCCGGCGGCGGCGCGCGCGCTAACCCAACAAACGATGGCGGACGCCAAAGATCCTAAGGTTTTCAGCTGGTCGCTCGAGGTGCAGCGGGAGATCTTCCGGAATACGAGCTTGACACTACACTATCTCGGAACGCGCGCGCTGGAACTGCCGGTACAATTTGAGCTGAACTCCATCACCGCGTTTGAGAATGGCGCGCAGCCTTTGCCAACCTACATCCATGCTTCCGATATTCCCGCGAGCGTATCCGCAACCGCACCGACGTTAGCTCAATTCCTTGCTGCGCGCACGTTCCGGTATTTCGCACAGGGCTTTACCGGCGGCCCGGTTAACGAGGAGGCCCCCGTCGGGACGAGCACCTACAATGGCGGTGACATTGAATTGCTGCATCGCTTCGGCTCTGGTTTGTTCCTGCGGGCGAACTACACTTATTCCAATACCATGGACGATGCCACCAACGATCTGAACACCAGTGCGGACGACCCCCGCCGTCCGGAAGATCCGTATAACCTCAAGAATGAATGGGCGCGATCGGCGCTGGATGCGCCAAACAAGGTCGCGATCGCATTTTTGTACGCCACGCCGCCGATTCCCTGGCATAACAGTTTAGCCAGAGGAGTTATGGATGGCTGGCAGTGGAGCGGATCGTTTGTGTATGAGAGTGGGCAGCCGGTGACGGTGCAATCGGGCCTCGATTCAAACGGCAATTTGGATTCCGCGGGCGATCGCGTGGTCCTGAATCCCGGGGGAGTCGAGGGCACCGGAAGCCTGGTTACTCCCCTGTGCCGTAATGCGGTAACGGGGGCGACCAGCGTCAATGCAGCGTGCTCCCCGGCAAGCACGGTCGGCTACGTGGCCAACAATCCTAATGCAAAGTACATCCAGGCGGGAGCTGGCGCGCTAAGCAACCTTGGCCGCGATACCTTCCGGTCTCCGCCGCTGAATGTCTGGAATATGGCCTTGTTCAAGAACAATCGGCTTACCGAACGCCTGGGCTTGCAGCTGCGCGTTCAGGCATTCAATGTTTTTAATCATCCGGACTTCACGCTAAGTAGCCTAAGCGTGTTTCCGTCCACCACGAACGCGTTGATTCCGGGGTACACGAGTGTCGCGAGTGTTTCGAGCGGTACATTCCTCAATCCACAGATTTTTAACGGGGGCGCCCGGCATATCGAGTTCGGAATAAAGTTCACGTACTAAAGCGCGCGCGGCGCCGTAGCCCAGCTGTAACCCATGATCCCATGATCCCTTGATGCCGGACTTGCCGTTAACGAAACAATAAGCATATTGTCGGAAATGCGGTTGAGGGGTAGACTTGGGCCATACCGTGTTCAGTGTACTGAACGCGATAAGGTGCCGAGATTGCTACTTGCACCGGCGTGGATTGTCAATGGCGTATATCCCGCGCATGAAGGTGCGATTAGTTACATGACCTAGACGCACTCCCATGGAATTAATACCGGGACAGTATCTCAAGGCAGTACGCGAGCGGCTGCAGATCGGGCTGCGCGAGGTGCAAGAGGCGAGCGCGGTCATTGCTTCGGAAGAGGACAACGACAATTTTTATATTTCGGCCGCGCGTCTGACACAGATCGAAAACGAACCTTCGATTCCCAGCGTCTTCAAGCTCTTCAGCCTATGTTCGGTGTATGGCCTCGATTTGCATGATGTTTTATCCAAGTTCGGCGTCAACGCGAACAGAGTCCACTCCTACCGAGCCAGGTTTCTGCCGGAGACCACCCGTGTGACTTCGGCGGAAGTATACGGCTTTGAAGACAAAGTTCTGGTGCCGGTGCGCATCGACCCCAGTTTTCGCTGGGAAACGACGCAACTGGTCAACCGGGTGGTCGCCTTGTGGGGGGAAATTCCCGCTGCTTTCCTGATTAACCGCAATACGCGCCGACACACGTATGGTTACGTAGGTTTGACCGACCGAACGATGTTTCCGCTATTGCGGCCCGGGGCACTCGTGATGATCGATCCGGAGCGCCGGCGAATCTCGCAGGATGGCTGGAAAAATGAAACAGACCGGCCGATCTATTTTGTGGAACTACACCAAGGGTATCGTTGCGGCTGGTGCCAAATCGAAGGGTCGAGGCTGATGCTGATCCCGCACCCCAGTTCCAGCACTCCGGTGCAGAGCTTCAGTTTACCAAGTGATGCCGAAGTGTTGGGTCAGGTGGTGGGAGTGGCGATGAGGCTGGTTCCTCCAAGTATTCCCAGCTCGGAGCATGAATTAAAAGTTCCAAAGCAAAGCGAACTTGTGAAATGAAAAACCGGCGCGAAAGCGAAGAGCAACCTTCGGGAATCATTTCGTAATAAGGTTCGGTTTCCAGCCACAAAGTAGCGGCGCGCCGTTCGGCTTCCTCCAACGATTTAAAGTGTTTACGAAGTTCTCTGGAAAGCGCCACAAGCGACAGACTGGCCACACATTCAAAAACGTCCCGGTGCGTCTGGCGCAGGGCCAGATTGACCTCTTGGGGGGAACAGATGGTGGCCCAGCCCTCATGGAGATAGTGTCCGGTATACGGGTCTCGCAGCGAAGCCAGGAAAGCGAGTTGCGCAAACGGACTTGGCAAAGAGTCGAAAACTCGGTACAGATAGCGCGAAATCGGGTGTTCCTGCAGCATAACGCTCCTGATTCTAAGCAGTGGGTATTCTAGACTATTTCCGACTGGTTTGCAAATTTCTCTTCTTCCAGTAGCGGATTTCAGCCGACTGAACAAAACGCTGAAAAAATCGCTGGTGTTTCGCTTCGGGGTTAATGTGGCTGCTGTCAGGGCGCAACAAATCTAAAATTGAGGTGATTCGAATGGATCCGTGGCCTCCTCCGTCTCCGTGGGAAGTTCCGTCAGGGGATTGAAGACTTGTGGGGGGGCAAAGGCCCCCCATCTTCAAGTCGTACAAGTAAGTTGCAAAGCTACCGCGTTTGTGGTAGTCTGCTCGTATCGTGTCGTCGATCAACCTCTTTGTCTTGAGCTTGGGGATCGTGCTTGAAGTGTGCCTTCTCAGTTGTCTCCTCCGACGCGGGGAGTGGAAGGTGTATCCGTATTTCTTCTCGTTTGCGTTGTGGATGGTAGTTCGATCGACCAGCTTTTTCCCGGCGCAAAGGCTCTCCGCGACCGCGTACCGTAACTTCTACTGGGGTAGCGATACCGTAGACATCGTTTTGCGCTTCCTCATTGTTTGGGAAGTTTTCAGGCACGTCTTTCCGAAGGACTCCGGTCTCCACAATCTCGCTGCGAAGGGGTTCAAGGCCGTGGCCATCACGGTGACGGCGTTTGCCGTCGGTGCGTTTTGGAGCTATGAGACCTACACGCATTTCCACTCTGTATATCCTGCGCTGGAGCGCGTTTTCGGGTTTGCCCAAGCCGTTTTAATCCTGAGCATACTGGCGGCGGCGCGCTACTATGATTTGCCGCTCGGACGAAACATCTCTGGAATTGCGCTGGCGTTCGGTGCGTGGGCTTCCATGTCGACCGCCAACAACGCGATGATCGATTTACGTCATTCCTTCCTCCCGTATTGGCAACTATTGCGCCCATTGAGTTTTGTCGCGATGCTTGGAATGTGGACCTGGGCCATGTGGAGTTACGCGCCAAACCCACGGATCGAAGCGGACCCGGCAGCAGATCCGATTGCAAATCTCAGCCAGTGGACGGACGGCTGGGAGCAGGCAACCTCGACTGTGCGGAGGGTGATACACCCATGATTGCGCTTATAATGTTCGCACTTGTTGGCCTGGGCTTGTTGACGGGCTTCGTCGGATTTGCGGTAGGGTTCAAACGTGGCCGGCGTACCGGGCCGGATTCCTCCGTGCTCACGGCCGTGGGCCACATGGTGCGTCTGGAAGGATTGGCATTCCCCAACGCCGCGTCCCTACTGGATGACTCTGAATACCGATTGCTGACCTCCAATCCGTATTTGCAGGAAGTGGCCAAGCGGTTCCGACGCGAACGGCAGACTCTGGCTGTCGCATGGATTTCCATGCTGCAAGCGGATCTGAAGACGCTTTGGAGGTTCCACCGTTTCCTGATCCGCCAGGGTGCGCCGGCCCACATTCAGGAAGAATTTCAGATCCTGCAGACCTACATTTTGTCGGTGGTCTTACTGAGCATGTTCAAAATACTGGTCGCCACCGGCGGCAACTTCGCACTATCCCGGTCGGCGCGCCGCGCCGAGCGCCTGGTCGGCAAAATGTCTACTGCGGTCGCGAACGGTTTGGGCCGTATTCCGCAGGCGGGATGGCCTGAACTGGAACGTTCGTGGGCCAGCGCAGCTTAGCAGTGAGTTCGCAGGGCGAGTTTTTTGAGCGCCCTGCGGGCGAACTCCGATCGAGCTGACGTTCTTAGCGTTACTTTTGTTTCGTCACTTTTGTTTCCGCCAAATCATTTCTACACGCACGGGCATTTCGTTTTTCACCGGCATGGTCAACTGTGGAGGCGGATCGATCTTGAAATCGGTCAGCGTCTCCGGAATCGTCCCCGATATTCGCGCCTCGTCTCCATTCAGCACCAACTGGAAGGGAAATTGAGCAAACTTCGCGGTCTGACCCGCGAACTGAATGCCAAGGTCTACCGGCAATGTTGTCTGCGTGGCGGACTCTGGGGATAAGTTGCGTTCGCACCGTCACATCGGAAACTGGCCGCCGCGCGCCACTTGAAGCATGTGCAGATCACGCTTGCTGTCTCCTGAATTGACCTTAACCGGAGCTGCAATCAAGAAATCACATTGTCGGCACGGCAAACGCCCTTGCCCTTTGCCGCATGGCTCAGGCCTTCCACCTGATGCAGCGGATGTGATACGTGGTACGTCAGGGGTCCACTGTTCCAGAGTCCACTGAGTTTCCGTCTGTGCAAATGCCGGAATCCCGAGAAGCAAAAACCCTTGAAGCAAACACCCTTGAAGCAAACAAGCGACGAGTAGCCTGATCGTGACGATATTCACGTTGCGCTCCGCACTTCCACACGCGCTTTGTTAGAACTTTATGGATACCGACAGGATGGGCGCGCCATAGGCTGCCGCGGTCACAATAGCGACGGCGCCATGGGCACTTGCGATCCCGTGCACGCGTTCACCGCGGCTTTTTTGATCGAACGCGATCGTCACCAGAAAGGGAGTCATGATCATCCCCGTGGATCCACGCCAGAATCTTATACACGCGAATCGGTCCACGCGTTTCCGCCCGGGAATTTTGGGCGCTCGAATCGCGTAATAGGCGCTCATAAAGTACAAATCGCCAGCCGCTGAGAGCCGAGCGCCAAGTGCGTAAAGCGATCCGTTGAACTGGTGGCTTTGCTGACGGCTAAGGTCCCGGTAACTACAGAGGCGAACAAAGGAGCAGGCGCGATCAACGCGAGGCGCTGGTGAACGCGCAGCATGTGCGAGCGCTTATCGAGCCTCGCTTGCGCTTCCGCGGTGCCTTGCGTGTCCGCTGGAGAAAAACCGAGGTCCCCAAGCGAAAGCACCCCGCGCAGCGTCATGTTCAACCTCTGATTGGCACCGGCGGCTATGGTTACGTTGACCACATTGGCGCTGAACCCGGTGGGCGAGACGGAAATCGGGTGCTCGCCCGGCAGCAGAGCGGGTACACTAAACAGGCCTGGGGAATCGGTCTGGGGTTTCCGCCAATTGCCCTGTCGCAACGTTCTTGACAGAAACTCTCGCATCGGGAACGACTGCTCCCGATGGGTCTGTGATGGTGCCTGAGAGGGTGGGAGGCAGCGACCTGTGCACGTAATAAAACCGACAACAGGAGGGAAACGTCAAAACGGCGACGAGTTTGCCGGCAGGGTAAAACATGTTGTTCCCCGGATACGTCCGCGGGAAAGTGCGATGTCTATCGGTCTCACTTTTCACTATCTCACTTTTCACGAATTGATGACGGCGGAAGCTCGAAGCCCATACGCCGACCGGCATTTTGTGCGCCGACGCTGGTATCCAGAGGCAGCTCACAACCATCAAAATAATGATGACGCGGGGATATTTGCCGTGATCGACGGAGAGCGGTGAGCGGCCTTTTTCAACACTGCATTTGCCCGGGCCTCGTTGTCTACATGGAATCGCTATCATGACGAAGACCACCTACATTCCTTCGGACGACCTTAAGAGGCATCTCTTTTACGCGACCTCGCATTCGCCGGCCCTGGCGGACCTGGTGGGTTACGAAAAGGCTCGCGAGATCATCGATTTCTGCTTCATTGCCAACCCTTACTATCCGACCGCGGAGATGCTCGCCGACTTGCAGCATAACCTTCCCAGTCTGATCAAGTCTTATCCATCCAGCAGCTCCATATCCAGCCAGCAGAATCTCGCCGCGGTCCTGCATGTAAAGCCGGAAAACCTGATCATTGGCAACGGGGCGACTGAATTAATCGTTCTGATCAACACGCTTTTGATCGATCGCATTGCGGTGCCGATTCCCACGTTTGGCGAGTACATTGAAAAACTCAAAGATCAACGCGATGCCGAGTTATATGCGCTCGACCCCGCTCGCCGCTACGAGCTTTGCCTGCCGGACTATCTCGAATGGGTGCACCAGCGCGGCATTAAGGCGGCGCTGATCATCAACCCGGGAAATCCCACAGGCCAGTTCCTGCCTCTTGCGGAGATGGTCGATTTCATGCGAGGCGCGGCGGATCTGGAGCTGGTTATCGTCGACGAATCCTTCATCGATTTTGCAGGTGATCCGATTCCCAGCCTGCTGCCGCTCGCCGATCGTTTCTCGAACCTGCTTATCGTGCGCAGTATGAGCAAGCATTGCGGGGTGCCGGGGCTGCGGCTGGGCTACTGCTACAGCGAGAACCTTTACCTGCTGAACAGGTTGCGCCGTTTCGTTCCCACCTGGAACTTAAACACACTGGCGCAATATTTCCTCTCGCGATTGCCATCCACTGATGCCGCGTATCATGAAGCGCGCAAGCGCTTGATCGGTGATGTTTGCTGGCTGCACGATGCTCTCGCAGGCATCCCGGGAATCGATGTCTACCCCACCGGTGCGAACTTTGCGCTCTTCAAGATCACGGAGGGCATGACGGCGCAGGAACTGCAAAGCCGGCTGCTGGTCGAGCATCAGATGTATGTGCGGGATTGCTCGAACAAGGTGGGCATGGACCATCTACATATCCGCGTGGCAGCACAAGGGCGAGAAAAAGACGCGCGGCTGGTGGACGCCCTGCGTCTCCTTTTGCGCTGACGTGGCCGTCAACCGCCCCGAGGTCCTGGTCGTCACGCGCCGCACAGCGCGCAAGAATAAATTAATCGATTACGTGGGCGAGTATCATCTCGAGTTACTCCTGCGATTGGGAACCTTACCTATCATGGTTCCGGTCGTTCCCGGCACCAAAACGCTCCTGGCGCAATACATGACCGGGATGCGGGGTTTGCTGCTGGTCGAGGGAGAGGACATCGAGCCAAAGCGGTACAGCGCGAGCCGCGAAAACTTGCAGCACCTCGAGAAAACACATCCGCTCAAGGATGAGATTGAGATTCGACTCTTGCGCCGCGCGCTCCGTCTGCACATTCCGGTCCTAGGTATTTGCAGAGGATCGCAACTGATCAACGTCGTTTGCGGCGGGTCGCTCTACGTGGACGTGCAGAAGGAGAAGCAGTCCTTATTCGAGCAGAGTCTGCCAGACTCTGCTAAGCAGGCCATGAAGCATATCGATTATGAGCATTACGACACCTATCGGCATCCAGTCCGGATTGTTTCCGGCACGCCGCTTGAGCGCTGGTATAGCCGTAGGATTTTGCGTGTGAACAGCTATCATCACCAGGGAATACGAAAGTTAGCGCCGCGATTTCGACCTATGGCCTATGCCGATGACGGACTGATTGAAGCATTCTTCGACCCTAGGAGGGCCTTCCTAGTCGGCTTACAGTTCCATCCCGAACGCATGTTGGAGCAACGAGCCGGAAATTGGCGTATCTGGCGGGAATTCGGTGCTGCCATTCACGAAGGGGAGGGTCGTTAACTGCACGTGTCACCACGCGCCCTGCACATGGTAAAAAAAAGTATCGGGTGTCATTTTAAAACCCAGCCACTCATGAGATGATACGTAGCACCGGATTTTCTGGTCGTGTTTTCTGGTCGTGGCATGAAGAAATACAAATCGGAGGATTATCTTGGATACGCAGAGAATTGTGTCTGAACTTAAGAAGGAGCGAGACCGACTTAGCCGGGCGATTGCATTACTGGACGGATCGGAGGGCGAGCGTGGTACGCGTTCAGAGGGCGGGCATACTACGGGGTCAGCGGAGGGAAGCGCGTCTGCAGCAACAACTGGAGCACGCAGAAAGCGCCGCCACCTTACTCCTGAAGGCAGAAAGCGCCTATCCGATTTAATGAAGAAACGCTGGTCGGACCGCAGGAAGAAGGGGTCCCAAGGACGCAAACAGTCTGCCAAGGCTGCCTAGCATCTTTTCGACAGCGGAGCGAAACCGATGACGGAACCGACGACGGAACCGACGAAGGAAGAGTTGATGGCCCGCATCGCGGAACTTGAGTCTCAGAGCGATTCAAGGAAACGCGGTTCTCTTGAGTTCAGGGTGGGTGAGAAAGGCGGGGTCAGCGTATACGGCCTAGGTCGCTTTCCCGTCACACTGTATTACGAACAGTGGGTACGCTTATTGGACGCCAGTGCTGGCTTGCGGACCTTTCTGGAAGAAAACAAGACCAAGCTCAAACTCAAGGTTAAAGAATAAGCAAGCTCCCGGCGGTTCAGTGGGTGTGCAACTCGAGGGGCGGTAAGGAGGGTTCGCGCCGACAGGACGCCCACGGCCCGGCATAAAATAAGGGCGTTCCGCCGGTCCTCTCTTCCCGCTCACTCGGGAACGGGCTGTTTTTCTTACCGCAACATCCCGTCCATGGTGGCACTGAAATGACGGCAAAAGGGTAGAATGGGTATCGAACTAAGCGGGCAGGTTTAGCGGGCGCAGGAAATGTAGGAAACATATGAAACGAATTTTCTGGCCGATATCGGGCTTATTGCTGGTGGGCTTTATGGCGCTTGCGACGCCCTACGTCCTACGGCACACCAAGGCAGGAACTGAGCAGGGGGCCGCCGCAACGCATCTGCTGACGGGGCTGCGCACGGACCTGCCGGCCAAGTCCGTGCGGTTCGTCAAAGACCCGCAGAGTGCGCCTGCGTTTGAAGTGCGGGACATTTCGGGCAAGGTTGCATCCGCCGCCGACTGGAAGGGAAAAGTTGTGATCATGGCGTTTTGGGCGACCTGGTGCCCGCCGTGCCGCGAAGAAATTCCCACATTCATCGCGCTACAAGAGAAATTTAAAGACCGGCTGCAAATCGTGGGAATTTCCGAAGATGACGATCCACCGGAGAAGGTTTTGCGTTTCGCGCAGCAGAGGGGAATTAACTACCCGATCGTCATGGCCACACCCGCGATGATTGATCAATACGGCGGGGTTCCTGCATTGCCTACAGCTTTTCTTATCGATACGCAGGGACGCGTAGTCCAAAAACATGTCGGCCTTACTGCTCCCGACGATTATGAACGTGAGATTCGTTCGTTGCTCGGCCAAGCCCCCGACGTGCCCGTCGAGACGTTTGTGGATACCGGCCAGGTATTTCTAAAAAACGCCGCGAATGCTACGGAGTTGCCGGGCGTAAACATGGCCGGACTTACGGCGGCGCAGAAGAAGACCGTGTTGCACCGCTTGAACGCGGAGAGTTGTACCTGCGGATGCAAGTTGACGCTTTCCGAATGCCGGATCAACGACAGCTCGTGCCCGGTCAGTATCGGCATCGCGGCGAACATCGTGAATGAGGTTAAGAGCGGCAAGACGGCACCTGCGGCGCAGGGGGTGCCGGGCTCCACTCCCGCCGCGGTCGCCACGCCGTAAGAGCTGACGTCTGCATGGGGTCCCTCAGTTCGTTGGGCCGCTCTTTCCGTTTCGTTTTCACCCAGCTACTATATTGACAATCTAAACTAAACCGTTTAGTATCGTTTTCCACGCGATGCCCCGATCACCCAGTTTGCAAGCGCATGAGTCGGTCCTCCAGGCCGCGCTCGATCTGATCGCCAGCACCGGCATTGAGGGCACCAGTGTGGACGATATCGCGGAGGCTTCGGGCGTCAGCAAGGCCACGATCTACAAGCACTGGGTGAGCAAGGAAGCACTCTGCCTGGAAGCGCTGGGCCGGTTGAAGTGCGAGTTGCCGGTTTTTGATTCCGGCAATCCGCGCGATGACATCACCAGACTGTTGCGGCACCTGGCGGTCAGTCAGAAACCGGAGGCTTTCAGCAAGATCTGGCCTCGCGTGATCAGTTACGCGGAAAGCAACCCGGCTTTTGGCGATGCATTTCGCGCGCGCATCTCCGGCGGGCGCCGTGCCCAGTTGAACGCGCTGCTGCAAAACGCGGTAACACGGGGCGAGTTGCGCGCTAGCATTGATGTGGACCTGGCGATGGATTTGCTCTTCGGTCCGATCATGTACCACCGCTTCATGCAGGCAGCGGTGCCGGCCGATCTGCCGAAGCAGGTGGTCGATTCTTTTTGGCGGCTCAACGCCCCGCGCCAAAAGCGGGCGCGCACGCCACACTCCAATGGGAAAAAGCCGTGAAGTGCCGTGAAGTGCCGTGAAGTGCTGGACGCGAGCGGGGGTGGCGGTCGGCGTCAGGAGGCAAGACTTGAGGGCGCCGTGTCACCCATCCGATTCGTAGGTGCGTCGTGGAGAATCCCGTGAGAACGAACGATAGAATTGCGATTTGTATGGCGCTCTTGCTTGGCGTGCTCCTGGCCGCTGCTGCGGGGTGTAATCGGCAAACCACCGCCGCCGGTTTTCAGATGCCGCCGCCGCTGGTTACCGTAACGCCAGCCGTCGCCCGCGATGTGCCCGTCTATCTCGATGAGATTGGCAGAAACGGCGCGTTCGAGTCGGTGACGGTCACGCCTCAGGTTTCGGGGCGCATCACCGAACGGCATTTTGAGGATGGCGCGGAACTCAAGAAAGAACAGCTGCTGTTTACCATCGACCCGCGTCCTTTTCAGGCGGTGCTGGACTCAGCGCAGGCGCAGCTGGCGCAAAGCAAGGCGGCACTCGACCTGGCGAATTCGCAGCTGAAGATGTATGCCTCGATTGCCGGCACGAAAGCAGTCTCGCAGCTTGATTTTGAAACAAAAAAGAACAGTGTGGAAGTGGATGAGGCGCAGTTGCAAGCTGCCCAGGCTGCCGTGGAAACCGCTAAGCTGAATCTGGAATACTGCTACATCCACTCGCCGATTGACGGGCGAGCGGGCATGCGTCTGGTGGATGTGGGAAATGTCGTGCAGGCAAATTCGACGGCGTTGCTTTCCGTGCAGCATCTCGATCCTATTTACGCCGACTTTACGATCACCGAGCGCGACCTGCCGCAAGTGCGCCAGGAGATGACGCGCGGAACTTTGAAGACCATGGTGCGGGTGCCATCGGACCCGGCGAATAGCGCCCGCGCGGGCAGCCTGACATTTCTCGACAACATCGTGCAGAACGCCACCGGCACGGTGAATTTGCGGGCCACGGTCCGCAACCCGGATCACCATTTCTGGCCGGGTCAATTCGTGGACGTGACGCTGATTCTATCGACCGTGAAGGGTGCGGTGCTGGTTCCCAATCAGGCCACTGAACTTAGCCAGCAGGGGACCTTCGTCTATGTGGTAAAGCCGGACGGCACCGCGGACTTGCGCCCGGTAACCTTGGGACAGCGCCAGGGTGACGAGGTGGTGGTGGCCAGTGGTGTAGCAGCCGGCGAAAGCGTGGTGGTCACCGGCCAGATGACCGTGCACCCGGGTGGCAAGGTACGCATTGATACCGGCGCGCCAGGGGGAATGCCGGGCGGGGCGCCCGGTGGTGCTCCAGGCGCGGCTTCGACGGCGCCGCCATCGCCAACGCCAACTCCTGCAGGCGGGGCACCGCCGAGTGCCACGGGCGCTTCAGCTTCATCATCATCATCTTCTTCTTCTTCAACTTCTTCACCGGCAGGAGGCGGCAAGCCATGAATCTCTCAGAGCCATTCGTTCGGCGGCCCGTGATGACTGCGGTGCTGACCGCCTCCGTTATTTTATTTGGCGTGCTTGCGTATCTGTCACTGCCAGTGAACGATTTGCCGGCGGTCGATTATCCGGTGATCCAGGTGCAGGTGAACTACCCTGGAGCGACGCCGGAGACGATGGCGAACAATGTGGCCACGCCGCTCGAGCGGCAGTTCATGCAGATTCCGGGCTTGGAAGAAGTCACTTCCAACAGCGGCACCGGCCACACCAGTTTCGTGCTTCAGTTTGCGCTGTCAAAGAGCGTGGACACCGCCGCCACCGACGTGCAAGCGGCCATCAGCCAGGCGACCGGGAAACTGCCCGTCGATTTGCCGAGCCCGCCGACCTTCAGCAAGACGAACCCAAACGATCAGCCAATTCTTTATGTGGGCCTGACCAGCGACTCGGTGACCGCGGGTCAACTATATGACTATGCGAATACCGAGGTAGGCGAACGCATCAGCGTTTTGCCTGGCGTCAGCCAGGTGGCGGTGTTCGGCACGCAATCTGCCGTGCGCATCAAGGCCGACCCTTCGGCGATGGCCTCCCGCAACATTACGGTTGACGATGTGGGCGCGGCTATCAAGGGAGGGACAAGTTACACGGGCGCCGGGCAACTCGACGGCAAGAATCGATCTTTCCTGGTGCAGCCACAGGGGCAGTTGAATGATGCCCGCGATTACGAGGAGCTCATCATCAGCCAGAAAAACGGCGCGCCTGTTTATTTGAAAGACGTCGCCACGGTAAACAACAGCGTGCAGGACGAGCGCATCAGCATGCGGTTCTGGGTGCGCGGACAACATGTTCCATCGGCAACCGTGGTGCTCGCGGTCTACCGCCGCGCGGGATCAAACGCCGTGGAAGTGGCCAAGGCCGTCCGTGCTCTGGTTCCGAGCGTGCGCGCGCAGCTTCCGCCTTCGATTGACATCATCCCGATTTACGACCGTTCGCAAACGATTGTGAACAGCGTGAAAGACGTGCAGGAGACTCTCTACATTGCGTTTGGGCTGGTAGTGCTGGTGATCTTCCTGTTTCTCGGGAGGGCTACCGACACACTCATTCCCGCCGTAGCTTTGCCCCTTTCGTTATTGCTTACCTTCGTGGTCATGAAGGTTCTAGGGTACAGCCTCGACAATCTTTCGCTCATGGCCTTGACGCTGGCCATTGGTTTCCTGGTGGACGATGCCATTGTGTTCCTCGAGAACACGGTGCGGCTGATGGAGAGCGGGCAAAACGCTTTGGAAGCGACGCTCAACTCCGCCAAGGAAATCAGCTTCACGATCATGGCCATGACCATCTCGCTGGCCGCGGTGTTTATCCCGCTGGTCTTCATGAGCGGGCTGGTCGGGCGGATTTTTCGCGAATTTTCGATCACCATCATCGTTTCGATTTTTGCCAGCGGAATCGTTTCACTGACACTGACGCCGCTGATGTGTTCGAGACTGCTCGGGGAGCGAGGCGAAGGCGCCAAAAGGACCTGGATCGAGCGGGTCATCGGCGGTGTAGAGCGTCGGGTGGTGGGTTTGTACGGGCGCTCGCTGTGGTTTTTTCTGCGCTATCGCTGGGTGTCGGCAATTGTCTGGGTGATTTGCCTGGTGGGTACCGGATACCTGTTCTACATCGTTCCCAAAGCGTTCCTGCCCGTGGGCGACAGCTCGTTCATACGCGGAATTTTTGTCGCACAGGAAGGCTCTTCGCCCGATCAGATGCACGCGTATCAAAAGTTGGCGGAAGATGCCATGCATCAAAATCCCGCCGTGGACATGACGTTCTCGATGAGCGGCAACTCGCAATTCCTGGCTGCTAATCAGGGATTCCTGATCGCTTTCTTGAAAGATCCCTCACAACGCCCGCCCATTGGTGTGGTTGCCGGACAGTTGATGGGCGGGATCAGCGCGCGCATACCCGGGCTGATGGCTTTTCTGCAGCCCAATCCTGTGCTCGAGATCAGCACCGGCGCAACGGCGAATACGCAAGGCCAATTCGCCTATTCGCTCTCCGGAATCGATCCCGATGAAGTCTATGCTGTTGCCGGCAAGCTGATGCAGAAGATGAACCAGTTTCCCGGCTTTCTGTTCGTGACTTCCGATCTCTTCAATCACACGCCGAACCTGAACGTTGAACTCCTGCGGGATCAGGCCAAACTCTACGGCATCTCGGAAACCCGCATCCTCGAACTGCTGCACAGCGCGTATTCGGAAAACTATACGTACCTGATCAAGAAGCCCAACGATCAGTACCAGGTAATTCTCGAGGTGGCCGACAACGTTCGCGCCGACCCGCAGAATCTGCGTTTGTTGTACATCAAGAGCGACGATGGGCAGCGCATGGTGCCCTTGAGTGCCGTAACCACGTTTCACGAGGTGCTTGGTCCGCAGGCTGTCAATCACATTAACCAGTTCACCAGCGTCACGCTGTTTTTCAATCTCAAGCCCGGATACACCATTGGCGCAGCCACCACCTACGTACTGGACGCCGCCCGCCAGATCGTGCCGGCCGACATTCAAGGTGGCCTGCAAGGTGAGGCGCTGACATTCCAGAACACGGTGTCCAGTCTGACCATATTGATGGCTCTGGCCGTCTTCGTGATGTATGTGATCCTGGCCATTCTCTATGAGAGTTACCTGCACCCGATCACAGTGTTGTCGTCATTGCCCGTCGCGCTGGTGGGCGGGTTGCTCACGTTGTGGGTATTCGGTGCGGAAGCTTCGCTGTATGCGTTCATCGGCATGTTCATGCTGATGGGCATCGTAAAGAAAAACGGAATCATGATTGTGGACTTCGCGCAGCAGCGAGTGGCGCAGGGGATTAAGGACGATCAAGCCATTCATGACGCCAGCATGGAACGCTTCCGCCCCATCATGATGACCACACTCGCGGCATTGATGGGCGCGTTGCCCATCGCCCTGGGCTTCGGACAGGATGGCGCTTCACGGCGGCCGCTCGGACTGGTGGTGGTGGGCGGACTGGTTGTGTCGCAGTTCATCACGCTATACGTGACTCCGGCGATTTACCTGTACCTCGAGGAGTTTCAGGAAAGGGTGCTCGATCGCAGCAGCTTTTTCCGCGCAGATCGCGTACACGTGCCGCAACCTGCAAACGCGAGGGTGGCGCATGCCTCGGATGACTAGCCGCAAGATGTTTTCCGCGCTGGGGGCAGGTTCGCCGCTCGTCGCGATCTCGTGCTGCCTGCTCTTTCTCAGCGGATGCACCGTTGGTCCGAAGTACGTGCGGCCCTCGGTGCAGGCGCCCAGCGCGTATAAGGAACTGACACCTGAGCAGCTGAAAGTAACCGACGGCTGGAAGGTAGCGCAGCCACAGGACGAAGTGATTCGCGACAACTGGTGGGAAGTTTTCAACGACCCGGAGCTGAATGCCCTGGAACAGCAAATCAATATTTCCAACCAAAACATCGCGGCCGCCGCGGCAAATTTCCTTTCGGCGCGCGCCCTGGTGAAACAAGCTCGATCGCACTATTACCCGACGGTCACCGCCGCGCCCTCAATTACCAACGAGCGACAGCCCGTTCTCGGAGGATTTCCGATCAGTGCGTCGCAGATCGGTTCGTTCAACGATTTTTCGCTGCCGTTTGACGCTTCCTGGCAACCCGACTTGTGGGGCCGCATCCGGAACACGGTGAGAGCCAGCCAATACGGCGCGCAAGCCAGCGCGGCAGACCTCCAAAATGTGCGTCTCACCGCGCAGGCTGAAGTGGCGGTGGATTATTACGAAATTCGTACGCAGGATGCGCTGAAACAGCTATTTGACGCGACGGTAGTGGCCTACAAAGATTCACTCGACCTCACGCAGCTGCAGTTCAACGCCGGAATTGCGTCCGATGAGGCGGTGGCGCAAGCGGAGACGCAACTTGAGACCACCGAGGCCCAGGACACGAACCTCGGGATCCTGCGCGCGCAACTCGAGCATGCCATCGCTCTGCTGGTGGGTCAGAGCGCCACGACTTTTTCGCTCCCGGAAGCGCCTCTGCAGGCGAATCCTCCGGCGATCCCGTTCGGCGTGCCCTCGCAGCTTCTCGAGCGGCGTCCCGACATTGCGGCTGCGGAGCGTTTGATGGCCCAGGCTAATGCGCAGATTGGCGTAGCCACAGCCGCCTTTTATCCGAATGTTACGTTGAGCGGGTCGGCGGGATTCGCCGCCACCTCGATTACTAGCTGGTTCACATGGTCCAGCCGGTTGTGGTCGGTTGGTCCCGCTCTTGCCGAAACGCTTTTCGATGCAGGCTTGCGCCGCGCCACGGTCGAGCAGTTTCAGGCTACCTACGATCAAACAGTTGCGAACTATCGGGAGACGGTGCTGGCCGCTTTTCAGCAAGTGGAGGACAATCTGGCGACGCTCCGCATTCTGTCGCAGGAAGAGCTCCAGCAGGATCAGGCGGTTGCTTCAGCGCAGCGAAACCTGCAGGTGGCTAATGACCGGTACCGGGCCGGAATCGATCCCTACCTGAACGTCATTACGGCGCAAACAACTTTGCTGACCAATCAGCAAGCTGCGGTCAACCTCCGCCGGGAGCAGATGACGGCGGGCGTCCAGCTGGTTGAGGCGCTGGGCGGCGGGTGGGATGCGACGCGGCTGCCTTCGCCGCAGGATCTCAGCAGCAAAACCTCGCAGACTCCCAACATAAATCCGTAAGACTTGTGCAGGGCTTGCGGGAGAGTATCCATTCTCGGTACTTCACGCGGCTCGCGTTTCCCGGTGATTCCCTGCGTATTTTTTAGGGCATTCCCTTGGCACAAAGATGACGCACTGTTTACTTTTCCATGACAAACGTGTTCCGCCGCGGCGCTAGACTCGCATGCGAGCCCCAGAGATTTTCACGGATCTCGCGGGCGCGCACGGGCGGGCGGCGATCTGCGGGGGTTGCCGCCCTCTCGGATTAGGATCTCGCGTCACGTCGCGTTACGCCACGTGTTAGGCGCAGCTTCCCACCGGTTGCGAATATGCTCCCAGCGGGCGTACATTGACAACGATACCCGTCGCAGGAGAGGTGGTGGGCCCGGTATGAGAGCGACCGCATTTTCTATCGACCGCTGCGATAGCGGCGCCATCGCAAACCAGGCGATCACTTTAATGGAAACAGTCCTGATCATCGAGGACAGCCGTCCGATGCAGCGGACGCTCCAGCGCCTGTTCGAGGCCGACTCGCTGGAAGTCCGGATCGCCTCGGATGGAGTGGAGGGTCTCGAAAGCTTCCGCAAGCAGCCGCCCAATGTGGTGGTCCTGGATTTGAAGCTGCCGCGGTCTGTCCGGCAAGGAGCTTTGCCGCTCCTTCAAGACGGAGATGCCCTCGGTGCCCATTGTGGTCCTGAGCGCCAATGCCGACGTGGACGACAAAGTGGTGCTGCTGGAACTGGGCGCGGACGACTACGTCACCAAGCCGTTCAGCCCCAAGGAATTGCTGGCGCGTGTGCGCCGCGCCATGCGCCGCAACTGGCGCAGCGCACAGTCGGCGTCCGCACCGGCCGCCCAGGAACAGGAATGGCATCAGCACGATCTGCTGATTTTCGGCGATGTGGAAATCGACTTTACCAGCATGGAAGCGAAGCGCGCGGGCAAGCCCGTCAGCATGACCGCGCAGGAATTCAAATTACTGAGATTTCTTTCGCGGTCCACCGCATCGCGTGATTTCGCGCGAGGAATTGCTCAACGAGGTCTGGGGATATCAGAATTATCCATCCACCCGCACCGTGGACAACCATATCCTCCGGCTTCGGCAGAAGCTCGAGCCCGATCCCGCGCAATCCGCGCTTTTTTGTGACCGTGCACAGCGCGGGCTACAAGTTCGTGCCCGGCAATTCGGCTGACGCGTGAGACAGGAAAAGCTGAGCACGTTTCGCGGAGGAGTTCGATGGCTCGCCTGCGGCTGCAAGACGCAACTTCTACTTTCCACCCTGCTGATCATCTGCGCCCTGACGGGCGCCATTCTTCTCATCATTCGCCACACGGTGCGCACGCAAATTGACGGCCAGGTGAAGTACAGCACCGATGCTTCCATCGCGTGGAATTCGAGACCAGTTCTGCAGCAGGCAATTGCAGCTGCAATTGTCGCGGACGGCGTCGCTGCTGGCCGAGATTCCCACGCTTGAAAGCGCTGATGACGCACCCAGCGACGCGCCCACCATCCAGGATGGGTCCACGCCTTTCTGGCGGCTCGCGGGAAGCGATCTTTTTCTGCTGGCGGATCCGGGCGGGCACGTGGTCGCGCTGGACGTCACGCAGGCGGGCCTCGATCCAGCGCGGCGGAGGGGTATCTGGGAAACTCCTTGCAAGACGAGGCAAGACTCCGCCTGGTGGTACTCGGGCGGGCGGCTCTATTGGGTCTTTCTCCGGCCGATTCTCGCGGGAGTCGGAAGCAACGCCAAACGCTTGGGGCTCGTGGCCATCGGATACGAACTCAATTCCAGGATTGCCGAGCAGCTTGGCGTCGTCGCGGAAAGTAAGATCGTGTTCGCTGGCAGCGACAAGATCATCGCGTCCACGTTTTCGCCGGAAGAAGAAGCCGTGATGCAGGGGCGGATTCTCGGCGCGGAAGCCGTGCTCCGGTCGGCAGGCACGGGAGGTCACCTTGAGCGGCAACGCATACCAGGTGGCAAAGGTCACGCTGCGCGACGACCCGCCTTCGCCCGTGGAGTGCTACGTGTTCATCTCTCTGCGCCGTCCGATGGTTTCATCCGCCAGCTCAATCGCACGATTCTGGTCGTGGGCATCTCGGCGGTGCTGCTTGCCTGCTGCTGTCTGAGCTCCGCTTTGTCTCGGGCACGATCACTCGCTCCGCTGGACAATCTTGTGGCCGGCGTGCGGGCGCTGGCCGCCGGCGATTATACGTATTCGATTACGCCGCGCGGGAGCAGTGAAGCCGTGGAGCTCGCCGAATCGTTCTCGAAAATGCGCGGCGAATTGCTGGCGTTTCAAAAAAAGCAGATTGAGACGGAGCGCGTCGCCGCCGTGGGCCGGGCCGCGAATTCCATCTCGCACGACCTTCGCCACCACCTGGCCGCGCTGGTGGCCAACGCTGAATTTCTCTATGAAGCGGAAAAACTGAGGCTCGACCGGGACGAAGTGTACAGGGAAATCCAAACCGCCTCCGAACAGATGACCGAATTGCTCGATTCCCTGCGCGATCTGGCGCGCGAGCAGCGCAATATCTCCCCCGTAAACGCTTCCATCGATCAATGCGTGCGCCGCGCCATCGAAGCCGCGCGCTCGCGTCCCGAACTGCGCAACCGGGAATTTCCGATTCACATGCGACGGGCGATATGACCGGAGTCTTTGATCCCAAAAAATGGAGCGCGCTTTTTTCAATCTGGCGCTGAACGCCTGCGAGGCACCGCCGATCGGCAGGGAAAATCACTTTCGATATCTTCGTCGGGCCGGAATCGTTCGAGATCCGCGTCTCGGACAACGGCCCGGGATATCCCGCTGCCATTCGAAACAACTTGTTCGATCCCTTTGTCAGCGCGGGAAAACCCAACGGCACCGGATTGGGACTTGCCATCGTCAGCAAAATCATTCACGATCATTACGGCTCGATCGTCGTCGAACGCACCTCCGAACTGGGAACGGTATTCTTAATCAGGATGCCTCGCTCGCAGCCGGCGATGAGCGAGGTCGCACAGCAACCCCTCGTAACGTAGAAAAGCACATCGGAAAGGCCATCTAGGCAATCGTTTCCGAAAATACGCTGGGCATTCACGGCGCCTTCCGTCGGAATTGTCACTCCTTACAAACGTTTTACATTTCCGTGACATTTTCAAGACATTCCCTTCCATCTCAGTGATGTACGTTCTGCCCTGCGCGCCGGGCCGCGGCAGATGTGCCGCCCAGGTCCTTCTAATGAGCCTGTGCGGACGGGGTCTGACTTACAAATTAAGCACGTCGGAGGAACCATGAGGCGCGCCGTGCCATTCTTCTGCAAGTTGTTTCTGATTCTTGTCTGCACCGTGCTGATATCCACCGCCGCGTTCGCGCAACATTACACACAAACGAACCTGGCTTCCGACGGTTACATTACTACGCCCTTCACAGATCCCAGCCTGGTGAATCCCTGGGGACTCACGCGCAGCAGCAGCGGGAGTCCTTGGTGGGTGGCGGACAACAACAGCGGAGTATCGACCGTGTATTCGTTTGTGAGTGGTACCACCATTGGAACCACCGTCACTCCGCCCACCGTGACCAAGGCCCTGACCGTCACCGTGCCCGCGCCTCCGAAGTCTCCCACCGGAACTCTTGCGGCTCCCACGGGCGTCGTCCAGAACAGTAGTCCCGATTTTGTGATCACCGGCTCGGGAACCAGCGCGCCGGCGGCCTTCATCTTTTGCACGGAAGATGGCACGATTTCGGCGTGGAGCGGCGCAACAGGGCCGGTGCTATTGGTGACGACGGCGAACGCGGTTTACAAAGGCTGCACGAGCGGCGATGTAAACGGCACGCGGTTTCTCTACGTGGCGAATTTCCGTTCTGGCAGCATCGAGGTTTACAACACCAGTTTTGTCCGCGTTCGTGTTCCGGATAAGGACGACGAACGAGGCCGTTTTTCCGAGGAAAAATTTGACGATGACCGCATTCCTCGCGGGTTTGCTCCTTTTAATGTGCAAAATATTGGCGGAAGTCTGTTCGTGACCTATGCGAAACAGGATCCGGCGCGGCATGACGATGTGGCCGGAGCGGGTTTAGGGTACGTCGACGTTTACAGCACCTCCGGAAAGTTAGAGGCGCGGTTCGAGCATGGCTCCTGGCTTAATGCCCCGTGGGGAGTGGTTTGGGCCCCGCGCGATTTTGGCGAATTCAGCAACCGGGTGCTCGTTGGGAATTTTGGCAGCGGGCAGATCGCGGCCTATGATGGCTTCAACGGCGAATTCATCGGGTTGATGAAGACTTTCAGTGATCCCGTAGCCCAGACCGGTGAAAGCGTCGTTACGATTGACGGCTTGTGGTCGCTGACATTCGGCAACAGTGCGGCTGGCTGCCCTGCGGCCCCGCCGACAGGGAGCGGCCTGCCGTCATGCGGCAAGGCTGGTCCTTACAATTCTCTGTTCTTTACGGCCGGGCCTCAGGAAGAGACGCATGGCCTGTTTGGCATGCTGACCGCGATTGCGGCCGAACAGGATGGAGACGAAGAATAAGGTCAGCTGGAGGGAAGCATTTACGCAAATAACGGTCAGAGAAAGACGGCGGCAATCACGCTCGTGGTTACCGCCGTCTTTGCTATGGACCTGGCTCTTGAGAAAAAGTCATTTCAGGGAAAATCATCCCGCCAGTCACAGGACGCGTGCTTCGCAGTAAGGCTCCGCGTAAACTCTCTCCGCATCAGCTAATACCCAGCACACGGTTGCGGCAACAGACCTACAGTCTGACCGGCAGGTGCACCATACCGGAACGGTGATTGGCTTGGCCGGGCTGCCGCGACTGGTCAAGCTCAACAAAGCGATAGCCGCAAGCAGCGGTTGCGCTACGGATCAGAAAAGACATAGTGACGGTGAACGAATTTGCAGTGATGCTATCTGCATACAACCGCATGGCTCAACAGTTAGGGCTGCAACAGTTACCATTGAAAATAGGCCGCGTTTGCGCAAGGAGACTATACGGTGAAGTTCGATGCCATCGTCATTAATTCAGGACAGGCCGGCGATCCTTTGTCCCAGAAGCTGGCCGAGAGGCATGATGATGATGGCGCGTCAGCCCTACACACTTCTGAAGGGCGCCGTCTGCATCCACCCCACACTCGCCGAAGGGTTTTTCTCCCTGATGGAGTCTGTAAAGGTACAGGATCAGGGCGGCACGATGCGGACGCGACTGGGAGGATTACCACAGTGTTAAATGGTATTAAACCGGGTCACATCTTGACGGGTGTGATGTAGACTGCTAAACGCTGGTGTAATTTAGCCTGGCGCCAGACGCAACCGAGGGTGACACCAGAATGGCTCTGAAAACTTTTGCCATGGAAGCGCTGACGGACTTCCTTACCGTCGGCGCGATTGCTCCTAGTTCCCGCTACCTGACGCACGCCATGCTTGGACCGATTCCTCTGGCAAAGGCTCGCGTGGTGGTGGAAGTAGGAGCAGGTACTGGAGTCATGACGCAAGCTTTGCTCGACTTGATGCCACCAGATTCCACGCTGCTGGCTTTTGAGATTAATGCCCGCTTCGCCCGGCATCTCCGGTCCAATGTGCTGGACCCGCGCCTGCAGGTCATTCATGCGCGCGCCGAGACACTTCAGGAAGAGTTGCACGGCCGCGGCATCGACCACGTGGATGCGGTCGTCTCCTCGCTGGCGCTAGGCTTCATGGCGGAGAGGCAGAGAACCGCGTTCCTCGGCGAACTGGGGAGTCTGCTGGGCGAGGCAGGCGTCTTCACCCAATTTCAATATCTTCATCGGTTGGAGTTGAAGAATGGACACGTCAGAAAGTTTCACGTCGTGCACCTTCTGCGCAGGTATTTCAGATCCGTGCAGCAGAGAATGATTTGGCGAAATCTCCCGCCGGCGTTCGTTTTTGCGTGCCGGCGCCCCGTGCCTGCCGCGGCTATCGCAGCGCTTCACTCCTGAGATAAAAGGCCGCCGCGAAATTGTGGGGGCGGCGCAAGCAAGGCAGTATACGATTCGATCATGCAGGAAACTCCACAGGAATATATCCAGCGGATACTTGCAAATCTTGATAGTCAGGCTGCCAGCCGGAATGCCCTGCAAGTGCAGGCGGAAACACCCGCACGACTCGCGCGATTAATTGAGGGACTCCCCGCATCGAGGCTGCACGAGCGCCCCGCGGCGGGAAAATGGTCGGCCGCCGAGATCCTCGCGCATCTGGCTGAAGCGGAGATCGTCACCTCCTGGCGCATCCGGCACATCCTGGGTGCTTCTGGAACTTCGATCCAGGCTTACGATCAGAATTTGTGGGCGGCCGCAGGTCATTACGAAAAGCGTGATCCGCGCAAGTCCCTCGAGCAGCTGCGCGTACTTCGAGAAGCTAATCTCGATCTGTTCGCTTCCCTCGCGCCCGAGCAGTGGACGTATTACGGCATCCATGCCGAGCGCGGCAAGGAGACGATCGAACATATTACGCGCCTGACAGCTGGCCACGACTTGAACCACGCCAAGCAGATCGAGGCGCTTCTCGCCGAAAGAAAATAGTCGGCCAAGCGAGGCTCACCTCTGCGCTAGCAGACTTCGTAGATAGCCATAAATGGAATATGTACGCCGAGCTGAACACCGTAACAGGGAGATCGCCGGCCCTTTTTTCTGTTGACAGAGGATGAGCAAAATAAAAGAGACCTTCCGCAGAAGTAACCCGAAGCACAACATCAGGCAGAGCTAAGGGGCGCTTCAGCAAAACGACAGGAGAGGAACATGGCCAAAGCCACCTTCGGAGCGGGCTGTTTCTGGGGCATCGAGAGCGCATTTCGCCAGGTAAAAGGCGTTAACGATGCGATTGTCGGCTACATGGGCGGCACCGTTCCGAACCCCACCTATCAGGACGTTTGCACCGACCGTACGGGACACGCCGAAGTGGTTCAGGTGGATTACGATCCCGCGCAGGTTTCCTATCAAGAGTTGCTGCGCGTGTTCTTCAATATTCACGACCCCACACAGCTCAATCGTCAGGGTCCCGATTATGGGAAGCAGTACCGGTCAGTGATTTTCTTCCACGATGCGCAGCAGGAAGCCGCGGCCCGCGCGATGAAGGATGAACTCGAGCGCGCCGGACGCTTTCCGCGCAAAATCGTTACGCAGATCGCGCCGGCGATGGAATTTTATCGCGGTGAGGAGTATCACCAGCGCTACTTCGAGAAGCACGGTATTTCCTGCGGCACCCATTGAAGAAAAAACGATGGCTCAAGACCTGGTTGTCCGAGCAGAACGAACTGATTGGCCTGGTGGCATTGATACTGTGCGGCCGGGATGCTGTAAGTGCGAATCACGTCCAGTAATTTTCTGAGTCCTTCTCAAGGGCCATTGCGAGCCAACCCGCGCGTGATCCTCGAATAACCATTCGAGCGGCTGGAATCGTGGTGCCACACGCGTAATCCCGCCAGCCTCACGCTCGCAGGTAATCCGCACGCCAGTTCTTCACGCGGCGCTTGATCTCCTGACGGCTGGTGAGATTTTCTTCCAGCACCTGGCGGGCGAGAAGCGGTAATTCCTGATCGCTCGCGAAGCGCAGTGCGATCAATTGTCCCACGGCAAAATCGTCAATGCGCGGGTGCAGCTCGGGCGGCAGCAGACGAGCGAGACGCAACTGCATTTCAAGGCGGATCACTCGATCCTGTACCGTCATTGCGAACATGCGCGCGTACAAAGCGAGCAGGATCAAGCCTAAGCCCATGAGCACCGCCATGATCGATGCGAAATTGATACCGTGTCTTAACTGCATGAGCCTCCAGACGAGGTTGACCCCGAACAGCGGCAGCACAAACATGTGGAATGCAGGCACGACTTTGTTGTGGTTCTTGAGGTTTTGCTCTTTTTTAGTGGCCATGACAGCACTCCTTAGCCCGCCGCCCGTGCAGCGCGCTTAGCGAATCGGTTCTGGAAACGAAAACACAGGGTCGATATCCACGGGCACGTCGTTGTCCGCGGCCAAATCCTTCGCCAGGTCCGGCGGCATGCGGTCGTATTTCGCAAACCACGCTTCGACGCGCTGCCGGTCGCCGGTCGCTTCCATATGGAGCAATTCCCCGGCTAGTGAGGCAATAGCTGCGGGCATGCGCTCCATCACAATGCCGTAACGATCGCCGGAGGCATGCGCGCTTGCACCCCCGGTCGCACTGCTGGCCACAAGATTGATGGCTCCGTGTTCGGAAAGGTAGTTGAATTCCATCATTTCGGCGCGGCCGTGAGCTTCGGCGACGCCAAAGCGCACCGTACGAAAAATGCCGCCAACGTAGGAGGCGTAGTACTCCGGCCGTTTTTCCTTCGGGAGTGCGCTGTGCTCGATGAGCCAGTCGAGTCCGAACATGCCCACGACGTCGGCCTTGGCTTCCTCGAGCGCCGAATACGCGGGGCCGATCGCCTCGTTAATCTGGACGCGCGCCGCGTTTCCCGCAGTGGCCGCGTTTGCAGCGCGTGCCGGGACGCGCGCGTAGGCGGGACCAAGTTCATGGGAAATCTCATGCATCATCGTCGTGGCGAGATAGCCTTCGCCGGACGCGAGAGCCGCCTGATCGGGGCGCAGCAAGCGCCTGGCGATGGGCAAAACGATGTAGGTAACGCGCGCATCCATGAAATTCTTGAAAAAGATTTTCTTCGAGCCCTTTTCCTGATGAATGCGTGGATCGTTCGGAAGATTATCGGCGACCGCCTGGTACCCGTGGCGAAGATCGCCCGCGCGAAACGGCGCGTCCATTACTTCCATGGGCGACTGGTGGCCAGCCTTGGACGGACGGTCTTCGGGGGCGAGTGGAAGCGCGTCCTGTATCGCAGGAACATATTTCTGGAAGACGGCGAGCTTGCGGCTTTCCTCCTCATTGCGAATCAGCACGGCGGCGCCATAGGAAGTTTTCACGCCAAGCAAATCGTCGAGATAAACCTCATAGGGCGCGAAGATGACGTCGAATTTAGGATTTTCGAGGCCGAGCCAGGCGATATCGCTCGCGTAGTAGTCGTCATCGAGCAGCGCCTTGGCGCGCAGGCGGAGAAAATTGGCAAAGCTTGGGTCGTCACTCAATGCGGCGGCTTCGTTTAGCGCGGCCGCGGCCGGCGCGAGCCATTCGTGGTAGACAACGTGGTAGGGAACGGCGACCAGACGCGCGCCATCGCGCTGCACCACGGTGTGCGGATCGTACAGCGCAGCTTTCTGGTCCGGGTGATCGCGAACGTACGCTTCGATTTCTGCCCGCGTGAGGCCGGGCGGGTAGAGTCCACGGCCGGGCGGCATCGGAGCTATGCCCACGAAAGGCTCGTTGTTGTGGATCAGATCGAACCGGCTGCCATTGATCGTCAGGTAACGGCGCAGCGCTACGTCCGCGGGATTCTTGCTGCTGTCAAGCGAGCGCAGCAGAGCGAGACCTTCGGGATCGCTCTGCCGCCAGAAAATATCTTCGAGAAATTGTGAGGCCGCGACCAGCTTTTCGGTCATTTGCCGCTCGCGCGGGTTGAGCCCGGCGGAGTGAAACGGCATCGAGACACGGCGAAACTTGGCGAGCCGCTGCGCGAGATCGGGCACGACGTCGGGAGTTGCGGGCGGTCCGGCGAGCGGCGGCCCGGCGCGCGGCGCGCTTGGCGCAACTTGTGGCGGGCCCGCTGGCGTGCCGGTTGGTGGCGTCGGCGTGCGGGGCGTAGTTTGCGGCTGCGCTGCTTGCGCGTGCGGCTGCATCATGGAGGCGTCTGCCAAGCGGGGTAAAGCGGGAAACAGGTCGAGTGCACAGATAGATGCACAGGTAGAAGCGAAAGCGAACGCCAGAACGATAGAGAGCCGACGCAGCATACCGGGGTGGATTCTACCAGAGCTTGCCGATGGTGGTGCCGTACCCAGCAGCTTTCACGATGGCGGGCGCTGCATGCATTTCATCGGAACTTTCGCCTTACTTTTGCTGAAATTCGGGCGCGCCTAAAACCAGGCCGGTGATGAGGCCCAGATTAGCTTGGCGCACGGGGGCGGCGAGCTTGGCTCCCAAGACTTGCGGGTCGGAGGATTCCTTCACAAGTGTTGCGCGCGTGGTTTCGGAGATTTGGC
This sequence comes from uncultured Acidobacteriota bacterium, assembly GCA_963828935.1. GTDB lineage: Bacteria > Acidobacteriota > Terriglobia > Acidiferrales > UBA7541 > Palsa-189. The sequence goes on along the minus strand of CAWHGP010000012.1, from coordinate 91,424 downwards.
CGGCGAGAAAAACATCGACGGCGCGATCGAGTGCCTGGTAGGGATCGTCGGCGGAGTCGGTGCCTAGCAGAGGCGTCAGTTGGACTCCGCTGCCCGCGACACGATTGCTGGCGAGTGTGATCGCAAAATTGAGCCGATTCAGAAGCGCGCCAGTATTCACCCAGGCGTCAGCCTTATCAGAATAGCCGGTGGGCTGGAGACACTGATAGAGCGGCTGGCCAATACGGGAAACCCACCCCACCAGCGGCACGGCGTCATCGACGTCGGCGCCCAGTGCCCGGGCAGTGGAAACAACCAGCTCGAACGGCGTTTTCACCTTGGCGCGATACGCGGTACGCGACCAGAACTCGGGCGAATAGATCATGGTGCGCATGACTTCGCGCAGGTCGCCATTCGATTTGCGAAATGTCTTGGCCATGCGCTCGACCAGTGCTCGGGCGGCGTGTCGGAAACAAAGTGCTGCGCCAGCTCGAGCGAGATGTGATGCGCGGTGCGCTGATTTTTCGACAGCAAGTCGAGCACCTGCTCGCCATCCTTAATGCCGCCGGCATGAATCTTCTTACCCAGAACGCGCTTGGGATCGGGATCGTGAATGCGGTCGTCGAAATAGAATTGCGGATTCACGCGCGGATCGGTGATGGTCCAGCCAGTAAAGCACCGGGCAACTTCGACAACGTCCTGCTGGGTGTAGCCGCCATCGACGCCGAGGGTGTGCAGCTCCATCAACTCGCGGCCGTAATTTTCGTTGAGGCCGCGCTTGCCGCCGATGGGCGGAAGCGGGTGGCGAGAATTCGCACGCGGCGGGCTGCCGCGCCGGGCCGGCTGGGCGGTCTTCAGCCCGGCGCAAACGCGCGCGGGTCAGCGCTCAAATAATTATCCAGATAGAAAAGCATCGCGGGACTTTTGGCCGTGGCCTCGAGCAGATCGCGGAATTTTCCCAGGGTGTGCGGGCGGATGGCGTCGCGCTCGTAAGGTGCGAGCAGCCAGAGGTCGAGATCCTTGTAAGCAAACACGTTGAAATGGTTGAACCAGAAATCGGTGAGCTGTTGCTGGAGCTGGCGCTGGCTGTAGACCGCGCTCAGAACTTTCTCCGCTTCAAGCTCGTTGAGCATTTCCTGTGGAAGATTGCTGGGCGCCGGATGCACGCCCTGCGCCGGATGCGCGAGAGCGTCCATGCGCTTGCGATATTCGACGACGGTAATGCCCAGGCGCTTCGCGGCGGCGTCGGGCTGAGGATATTCGGCGAGCAGCGTTTTCGCGTTCATGCCGAGCGCGGGAAGATTATCGATGCGCGCTTGCAGCGCCGCATCATCGATTTTTTCGGGATGCAGCTGGACGTCGATCCATTGCTCGAGGCCGATCTGCTTGATGTGCGCCACCTCGCCGGGCTGCGGGCCGTAGCCGAGACGGTTGAGCGCGTGCAGGATGGCTTCGTCTTCGGTGAGCTCGGAGATGGGAAGTTTGCCTTTGAAATGCGCATCGAGTGGCGGCGGGGGTTGCGACGGCGCGGAGGCGGCTGGTGGCGAGCCGGGAGGGGGCATCGCGGCTTGCGGCGAGGTAGCGGTTTGCGGGGCGGTGGGAGCGGCTTGCACGCGTTTTGCAAACGCGTGCAGGGTGAGGCATAAGAGGAGCGCGCCCGCCATGATCGAAGCGGCAAGCGGAGCTTGCGGCGGCACGCGCCTGCGCGATTTGGCGCGTGTGACGCGCCGCTGCTGCGGGGCCGCATGCCATGTTGGGCGGCGATTCAGGCTGGCCACGAGTTCATCCTTACTGCTTCGGGCACCGCGTCGGTAACGGTGCAGCTGCAAAATCACCACACTGGCGGCGTAAGAGCCTGCCGGCCAGGTTTGCCCGCTGGGCTGTCTACGATTATACGCGCGCGCAGCAGGACATTAATGTGAACCCGGAATTCGGTGCGAAGTTGCCAAGAAAGATAGTGGGCAGGCCACAAGGCTACAGAGGGATTCTTCGCCGCGCTCAGAATGACAGTTCGCGGGCTGCTCAACGCGTGGCCTGCTCAACGCCCTGGCTAGTCAACGCTTGTTTGCTTACCAATGATTGGAGAGGGACCCCACGTGTCAGGAAACTGGCGGCTTGGTGCGCGGGCGTCCCGAACCTTGCGTGCCGCCCGATAGACGGACCTGATAGATGAACTTTACAGATGAACTTGATAGATGCGTTTGATGGCTGACTGCGATCGATCTAGTGCCCGACGAGCTGGTTGGCTTCTGCGTACGGCATGGCACCCTCGGTCATCAGCGAGAAAGAACCTTGCTCGCGCAATTCGCGAGCGATGCGTGTGAGGAGGCCGAGAGTGGCGCGCATGGGCCCAGAGCCGAGGCTCACGCGCGTTACCCCGAGCTTCACAAGTTCGGGCAGCGGCGGAGTACCGGCGGTGGCCAATATGTTGAGCGGTCCGCCTACGCCGCGCACGAGTTGCGCGATGGTTTCGCTGTCGGTGACGCCAGGAGCGAACAGGCATTGCGCGCCGGCCTCACGATAGGCATTCAGGCGCTCGATGGCCCGAGCGAGGCGCGTCTGGGGCGCTCCGATAGCATGGAGGAAAATATCGGTGCGCGCATTCAGCACGAAAGGGACGCCGGCGCGCTTGGCCGCTTCGACAACCGCGCGAATCTTGTCGTTCTGCAAATTCAGGTCGACGAGGGTACTTGAAGCTTCGCCTGTGGCGCGTTCCCCGGAAATTGCGCTCGACGTATCTTCCAGGTTCATGCCCACCGCCCCAGCGGCGAGCACCTGCCGCGTGGTTTCGGCCAGGTCGTCGGGCGTGCTGGCGTAGCCCGATTCCATATCGGCGGTGACGGGAATGCGAACGGCTTTGGCGATGCGGCGGATGACTTCGAGCATTTCAGCTGCGGAGATCTTCTGACCGTCAGAATATCCAAGACTATTGGCGATGCCCGCGCTCGTTGTGCCAATCGCCGCGAAGCCCGCTTCCTCGAAAATTCGGGCGCTGGAGACATCCCAGGCGTTGGGCAGAAGCAGTGTTTTGTCTCCGCGATGCAGGTCGAGAAAGCGGCGCCCGAGTTCGGAGTCAGCGGCAGTAGTCATTGGTGGTCCATAAGTGCCGGCAGCAGTTCGTAGTGTATTTTACTGCGTTGCGGGCGCAGGCGCAGCTGCGGAATCAGCCGGCAGTGAGGGCGACGCTTTCGAGGTCGTCGTCGCTTTCGGCGCAGCCGTGTTCAACGCGGTTGTCTTCGTTGCGGACCGGCCCGGTGTGGCTGCGTTGGGCGCAGCTGCCTTGGTTGTGATTGGCTTGGGCGTGGTTGACTTCGCCGCGGCTGTCTTTGACGGCGCAACGGATGGCGCTGCCGATGGGGACGCAGATCGGGCAATGGATCGGGATGCGGATGAAGATGCAGTCGCGGCGGCTGCGGACGATTCCGGTGCTGCTTCCATGATTTTGACGCGATCGGCGACGCGCTGCCCTTTTTCCTCGTGATAAAAAATGCGCACACGGGCGCCCTTGGCCGCCTTACCGTCCAGCCTGGTCTTCGGATTCGTCACGAAGGTCCAGCGCACTTTGTTGCGGCCGAACTGTTTGAGGATGACGAGCTGCGTGGACGCGGATGCGGCGACGTCGCCGGTGGCCTGGTGCTGTTTAGGCGCGGATGCAGTGCTATCGGCGGTGACCTGGTGGGGTTTTGATTGGGCCGCCACAGGTTCGACCGGGGAAACGGCGATGGCCGCGTACAGAACCAGCACGCCGATGGCAGCGGGCAGCGTTCGCAGTGCACTGCGCATACGCGCCATTGTCATCGAAGGCGCAAGCCGCGGTATCGGCGACATCCGGAGCGACGATAGCCGCGACACCGTTCTGGCCGCCACCGGTGTATCCAACACCATTCCAGGCGTTACTTCGTGCTGCGATCGCATGCGCCGCGCGGCGATGCGTCGTGATAGCGGCGATCCCGCCACCGAGAGCGGCGATTCCCCTGGCTCGGACTTTTGCTGCACGGGTTTTCTCACAGGCGAGATCATAAGTTTTTATCCAGAGTTTTTATCCAGCAGTTTTATTCTGCGCGATTATTTCGCGGCAGCTATTTTGCCGTGGCGGCGGTCGAGGCGCCCGCCACGTATTCGATCATGTAGCGGCTGAAGGCTTGTTCGAGCCGCCGGGTAACGGGGCCAGGCACGCCTGCGAACGTGTGTCCCGCAAGTTCTGAGACGCCCAGAAGGTTACGGTTCGTCGACGTGATGAATACTTCGTCGGCGGAGCGCAAGTCCTCGAGACGCAGGGGGGTCTCTGCGCATTTCACTTCTTCCGCGGGTGCGATGATGTCGAGCAGCACTCCACGCGTGACGCCCTCGAGGCATCCGGAGGCAAGCGGCGGCGTCAGGACGCGTCCTTCACGCACGCAAAAAATGTTTGCGGCCGTACATTCGGCAACTTCGCCGCGCTCATTAAGCATGATCACCTCGTCGAAGCCGCGCTGCTGCGCGCCTTGCAGGCTCCAGACATTCAGAAGCCAGGAAGTGACCTTAACGCCAGCCAGAGGCGAAGCGGCGTGACGGCCATGCTCGGCGACGCTGAGGCGCGCCGACTCTTGATGAGCAGGCAGGCCGGCCGTGTAGAGAAGCAGATCGACGGTCGGAAGCGACTCATCGCTTTGCCAGAAGCCGATCGTGTTATAGATCATGTAAATCCGGGCAGTGCCTTCGCGAGCATCATTGCGCTGGATCAATTCGCGCAATTGCGCGCGCACGTGCGCGGCGGTGAAAGGAAAGGGTACGCGGGTGCGCGCGGCATCTTTTTCAAGTCTGCGCCAGTGACGCTCGAAGGCAAAAGGTTCGCCCCGGAAAACGCGCAATGTTGTGAACAGGCCCCATCCGCACATCAGGCCGGCCTGGCCGGGTGACAGCCGCACCCGCTCGATGGGCAGAAACTGTTCGTTGTGAAACACGAAACCATGAATCACGATGACCTCGCGGCTGCGAAGACGCTCCCAAGACTCGCATGCTTGCGCTACGGCTATTCTAACTCAGCGCGTCGACGCGACGCATAATTGGCATCCACGGGTGCTCAGAGCGAAAACAGGGACACATCCAGCAGAACCGTTGCCATCACAAATGCCCGCCACACACTCTGTTGCCGCGCGAAAGAACCGGCGCAGGGTTACCATATTGGGTTGCCACAGCGAATGGCACCGGCGGATTACGGGAGGTGGTACGTGCGAATCATGCGAACTGGTTTTCTGCCTGATCGAGCGCTTGATCGAAAACGACTTAGGCCCATTCGGCTAACCACAATTGCGCTTGGTGGCGCACGCAATCAACCATTCCAATCGCTCCATCGTCCTCATCGCACACGATCCCGCGCTACTTCGCTTGCCGTTGCTTCGTCGAGTGCTACTTCGTTTATCCCTGGTTTGCTTAAAAGGAGGGCTGCGTTTTGCTGCCTCCTGGCCATCAGCGTAGTCTGCAGCCTGCTGGGCTGTTCCCGAACGCCGAACGCGCCCAATGCAGCGCCCGTTGCGGCGCTGCAATCGCTCTCGGGCGATCGCCTGCTGGGACATATACGCACGCTTTCTTCAGACCAATTCGAGGGGCGCGGCCCCGGTTCGAAAGGCGAGCAGCTCACGATTCAATACATGCAGGACCAGTTCCGCAGTTTTGGACTCGAACCGGGCAACCCCGACGGAACCTTTTTGCAAAATGTGCCGCTCGTAGGGATCACCGCCGATCCGGGCATGAAGCTTACCCTCGCCGGGCACGGGCATACGCTCACACCAAAGTTCGCGGACCAGTTCGTGGCCTGGACTAAGCGCGTGGTGGATACCAGTTCGGTGGATGCCGACATGGTTTTTGTCGGTTACGGTGTGCAGGCTCCGGAATTTCAGTGGGACGATCTTAAAGGCGTGGATGTGCGAGGCAAGGTGCTCGTCGTGCTCATAAATGATCCTCCGGTGCCCGATCCTCACAATCCGGGTGAACTCGATCCGGCGGTGTTCGGCGGCAAAGCGATGACATATTACGGACGCTGGACGTACAAATTCGAGAAAGCCGCCCAGCTGGGCGCCGCGGGATGCTTGATCGTTCACCAGACAGACCGAGCGGGATATCCCTGGGAAGTGGTGCGCGGAAGCTGGAGTGCCGAGCAATTTGACCTGTCGACGCCGGACAAGAACATAGGCCGGCTGGCGGTGGAGGGTTGGCTATCGCAGGACACTGCGGCCACGCTTTTCCGCGCCGCGGGTCTGGATCTGGCGAAACTCACGAAGGCGGCAGCGAGTCGTGATTTCCACCCGGTGCCCTTGGGCATTCGCGCAAAGCTGGCCGTGCACAACCGCCTGCGGACCATCGACTCACACAACGTAATCGCGCGGCTCCCCGGAAGCGATGCGAAGCTGAAAGACACCTACGTCATCTATACCGCGCACTGGGATCATTTCGGCATCGGCCCGGAGGTGAACGGCGACCGTATCTACCACGGCGCGGTTGATAATGCGTCGGGTACGGCTGCGCTCCTTGAAATTGCGCGAGCGTATACGCAACTCCGCGCGCCGCCCAAGCGCAGCATCTTGTTTCTGTCGGTGACTGCGGAAGAGCAAGGACTGCTGGGCTCGCGGTATTATGCCGAACATCCTCTGTATCCGCTGGCGCGCACGGCCATGGACATCAACATGGATGGGATGAACGTCCACGGCCGCACAAGCGATATCGTGATGATCGGCAAGGGCAATTCCACGCTCGATGAGCTGGTTACCGGCCTGGCGCACGAGCAAGGGCGGATCGTCAAGGGTGATCCCGAGCCTGAAAAAGGATTTTTCTACCGCTCCGACCACTTCAGTTTCGCGAAGGAGGGTGTGCCCGCATTCGATCCAGACGCGGGCATCGACTTTATTGGGCGGCCGGCTGGCTGGGGACTGCAGATGCGAGACAAATATACGGCCGAGCACTATCACAAGCCCTCCGACAAGATTGAACCGGATTGGGACATGACTGGCGCGGTGCAGGACGCTCAGCTCTACTTCCTTGTAGGTTTCAGGGTGGCAAATGAGAGCGCGATGCCCGAGTGGAAGGCTGGAACCGAATTTAAAGCCACGCGCGACGCGATGCTGCAATCGGCTGGGGCGGCGAGATAACAAAAAACAAAAGTTGCCAGATCGGCGGCGGAGATGGGCTCTAAGTATTTAGGCCGCAGCGGTTTACGTTTCGTTGAACGTTGTCTTCGCTGATAACGGCGATTCTAAACATTTGGTATCTTCTGGTATTGACACGCATGTGGTTTATCCCTACTCTAGCCATGCCCGTCTCTATCAGGTGGAGGATACACGTGCGGATCCCAGTTAAGTCTCTCGGTGCGGCGTTGATCGCGCTCGCTCTTGTTCAAGCTCCGGTTATGGCAGCGCCTGCCGGGAGTGCAACGTCTGCGCTCGGCGTTGTTTTGCAAACGGATCATGCGAATATCGGTTCGGGATTAGCTTCAAACGGAGCGACAGTATTTGATGGCGATACACTGGTCACCGGAAATAACGGTCAGCTGCGCGTGGGTGTCGGCACTTCGCAAGCCTACTTGTTACCTTCCAGTTCAGCGACGGTGCATCAGACTGGGCAAGGTTTCGGCGCCACACTGACGGGTGGTACGGTTATTCTGTCTGCCGCCGAGGGTGGAAGTTTCCGCTTGGTTGCGGATGGCGCAGTCATCCGTCCGAATACGCCGGGAGCCACTTCGGGGCAAATCACGGGTAGGCCCGAGCGAGCTTCTGCTTACGGCGCGCAAAGGGTCACTTGAAGTTTCGATAGACGATGAAACCAGGACCGTTCCGGAAGGCACTTCGGTGCGCATGCTGATCGATCCGCCTGACGCGGCTGCCCCCCGGCAGCTCCGGGGAGTCCGTCGGTGTTTTCGGCAGGTTCAAATCACGTTGTCTGGTTTATTCTGGCCATTGTCGCAATAGGTGTGACGGTTGGAATAATCGAAGCCACACTCAGCCCCAGCAAACCCTAACCGTTTTCTAACGAGCTTTTGTTTTCATGCGGGCGTGCCGGAATCCGGCACGCCCTTTTTTTGCCCGCGCTGCGAGCGGCGAACGTTGTATGAATCGACTCGCCGGGGTAGCTGCATTGAACATCGGCCGGCTAGGCAATCGCCGGCTGCTCCGCATCCGCTGCTAAAATTGTAGCGGTCATGGTAGGCCTTCCCGTTATCTTGCGTCGTATGGTGAATCGCTTGGTAAACCGTGTCGCGAACTGGGCGCTCCCGTCGTGTGCGCGCGGCGCTGCGGTGTGGCTGCTGGCCCTCTGCTTTGCGGGGGGCGCATGCGCCGACACGATTGTCCTCAAGAACGGCCGGCTCATCGTTGGCGACAGCGTCACGCAGCAAAACGGCAAAGTTACCTGCGAGACGGCTACGGGACTGGTCACCATTCCGGAATCGATGGTTGCGCGCATCGAAAGAGACGATCTGGGCGCGACTGCGTATCCACAGTCGAACGTGGGAGCTGCCAGCCTGTCCATGGCGCCCCCACCGGCCGACGAGCGCTCCAGCATGGATGAAGTTAGTCGCCAGGTGGTGCATGACGGTGCGATCGATCGTGTGGCGTTGAAGCGCTTGGAGACCGCCGCGGCCAGCGGCAGGGACGACGCCATAGCGCGAGCCGCGGCGGCGAATTCGGCGGCTGGACAATTTGCCCTGATACAAGGCGATATTTCCGGCGCACTCGAACATTCCGAACGCGCGCTGACATTTGCTCCCGGCCAGGTCCCGTTGCTGCTGAATGTGGCGTATCTGCGTTTGCGCCGCGGCGAATATAAAGATGCACTCGATCTTCTGGATCGTGCGCGACGCGGAGCGCCCGATTCTCCGGACGTGTGCAAGCTGACGGGCTGGGCCGACTACGGGCTGAACCGCCTGGAGCAGGCTGTGTCGCAATGGAGACGCGCACAGGAGTTGCGGCCAGACCCGGATGTGGCGCAGGCACTTGCCAAGGCAGAGCGCGATTTCGAAGTCGAAAGCCAGTTTAGCGAGGGCGAGAGCGCGCACTTCGTTTTGCGGTACAACGGCAGCGCAGCGCCCGAACTCGCCCGAGCCATTCTGGTGGTGCTCGAGGACGACTTTCAAACGATTGGTTCCGTTCTTGATTTCGCCCCACGGGAGCCCATCGCCGTGATTTTGTACACTAGCCAGGCGTTTGGCGATATCACGCGGGCCCCGAGTTGGGTGGGCGCGCTGAACGATGGCCGCATACGCATTCCGGTGCAAGGTCTGGTCACGGTCACGCCGGAACTCGCACGCGTTCTCAAGCACGAGTTGACGCACAGCTTCGTCACCGAGAAGACCCAAGGACGGAGCCCGGTGTGGTTACAGGAGGGTGTGGCGCAGTGGATGGAAGGCAAGCGTTCGGGAGATGCGGCGGCCAGGCTCGTGGCGCTTTACGACCGCCAGCAGGACCCGTCTCTGACACTGCTGGAAGGCAACTGGCTGAGCCTGCCGGGCGATGTTGCGGGAGTGGCCTACGCGTGGTCGCTTGCGGTAGTGGAAGCCATGCAGGCTGAAAGCTCGTCCGGAGAATTCTCCAACACCGATTTTTCCAACATCGACCGGCTGCTTGAGCACATACGTGTCGACCCCACCGCTGAAGTTGCCTTGCGGAGTTCGCAGCACATGGATTATCCGGAACTCACCCGGGCGACCGCGGAATACCTGCGCCGTACCTACCTGTACCGCTAGCTACCGCTCAGCGCTGCCACGGGGCTGCCCCGTCATGCGCCGTCAAAAAACCGGAACCGGCCGGCGTGAGTGCGTTTGGCCTGAACCCAAGTTTCGCTTATAATGCCTGCAATGAAACCAGGTCCGCCAACCAACGGGACTTCCCGCAATGTAGCGGCTCCCGCAGGCAGTTCGAGTGGTTTCCCCATACTGCTGGACAATGCCGGCATCCAGAGTATTCTGCCCCATCGTTATCCGTTTTTGATGGTGGACGCCATCCTGGAGATGGAACGCTTGAAGCGGATTGTCGGCGTAAAAAACGTCAGCATCAACGAGCATTTTTTCCAGGGTCATTTTCCGGGCAAACCGATTCTGCCCGGCGTACTCATCATCGAAGCCATGGCGCAAACGGGCGGGGTGCTTCTGCTGATGGAAGTTCCCGACCGTGCGCGCAAGTTGCTTTACTTCGTTGCGGTCGACGGTGCACGTTTCCGCCGCCCGGTGGTGCCGGGCGACCAGTTGCGGCTGGAAGTCACGGTAGTGTCCTGGCGCGGCAACTTCTGCAAGTTGCGTGGCGTGGGTACGGTGAATGGGGAACTAGCGGCCGAAGCTACGCTTATGTGCAAGATGGTGGATCGCGACCCAGTGGACTTGCCCGCAGCCGAATTGCCCGCGGCCGTGGCGGAAGCCGTCTCGAACGAGTGAATAATCCTCTCCAGAAGTTCACACTGCCGGCCGCACTTGCGCTTAGCATCTGGCGGGCGGCGCTCTTGACGGAAAATGGCGGACATCGATCGTAGAAATAGTGATCCTCGGCAAGAGGATCGCGGGAACATTGATCCTCGGCGAGAGGATCGCGGGAACATTGATCCTCGGCGAGAGGATCGCGAAAACATTGATCCTCGGCAAGAGGATCGCGAAAACATTGATCCTCGGCGAGAGGATCGCGGGAACATTGATCCTCGGCGAGAGGATCGCGAAAACATTGATCCTCGGCAAGAGGATCGCGGGAACATTGATCCTCGGCAAGAGGATCGCGGGAACATTGATCCTCGGCAAGAGGATCGCGAAAACATTGATCCTCGGCAAGAGGATCGCGCAATCATTGACGCTCGCGCCGTGATTTCGCCAAGCGCGCGGCTAGGCCCGGGCGTGCGCGTGGGCCCCTACGCAATCGTCGGCGACGACGTGACGCTTGGCGCAGGCTGCGTGCTCCGTGCGCATGCGGTGGTCGACGGCCCTGCGCGGCTGGGCGCGGGTAATGTGCTGCATCCGTTTTGCTCCATTGGTGGCGATCCGCAGGACCTGAAATTCGCGGGCGAACGCACCATGCTTGAAGCCGGCGACCGCAATGTTTTTCGGGAGTACGTCACAGTGAACCGAGGCACCGCGCAGGGCGGCGGAATCACCCGGCTCGGAAGCGACAATCTTTTCCTGGCGGGTGCTCACGTGGGGCACGATTGCCTGGTGGGCAGCCATACGCTCTTCGTGAACGGCGCCACGCTTGCTGGCCACGTCACCATTGAGGATTACGCCACGGTGGGCGCGTTTTCTCCCGTGCACCAGTTTTGCAGGATTGGGCGGTATTCCTATATCGGCGCTTCGACGGTGATCACGCAGGATGTGCCTCCGTTTGCGCTCGTCGTCACCAAGCGTTCGACGCAATGCTACGGAGTTAACACTGTCGGCCTCGAGCGGCATGGGTTTTTGCACGATCGCATCCATAGCATCGACCATGCCTACCGTCTGCTGCTGCACTCGAAGTTGAATACCTCGCAGGCGATCGAACGGATGCGGACGCAGCTGAATGGCTCGTCGGACGTTGCCGAGCTGATCGCGTTCATCGAGTCCGCAACTCGCGGCGTGACCAAGTAAGAAAGTCGCCCTGCGCGCCAAGCACCATGGATTCCGCAGCCAATTCTGACGTCCATTCTAACGAGCCGCTGTTGCCGGGAGGCGCTGCGGCACGCTGGGGCTTGATTGCCGGCAACGGCCGATTTCCGTTCCTGGTGCTGGAGGCGGCGCGAAGCCAGGGCATCGAAATGGCCGTTATCGCGCTGCGGGAAGAGGCGTCGCAGGAACTGGAAGAAGTCGCGCAGCGCCTGCACTGGGTTAGCCTCGGCGAACTCAGCCGCACCATCGACCTGCTACACCGCGAAGGCGTGACCCATGCGGTGATGGCGGGTCAGGTGCAGCACAACAAGATCTTCAGCTCCATTCGGCCAGACTGGAAGCTTGCCAAGCTGCTTTTTTCGCTCCCGCGAAAAAACGCCGATTCGCTGATCGGCGCCGTGGCACGCGTGCTGGAGGGCGAGGGCATCCGCCTGGTGGATTCCACCACATTCCTGCGCCCGCTTGTGCCGCAGCCCGGCGTGCTTACACGCCGCGCTCCGGACGCACGCGAATGCGCGGATATTACCTACGGTTTGGAAATCGCGCGGCAAATCGCGGCGTTGGATCTCGGGCAGACGGTGGTGATTCGCGACCTCGCCTGCGTGGCCGTCGAGGCTATGGAGGGTACCGATGAAGCCATCGAGCGCGCTGGGCGCCTGGCATCCGGCGGAGGGCTGGTAGTCGTCAAGGTGGCCAAGCCGCGGCAGGATATGCGTTTCGATGTACCCATAGTGGGTTGCGGCACCGTCGAAGCTATGCAACGGGGCGGTGCCACGGCTTTGGCGATTGATGCTGGCCGTACCTTGCTGTTTGATCGCACGAAGCTGATTGCAGCGGCAGATGCGGCGGGAATCGCGATTCAAGCGTTCGCTGCGGACGCGTTGCCGTCAGCGTCGCCGCCGGCGCTGCGCTAACTGCCGGCGCGATTCGAGATGGTATGAGTCATCAGCCCAGGTTGTGTCAATCGTCTTGTCGAATGCTGCAATGATTCCACGAATGGCAGCTGCGTCGCTTGTTGTGATCGAAGCGTGGCGTCGTGCCCGCAGGCAAACATGATAACCATCAGATTACGGGTGTTAATTGAGCGGTAATGGCAATTGAGACGCAAACAATTCGCGAACAAGCCGAACCACATGTGTCGGCCCCGGCATCCGGGTGCGCCGTTACCGAGCGCGCAGTGACGCAGCACGCCGTGGCGGAAAACGCGCCGATCAAGCAGGTGGCCGCAGGTCCGCGTATGCGCGTCGCGGTGATCGGCGCCGGTGATTTTGGGCGAAACCACGCGCGGGTCTACCGGCAAATCGAAGGAGTGGAGTTGGCCGGAATCGTGGACACCAATGCAGAGCGCGCGAGCCGCGTGGCTGCTGAATTCTCTACTGTGGTTCTCCCGGATCTCGACTCGCTGGCGGGTAAGGTGGATGCCGCGACTGTGGCTGTCCCCACCATCGAGCACGCGCGCATCGGTTGCCGCCTGCTTGAGCAGGGCATCGACGTGCTCGTCGAAAAACCTATGGCCGCATCGCTGGCCGAAGCCGATTTGCTGATCTCGACCGCGGCGCGGTATGGCCGAATTTTGCAGGTGGGTCATCTTGAGCGCTTCAATCCGGGGATCACGGCGGTGCTGCCAATCGTCAGTCGGCCGCTCTATTTCGAGGTGCACCGCCTGGGCGTTTTCACGCCGCGCAGCCTGGATGTGGACGTAGTATACGACGTGATGATTCACGATCTGGACATCCTGCTGGCGCTGGTGGACGCACCTGCAACGGAGGTGCGTGCGCTGGGGATCCCGGTGGTTACCGATAAAGTGGACATCGCGCACGCGCGCCTGGAATTTCCATCGGGTGCGGTTGCCAATGTCACTGCTAGCCGCGTCTCGGTCGAGCGCGTGCGCAAGATGCGCTTTTTTCAGGAGCGTGAGTACATTTCCGTGGATTACGCCCGCCAGGACGCGCTGCGCATACGGGTGCGCCAGCCCGGGCCACAGCCGCAATTCGAATTCGAACAGCTCCCCGTCCGCCCGCAGGAACCACTGGAAGGCGAGTTGCGCGCGTTTGTGGACGCGGTGCGCACGCGCAGCGCGCCGCTGGTCGATGGCGCGGCCGGCCGGCGCGCGCTCGCACTCGCCGACCGCGTCATGGCAGGCATCCTCGAGCACGGCCGCAGCGTCCAACTGGGTGCATTTGTGTCTCAGCAGGTAATTCCATGATTCCCCGGTCGCTGATTCCGCGTGACGTGCGTCCTCCGGCGGAAGCGCCGGCCGCCCCGCCGCGCCGCCTGACAACGCTCCTGGACGATCGCATGATTGTGGCGGCGAACCTGCCGCACATCGCTCTCGATACCCGTTCGTCTATTCCCGCGCACATGCCGCTGGACGTGCTCGCCGCGCGCCAGGTAATTCCGCGCGATATGCCTACCACGCCATTCGATGAGGCCAGCCTGCATCCCGATTACGCCCCGCTCACGGTAATGGACCAGCGCATTACCGTTCCCGCGGCATTGCCCGTGGTCGAGCTGCACGGCAAGGGCCCCGTGTCGGCTTACGAACTGCCTGAGGGTCTCGAACCCGACGTCCTCAACACCGGTGACGTAAACCTGATGGTGGAGCCGGTGGAGGCGCCCAAGCGGGATTGGAACTGGATCGCGCGCACCGGTTCGATTGCCGCGCACGCAGTCTTGATTATCTTCGTCATTTTCCAATCTAAGTTCTTCCCGTATCGCGGTCCATCGCAGCAGCAGATCGACTTGGCGCGGCAGCAGTTGAATTTCATCTACATGCCCCCCGACGTGCGTGGCACGCCGCGCACGGTTGCGCCTGCCAGCCCGCAAATCCGCGTCGATCCGCGCCTGCTGCGGCGCATCGCTCCCAGCGAGCTTCAGCCCACTTCCTGGTCCGAAAGTTCCCGAGCACGTCGTTCGCAACGAGGCGCCCGTCGAGGCGCCCCCCGACTTGCCTCCTCCTCCCGTGCCGCAGCCCCAGGCGCAGGCGCCGAACAAGACGCCCGATTTTCTCAAGGGCACCGTGGATGAGCCCAAGCCGCAGTCCTCGACCAGCACCGGCCTTAACTTGCCGCGAACAAGCTCGCCGGGCCGTGCGCTGCAGGAGTCGGAGGAAGGCGCGCTCAGAGGCAATGGCGGAACGTCGCGACAATTCGGCATCCCCGGCGGCGGAGGCCCGGGTGGGGGAGGCGGCCAGGGACTCAGTGGAGCGCTCGAAATGTTGACGCCCACCGAGGGCGTGGATTTCTCGAATTATCTGGCGCGCGTGGTCGCGAGTGTAAAACGCAACTGGGAATACATCATGCCGGAGTCGGCCCGTATGGGCGATCGCGGCCGCGTCATTCTGCAATTTCGTATCCTGCGCAACGGTGGTGTGCCCGATGCCGAGCCGCAATTGATGGGGCCTTCCGGGAAGGAGCCCCTCGACCGCGCAGCTCTTTCCTCGATCCGCGCTTCATCCCCATTCGAGCCGCTGCCGCCGGCGTTCAGCGGCCCTTACATCGAATTGCGTTTCAGCTTTTTTTATAATATGCCGGTGAATGCCCAGTAGCTTAGTAGCCCAGTAGCTTAGTAGATTGATGTGCAGTAAACATGACCTGCGGACTGCTGGCCCCATGCCATTAGGCATGGCCGTTTGGAAAGAACCAATGGTGAAGATCCGCCGCACGCAAGTCCTGGGCGTATTGCTGCTCGCATCGCTCTGCTTGCTCTATCTGCTGCTTCGCTACTGGCAATCGCGCTGAATATTCCGCTTATTCTGGCGGCAAGTTGTACCGCACCATCATGAAACCGTTGATCGCCATCGTCGGACCGACGGCTTCCGGTAAGTCCGCACTCGCGGTTTCTCTCGCCCAGCGCTTTGCGGGCGAAGTGGTAGCCTGTGACTCGACGCAGGTTTATCGCGGATTCGATATCGGCACGGCCAAACCCACACTCGAGGAGCGGCACGGCATCCCACATCACTTAATGGACCTGGTCGACCCCGCGCAGTTATTTACGGCGGCGGAATACCGGCGCCGCGCCGTCGAGGTTCTAGCGGACTTGTGCCGTCGTAACCGCCTCCCCATTTTTACCGCGGGCACGGGCCTGTATCTGCGCGCATTGCTTGCCGGATTTCCGATGCTCCCGCGCGTTCCGATTCCCTGCGCGCGCGTCTGGACGCCAGTGCCGCGCGGTACGGCGGCGCGCATCTGCACCGTGTTCTGCAGCGTGTCGATCCCACATCGGCGGCGCGTATTTCTCCACGCGATCGTCAAAAGGTGGTTCGCGCCCTCGAAATTCGCTTCCTTTCGGGCAGAGCGTTAGCCGAAGTCTATCGAGCGGGACGCGATCCGCTCCAGGACTATGCGCCGCTCAAAATCGGATTGAATCCGCCGCGCGCGCTCTTGTATGAACACATCGAAAGTCGCGTGCACGCAATGCTTGCGCGCGGTTGGCGCGATGAGGTAGCCGCATTGATCGACCACATGCAGCCAACAGTGCTCGAGCCGATGAGTGCGCCTGCACCTGCGCCTGCGGTTGGGGCTGTGGACAAACCGTTCTCCGTGCGCCCTGCCCAGCGCGGCTCCACTTACGCTGCCAAATCCGGCGCTGCAAAATCCGGCGCTGCCAAGCCCTTCGAATTCATTGGCTATCGCGAGATGCGCGAATATGTCGAGAGGCAAAAGCCACTTCCCGAAACCATCGCCGCCATCGCGCAAGCGACGCGTCGCTATGCCAAGCGGCAGCTCACCTGGTTCCGCAAGGAGCCTGAGGTGCATTGGTTCACCGGCTTTGGTGACACACCGGAAATTACGGAGCGTGTCGCTGCCGAGGTAGAACGCTACCTTGCGCGCGAGACCGTCCCACTTCTCAACTCATCTGTGGATGCCCGCAACTAAACGGCGCCCGATCTGTTCTCAATCTGTTCTCGATCTGTGCCCGACTGTTCCCGAGCCGCCCGTTCCGCATGGACGTGCTCTGAACGCGCACGTCCGCCTACCGTCTCCCTGTCGTCCAGAGCGTACCTGGCGATAATCGTGCCTACTCTTGGACTCGGCTGTACAGGCAGAGCGACCCGGCGCGAGGGCGGGTGTATAATCAATGCTTGGATTTGCAGATCGATCGCTCGACGGGCCTTTTTTCGCGCCACCCCTTCCCTTGCGAATACCGTCCGCTAAATTGGTATGACTTGGCACGCCCAGCCGCTCGCCTAACGGAATGAAAACACCACGCAGTACGGAAACGCACGAGCGCGTCCTGTTGGTAGGACTCGGTGTGAAGCGCCCGTCTCACCGCAATGCGGACCGCGGCCAAACTCCGGTGCACGATGGACCAAATAGTTACCCGCAAAGTTCGACCGAGAGCGCTCGCGAGTCGCTGGATGAGTTGGCTGAACTCGCGCGCAGCGCCGGGGCCGTCGTTGCCGGTAGTATGCTGCAAATGCGTGACGCCGTGGATCCGGCCACCGTCGTCGGCCGCGGCAAACTCGAAGAAATTCGTGCGGAGGCCGCAGCCAACGATGCTCCGCTCGTGGTGTTCGATCGCAATCTCACGCCGGTGCAACAGCGCAACCTTGAGCGCGGGATCGAATGCCGCGTCATCGATCGCACGCAACTGATCCTCGATATCTTCGCGCGGCATGCGCGCAGCCGCGAAGGCCAGTTGCAGGTCGAACTCGCGCAGCTCAACTACCTGCTGCCGCGTCTGGCGGGAAGCGATAGAAACCTCTCACGGTTGGGCGGCGGCATCGGTACCCGCGGCCCTGGCGAACAAAAGCTCGAAACCGACCGGCGGCGCATTCGCGAACGGGTCCGGCGTATCGGTGAGAACATCGAAGCGCTCCGGCGCCAGCGCGCTCTGCGCCGCGAGGCTCGGCAGGCTGAGCCGCTCGGCACGGTTGCGCTGGTGGGCTACACGAATGCCGGCAAATCGACGCTGTTCAACGCTCTCAGTCGCGCCAGCGTCCTGGTATCCCCTAAGATGTTTGCCACGCTCGATCCCACGGTGCGCGCCGTGCGCTTACCATCGAACCGGCGCGCGTTGTTTTCCGATACGGTGGGATTTATCCGCGACCTGCCCAAACCTCTGCTCGCCGCATTTCGCGCCACGCTTGAAGAAGTGCAGCAAGCCTCGCTCATCCTGCACGTCAGTGATATTTCCAACCCGCATCAGGCCGAGCATGACGCCGAAGTGGAAAAGGTATTATCCGATCTTGGCGTGGATGCACGGCCCCGTCTGCGCGTCTTCAACAAAATCGATCGGCTCGACGCCGATTCGGTGGCAGCGCTCGTCCGCGGAAATGGCAACGTCTACGTGTCGGCGCTTCTGGGCACCGGTCTTGATGAACTTTTGCGGCGCGTCGATGAGGTGATGCCGGTTGATCCCGTCGTGCGTCTGAGCTTCACAGTACCGCTCTCGGACGGCCGCACGCTGGCGCTCGTGCATGGGCTGGGCCGGGTGCTCCGCAGCGAAGTGCGCGGCACGGACATGCAAATCGACGCGGATCTGCCGGAATCGCTGGCGCGCCGTTTGCGCCTGGAAATGCCGCCAGAAGCGCACCCTCTGCCAATTCCGCACGGAGATCAACCGCGCGATGGTGAAGTGCGCGATCACGAATTGCCGCATGACGAACCGCTCCGAATTAATTCCCCGCGCGCGACAGAAAAATAGCTAGCAGTCGCATTAATAACGCCGATGCCAACGAAATTTCGCCATAGAATGAAACCCGGGATGCGCGCGGTAATTTACAATGGGCTTAACAATTTCGTTATTTGGCGCAAGGCAGTTTATTTCTAGCGGATACATGAGCTCTTCCTGTGGATTTCTATGTGGAAATTATCCGCTACTGGAAAGTTACTCCACTATAACCTGCAGCGTTAATGGTCGATCGGGGCGCCTGCATCCCATCTCAACCAATTGAAAACACACTGCTTAACTGTATTGTTAATCTTTTGTAATATAACATGTACGATAATTCCGGTCTCCTGCCGCCGCCGCCGATTTGCACAGTTCTACAGCATCCCCCTATGCCGCGCCACAGCAGTGCGAGCCCCGCAAATCACGCATTCTGCGGTAAATTCGGCCTTTAGCCGGAGTTCGGCGCCGTTCATTCGAATCGTTGACGGGCCTAACATTGGGGGGCTATAGTGAGGTGGCCGTGAAAACTCCTGATGCGTGGGTTGAACACGTCCTGCGGGACGAGTGCCGTCCCAGTGCTGCATGAACCTGCCCAACAGCCTCACGATACTGCGCATTTTTTTCATACCGCTGTTGGTTGTCGTTTTATTGACGCGTGAGCCGAACTTCACGTTCTTCGGCTTGCCCATGAACTTTGCTGTCTGGGGCGTCCTGATTCTGCTTTCAGCGGCCGTGACCGATTGGGCCGATGGGTATTACGCCCGGCGCCGCGAAGAGATTACTACGCTCGGCATTTTGCTCGACCCGATCGCGGACAAATTGCTGATCTCGGCGTCGTTTATTTCGCTGGTCGAAATGCGGCTGGTCCCCGGCTGGATGGTGGTGATCATCATCGGACGCGAAATTACGGTGCTGGGACTGCGCAATATCGCCTCGGCGGAGGGCTTCACGATCCCGGCTTCCGCACTTGGCAAAACGAAGATGGTGTTGCAGGTGCTCGCGGTGTGCGCCGTAATACTTGGTGCGAAACACGATGCTGTCCGACCCTTTGGAACCATCCTCGTGTGGCTCGTGGTCATGAGCGCCGTCGCTTCTGCCTTCCAGTATTTCCTGCAGTTCTGGAACCACGTGGATGATCGCGTCAAGCAGCGGCGCCAATTACGTCTCCTGGAGCGCCGGCGAAACGCGCAGGATGCTCCCACTCTCTGATTCTGCGCTCTCTAACGATGATCGCCACGCGTTGCTGGTGCGTGCCCGCCAAGCCATTGTAGAAATCGTTCTTCGTCGCCGTATTGCCGACTTTCCTCCCGCTGCCGGGCGGCTGGCGGCGCCTGGAAGCGCCTTCGTAACCGTGCATTGCTTCTCGAAACTACGCGGCTGCATCGGCCGCACCGATCCAAGCCTGCCCTTGGCCGAAACGGTCGTGCAATGCGCCATCAGCGCCGCGCTGCACGATCCACGATTCGCACCCTTGGATCCCGCCGATATCCCCGGCCTCGAGATCGAAATTTCGGTGCTCTCGGAAATGACGCCGATTTCGCCACCAGCGATCGAACCCGGTAAGCACGGGCTGGTAGTCATACAGGGGACGCGGCGGGGTTTGCTTCTGCCGCAAGTGGCGGTCGAGCATCAGTGGTCCGCCGGCCGTTTTCTTGCCGAGACGTGTAAGAAAGCGGGACTCGATAGCGACGCCTGCCGTGATCCGCAGACGAAGATACTCGCCTTTACCGCGGACGTTTTCTCGGAAGCGGAACTACCTCCTGCCTAACTCACAAAAAAAGGCGTCGCAAAAAAAAGCCCGGCTTGATTTCTGCCGGGCGGTCAGACTGCCTTGGTTTGGCCTGCTGCTTGGCCTTCATTGATTTGGCCGTACCGATGGGCGAAGAGCGGTAACCCTCCTACTCGACTTCCACGTAATCGCCAACAAAAATCCCCCGCGTGCTGTTCGTGAGCATCACGGTTGCGGCATTCGGCCCGATGCGCAGCACGACACCTTCTCCGATAACGTCGCGGGGCATTTCGGTCGCGCTGTAAGGCACCGGAGTGGATCCAAATCCCCAGAGTCGGTAGGCCGTTCCTGAGTACTCATATAGCTGCTCACGGCTGGAGCTCTGGTAACGGAAAACTCGGAAATAGTCGCCGATCTTCACACCTTGGGCACTGCCCAGGTTGACGTAGACCACGGTTCCGGCACCGTTCATCTGGCCAAACCGCTTGGTGAACACAATCGTTGCTTTCGGTTTGCCGTTGGGCGCCGCGAAGCGGTCCATGGTCGCTTCGGATTTGAAAGCCGGCACGGGCCGCTCGCTGAAAGGCTCGAGCACGTCCCCGCGCTGGATGTAATCACAGGAAAGAGTCACCTCCGCAACCGAAGTGTTTTCCTGCAGGCTGACAACTTTGATCCGTCCCAGATCGGCGTAATATGTGCCCATGGCCTTCATCAGCATGAGCTGACCTTTGAACCACGGGACCGGAACCTGTTCGGTCTCCGGACGCGAGGCCAGAAATTCATCGCCCACCTTAACGCCCTGGGCCGAACCCTTGTTGATGAATACGTAATTGCCCTGGCTGAAGACGTTCTTGACTTCAGATTCGGGGCCGGAAATCACGTAGGTGCTCACGTTGGGAGGCTGCGTCGTGACCACACCACCGCAGTACACCCCGTCCTGTACGTGTTGGGTGGCGTTAATCTGGGCATCCGCATTGACGCTGCCCCAAAATCCTATAAGTGCCAGTACAGCTATGACATAGCGGGTATGCAAAGACATTCCCATGCTCCTTAATGAATAGCGCCAAACGATTCCTGCGGGAGGCTAAATTCCTCAATCGACCGTAACAAAGCGGCTATGTGCCGTCAAGGATCAGCCGAGGGGCGCTTTACACTTTTGATACCGCATGATAGAAGCCCTAGTCTTACTAGGAGGGTATTATCATCTCGGTTTTTGGCTCGGATCGTGTATGTGCCGTTATTGCCGCAGCAACTTCTGCCGAGGCTGTCCGGCAGCTGCAGTCCGCCATGGGTCCCCGCGGCAGATCTCGCGTACTCGAGTTGCGCCTCGATTATCTGCGCGACGCTGCAGAACGTACCGCGCTCCTCCAATGGATGTCGCGGCACCTGGTGCGCCAGCATTCTCATCGCGCGTCATACCAGGTCTCATACGATCTCGCGCACCAGCGCGGGGCACCGCTCGCGCGGCCAATATCGCCAAACAGTCGTACGCCCCTCCTCGTGGCCACTTGTCGAAGGCTTGCCGCAGGCGGAAAATTCGCCGGCAGCGTTCAAGAGGAGCTCGAAATACTGGCGCAGGCCGTGCGTGCCGGATGCCTGTGGTGCGACGTTGAGATCGAGACCGCCGGCCGGCTTGGCCGCCGCGAATTGCGCGCGGCCCTGTCGCCCGCGTGCATACTCGTTTCGGCACACGACTTTCGGCGCCTGCCGCCGCGCCTGCCGGACCTACTGCTGAAGCTGCGCCACTGCGATGCGGACGCGGTCAAAGTGGCCGCGGTGTGTCGTTCGCTTGCCGACACATACCGCTTGCTCGCGATCGTCGGCGCACGGAACGACGTTGTGGCCGTGCCCATGGGCGCCGCTAACGCCGCTCCGAATACCGCAAGCTGCCCTGTCGTCGGCGCGGGCAGCGACGCTGCGGGCGCCGACGCGACGAACACTGACGCGACGAACACCGACGCCACGAACAACGACGCGACGGACAACGGCGCCACGAACAACGGCGCCACGAACAACGGCGCCGCGCAGGGAATTGGCTTGCACGATGACGTCGCGAATGACGAACCCTCATCCGAGGACGCCGCAGGCCCGCGGATTCTCGCCCTGCGCGAAGGTGCCGCGCTCACTTACGCCGCTGTCGGGACAACAACCGCGCCGGGGCAGCTCTCGCTCGACGCCACCAAGCGCGTCTATCGTTTGAACCGCGTGTTTGGCTCGCCGCTCAGCCGCGATAAGGGCCGTTCTTCGCCCGCGCGCCGTGCGCTCGGTCCATCGCGCTACACGCGCATCTTTGGGGTGATTGGCGATCCCATCGCGCATTCGCTCTCGCCCCTGTTGCACAATACGGCTTTTGCGGTGCGTCGCTTGGACGCGATCTACCTGCCTTTTCATGTCCACAAGCTCGCCCGCAGCCCGCGCAATCTGGCGGACTTCATCAAGGCCGTGAAACTTTTCGGGATTTGCGGATTCAGCGTCACGTTGCCGCACAAGCAGCGCATCCTGCGATACCTTGACGGGTGCGAGCCGCTGGCCGCCACGATTGGCGCCGTCAATACGGTCATTGTGCGTCGAGGCCGGCTCTATGGGTACAATACGGATTACGTCGGAGTCTTGCGCGCCATCGAGAGCCGCGTGTCCCTGCGATCCAGCCGCGTGCTGCTCGTCGGCGCGGGAGGTGCGGCCAGAGCCGCAGCCTTTGCGCTGGCCGCGCAGGGAGCGCACGTATCGATCTGGGCGCGGCGCCCGGGGCAGGCGCGTGCGTTAGCACGCGCCGCGGGTGGCGAAGTCATCGAACGTATCGAATTACGCCGGCAATCTTTCGACGCCGTGGTGAACTGCACGCCAGTCGGAATGCATTCCACCGGCACGTCCGGTTCCGGCGGTGATTCCGGCGACTCGCCGCTCGAACCTAGCGAGCTGAACTGCCGCGTCGTGATGGATCTGATCTATCGCCCGCAGAAGACGGAATTGCTGTATCTTGCCGAGCGCCGGGGTGTCGAAACAATTTCGGGGGTGGAGATGTTTCTAGCGCAAGGCATCGCGCAGTGGGAAATGTGGATGGGCGAACAGGCGCCGCGCGCCGCCATGCGCCGCGCGGTCATCCGCGCCCTGGCCGACGAAGAAAGGGCTTCCGCGCGCCGCACCGCGGTCGCCGCCATATGATCGAGCCCGATTTTAAGACCTTCTGCAAACTCGCGCGGAGTGGCAATCTCGTGCCGGTCTACGATACCTTCACCGCCGATTTGCTCACGCCGGTCGGTGCCTACCTGCGCCTGGCTCGTCGCGCGCGCTACGCGTGCCTGCTCGAAAGTGTCGAGGGCGGCGAAAAAATCGCCCGCTACACATTTGTTGGAGCCAATCCAGTCGAGGTCTTCCGCTACGTCAACGGCGCGTGTATTCTCGAGGGCGAGACCCGCCTTTCGTGGGTACAGTCGAACCCCCTCGATTTCCTCCGCAACCGTCTGGCCCGTTATAAGCCCGTCCGCGTTCCTGGCCTGCCCCCGCTCGTCGCTGGAGCGATTGGCTACTTCGCCTACGACATGGTGCGGCTGTTTGAGAGGATCCCGGACAGCACGCGTGACGACCTCCGCATGGATGACGCCGTCATGATGTTTTACCTCGGCCTGGTCGTTTTCGACCACATTCGCCGCCGCGTGTGGATTGTGCGCAATGTTTTTACCGGCGGCGAAGGCAGCTTGCGCGCCAAATACCACGCCGCCGTCCGTGAAATCCGCGAGACGCGCCGCCAATTGGCCGCCCCGCTGGACGATCACCCTGCGCCGCTGCGCCGCTCCCCCCTGCGGGTCAAATCCAACTTCTCACGCCCCGATTTTCTTGCGGCTGTGCGCAAATCGAAGGCCTACATTCGCGCCGGCGATATTTTTCAGGTAGCCATCAGCCAGCGGTTTTCCGCGCGTACCGGCGCCGATCCCTTCGAGATTTACCGCGCGCTGCGCGTCGTCAATCCCTCGCCTTATATGTATTACCTGAAGCTGGGTGATACCTCCATCGTAGGAAGCTCGCCCGAAATGCTCCTCAAGGTACAGGGCCGCGAAGCCTTTTATCGCCCCATCGCCGGCACGCGTCCTCGTGGACGCGACGAAAAAGAAGATGAACGCCTGGCCGCCGAACTGGCCGCCGATCCCAAGGAACGCGCCGAGCACATCATGCTCGTCGACCTGGGCCGCAATGATCTTGGCCGCGTCTCGGAGTATGGTTCGGTGCGCGTCGAGCGCCTCGAATTTGTCGAGCGCTACTCCCACGTGATGCACCTGGTTTCGAGCCTGCGCGGTATCCTGCGCCCCGAGGTCGATTGCTTTGACGCGCTCGCCGCGTGTTTTCCGGGGGGTACACTTTCCGGCGCTCCCAAGGTTCGCGCCATGGAGATCATCGACGAGCTCGAGCCCACGCGCCGCGGAATTTACGCGGGCGCGATTCTGTATCTCGATTTCTCCGGCAATCTCGATTCCTGCATCGCCATTCGCACCATGGTCGTGAAGAACGGTGTCGCCTCTGTGCAGGCCGGTGCCGGCCTCGTTGCGGATTCGGTTCCCGAAAATGAATACCAGGAGACCATTAACAAAGCTCGCGCTCTGATCGCCGCCCTCGAACTGGCGCATCGCGGCGGCGACCAGTTGCATGCCGAGAATCGTCGCAGGACTTCAAAGCCAGGCTACAAACAAAAGCAGAACCGTAAACCGAAAAAATCCACCAAGACTCGCGACGCAACGTAACGTGCGCAGGTAGCGAGCTCACAAGCGCCAAGCGCCTCTGGGGACCATGTAAACGCACGTTGCGTTTCTCTCGGCCGTCTTCCTCTTCCTTTGCTTCGCAAGGTAAACTAGTAATAACATCAGGCGCATTCAGCGGCAGGCTCGGGGGCGCTGGTTCTCCCAGGAGAAATGCATGGACCGATTTGGCATGTACGGCAAACTTGTTGCGAAGGCTGATCAGCGCGACGCGCTCGTCAATCTTTTGCTCGAGGCCTCGCGCCTGCTTACTCCTTTGCCCGGCTGCTTGCTCTACATCGTCAACGTGGTGCCGTCGGATCCGGACGCCATCTGGGTCACCGAAGTCTGGAGCAGCGAGGCGGAACATGGCGCCTCCTTGAAGATGGAGAGCTTGCGCGAGTTGATCGCCAAAGCCATGCCGTTGATCGAGCGCGGCTCCGAAAGCATTCGCATGATTCCTGTTGGAGGCAAGGGACTCCCAGCCGAGTGAGGACACAGTTTCCGTGTACGCCCGAGGTATGTGCGCGCCACCCGCTGGCCATGTTGGAAACAGTTGGAACGATGAAACGGCCAATGCGCTTGGCCCAAGACATTGGCCCAAGACACTTGATACGCCCAATGCACACGATTCGCCCGATAGACTCGATATGCGTCTAACGCTTGTTGCAGTCTCTGCGCTGCACGCCACCGGTTACCTGCCATGATTCTACTCATCGATAATTACGATTCGTTTACCTACAACCTGGCGCAGTTTCTCGGCCAGCTCGGT
The DNA here is from genome assembly GCA_963828935.1 of uncultured Acidobacteriota bacterium. Lineage (GTDB taxonomy): Bacteria > Acidobacteriota > Terriglobia > Acidiferrales > UBA7541 > Palsa-189. The sequence goes on along the minus strand of CAWHGP010000012.1, from coordinate 66,018 downwards.
GCCCAGCTTGAAGTGCGCCGTAACGATCAAATTACGCTCGATGAGATCGGCGACAGAATCGCCGCGAAGGCCGCCGCGAAACGCATCGAACACGTGGTCATCTCTCCCGGTCCGGGACTTCCCGAAAACGCCGGCGTGTGCGTGGAAGTAATTCGTCGTTTCGCGGGCCAGGTTCCTCTCCTGGGTGTTTGTCTCGGCCACCAGGCCATCGGTCAGGCGTTCGGCGGACACGTCGTGCGCGCGCCCGCCATCATGCATGGCAAGACCAGCCGCATTCATCACGACAAGAAAACGATTTTTAACCGCTTGCCACAGGACTTTGTCGCTACCCGCTATCATTCGCTTATCGTCGAGCGCAAAACCCTTCCGAAGCAATTCCAGGTGTCCGCGGAAACCGACGGCATCATCATGGGCCTGCGTGATCCCAAGCTGCGCCTCGAGGGCGTGCAATTCCATCCCGAGTCCGTGCTTACCGAAGTCGGCATGCAACTCCTGGGCAATTTCTTGGCGCAGTAACCACGGACCGCTAACGCCGTCTTACGCTCTGCGATCGGCGCAACGATGACGTGAGCGTGGGCGAAGTCGAGCGGATCGGGATTTGAGGGGAGTGGCACGAAGCGAGGGTGGCATTTAGAACGATTTGCGTGTAAGGAAATAATACAAATTCCGTGAATGCTTATGGCCGCAAAGAAAAAAGGCGGGAAGGCAGCGCCCGCAGAGGTCGTACGCAAGCGGATGGACAATCTAGCCAGGCGGCGGCGGAATCTGTTATAGTCCCGCCGCCACACCATGGGAGTGCCACAATAACCGCGAGGTCACACAAATGAACATCACCACCTTCAAGGCGCCGCCGGACGATTTCGATCCGGTAACTGCCCCGCTCAACATACTCGCGCTCTACGGAATTCCCCGCCGTCCCGATCCCCAGGCCGAACCCGGTCTGCGCGCGCTCTGGGACAAAGCTTTCGCGCGGAAACCAAAATTTATTGTGCCCGTGGCCAATCCGGCGCGAGTATGGAAATCCGCTCCCCACCGAGTTCCGAAACAAAAGGAATTCGGGCTGTCGGGCGATTGGGCGGGAACCGTTGTTCAGGTGGCGTCTCTCGGCTTCTCGCCCCCAGAACCTGCCAACACGGTCTACGCCGAATGGGTGGTGCCCAAGATCAGCACAACGCCATCCGAATCGGGGTCTAACCGCGTTGGCTTCTGGGTCGGCATGGGCGGTTATGGAACGAGTAACCTGCTTCAGGCGGGCACCGCCGCAACACTCTCCGGCTCGAGCGTCAGCTACTGGGCCTGGACCGAATGGACTCCCGCCGGCTTCGCCACCGACAGCCTTAACCTCACAGCCGGAGACACGGTCAGTGTCCTCGTCTGCGCACCGGAGACCAACCACGGCTACGTCAGCATGATGAACCAGCGAACCAATCAGGCGATCAGCGTGGGCATCAATGACCCCTCGGGAACCACCCCCTATGACGGCTCGACCGTGGAATGGATCGTCGAAGCGATCGATAACGAGGTTCCGAATTTCGGCAATGTTATTTTCAAGGACATCACCGCCGGGACCCAGCACCACACCATTAATCTCGCCAAGGCATTTGCGTTGAACGCGACGCTGGGCGGCACAACCCTGATGACCGGCCAAGTACTGCTCTCGCAGAACGAAGTCAAAGTAATCTGGGACGCGGCGAACTGATTCGTTCAGTAACGACGGCGTGGCCGCCGCCGATGAGCAGGCGCAGTTTTTCCGGCAGGAGGGCGGGACACGCCGAGGGTTCATCATCATGGGCCTGCGTAATCCCAAGCTGCGCCTCGAGGGCGTGTAATTCCACCCCCAGTCCGTGCTTACCGAAGTGGGCATGCAACTCCTGCGCAATTTCTTGGCGCAGTGACCACGGACCGCTAACGCCGGCTTAGCTCTACTGCAACGGGAAAGAGTTTCTATCTCAAGCGACTTAATTCTTGGGTTTGTAATCCGAGCCGGACGGCCTCGTCGAAATCCTGCAGCGCGCCCTCCACGTCGCCTTTGGCGCGGCGCGCAATGCCCCGGTTGATGAAGGCCGTGGCATAGTCCGGCTTGAGCCGGATGGCCTCGTTGTAATCCTGCAGCGCGCCCTCCACGTCGCCTTTGTCGCGACGCGCGACGCCCCGGTTGTTGAAGGCGAGGGCATAGTCCGGCTTGAGCCGGATGGCCTCGTTGAAATCCTGCAGCGCGCCCTCCACGTCGCCTTTGGCGCTGCGCGCAATGCCCCGGCTGATGAACGCGTCGGCATAGTCCGGCTTAAGCCGGATGGCCTCGCTGTAAAAGCGCAGCTTTTCATCAGGATCGGCAGCCGCAAACCCTCGCTCGAACCATTGCTGTGCCGTCAGCTCTTCCGTCAGGACCGCCGGAGCCGTCTCAGCCGCAGCCTTCTGTTCTGTGGCCGCTCGTTGTGCGGAAAGGGATGCCGGGTGCAGCACCGCATCCAGCGGCACATTCAGATATCTGCCGCGCAGCCGATCCATGGCTTCCAGAAAAGTACTCCGGCGGGATGCTTAGTCCGTTGTAGTGCTTGAGTGTTGCGAGGGTGCCAGTGAGTTGACTGGCGATTTTAGGCGTGCCGAAGTCGAACCCTTCCATCATCAGCGGCACGATGTTGCGCTTGGCTACCCAGCGCAGTCTCGATCTCGCGGCGCAACCAATCTGCCGGCTCGCCGCAACGCTCCAGCGCGGAGGGGGTGAGCAGGACCAGGAAATGCGCCCGCGCAGTGATGTTTCCGAGTATGACGCGCTCGAAATCGCCGCTTGCAATACCATTGAAATCAAAGAATACGTCATAGCCGTGGTGAGTCAGGTTCTGGAAAATATTGAGTACCCAAGGAATATTGGTGCGGCGATAACTGATAAAAACGGTCTTCTCGATGCGTTCCATACCCCAGCCTGGTTCCTCACGCGGTCAGAACAGAATCGCACGATACCATAATGGCGCTTTTCGCGAGGAAACAGACCACGCGCCAAGCCCGGTAATTTCGCGTATCGAATCCTACTCCCCTGCAAGTGTCCCTGCGCTGCCTTCTTAGAGCAATAACGCGCACCAAGCAGTCAATGTTGAAGATTGAAGAAGTCAACTTAAAGACTACGGAAGCGCCCAAGAGGCTCTTGCCCCCGGTGTGCAATTTGCAGTATGCTCCCGCTCATGGAAATCATACTCGACATTGGCGCAGTCCTTGTTTTCGTGATGGTTCTCATTAGCGTTCCCCGTGCCGTCTTTCGCAGGAATCCTGGGCCTCACGCCGGACTCTTGGCGGGCTTCGTCGCAGCGTTCCTCGTCATCTTTGGCTTGGTCTCGATGTCGGTTGCGTCCGGCATCTCCGAGAATTCTTCGTCAACCAGCCAGACGGTTTTGTTGATCGGCATTATCGTGGTGGCAATTCTGTGCGGCATCACCTGGTCGTCCGCTCCCCCTGCGGTCCGCTCCTAGGACCTCACTCTCAACTCGTTTTTTGGCTCAGAAGCGTGAAGACTGCCCGCTTGCCCTTGTGTCTGCTTACGAATTCGTGAACTCAATCAACGCTTCCAGTTTCCCCAGTGCGGCACCCGAATCGATACTGGCCGCAGCCATGCGCGCCCCTTCTCGGAAATCGGCTGCCAATCCCACGGCCACCAGCGCCGCCGACGCGTTGATGCATACGAAGTCGCGCCGCGGCCCCGGCTCGCCTTCGAGTACGCTGCGGATCATTCTGGCATTGGTCGCCGCATCGCCGCCGGCCAGTGGCTCGCGTCCGGCGCGTGCAACGCCGAAGTCTTCCGGCGCGATGCGATAGCGTTGCACCGAGTGCGGACGCACGTCCGCCACTTCGGTCTCGGCGCTGAGTGAAATCTCGTCGATGCCGTCCGCACCGTGCACCACGAAGCCCCGCAGCACGTCCAATTCTGCCAGCGCGTGTCCCAGCTTTTCCACCAGCGCCGGCGCGGGCACTCCGATCACCTGCGCGCGAGCCCCGGCGGGATTGGTAAGCGGCCCCAGGAGGTTAAACACCGTGCGCCCGCCGGCCTCGCGGCGCGCTGCGGCAGCGTAACGCATGGCTGTGTGCATCACGGGAGCATACAGAAAAGCGATGCCAACGCTGTCTAGGGCTGCGGCGGCGCGTTCAGGAGGGGTATCGAGTTTCACGCCGAGCGCTTCCAGCACGTCCGCCGAGCCGGTGCGTGAGCTGTATGACCGGTTGCCGTGCTTGGCTACGCGCGCTCCCGCGCCCGCCGCGACGAATGCGGCCGCCGTGGAAACGTTGAATGTGCCGCCGCCATCGCCGCCCGTTCCGCACGTATCCACCAGATCTGCCCCGCCTGGCGTATCGCCCTGCATTGTCTCCACAATCGGCGATGTGTTGTGTAACTGGCCGCTCTCGCCTCCGCGTCGCTTTGCAGCCACCCCTCCCGGAAATATCGGGACTGCATGACGTCGCATGGCGCGGGCAAACCCCACCAGTTCGTCCACCGTTTCGCCCTTATCGCGCAGCGCGGTGAGCATGCGTACAATATCGCTGTGCTCCAGGCGTCCCTGAAGCAGCTCTTCCATGGCCGCCTCGGCCTCCTCGCGGGAGAGTCCTAGCCCGGCTTCAATTTTGCGCACGCTTTCCCCGATCATCTCGCTCACATGGCCCTGTTCGGCATCCCGCTCGGCCGCTTCGCACCTTTTTCGACGCAGCGTTCGAATACTCTTTCAGTAAACATGCCTTGCCAGTCAGATAACTAATATGTTATCATGCCGGATGCTTCCCGCCGGCAGCGGCACGGCCGCCAATCGCGTGGTTTTCACCATTATCGTGAGACCTCGCGGCTGTAAATATTGTGGAATGATATCCTTATGCGCCCTGCCCATATAAAGGCAGTGGAATGATATCGTTACAAAATACCTGGGGGGCCAGGGGTCTGCGTCACTGCCGTGGTCCGTCGCGAGATGCTGCGCACCGTTCGCTTCTCCCCCTCGCGCAACCCGGCTGTGCACATGCACTTGCCTCACGTCGAGGCCTCGCGGCCTTGCTCGTCCCTCGGCGTTCAGAGTACACTGATCGACTTTGAACGGACGCAAATTCTACCACTGAGCGGCGTCGCGACATCCGGTGTCGGATATCGACGCGCTCCCCGACAGGACGGCGCATGAAGATCCACGAGTATCAGGCCAAGGAAATTTTTCGGCGCTTTGGCGTCCCCACACCGCGCGGCCAAATGGTTACCTCGCCCGATCAGGCCTTTGAGGTCGCCAAACAATTGGGAACGCCCGTGGTGGTCGTCAAAGCGCAGATTCATGCCGGTGGTCGCGGGAAAGCCGGTGGTGTGAAGCTGGCTCGCTCGCCGCAGGAAGCCCGCGAACTTGCGTCGAAGATTCTGGGCATGACCCTGGTCACACCGCAGACCGGGCCCGGCGGCCGCGTGGTTCGCCGCGTACTGATCGAAGAGGGTCTCGACATCAAGCGCGAACTCTACCTTAGCGTTCTTGTGGACCGGGCACTCGAAGCGCCCGTGATAATGGCCAGCGCCGCAGGTGGAGTGGAGATCGAGGAAGTCGCCGCGAAAAATCCTGCCGCCATCCTGCGGGAAACGATTCGCCCGGCGGCGGGCCTGCAGCCCTATCAGGTGCGGAAGCTTGTTTTTGGATTAGGCCTCGGCGCCGATGCCGTGCAAGTCGCGACGCCGTTTCTGCAATCGTTGTATCGCGCGTTCAACGAGACCGATGCGTCGCTCGCCGAGATCAATCCTCTGATCGTCACGGGCGACGGCAAACTGATCGCTCTCGACGCAAAAATGACCTTTGACGATAACGCGCTCTATCGCCATAAAGATCTCTCCGAGTTGCGCGATCTGGACGAAGAAGATCCGCTTGAAGTCGAAGCTTCTCGCTTCAAACTGAACTACATCAAGCTCGACGGTTCCATCGGTTGCATGGTCAACGGCGCTGGCCTCGCCATGGCTACGATGGATATCGTCAAGCTCGCGGGCGGTGCCGCGGCGAATTTCCTCGACGTGGGCGGCGGCGCTTCTGCCGAACAAGTGAAGAATGCCTTTCGCATTTTGATGAGTGACAAGGAAGTGCGCGGTGTGTTCATCAACATCTTTGGCGGTATCTTGCGCTGCGATGTGCTTGCCACCGGGGTGGTGGCCGCCGCGCGCGAATTGCAGCTCCAGTTGCCGGTCGTCGTCCGCATGGAAGGTACCAACGTCGAGCAGGGTCACGAGATTCTGCGCGATTCGGGACTCAATTTTACGATTGCCGAGGGCATGAAGGATGGCGCCGAAAAAGCCGTGCGCCTCGCGGGAGGTGCGCGATGAGCGTTCTGATTGACGGTCAAACCAGAGTGGTCGTGCAGGGCCTTACGGGGCGCGAGGGAAGTTTCCACGCGCAACAGATGGTTGCTTACGGTACGCGCGTCGTCGCGGGAGTGACGCCTGGCAAGGGTGGCAGCAAGCACGAAGGTATTCCCGTATTCGATACGGTGGCAGACGCCGTGCGCGAAACCGGCGCTAACGCGTCGCTTATTTTCGTTCCTCCGCCGTACGCGGCCGATGCGATTCTCGAAGCCATCGATGCGGGTTTGCCACTGGCCGTGTGCATCACCGAGGGCATTCCCACCATCGACATGGTTCGCGTCGCGGCCGTGCTGCGCGGAAGCGGCACGCGCCTGATTGGCCCCAATTGCCCGGGTATCATTTCGCCTGGCCAGTGCAAGATGGGCATTATGCCCGGCCAGATTCATAAGCCGGGCCATGTCGGCGTCGTAAGCCGCAGCGGCACGCTGACGTACGAAGCGGTCGGCCAGTTGACCCAGGCTCGATATCGGACAATCGACGTGTATCGGCATTGGCGGCGATCCCATCATCGGTACTTCCTTCCTCGACGCCATTCGTTTGTTCAACGACGATCCGGAAACGCTGGCCATCGTTATGATCGGAGAAATCGGCGGGAATGCCGAGCAGCAGGCGGCCGAGTTCATTCGGGAAAATGTGCGCAAGCCGGTCGTCGGATTCATTGCCGGGCAGACGGCGCCTCCGGGCCGCCGCATGGGTCATGCCGGCGCGATCATCAGCGGTGGTGCGGGAACGGCGAAGGAGAAATACGAGGCCATGGCGGCTGCGGGCATCCGTTGCGTGCAAAGCCCCGCCGATATTGGCCAGAATCTCGCCGCGGCCATGGCTGCGACTTTAAAGTAGAACGAAAGCGGAAGCGCATCATCGCATCGCGCCTTATTTCAGCGCGGTTTTGCATCGCAATCGTTGGCACGTAGCCCTGCGGGGCCTGGGAGACTTGCTTGGCCACTGAACGCACGCTCGCCATCATCAAGCCCGACGCGGTAAGCCGCGGCCTCGCCGGTGAAATTCTTGCGCGCATTCACAAGGCGGCCTTTGCCATCGCCGCCGCCAAATCGTTGCGTCTGACGCCCGCCGAAGCCGAGGGTTTTTATGCTGTGCATCGCGAGCGCGGTTTTTTTCGCGAGCTTACGGCCTTCATGAGTTCGGGGAAGATTATCGTGTTGGTGCTCGAGGCCGATGGCGCTATCGCACGCTGGCGCGACACCATGGGCGCTACCGATCCTGCCAAGGCCGCTGCCGGATCGATCCGCCACGATTTGGGCACCAGCATTGGGAACAACTGCACGCATGGCTCCGATGCCCCCGAAACGGCCGCCTTCGAGATTGGCTACTTTTTTGCCGGCTACGAATTGCTTTGAGTTCGTGCGTCACCTAGCGCCCGACTAAGTTGCGCGTGTCCGAGCGCGGCGAGCGCACTAAACGCGGCGGCGATATAATACCGGCATGGACCCCGCGCGGGAACTCGGCCGTTGGCTGCTCGTGAGCGGCTTGATCCTCGCCGCAGTGGGCGCGATGCTGCTCTTCGGCGGACGCCTTCCCCTGCGGCTGGGACATTTGCCCGGGGACGTCGCTATTGAAGGCCGGCGCGGCTCGTTTTATTTTCCCATCGTCACGTGCCTGCTCCTGAGCGTGGCGCTCACCTTCGTGTTCTGGCTTATCGGGTGGCTTCGTAAATGAACCAGTTTTCGCTGCCCCTCTCGCCGCCGGTCATGCCCCCGCGCACGATCTGGTCGGTCAGCGGGCTCACCGGGCGCATTCGTGATGTGTTGGCCGGCGAATTTACCGACATCTTGGTCGAAGGTGAAGTCTCGAACGCGCATCCCGCACAGTCGGGCCATCTCTATTTCACCCTGAAAGACCCGCGCGCGCAGCTGCGCTGCGTTTGTTTTCGCAGCCAGCTTGCGCGCCTGAAGTTCCGTCCGGAGGACGGCCTGCACGTGACCGTGCGCGGCTCGATCAGCGTCTACGAGATGCGCGGCGAATATCAGATTTACGTCGAGCATGTCGAGCCAGTTGGCCTCGGAGCGCTGCAGTTGGCGTTCGAGCAATTGAAGAAGCGGTTGGAGGCCGAAGGACTGTTCCACCCGGACCGCAAGCGTCCGCTGCCGATGTTGCCGCGGCGTGTCGGGTTGATCACTTCGCCGCGTGGCGCCGCGGTACGCGACATCGTGCTGATTTTGCGGCGCCGCTTCCCGAATTTACATTTGATTCTGCATCCGGTCAGCGTGCAGGGCCCGGGCGCAGCCACCGAGATTGTCGCGGCCATTAAATATTTCAATCGTGAGCAGCTTGTGGACGTGCTCATCGTGGCTCGGGGCGGCGGCTCACTCGAGGATTTGTGGGCCTTCAACGAGGAAACCGTGGCGCGTGCGATTTCCGGATGCACGATTCCGGTCATCTCCGGCGTGGGACACGAAACCGACTTCACCATCGCGGATTTCGTCGCCGATGTGCGCGCCTCCACACCGTCCGCTGCCGCCGAACTGGTGGTGCGCTCGCGACTCGAGTTCGACCGGCATCTGGCCGATCTGCGGCACAAACTGGCCCGGCAGGTGCGTTATCTGCTGCTCGAGGCGCGCCACCATCTCCGCGAATTGGGGATGGACCGCGGCCTGCGGGAACTCGAGGATTTGCTGCGCCGCAATCGCCAGCATGCCGACGAGATCGTCACGCAACTCGCCGACGCGCTGCGCACGCGGTTGGACCGGCTGCGCCGCAGGTTCATGGTGGCGGGAACGCGGCTGACCTCGGTGGATTTGCGCGCGCGGCTGCGTGCGCTGTCGAACAGGCTGGAGCAGCGATCCGCCGGGCTTGGCGTACGGATCGAACGCGCGCTGGCAGCTAAGCGCCAGCACGTGGAGCGCCTTCGCGTGCAGCTCGAGGAGCGCAGTCCGCTACGTGTCCTCGAGCGAGGTTACGCGATTTGTTACGACGCGGCGGGGAATGTGGTGCGCGTGGCGGACGGCGTGGAAGTAGGCGAAGCGATTCGCGTACAACTTTCGCGCGGGAATCTGGGCGCCCGCGTGACGCAACGCACGACGGAACCCCAGACCGAAAAAGATAGCGAGTAACGGTCGATCACGATTGATGAATCGAGGAGCGATGGTTCCGAGCGATGGATAAGAGCGAACATCAAGAGCGGCGGTTTTAACGGGGACAAATCCAAAAGAGTGGCTCGCCCACGCAATAGCCGGTTCGCGGAGATCCGGCGGCTTACCGCGGCGTGCACTGGTCCAATTTATAGTGACGCAGTTCAGGTGTGGCGGAACATCGCAAAATTCGCCCGCGCGATCGACGCAGGGCCACTCAGCAGCGCCAATCATTCATGGCCGCCTATTCATCGCGGCCTATTCCTCGCTAGTGCTGGCGACTTTGAGCACGGCGAGAAAAGCCTCTTGCGGTATATCGACGCGGCCCACGCGCTTCATCCGGCGCTTGCCTTCTTTCTGTTTCTCGAGCAGCTTGCGTTTGCGTGAAATGTCACCGCCGTAGCACTTCGCGAGCACGTTCTTGCGGATGGCGCTGATGGTTTCGCGCGCGATCACGCGGCTGCCGATGGCGGCCTGCAGCGGCACCTCGAACATCTGGCGCGGGATCAGCTTGCGGAGCCGCGAAACGAGATCGCGGCCGCGCTCGTACGCCTGATCGCTGTGGCAAACCAGCGTTAGCGCATCGACGGGCTCGCCGCCAATCAGAACGTCGAGTTTTACGAGATCGCCTTCGCGGTAGCCCGCCAGGTGATAGTCGAGCGAAGCGTAGCCGCGCGAAGCGCTTTTCAGGCGGTCGTAAAAGTCGAGAACGATTTCGTTGAGCGGCATTTCGTACGTCAGCATCACGCGTTTTGGCGACAGGTACTCAAAGCCCTTCTGTACGCCGCGTTTTTCCTCGCAGAGATGCAAGATCGCTCCGACGGAGTCGTCGGCGGTGATGATCATGGCGGTGATTACCGGCTCTTCGATCTTCGTTATTACCCCGGGAGAAGGAAACTTTGTGGGGTTATCCACCTCGACCACCTGGCCATCGGTGGTGGTGATGCGATAGCGCACGCTCGGAGCGGTGGTGATCAGGTCGATGCCAAACTCGCGTTCCAGGCGCTCCTGAACGATCTCCATGTGCAGGAGTCCTAGAAATCCGCAGCGGAAGCCGAAGCCAAGGGCCACGGAATTTTCCGGCTCATAGAAAAACGCGGCGTCGTTAAGCTGCAGCTTGCCCAGCGCGTCGCGCAAGCCTTCGTATTCGTGGGATTGCACGGGGTAGAGTCCGGCGAACACCATGGGCTTGATAGCTTCAAATCCGGGCAGGGGAGGAGCGGGACGCTTGGCGTCGGTTACGGTGTCGCCAACTCGCGCTTCGGCGACTTGTTTGATATTGGCCACGACGAAGCCGACGTCGCCCGCGGCCAGCTCGTCGAACACCACCGGCTTGGGCGTAAGAGCGCCCAGGCTTTCCACCTCAAATACCTGATTATTTGAGCACAGCCGAATCTGCTGGTGCGGCTGCAGACGGCCCTCCATCACGCGCACGAGCACGACCGCGCCGCGGTAGGCGTCGAACCACGAGTCGAAAATCAGCGCGCGCAGGGGCGCTTCGGACGAGCCCACCGGGGGAGGAATGCGCGCAACGATGGCCTCGAGCACGTCTTCGACTCCCAGACCGGTTTTGGCGCTGATCGGCAGCGCATCCGCTCCCGGAATGGCGAGGACGCTTTCCAGCTGCGCCCGGGTTTCCTCGGGTTGCGCGGCCGGTAAATCGATTTTATTAATGACCGGGACGATGGTGAGGTTGTGCTGCGCCGCCAGGAACGTGTTAGCCACGGTTTGTGCTTCCACGCCCTGGCTCGCGTCCACGACAAGCAGAGCGCCTTCGCACGCGGACAACGCGCGCGAAACCTCGTAAGAAAAATCAACATGACCCGGGGTATCGATCAAATTAAGCTGGTACTCGTTTCCGTCCCGGGCGAGGTAATGCAGGCGAATGCTTTTGGCCTTAATGGTGATGCCGCGCTCGCGTTCGAGGTCCATGGAATCGAGCACCTGCGCCGTCATCTCACGGTGCGTGAGCGCGCCGGTAAGCTCGAGCAAGCGGTCCGCCAGCGTAGACTTGCCGTGGTCGATATGCGCGATGATGCAAAAGTTACGGATGAAACGCGGATCCATGAAATCTGGCGTTCCTATGCGGGCCGGCCGCGCGAGCAGTGGCGCACGCTGGAGAACATTCAGTGTGCCACAAGTGCGCGCACGCAGCCAGAGCACGCGTCCTCTATGCAGAAGACGCCACCGGAGTGGTGATGACGTACCCGGTGATTTTGCAGTGCACTGCTGCGGGTATATAGTATTTTGGCTTCACCCTGTAGTGTTGCGCTGCGCGTAGCGCGGCTGATCGTTACCCGATGCGAGTAACTCTCAGTCGTATGCGAAGGTACCAGCGCTCAACAGCGGCGCAACGCCCGGCGCCACGGGGCGCCGAGCGCGCCGGATCACTTCAAAAACGAAAGCCGCAATGCCTCATGGCCCTTGACGTCAGCAAGCAACTCGATCGCGCCAAACGTTACCTCGAGCGGAACAAACTTGAGGATGCGATTGAGGCCTACCAGTTGGTGGTGAACGAAGTTCCCGGACACGTCGATTCTCTGCAGGCGCTGGGCGACATTTATACGAGGCTGGGCCAGCCGGACCGCGCCGCATTTTTTTACGCGCAGGTTTTCGATCATTTATTTGAAACTCGTGAGGAAAACAAGGCGCTGGCCCTATACACACGAGCGCTCAAGGGTGTACAGCAGCCGGCAGAACGCATGAGCCGCTACGCGCTTTTGCTGCAGAAACAAAATCGGGCGGAAGAGGCCATCGAGCAGTTCACGCTGGCATCGGAGCTGTTTCTAGCGCGCGGCAAGGACAATCCGGCGCTCGATTGTCTGGAGCGCATCGCGCAACTCGATCCCGACAATGCCTCCCGGCAGTGCGCGGCAGGCGAGCTTGCGGAACGTGCCGGCAAGACGGCCATCGCTGCCCGCGCGTTTCTGCGTGCGGGGAAATTGTTCGATGCGTCCGGAGCGCCGGGCGATGCGGAAGCTGCACTGGAGTTGCTGGAACGCGCGCACCGGCTGGTTCCACAGGAGCGCGGTCCGGCGTTGATCTACGCGCAGGCGCTGTTGCGCCGCGGAGAGAACGCGGGAACGGTGCAAACGCTCGAACCGTATGCCGGGGAGGATGTGGATGCAGTTTATCTGGGGACGATGGGCGAAGCGCTGATGCAAACGGGAGCGCTCGATCGCGCCAGGGAAATGTTTACGCGGCTGCCGCTGGCGCAGCCGGCCTCCGCCTTGAAACTTTTTGCTTTGGCGGGGCAGTACCTGGCGGCCAACCAGGACGCGGGAGCGGTAGCACTGCTCGAAACCTTGCGGAAAAGCATGGGAGCAGCGCGACGTGAAAGCGATTTTGTGACGCAACTCGACGCGCTGGTCGAATTGCATCCCCAATCCATCGCCCTGGCGGAATTCTGGGCGGGCGCGTACGCTTCGCTCAATCGTGAGGTGAAATTCTTCGACGCGCTGGTGCGGCTTTTCGACCTGTATACGGTCGCGGGAAACGTGGGCGGCGCATGCGAAACACTGGAAAAACTGGTGGACATCGACGCTTATGATTCACGTCACCAGCAGCGTGTGGACCGGCTGGAAGGCCGCGCGGATAGAGAGTTTCTGCAACGCATCCGCACGCGGCTCTCGCAACTGACCACCAACGCTCCGCAGCCTTCGAGCGCGAATGCCTCGCAGGCGACCCCCAACACGCAGGCGTCTGCCGGAGGAGAACAGGCTCGGCGGACACAAAGTCTCGACGATCTAATCGTGCAGGCAGAAATCTTCATGCAGTACTCCTTGCAGGCGAAGGCCGTGGAGCGTCTGCAGAAAATTGCGGAGCTTTTTCCCAACGAGGAGCAGAGCAACGAGCGATTGCGAAATCTCTGCCAACTGGCGAACTGGTGGCCGGCCCCTATGGCGGTCGCGCAGGGAAGCCCGGAGACTGCGGCAGCGGGCCATGCGCAGAAGGTGGGCATGGAGGGCGGGCATGCCGCGCGCGTCAGCAATTCGAGTGTTGCCGAATCGAGTTCCGCGGGCCGCGCCACAAATGAGGCCGTAAACGATTCAGCGGATACCATGCGCGATTTGGCGAGAATCTCCGAGGTCAGCCAGTCGCTGTTCCGCATGACGTCACCGCGGGCCATCCTTTCGGCGTCCATCAATGAAATGGGCAGCTATCTGCATGCCGCGCGGTGCATCGCGGTGATTGGTGCGCCCGGCGCTCCGCCGCAAATGGCTTCGGAATTTTGCGCGTCCGGACTCGAACCGGCCTCGCGAGCGGTGCTGATGCGGCTGCTTGCCGAACTGGAAAATGCGGCGCCCGACCCGTTAGGCGGCCTGCCGCTCGAGGCGGCAGCGGCGCCGGCGCTGCGCGAAATGGGACTTGAAACCGCGCTCGCGGTGGTGCTTACCGATCGCGAGACCCAGACGCAGGCGGGTATGGTGATTGCGGGCCATGCCGGTCCGCATACCTGGCGAGCAGGTGAAACCTATTTCCTGCAGGCCATTGGCGACCAAATGCTTTTGGGCATCAGCCACACGCGGTTGCGCGCCAGGTCGCGTGCGCTCGATGCCGCGGACGAAAAAACCGGCTTGTTGACGCGCAGTTCGTACCAGGATTGCCTGTTGCGTGAGACGCAGCGAGCTAAATCTCAGGGGACCGCGCTGGCGCTGGCGTTGGTCCAGATCGACAGCGGACCGGAGTTGCTGCGGCAGCACGGCGACGTGCAGCTCGAGCACTACGTGGAACAGCTGGCCCGCGCCATGGAATCGACCATGCGCCAGACCGATCTGGCGGTGAAGTACACTTCGTGGGGCATCGCGTTTATTCTGCCGGATACCCCGCTGGCAGGCGCGCAGTTGCTGGCGGATAAACTTCGCAAAGCCGGAGCGGAAGTGCGGCCGCCGTGGAACTCCGGAGCGGTGACGCTGAGCGCGAGTGTGGCGGAAGCCGTGGCGCGACAGGATTACGACAGCGAGGACATCGTGACCGAGCTTATCAATCGCGCCGAAGCGGGGCTGGTGGAAACACACCAGCGTGGCGGCAACGCGATCGTGTCCATGCCACTTCTATGAAGGACCAAGCCGGCACATCGTGACAAACATGCACAGCAGGTGCGACGCGGGACTTGCGCGGAGAGTCTTCGCGCGCTCTGGGCCACGCGTGTTCTGGCATCCGTATTCTGGGGATAATTAGGGCGACACAGCAACGGCCCGCAGACGGAGCGCGACGAATGGTTTACGAGCATGTGTTGTATGAGAAACGTGACGCGATCGGCTGGGTTACGCTCAACCGTCCGCAGCGCCTGAATGCTTTGAACGGCAGCACCATGCGGGAACTCGATGCGATTTTTGCCGCAGCGCGGAGTGACGCTGGTGTGCGCGTGCTGATTGTGACGGGTGCGGGAGATAAGGCATTTGTCGCAGGCGCCGATATTAACGAGCTCGCGGAACTGACCTCGATGGATGGCCGCGAGACGGCATTGTACGGGCAAAGTGTATTTGCCAAATTGGAAAGACTCGGCAAGCCGAGCATCGCGGCCGTCAATGGATTTGCACTGGGCGGAGGCCTTGAGCTGGCGCTCGCCTGTTCGCTGCGGCTGGCCAGCCGCAGCGCGAAACTCGGCCAGCCCGAAGTGAAGCTGGGCATTATTCCGGGCTACGGCGGCACGCAGCGACTTGCGAGGCTGTGCGGTAAAGGCGTGGCGCACGAACTATGCCTGACCGGAGAAATGATTTCCGCCGAAGAGGCAGAACGGATCGGCCTGGTTAATCACGTGTACGATGCGCCTGAGTTAATGCCGGCGGCTGAAGCGCTGGCCAAGAAAATTGCGGCGAACGCTCCTTTCGCAGTGCGCCTGACGATGGAAGCCATTGCTCGCGGGAGCGACATGCCACAAGCGGAAGGCCTGGCCTTCGAGGCGGCGCTGTTTGGTATGTGCTGCTCGACGCCGGATATGCGCGAGGGGACGCTCGCTTTTCTCGAAAAGCGTGCGGCCCGCGTTTGGGGCGGCGCATGACTGAGCAGTTCCGTGCTAAGGAAATCCGCGGCGTGCACAACGCTGCTGGCCTGCGTTTTGGCGTGGTCGTCAGCCGCTTCAATAGTTTTATTACCGCGCGTTTGCTGAGCGGTGCGCTCGAGGCGTTGGAACAAGGCGGGGCCAGCGCAGACCAGACAGATGTGGTACACGTGCCGGGCTCGTTTGAAATTCCCGTGATTGCGAAAAAGATGGCCCTGGGGCGGAGGTACGACGCCATCATCGCCATCGGCTGCATTTTGCGGGGAGAGACGGCGCACTTCGATTTCCTGGCCACCGAAGTTTCGCGGGGCGTCCAGCTGGCGCAAATGGATACCGGAGTTCCGATTATTTTTTGCGTGCTCACGTGCGACACGCTGGAACAGGCCATCCACCGCGCCGGGCTCAAAGGCGGAAACAAGGGCTACGAAGCAGGATTGGCGGCACTGGAGATGGCGCGACTTTCACTGCTGCTTGCGCCACACGCGGGAGGCGCAGACAACGAGGATATGCCGGCTCGCGCAGCCCCCCAGCCCCAGCCCGCGAAGCGCCGCTAGCGATGTCCGAGCGGCACAAATCCCGCGAACACGCTTTGCAAATGCTTTTTCAGTGGGAAATCGGCAAGCAGCAGCCGAGCCGCATCGAAGAGGGATTCTGGAGGATCGCACGCGCCGAGAAAACGACGCGCGCTTTTGCTAACGAGCTTTTTGAAGGCGCGGTCAGCGGAGTTGCAGAGCTCGACGCCCTAGTTGCGGGCCATGCAGAACACTGGCGCCTTGAGCGCATGTCGGTAATTGACCGCGCAATTCTGCGCTTGGCGGCGTTTGAGCTGCACTCACCCAAAACCCCCGCGAAGGTGGTTCTGAACGAAGCGCTCGAGCTGACGAAGAAATTCTCCTCCGCTGAGGCTGTGCCCTTCGTCAACGGCGTTCTCGACGCGCTGCTGCGAACGATGCGAAAAAAAGAAAAAGACTGAGGCCAGCGATTTATTTTTGCTTGCTGCTCAGAGGGCGTGCACCAGCGCAGCCATGCTCTGAAGCATTTGCCGGGTCGTTTCGGGGTGCGGTGTCTCGCAATAAATGCGCAGCATGTTCTCGGTGCCCGAAGCGCGTACCATCACCCAATTGCTGTGCTCGTCCGAAGTGCCTGGGCCGCTGCCGGTGCCGATTTCGGTATCGGCGGAGCGGGCTCCGAGATAGACCTTGATCCCGTCCAGGTCTTCACGGCCGATGACGGGCCAGCGCTGGAGTCGCGCAAAGTCGGGCGAGCCGACGTGTTCGATAGCACGCTCTTTTTGCCCCGGACGAAGTTCGAGATCGACGCGCGCGTAGTGATGCTCGCCGAATTCAGAATATAACTGAGTGACGAGCTCGCCCAGAGACTTGCGATGCCACGCCATGACCTCCGCGAGGAGCAACGCGACTACCGTCGCGTCGCGTTCCGGCAGGTATTGCTTGGTGGCGATGCCGCCGGATTCCTCACCTCCGAGCAGAATGTCGCGCTCGAGCATCAGTTCGCAAATGTATTTGAATCCCACCGGGGTTTCGTGCACACGGCGGCCGAATTTCGCGGCAATCTTATCGAGCAGCTTGGTCGTCGAAAAAGTTTTTGCGAGGTCGCCAGACAATTGGCGCGTCCCCGCCAGATGCCAGAACAGGATGGAGAAAATCTGTTGCGGCGTGATAAACGTGCCGTCGCGGTCCATGGCCCCGATGCGGTCACCATCGCCGTCGGCGGCGAATCCAGCGTCGTAGCGCCCGCCGCGCATCGCTTCCCGCAGCGCTGCCACGTGCGGCTCGATAGGTTCCGGATTCACCCCGCCAAATAATGGGTCGCGCGTGCCGCGGATTTCATCGCAGGAGATGCCGTTCCGACGCATGACCGCGGCTAGCAGTCCGCGAGCGGAGCCATGCATCGGGTCGACAACGAAACGCAGGTTTCGCGGCGCGCAGCCGCTCCCAATCCACCAGCTTTTCGACAGTGTCCAGGTAAGGTGCGAGCACGTCGAGCGAGTGAATCTCACCATCTCGCGCAGGAAGCTTCGGGACACCGGCGGAGCATCCCTCCTTGTGGAGATCGCCCAAGACAATGGCGAGTTCCTGCTCAATTTGCGCGACGGTCGACGGCAGGGCGGAGCTGCCGTAGCTGGCCTTGAATTTAATGCCATTCCAGCGTGCGGGATTGTGGCTGGCGGTGATCATGATGCCGCCGGCCGCGCGGCGCTGGCGCACCAGCAGGGAAATAGCGGGAGAGGGGCAGGGCGCGGCTGCGAGCCACACCGGCGTTCCCGTCATGGCGACTACTTCCGCCGCGGCCTGTGCGAACCGCTCGCCAGCGAAGCGGTTGTCGAAGCCTATGAGCACGCCGTTCGAAGGCTGTTCGGCGCGGACGATGTAGCGCGCAATGGCGTAAGCGACTCGCCGCACGTTGTCAAAGGTGAAGTCATCGGCGATGACGCCGCGCCAGCCATCGGTGCCAAATCTGATCGCGCTCATGACCAGCCAGTATATGGGACGGGGTGATGCGGCGAAAGCGAGGCCATCGGACAGACGCCGGACGAGGGTGAGGGCTCGGTCTTCAGGCAGCTGGCAAGAGTGACTCGTGTTGGTCATTCTTTCGGGCTTTCTGGCGATGGACACGCGTTTGGAGAAGATGCGGCCGGGCAGATGCTTCTGGGCAGATGCTTGTAGAAAGCGCGGTTGACGCGGGCGAACTCCCGCCAAAGGCCACGTACATATCGCAGAAGCAACATCACAGCAGCATACGGCCATGATGCTCTTCAAGCCATTTTACGATCTTACCCACATCTTGGGCGCGGTCGCGCGAGCAGATCAGCAGCGCATCCGGCGTATCGACCATGACGAGGTCGCGCACGCCGAGCGCAGCAACGAATTTGCGAGGACTCCAGAGTAAATTGCCGCTGGCATCGAGCGCCATGAAAGAACCCGCCGAGACGTTTTCGCCAGGCGACTTGGCAAGAAGTTCGTAAACCGAATGCCACGATCCAATGTCGCTCCAGCCCACCGCGGCCGGAAGCACAAATACTGTTTGCGGATGGTGCGATGCCGGTTCGAGCACAGCGTAATCCACCGAGATGTTTTCAAGCTGCGGATAAATGCGGCGAAGTGTGTCTTTGTAGCGGCGTGTACCAATCGTCTCGCCCAGCCGGAGGATCGCGGCGTGTGTTTTCGGCAAGTATTTCGCCATGATTTGTCGAAACGTAGAAACTCGCCAGAAAAACATGCCCGCATTCCACAGGTAGCGGCGGGAGGCGACATAGCGGCGGGCCTTCGGAAGCGAAGGCTTCTCGGTGAAACGCCGCACGGGGTAGACGGGCTCACCCGCCACGCGGGTGCCACGACGCTGCAAATTCAATGTAACCGTATCCGGTTTCCGGCCGCGTCGGGGGAATACCGAGAACCGCCAGGGCACCCGGCTGGGCCGCTACCTGCAGCGCGGCACGAACGATTTTACGATAGCGGGCGGCCTGCGCGATGAAGTGATCGGCCGGAAGCATGGCCATGACGGCGTTCCCCAGTCGTCATTTTGGCTGCCAGGCTTGTCGGGCTTGCCGGGTCGTCAGATTTATCGGGTGCCGCGGGCTGCCGCGAATATGCGCGGCGGCGAGTCCGATGGCGGCCGCGGTGTTGCGGCCCACGGGTTCGGCAAGAATGTGGCGACGCCGGGACTCTGCGGCAATTGGCGGCGAACCGCGGCGGCCTGCTCGGCATTGGTCACTACCCAAACCCTGCGATGCCGGGATCAGTGGCGCGATGCGTTCGATGGTCTGCTCGAGCATGGTCTTGCGTCCCGACGATGTTCAGCAGTTGTTTGGGCGTGCGCATGCGGCTGCGCGGCCAGAAACGCGTGCCGCGGCCGCCGGCGAGAATGACGATGTGTGCTTCGGCTTTGCCGCGGCTCACGGATGCACCACGGACGATGACCGGGCCGAGCTCGTGATCAACGTGCGCACCGGCAAGTTCTCGCTCGAATTCGCGCAGGTCGGGAACATAGGTGCGCAGCAATGTCGTGGCGAAGAGTCTGGCGCGAATTGATAGCGCCCAGCGCGGCGGGAAGAAACCAGCATTGCGCCGGCTCGGTACGTCTGCAGATTCCGAATCCGACTCGATGCGGCCGTGACCCTCGAGAATGATGAGCAACTCAAATCGCTCGCGGCGAAGTTAGGCGCCGCGACTTCGCCAGAGAATTGCCAGCGCTCCATAGCGAAGTAACGGCACGCGGCAAGATATGTTCGTTAGCAGCGGCCCGCATTGTATCTGGACGGGCTGGACACGCTGGCCAGGCTGTTCGGCGGCATCGCCAAATTTCATGACTTCGAGCGCCTTACGGATGTGCAGGGGCGAGGCGCGCCGTCCGGACCGACACGGTTGTAATCGAATACGCGATAGGTGATGTCGGAATGCTGCTGGACCTCGCACAGCACCATGCCGGGCCCGATGGTGTGCGGGAGCGCCGGCAGGTACAAAAAAGGCGTCCTCCGCACGCACGGCGAGCCACTGCAGGCACTTCGTCCGCGGTTCCCGTCTTCAATGGCACGCCGAAGTTTTCCGGCGTGACGCCTGGCTTGAAGCCCAGCGGAGCCCGGCATTTTCGCGTGCGGTGACGGCGTACCACATTTCCGTCTTACCGACGCCGCCGGCAGCGGCTTCATGCGCTCGCGCGTAATCATCGTCGGGATGGACCTGCACGGAGAGATTGTCTTCCGGGAAAGATAAACTTCACGAGAAGCGGAATACGTGGTAGGCCTCGCATGCGAGAGCCCGTCCACTGCGCCGGCAGTTGAGGCCAGGCTTCGCCGAGCGAGCGGCCCGCCAGCGGACCGGTAGCCAAGATGCACTATCGCCGGTCAGCCAAACTTCACCGATTCGCTCTTCGCCGCGGTCCGCTGCATGTGAGCCTGCCGCGTCCGCGCCTTGGACGCGCGCGCCCACCCAGTTCTGCGCTACGCTCGGCACGCCGAAGGTGGGCGGGCAGGGAAACAGGGGCGCCAGGTCGCGCGCCCCAGATCCGCGGCACGAAGATGGGCGCCAGCGGGCGGGAGCGAGCGTCATTGGCCGTGGCCGCGGACGCAAAGAAGTGCTCGAGTCTCCGCAGACCCTCTTCGATCCGCTCGATGGAAGTGGCGTAAGAGAAGCGCAGAAACCCTGGAGCGCCGAAGGCATCGCCGGGAACCGACGACGACGTGTTCACGCTCCATCAAATGGCGAGCCAGGACCGTGGAGTCTCCGGAGCCGTTTACCAACCGCGCGGAAACATCCGGGAAGGCGTAGAACGCGCCGGCGGGCTCCGAGCAAGTGATGCCGGAGATGGAGCTGAGGCCCGCCAGGATGCGGGCGCGGCGCCGCGCAGTATTCCGCGAGCATTATCGGGACGGAATCCATTGGGCCGGTCATTGCCGCGAGGCCGGCATACTGCGCGATGGATTTGGGATTCGAGGTGGATTGGCTCTGAATCTTGATCATGGCGTCGATCAGGGGCTTGGGAGCGAGTGCGTAGCCCAGGCGCCAGCCGGTCATGGCAGAATGTTTTCGAAAACGAGCCGATGACTATGACGTTGGGCTTCGATTCTGCGCAGGCTGGCGATGGAATACGGCCGCGCGGCGCCATAGGTGAAGTGCGAATAGCACTCGTCGGTCAGCAGCCAGAGGCCGTGCGCGGCGGCAGACTTCGTAAATGCGCTCGAACTCATCGGGCGGAATCACGGCGCCGGTGGGATTATTCGGCGAATTAACGATCACCATGCGCGAGCGCGGGGTAATGGCGGCATCCAGCCGCTCGGCGCGCAGGCGAAATCCGTCTGTCGAGTCGGTGGGCACAAAGACAAGCTTCACCGCCGCAAAGGCGAACGATCTCCGGAAAGCTCACCCAATAGGGCGCGGGGATCAAGACCTCGTCACCCTCCTCGATCAACGCGGAGACCGCATTATAAATGGCGTGTTTGCCGCCGACGGTCATGACGCATTCGGAGAATTCGTAACGGGTGCCAAACTGCCTGGCGTGCCAGGCGCAGACGGCCTCACGCAAAGGCGCAATCCCGGCCGTAGGGGTGTACTTGGTACGATTAGCTGCCAGCGCGTCGATAGCGGCGTTTTTTATATGCTCGGGAGTGGGGAAGTCCGGCTCGCCGGGACCGAAGTCGGCAAGGTCCAGGCCGCGGGCCTTCATCGTTCGGCCTCCATCAGGATGGCGGCGGTGTGGTGAAACCGAAATGCGATTGACACGATCGGCAAGTCGCAAGCGTACGCCTCCTCTTCCTTTTCAGAGGTCGTGACCTTACGTGACTTTGGCGCGCAGGCGCTGCTCGACCGATGGCGGCACCAGACCGGTAACGGGTCCGCCCAGCTGCGCGATTTCGCGCACGAGTCGCGAGCTCAAATAGCTGTAGGCTTCGCCCGGCAGCATGAAGACAGTTTCGATCTTGGGCTCGAGCTTGCGATTCATCATGGCCATCTGCAGCTCGAATTCGTAGTCGGAAACGGCGCGAATGCCGCGCAGAAGAATGTGCGCCCCCAGTCTTCGCGCGTACTCCACCAGCAAGCCGTCAAAGGCGTCCACTTCCACATTGGGAAAGCCGCGCGTGGCCTCCTCATCATCTCGACGCGTTCCGCCAACGTGAAAAGGGCGCTTTTTTCGGTGTTGCGGAGAACGGCGACGACCAAACGTGTGAAGATTTTCGTGCCCCGCTCGATCAAATCGAGATGGCCGTTGGTGACCGGGTCAAAAGATCCGGGATAAATGGCAATGACATCTTCCATTAGTGGCTTAAGACCCACGACATTCTAACGCAGACCCCAGCGAAGTGAGAAATTTCGCAGCTGCGAGAACATGATCCTCTCGCCCAGTCGTGCGGCTCATTCGAGCCGGCAGCGAGATCCGCAGATCCGAACACGGGAGGCGGCGAGCCCTGCGAGCCCAATGACCACGGGGTCGCCCCGGGACAGACTGGTTCAATCGCCTTGTTTCAAAAGCATCGTTTCGAGTCCCGTGGCCCGCCATTCGAACCGAACTAAATCGCGGCCGTGGCATTGAGCCCGGATTAAGAGCCATTCAGTCCAATTCGCTGCCTTTCGAGTGGCACCTTTCATTACGACGATCGGGTCGTATATTAAGTGCTTGTGGGTATTGCAATTGTCATCAGGCCATGAAGTTGCAGGCTTGACGCGGAGCGGTCCGACGCAGTACATTGATATGCGACTGATTCGGTCGTATATAGTCAAACTATGCGTGGCAGCACGACGACGATGCTCGATTATCTAAAAGGTCCGATTACGGGCTAATTGCCGTGAAGCACTTGGCCGCGCATGGGATCGCAAGGCGCCTGCAGCGCATCGGAAATCGCGGAAGCATGCGGTGTTGTCCGTGGCGCTGACGGCCAAGGTGCTACAGAAGCTGGCCAAATCGGGATTGATTGTGTCGCGGCATGGGTCGGGCGGTGGATATCAACTGGCGCGGCATCCCGGAGAGATCAGCGCGTTTGAAGTGATCAGCGCGATCGATGGGCCGCTCGCAATCACCTCCTGCGTTACCACGCACGGGGAGTGCGGCAAGCTCAGACCTGCTCGGTGCGGGAGCCTTTACGCCGGGTAAATGACAGTATTTTGCAGATTTTGAAAGCTGTGACGATTTCACAGATGAGCGACGATTCGGCAAAACACGTCCTTGTCGATTTATCGCCATTAGGGCCGCAGTGCATCACTTATAAGCGTTCAGGAGGGCCAGAATGGCCATTAAGCTTCCGATCTACATGGATAATCACGCGACCACGCCCGTGGACCCGCGGGTGGTGGACGCGATGCTGCCGTACTTTCATGAGAAATTCGGCAATTCGGCCAGCCGAAATCACGCCTTTGGCTGGGCGGCCGAAGAGGCGGTGGAGAACGCGCGGGCGCAGATCGCCCGGCTGATCAACGCTACGCCCAAAGAAATCATTTTCACCAGCGGCGCCACGGAATCCAACAACCTGGCCATCAAAGGCGTGGCGGAAATGTACCGCGAAAAGGGCAACCACATCATCACCCAGGTGACCGAGCACAAAGCCGTGCTGGACACCTGCAAGCGGCTGGAAAAATACGGCTATGAAGTGACCTATTTGCCGGTGGCCAAAGATGGGCGCATCGATCTCGACGATCTGCGCCGCGCGATCACGCCGAAGACGATCCTGATCACCATCATGTATGCCAATAACGAAATCGGCGTCATCCAGCCGATCGAAGAGATTGGGAAGATTGCCAAAGAAAAGGGTGTTTTCTTCCATAGCGATGGCGTGCAGGCGGTCGGCAAGATTCCCGTGGACGTGCAAAAGGATGGCATCGATTTGCTGGCGCTTACCGCGCACAAACTCTACGGGCCCAAAGGTTGCGGCGCACTGTACGTGCGGCGGCGCAATCCGCGCGTGCAGTTGGCGTCGATCATTGATGGCGGCGGGCATGAGCGCGGCATGCGTTCAGGAACGCTGAACGTTCCGGGAATTGTGGGATTTGGGAAGGCCGCAGAGCTTTGTCAAAACGAAATGCCCGAGGAAAGCAAGCGTTTAGCGCGTTGCGCGACCGGTTGAAAGACGGAATTTTTGCGACTCTGGATGAGGTGTACATCAACGGCTCGATGATCTCACCGGCTGCCGCACAATTTGAATATCAGCTTCGCATTTGTGGAAGGCGAATCGCTGCTGATGGGCATCAATGATGTGGCGGTGTCCAGCGGGTCGGCCTGCACCTCGGCCACGCTCGAACCCAGCTACGTGCTGAAAGCGCTGGGCGTGGGTGAGGACTTGGCGCATACGTCGATTCGTTTTGGTCTAGGCCGCTTCAACACGCAAGAAGAAGTGGACTACGTGACGGGACGCGTGGTGGAGGTGGTCTCGACGCCTGCGCGAACTGTCGCCTTTGTACGAAATGGCCAAAGAAGGTATGGACCTCAGCAAGATGAATTGGAAGACGGCGTAAGCAGCGCGCAGCATGTTGAAGTTTAATTTTGAATCGCGATTATAGGCGAGGAGGAACAGATGGCTTATTCAGATAAAGTGGTGGAACACTACAACCATCCCCGCAATGTGGGCAGTCTTCCCAAAGAAGACCCCAACGTGGGCACCGGCCTGGTGGGCGCGCCGGAATGCGGAGATGTGATGAAACTGCAGATGCGCATCAACCCGGACACGCAAGTGATCGAAGAAGCGAAGTTCAAGACCTTTGGCTGCGGCTCGGCCATTGCCAGCTCGTCGCTGGCCACCGAATGGGTAAAGGGCAAGACCGTCGAGGAAGCGCTATCGATCAAGAATACCGACATCGTCCGGGAACTCAGCCTGCCACCAGTGAAGATTCACTGCTCGGTGCTGGCCGAGGACGCCATCAAAGCGGCGATTGGAGATTGGAAGAAGAAGCACGGCGCGGAAGTTTCCGAAGCGGAGACCGCGCGGGCGCACGATTAAGCGCTCGTTTTTGCGTTCGTCGAGCGCTCAGCGTCATTTTTGATCCGGCGGGGAGATTTCGCCGGGGACATTTCGCCGGGAATCGGGACTGATGACCCGGAGGCCCAACACATGATTCACGTGACCGAAAAAGCGGCGAAGAAAATTCAGGAACTGCTCGTCAAGGAAGGCGTGCCGGGAACGGCCGGGGGACTTCGTGTGGGCGTGCAGGGCGGCGGATGCTCGGGGTTGTCGTACGCCATGAGGCTGGATACGCAGCCACGCGACCGTGACAAAGTCTTCGAGGAAAACGGTGCGCGGGTTTTCGTCGATCCCAAGAGCTACCTGTATCTGGACAATACCACGCTTGACTACGAACAGACGCTCATGCGCGAGGGTTTCATCTTTCAGAATCCGCAGGCCAGCCGAAGTTGCGGCTGCGGCAGTTCGTTCACCGCCTAGGTTGACCCAGCCACTTTTGCCTGCAGAAGGGGACCCGCGCGTTTGGAATTCTGACCGCCGGGAGGACAGGCATCTCATGAACACCGAAGCGACCTCGGCACAAAACTTCCGAGACGCCCTGCTGGAGTTGTGGCGGGCCAGCGGATGGCGCCCATTTTTGCGTGGCTTGCGGGAAGATCCAGCCGCTTTCGGGCGATGCCGACTATTTCGCTTTCTTCGGACTGCCTCGCAAACTCACTATCGATCCGGAAGATCTCGAGCGGCGTTTTCACCAGTTGAGCTGGAAGCTGCATCCCGACAATTTCGTGCGCGGCGGCGAGCGCGAACGGGAAATGGCGCTGGCGCGTTCCTCGCAGCTGAACGATGCCTTTCGAGCGCTTCGAGATCCCATAAGCCGCGTCGAGTACCTGCTGGCGAGTGCCGGCATGCGCCGCGAGGGTCAGCACAAACAACAGGCTCCGCCGGAGTTGCTGGAAGAAGTGTTTGAGCTTAACGAGTCGCTGGATGAATTGCGCGAGGCTCGGCAAGGCGTACTTCCGCCGATGTACCCGCGGAAACCGCCACGGTTCGGCGCAAGCTCGAAGCTGCCAGCTAGAATTTCGCGGAGAAATTGGCCGGGGTGGATGGCGAATTGGAGAGATTGTTCGCCGATTGGGACAAGCAACGCGGTGCTGGGACGGCGGCGGGCTCTGATGCGGGCCCGGCAGCGAGCCCGGCAGCGAGATTGACTGGGGCTCGCGCCACGGCGCTGGGCCGCGATGCTACGAACGACGCGGCCAGCGATGCAGCCCGGCGCAAGCTCATGGAGCGCATGAACGAGACGCTCAATCGCCGCTCGTATATTCGTAATCTCGTGGCGAGCGTGCAGAAGGAATTAGAGGAGGAGTAAGCGCGGAATGGGACGCACGGTGGGAATTGATCTCGGCACGACTTACAGCCTGATCGCTTATCTCGATCAGGCCGCGGGCAAGCCCGGGGTGCATTCCTGGGCCGCTGGGCGATACGCTGTGCCCTCGTTGTGAGCGTGGACGCCGACGGCACCGTCGTGGTCGGCGAGCCGGCGCGCAGCCGCCTGCTGACGCAGCCGGCGAGGACGATCTATTCCGTGAAGCGGCTGATGGGACGCGGCGTCGATGACGTGCAGGGCGAGCTCAAGATTTTCCCGTTTCGCATCGACGCAGGAAGCCAAAACGTGATTCGAGTGCGGCTGGGCGATCGAGTTTTTACGCCGCCGGAAATTTCGGCATTTATCCTCAAGCGAACTCAAGAGCTGGGCCGAGCGCTTCTTCCACGAAAGCGTGGATCGCGCGGTCATCACCGTGCCCGGCGTATTTTAACGACGCGCAGCGGCAGGCGACCAAAGACGCGGGCCGTCTGGCAGGGCTTGAAGTCCTGCGATTGGTGAACGAACCGACCGCGGCGGCGCTGGCTTATGGATTGCACGAACAGCGGCGCGGCCGCGTGGCCGTTTACGATTTGGGCGGCGGCACGTTCGACATTTCCATCCTCAAGCTGATCTCCACGGGCGAAGGCGATATTTACCAGGTGCTCTCGACCAATGGAGACACCCACCTCGGCGGCGACGATCTCGACAATCAGTTATTGGCCGTGGCGCGCAACGAGATTCGCATCCGGCACGGACTCGATCTCGAGCAACATCCGGAAACTGTGCAGGAGTTGCGCAAAGCGCTGATTGGCGCCAAACACGAGCTTTCGTTTGCGGAACGTGCGGCGGTGATGGTGCCGCTGCCCGATGGCAGCACGTACGTGCGCGAATTTTCGCGCGCGGAATTCGAGGGGATCGTACAACCGATCCTCGACCGCACCATGGGTCCGGTGCAGATGGCGCTTGCGGATGCGGGCCTGAAGCCCGCGGATGTCGACGAAGTGGTGCTCGTGGGCGGTTCCACGCGCGTGCCGCTGGTGCGGCGCATGGTCGAGCAGTTTTTCGGCCGCCGGCCGCATGCCGAGCTTAACCCCGACGAAGTGGTCGCGCTCGGAGCGGCCATCCAGGCGAATATCTTGGAAAGCGGCGTGAAAGAACATGCTGCTGCTCGATGTGACCCCGCTGTCGCTGGGCATCGAGACCATGGGCGGCGTGGTCGCCAAGATCATTCCGCGGAATTCGACCATTCCGGCGAGTGCGCAGGAAATGTTCACCACCGGGGTCGACAACCAGACAGGCATCGACATTCACGTTCTGCAGGGCGAGCGCGAACTGGCGGCCGATTGCCGGTCGCTCGCGCGTTTTCAATTGCGCGTTCCGCCCGGTCCGGCCGGCCTCGCGCGCATCGAGGTGAAATTTCTTATTGACGCGAGCGGAATCCTGCAAGTTTCCGCCCGCGATTTGAAGACTGGTCAGGAGCACTCGGTGGAAGTTCAGCCGAGCTACGGGCTGACCGACGCGGAAATCGAGCACATACTCGAGGAGTCCATCGAGAACGCCGAGCAGGACTTTAACGTGAGTCAGCTGATCGAAGCGCGTGACGAAGCGGAAACCATCCTGCGCGCCACCGAAAAATCGCTTGCGGGGCTGGCGGCCGGATCACGACGCCGGCGAACCGCCGCAAGAAGTGGGCCACGATTTACCGCCTGATTTGCCGCCCGACTTACAGCATAGAAGAGCGGCGCGCCATTGATGCGGCGATTGCGGCACTGCGCTCCGCCATGGCGGGCGACGATTACAAGTTGATCCGCGCGCGCGTGGACGAATTGAACCAAGCCACCATGCCGCTTGCCGAACGCATGATGAATCGGGCGCTATCGAGCGCACTTTCGGGCAAGCGGTTGAGCGACGTCTAGATGTCGCGATTGAGGAGGGAATAACGTAGATGGGCGGCAGCAATCCTTATATCGAACAAACCAAGTACACGCCCGCAACGCAGAAATTCAAGGTTACGTTTCTGCCTGAGGGAAAAACGTGGAAGTGGATCCCGCGAAATTTCCTTACGGGCATGATGGCCTGCCGGGAAGCATTCTCGATATCGCTACCGGACACCGCATGGGTCTCGACCATGCCTGCGGAGGCGTGTGCGCCTGCTCCACGTGCCACGTCATCGTGCATTCTGGGCTGGATTCGTGCAACGAAGCGAGCGATGCCGAACTCGACCAGCTGGACGAGGCGCCGGGCCTGGAGGCGAAGTCGCGGCTGGGATGCCAGTGCGTTCCCGATGGCACCGCCGACATTGATCGTGGAAATTCCGGCGTGGAATCGCAACTTCGCGAAAGAGGCGGAACACTGAGGCGCAACACCGGGTAACACCGAGCGCGCAACCCCGAGCACAAGGCAAAAAGACCAGCACGCAACGACCGAGACCTGAATTGTTTTTGGAACCGCCGCGCCGCATGCGTTTCTGAAACGGGGCGTTCTTAAAACGAGGCGCACTGAAACAAGACGTTGTTCTGGGAAAAAACAAGACGTCCTGAAACTAAGACTTGGCCTATAAGGAGAAGCATCGATGCCCGGCACATTCGATTGGGACGACACCGAAGAAATTGGCCTGCAACTGGCCGAGAAATATCCCGACACCGACCCGCTCAGCGTGCGCTTCACCGATCTTCACAAATGGGTTCTGACGCTAGATGGCTTCGTCGGTGACCCTAAGCTCTCGAACGAAGGCAAGCTCGAATCCATCCAGATGGCCTGGGTCACGGAGCATCAGGAACGCCACGAAGCCTGACCCGGAGCAACGTCCGCTGATCCTCTGGCGCCGATGCGTGGGCTTTCGCCAAGTTAAAGTTGCGTCTTGTTCGAGATGAGACAGCCGCGCCTACGCTCTGGCCACCGCAACCAATTCCTCACGTTGCGCCGACACTCGTTGATAAGCCGCAGATGCGTAGGTCTTCGGCGTGGTTGGTTTGCAAAGGTGCCCGGCCGTTCGGCTTATGCAACCGCGACGTGCGTAGGGGCAGTGGCCGACTGGTAGCACGCGGCCCTTCCAAGGGCTCCCGACCTTTGTTGACCTTTTGCCATCGCTGTCAACGTTGATAAATAAAGGACTTATTAGTGGGAGCCCCTAGCCAGTTCGGCTGGTACAAATCTGGTACAAAAAGAGCCCGAGCAGCGCACCGATTCATTTGTAACCGGCCTGTTCCAATCGCCGCAAAAGCAAAGACACAAGGCTTAAGTGGTCGAGGCATGTATCCGGGTCGTCCACGATTACCACCTCGTGCGCGCGTGGGTTGCGAATACCCCGCATGCTACCGGCGAAGACGAAACGGTAGCCTTCCTGTTCATCTTCGTCGCTGGCCGTTTTGAACGCATTCAACTTTACTTGTGCCGATGCGCCGCCGTTGAATGCTGCCATCATCAACTTGAAGCCAGATTCAGTCTTTATGCCTGAGTGTTGCTGAATTTTCTTGTCGAGAAATTTGAAAGCAAGCGATGTTGCCTCCGGGAAGTGGCCGTCATCAAAAAGCCCCCGCACTTTCAGTGGCAATGCTGGGTGTATATTCCGGCTATCGAATGGATGGAACGATGGCGTTTCTACGGCGGGTTGCGTGGCTGGTTCTTCGCGTGGCAGGCGTGCTAGTGCGCGGGCAATAGTCTCAAATTGCTTAAGACTACTTGGCATTCAACAGATTCTCCCGGATGCTACGGAAAATCCGGTCATACGTTTCTTGGTCCGCCGCTGCGGGCAAGTTAACTTCAACACGCACCGTGAGGCCAAAGCCCCGCTGCTGCGAACCATTCCCGTTGCCGTTTTCAGCTAGAACAGGCGGTGGCACGGATTCTTCGGCTCTTGGCGGTTTCGCTGTTCCGCTCTTGGCTTTTGCCTCCTTAGGTTGCTTAATTTGCTTGGGCTTTGCTGGGGCGGGTGCTTCGCCGTGCCCGGAAAGACTCGCGAGAGTTTGAAACGTAATCGCCTGTCGCCGCCCCGTCAGGGCGCTAGTCTGGTCGGTAGTACGGAAAAACGTAATCAAGTCATCGACAGATAGGTCCCACGCGCCGTCGCCGTGGAGGTGAAACAGTTCTCCGTACGCGGCCTTAACCAGTTCCGAAAATCCCTGCCTGAATTCCGCGTCGTTGTGCTTGGAAAAGACCTCTGTGCCTTCCTTGGTCTTATCCCCCTCCGGGTTAATCGCGCCGATGAAACGCAAGATGTTAATCACGTAGCTTTCGCTGTTCGAAGCTATCCCAAGTTTCTTCAGCGTTTCGGATGTGACTTTTGCAGGGAACGACTTACGCAATTGAAGAACAACGGCGTTGATTCCGCCGCCGCCAGCGGGACTATACGGGTGTTTCTCGGCCACTTGTTACACCTCCGCGATGCGCGGGATTCTATCACGCGTGCCCCGGCCCCCATTCGCTAGGTGGCGAGCACTCTTCCGCAATTGCCTCTGGGCGTCAGTATCGGAACACGGCACGGTTAGTTCCAGAGGAGGCCACTCCTGCAAATGAAGCGCCGTAACGAAAAAGTCGAACGCGGCGTAGGAATCTGCCTAATTACTTACAACGCGTGAATAATCCTGCTTCAGTTCTTGGAAAAAATCTGCTCTTGTTTCTAGATCGAAGCCGGACTTGTTGTTCATTTCGTAAAGAAGTTGGTAGCGCTAGCGGGAATCGAACCCGCATTTCGGCCTTGAAAGGGCCGCGTGCTAACCGTTGCACCATAGCGCCACTGTCATGCCTGCTTCATATTCTGTTCGACGTATTCCGCACCCTTCACCATCGAAGCGCGAATATGGTCAGTATTCACCACATTGTACCGTGAAAACATCGCCTTCGTCTTCCAACCGCCAATCTTCATCGCGGTGCCCTCGGACACGCAGACATGCGAACCCGCCGCAGCGGCGCCGCCAATTCCTGCACGCAGAAATGTTATTGACGGCTTGGGCACACGTGCAGACTCAGCGGTTGCGACGCTGCTAGACTGTCCGTGCTGTTGCAGGACATTCGTCGCAGCAGTTACACGAACGGCGCATCTCCCGTCCAGCAGAGCGGCCCGGCTGCCGGGCATGTAATGAAGAAAGTGCAGTTTGTTCCGTGGGTTCATACGCCCGCCGCATAGCGGGCAACAACGAGTTCATCCAGCTGGTCCCCCAAATTGCGGCTGGATGCCCCCAGCGGCTCCGATCCTCCCCCGACCGGAGCCGCTCCTTTTTTGTCGTTCACGTTTTCTATCTCGAAGCGCGCGCCGCTCGTCAGGCCCATCGAATTCGTCGATTCCCACAGGTCGATTCCCACAGCTTGAACGCATAGGCCGATATTCGCGAGTCGATCTGGAAACGTGATGCACTCAGGGCCCCGAGCGAATCCTCGTCGAAAAATTCGTGACCGGCGTCGGCGTGATGCATGCAAACTGTGGTGGCCAGCCTGGATCGGTCAGCACGTTGCGGCACAGCACACTCGATTCGAACACATCGCCGGGAGCGACAGGCCCGTCAAGCGGCTCGGCATAGATCTGGTATGTCTCGCCCGCGCCCGCCGTCCCCACCGGCGCCACCGGCAGGTGCGCGATCCGGTAGGACCCGTCGAAAACCGGAGGACCCGGGTCCGAGCACGACCATCCGGAAATCGCTGCGGCTGCCACCGCTCCTGTTGCGGCATTGATGGCGACAACGTGGGCCGCAAAAATGCCCGTAGCGCCTGTCCCTGATAGATCAAGCGCGTTAGCCGGCAGGATGCGTCCCGCAATCGATCCGACATACACCGTGTCCGACGGATCGGGATAGAGTTCGCGCACAGCCGCGCGGTCGTCGTCGGCGAGTGGTGCGTTCGGCGAGCCGGAAGCCGGCCGGGTGCCAACAAAAGTGCCTGCCGGCGGAACAAAGGGAAACATGATGGCGCTCCAGACGTCGGAGTGTCCCGCGCCAAAGGTGTGCCCCATTTCATGAGTCAGGACGGATTCGAGGTCGTAAGCGGTCGAGTTCGCCGCGAGAGCCGCGGGCGTAGCGAAGTGCGTGGTACTGTCGGCCGGCCGCACCAGAATGTCGGCATCGAGAATCTGTCCCACGAAAGTCGACGGCGCGCTAGATCCCGAAGCGCGCTCGCCGATGGCGTCGGCTGTGACCACACGCGTGAATGATAAAACTCCCGTGCTGAATGCCGGATCGCTTTGATTGAAGCATATGGAGTTCACTCCGTCCGCAGCGCAACTCGCTTGAACCGACGTGCGGGCCAAAGGGGCGAGCGAGCTGGGCACGAGTTTGCTTCCGGGAACGCTGGTCCAGACGCCGAACGCTTGCGTGATCGTATTCTCAATTTCATTGAGACGCCCGGCCGAGGTTTGATCGTTCGTGAGGATCGTGACCGGGCTCGCGCCCAGCGATGTACTCCACTGAATGCGAATACCGCCCGCCACGCTGAGATCGGCGCGTGTTGCCTGTGGACACGCGGTATTTCCCGATTGCGATGCGGGCTGTCGCATGTCGGCAACAATCACGTTCGCCCCATAGGCCGCCCCGCTGGCCGGCGTCAGCAGGTGCAAAAGAAACATCCCGGACATGAGCCACACAGAAAGCCGTCCTGATCTGGTCCCGGCGGGCCGTCTTCGGTGCGTTGGAGGCATCATCGCACATCACTTCTCGCTGGCGTGAGCGCTGTCGCCAGGCGCTGCCGAAAATCACTCATCGGAAGGTTCCGCAGCCCTTGCACCTGGAATTTTCGCGTGACAGCATCGAAAACCGCGACCTCACTCGAATCCTGCGTAACCGTCTCTTCGCCACTTGTATTTTTTTGTATGCGAAATGCGCCCTCCACCCAGCCGGTCACCGAATAATCGCCGTCCGGGTTCCGCTCCAGAAATAAAATCTTCTCTTCACCTGCCACCAACTCGGGTGCGTCTTCCACGCGCGTAGCCAGGTGCCCAACGCGGCCACCTGGCAGCCGCACCACCAGGTGTGCAGGCGGCGCTCCTTTGAGCGGTTCGAGCACGTCCATTTCCGCAAATGTCCAAATCGCTCCTCGGTCCCAACGGCTCGCGGTGGCGACGCATTTCACCCGCGCAATTGTGTCCGCGGCCTGGGCCATCTGCGCGAGGCTCATGCGCAGTAGCGTCGTGGCGTGCACGCGGGCGCATAGTGCAATGAGGACCATGGCCGCCAATAACGCAGCTAACAACGCTATCTTCCTGGCCTTCTTTAATCTGGCTCGATATAGCATTGCTTCCTTTCTTGGAAATCGAGTTTTCATCGGCCATTGGCATGGATAGCCGGCCCCGGCCCGTAACGTCGCGAATTTCGAACGCCTACTCAATGTCCACCGCCCCACTTGCCGAGGCGAGATCAAGGTTTGAATTCTGAATGAACAGCGTTCGCGCGCCTGTCGCGGCCGTGCTGGGCAGGGCGATCGTCAATTGCACGATGCCGAATCCCAGTGAGCTTGTCGCGACAATGGCGGCATCGCTTGGCGAAGGGCCGCTCAGCGTGTAGGTGTACAAAGGATCGAGTCCGCTGGCCGAAAACGCGCAGATGTTTGCCGTCACCGTTCCCGAGGCTGGCCGTGTGAGTTCCACGGGCCCGCCATTCAGCGAGCATGTGCCCGTGCCCGCCTGGTAGATGCCAATAGCCGAAACGCTTAAGTTCGCCTCTGCCGGTGGTGAGGTTGATCCATTGCTGCTCAGGTCGACGACCACAATGTCCTTGCCTGTGGCGGCGGGAGAAGCTGACGTAAGCGTGATGCCGCCTGCACTTTGTATGGCTGGCTCGACGACGAAAACGACCGCGCTCGACGACGCTCCTCCGGGATCTTGCACGACGACGCTTAGATTTTCCGCGACTGCTAAGTCAACGGCGCTCAGTGTCAGCGAGCAAGCCATCGCGGATTGGCACACGGTGCTGCGCGCAGTTCCTCCGATCACCAGCACCGAACCCGGCCCTGGGCTTGAGGCGGCGAAGTTGGCGCCCGCAACCTGTAATGAAAAGCCCGCTGCTCCGGCAATCGCGCTGGAGGGCAAAAGTGAAAGAATGGCCGGCTGGCTGGTGATAGTCACCGCGGCGGAAGCTGACCGGCTGGTATCGTCTGCGCTGGTAGCGACGATGCTGAGCGTGTTAGGCACGGGGGCGCCCCCGGGAGCCACATAGAGTCCTGTCGCATCGATAGTGCCGCATGGCGCTCCTGCGCCGCCACACCCCGCGCCGGCAACATTCCAGGTCGCCTGTTGATCCACGGTGCCCGCGATGAAGGCGGAAAACAGCTCGCTCGCTCCCGGCGCGAGTGTGATGCTCGGAGGCGAAACGCTCACGACGTCGTGAGGCAAAATCGTCACCGCACTGCTGGCCATCTTCGTTACATCGGCCTGGCTGATGGCTGTAATCGTCACGGGGTTGGGCGACGGCACGGCCTGCGGCGCGAGATAATCCACGCTGCCGTTCACGCCGGACGTGGCTGGCTGGCACGGGTTCGAACCGGCAATGCAGATTTGACCGACGGTGGCGTTGCCGGCGGGGATGTTATTGACCTGCCAGATCGCCGCCGTGTTGGCGGAGTTCAGCACGGCCGCTTGAAACGTTTCCCGATGATTGATGCTGAGTGCCGCGGAAGCCGGACTAACCTGAATACTCACAGGCGGACTGCCAATGGTTACCGAAGCGGTTGCCGTCGCACTGGAATCGGCAACACTGCGCGCTCGAATGGCCACCGGATTGGTCGTGGGAATAGTGACCGGCGCCGTATAGCTGGCCTGGCCTGTATTTCCCGGAGCACTCGTGACGCTGCCAACAATCGAATTTCCGCCGGTGATGCCATTCACGTCCCAGGTAACGCCGGTGTTGGTCGTGCCGTTCACCATGCCAGCGAAATTCATGGTGCTGCCAGGCGCAATCGTGGCGCCGGTTGGAGAAATAGTGATGCTCACCACGGGGTTGATCGATACGCCGATTGCGGCGGTCTTCGACGGATCTGCCACAGAGGTAGCCACGATCGTAACCTGCGCGGGAGATGGCGCGATGGCAGGCGCCGTATAAGTGGCCGCGGTGTTAAGGACCGCGGACGCCAGTGTGCCGCAAGCGCCGCCCGAGCATCCCGTTCCCGAAAGACTCCACAAAATTCCGGTGCTTGGATTGGACCCTGAGACCGGCGAGATGGTCGCTGACAAATTAACGCTGGTGCCCGCATTGATTCCGGCAGTCACAGAACCGGCCGCGCTGATCGCGAGAGTGAAGTGGCTGGTGATATTCATACTTGCGGCTGCCGATTTAGCTGGGTCCGCAATACTCGTGGCGGTAACTGTCACGCTGGGGGGCGAAGGCAGAATCTGCGGCGCGATGAAAACTCCCGCCGAATTCACCGTGCCGCAAGCGGCTCCCGAGCAACCCGCCCCTGTGGCTTTCCAAATCACCGATGTTGACGGATTCCCGGCAGACGTGATGCTTGACTGCAGCGTCTGCAGCGCACCTAGCTCGACCGCGGAACTCGCAGGCGAAATGCCAATGCCGACGTCGCTCGCAATGTCTATTGTTGCGCTGGCTGTCTTTGTCAGATCGGCAACGCTCGCTGCCTCAATGTTTACCGTCGCGGACGCAGGCATCACTTGCGGCGCTGTGAAGGTGGCGGCCGCACTTCCGCCGGCAGTGGGCACAATCGTGCCCACCGTTGCATTTCCTGCCGGAATATTGTTCACGCTCCAGTTGACGCCAACGTTGGTAGTGTTCGTCACGGCGGCCGATACGGTGATTGTCTTGCCGAGCAGCACCGATGCGTTCACCGGTGAAAGAGTCAACGAGGTCCCCGTCGTGGGCGGCTGTGCCGTGGGAGCGGCGGCGACGCCTGCACATCCGCTGCACAACCACATGATGATCACTGCAATCATGGCCTCGAACACGCCAGCGACAACATGTCGAAACGACGCCGCGCAATCCTGACCTTGACCTCGCACCATGGATCCGAGTGATGCACGAGTTCTGCCACATCGGAACAACGATCAACCGCCGTAAGACGCAGCGTGCATCCACGCGCGTCGCGGTTACCTGGTTAGCCATAAACGCAGCAACACCGCGTAGTTATGCCGCTTGTGGAGCATGAGTCCTGCATGAGGCGGAGTAACTCACTGTGGCGAGTGAAATCGATCGGCATCTCTCCGGTTCCGTTTCGGGAGGGAATGGCGCCGCGGCTGTCTCCAAACGGGGCAGCCATATGCCCAGTACAAGTAAAGTCTTGGCCTCGCGTGGCCACGCTTTTGAGCCCGCCACGCGTGCATCGCGTGCCGGCGCGGCCCATTTGACATCTCTCGGCGCGCGAAGAATAATCACTTCATGACCCGCCCCGAGGCAGTTCGGCGCGTGAAGAGCTACTCGGCGGCCACCGGCTACGTCTACCAATACTATTTCTACGAAGTTCAGAAGGTGCGTCGCGGCGCGTCTGCCGGGACTGAGTATGTCTATATGGTTTCGGTGGACCGCAAGAAGGTTTTTCCCTTGCGAATTTTCGTGAAGCAGGACGCGGCGGAGAAATGGAGCCACACCACGGGCCGCACGCTTAGCGGGACCGAGGAATATGCGGTAGCGAAAATGCGTCTTTTCCAGGCGCTCGATGAAATTACAAACGTTCAAGGTATGGAGGCTCACCCGCCCGAACTCGTGGTGGATGAGGCGAACCTGGGCGAGCTACTTTCCCAACTGGACCTCTAAACTGTTTCCACTTCGCTGGCATCCAGCATTGTTCTGCACCTTGCGGGGGCAGCAGGCCGCCACATTACTTGTCCAACACAGCGGCGAGCGCGGGCTGCAGTTCCGGATGCAGGAATGTATAGCCCATCTGCTGCAGTTTACTCGGAAGAACTCGCTGGCTGGCGAGAAGCAAGGAATCTGCCATTTCACCGAGTGCCAGGCGCAAGACAAATCCGGGAGTTGGCAACAGCGCGGGCCGATGCAGCGTCCGGCCCAGTTGCGTTGTAAATTCGGCGTTCCGCACCGGCCGCGGCGCAACCACATTTGCTCGACCGCTGAACCCATCTGTTCCCATCGCAAAACCAATAATCTGCGCAACGTCTGCGAGCGTTATCCAGGAGATCCACTGCCGCCCCGATCCGATGCGCCCTCCAATTCCCATGCGAAACGGAAACAACATGCTGGGAAGCGCGCCGCCGTCCTGTGCCAGTATGATGCCGAACCGCAGGATGGCCACCCTGGCTCCGAACGCGCTCGCGCGCGCCGATTCCGTTTCCCAATCGCGGGATAATTCGGCGAGGAAACCGGTGCCCGCCGCGCTCGATTCCGTCAGTTCCTCGTCTCCGCGATCGCCATAGTACCCGATGGCAGAAGCCGCAATAAATATGCGCGGTGGCCGCGAGAGTTTGCCGAGGGCAGCGACCAGATGGCGCGTCGCCGCGACGCGGCTCTCGCGCAGAACACGCTTACGCGCCTCGGTCCAGCGGCTTTCGGCAATGGATGCACCAGCCAGGTGGATGACAGCGTCTGCACCATCGGCAGCAGGATCGAGCGCGCCATTCGGCGGGTCCCAGAGCACAGATTGTGGGCTCGATACGGTTGCGGCCCGCCCGCTCCTCACCTGCTTGGCAGCCGTGTCAGTCGCACCGGTCTTCGACGAAGGTCTTACCAGGCCAGCCATTTCATGGCCTTGCTGGGACAGCGCGTTCATCACTGCTGTCCCCACCAAACCCGTAGATCCCGAAACGAGTATTTTCACGAACCGCCTCCTCTGCCAAGCCTTGCGGGCCTACGGTACCCGCAACAGTCCCATCGGCGCACGAGCGCGCAGAAAACCTGGAGTAACTCGATGGACACTTATTATCGCTTGTACTAAGTGCGCCCCGCGTGCCGAAAACCATGCGGCAACACCCGCGAACATGGATAGAATACCTTATGCGCGTGCACGTATTGTTTTTCGGGCGTCTGCGGGAAATTGTCGGCCGCGGCGAAGACGTCACCGAAGTCGGCGAAGGCGCCTGTGTCGACGATGTGTTCGCCCGCTACGGCGAGCGTTATCCGGAGTTGACCGCCTTCCGGAAGTCGGTAGTGGCTTCGGTCAACCAGGCCTTCGCCGATTGGGGATCCAAGCTTGTGGAAAATGACGAAGTGGCTTTTCTTCCGCCGGTCAGCGGAGGATCCGGCGCCATGGATCGTGCCACCCGCCTCGTCGTCGGCAGGGCCCCCGTTGAAATCGTTGAACTCGTGCGCGAGCCCATTCGCGCGGCGGAAATTGTTGCTGCACTGAAGGCCCCCGAAGACGGCGCCGTCTCGGTTTTCGAGGGCATCGTGCGCAATCATTCCGAAGGCCGCAAAACACTCTTTCTCGATTACGAGGCTTATGAGTCCATGGCCCTTGCGAAACTGCGCGAGATCGGGGCAGTGATGCGCGCACGCTTCGCGGTTAATTGCGTGGCGCTGGTCCACCGGCTCGGACGCCTGGAGATTGGCGAAACCAGTGTCTTGATCGGCGTCAGCTCCGCTCATCGCGCCGCTGCCTTCGACGCCTGCCGGTTTGGCATCGACACGCTAAAGCGCACCGTCCCCATCTGGAAAAAAGAGTATTTCGAGGACGGAGCGATCTGGGCCGACGGAGAAATTCCTCCCGCGCCATCCAATTCGCGCGCGCCGGAATCCAAGCTTTGAGCATCTTGCCGAGCCTGTGGCGGCCAGCGCCCCTCGCGACGCCCTTGCGATGCTCCTTAAGATGCCCTTTTGAATGCCCTTTTGAATGAGTGATCTGTTGCGACCTTTATCTCCATCGACGCGCTCTTGGGTGCACTTGGCTGCGCTGGTCGTTCTAAGCCTGGCATGTGCCTCCGCGCTCGCAGGCCTCACTCTCGCGGCGGCCAGGCGTGCTGGGCGCACCTCGCCCGGTGCCGCGGGCAAGGTCGAGGAGCAGCGGAACTCGATTCACGTTGAAGTCAACCTGGTCGGCGTAATCGCCAGCGTGCTCGACAAAAATAACCGTCCCGCCCCGGATTTAACGCGCGACCAGTTCGAGATCTACGAAGAAGGCAAGCCGCAGAAAATTGAAATCTTTGAGCCCCAGACGCAGCAGCCGATCGATCTGGCCTTGATGATGGACGCGAGTCTCAGCGAAATGAAGGAGCTGCAGTTTGAAACCGAGGCTGCCGCGCATTTCATCCGCCAGGTGGTGCGTCCGGGCGATCGTGTGTCGGTGTTTGAGTTCGCCGATGCCATCACGCAGCTGACCTCGTTCTCCGACGACGTACCTCGTCTGCAGAATGCCGTGCGCCACCTTAATCCCGGAGATGGCACGGCGCTCTACGATGCGGTGTTCCTCGGATCGCAGGCGCTGGGCAAAGGCGCGCCCGAGCGCCGCCGCGTTCTCGTCCTGCTTACCGATGCCGGCGAGACCACTAGCCGCTCCGATTTCGAGACCGCTCGCCGCGCCGCGTTGCGCGCCGAGGCGCTGCTCTACACCATCGTTATGCGGCCGGTTAAATCCGAAGGGGGGCGCAACACGGCGGGTGAGCATGCGCTCGAAACCATCGCGGATACCACAGGCGGTGCGATGTATTATCCTGACGAGCCGTCGCAGCTGGACGCCATGTTTGATCGTATCGATCGCGAGTTGCGCACCCAATATCGGCTCGGGTATTACCCGCAGCCCCGGCCCCCGCAGGGCGTTTATCGGCAGATTGAAGTGCGCGTCAAAGGCGGCTATACGGTCCGCTACCGCAAGGTCTACTATTCAGGTCCCGCCGAATGATTTTTTACCTCTGCGCATACATGCGATCCGCTATGCCGCCGGTGCACGCCGGATGAGTCCGCGCACCTGCCCCCTGTTTCCTGCATCACGCTGCGCCGCGAGGCCTGCTGATGGCTTCTTTCCTGGAAGCCGCCATCGAAGCTGCGCTCGAGGGTGGCGAGATTCTGGTTTCGGAATTAAACCACCCATTACATATCAGTTATAAGGGTGATGCCGACTTGGTAACGCAGGCTGACCGCCGTTCCGAACAAGCGGTGGTCGCGCGCCTGCGTGCGCATTTCCCCACGCACGCCATCGTCGCCGAGGAGGGAGGAGGCATCGAGTCGGGCTCGCCCTATCGCTGGTTTGTCGACCCGCTGGATGGCACCACCAATTTCGCGCACGGCTACCCTTGCTTTGCCGTTTCCATTGGACTCGAGGAAGCGGGTGAACTGGTCGCTGGTGTGATCTATCAGCCTATCTCCCGCGAACTGTTCACCGCGGCGAAAGGCGAGGGCGCCTACCTGAACCGGAAACGTATCCACGTTTCAAAAATCGATCGCCTGGCGACCAGTTTGCTCGTCACCGGCTTCCCCAGCGTCAAGCGCACCCAGAATCCCAATATTCACTATTACTGGGATTTCACCCTGCGCTCTCACGGCGTACGCCGCGACGGCTCGGCGGCGATGGATCTCGCCTCGGTGGCCTGCGGGCGGTTTGAAGGTTTCTGGGAGTTCGGTCTGCACCCGTGGGACACCGCCGCAGGCGTGCTCCTGGTTCGTGAAGCGGGAGGGATGGTCACCACTTTTTCCGGCGACCCGTACCGTCCTGGCGACCGCGAAACCGTCGCGTCGAATGGTCTCGTTCATAACGAGATGCTCCGACTTGCCGCGGAAATTGCCGAGCGAACCACGGCGCGCCCGTTCGCACCGTAGCTCGCGCACCGGCGCGCAGGGCACGTTACCCGTTTGTGTTGGCTCGAGCCCGATAGCCCGCTTTGTGTGCTACTTTTGCCCAGACACTTGCCTCAGACACCCGCGGTAACACGGAGATAACAAAACAAGTCATTGACTTGATTGGTAAGCGGAGCGGTGTTAGCCTTCAGGTGTGTTGGGTCATTCGCGTTGTCTATTGTTCGCTGCATCTCTTGAACGTCCCTGTTCTAGTCATATCTGATTAATAATTAAAGCTCGTTTAGCTCCAGCGCTTCGCTTTGTACCTAAGCTCTCCCGGCAGCGTCTGAACACGCTGCGGGCGTTGCGAGGATTATGGAAAATTTTCTTACGTTCCCAGCAAACGATAAGCGAAGTTGGGCGGGCCTTCGCGAACGTTGGTCGGGGCGCCACCCTCGGAGCATACGGGAATCGCGGCCGGATGCCGCGACGGCCCAGGCCTTGGCGCGGATTAATGGCGGCGTTGCGGTTACCGACAAGCGCATCTGGTTGAATGGCCTTCCCGACGCCTTTCGCGGTTTTCGCATTTTGCAGCTTAGCGATATCCATCACAGCCTCTTTGTGCCTCTGGACCGGGTGGCCGCAGTCGTCGAGCTTTCAAACCTGCTAAAGCCGGACCTGGTCGCGCTTACCGGTGACTTTCGTCACCTATTCGCGCGCTTCCATTGGGCCGGTGGCGGAAGTTCTGGGGGCCTTACAGGGCGCCCGCTGGAGTCTTCGCGGTGCTTGGCAACCACGATTTTCGCGTGGGTGCGAAGGCGATTGAGAGAGCGCTGCGACGCCAGCATATACGATGTTCTGCGCAACCGCCATGTCGAACTTCGCGAGAGTGGCGATAGACTATATGTTGCGGGCGTTGACGATTATCGGATACGGCGCCGATCTGGAAGGGGCGCTGCGTGGCGTTCCCAGCCGCGCGCCCTCTGTGTTGCTGGCGCACAATCCCCGCCTGGTGCAGGCCGCCGCGTGTCATGGCGCTGGGCCTGATGCTCTCCGGCCATACCCATGGCGGACAGGTGAATTTGCCCCTGCTGGGCTCCGTATACGGCCGCACGCCGGAGCAATTGCGTTTCAAAATCGGCTGGGA
Source organism: uncultured Acidobacteriota bacterium (assembly GCA_963828935.1). Taxonomy (GTDB): domain Bacteria; phylum Acidobacteriota; class Terriglobia; order Acidiferrales; family UBA7541; genus Palsa-189. The sequence continues at coordinate 24,069 of CAWHGP010000012.1, read as the reverse complement.
TCGCCTGGGCGACACACAAATCTATGTCAGCCGGGGCATCGGCACGATCGTGCTTCCCTGGCGGCTGCGCTGCCCGGCGGAGATTCCCTGTCTCACGCTGGAGACCATCATCGCGGATCATGGCCGTCAGCCGCGGCGACCATTCCGTACTGTGGCTTCGTACGCTCGACTCGGCTCAAACCTGCACCACGGCGATGACGTCCTTGGTCGACTAAGCTCGTCGCGCATGCGCGCCGTCGATCTTATCCGCCGCAAGCGCGACTCCGCGGAACTCTCCCACGAAGAAATTCTCTTTCTCATTGACGCCTACACCTGTGGCGACATTCCCGACTACCAGATGTCGGCCTGGCTTATGGCCGCCGTGTGCCGCGGCCTGACGCGGGCCGAAATTGCCGCGCTTACCGAAGCGATGCTCCACTCGGGACGGTGTTCTCGATTTCCCGGCGCTTGCCCGGCAAGAAAGTAGACAAACACTCCACGGGCGGTGTCGGCGACAAAACTTCGCTTGTCATCGCGCCGATTGTCGCCGCTGCGGGTCTGCGTTGTGCCCATGATCAGCGGCCGCGGCCTGGGCCACAGTGGCGGCACGCTCGACAAGCTCGAATCGATCCCCGGCTTTAACGTTAATCTCTCGCTCGACCGATTTTCGCCGCGTGCTCGAAGCGTGCGGCTGTGCGCTGATCGGCCAGACCGCGGAAATCGCCCCGGCGGACAAGAAAATCTACGCGCTTCGCGATGTCACCGGCACGGTCGAAAGCCCCGGCCTCATCTGCGCTTCGATCATGAGCAAGAAACTGGCCGAAGGAATTGACGCGCTGGTGCTCGACGTTAAGACCGGCTCGGGCGCGTTCATGAAGCGGCCCGAGGATGCCGCGAATCTCGCGGAATTAATGGTCGAAACGGGCACACGCATGGGCAATCGCGTCGTCGCACTGCATCACGGATATGGATCAGCCGCTGGGCGCTGCCGTGGCAATGCACTGGAAGTCGTCGAAGCCCTCGAAGTGCTGGGCGGAGGCGGCCCGCGGATGTGCGCGAACTGTGTCTGGAATTGTCCGGCGTGGATGTTTTATCTCGGGCGAGCGCGTCGCTTCGCGTAGCGGAAGGAAAAACCTCGCTGCCGAACAAATCGCTACGGGCCGCGCAAGAGATAAGTTCCGTGAAATTATTCGCCTGCAGGGCGGCGATCCGCGAGTTGTGGACGATCCCGGCCGGTTGCCGCGCGCACGCAGCACGCTTCGACGTAGTGAGTCCCGCGCGACGGTTACGTCGCCGCCATGGAATGCGAACAACTAGGCCGCGCCTGTGTGGCTTGGGTGGCGGCCGCGAGAAAAAGGAAGACGCCATCGATCCTGCCGTGGGCTTATCTTTCACCGCAAAACGGGCGACGCCGTGCGGCGCGGCGACCCGCTGTGCTACCTTGCATTACAATTCGCAGCGCGCGCCTCGCTGAGGCGCGCCACCTGGTCGAGACGGCTATCGCTTCTCGGCTGGGCCACCGCCGCGACGCGCCCTCGTGCAGCGCGTCATTGGTGATGAACCGGGGTGATGTACCGGGGCGAAGAGGCCACTATGAAGCAGCCGGGCTGAAGCTGCTGGGCCGCAGGTAAAATAACGCGCGGTACAGCGTCCTGAACGGCTGCACCACGTGCCGGCGCCTTTTATCGGCACTATGCGCCGGTATTGTGCGCCAGTGCGTGGCGCCGGCAGTACGGGTCGGTAGCCGGGCGCCAATGGGTTGCGCAGTCAGTATCCGCCGGTGCTCGCTGCCAGTCGCGGATGCAGCAGAAAAAGATGGCACGAAGGAGAAATGATGGGCCGATTCACGGGCGTTCTCGGCATCCTCACCATGCTCGCCTTGCCTATGCCTTTTCCTCCAATCGCCGTGCCATTCGCCTGAAAACCGTGGCCTGGGGACTGGGCTTGCAGCTGGTGTTCGCCTACTTCGTTCTTCGCTTTGACGCCGGCCGCGACCTGTTTGAAAAAGCAGGCGACGGCGTGACGAAGATGCTCAGCTACTCCTACGAGGGCTCCGACATTTGTTTTTGGCGAGCTGGGCAAACAGCAACTCCTCGCTCGGCCTGATTTTTGCCTTCCAGGTATTGCCGACGATCATTTTCATCGCTTCTTTTTTTGCGCTGCTTTATTACCTGGGCGTGATGCAGGTCATCATTCGCGGCGCGGCGTGGGTGATGCAGCGGGTTATGGGCGCGAGCGGCGCCGAATCGCTGAACGTCGCGGCCAGCATCTTCATGGGGCAGACCGAGGCGCCGCTGACGATCCGGCCATTCCTCCCCGATCTGACGCAGTCGGAGCTGATGACCGTCATGACCAGCGGCATGGCGCACGTCTCCGGCGGGATCATGGCGGCATACATCGCTTTCGGCGTCGATGCCAAGCACCTGATCACCGCCGTGATCATGACCGCGCCGGGCACGCTGCTGATGGCCAAAATGTTCGTCCCGAGACGGAAATGCCGCTCACCGCCGGCACGGTACACGATGGAGCAGGGCGAGCGCGACCAGAATTTCCTCGCCGCCATTGCGCGCGGCACTTCCGATGGATTGAATCTGGCCATCAACGTCGCCGCCATGCTCATTGCGTTTCTGGCGCTGATCTATCTTTGCAACGGCATTCTGGGCGGCATTCATAACCGCGCCGGCCGCGCATGGATTTGCGGCGTTTCCTTCGAGCTTGCAGCAGATCTTTGGCTGGGTTTTCGCGCCCATCGCCTGGGTCATCGGCGTGCCCTGGCACGATTGCACCACGATCGGCAACCTGCTGGGCATCCGCATGGTGCTGAACGAACTGGTGGCGTTTTCTTTTCTCGGACCGATGCGCGCGTCGCTCGACCCGCGCTCATTTACCATCGCCACATTTGCGTTGTGCGGCTTCGCCAACTTCAGCTCCATCGGAATGCAGATTGCCGGCATCGGGGCGCTCGCACCCAACAAGAAAAACGATCTCGCGCGTCTGGGCATTCGCGCCATGCTCGCGGGCACCATGGCGAACTTGATGTCCGCTTCGATTGTGGGCATGTTCCTGCGATGAACAGCGTAAGCGGACATTAGCCGCTGTGACGTGAGCGGAAACCAGGCTTTCGAGAGTCTGTGACCATGGCTAAGACTCCCAAATCGCGACGCGCGGCCGCATCCTCCGCCTTTGCGGCGGCGAACCGCGCCGCTCAATTCATTCTCGGACGCACGCGGCTCCGGCCGCGCATCGCCATCGTTCTCGGAAGCGGCCTGGGCGCTTTCGCCGATAGCACTCGAAAATGCCGTGGGCATCGACTATCGCGAGCATTCCGCATTTTCCCGTCTCCACAGCCATCGGCCATGCCGGGCGCCTGGTGATCGGAACGGTGCAGGGCGTTCCGGTTGCGGCCATGCAGGGACGCGTCCATTTCTATGAGGGCTACTCGCTCGAACAGGTTATTTTTCCCATGCGCGTGCTCGCCCGGCTGGGCATTCGCGCGGCGATTCTTACCAATGCCGCTGGCGGTATCTCAGCCGCATATACACCAGGGCTGCCTCGTGCTGCTGCGCGACCACATCAATCTGCAAGGCTCCAATCCGCTGATCGGCCCCAATGACGAGCGCTTCGGCGCGCGCTTCCCGGATATGACCACCGTACACTGGGCCCCGTTATCGCGACTTTGCCCGGGAAGAGGCGCGGCAACTCGAGTCTCGAAATTTTCGAGGGTGTGTATGCCGCGCTCACCAGGCCCGAGCTACGAAACCCCGGCCGAAATTCGCTACCTCCGCGCCATTGGCGCCGATTTGGTGGGCATGTCCACTGTGCCTGAAGTGATTGCCGCCGCGCACCTGGGCATTCGGGTCCTGGGAATTTCGTGCGTGACCAATATCGCCGCCGGAATCCTGGACCAGCCCATCACCGCCGAAGAGGTGCTGGAAACGGGCGAACGCGTTAAAGGCGAGTTCAGCGCGCTGCTTACGGCAGTCATCCCGCGCATCGCCGCCGACTTGTCTTCGGCGTCGGCGCCATCGGCATCGACCCTATTGGGGAATTCGCCGTCGCGGAGTTCGCCGCCGGGCCCGCCAGAGAACGAATCGCAGAACAGCGAATCGCAGAAGCCTTCGGCAAGTGCATCGCCATCATCCCGTGCAAAGCCAAAAGCGGTGCAGGCGCCGCGAACCAGAGCGAAGCCTCCCAAGCCGAACGGGCGGCGCGGATGAGTGGGAACCGCGAAGCCCTGATCGTCGCCCTGATCGGCGCCGCGCGTGCCGCGCGGGAATATGCGCACGCGCCTTACTCGAAATTCCGCGTGGGTGCGGCGCTGCAGGCCGCCTCGGGCCGCATCATCACCGGCTGCAACGTGGAGAATGCGACCTACGGCCTGACGATGTGCGCCGAACGCGTGGCCCTTTACAAAGCCGTCTCGGAAGGCGAGCGCGGCTTCGATGCCGTGGCCGTCGTCGCGGATACGGGCGTCCTGACGCCGCCTTGCGGCGCGTGCCGCCAGCTGCTCTGGGAGTTTTGCGGCGACGCCGAAATCATTCTGGCCAACCTGGCAGGCCGCATCGAAATTTATCGCGTGTTGGCGTTGCTGCCGCATCCGTTCGATTCCTCTTTTTTGTAAATCGCGCATGCTGCGTTTCATCTGGCCCGCTTCCATTGGAGGAAGTGGATCAACTGCCGCAGCGAGCGGAGAATCTCTGAATCCGGCACCCAGCGCGGCGATGGCACCCGCTGCTGGTACAGCACGTTGTTTGACGGGCCATGACTCGACAATTGCCTACCCCCCACCCCCCCGTAAATTTGTAAGCATGTGATTCCGCGAGACTTACTCCTGCGAATGTCGCAACGATATGATTACAAATGACTTGCAGGAGCGAGCCCGCGCCAATGGCTGTGATAGAGCGGAGGTACACAATCGGGTGCAGAGCGCCTGCGTCAACAAAGTCGCATGAGTTACCCACATTGGTCAGGCACATAGGGTGATCAACCGCATGAAGTACCGGTATGTTAACATATTAGTAACATACCGTCAAGTATTACTTACTGAGTATTCGAATGAGGTTCCCTAATGAAATTATGCAGCGAGGATTCGTCAACAGGAAAATACCGAAAGGGTGGGCCACCTATTGCATAAGCCAGCGGGCGACCTTGAAACGCCAAGGAAGATTGGGGCGGAGCGTTGCGCGCGGGAATGTCCGGGGGAACTAAGTTCATAAAATGTCCGCTTTGGAAATAGGCGGACTGGGATAGAGGTGGCTGCCGGAGGCAGCCATGATTCTATCCACAGTCCGCTGTGGAAGTGGCCGGTAAATAATTCTTCGTCAAAGGCTGAAGCGATTACTCGTCATCCCCGTCGCTATCCGGCTTGGCGATATAGACTCTCTGCACGCAACCGCTGTCGGGGCCCGCGATGTAGTGGCCGGTCACCTCACCGAGATCGTTCAAGCTGCCACCGCCGGTCTCGCCCGCTCCGGGCACGTCGATCTGCGAGAATTGCCCTTCGAAAGAACGCACGTAGCCATGCCAATGGTTTGACGGGGTGTAGAAGTGGCCGGAAATTTCGCCAAAGTCGTTCAGGCCGTTGACCGTCGTGCCGGCAAGGCGTCCCGAAGTGCAGGGCGTCGTGGTTGCAGGGAGCGTGGTGGAGGCCCCGGGAACGTCAATGGTATCGATGTCGCCATTGGTCTCGCGCACGAACCCGTGGGTTACACCGTTTTTGTCGAAGTACTGGCCCGCGGTCTGTCCCCAGATGTTGATGGCCTGGCAGAATGTGCCTTGTGCAGGGTCGGCCTGGGGCGCGGAATATATCGTGAGTACCCCTCTTACAACCATGAAAGCGTCAAAGGACGCGGGATTCCCGGACGCCACGTAGCCACAGAAGTCTCCGGCGTCATTGATGAAGGAAACGTCGGTTGCGGCCCCGGTCGGCTGGTTGGGCACATCGTAGGGGGTGAACTTGCCGTTTTCATAGAAGAACCCGCGGTAGTGCGGAGGGCTGGCCGTGTCGTCAAAGAACTGCCCCACCACCACGCCCAGGTCGTTGATTCCGTCGGCGCGGGTGAAGCCGAACCCCACGGGAAAGGTGTCCCCGGTAGCGACGAAAGTGTTCAATTTGCCGTCGGGAAAACGTTCGTAGGCGATCCAGGGATTACCCGTGCCTGTGGACTCGAATCCCCCTACCGTCACTCCAAAGTTGTTGATGCCCTCGGCCGAGATGTTCAGTGGATTGGTGCCTGAGACGGAAAAAGTGGTGAAGCTGAAATGGCCTTGAGTCAGAGCCGGACCTGCTTCGAGGACAGTTGCAGCAACCAAGAGGACCGCGGCTGCGCACAACCATCTGCCCGAGACTCCGAACAAGGAACGGACTGGGTTCCCCATTGAAACTCCTCCTTCGCAAACGTTAAGTTGCCGACGGGAAATTTTCGTACTGGCCGCGCAGGGCGCGGGCGATCTAGTTGCCATCCGGGGGCTGGCTGGCAAGCCTAGCAGCGAAGCTGTATATCAGGTTTATGAACGCTTATCAAGCTCTCTTGCGGATTTCCGCGTAGTGGGCAAACCGGAGGTTACCCTCAGATGAAACCCGGATAGGGCCTGAGAAGCCGGATGATCGTCATGTGGGAGGCAGTTACCGAGAATGCCGCATTCCCGGTAACTGGCTTTTGTGCGAGCGGGCCATATTCCGATAATGCGACGCAATCAGAACCAATCGTTGTAAAAAGGGTTGGGTGAAGCATCGTAAGCCGACCGAGTCAGACAGCAACAAACAAGTCCAGCAATTGGCAGCCTGCATATGTGTTCAATCCGAAGACTTGAAGGAGGCAGCTTATGAAACGGATCGCTTTCCTGATGGTTGCAGTTGCAACAGCGGCCGTAGTCGCATCCATGGTCCCTGGATCGGGTCGCGCCGATGATGAGGCCGTCCCAATCTTCGGAATCAAAATTCCCCCTGGATACCGCGACTGGAGGTTGATTTCCGTGGCCCACGAAGAAGGCAACCTACACAGTTTCGCTGCGATTTTGGGCAACGATGTAGCGATCAAGGCCTACCGCGAAGGAAAGCTTCCATACCCGGACGGCACAATCATTGCCGCTTTGCACTATAGCCACATCCCATCGGAGGAAAACGACAAAGTCTTTGGCAATCCCCAATCTTTCGTTCCAGGGCCCCCTACGAACGTTCAGTTTATGGTCAAGGACTCAAAAAAGTACGCCTCCACTGGAGGATGGGGGTTCGCTCACTTCAACAAAGACGGCAAACCCGGCGACGAGGCATTGCTCAAAACCTGCTTCCCTTGCCACGCGAAGGCTTCTCGCGACTTTGTGTTCACAAGGTACGCACCTTGATACTGAGGATCGCAGCAGAAAGGAATGAGATCACGACTGTACAGACCAACATCCCGATAGCACTGCCCCGGGGATAGGGCAGAAGTTTCAATAGCGCAGCCACGATTGCAAACAAAATGTTCTGGCGGCTCGTGTCCGAGAATCGCGTGTATCAGGACCTCAAAAAGCCGCGAGCCACCAGGCTGTGTGACCGAGAGATTTTTCTTTCCCGTCAAAATGACAGCGAGAGACATGGCGGCGAGCCACAAAGCGGCGACCGCAAAGCTTATATATGACGGAGAGATTTTTCGCTGCGCTCAAAATGACAGCGAGGGAGAGGCGCGACGCACAAAACTGGCGGGTTAGTCGCGCTTTTCGGTGCGCTGGCGCTGCAGGCGGCTGGCGGCATTGCGCAGCGTTTCAGGCACATTTTTGTTCAGCGCCAGCGCCTTCAGATCCATGGGGGTGATGGCGGGCAGCAGGTGCAGCGAAACGTCGACGGGCGTTTTGGGGTTGTTGATGAGATTGCGCACGACGGTGTAGTTGCGGCGGAAATTCCGGCTGGCGGAGATCAGGCGGAGTACTTCATCGCTGAGGCTGGCCATCGATGCGAATGATTCGACTTCGCGGTCGGTGATGCGGGGCGATTGCAGCACCGCGCGTTGCACCACTTTGCAGGGATCGCGGACGAGCGCAATGCGTTCCTCGCGGTTGCCCTTGAGCGCGAGTTGCACGCGTTCGACCACGCGCATTTTCGATAAGCGCTGAATCAGGGAGATGCGCCGGCTGGGATCGAACTCGGCCACGGCAACCGATTCGACAAACGCGGCTTCGCCTTCCGGCGTATCGCGATCGAGTTCTTCGAGCTGCACGCGCTGTTCGGCCGTGAGCGAAGCGGAGTGCAGCAGGGCCGCCACGAGTAGAGGTGAGTTGCTCAACCGGTCCAGATCCCCCATCAGTTCCTGCACGGCGGAGGTGGGCAACCGTTTCGCGGCGGGGGTCACGAATTCCGCGGGACATCGCCGGTGCCCGGCCAGAACCGCGGCAATTCCGGGTGTATCGATCAGCTGGCGCCCGCAATAGCGAAAGAGCTGCGCGGCGGGCGCATCGCCCGCGAGGGCGGTAAGGAAGCCCTCGAGCGGCTGCGCGAGGAGAGCCGTCCCAGCCCTCTCCTGCACCATCTCATCAGCATCCTCGGCCAGAAAGGCCAGCAGTTCGGCGCGCTCAGCGGCAATCAATGATGCGGAGCCTGAGCAGACTGCGAGTTTGCGCTCGCGCGTGGTACGGCCGGAGAGAACTTCTGCATACAGCTCGGAGCTAATCGGGCCCTCCGGCGGCCTTCAAATCGCGGCGCGTGAGCGCGATTCTAGCGGAGTGTCCCGCGCGCCCCATCGCCGGGACAGATTGGCCATTGAGCTCGAGCGATACGGCTCCCGCGTCCTGCGCGCGCACCGCAATTCGATTGCGGGCGCTGAACGTGCGGCTTTGGCCGGCGACAATGGTAGCTCGGAAAACTTGCCGGCCGTCCGCAGCCACGGTTACCGAAGTCGGCTTGCTGGCTGCAATCTTCAGTTGCAGTCCGGAAATTTCCGCGGGGGGCGCGACAGGCAATGTGCCATGCGTTCCGGCTGCCGACGCGCCTGACGGAGGGCCTGACGGAGCGCCTGGCGGCGCGGGCAAGGTGGCAGTCGCAGCGGAAGGAGCGGCGCCGGACGAAGTAGCACCCGAAGAGGTGGCACCGGTGGCAGTCGCAGCCGATGGAGACTCCGGGTGCGCTCCGGCGATTCCCGCTGGTCGGGGTGCGGGATCGGGGGCTGGCCGGGCCGGTGACGTCGCCGAAGTGGCGGATGGATCGTCAGGCCATTTGGCGGATGCGGCGGGGTCGGATGAGGAGGGTGTCTGCGGGGCGGAATCTTGCGCGACTTGCTGCGGGCGTGGCGAACCATAGCGGCGCCAGCCAAGCCAGCCCGCACCCGCGAGGAACACGACAGCGATCAGCAGGCCGATGCGCAGCGGCCAATTCGCTCCCGGGTTGGCTGGCCAATGTCCCGCCAATTGTTGATGCGATTGGCTGGTCCACATAGATACGGGTGCGCCGGTGTGCTCGCTCATGGCGAGCGCGTACTCCGCGACCAAACCATCCTCGTCGAGTCCCAGGAAACGCGCCACCGCGCGTACAAACCCGCGATTGAATACGCCTCCCGGCAAGCGATCCCACTCCTCATTTTCGAGCGCTTCGAGGAAGCGGGTGCCGATGCGGGTAGCAGCGCAGATTTCGTCGAGCGAGACTCCACGCATCTCGCGCTCGCGTTTTAAATGTTCGCCAAAGCCGGCCTTAGTCATCTATGTGTGTTTCGCCGATCGGTCCGCTTGCGCACGTGTGTGTTCAAAAAAGCGCTGCGGGCCGCATTTGCGCCCGGCCAGACTCTTTGGCCAGCCTCGGTTGATCTGTTGGCCAAAGACTTTGCCCAAACCCTTCCGTCGATCAACCTCTCCCGGCCATACTAGCTCTCCCGGCCATACTAGGCGGCGCCCCGGAGGGTGTCAATTGGCGGTGCGTACAAATCGTCAATGGCGCCATTTTTTTCCACATGATTTCCATGGGATCGCGGTACTTGCATCGAGGTATTGAGTTGCGGTCCGGGGGTCCAGCGTTTTGAGCAACAGGGGTCTGAAGGATCGTTGCGCGGTGCATCGGGGCGCGCCTATAATGAATGGTACTTCAATGAACCGTACTTCGATGGGCCGTACTTCGATGAACCGCACTTCGATGAAACCGTACTTCGATGAACCGTACTTCTGCCTCGCAGTGCCTTGGGAAGCATCTGAGCGTGGGTAATTTTCTGGCGGCAAGACGACATTTTTACGGGCTGTAGGCTAGCCGTTTTTCCTGCGTGTGGACGCAAAGTGACAGAGACGAAGGGGTTTACAGGTATCGACCGGCGGCGGAACATGGCCGCGCGGTCCAAGCACCGGGAAGCGGGCGAAATCGCCGTTTTTCACGAACTAGGGAAGGCGCTTACCTCATCGCTGCAACTCGACCAAGTCTTACGCACCATCATGGAAAAGATCGAGGAGTTCCTGCATCCGGACACCTGGTCGATGCTGCTCGTCGACGAGGCCAAGCAGGAGCTCTACTTCGAGCTGGCGATCGGCAAGAATGCGCATACGCTGAAAGACGTGCGCATCCCGATGGGGCAAGGGATTGCGGGGTGGGTGGCGCAAAACCAGCAAGCCGTGATCGTTCCGGACGTGAACCAGGACACGCGTTTTTTCAGCCGCGTGGACGAAAAAACCAAGACCGAGACGCGCTCGATCGTGGCCGTGCCGGTACGTTTTCGCGACCACTGCCTGGGAGTGATCGAGCTGGTGAATTGCGTAGGCACGGAGGGCTTCAACGACCGCGACCTGGCGCTGCTCGAGGCCCTGGCGGATTTCGCGGCGATTGCACTCGAAAACGCGCGGCACGTGCAGCGCATTCATGAACTGACGATTACCGACGACTGCACGAGCCTGTACAACGCGCGTCATTTGAATTTTATTCTCGAGACGGAGATTTACCGCTCGCAGCGTTACGGTTTCGAGTTCTCGCTGGTTTTCCTGGACCTCGATCACTTCAAGGCGGTGAACGACACGCACGGGCATCTGCAGGGGTCGAAGCTGCTGGCGGAAATTGGCCAGGTCGTGCGCGAGCATTGCCGCTTGATCGATTTCGCCTTCCGGTACGGCGGCGACGAATTCGTGATTTTGCTGCCGGAAACCTCGAAGGAAAACGCGTGTATCGTGGCGCGGCGGTTGCATCGTTTGATTCGCGAGACTGCTTGGCTCACTTCGGAGGGCCTGGATGTGCACATCACCACCAGCGCAGGCGTGGCGTCGTATCCAACCGACGCCAAGACCAAGGCCCAGTTATTGCATCTGGCAGACGAAGCGATGTACCTGGTCAAGAACAGTACCCGCGACAGCGTGGCGGTCGCGCAAACCAGTGCGCTGCCGGCGCTCTGACCTCCGCCGCCCGCATCAAACAATAAAGAACAAAGAGTAAAGGTTCGAGATTCAAGATTATTGGCGCAAACCTTCCTGAGCGGGCGCGCTTCTAAGTAAAGGTTCGACTCACAAGGCGGCCCTTTTTTATGCGCAACACTCAAGCCGCGCGTTACGCACGCTGGTCCGCAGGGATGGCACTCCTGTTGAGCGTGCTGGTTGCGGGTGTGTACCTGCGGCACTCCTGGGAAGCGCATTTGGTGCACCTCGCCGCGCCGCCACCGGTGCCGTCCAGCATCCAGCAGCGGTCGAATGCATTTTCTTTTTCCAAGGAATCGGGCACCCGCACGGAGTTCACGGTACGTGCTGCGCGTGCTACGCAATATACCGACGGAGGCCGAGCACTGCTGGAGGATGTCTGGATCACGGCGTACGGCAGTGACGGCCAGCGGTTCGACAATCTGCACACGCACTCCTGCGATTACCTGGACGCGACGAGCAACATTAATTGCGCTGGAGAGGTGCACATCGATTTGGAAAGCGCGGCAGACGCCCGGCTGCACCCAACCACGCACTCCAACATCAACGGGGATGCGAATGGAGATGCGCAGGTGGTGCATATTGTGACGCATAACGTGACGTTCAATCGCGAAACGGGTATCGCTACGACCGATCAGAACGTGCGATTTAACTTCGGGCAAATGGAAGGACAAGCGGTCGGGTTTCGCTACGATCCCACGAAAGGAGAAATGCGGCTGTTGCAGAATGTCGAGCTGCTGATGCGCGGAGGGAAGGGCGGCGCCCACCCGGCTGCCGGACGCGCCACAGAACCGGCGACAAAGACCGATGCGGAGGCCTTGCGCGTAACGGGAAGCAGCCTCGTTTTCAACCGGGGCGATCGCATGCTGCATCTGCTAGGCCCCGCGAAGGCCGCCAACGGTGTTTACGAATTGACGGCGGGCCAGCTGGATGTTGCACTGGATGAGCAATCGCGCGCCCGGAGCGTAGTTGCGAGCGGCCATCCGGAGCTGCACTCGGCAACCGCATCGCGAGCAATTTCCGTTTTGGCCTCGGAATTTTCGGCTCCCATCGCAGCGGATGGCTGGGTACCGCGCATCACCGCCACGGGAAATGTGCACGCTCGTGAGCACACCGCATTGGGAGACGACCGCCTGGACGCGGCGAAGGCCGATGTCGACTTCGCAGCGCGCACCCGGCAGCCGCGGCTGCTCACGGCGACAGGAAACGTGGCCGTGCAATCGGATCGTGGACCAGGGGTGAGCCGGCATCTAGCCACGTCGATATTGGAAGTAAGCTTTGTACCCGAAAGAACAGCAGCCGGCCGCGAGGGCGCGGATGCGAGCGGCGTGCGCATTGCGAAGATAACGACTCCGGCAGTTACCATCGATTCGCAGGAGTTTGCCGACCCGAAAAAAGGGCAGGCGGGTGGTGCGGAGAAGGTGGAGAAATTGCATTTAGCGAGCGAGCATTTGGAGGGCACCTTCGGCGCGTCAAACCGACTGGAGAGCCTTCACGGCACGGGAGGAGTCAAACTCGATCGCCAGATCGAGCTGGGTGGGGGCCGGGCGCCGGGTCAGGCGGCGGGTCAGGCGACGGGCAAGCGGGAGAGGCCTCCGCGGAGACAAGCACGTCGCGCGAGGTGCTGGCGCGGTTCGGCACCGATGGTGAGTGGACGAGTGTAGATGAGACGGGCGACGTGCACCTGCGTGAAGGAGAGAGCACCGCAGTGAGCGATCGCGCGCATTTTGATCGTCTTAGCGACACGGTAGGGTTGTCGGGATCTGTGGCGGTAACGGGTAAGGGCTCGCGCACGACAGCGCAGTCGGCTGCATTTCATCGTGCCACGAACGATGTCAGCGCAGAAGGCCGGGTAATCACAAGCGAACTTACAGAGATGAACGAAGCGGGCGCAACGCCTGGAAGCGATCGTGCGACTGGGTTCGGACCGGGCCCGCAGCATGTTTCGGGAGATCGGCTGGCGGCTAATACCGCAAGTGGCCATGCCATCTATTCGGGGCATGCGCGACTCTGGCAAGGCGGTTCAGTGATCGAGGCCGATACCATCGATCTGGACCGCCCCACGCAGGTGATCGTGGCGAACAATCACGTTCGTGCGGTTTTTCCGCAGGCTGCATGGACCGGCACGGACGGCCACGCAGGCCAGCCGAATGCGGCCAATGCCGCGCCGGAAAGCCGCGCAAAGGGTCAAAAACCAAGTCCAAAGGCTGCCAACAACTCGGCCAATCAGCCTGAATTCTGGCGCGTAGAGACAGCGAAGATGACGTATGCAAGCAATGAAGCGCGAGCGAGGCTCGAACAAGGGGCCAAGGCGCGCTCGAATGAAGGAACGATTCGTGCGGATACCATGGATCTTTATTTCTCCCAAGGCGATTTTTCCCAAGGCCACTTTCCCCACGGCGATTTGTCCCCACTGGATTTGTCGGGAGAGGATTTTGCCTCTGGCGCGGTTGCACCAGGTGCCGGCGCGCCAGGGGGCTCTACCCCAGGGACGGCGGCGCGGGGGACGTCCAATCGCGCGGTTTCCGGTTTTGGGAATGCCGTGGCGATACCGGCCAAGAGCCCGGGTCTTGCATCTTCGGGAATGGCGTCGGCGAGAGTTGAGCAAGTGGATGGCCAACCCGCGCGGAGATCCGGGGGAACGGCGGGTGAGCAGGGAGGAGAAAGGCAATTGGTCCGCGCCACGGGCGTAGGGCATGTGGTGGTCGACCAGGAGGATCGGCACGGCACGGGGGACCGCGCAGAGTACTCGGCCGCGGAGGGCAAGTTTGTTCTCTCGGGCGGCCCTCCAAGCGTATATGACGAGTTGGGAAACTCGACTTCGGGCCGTGAATTGACCTTATTTTTTGCGGATGATAAGATTCTTGTTGATTCGGAATCGGCTTGCGGACGCTGACGATGCACCGGGTCGAGAAATGATCGAAAATGCTCAAGCTGCAGGCCGTCGACCTCAGCAAATCCTATAGGGGACGGAAGATTGTCGATGACCTGGGGTTGGAGATCGGGCAAGGCGAAGTAGTTGGCTTGCTGGGACCGAACGGGGCGGGCAAAACGACGACATTTTATATTCTGGTTGGACTGGCGCAGGCCCGATTCGGGACGCGTCTTACTTAACGGAGACGATATTACCGATCTACCTATGTACCTTCGGGCCCGTAGCGGTATCAGTTACCTCCCTCAAGAGCCCTCGGTTTTTCGTCAATTGACCGTCGAAGAGAATCTGCTTGCCGTACTGGAAACGCTCCCTCTGACACCCGAACAACAGCGCGACCGGCAAGAAGAGCTTCTGGCGCAGATGGGACTGGAAACGGTGCGCTTTAACCGGGCCTATACGCTTTCGGGCGGCGAGCGGCGGCGCCTGGAAATTGCGCGTTCACTGGTACTGGAGCCGGCCTTTTTGTTGTTGGATGAGCCATTTTCGGGAATCGATCCACTGACGGTGGTAGACATCCAGAAAATCATCTCTGATTTAAGCCACCTGGGTATCGGCGATTTTGATCACCGATCACAACGTTCCGGAAACGCTGGCGGTCGCAGACCGTGGCTACATCGTGCATGGGGGCGGCATTCTTTTTACCGGAACCCCGGCGGAACTCAGCGCAAACCCTGAAGTGCGGCGCCTGTATCTGGGCGACAATTTCCGATTCAATTAAACGCTTTATGAGCTGGCTGCAGCCAAAACTTCATCTCAAGGTCTCGCAGAAGCAGATTCTGACGCCGGGACTGGTGCAGATGGTGAGCGTACTGGCGCTCAACCGGCTGGAATTGCGCGAAATGATCACCCAGGAGATGGTCGCCAATCCGATGCTAGAGGAGCTCACCGAAGACGAGCCGGTGAGCGAAGATTACAGCGAAGAAGCATTCGTCAAAGCCGAGACGGAAAAAGTGCCGGAAACCGAGCCGGCGAACCCCTTCGACGAGTTCGACATCGCTTCGTTTTTCAACCAGTATCTCGACAGTGGCAGCGGCGAGGGTCGCGGCGAGCACGAAGTCATCGAAAAGCCGTCCTTCGACAAATTTATTTCCTCTCCGCAAGGCCTGGCGGAGCATTTGGGCTGGCAACTCAGCGTCACCGTGTGCAACGAGAGCGGTCCGCGAGATCGCCGAAACGATCATCGGCAACCTCGACGAAAACGGATATCTGACCGTTTCGCTCGAGGAGATCGCCAGAAACGGCAACTTTTCGATGGAAGACGTGGAGGAAGCGCTGGCCGTCGTGCAGGAATTCGACCCGTTGGGTGTGGCCGCGCGCAACCTGCGCGAATGTTTGCTCAACCAGTTGCGCACGCTTGATCCGCAGAACTACCCTCGCGCAGCAAATTGTGTCCGAATGCATGCCCAAACGTCCGCTGGCGCCTACTGAAGAGGAAGAGCAAAGCCCGGAGTCGCCGCTCGCGAAACTGCTGCAGGGCAACCAGCTCAAAGAAGTTGCCCGAGCGCTTAACCGTCCCGTGGAGCTGGTGAAGCGAGCGATGGATGTGATCCGCCGGCTCGATCCACGTCCCGGGTTGCGCTACAACAAGACGCAGGCCCACCTGGTCGAGCCCGACGTCTATTTCCGCAAAATGGACGACGGCTGGCAAGTATTCATGAACGATGACGAAGTGCCGCAGCTGCGGCTGAGCCCGGTATACCGGCGGCTGCTGGCGCGCGATGCCGCCGACCGCGACGTGCGCAACTACGTCAAGGAGCGCTTCAGCGCGGCGCTGCAATTGATGAAGAGCATCGAGCAGCGCAAGCACACGATCCTGCGCGTGTGCCAGTCGATTATCCGCCGCCAGGGCGATTTCCTCGAGCACGGCGCCGATCAGTTGAAGCCCATGATGATCAAGGAAGTGGCCGAGGAAGTGGGCGTGCACCCCTCCACGGTGAGCCGCGCCGTCTCCAGTAAGTATGCCCATACGCCCCAGGGCGTGATGGAATTGCGATCCTTTTTCAGCGAGTCGGTGAATGGTCCCGAAGGCAGCGGGATGTCGTTGCAGACGCTGAAGCGCGTCGTCAAGAAAATGATCGAGGAAGAAAATACGGCGAAGCCGCTTACCGACGACCAGATCGCGAAAAAACTGGCCGAAAATGGAATCCAGGTGACTCGCCGCACAGTCGCCAAATACCGCGAGGATTTCGAATCCCCAGCACGCACCAGCGCCGCGTGAAAGCTTAGGCGCCTTCCTGCCGTGAAACGACGAGTCTCTCGCGGAGGCCTGCAACTGGTAATCCTCACGGGCTTGAGCGGCTCCGGCAAAAGCACCGGTGCTCAAGACGTTCGAGGATGTGGGCTATTACTGCGTCGATAACCTGCCCGTCGAACTGATTCCCACCTTCAGCGAATTGCACGTTTACGGCAGATGCGGAGATCGAACGCGCGGCGCTGCTGGTGGATGTGCGCGAAGGCGAGCAGTTGAAACGGCTGCCGGCCATTTTCAAGTTGATCCGCCGGGACGTTGCCGCAACGCTGGTTTTTATCGAGGCCTACCGAAGAGGCTCTGCTGCGGCGGTTCAGCGAAACGCGCCGGCCGCACCCGCTGGGGCGTCATCGGCCGGTACGGGAAGGGCTGAGCCGGGAGCGCGAACTGATGGAGCCCATTCGCAAGCTGGCGGACGTGGTGCTCGATACGACCCGATTTCAACGTGCACGAACTGCGCCAGTTCATTGTGCGCCGTTTCCAGAGCCGGACCAACCGTCCTTTGATGATATCGCTCGTAAGCTTCGGTTACCGTTACGGCATTCCGGCGGACGCCGATCTGGTGTTTGATGTACGCTTTTTGCCCAATCCGCATTTTGTCCCCCGGCTGCGGCGGCTTTCCGGGCGAAGTCCGAAGGTCGCGCGTTACATCCGGTCGTTTCCGCAAACCGCCGAATTTCTCCGGCGCATTGGCGGACTCCTGACGTATCTGATTCCGCATTATATCCGTGAAGGAAAGAGTTACCTTACCATCGCGTTTGGCTGCACGGGCGGGCCGTCACCGTTCGGTGATGCTGGCCGAGGCGGTGCGGCGGACGCTTTCGGGCGCAGGTTATACGGCTAAAGTCGTGCATCGCGATATCGATAAGTGGGCGCCGTGATCGGTTTGGCAAGATCGAGCGCGCGGGAAGCGGCTGGGGAAGCCGGTCAGCGCATCCTAAACGGGTGGGAGTCGAGCGGCCGGCTGCGGGGTCAAGTAATTCAAATAATTGCGGTCAAATAATTCAAATAATTAATGATGTGGCGCAGCACCAGGAACACGAGCAGGGAGGCAGTAGGCACACGATGGGGGCCTGATCAGGCGTAAAAAACGGGCGTAAAAATCGGGCGCAAAGATCAGGTGCAAAGATCGGGCGCAAAGAGCAGGGCGCGAGGATCGGGTATTTGGACGAAGCGCGCTCGATACGCGCTCGATAAGAGATCCGCGGACAGGAAATTAGAATGCGTGGATTCTCAGAAAACCATTCGCGACCTTTGGAGACTGCTGCGGTATGTACAGCCGTACCGCGCGCGGTTGACCCTGGGTGTCGTGCGCGCTGGCCGTATGGGGCTCGCCGAGGGTTTGATCGCGCTGATGATCACGCCGCTGCTCGATCGCATACTGAATCCCGGAAGCACCGATTCGCATCTTCCGCTCTTGCGGCTGCCGGGGAGCGGACGGGTAATCTATTTGAACTCCTTTGTGCCTCAAAATATTCATTACGTGGGAACGGTATTTGCGATCGCCCTCATTTTTTTGTTTCTGGCCAAAGCCGTCGCGGAATATCTCGGTACCGTGGGCATACAGTATCGTCGGCCAGGCGGCCACGACCGATTTGCGCAATCGACGTATACGAAAAACTGGTCCGCCAGCCGATCGGCTTTTTCGAACGGCAGCCGACCGGCCGCCTGATGTCCACGGTGATCAATGATGTCGAGCGGGCGCGCGGCACGCTTTCGGAGACGCTGGCGCATGTTTTTTCGCTACTCATTCACGCTATTTTTCCTCGTCAGCGTCCTGCTGGTTACCAACTGGAGAATGGCCGCTGGGTTCGGCGATTTTCCTGCCCTTGATTATCTGGCCGGTGGCGAAACTGGGGCGCCGGATTCGCCGGTCGGCGGCCTCCAGCCAGTCGAAGCTTGCCGAGTTGAGCCAGATTCTGCAGGAAACGCTGAGCGGCAATCAGCGTAGTGAAAGGCGTTTGGCATGGAACGATTTGAAATCACGCGGTTCCGTGCGGCAGCGCGGCGGCTGCTGCGCGAAAACATGCGCTGGATTCGCAGTTTCGTGTTTACCTCTCCGCTCATGGATATGCTCACGCCGATCGTAATCGTGCCCGTGGTGCTTTATGCTCGCAGTGCGATCAAGCATGAGATGATGACCGTGGGGACGTTTGGCACATTTGTGTATGCGTTGCTTCGAGCGTACGAGCCGGTGAAGGGGCTGGGCAATGTGTATCAGCAATTTGAACAGGCGCACGGCGCAACCGCGCAGGTATTTGCTTTTCTGGAGCTGCAGGAGGAGTTGCAGGAGCATCCGGGCGCGCGCGAGCTGCCTCCGTTTTCGCGGGAGGCCGAATTCAATAATGTAGTTTTGCCTACGATCCTGCGTCGCCCATTTTGCGAGGCGTAAGGCTGAAGGCGCGGGCCGGAGAAGTGGTCGCAATTGTGGGTTCGAGCGGGGCGGGCAAAACGACGCTGGTAAACCTGCTTCCGACGATTCCACGATGTTACTTCGGGGACGCTGCGCATCGATGGCGTCGATGTGCGAGACGCGACGCTGCGCTCTCTGCGCGAGCAGATCGCCATCGTGACGCAGGAGACGATCTTATTCAACGACACGGTCTGGAATAACATATGCTACGGGCAGCCGGATTTGGCGGAGGAGCGTGTTTTCGCGGCGGCCCGCACTGCGCTGGCGCATGATTTTATTACGGAGATGCCCGACGGTTACCAGACCATGCTGGGCGAACGCGGCCAGCGGCTCGAGCGGCGGCCAGCGGCAGCGGCTCGCGATTGCCCGTGCGCTTTTGAAGGATTCGCCGATCCTGATTCTCGACGAAGCTACCTCGGAGCTCGATTCCGAATCCGAAATGCTGGTGCAAAAGGCGTTGGCAAACCTGATGGTCGATCGCACGGTGTTTCGTTATAGCGCACCGGCTGTCCACCATCCGCAAAGCCGATAAGATCGTCGTGCTCGACGAAGGCGTGATCTCGGAAGTCGGAACGCACCAGGAACTGCTGGCGCGCGGAGGCACGTATGCGCGCCTCTACGAATTGCAGTTTGCCGACAGCGATATCGCGCCGTCGGCGGCAGGTCCGGCGGAGTGATGACACCCGAGGATGCCGCGAATAACGAGACGATCGAGCAGGCGCACGCAGAGCCGGCTGTTCAGGCGGTGAGCGCGCGGTCGAGTGCGGCCGGTGTTAAAACATTCGACAAGTTAGGTCGAGGATCAGCCGGCGGTTCACGCGATGGTTCAGCCGATGAGTCACCCGATGAGTCACGCGGCAAGTCGCAGATCAGGTCGCACATCAGGTCGATGACCGGCTATGCGGAGGCGCGCTCCGATGCGACGGCTGGCAATTTCACGTGAGCCTGCGCAGCGTTAACCATCGCTTCCTCGATCTCCGCGTGCGGGTTTCGGAGGGATTCGAATCTATCGAGCCGATCATTCGGCAAGTCATTCGCGAGCGACTGCGCCGGGGGCACATCGATGTCACGCTGATGCAGAAGCTGCAGGCGGGGCGTCGGTCGAGATTCACCACGAAACGGCAGCCGCGTACATGCGCGCTGCGCAGGAACTGCGGCAAGACTTTAGCTTGACCGCCGAGCCGGATGTGCTGGCGCTATTTCGCCTGCCTGGCGTGGTGAGCACGCGCAGCGGGTCGCCGGCGACGGCGATGCGGCGGAATGAAGAAGACCTCGGCCGTTTAGGACGGCAGGTCACCGGCTTGCCTAGAAGATGCTCTGGCACGTTTGGAGAAAATGCGCGAGGCGGAAGGGCGATCACTCGGGCTTCGGAAATGCTTCTTCTGGCGGCGAGCATCCGCGAAAAAACCGCGCAACTCGAGTCGCTTACCGCCCGGAGTCGTCCAGCATACGCGTTGCGACTGCAGCAGCAGGCTGCGGGGAACTGCTCGGCGGTCCCGCAAATTTCAGGAAAGCTCCTGACGCCCGGCTGGCGCAGGAAGCGGCAGTACTTGCCGAACGCGCCGACGTCAGCGAGGAATTGGCACGGCTGCGGAGCCATGCGGCGCAGTTCGGATCAACTGGTAGCCAACGGGGGGAGATCGGGAAGAAACTAGATTTTCTGCTGCAGGAGATGCAACGCGAAGCCAATACCTTGTTGGCGAAGACCCCCGCACTCGGCGACGATGCCCTAACGGTGACCGAGCTGGGCTTGCAGATCAAGGCGGAGATCGAGAAACTTCGCGAGCAGGTACAGAACGTCGAATGACTTTCCCGCTCCTCTGCCGAGAATCATCATCGTTTCCGGGCCATCAGGGTCGGGCAAGTCCACGCTGGTACAGAGATTGCGCGATCTACCGGGACTGATGTTCTCCGTTTCGTGCACCACCCGGCCCCGGCGTGGGACGGAGAGCCCGGGGAAATGGTATGATTTCATTACCGAAGCCGAGTTCCAACAGAAGGTCGCGCGGGATGAGTTTTTAGAGTACGCCCAGGTATTTGGCAAGCACTGGTACGGCACGCCGCGCAAGCAGGTTGAGGAGGCTCGAAGCACAAGGCGCCTGACTTAGCTTCTCGAGATCGACGTGCAAGGCGCCCGGCAGGTGAAAGCGAAGCTTCCCGAAGCTATCGCGATCTTTATCGTGCCGCCTTCACGCGAAGATCTGGAACGGCGGCTGCGCGAGCGCGGTCAGGACTCGGACGAAGCTATCGCGCGACGTCTGGAGCGCGCCCGGCAGGAGATGGCCCGGTCGTGTGAGTATGATTTCGTGGTGGTGAATGACGATCTCGAGCGGGCCAGCAGCGAGGTGCGCGCCGTAGTCGTAGCCGCGCGGTGCCGGCGGCGCGACAATGATGAGCGGCTTCGCAAGATTCTGGACACATTCGGAGGTTCCTAGGCGCATGCCAGTATTCAATCAGGCCCCCGATAGCCAGTTCGCATACGTTGTGGTAGCCGGCAAGCGCGCGCGGCAACTCATGTCCGGCGCATCGCCTCTGGTCGCCAATCCGCGTTCTCATAAACCCACCCGCGTGGCCATGGAAGAGCTCAACGCCGCGCAACTCGAATACAAGACCCCCGAGCCTCCGGCCGACACCGAGCGACAAGGATAAGCGGCGCAAGGAGTAGCGCCCGGCCATGCGGATTGCCTCTGGGCGTGAGCGGAGGAGTCGCTGCATACAAGGCTGCGGAGTTGGTCCGCCGGCTGCAACAGGAGCTCCCTCGAAGTCCAGGTGGTGATGACGCGCAGTGCGCGGGAATTTGTCACTCCCCTGACGTTTGCCGCGCTCACCGGACAGAAGGTGATCACCGACCTTTTTGGCGGTGAAGCCGGCGGCGAATCAGCCGCCAATGTCGAAAGCGCGATCGAACATATCGCCGTAGCACAGCGCATTGAGGCTCTGGTGATCGCTCCCGCCACGGCGAACGTGCTGGCAAAACTTGCGCGAGGCATCGCGGATGATTTCCTGACCACGTTGTACCTGGCGACGACAGCGCCACGTTATTGTGGCGCCCGCGATGAATGTCAACATGTGGGAACATCCCGCCACCCGGGAAAACGTCGAAATATTGCGCTCCCGCGGAGTGCATATCGTCTCGCCCGACGAAGGCTATCTCGCCTGCGGAATGACGGGCGCAGGCCGCCTTGCGGGCGTCGAGGCTATCGCCCAAGCCGTCTCGCAGATGCTGGGTATCCGGCACGATCTGGATGGCGAGACGGTGCTCGTCACCGCCGGCCCTACCTGCGAAGACCTGGATCCGGTGCGTTATCTGACCAATCGCTCGTCGGGAAAGATGGGTTATGCGCTCGCTGACGCGGCGGCGCGGCGCGGCGCTCGCGTGGTGCTGGTGAGCGGCCCGGTCGCTTGCGCCTGCGGCGGGAGTTGACGCGCATCTCAGTGCGCAGCGCCGAAGAGATGCATCGCGCGGTACTGGCGAATTTATCGGCCGCCACCATCGTCATTATGGCGGCGGCGGTAGCCGATTATCGCCCCGTGAGCCCGCAGGCGAATAAGATCAAGCGTCGGTCCGGCAGGCTCACGCTTGAACTCGAAGCGACCCCGGATATTCTGGCCGACGTGTCGCGCAGCAAAGGCGAGCGTATCTTGGTGGGTTTTGCTGCGGAAACCGACCATGTGGCGGAGCACGCCAGGCAAAAGTTGGCGGCCAAGGCTGCCGATTTGATCGTGGCCAACGATGTCACCGCCCGGCGCGGGCTTCGACCATGAAACCAACATCGTCACGCTGTACCCGCGTGATGGCAGCGAGACGGCGCTGCCGCGAATGAGCAAACTCGAGGTGGCGCAACGTATCCTTGATGCCGCGTTACGGCTAAGGAAGACTTCGGCCGGTCGTGCGTTGCCGACGGACGCCTCCGCGGCAGATGCGCCCGCGGCAGATGTGGCGTCACTGGACAAATTGTCACTGGACAAGTCGTCGGCCGACCCTTCGCCGGCGAACACTTCATCGACGAACGGGCCCGAGGCGTCACGCGTTGTGCCGGCTAAGACCCGCTGATGGTGATCATGGATTCCCCGCGTCCGGCTCCCGCGTATAAACAGCTCGAAGCGTGGCTTCAGTATTTCGACGACCTGGGCATAGGGTTGTTTTATCGCGACCGCGAAGCTTCCTCTCAACCAAAATCGCTTGATGGCACACGCATTGCGGAGCCACCTGCTGCTGCGGAAACGGAATCGTCTCCGGCAGCCGCCGAAGGACGTACATTGCCTGCAGTACTCGAGCCGGCAGATGAAGCGCCTTTACGGGTGCTGCCAAACGGCTCTCCGACCGCGCGCGTCGCCGGCGAGGCGCGTCGCACGTTGCCGCCGGAACTTCGAGCATTGGTACACCCGGCTCCTCTTTTGCGGTTTGATGAACCGGTCGTTGAGAATCTCGAGAGCATCAGCGCCGATCTTGGCGATTGCACGCGCTGCAAATTGCATCGTAAGCGGCACAAAATCGTGTTTGGCGCCGGCAATCCGGCCGCTCAGCTTGTGTTCGTGGGTGAAGGGCCGGGGCATGACGAAGATATGCAAGGCCTGCCCTTCGTGGGCCGCGCCGGCAAATTGCTGACGCAGATGATTGAAGCGATGAGTCTGATGCGCGACGACGTTTACATCGCAAACATCGTGAAGTGCCGGCCGCCAGAAAACCGCACGCCGCAAGAAGATGAAATCGCGACGTGTATGCCATTCCTCGAGCGGCAATTGGGCGCGATCAAACCGAAAGTCATCGTGTGTTTGGGCAGCACCGCGGCACAGACGCTGCTGGGAACGAAAAAGTCCATTTCCGCGTTTCGCGGTCAGTGGTTCGACTACCAGGGAGCGAAGTTGATTTCCACCTATCACCCGGCGTATTTGTTACGCAATCCAAACGCGAAATCCGACGTCTGGATGGACTTGAAGAAAGTGATGGCCGTGCTCGGGCTCAAACCTCCGGCACGGGACGCCTCTCGTCCGCGCAACTGACCATTCTTATCCTCTCGAAGCGGTTGTCGCTAACCCGGAGAGCAGTTCAATTCACCGCTTCAGTCCACTGCTTCAATCCACCGTTTCAATGCACCGTTTCAATGCACCCAAACTCGTCCGTGGCAAAGGTAACGCGTTGCGCGA
>CAWHGP010000011.1:0-42041 GCA_963828935.1 uncultured Acidobacteriota bacterium | reverse complement strand
ACGCTCGTGCGCGAAGCGGTGGGCCGCCGCGGCGTTGATGACCGATCGACGGAATTTGGCAGAGCAGCTTCCACGCTGGATGTTTCTGGCGCTCACTGAGCGACTCGCGCCGCACTTGCTGACCAACGATCGCTTTGGTTTGGATCACACCTTTCATGATGATCTTGCCGGCTGCATTCAGGACCGCGATCGAGATGCTTTCCTTGTGGACATCCAGGCCGAGATACTTCGCGCTATCGCGTTTATCGTGACTCTCATCATCTTTCCTCCGCAGGCACGGCAAACAGTAGCCCGCGAAAGCTGCTAATCTCGGTAGACGGCGGGACCGGATAGCTCGCGATGATCCTTCTCGACCTCAATTACTCATGGAAGGAGAATAATCATGACAGGGAACACGATTCGGCTTCACCGAGTGCTCCGTACGACGCCCGAGAAGGTGTACCGGGCGTTTATTGATCCGGAAGCAAAAGCCAAATGGCTTCCGCCGAACGGCTTTACTGGGAAAGTGCACCACTTGGACGCGAAGGTCGGTGGTACCTATAAGATGTCTTTCACAAATTTCACTACCGGGCGCAGCCACTCCTTCGGAGGTGAATACCTCGAACTGGTGCCGCACGAGCGCATTCGCTACATGGACAGATTCGACGACCCGAATATGCCGGGGGAAATCCAAGTGACGATCACCTTGAAGAAGGTTTCGTGCGGGACCGAGTTGGGCATCGTGCAAGAGGGGGTACCTGCTGTCATTCCGCCCGAAGCGTGTTACCTGGGCTGGCAAGAATCTCTCATTCTCCTGGCAAAACTCGTTGAGGTAGACATTCCCGACTGACAGGAGAAGCCGAAGCTTCACTTGCGCCGCAACCATAACGAGATGCCGAAGTTTCCCGAGTCGTTGAGCCAAGTTCCCAATACGAAGGAGGGGTTGCAGGGACCTTGACAGCGGCGGAGGGTGAGCATATTCTCCGTTTTGCTGTTGGTCCCCGAACATAAACATGATGCGAAATGCCCAGACCGGAGCGGATGACGGAGGGCGCGCGGATGCTGGCGTTGGCCGATAAGTGCGCTTGGAACGCGCCGTCCCGGATATCGAGGAGATCCCGAATGAAGAGCAAGTTGTTGGCGTGTCTGCTCGTCGTGGCTGGTTTTTTCTTTGTTTGTGGCTCTGCGCTGGCCCATCATGGAACTCCGGCGTACCCGAACAAGATCACAGAACTGAAGAACGCGGTCGTGACGAAGTTCATGTGGTCAAATCCCCACAGCCTGATTTACTTTGACGTAAAAGATGACAAGGGCACCGTCGTGCACTGGGTTGGCGAAACGGGAGCTCCTACGGCAATAGCGCCGGTCGGTTGGACCAAAACCTCGCTGGCGCCCGGGGACGTAATCACCGTTTACATCTTTGCCTCCAAGACAGGCAATCCTGTCGGTCGCCTGAATCATATCATCCTCGCCGATGGCACCCGGCTGGATGACACGGTGGTTGGCGGAGAGAAACATCCCAACTAACGCCGCCCGTTTTAAGCACGGACCATCCCTTGGCTTTGCATTGTTGCCAAATCGATCCGTTTCTTACGGAGGGGCGAGCCGTGAAGAGACAAGAAACGCTCGTTTCTGGCAGTTTTTGTCGTCGGACTTAGCATATTCATGTCGGCTTGAGCGTTCGGAAGAGCTTGCGCGCGGAGGCATCTCAAATGCGAAGTTGGATGTCCAAATCAATCGTTACTTTCTTAACGGTTTTGGCGCTTTCCTGCGCTTTGGTGCCAGTTCCGGGCGCGGCTGCGCCTCAGGCACCCGCCGCCGACAGGCAGGTGGGCAGCGGCGGGCAATCCGAACGTGATCGTCAAGGAGTTCCGAAGATGCCGAATCCTCCCGGCCCTGCCCCCAAGCGCGATCTGAATGGCGCATGGATCGGCCCCTTGATGAATGCGCGGGAGACAATACCGGCGATGACGCCCGCGGGCGAAGCGCGACTCAAACAAAATAAGGCGCAGGCAGCAGTAACCATAGCGGCTACGAACGATCCCTTCGTCACCTGCGATCCGCTGGGGCTAACGCGTGGCATTATCAGCCACGCCTTCGTGGGCAAAGAAGGAGTTTGGTTCGTGCAGGGTCCGAATCACATGTTCATTATGCAGCAATACCAACGCGTTTGGCGCGACGTTGCGATGGATGGAAGGGCGCTCCCGGCAAAGGTAGACGCAAAGGGATTTCCGGATTCCAGGTTCTATGGATATTCGGTGGGCCACTGGGACGGAGATGACACCTTTGTCATCGACACCACGGGCGTGGACGATAGAACTTGGCTCGATGAAGAGGGACATCCACACAGCACGGACGCGCACTTCCAGGAGCGCTACACGCGCCTCGACCAGTATAACGTTCAATTCGTCATGACCGTGGACGACCCCAAGTTCTACACGAAGCCCTTCGAATTGTTGAAAGGCACGTTCTACTGGATGAAGGCGCAGGACTTCGAGGAAGCGTTCTGTGTGCCGTCGGATGCTATCGCCTACCGCGACAGTCTGGCTACTCCTGCTGGTACAGGAGACGCCAAGTAAGCTATATACCTGCCCCCAACCGCCGTTGCGGCGCTTTTGCCTCGCTCAGCGCATGTGCAAGGGAAGCGAGACCAAAAGCGCGCTGACGCCATTCCACAGGATCTGCACGCCGATGCACACGAGCAGGAACGACGTAAGTTGCATTATCACGGTCATCCCCGTCGCGCCCGAGCATCCTTCCCAGGCGATCTGCAAATCCGTAGCAGAGAAAAATGCTGGCCGCGAGCAGAGCAGATCCGACAATTGCGGTCAAAATGCCCAAGAGATTGAACCCATGATGGCGCGGGGCATTCGCACCCAGCGTGATCGCCACGGAAATCGATCCTGGTCCCACTGTCAAGGGTAAGGTCAAGGGATAAAACGCGTTGCGGAACGGGTCCTCCGGCTGAATATTCTTCTTCACGCCCTTCGGGTCTTCGTCATTGCCCTGCTTCAACAGCGTCCAGCCGGTTGAGATGACTATCAATCCTCCGCCCACTTGGACCACCGGCAACGAAATCCCAAAGAAAGAGAGGATATGTGTCCCGATGAAGTACGATCCCACCAGCAAGAAAAAGCTGTTCATCGCAATCCGCAAAGACAATGCTTTCCGTGTACTCGGTGAGTATTCCCTCGTCATTGCTAAGAAGACGGGGCTTCCACCCAGCGGGTCAACGATAGGAAACAGCGCACTAAAAATCAGGAACAGACTTTTTGCAGCTTCAACCATGAGGCTTCTCCCCATTCTTCCCGAGGGGGACATGCAGCTTAATAACCCCCAAATATTAATTCAGTTTGCGGCCGACTGCGATTGTGGGGTCTTCAGTTTCGGTCAGGAAAGCGGCAACGGACGGTACGCCCCGAGGATTGAAGGCCTGAACCGACACAAACGAGAATGTGTGCGCAATTGGACAGACATCCATGTTCCCGTGCTTTAGCATGCCATTGGGTCAGAAGCCAATGGGCTGTTATCTAGATTGGCCTTTCCAACAGGAGTGCAAAACATGAACAGGCAAATACTTTATCGCTTCGCGTTATTGTGTGGAGTCGTGTTAGCGGTGGCCACAGTCGGCTGGGCAAAAACCTACCATATGACCTCCATGAAGGAAGTTCCGGCGGCGGCTGGCGAAGTCGACGTCGCAAAGGAAAAGAACGGCAACATGCAGGTCCATGTGCAGGTTGAGCACCTGGCGAAACCGGGGATGCTCACTCCTAGTGCGAACACGTACGTTGTATGGTTGCAACAGGAAGGTTCTGAACCGCAAAGTCAGGGCGAGATGAAGGTCGGAAACGATCTCAAGGGTGAAATAAAATCGACGACTGTTCTCAGCAGTTTTACTGTGTTTATCACCGCGGAGATTGACTCGCATACGAAAACTCCCTCAGACCAAGTCGTGCTGCGAGCGACAGTGCAGGAGTGAACTATGATCCGGCATCAAATGCCCTAGGCACGCCGTTCGCCGCAGGGGTATCATTAGCACCGCGACATCTATATTATTTCTTCATCTTCCTTATTTCGTAGCCGTAATCGTGACATTGGTGTTAACTGCCGATCCTGGGTCCACGACCAACGCCAGCCCTCCAGCACCAATAGAGACCAAAGTCGGATTGGAGCTTGTCCATGTGGCCGATCCGGTAACGTCGCGCCCGGTGATGTTTCCCACCGCATGATATTGAATTGTCATCGGGTACGGCCCACTTATCGAGTCGGAAACCGGACTGATTACCCAGGCAGTATCAGTGCCCGAGGGGCTGCTGATCTGGATCCAGTGAAAATTGCCGACAAAACCTGAGGGTGCCGTATCCCACACAACGCGAAGCACCTGGTTACCCGCCGGAAGTGTAACTGGAGAGGTAAGTGTAGTGTAGGTTTGCCAACCACCTGTATTGGGTATCGTCAGCTCTCCGGTTATCTTTGTTCCAGTAGGGCACTCAAGATGGAACGTTCCGCCGGGGCCGTTGGCCGCAACTCTAATGGAAGCTGTAAATGGACCGCCAGCCGAAGTAACTGTGTAATTCTCCCACTCTGTTGGGTTGATCCACCCCATATCATAAGCATCACCGGACGCGGATGTTGTAGAATCTCCCGTTTGCTCCAGGCTGACAGCCTCCGCTGTGCGATAGGCCCCTCCCTGGTTCACCCTGTTCAAAACGTTGTACGCCACGCCCTGGCCGCCCAAGTCGTAGTTTGCTGCTTCTAGGACACCCGGTAACGAAACCGGCGACCCGAGGTATGGCCTACCAGAGTAGCCACCGGCGTTAACCGAGAGTAACGCCGCCGAACTGGTTGCGCTGCCAAACGAATTAGATACCACCACGCTGAAGCCTGATCCATTGTCTCCCGCAGTCGTAGCCGGCGTCGTATAGGTTGCGCCCGTGGCTCCGCTGATGACCGTCCCGTTTTTGCGCCACTGATAAAGCAATGGAGCGGTGCCAGAGGCAATTACGCTGAAGGTGGCCGTCTGCCCTGCGCTAACCGTCTGCGGCGCAGGTTGTGACGTGATCGTAGGTGCCTGCCCAACGTTTGAAGTGCTGCTGATTTGGATCCAGTGAAGATTGCCGACAAAACCTGAGGGTGCCGTATCCCACACAACGCGAAGCACCTGGTTACCCGCCGGGAGTGTAACTGGAGCGGTAAGCGTAGTGTAGGTTTGCCAACCACCTGTGTTGGGTATCGTCAGCTCTCCTGTTATCTTTGTTCCCGTCGGGCACTCAAGATGGAACGTTCCGCCGGGGCCGTTGGCCGCAACTCTAATGGACGCTGTAAATGGGCCGCCAGCCGAAGTAACTGTGTAATTCTCCCACTCTGTTGGGTTGATCCACCCCATATCATAAGCATCACCGGACGCGGATGTTGTAGAATCTCCCGTTTGCTCCAGGCTGACAGCCTCCGATGTGCGATAGGCCCCGCCCTGGTTCACACTGCTCAAAACGTTGTACGCCACGCCCTGGCCGCCCAAGTCGTAGTTTGCTGCTTCTAGGACACCCGGCAACGAAACCGGCGACCCGAGGTATGGCCTGCCAGCGTAGCCACCGGCGTTAACCGAGAGTAACGCCGCCGAACTGGTTGCGCTGCCAAACGAATTAGATACCACCACGCTGAAACCTGATCCATTGTCTCCCGCAGTCGTAGCAGGCGTCGTATAGGTTGCGCCCGTGGCTCCGCTGATGACCGTCCCGTTTTTGCGCCACTGATAAAGCAATGGAGAGGTGCCAGAGGCTATTACGCTGAACGTGGCCGTCTGCCCCACGGTAACCGTCTGTGGCGCAGGCTGTGACGTGATCGCAGGCGCCTGCCCAACGTTTGAAGCGCTGCTGATCTGGATCCAGTGAAGATTGCCAACAAAACCCGAGGGTGCCGTATCCCACACAACGCGAAGCACCTGATTACCCGCCGGAAGTGTAACTGGAGCGGTAAGTGTAGTGTAGGTTTGCCAACCGCCTGTATTGGGTATCGTCAGCTCTCCGGTTATCTTTGTTCCCGTCGGGCACTCAAGATGGAACGTTCCGCCGGGGCCGTTGGCCGCAACTCTAATGGACGCTGTAAATGGGCCGCCAGCCGAAGTAACTGTGTAATTCTCCCACTCTGTTGGGTTGATCCACCCCATATCATAAGCATCACCGGACGCGGATGTTGTAGAATCTCCCGTTTGCTCCAGGCTGACAGCCTCCGATGTGCGATAGGCCCCGCCCTGGTTCACACTGCTCAAAACGTTGTACGCCACGCCCTGGCCGCCCAAGTCGTAGTTTGCTGCTTCTAGGACACCCGGCAACGAAACCGGCGACCCGAGGTATGGCCTGCCAGCGTAGCCACCGGCGTTAACCGAGAGTAACGCTGCCGAACTGGTAGATAGGATCAGACCCAAGACAACTACGATACACAGTTTCATACGAACTTGTTCCTGAGGATAGAGACCGCGTATGGTCGGCCGCATAGCGACGCCGGCGGTCACCGGTCCCGTCTGGAATGTCTGGAATGTTTGGACTCAAATACCCGGGACGCGACGGGGCATGGAAATCGAGAAGTACTTCATTCCCGGTTCAATGCGCCCGGTGGGGGGACCGCCATAACTTATTCCCGTGATCGGTACACCGCATCTGTCCCGACGGGACAATCTGGTACAGGGAGAGGAACAGTTAGGGGGCTGTACTAGTTCAGGACGATGCGGTAATTGCGCTGCATGCAGATCGTGTGGCGTGGGTGGCCGTTCCCGTGAAACCCTTACCCCAAACGGGCGGGGCCGACGCATTCTCCTTGGGTGTACAAACAGCGGCCTCGTTGATTATTCTGATTTCGTTCGCAGATGTGGATTCATTTGGGGGCATCGATCCTGGTCGAATCATTGCACAAGGAACGCTGGGGGAAAACTCCGTGGACGATTGATTTCCGTCCGGTGGCGCGCGATTTGCCGGAAGAAGTGGATTTCGTGGTTCTCGGCGGAGGCTTTTCGGGGTTGTCGGCGGCCACTTGGTTGCGCCGACTCGAGCCGCGGAAAAGCGTGGCCTTGCTGGAGGCCAAATCGCTCGGCGCAGGCGCGAGCGGCCACTCGGGGGGAATGACCTTAGCGGAATCCTCCGCGGGGGACTTACCGGGATTGGGAGATGTGCTCGAGGGGTTTTCGTCTATCCTGCGGGAATTGGAGATTGATTGCGATCTGGCGCTTCCTGGCGCTTTTGAGCTGGGGCGAAAAGACCCGCTGCCGGATTCTCCTATTGCCTGGAATGACTCGGGCGATCTCCGCGCAGTCAAGCAGGTTGCGGGCGGCTCCGCCGATCCCGGCAAACTCGTTAGTGGCCTGGCGCGGGCAGCGCATCATGCCGGTGTTTTGCTGTTTGAAAATGCGAACGTCAAGAAAGTCGTATTCGATGAGCCTCTGCGCCTGGATGCAGGAGGCCAACAACTTCGTGCGCACCGCGCCATTTTCGCCACCAACGCGCAATCCCTGGAGGTGAGCGGCCTCGCGGGCCGCGCGGTGCCGAAATTCACCTTGGCCCTGGCGACCGCGCCGCTGACTGCCGTACAACTCAAGGCTGTAGGCCTGGCATCTCGAAAACCGTTTTACACCACGGATTTTCCGTATCTTTGGGGACGCCTGCTTTCCAATGACGGCATCGTTTTCGGCAGCGGACTGGTGCATCTCGATGACTGGCGCGCATTTTCCGAAATCGACATTGAGGCGGGAGAGCCCGCGGCGCTGATGGCCCGCCTGGAAGACCGCGTTCACGGCTTGCACCCGTTATTGCGCGATATTCGCATCACACACCGCTGGGGCGGCCCGATTCTGATCGGCGAGCAGTGGCGCCCCATCTTTGGGACGCATCCGCAAAGTTCGCAAGCGCTGGTGCTCGGCGCCTATAGCGGCCACGGCGTGGCGCTTTCGGTCTATCTGGGGCGGTGGGCGGCGGAAGCTCTGCTGGGACGACGGGCGCTGCCTGAATGGGACGAAGCGTAGCTTCGCGCTTTTGCATTTCCCGAAAGGCTCGAGGGCAGAGCGGCTTATCGGCGTCGGTACACCCTATGCTCGAAATCGCCCTCTCGGATTTCCGCAAGGCCGATCGCGGCACGGGCGATGCGATTTTGCTGCGACGCGATCAGCCTCTCTTGATTGAGCGCGTCGCTCCAGACGCGCGGGGCATGATCGACATGGTATTCCACGATTTTGTGACGCAGAATTTTTATTCTTACGCCAACGAGTTGCAATCGGAAATTGATATCCGTATCTTCCCATCCGGGACCCACAAAAGCGGCATTGAATCCGTTGATTTTTTCGAGGTCTTTCTTCCACAAGGAAAAGTTGGAGCCGAGGATGCCGCGCCCGTAAACTTCGCCGGCGAAGGGAAACACGACGCCGTGCTCAATCATGTGGACTCGGCCGCGCAGCCACAACCAAACCAGGCGCGCCGGACCCAATCCTACTCCTCGCTCGAGGATTTGCTCGGCCGAGGGAATGTCCTGGCGCGCAACCTCCGTACGCCGCCCCGCCAGCGCCATCCCCGGCTCAACGTAACCCAGGTGATTGCGCACGAAATCGTGGTGGGGAAGGCAATCGGCGTCGATGAAAATAAGATAGGCGGACCTGCTGACCAGAACCGCTCGATTTTGAATGCGTGTTTTGCGAAAGCCCAGATCTTCATGCCTGACGTGCTGGATGGGATGGGCGAATCGGGGCGCCCAGCGCTCCAGCATGGAGCGGTAATCCTGGGACGAACCATCATCGGCAATGACGATCTCAAAATCCTGGCAGGATTGGCGCGCGAAGGCGGCCAGGTTCCGCTCGACGATATCGGCATCGTTGTAACAGGCGATGATTACGGAAGCGCTCGGGATTTTCATCCCCCGGACGAGAGGCGTCTCTGAACCTTGGGAGTGGCGGGATGTGAAATCGAAAAGTGCAGATCAAAATCCCCAGGCCTGCGACGGACGGACCACAAATCGCGCAGCATCCGAATATACGAAGAACGGCGAGGGACAGTCAAACCTTAGTGAGGAGTGCGACGGGGCGCGAGGCGCCGGGGTGCCCGGTAACGGACAGAAACTCCAGGCGATGACCAGCCAGGAAGCGAGTAGAATCCAATATTTGCACCAATGATAAAAATATTTTGCGATGCAAATGCCGCGCGTATGCCGAAACGGCGAGTTAGCAGAAGACAGGGGCTGATTTGTCCATGAGTGCCGAAGAACAACGTTTAGCCGAGTCGCAGAAACGGACCGTGCATTGGAAGCGCTGGGGGCCGTACATCAGCGAGCGCCAATGGGGCACCGTCCGTGAGGACTACAGTGCGAATGGCAGCGCGTGGGAATATTTTCCTCACGATCATGCGCGCTCGCGCGCCTATCGCTGGGGGGAAGACGGCCTGGGCGGCATCTGCGACCGCCATCAAGAAATTTGCTTTGCTCTCGCTCTTTGGAATCGGCGCGACCCCATCCTGAAAGAACGCCTGTTCGGCCTGACCGGCAATGAGGGAAACCATGCCGAGGACGTGAAGGAGTACTACTTCTATCTGGACGCCACGCCCACGCACTCTTATCAGAAGATGCTGTACAAATATCCTCAGGGTGAATTCCCGTACGCGCGCCTGGTGGAAGAAAACCGCCGGCGCACGAAGGCCGACGCCGAATTCGAGCTTTGGGATACCGGAATCTTTAACGATAATCGGTACTTCGATGTCTTTATCGAGTACGCCAAAGCCGCTTCCGAAGACATTCTCATCCGCATAACGGCATGGAATCGCGGACCTGAGAAGGCCTCTCTCGATTTGCTGCCGACGATTTGGTTTCGCAATACCTGGTCCTGGGATTTGCAGTCCACGCGGCCGAAACTATGGCGCGAACCGGATCGTGAGGGATGCGCGTTATCGGGCTGGAGAATGAAACGTACGGTAAGCGCTGGCTCGCCGCCGAGGGTGCGCCGCAACTGCTGTTTACCGAGAATGACACGAACTACCGGCGGCTGTTCGGAGTGAACAATGCCACCCCCTACGTGAAGGATGCATTTCACGAATATCTCATTCACGGGCGGGAAGAGGCCGTCAATCCCGCGGAAACCGGCACGAAAGCGGCCGCATTGTTATCGTCAGGATATTCTTGCGGGCGCCTCGGCTACTCTTCGTTTGCGTTTTACCAATGAGCCTCTCGAAAAAATTGTCGGCAGGTCCCTTCGGTAAAACATTTGATGAGATTTTCACCGCGCGAATCGGGGAGGCCTGTGAGTTTTATGCCAAGCGCATTCCGGGCCGACGCACCGATGACGCCGTGAACGTGCAACGGCAGGCGTACGCGGGCCTACTTTGGTCCAAACAGTTTTACCAGTACGATGTGAAAGCGGTGGCTCGCGGGGGATCCGGCTCAGCCGGCGCCTCCGCCCGAACGACTGTGGGGACGAAATCGTAAGTGGACACATCTCTACAACGGCGATGTGCTTTCCATGCCGGACGACTGGGAATTCCCATGGTATGCCTCGTGGGACATGGCGTTTCATTGCGTCGCCCTGGCGACGATCGATCCTGATTATGCCAAGGATCAGCTCATTCTCCTGCTTCGCGAATGGTATATGAATCCCAACGGGCAGCTCCCGGCATACGAGTGGTCCTTCGGCGATGTGAACCCGCCGGTGCACGCCTGGGCGGCATGGCGCGTGTATAAGATCGAAAAACGCATTCATGGCCGCACCGACCGGCGAGTTTCTTGAACGTGTCTTTCAAAAGCTGCTGATCAACTTCACCTGGTGGGTCAATCGCAAGGACCTCGAGGGCATGAACGTTTTTGAGGGCGGTTTCCTGGGACTCGACAATATTGGCTTGTTCGACCGTTCCGCGCCTCTGCCCACCGGCGGGCATCTGGAACAGTCCGACGGAACCAGCTGGATGGGCATGTATTGCCTGAATATGCTGGCGATGGCTCTGGAGCTTTCGCGCGAAGATCCAGCGTACGAAGATGTTGCCAGCAAGTTTTTCGAGCATTTCATTTACATCGCGCAGGCCATGAACGATTACGGCAGGACGGAATCCAGTTATGGGACGAGGAAGACGGGTTTTACTACGACGCGCTGCACCTTCCGAACGGCGCGCAATATTTTTTGAAGGTGCGTTCGCTCGTGGGGTTGATACCGCTGTTTGCAGTACAGACACTCGAGCCCGAAATGCTGTCAAGACTTCAGGGATTTAATCGCCGCATGCAGTGGTTCCTCGATAATGTTTCAGAGGCCAGGACACACATCGACATGAGCCAGCGTTCGGCGCAGGGCGTGCGCTGCCTGCTTTCGCTGGTGACGCGCGAGAGGCTGTTGCGGGTTTTGCGCTACATGCTGGACCCCAACGAGTTCCTTTCGCCGCACGGCGTCCGCGCGATGTCGAAGGTGCATCAGGATCATCCGTATGTATTTTACGCCGATGGCGCCGAGTACCGAGTAGGATATGAGCCCGGCGAATCCCGCACCGGCGTCTTTGGAGGCAATTCGAATTGGCGAGGTCCAGTGTGGTTTCCGACCAACTTTCTGATCATCGAATCGCTACAGAGGTTCCACTACTATTTTGGCGACGAATTGCAGGTCGAATATCCCACCGGTTCCGGGCAAAAGGCCACGCTGTGGCAGGTCGCTGCGTCACTGTCGCGTTCGTTGTCCCGCATATTTCTGCCGGATAAAACGGGGCGGCGTCCCGTTTACGCCGGAGGTGAACCCTTTCACAGCGACCCCTACTGGAAAGAATTGATTTTGTTCTACGAATATTTCCACGCAGAGACAGGCGCCGGCCTGGGCGCCAGCCATCAAACTGGTTGGACGGCTTTAGTAGGGAAATTAATTGAGCAGAATGGCGTTTAAACAGTTTCAGCGGACCGGGAGAATCTCGAATGAATCATTTTGATGACAAAGTGGCGCTGGTTGCCGGAGGTACCGGAGCGCTGGGCCGTGAGGTCTGCATCGCGCTGCTCGGCGCCGGCGCTCGCGTGATTACTACGTATCGCCAGCGCCAGGAGTTTGAAACCCTGATCGCCGACGCGCCCAGCGCCACGGGGCGGCAAACGAGGCACGCTCACGGGCGTTGACGCCGACACAACTGACGTGGCCTCCGTCGCAGCCGTCGTGAGCGAGCACATGCGCGCGGGCAACATCGACATTCTGGTCAATGCTGTGGGCGCTTACGCGGGCGGCAAGAATGTTTGGGAGGAAGATTTTGCAACGTACGAGCGCATGCTGACGCTAAATTTAAAGTCGGGCTTCGTGTTGGCGCGGGCCGTGCTTCCCGGCATGATTCGCCAAAATCGCGGTTGGATTGTGAATATCGCTTCACGGGCGGGCTATGGACACTCGCCAGGGGCGGCGCTTTACTCGGCCTCGAAGGCGGGCGCGCTCGCATTCTTCGATTCGCTGGCCGACGAAGTAAAACCTTACGCCATCAATGTGAACTCCGTGGTTCCGAGCATATTCGATACGCCGGCCAACCGGCGCGCAATGCCTTCGGCGGACCCGGCCCTTTGGCCCAAGCCGGCGCAGATCGCCCAGGTGATCCTATTTTTGTGCTCCCCGGAATCGAGCGTGATTCACGGCGCCGCCATCCCCGTGTACGGCAGAACCTGAGTGAGCGCACCGCTCACAGTGGATTTGGGCGCGGAGATTTGCGGCTCGCTTGCTCCGGCAACCGCGCGCGAATGGTTGGTCACTAATGGAGTGGGCGGCTTCGCCTGCGGGAGCGTAGCGGGCGTGCTCACGCGCCGTTACCATGGGCTCTTAATCGCCGCTCTAGACCCGGCAGGCGCTGCGGGCGGGCCGCAGAGCTCCTTAGGCGCACGGACCCTGCTGGTTTCAAAATTCGATGAGACGTTGCACTACGATAACCGCAGCTATGAGCTGGGCGCCAATTGTTGGGCTGGCGGAAGCCCGGACCCCACGATTGCTCCCGAAGGATTTCGCTTCATAGAGCGTTTTCAGCTTCAGGGAACAACTCCGGTGTGGACATTTGCATGCGCAGACGCGTTGCTGGAAAAGCGCATATGGATGGCGGATGGCGCCAATACCACTTACGTGCGTTACGACCTGGTGCGCGCTTCGGCCGTCCCGGCGCAACTGGAAATAAAGGCGCTCGTAAATTATCGCGACTTCCATTGCACCACCCATGCGGCGCAACTCGGCGATGGTGAACAATTTCAAATCGTTCCGGTTGACCAGGGCCTGCGCGTTATTGCCAGCCAGGATGCAACGCCCTTTTACCTATTGAGTGATTCCGCGCAGGCCGAGCCCCGGCACGAGTGGTATTTGAATTTCGATCTGGCTGAGGAGCGTTTTCGCGGGCTCGATGACCGTGAGGATCATCTTTTCGCAGGAATTTTTAGAGGGCGGTTGGAGCCCGGCGGATCGTTGACGATGGTGCTCTCAACCGACGCCCAAGCATCACTCGATGGACGCGCGGCTCTCGACACGCGTGCGCAGCTCGACGAGAAGCTCCTGGAATATTGGGCGGCCACGCAGCCACGACCTTCGCTCGATGCGCCACCGTGGATTCGACAACTCGTACTGGCGGCCGCGCAATTTCCGATCCGCTCGCGACCCGCGCAGGCTGCGGTTTCGGTAAGCCGTGTTGAGGCCGGCAAAAATAACCAGTGGCGTCGTTGTATCCCAAGGAGGGGTGTCTGATGCCGCCGCCAAGCTGGCGCCGGTTACCGACTCGGTCATCGCCGGGTATCCCTGGTTTGGCGCCTGGGGGCGGGACACGATGATTGCGCTGCCAGGCCTGCTGCTGGAGACCGGCCGGCGTGATCTGGCGCGCGCGATTTTGCGAAGCGCTGCGGACTTTGTAGATCAGGGAATGCTTCCTAACGTTTTCGCGGAGGCGGGCCAACCTGCGCAGTATAACTCCGTGGACGCGACGCTATGGTACTTCGATGCACTGCGCCAATACTACGACGCCACGTCGGATCGCTCGCTGCTCCAGGAACTCTTTGCGACGCTTGAAGGGATCATAGATCATTACTCGCGTGGCACGCGCTATTCCATTGGCATGGACGAAGCTGACGGGCTGCTGCACGCAGGCGAACCAGGAATTCAGCTCACTTGGATGGACGCGAAAGTCGGCAGTCAGGTGATCACTCCCCGAATTGGCAAGCCCATTGAGGTTAACGCGCTGTGGTATAACGCGTTGCGCACCATGGCGCGATTCGCATTCATGCTCGACAAGCCAACCTGGGAGTACAACCGGCTGGCCGAGCGCACGCTGGCGGGATTCACGCGTTTTTGGAACGCGAAGGCGCAGTGCTGCTTTGATGTGCTCGATGCGCCGGGCGGGAGCCATGACGACGCGGTTCGGCCAAACCAGATCTTCGCCGTATCGCTGCCCGAAAGTCCGCTGACACCGGAGCAACGCGCAGCGGTCGTAGAGATTTGCCTGCGGCGCCTCGTCACCCCTTACGGCTTGCGCACCCTTGAACCGGCTGACCCGCGTTACATCGGGCATTACGCGGGGCCCCAGGCACAGCGTGACGCGGCATATCATCAGGGAACGGTGTGGGCCTGGCTGATGGGACCTTTCGTGCTGGCGCATTTGCGCGTATATAACGATTCGCGGCTGGCGTTCACGTTTCTTGAGCCCATCGCCTATCACTTACACGCGCGGGGTCTGGGCACCGTAAGCGAAATCTTCGATGCGTGAGCCGCCTTTTGCCCCTGCGGGGGCTATCGCGCAGGCGTGGAGCGTCGCGGAAATTTTGCGCGCCTGGAGCGCCTGCCATAATGCGGCGTTCGCAGGAAAGCGCCTGCGGGCTGCTCGCTAACCGTTACGGCTTTCGCGATTTATGCGCAGGAGTTTCGACCAGCTCAATCAGCGCTTTTCGCCCTTCGGCGACTGGGACCAGGAAAAAATTCACGCGGGTCCCGTCCGCGCCGGCTCGCGCATCGGCGCTTTCCGAATCCGGAGCTATCGGCTCAAGGCCAAACTGATCGCGGAGAATTTGGGTGGCTCGCCGAATGTCAGCGAACATTGCATTCCACCTGCTGTATTCCTTCGCCGAAGCGCTCCAGGAAACGCGCAATGGCGCCGTCTCCGCGGACATTTAGCGCGGTCAGCACATCGATGCGCACACCGTGCGCGAATTCAATCTCAAATTCGCGCGCATCGTGGCCGGGCGGCATTTCGGCCAGCCGCGGCTGGCCGCAGCTTGCGCGAATCTGCTCGAAATGCGCGGGTGTGACCGCGATGCCCACGGTCAGCAGAGGTTTGCCCGCGCGGAGGAGCGCGCGAAATTCGGGGTTCGCAAACCAATTTCGTAGTGCCGGCTCCGCAGCGGCGCAACCCTGGCGAAACAGTTCCCGGGCGGCTTCTTCGCGCTCGCTGGCCTTTGAGCTGGACAATCGCGCGATACACTGGGCTGCGGAGGCGCGCTGCTCCATCTCCACTCTCCTCTGGATTAGGATGCAAGTGCCAGCGAGAGGATCGCAGATCGAGCGCAGCTTTCGCAACCGGACCCCGTAGGATCGGGGCAGCCGCTATTTTCACGAGAAGAGTTTTTGACTATTTTGCGGCGATCACTGCGCTGTCGCGCTCCGCCGATTCGATGGCATTCACGTTGGAAAGTTCCAGGCGTGCAGTCTCTCCGGCGCGAATCGTGACCGCGCGATCCCAGCGCAGGCGAACGTCGCCTGCAAGTGCGGGTGTATCGAGAGTGGTGATCCAATAAGTCCCGGGCGCAATGCCGGTAAACGCACCATGGCCTTCGAGATCGGACTCCGTAGTGGCTACAAGATACCGCGTCTGCGCGAATTCGAGTGTGCGCCTATCGGCACGCCGCCGCTGCTCGACCCGCACTTTTGCCCATCCCCGTCCAGGATTTTTGTCGCCGAGTTCGGCGTCCAGGCCATCGAGCGTGTCCGGGTTCGCCGTGATGTAGTGGCGCATGGCCTGCTGATACTGTTCCTCGGCGTGCTGAAACTTGTCTGGATTTTTCTGCCGATCGCGTTCCTTTGATGTTGGGGAGGGAACGCTCGCATTCAAGGAAGCGCCGTTAATGTTCTTATAGGCTTCCAGGAATTCCGGAACCGTCATCACGTCATCGGCTGTCAGATGCTTGGTAAAGTCCTTACCCGTCAAATCGAGAGTGCGGTGCTTCTTCAGCCAAGTCTTCAATTCCTTGGAAACGCTCCAGGGTGTCGATGAACTGGTCCATATCGGGCGCGGGGTCGATTGAGTCCACTTCGCTGCGTATGTCCGGCGAGACTCTTGCTCAGCAAATAAAAAGACATCTGGCGCGCGGGCTCACCTCGCCCGTCGGCGGGCGTGACGCGCGCACTGAATTCCAGCGCGCCGCTCGCGGGCGCTCGGGTGGCGAATTGGGGGCCTGCGAAAACTGCCAAACTGCACGAAAGCGCGGAAAAAAGCCAGAAGGATCTCATGCGGGCATCGTAGCAGAATCATTTCTCACTAAGGGGAGGTTGACGGCCAAGTGTTCGCGTCAGTCACCTGTGGCGTAGCACGAATCGCGCCTGGTCAAGGTTGGGGGTTGTCAAATCGGAAAACAGGGCAATCTACGGAGCGTCACAAAAGGCGGAAAGTCACTTCGATAGGCGTGATAGTTGCGACCGGCGTGCCGTTCGGCCCCAACGCCGGCTTGAAGCGCCACGTGCGAACCGCTTCAATGGCTTTCTCTTCCAGCCCCAGCCCCGGACCTTTAACAATTTCAATGTTCGTGGCGTGGCCATCGGGCTGAATAACCACTTGTAGCACCACGGTGCCTTGATACTTTGCTTTGCGTGCATCTTCAGAATACTGCGGTTCCGGGCAGTACAAGCAACTCGGGTAGCCTACGCCGCCCGTTCCCGGACGGAAAGCGCCGCCTCCCGTTCCGCCCCCAGTACCTGGCCCAAGGCCGCCGCCGCTGCCGCTGCCGATTCCGCCGCCTTCTCCGGTGCCGATGCCGCCACCTCCACCAGGACCGCCCGAGGCAGTCATCATCTTGGCCAGCGGATCGCCGAAATTCGCGTCATTGGGGCTGGGGATTTTCAGTTCCGGCGGCCCCAGAAGGGTCGGCTCGGCGGGCAGCTTCGGGTCAAGGTTGCGAGGCACCGCCATTGGCGGCGTGATCTGCGTCATGCTCCAACGCGGAAGTTTGCCGCGCGTAGGAGGCGTGGGCAAACGTTCGCCACCACCGCCACCACCGCCGGCCTTGTCCTTGCCCGCGGGAAGTTTCGCCAGATAAGGAGAAATGTCGTCGACCAGCACCACCGGCTGGACCTTTAGTTGCGATTGCACGATCTTGCGCGCAAAAGGCACGATGATGAGAATGGCCACCAGCGCATGCAAGCCGATGGAAATTCCCTGCGCCAGGCTGAATTCTTTTCGCTTGCCCCACAGCGGCCGCACCGGAACAGGCTTGCTCGTGAGCTTCAGCGGCGGCAGCTTTGGCGGGGAAATCAGGTCGCGAAGGTTGTGCCAGAAAACGAGGTATCCGGGCTCCAGATCCACGACCATTCCGGCAGGCAAAGCGCCATCTGTGGCCGGACCTTTTCGCGGAGCGGGGCGGAAAAATGCCCTGAAGCTCTCGGCAAAACTGGTGTCAAGTCCGTCGTTGCGGAATACTTCCTGTTGAGCATTTCGCGGCAGCCTGACGGAGCGCTCTGTCAGAAAATCCTTGAGATTGGTCCAGAAGCTTGGTGGACGCAGTTGCCGCCCGGGCGCAAAACGCGGCCCGGAGTGCCCAGCCGGGCAGTTGGACGGAGGCTTGCGGGTCGCGAGCCTCCGGATTGATGTTGAACGTCTGCATAAACTAAGCCCTATAGGACGTGCGCGGCTCTTTTGGCCTCAGAGGCGTTAGATTCAGACCCCTCCGAAAGGATGCCCGCGTTCGAAAAGCTGACTTGCTCGCAATTCCATTGTACCATGTGACGTTTATTGTGAAAAACGCGTTTCGATTCCAGCATGCACCGGTGCATCACCAGCAAAAGAGCGGAAGCCCGCAATGACGCCGGTTTAACGGGGATTTGTTTCGCTAGAAGCGCCCATGGTAAACGCCGCCCGGTTCGAGTATTGCAGGATCGCACGGGAGTTCCTCCACGAATGCCGAAAATTGTTGACCTGAAAGGCACCCTTAGTCTCCCGCGCACCTCCTTTCCGATGAAGGCGGGCCTGCCGCAAAATGAGCCGCGGATGCTCGCGGAATGGGAGAGCGGGGCCCTGTATCAGCGTATCCAAGAAGCGCGCGCTGACGCGCCGAGCTACGTTTTGCATGACGGGCCGCCTTATCCCACGGGCACGATTCATCTGGGCACGGCCCTGAACAAGATTCTCAAGGACATGGTCGTGAAATCCAAATCCATGGCCGGTTTTCGTGCCCCCTACGTTCCCGGATGGGATTGTCATGGTCTGCCCATCGAAACGCAAGTCGAGAAAGAGCTGGGCGGCAAAAAGGGCAGCGTCCCGCCGGTGGAGTTCCGCCGCATGTGCCGCGAATTCGCGCTGCGCTATGTAGATCAGCACCGCCGCGATTTCAAGCGCCTGGGAGTTTTGGGACGATGGGACGATCCCTACCTGACCATGAGTAACAGCTACGAGGCCTGCATCGCGGAAACGTTTCTTACATTTCTCGAAAACGGCTATACCTCGCGCGGCCTGAAGCCCGTCTACTGGTGCCTTCACGATCGCACGGCTCTCGCCGAGGCGGAAGTCGAATACGAAGACGACACGAGCCCTTCGATCTGGGTTAAGTTCCCGCTGGCTGACGGCCAATCGTCGCAGCTTGCAAACGGCGCAAGCAATGATGCAAATATTGCCGCAGTCATCTGGACGACTACCCCCTGGACCCTGCCGCATAACCGCGCGCTGGCGTTCCATCCCGATTTCGACTACGTCGTGGCCGAGACGCCCGCGGGAAACCTGTTGGTCGCGGCGAGCACGGCTGACGGCGTTACCTGAGGAACTCGGAATCGCGGGCGCCCGCCTGCGCGGTCCGTGGAAGGGCCGCGATCTCGCGGGACTCGAATTCCAGCACCCCTTCCTGGATCTCCGCGTTCCCGCCGTGCTGGCCGATTACGTCACCCTCGATCAGGGCACCGGTATCGTGCACACCGCGCCGGGCCATGGCCTGGAAGACTTCCAAACCGGGCAGAAATATGGGCTCGAGACCTACGCGCCGATCGACGACAGCGGGCGGTACTCGAAGGACTGCCCGAATACCAGCGGCAAAACGGTTTTCGAAGCCAATCCCATCGTTATCGACGTTGCTGACGCGAACGCGGCATGCTTCTTAGCGAAGGGAAACTGTACGCACAGCTATCCGCACTGCTGGCGCTGCCATAATCCTGTGATTTTTCGCGCCACCGAGCAGTGGTTTATCGATTTGGATCGGCCGGGCGGCGGGCCGTCCGGCGTCCGATGCCGGCGCCCTTCGACCGCGGGCGCTGGCGGCCATTGCCGAAGTGAAGTGGACGCCGGAATGGGGCGAGGAGCGCATCTATTCGATGGTTGCGACGCGCCCGGATTGGTGCATCTCGCGCCAGCGTGTCTGGGGCGTGCCCCTGGTGGTTTTTTATTGCGACGAGTGCGGCGAAATGCTTCGA
This sequence comes from uncultured Acidobacteriota bacterium, assembly GCA_963828935.1. Lineage (GTDB taxonomy): Bacteria > Acidobacteriota > Terriglobia > Acidiferrales > UBA7541 > Palsa-189. The sequence goes on along the minus strand of CAWHGP010000011.1, from coordinate 22,468 downwards.
AGACTTCGCCGCGCTGCGCCACGTGATCGGGTGGTTCGGCCGCGAGGGCGCCGACGCCTGGTATCAACACTCCGCGGAAGAATTGTTGCCCGCCGGAACGCGATGTAAGTGCGGCGAAGCGAGTTGGCGCAAGGAAAAGGACATCCTCGACGTCTGGTTCGACTCCGGCTCCTCAAATCTTGCCGTGCTGGACCCGCCGGGAGCGAGCAAGCGCCGATTTGCCCTGGCCCGCCGATATGTACCTCGAAGGGCCGGATCAGTACCGCGGCTGGTTCCACAGCTCGCTTTTGATCGGCGTGGCCGTCCGCGGTGGCGCTCCCTACCGGCAGGTCCTGACGCACGGCTGGACGCTCGACGAACACGGCCGGCCGATGTCGAAGTCGCTCGGCAATACCGTGCTGCCTTCGGAAATATGCGAAAAATGGGGCGCCGATTTGCTGCGGCTGTGGGTCGCGTCGCAGGATTATCAGAGCGATGTCCGCATGTCGGACAACGTCATGACCCAGCTCTCCGAGGCCTACCGTAAAATCCGCAATACGTTTCGCTTCGCGCTCGGTAATCTTTTTGACTTCGATCCCGCGCGCGATACCGTTCCGGAAAGCCGATATCGAGGAGATCGATCGCTGGATGCTGCAGCGAACCCGGCGGCTGATTCTGGAAGCCGAGGCCTTTTACCGAGGCCTTCGACTTCCACCGCGTCTATCACGCGCTGCACGATTTCTGCGTGGTGGATCTGAGCGCCTTTTATTTCGACATCCTCAAGGACCGCCTTGTATACGTTCGCGCCGAAAAGCTGGGCGCGGCGTTCGGCGCAAACTGCCGTCTATCGCATTGCCAACGCCCTGGTGCGCATGCTGGCGCCGATTCTGGCATTCACCGCCGAGGAAATCTGGACGCACTTACCGCACACCGCCAACGAGCCCGATAGCGTCCACATCGCGCTCTTTCCGCGGCCTGCCGAGTGCCGCGCGTTTCTCGACGAGGCGCTCGACGAGCGCTGGGGCTATCTGCGCCAGGTGCGCACGGAAGTACTGCAAGCCCTCGAGCAGGCGCGGGCGCAAAAGCGGATCTCCGGCGCGCTCGAGGCGCGCGTAGTGCTTGTGGTGGACGGCACCCTGGGGGAATTGCTCGAGCAATACGCGGCGTGGCTGCCGGCGCTCTTTATCGTTTCGCAGGTGGAACTAATCCTGCCCGGGGCTGCCTGCGATCTGGAATTGCCCGACGCCATTCGCTCGCAAACGCTGCCAGGGCTCAGCGTGGCGGTGCGCCGTGCCGACGGCGCGAAGTGCGAGCGCTGCTGGAATTATTCGACGCGGGTGGGCGAGAGCGGCGACTACCCCTCGCTCTGCGAGCGTTGCGTCGCGGCCCTTCGTGAAATCGATCCGCCGGCAAATAGTGCCGCGAATTATTGATGAGCGCGGCGCGGACCGGTGATTGGCGCGGACGCTGGCTATGGCTGACGCTGGCGATTGTAGCGGCTGACCGCGCCGTCAAATATGCCGTCGAACGGTACACCTCCGAGGGATTTCGGCGCGACCTGGTGCCGAATATCGTCGTGCTCGTGCACAATGTGAATTCGGGCATCGCCTTCGGATTGCTCTCCGCCTCGGCGTCCAGATGGATTTCCGTCCTGTTGATGGGAAGCTCCGCCGCGGTCATCGTTCTGCTGCGTGTGGCTATTGCTTGCGGGCCGGGCAGGAGACACGTGGTGCCAGGCGGGTCTCGCGTTGATCGCCGGGGGAGCGGCGGGGAATCTGCTCGACCGGCTGCTGCATGGCGGCGTAACCGATTTTCTCGAGCTGCACGCCGGCTCCTTTATATGGCCCGCGTTTAATGTCGCCGATGCGGCTATAACCGTGGGCGCATTCCTGGTGATCCTCGATCTTCTCCGCGGCCAGCACGCAAGTCGCGAGCGGGTCTAGAGCCGGGCGCCAATGCCAGAACGAATCCCCGGTCAAGCCTTGCGTTCCTCCCCAGGAACGCTGCAGCGCGTAACCGTTTCCGTGGCGGACGCGGGGCGCCGCCTTGATCTGTACTTAGCCTCACGCCTTCCGGAGCTGAGCCGCACGCGTATCCAGGAATTGATCGACGAAGGACGCGTGCGCGTCGGCGATCTGCCGCCGAAACGTGCGCAGCGTATTGCCGCCGGCGACATCATCGAGATCGAAATGGCGCCACGCCCCGCGCTGGCGGCATCGCCGGAAGCAATTCCCATCGAGCTACTGTACGAAGACGATGACCTGGTCGTGGTGAACAAGCCCGCAGGCATGGTCGTCCATGCCGGCGCGGGCGTAGCCAGCGGAACTTTGGTGAACGCGCTCCTGTATCGCCTGGGAAAGCTGTCCGCGGAGGCTGGCGTTGTCCGTCCGGGCATCGTGCATCGACTGGATCGCGGAACCTCCGGCGTGCTCGTGGTGGCGCGCCATGATGTCGCGCATCGCGCCCTTTCTGAGCAATTTCGCGCCCGCACTGTACACAAAACCTATGTCGCGCTTTTGTCAGGGCGCCTCGCGCGCGATGCGGGCACGATTCGTTTACCCATTACGCGCGATCCCCGCCGGCGGACGCGTATGACCGCGCGGCTGCATTCCGGCCGCGAGGCTCGCACCGACTGGCGTGTATTGTTTCGCCTGGGGAACTTCACCCTGGTCGCCGCCGAGCCGCACACCGGACGCACCCACCAGATTCGCGCGCATTTCGCCGCCGCCGGCCATCCGCTGGTGGGCGACACTCTCTACGGCGCACCCGCGCGGCCACGCGCCGGCCGCGTCGCGCTTGCGCCCCTCGGCCGCGTTTTCTTGCATGCCGCGAAGCTGGGCTTTGTGCATCCTCGCTCCGGTGCGCCCCTCGAAGTGCGCGCTCCGCTCGCTAAGGAACTGCACGCCTATCTTCAGCGAACTCGCCGGCGCGCGTGGGAATCGACCGGCGCCAGGTTGACGCGGCTCTGCGCGGGTACCTATAATCACGGCAATGCGCTTTCGGCTGATCCCCGCTGTTCTGCTGATTTTATGTGTTTGGTCGGTGCCTGGCGGTCCGGGCGCCCGCGCCCAGTCCGCGCAGCCTGCTCCGCCGCCTGTTCCCCAAAACGCGCCGCAAACTGTCCCCGACCAGGGCGCCTCCATCCGCCAGAACGTCAACCTGGTGGACGTACTGTTTACGGTGTTCAACCAGCGCAATAAAATTGTCTCCGATTTGGAGAAAGAGAACTTTAAGGTCTTCGACGACAATGTTCCGCAGGAGATACGCTTCTTCAACCGCCAGACCGATCTCCCCTTGCGCGTGGGACTGCTCCTCGACACCTCCAATAGTATTCGTGCCCGCCTGCAGTTCGAGCAGGAGGCGGCCACCGATTTTCTTTTCAACGTGATTCGCCGCGACAAGGATCAGGCCTTTCTGATGAGCGTGGACGACAGCCCGGAGGTTATCCAGCCATTCACGAATGACCTGCAGCACCTGCGCGACGTCATCCTGCGCCAGCGCGCCGGCGGCGGCACGGCGCTCTATGACGCTGTCTATCAGGGTTGCCAGGAACTCCTTCGTTCTCCCGCGCCGGTACCGGCGGCAGTTACTGTTCCCGATGTCCGCCGCGTCCTCGTGGTCATCAGTGACGGTGACGATAACCTAAGCCGCCATTCGCGCGGCGAAGCCCTCGACATGGCGCAGCGCGCCGGAATCGTCATTTACACCATCAGCACCAGCATCGACTGGATCGTCACCGACCAGGAAACCAACGCCACCAAGAGTTTCGACCGCAAATATCAAAAAACAGGTGGCGACAGTGTTCTCCAGCAATTCTCCGTCGATAGCGGCGGACGCGCTTTCTTCCCTTACCACGTGGACGACTTAGCGCGATCGTTTCAGGACATCGGGGAGGAGTTGCGCAGCCAGTACTCGCTGGCATACGTCCCCGCAGGCCGGCTGGCCGACCGCAAATTCCATTCGATTCGCATCGCCGTGGATACCAAAGGCTTGCAGGTTCACGCCCGCAAGGGCTATTACGCGGCGCCACCGGATACGCCTAAGCCGGTTCCCGGGCCACCACGCTCTGGCCCCACTTCGTAAAGCGATCGCTTGACGCTAATGAACGGCACGCGCCGATGTGGCGCAATGCGCAAATTGGCGGTTATAAGCGTTGGGAGTTTAGTCTTTCGGGGCGTAGTATCCGCGGCGCGTCAGAACATCGAGTTCCTTGCGGTTTGTGTCCACCTTAACCTTGCGGTAGCTGCCGTCTCGCGCCGGGTTCGTGGACGTATAGCCTATGGTGTACTGGCTGCGAAGCTCTTCGCTGATCTGATCGAAGGCCTGCTCCAGGTTCTTTTCATTGCGGACGACGATCGTCCGGCCCCCGGTTTCGTCGGTGATCTTTTTCGCCACGCCTTCATTCACGCTGAAATGAAAAGGGTCCCCGATCAGCAGGATGTGCACCACCGTATCGGTGCGCTGCGCCACTTCGATGGCGTCTTGCACGCGCAATTGGCTGCCTTCATCCTGCGCGTCGGTCAGTATGATCAGCGCCTTACGCCCGGCCTCCCCCGCCAGCTTGTCGTGGCACGCGAGGTAAACCGCATCGTAAAAAACCGTTCCTGGTCCCTGTTGCGCCAGGGGACCCTGGCCGCTGGGCGCATTGATGCGCGTGCGTCGGACCGCCCGGTCCAGCACGCCGATGTCATCGGTAAAATCGGCCAGCAAATCGGTGTCGGTATCAAAGCTGAAGACCGCGGTCAGGTCGCCTTTGCGCATGATGCGAGACAGAAAGCGCGCCGCGGCGTCCTGCTCCGCACCCAGCGTGTTTTGTTCGCTGCCGCTGGTGTCGACCAGCAGCCCCAAGGTGACCGGCAGCTTGCTGTCCTTCGAGAAAAAGGAAATCTTCTGCGCGACTCCGTCTTCGCTGACATTAAAATCATTCTGTTCGAGCGTCGAGATGATCTGCTTCGTATGCTTGTCGCGGACCGTGGCGAACAAATTTACCAGGCTTACTTGGACCCGAATGGGCTGCTGCGATTGCTGTATTTGCGGCTGCGTACTCTGGGGATTTTGTGCCGCGCGCAGCGACGCACTGGAACGAATCCCGGATGAACCTGCGCCCAGTATTATCGCCATGACCGCGACGAGAATACAAAACGCCGTATACCTGCGGCTGCGCATCGTATAATGGGCGTCGTCACCACTTCCGCTGTGGTGCCCTGAGTCAGTCCGGCTATTTTTAATTTGCATGGTTTTTTAGGATGCGCGGTGGCTGTCCAGGGTTGCGGTTTGCGAGGGCTCGAAGTGCCTGTACGCACCCCGGAGATCTACGGCTATTGCTCCATCAAGCAATCAGGCAAATGGACGGCAAATGAATTTTCCCTCCAGATATCCCGCCGCCACCCTCCGGGGGAAGACTATGCCAATATACTCGCAATCGTGCCTTTAGGGTGCCGATGATTTCCTCACCTAAGAACGTCACCGTGGCATTGAGTCTGGCCCTTGCCTTAGTGATCGGTTTACTGCTGGCCGCCGCGCCAATCGCGCCGCAATCTACCCCAGCGGCCCAATCGCCTCCAGTTCCCCAAAATCCTGTCCCACCTACGCCTCAAGCCCCCTCCAACGGGGGCATTCGCACGACTGTCGAACTGGTCGTCGTTCCGGTCACGGTGAAGGATTCCAGGGGCGGCCTGGTCAGCGACCTGCGCCAGGACGAGTTCCGCGTGCTCGAAGATGGCGTCGAGCAGCGCATTTCGGTTTTCTCCGTGGAGGCGGTTCCGCTTTCCGCCGTCGTGCTCGTCGATGACGACTTAAAGACCAAAACATCCGCGCCAAGTTAAGGACAGTCTCATGGCGGTTGCCGGCGGGTTCAGCGCCTCCGATGAAGTCGCGCTCGCGCGCTTCGATGCCTTTTATACTCCGGTGCTGGACTTCACGGCCGATAGCGACCAGCTCATCACCCAGCTCAAGCACATGGATTTGAACAGCACCATCCCCGGCGCTCGGCTCCGAACCTATGACTGCCGGCCCTACCATTAATGGCCACGAAGCTCCGGGCGCCCCGTCGGTCGCGGAAAAACCCCTGCGCGCGGGAGAGTCCACCAAGCACATGAACGACGCCATTCACGCCGCGGCGGAAGTGTTGCGCAACCGCGGGCGGGATCGGCGCAAGGTGATCGTGATCATTTCCGACGGAATCAACGCCAGGAACAATACCTTCAGCTATGACGACACTTTGAAACTGCTGCTCTCTGCCGACATCTCCGTCTATGCCGTCGGAGTCGATGCCGCCGTACTTAATCGCGGCACCACCGTCATGTCCCATTACGCCCACGCCACCGGAGGGGACGTCTATTACGCCGCGCATCCCGAGGAGCTATCGAGGCTGTACGCGCAAGTCTCCGAGGAAGCCCGTCACCAGTACACCATCGGCTACGTGCCCACCACCGATCGCACCAAGGACTACCACACCATTGAAGTTCGCATACGCCGCCCAGGCCTCACGCTTCTGGCCCGCGACGGTTACTACCGCATTCCGCGGCCCTAAGCCACGCGCTGCGGACTCAGGCGCTAGCGCACCATACGCACCCAGCTTCTGCTTTATCGTCGTTAGCGTTTCGGCTATTCAGCGGCCGCTCGTTACCTGCGGCATCTCCGGCCCGCTCCGCGCGTTGCGAATCGCCCTCCGGCTCGAGCGATTGGCCGCACCGCGATTCCTGCGACGGGCACAAAAACCGGTATTCGCAGGTCTTGCAGATGAACCCCGGCTTGAGAGGGAATTCGCGGGCGCGAATATCGGCGGCCACTTCCTGGATGGCGCCGCGCACCTGGTTGAGCGCCTTTTCATCGCGAGTTGCCGCGACCACCTCGTTGGTTTGCAGGTTGTAGTAGACCAGCCGCACGGGCTCGAGTTCCAGATCTTCGCGCGCCGCCATCGCGTAAACGCTCAACTGCAGATCCTTCTGCGCGTGCGCTGCCGTCTTCGGCCTTGCCGGTTTTGTAATCGACGATTTCCACTTCGCCCGCAGCCGACCTGGTTGACCTGGTCCATGCGCCCGATCACCTGTACGCCGTTCTCCAGTTCCAGCGTGAAGCGCCTTTCCTGCGCCAGCACGTTCGGCGGAGCCGCCAGGCAACTGGCGTGAAAAGCCCGCAACTGCGCGAGACCGTCATCGCAGGTAACACTGTTCCTGGTAATCGTCCTCGAATCCCGCCGAGGTCCACTCGCGCCGGAAGATCGTCTCCAGCTCTTCGAACGGCAGCGTCAGCCCCTTGCGCATCGCCGCGATGAATTGCCGGATCGTCGTACGTGCATCACATTCCCAAATGTCGTAGCCGCCCGCGGCCCCCCGCGAATGCCCCACACGTTGCTGAACAGGTATTTCTGCGGGCATTTCCAATACGATTCGATTGCCGACGCGCTCAATTGCAGCGGCTCGAAAACCGGCGGCCGGTACTGCCTCGCCCACGCCCCGATGCGCGAATGGACGCGCGCATCGCTCGCGATGCCCGCCGGCTCGTCGTATTATTCCGCAAAAGCGCTCCCCGAATAAAAGCTGCTCGCCGGCGCGACTGCCGGCCTTACTGGCGGTCGCGGGAACCGCCGGCGCGACTTGCTTCACGTTTTCGCGCGCGATTCGCGGCGCGCTCAAAATGTCGTCGAGAAACACCGACGGCTTCGAGCGCTTGTGCACCACGGTCGAAAGCGTCAGCCGCTCGCGCGCGCGCGTCAGCGCCACGTAGAAAAGGCGGCGCTCCTCCTGGATATGGAAATCGCCCTTGGGCACTTCCTCCTTCATCAACGCTTCGGGAAATTCCAGCACGCTGGTGCGCGGCGCCATCGGGAAGCCCCGCGCGGTCAGCCGCAGCACGAACACGTGATCGAACTCCAGCCCCTTGGCCGCATGCACGGTCATCAACTGCACGGCGTCGCCGCCCTCCTGCTCGAGATTGATCTGCCCGCCGGCCTGCACGAAGTAATCGAGATACTCCACGAATTCCGCCAGGCGCGAGGTCTCGCTCTTCAGTTGCCAGTCGCGCACGAATTGGCGCAGCCGGTCGACATAGCGCCGTTCGCCCGGCGACACCACGGAATGAAGTTCCAGCCATTCGGCGAGCGCGTCGAATAACTCCGCGGCCGCCAGCCGCCACGCCCGCTCTCGCAAATCGTGGATGCCCGCGACCAGCGCGTCCGTGCGGCGTCCCGCTCGCCGCTGAACGGCAGCTCGCCCTGCGCGCGCTTGCAGTGCGTCCCACAGCGAGCCGGCTGGTTCTTCGCGGCTCGCTCGCAGAGCCGCACCAGGTCCGCCGGCTCCAGGCCCCAGGCCGGCGCCGCCAGCACGCGCGCGCAGGCAACGTTGTCCGAGGGCTTCGCCACCAGCCGCAGATAGGCCAGCAAGTCGCGCACCAGCGGATGCTCCAGGATCGACAGATTGCGAATGACGAACGGGAATGCCGCGCTCTCCCAGCGCCTCCACCAGCGCGTCGCGGTGATTGTGGATGCGATACAGCGCCGCGAAAGTGCGCCACGGCTGGCCGGCGCGCATGCAGCCGCTCGATTTCGGCCGCGATCCAGCGCGCTTCTTCGCTCGCCGAGCGCGAACTCCACGATGCGAACCTTCTCGCCGTCAGGCTTATGCGCCACCAGCTCTTTGGCCGGCAATAGCGGCGAACGCTCCATCAGGCTGGCCACTTGCGCGGCCACGCGCAAGATGCGTCCCGTCGAGCGGTAATTATCGACCAGCGGCCGGACAAAGCGCGCCGCTGCCTGCGTGCTGCGACCTGGGCACGCCCGCAAAGCGCTCCAGAAAAATCGTGAAGCTGCCGAACGACGCGCCGCGAAACCGGTAAATCGCCTGCGCGTTGTCGCCCACCGCAACGATGTTGCGATGCCCGCCCGCCAGCCGCCACAGCAGCTCGATCTGCGCGACGTTGGTGTCCTGGAACTCGTCCACCAGGATGTAGCGGAAGCGCTGCGCGCAGCTCGCGCGCAAACGCCGGATCGGCATCGAGCGCCCGCACTGCGTCCAGCAACTGCATGCCAAAGGTAAGCAGATTGCGTTCGCGCAGCAGCCGGTCGCTCGCCCGGTAAGCCCGCGCAATCTCCTGCTGCTTGCGCAATCTCTTCTTCGCGCAGCCGCCGCTCGTCCTCGGGAAGCGCTTCGCGCTCGCTCGCATAGTGCTCCGCCAGCGACGCGACGTAACGCTCGTAATCGTCCGGAGTGACCAGCTCGTCCTGGCAGCGCGAGAAAAACTGCACGAAGTCGCCCAGAAACTGCCCCGGCTCGGCCAGCCGCCGGTACCGTTCGAGCGCCAGAACCGGCAGATTGCGGCGCAGCAGTATCCAGTGGTCCACTTTTTCCAGCGTCTTCAGTTGCGGATTGCGTTCCAGCAGCAGGCTGTTGCAGAACGCGTGAAATGTTCCCAGGCATACGGCCCTGCCCGCGCTCGCCGGCCGTCTTGGCGACCCGGTGCTTCATTTCCGCCGCGGCTTTTTCGGTGAAGGTCAGGCCCAGGATCGCATTCGCCCGGAAGTTCCGGATCGCGACTCGAGCAGGTGCCGGATGCGCTCGGTGATGACGCGCGTCTTGCCCGTGCCCGCGCCCGCCACCACCAGCAGCGGCCCATCCCCGTGCTCGACCGCCGCTTTTTGCTGTGCATTGAGTTGTTCGCCGAAAGCCGTGGACACCGGCGCCAGTTCAAAAAGGTTGGCCACAGCGCCATCCTAGCCGATTTGCGCTGGCGGCGCACGCCACCACCGGACAAGCTGCAAACCAGCCGAAACTAAAAAAGTTTCACCCGGCCTTTACGCAGCTTGGTTTTGAATGCCCAGAACGAATCGCTTCCACGTATCGCGATGCGCTTTAATTCATAGGGATCTTTAGGCGGCAGCCTGTTGATGCGCGAGCCGATCCGCAGCGCCAAATCAATTCCGTGTTGCCGGAAACAATTACGCATCGCTTGGTTGACGCTTGGTTCCCTGGGCATGCGCCCATAGGGGTACGCAAAGACGCGCGTAAACGGGCAACCGTTCTCTTCGAGCGTGCGCACGCATGCGGTCACGTCCGCCTCGATTTGTGCTGCCGAATAATGCTCGTAGTTTTCGTGCCGGTAGGAGTGCAGCCCGAATTCAACCAGCCCGCCCGCCATCTCCCGTATGTCCTGGTAGGACATCAGCGGTTCGTTCCCGCCGTCCCATTGGTTTACGCCCCCGATAAAGCCCACGGGGAGGAAAATAGTGGCCTTTACTTGATGTTTAAGCAGCAGTGGATATGCCAGTTGAACGGTCCTCAAGTACGCATCGTCGAATGTCAGCAGGATCGGTTTCGCCGGCAACCGATGCCCGCGGTTCAAAGCGTCGCTTAGTTCTGAAAACGAGATCGGTGTGTAATTGTGATCTTTGACAAAAGCGAGCTGGCGATCCAGGCGGTCCGCGGATATCGTCAATGCGTCGTTTTCTTGTGGGGAAACCTTGTGATAAAGCAAAATAGGCAGGCCTTGAGGCGCCGGTACGAACAAGCTATAGCGGTAGACCAGCCACAGGAAAACCAACAGCGCAGCGCCCGTTACCCACCATATTCCCGCCGGCGATATCAACGGCCCCCAGTGATATCAACCCGCGAGTGATATCAACGGCCCCCGGTGATATCAACGGCCCGCAGTGATATCAACGATAGGTTTGCTGCCTGCCTTTATAAATCAGCAAGCCGATCACCATCGACATAGCCGCGAAAACTACAAGCTGCGCTAACCCATCCGCGTCAGGCACGCAAAATTCTCCTCGTGGCGCAATTGCAAAGTAATCGAGCCCCGCCAGTGCCAGCACCGCCGCCGCGAGGCCTGGCCGCACTCCCCAGAACCACACGGTGGCTCCTATGGCCGCCAGCAGGACTACTGAATAATTCCAGGGGTTATCCCCGCCGAGTAGAACCATCAGCAGCAGCGCCAGGGACATCACTAAAGTCGCCAGGGCATAACCAAAAAGCCGCGTTTGATATACCCGACGCAGGGCAGCCGCGCCGGGCAACCGCAGCGCAGGCAAAGTCGCGCCCAGGCTCGCGCCCGACACCGTGGCCCACTGTTGGCCGGCTCCCCGTTGTTCGTTTTCGATCGGGGCCGGCGATGCTGTTTTCCCCGCTGCCTGCGATATTGCACTGGCCTCGGTCCGCCGAATTTCCAGCAGCTTCAATAATTTAACCATCGAGTACAAAGATGAGAACAAACTCCAGACCAAGCCGACGGAGCCATCTTTGAAGAAGCCTTTCAAGAAAATACATACGAAAAAACGTCAGCGGCAAACGTGCGGCCGCTCCCAAGAAACTCGGGCGCGTTTTGTGCGCCGAGCATTCTAGAGCCGCCGCGCTCGTGTAGCGATTGAACTTCTCGAAATAATCGGCAATATTGGCGTAGGAATAGTTGTACATGCGCTGGTGCAGCCGTTCCGTGCGGCCCTCGAGCAAAACCGACTCATGCACCAATTGGTTTTGGAAGTTACCGTGGCGGCGGTCGAACAGCCTCAGCTTCGCTTTTGTGTGGCGCTGGCTGGTTCTCACCACGTGATCCCACAAAACCGTGGTGATCGGCACGTAAAACCCGCGGCAATCTGGCGTGTCTGCGAGCCTTTTTAGGATCTCATCTCTCAGCGCCGCGGACACTTCTTCGTCCGCGTCCACCACAAAAACCCAATCGTTGACAGCCTGCCGCACCGCGAACGCTTTTTGCTCGCCGTAGCCGGAAAATTCATGCCGCAATACCCGGCAGCCATGTGCCGCGCAGATTTCTACCGTGCGGTCGCTGCTCCCGGAGTCCACCACCACTATTTCGTCACACCACTGGATAGACCGCAACGCTCGCGCGATATCGGCCTCTTCATTAAACGCAATGATAACCGCACTAACCCTGGGCATACTGCAAAAGGAGGATTTCCCGATCCGACTATTTCTGGGCGAAACTATAAGCCCGCTGCGCTACACGGTCAAGCGCAACTCCCGGGGCCATGCCATTTTGCTAACGCCAAGTCCTATACGATTCAGTACCGAACCCGTACCGGCGCTGTACACTGGCGGGGAGTTTTCCGTGGGATATTGCAGCCTCGCGGAGCGGCCCTTGCACGGGTCGGCAGCAAGCGGCGCTGTTTTGAGGGTTATGTGAAATTCGGAGCGCTATATCAAATGCTGCACGCTAAAAGATGGTGGGAATTGAGACTCCGTGCTGAAGGCTTATCCTGATGCCCGATCTTCTGTCGTGGTGCCAGTGGCTGGAAAATACGCCGATGTCCGCGACGTTGCGCGACTCGCTATGGCTGTTTCCGGCGATTGAGACCGTACATTTATTCGGTATCGTCGCGCTGGTTGGTTCGACGGCCATCCTCGACCTGCGCCTGATAGGCTTTACGCTCGCCAGCACCCCAGTCCCCGAATTAGCGCGTCGCGTGCTCCCTTGGGCCTGGCTCGGCTTTGCCATCCAGGTGGCCACGGGATTCTTCCTGTTTGCCTCGGAAGCTTCGCGCGTATATCTGAACCCCGCATTTCGTTTCAAGATGCTCATGCTTGCAGCCGCCGGGCTCAACGCTTTGTTTTTTCACGTGACCACAATTCGCAGCGCGGCGCAATGGGAGGGCCGCAGCACTACGCCCTGGCCGCGAAAATCGCAGGCCTGTCATCGCTGGCCCTGTGGTTCGCTATCGTGATCGCCGGCAGGATGATCGCCTACTTCGAGTAATCGCGGCCGACGCAAGCGGCGCGAAATCGGGCCCCTAATTCTCGTATCGGTAATCTCGGGAGGCTTAATTCTAGTGGGCAATGAAGCGAGGCTCGTGCACTTGATTTTTTCATTCTGTGACTGGTTGCAGCAAACGCCCGTGGCTTCGTACATGCGCGCTTCTTTTTGGGCCTTTCCCCTGGTCGAATCGCTGCACATTCTGTGCGGTAATGTTCCCTTGCTCGTGTCCACATCAATTTTAAGCGCGAGACTTGCGGGGTGGGGGCTGCGGGAAGTGCCCGTTTCAAAACTCGTTCGCGGGCTACTGCCGTGGGCTTGGACGGGGTTTTCGATTCAGGTAATTACCGGCCTTCTGCTTTTTTCCTCGGCGGCCGCCAAGTACGCCTCGACGCGTATTTTCCCGCTCAAAATGCTACTGATCTTATTGGCGGGCATGAATGCTTTGATTTTTATGCGCACCACTTACCGCCGCGTGGCCGCCTGGGACACGGCGGTGCCGCCTCCGCTGGGCGCGCGCCTCGCGGGCGTCGTATCGCTCCTTTTGTGGAGCAGCGTCCTGGTGATGGGCAGGGTGCTTAATTCCGCCGTTTCACTCGTGGTCGCGGCGCATGTCTGGCTCGCTCGCTGAATCCGCCGAACCGAGACTCCCGCGCTACTTGGCCGCCGGCTTCGCCGAAGTGCGTCACCGGCGGAGCCGGCTTCGCGAACTTGGACGCGTCAATGGGAACATTCGTTTGTATGTTGGTGAACTCGTAGATCGAGCGTCCGTCCAGCCACGTCACGGTCCAGTGAAATGGCATTTTGATTCCCGCAACATCTCGATAGTCGGAATAATCGACTTGCATGGGAATCAAACCGATTCGTGCGTCCGTATAACGCATCATTCGCGACAGCAGGCCCGTCTTCGAGTCGAAGTAAAACGTAACGGTGGTACCGCCCGGGCTTGTGCCCTGCACGACTTGCACATCTTGATCGTCGATTGTCGTGGGATAACCTACCACCCATTTACTCAAGGCCTGCTTGATGCGGCCGGGAAAAGCTAAATCTGCGTCTACCTTGGCGCTTTCGAGATCGGGGCCCGTCAGCGCCAGCACCGGCACGGGCGAATCGGTATCCGGCGCGGCGCTCCAACCGTTGCGTCCATCGAAGGTGATCGTGCTATCACCGGTCAGCGTATGGTTGATGACCGTGTGCTCATTGGGAGCTTTGGCGTAAATGTCGAGCGGCCGCTTCTCGATCTTTTCGCCATACCCCGATGTGGTGCCTTTCGCGATATAGCTGGTCAAGCCGTTCACCCGCTGCGCTCCCCCGAGGGCTTGAATGTATTTGTCGAGAATCTGAGTGGCGGCGGGCGCGTCTGGCGCTGCCTCGACTACGTCAGGCGGCGGTGTGGGAGGAGGCGTGCCATAGAGCGCGGTCAGATCGGGCGTGACCACCGGACGATCCCCGCCGCGATGGCAGGAGTAACAAGTCACCTCGCGCTTCCCATTGAAGTTGGACTTGTTGATCGTGTTCATCATCAGGACCATTTTGCGCGCCGTCTGCTTGATGTCGTTGTCCTCCGCATATTTATCCCAGCCGCTGTCCGAGCCGCCATGGCAAAATTCGCAACTTTCACCAAGTGAAGCGGAAAAAAAGCCCATGGTCTCCATGAATTGGCTTACCGGTATTCCGCGCAGCACTTGAATATTTTTGAAAGCCTCTTCCGCGAGCAAGCGGCTTCTGTTCTCCTGCGGCCGCAGTTCCCTGAGGGCGCGCTTGCTGTGGCGCCGCCTGCCCGGGTGCCAGTGCCGCGCCGGCCAGGCACACCAGTGCCAGTGCCACGACTGCCCAGGACTGGTTTCCGCAACCCGAAGTTCATGTTGTATCCTTTCTCACTCCGCGCCTCACTCCGCGCAGAACGCGCGACCGGCGCTTCATCCAGCCAGTCTTACTATCCATCGTTTGCTGACCCGGTCCACAATATACACGCTGCAAGTCTCGACAGGCAATCGGACAGGCGCGCATCTCGTTCCAAAAAACGTGTCGGTTCCGTACTCCAATTCGCCATACGCGAGTTGCCAAAGCCCCGGGGTAAGCTCTTTTTCGCGCCGCGCACATGGCGCCACCAAACGCCAACGCGAATGGAGATGAGCAAACCTCGGCTCGGGCAATGCCTGCCGTGTTTTGTCCCAGTGGCCGAAGAAGGCCCACCCCCCCTGAAATTTTGCAAGGGCAATAAATCACTTGACTCGCCCAAAGGGGCGGTAATTATACCTGACGGCGGTCTTGTGAGCACCAGCCGCGCCTTGATGGCTCCTTAAATGGATCGACTGCTTTCCGACGGAAAATATCCGTCCCATAGATAGACTGGCGGCGGCTCTATTCGTTAACTGTGATGAGCCAGAAGCGAGATTCATGGCCGTTTTTCCGCACGGATATTTGATGGTCTGAAATTCTCTAACTCATATATTTCTTATTCATCGCCAACTTCAGTGGAAGTATTTTGAGGAGGCATTTAGAGACTCATGACTTCTTTTCTGTGAATCTGCCATTCAATGGAATTGGAAAATCAATTATAGGCATCAAAAAAACGCACGGCGGATTATATAAAATCGCTAAGAGCCCCTAGGGCGAAGGATTTCGAAAAAATAGTGCGATTCAATTGTTGGGGTCCACTGTGGAATCTCCTGCATCGTACAATGGCACTATATAACGAATTAACTCGATTCTTGATCTAAGGACTGTAGTGCCACCATATGCTATTGGTCTCGCATGTGATTGAAAGTCATCAATGGGAAGACAATTTGATATAAAGCATCCAGTCGAATTTATATTTGAATCGGGAGACTTCGAGCAGGAATTTACGATCTCATGGTAGACGAAGGTCAAACTCCGCAATCTACAAGAGAAAAGGATTTTGCTGATTACAAGCGGCAATTTACCTTGGAGAATATCGGTTTTTGAGTAAAATCAACGCACATCGCCTATCGTACGGGATTCTTTCGTTGGCTGCTTGAGGGAATTCCAAAACTTATACGTGCGACGTTGGCGACGCTATCGATTTATTCATAAGAAAGGAATAGAACCGCGAAGCAATATCATCAAATACAAAACTGAATCTGAATTTGAGAAGTTCGATACTGCGATGCGTGCAATCTCCCTAAGACGGAACTCCAGAAGCGCGAGAAGGAATGGAAGCGCAAAAAGGATAGGAAAAAGCGGGCTAATCTTACCCGCTTTCCTCGGCCTTCGCGTTTGGTTCTTTTTCAGTTAGGGCCGTTTCTAAGTCGGGAGTTTTGCCAGTGAGTTTGTCCCAAGTGAGGCGCTTGCCAACGATCGGCGCACAACGCGGTCAAAGCGGTCACCGTCATTCATCGGATTCTCTTTGGTCGCGCGATTGTTGTAGCGGAATGATTGTTCATCGAGGTAGCGGAACAGATGGAACGGTTCGACGCTAACGTAAGTTCCCTTGAGTCCACGCTTGAGAAGCGACCAGAAGTTTTCAAGTCCGTTGGTGTGAATCTTGCCATCAACGTACGTTCGCATGGTCGATGACCTTGTGCTCGTAATCGGAAGGCAGTCCGACGTAGGACATGAAATCGTCGGTATAGACCGCGCTTCCCGGCTGCGACGTGTTTGCAATCTCGCCGTGGAGAGTTTGCGGCGGCGATTTGGAATGACGGCAGTGCGGACTTCGCCGTCACGCTCAAGGATGCCGATAACGGGAGTCTTGCCGTTGACGCCGGTAGCATCCAATCGTCCGACGCCGGCGCTTCCGACGTGCATGTTGCGAGCCTTGCCGCCGATGAAAGTTTCGTCCACTTCGACTTCGCTCCGGTACCGCCGAGCTTCATCAGTCGGAGTTGCCCTGCAAGGCAAGCCGGATGCGGTGAAGCATGAACCATGCGGTACTCTGAGTGACCTTCAAGCGCGCGCCCGACTTCGTAGGAGCTGATTCCATTCTTGCAGTTGGTGAGCATCCAAGTCGCCGCGAGCCACTTGTCGAGAGGAATAGGGCGAATCCTCGAAGATGGTCCCGACCTTGACGGAGAACTCGCGCTTGGGATGGTGGGTGGAGCACTTCCAAGTGCGGCGATCGGCGTTATCGCTCACCCTGTCCGATCCGCAGCCGGGGCAGGTAACGCCATTCGGCCAGCGGCGCACCGCAATGTATTAAGTGCAGTTTTCAGGATTCGAGAAGTAAAGAATCGCTTGTTGAAGGCTCTTTGGCTCGCTCATTGTCTTGTTCTCCACGAGCCAAATGTACTCTAAAAGCGTGGGCGAGTCAAGTGATTTATTGCCTCAAGATGTGAATCGATTGCGGTTATGCTGTGCTTCACACACAAGGATATGATTCCATGGTAGTTACGGTGCGGCGGGGCTACGGCGAGCGATAACGGTTCTAGAATCTGTGATTTGTGCGCTGGTGCGGACGAGGGGAAATGAATTTTGATTGGCGGCAAAACGCGATTTGAGGGCTGCTCGATCGAGGTTACGATCGCGGACGATTTGTCGGGCGTAATACGGAGTGCAAAAGAGCGGAAGTCGGCGGGCGGCAACATACAAGATGGTATCACAATAGTAAACTAAAATCAATGCTATTTACCGTATTCGAATACATCAAGGTCACAATTATCAGTGCCGGCAGGATCGCATTTAAAGTCTACACGCTTGGGTCTTTTCCCCGGACGCGGCGTTGAAGGAGTTCCGGAGCGATATTTAGAATTCTCTTTTGTTCACCTGCAGCAAGCCATTTAAGGCACGTCTCCAAGCGATCGGTCCAACAGGCGCTCGCTGAAACGGAGACTGGCTGAAAGATCTCGATGAGCGATGCATGGGGACTTCGCGGGATTAGCCAATTTCTAAGGTAAACAAAAAGCGATTCCAGTCGTGCGTCGAAGGGTGCGTGTTAACGGCGAGAATGTCGAACTCTCCGAATCGGTAAGGTCGCGTGTCTTCATTGGTTTGGGGATCGAAGCCGCCACGCGTTTTCTGAACTTCGACAACATACATATCTTGGGATAATGACGTTTGGCTCAGAAGCTCGCATCGGCTGCTGCCTGAGCATCCGTTGGAGTTTGACTTGGATCCGACCTTTTTCGCGCTGTGCTGTTGCGAGCGGAGGAGAAAATCGTACGGGCGGTCCCACAAAGTACCGTGTCCCAGCCCGAGTCTCGTCAAGATGTTACGTTCAAAGACCGCCTCGGCGATGATGCCGCGTACGCCGCGCCTGGTTAGGTCGGAGGAGCGTGAGGTAGCGTTTAGAATGACCTCTGCGCCAACCCCCAGGCCCTTTCCAGTGGATGTCGCGGGAGCGTGTCTTAAGATCGTCGAAAAGGCCGCGCGCTCTTGCTCCGTGCACTGATCCAGAGCAGCCTAGATGTTCGAAGAGTTCGATCATTTACGTGGTCTGCCGGGATGCGCTTGCTTGTAGGCTTTACTTCGGACCGTCTCACGAGGATTTTTCCTGCGATCGGAAGACTCGAAAGCGACCTTTCTGGATCAGACGTGAAATGGCCTGGCGCGACACTCCACGAATTCGTGCCGCCTCCGCCGGGGAAATCCAGTCGGTCGAGTCGACCTGCGATAAATGGGTTGACACTGTCAATCTATTTCTGCTATTCTTTTTCATTCGCGATACCGTAATATCATGACATCATTCATGGCACTCGCCCAAAGCAACGGGGGAATATCCGCGAAAGACTTATGGCCTCAGCGCGGCGACCAAGCGTATCCGGAAAAATACCTCGGTCTCTCATCCGTGCACCTTTTGCGAAGCAAACCATACTTTCAGGCGCAGTACGGCGCTGCATATCTGGGTAATTCACTCGAGTTGCTGCGTTCCCTGCCCACGGGCCAAGTGAATCTGGTGGTGACCTCGCCGCCCTACGCTCTTCATTTCAAAAAAGAGTATGGGAATAAGAGCAAGAAGGAGTATGTGGAATAGTTCTTACCCTTCGCTCGTGAGATCCACCGCATCCTATCCGATGATGGCAGTTTTGTGCTGAATATTGGTGGCAGCTATAACCCCGGAACCCCCACGCGCTCGCTCTATCATTTTAAGCTGCTGATTGCACTGGTCGAACAAGTTGGATTTCATTTGGCTCAGGAATGCTTTTGGTACAATCCAGCCAAAATGCCGGTGCCTGCCGAATGGGTGACTGTGCGGCGCATTCGCGTCCGCGACTCAGTTGAGTATGTCTGGTGGCTCTCCAAAACACCGTGGCCGAAGGCTTCGAATCTTGCGGTTCTCAAGGAATACAGCGAGGACATGATTCGCCTGAATCGCAACGGCGTCCGGGGCACCGTGCGGCCCTCCGGGCATGTGATTCGAAAGTCGTTTCGACAAAATCACTGCCGGCGGAGCCATCCCTACGAATGTGACCGAAGCAGACTTTCGCGATGTGCCCGAAGCATGCTGAAGATGGGGAACAATGCTGCGAACGATGTGTACACGAAACAGTGCAAAGAAAATGGCATCAAAATACATCCAGCGCGCTTCCCGCGCTTGCTCCCGAAGTTCTTCATCAAACTGCTCACCGATGCGGATGATCTCGTCGTTGATCCCTTTGCCGGTTCGAATACTACCGGCGCAGTGGCTGAGAGGCTGAAGCGCCGCTGGATTGCCAGTGAAGCCATCGAGGAATACCTCAAGGCCAGCACGTTCCGATTTGGGGACACTGAAAGGAATGTGGATCCTCGCCAGGTGAGCCTTTTTGAATGAGATGGAATTCACACGCATCTCCCTAACGCGAGCTAGAAACCAATAAGAAGGTGAAGAGGGGGTTTACCTGGTAGGGATGTTCGTCAGACGCGGCTAATCACGATGTATAATTTGGCCCAAGCGAGCAGTCGTTTGCCTCGAAAACGAAATATTCTTGCTCATCAAAATATTGAACGACTTGCGAAGAGCCGATTATGAGCTACTCCGACCCATGAGTTCTCGCTCGGCCCTACTCTGCTCTTCATGCCAGGTCTGCCATTGCTCTTGTTCATGGCGAACCGCATCAGCGCTTACAGTCCGAGGACGCAGTGAAGGAATTTCGACATCCTCCGAGCATGAGAAAATGTGCCGGTGTGCATGTTCAGCGATAACTCGCCGAATTAGCTGGGCATGAGCGAGCGATACAACTGATCCGCGGTCCGGCGGACGCTGACCAATTTTGGTGTAGAGAAGGTGTTGTGGATCGAGCGGAAGTAAAATTTCCGTGCCAGGACTTCCCCAGCCGCCATTGAAATCATATCTGCTGATCACAGTAATAGTTCAGCCGGACGACGGGATTATCACTCGTAAACCAACTTATGCCAACTGGGGGCCTGAGGATTGTCCACTTATGATTTTGCAAAATATTCGCTGTGCGCGAGAGCAAATGTTTCATATTGAAAAGCCAAGCACTCCGACCGACTATCGTCTCAGCTTTGATTGTCCCGAACCCTTGCTCTGGCTTGGTCTCCGTCCTTACGCGAATGGGTAATATTTCGCTATTGGGAAATTTCAAAGCTGTGATCGGCTTTCCTGACCGACGCGCTTCTTCAAGCTTCTGAACCGCACCCTCAACACATTCTTGAAAAATGGTGGGCATTGTTTCGTTCAAATGCGAGAGCACTTGTGAGGCGTGCCGGAGTACGCGCGTCTTGTGCAGCGAGAAACGGATTATTCTGCGCCAGTCGGTTTCTGCGAGTTGTACCCTGCGGTTGCCTCCTGAGTGGCTTTCCCGCCGGTGCTTCGACTCATGGTCCAGCCATGTCTCAATCCCGTTGGAATCAACACCTGAAATGATGCGGGTGTATAGATGCTTTTGATAGGCGACCCCTTTAATGGAATCTCGTTTCCAGAGGGGGACACGGCGGTGCACGACGAGAATACGATAGGTGAACACGTGCACGAGGTCTGGCGAAAAACGCTTGAGATATACGCATGCTACGTAGTGATTCTTCCGACGTAACGCCATTGTTTGCTCCCCCGGGCTGGCCGGACCGCCCGATGGTATCGACGGCTTCCTGAACAGTTCCGCGCGGTCTTTCTTCGAGAGTTTGGAAGCCGGCCCATTCACCGCGTTTGACCACGAATACCGCCCGCACCTTGGAGCTCGATTCGCTTAGGACCAAGCCGCTGTTGCTGGACGCATACGACACGCCAACACTTGCGGCGCTGGCCCCCATGATCGACGGCAAGCCTCACGATTGGCAGCGTGCGCGGAAATCGCGCTTGCGGATTTAGGCTGCAAATTTCGAATGCAGAAGATTATATTCTCAACCGCAAGCGACATTTACGACCAGATGAAACCGACCTGGAAGGGGAGCCGCGAATATCTACTGGCGCAGTTGATACGATTGGTGGAGTGCTTCATCGAGAGCGGCAACATTCAGGTTCACCCTCCCCTTTTTGAGCAGGACGAATTAAGACGGCGCATCGTCATCACATTGAACATGAACAAAGTTGTACAGCACATATGGGAAGCGATTCAGTTCGGAAATTCGCTCACACTCGCGCCGATCTTCGATACCGAGAAGCCGATTCGCACTACCGGCGATATGCTGGCCTGGTACACGGGGAAACCGTGCGAGCACACGAAACGCTCGCATATCAATATGTGCGTGTTTGACAGCACGTGGGAGGCAACGGAAGCGTTTGAGCTGGATCGCAATGCCAGCGTGGCCGCGTGGGTCAAGAATGACCATTTGGGATTTGAGATTACTTATTCGAGCAAAGGAGTGATCCGCAAATTCCGGCCGGATCAACTGGTGCGGTTGGCGAGTGGAAAAATGCTGGTTCTGGAAGTGAAGGGACAGGATACGCAGGAACAGCGAACGAAGAAGAAGTTCTGGTGAAAATGATGATGGCCCAGATGGCGACCGAGGATTTGGCGCTTGGGCATCTGATGTTTCTCTTAATCCCGCCGATGTGCGCAACCTTTTGATAAAACATAGCCGGGCGTGAACGTCGAATACACCAGCTCCGATAACGCCCACACCCGTTAGTGCGCCGGCTTCACGTAGAGCGTACCTCAGCTCACCTTAGGGCGCCGCGTAGCTTAAAAAAGCTTAAAAACCGGAAGATATCACCTCTGCCATGGAAGCGGGATTTCATATCCATCGGGACGCAGGATGCGGGGAACAGACCCACTCGATCAGTGTGGCTTGGCGCGGTAGATGGTGTCGTGACCTTGCAGCGCCGGCACCGACGACAGCACCCCCTGCAAAACCAATCCCTGCGCCGATGGCTGCTGGAATGGCCCTCCCGAACTCGGCATTTCGTCCTGGCGCCACCGCTCCGATGCCCGCGCCGACCCCAGCGCCCACCGCTCCGAGGATCAACGCATTGCGCCCACGATGGCCCTTGTCCACCGCGGTCACGCGCATAACGTTGTCTCTCCGATCAGTTCGTCGGCGGCCGCCTTCACGCAACTGAATGGCTTCGTCTGAAACGGTCACGAAGGTCCCCGACGTTTTTTCAGGCCCGTCTCAACGACTTCAACCTTCTGGCCCGCATGCAGGCTATTCAGGGCTTCCCACGATCCTCGGTTTGTCTGGGCCCAGGAAATGTGCGGGATTACCAGCAAGCAGATGGCGATCAGTAATTTTCGCAACTGTGTCCTCCCTGAAGGAATGAGGCTCGATGTGGCGCACGTCTACTCGCGGGGACCTGAAGCTAACCTTACCTGGGATTTCCATTTTGACCTTCCGGAAAAAGGGGTTGATCTGGATCCAAACCCTATAAAAAAACTAAGATTTCGGGTACCTTTGCCTATTTCTTTGCCTGTGACGTTGTCGCGCCAACGGGCCGCGAAGATGTATACGC
>CAWHGP010000010.1:0-680000 GCA_963828935.1 uncultured Acidobacteriota bacterium | reverse complement strand
TTGTCCACGAGTAAAGTTGCGGGTCGCGTCAGATCGATGACCATCCGGACCGCGCTGGTGGTGAACTGATCGACGCGGATTCCCGCCACCGGCTCGAACTCGCTAGGAATGGCATGGCGAAACAATGAGAGGCTGGCATTGTCAAAGTCGACGATGACCCGCGGCGGATCGGATTGCCGTGTGACGTGATAGCTGAGCTTTCCGCTACCCGCCACGCGAACCAGCGTTCGCTGCCCGGCATGATCGATTGCGACTTCGGAAACCGAGGTCGAGGGCGATGCGCTCACGGAAGCGGGCTTCAAGGCCTGCGCACCAGCGGAAAGGGGCACGAGTGCCGCGCTCACGATAAACAAGCGGCTGAGCCCAAGGGCCCGCCAATAGGTCTTCATTGCTGTTCTCCTGGGGTTGGATAGAGGCGCTTGTCAATCTGGCGCTCCACCGGCTTGCCGAAGGGATCTTTTCCGGTTTGGTGAAACGATATCCCGTCCATCCTGATTTTTTCTACGTCGCCGTCAAACAGACGGTCACCGTCGCGCAGGAAATAGACGCGCTGCTGCGGATTCGAGACGATAGCAATCATGCCGTTGGGGCCGCGTATGATGCCGTCCACGCGCAATGTTGCGATCACCAGACCCGCTTTTCCAGGCGGCAGATGATCAGGAATCGCCCCGGTCTTGTCCCTGACAACCAGTGACGAGAATGGATCGCGCCGCCCGCCAGTCGAACGTGCCAAGACCACTTTGCCCTGCGCATCCCCAAAATTGGCTGGCGCGGACTCCTGAACCTGGCCCGGTGCATTCGGCTGCGCAGGCGGATTCACCTGTTGCCGGACACCATTAGGGGGCTGCAGGAAATGTTGCGCGGCCAGCGGGAGACTGGCAGATAAGAGAATCAGCAGGAAAACAACTACTCTGCCCTGCCCGCTTATACTGTGACCTTTCCAAATTGGCAGTCGCATGATCGGCTTAATCCTTACCTTGTGCGTGTCTAAGATCTGTCTCGGCGATACTCAATCACTTGGCCTGCGCCGGGGCTCCAGGTCGAGCCGCCGTCTTGGCCGCCACCGGAACGATTGCTGCCGCAGAGCTGCTGAAGAACGTGGTAACGACGCAGCTGCCGGTCACCGTTGTACTGGAGCGCACCGGGTAGCCGGCGGCGTGGCCCGCACTGAGACCTGCAAAGGTCAGGTCGCCGACGTTGATGATGCGGGAGAGACGGCTGAGGCGAGAGAAAAAGTCCACGATGCTGTAATAGGGGCCGTCCACCTGAATATCAAATGGCATATCGTAGTGATAGTCGCGGGTGACCACAGGCTCGGCCGTTAGCTTGCGAATTTGCACGCCGGAGGCTGCCGCGGCGCCTTGCATCTGCCGCATGAATTCATCGGTTTCTTTTTCTTCCGGGACAATGGCCTTGAGCGTATCGAGCTGCTTGTTCAGCGCGCTCATCTCGACCTGAAATTCGGAGTAGCGCCGTTCGTACACCTGCAGGGCGCTGACTTCCTGGTTGATCTTGGTATCTTGCGCACGAAGCTGCAGGAGATTCTGCCGCGCCTTGGCTACCGGCAGGCCGGGGACATACTCACCGGCGGCGAGCAGCAGAATAGCCAGCGCCACGAAAACCAGCGCCTGGATATACCAGGGAGATTCCTTGAAAGAGATGGGCATTTCTAGCTCTTCCCCGGCTGCGCCACGGTTGGCAATTGCGGCAAGGCGAACTGAGCCGTTAAAGTAAAGTTAAACGTCTGTACGTCGCTGCTTTTCTGGTCCTGCTGCGATTCTTTGATCTCCACCTGATCGAAGTAACCGGAGTGCTTGAGCTGCGTGATGAAGTTAGCCACCGCGTTGATGGACCCCGCGGCACCCTGAATGGTCAGCGCATTGCCTTTGCGATCCAGCGACGTGAGCCAGAGCGTATCGGTGCGAGTGACGGTGTTGGCCAGCGCATCGAGCAGTTCCTGATCGCCCGTGCGATTTCGCTGCAGTTCCTCGATCACGTTAATGCGCTGCTGCAAGACGGCCTTTTGCTGTTCAAACTTGTCGACTTGGATCTTCAGCTGCTCGAGGTGCGCCTTTTCACCCATCTGCTTCTGGATGTGCACACGGACTTCCCCAGCTTCCGCATTCATCGAGTGCGAGTGATATGAAAGAACGCCGAAGGCCAGCAACAGAGCGGCAAACAGGAATACGACCTGCAGCGTGGCCTCCAGCGGCACCGCCTGGCGTGCTGCCTTGGGACGAGCCCGGCCGAGTAGGTTGATCCGAATCATGGCGTATCGAAGCTCCTCAGGGCGAGGCCGACGGCGATCGCCAGGCGCGGGGCCAACTCACGCACCTGCTCCTCACTATGCCGGCCGGGGTTGATCACGATTTTGCGAAATGGGTACAACTCTTCCACGGGCAGTGCAAATTCCTCGCGCAACAGGTCGATCAAGCCGGGAACGCGTGCCGTGCCTCCTGCGAGATAAATGCGCTGAATGTTTTCACCGGTAGCGGTGGCGCGGAAAAAGTCGAAAGTTTTTTGGATTTCAAGAATCAAGATGTCGGAAACCGACCGCAGTATCGTGGCGCGATTTTCTTCATTGACGCCGGCAATGGCTTCGCCCTTCTTCAGCCGTTCGGCATCCTCATAGCTGAGGTCGAGTTCCTTCTGGAGGGCGTCGGTGTATTGGTTGCCGCCAACGGAGACATCGCGGGTAAACAGCGGGATGCCGCCGCGCACGATATTGATATTCATGACGCTGGCGCCGACATTGAGCAGAGCTACCGTCTGTCCGGGGGTGGGGTCGTAATTAACTTCGTAGCAGTTCTGCAGGGCAAAGGCGTCAATATCCACCACCGTAGGTACTTTGCCAGACTGTGCCAGCACATTCGTATGGTTCAGGATCTTGTCCTTTTTTACTGCTACCAGCAGGACATCCATCTGCGCGTCCAGCGATTCCAGAAGCTGGTAATCGAGGTTCACATCGGAAATGTCGAACGGAATATGCTGGCTGGCCTCGGCCTGAATCCGGTCGAACAATTCTTCCTCGGTCATCATCGGCAAGGTCACTCGCTTGACGATCACCGAGTGGCCGGAAACCGAAGTGGCCACGTTCCGAGTCTTTACCTGTTGATGATCGAAAATTGTGCCAATGCCAGCGGCCACCAGCGGCGCGTCCATGATGGCCCCGTCTACAACGGTATCCTGGGCGAGGGGTTCTAAGCCAAAGCTAACCAGTTCATAGCCGGCCTTGGTTCCCTTTAGTTCGACGGCCTTGATGGAGCTCGACCCGATGTCGAGCCCTACGAGCGGTTTCTGTCTTCCATTACCAAACATCAGGTTAGCCTCTCTATGCCGTACGCACTGGCCGTCTTACCGGCCGCTGCCTTGGATGCCGGGAGCGACCTGGACTCAGCCGCTCTGTCGCGGACCTTTGCTAACACTTTGTTCAAGCCTTTTATCCGGAAGAGACGCAACCCTCGGGATTGGCGAGAGGGCTGGATCTGTCTGCGGCCAATCTCGCATCGCGTACTAGGACTGTCAAGAAAGCTTGAAAGCGGAGTTGTCGTAAGAATGGGGGGTGATACAGGCTGATTCCGCAGGCAAATAGCATGCAAGACTCAACGCGTTGTGGTGAGTGACGCGTCGACTACACCATGTAGGGGCGAAGCGATGACGTTTACGAGGGTGTTTCGTGCCAACGGTCCTGCGCCTATCAGGGTTTGGTTTCAGATTTTCCCTTGATTTTGAGACCTGTCTGTTTCCAGAGAGCATCCACGCGCTCTTTAGTGGCCGTATCCATCACAATTTCGTCCGGCCAGGGCCGCTCGAAACCTTCCGTCGCCCACTTCCGGGTGGCATCGACGCCCATTTTCGAACCGAAATCCTGGCGACGGGCGGCATGATCAAGGGAATCGACAGGGCCGAGGACAAACTGCACGTCCCGCTCCGGGTCAATCGCGCACAGCGCCTTCCAGACAACCTGCCTGAAATCATGAAGATTGACATCATGGTCTACGACTACGATGACCTTTGTAAACATGGCCTGGCCCAGCGACCAAATGGCATTCATGATCTTTCGGGCGTGACCCGGATAGGACTTGCGAATAGACACAATCATTAAGTTATGGAAGATACCCTCGGCGGGCATGGCGATATCCACGATCTCAGGATATTGCATCTTCATGACTGGCAAGAAGATACGTTCGACAGCGTGGCCCATATAGAAATCCTCCTGCGGGGGAGGGCCGACAATGGTGGTGAGATAAATAGGATCGCGCCGATGGGTAACGCAGGTCACATGAAAAACTGGATACTCACCCTCCAGGGAATAAAAGCCCGTGTGATCGCCAAACGGGCCTTCCGTACGCATTTCGGAGAGGTCCACATACCCTTCGAGGACAATTTCGGCATGTGCTGGAACCTCAATTTTTGATGTTTCGCATCTGACCATCTCCACCGGCCGGCTGCGCAGGAAGCCGGCGAACGCGATCTCGTCCAGGTCCGGCGGAATGGGCAAGATGCCCGACAAGCAGGTAACCGGATCGGCGCCTATGGCGACAGCGACTTCGATTCGGCCGGCCGCATCGGCTGCGCGGGCGCGGCGGAAGTGCTCGGCGCCGTGCTTCTGCGTTTGCCAATGCATGCCCGTGGTGCGCTCATCAAAAACCTGCATGCGGTATACCCCAACGTTGCGTTTGCCTGTCTCCGGATTGCGGGTGAACACCAGAGGCCAGGTGATGAATCGCCCGGCATCCTTTGGCCAGCACTGCAGGATTGGAAATTCGAGGAGCGAGAAACCTTCCTTTCGGACTACTTCCTTGCAAGGGCCCGTTGTCACCACTTTTGGAAAGAACGACCCGAGCTCGGCTAGCTTGGGGAGCATTTTCAGCTTGGCCAGCAGCCCTTGAGGCGGTTGTATATCGATCAGCGAGCGGATTCGGTCTGCAATCTCGTCGAGAGAATCGACTTCGAGGGCCAGACAGATGCGCCGCTCGCTGCCAAGCATATTGATCAGCAAGGGGCTGCGCGAGCCTAAAGGCCGCTCAAAGAGCAGCGCTGGACCGGCAGCGCGGGTCACCCGATCGGTGATTTCCGTGATTTCGAGCACGGGATTCACCTGCGCGGTGATGCGCTTGAGTTCGCCAGCCTTTTCCAGGCGCTTAATGAACTCTCGCAGGTCCTGGTAAGCCACTCCATCCTCCTGGCATTTCGCTGCTTTTCGCCGTGCACACGTGGCGAGCGGACGGCCACGCGCGCAAATCGTCGCACAGGTTAGCATGGAACTCCGCGGCATTGGTCGGCGAGCAATTCGGTGGCGTCAAAGTAAACGAAGGCTTGCAGGAACGGTATGCGTCTGATAGCGTCTACCAAGCGTTACACGAGCGGGCGTGGTTCAGTGGTAGAATAGCGGCTTCCCAAGCCGCGGATATGGGTTCGATTCCCATCGCCCGCTCCAAAGTCTTGATGACTCGATTGCCTTTACGCAGCTAAGTTGCTGAAATCCACCCCGAAAATGGCAGGTTTTAGACGCCAGTTGGACGCTGCCACATCCAATTAGACGCTAAGAAAAAGGCCGTCTTCAATTTGGGGATGTCTTGACCTCTTTCGTCTCAATTTCCTTCCCCGGTACCGCTCCGCGGAGGAAGATTTTGGCAACCCCAGAGGGACAGCGCTCCTGCGGGAAAGGACGTATTTGATGGCGAGCAAGCGGCACCTGAAAGTTGAGCTGGCCCCCATAGGTGAGAAGTTACTAACTCTCCGCGAGGCTGCGGGTGTTTTGCTAATGAACCCCGAACATCGCGGGCTTATCTGCGGCTAAAAGAGATCCAGCGAAGAGTGATCGGCGGAAAGTATAGGTTCCGCCATGTCGAGAGATACACTGCAGCCCTTCGGTACGTTCATGTCGATGAAGTAAGTCAGCCTTTCAACATCACGGCCAGGATAGACATGGTTCCTCATGAAGAATTGTTGCTCACGAAAGGTAGCCCGACATCAGCAGCTCAGTAGTTCTCAAACCCAGTGCACCGGGCTTATCCCCGGCATTCTTTAATGCTGCTCCACTTTCCTCGACGACCTGTGTTAACGGCCTGATCAGAGACGAACCGTTTACGATTTTGACTTGATGGATGAAATTGCGATCTTCTCCAATCCACCGTCGCAAATAACAAACGGCCTGTGAGACGAGATCAAGACTTGGCTCCTCTTGTCTGCTTCCTCTTGATAAGCCAGTGCCCGAACGGCAGCGTAGAATTCCGCGACAGCGGTGGGCGTAAGGCCGTTTTCTGGCTCTTCTACTAACAGCACGGAGGGCGGTTTGGACTGTAGACGAGGACCATCAAGCCGACATACAGCAAAAGTCCACTAGATGTGCGGACTGCGGGAATTTCACCGCGTTCCTCTTCATACAACATCGTAAATCCGATTCGATCAGGACCGAGAAGGTTAAAATCGAACCCCTGGAATTGAGGTTCTAGCGTGCGGACCTTTTCGCTAATTACATCAAAGCGCCGGGTTCTTAGTTTCTTTTAGATCGTACAAACAGGCAGTCGGTTCCTCGCCGTGGTAAACAATTCGGGGAGGTGAATCACTCTCTCGCGATACGTCGGGCAGATGACTGGGCATGGCCGGTTCATACGGGTTCAATCGGAATCTGCTAAAGCGGCTTATTTCACGCGCTGCGCGTAAGTACAAAACGTCGGCAGAATCTTCCGGGGCGCTGAGATAAGCAGTGCGCAAAGCGGCAAATATGCGGCGATCATTCTCCAGGAAGGGACTCGCGCGGCGAAATCGTGAAAGTTTCGGCTGACGCCGATCAAGCGACAACCCGAGGCTCCACTACGTTCCCGTTCGACACGTTCGGCGTAGCGGTTGAAAGCCCAAACTGGCCCGGTGAATTCACGGCATTGGTGCTGGTGTTGCCGTTACCACCCGGAATCGCATATTCCGGATGATTGGTGACGCTGAAGATGTCGAACCGGAAGGCCGGGGCCGGAGCCAATCATCGGGTCCGGCGCCGGTTATACCTCGCTGTAGTTGGTTGGCTAGAACGTGAGCTTCAAGCCGAACTGATACCGGCGTGCATCGCCGGCTCCTTGAACCACGTTCCCGTTGCTCACGTTCGGTGTTGATGTTGAACGTCCAAAGCCCGACGGCGTTTGGATGGCATTCGTGCTGCCGTTCCCGTATCCGCCGGGGACCGCGTATTCGGGGTGGTTCGTGAGGTTGAAGATATCGAATCGGAATTGGGCCCCAATGCGCTCTTTGATCTTCGTGTCCTTGCGGAGTGAAAAGTCCGCAATCTGGAACGGCTGGCCGGTGAAGATCCCCTTGCCCATGTTACCGTACGTTCCCTGAGCGGGCGGAAGGATCACTGAATTACCGGACATGTAGCAGCCATAGACGCCCAACTGCTTAATTCCAGTGGAACCAGGGTCAGTGCTTGGCACACTGGGATTAACCGGCAAACCATTGGCGGCGTTGATGCAAGCTTGCGGCATAGCGCCGATATTCTGCTACTAGCGGTGCAAGGGCTCGGCGCGCAAACTTGCTGCCTAGCACCCCATAGCAAGGGATATTCGCATTCTTTCCGTAACCGTCAAAGTCGGACGCCTTCCCGAACAGATCCCATTTGTCGGTGTTCTCGCCCGTCCCGCTGATGTTGTCGGAGGAGTCTATCGTATTCCAGGGAATTCCGGATTGAAGATTCAGCACGGTACTGACTGACCAACCTTGGAGCAGTTGGCCTGGCGTCTTCACGCCAGGCACGTTCCAGGTGAATCGGTCTGTAAAACGGTGGCGGATATCGAAATAAGTTGGCCCGTAATTGCACTTGACGGGGCAAGCGGGGTTTGTATAAACGGATAGACCAACGTCGGTACTGGCGGTATCCAATGCGTTGGCGAACGTGTAACCAACGGTGTTGGATATGCCGTGCCAGGAACGCTGCGTTAAGGTCGCCTGCAAGGCGTTGTAATTGCTGTAACCCAGGTTGCTTGTCTCCGTGACTTTCCCCATCCACGGGAATTGATTGAAGTAAGGCCGCGATTCCTGAATTCTGCTCGCACTCGTCGTACCTGGGGTGCCCTCGTTGAGGTCTATTTCGCCGAAGAGATTTGTGCCGTGGGTGCCGACATAGGAGACGTTAAGGGACATGCTCGAAGTAAAGGCATGCTGGAAACCGAGGTTCCATTCCTGAATGTACGGCAACTGCCAGTGCTGGTCCAGTGCTGAAATCGCGCAGGTTCCAGGGTTGGCAGGATTGGTGGTGGGATTCACAGCTGCGCTGGGATTCACCGAGCCCAGGCCATCGCCGCAAGTAATCCCACTCGGGAATATGGGCCCAGCCTGAGTCCAGTTGACAAGCGGGACACCACCGGTGCCGCCGCTAGTGGGGAGTGATATGTTGGCGTACCCAACTGATCCACCTCCCGGAAGGATCGTGCCATTCTGCTGGTAGAAATTGGCTGCGGTCGGGTTGGACGTCTCTCCATCGATTACACTCCACCCCGGCCAACTGCCGTAGGTGCCGTAACCAGCGTGCACCACTGTGGTGCCCTTTCCGGTTACATCCCACGCTACGCCCAAATCGCGGCTGGATATTCGCGCCGAAAAAGGAGGGTTTCCATGCAGAGCTGAGCGAACTAGTGCCAACCTGAGTCAACCCGGTGACCGATGTGGGATCAAATACCGCCAATCCCCAGGATGCCGCGGGCGAACCCGGTATGGAGGGGTTACCTGCCACCAGAGGAGTCTCATACTCCCAGCGCAATCCGAAGTTGATCGTTATGCGGCGAGTGACCCGCCAGTCGTCCTGCACGAAGAGTCCGTAGTTCCAGTTTCTGAGGAGAAAAATGGGATTCCCAGCCGTGTAGGTTCCGGTGCTGGGGAAGCCCATCAGGAAATCCTCCAGCGGGGTTGCTCCTGAGAAGGCATTGATGCTGCTGGTTCCGAAGTCGATCGTGCCATTATTCCCGGTCGCTAGGGACGCCTCATGTGCGGCGGATTTCGAATCCAAACTTCACATTGTGATTGCCGGCGGTGTACGAAACGTTGTCATTCCCGGTAAAATAACCTTCCACCCTTCTCTGCCCGGCGGATGGTCCCGAGGTGAGTGGTGCCGTTGAAGTTGAACCCGTTAATCGCGATATCAGGCATGGCCTGGTCAGTCGGATTCGGAGAGAGCTGGCAGGATCTCACGCCCGTGTTCAAGAACTGCGCATAGTTCGGCGCCGCCGGGGCGGTCCCCGGCTGGCACTCTGATGGCCACTGGTTCTCGACCTTGCGATCGAATCCAAAATGAAATTCATTCACCCACGAGGAATTGGGGATATAGGTCCACGTCGCCCTGGCGACATTGCTGGTCAGGTAATAATCCAGAAGCCAGTAAAGTTGTGTGATGGTGCCGGAGTTATCGATCTCTCGATCGCGAGATACGAAATATTCGCCGGTAAGATGGTTCTTCGGGTTTAGGTTCCAGTCGACCTTGGCGATAAAGTTTTTATTCGGTTCTCGCTGTCCACTGAAACCATAATTGAATAAATTCGCGCCGGCATTGGGAGCTGTGTTCGGCAAAATACCCGTATTGACCAGATTGTAGCTCAACAGCTGATGCGCATTGAGCAACGACGAATTGACAACAGTCCCGTTCGCGCCAATCGCCGCGGCAGGAATCATTCCCTTCGCCGCTAAATCCAGGTACGCGGCCGGGACGCTCTCCGCAGCCTGACTGGCGCTGTTCCGGCGAGCAGCGCCGTCGTGGGAACGGCAAGAGCGGTTGGCGTTCCAGAGAAATACTGCATCCCCTCAAACCCGAAAAACCAGAAAAGCTTATCTTTCAGGATCGGTCCGCCGGCCGTTGCGCCGTACTGTTCGTAAGTCAAGAGCGGTATCGGGTTGGGCGCCGGATTGAACGGGTTGCGTGCATCCAACGCACCGTCTATCCCCTGGGCAAAAGCGGTGCCGTGAATGGCGTTGGTTCCGGACTTCACCGTCACGTTGGTTGCCACGCCCGGCCGCCAGCCGAATTCCGCCTTGTTCTGAAGTTTCACGCCGACTTCCTGAATCGCGTCCGGCAGGCAGAAGACTCGCGCCATCACCGGTGCTGCTGTTGGTGTTGACGATGTCGCCGGCGGTCCTGACGCCGCCGCTAAAAATACCTTCGAAAAGGTAGTTGTTGGCGTCGGTACGCATGCCATTGCTCGCATTTGCGTTCGAGCCGCCGCCCGGTTTCGAAATAACGCCGGGGGAGAGCTGCATAAGGAACAGCCAATTGCGCCCGATCACCGGCAGATCAGTGACTTCGGTGCTTTCCAAGACGCCGCCCAACGTGGCGCTGGTGGTATTGATCAGCGGCAGCGCTTCGGTGACCGTCACGGTCTGTGTTTGCGAGCCGGGCTTAACTACCATGTCAGCGCGCGTATCGCCACCGACTGTAACCTCAACGTCTTTGAGTTCGGATGCGCTAAAACCGGTAGCTTCGACCTTCACGGTATATTGGCCCGGAATCAAACTCGGCGCGGCATACGCGCCAGCCGCATCCGTAACCACGGACCGGACTGTGCCCCGTTCCTGGTCAGTTATCGTTACTGTCGCACCGGCCAACACGCCGCCGGTTTGATCAGTTACGTTTCCTGAAATTCGACCCAAGTTCACTTGCGAAAAGGCAGGCATGCAGAAGAGCAACAGGGAAACAGCCACAACTAGGACTCGAGCTTTCGTTTTCATCGACATCGCCATTTGAGACACCCCCGCCTCATAACGCTATAACAACTAGGCTACCGATCTTTCGCTCGGCCAGCAGACCCTATCGACTCTTCGGTACGACCCGCAATAAATAGAAGCTGCTACGGACACTCAGATTATGGCGCCTTTATACTCCAATCGAGATGGGTGTCAAGGACAAATTGAGCCGGACTGGCTCACCGGCGAGCGTTGAACGGCCTGGCCGCGCGAGGTGCGAAGACATGATTAACTCGGTTCCACACCCGAGCTCTAAAGGTCACTGTTCTGCCGGCCGAAAACAAGGCATGTCTGTTTGGCAGAACCGAGGCCCAACATTTCCGGCTGAACCAACACACCTTCTCTTCGACGTGGTGTGCCCCAAGGTTGTGGCAGGCAAGTAACTGCAATCGCATTCGACTTTTCAAATCTTCAATAAAAAGCAGCATTGGGGGTGGTTGGGGCGGATAGAGATGTATCGCCGGCAAACCGCAAGTAATCCGGCAGGCTGCCGCTCGAATCGCAAAGTCGGATAGGGCCCGAGAAGTCGTCTTATCGTCATGTGGGATCCACTTCCTGATAATCCCCGTTTCTCGGGACCTTACCCGATTTCTCCTCGGTCGCATGTCTGTTTTCGAAAATTTAGACATCAATTTGTTGTTGCTGGAGGGATAGCGATCGATGTATACGACCGCGTAACGGCCTTGCAGAGTGGGGCATCTTGCCTGTGGCGGAGGACGGTTATGCGTGCCACGCAATGGGAATTCCGACATCGCACGTGGCTCTTCCTCGCCATCTTCTCTATTGGATTGGCCTTCTACTGGTTTGACCCGCATAACTCTGGCGACCTGATCGCCGGATGGTTGCGCGAGCGGTTTGCAATCCTGCATTTGAATCGTCAGCAGAGTGTCGTTCGTGGCATTTTTCTCATGGCCGCCCTTGTCGTGGGGATTGGCGCGATGATTCGGACATGGGCAGGGGCGTACATCCGCGCCAACGTGTTGCAGGACTCGCAGGTCCGAACCGAGAAACTTGTTGCTGATGGCCCGTTTCGCTACACGCGAAATCCGCTCTACCTGGGGATCCTGATTGGTGTCTTTGGGGCTGGTGTAATGTGCAGCCCTGTCGGGTGGGCCGTGCAGGTGGGGCTTGCTATCGTGCTCGTGTATCGTCTCATCCTGCGGGAAGAAGGCGAACTACTCAACACACACCGCGAAAGCTTCCTCGCGTATTGCCGAGCGGTCCGCCGCCTACTCCCCACAATCAGACCGCGCGTTTCAGCCTCCGGCGCTCGCCCGCATTGGCGCGAAGGCTTTGGCGTACAACTAGCATGGTGGGGAATTGCGCTGGCGAATGTGACCTGGGCTATTACGTTGCGGCCCGTACTGGCGTTTACGATAGGTTGGGCGGGACTAGGTCTTTTTCTAGTTCAAAAGTATGTTTTGAAGGCTTATTCCCGGCCAGTCGCGGCGGCCAAGAACAGTTGATTCGGAAGCTAGGCACCAAACTGCCTCAGGTGATGGTCCATGTGCAGATAGGCGTGGCGCATCCGTTCGGTTCTGGACAGCGGTCCCAGGATTGGATGCGGTGCATACTCGCCCTGCCACTTAACGAAGCGGCCAAACAGAATCTGGAGCTTCTCTAAATCGGACGCGAACTCTTCGGGCCGCGTACCACCGTGGCGCTGATCCATCTCAGGTCGGGTCTTGACCCCTTGGGGCCATTGGAGTGGTGCCCACAACGCGGTCCACTTGAACACGGTCCGTTTGAAAAGCGTAGTGGCCGGACTTAACTGCTTTTCGCCGAGCGACGCCCGAAAAGAATCACCAAGGTGACAAACCATTTCGTGGGCTGACATGCTTCCCCAACGGTGCTGACTCTCGGAGCGGACATTGGTCAGTCGGTTGAGCACCTCTTGTCTGTAGACGGCATTAGAAAGGGTCTTCATACGGGAGATTTCAGAGTTTATACATCAAAACGCAGGTGCCCGAGAAATGTGAGCTAAAGGTTCGCCCCGACCTCAACAGAGATTTAGGAGCCGCCGTTCAACGCCGTCCAAGCAGCCAGAGAGTCCATGTAGTCTCTCCAATGGATGATCTTCCTGTTCTCAATCCTGATTACCGAGACGAGCCTATTGTCATAGGGAGCGCCACTCGAAACAATCTTGCCGTGCACGTCGTACTCAAGGATTACGACGCGACTGTCTTGACAGCGGTGCACAACAAGTGCGTCGCCGGAGTGAAGC
Source organism: uncultured Acidobacteriota bacterium (assembly GCA_963828935.1). Classification (GTDB taxonomy): domain Bacteria; phylum Acidobacteriota; class Terriglobia; order Acidiferrales; family UBA7541; genus Palsa-189. The sequence goes on along the minus strand of CAWHGP010000010.1, from coordinate 667,054 downwards.
TTGATCGTCTTGCCGTATCCCGAGAGGCTAGCCATCAGATTGGCGCGTCCTCGAATCGTCGTGGGCCAGCCTGGAAAGCGATAGCGGGATTCGAAGACTGCGTCATCGGCAAACGTATCGAAATAGTGTTCGCCGTCAACGAGTCCGCGCAAGCCTTTCATGACCACCTCAAAGAAGGGGTCGAGAGCTTCAAAGACTGCATATTCGGCTTTTGTCATAAACAAGTCCCGTGCGTCCGAGCGAGGGTGTCGAAGCGCAGCCTACCAGCAAAACGAGTGAGCGCAAATCTTCAGTTTTCCGCCCGTAAAAACCATGGCTGCTAAGTGACGTACCCCCAAAGTCGTCCAGCGGCAGCTCCGTCACGCCGATACGCGTACCACTCTTGAGATTTACGGGCACGTCGTAGGTGAGGCATGACGGGAGGCCGTCGATAAAGTAGCCTCAATTGTGGACGCTATCGGACGCCGGCCCCTACGGTCAATTTAGAAAAATCAGTAACTTAGCCGCGTTGGAACGTAGGTTCGATTCCCATCGCCCGCTCCACTTCCCGAACGCTTTTACAATAAGAGCTCAATTGATAAATGGAGCTTGGTCTGCAAATGGTCGTGCTTGCTCCGGGGCGTGACGAGAACCGCCCGCCGACAGGAGCGAGGCACCTGATTTTTTTGCACCGGTAATTTTCCGCTTTCCTATCGACGCTCATTTCAGCCAGAATTTCGTTAGTAAGGGTTTACTCGCATTCGAGGCCTCCACGTGCCACTGTTCTTTGGGTTTTGCCGATGGTTGCAGCAGACGTTCATCGGAACGCACATGCATCAATCGGTGTGGCTGTTTCCGGTCGTGGAGGCTCTGCACATTCTGCTGGGCACCGTGCCACTCGTGATGGCCACCACCATCTTGAATGCACGCCTGCTGGGCTGGGCGCTGAGACAAGTGCCCGTTTCCGAACTGGCCAGACAGGCTCTCCCCTGGGCATGGGCTGGGTTTGCCGTTCAAGTGATTACCGGAGTCCTGCTGTTCTCGGCGGACGCCACCAAGTACGCGGACACCCACATTTTTTATATCAAGATGCTCCTCATCCTGTTGGCAGGCACAAATGCTTTGGTTTTCAACCGTACGACCTACCGCGGCGTATCTACTTGGGATACGGCTTCCTCCCCGCCCTTGGCTGCCAAGCTGATGGGTTTCGTTTCCCTGATCCTCTGGCTGGCCGTGGTGGTGATGGGGCGGGTACTGAACAGCGCGGTTACGCTCGTCCAATAAGGGCGATGGCCCGTGAGGCTGGGCCCCGAAATGCAATTCCGCATCAAAAGTAGGCGATGCAGCGCCCGGCGATTACAATGCCGAACCACAACAAAATCGAGAGCAGGCCGGCGGCCTTCGCAGCCAACGGCGTATGGGCATCGTTCTCCCATGCGGAGACGCTGCGATAGGGCATGAAATGAAAGACCAAAGCGTTCGCGCCTGCCAGAGCAATCATCAATAGCTTGAGTCGCAGCGGAAAGTTGTCGTAATATCGCGCCGCCCCTGACGCGAACAGGGAAAACCCAGTCAAGCACATTACCGCAAAACCCCACAAAGCCCAGGGCAGTGTGCGTCCCGCGAGTTTCGACACCGAGTGACTTTTCAGCGCAAGACCCAAAAGCCGGATATCCAACAACGCTGAGGACCCGACGACCGCGATGAGGGCAAACAGGTGCACCGTCTCGATAGCAGGAAATATCCAGACCGACTCTCGAATAGAGGTCGCCGCGGACGTGTCTTGCAACCATTCACACCAGCTTACGGGATCTAACATCATTCCGTGGTCGGGGCAAACACGAACGATTCACGAGCGGCTGTGAGAGCGCATATACAGTGAGAGCACGCATGCGGTAAAAGTAAGATAGACGCGATTCCCCATGATGGTGGGGCTCACAACGCCGAAAAAACCAAGATTCCGGCGGGGGATTCCGATTGCCGCGAAAATTCGAGTCGACCGGGCGCCCTTACATAACCGCTTGCGCGTACCTCAGTCAACCAGTCTTAAGGCCAGTTCTTACGGCCCGAAGTGTTTTCCGTAGCACTCGAGCTCTCGCCCGTCCGCCAACACCACCTTGTCCAGGCGCATCTTCAACGTGCCGTCTTTAATGCGGTTGCCTACTGCCGTAATCTGATCCCCCGGACTGAGCGTGTCTTTGCTCCAACCGGTGCCGGCCATGCGGCTGGGACTCGGGCCGCCAGCACTCCATTTCTCCACGTTCCCTTTGTCGTCTTTGACGTCGAAATTGATCCACACGTGCGGATTTCCCCAGTCGAATTGCGACACGGTGCCCTTGATCGTGGACAGGTTCTTCATGTCGTACCCGCCCCAGGCATGATGAGCGAACGCAGGACCCGCAATCAGCAGGACGCCGGTGAGCAGCATCCCCAAGGCCAGCACTTTGTTTTTCATACTTTATCCTCCCACACACAATGCTTTTTCTTCGATGCGGCAGCTGCGCCCGGCGTTTCCCTAAGACGTTTAGACGCCGACGGCGCCATTCGTGCTCGCACTCACTCCAAAAACTTCTGTGCGAAACATAACATTACGCTGTTAGCCGGACTTCTGCCAGCGCGCATAACCGGTTGAAATTGCCAGCATGCCCCACTGGGGGGCAACGCAACAGAATCCAGGAGGCTTGCGCGTCTCCGCCTGCAGTGTACGGGAGGGTCTCGACCCGTCGGTCGGAGAGTCATCGAGTCATCAATGACGGCACCCAAGCCGATGACACAATTATCGATTTGAAGATCGTTGCGGTGCCCATTAGAGTGGGCGGTGCCCATTAGAGTGCTTGAATCAGGATGAGATCGCGGCGATTTTTTCCTCAGATGTCACCCAAGCGGCTCGATCGGCGGCAAAGTCCAGCAAATAGAGATTATCATCGCGATCCGCGGGGCGTATAAAGGGAATCGTGCTGCCGTCGAGTGAAAGCCGAATAGAGAGGCTCCGCAGAGTTGGTGTGCCTGGAATGTTTAGAGGTCAACGGTACTGTCCGATTGCGGATCGTCCGAGCATAATTCTATTTCTGTCGAAGGAGGTTACGATGAAGAAGCTATGGATCTGTGCCGCTGTTTTGACCGCGTTGATTGGTTTTTTTGGTTCGGTACGTGCGCAATCGGCGCAAAATCTGCCGGTGCCCGGATACGAGGCGGCCAAGGATGTTCCCGGCGCGAAGGAACTCCCCGACCCTAATATGACCTACAAGGTCGTTTTCGACATCGGCACAGCGGCTCCCAAAATCGATGAAGTAAATCCCGGGCTGGCTACAGTGGCTCGGTATCTCAATACGCTGGCCAAGAATGGCGTGCCGGCCGATCACCGGAAAATCGCCGTCGTGTTCCACCAAGGGGGAACCGAGATCGTTCAGAACAACGAAGCATTCAAAACGCGCAATAATGGCCACGATAACCCCAACATAGCGCTCATCCAAAGTTTGAAGAAGGCGGGCGTCGACTTCCGCGTCTGCGGCCAGGCGGTACTGGGGAGTAAGATCGACCCGAAAACGATCCAACCCGAAATCGAACTCGACCTTTGGGCATTGACAACGATCGTTAATCTGGAGCTTCGCGGTTACGTCCATGTAGGTAACTAGCCTGGTCTGCGCATATCAGCTCGTAATTGGTACGCAAGTTCCACATGCAACATTGTCTCGCGGATGCTTACCGCATCCGTGCGGCAGCGAGAGGCAGGCGACGGCTCACCCCGGTGCAAGGCGCTTGGACGACGTACTTGTTACTGTTCGTAAGGTGTGAACTGCCAGATTGACGGCCAACTGGCGGTCCAGGTGCCCGCCCGGGGTGGGCAAACGGGTGCCTGAAGTTCGCTCTCCCGCATGCCGTTTGCGACCCGATAGTTTAGCGATACCATTGGCGCCAAGAGGAATGCAACACTCATGATTCCTTCCGGTCCGATTCAATATAAGGTGGTGTGCCGCCTGCGGTTTGCAGTAGGTGATAGCCTGGTCATACTGTGACGATCGACATCCATCCTCACGTGATCAGCACCGATACGGACCGCTATCCGAACGCGCCGGTCGGCGGTCACAAATCGGACTGGTCGCGCGAAAGACCCGTGAGCGTGGAGCAGATGATCGCCGCCATGGATCAGGCGGGCATTGCGAAATCGGCTCTGGTGCAGGCTTCCACTTGTTACGGCCACGATAATTCGTATGTTGCCGACGCCGTAGCCGCCCACCCAGACCGGTTCACCGGCGTTTTTTCCGTGGATGTTCTCGCGCCTGACGCTCCAGAAAAGATCCGCTATTGGGTAGGCCGCAAGCTGACCGGAATGCGTCTATTCACCGCGGGCAGCACGATGCCGAATCAGGCGGACTGGGTCGACGATCCGCGATCCTTCCCGGCCTGGGAGTGCGCGAGCGAACTCGGAATCCCCGTGTGCATGCAAATGACGGTGAAAGCGATTCCGCAGCTCATCCGCATGCTGGAGCGCTTCCCGAAAGTCTCGCGTCATTTTGGATCACTTGGCAAAGCCAACCCTATCGGACGGACCTCCTTACACCGGCGCGACCGATGTCTTTCGACTGGCCGATTACAAGAACCTGTACTTGAAACTTACTCCGCGCACCGTCGCGGAAGCGCAAAGCGGAAAGGCCACTCACGCGACCTTTTTCCCGCTGCTCGTATCGAAATTTGGAGCTTCGCGAATCGCGTGGGGATCGAACTATCCGGCATCGGAAGGAACGCTCCCGGAATTGCTGAAAGTTTCCCAAGCGGGCTTTGTCCGTGTTGCCCGCCGAAGATCGCGATTGGATTTTCGCCAGGACGGCGCTGACTCTTTATCCCGCGCTGGCCGGGAAGTAAAAGGAAATCGATGCCCGAAACGCAGCCCCCGCTGACTCTCCAGACTCTGTTGGCTGCGTACCCGAACACCGGCGCCTTGAGAAACGGGGATCTGCGATCGCCGCTCGTAAACTTCGCTTTTGCGGACGTCAAGACCGCCAACAAGGCGTTCAAAGCCCTGGTGCGGGAGCAGAAATTCGATCTGGGCGAGCTTGCCATCGTCACATTTCTGCAAGCGAAGGCCTACGGCAAGCCGTATGTTCTGATGCCCGCTGTGGTTGTGGCGCGCGGCCAGCATCACACGATCTTTTACAATCCGGAACGCGGCCATCTGAATCCCGGCGATCTCAACGGCCGCAAGGTGGGTGTCCGCGCATACACGCAGACGACCGGCGCGTGGGTCCGAGGTTTCCTGCAGGAAGACTACGGCGTCGACTTCCGGCGCATTCAGTGGATCACCTTTGAAGATCCGCACGTCGCCGAGTTTACCGATCCGCCCTGGGTGCGGCGCGCGCCGGAAGGCAAGCAGCTGTTGCAAATGCTGCTCGATGGCGAAATCGACGCGGCCATTTTCGGAAGCGAAAATCCCGAGGGCACGCCGCTGAAGCCGCTGATCCCGGATGCGGCAGAGGTTGCGGCGCGCTGGGCCGAGAAGCACGGCGGCGTTCCGATCAATCACATGATGGTGATCAAGGAATCGATCACGCAAGACCGCCCGGATGTTGTCCGCGAGGTTTACCGCATGCTCAAGGAGAGCGCGGCCGCCGCTCCCTCGAAAAGCCCGGGCGCGCTGCGATTCGGCGTCGAGGCGGTGCGCAAGTCGCTCGAAACCATCATTCGATATTCCGAACGGCAGGGTTTGATCCCGCGCCGCTTCTCGGTCGACGAATTATTCAACGACGTCACGCGCTCGCTCGACTAGATGCCCACCATGCAAACGCCGACCGCAAAGCCAGACGCTCACCGAGAGTCAGCCAAGTCGCCGCGACTCCGCACGCGCGTGCCTGGTACAAACATCTCTCCATCCAGATCTTGCTTGCGATGGTGTTGGGCGCCATCGTCGGCTACGTGTGGCCGCAAAGCGCCGAGTCGCTGAAGCCTCTTGGCGACCTCTTCATCAAACTGGTGCGAATGCTCGTGGCGCCGATCATTTTCTGCACCGTCGTGCACGGGATCGCCAGCGTTGGCGAAGCGAAGAAGGTCGGCCGCGTCGCAATCAAATCGCTGATTTACTTTGAAGTGGTGACGACCATCGCCCTCATCCTTGCCCTGCTTCTCGTCAACCTCTGGGCGCCCGGCGCCGGCATGCATGTGGATCTGAAGACCCTCGCCGATAGCGGGTGAAGGCGCCTGCAAAGCCGATCACCTTCGGCCAATTTCTGCTGAACCTGGTGCCCGCAAGCGCCGTGGGAGCCTTCGCCGAGGGCGAAGTCATTCCGGTGCTGTTTTTCTCTCTGATGTTTGCCTTCGGATTGCTCGCCCTGGGGCCGAAGGGCAAGCCTCTTGTCGACGGCATTCACTCGATCGCGCAGGTGTTGTTCAAGATGATCGGCTTCGTGATGTGGGTCGCTCCCATTGGCGCGTTCGGAGCCATCGCGTTTACGGTCGGCAAATTCGGCCCGTCCTCGCTGCTGTCGCTCTGGGCAAACTGGTCTCGGAGTTCTATGTTTGCTGCCTGCTTTTTGTCGCGATCGTGCTGACCCCGATCGCCTGGGCCGCCGGCGTAAACATCCTGCGATTGATTCGCTATTTCGCGGCCGAACTGATGATCGTCGTCGGCACCAGTTCCGGTGAATCCGTGTTTCCGAGCGTCTATCGCCAAACTGCGGCGGCTCGGCGTGGAGGAATCCATCGTCGCTCTGGTGCTGCCTGCCGGTTACTCGTTCAATCACGACGGGACGTGCCTGTACTGGGCCACGGTCTCGGTGTTTCTCGCGCAGGCTGTCGGCATTCATTTGTCGATCGGGCAGCAGTTGGCGCTCCTCGCGACCATGCTGTTTACGTCAAAAGGCGGCGCGGGCGTGGCCGGTTCGGCGATCGTCATTCTCGCGACCACGCTTTCGGCCACGGACGTGATTCCCGTCGCCAGCGTCGGACTCATTCTCGGCGTTCATAGTCTCTTGTCGTCCGCATTCGTGCCGGTGAACGTATTGGGCAACTCGCTCGCGACCATCGTGATGGCTCGCACGGAGCGCGCCGTCGATTTGCCGGCGCTGCAATCGGCGCTGCAAAGCGGCCCGAAAGAGATCGCGTAAACGGCTGCACTTCAGGAGTTGCGTCTTCACAAAAGGCTCTGGCGGGTGGCCCGTCCTCTGAGTGCGTTTGGTGCCCCATCCCTGCGGTTTGTGCAAGGGCCTCTCGCCACCGATCGTTCAGCCCACAGGTGCACCCCACAGGTGATGCCGATCCACGGTAACCAGCGGGCCTTGACGTACTATCGTTTGAGCTTCAAGATGCCGGCGCGGGACGTTGGTTGACGGTCTTAGAGAGAGGTACGCGATGCGGTACAAGTCTTTGATTGCGACGGCGGTTGTGATTTTGCTGGCCGTGCCGACGCTTTGGGCGCAGATTCAGCCGCCGCCGGCTCCGTGGAGAGGGGCGGGCCCAACACCGTGCGTGGGGTCTGATGGCGGCATCTACAAATGCCCTGGGGTCGCGCAAGTGGTCGCCGTGCGCGCTGGCCGCTTGTTTGACAGCAAGACAGGCACGATGCGGATGAGCCAAGTAGTGCTTCTTACGGGTGAGCGAATTACTGAGGTCGGGCCTGAGGCCCAAGTGAAGATTCCGGCGACCGCGCGAGTGATTGACCTTAGCCAGGCGACGGTCCTGCCCGGCTTGATCGACGCGCATACGCATATGTTCGATACGCGCGGGCCCAAGGGAACGACAGAAAACGCCATGGTGATCGCCGTATCGAATGTGCAAGCAGATCTGCGGGCGGGCTTCACTGCAGCACGAGATATGAGCACCCACGGGAACGGGTACGGTGATATCGCGATCCGCGACGCCATCAACCAGGGCCGCATCGACGGCCCCAGGTATCAGGTATCGACCTTAGGTATCGTTTGGGGGGCCGCAGCTCGGAACCCGGCAGCTCCGGACAACCCCCTGGCCAGCACGGTGGTTCGCTCGGTGGAGGAAGCGCGCGCAGCCGTGCGCGAGCAGATTGGACGCGGTGCGGATTGGATCAAGCTGTACCCCGCGGGGGCGTACTCCTTCACGGCCACCGGCCAGGTCCAATATGAAGTAACCTATCCGATGCCTGTACTGCAGGCGCTCATTGACGAAACGCATCGCCTCGGCAAGAAAACAGCCTGCCACGTCTATGGCGGCGAGGGGCAAAAAAACTCCATCATCGCCGGCTGTGACACCATTGAGCACGGCTTTGGCTTGGATCAAGAGCAGATCAACATGATGGTCGCCAAACATCTCTACTACGATCCGACGCTCGAACGATACATCGAGCCGTATATGGATGATAACGATGCGAAGAATACCGGCGGCAAGTATCGGATCATTCCTATGTTTGAGAAGGCGGTATCGATGGCGGCTGCCACCAAGGGAGTTAAGGTCATGGTGGGCAGCGGCGCCGATGGCTCGACCTACGCTCATGGGACACAAGCCCTCGACCTGGAGGCGCTGGTGAAGCATGCCGGCATGACTCCGGCACGGGTCCTTCAGAGCGCAACCGCGATTAACGCCGAAGCACTAGGATGGCAGGATCAAATCGGATCCATCGACAAGGGCAAGTATGCCGATCTGATCGCCGTCTCCGGCAATCCCCTGACCGATATCACCGAACTTCAACGGGTCAAATTCGTGATGAAGGGCGGAAGGATCATTAAGAACGACATGGCGCAGTACGCTTCTAAGTAATCAGTCGAAGCACCTGGGATTGCAGTGAACGAGCGGAAACGCCACCCATAGACCCCATTGACTGCGTAAGCCTATTTGTCAGAAAGTTCGAAATCAACTTTTGCAGTTCCATTTGCAGGCACAATTACCTTCGCATCCCAGGTTTTCGGCTCCGAGAAGATGGGGCGGTGGACTTCCTGATGGGAATCCACGTCGATAACTGTTTCTTGGCGCGCGATTTTCCAGCCCTCGTGCCACGCGGTGATCACGTATTCGCCGGGAGGAATGTCGGTAAGCATAAAGCTGCCGTGCTGATCCGTGACGGCGTAGTAAGGATGCACCACGACCAAGATCTCGGCGTTCATCCAGACATGGCCGGCGTCGCACTTGATATCTACGACGCCGTCACGGTGCATGGGCCGGGCGATGACTTTGTCCTTGATGGGAAAAGGGAGATTGTACTGACGCTGCGCCGACCATATGCATATTGTGGAGAATGGGGTCGCTGCTCTTCATCTGCATGTTGCCTTCTTTGGGCACCAGCAAGATGTGGGGCTCGTAGCGGCAATTCTTTTGGTCGAGCGACCGGCGCGCCGGGGGGAGGTCCATAGGCTTTGCCTTTGGCGATGTTCTTCAAAAAGACGACAGTATTGGCCACGCCGCCGATCTCGGGCCGATTTCCAGATCGCTCCAAGTTGCGGTCTTGCTGCTTATCGGGATCGCAGATATCGGGATTCTTGGTGATTGGCAGCGAGAGGTCCTTCTGCGCCGGTCCTGACCACTTGACCGTACCAGTGATCGTGCCGCCATTGGCCACCCTTTCCAGCCTGGTATCCGCTCTGCGCCGGCGGCTTTGGGCACACAGGTCGATCCCGCGCACGCGATTGCCGCCAGCAGGTAAATGCATTGCTTCATGGTCTCGCTCCTCCAAGCCTCTAGTCCGAAAAAAGTCTTGTCCACAGCGCCTTGTGCTTGTGATTTGCCTGCAGCGTGCGCAAATAATGCACGAGGTCCCAGACCTGATCACCCTGCAGATAGTCGGCATAGGTGGGCATGGGAGTGCCATCCATGCCAGTCAGGAGAATTCGCGCCAAGTCCTGGTCCGTCTGGCCGCACTTGAATCGGGAGCCTGTCGTGAAGTCATAGGGCGGGATGGGATTGCTCTTGTTGTCGCGCAACGTAGTACGCGGAAGGACCATGCCCCTCTCCGTCCGCGCCATGACATTCCGCGCATTTGAGGGTTTCGTACTGCTCCTTGCCACGCGCGATGCTTATCCGGCAGTCGACGACGGTTCGGGTGGAATTGGCACCGGGGGCTCGGCTTCTTCTTCCTTGAAGCGGGGCGAGAAGGTCTTGATGTAAGCGACCAGATCGGCGCGCTCCTGCCGGGTGAGCGGGAACCAGGGCGGCATCGCGGTGGTGTTGATGCCGCGGCCGACGGTGTCAAACAAATCGCTATCGAGCGGAATGCTTCCGGAAGGAGTCGAACGGCACTTGAAAAGGCCAGCGGTGAAATCGCGGGGCTGGGGATATTGAGGGTTTACATGCGGAGCATTCTCGCCGGCACCGTCGCCGAGCGCGCCGTGACAGCCAACGCAGTAGCGCGCATAAAGGACCTCTCCGCGCTTGCCCCGCCCGGTCAAGTTCCCGATATGACTGTCTTGCGCTCTCGCGTGCGCGCTCGCAAGTATAGACAAAGCGATTGCCAAGGTCATTTCCATGAAACGCGTGATGCACATCGGCACGGTTGGCGCTTTCCATCTAGAACGCAAAGTCGAACCCCATGAAAATGCTGCTGCCCACAGCGTCGCGCGCGGTGAGCGGAGAGGTGCCGCGAGAAAGCACCCAGGAATATTCCTGATGCCAGGCGAGTCCGGCGCGGCTGTTCATGAACGGATACCAGCGATAACCACCGTCGCGGCGTCGATATTGCCGAGATCACCTGGATTCGAGTGGCAGGGCCTGGCTGCGACATGCGAACGGCTTCGTAACGGGCCACCAGAACAAGATGAGTCGAGTAAACATAGTGCGCTTTCCACGAAGCCGCCATTCCATGCCGGAGACCGTGCGCCGAGCGGGCAACGGCTGGCCGGCGATAGTGCCTGTGCCCAGGAAGGCATTGTCGGAACCGTGCATATACACCGTGCTGAAATCGAACTTGCCAACGTAGTTGATGGCATAAGCGCCAAGCGCGATAGAAAGGCTTGGTGCCGACGCCGGTCCCAGGAATCGGCTGGCCGTTGCTAGTCAGAGAAAAGGTGGGCGACCCGCCCGTGAAGTCATAGGCGCCGAAGCGCTGCAGGCCCAAGACGCGGCACTTCGAAGGCGTGACTGACGTTGAAATACACATCGTAGCCGCGACCCACAGACAGGCCGGGCTCGCCATTGCTGGCGCTGACGAGCGCCACGGAATAACGGGTGTAGCGATTAGCGGAATGGCCCTGAAGTTCGATGCCGAGCTGGTTGTCGCCGATACCGGTAAAGGTGTTGCTGTCACCCAGGCGGCGTGAAATGGTAGTTCTGATAAAAGCCGCCGTTGTCACTGAGAGTGAGCATGCGTTTTTCGGAGATCGGGATCATCCAATTCAAATTTGCCGAATTTAACATTGAGCCAGCGGAGTCGTGGCTAGATTGTCAAAGCGCACCCAAGCGGATTCGAAGTGAAAGTTGCCGCCGGAATCGGACGAAGGAAGAACGACGAAAGAAATGTTCTTGAGCAAAGTTCCCGCCGCCCATATGTCCACCCCGGAGTAATCAAAACCGCTGGTGGTCACGCGCTGTTCGGTTTGGCCGCTCGCGGCATCGCCGGGAATATTGTCCACGGCGACGCGTTCATTGCTTTCGCGATGCCACTGCGGCGTGATGCGAAAAGTGATCGGCCAATATGACGGAACCTGGGTGAGGGGCGCGTCCCGATCGTTGCCCAATTGGTAGCCGTTGTCTCGAAAAACCTGACCGAAATTGTTGAGCTTGGGCCACGCCTCGTGGCAGGCCGAACAGGGCAGGCTATACTTACGCGCAAATGCGGGTATGGCATGAGCCGGCGGAGTCGTGACGCATAGTGCGACCAGAATCAAGTTCCCGAAAATTGTTATCCGTCCCAGCCGGCTATTAACACTAGTTTCCGGCGCCCTGCCTCTCATGAGGCTTCACCTTTCATTACCGGGTGTGGGGACTCCTTGGTTTGATCCCAGGAAGACGACGAACCGTTCGAGGACTCGGACCAGTTCCGCTCTGTTAATAGGCTTTGAAATGTAGTCATCCATCCCGGCTTGCAGGCATCGCTCGCGATCCTCCTGCAAAGCGTTGGCCGTCATAGCGACGATAACGCGACGGACGTTTGAACCGTCACGACTCCGAATTTGCGCCGTCGCTTCGAAACCATCCATAACCGGCATGCGGCAATCCATGAAAATGATGTCGTAGTGCCCCGACTGGGCCATACGCACCCCTTCCTCTCCATCCGCTGCAAGATCCACCTGGCATCCGAGGCGCTCCAGCAGGTGCAGAGCTACCTTTTGATTGATGCGGTTGTCTTCGACAACCAATAAGCGGCACGGGGTTGCCGATTTACTGCCAACAGATCTTGTTAACCTGGTTGCGGATTGGGCCGAAATGTGTCCAGTCGCGGGGACCAGCGGCTTAGCGTTCCTTCGGGAGGGCGTCCAAGCCTTCCTCAGGGTGTCGAGAATTTGCGAGAAGCGCACAGGCTTGGTGAGATAGGCCGCGAAGCCGAGGTCTTCTATACGGGCGGCGTCGCCCCGGTGGCCAAAGGAACTTAGCATGATCAATACCGTCCTTCGCAACACGGGGTCAGCTTTGATGGCGCGGGCAAGGGTCTCGCCATCCATTTCAGGCATGGCCTGGTCCAGGATGGCGATGTGAAAAGGGTCGCCTTCGGCGGATGCTGCATACAGTGCTTCGAGAGCGTCTTTGCCCGAGTCGCACTCGGAGTTACGCAGTTGCAGATGGTTGAATTGTTCCCGAAGGACGAAGCGGTTAGTGGGGTTGTCATCCACATGCAATATGCGCAGGCCCGTCAGGTCGAGTGCAGGCATAAGCTTCGGGGCCTCGGATGTATCTTGAGGCAAGGCCAGCGTGAACCAGAACGTTGAGCCTTCACCGACCGTGCTTTGCATTCCCATCTCGCCACCCATCAACTCGGTGAGACGCTTGGAGATCGATAAGCCGAGACCCGTGCCTCCAAATCTACGTGTGGTCGAAGCATCAACTTGCGTGAATTTTTCGAAAATGGCGGCTATCTGATGGGCGGGAATACCGATGCCGGTATCTGACACTGAAAACTTGATGGTAACGTTGCTGGAGGACTTCCCGGGCTTCTCCACATTTAGATAAATATGCCCATCGGAGGTAAACTTCGTGGCATTCCCCAGCAGATTGATAATCACCTGCCGTATGCGGCCAGGATCGCCAATGAAGCGACGCGGCAGATCGGGAGCGTAGCGCACAATGAACTCGAGGCCCTTCTCCTGCGTGCGACTTCGAAACAATTCGGCAATTTCCTCGACTGCTAAGTGCAGATCGATGGGAATTGCTTCGATGGTCATCTTCCCCGCCTCGATCTTGGAGAAATCGAGGATGTCGTTGATGATGACGAGCAGCGCCTCAGCCGAATGACGCAACGTGAGTGCGTAGTCCACCTGCTCAGCGTTCAACGGGGTGTCCAGCAGCAGATCCGCCATGCCGATGACGCCGTTCATGGGTGTGCGGATTTCATGGCTCATCACTGCCAGAAACTCGCTTTTGGCTTTGTTTGCGTTTTCAGCGGCCTCTTTGGCACGGTGCAACTCGACTTCCGTGCGCTTGCGCGCGATGAACTGGCCGATCTGCTCGCCGAGGGCCGTCAGCATGCCGAGCAATTCATCGCCTGGTTCGCGAATATCCTGGCTAAAAAATTCCGCGACGCCGGTGACTTTCCCGTTGAAGCTAGTGGGCACGGCGAACGAACCCCCCAAGCGGTTGCGATCGACGCCAGATTCTGGGAGCACATCCGAATGCGTCGAGATGTTCGTAAACCAGACGGTACGTCCAGTCGCCAGCGCTCGGGCACGAAGTCCGACGGCGGAAGGAATTGTGACGCCGCGAGTCGCAAAGCCAACTTCGGTGGCCAGTTCAGGCCGATGCCAGACCTGCAGGCAGTGCAATAGGCCTTCTGGCTCGTTCAGCTCCCAGACGATGCCAGAATCCCAGCCCGTGCCTTCGCAGATGGTGCGTAATATCTTGTGGAGCGTCTCTTCGAGCGCGGTTGTGTCTGCCAGTACCCGGCCCACTGCGTGGTGAGTCGACAACAGTCTCTCCGCTCGCACACGCAACACCTTGGAATGCGCCTGAGCGATCGTTACGACCATGAGGAGCGAAAGACCAAGAGCATCGAAGAGCGCGATGTTACGCAGCGTGCCGCGCTTCTGGGCGAGCAAAACACTCTGGGGCACGATGGAGACGATCTTCCACGCGTAGGACGATCTTGGTGATGATGGGGATGACGGGGACGATCGCTGCATCACTTTTTCGTAGACAAAGCGATCAGCAGCCGCTAGCGGGGATAAAGTGGCGAAAGCATAGAATTTGCCCTGTTCGTGGAATCCGCCTGATGCCGCATTATTCATGATCTTCCAGGCATTCGGGTCGGATTTGGCGAATGTCTTGTCCTTCTTCTCTTCGTCCATGAATCCCCATTCGTCCTGGGGATTCGGCCCCTTCAGCCAGTAGCCGTCAGCATTCAGCAGCATGACCTCGCCCACCGATCCGCCGATCTCCGCTTTGCTCGCTTGAATCTCGTCCAGCATCCGCTGGCCTTCATAGCTGAAGGCGAGAACGCCACGTTTTAATCCATCCGCGTCGAAGACGGGCGTCGAGAACAGAATTGAGGGATGATGGGGCTGCTCAATCTTGTCGCCCTCGACGTTCAACTCGAACGGAGAAACGAAAACTTCCTGACGGTCCAGCTCAAAAGTCCGCACAAAAAACGGGCGTTCCGAAACGTCCTGCAGCTCATCCTCAGGAACAATCAAAGGTGCACCGTGGTGATAGTTCACCTTGGCTGCTTCCACTCCTTTATCGTCCATTAGGCGGATCTCGAAGTAATTCGTCTTCCTGCGGCACCATCGCAGAAAGTCGAGCTCCATGGCCGTTCGTTCGGCTTTGCCAGGGTGCGCGAAATAGTTCAGAATCAGGGGGTTTTCCGACAGAACGAGCAGGTCGGCGACGGCCGGCTCGAAGTGGGAACCGAGCCTTTGTGCAGTAGCGGCGACAATCTCCGTTTCCTTCGCTTCCGTCTTCACGTTCCAGAACTTCATTTCCGTGAAGTAATAAAACAAGCTGACGGCGCTAAGCACCGCAAGAAAAAGCCCCGAAACGCCCGCAACGTTGGCCAGGACTTCGCGACCAGTCACTGAATTCGAAGAGACCTTGTTCATGGGGCTATTCAGAGACTGGAACGTCCGGTCAAATGGGGCCGGACATGGCGGCTAACGCGCATCGTTCTCTGCCTTCAACTCGCCGCTCGGAAAGATCCTAGCCAAAAGAATCATCAAACCGGGAAGCCCCGATGGTGGTTGCTCCGCAACCCCTGTACTCTCCCCTAAGTACGAAACGCCTTCAAGGCGCGACGGTGCGCAGTGTTGACAAAGAGCCAACACAATGCCTAACAATAAGCGGCATACTGATCCAGGCCGCCGGCAACCCGGACCGCCCAGAGTTCATGGTCCGCAGCATCGTGGGGCGTTTCTGGAACAGAGCCGAATATTCGTGTTTGGAAGCGGCGGCCGACCGAGGTGTATTTGGGAAGCGCGGACTGGATGCCGCGAAATCTTTAAACACAGGTTATACGAGGCACATTCGTGCCCTCATTTCTGTCGCAAACCGGTTTCTTCACCGCTCTCATCGCAGTCCTGAGGACGACAATCAGCCCGTATCTTTTCTTCTGGCAGGCCGCCCAGGAAGTCGAAAATGTCAAAACGCATGACCTCGAACAGCCTCTAAAGAGGTCGCCCTGGCAAGCGGCGGGCCAACTTTTGCGCATCAAGGTGGACACCTATATTGGAATGGCACTCTCAAACCCGATTGCATTTTTTATCATCGTGACAACAGCGGCTACTTTACATGTGCACGGCATGTTTTTGCGTTTGGGCTATTCGCGCTCGGAATAATTGGAACCGGATTGCTGGCTGTGCCCGTGCTCGCCGGATCAGCCGCGTATGGAGTGGGGGAAGCTCTGAAGTGGCAAGCGAGCCTGGAATACAAACCTGCGCAAGCCCCACGATTTTATTGGACCCTGGCGGTCGCTACCCTAATCGGCTTAGCGCTGAATCTCGTGGGCATAAATCCGATTAAAGCATTGTTCCTATCTGCGGTGATCAATGGAGTGGTTGCCGCGCCCATCATGGCGATGGTGATGCTGCTCGCCGCCAATCCCAAAGGCCATGGGAACGTTCACGCTGCCTATGCCTCTTAAGTTGATGGGATGGTTGGCAACGGCCGTTATGCTGATGGCCTCCCTTGGCATGTTCCTGACGCTGGGGAAATAGCGAAGTGACGATGGATTTTCGCGCCTGATATGCGACGGTCCGCACAATCACAGTTTCCGAAGGCCTCCATGAGCGGCTGAACGTTTCCAGCAGGTTCTCACCGAAAATAAAAAGAGAGGCGTTTGGATAAGATCACAAGCGCCCCTCTAGTTTACATCTAATTTTTCGCGTACCTCGTGGATCACCTCCTTCTCGGCAGGAACGCCGACGTACGGTACGATTTTAAACGATTTGAAAGATTGTTGCCTCCAATTTTGTCCAATTTGTCAATAAAGCCGCGTATTCGCTGCATGCTCTGTCCCGACCTGACACGCCCTGGTAATTAGGAATCGGGACAGCCGCGGTCACTACCGAGGTCCAGAACAATAATGGCGTTCAAGCCTTGGCTGTATGAATCCATCGCGGAAGGTTTCAACCTGCAGGCCTCTTCCCTTTTGATGACCGCAAGAGCCTCAAATTCAGGGGGAGGGTGAACCGACCCGTCGCAATCTGGCGACAGCAAGAGGCCGCGGGCAGGCCACCCTCACTGAACGCGCTGTTCCCGCTCAGAACTGATAAGCCAAGGCGATATTCAGTACGTTGCCCCTGCCGCCAGCCCCGCGCGTCGTCGGAATGTTGCCCGTGAAGGCTGTCGTTTGGAACAGCCAATTGCTATATTCCGCGGCTATGCTTGTGCCCGGGGTCAACTTCCGGAAATAGCTGAACCATGCCATGGAGTTTCTTGCTTTAGTGGTTCCCGGCAGCAGCTCGTGGTGAACCGGGTCGTCTTCGCTATAGCCAAGGTAGAAAATGTCTTTTCGCGTCGCAAGAAATGTCAACTCCGCCCACCCTCCTGCGTCACCGATCTTGTGAAACAGAGAGAAAGTGCCGGCGGGGGCAGGGGCCGGCGCGGCGACAGCCGCCACGCCCTGTATGATTCCACCGCCAAACGGTACAAGGTTGCTACCCAGGTATCCTTCCCCGCGAAGAAATAATTTGGAGAAGATCGGGACCCGGTAGTCGAAGGCGAAGGCCCAAGAATCGAGCGTGCGTGCTGCGCCGATGCGCTCCTGCCCATAATGGCCAGCGACCCCGATGGTGGCCGGCGATCCGTGCATTGGGTGCGAAATCGCGAGCCGCGATTGATAAAAGGGCTGGCTTGCACGCTCGCCCAAGCCGGACGAAGTATCAATGGTGATGCCCACAGGAGGTTCATCGCCAAGATGAGGATCGCCGAAGGCTGGCCGCAATACTCCGATTTGGAACAAGCCACTGGTTTTTCCCCAGTCATGGCTGATTTCCGCGCGCACTTGAGGGAGCCATCCAAACAGGTTTCCGGCCGAGTAGCCCAGAGGAACAGCCACGTGCGAGAGTGAAACCGGATCAAGCGGTGAGATGATGATATCGTCTTGTCCGGCGATGAGCTTGAAATGGCCTTTTTGCAGCTGGAAATAAGCCTTGCGCAGTCGCGGCTGATTCAGCACGCGGTCCTCGGGCAGATCCGTATCCGTGGGACGAGCGCCGAAGAAATCCATCTCCACCAAGGCCGCAGTGTTCCAACCGTTCGCCGATGGGGCAGCCTGGTTCAGCACGACTCCAAACACGCTTTGGCGCGCGGTGAAGATCGTGTCGTGGATAGCTGATGCGCGTTTCGTGGTGCCGTCGGGAAAAGTCACGGAAGTCGAACTGGGAAAGGGCCAAAGCGGCACTTCCTGTCCTACTTCATCGCTGTCGGAAAGAGAAATGTTCAGCAAAACGGTTCCATACACCCGCAGTTCGACCGGCCCTATCTTCGCCTCGACGGGCGGCTTGTTCAGAGGTTCACCCGGATAAGTCGGCTTCAGTTCGTTGTTTTCTGCAGGCGCTGAACCGGGAGTTTGGCTTGCGGATGCGGAAGGCTGAGCGTATTGCGCCGCCGCAGGCATGGCGACCCATAGAAACAGAAGCGTAGCAAGCAATCCAAATTGTGCCGCGATGTTTACAGAACGATTGTACAGAGACGATCCCATACCAGTATTTTTCACAGACACCGTCCACTCTAGAAGAGATTGGAATACGTGCGGCTAACCCCTGGCCGCTTCCTGTGAGCCTACTTCGGGGATTTCGCGGACATGTCGGAGAGGTGTAAAAAGCTCGTCAAAACTTGTACTGGACTTGTACTGGGGATTAGGCCGGTGACCGCCTGGCTTTGCAGCTGCGGTACGACAACGATGGAAATCTAATACAAAACGTATTCGAGCAGATCGAAATGGCAGTTTTGTGACCGGGTTCGAAAAGGGCAGCTCATAACGAAAACACGGCGAGAACGCCGCCTGGCAATACAGCCTGGCAATACAGATAGACACCGAGGGAATTCAGCTTTCCGAGTCCCGCCCTAAAACCGGCCAGGCGCTAACCCTAAAACGGGACCCGGAAGCTCGTGAAGGTGAAATCCGATTTATCCCTTGACGTCGGACTTAATTCTCGCAACCGCGTCCAGGAAAACACGCGCATCCGCCGGTGGCCGGACTTTGCCCATTAGCAAATCAGCGTTCGGGATGTCTTTTCCGTAAAACGCCTCTGTAGTGTCTTTATCTCTTTGAATGACCGATCCGCCGAGGTCAACGCCGGCGAATATTCCCTTGGACCGGGAATAAGTCAGTATTTGAGTCTCCAATTTCCAGTCGGTCCCAGCCGCTGCGTGCCGCCCAACAGGACCGGCGGCTGCGGAAGCTTCTCCGCCAATTTGGAATTTGTCACGCAAGAGTGCGCGCATTCCTTCGTTGTTCATAATCATCATCACCAAGTGAATGTCTTCAATTCCGATTTGTGCGCCCCAGCTACCGCCCGTGATAGAGAAAAATACGGGTGCGCCCCAGCCCCCATTTTCGAGGCGGCAAGTGGCAACTCCACGGCCACGCTTTCCGGCCACAATAAATCCGGCTTTCGTCAAATTCGGAACGACGGCTACGCACTTGGCGCCCTTGAATACCTCGTCGGGAATGCCCTTATCGGGAGCACCGGCCAAATCCTGCAGTGTCGTGGCGGCGCGTTGCAACCGACCCACTGCGTCTTCCTTTTTGTCATCCGCACGCAAACTTACCGCGGTGCACATTAAAAGCATTAGCACTGGCACCAGAACTTTCATGTGTTTCATATCGCCCTCCCCGGCGTCGATTCGGAACCGTTCTATTTAGGCATTCGACCGCACTTTACTCCATTAGGTATTTCCTGTAACCACGGCTGCCGTATGCTGGTAGGAGTTAAGAACCTGGTAGGAGCTAAGAACAATGAAGGTCCTGCACGGAGAACGTTGGCACAAGTAATACCAGAATCACCTCGTTCGATTCATACCTTAATGGGCTACAGAGGTTTCAACGCGAGTACGGCGGTGATGGCATTGGAGTCTTTCGTTACGTTCGCGTCGAGCTATGGCCGGGGGTGGACGCAGCCGATCTTCGATCTTGGATCTTCGGCTTACCGCACCGAACAATTTAGTTATGGAGCGGCACACCTCGTGCCCCCCTTCGTTCGAGGACTTCCTCATCGGTCAGCCGCGCGTCATAGATGGATCGAAGTTCGATGGTGCGCGCGACAAGTGTCGCAATCCCAACAATCAGCAACAACGGCATGATGAAAGAACGGTCTCTGCCCGTCAGTTCCATCATCAACACCACCGCTGAAATCGGACCTTGCGTGGTGGCGCCGAGCACGGCTCCAGCCCCGAACAAGGCGAAGAGACCGGGCGGAACACCGGGCCACCAGTAGGACCAGACGTGTCCCAATACACCGCCGAGCAACGCCCCAGCCGTCAGGGAAGGTGTGAACATGCCGCCTGGTGCGCCGCTGCGTACGCATGAAACGGTCGCCGCGGGTTTTAACACGAGCAGCACCAAGAGCAATAAAGGCGCAACCTGGCCAGTGAAGGCTAATTCCGAGATGTCTTTCCCATTGCCGAGCACTTGCGGGAACCAAATCGATATGACTCCGAGCAGTCCCATCACTAGGAACGGTTCGGTGAGGCGCCTCCAGTCCCGGGGTCTGTGACGATCCGCCCAAGTGATCATGCGAACATAAGCGACCGAAGCCACGCCGGCGATCGGGCCCGCCACTAACGCCCAGGAAATTACTGATGCGGAGCGCATATAGGAGGGAATCACATAAGTAGGAGCATCGGGCAATACAAACCATGACACTCCGGTAGCGATCAGCGAAGAAAAAAGTGCCGGCAACACGTAACGCAGCGCAAACTCTCCGCGCATCACCTCGAGCGCGAACAGCGCACCTCCCACAGGAACTCCATACGCTGCGGCCATCCCCGCGCCCGCACCACAGGCCACTAACAACCGCCTCTCCTCATCGGATAAGCGCTCTTTGTCGGAAAAGAAATTTGCAAACACGGCGCCGGCCTGCTTAGGCGCGCCTTCCCGGCCCAACGAAACGCCCATGCCCACGATGAGCACGGAAAGGACGGCGCTTCCCAAAGTACGCAACGCCGGCATTCGTCCCGCGTGGAACCATATTGCTGCCGTCGTGTCGATGCCGTTGCCGCTTGAGAGATGCCTGAGGAGAAGTTGCCCTATGCCGGTCAGCAGCGCCGCCCCGAGCAACACGAGCACATGCCGCCAGGGGCTGGCGTGCTGAGCCGCTTCCAGAATGTTAGTGGGTGAGCCGCGCCACGCGAGATGCTGCACCAGTTCCAGGAGCCTCGTAAGGGCTGCCGCGCCGATCCCCGTGGCTACGCCCGTAAACAGAATGGCCGACCAAAAGTGTGCAGCCCCGGGATACCGAAGTGTGGGAGGTATCCGCTCAATCGGGTTTACCGACGGCGTTTCGTGCGTGCTCATGGCAACCGTAAGCTCCGTTGTCGGCGCGACTCATTCAGCACACAGTGATCTTTAATCGAGCAAGGATCGCATTCACGAGATTAAACACAAACAAGGGCGACCACGAGAAGAATATCTGTGTCACTATATTATTAAATTTAATAAGAAGCCTTGCCAAAACTGGCAGGGGGTTGAACCGAGGTTGTTTGGTTCAGGAGTTTCTCTTTCCGGAAGATGAGCGAATTGATGTCATACGTCGCGAGCTCGAATCCGTGGCCATGGGTTATGGCGTCGGTGGGGCAGGCCTCGACACAATAGCCGCAGAAAATACACCTGGAGTAGTCGATGTTGTACACGCTGGCATAACGGTCACCGGCGGACATTTGCTGGGGTGCCGTATTTTCGGCGGCCTCAATATAGATGCACTGTGCCGGACATGCCGCAGCGCACAGAAAGCAAGCCACGCACTTCTCCAGTCCGTTTTCGTCGCGATGGAGCACATGGATGCCGCGGTAGCGAGCCTGGAAATGAACGTGTTCGTCAGGATAGTTTTCAGTCGTGGACTTCCGCCACATGTTGCGGAACGTCACGCTAAAGCCTCTGACGACCGTGATGAAGGTCTCTCCGATTTCGCTGAGTATGGAAGGCATTTCTCTTAGTTTAGCAGCAGTACTTGATGACGGGCAATTGACCGGATGGTGTGGGATTGGAAAGGTTCATCGTATCCCCCTAGCCGAACTGAAATGCATGAGTCTCCGCAGCCACAGTGCCGCCAAGCTGATGGCTCACAGTCGACCCAGAATATTTGGGTTGCGGCGCCAGAAAGACCGCACGCACCTTCACCCACTTTGGCGTTGCCTTGAAAATCAGGCGAATTCTAGACGAAGGGCCATTGCTGGAGCGCGTCCTCATCGCCAGTGAAAATTCGAAATTGGCTACGGCACTTGCGCCGTGCCGTGTCCGTGCCGTCGCGCGGCTTCTCGCAAAGCTGCTTGAACCCCAATTCACGGCTGCGCGGCGGCCAGGGGCGATCCGGTCAGGGCTGCAACGATTTGTTTTCCGTGAAATCGACCATTCTCGATGAAGATCTCACTCGTATAATTACCGCCGATCACAACGCCCGCGAGATACAACCCTGGCACATTACTCTCGAGACTTTGGGGATCGAGGCGGGGCTTGTTGGTGTTCGGATCGAGTGCAACGCCCAATTTGCGGAGGAACGCGAAATCGGGGTGATAACCCGTTAACGCAAAGGTTTGCACGGCGTGAATCGTCTGCTCGCCCTCCGGCCCGGTCACCACGACAGCCTCCGGCTCGAAGCGCAGGACGCGAGTATCGAACAACGCGCGAATCTCGCGCGCCTTGATGCGGTTTTCAATATCCGGCCGAACCCAATACTTAATCGTCGATCCCAAAGTCGCGTCGCGGTGCACGAGAGTGACATGCGCGCCGTTGCGATATAAATCCAGTGCTGCTTCCGCGGCCGAATTTTTGCCCCCGACAACGACCACGTCCTGACGCCAGAACGGATGCGGCTCCGTGTAATAGTGCGAGACGTTGGGTAAATCCTCCCCAGGCACGCCCATCCGGTTAGGCAAGTCGTAATAACCAGTGGCGACGACAAGTTTCCGCGCCGAGTAGTCAAACTTCTCGCCATCTGCAGCGCTCGTAAGAACCCTAAAACTTCCATCGTGCCCGTCTACATGGTCCACGTTCTCGCCCAGCCGGACCTCCAACCGGTAATGTTCAACAACTTTACGGTAATACTTTAGCGCTTCGGCGCGGGTCGGCTTCTCAGCGGCGCAGACCAGCGGTAAATCGCCAATTTCCAGCAACTCGGGCGTCGTGAAGAAAACCATATTGACGGGATAGTGGTAGAGGGAGTTGCAGAGACACCCCTTATCCACGACGAGAACGCGCATGCCAGCACGTTTGCCTTCAATCGCGCACGCCAGGCCGGTGGGACCCGCGCCGATACACAGGAGATCGAATGCTGAATTCGCGCTATTGGTAATGTTCATGAGATCAGTTTGCCCACGACCGAATCGTATTGCAACCTGCAACGCGACAGCGCCAATTGTTCAGCACTCGGCAGCTGTGTATGCGCTGAGGCAAATCACGGCGCGGTTGTCAGACGCTGGCGCAGGTAGCGGCTCATACTTAGCACATCGGCGGGCCATGTCTGAGCAGTTTCGAGACGTTCGAGCGCGCCGGATAGCAATTGACGCTCGGCGGTATTGAAATCCAGCACCAGCGGCCCTCCATCGCCTGCCGTTTCGAGCAGCGGACGCAATTTCAACAGCAGTCGCTCGCTGTCGCTCCTGTTTGGATTGTGTTCAACGGCCTCAAAATCGAAGGTGAAGCCGTCGGCATCCTGGCGCAGCATGGACGGGTGGGTGACGCGCACAAGACTCATCAAGGCCAGAATTATCTCGTCGCTCGTGAAAGTCATCTCAGCGGAGTGCTACGCAGGAGTGAACGCGAAAAACGCCGGCTATATTTTGGCCGGCGTTCCACTTGTCGCAGATTACCAGGCGCGCCGGTCTCATGTTTGCTGGGAACCTGGCGGAGCCGGCGTAAACAGCAGCCGCGACAGGTCATCGGAAAAGCGCACGCGTTCCGTAAGCATCTCAGAAGTTGCTTCCACCTGTTTGCCCTTGAACACAAACCATTCGCGTCCTTGCCGACGGACCAGGACGCTCAGGTTATCGTCGATCACATAGCATGGCTGGCCAAAAATGCGCCAACCGCTATCCTGGATCGGTTCGAGAAGGGCCGCGAACCCATTCCGGCGGATACCAATAAAGTTCGCATAAAGCGGAATCATCATGGGTTCAAAACCGTGAGCCACGATACGTTCCAACACTCCGATTTGAATGGCAGTAAGCTCGCGCATCGCGTTGCGCGCAGCGTGCCTCTATGCGACGGCCGGGTCGCCGGCGCGATGAGTGTCTGAAGCTTCCATCGTTTCGTCTTGCTCGAGCGAGTTGAGAATCGCCCGCAGGGTGGCAGATCAGTTCCTCGCGCGAGACATTGCTCTTGCGGAACTGCATGCGCAGGCGAAACGATTCGTTCTCCGGCTGAAAATTGAAGATGAAAGGCTGCGGGCGCGGGCCGGCGGCCTTTTCTTCGCGGCGTTCCCGGCGCGCTTCGTCGCGCGTCAAGCCGCCCTGCAGGATGCGCTGAATCGCTTCGTCCATCTTTTCGTTCGTTGGGCTGGCGCGCGATCTGCAGCAGCAGCGACTTCGAGACGATGCCGCTGCTCGATGCAGTGCCGCCGGATCTGTTCGGGATATGTTGCGCAGGGAAAGCATTTCGGTGACCGACGAACGCGCCCGGGCGATCTTGCGGGCGATGTCTTCATGGGTGTAGGCGAACTGCTCGGCCAGCCGGTAGAGGCCGTCGGCTTCCTCGAACGGCGGTCAGATCCTTGCGCTGGAGATTTTCGATCAGCGCCAGCTCGAGCGTTTCGGCATCGTCGGCGATCTTTTCGATGCAGGGCAACTCGCGCAAGCCCGGCCGCGCGCGAGGCGTGGTAGCGGCGCTCGCCGGAAATGATGTAATAGGTATCTTCGCGCGGCATGAAGCGCACCAGCAGCGGCTCGAGAACGCCCTTTTCGCGGATGGAATCGGTGAGTTCGCGCAGATCGCCCAGCGCCTTGCGGGGCTGGTCGGGGTTCGGCCGAATCTTGTCGATCGGAATCATGCGGCCCACGGCCGCGCCGCTGAAACTGGTCAGCTGCTCGACGTAGTGCGCGTCATGCCGCATCTTCAGTGTGACTGGCAACCCGATCCTCTTCGACACGTTGGATAACCTCCAGGGCAAGCTTGCGGTATTCCTGCGCGCCGGGCGATTTGGGCGCGAATGTGAGGATGGTCTCCTTGTAGGCGGGGCTTTCCTCGAGGCGAACGTTCTTGCCAATGCGCGTTTTGAACAGCACCGGACCGAAGACGGAGCGAATCTGCTCGTGCGTATCGCGGGAGATGTTGGTGCGCTTATCGAAAAGCGTAATCACCACGCCGAGCACCTTGAGCGCGGGATTGGGCCGCGCGCGAATGCGCTCGTAGGTCTCGAGCAGATCGTCGGTGCCCTCGATGGCGAAGTAAGCGGCCTGAATGGGCACGACCAGGTGCGTCGAGGCCACCATGGCGTTGACGGTCAAAATGCCCAGCGCCGGCGGCGTATCGATGACGATGTAGTCGTAATCCTTTTGCACCGGCGCCAGCGCGTCCTTCAGTTTGAACGGCGCGTCGAACTGGCCGGAAAGCTGCTGCTCGATCTTGGCCAGCGCCAGCCGCGCGGGCGCCACGAACAGCATGGGATCCTTGGTGGGCCGGATCACCGCTGGCCATCTCGGCGCGATGATCGCCGAGCACGTCGAACATGGACGTCTGCATATCCGCCAGAGTCGAAAAAGGCGATGGTGGTGTTGGCCTGCGGGTCGAGATCAATCAGCAGGGTTTTTTTCTTGCGCTGGGCGATGGCGGCGGCAAGATTGATGGCTGTGGTGGTCTTACCCACGCCGCCTTTCTGATTGGCAATTGTCAGGATGGCCGTCATAGAATTGCCCGCCCGCTCTGCGGCGGGACCCGCGCCTCCCGGGTCGAGCAACCCTCTGAAGGTTCGAGGCCGCGTGCCAAACCCTGCAGGTGGGCTCAATCTAACCGCGTGGACGGCCGCAAGCGCAAGCAAAAAATGGCGATTAGCGGGCCGAATGAGGTGTAAAACGTCCTGTCGCGAGCAATGCGAATGAATGCGAACCAGCTGGATCTGTGAAAACCGCGGCTGGAGATTATAGGCGAGACTTGCGTGCCGGTAAATGCCGCGGCCGGCAGCTACATCTTGTAGCGGCCGAGGTCCTCGTCGGAGAGACCCTCGAGCCATTTGCGCAGCTCTTCGCTGGTGGATTTCTCGTTGATGGCGCTGGAGATCTTGGAGCTCTTCAGCACCGTTTCCTCGACGAAGATGGGGCAATCCACGCGCAGGGCCAGGGCCAGAGCGTCGCTCGGCCGCGAGTCGATGGACATGCGCTCGCCGTTGCGCTCCACCCAGATGAGGCGTAGAAGGTGTCCTCGCGCAGATCGTTCACCACGACTTTCTGCACCTGGACGTTCAGGCCGAACAGCACGTTCTTCAGCAAGATCGTGGGTCATCGGCCGGGGGGTCTGCACTTTTTCGATCTCGAGGGCGATGGCGTTGGCCTCGTAGACGCCCACCCAGATCGGCAGCACGGCGCTGCCCTTCGCATCCTTCAGAACGACGATCGGCATGTTCGTGACCGGGTCCATCATCAGGCCGCGGATTTTCATTTCAACTTCCATCGCTGCCTCCCGTCACGCCGAGATCAGATGCTCGCCCACCAAACTGTTCGGACCCGCCCCGGTAACTGCGAACGTTCAACGTATTCTCCCAAAAGATCGGAGCATGCGGCGAAGTGATATTTACCATGCGGTTGCTCGGATGTGCGACCGGCCCACTGATTTTCGCGTCGGAGGCGGCTTCCACGAACACCTCGACACGCTTCGCCGACCAGCGCCTGGTTGCGCGCGGCCTGAATGGCGCGCTGGCGCTCCTGCAGAACGCGCAAGCGCCGCGGCTCTTTTCCTCTTCCGGGACCGCGCCGGCCATGGTGCGCGCCAGCGTATTCGGCCGCGGCGAATACTGAAAGGCGAAGACGCCGTCGTACTGGGCCAGATCGAGCAGGCTCAGCGTTTCCTCGAAGTCCGCTTCGGTTTCGCCGGGAAAGCCCACGATCACATCCGTGGTGATGCTGATGGGCCGCCGCGCGCCGCGAACCAGCGCCACCTTTTCGAGATATTCCTCGCGCGTGTAGCCGCGCTGCATGGCTCGCAGAATGCGCGTCGAGCCCGACTGCACGGGCAGATGCAATGTGTCGCAGATCGCCGGCACCGAGTCCATGGCGGCGACGATGTCGGCGCCCAGATCCCGCGGATGCGAAGTCATGAAGCGCACGCGGCGGATGCCCGGCACTTCCGCCACGGCAATCAGAAGTTCGGCGAAGCGTCATGCGCGCGCGGCGACGGATCGCGGTAGGAGTTCACCGTTTGCCCGAGCAATTGCACTTCGGTGTAGCCGACGTCGGCCAGTTGGCGCACTTCCTCGCAGAACGGCTGCGCTGGCGCGGCTGCGCTCGGGGCCGCGCGTGTACGGCACCACGCAGTAGGTGCAAGCCTTGTCGCAGCCCTCGATGATGGTGATGTAAGCGCGCAGCGGGTTGTCGCGGCGCGTCAGCTCGGTCTCGAAGGTTTCGTCGGTGTCGGTGTCCAGACCGGTGACGCGCCGCTGGCCCGCTTCGAGTTGCGCCAGCAGCAGCGGCAATTTGCGATAGCTGGCCGAGCCGCAGACCAGGCTGACCCAAGGCGCGCGCTCGAAGATGCGCTCGCCTTCCTGCTGCGCCACGCAGCCGAGCACGCCGATGATCTTGTCCGGTCGCGCCCAGCAGGCCATTTTTCGGATTGAACAGGCCGAGTCTGGAGAAGACCTTGTGCGCCGCCTTCTCGCGGATGCTGCAGGTGTTGTAGAAGACCAGGCGCGCCGCCTCCGGAGAGCCGACCTGGCGATAGCCGCGCCCCAGCAGCACGCCGGCGACCTTTTCGGAGTCGTGATCGTTCATCTGGCAGCCGAAGGTCTCGATGTAAAAGGTCGCCGCGGCGTGTCCGAGCTGCGGGGCAGTCGCGGCGAGCGCGCGAGGGCGCGGCCAAAGCTTCGAGGCGGAACGTGAATTGCTTCGCTCATGTCTGCCGTTAGCGATGTTACCACGTTTCGACGGCCGGCCTTTGGGCCGCGGTTGACGCACAGACGCCGCAGGCGCGGCGCTTCCGCTCGGTCGTCGGGCGAATGGTATATACTCGCAACGGTCGTATCGTGGTCACGATGTGTCGCAAAGGTAGCATAAAATCGGCCCTGGCCCAGCTGATTTGTTTGACCCGCCATAGAGCGTGTGCTACGGTGATTTTCGGAAGTCGTTTCAGTCTGCACTGGGGGAGAACAACGATTCCGCCGCTGGCGCTGTGCTTTCTACGTCAGGCCAACTGAGCACTCTGATCGAGCAAACCGGATGGGTGGCCCGCGGCCGTCCTCCTCATGCTGTTCTGTTTTTCCCTGTTTTCCTGGGCGCTTGATCTTTCAAAAGTTGGCGCTGTTTGCACGTCTTGGACCGGCAGACGACATCTTTCCTGCGCGTCTTTCGCGCGGCGCGAGGGCTTGCCCGAGCCGAAGGCCGTGGGTTCGCTGGGCTCGCCGCTCGAAGCCGTGTATGCGGCGGGATATCGGGAACTGGCCAGCCAGCTCAACGCCGGCAATCCGCCACGGCCAGGTGAAGAGCCTGAACGCGGTGACCGCGGATATGCAAATGGCCGCGGCGGAGGAAATTCGCAAGCTCGAACGCTACATGCCCTGGCTGGCGACCACCGGCTCGGTGACTCCGTTTATCGGCCTGTTCGGAACGGTGTGGGGCGTGATGGACGCATTCTCCGGCCTGGGCACGGCGGGCGCGGCCAGCCTGCGCGTCGTCGCTCCGGGCATCGCGGAAGCGCTGATCACCACGGCCGCGGGACTGTTCACGGCGATTCCGGCGGTCATCGCGTACAACCATTTCCTGCACAACATCAAGGAACTGGGCGCGCGCATGGATAATTTCGCGCTGGAAGTGGCCGCCATGATCGAGAAGCAATTTCTGTAGAGCTCTGCCGCGCGCTCGCCTGCCGGCACGCCGTACGGAGCGCGCAGCGTCGAGCGGATGAATCGCAATGCCGCAACTCAGCTCGCCAGACCGGCACTTCGCTCTCCGACATCAACATCGTTCCCTTCGTGGACGTGATGTTGGTGCTGCTGATCATTTTCATGATCACCGCGCCGATTCTGCAGTCCGGCATCGACGTGGATCTGCCGAAAACGCAGACGGTCAAGGAAATCTCCGAAGCGCGCCTGGTGGTCACCATCGACCGCGCGCAACTGGTGTACCTCGGCAATGACGCGGTCAACATCCACGACTTGGGCAGCAAGGTTCGCGCGCAGATGCACAATCCGCAGTCCGACGCCGGTGTTTTTGCGCTGCGACGAGACCGTGCCGTTCGGCACCTTCGCCACGGTGATCGACACGCTGCGCCAATCCGGCATCGCCAATGTCAGCATTGTGACCGAGCCGTTGAGCGACACGCCCGCGACGCCCAGTGACGCCATGAGCCACTGACGTCCGCATACACATCGACGACGCAAGAGCCTGAAGGGGCCGCTGGTTTGGTCCATGGCGCTGCACTCGGTGCTGCTTGGCTTCCCTGGCGGTCTCCACGCTCGTTTTCCGCATCACGGCGATACTGGGCAGGCAGCCCGGGCGGCGGCGCCATCTCCGTCAAACTGGTGAGCGGCTGGCGCTGCAAGGCGTACCGGCGTGCCGCTTCCCCGCCCCGAAGTGGTCACGCCAAGCCGCGTCGTGGACAAACCAAGGGACTCTACAAATCCGAGCCGCAGCCCAAGCCAAAAGCGCCGCCGGCCGACGCCAAACAGATTCCCGAATTCACCAAGGAAAAGCAGCCGCGCTACGTCACGCGGCCTTCGAAGACTGCTCGAAGACAATCACGCCGCCGCCGCCAAACGCCGTGCCCTACGGGCAAGGCGGCTCGCCTTCGGTTCCGTACTCGCAAGTCTCAGCCGCAGGCCGCAGTTCGATCTGGCGGCACGCAACCGCCGGCGGATTGGGTTTTACAGGCCCGGCGGGGGCGGAGATTTTGGCGGCCGCTTCTCCTGGTACGTGGATGCGGTGCGCAACCGCGTCAGCAGCAACTGGCTGCAAAGCACCGTCGACCCCAGCGTGCGCTTTGCGCCGCGGGCCGTGGTGACGTTCGACATCCTGCGGAACGGAAGCGTCACCAACGTGCAGATTTTGCAATCCAGCGGCAACGCTTCGGTGGACAATTCGGCGGTGCGGGCCATTCTGGGTTCGAATCCGCTGAACCCGCTGCCGGGCGAATACAGCGGATCCAAGGTTTCGGTGGAATTCTGGTTTGATTTCAAGCGTTGAGCGGGCGCGAGTGAATATCCATGGGCGGCGTTCACAGACAGAAAGACAGGAATGCATAAAATGACGAACGCGACCGAAGCAGTCATCGTCGCGGACCGGCAAGATGCCTGCGAAGCCGCTTGCGCCGCGCGCGGCTCCCGCGTGCAGTCACGTGGTTGCGCGCTCGGCGTATTCCTGTTCTGGCGTCTGCCTGGTCCGCTGGCGGCGCAGGACTGGTTCCGCACCGGCACGGGTTTGGGCGTCTCCAAGCCGCGCGTGGCCGTGGCGGATTTCGCGCCGCGCAATCCGCAGCGTCGCAAACATTCGCCACGCTGTTCAGCGACGTGGTGCGCAGCGACCTCGACTACAGCGGCAT
The DNA here is from genome assembly GCA_963828935.1 of uncultured Acidobacteriota bacterium. GTDB lineage: Bacteria > Acidobacteriota > Terriglobia > Acidiferrales > UBA7541 > Palsa-189. Next base: position 636,651 of record CAWHGP010000010.1, on the reverse strand, counting down.
TGTCGACATCGCCAGCAAGAGCTTCTACCCCACCCAGGTGCCCAGCGTTCCCGGCCGAATTGAACTAGCCGGCCTGGAGCGGCGCTCCGGTCTCCGCGCAGTTCCTGGCCTTCGGCAATCTCACCGCCACCGGGACATGATCTGGAGATTCAAGCCTGGTTCTACGACGTGCAGAATACCGCCGCGCCTGCCGTGGTCGGACGCGTGTATCACGGCGCGACCACGACGAGGCGGATGCGCGCAATTTGCGCACCAATTCGCGGACGAGATCATCGCCGCGGCTTTCCGGCGGCGTGCCGGGCATCGCCTCGACGCAGATCGCCTTTGTCAGCACGCGCAGCGGCAACAAAGAAATCTGGGCCATGGATTACGACGGCGCCAATCAGCACCAGCTTACCTCGCTGCACTCGATCTCGCTCACGCCGCGCTGGTCGCCCGACGCCAGCCGCATCGCCTTTACCTGCTACCCGACGGCCGGCGCGATTCTCAGCGCGCAGATCTGCATGTACTCGATGCTCACCGAAAAGCTGCTCTCCTGGCCGCGACTATCGCGGAACCAACAGCGCGCCCGCCTGGTCGCCCGACGGCAGCAAGATCATGTTCATGTCCAGCATGTACGGCAATCCCGGAACTGTTTATCGCCGATGCCGACGGCGGCCACGTCAAGCGCCTCACCTTCGCGGTCGGCGCCAGCACCTCGGCGGCCTGGAATCCGAAGACCGGCCAGCAAGTGGCGTTCGTCAGCGACCGCGGAGGCACTCCGCAGCTCTACACCATGGACGCCGACGGTGGAGACGTGCAAAAGGTTCCGCTGCCCGACATGGGATATGTGATCGACCCGGCGTGGTCGCCGAACGGCCAACTGCTGGCGTTCAGCTGGCGCCGTCCCAACGGCAACTACGACCTTTACGTGATGGATATCGCCTCGCACGCAACTGGTCGAACTCACGCGCGACGCCGGCCGCAACGAGCGGCCCAGTTGGGCGCCCGACGGCCGGCATCTTGTCTTTGAGTCCACGCGCACGGGCACGCGGCAGATCTGGTCCATGCTCGCCGACGGCACCAATGTGCGCCAGTTGACCACGCAGGGCAGATAACGAATCGCCCAACTGGTCGCCGAAATAGATGGCGGCAGGTAGACCACGGGCGTAGGCGAGCATCTGATTCGTGGCGACCTCTAGCCAGATGCAGTAACTTTCAGATGTTGGCGAATGAGATTCATATCCGGTCTCAAGCTGGCATTGAGAGCGATGCTCAAGGAGGATTGTGAAATGCGGACTCGTTCCGTTGGAAGCGTTACCCTGTTTGCCCTGCTGGCGCTCGCTGTAGTGCTGGTTGCAAGCATCCCGCAGCCGGTACCACCGGCTACCCCCGCCAGCGCCGCGCAGCGCCACCCGCCGCAGCCGACGGTAACGCTTGCAAGCAACGCCGCTGTCGTGCAGAGAAGGCCAGTCCTCGACCCTGCGCTGGACTTCCACCAATGCCACGTCGCTGAACCTGGCGCCGGGCATCGGGACCGTCGCGCGCAGAGGGCGACGACCACCGTACGCCAACCGATTCCATGACCTACACGATCACCGCCACCGGGCCCGGGCGGCTCGAGCCGAACGCGAGCGCGCACGTCACCGTGACCGCGCAGCTGCCGCCGCCGCCGGATCTGGCGGCCCCTCGGCCACGCTCGAGGAACTGTTTACGCGCGAGGTGCAGGACGCCTACTTCGATCTCGACAAGGCCGACATTCGCGCCGACGCGCGCGCAGCCCTTATGCAGACAGCGCAGTTCCTGCGCTCCTATCCGCAGATCAAGGTAGCCCTCGAAGGCCACTGCGATGAGCGCGGCTCCACCGAATACAACCTGGCTCTGGGCGATCGCCGCGCGCAAGCCGCCAAGGATTTCCTGGTCTCGCTGGGAGTCGCCGCCGACCGCATGCAGACGGTCAGCTACGGCAAGGAACAGCCCTTCTGCATCGAACACAACGAAGCATGCTGGCAGCAGAACCGCCGCGCCCATTTCGTGATGGCAAGATGAAGCATGACCAAACAAAGCATTACGGCAAATTAATCGCTGGCCAGTGAACATTGTGACGGATAACGTACGCGGCGAGATAACGTACGCGCGAAACGGCGCACTAACGAAAAGCGAAGTAACCATGCAACACTCGAAATTCCGGACTATTTGACCGTCCGGATGGGTTGGCAAGCGCGCGGACAGTGCCAAACTTGGCCGTCGACCTTTGCCTCCTCGCACACGTTTTGGGCATACTAGGGCTATACACCCGGGCTTTTCGGAAGCTGGGCGAGCTCTGGGGAAGGAGGGACCGCATGCGGAAGCGATGGGTCATCTAGTCTTGGAGTCGCGATGCTGGCGGGCGCGCATGGGCGGCGCGCTGCTGGGTCCAGCGCCGGTTGGCGCGGTCGCCCGCGAAATCGTCGAACTGCAGACAGAGCGTGAATCAGCTGATTCAGGGCCAGCAGGCCCTGCAGACCGCAACTGACGCAGAACGAAGCGGTGCGAAAAGACGCTCATCGAGCAGTCGCTCGATTCGGTCAACAAGCTGAGCGGCACCATGAATTCGCTTGCAGAAAACCGTGCAAGACTTGCAAGCCACTTCCGGCGCGCGCCTGGATTCCATGTCCACGCAGGTGCAGGGCGTCTCCGACAACCTGCAGGAATTGCTGGCGCGCATGGGCAAGCTCAATCAGCAACTCACCGACACCCAGAACGCGATTCAGGGCATCGATGCTAAGCTCGCCAGGGCGGCGCCGGCACCGCTCCGGCCGCGCTATGCCGCCGGCACTGCCCAATGGGAGCACGCCAAATGCCGCCCCGAACAACGGTTCCGCCTAGGAACGCCTCCAGCAGCACCGGGTTATGCGTCCTCGCCATATGTACCCGCAGCGTCCCCGGCAGGCCTGCGCCGCCGCCTTCAGCCGACCTGCTCTATTCGAACGGCCTGCGCGATTTCAACGGCCAGAAATACGATCTGGCCACGCAGGAATTTCAGGACTATCTGAAGTATTATCCGACCACCGACCTGGCCTCGAACGCCGCAGTTTTACCTGGGCGAGATTGCCTTTCGCCAGGAACAATACGACCAGGCCTCGACGCCTATCGCAAGGTCATCGATAATTATCCCGAAAAGTTTCAAGCTCGCTCCAGCGCACTCTGAAGGGCCTGGCCCTGGTGCCGCGGGAGAAAAAGCATCGGGCGTGCGCGAACTGCGCCTGGTCGTTCACAATTACCCGGGCACCGACGAAGAGCGCCGCGCACGCACCAAGCTCCACGATCTGGGCCTGACTGCTGAGATCGCCTGTATTGCCGATTGCCCGCTATTGCTGACGCGCACCGCTCGCATTCTCGTCTTCTGTCGAACGTTCACTTGATGTCGATTTTCACTTGGTAACGATATTCCAGCACGGCTTGCTCCTGCTCTTGCTTCCATGGCGGGCCGTGGAATACCGTCACTGATTTGCGCCCGGTGAGACGGCGTGCTATCTTCCCGCCGCGAGGAGCTCTTGATGTCCGTCAATAAAGCAATTCTCGTGGGCCGGCTGGGCACGGATCCCGAAACGCGCTATACCTCCGGCGGGCAGGCCGTGTGCAATTTCACGCTGGCCACCGACGAAACCTATAAGGATCGCGCCGGCGAACGGCAGAAGCGCACCGAATGGCACCGCATCGTGGTCTGGGCCAAGCAGGCCGAGATCGCGCAGCAATACCTGCACAAGGGTCGCTCGTTTACGTCGAAGGGCGCATCCAGACCCGGCAGTGGGACGATCAGGAAGGCCAGAAGCGCACCACCATCGAGATCGTGGCCACTAATTTCCGCATGCTGGGCGGGCGCGGCGACAATGCCGGCGGCGGCGCGCCGCTGGAGCTGCGGATGCGGAAGCGCTGGCCGCCGCGGGCATCGGAAGACTCCCATATCCCGAGGTTTCCGACGAAGACATTCCGTTCTAGGCTGTTTCTGTTGCCGGGTTACTTTCTGCGAAGCCAGATTCGAGGCGCGCCGTGCGTTACCGTGGCGCACCAGCGTCGCATTGAGAGACAGATTCCTAGCGCTCTGATTTCTTGCGCCGGTCCTCGTCCACCTGGCGGAGAAATCCTCGAACTTGGGCTGTTGCTCCGGCGTCAGGATCTGCCGAATCTGCTCGCGGCCCTGCGCGCGAACCTGGTCGAACTGCGGATTCATCTGCTGGCGGATCGCGTTGTAACGCGACTGCGTATTCGTCAGAATCTCGCTCAACCGCTTCTGCTGATCTGGGCGTGAGGTCTAAATCGTGCGTCAACCGGGCTTACCGCGCGCGTAGGATCTGGCGCCTGCGTCCGGCTGACCGGACGAGCTTCCGCCCGCGCTCCATAGACGCGCCGGTTCATCACCGTAAGCCCCAGCGCCCCAAGGCAACACCCAGACGAATACCAGCACCAGCAGGGCGATGGCCTTTCGGTTGGCCGGGTTAAAATCCATTGGTTCTCTCCGCCAGCGACATTAAAACTTCGTCCTCGATTGGCTGGCTGCGCCGGAGGCTCCGGCATCCGGCTCCCACTTCACCTCCGTCGCCGCACTCTGTGAAGTCATCGCGCGGCATATGGAACGGCGGCGCAAACTCCGCCAGGTATACCGACAACGCCAGCAGCACCACCGCCGCGGCCAAGGCAAAGCGCGAAGCCAGCAACTCCAGCGGCCGCCAGATGCCCATCCGCCTCGCCGATTCCTCGCGAATAACGGCCATCACGCGCGCCACAAATAAATATTTTCTGCTCTCCGCCACCGGCGACGCTGCGAGCGCGCTTCCGTCGCGTACTAACTGGTCGGCAATCTCGGCATCCTCGAGCGCCTCGCGGCATGCCGCACAGTCCACCAGATGCGCCTCGAGTTTCGCATCCACAGGCGGACTCGGCAGTTGTTCGCCGGCGCGCCGCGAACGGCGCTTTCCAGGCGATCTTCCAGCCTGGCGCTGTACTCCGGACAGCCCGTACACTCACTTGTCACAGACTTTCTGGTCCAGTCGAACACTGCGGCCTGCCTTTCTCCCCTCTACTTCTCAGGGGAATGCAATGTCCTGCGGATTTTGCAGCCGGCGGCGGTAAACCTCCACCAGCTTGCCGCGCGCCCGGAACAGCCGCACCTTCACCGTGTTCACGTTCAAGCCGAGGACTTCGCCAATCTCCTCCACCGTGAAACCGCCGACTTCCTTCATCACCAGCATGGTGCGGTCTTTCTCGTCCAGTTCGCACAGAAGCCGGTCCAGCAGGTCGCGCTGCTCGGTGACGCCGCGCTGCGCCCCCGCCTCAGGCTGCGCCATCCCTGGTATCCGGCGTCGCCTCCATCTGCCGGATCTGGTCCTCGCTGAGATCCGCCTCGTAAACCAGCGGCCGCACTTTCTTCTTGCGAAAATAGTCCCAGCACTCGTTGACCGCAATCTTGTACAGCCAAGTGCCAAATGCCGACCGCTGATCGAACCGCTTCAGCGAAAAATACGCCTTGACCAACGCCTGCTGCGCGACGTCTTCGACGTCCTCGCTGCGCCGCAAAATGCCGCCCACCACCGCCAGCAGCCGCTGCTGGTGCATGCGCACCAGATCTTCGTACGCGGATTGATCCCCCGCCTGCGCTCGCCGCACCAGTTGCCGCTCGGCCTCGGCATTGGCGCGCTTTGCTGGCCGGCTCGCCCCGCGGCGTCCGCGGGCTCTTCACCGTCATTTTGGGACGTTGCTCATGGCCATTCGGTTACAACCGTATTCCATGCTCCGGCATCCTTGACATATTCGCTTGCGCAAGTCATAACCCTATGAAATAATACCCACATGATTATCGGCGATCGTTTGCGCGCATTGCGCGAAGAAAAGAAACTCTCGCAGGGCGACATCGAAAAGCGTACCGGGCTGCTGCGTGCTACATCTCCCGCGTCGAGAATGGCCACACCGTTCCGGCCATCGAGACGCTCGAGAAACTGGCTCGGGCCCTCGAAGTGCCCGCTCTATCAGCTGTTCTACGACGGCGAGGAGCCTCCCGATCTGCCCAATCTGCCCAAACGCAAGACGGCGGACGAAATTGCCTGGGGCAGCTCCGGGAAGGAAGCGCGCTTCCTGACCATGTTCCGCAGGCTGCTCGGCCGTATCGACGAAGGCGACCGGCGCCTGCTGCTGTACATGGCGCAGAAAATGGCCAGCCGCTAGCGCTTGATCTTGTCCGGCTCTCTGCGGCCCTCCCTACGTGAATTGGCGACGCGGCCTCCGCGATCGGCCTGCGCTTGGGGTGTCACGACAGCCTGACCCGAGATGTGTTCCGCGTCTCATTCGCGCCGTATCGAACCGCTCGCGCTCACTTCCCACTCGATCGTGCTGGGCGGCTTCGAGCTGATGTCGTACACGACGCGGTTCACGCCCGCCACTTCGTTCACGATTCGCGTCGAAATGCGCTCCAGCACCTCGGCAGGCAGCCGCGCCCAGTCCGCGGTCATGGCGTCTTCCGATTCGACCACGCGCACGGCGACGGTATCTCCATAGCTTCGCTCGTCGCCCATCACGCCCACGCTGCTGCACCGGCAGCAACACGGCAAACGCCTGCCAGGTCTTTTCGTACAGCCCCGCGCGCCGAATCTCCTCCACGACGATCGCATCGGCATCGCGCAGTGTTGCCAGCCGCTCCGGCGTCGACCTCGCCCAGCATGCGCACCGCCAGGCCCGGCCCCGGAAACGGATGCTTGGTCAGAGCATCTCCTCGGGCAGGCCAAGCTCGCGGCCGATGCGCGCGGACCTCGTCCTTGAAAAGTTCGCGCAGCGGCTCGACCAGCTCGAAACGGCAAATCCGGCGGCAGCCCGCCGACGTTATGATGCGACTTGATGGTCGCCGAGGGGCCTCGCACGGCCACCGATTCGATCACGTCGGGATAGAGGGTTCCCTGCACCAGGAAGCGCATCGTCGCCGAGATGGCGCAACTCGCCGGGCCTGGTCGGCAAACACGGCGATGAACTCCGCGCCGATGCGCTTGCGTTTGTCCTCCGGGTCGGTGACGCCCTCGAGCTCGCGCCAGGAATCGCTCGCGCGGCGTCCACGCCGATCACCTTCAGCCCCACGCGCTTTTCAGCAGCTCGATCGTCTCCTCGAAATTCGTCCTTGCGCAGCACGCCGTTGTCCACGAACACATTGGTCAGCCGGTCGCCGATGGCGCGATGCACCAGCGCGGCCGCCACCGCCGAGTCCACGCCTCCGCTCAGCGCGCAGAGGGCCCGCTCGCTCGCCCACCTGCTTGCGGATGGCTTCCACGGTCTCGGCAATGAAGGACGCGCCGCTCCAGTTGGGCTGCGCGCCGCAAACGCCAAAGACAAAATTGCGCAGGATTTCGGTGCCGCGCTCGGTGTGCCGCACTTCGGGATGAAATTGCACGGCGAAAATGCGGCGCGCGGATCCTCGGCGGCGGAGAGCGAAGTTGCCGCGTCGCGCCGGTGACATGGAAGCCGGGCGGCAGCTCGAGCACGTGGTCGCCGTGGCTCATCCAGATCTTCAGCCGCTGCGGAAAGCCCGGCGAAAAGCGGCGAGCCGTCACGCAATTCCAGGTCCGCGGGGCCGTATTCGCGGCGCTCGGCGCGCTGCACGTTGCCGCCCAGCGTGTGCGCGATCCACTGCAGGCCGTAGCAAATGCCCAGCATCGGGAACGCCCAGGGAGAGCACGGCCGGGATCGCAGGGCGGCGCGTCCGGCGTCGTACACCGAGCAGGGCCCGCCGGAAAGCACGATGCCCGCAGGCTCGTAGTCGCGGATCTGCGCCAGCGAGGCGTGCAAGGCAGAATCGCGGAAAACACTTGCTGCTCGCGAATGCGCCGCGCGATCAGCTGCGTATACTGCCCGCCAAAATCGAGGACTACGATGCCGCCGAGTTCGACTCATCGGTAAAGGCCTCGGCATCGCACTGCCCATTGGCTTTCAGCGAAACTAGCGCACGACAATGTTCACCAGCTTGTTGGGCACCACGACGCGCTTTGACGATCTGCGCGCCGCTCGCAGCAGCTGCCCGATTCGCGGATCGGCCATAGCGCGCTCCATCAGATCTCTTCTCGCCAAGCCCGCCATCGACGCGCATCTTTCCGCGCACGCGCCCATTGATCTGGATCACGATCTCGACCTGCTCCTCCTCGGCCAGCTGCGGAATGTACTCGGGCCATCGGCGCATGCGTCCAGGCCCGATGCGTGCCCGAGCATCTCCCACAGCTCCTCGGCGAGATGCGGCGCCATCGGCGCCAGCATCAGCATCAAGAATTCCAGCGTCTTCCTTCACCACCTCCGGCCGCGCGTCCTGGTCCAGCGGCTCCGCCGCCTGCAGGGCGTTCACCAGCTCCATGATCAACGCCACGGACGTATTGAAATGCCAGCGCGCCTCGAAATCCTGCGTCACGCGCCGCAACGTCTGGTGCGCCTTGCGCCGCAGAGCCTTCTCTTTCGCGGTTGGCGCGGCGAGCGCCGCCGCGCTGCAGAGTAGTCGGTGGCAGACGTTCCGCAAGCGCCGCGGCGTGGCGGTCCACCAGCCGGAACACGCGGTGCAGGAACCGCGCGCAGCCCTCGATTCCCTGCTCGCTCCATTCCAGATCCTTTTCCGGCGGCGCGGCAAACAGCGTGTACATCCGCGCCGTGTCGCAGCCATATTTTTCGGCCATGTCGATGGCGCCGACCAGATTGCCTTTCGACTTGGACATCTTCGACGCCGTCCTTCAGCACCATGCCCTGCGAAAACAGGCGCTGCACCGGCTCGCGCAGATCTGCACCAGCCCCAGGTCGCGCATCACCTTGCAGAAAAAGCGCGAGTAGATCAGATGCAGGATGGCGTGCTCGATGCCGCCGATGTACTGGTCGATGGGAAACCAGTAGCGCGCCGCGGCCGGATCAAACGGCGCGCGGTCGTTGTGCGGATCGGTGTAGCGGAAAAAATACCAGGACGAATCGATGAACGTATCCATCGTGTCCGTCTCGCGCCTGCGCCGGGCCGCCGCATTTCGGGCAATGCACGTTCACGAACTCGGGCACGCTCGCCAGCGGCGACTGTCCCTGCCCGGTCAGCGCCACGTTTTCCGGCAGGCGCACGGGCAATTCGATCGTCCGGCACCGGCACGATGCCGTCAGTGGGGCAATAAATCACCGGGATGGGCGTGCCCCAATAGCGCTGGCGCGAAATGCCCCAGTCCTTCAGCCGATACGTCGTTTCCGCCTGGCCGATGCCTTTGGCCTTGGCGTCGGCGGTCATTTTTTCGATGGCCTGCTCGCTGGAAAGCCCGGTGTACGGCCCCGAATCCACCAGCCGGCCGTATTCCGTCATAGGCCTCGTCCATCCGATCGGCGACGCAGCGGCGCGCCGCGACTCGGGCTGAACCACGATGCGAAACGGAATCTCGTATTTCCGCGCGAATTCGAAATCGCGCTGTCGTGCGCGGGCACGGCCATCACCGCGCCCGTGCCGTATTCGGCCAGCACGAAGTTCGCCACCCAGATCGGCATGCTCTCGCCGGAAAACGGATTGATCGCGAAGCGGCCAGTGAAAAAGCCTTCCTTTTCCGCCGAGGCCAGGTCCGCGCCGCGCAAGAATCCTGCTGCCGCAGCCGGTTCCACGCCTCTTCCATCTTTTCCTGGCCCGGCCGGCCGGCAAACAGGCTCGGGAAGCAGCGGATGCGCCGGCGACAAGAATCACGGCGCACGCGCCGTAGATCGTGTCCACGCGGGTGGTGAAGATTTCGAGCGCCTGTCGTCCTCGCCGCATCAATCGGGAACTTGCACGCGCGCGCCGCGCGATTTGCCGATCCAGTTGCGCTGCATGATCAGCACGCGCTCCGGCCAGCCGCCTTCGAGCTCGGCTCATATCTTCGAGCAGCGCGTCGGCGTACTGCGTGGTGCGCAGGAACCACTGCTCGATCTCTTTGGCCTCCACGGGCGTGTCGTCGTGCTGCCAGCAGCAGCCGTCCACCACCTGTTCGTTGGCCAGCACCGTCTGGCACTTCGGACACCAGTTCACCAGGCTGCGTTTGCGGTAGGCCAGGCCGCGCTCGAGCATGCGCAGGAAAAACCACTGGTTCCAGCGGTAATATTCCGGCTCGCAGGTGGAAATCTCGCGCCGCCAGTCGTAGCTGAAGCCGAACCGCCGGCAGACCGCTTTCATCTGCGCGATGTTGGCGTTGGTCCATTCGCGCGGCGGCAATGCCTCGCTTGATCGCGGCATTTTCCGCGGGCAGGCCGAAGGCGTCCCAGCCGATCGGGTGCAGCACGTTGAAGCCGCGCATGCGCCGGTAACGCGCCACGGCGTCGCCGATGGTGTAATTGCGCATGTGGCCCATGTGCAGCGTGCCCGAGGGATACGGCAGCATCTCGAGCAGATAGTATTTCGGCCGCGCAGGGTCGGCATCGGCGGCGAAGACGCCTTGCTCCTCCCACCGCTTCTGCCACTTTTGCTCGACGCTTGCGGGTCGTACTCGGCCAAGTTTGGCTATCCTTTCGATTTCTTCCCAGGGACCGCGGGTTTCGCGGCTCGCTTCCGCGGCGGGCGAGGCGTGGCGCGCATGCGCGCAGCATGCTGAAGCCATTCTGCCGCTGGCGCCTGTTTCCTGCGCACGCCCGCCAACTCCCACAAGGCTGCGCACGTTCCGGCGATCGTCGCCGGGCGCGTCGATCGGCGTCTCGAGGATGAAAGCGCGTCCCGGCAAGCCCCTCCGGCAGCGCCGGCGGAAAGCCGCGGATGCGTCAGGATGCGGCGAAACGCCTCGAGTCCGATCGTGCCGCGCCCGATGTGCTCGTGCCGGTCCACGCGCGAACCGAACGGCGTCTTCGAAGTCATTGACGTGCACCACGGCCACGCGCTCGAGCCCCACGATGCGATCGAGCGCGGCGATGGTTTGCCGTCAACCCGCTTCCGTGTGAATCTCGTAGCCCGCTTCGAAGGCGTGCGCCGTGTCCAGGCAAACCCCCAGCGGCAACTCCGGCGCCGTCCAGTATCGCGCGCAACTCCTCGAAACGCGACCCAACCGCCGTGCCCATCCCCGAGGTGTTTTCGATCAGCACGCGCAGGCCGCCGCGATGCAGTTCATGGAAGTGGCCCGTTGCCAAAGCGAATCCCGCGCGCCGCCTGCCGCAGCGCCTGCGCCGCGTCGGAAATCGCTCGTGCCGGATCTGTTCCCGATGACCCGCAGCCCGGATGCACCACCAGAAAATCGGCGCCCAGCGCCGTGGCGCGCACCATCTCGTCGTGAAACGCCTGAATCGACCGCGTACGCATCACCGGATCGGGAGATGCCAGATTGATCAGATAATTCGCGTGGATGACCAGCGGCCCCAGCCCCAGTTCCGCGCGGCGCGCGCGAAATCGCGCCGCGTCGGCCTCCCCGATGCGCGACCCCCACGCGGCCACATGCGCGGACTGGCGGAGAAAATCTGCAGCGCGTTGCAGCCCAGCTTTTGCGCCGATTCCAGCGCACCCGCAATGTCCCCGGCAATGGAGGTATGAATGCCTATGCGCACGCTGCCGTCGCACCAGGAAGGGGCTGCGGGTTCCGGCTCGGGTTCCGGACGATATTCGTCAGCGCTGTCGTAGACGGGTGCGGTTATTTGTAAAGGCTCGTCCATTCAGTTTGGGAGCGGTAAGTACCGCTGTGGAATCCTTATTCTAACGGATACGAACCATCTCCGCAAAGAAACATTTGGCGCAGTTGGTTTGCACAGCCGCGTTCTGCACGCGTCCCAATTTGGATCAGACGCGAGCTCAGAAAAAAAGTATCAAAAGCATCAAACGTTGGCTAGCCACGATGACTACACGATGCCTAATCGTTGATCGTGCCGAATCGCTTATCTCGCTTCATGCCCTCGCTCCTGGCCGCTTGGTCCTCCATCGGCTTTGCGGTTGAGAACACAGCAAAGTAAGGTGTATCCTCCCGCTCGTGTCAGCCTCACAGAATCGTTCGCCGGTTGAAGGCCGCACATCGCAATTGCTAGGAGGTCTCATGCGCAGAGTTGTGCTCACGATTGTCGCCATAGCCGTAGGTGTCGTGATCGGTTTTCAGTTCGCCACCCATCAAGCCATTGTCGAAGGACAGGGCAAACCCGGGGCCGGTTTCGCAGCGGTTGCCGGGCGAAAAAGGCGGCTGGGATCTCACGGGTCCATACGATGTGGTGAAGGACTGGCCGAAGCCCATGTCGCAATTGCCCGGCCATGAGAATTGGACGTGGGGATCGGTGGAAGGCGTCTTCGCCGAAAGTCCTAACCGCATCTTCATTCTGCAGCGCGGTGAGTTGCCTCTGCTGAAGCGGCCCGCAAGGCGTGGCGCTCCCGCAAGTCGGGCCGAGCCTTTCGTTCCCTGTCGGCGAAGTGCCGTTCCGCAACGCCTCGCAAGGCATCGTGTCCAGCCCTGCCGGGAGCCGGCGGCCCGGGCGCCGATCCCAACGATCCGGCGCAAGCCTGGAAAGGCCGCATGGGCATTGACGCGCGCTGGGAGCATTGCCTGGTTGTGGTCGATGCCAAGGCAACATCATCGAGCAGTGGACGCAATGGGATTCCATGTTCAAGCGGCCCCACGCCGTCTACATCAATCCCTATGATCCGGAAAACATCGTCTGGGTCGTGGACGATTACAACATGGCCATCTTCAAATTCACGCATGACGGCAAGCATCTGGTGCAGACCATCGGCACCAAGGGCGAGGCTGGCGCCGACGACAAGCACTTCAACCGTCCGACGTTCCTGGCCTGGCTGCCCGACAGCACCATGTTCGTGGCCGATGGATACAACGGCACGCGCGTCGTGAAGTTCGACAAGAACGGCAAGTACCTGATGGCCTGGGGACAGAAAGGCAACGCCGCCCAACGATACGCGCCCGGGCTACTTCAACGTCGTGCACGGCATCGCCGCCGACCCGGTCACGCACCGTGTCTACGTGAGCGACCGGGGAAATCGCCGCATGCAGGTTTTCGACGAGAATGGCAAGTTCCTCGATCAGTGGCCGTTTGCGTCGCCCTCCTCGGTAAATTTCCTGTACATCTCCGCCGACCGCCACCTGTGGGCTTTTGACGACACCACCGCGAAGGTTGTCGAATACGATCTCGAGGGCCATTTGCTGTATGCGTGGGGCAGCCTGGGCGATTATCCCGGGCGGCCTGTTCAACATCCACGGCGCCAGCGTCGACCAGGAAGGTAACCTCTACGTCGCCGAAGTCGCCAACGGCCGCGCGCAGAAGTTCCATCCGCGCGAAGGCGCCAACCCCGCCTTCCTGGTAGGCAAGCCGGTCTACGCCGCCTGGAAGTAACCCGCGCTTCGGCAAGTTGCGCTGACGTAAGTTGCGCTGGAGTAAGTTGGGCTCGACTAAGTTGCACTCGACTAAGTTGCGCTGACGTAATCGTGTACTGCTAATCGTAGACTGCTTTGCCGCACGCCCCGCTTAAGGCGCAAGCCCGAAAGCGGCCCCAAAAGCGGGGCGTGCTGGCACTTCCCTGTTAGATGACGACCGACTCGCCAGCCTCGACACCAGCAAGTTCGGTTGCGTGGTATCCCGTCGGCCAGCATCACGTGGTCGTCCTCCTGTTCCTCCGCGCCTTCTGGCAGCACCATGCAGTTGAAATCCGCGTAGGGAACGCGCAGGTATTCCGCCTGTCCGCCCTCGTATGGCCCCATCCCGGCGTAGCCGCACGCGCCCGCGGCCTTCCCCGGATTGACCGTGAGGCACGCCGCCGTGTATCCGCGCTCGCAATTCTTGCAGAAACCACAGCTCACGTTGAAGGTCACGCAGACCCTGTCGCCCATGTTTACTTTCGAAACGGTATCGCCGGGCCGAGGCAATCAAGGCACCCCGCACGTTGCGCCGGGAAACCCTGTAACTCTGCACACAGAAGACCGGCAAGCCCGTAGTACGGTTATCTCTTTACCGTGTACCGGCTCTGTACCTCCTTTACTTGGCAGACCCATTGTCACTTGATTTATCTACGGGCGGGCCGCTACACTCACATCAATCAGTGACTGGGCACGATGGTTCTCTCGCACCTTAATGAACAGATCGAGAAAGCCCTAAACACTCTAGATGCCCTCTATTTCTTTGTGCAATCCGTCCCCGGAAACGCCGAGCGTTTGGACTGGATAAGACAGAATGTCGAGCGCATGCCACGCCGGGCCCGTTCTGTCCTTCAAGATGAGCTCCGGGACGAGATCAAGTGGGTTCGTAAGGAAAGTGGCGCGACTGCGTCCAATAGCGAGTTCCTTAGTTTCTACAAGCAAGCCCGAGAGGACGCGGCGAAAGGCCATATCTTCATCCCCAAATGGGAAATTGAACGGCACTGGTTCGACAACTTTGAACGGGTGATCGCCAGATGGCCGTACGTCAAGGATCACGCGATGGTCATCTATGATCCACAGGACGGCGAAGTAAGAAACCAGATATTTGAGCTTGAAGGTGCGCTATTTCGTGATGCGGAATTGCTCGTCGAGCAAGCGAGGAAGCTTCACAAGGGAATCACAGATTTCAGAAAACGCGCGCGCGCCGACCAATTGCTATTGCACACGTATCTCCGCACCGGGGCGACCGTGGTCTTTCACTACCTAGAAGCGTACCTGAACGGGCTGGCGTTCGATTGTCTTCTTCGTCACCATGATGCGCTTTTGCCCGCTGACCATGACCTCCTGCTCGAATGGGACCGCCAAAAGGCTCGGCGAGCGTTTGTAAATGTCGAAAAGAAGCTGTTTCGCTATCCACTGATATTCGGGAAATGCACGAACGTCAGAGTTGACCTATCCAGCTGCGGGCCAGCTCACTTCCTTGCGAAGGACGCAAGAGAATTGCGTGATGCGTTGACGCATCCATCCCCGCACTTGGACCGAGAGGAGGGCACGCTAAGGAAGGTCACGCTTATCACCACTGTCAGTCTTGACTCGCTGGAGGCGATTTTCGGCGCCGCAAAAGAATATACCGTTACGGTCGAGCAGGCCTTATTCGGACACCCAGAGGAAACCGCACCATGGCTATTTCCAAGGCCGGAGAAGCCTAACGGTACTCAATCCCTAGCAGGTGGCTCTGCCATTCACGGATGACACAGCCGACATCAAGCCCCGACAGGAAGGAGAGATAATTGGCCAGTTCTGGTGCAAACCAGCGCCGGCACAAAAACCGACACGCCCTCTGTTGTTGAGTTTCCCAGCGCCGAGGCAGTATAGTGCAAGTCGTTTCCCGCATTTGATTTCCTTACTAAATGGGCGGCTAGTTCAGCTGGCAGAACGCCTCGTTCGCAACGAGGAGGTCGGGGGTTCGCCTCCCCCGCCGCGTGAGTAGACTCCTCGGCCCCTTCATCGGCGCAGGAAGCCGTGCTGCCGGTGATAGAATTCGCCGTGCACATTGTCTCCGATTCGTCCCCACACAAAACTGTGGCTGATTTTGTGGCTACGTGCGCAGGCAACACTCAAATCAAAGAGGCACGAAAATGCAGAATGAGAAAAAGACAGACCCTGCACCTACCGCGATCCTGTTAGCGATGGCACGCAGAAAACTGTGCCAAGATGCAATCGAAAACGACCAGATGGAGCCGCCTTTTGCGATTCGCACAACCGACAGGTATGGCCACATCGCTTCTGAACACAGCATTGTTGTAGATGCGGGCGGCGAGTTCATCGAGACAGAAGTTCGCGGCTCGGAGGGGGGCAGTATGTATGAGCCATTTGACATGGAGCTCACCGATGCCAAGAAAAAAACTAAGGACAGAGAACTGAACTTCATCTAGCCGCCAGTCACGGCATGACCGCCAGACACGCCCAGGTCGATACGGATATTCCACGGGCAGCTGCAAATACCCTGTTAGAAACCGAGCACAAAAACGGACACCCCCTGTTGTTGAGTTCCGCAAGTCGGGTGTGGCATAGTGAGAGCCCTTCACGAGTTCGATTTATCCAACTGTGGGCGGCTAGTTCAGCTGGCAGAACGCCTCGTTCGCAACGAGGAGGTCGGGGGTTCGAATCCCCCGCCGTCCACCAACCTTCTCAATAACTTAGACGGCTTTTCGCGTCCTCCCCGCGCTGGCCGGTGTCTTGACGGTATTGGTAACTGGCCGTCTAGCACGCGTCCCCGGGGCAGGAGTCTTCGGCCAAACATTAGCCGCACCGCACATCGGGGTCGAGTTCCCTCTTAATCAATGAATTAGTTAGTCGCCGCTTCGTTGGCTATATAGCTTACTTCGCGTCTCCCGTACCAGCAGGAACAGCCAGATTGTCGCGGTAGGCGATGGCATCCGACGGCACACAGAACGCTTCCTCGAAGTCCTGCGCCTTCATCCAGTAGAAGGTGCCTTTCAACAATTCGAAGGGCTTTGTGTAAAACTTGGGGTCGTCCACGGTCATGACGAATTGCACGTTATACTGGTCGACACGCGTGTAGCGCTCCTGGAAGTGAGCGTCGGTGCTGTGTGGATGTCCCTCTTCATCGAGCCAAGTTCTCTCGTCCACACCTGTGGTGTCGATGACAAAAGTGTAGTCTCCGTCCCAGTGGCCCACCGAATATCCATAGAACCTGGCATCCGGAAATCCACGAGCGTCCACCTTGGCGGGGAGTGACCTTCCATCCATCGCAACGTCGCGCCAAACGCGTTGGTATTGCTGCATAATAAACATGTGATTCGGGGCCTGCTCGAACCAAACTCCTTCTTTGCCCACGAACGCGTGGCTGATAATGCCCCGCGTTAACCCCAGCGGATCGCAGGTGACGAAGGGATCGTTCGTAGCCGCTATGGTTACCGTCGACTGCGGCTTATTTTGTTTGAATCGCGCTTCGCCCGCGGGCGTCATCCCGGGTATTACCACCCGCGCGGACTTCAAGGGACCGATCCATGCGCCATTCATATCGCGCTTGGGAGCGGGGCCGGGAGGATTCGGCATCTTTGGAACTCCGGCGACGATCTCGTTTGCATTGCCACGACCACCTTGCTGTCCGCCCTGTCCCTGGGGCGTGGCTGCTCGCGGAGATGGGGCCAAAGCGCAAGAGAGCGCCAGAATCACTACGAAAGTAACGATCCAACTTCGCATTGGAAATGCCTCCGAGCGCGCGGCCTTCTGAAAGCTCAAGCCACTGTGAATTTGCTGGCAGCATGTTTATCGCGAGACAGACTCGAAGGTCAAGGTGTTTTGGACGGGGTTACGGACCAGCAGTCTGGCGGACCGCGCGTCTTCACTGCTGCTGCTGCGGACAGGCCTTTGCTTGACACCAGGGCAGGGCCGCCCTACACTTCGGCTGCTTTCAGGCACGCGTATAATGAGGGCGGTATCACAGCCATTATGATGAGGGAGGTATCACAACCATGAAGAATCGGTTTGCCAGCGCAATCGTCATGTTACTTCTTGTCTTAGGTCTCTCGTCGGTTGGAAGGGCGCAAACGGCTGGGGGGCAGGGACAGCAGGGGGCCACTGCAGGCCGCGGGCAGGGACAGGCAGCGGCAGCGGCTGAGCCAATGAATCCTTGGAAGTTTTATCCTAAGGACCGAGCCATTGGCGATGGCGGGCCAGCTCCGAAGCGCGACCTGACGGGCACCTGGGCTGGGCCGAGCTCTGGTATGGCAGTGCCGCGTGGCACAAACGCGCAAGAACCGACGGCACCTCCCTTAACTCCCCTGGGTCAGCAGTTGTTCTCGATGAACAAGCCCATCGGGAAATTTAGCCCGGCGGGAACCAACGATCCTCACACACGCTATTGCGATCCGTTCGGAGTTCCGCAGAACATGACGAATGAAATTCGTGGCATGACCATTGAAAATTTGCCCGAGCGCACGCTGATATTGCTGGAGTACATGACAATCTGGCGGGAGATCTGGACGGACGGGCGCCCGCTGCCGACGAACGTCGGCACCCCTGACAAAGACGCTCTCGATCCAACCTACAACGGATACTCGGTCGGACATTGGGAAGACGACTATACGTTTGTGGTCGACACGACAGGAATCGATGATGCCACTTGGACTTCCAAGAACGGATATCCCCACTCCATCAATGCCGTTGTGCACGAACGCTATCATCGAGATTCCAAGAACGATTTGACCCTGACCCTCACCATGGACGATCCAAAGCTCTATACCAAGACGTTCGACCTCGGCGTGGAGCATTTCCGGTGGATTCCCAACCAGAAGCTTGCAGACTTCAACTGCATACCGTCACAGGTCCAGGAATATTTGCAGACCATGGGCGATCCCGCCGGCAGTGATCCCGGGGCTGTCGAGCGAGGCGAGTCGCAAGGACCAGCGGGCCGTGGCCGCGGCGCACAAGGCAGTCAGCCACAGCAACAGCCAGGCCGCTAAAACCAAAGCGACGGCAAAAATCGGTGTTGCGTGCCTTCGGAGGTTGAGGAATATTTGCAGACCATGGGCGATCCCGATGGCTTTGATCCGAACGCTTCCGGCCGAAACAGGTAGAGTCGTTTCCCAGAGGGGAGGCGAAGATAAAACTGGAGCGTGCGCTCCTCCTAAGTTTTGACGCTGCTTCTAGCTCTGGGTGCGACTGCTCAATCGGACGACCGCAATGCCAAGGCACCCCTGAAACTGATTGGCGTAATCGCTATACCTGGCAATCCGCTCGTGAGCTCTCACATCGCCTGGGTCGATGCGAATCCCCTGTTACGGCGTCTTTGCCAAGGCTAACAACTGCACTACGGTAGCGGCAGGTCCGGCAGCGCCACGGCGAATATGCCGGCCGCTTGCGCATCGAGCAACGCTTTGGCTGCCTTTGAGTCTTTCGCGCTCGCGGAAAGGAACCCTGTGATATCGACCGGGGTCGAGGCCGGGGCGAAAGTGGCCCCACCACGTCAAGCGCAGGGTTGCGCATTTCGCTCAGGTAGAGGGCCTGAGCCAATCTCCGTCTCGCCCTTGGCCACCGAATCTTGTGCCTGAGCAGTGTCTTTCACGGACTCGCTCCTCCGTAAGGAACGCATCGCTTTGCAACGATGCAAAGGCCGCGGATAGGGCCGCGCCTAAATCCGCCTGCGTTCAGTTGGGATGTTTCTCTCCGCCAACCACCGTGTCATCCAGCCGAGTGCCATCGGCGAGAATGATGTGATTCAGGCGGCCGACAGGATTGCCCGATTTGGAGGCAAAAATGTAGACAGTGATTACGTCCCCGGGCGCGAGCGAGGTTTTGGTCCAGCCTACCGGCGCTATGGCCGTAGGAGCTCCCGTCTCGCCAACCCAATGCACGACGTTGCCTTTGGCATCTTTCACGTCAAAGTAAATGAGGCTGTGCGGATTCGACCACATGAACTTGGTCACAACCGCTCCCTTCAGTTCCGTCATCGTGTTGGCGTACGCCGGAGTTCCGTGATGGGCGAGTGCAGACAGGGAAACGAAGAGAAAACCAGCCAACACAAGCGGGCACGCCAACAACTTACGCTTCATTTGGAACCTCCTCAATCTTTGGGACGGCGTGTTCCAAGCATTCTTACCGGCCAACGTCAGTATCCGCACGTCCCCCGTGATCCGCTCCGGTCTGCGTATCTCGCATCAGGGTGCCATCCGCCAGGATAATCTTGTTCAGGCGCCCACCATCTGGCGCGTCTTGCTTTGCCAGATATAGATGGTGATTGAAATTGCGAGAATGTGACGAGACCACAACGGAGAATATGCTTACGGTTTTCCACTGTCAATAGTCGGCGCATCGCTCCTTGAGTTGGACACGTGGAGCTGAAAGATTCGCGAAATTTCGGCAGCTCATCCAGGGTTGCGGCGACGCCACGTACGCGGTAATGTCCAGAATATCCTCTTCGCTCAGAGTCTGGACTGCCAATTGTGCTTTATCATTCTCCAAAGCCAACCTGGTGTCTCACATTCGCTTTTGGCTTAGCTGCACGCCCGCGCAGGTGAAAGAAGCCAAGGCCACCGAGAAGAGGCGCACGAGGAGGCCCTCGAAGAAATTCGCGGAGATGCCGAAGAACACCGAGAAGAAGAAAGCAGTCATGAAAAGCAACACGACCAATTGCGGGCAGTGCGAATGGCTCGACAGAGGTACGCTATGGTCGCGCGTTGTGGATACCATGCACCCGGAGGTAGCTGACACGATCGACTATCCGCCGGCAAAGACTCCAATTTACATTTGCGGAGGGACGCTGTACCGAATTGCTTTATGTTGGACGAAGTTACATGTATCACAGTGGCGGTGAAGCGTACTTGCGAATGAATTCCTCCGAAGATGAAAAGAAGGCGCGCCAGGAACTGGAGCTCCGCGCCCGGATGCAGACGTTGGCTCACGAAGTGGTAAATAAGGGGAATCACTAAAAAGTTGTGCGCAGGCGTACCGACATGGGACGCGAGTTCGTTGGGGAATGTGGATGGGGAAACGATCCCGAAAGTGACGATCTTGAGACGGAATTGGCGATCAAGTACATCAAGGAAGCTTGCGGCCCGCCTCCTTGCGGCGTCGAGGTCGAAATCACTTCGGAAGGCGGCGAAGTTGGCAACGGGGGTGGCGAAGTCAGTTATCCCGTTATTTCTGTCGTTTGGGACGGCTTCGTTACGGAATATCCTGACGAGTACATCGGGAAGTGCATTGAAGCCTTTGAACGATTTGAGCTACCCGAGGAAATTCACCAACAATATCAACTATTGTCCCAGCTGCAGGGCGAGTTCCATGGCTGAGCGAGTAGGGTTGCCCAAGTTGCCCACCTTAGACAGGCGCTAAAAGACGCAAGTGGTTTCAGCACCACGCCTTTTTAGGTTTCCTGCCTCGTTCGCAACGAGGAGGTCGGGGGTTCGAATCCCCCGCCGTCCACCAATCTTCTGCGGATTCCTCTGCGGCACCCATCCCTTTTATCGAGCGGACGCCAATCGCACACTTCTCGACGCTTTCCGCGCACATGGGCCCATTTCAACCTGCCGGTTTTCGTAGCCGCCACGGTACAATTACTCGATGGCCGTTCGCTTTATCGCCTTGGACATCGATGGCACCCTGCTCGACAGCACTTCGGCCCTGCCCGAAGCGAATCTGCGCGCCATCGAAGCGGCTTATAGCCGTGGCATTGAAGTGGCTCTCGTTACCGGCAGGCGCTTCGATTTTGCGCTGCCTATTGCGCTGCAAATTCCCTGCCCCCTCACCATGATTGTCAACAATGGGGCGCTCGTGAAGTCCAAGGACGGCACCACACACCTCCGCCACCTTCTGGATCGCGCCACCGCGCGCGAGGTGCTCGGACAAATGTCCGCGTTTCGCACCGGCGCCGCCGTGGTCTTCGACCGGCCGCGGGCAAACCAGGTGATCTACGAGCAAATCGACTGGAACGACCCCCGGCGCAGCGCCTATTTCCTTCGCAACCGCGCGTTTATCGCGCAGATGTTTCCGCTCGAGGACTCCCTGACCGAGGATCCTATTCAAGTCATGTACAGCGGCTCGGTCGACAGGATGAGGCAGGCGGAAGCCGCTCTGCGCGAACTCCAGTCAGCGTACGAGCCGGCGTCCTTCTCTCTCGCCGTCACCTGCTACGAGGATCGCGATTTCGGCATGGTGGATGTGATCCGCCCCAACCTGTCCAAGGGATCGACACTCGCCGAATGGACGGCACTCCGCGGCTTCGGCCGTGAAGAAATAATGGCCATTGGAGATAACCACAACGATCGTGAAATGCTGGAATTCGCAGGCTTGCCCATCGTGATGGGTAACAGCGTCCCCGAATTAAAACGGCTGGGCTGGCGGGAGACGCTGTCAAACGACGCCGGCGGAGTCGCCGCCGCAATCGAGGAGTACGCTTTACGGAGCCCCGTCGAAACTAGATGAAGGTCCAGAACACAGCGCATTCCGCCGCGACGCGCGCCGCCGCAATAATTACCGTGAGCCCGTTAGGCTCCGCACGATTTTGCCCTGGCCCAGCGACACTGGCCCAGAAACCGGCGGCCGAGAAGCTACCCCATCTGGCTGATCGATCGGCCGAAATAAAAGCTTCGCGCGGTCTGATCGTCCCAGCCCACGTTGCAGTGCGGGATCGACCACTTCTCCACTTTGTGGGTTCGGTGCACCGGCTTGCCCAGCGCCGGGCAGGAGAGGCAATAGCTTCCTTCGTGCGTCCCATCCAAATCAAGTTTCGGTCCCACTCGACGAAGCACATTCTCCGTCGTGCCCCGCCACCAGGATGTCGTAGTTCTCGATTTCGCCGTCGCGAGGAGGCACGAACCACGCCACCTCTTTTGGCGCCAGTGGGATTGGACATATCGAAAACTCGCACGTCCGGCGTCGAACCAGGCGATGGACCATGATTTCCGGCCGCTCGGTGCCCGGGCGCCAGCCAGCATTGCGTGTTGTGCGAACCAAAGCGGCCGCGCGCGAAGCAGAAGTCGCTGTACGGCGCACCTTCCGGCGCCTTTGGACGCGGAAACAACGCCGACGATTTTCGGGTTGTGCGGATCCTTCACGTCCATCATGTACGGCGTGTGATAATTCTCGCGGCAATCCGCTTCGAGCGCTTCGTGCACCGCGACCACTATGTTCATGCAGCCGCGGATGCGCGGCATCGGCGTTCAGCGGATAGCAGGTGTGGAACGGAATCGTGCCGAATCGCATTGAACTCATATTGACATGCGCCCGCAGGGCTTGGGGTGTTCTTGATGTCCGACAGATCCATAACGTACATGCCGAACGCGCCAAACCCGCCATAGCCGATCGTTCCGCCGTCCTCGACGCGCTTGGGCACGGTGATCGCGCCATGATTTCCGGTCCATGAAGTGTGATCGTCCGGCGAAGCTATATTTCTTGTACTCCTCTTCCTCGCCCAATCTCTGGCCCGGAACCCACCACCGCGAAACTTCCTGCACATTTGCGGGATCGGTCATGTCCACGATCATCAGCGCATTGCTGTACGGCCGCTGGTGATTCTCCAGTCGCAACTGGTCGTCCCAGCCGCAATCGAGATATGCGTACTTTCCGCCATCGTAAAAATTGTGGTGTGTGCCGTTACCCTTTTCTCCCGTGTTGAATTCCTGAAGCATGTTCGGCTTGGCGGGATCGGTGATGTCGTAGTTCCGGATGCCTCGCAGCCCTTTGTACCCTGTCGATTTGTCGCGTAGCGGCTTGTCGTACTGGCCCCGTCGGATATTCAGGAGTCGCGCGGGTAAGCGGCGCCGCCGCGGTGCACATCATGATCCACTTCTTGAGCTTGGTGTTGTAGGTGACCGTGCCGTTGCCGCGAATCACGCCCTTGTTCATGAGCACTGGTTTCTTCGGCATCGCTGATGTCGACCAAACCTCCGGCGGCCGGGAGCAATCGCTGCTTGCCTCGCGCCCACATGCGCCATCAGCGGCTCGCCACCGCTGATCGTCGCACCCGATATGTGCGAGACAACTTCCATGTTGTGGATATATTGCTTGCGGTCGAGATAGCTGAGCGAACCACTGGGAAGCCGGAATGTCGGCACAACGGGACCGGGCTCGAGTCCCCCGACCTGCGCACGCGCACTCATAACGCTGGCCAGGCTTGCGCCGGCAGCCGCCAGTGCCGCTCCTCCCACTCCTTTGAGAAGCGATCTTCGGCTGAGCCCTTTCGGCCTTTCTCCAGTAGTTTTGGTGGTGCGCTCCCGCAATTCCGCATCCTTACGCGTCATCTTTTTCTCCCGGTGATTGTAATGGGCGGTTGTATCTGCTCGCAGCGGAGTTATCACATCGGTTTTATCATGTCAATAATCGTGTGCCGAATCACTTGCTTTCACCGTCGGGCCTACGCCATTTCGGAATAAGCGAAGCTCTCCAGGCCCTGCCGGCGCAGCCGACAAATGTGGACAGACACGTTATCGTGTCGCGAATGTTTTTCGAGCGCCTGATCGCTTCCGCCTATTCGCTTCCGCCGGCCTGTTCAACAATCGGATCTTTTTTGCATCTCTCATTCCGCACAGACGACCCACTATCCTCGATCCCTCCATCTGCCGCTCTCCATTCGCCCATTCAGTTTTGCCGGCTCATTTTGCGTATCTCATCCTGGCCGCGCCAGCCTCGGTAATATCGATTGTTCTCATCACAACTACGAGTTGGACATGCTGACTTCTTCCAGCTACTTTTTCGATGGGTGGTAATTGGCGTTTACCCCGCAAACGTATCTGCCAAACAGGATTGCCACCGCGATGGGAGGATCCGCATGGAACGATCGCTCACTTGGGTGACCGCCGGACTTTTCAGCCGGTTTGCTTGCACCTGCTGCGCCTGGTCTCATCCGAACCCCAGCAGTAAAGATGTGCCCGGCACTTTGGACGCGGGTGTTTTCAGTCTGGTCCGGCGCGCCTTTTCGCAACACATGTGCGCCCGCCATCCGTTTTTGCGGCACACCACACCTTCATCAACCGACCTCGATAGCGCGGCGCCAGGGGTCCATCCCCTTATTTCGTGGTGAACGAATGACTCTTGTTGCAGGACGTTCCGTTGCCGGCGTTTGCGTCCCGTCCGTCTTTCCACAAGGCGCAGCCGAGGTGGAATCGTCGGCAAGAATAATCATATGAAAGCAAAGCAGCAGCACAACAAACCGTCGAATTCGCGAAAGCCGGGCCCGAAATCGCGCATTCGACAAAACGGAAAGTCGCTGGATTTCTCCGAGGTGGCCGACGACGAAATCACCGTGATCGCCGCCGCCAAACATCCCCGCCGGATGTCCGCCCGTACCAAGGACTGAGTTGGCATTCGCCTGGTAAGGCCGGCGCTTGCGGACCAGCCCTGCGTTACCCGGGACGGGCTGCCCAGCTCCGGTTACACGGCGTGGGTTACGCAGCGTGGCTTACACGGCGTGGCTTGCGCAGCATCGATCGTCCCGGCGTGATTTATGCGACTGCTTGTAGGCTCATCCTCGGCCCCCTGCGGTATAGGGAATCGCGTCTGAGTTTGCGCAAATCCCTCTTTCCCTTGTGATAGAGTTTCCCCGCGCTCGATTGCGGTCGGTTCTCACGAATGCTCAACTTGCAATGCTCGCCCCGTTGCTCCCCCCGCGCGGTGCTCGCTTTGATCTCGCTCCTTCCGGCAATCTGTTTTGCGCAAACGACAACCACCCCTGTCAATCTGCCGACCGACGCCGAACAACGCGCTGCCCGAGCGTTCGAGGCCGCTCGCTCGAATCCACTCGACATGCGCGCCTTCCTGGTGCGCATGCCCAAAGGTGCCGATCTGCATAATCACTTAGCGGGCGCTGTATACGCGGAATCCCGGATTCGCGCCGCCGCCGAAGATGGACTCTGCGTGAACTTGGCCACGCTGTCGCTTCTCCCGGCGAGTTTACCGGCCGATGAGCATGCGAACACAAGCGTGCCGTCACAGAGCCAGGACCCCGTCAGTCCGCTGCATGGCGATAGTGCCTCTGCTCCAACTCCGCTCTGCGCCGATCGTGGAGTTCCCGCTTCGCAAGCATACGTCGACCAGCATCTTTACGATGCCTTGGTCGACGCCTTTTCGATGCGCGATTTTGTGCCTTCCGCCGCAGCCAGCGGTCACGACCACTTCTTCGACGCTTTCAGCAAGTTTGGCGCCATCAGTAGCAGTCATACCGGCGAATGGCTAGACGAAGTTGCCAGTCGCGCCGCCTCCCAGTCCGAGCAGTATCTCGAACTGATGGAAACGCCCGCATTCGACCACACCGCCGGCATCGCCAAAAAAATCGGCTGGCGCGATGACTTCGCAGCGCTGCGCACCGACCTGCTCACGCAAGGCCTGCGCGATGATGTTGCCGTGGCTCGCACCCATCTTGACCGGGCGGAGGCCCTGCGGCGCAGCCGCGAGCACTGCGGCCGAGCCGATGCAGTTCCCGCCTGCGAGGTTCAGATCCGTTATCTGTATCAAGTTCTGCGTGCCGCTCCCCGGGAAATCGTTTTCGCCCAAACATTGCTGGGCTTCGAGGTGGCCTCCGCTGATTCCCGCTTCGTCGGCATTAATTTTGTACAACCGGAAGACGCCCACATTTCCATGGCCGATTACGATCTGCACATGCGCATGGTTGGATTCCTGCACCGCCTCTACCCGCGGGTACACATTAGCTTGCACGCCGGAGAGCTTGCTCCCGGGATGGTTCCGCCCGAAGGCCTGTGCTGCCACATT
The DNA here is from genome assembly GCA_963828935.1 of uncultured Acidobacteriota bacterium. Taxonomy (GTDB): domain Bacteria; phylum Acidobacteriota; class Terriglobia; order Acidiferrales; family UBA7541; genus Palsa-189. The sequence goes on along the minus strand of CAWHGP010000010.1, from coordinate 610,627 downwards.
CGTCTGGCCGTCGAACAGGCGCATGCTGAGCGCATCGGCCACGGCGTGGACGTGTTGCAAGAGGATCGCCCTTATGAACTTCTAAAGGAAATGGCCAGCCGTCACGTTATGGTCGAAATCAACCTCACCAGCAATGAGGTCATTCTCGGTGTGAGCGGCAAGGATCATCCGTTTTCCATTTACCGCAAGTTTGGCGTTCCTGTCGCCCTCTCCACCGACGACGAAGGCGTATCGCGTATCGACCTCACGCATGAGTTTGTGCGCGCGGTCCAAACTTACGGCCTGCACTATGCTGAAGTTAAGCAGCTGGTGCGCAGCAGTATCGAACACAGTTTTCTGCCGGGTGCGAGCCTCTGGCGCAAGCCGGACGCGTTTGACCGGCCCGTGGCGCCCTGTGTGCAACCCCGAGACGCCCGCGATCTCGGCAAGCCATCGAAGTCCACGGGCCTATGCACACAATTTCTTGAGTCCAGCGAAAAGGCCCGCCAGCAATGGGAGCTCGAACGACGTTTTCGGGAATTTGAATCGAGCTTCTCAGCGCCCGCACCGGCGCACAGCCGTTACCCGAAGCGGTCAGGGAAAACGTAAAGATAAAAGATATGGTGAAACCACAAATCGGCCGCCTGCGCCTGTTGGCAGTTCTTCTGCTGCTCCTGCTCTTGCCGCTCGGGTCCTCACCGGTCGTACCCACGCCTGCCAACGAATTTGCGGACGCGCGGTCTCCACGCGCGCCGCGATAAAACCGTCCCCGATAAAGCCGCCCCCGATAAAACCGGCAAAGCCACGCCCCGGCCTCAGTCGGCTCAAACCAGGGTGCTTTTCTCCTGATTTCCGATATTCATTTTGATCCCTTTGCCGATGCCTCGCTGGTTTCGAGGCTAGCCTCCGCGCCCGCGTCGGCCTGGGAAGCGATTTTTAAGTCTTCGAGCAACCATGCGCTATCGCAGGATTCTCGCGACGCAAGCTATCGGCTGCTAGCCTCGGCCATCGCCGCCGCGCAAAGCTCTGGTGCGCACTACGACTATGTCCTGATGACCGGCGACTATCTCGCGCATGATTTTCGATCGAAATACCGTGCGTACCACCTGGCTGACGAGGATTTTCAGAGTTTCACGATAAAGACCATGGTCTTTGTGAGTCGCACGCTGCAGTCGGCATTTCCAAAGGTGCCGGTGTTCGGAGCCATCGGGAACAACGATTCCACGTGCGACGACTATGCCGAGCCTCCCCATGGTGCTCTATTCTCCACGCTCGGGTCGGAATGGAGTGCCCTGGCTGCACGCCCAGGCGCTGCAAGAGACTTCGCCACGGGAGGCTTCTACGCGGTTCCGCATCCAACCGTGCCGAACCAGGAATTAATTGTTTTGAATAGCACCCTCTGGTCGACTCACTACCACCCGGGATGCACACCCCCGGCGGTCGAGCCGGACACTTCGCAAGATCCCGGCACACTCGAAATGAAGTGGCTCACGCGCAAACTTCAGGAAACGCAGCGCGCCGGAAAAACTGCCGTCCTCGTCATGCATATCCCTCCTGGCGTAGACGCATTCAACTCCGGGACGCAGAATGATTGCGCCAAAATAACTTCTTTTTGGAAACCGGAATACGTTGACGCGTTCCTCGCAGCCACGAAGCACTACCGGGATATTCTCCGCGACAGCTATGCCGCCCATCTTCACCGCGATGATTTTCGCATCGTCAGCGACGGCGGCACGCCCTTCCTGCAGGTGCACCTCGCCCCTTCCATCAGTCCCATTTACTTGAACAACCCAGCCTTTGAAATCGGCGTCTATGACAGGAAAAACGGCGCTCTAGCGGATTACGCCGTTGTCTATCTGAAAAACTATGCCCAGGCGGGCGCGACAGAGTCACCCGATTGGGATAAGGAATATGCTTTCCGGCAGGCCTACAACGCCCGTCGCCTCAGCCCTGCGACCGTCGGTGCCGTCGCTGCCGCCATCCGCACCCAGCCCGCTATTCGCGCCGAGTTCTTCGATTTTTTCTCCGTTCACAATGCCGTCGTCTCGATTGTCACCTCCAAAGACTGGTCCCTCTATTCCTGCGCGCAAACCCAAATACGCGCGAGCGATTTCGCCGGATGCGCGTGCCCTTCACCGGCTGCGAAATAACCGCAGCGGCCGGTAAACGCCAGCCGAACGTATACGCACCGTTCGCGCCGCCAAAAAGAAAGCGCCCCGCGCAGGGTCATCGTGCTTTACCCGCGCGGGGCGCCTTTGCCAAATCGAATCGAATGGCTATTTGCCTTTCTTGGTCTTCTTTGTTCCCTTCTTCTTTGTCGGCATCTGCGCTCTCCTTCCTGGATGTGAGTCGAAGTGCTTGTCTCACGCCTCAGTTTGGAATTCCCCGCATCGATGGTTAAACGATGTTGAACCAGGGGCGGCGGCAAGATTGTCTCCGCATGCGACCTCTTCAGGCTGCAACGCAAAAACAATCGCCATCTCGGCTTATACCTGTGCTGCGATCAGGTGTCAATCGAAGTTAACAAAAATGTTGAGAGAAAGTCAGCGGACAAAGAAGCTCAGTAGCTTTTCCGTGAATAATTCCGGAGCTTGTACCGGCATCACGTGTGCCGTGTCCAGCACCGCGAACTCCGCACCGTGCAGCCGGCTGGCCAGCGCCTGCACGTTTTCCGGCGGAACGAGCAAATCGTGAGCGCCCGCGAGCACCAGGCACGCGCAGCGCAGCGCGGCAATGGCCGCATCGAGATTGGCCTCGAGCAATACGCGATTCGCCAGGCCATAACAGACAGGATCGTTTGCCAAAAGCCGGCCGCGATAGGCCTCGTAAGCAGCAAAATCGTGACGTACCGCGGCGGGAAACGATCGCGCCAGCGTTGCATCTGCCACCGCGCGCATTCCCTGGCATCGTGCCAGTTCGGAACGATCGATCAGAAACTGGCGCCGGTCTTCGGCTACATCGGTGGCGGCGGCACACAGCATTGCCGCCTTAACCTCCGCGGAATGCTGGTGAATGAACGCGATCACCACCGCGGCTCCCGCCGCAATCCCGGCAAGGTAATAGGGTGGGGCCATCTCCGCCGCCGCAACCGTGTTCTCGAGGTCGCGCACGTGATCGTCAATCGTGAATGGCTCGCGCACTTTTTCGGATAGCCCCGCCCCCCGCTGATCCATGCGCAGGATTCGGAATTCAGGTTCCAGACGCGGTAATACCGTGTCCCAGCTATCCAGACTTCCTCCCAGTTCGTGTACCAGGATCAGGCTCCGCCGTCCCGCGCCGCTCAGTTTGTAATGAATGCTCACACCCGCAGACGTTAACCAAGGCATCGCTGTGCTCCCCCGTGTGGCCAATTCTTCTTTCGGCAGGTTAAAACGTTCGCGACCATTCCTGCGGCCAGCGTTCCACCACAACCTTCTTGTCCGTGTAGAATTCGATGGCATCGCGTCCCTGCCCGTGCAGGACCCCAAAAAAACTCTCCCGCCATCCACTGAACGGGAAATAGGCCATGGGCGCGGCCACACCGATATTCACGCCAATATTTCCCGCCGGCACTTCGTAGCGAAATTTCCGCGCAGCCGCACCGCTCGTCGTAAAGATCGAGGCCATATTCCCGTACGGGCTGCGCGCCAGCAGTGCCATTCCCTCCTCCACAGTCGCGGCGTGAAGCAAACTCAGCACCGGCCCGAAAATCTCCGTAGTGAAAAGCGCGCTTTGTTCCGGAATATCGTCAATTACGGTGGGCTTCAGGAAATTCCCCCGTGAATTTCCATTTCCGCCGATAGCCCCGTTTCCTGGGCGTCCATCGAGCACTATGGTGCCCCCTTCGCTTTCACCTTGGGCAATCAGGCTCGCAATTCGTACTTTGCTCGCCGCCGTGATTACCGGACCCATTTGCACGTCCTTATCGAGACCGCTCCCCGTACGAATCGCGCTGGCCATCGCCGTGATTTCCGTGGTGAACTTTTCTCGCGCTTCTCCTACGGTTACCGCCACCGACACCGCCAGGCAGCGCTGGCCCGCACACCCAAAGGCGCTGTCGCCGATGATGCGCGTCGCGGTGGGCATATCCGCATCCGGCAGAACCAGCACGTGATTTTTCGCGCCGCCCTGGCATTGCACGCGCTTCCCGTGAAGCGCCGCTTGCGCGTAAATCTGTCTCGCGACCGGCTGTCGACCCTACAAAGCTGATGGCGCGAACCTGTGGATGTTGCAGTAACGTTTCTACCGCGATTTTGCCGCCGTGCACCAGGTTGACCACACCTGCCGGCAGCAGCAATTCCTCCAGGATCTGGAATATGCGCTGCGCCGTAAGCGGAACCTTTTCCGACGGCTTCAAAATAAATGTGTTTCCGCACCCAATCGCGTACGGCAAAAACCAGAACGGAATCATCGCGGGAAAATTGAATGGCGTCACCGCCGCCGTTACCCCCAGCGGCTGACGGATCATGATTTCGTCGATGCCCGTCGCCACGTCTTCGAGATTGTAGCCCTGCATCAGCGTGGGAATTCCGCACGCCACCTCTACGTTTTCGATCGCCCGTCGCAGCTCCGCCCGCGATTCTGCCAGCGTCTTGCCATTCTCCATGGTGCAAATCCGCGCGAGTTCCTCGATATCCCTTTCGAGGAGCTGCTTCAATTTGAAAAGATACTGAATGCGTTCTTCGGGCGGTGTCCTTCGCCATCCCGGATACGCGGAGGCGGCGGCCGCCACGGCGCGAGCCGTGTCTTCACGCGTGCCTGCCGGCACGTGCGCTAACAATTCCGCTGTGGCCGGGTCGACCACGCGCAAATACTCTGCGCCCGTGGACCTCGTCCACGCGCCCCCGATGTAGTGATCCAATTCGCTCGAGCGACTCATTGCTTGCTCAGCCTGCTAATCGCGTGCTGTCGATTCCCCAACAAACGGTAATCGAAAACCGCCCGAAATTCACCATCTGCTTTCGGGAATCAATCGGAAATCCGCCCCATCACATCTGCTCGATCGCCCCTGGCGGATCTATCTCGGGAGGAATTTCAGGACTACGGAGGCGGTCAACCCTTCGCCGGGCCAACCTTGAATTGCTTGGCATCTTCGTGGCGGCTGGTCCAGTCTGCCGGAGGAAAATGCACGTGCCAGAACGCCGCACTAGGCAGCACAAACGCCATCCCAACCTGCACGCGATTGTCTTCTGTTTCGCCAATATGCGCCACAATGCACTCTGCGGACGAGCCCGTTTTCGCATTAAAGAGGATGAGTCGCTGCCCTTTTTTCACCCGTTCTGACAACCAAATCAACGCTCCGTGAGCGCTAACCATCAGGGTGCTACTTTCTTCGGTAAATGGCGGCTTGACGCCCCGCGGCGAGTCTACGCGCACCGGCACTTTCATGACGATACGCTGGCTCCTCCGGCGGTTTGCTGCCAGCCACGATGTCTCCCGCGACGCGGAAAGCCATGCTTCCAGCACCGGAAGTTGCGCAGACGCAATCGCTGCGAATAGCAGTCCCATGCCCTTTCCATCCTGGTTGAAAATGACTTGCGCCTGCGCTTCAAATCGCTTGGCTTCCCGCGTAATGCCTATCGTCACGATCGTGCCCATCGCGAAGCTGGTGTTTGTGTCCACGTAGCATCCCTGCTCGCTTAAATCGCTCACACGTCCTTCGATCCGTTTTCCCGATCCTTCGGCCACCAGCTCCGCCGAAGCGACGAATTTATAACGTACATTCGTGCGGCGGTCGGCTCCAGAACCCGCTGTTATACTCTCCGCAGTTTTTAGGGTTTCAGACATGGGCGCATGTTTCCCGTTTGCAGCGTCTGCATCTCGACGCGATGCTTCAGTTTCGCCTCGCCCTGTAAAGAAGGCAACCATCGCCCGGACCAGCGATGTCCCATCGATACATCGGCTGTACATCAGCGATACATCGCCGGTAGATCGGCGATCCGTCGCCGGTATATCTTCCACCCGGGAATCATGACTCCAGGTTGTCGCCCGATACATCGCGATCCAGATCCAGCGCTGCTACACAGGCCGTTCGTCAGGCCGGCGATCGCACGTCTAAAATCGTTCCCGCGCCGCGTTAACTGCGCCTTTCCTTGCGCAGCTCAGCTGTAGCGAAACAGCGCCTTGAAACCATAATCCATGTGTTGCTGGATGTGGCAGTGAAACAGCGTCAGGCCCGGCTGATCCGCCACCAGGTCCACGTTCACGCGCCCATAGACGGGCATGACCACCGTGTCCTTCATGATTCCGCCTGTAGCTTTCCCGTTGATGTCCACGATCTCGAACAGATGCCTGTGAAGATGTACCGGGTGCGCATCGTCGCTCTTGTTGCGGAAGTTTAAACGGTACCGCGCCCCCTGCTGCAGCACGAACTCCTGTTCGTGCGGGTAAGCCTTCCCGTTGACCACCCACTGGTTGAACTTGCCGCCGTCCGCCCGCGGATTCTTCTCAAAAACCATCTCAAACGTGTGGTCGGGCATGGGCCGCGATACCGCCTTGCCGAAAATCGTGTAGTCCCACCCCGTCTTCGCTGGAGCAATCCACTGCGGCTGCCCTTTCTGATTCTCGTATTCGATCACCACACCCATGCCCGCATTGCGATCCTCGTCCATCGTCGCCCCAAGCGTCCACACGCCGGGCCGGTTCATATCCACAAACGCGTCGATCCGCTCGCCTGGGCCGATCAAAAGCACTTCCACCGATTGCGGCGTGGGCACAGGATTGCCATCCATCGCCACCACCTGAAAACGATGGCCAGCCATGGCGATACGCCGGTTCTCGATCGCGCTGGCATTCAACAGGTGAAAGAACACGCGCTGCCCGGCCTTCACCCGGATCGGGTCGCCCCCTCCCAGCATTTTGTCGTTGATTGAGGAAATCCGTGAGCCGACCTCAAGCCCGTTCAGTCGCATATCGGGCGTCGGCGGCTTTTCAGGCTGCGGCCCTGCGTCCAGGATTTCGTCCGGATCCTCCACTTCGTCCGCGAAAAACGGCTCCCAATCGCGTAACGCGAGGAAAAACTCCTGGTCGAAGCGGCCGGGATCCTGTTTCGGTTCGATGTACAGAAAACCGTATTGTCCCGTGTACGATCCTCGGTGCAGGTCGGCCATCGCCATTGTGTGCGTGTGGTACCAGCGCGTTCCCGCCGGGCGCGCCTCAAACTGATACCGTTTGCGGCCATGAGGCGGCACCATCGGTGTGCCTTCTTCTTCGGCGCCATCGACGTCGGACGGCACAAACAACCCGTGCCAGTGCACCAGTTCTGGTACATCGGTCTGGTTCACCACGTCAACGGTTACAGTCGCCCCCTCGCGCATGCGCAGCAGCGGTCCCGGCGAGCCGCCGTTATACCCAATCGTGCTGATTGCCCGGCTCGGCGCCAGCTCCAAAACTACTGGCTCGATTTGCAGTGTGAAATCCGCTTTCGTGTTATCCGCAGGCGTGTTGCCTGCCGGCTGCGTACCCTGCGCTGCCGGCATTTGCATCTGCGGTTGTCCAGGGGTTTGTCCAGGCGTTTGTCCAGGCAGCAGCTTGCCCGCGTGTGCCCGCAAACTTGCTTGTGCGAGAGTGGCGCATCCCAGCGTTACAAATTCTCGTCGCTTCATTGACCCTCCGGCCTGCTGGCCGTTGCCGTGGCCCTGCCGCTCTGGCATCGAGCGACTGGCCGCGCGCTGGACTTTTTCTTATCTTTACGTGACTAGCTTTACTTGACTAGCTTTACTTGACTTGCTTTACTTGACTTGCAGCAACGCCCCTGGCCGGGGCCTGCGCCCTTATCCATAGGCAATCGGCGCACAATTCTAACGCAAACTATCCCTCCGCTATCAACTTCGCAGCACTTCCTCAAGGAAACGTATCGCCATGCAGCCAGACGATGGGCCCACCGGGGCCCACCGGGGCGTAAACCGGCTTGAACCTTGCCGGCGTGAAAACGCAATGGAGTGAAAAACTGTCGCGCGTTTGAACAATTTTACTTGCTGGCTCCAGAAGACTCGTCCACCGTGCGTGGCCACCGTCCGGTCTGCAGCACAGTGCGGCGTCCTACCAGATTAACACCCGTGTTATAAAGTGTTTCGGGTATCCCCGTCCAGGAATTGCTGGATTAAAAAAAATCCTGTAACTCTCGAGTATGGCCCGCCTATTGCACTGATAACCCCATTATCGAGTCCCATTACCCGGTTGAGGTGTGCAATGGCGCGGATGAGTGCGATGGTAACGAATGAACGTGAGACTTTGGCCGAGGCCCGCCTCTGGCAAGCGGTCATCGTAAGCACCATTCAGGATTGGATTTCCGGGCCACGGCGGGTCAAGCGGGAAGCCGAACATTATTTGTTTGGCGAGGACAGCGACTTCGCTCTCGTCTGTCAATCGGCGGGTATGGACTTCAGCCGCCTGCGCAGCCGTTTGTCTCAACTGCGTTCCCGCCGCCCTGGCAGCAACTGTCCCAGCACCGCCTGACGGGATACCTCACCGCAGTACCCCGGGATCGCCCCCCGGATCGCTTGCTTCGCGGGAGATAGGCCCCGCTCAGCTCTGAGCCCGCGAGCAATCCGTCCACCCCGCCCTACGCCCGGCTTCAAGCGCTATCCAGCGCGTCAAATCTCAGTGCGTCATCGAATAGATGATGTAATTGATCCCCAGCCGGTAGGCCAACGAGGAAAACCGCTCCGGATATCGCGGATCGTCCGCGTGTTCCCAGGCATCCCCGATGTGCATGTTGTGGCATATCGCCACCATGATCCGGCCTTTGTCATCGCGGATGGCCCGCCATTTCGGTTCGATGCCATCCCGCTCGAACGTCCTGCCGGTCATGATGTACTGATATCCCGGCACCTGAATACGTTCGTCGAGGTCGTACAGCACGTGAAAAATTTCGTCTTTATTCTCTAAGTCCTCAATCGGCCGGTCTGGAAAGATTTTGCGCATCCCAATTAAAAAACTTTCCCATTCAGCCACGCCATGAAAACTGTCGACCATTAAAAATCCGCCGCGAAGCAAATACGCCCGCATGCGAGCGCCTTGTTCGTCGGTGAAGTCCCACGTACCCACATTGACGGCATAAAGCCACGGCCAGTTGAAAAGATCCTCGCTGTCCGGCTCCAGCACCTCTTGGTACGGCCGCGCATTAAGCCGCGTCAGGCGGCGCAACCCTTCCACAAACTGACGGTCCGCCTTCGGATAATCTTCCGACCAGCCACCGCCGCGAAATCCGCCGAAGCCCCCGAACCCGTCATAAGAACTGCCCCGGGTCGGATAGCGCAGGCGAGCAAACGTCCACTCCGCTTTCTCATCGCCCTCGCCGCGGCCCTCTCCCGGGCGATAACTGTCGAACGGATTACGCTGCAGCGCCAGCAGCGCGCTGCCAGTCCCCAGGAAAAGCATCACCACCAGCATGCGTGCACGGAATCTCATATGCGAACCAATATCGAGGGTATCAAAATAGCTAGCGAGCCTCCAGTGTCAAAGCGAGCCAGTGATCCCACCCAGCACGTGCGCGCTGGGTCGAGCGCGTATTCCGCACCCGCTAGTACGGTGCGTTTGCTGGAGGAATGTAATCCTGGCCGTACTTGTTCTTGTGCGCGAGGTTGAAGTCGCGACTATCGGTCACCTGCACCGTTCCCAGGGCACGCGTCGATTCGGAGATCGTGACCATGCGATCGAACGCCTTCAGGCCGTCCGGCTGGCTGCGCTCGTACCACACGTGCATCTCATATCGCCCGTCGGGAACGTTGGGAATGGCTAGGTGGCCGGCGCTGTCGGAGAGCCCAAAATACGGCGTATCCACCGCTAGAACCACCGCACTCATTTCCGAGTGAATGTTGCAGAATAGAAAGCTCACTCCTGCTCTGTTGAAATGGACCGATCGCGTCGTCCCAGCTTCATAGAGTCCCAGGTCGAAGCGCTTGCCGTCATACAGCGAAAATACATTGTGAAAAAAAGGATCCTTGTTCGGAAACTCGATCGCGGAGCCGACTTGGACCACTACAACGTGCGGTTCAAAGGTCTTGTTTCGCTGAACAATTTGCGGAATGGGCCCCGGCGGTGTTATGTGCATCGTTTTCGGCGTTCCATTCTCATCCACCGGGGTCAGCCATAGGGCCACGTTCGAGGCATCCAGGGCACTGCTGGATGCTGGCGATTCCCGCTTCGCCACTTTCCCCGCGACCACCGCGATCTTGGCCGTGACGGGTAACCCATCCCCCCAGCCCGGTACGCACCCCGCGCATACCACCATCAACAGGAGCCAGTTCCGCACCGTTCCCCGTTGCTTTATCCTCCGCAACATCTTCAAAACATGTACCCCAGGCTTAGATTCACATGGTTTGCCCCAGTCGATCCACTTCCAAGAGCGAAGGTTTGTAAATGGCGGTACTCCATCGCAATCACGACGTCGGAGCGTAGTTGATAAAGGACGTTCGCGAACGGACTCAAATTCTTCGACAACCATACACTATAACCAGACTGCGCCGGATTAAAACGCCGCAGTTCACTGGCAAACGGATTGTCATCTCCAAAAGCACCATTGAATTCGAGCTTGGCGCGAGGCTTGAATTTCAACTGTATCCAGCCGCCTGCCGAATCGAGTCCGCGAATCGTTGCTGTCGGGTCGGTGATGGGACCCGACATCAATACATCCTGCCCAATGCCTCCTGCAAGACCACCCAATGCTCGTCCCCGGTAGAATGCTCCGGTCAGAGCAAACCGTTTGCCTAGCGGCACCGCCACATCCAGCGTCGCGGCCCAGGCATCCACCGTGCGCATGAATCGCCAGTCTTGCCGTCCGTAATAGCCGCCAAAGCCTACCGTCAGGTCTTGATCCGCTAGGTGCCGGCTCCAGGCGACGCGCGCCGCGTACGCTGGCTGCCCTGACGACTCGCCCCACGTCGGCAACCGGGTATAGGACGATCGCGGCATGTCGCCCGATAGTGAATCGAGAATCCCGGCCGCGAGTAGCAGGCTGGAATCCCCCGATAGGTTGTGCCGGTGCTCCACGCGTATTTGCGGCGTCCAGCTCCACAGGTCTCCCGCGTAAGAAAGAGCTGGAACCGCCACCGACGCCAGCGATGTGGGCGTGAGAGGCGCAAAAAAAAGCCGGTCCTGTCCGGCAACCACTGAGGTATTGCTCCAGTCAAAGCGCATCACGCCTGTGCGCAAACGCATCAGCCCTTGAACCACGCCGTTATCCGTACTGGGAAAGCCGCCGGCAAAATCGAATTTTACGTTGGCGCTCGTATGTGCGCCCGCGATGTCCGGGCCAAACACATCCAGGCCGATTTGCGACTGCCGCAGCGTCCCGCCAAAAGCTCCGGCTGAATCACCGGGAGAAGGGCGCATGGCTAACTCGGGGAAATCTTGGTTGTCGACCGCGCCGCGATTGTCATACAGGTTCAGCAACACCATGCCCGAAAGGCGCAGGCGGTATTTTGATCCGCTCTCGACCTTCGATTGGTACTGCTCATTGACCTTGGCATCGATGAATTGCTGCTCTTCTTCAAGCTTGTCGACACGGTCGGCAATGGCCTCGCCGGTGGCCTCAGCGGAGCTTTGCGGCCCGGCATTCCGCACCGATTCCGCCGACTCCTGCTGCCCCTGTTTTCCTGGGCGCGATTCGCTCGCGCCGTACTCACCGCCCGAATCTGTATGGGAATCGGCATCCACGTCGCCCGCAGGATGGTCACCAGCAATATCCGTCAAACCATTTGTCACACGATTCGCCAGGCCATTTGCCGCACCCAGCTGCGCCGTTCCCCCGGCAGCGGCGGTCTCGTGTAGTCGTGTGGCTTTCAACTCTGGTTTTTCGCTTCCAACCGGAATGCCTTCCGGCCCCAGCTCCGCCGCTTGACGATCCGCCGCTGGCGCGCCAGTACGCTGCTGCCTTTCGCGCAATTCGGTTACCTCCTGGGTCAGTGCTTGCACCTGCGCTTGAAGCGCCCGCACGGATTCGGCAAGCGCATGCACTTCAGCCGCTTGGTCATGTGGCGCGGCGGGCGGCCGCCGTGCCGGCGCGTCCTCCTGCCACTCATCGGTCGCGGGCATACCCTGCGCCCAAGTACCGACCGCGCCCGCCAACGAGAGTATGCCCAGAACGACACCCAGAAGCATCGTTTGTAAAACTGCAGGCCTACGATCGATTCGCATGATTCCTCCAGGCTCCCCGCAAACGGGCTGGTCGACCTGCGCTCCCGCCCAACGTTCCCCATTAGAAACTCGATAGAAATTCTAATAACAGATGTCGCGACCGATGTCCCGACAGAATTTGATCAGCACCTGAAGTGCGTGATTATGTCTCCCGCGTCGCGCAGCGGCCTGACGGCAACGGTTAACCCTTAAACGCGATCCAACAATTGGTTCCAACCGTTCGTTCCAACAATTGTCTAGGCGCAAAATTCAGTGTGCTTCGCGCACACAACTGTGGCTGGCTCGCCCGTGCGGAAAACGTGCGTGGGTTGAGGTCTCGGTCACGAAGCGCGCCGGCCTCGTAGTTTTCCGTGTTCCGCTCCAGTAGGATGGAACTATGCGGCAGAACGCAAATTCGCGGCAAGAACCGGCGGCAAATGCGGGCGCCGTCCTGGGACTTCTGCTGCTGGCCGTTGTGCCGTACCTGAATTCGCTGAGCGGCAGCTTCGTATATGACGATCGCCTGCAGGTTATCGGCAACCCTTACGCCCATAGTTTCCGTTACCTCGGGAAAATATTCGGCAGCACCGTGTGGACCTTTGAGGGCGCGCAGGGTGTCACCAACTATTACCGGCCCTTAATGACCTTTACCTACCTTGTTTGCTACAAATTATTTGGTCCCATCCCGTTCGGCTTTCACCTTTTCAGCGTCGTTCTGCACGCCACGGTGGTGCTGCTGACTTTCGCCGTGACCGAACGATTGTTCGGCGATCGTTTAATGTCGCTGATTGTCGCAGGATTGTTTGCATTGCATCCGGTGCACACGGAATCGGTCGCCTGGATCGCCGGCGTGACCGACCTCGAGTTGAGCGTTTTTTTCCTTCTTACTTTTCTTTTCTATTTGCGGCTGGCGCCCTCGGGCTACGAGTCTGCCGGTCCGCAGGATTCCGAACCGCCTGCAGGGAAAACAGGTTTGATTAGTTCCGCAGCAAACAGTACGTGGGAACCACAAGCGGCCATGCTCGCGACCTACATCCTGGCGCTGCTCTCAAAGGAGCAGGCACTCGTTCTCCCCTTGATTGCCGCGGCATACGAGCATGCGTATCGCCCCGATCGCGCGGCGACTTCGCTGCGTCAGAAGTTCGCACGGTATTCAGGGCTGTGGATCGCCGCCGCGGCCTATGTCGCTTTCCGTCATTTCGTTCTGGGGAGCTTCGCTCCATCTGTCGCGCGCCCTGCGCTCCCATGGTCGAGAGTCTTGCTGACCGCGATCTCCTTGATCGGCTCCTACCTCTGGAAACTGATCTGGCCGGTGCACCTGTCCGCTTTCTACGTGTTCCACGAGAGCAGTCGTGTCACCGACACAGGCGTCCTTCTGGGACTGGTTGCGCTGCTTGCCGCTCTGAATCTATTCGTGTGGCTCTGGAGCCGCGCGCATCCAATCTCATTTGCCTTGCTGTGGATGGGAATCACGCTTGCTCCAGTCTTGAATGCGCGCTGGATGCCTGCGGGAGTTTTTGCGGAGCGCTATCTGTATTTGCCGTCGGTAGGTTTTTGCTGGCTGCTCGGTTGGGCTGCCGTCGCCGCGTGGCGCGCATCGCCCACTGAACTCCCTGCGCGCCCGCCCGGTGCTCCGTCGTCCGGTGCTCCGTCGTCGGTTGCTCAGGCATCCGCTGCTCCGTCGCCCGGTGCTCCATCGTCGCTTGCGGCGGCATCTCGCGTTCCGGCAGCGGCGCTTGCTTCGACAACAACGATGGCGACGGGCACACGCACGCGTGCGAGAATTCCTTTCTTGCGCCGCGCCGTTCCCGCTGTTCTGGCGCTTATCGCGTTGCTCTACGGCATTCGCACCATCCGTCGCAATCGTGAATGGCGAACCGAAGAAGTTTTATTTCGCCACACGCTCGACGAGCAACCCGACGCGCAGCTGATTCGCACCAATCTCGGCGTCATTTACTGGGAGCGCGGCGATGAAGTTTCCGCCGAGCGCGAGTGGACGGCGGCGCTCGGTCCGGGCCATGCGTACGCTCCCACGCTAAACAACCTGGGTTTGCGGCGCACCCATCAGAAACGATATGCCGAAGCGATCTCCTTTTTTCAGCAGGCCATGGCGCTGCGGCCGGCGTACATGGACCCGTACAAGAACCTGGGAAGCGCGTACGCCGAGATGCGGCGGTTCGCCGACGCCGATGCCGAGTTCCACAAGGCCGTGACGCTCGCACCGCTCAGCAGCGATGCCCGCAACGCGTACGGACATTTCCTGCTCGACCAGGGACGGACCGCGGAAGCGGAAGAGCAGTTCCGTCTATCCGCCGAAGCCGATCCCAATGCCGAGGCCCAGGAAAACCTCGGCGACATCTACATGACTAACGGCGACGTGCAGCAGGCACGCGCCGCATTCACCGCCGCGCTCGCGCTCAACTCGTTCGACAGCCACGCGCAATTCGCACTGGCCGCGCTTGACGAGCGGGAAAACCACTATGGAGACGCGATGCGCGAATATCGCGCGGGCCTGCAAACCGATCCGCTGAATTCCATTGCGCTCGCGGCGGTACGCCGCCTGGCGGAACAGGGCCAGCGCTAGCGCTGGCGCAAAACGTGGAACCGAACGCGCTGCCAGGCGTCAAGTCCAACCGAGTTGCGAGCGACAGAGTTGCGACCGACATGGCGATGAATGAATCAGGCGAAAACGATCGAACCGGGAGGCACGGTAATCGGGCGGAGCACCAGCCCGATCGAGCCGGAACCGGCGAAGGCGGCGAGCTTGACAGCCGCTCGCTACAGAAAGCTCCTGAAGATGCCCGACGCGATGCGGAGCCGCGAGACCACAGCAGCGAAGAAACAGACACCTGCGACAATCGTGCAGTTCGTGTGCCCGCTCGCGTAACGGCTGCTACGGCAGGCGCTGAACGCGCATCGGCCGAGCGACGCTTGGATGAACGCGTATTGGCTGAGAGGCGATTGCTTGCGGCTTTGTGCCAGAACGCGCTCGACCCTGCCGCACGGATCGAGGTATTACGGCGGCTTGCCGGATACACGTTCGCCGATCCCGAGCACGAAGTGATCTTCCGCGCGCTCGCGACCATGCCGGTGACAGATCCTGAGCGCGCACGCGCCGCATTAGGCATTCGCATCACGCGATTGGGTTTCCCCGACTTCGATCTCGATCCCTTTTTCAACATTACGCCGCCCGACGTCTCCGAATTTGCCGCGCTGTTTGTATTGCTAGAGATTTAACGCTCCATACTTTTTTGCGAACCCCTTTGTGAACCCCTTTGCAAATCTCTTCGCGAACTCCTCTGGAATCGTGGCTGCGGCGTTGCCAACGGTCGCGCGACCTTTCGATGATGTCTCATCCTGCAAATGACTCCAGCGGCCGGGGACGGCGTGTCCGCAATCCGGACATGCGCCTTCCTTAAGACGATTCTCGATGACGTTGTGCCAGGAACGGTGAATCAGCAGCGCGCCACACCCGGGGCAACTGGTATTTGCGGCATCGGAAAAAATGTTGCCTTCATAGACGTAGTGCAAGCCCGCCTCGCGAGCGATGGCGCGGGCGCGATGCAGCGTTTCGGATGGCGTGGCTGGTTTATCCCGCAGCTTGAAATCAGGATGGAACGCGGTGAAATGCAGCGGAACGTCCGGTCCTAAGTTCTCCAGAACCCAGTCGGCGAGCTTGCGCGTCTCGGCAGGATCGTCGTTGAGCGTGGGAATCATCAGGTTCGTAAGCTCGAACCACACATTCGTTTCGCGTTTGAGCCACACGAGCATTTCCAGCACGGGCGCGAGATGGGTGAGCGTGATCTTGCCGTAAAAACCCTCGGTGAAGGCCTTCAAATCGATGTTGGCGGCATCGACATGATCGTAGATATCGTGAAACGCTTCGCGGGTGATGTAGCCATTCGAGACCATGACGGTTTTCACGCCATGCTGCCGGGCCGCGCGGCAAATATCGACAACGTATTCACCCCAGATGGTCGGCTCGTTATAGGTGAACGCGATCGAGTCGCAACCATACTTCAGCGCCAACAGCGGCACGTCTTCGGGCGGCACGCTGGTGGAGTGCACCTGATCGTGCTTGGACTTGGAAATATCCCAATTCTGGCAAAAAAAACAGCCCATGTTGCAGCCGGCAGTACCGAGCGAGAAAACTTTGGTCCCGGGAAGGAAATGATTGAGCGGCTTTTTCTCGATCGGATCGATTTGCAGGGCCGCAGGCGATCCATAGCCCAGGCTGTACAGGCGGCCACCCTGATTGACGCGAATGAAGCAGAAGCCGCTTTGGCCGTCGCCGATATGGCAATGCCGCGGGCAGAGGTAGCAGTGCACGCGTCCGCCAGGCTCGGGCTCCCACCAGCGTCCTTCGTGGAGGGTCTCGGTTTTCTGGAATATCTTTAGTTCTTGCATGTCAAATGCACCTCACCGCGATAAAAAAAGAGACACCCTCCCCCACCCCCCCGTGTTTTTGCAACGATGTCAATCCAAGCGACTTATTTATGCAATGCTCGTATGTGTGCAATCTACGGGACTTAAAAGTATGCATTTTGATATCGTTATGAGTTGCACAATTTTGGTGCAGGCTTGGGGCGGCGCAAACGGGGAGGCGTACTGTTGCCGGCGTGTGAGACATACGGCTGCCTTCTGTCGCGCTTATCATTCTATTTTAGCAGGTGCGTCAATGGGATGTGTCAAACCTAATAGTACAAAGTTTCGGGGATGGTTATATAGGCGCCTGTTGGCAAGCAAGGCCTCTGACCCTTTACAACTCCAGCCACGAATCGCGTGTTGATGTCTTCACTAAGCTCTGAAGCAGGTGAATCGCCGGGATCGGGGATCCACGCCGTATTTGAGTGTAAAGCGGCCGGGAATTTGCGATTCAACGCGAAGGCGAGCGCGAAGACATTGATAAAGAGAAGCGCGCAGTAGATCAGAGTGGCGTTCCACAGAACCCGGAACAAAAGGCTTTTATCCTGGAATGATGTTGTAGACTTCGAGAATTTTGCCCTTCGCTTCGATGCCCAGGTCTTGCAGGATCGGCATGAGCTTCGCGCCGAAGGCGTCGAGCTTGGCCTGACTCTCGAAGACGTTGATCACCTGCAGGTTCTGTTTATCTCCGTAACAGATGTGGTACATCTGTCCGTCAGGCACTTTTTGGCCGATTGCCGTGAGACGGCGGATGACCTCATCGTATTTGGCCGAGCTGGCCCCCTTCACCTCAAACATCGCGACAATGGCCATATTCTTCCTCCTCACCGGAACGATTTTCGTTCAGCTCAAAACACATGGAGCAGATAGATTCGCAGCTTGACTGATAGCTGGCAAGTGGCGCGTATCCTCGTTCTTCAACTAGAAGGATCAGGCGATGCGTCTAACGTGCCAGAATGAATAATGTGATCATTTACTGACATGAAGTATGCACTGGACGCTGTTAGCGTCGACGGGCTATGCTGCGCGTATGACACTCTCTGCGCGAAACCGGCTGGAAGGGAAAGTTATCGAGCTCGAGGTGGGAGATATCCTGGCGCACATTGTCGTACGCGTTGGCGACAATGTAATCGAGAGCGTGATTACCAAGCGCAGCGCCGATGAGATGAAGCTTAAGGTGGGCGACACGGTGTCTGCGGTCATCAAGTCTACTGAGGTGATGTTAGAAAAGAAGTAGCGTTGTGCGGCACGGTGTGAACCCGCCGGTCGAGAATTCCCTGCCAATCGTCGACAATCCTCTCCAATCCAAGACGAATGCGGACACGGTATTGGGCGTCGTGCAGTCTCGCGTCGTGTAATTCGTACGTCGTGCGGTCCTCGCGTTGTTCCAGAGAGATTCTTCGCTGCGCTCAGAATGACTGCGAGAAAAAGTCCAGAATGACAGCGGGAGAAGGGGGCTAGCCCTGTGTCGTGTAGTCCTTGCGTCGGTCAAACCTGCGTCGTGCGGTTCGTGCGCCAGTCCAGAGAGATTCTTCGCTGCGCTTCAGAATGACAGCGAGAAAAAGTTCAGAATGACAGCGAGAGAGTGGGGGGCTAATCCTTCATAGTGCAATCGTGCAGTCCTCCATCGCTCAAAAACGTGCGTCGAGCAATTCTTGCGTCGGTCAAACCATGCAGAGAGATTCTTCGCTGCGCTCAGAATGACTGCGAGAAAAAGTTCAGAATGACAGCGGGAGAGTGGGGGGCTAATCCTTCATAGTGCAATCGTGCAGTCCTCCATCGCTCAAAGCGTGCGTCGTGCGGTTCGCGCGCCAGAGAGATTCTTTCGCTGCGCTCAGAATGACTGCGAGAAAAAGTTCAGAATGACAGCGGGAGAAGGGGGCTAGCCCTGCGTCGTCGAATTCGTGCGTCGTGCAGCCCCTTCGTCATTCGTGCGTCGGGCAATCCTTGCGGCACAATTCCTGCGTCGTGCGTGACGGGTTAACGCGCTCGGTTTGTTGAGCCGGTGCTGCGGTTCTCGTTGTATGCTTCAAGAAGATTTTTGCATTCGAAGATAAAGATAAAAAAGATAGATTTTGGGGGCACTTCAAAAATGACGGGAACCACTCAGCAAGGGCCCGAGATTGCAGCTACACGCCAGAAATTTCAGGCGGGCTACGACGCGTTTGCAGCGCGCGGGGCCAAGCTCGATTTGACGCGAGGGAAGCCTTCCGCGGCGCAACTCGATTTAAGCACGGAGCTGTTGTCGCTTCCAGGCGCCGCGGACTACATGGCGGAAGGCGGCGTCGATTGCCGCAATTATGGCGGGGTGCAAGGGCTGGCGGAGGCGCGCAAATTGTTCTCCGGAATCATGGGAGCGCCAGCCGAGCAGGTAGTCGTGTCGAATAACTCAAGCCTGGCGCTGATGCACGACACGATCGCCTACGCGTTGCTGAAAGGGACGTGCGACAGCGCGGCGCCCTGGTCGAAGGAGGGGCAAGTGGCGTTTGTGTGCCCTGTTCCCGGCTACGACCGGCACTTCACGATCTGCAAAGACTACGGCATACGAATGATCCCGGTGAGATTCCGCGAAGATGGCCCGGACATGGAAGCCGTGGAGCGGATGGTGGCGCAGGACGCGTCCATCAAGGGCCTGTGGTGCATTCCCAAGTACAGCAATCCCACGGGCACCGTTTATTCGGATGCGGTGGCGGAGCGGCTCGCGGCGATGAAGACGGCGGCGCCGGATTTTCGGCTTTTTTGGGACAACGCTTACTGCGTGCATCACCTGACGAGCGAGCGCATCGAAATCGCGAACATCCTGGATTTATGCGCGCGGCATGGGCATGCGAACCGGCCGTTTGTGTTCGCTTCCACATCGAAGATCACGCTGCCAGGAGCCGGATTGGCGATGTTTGCGGCGTCAAAAGACAACGTGAAGTGGCTGCTGGGCAGACTATCGACGCGCACGATTGGTCCCGACAAGATCAACCAACTGCGACACGTGCGCTTTCTGAAGAATGAGGCAGGCATTTTGCAATTGATGGACAAGCACCGAGCGCTGATCGCGCCCAAATTCCAGAAGGTACTCGATATTTTCGACGAAAAGCTGGGAGGGGTCCCAGACGTGAGCTGGACCAGGCCGAAGGGCGGCTACTTCATCAGCCTCGACGTTCCGAAAGGGTGCGCCAGCCGGGTGATCGCTCTCGCGAAGCAGGCGGGTGTCGAGTTGACGCCCGCGGGCGCGGCGTATCCACTGGGGCACGATCCTGAAGACCGAACGATTCGGATTGCGCCTACGTTTCCGGAATTGGCGGACGTGGCGCTAGCGGCGGAGGGCGTGGCCGCGTGCGTTCTGCTGGCGGCCGATGAGAAAAATGCAGGGGAACTAGGCTGAGTCGCCGAGTGGCGGCGTTTGTGTTTGCGGCTCGCTCATGGTTGTGGAGCGGCTGAAGAGTGCGGCGCGGCGGCGCGGAACAAAAAAGCGGCAGTAGCATCGGTTCGAATGCGTGGAATGCGGTGCGCGTCGAAGAAAAAAAGCCAAGGTGAGCCGGTGGCTCACCTTGGCTTTTCATTTTATCGGCACCGCATGGGCGCCTACGTAGCACCGCAGTAGCGGTGCTTTTAATTTAGTGGAACGCTCTACTCCGGTGGAGTCATTCCTCCTCCAGTGCTCTAGAGCTAGGCTGGTTGTAACTCCGAATTGCGGTCAGCGCAATCGGGATTTTGCCGTATCTCGCGCGCGAGTCCCGCCGGTCAGTGTTGGCCGCGTTCGGTCCTGAACCGAACGCGAAATACGGCAACCATATCGCGCATAAACCGGTAATTCGCGTTACTTTAACTGCGTCACTGCGTCTGTTCCAGTGCGTGCACCTGCAGCGGAATCGTCAAGTTGGCATGCCGTGCCGAGATAGTTTATGCGCATGAGGGTGAAGGTCAGGCAAGGTAAGACGCAAGAACACCAGTGCGAGAACACCAGCGCGAGAAGCGAACGTCCGCGTAAGGGGCGAAAGTCCTTGCAGTCTGACGATGAATCGCACAAAGCCATTTCGCACTCATTTTGACACTCATTTTGATAAGATCTGCCGCTGATCGGATGATGGCCAAACACTATAGTGGATGGAAGGGGGGCAAGATGCGAAAGCGATACGTAATATTCCTGGCGACGCTGTTGACGCTCGGTGTTAGTGCGATAGGATGGACGCAAACCAATAGCCAGACGGCAGGTAAGCCGCAGGGCGCGGCGCCGGCGAAGGCTTCGACCAACGCTTCGGCCAACGCTTCGACAACAGATCTGACCGGGGTCTGGAATTCCCTGCCGACGAAGTACGATTTCTCGTCATTCGCGAAAGGCGACCCGCCGATGACGGCGTGGGGCCAGGAGCAACTGAAGGCCGCGAAACCGTCGCAAGGGCCGCACGGGGTGACGCTGAAGGAAACCAATGACCGGGTGTACCAGTGCTTTCCGCCGGGCATGCCGTACATTTACTTGCAAGTGTTCCCGCTGCAAATCGTGCAAACACCAAAAGAAGTAATCGTGTTGTTTGAGTACGATCACAGCGTACAGCATATCTATACCGATGGGCGCAAGCACCCCGAAGACTTGACGCCAACGTACATGGGGCATTCCATTGGCCACTGGGAGGGAGACACGCTGGTGGTCGATACCGTGGGGCTGAACGGGACGCTGTGGCTCGACCGGCTGGGCCATCCAGAAAGCGATCAGATGCATATCACGCAGCGATTCAAGCGCGCAGACGATAAAACGCTGCAGATCGACTTCACCTTCGACGATCCCAAGGCCTATCCCAAGCCCTGGGATGCGCAATTGCGATTCCGGCTGCACCCCGATTGGGACATCATGGAACACATCTGCATGGACAATACGTCGTTCGAAAATTTCGAGCGCTAACGTCCGCAACGGGTTGCGCAGAGATGATCGCGAAGACGAAAAATCTTTGTCGCGGCGAATCGTCATGTTTTGGACGCGATGACCCAGGGGTTGCATGTCATGTTTGCGTCGCGGGATTTACAAAGGTTTCTACGAACCAGCTAGTCCCGGGGATATTTAACGGTGGAGCGGACTCTGGAGATAGATGAGTCAAACGTAGACTGAATTCTTCTTTGGGGTACCAGGGAGTTTAGCGACCGCCCGTTTTGAATTTGTGAGCCAGTGCTTTTTGTGCCGGCGTAAATCGCAGCACTAAATGCGTGCGGGGTGGCCTGGGATTTGACCACCCCGCATGTAAGCATTGGGAAACGAAGCGAGAACGAGACGAAAGATGGCGGTTACCGGCGGCCGCCACCGCCGCGGGCCGCGCCACCACCACGGAACACACCGCCGCGGACTCCCCCGCGGAACCCACCCTGCGGAACGACACCGTGTCCGTAGGGGACGTGGAAATCGCCGAACCGATGTGGGCCGTAAAATCCGCCACCATAAAAGTACGGCGAGCCATAGAGGGCGAAAGGAGAATAGAAGCCCCATCCAAACGGGCTATAGAAAATGCCATCGCCCGGAATGAATGTGTAGGCGCCGAATCCTGCGTCCCAATACCAACCGGGCCCTACCCAGCCGGGACCGCCGCTAATGTAGGCGCGTGCCGCGTCGACGTTGGCTTCCGACATATATCCGGCACGCAAGCCGGACCAGCGATAGAAGTCATCTTCATACTGCCGGGAGTCGAAGCCTTTCGCCGAAAGCTTACCCGTAGAATTGAGCGTGACCTCGTGTCCAGCAGTCACGGTGAGCTTTTTGTCGGTGTAGACCTCCGCCTTACCCTGAAACACGCGAACCTGATTATGGGCCGCGTCAAAGTCGTACAAGCCTTTCTGCAGTAGCTTCGTACTGACTCCATTCTCATCGATACGAATATTGTTTTCCTTGTGGATGTCGGAGACTTCCACCAGGGCTCTGCCCATGTCGAGTTCGACCTGGGTGTTCGCCAAATCCGCCGAGATCATTTTGACGGCACTGTTATCCGCGACCCGAAGAACCACTCCGGGTGTCAGCAGAACCTCCGCCTTGCCCGTCTGCGTGGTGAGCGATTGGCCATTCGCCAACTCCGCGGAACCTATCGCCTCGGCACCGAGTTCCTGGTTGCCGATCGCCACCTGGCCTTCGACGTAATTGATGGTGCCGGGCCGCGCGTTACGCGGGTTCGGGTTCTGGTTCTGGCTCCAGGCCGGAACGCAGAGAACTGTCGCTAGAAAAAAACTGCCTATAGATGCCCACTTGGAGATTTTCATGGTCGTTGTCCTTTGTCGTTGTTGCTCGTTGTTACTCGCTGCGTGCACTCATTGTTTACTGACCGTCTCTATATCGTTAGATGCAACTTTTGTGCGCCCGTCGCCGATGGGCAAATCGACTGCCAAGCGTCTCAAGTGCCGGAACGACAAGGTTTTGCAAGACTGTGGCCGATGCGTTGTATTACGGCCGGCAATTTGGCATGATACGACTGGGTTTACGGGCGGTAAGAGGGTGGGCCATTACCAATCTTCTATCCCACCGGTTCTATCCCTGGGTGAACCATTCGCGAACCACGCCGCGAAGCAACACCGCCGGAGGTCATCATGTCCGCCACTGCTGAGATTCCTTCCCGCCGTTCGTTTTTGCTCCGCATGGGCGTTCTCGGCGCCGCGGCACCGGCGCTATCGAGCCTTGCTGCGCTGGCGCGGCCGGAGGATGCACTTGCGGCCGACCAGCGTGCGGACGGGGCTGCTGCGGGGACAGGTCGCGAGCCTGCTCTTAAAACTGGCCGCGAGGTTGGTGGGACCGGGCAGAAACTGTGGAGCCAGGAATATTGGGCGCAGAGGGGCGACATCAAGCTCTACATGTTTAGAAAGCGGCTGGGCGCGCCAAAGGCCGGAGGCGCGGCTGGGCTAGTGGCCGCGGGCGCCGCGATGCCGGTGTTATTTCTGGTACATGGATCGTCGATCTCCTCGCGGCCGTCATTCGATTTGAGCGTTCCGGGGCGCGGCGAATATTCATTGATGAACCAGTTCGCGGAATATGGCTTCGACGTTTGGACCATGGATTTTGAAGGCTATGGCCGCTCGTCGAAGTCGGCAGGCAATTCCAATATTGCCGACGGCGTTGCCGACTTAAAGGCGGCTGTGGAGGTCGTCAAGCGTGAAACGGGACAGGAACGGTATCACTTCTTCGGCGAGTCTTCCGGCGGCCTGCGGGCCGGCGCCTTGGCCATGGAGATGCCCGAGCGCGTCAATCGCCTGGTATTGGCGGCGTTCACGTATACTGGACAAGGATCGCCCACGCTGACCGACCGCGCGAAACAGGTGGAGTTCTATCGGACGCACAACACTCGGCCGCGCGACCGGGAAATGATTCTCAGTATTTTCACGCGAGATAAGCCGGGAACGTCCGAACCGGGCGTGGGTGACGCTTTGGCCGATGCGGAATTGCCGTGGGGCGACTCCGTCCCTACCGGAACTTATCTGGACATGACCGCCAACCTGCCAGTCGTCGATCCGCTAAAAGTGCATGCTCCCGCTTTGATCGTGCGGGGCGAATACGACGGCATCGCAACGGAGGAAGATCTGGTCAGCTTTTTCCAGAAACTTCCCAACCGCGACCGGCAGTTGGTGGTTTTGCCCGGCATGGCTCATTCTCTGGTGATGGGGATCAACCGGCACGAATTCTGGTACGTCATGCGAGCATTCCTCAACATGCCAGCGCGGCAGGACACCTTAAAGGCGAGTTGATCGGTTCAAGAGGCAGGTACCCGGTTTAATTTTTGGGAGGTGAGAGGTGAAAGCAAACCCAGTGAATTTCTTCAAACTTGCGGTGTGCGTTATGGGCGGGCTTTTCATGGTCGCAATTCCGGTGTTCGCGCATCACGGGGGCGCGGCATATGACCCGGGAGCAAAGGTCACGCTGAAGGGGACCATCACTGAGTTCGAATGGACCAATCCGCATTCGCAGGTGCATTTGGATGTCACGGATGAAAACGGGAACGTCGTCCATTGGAATCTTGAAAACCAGCCCCCCAGCATTCTCGTGCACGCCGGGTGGACCAGGAATTCACTCAAGCCCGGAGACCACGTGACCATCGTGGTCAGTCCCGCGAAGAATGGTTCGCCCATAGGGCTGCTGTCGAAGGTCACCACGGCCGATGGCCGAGAACTGACGCCCACGGAAAAATAAAATTCTGCGGCGAGAGTGGTGCAATGCTGGCCTCTCTGCTGGCCCTGAAGGGAATGCTGGCGGTGTGAGGCGCAATTCGAAATTCAGAATTGAGCAGGAGTGTAGAGATGCGAAATCGTTGCACGCGCCCGGTGGTTGGTTCAAGCAGGCTTGGTTTAAGCGGTCTGCAGCTGAGCAGCCTTCCTGCGACAGGGCTGGGCCGAGCAGGCTTGGCGCTCGCAGGCATTCTGATTTTCTCGGCGGCGATGTTAGCGCAGAGCGATGCGCGACCGGCTGGAGCAAGCATGCCCGCCCCCGGTTCCACACCAGATCTTTCCGGGGTCTGGCTGCGAGCCGGAGGTGGCGGCGGTGGTGGTGGCAACGTGTTTGACCTTCCGCTCAATGCGGCGCCCTTGCAGCCCGCAGCGCGGGCGAAATTCGACACAGAAAAGAACGCGCATGGCCCCAACGTGGTTTTCGATTTTGTTTCCAATACCGACCCATTCATCAAGAACTGCGATCCGCTAGGAGTTCCGCGCGTGTTGCTGGCCAATCACCCGTTCAAGATCGTGCAGGCGGCCGGCGAGGTGATCGTCTTGTACGAGCGAAGCCACGACTTTCGGGAGATCTACATGGATGGGCGCACGCATCCTCAGGATATCGACCCGTCCTGGTGGGGACATTCCATCGGAAAGTGGGATGGGAATGCGCTCGTGGTGGATTCCGTAGGATTTAACGACAGAAGCTGGCTCGACTACCAGGGCCTGCCGCACAGCGATGCATTGCACATCGTGGAGCGCTACCAGCGCATGGACCATGACACGTTACAACTCGAATTAACAATCGACGACCCCAAGGATTACACGAAACCGTGGAGCGTAACGTATGTCTATAAGTTAAAGCCCTGGGACATTGGTGAGGAAATCTGCACTATATCCAGCGAAAAGAACTTCGAGCAAGGAATCATCAAGCCCGTAAGCGCCCCACCCAGCAAGCCGGCAAAATAAATTTCTGCGGTGGGGGCGAGCGCTAGCGCCACGCAAAGGCTATTTTCCACGTAAAGGCAATTTGAAGACGGCGTTTGTCAGGCGCGAGCGTGCTTCCATACCACGGCCCATTTGCCCTGCGCCTTCAGAATCTGCTCAATGGCTTCGCGGACGCCGGCATCTCCGCCACGGCGCTGGGTCACGTAATGGGCGCCGCGCCGCACCTCGATTACGGCATTCGCGACCGCTACAGCGAGTCCGGCCCTTTGCATCACGGGAAGATCGGGCAGGTCGTCGCCAATGTAGGCCACCTCTTCTTCGGAAACACCGGCGCGGCGAACGATCTCCTCATACGCCGGGATTTTCTCGGCGTAGCCCTGATAGACAAACTCCATGCCGACTTCTTTGGCACGGCGCACGACCGCAGCCGATTTCCGTCCGGTAATGACGCCGGTACGCAGTCCGGCATCGCGTGCGAGTTTCAGGCCGGCACCGTCCTGCGAGTGAAACGCCTTGGCTTCATGCACGGAACCGTCGGGAAAGGATTGAAGATACACATGGCCGTCGGTCAGGACGCCGTCCACATCCATCAGCAGCACACGGATTTTGCGTGCTCGTGCGCCCGCCGAGGCGGAGAGGGTGGCAGACATTTTGTTGGAAGGTTTATTGGATGGCTTGCCAGAACGGCCATCGACGGCGGCGCCGGCGTTCCCCGGGTCGAGACGCTTCTCTTGTGAACGCTTCTCTTGTGAACGCTTCTTTTCCGAACGCTTCTTTTCCAAACTCGGCATTGGTGGCACGATACTTCCTCACCCGTCTCCACGGCCTGGAATAATGCCGGGATTTTAATTCGCTGCGATTAAACATTCCCTGCGATTAGAAGAGTTCCAGCGTCCACAGATCGTGCACGTGCAATACGCCCAGCGGCCGGCGATCGGCTTCCAGGACCACGACGGAGGTAATTTTGCGCTGCTCCATCAGATGCAGCGCGCCGCTGGCGAGTTCAGCAGGGCCGATGGTGGCGGGATTAGGCGTCACGCACTCGCCCGCGAGGAGATCGAATGTTGCACCGCCGCGCCGCTGCATGAGCCGGCGCAGGTCTCCATCGGTAATGATGCCCGCAAGAACACCGTTGCCGTCGAGGACCGTGGTCATTCCCAAACCTTTGCGGGAGATCTCGTAGATGACGTCGGGAATTTTTGCATCGGCCGGGACGCACGGCATGGCGTCGCCCGCGTGCATGAGGTCACGCACGCGGAGCAGTTTCTTTCCCAGGCGGCCGCCGGGATGCAGCGCCGCGAAATCGTCGTGACTGAAGCCGCGGCGCTCGAGTAAGACGACGGCAAGTGCATCGCCCATGGCCATGGCGACGGTGGTCGATGCGGTGGGAGCGAGATTGAGCGAGCAAGCCTCCTCGCGAACGCTGGTGTCGATCGCGACGTCACTCGCAAGTGCGAGTGTCGAGTGCAGGCTGCCCGTCAAAGTGATCAGCGGCAGTGCCAGCCGTTTGATGGTGGCGAGCAGGGCGACGATTTCTTCCGTTTCCCCGCCGTAGGAGACGGCCACAACGGCGTCGCCAGCCGTCAGCATGCCCAGATCGCCATGCAGAGCCTCGGCCGGATGCAGGAACAAGGATGGTGTGCCGGTGGAGGAAAACGTCGCGGCGATTTTGTGGCCGATCAGGCCCGACTTACCCATCCCGGTAACCACGACGCGAGCTTTGCAGGCGAGCAGTATTTCCACCGCGCGCTCGAAGGTGCCGTCAAGACGCTCGAGCAAGCTTTGCAGAGCCTCCGCTTCGATACGCAACACACGGCGCGCCGTTTCGAGGCTCACGCAGCACTCCAGGTACGCGCCAGTTTCGCCAATGCGGACAGTTTGGCGAGCAATGCGGGCAGGCGATCGAGCGGCAGCGCGTTCGAGCCATCGGATAGGGCGCGCGACGGCTCATCGTGCACTTCCATAAAGATGCCGTCCACGCCAATGGCGCATCCGGCGCGCGCCAAGGGCTCGATGAACTCGGGCTGGCCTCCACTGGAGGCGCCCTGGCCCCCGGGCAATTGCACGGCGTGGGTCACGTCGAAAATAACCGGGCAGCCGGTCTTCGCGAGAATGGGGAACGAGCGCATGTCCACCACAAGGTTGTTGTAGCCAAACGACGCACCGCGCTCGGTGAGAATGATTTGATCGTTGCCGGTGCTGGCAACTTTTTCCGCGGCATTGGCCATTTCCCAGGGCGACAGAAACTGGCCTTTTTTCAGATTCACGACGCGGCCCGTGCGGCCAGCGGCAATCAGCAAGTCGGTCTGCCGCGAAAGGAATGCGGGAATTTGCAGCACATCGCAAACTTCGGCTGCGGCGGCGGCCTGGGCGGGCTCGTGAATGTCGGTGAGAATCGGAACGGCCAAGCGATGTTTGATCTTACGCAGGATGTTCAGACCCTTGGAAAGGCCCGGCCCGCGAAATGCAGACAGTGAAGAGCGGTTGGCCTTGTCATAGGACGCCTTGAAAATCAGCGGCACACGCGCCTGGGCGGCGATTTCTACCAGGCGCTCGGCCATGCGCACGGCGTGCGCTTCACTTTCGATAACGCAGGGGCCGGCGATCAGTACGAGCGGCTGGCGTGCACCGATGCAGAATCGTCCGACGGTGATGATGCGAGCTGGTCCTGCATCCGCGCGCGCGGAAGCTGGCAAGCGGCGCTTGGCGCGAGCAGTCCGAGGGGAAGTCATCGCGGAGAGTAGCGTATGCGGGAAGCTGCTGGTTTGCAACGATGGTGACGGGGGCTACGGGGGCGACGGGTATTCACGACGGTGAGGGGTGCATCCGGGTTGCGCATGGCGACGGGTATTCACGAGGGGAAGGCGCGAAACTGGGCTACGTACCGGGAACGCGATCAGCACAAGTGCGATGCCGAGCGATGACGAGCGATGATGGCAGGCGGCGATGACGGCAGCCGACGATGCCGGGCGCTGATGCCGATCGCACCATGCCGCGTGAGCATGGCAGGAGACGCGTCAGGCGATGGGTCTAGTCCTGGCGCGCGCCTTGCGCATCGGCACGAACGTAGTCGCTGGCGTGGGCGGGCAACGGTTCGGGCGCGGTGCGATGCTGGCAGGCGGCACCAATGAATGAAGCGAACAATGGATGCGGCGAGAGCGGCTTTGATTTGAACTCGGGATGGAATTGGCAGCCCACGAACCAGGGATGGTTGGGAGCCTCTACGATTTCGACGTAGGTGCAATCGGGCGTGCGTCCCGTGATGCGCAGGCCCGCGGCCAGCAATTTTTGCTCGTAGTCGCAGTTAAACTCATAGCGATGCCGATGCCGCTCGCTGACTTCGAGCTGGCCGTAGGCCTGGTGCGCGAAGGAGCCGGGCTCGAGGCGACACGGCCAGGTTCCCAGGCGCATGGTGCCGCCCATTTCATCGACGCCCAGTAATTCGCGCAGCTTGTAGATCACGCGGTGCGGCGTTTGCGGATCGAACTCGGTGCTATTCGCATCGGTGAGGCCCGCGACGTGGCGCGCGTATTCAATGGTGGCGCACTGCATGCCCAGGCAAATGCCAAAAAACGGCACCTTGCGCTCGCGTGCATACTCGATGGCATGAATCATGCCTTCAATTCCACGCTTGCCGAATCCGCCGGGCACCAGGATGCCGTCAACGTGAGCCAACCGGCGCGCCGCGGTGGCGGGCGAATCGATTTCTTCCGCCTCAATCCACTCGATGACGGTGGCGATATCGTGCGCCAGCCCTCCGTGCATCAGAGCTTCGCGCAAACTTTTGTAGGCATCTTCGAGCGCGACATACTTGCCCACAACACCGATGCGCACCTCGCCCACGGGTTGACGCATGTTTTCGAGCAGCTTCAGCCAGCGAGACATGTCGCGCGGCGGAGCTTCCATCTTCAACAGGCGCAAAATCTGCTCGTCCAGGCCCTCGGCCGCTAACGCGACGGGCACGGCATAAATCGTGTCGACATCCTGCGCGGTAATCACCGAACGCTCGGCAACGTTACAGAAAAGCGCGATCTTGGCCTTCATCTCGCGCGGCAGAGGGCGGTCGCTGCGACAGAGCAGCATGTCCGGCTGGATGCCGATGGTGAGCATTTCCTTGACGCTGTGCTGGGTGGGCTTGGTCTTGAGTTCGCCTGCCGTGGGGATGTAGGGCACGAGCGTCAGATGCACGAAGATGGCATTTTCGGCGCCGACTTCCAGGCGTATCTGGCGAATGGCTTCGAGAAAGGGCAGCGATTCGATATCGCCGACGGTGCCGCCGATTTCCACGATGACCGCGTCTACGTCACGCGCGACTTTGCGGATAGCCGCTTTGATCTCGTCGGTCACATGCGGGATGACCTGCACGGTTTTTCCCAGGTAATCGCCGCGCCGCTCTTTCGAGATAATCGATTCGTAGATGCGGCCGGTGGTCCAGTTATGGTCGCGGGTCAATTTGGCGGAGGTGAAGCGCTCGTAGTGGCCAAGATCGAGATCCGTTTCGGCGCCGTCATCGGTGACGTAAACTTCGCCATGCTGATAGGGGCTCATGGTGCCGGGATCGACGTTCAGGTAAGGATCGCACTTCTGGAGGGTAACCCGGAGACCGCGGCTTTCCAGTAAACAGCCAATCGAAGCGGCAGCGACTCCTTTGCCCAGGGAGGAAACAACACCGCCAGTCACAAAAATGTACTTTGGGCCCATCTCAACAAGTCGCGCGCCGCCAAACACGAGCACGGGTGCGAGACTGTTTTTTTTCCTCCCGGCAGGTCGTTGTACAACGCATTCTACGAAGAAGATTTACGCCTGTCAATTAAAGTGACGAGCGTAAATTACGATTTGGCTTATCAATTTTTCGGTTTTTCCGGCAAACCGCTTTTCATTTTTTAGCTCACAGACTTTTTTGGCTCACAGAATGAGGAGGCCGCGACGCATACCCACGGCCACGGCTTCCGCGCGTGTAGAAGCGGACAATTTGTTGAAGATGGAGGTGAGGTGGAACTTCACGGTGTGTTCTGAGATTTTGAGCTGCCAGGCGATTTCCTTGTTTCCCAGTCCTGCGGCGACAAGATTCAAGATCTCGCCTTCGCGAGGAGACAACGGGTCCTCCATTGAATCGCCTGCTGCCGACGGCGGTGCGGCCAATGGTACGGCGGCTTGGTCCATTACATCGGGATGCAGCACCAGCAGGCCTTGCCCTGCGGCCGTAATAGCTCCGCAGATTTCGAGTTCGCTGGCCCATGTTGGAAGCACGCCGCGGAGCACCACACGGAGTGTGCCTTGTAGCGTGCCCACACCTTGAGCCGCCGCGAGTGCGGCCGCGTAGGCCGGCTCAGGTACGAGTGCGACCTTCGCGATGGCGGTCGAATCGCCTTCAAACGTCGCGTCTGCAAATTCCGCTGGTTCAAATTCGTCGCCCCCAGCCGCGGTGTAGTACTCGAGCAACACGTCGGCGTGTGCGTCGGCCATTTGCTCGTTCAGGCCGCTGGTGCCCTGGCAGGTTCCGACCAGTTGCAGGGACGGCGCCGACCGGACCAGCGCCGCGAGCCTGTCGAGTTCCAGGACCGACTCGGCGCACACGAATACTCTGGTCAGAATCGCGTCCATTCCAGATGAACACTTACCTTTCAGCCGCGTGTGTTGCAACCGCCGATCCCGTTCCACTGCGCCTGTCGCTTTCAGCCGACGTCCCTTTCAACTACTTGTCTCCTGCAAATTGCCTTCTGCAAATTGTCTCCTGCAAACGGGGGGACGAATTTCTCGAGCCAAAAACGGTGGGTGATGCCGGCCCCAGACGAATCCAAAAATCCATCCGGGGGCCGGCACCCTACCGCCGCAAGGCGAGGCAACGTAACGTTAACTGCGCGCGGGGCGCTCACCGACCGTGATGGTGGTTTCAACCAGGGTGCCCCCCCGAACCAAGCTGACCTTCGACGATTTTCCTATGCGGCCGCCTGCAAGATATATCTGCACATCGCTGATGTCGCGCATCGGGGCGGTCTCGAAGGCCACGATCACGTCTCCCAGCAAAATCCCCGCTTTCTCCGCCGGGCCGTCAGGCTCCACTCCCACAATCATGATGCCCGTTTCACTCGCGAGCTTGAGTGAATCGCGCAGGCTGCGCGGCAGCCTCACTGCCTGCATGCCCACACCGAGATATCCGCGGCCGATGTGGCCCTTTTTCTCGAGCTCCGACGCGACCCGTTCCACTGTCGCTGCGGGTATGACTACCGTGGCATATCTCGACAAGCCCGACGTGACGATGCCAAGCACCTTTCCGCGGTCATCCATCGCCGGACCGCCGGAAAAGTTCGGGTGAATGGTGCGGTCGAGTCGAATGGCGATATCGAGCTGGCCTCCGCGCCAGGTGCGCCAAGCCGGGCCGACCACGCTCACCAGAGACGTACCGCCACGTACGCCACCCTCGGCGGTGCGTCCCGCCGTCCAAATCCAGTGGCCGGGCTGGAGCGCGCTGGTGTCACCCGTTTCGGGAACCGGCAAAGTTGATGTTTCCGCGCCCTCGAACTTGAGGACGGCAAGGTCGGTGCTGGGATCGCGGCCCGCCAAGGTGGCGGACACGGTGCGGCCACCAGGCAGCGTGATCGCAATCTCCTCGTCACGTTCGGTGGAATGATTTGTGGTCACCACGATTCCAGGCCGCCAGTGGACTCCGCTGGCGGGAATGCGACGCCGTGCGTGCACGGCGACCACGCTGCGCCCAGCCTTTTCGATGATGTTGGCGGACTCAGCCGATAGCGCTTGCCAAGTGCTTGCTGCATTAGATCCTGATTCCTGATGCATGCTTCCTCCCTGTGTGCGCCGCCGCATTGCTGCGCCGGCATCAGCCAGCGTAGCGGTTCTGCAAATCGCGCACATCGCCCAAATGGCTAGGGGTACGTGAAAAAGAGCCTGTACCGGTGGGGCAGGCGGCCGGTCAAGGAAACTTCGCCAGGCCACGTTCTTCAATCTTCAATGCATTTTCTTCAACAGAACTTCGTCAACACAGGTTGGCTGATGGAACGCTAGTCCAACAGGTAGTTAACCAGGTAGTCAACAGGTCAGAGGCGGGCGGTTGGGCGCGACGCAAATAGCCCGCATCAGCGCCCGGCGAGGAGTTGTTCGACGCGGGGGATGTCTTCAGGCACGTCCACGCTGACGGAATCGTACTCGGTCTCGGTGACGCGGATGCGATAGCCATTTTCGAGCCAGCGAAGCTGCTCAAGCTGCTCGATGCGCTCCAGATCGCCCTGCGGAAATGTGGCAAATTCCAGCAGCGCGGCGCGCCGGTAGACGTACAGACCCAGATGCTTCAGGTGCTTGGCATGGATGGGCCCGCTGCGGTCGCGCACCCAGGGAATGGGTGCGCGCGAAAAGTACAGCGCGTTGCCATCGAAATCGAGGACCACCTTGACCACGTTGGGATCCATGATATCGGCGGCTTTGGCGATGGGTACGGCGAGGGTGGCCACACTCACCTCGAGATCCTCGCGAATCGCTTCCACGGCTGCATCGATGGCCGACGGCTCAATGAGTGGCTCGTCCCCCTGCACATTGACGATGATTTCAGCGTCGCCACGGGCGAGCGCGGCCTCGGCGACTCTTTCGGTGCCGGAACGGTGGTCGGAGCGGGTCATGGCGACGTCGCCCCCGAATGCCTGCACCGCGCTGCGAATGCGTTCGTCATCGGTGGCGATAATCACACCGGAAACAGACTGGGCCTGGCGCACGCGTTCCCAAACCCTTTGAATCATGGGCTTCCCGCCAAGCGGCACCAGCGGTTTACCCGGGAGGCGTGTCGAAGCGTAGCGCGCGGGAATAACGGCCAAGACGTTCATGGACAGGTGGATTTCATGCGCACTGTAATTAAATTAGAGCCGCGCTGCTCGTTAGATTTCGCAAATCCGGCGCAGCAACTTCACGACGCGAATCCTTAGAAGAATTTATTCCAGTTCATATGTGATTGCCGCCGCATCGTGGCCACACCGCTCCAAGATTCCCTGTCAAAAAAGCGGTGGCAATTCGGGTGATGCCGGCTCGTTTGGTCTTTCCCAGGTTGAACCTGTGCCGAGGCTGATGCTACCACAGCCGCAGAATTCTATTTGTGCTAGTCAAGAGACGTAGGAGGGGATGTACCAGACCGGGGCACGGTCGGCACCGACTGTTGCGTGCTTACAGGGATTCGTGCATATTTTATAAGGTTTTGCACTGGCTTGCGCGCAGGGTTTGAGGCGCATAGAATGCGACAAGCTGAGGCCTGCCCCGCAGCAGCCCTCTCGGCGATTAAGTCGAGTGCAGGGTGAAGACATTGCAAATTTACGGAATGGTGCGTGGCCCTCAATATCTACTCTTCGCAGTGCTGAGCGGGTGTCTTGCGCTCGTTTCGCCAGCCTCCGCGCAGGTGACCGGACCCGGCACTCCGCATATCCCGGATATCGCGAAATCGTCCGACAAAGGCATCCGGATGGACGTGGCGCTGGCGCTGGTGAATGTGACGGTCACCGATCCTTACAACCGCCTGGTAACGGGCCTCGATAAAGATAATTTTCATGTACTCGAGGATAATGTGCCGCAGGAGATCGTAAGTTTCTCAAGCGAGGATGTGCCCGTATCGATTGGCGTGGTTTTTGACATGAGCGGCAGCATGTCCGACAAAGTGGACAAGGCGCGCCAGGCGGCAGTGCAATTTCTGAAGACGGCGAATCCACGCGATGAATTCTTTTTGGTGAGCTTCAATGACCAGGCGGAGCTAACCAGCCGGTTCACTTCCAGCATCGAGGAATTACAGAATCGCATGATGTATACGGCGGCCAAAGGGCGCACGGCGCTGCTAGATGCAATCTACCTGGGATTGAGCCAGATGCGGGGTGCACGCAACGGCAAACGTGCCTTGCTCATCATATCGGATGGGGGAGATAATCACAGCCGGTACAGTGAGGCTGACATTCGGAATTTCGTCAAGGAAGCCGATTGCCAGCTATACTCGATTGGCGTCTTCGACTCGAACGACATGGAGCGCACGGTCGAGGAACGTTACGGCCCGACGTTATTATCGGAACTCGCCGAGCTCAGCGGCGGACGCGTGTTCCCGGTGGCAAGCCTGAACGACTTGCCCGACATTGCCACGAAGATTGGCATGGAGCTGCGAAATCAATATGTCCTTGGATACAAACCAAGCGACCCCAGTCATAACGGCACCTGGCGAAAAATCAAGGTCAAGCTGGCCCCGCCTAAAGGTCTGCCGCCACTCAATGTCTACGCAAAAACGGGGTATTACGCGCCCAATCAGTAAATTGCCGACTCGTCCGGCATTTGCAACGGCGCTGGTGTTGGCCGTCTGCTGGATGACCGCGGGATGGGTGTCGCCCGGATGGGCACAACAACCTGCGCAACCACAGCCGCCGCCGGCCCCCGGTGCGGGTGCCCCGCCGCCAAGTGGTTCCGGCCAGCAGCAGAATTCCGCGCCGACTTCCGGCCAAGGCGGAAACTACGCGATACAAAGAGATGTAAACCTGGTGGTGCTGCACGCGTCGGTGGTCAACGAGCGCGGCCAGTTTGTTCCAGGATTGAAGGAAGACGCATTTCGTGTGCTCGAGGATAAGGCCGAGCAGAAGATTGCCGTTTTCCGCCAGGAAGATGTGCCCGTAAGCCTCGGACTGGTGATCGATAACAGCGGCAGCATGCGCGAGAAGCGCCTGCAGGTGAATGCCGCGGCCTTGACGTTCGTCAAAACCAGCAACCCCCAGGACGAGGCCTTCGTCGTTAATTTCAACGACGACTATTATCTCGACACGGTACACGATTTTACCAATGACATCACGGAGATGAAGGACGCTCTCGAGCGCATCGACGCTCGCGGAAGCACCGCGCTTTACGATGCCGTGATCGGCTCGCTCGATCATTTGAAAAAGGGCGCGAAAGATAAGAAGGTGCTGCTGGTGGTCACCGATGGAGTCGACAACGCGAGCCGCCGCACGCTGGAAAATGCCGTGCAGGAAGCGCAGCGATCCGACGCATTAATCTACGCCATCGGTTTATTCAGCGACGAGGATCTGAAGCATAATCGCACCGAAATGAAGAAGGCCCGCCGCGCGCTCACCGAGATGGCGAATGCCACCGGCGGTCTGGCCTTTTTCCCGGAAAACGTGAGCGACACCGAATCGATCTGCGCGCAAATCGCCCGCGACATTCGCAACCAGTACACGCTGGCGTACTATCCTACCAACACCGCACGCGACGGAACTTTCCGCGCTGTGCAAGTGGAAATCGCCCAGCAACGCGGCTCCAAGCTGTCGGTGCGCACACGCGCCGGCTACTATGCCGGGTCGGCGTCGACACACGCCTCCGGTAACTAGGCTCCGTTAACTAGGCTCCGTTAGTGGAGGGCCGCTGTTTTTCGCGTTCGCAGATTTATTCGGCCCGCATTCCTAAGCTCGCTCCCTGCCGTTGCTCAGTCCGTCGTGTGGAAGAACGCGGCTACCTGTTCGAGGAAGCTCTCACCATGCGGAATGGTTCCCCCGAAATTTTGCGTCGCGCTCTGCCCCATATCGGCCAGCGTCTTGCGCACGCCAAGATTGGCGCCTGCAAGATTTCCGTGTGTGCCGGCGGCGGGTGTGAGCGCGCCCGGCTCGCGACCGGCCCGCGTGCGACAGCCTGCGGCATACGCGAGTATCGGCACGTATTCGCGCGAATGATCGGTGGTGGGCCACTCCGGATCGGGATCGCAACCATGGTCTGCCGTGATCAGCAGCAAATCGCCCGGGCTTAGCGCCGTGAGAAAGGACCCGAGCATGGCGTCGAATTCCTCGAGTGAACGCGCGAAGCCCTCCAGGTCCTTACGGTGGCCGTAAAGCATGTCAAAATCGACAAGGTTCGCAAAAATCAGCCCGGTGGGATACAGGCCGACCGCCGCGCGCAGATGGTCCATGCCATCGGCATTATTTTTCGTCGTGACATAATTTTTTACGCCGCGGCCGTTGTAGATGTCGTGAATCTTCCCAATCCCAAAAACAGGCACGCTGAGATCGGCGAGTACGTCCAGCATCATGGGCTTCGGCGGCTCGACGGCATAATCGTGACGCCCTGCGGTACGCCGAAAGTTCCCCGGAGTCCCGATAAACGGGCGCGCAATGACGCGGCCCACCCGGTGAGGCCCGTCAAGCAGCGTGCGCGCGATCTCGCACATCTTGTACAACTCAGGCAGAGGCACGATTTGTTCATGCGCGGCAATCTGAAAGACGCTGTCGCCGGACGTGTACACGATCGGGAGGCCGGTGCGCATGTGTTCGGGGCCCAATTCTTTCAAGATTTCCGTGCCGCTTGCCGGTTTATTTCCTAACGTCTTGCAGCCGATGGCGCTCTCGAACTGGTCCATCAATTCTTCAGGAAAGCCATGTTCGTAGACTGGGAATGCGCGATCCAGCCAGATGCCCGCCATCTCCCAGTGTCCCGTGGTGGTGTCTTTGCCGGGCGAATGTGTGGCGCCCTTGCCAAAACATGCCGCGGGCCATGGCACCGGCTCGAGGTGCGCTAATGGGGCGATATTCGCGAGCCCCAGGCGCACCAGATGCGGCAGCTCCAGTGGCCGATGGCGGGCGACGTGGCCCAGTGTATTGCGACCGGCATCGCCATATTCGGCCGCGTCCGGCAATTCGCCGATGCCCACGCTGTCGAGTACGATCCAGATAATTCTTGAAAAACGCTTCACTGCACACCTCGATTGTCGCCTGTAGCGGCGTGCGTGCGGCCATCACCCGGCTGCGAATACGCCTGTGCGCGAATCCCTGTCTGCGACGAATCCGTGTCTGCCACGAACGGCGTCCCACGATCCGCGTCTGCCACGAATCCGCCTCTGTAGGAAAGTCAACGACTCCGTTGCGCCATCGGCGGCGGTCTTCGACGCTTGCCGATTCAAGGCGTTTGCGGCGCGCGCTCCGCCGACGTATAATTTAGAGTTTAGCGTCACGCCCGGAAACTCTCCGTACGGTCCTGTTCGTATGAAAAGCACGATGGCCGCCGCCCAGCCCAATTCCCTTGCGGGCACAAGTGCGCCTGAACCACGGGAAGCCACCGCCGGGGGCAGCCCTGGCGCGGGCGGAGAGAACTCGTCCATCGTCGTCACGGGCGCGCGCGTGCACAATCTGAAAGACATCAGCTTCGAGATTCCGCAGAATGCCATTACGGTGGTGACCGGAGTTTCCGGATCCGGCAAATCGAGCCTGGCATTCGACACGATTTACGCCGAGGGCCAGCGCCGTTATGTCGAATCGCTGTCGGCCTACGCGCGCCAGTTTCTCGAGCGCATCGAAAAGCCCGACGTCGACGAAATCTCCGGCATCGCACCCGCCATCGCGATCCGGCAAAAAAACTCGACGCGCAATCCCCGCTCGACGGTGGCCACGGCTACGGAAATTTACGATTACCTGCGCCTGCTGTACGCCCGTGCGGGCCGGACCTTTTGCACGCGATGCGGCCATGAGGTGCGCAGGGACACGCTTGACGAAATCGCCGCGCGCGTCCTCGCCCTCGAACCTGGACATCGTTTTTACGTGCTCTTTCGCCTGACACTCCCGGAGCCGGCGAAAAAAGCCGCGGGCCGCAAGGCCCTGCATCCCAGTGGCGAAGCCGTAAAGCAGGCCCTGACGAGCTTGCAGAAGCGCGGCTTTAACCGGCTATACCAGCGCGGCCGGATACACGAATTTTCCTCCCCCGAGACTTTACTAGAAATTGATTTCACACAGCCCGTCTATGTGCTGGTCGATCGCCTGGCGATTTCGCCGGAGGTGCGCTCCCGTTTGGCGGACTCTATCGAGATTTGCTACCGCGAGGGCCATGGCGAAGCCATTCTCGAATTTCTGCCGGCACCCCCGCCGGCATCAACAGCATCATTGGCATCGTTGGCATCATGGGCATCGCAGACACCTTTACCTGCGCCTCTGATGGCAGCTCGGGCAGCGTCCGAGGCGCCTGCTGAGACGCGCGCCGCAACAGTAAGATCCCAGTCCAGCGCGCCGCCCTCCGGCGATCAGGAAACCATTGCACCTCCGCACCAGTTCATCTTCAACGAACGCTTCGAGTGTAAAACCTGCGGCCTGGTCTATCAGGAACCGGAGCCGCGCCTGTTTTCGTTCAACAACCCCTACGGCGCCTGCGCGCGCTGCCAGGGGTTTGGCAACACCATCGATTTCGGCATCGATCTGGTGATCCCGGACCGCGGGAAATCCATCAACGAAGGTGTGATTGAGCCCTGGACCAAGCCGCGCTACCGCACACTTGCGCAGGACCTCAAGCGCTTCGCGCGCTCGCGCGGCATTCCGCTTGACGTGCCCTTCCGTCAACTTACCGCCGAGCAGCGCAATCTCATCATCGAAGGCGACCCCAGCGCCAGCTTTCCCGGAGTGAATGGATTTTTCGCCTGGCTCGAACGCAAAAAGTACAAGCTGCATGTGCGCGTTTTTCTCAGCCGCTATCGCGGCTATGCCACCTGCCCGGAGTGTGGCGGCACGCGGCTGCGGGCGGAGGCGCGCGCCGTGCGCATCGCGGGCAAATCCATTACGGAGGCCTGCGGGATGACGGTGGCGCAGGCGCTGCAATTCTTCACCACGCTCGAACTCGGCACCGAGCAAGCGGCCATCGCCGACAAAATTCTCGAAGAGATTCGGCAGCGCCTGCGCTTCCTCGATGAGGTTGGCCTGGAATACCTGACGCTCGACCGGCTTACGTCTACACTTTCGGGAGGCGAGGCGCAGCGCATTCAGCTGGCGACTTCGCTGGGATCACACCTGGTTGGCGCCCTCTATGTACTCGACGAGCCGTCCATCGGCCTGCATCCGCGCGACACGCATCGACTGATCGAAATTCTCAAGAGCCTGCGCGACCTTGGCAATACCATCCTGCTGGTCGAGCATGACCCCGACACGATTTCGAGCGCCGACTACATTCTCGACCTGGGCCCGGGAGCGGGCGAACTGGGTGGGAAACTACTTTTCGCGGGACCCTACGCCGAGTTGCTGGGGTCGTCGCAGTCGCTGACCGCGCGCTATCTTACCGGCGAATTGCGTATCCCGGTTCCGGCACAGAGACGCAAGGCGAACCGGCGTTTCCTGCGCATTTTCGACGCACGCGCGCATAATCTGCAAAACATCAATGTTCTGATCCCGCTGGGCTGTATGGTCGCGATCACCGGCGTTTCGGGGTCGGGCAAATCCACTCTCGTGCACGATGTTATTTACAAGGCTCTCGAGATCAAGCGCGCCGGCGGCAACTTCAAGCATCTGTGCGAGCGCATCGAAGGCGATGCGTATCTCACGGAGGTCGTGCTGGTGGACCAGTCCCCCATCGGCCGCACGCCGCGCTCGAATCCTTCTACGTACATGAAGGCGTTCGACGCCATTCGCGAAGTGTTTGCTGCCACGCCACAGGCCAAAAAGCGCGGCTTCACGGCCGGGCATTTTTCCTTCAATATTCCGGGAGGCCGCTGCGAAACCTGCCAGGGAGACGGCACGGTGACCGTAGAAATGCAGTTTCTGGCCGACGTTGAATTGGTTTGCGAGGAATGCCGCGGAACGCGCTTCAAGAGCGGCGTGCTCGAGGTGCGCTTTCGCGAAAAAAACATACACGAGGTGCTGGCCCTCACGGTGCGTGAGGCGCTGCAATTTTTTAGCGGTGTGCCGAAGGTGCTCTCCCGGCTCAAAATTCTCGATGAAATCGGGCTCGGCTACCTGCGCCTGGGCCAGTCGGCAACTACGTTGTCAGGCGGCGAAGCCCAGCGCCTGAAGCTTGCGGCGCACCTGACGCATGCGGCGAATCCGGGCACGCTGTACATTTTCGACGAGCCCACCACTGGCCTGCACTTCGACGATATTCAGAAACTACTGACGGCCTTTCGCAAGCTTCTCGATGGCGGCGCGTCTCTGCTGGTGATCGAGCATAACCTCGATGTGATCAAGTCCGCGGACTGGGTCATCGATCTGGGACCGGAGGGCGGCGCGGCTGGGGGGAAAATCGTAGCTACAGGAACGCCGGAGCAGGTCGCGCGCAATCCGCATTCGCACACGGGAAAGTACCTGGCGCGCGTATTGAACGAGCCGGGCATGCAGGGCGATTCAGCCAACGACTTTCCCAAACCCGCCGGAGCCGCCGAGGGTGGTGGTGGCAACTCTCGCGGCATCGACCGCCATCCCACGGGCCAATGAACCATACGCAGAAAATCGTCGGTGCAATCCTAATTGCAACGTCATCGGGCGCTCTGGTAGCCGGTCTACTTAACGGTGTGCCGTCATCGGCTTCGGCCGCGCAATTCGCTCTTGCGCAGGCCGCCACACACGCTTCTTCCGCTCCGCCCACGCCGGAGGCCTCCCCGGGTAACCAGCTTGTCCAGAAATTTGTCCAGCCCGTTCAGCAGCAGGCCACGCCGCCTGCCAATACGCCACCGGGCAGAACTCGGCGCCCCACGCCGGCCACCGACATCATCTCTCCGCTTTTCATTCAGGCTCAGGAGGCCCTGGACCGGAACGATTACGATTCCGCAATTCCGTTGCTGCAGAAAATAATTGCCGAGAGGCCTGACGAACCGCTGCCGCATTTCGAACTGGGCTACGCATATTCTCATTTGAAGCGAAACGACGAAGCGATGGCCGAATATCGCCGCGCGATTGCGCTCGATCCCACTTTGGTAGCCGCCCATCTCAATCTGGGCATCGTTCTGCTTGGCTCCGACCCCGTAGCCGCACTCGAATCATTTCGGCGCGCGGTGGCGCTCGCTCCCGATCAGGCGCGTCCGCATTATCTTGCCGGAGAGGCGCTCGAGCGCGGCGGCAAGCTCCCCGACGCGATTACGGAATATAACGCGGGACTGGCTATTGCTCCCCGCGATCAAGCTATAAAATTTGCATTGGCCAAAGCGTTGTTGTCCGCTGGACACGCGGCCGAAGCGGAGCCGCAGTTTCGTGAAGCTATCGCGCTCGATCCCAGCGTGGCAGCCAATGGCGGGGAAAAAGGCGCGGCCAACGACACGGGCGATACCGGCGATCATGGTTCCACAAAGGCCGTGTCGGCCCCAAGTTCTGACGCGAACTTCACGACACCCGCGAAGCTGGGCCTGGCCGAAACTCTCCTGCGCGAAGGCAAGACCGCCGAGGCCGCGTACGCGTTCGCCACTTACCTGGCCGCTGCGCCCAACGACCGCGCTGCGCGGTTCGAGCGGAGCGTCGCGCTGCAGAATCTTGGCCGTCTGGACGAGGCCCTCGCCGAATTGGACCAAGCCTACAGTCTCGGTGCACAAAGCGCCGAGCAGGGCGGTGGTCTGGCGGAGACATCCAAACTTCGCGGCAGCATCTACGTGCAGCAGAAGAACTGGCCTGCCGCCAGCGCCGCTTTGCAGAAAGCCCTTGCCATATCGCCCGATGACGCGCAACTCCACGCCTGGCAAGGCCATACACAAATCGAGTTGCATAATTACCCGGTCGCGGAAAACGAACTCAAGCGGTCGCTTACACTCGATCCCAAGCCGGCGGACGTGCTTGGCGATCTGGTGAACGCCTATTATTTTTCCGGCGACTACGGCGGGGCCTTGCAGGCTCTCGACTTGCTGGAAAAGCGTCAGCCGCTAACGGCCGTCAACTGGTTTTTCCGCGCGATCTGCTGCGATAAACTGAGGCAGACCAAGGAAGCCTCGGCCGCCTATCAGAAGTTCCTCGACCTGGACCAGGGGAGCCATGCCGACCAGGACTTTCAGGCGCGGCAGCGTTTGAAGATTCTCGAGAGAGAACTCAAGAGGTAGGACTGTGGTTCGGTTTGCCGCGAACGATCGGGTAATCGAGCGCTCCCTCTACTGTGCGGGGAGCAGCGCATCTCGAATCGCTTTCGCCGCTGTCTCTGTCCTCTGGGCGCTGGCCATGATCTCGGCGTGTCTGACGGCGCACGGCGCTGTACGCGAACAGGGTTCGCGTTCCAAGTACCAGGCGCAATATGAGGCGGAAGGCGATCCAGTCCGCAAGGCGAAGATACTCGCGAAACTCGGCCCGCTTGAAATGGGTGAAGCGCGCGTCAACCTGCGCGCCGACAAGGATGAGCAGGCGCTCACAGTGCTTGAGCATTACAACGACGAGGTTCGCAAAACCGCGGAAGCGCTCACCGCCACCGGCGTCGATGCGCAGCGGCGTCCCGCGGGTTTTAAGGAGCTGCAGATTGGTCTTCGTGAATTCATCCGGCAGCTTGACGATCTGATCCTTTCCATCGACGTAGACAAGCGGGAGTGGTTTCTGGCCGTACGTTCCGATCTTTCGGCCACCCAAAACCTGCTTTTCGAAGCTTTGTTCCCTACCGGGAATGACGGCAAAGCATTGAAGC
Organism: uncultured Acidobacteriota bacterium; assembly: GCA_963828935.1. Classification (GTDB taxonomy): domain Bacteria; phylum Acidobacteriota; class Terriglobia; order Acidiferrales; family UBA7541; genus Palsa-189. Next base: position 567,676 of record CAWHGP010000010.1, on the reverse strand, counting down.
GGAACAAGGCCTCGCAATGAGCGCGCCAGGCGACACGTTCGCAAATTTGCAGAGGAGGGCGACCATGGGCATCTCACCCGCAAGACGCAAAGCGCCGCTCCGCGGGACCACGCCCGGCAGGATTACGCTCGGGATTACGATGGCGGCCAGCGTGCTGGCGCTCTTGCTTTGCAGCGGAACGGCCGCCCGCGCACAGAAAAAAGATTATTTAAGCCAAACCGAGGCCGATAAGATTCGCGATGCCGATACCCCCTCCGATCGCGTCAAGCTCCTGATTTCATTTGCCTCCGACCGGCTGAAAAAGCTGCAATACGAGCTCGCGCATCCCGGCGACAGCCTGCATCGTGCCGACCGGCTGAACGCCTTGATCAACGGTTACACCGGCTGTGTGGACGACGCCGCGGAGTGGATCGATTTGACGGTCGAAAAACAACAGGACGTGCGCGACGGAATCAAGGACATGCAGGCTCACGCGCCGGAGTTTTTAACGGCATTGAAGGAAATTGTCGCCAAGAAACCCGAGAACGACGCTTACAAAGACAACCTGGACGACGCCGTGGACGCGACCAACGACGCGATCAAGGGAGCCGATGAAGCGATCAAAGAAAATGCGCCGCCTCCGGTACGGCGTCGTCCTCAATGACCAGAGCGAAAACACAAGAATGGATGGTGCCTGGGGGCGCGCAGATCTTTCAGCGCGTGTACACGCGCCTGGGCTGCCAGGGCCGGCCACCGCAGTTCGCGGTGGAGTTCTACCCGTATGCCAATCTGATGCACACCATTCGCTTGAAAGAGGAATGCGCGTGCGTGCGGCTGTCGGACGTGTTGCGCGGCGCGCCATTGGTTATTTTCGAAGCGGCCGCGGCCATCCTGCTCTCGCGAATCTACCGCCGCCACGCTCCGCGTGAACTGCTTGCGGCTTACCGGCGCTTCACCGCGGCGCCACGCACCCGCCAGCGCATTGCCAAGCTGCGCGGGGCGCGCGGACGGCGCGTGCAGTCCAGCCCCAAAGGCGCGGTGTACGATCTCGCTCCCCTGTTTAAGAAGCTCAACAAGGTTTACTTCGCAGGGCGCTTGCACCGGCCACGGCTCGGTTGGAGCGAGCGCACATGGCGCACGCAATTTGGCTGCTTTGATCCGGCACTGGACCAAATCGTCATGAACCGCTGGCTGGACCGCCCGATCGTGCCACTTTTCGCGGTGGAGTACGTACTATTCCACGAGATGCTGCACGTCAAGCATCCACTGCGCGCAGCCGCTTGCGGTATCGAAGCGCATTCCCGCGAATTTCGCGACGAAGAAAAGCGGTACGCGCATTATGAGCGTGCCCGGAAGTTTCTTGACCGGCTACCCTGATCCCGATGGGGCGGGATCATGCTTGATCTTGCTTTGCAGCCGCTCGATGCGTTCGAGAATCCTTCCGCGATCCGGCGCCGTCCGGTAAAGTTTCAGGTAGGTGCGATAGGCGGTCACGGCACTGACAGGATCGTTTTTTTTCTCGTACACCTCGCCCAGCAGCAGGTACGGCTTGGCCAGCCCCGGTTGCAGGCGCGCGGCCTCCTCGAACCGATCGATGGCTGCGTCATAGTCGCCCTTCCGCATGTAGAACGTGCCCACCTCGACGCTCTTGTTGGCATGCAGGGGGTCCCACGCAGGAGTTGGGGGAGTCTTGGCATCCGCAGTGGCACTGTCCGCACTTCCTGGAGACGTGGCCGGGGAGGGTCCACCGGGCACACCGCTCGCCGGGCCGGAACTATCTGCTGCAGGCGCGCTGCCGTAGTTCGAGGGTGAGTCGGGTGGCGGCGCCGTGTCTGATGCTGGACGGGGTGCTGCATCGGGCGCGACTGGTGCCGATGCGTCCTCAGGCGGTGGCGGGCCGTCGGCGAGTTTCGCGGCCTGCGCCGATGCCGGAATCGCGCATGCTCCGAGCAACAGCACTAGAGCGGCGAGCAACAGCACCTGGTGCCAGCCGGGCATCCAGCTGTCAGGCTTCCACCGGCCGGGTTTACACCGGCGGGGCATCCAATGGAATGCGCGCCTCACGGACTCTCTCGATTCATGAGCTTCGCGACGCCAGGGCCGCTCGTGACGCACCTCATGACGCAGTAAGATTCGCTTTGTTATCATTGCTGTTGCTCGGGATGTTGCTCGTGCTGTTGCCCAAGATGTTGCTCGGACACGAGCCGGCCATGAATCGCCCGCTGCGTCCCGCGCATCCATTGTACCTCCGCCCGGAAAACTAGCGGGAAAATGGAACTAACCGAAAAAGTCGCCGCCCTGCCCAGCGAAGCCGGGGTGTACCTGTTCAAGGACGCGCTCGGGAAAATTCTCTATGTCGGGAAAGCAGGCTCGTTGCGGTCGCGGGTGCGGTCCTATTTTCTCGAGTCCAATTGGGCGGATGCGAAAACAGGCTCGCTGGTGCGCGAAATTGCCGATTTCGACTACATCGTGGTCGACAATGAACGCGAGGCATTGGCGCTCGAAAATAATCTGATCAAGCAGTATCAGCCCAAGTTCAATGTGCTGCTGCGGGACGACAAGACCTATCCCGTATATCCGCTTCACGGCCTTCGAGAAATACCCGCGCGTTTACGTCACGCGGCGGCTGCGCAAGGACGGGTCCATCTATTTCGGCCCGTTTTTCCCCGCTAGCCTGGCGTATCGCATCGTGCACTTCATTCACAAACACTTTCGCGTGCCTTCCTGCACGGTGGACCTCGACGCGGACCCATCCTCGCCCCTGCTTGCAGTATTACATTCAGCGCTGCTTGGGGCCGTGCGTCGCCGGGCTTACCACCGATGAAATTTACGCCGAAGCCGCGCGCGACACGCGCACGTTTCTCGAAGGGCGCCGCCACGATTTGATCGCCAGTCTGCGCGAGCGCATGGCACAGGCCTCCGCGGCGCAGCAGTACGAACAGGCCGCCAGCTATCGCGACTTGCTGCGCACCATCGAAGATATCGAGGAGCGGCAAAAAATTGCCGCCGCAGCGGGCGATGATACCGACGTGCTCGCTTGGTACGCCGAGCCGCCGCAAGTGGCCGTGAACCTGTTTCACTTTCGCGGCGGCCGCGTGGTGGACCGCCGCGATTTTTATTGGGAGGATCTCGACGAGTTCGATCCCGCCGAATTTCTGCCTTCGCTGCTGAAACAGCTGTATCTCGACGCCGCGTTATCTGCCGCGCATCATTCATGTGCCGAGGATTTCGAGGATCGCGCAGCTGCTCGAGGAAATGCTCAGCGAACGCGCCGCCACGCTCGGCCTGCCGTACCGCCGCGTCGATATCACCGCTGCCGCAGCGCGGCCCAAAGCACGCCTTTCTCGATCTGGTCGAAAAGAACGCGCGCCACTCTTTCGAGCAGCGCTTTCGCGTGCTAAAACCCACTCGCAAAGCCATCGCCGAGGCGCTCGAATCCACGCTCAATCTGCCCGCGCCGCCCAAGCGCATCGAGAGCTTCGACATCTCGCATATTCAGGGAACCGACACGGTGGCCTCCATGGTCGTGTGGGAAAATGGCCGGATGAAGAAATCCGACTACCGCAAATTCATTATTCGCGGCGAGTGGGGCAACGACGATTTTGCCAGCATGCGCGAAGCCGTCGACCGGCGCTATCGCCGCGTGCAGCGACGAAAATAAACCGCTGCCCAGCCTGATCCTGATCGACGGCGGCCTGGGCCAATTGCACGCCGCCGCGCAAGCTCTGGAGAAACTCGAGATCATCAACCAGCCTGTCGCGGCCATCGCCAAGCAGGAAGAGATTCTTTTTGTGCTGGGGCAGGAGGACGAGCCTATCCGGCTGGAAAAACATTCGCCGCTGCTGCACCTGATCCAGCAGATTCGCGACGAAACCCACCGCTTCGCGGTCGGCTTTCACCGGCAGCGGCGCACGCGGCGCACGCTCGCGAGTGAGCTCGATGAAATTCCCGGCGTCGGCGCGCGCACAGCGCAGAAACTCCTGCGGCGGTTCGGCAGCGTTGCGCAGCTGCGCCGCGCCAGCGTTGAGGAGCTTGCGCGCGTCGTGGCGCGCCCGCTGGCGGCACGAATCGCCGAGCGGTTGCAGCGCGACACGCCGGCGGGCTGAACTCGGGCCCTCGTTTTTTGGAAATAGTGCCCCCAAATGTGCCTTCCTTGCATCCAAATATTGTGTGTGCTAGCGTGAGTTGCAACTCACATTCTGAGTGGGAACAGTCATTTTGAGTGTGAACGATCGGTGTAAAGAGCGATTGTGCGAACCGTTATTCTCAACGTGAACCATCGGAGGCTTGCTTATGTCAGACGATAGCGGGTCGAATATCACTTATTTGCTCATCGGTATGGGGATTGGCGCCGCGCTGGGGTTGCTTTTCGCGCCACAGTCTGGCGAAGACACGCGCGACTACTTGACGCAGCGCGCCGAGGAAGGCCGCGAATACGCGCAGCGCAGAGCGAACGAATTGCGCGACCGCGCCAACGACCTGGTCGAGCGCGGCAAGCAGGCCGCGAAACAAGGCAAGGAATCGGTTTCCGCCGCTGTCGATGCGGGCGTTGACGCGTATCAGCGGGAGAAGTCGAAGGCAATATAATAAGAGGCAAAAAATCATGGAAACGTGGATGCCGATTTTTGTGGGCGTCATCGCGCTGGCGGTGGTAGTCCAAACGATCATGCTAATTGTGATTGGTGTGGTCGTGATGAAACTCGGCGTGCAGATGAAGCGAATCGCCGACGACATACATGGACGCATTAACCCGATCCTTTCGCGCATTCAATCCGTCGTGGAGGAATCGCAGCCGCGCATCACGGGCGTGATCGCCGACGCGGCGGAGATGACCCGCATGGCCAAGGCCCAGGTGCAACGCGTTGACCAGATCGTGGCAGACAGCCTCGAGCGATTGCGTTTGCAGCTGCTGCACCTCGATGAATTGGTGACCGGAGCGCTCGAAGCCGTGCAGGAAACCGGAAACAAAGTGAAGCAAACGGTTTGGGCTCCGGTGCGGTCGGTGAATGCGGTAATGCGCGGCATTCAAACGGGGTTTGAGTTCTACCGCGGCAACCGCCGCCGGGCGGATGGTTCTAACGAATCGGTGGATGAGAACTTGTTTATCTAGCTGTGGGCGTGCTTTCTAGGCTGTTTAGCTGGCGAATTTAGTGGTGCGAGACTCCCTGCCGGGTGGAATCGAAGTTGATTCCACCTGTTTTTTTTCACGGCGCCTTGGACGCTGCATGTTAATTGCCGAATTGTATTTCTGAACTTCATCACTCGTCGGAAATCCAGCCGCCGCCTAAAACATTGTCGCCTGAATAAAACACGGCCGCTTGCCCGGGTGTAATGGCTCGCTGCGGCAGCAGAAACCGGACGCGCACGGACGCGGCAGGCGGTTGGCCGCCCGCTCTGGCCCTGTGATCTCGGAACGCGCTCGAGCCCGATAAATCACCCGATCGATCACCCGATAGATCGTTGGACAGATTGCGGGATGGTTCCCCAGCTTCGTTGATCGGCTCGATGAATCCCGCTGCGGGTTCGTGCCGGTAGCGAATCTTGATCATGGCCTCGACGGGTTTTTCCAGACGTTCCCAGGCGATCCAGTTGACGTCGCGAACCAGGCAAGTATCCCGCAGCAGCTCGTCCTGGCTCCCCACCACCACGCGCTGCGCCGCCGGTTCGATCTGCACGACGTAAAGCGGCTGGCCCGCAGCCAGCCCCAATCCTTTCCGTTGTCCGATGGTGAAGTGGTGCACGCCAGAGTGGCGGCCCAGGACTGCGCCCGACGTGGAGACCAATGCACCGGCGCCCGGTTTGCGAATGCCCGGTCCGGCGACCCTTGGGTCGCTCGGGGCTTGCTCCTCGTGCCCATCCGATGTTGCAGCACGCGCGTCGCGGGGAGTTTGTTCCCCCGCACTCTGCCCGCGGGCCTGCTCCGCGAGATAGGCTTCTATAAACTGCGCGTAGCCGCCTGACGGCACAAAACAAATCTCCTGGCTTTCGGGCTTTTCGGCGACGGGCAATCGCGCCTGCCGGGCAATGTCGCGCACCGTGTGCTTGGTGAGTTCGCCCAGCGGAAAAACCGAGCGCGCCATCTGTTCCTGGGTCAATCCGAACAGGAAGTAGGATTGGTCCTTGCCCAGGTCCGCGGCGCGGAGCAACTGGTAGCGTCCCGACTGCGTGTTCCAGCGAATGCGGGCGTAATGGCCGGTCGCGATGCGCTCGGCCCCAATCTGTCTGGCAGTCACGAGCAGCTGATCGAACTTGACGTGATTGTTGCAGTGCGTGCAAGGAATGGGCGTGCGCCCTGCGAGATAGTCCTCGACGAACGGACGGACCACGGCCTCCTCAAAACGCCGCTCGAAATTGATGACGTAGTGCGGAATGCCCAGATGCTCGGCGACACGGCGCGCGTCGCAGACATCGTCGAGCGAACAGCACCGCTGGCCGCCGGATTTTTGCGGCTTGCCGCCCTGCGCCGCAGGTTGCGGCAGGCGGCCTTGATCCCAGAGCTGCATGGTCAGGCCGACGACGGGTGCGCCGGACTGTTGCAAGATGGCGGCTACTGCGGAACTATCGACGCCGCCACTCATGGCTACGACGGTCAGTCCTGAGAAATGCGGGCCCGAGAAATGCGGGCCTGAGAAATGCGCGCCCGAGAAACACGCCTCCGAGAAACGCGCTGGCGGGAAATGTGTCTCGGCGGTCACAGCAAGTCGATCTCACGAACTGGCTGCCAACCCGGCTGCTGGGCTGGCTGCCGAACCGGGCGTGGAACGTCGGCGATGCTTGCTAATTCCCCTGTGGGCGAAGCCGAAAAGGATATGGTCTCGCGCCGGGGGCCAATCCAAGCTGCGGAAACCTCGCGCTGGCGCGCAACCGCCGCGGGAATCAACTCGAGGGCCAGCGAGATGTCGTCGTCGGTATTGGCGTGGCCGAGACTCAAGCGCACGCTCGATCGCGCCTCGGCCGGTGAAAGGCCAATCGCCGTAAGCACGTGGGAGGGGTTCACCGCGCCCGACGAGCAGGCTGCGCCCGCGGAGCACGCCAATCCTGCGAGATCGAGTGCGATGACCAGGGCTTCGCTGTCGATCATCGGAAACAGCATGTTCAAGGTGTTCGGTATACGGGCCGCCGCGCCGCCATTCACCGAGGCCTGTGGAATGCGCGCGAGCAGTCCCTGCTCCAGCCGGTCACGCATGGACTCGATCCGCAACATGGCGGCACCGTCATCCGGTTGAGACGATGCCAACTCGGCCGCCTTACCTAGTGCGACGATGGCGGCGACGTTCTCGGTTCCCGCGCGACGGTCGCGGTCGTTCGAGCCGCCATGCAAAATGGGATCGAGGTGTGTCCTGGCGCGAACGAAAAGAGCGCCGACACCTTTGGGCGCGCCAAACTTATGGCCGGAGACCGACAACAGGTGCACGCCTAATTTCCCGATGTCGACGGGAATTTTGCCAGCCGACTGCACCGCGTCCGTGTGAAAGCGCACGCCGGCTTCGGCGGCGATGCGTCCGATTTCCGCGATCGGCTGGATGGTGCCGAGTTCGTTATTCGCGTGCATCACACTGATCAGCACGGTGTCGGCCGACAAAGCCCGGCGGATATCGCCCGGATCGACGACACCGTCGCATCCGACAGGCACGTAGCTGACACGCACGCCAGTGCGCTCGAGCGCCTGGCAAGTATGCAGCACGGCATGGTGCTCGATGGTGGTGGTAATGATGTGACCCGGAACTTTGCCGACAGCCGCGTGATTGGTTTGCGGCGCGCCTGGCAACTTTTGGGTCGTGCCCCATGGGCCAAAGGTGCCGAGGAGCGCGGCATTATCGGCTTCGGTTCCGCCGCTGGTAAAAATAATCTCACTGGGCCGCGCCCCCAGCAGCGCGGCCACCGACGCACGGGCGCGTTCCACCGCTCCGCGGGCGCGTTGTCCAAAGGCGTGGATCGATGTGGGATTCCCGTATTCCTCGCAAAAATACGGCAGCATCGCCGCGAGGACTTCCCGGGCGACGGGCGTGGTAGCGTTATGGTCCAAGTAGATGCGCTGCATGTTTTTCGCCAGTTTGGCCAGGGCCGAGTTTTTGCCAGGGCCCGCTTTCCCCAGCGCCCCGCTTTCCCCAGGAAGATCCAGGAAGATCGGCGTGCGCAGCTTAACGCTGACGCATTTGACAGAGTATAGGCCGATTGAGTTCGGGTCAACCGGCCGGGCCGGTTGACGTGTCGGTGCCCCGCGAAGCAGAACAACTTTTTTATTGTTAACTTCTGAGGTGCGCCGAACGTTATAGCAGTGAGGCCAGACGCGCTCGCCACGTTGGGGGCGCGTTGGTAATGCCCGAGAATGCGGGAGGAGCAAATGATGCTAGCCATGATCGCGATGATTGCGGCGAAATTGCCGCTGTTGCTGCAGGTGGCGCCGGCCAGCCCGGACCAGATGACGGTGGAACAGTTCAACCGGCAAATCGCGCTGGAAGCGTTGAGGAATGGGCGAGGGCCGAGTGGCGCCGGACTCCTGGTGCTGATCGCGTTGTTCGCCATGATATTAGTCATCGTCTGGCTGAGCACCCGGCGACGCCAGGCGGAAATCCGGGCACGGTCGGAGTTCCAGAAGCAACTGCTCGACAAATTCGGATCGGGACGTGAACTTTCGGAGTTTCTCGAAACCAAAGGGAGCCAGCGGTTTCTCAACGAACTATGGTCGCAAGGTTCCGGGCGGACCAACCGGGTGTTGCGAGCCCTGCAAAATGGCATCGTGCTCACGATGCTCGGATTAGGTTTTTTGGCCCTGTCCCACATGCGGCGAGGGTTCGTCATACCCGGGGTGCTGGTTCTGGCTTTAGGAGTTGGGTTTCTGCTTTCGGCGGTGATCGCGCATCAGCTTTCGAAGAAATTGGAGGGCAGCAGCGACGCTGGACCGGATGCTTCTTTATCGAGGACTTGAGGCCGTAGATTCAGATCGCAGGCAAGAGCGCTAGGGATTCGCAAACGCAATTTGATGGTGTACGGGCGGAGCGCGCAGGTAACAGTGCCTGTGCCGCCTAGGTGCAATGCTTCGGCACGCTGTTTCCCGAAGGATCTTTTTGGGCTGGGAATCGTTCTTTTGGTTAAGCTATGCGGCCAGTCGTAGCGATCGCATTCTCAGACGCAGAGCAAGCGGCGGACGTGCCAGTGAGTTCCCTGCCGTCCGAGCGCATGGATGAAGCCGTCTTTCGGGCGCTCTATGAGGAAGCGGCCCCCAAACTGCGCGCTTACATACGGCGGTCGTGTGGCAACGCAGCACTCGCGGACGATGTTTTACAGGAAACTTTTTATCGATTCCTGCGTGCCGATCTGCCTGTGCGTGAAAAACACCAGATGAAAGGCTACCTGTACCGCACGGCGAGCTCGCTGGTGGCCGATCATTGGCGCAGATTGAAACGGGAGCGGCGCTGGAGCCTGGAATCGTTTTTTAGGCGCGAGCGTGCGCAGATACCGCCTGCAATGGGGCCAGGCACGGGACGAGACTCAACTGCGATGCGGCTGTTTGCTCGGCTGAAACCGCAGGAGAGGGATTTACTTTGGCTAGCCTACGTCGAGGGCTTCGATCACCGGGAGATTGCGACCGCACTGCAGCTGGCGGAGAAAAGCGTGCGCGTGCTGCTGTTTCGCGCGCGCAAGAAGCTCGCAGTCTTGCTGCGAAAAGAAAACATCGGACCTGGAGATTTTCGATGAGAGACAAAACCGCGCAAGGCACCGCTTCGCGGAACGACACCCGTGGAGACACACATTGTCCTCAAGAAGCGGCCGTTTCACGCGCCGTTCGCACAGGCGATTGGAGCGATTCGCTGCGCACACATGCGGAGGGTTGCGCGTTTTGCAGTGAGATTGTGGGCGCATCGCGCTGGATGCAGTCCCTGGGAACGATGGAAAACGCCGTGGCATTGCCCGATGCCAGCGTGGTGTGGCGGCGGGCCCAGTTCGCGCAAAAGCAGCGTATCGCGGAACGGGCACAAAACGCGCTGGCCTGGTGCGAGATCGCTGCGGCGGCGTTCATTTGTGCAGGGCTCGCGGGCTGGGTCGCACTCGATGGGCGCCTGCTGGCGAACGCCTCGGCTTGGGTGGTTGCCGCAGGGTGGCCGGCTTTCTGGGTCGCCGTGCAGTCGATTGCGGCGATTGCGATTTTGATTCCGGCAGTTTTTTCCTCGGCCGCAGTGGCCGTTTCAGCGGGAGCGATTTCCGTGGCATGCGTGATTCTTGCGCGGGATTGAACCCTGCCTTCGCCTGAAATTTAACTGCGGCAGTGAAAACGGCGCTCGACACCCACACTGGCTGGGAAACGCGGCGCGCCGCGCGTCTTGACATTGACGGAGGCGTCCGCTAGGTTGCGAATGAGTCGCTGCAAACCGCTCGATTGCCGGCCTCAATAGCCAATGGAGACGCCTTGTCCAACCCCATCATCACCCTCACGACAGATTACGGCACGAGCGATCACCTGGTGGGCGTCCTGAAAGGTGTCATTCTGCGTATTCTGCCCGCTGCCACGGTCGTGGACATCAACCATCACGTAGCGCCCTTCGATTTGCTGGACGGGGCTCTGACCATCGGGTCGGCTTACCCGTATTTTCCCGCGCGGACGGTGCATGTCGTGGTGGTTGACCCGGGCGTGGGCACGGCGCGGCGGCCGATCCTGGTGAACGCGGAGCAACAATATTTTGTGGCTCCCGATAATGGTGTGCTTTCGATGGTGTACGACCGCGATGCCGGCGCGATTGTGCGGCACATTACCGCCGAACATTATTTTGAGAATCCGGTGAGCAGCACGTTTCATGGGCGCGACGTCTTCGCGCCGGTGGCGGCGTGGCTCGCGAAGACCTGGCAGAGTGAAGCGCTGGGCGAGGTGATCACCGACTTTGTGCGTTTCGCGCTGCCGCGGCCGAAGACCGCCGGGGCGACGATCAAAGGCGTTGTCTTGCGCGTGGACGTGTTCGGGAACCTGATGACGAATCTGACGGCGGTCGAGTTGCCTCCGGCGGCCATGGCCGCTGGAAAGATTGCGTTGCGCGTGGGCGGCAAGCTTGTGGAGCAGTTTACGCAACACTTCGCGCAAGGAACGCCGGGAGCGCCGGCGGCGCTGCTGGGCTCGAGTGGCTTTCTGGAAGTGGTGGTGAACAAAGGCAACGCCTCGCGCCTGCTGGGCGCGACCCGGGGCGCCGAAGTGACGTTGGAACTGGGTGGCGGCACGGCCAGTGGCGGCGCGGCGTGAGTCTCAGCGGCTTCTGCCCTCAGGTTGCGGGGCGGGAATGTCGCGGCTGAAAGCCGCGACCCACAAAGAAGCTTTGCCTCGCGCCTGGCTGCGCCTCGCTTGTTACCAGGATCCTCCTGCGCGCGGTTTGCAGGCGGCGTTCAGGCGGCGTTCGTGCGTTCGTGTAAGGGAACGGTTCTGCGGTTTTCCCGCCCCATCAGCAGCTTGAGTCACATCCCGCTAGAGACATTCGTCACGACCGGCGCCATTCTCTCCGGAGGTTGCCGGGACTGCGAATGCCTCACCGCGAATGACGACCGCAGAGATTCGCGCGCCACGCGGCCATCACCGCAGCAACACGCCGCGAAGCAGATCGGTGTCATCCCGAGCCCAGCGAAGACCAGTCGATAAAGTTAGATCGATAAGCTAGATCTAGATGGGGTTGACCTCACCCCCGTTAGCGCCCTAGCGCGACAACTCCTGCGTCAGCAGGTAGGCACGGGTGCGCGGATCGAGCCAGTCGCGCAGCGCATCGCCGAGCAGATTGAACGCGAGCACGGCAACCACAATTCCCAGCGCCGGAAACACCACCATGTGCGGCGCGTCGAACAGGTGATTGCGCGCGTCATTGAGCATGGCGCCCCAGCTGGCCGTGGGCGCCAGCACGCCCAGGCCAAGAAAACTGAGCGTCGATTCGGCGAGAATCGCACTCGCCAGTCCGATGGTCGCCTGAATCAGCACGGGCGGCAGCGTGTTCGGAACGAGATGACGCCACAGGATGCGCGCGTGCGACGCTCCGAGCGAACGCGCCGCGAGGACGAACTCCATCTCTTTTACGCGAAGGGCCTGTGCGCGTGCCAGCCGCGCATAGCCCGCCCAGCCGGTGATCACGAGCGCGAGAATCACTTTGCCTATTCCGGCGCCCAGGAATGCGGCGAAGGCAATCGCCAGCAGAATGCCGGGAAAAGATAAAAACGCGTTGATCAGCAAATCGTTCACAACGCGGTCAAACCAGCCGCCAAAGTAGCCTGCCAGCGAGCCAATGGTGAGGCCGGTGAGGCCTGCGCCCAGCACGACCGAAAAGCCTACCAGGAGCGAAATGCGCGCGCCGTACAGGGTGCGCGCCAGAACGTCGCGGCCGAGTTCGTCGGTGCCGAATGGATGATGCCACGATGGCGCGAGCAAGCGCGCGGGCAGGTCCTGCGCGGTGGGTCCATGGGGCGCGATCCATGGCGCGAAGATCGCCGCCGCGACGAGAAGCAGCGTCATCGCAAGCCCCCAGCGGCCCAGCGGGTTGCGCCGGAGGAAATCGCCGAGTGCGGACGAGGCCTGCCGAGGCGGTGCGACGGCCGTGTCGATTACCGGAGTGGAGTTGGTCACGCTCATGAGACCCGGACCCGAGGATCGGCCAGCGCGTACAGCAGATCGGTCAGTAAATTCACGAGCACATAGGAAAGCGCGATCACCAGAATGCAGCCTTGCAGCAATGGGTAATCGCGCGACTGGATGGCCTGCACGGCGAGCCGTCCGATGCCCGGCCAGGAAAAAATGGTTTCCGTGACGATGGTGCCAGCAAGCAGCGTGCCGAATTGCAGTCCCACGATGGTGATGATGGGGATCAGCGCGTTCGGAAAGGCGTGGCGAAAAAGCACCGCGCGCTCGCGAAGTCCTTTGGCCCGGGCCGTGCGGATATAATCGCTCGAGAGCTCCTCGAGCATGGAGCCGCGCACCATGCGCGTGAGGATTGCCGCGAGTGCCGCGCCGAGCGTCACGGCGGGCAATAGGAGATGCGTTAGGCCGCCGCGTCCTGAAACCGGCAGCCAGCCCATTTTCACCGAGAAAAATAAAATCAGCAGTGGACCGAGCGCGAAGTTGGGCATGGAAAGGCCCAGCAGCGTCAGGACCGACGTCGCACGGTCCCCCCCGCTTCCGCGACGGCTGGCGCTGAAGACGCCGGCCGGAATAGCTATGGCGAGACAAACGGCGAGGGCGGCGACCGCTAGCTCGAGCGTCGCGGGATAGCGCTCGAAAACGAGTCCGAACACGGGCTCGCGAAAATGATAGGACTCGCCCCAGTGGCCACGAACCAAGCCGCCCAGGTAGTGCCCGTACTGTACGCGAAGCGGCAAATCCAAACCGAGATCGTGACGGAAGCGAAGCACGTCGGCAGCCTGCGCGTCGGGACCGAGCATCTGCTCGACCGGATCGCCAGGGACAATGTGAATGAGCAGAAAAATCATGGTGAGGATCAGCCAGATCGACGGAAGGATGGGCAAAAAACGAAGCAGCAGGTTGCGCTTCACGGGCGCGTCCTGTCGCGGGCCACAGTCTTGGTGTCGAGGGTTACGCTCCGCTCTGCCGCCGCGACGACTCTGCCATCGGGGCTGGGCACCGGCGGCCCGCTTTTCGCGGCGGGTTCGTCACGGTGCGCTTCAGCCACAGGCCGGCCTTGAACTTTTACGCGCGCCACGCGACGGCGATCCATCTCGAGGACGGTAAAGTGAAAGCCGCCGTAGTCAAAACTCTCGCCGCCCCTGGGGATAAAGCCGAGATGCGCCAGCACAAAGCCCCCAAGCGTGGCGTAGGCGGGATCGTCGGGCAATGGAATGTTGTACTGCGTCTCAAGATCCCTCAGGCTGAACGCGCCGTCGAAGACCATGGCGGCCGCGGCACCAGTTCCCAGAATCTGAGGACCTTCGACGACGTCATACTCGTCGTGAATTTCGCCGACGACCTGTTCCAGCAAGTCCTCCAAAGTGACGAGACCCAAAATGCTGCCGAACTCATCGACGATCATGGCAAGATTCACGCGCCGCGTACGCATCTCGATGAGCAAATCGCTGGCGAGCTTGCTTTCGGGAACGATCAGCGCCTCGCGCAGGAATCGCCGGAGGTCGAAAGCGGGCGTGGGCGGCGGCTGTGACGATGGCCCAACTGCACCCGCATTGGACTGGACGTTAGTCTGGGCGGCCTGCATGGCCTGGGAAGAGTTGGGGTGGGTAGTCTGAGCGGCCTGAGCGGCCTGAGCGGATCGATGCTCGTTGCCCTGCTCGTTGCCCTGCTCGTCGCGCCGTTCGTCGCGCCGCTGGAGGGCGAGCAGCACCCAAAGCATGTCCTTGATATGCACGAAGCCGAGAATATGGTCGAGCGTGCCTTCGTAGACGGGCAGGCGCGACCTTTGCGTGGTGGCGAATAGAGCGAGCGTCTCTGCAAGCTGTGCCGTGACCGGGAGAGCGTGCACGTCAGGCCGCGGAACCATAATTTCGCGCACACGCAACTGTCCGAGTTCCATGGCGCCGAGCATGAAGCGTTCTTCACTGGCCGCCAGAATGCCGCGTTCCCGCGCCTGTTGGATTTGGATTTGCAACTCCTCGGCGGAATGCGGGACCGAATGGCCTGCGGACGGCGAGACGCCGAGAGCGCGAACCACGCGGCGGCTCAGGCTCTCGAGCAAACCGATGGCCGGACGAAACGCATTCAGGTACCAGTAAAATGGCCGCGCAATCAGCAGCGAGGCGCGCCCGGCACGCTCGAGTGAGATGGTTTTCGGCACGAGTTCGCCGAACACCACATGCATCACGGTCAACAGGGCGAATGCCAGGGCCAATGCGGCGCCATGCGCCAAAACAGCCGCGCGGTTGACCGGAAGCCAAGCCAGCATCGGGCGGAAAATGCTCGCCAGGGTCGATTCGCCGAGGGCGCCGAGGCCAAGGCTCGCGAGCGTGACGCCCACCTGCACGCCGGACACTACACGGTCCAGCTGGCCGAGCAATTCCTGCACAATGCGGGCCCGCGCATCACCCTGCTCGATGAGTTGCCGCACGTTCGAGGCGCGCACGGCCACCAGTGAAAACTCCGCCGCGGCGAAGAAACCGTTCACGGCCACTAGCGCCATGACGGCCAATAGCTGCAGGCCAATCATGCTGCCGATTCTATCAGCGCGGGGGGCGTCACAGGCAATCGCGCAGCGATCGGCCGGCGTGCTGACGCAGACCTGGGAGCCGCGTGTTTGGTTGAATGCGGGGACCTGCAGTTCCGCAGCGGCGCGCAGTTGCGGACCGCGTTCGGCGCGCCGCGAATGAGACCCCGCACAGGTATCTCTCAAAATGAGATATGCATGGCTGTGAATCCGTGAAGCAGCCGTGAAAATATTATGCCGGCATCGCGCCCTGCATTAGAATGCACAGTCGGCGCGCAGGAGCGATCGCGTGGATGGTCCAACAACTGGGAAGAAGATGGACGGGCCAAAGAAGGCGGACAAACCCGAGAAGCCGGATTTCGAGCACTCGCTCGCACGACTCGAAGAGATTGTGCGCAAGCTCGAAAGCGCCAACCTGCCCCTCGACGAAGCTATGAAACTGTTTGAGGAAGGCATGGAGCTTTCGCGCGATTGTCAGCAGCAGCTCGAACAGGCCGAGGCCCGCGTGGAAATTTTATTGAAAAAGGCCGGAGGTGAACTCGCCGCGCAGCCATTCGAGCCGGAAGGCGACGAAGAGCCCTGACCGGGGGCTGCGCGCCCGAATGAGTCTTCCGTCATTTTTCGAAGAAGATCGTCTGGCTGTCGACGCTGCGCTCGACCGCCTTTTGCCGCCCGCCGATGCGCGTCCCACCACGATTCACCGTGCGCTGCGATATAGCGTTTTTGCGGGTGGCAAGCGTGTGCGCCCGATTCTGTGCCTTGCAGCGGCGCGGGTTTTTTATCCCGATAGCGTCGACCTACCGCCGGTAAGCGGCGCGCGCACGCACGCCCAAGCTCACGACGCATCGCCAGCGAAACGAACGGCAGTCGCCGACGAGCCGGTTATGCCCGTGGCGTGCGCCCTCGAGTTTATCCATACCTATTCGCTGATCCATGACGATTTACCCGCTCTCGATAACGATGACCTGCGCCGCGGCCAGCCCACCTGCCACAAGCAATTCGGCGAAGCCAATGCCATCCTGGCGGGCGATGCGCTGCTGACGCTGGCGTTCGAGACGCTGGCGAAAGCTCCCGTGGAATACAGCCGGCGCGTCGCTTTGATCGCCGAGATTGCTACGGCAGCCGGCACGCGTGACGGCATGGTTGGCGGACAAGTGGCCGATCTCGAATCCGAAGGCCAGGCGATTACGGCGGAGGCACTCGAGTACATCCATCGCTCCAAAACCGCGGCGCTCATTCGCGCCGCGATTGTTTCGGGTGCGATTGCCGGAGCTGCGCCGGAAGCCGACCTGGCGCGGCTCCGTAGGTTCGGCGAGCTAATTGGCTGGGCGTTTCAGGTGACCGACGACATTCTTGACGTCGAGGAAACCTCCGAGACGCTGGGCAAGACGGCGGGGAAAGATGACGCGCAGCGCAAGGCGACCTATCCGGCGCTCTTTGGCCTGGCGGCGTCGCACGATTTCGCACATGATCTAGCTACCCGGGCAATTGCGGAGCTGCAACCCTACGGCGCCCGAGCGCAACAGCTGCGTGACATCGGAGAATTTCTCGTTCTTCGCAGGGCCTGACGAGTGGCTCAGGCCGGCTCCTAACGCGAGCCGCAAATCAGGACGCATCTTGTTTCGCCAGGTTCGTTCACCAGTTTTGTAATTGGCATTTCGTGTCGCAGATTTGTGACAGTTGCATGTCGCGTCTCCTAGCCAGTTTCCCGCGGGTTTTCCGCGCAGTATGATGCGTTCCAAAACAATGAAGCAACGGCTTGACGTGGCATTGGTCGAGCGCGGGCTGGCCGAGTCGCGGCAGAGGGCGCAGGCGGTGATCCTTGCAGGCGCCGTGCGCATCGAGGGTCAGCGTGCGGATAAGGCAGGCGCGCTGGTCGCGAGCGACGCCATCATCACCGTGGCAGGCAATAACCTGCGCTACGCGAGCCGGGGCGGACTCAAACTGGCCGGCGCGCTCGAAGAATTCGCCATAGACCCCGGCGGGAAAATCTGCCTGGACGCGGGGTGTTCCACCGGAGGATTTACCGACTGCCTCCTTCAGAATGGCGCGACGCGCGTGTACGCTGTAGACGTTACGACGAGCCAGCTCGCCTGGAAACTGCAGCGCGATCCTCGCGTGCTGCCCATTGAAGTGAATGTGCGCTATCTGGAGCCGGGCGCTCTGGGCGAACCGCCATCGCTGGTGACCGCCGACCTGTCTTTTATTTCCGTCGCGAAGGTTCTCCCGCGTCTGGTGAAGGCGGCCGCGTCGCGTGCCGATTTTCTTATTCTGGTGAAGCCGCAGTTTGAGCTCGACCGTGGCGACATCGGGAAAGGCGGCATCGTACGCGACCCGGCGCTTCACGAGCGGGCGATCGCACGTGTTCGCGAAGCCGCAACCGCGGCTGGTTTGTCCGTGGTGGGCGTGCGGCCGAGCCAGGTCACGGGTGCCGAAGGAAACCAGGAATTTTTTCTGCATGCGCTGCTCGAGGCGCCGAATTCGCCCTCAGGCGCGAAGTCGCTGCGGTAGAATCGCTTGCTTCGGATCGCGCGAAGATATCGGCAGGTGCGCTGCCGCGCTCGGTGCACATAGCCGGACAATAGTCGGACATTAGTCGGTCGAAGCGCAACAAATGAAGCGGAAACTCGCATTTACTCGAAGACTTTTTGCGCACCGAGGCTGCGCTTGATCCGCTCGGTGGGCATTGTGTCGCGTCCCCGCCGCGTAGATATTGCCGCCGTGGCGCCGCCGCTGATCGCCTGGCTTAACGCGCGCGGCATCGCCGTTCTGTGCGATCAGGAAACGGCCGGCTGCGTACCCGAAGCGGCGATGGTGCAAGCACGCGAGACGCTGCCTTCGCGTGCCGATCTGCTGATCGTGCTGGGGGGCGACGGTACGCTGCTGGCCGCAGCCCGGCTGATGGGTGAGCACAACGTGCCGATCCTGCCGGTGAATTTGGGCGGGCTGGGGTTTCTCACCAGTGTGACACTCGACGACTTGTATCCGGTCCTCGAGCAAGCCGTCAACGGCCAGGCGCGCTATAGCGAGCGGGTGCTGCTCGAATCGGAAGTGATTCGCGATGGCAGCGTGTTTCACCGCTCGCGCGCACTCAATGATGCGGTGCTCAACAAGGCGGCGCTCGCGCGCATCATCGACTTGCGCTTGCTCATCAATGGCGAATTCGTGTGCAATTACAAGGCGGATGGCTTGATCGTCTCGACGCCCACCGGTTCCACGGCTTATTCGCTGGCCGCCGGAGGCCCCATTGTGTACCCACGGGTTTCCGCATTCGTGATTACGCCGATTTGCCCGCACACGCTGACCAATCGTCCGCTGGTGGTCCCCGATACCGCGCAAATTGAGGTCGGTTTTGAGGCTGCGGGCGGATCGATTTATCTGACACTCGATGGCCAGGTGGGCGTGGAACTTAAGCCAGAAGATCTGATCAAGATTACCGCAGCGCCGGATCGATTGCGCCTGGTGCGCCCGGAGAAGAAAAGCTACTTCAGCGTTCTGCGCGATAAATTGAAGTGGGGAGAAAGGTAACACACACGGATGACGAGATTTGGGAGAAGCCGGGGCACGCGCGCATCTAGCCGCCCATCAAGCGGGCCATCGATCCTCAATCATTGTGGCAAGTGCATCTCGCTCAAGAATCGATTGATCGAAAATTGATCGATAAAAATGATTGATAAAAAAATGGATCGGTAAAAACGGCGACAGGCCGCTTTCGAGCGGCCCGCCATGCGCAAACAGCGAACGCTTTTAAGCCACCCCTCCACCCGCCTGCGGACCAGCGCCAGTGCATCAGCGCCCGTGGATCAGCGATTGAACGGAGCGACGATCGTTGCGTGCCCCAGAATGTGCCCCTCCATCGCCTTCAACAGGTCCGCACGCGTAGCCGTTGGCGGCAAATCCACCTTTGTGTCCAGCGAATATAACTCGAAGGCGTAGTGGTGCGGCACGGGAACGTTCTGCGGCGGGCATGGCGGACGGTACCCCGTGATGCCACCCTGGCCGGGATTGCCATTGGTCTGGTAGCTGCCGTCGGGTAGATCCGGTGTATTTGCGGCCACGCCCTGGGGAAACGTCGTGGCGGTGGCTGGGATGTTCCAAACCATCCAGTGCAGGATGTCGTCGTTGCCCTTGCGCACGCGCGGCTCCATATCGTGAACGATGAGCGCGAAGCTCGCGGTGTCCCGCGTCCCCGGGGTCCAGCGGAGTTGCGGCGAAACGGCGTCGGGTCCCGCGGCGCATGTGAACTTCGCCGGCAACTGGCTGCCATCGGTGACGTCCGAACTCATCAGACGCAAGGGCGGCGGCGCGGCGGGGCGTGGTGCACCGCCGGGACCACCCGGTCCTCCGCCCGGCGCTGCTCCGCCCGGCGCAGGTGCGCCCGCCTGCGGGGCTTGTCGTGCGGCGACAGTTAGAGTGGCTGCCGATAGAAAGACGAGCACTGCAAAGGGCACTGCCAAGAACGTGCTCAGTTTTCCTCGCATATCATTTCTCCTCCAAGGTCTCTTCCAAAGCAAAAGCGGTGCAAACCGGTCGAACGCGCCTCAAAGATCCCTAAAGCGCGGATTGTACTCTCGATTGGCTGTAAATCGATGGATTGGCAAATTTAATTGCCGGAAAATCCTAGGCCATGGCCTGGTCTGCCGCAGACGCTCGTGGGAAAATCCCACAGCAAAGCCATGCTTTTCAGGCCGAACCCGCTTCTCCAGGAAATGGGTCTAACGCGATTCGCCGCGAATTAAGGTTTTAGTCTGATTCTCCACGAATCAAGTTTAATCTGATTCTCCGCGAATCAGGTCCGCGCGCGATTCGCGGCGGCGGATGATCTGCACGCGCGCGCCATTCACCAGGACTTCTGCGGGCCGCGGCCGCGAATTATAATTTGAGGTTTCGGCGAAACCGTAGGCGCCGGCGCCCCACAGGACCAGCAAATCGCCGGCAGAAACCTCGCCGAGCGGCCAATCGTGCAGGAAACAATCTCCGGTTTCACACACAGGACCCACGACGTCGACGCGCGCAAGCCGTTCAATCGGGGCACGCCCGTTGCGCGGCGCACTGTGCGCACGTTCATCGGAGCCTGTCTGGGCAGGGCTGACCAGCGTCATAGGATGCACCGCATCGTAGAGCACTGGCCGCATGAAATCGTTCATGGCCGCATCGACGACCACGAACGTCTTTCCGCGGTTACGCTTGGTGTAAAGCACGCGTGTGAGTAGCACGCCAGCCGAGGCGACGATGGCGCGTCCTGGCTCGAGCAGCAAGTGGCAGCCGAGTGGCCGCACAATTGTGGCCAGCGAGCGCGCATAAGCGCGCATACTGGGCGGCTGTTCGTGCGCATAGCGCACGCCCAGCCCTCCTCCAAAATCGAGATAGCGCAATGAGATGCCCGCGCGGCCAAGCTCGGCGACGTACCGCGCCAGCCGCCGCAGTCCGCGCTCGAATGGCGCGACGCTCAAAATCTGCGATCCAAGATGCGCGCTGATGCCCTGCCACTCGATCCACCGGGAATCGCGATGCTGCAGATAGAGCCGCAGGGCGTCCGTCCAATCCACGCCGAATTTATGCTGGTGATGACCGGTCGAAATATGCCGGTGCCCGCCCGCCACCACGTCAGGGTTGACACGAATCGCGGCAGGCGCGCGCCGCCCGAGGCGCGCCGCCTCACTCGTCAAAAGTTCCAGCTCCGCCTCGGATTCCACGTTAAACAGGCGGATGCGCGCGCGCAAAGCTTCGCGAATTTCTTCGCGCGACTTTCCCGTGCCGGAAAAAACCGCCCGGCTGCCGGCAATGCCGGCACGCCGCAGACGGTATAGCTCCCCGCCGGAAACGATGTCAAATCCACTGCCCAGCCGCGCCAACAATCGCAGGATGGCGAGGTTCGAGTTGGCCTTCACCGCGTAGCAAAGTGTGTGCGGCAGGCGGCCAACCGCGCGGTCGAGTTCTCGGTACGCAGTGGTAATAGCGGCGGCGCTGTACACGTAGGTGGGCGTGCAGGTGGCGGCGGCAATCCGCTCGAGAGACGCGTCTTCGCAGTACACCACACCGTCGCGCCGGGAAAAGCCCGGCGTATAGTCGGCTGGGTCGAGCTGCGGCACACCAGCGGAAGCGGGCGAGCGCCCGGCTTTTAATAACGGTCTGGGCGATATCAGAACGTTAAACATGGTAGTGCGTGATGCCGGGTCGTGCGATAACGGAGTGCGCCGCGAATTTACCTTCCCGTTGTTTTTGGCGCGTAACCGATGCGCAGCGCGTTCCACGGCGGGTGCGTTCACTTGACTTTCATCACCACCAGGGTGCGATCGTCGGTGATGGGTCCATTCGAGGTGAACTCCTGCACCGACGCGAGCAACTGGTCGGCCAATTCCCCGGCAGGCAGCGCGGCGTGAGTTTCGATGAGAGTTGCGAGCCGCGCGATGCCGAACAAGGCTCCTTCAGAGTCGGGCGCCTCCGATAACCCATCCGAATGGAAAACGAGGATGTCGCCACGATCCAGGTTGAGCGTCCACTCCTCGTAAGTGATGTCGTCGTAAAGCCCCAGGGGGAAACCCACAAGCTTCAGTTGCTCGCAGCGGCCGCCCTGCTTCATCAGGAAGGGTTGCGTCTGCCCAGCGTTCGCAATGCGCAGCTTGCGCGTGGGCTTGCGCCACGTCGCAAAACAAAACGTCATAAAACGGCCGTCGATCCGCCGCTCGCAGATCAGCTGATTGAGTTGCCGCAACAGCTCCGCCGGCAGAAGTTTCTGAGGCGCCAGGCTGCGCAGAATACCGATGGCCACCGCCCCGTACAGCGCCGCCGCCGAACCTTTCCCGCTGACATCGCCGAGCCCAAAACCCAGGCGGGTGGGCCCGTAGGGGAGAAAATCGTAAAGGTCGCCGCAGACTTCACGCGCCGAAAGAATACGCGCGGCAATGTCCACGCCATAATCGACGGCCGGCACCGGGCGCAACAATGCACCTTGCATGCGCTGCGCCGCCTGTAATTCCCGCTCCATGCGGGTTTCGTCGCGGGCGAGTTGCTCGTACAGGCGCGCATTTTCGAGCGACACCGCGAGCTGCGCGACGAGAATCGAAAGCGCCTGCACGTGGTCGTCGGTGAAATAATCGAGCTGCGGGCTTTCAAGATCGAGAACGCCAATCACCTTGCCCTTGTGAATCATGGGAATGGCCAGCTCGGAACGCGTCTCCGGATTGGCCATGACGTAGCGCTCGTCCTTGGTCACGTCCGCCACGCGCACCGGCAGCCCCGTCGAGGCGGCCGCGCCAATTAATCCCTCGGCGGGAGCCACCCGCAGCTTCCCCTGTACGCTCTGCCCGTATTTCACGGCAAGCCGCTGCAGGAAAAGGTTCGCGGCGCCGTCGTAAAGCAGGATGCTCATGATCTGGTAATCGATGACCCGCTTCACGAGCTCGGCGGCGCGGCGCAGCAGCGCTTCCAAATCGAGGATCGAACTGGCCTCGCGCCCAACCTCGTTCAATACCAGCAGCATGTCCGCCTGGCTGCGCGCGCGTTCAAACAGCCGCGCGTTCTCCATGGCCACAGCCAGACGGCTGGCCAGCAACACCAGAATTTCCTGCTGTTCCAGCGTGAAGTAATCCGGCTCCGCGCTTTGCACGTCCAGCACGCCGATAAGTTGGTTCTTGAACACCAGCGGCACCGCAAGTTCCGATCGCACCGACTCGCTCGTCTGGATATAGCGCGGGTCGTTCCGCACGTCGCCGGTGCGTACCGGTTCGCGAGTGGCCGCTACCGTGCCGGTGATGCCCTGCCCCACGGGTATGTGCCAGTTGTCCATGGCCTGCCGGTTGAAACCGGCCGCATAACGGCAGGAAAGCGTGTGCGTCGCGGGATCGAGCAGCATCACGCAGAGAATTTCATAATCGATCAGCGGCTTGACGAGCGTGGCGGTTTTCGCCAGCACTTTTTCGAGATCGAGCGAAGCATTAATCTCCTCGCCAATCTCGGCCAGCGTGGCCAGCGTGTGCTCAGTCAGATAGGTCGCATTGGTGTCGACGGGATCCATAGGCTGTGGCGTCGCGATCGTGTTGAACCGGGTGCGCAGCGGGCTATCGTCGCGGCAGATAAAACATTACCACAGCATTACAGGTACTGTCCCTCAGGTACGAAAACAAAGCGAAGAAAAATCGCCCGCGGCGGGAGGGAATTCGCTGCGATTCGTCAATATGGCTGGGCTGACAACTGTGAATGCGTGCTATGGTGCGTCACGCCGCGCTGTTTTCGGCCAGCGCCTGTTCCACGATCTTCACGCCGGAGCTGGCGCCGATGCGCGTGGCGCCCGCTCGGATCATCCGCCGCACATCTTCCAGACTGCGGATGCCGCCAGCGGCCTTGATGCCGAGCGCGCCGCCCACCGTGGCCCGCAGGAGCGCCACATCTTCCACGGTCGCGCCCGCCGAAGAAAAGCCGGTAGAGGTCTTGACGAAATCCGCTCCGGCGCGCTGCGCCGCGAGCGATGCACGAATTTTTTCGCTGTCGGTGAGCAGCGCTGTCTCCAGGATCACTTTGCAGATAGCGCCTCCGCGATGGCTAGCCGCAACTACGCCGCGCATGTCGAATTCCACTTGCTGGTCTTGTTGACGGTCGAGTTGGCGGTCTTGTCCCTGGCATGGGTCCGATTTGAGCGCTCCCACATTTTGCACCATGTCTATTTCCTGCGCGCCTAGCTTGATGGCTTCCTCGGCTTCGCCAATCTTCACGCGTGTAAACGTCGCGCCCAGCGGAAATCCAACCACCGTGCAGACCTTCACCGCCGAACCGCGAACTATAGCAGCGGCCAGCGGCACGTACCACGGATTGATGCATACCGATGCGAAACCGAAGCGCAGCGCCTCGGCGCACAGTTTCTCGATATCGGCACGCGAAGCTTCCGGCTTCAGCAGCGTGTGGTCAATCAGCCCGGCAATACTCGCGGCCAATTCACCGCCTGTAAGACCTGCGAAAATGTCGCCGGCGCCCGGCTCGACGAACTCGCGCATCGCGGTCTGGTCTCGAGGCGAAACATCGGGTGGCGTCTCTCGCGGCTGCGTCTCACGGGGTCGCATAGCGGCTCGCATTTCAGCCGGATCGCTCGTCACCGTTGCTCCTTCGCGTGGCGGGCGCCGGGCGCGGCCCGATCAATCCGATCACCTGGCTGCAGAGCGGGCCGCTCCGCGGGATGATCTGCGCCGGCCGGAACACTTTTCACTGAGGTCGCCTTATGCGCACTGGCTGCCGAACGCCCTAAGCGGCCGGAAAGTGGCTTGCTTGCTTTGCCGTCGATTTCTGGCTCGGCTGGCAGCGAAAGCACGCACACATCTCGCAGATTGCGATAGCGCTCCGCGTAGTCCAATCCGTAGCCCACCACAAATTCATTGGGGATTCTGAATCCCACATAATCTGCACGGACCTCCTTAATGCGGCGTTCCACTTTGTCGAGCAGCGCCGCGATGCGCAGAATGCGCGGCCTGCGCTGCATCAGCACGCGCTGCAGATAGGTCAGCGTGAGTCCGGTGTCGAGAATATCTTCCACCAGTATGACGTTCAATCCCTCAATGCTGGTGTCCAGGTCCTTGGTCAGCCGCACTTGCCCCGAGCTCTCCTTGGCCTTTCCGTAGCTCGATACCGCTATGAAATCGAGCGAGGCTTCCAGGCGGATGTTGCGGATAAGGTCGGAAAGAAAAATGGACGCGCCCTTCAGAACCCCGATCAGGTGTACGCGCTGCCCCCGGAAGTCACGGGAAATTTGCCGGCCCATCTCGCGGGTACGCCGCTGGATGGCGCTATCGCGTATCAAAATCCGTAAATGCTCTTGCTCGTTTTTCGGCATCGGCGTGCCAGCCCTCCGGAAAAGCGCGTACTGTATAGCACCCGCGCGAAAACCTCAACACGCTGGACCGTACGCGATGACTTGCCGCGGCCAGACGACCACTCGATGGGTCTCGATAGCCGATCGCCGGACAATGCGCAGCGCATCATGCAGCGATCTCATACTTTTGATGCCGCATCAATATTCGCCGGTTAAGCTTGACATCGCGATGTTGCACCTTTAAAGTTTTAGCATGCCGGGGGATGTGTGTAGAGTTATTGGTGTATCTAAACGTAAAGTATTGGTGCGTGAATCGCTGCAGGGGCGCAATTACACGCCTGTTCGTGTCCTCTACCTCTTCCAATTGAATTCTCTGGACCAACAAAATTATTCCTTGGAGGCCGTGGCTATGATTGGAACTCGCCCCATTCTTGCAGGCGAAGCCTGTCGAAACCGAAAGTTCATGGCGAACTGGCTCATGATGATCGCGCTGCTCTTTGGTATCACGGCAGCCTGGGTTCCCGCGGTATCCGCACAGACCGCCAGTGGCACGATTACGGGCACGGTCAGCGATCCAAAAGGCCTGTCGATGCAAAACGTGAACGTGCTGGTGCACAGCGCGGACACGGGTCTCGATCGCACGGTGCAGACCAACGAATCGGGTATTTATGTCGCGGGGCAGCTTCCGCCCGGCCATTACGACATCACAGCGAACAATGCGGGGTTCGCGACGGTCACGCACAAGGATGTGACTCTTCTCGTCAATCAGGTTCTGACCATTGACATCCAGCTGCCGGTCGCCACGCAGACGGGAGAAATCACCGTTACCGGCGAAACGCCGGTCGTGGAAACGGAAAAGACCGAACAGTCGCAGGACGTCAGCCAGACCCTCGTGGAGGGATTGCCGATCAATGGGCGGCGCTGGGAAAACTTCGTGCTGCTCACCCCGGCGGTGACCACGGACGGGACCAGCGGCCTCTCGAGCTTCCGCGGCATTTCCGGCCTGTATAACGGCAACTCGGTCGACGGGGCCAACAACACCCAGGCATTCTTCTCCGAAGCACGCGGCCGCACCATCATTGTTTCCTACGTTTACAGCGCGGATTCCATCCGGGAATTTGAAGTCGCCGCAAGCAATTACAGTGCGGAGTTCGGCCAGGCTGCGGGCGGTGTAGTCAATGCGGTTACCCGCTCAGGGACCAATCAATTTCACGGCGATCTTTTTTACAATTTGCGTTACCCGACTCTGAATGCCCTCGATCCAGTCGCCAAGGAAAGCGCGGCAGCTTCGCCCGGAGGCATAGCCAGCACGACCCAGACCGTGCACCAGCAGAATCAATTTGGCGGTAGCTTTGGGGGACCGATTCTCAAGGACAAGTTATTCTTTTTCATTACTTATGATGGATTCCGCAAAGTAAATCCGATTGACTACACCACCAGCCAGCTGACTCCGTCCATCAGCAGCCTGGTCTGCCCCGTGCAGATCACCAGTGCCCAATGCGCCGCGGCCAAGACTTTCGTGACCAGTGATTTGCTCGGCCCTTTCGCCCGGAACCTCAAACAGGACATCGGTTTCGGCAAGCTGGATTATCAGCTGAATCAGGCCAATCACCTCGATCTCCTTTACAACCTTCAGGACTGGGGCGAGCCTTTCGGCTATAACACTTCGCCGACGATTGCCAACCAGGGATCGACCGAGAATGGCCCGGGCGGAACGCACGAGCGGTTTTTGATTGCCAGCTGGAATGCCATTATCGGGAGCGATAAAGTGAATGAAGCGCGCTTCCAGTGGGGGCGCGACTTTGAATTCGACGGAGCCAATGGTCCCGGCCCGCTCGTCGCCCTCACAAACTTATTCGGTTACGGCATGACCAGCGCCCTGACACGCCCGGCGTTTCCTGACGAGCATCGCTACCAGGTTTCGGATAACTTTTCTTTTATTAAGGGACGCCACGCGTTCAAGGCCGGCGTGGACTTGAACTTCATCCACGAATACCTGGTTAACCTGTTCCAGGGAGACGGTAATTACAATTACACCTCGGCGGTCGCCATTCCCGCGGCAGGTTGCGTCGATCCGGCCGCGCAGACCGCGAATACGATTTTTTGCGATTGGCTGGTGGATACCTACGGTGTGAATTTAGGAGATGGACTGACGCGCCAGCACTACGGCACTTATTCCCAAGCCACCGACGTCTTGAATCCCACCAAACCGGGCCTTGACGATTTCTACGACAAGGATTACGCGGGTTACATCGAGGACACCTGGAAGTTGCGCCCAAATCTGACCGTCAACCTCGGCCTGCGATACGATGTGCAGGACATCCCCCAGCCGGCGAAACCGAACACAGCGACGCCGCTGCTGGCTCTTTACACCTCCAAAATCAATATCGACAAAGGTGACATCGCACCGCGCCTGGGCGTCGCCTGGCAACCGGCCAGAAACACCGTTCTCCGCGTGAGTTATGGCATCTTTTACGGCAAGACGTCGAATAGCACGTATTATGCGATGCGCGTGGAAAATGGCGTCGTTCAGCAAACCATTTCCGGGTGCGCTCCCGGCAGCACCAACCCGATCCTGAAGGGCTGCGCGCCGCTGTTTCCCAACGTTTTCTTCACGCCGCCGGGCCCTGCGCTCGCGGCTCCGTTTGCCGGTGCGTTAACGCCGACTGCCGTGCTCCCCGCTGGCGGCCTTCCCTCTTCATCGGCCGCAGCCCACGGGATGGACCCGAATTTCGTGAATCCGCGCGCCCATGAAGGTGAAGTGACACTCGAGCGCCAGTTACCCGGGAACCTCGCCGTGTCGGCCAGTTATCTAGTCACGCGCGGCTTGCACTTGCCGGCGGACATCGACTCCAACCTCGCGCCTAGCACCACCACCCGAAGCTACGACGTCCTGGCCGGCAGCACCGCTGGTTCCGCGACCACGCAGACCACCACGGTGCCGTTTTATACGGCGCGGCAGCCCGGCAATACCTCGACCGGGATCATCGAGACGCAATTAAGCGTCGTTAATTCCTGGTACCACGCCATGGTCTTGACGTTGCGCAAACCTTTGAGCCACGATATCGAACTACTCGCCAATTACACGCTCAGCAGAGCGATGGACGATGGCGAGATCAGCGGCGGTCAGAATACGGAACTCAACAGCGGCACATTCTTCGGCAATGACGGCGTACTCGATCCTTACAACCTCAAAGGGGATTACGCCCATTCCGATCTCGACCAGCGGCAGCGTTTCGTGGGCAGCTTCGTGTGGACGCCAACCTATGGCAAAAACCTTGCTAACCGCGCCGAACGCGAACTGGTCGACGGATGGAGTTTGTCCGGAATCGTGACTTCCGGTTCCGGCCAACCTTATAGCGCGATTATCAGCACCTCCGCGTCACAGCCGGGAGGGATAAATGGCGGCGAAACGGGCGCGGTGATCGGCACGAACGCGAGCGCCATCGGCGGCCGTGTCTCCTTCTTACCGCGCAATTCTTTTAATCTTCCCGGTTTTACAAACGTGGATTTCCGCATCTCGCGGGGATTCACGTTCCGGGAACGCTACAGCTTTGAGATTCGCGGCGAAGCGTTCAACTTGTTCAACAGCACCATCATCAGCCAGGTAAATACCAACGCGTACAGTCTGGTCAACGCGGAGACCGGCGTTTGCGCGGGGCATGCAAATGCTTGCCTGGTTCCGATTTCCACGTTCGGGATACCCACAACGACGTCTACCACGCTGTACGGTGCGCGGCAATTGCAGATCGGAGCGCGCTTCTCGTTCTAGGAGAGGCGGCTTTCAAGTACCCGCGGCGCCGCCAAGAAATGCGCACACATTCGCGGCGCCGCTTGTTCCTGTCTCGCGTGGCGCGATGAGCATTACGCGAAGCGGGTCCGATGCCCCACGCGGGCTAAGGGAGCAGGACCATTGGGACGGGGTTACGATTTTGGCGGACAACGTACCAGCATGGTGCATAGCCATAGTGAGAAAACAGCGAGTGTACGCAGGTTTGCGTTGTCCCGGACGCAGCTTGGTTGACGTCGTACTCAATCTTCCCGCCCTTGAGAGGCACGGCTAGCAGCGACTGCATTGCCACCGCGTCGAAGGGATTTCCGGGCGTCTGGTGTGCCGCTCGGTAACGCACCCAGAGATAATCGCCGATATAAATCGCCGCCAAGGCGACGATGGCTACGACCAAACTTTGCCGCAAGACGGCGAGTATTTTCTGTTTGCCAGTCACTAAGGTTTGCCGCTGTGCAGCCCCTCGACCCTGGATGGGCCAAATGGGCCTGATGGGCCTCAGCCGCTCACCGATTATCAGATAGCAGCTATTGGCGATCAAGTTTTGTCGAGTATCTGGAGTTGTCGAAAGTTATCGTCCGTTACTCCCAAAAGCCCTCGACTGTCTGAACGCCAACCGTCGATATGTGCGGGCGCGATTTTTTGTAGACGCTCGGTGACGAGACCGGCGGGCTGTGCGCCAGGGCGGCGTCAGGCGCTCTGGCCGCGCGTCTTGCGCTCGGAAAAAAGGGCGAGCATTTCCTTGTTGAACGCCGGGATATCGGACGGCTGGCGGCTCGAAACCCAGTTGGTGTCGCGCACCACTTCTTCGTCGTGCCAGCGGCCGCCGGCGTTGCGGATGTCGTCCTGGATAGTGAAATAGCTGGCGATATGGCGGTCGCGCATCAACCCAGCGGAAATCAGCAGCCAAGGCCCGTGACAAATCACGGCGATGGGCTTGCCGGCATCGTCGAACGCCTCGACAAATTCCTGCGCCTTCGGCACGACGCGCAGCGCGTCGGCGTTGAGCGCGCCTCCCGGCAACAGCACAGCGTCGAAATCGTTGGGGTCCGCCTTGTCGAACGTCTGATCAACGTCTACCTTGATGGATTTCTCGTCATGTTTCATCGCCTGCACTTGTCCTGATTTGGGGGCAACGACCGAAGTTTGCGCGCCCGCATCGTCCAGCGCTTTTCGCGGCTTGACGAGTTCATCTTCCTCGAAGCCGTTTGTGACCAAAATCGCAACTCGCAATCCGTTCAGGTTGGTATCTGCCATGGTGTCCTCCGTGTCGTTCCGAATTCGTTACCGCAATGTCGGCCCGCGAGCAGAGTGCCATCCGGTCAGTACGGGATGCATCGGAACAAACCTTTAGTTGCCGAAAACGATCGCTGTACGGGCGCGGCACCGCTTGCGGACGCAACTGTTCATGCCGCGCGCCGCGCGGGCCTGCGCTTGCCCATGAAAAGAAAAACAAAGACGCTGATCACCACGGCCAGGGCGACCGATCCGATCAGAACAGGATGTCCGAAACCCGAAAGCAGATGCAGGATGCGCCGTCCGTAAAATGCGCCGAGATAAGCCAATAAAGTGTAACGGATGGCCCGGCCTACGGTCAGGGCCAGCAGAAATTTCAAGCGTGGATACCCGGTGGCTCCCGCTACCAGCAGAAAAGGCACCAGCGGCAGGGGAGGAGGCAACATGGCAGGAATGGCCACCGCACCATAACCCCACCGCTCGAATTGTTTGTGCACGCGGTCCACGCGGCTTTTGGAAAATCTTTTGGCAATTTCCTCCTGGCCTTTCTTGCGTCCTATCTGGTAGGTGACGTACCCGCCAATCACCGACCCGATGGTGGCCATAAAGGCGTAATACACCCATAGCGGGCGCTCGCGCGCCGCGAGCACGACCGTGAGAGCATCCATGCTTCCCGGAACAGGCACCGGCGAGTTGTCGAGAAGGCCCAGAGGGATGAATCCCAGGCCGCCCAGTCGAAAGATCCAGGCCGTCACCCGGTTTTCGACTCCGGAGGCAAGGATCACGAGGATAGGGGTGTGGAGCATGCAGCGTTTCCGCTCAGTGTGTGAACAGGGGGAGCGGAGGCGCGGTTCCCGGATCGATGGGGGTTCGCGCAACGCTCATAATCATGGCCAGCATGGAGTAGTAGCCAGCCGTTCCGGTCATATCGATAACACCCTGCTCGCCAAACCGGCCCAGCGCGCGCGCGTAAGTGGCATCGCCCACGCTGCGATGCTGCTGCAGCTCCGTGCAGAAATCGTAAACAATCTCTTCGTCCGCAGCCATGCCCGTGGGACGGCGACCGGCGGTAACCGCAGCCACAATCTCGGGCTTGAGTCCGGCCTTGATGGCGAGCGGAGCATGAACGCTGTATTCGTACTGCTGCGTCCAATCGCGCGCCGTAAGCAAAATCACGAACTCGTTGAGCTTCGTTCCCAGGCTGCTGTTGTAGCGCAGGTATTCGCCCATCTTCTGCAAGCGGTTCATGAATTCAGGACTGCGGAGCAGCGGTATGAAGGGCCCATTCAGCGCGCCGCGCGGACCTGCGGTCAGATCGGCGGCAGCTTTTTTCTGCGCATCGGTCATCTTGTCGGCGGGAATCGGCGGCATGCGATCCTGCGCCGCGGCGGTCGCGGGAATGCCCGCCGGAATTGCCATGCCCACCAAGGCGATCAAGGAGATCGGCGCAATGCGGGCAAAATTGACGAGGCTGCCTGCTATCCATTTCGCAGCCAAACCCACAACCAACCTGGTGGCGGAATTGATGTTGCAGTTCACAGGGTGCAAGTTCGCTGGATTAAAGTTCATGAGGTTAAGACTCACCGGCATCTCCCCTCGCCTGAATTTAGATGCGCGCGTGGTGTACGCACATCGCGCGCGTGCCAAACCGTGTGCGCAAATCGTACTTGCACATGTTTGCGCACGCGCTGCTCCGGCTCATTCTAATTCCGCCTGAATCTCGTACTCACCTGTTTCGCGGTCCCAGGTGGCGTGAAGAACATTGGGCTTGCAGCAAACCTGGCAATCTTCGACATAGGTCTGCTTCAGCCCGGCCGCGGCGTCGACCGATGTTTCGTTCCACTCGCCGCACCCAGCGCATTGAAAGCCTGTTGACACCCGACTCCCCACGGCAGCCGATCCGCCGTCCAGATAAGCGGCGCGCTGCAGAAATACTATGGCATAAATCGCGGCGCTGACGGGCCTGCGGAACGATTCCTGCCGCGGCCAGAGCTCCCAGCAAAAACCTAAACTGTTTAGATTCCGTGACTTGCGTTGTGGCAGACGGGAGGGGTACCCCCGGTTATTTTGCAACGATGTCAAAGCAATGGAGTTACGGACACGGAATTCGTATGCATGTGAAAATAAAGGGAATGAACGAGCAAACTGGATGGATAGCGCGTGCGAAGCGGAAGAGGGGCGCAAGGGCCGGAAGAAGTTGAGGGCGAGGGTAGGGGCCAGGAATGGAGACTGTCGAACGGAGGTAATCGACCCGATAGAGAGGTGAGGCAGGGCGTATATCACGCGTCACGATAGCATTTTATTATCGTAAAGTAAACAGGGTACTTTATGGTACTAGTTTCGAATGAGGGGTGGGCCGCGGCGATGGCCAGACGGAAACCGATGCGCCGTGGCGCGTGCTGTGGCGATGTCGTGTATGATTTTGGGCCGTGGATATCCTGCTGAATCCCGCCGAAGCCAGGGTGCTGGGTGCGCTCTGGGAAAAGGAGCTCACCACACCGGAATACTACCCGCTTTCGCTGCATGCGCTAGTGGCCGCGTGCAACCAGAAATCGAATCGCGACCCGGTGATGACCCTGGACGAAAACACCGTCAAGCTGGCCATCCGCGCGCTCGACGCGCAAGACCTAGCGGGCGCCGCCAACACTACCGACAGCCGCGTCACCAAGTACGAGCATCGCCTGGGAGAAGCGTTTAATTTCGGGCGTCGCGAAGCGGCGATCCTGTGCGAGTTATTGTTGCGCGGTCCGCAGACGCCGGGCGAGCTGCGCTCGCGGGCGTCACGCATGCATCCGCCCACGGGAAACGATCGCGCATTGTTCGACGATCTCGATGTGGTGCAGTCCACGTTGCACGGCTTGATAAGCCGCGAGCCGCCCCTGGTGAAAATGCTTGCGCGCCAGCCGGGCACAAAAGAAGCGCGCTACGCGCAACTCCTGTCGGGCGAGCCGCAGGAGCCCGCGACAACAGCCGCGGAGTCGCCAGCCCGTTCCCGGGTGGAGACGCGTTCGGGCGGCGAGGTTCGCAGCGCGAGCGTCGCCAGCCGTTTCGCAGGAGAAGGCGGCGAGAGCGAACGCATCGCGCGGCTCGAGCGGGAGGTTGCGGCGCTACGGGAGGAGATTGGGGGCCTGCAACAGCAGGTCGCCGATTTCCGAAAACAGTTTGAGTAGGAGTCGCTTCTCTTCAAGCCTGGTGGGTCCTCCATCGCGAAGAGACAGGGATCCCTCAGGCGGTCGAAAGGCAGGCAAGTGAATGAGGGATTCTTCGCCTGCGGCTCAGAATGACAACTTAAGTGCAGGCAGTGGCTTGCCGGATTCTACTACGGTGGGCGAGCTCCTTAGAAAACTACGACCGGCCTGCAGCCAAACTTCCCACAAGCGACTTCTGGACAATCTTGTTAATCCGGACTTCGTTCACAGGTGTGAATGGTTGTCGTTAGCGCTCCAGAGCCTTTCGTTGTTCGGTTTTGACCGTTGCGGTCTTTTCCGTGGTCATGACGAACCACACGCCGTAAGTCCTGGGGCAGTCATTTATTGGATATTGGACATTCGCGTCGGGAGCGATGGCCGCTAAACAGGAAGCAGCAAGCTGCGCCCGATCACTCCGGTGAGCTTGTCTTGCGACTCCAAGACCAGATCACGGCTCGCGCCTCGCAGGTCCCGAAGGTGATCGGCGAAGTCCCAAGCCAGATCGCGCGCAGCGCGGACGTTCCAGATCGCCAGCAGGCGCCCGACCCTTCCGGTGTCTTGTGCCAATTCACCGACTATCCCAGCCGCCAGAAAGGTCAACGCCGAGGGGAGCACCTCTTCCAGCAAGCCATTCACGCGCTCATAATCATCGTGCTCCGGGCTTTGCACCGCCGGGGTTAGATGCAACTCATCATCGGTCTGCAGCAGGGCCAACGCCAGATCGTGATTGATATGAGCATTCATCCCAGCCAAGGCAAACTGTATGCGATCGACACCGGCCCTGTTTCGCGCCTCAAACAAGGCGTCCCATGAGCTTGCGGTATCCGAAATCTGCTGCAGTGCACCGGCAGTGGCGGCAAAGTAAAACCCGGCAAAAACTACGTCGAGGCGCGTCAGCCATGCGGCATCTTCCCAACCGTTTGGCGGGGGCGGAGCGACGATCTGCTGGGTCACCATCAAATAAAGCCTGTTGAACCATTTGAGGCCGTCGTTACTCGGCAATAAGCTATCGATCCTCTCCATCACCGCGATGGCATCGGCGATCGACGCCGGGGACGCGCTACTCACGATTTGAAGAAGTTGCGCGTCGATGGAATTGAGGTGCGGCATTCTACGCTCCTCAAAGAAAACGGATTTCTGCAGCGCCACGGCGACTAACGGCGCTTTGCGATCCCCGCTTGGCACGCTTCTTGAAGTTCGCATTACTGATGGGAAATTACATCACAGATCACCCGCCCGGACAACGCGCCGGACAACGCGGTCGATAGCCGGCGCGAAGAGCTAGCCGTTACGATCAACTACTCGGCGTAAAGGGACGTACACCGGCTTGAAGGAGATCAATGGCGATTTCCTCGAACCTAACTTATCGGTACCTATCGTGGTTCACGAGACGATAGCTTCGGGTTGCACAGTCAAGCGTCGTTCAACACCGGCAGTGCGTACGCCGTTTAGCGTCAAAGCAGGCCGCGGTGGCCAGCGTAGTTTTCGTCGACGTCCAGACCACGCTCCTTGATAACCTGGGCAGCAGCAGCCAGTGCTGTTGCGATGGCAGGATAGCCAACGTATGGCAGCGCCTGGATGAGAACTTCCTCGATTTCTTTCAATGTGAGGCCGTTATTGAGCCCGGCCCCCATGTGGATGGCGAATTCATGGGGCTGACGCATGGCAATCATGACGGACATCGAAACTAGGCTGCGGGAGCGCCTGTCCAGACCGGGACGAGCCCAGATATCCGCAAACACCTGGTCGACCGCGTAGGCAGCGATCGGAGCACCGAAGGTGTTTGAGTCAGCGGAAGCGCTGAGTTTTGAGGCCGCCTGGTCGCCCATCATTTGGCGGACTACATTGATTCCGGCTTCTCTATTCGTCATTATTGAGTCCTCTTGTAAAGCTCAAAGTGACTTCTCCACCCGAATACTACCCGAACGGCTCGAGGACACATAAGTAGGCGGTTTGCTCTTGCGCGCTGTTACGAGGCTAGGTTGCTGACGTCGGCGAGGCTGCTGACGTCGTACTCATATCGCGAAACAAAGTACGAGCCTACTTGCCGATCGCTGTGGTGGCGGAATCCAAAAGACTCGTAGATGGCTCGCAGGCGTGCGCGGGACGCCTCACAATCCAGACGCAAGAAGTGACGGCCAAGCCGGTGCGTCCTCGCGGCGGCCCAGGAGAGAAGCGCAGTGGACACGCCCGTGCCGGCGTAGCGCCTGCGCACCGCCAAACGATGAATGTAGGCGGCATCGTGCGACGGCAAATCGGGCCAGAAGAGCGGATCTTCGAGTTGAAATTTCACCGTTCCAG
Organism: uncultured Acidobacteriota bacterium; assembly: GCA_963828935.1. GTDB lineage: Bacteria > Acidobacteriota > Terriglobia > Acidiferrales > UBA7541 > Palsa-189. Next base: position 532,258 of record CAWHGP010000010.1, on the reverse strand, counting down.
CAGCATCGCCGAAGCCCTTGGCGGCGACAGAGCTCTCGGCGGGATGGACCTCGGCGAGATGGACCTCGGCGAGATAGACCTCGGCAAGATAGAAAAGACCGGCAGCAACATCAGCAGCGATAGCCGCCGTTGACAATTCGTTTTCCCGCCACTGTGGCTTCCCTGTTTGCTCCAGCCATTGCGCGGCGCCGGTGAGTATCTCCCGCACCACTGTGGCGTCCTGGTGCGTGGCTTGCCGGATTTCAATGCGCGCGGGCATATTCACCTGCGTGAGGGTGGCGAAATGCGCGCCCAAGGTCAAGAGGGCCAATGGCGCGGCGTGGCCCCGGTTGACGAGCTGGATAGCGGGCTGGATGGTGGCTGAAAACGTGCAACTCGCTTGAAAACCACCAGGGGGCCAGGCTTGCGGGGTGGCGGCACGTCTGGAACTCATTGAGGGACAAGGCGTTAGTTGTGCCGCAAGTGGCACGCTGTTTGGCGCAGGTATTGCTTCATAGAGGGCGTGGTTAAAGAGAAAGAACAAGATCGAGTTCAGGGATCTTTAAGGGGTCCAAACATGAAATACATACGACTTCTCGGTTTACTCGCGATTTGCATGGTTCCGGCCGCTTACGCGCATGCGCAACGACTGTCTGTCGGCGTGGGCGTAGGAGTGGGCCCGGCGTACGCTGGTCCCGAATACGTGGGTCCAGCCCCGGTGTGCACTTACGGCTACTATGACTATTACCCGTACGCATGTGCTCCGTACGGCTACTACGGTCCGCAATGGTTTTCGGGCGGGCTCTTTATCGGCGCTGGCCCATGGTACCGCGGCGGCTTTTACGGCGGACGCGGATTCGTCGGTCGTCCCGGATTCGGTGGGCGTCCTGGAGTCTACGGTCGTCCAGGATACGGTGGAGGCTATGTGGGTCGCGGCCCAGCGGTAGGCGGACGTGGCGGCTTCCAGGGTAATGTTCGCGGCGGCGGTTTCCAGGGCGGTAACGCAGTTCGCGGCGGCAGTGTTGGCGGCGGCGCGGTTCGCGGCGGTAGCGGCGGCGGCAGCTTCCACGGGGGCGGAGGCGGTGGCCGCAGCGGCGGCGGACATGGCGGAGGCGGCGGCCGCAGCGGCGGCGGACATGGCGGAGGCGGACGCAGGTAAGGTAGGGCCTGCGTCGGCGGAGAAGGCAGACGATCCGCCAGAGTTGGCACAGGTGAGACCGCGAAGGTGGGAATGGCCGGGAGCCTAAAGGCTCCCGGCCATTTGGTTTTATCTTTGATTTTTATCTCTGGTTCTATCTTTGGGTTTTATCATGGGCATGCAGCGACGCGCGCAGACGGAGTCACGCTACAACCCGCGAAAAAACCCCGGCCCAGCGCAGGTGGTGCTTCAACTTGAATTAAGGATTAGCCCGCCGACTTCGCTTGGGGACGGCAACGCGAACATGACTCATCGCACTCTTCAATGGTGTAGGTCTCTTGTGGGAGCACCAGTTCTTCGGCGCGGGCCTCAGCTTCCACGCGTGTAGGGAAGGACTCCCAATCCAGCCGGCCGGCCCGCAGCCAGCGGATATGGTAATGATAATGCTTTAAAGAAGAACTCCTGGGTGTTCTCATGTGGCCCTCCTCGTGGGAATAAGCCCATGCCCGACGTTCCAGGTAACGAATGCTAATCCCGAATTGTGTGATTTGCCTGTGCGAAAAATCACACCGCTTGGTTGCGCATATCACAGAGCAACTGCACCCGTCAACAGGATGACCGCCCCCCCCGCAGACGGCGCGAACGGAATGCATAGCTCTTTGGCTTTGCGGCAAGATGTGTGCAAAGTTCGAACTGAGCACTGCCCAAGCGCGCCCACGCCTAGGCGGTGGGCGCATTTCGCGGTATAATTCGATGATTCCATGATTGCTGTGAATAACATTTCCATGCGGTTTGGCGGGAGACGCCTGTTCGAGGACGTCACCTGCACGTTTATGGCTGGGCGCCGCTACGCGGTGACCGGGCCGAATGGCGCGGGCAAGTCCACGTTCATGAAGATCTTGACGCGGGAGATTGAGCCGACCAAGGGGTCGATCACGCGGCCAAAGAAGGTGGGCGTGCTGCGCCAGGACCAGTTTGCTTTCGACAAGTTTCGCGTGATCGACACGGTGATCATGGGGAATGGACCACTGTGGGCGGCGCTCGAAGAACGCGACGCGCTCTACACCAGGCCGCACGAGGAACTTACCGACAAAGACGGCATGCGTTTGGGGGAGCTTGAGGGCATCGTCGGCGAAGAGGGCGGTTACACGGCGGAGGCGGATGCGGCCATCCTGCTTTCCGGCTTGGGCGTGGAAGACGAACTGCATGAACGCAAGATGAGCGAATTGCAAGGCGGGCAGAAAGTCCGCGTGCTGCTGGCCCAGGCGCTATTCGGCAATCCGCCGGCGCTGCTGCTGGACGAGCCCACCAACCACTTGGACCTCGATTCAGTGCATTGGCTGCAGGAGTACTTGTGCGCATACGAGGGGGTGCTGATCGTCGTTTCGCACGACCGGCATTTCCTGAACAGCATTTGCACGCACACGGCGGACATCGATTATCAAACGATTATCATGTACACGGGCGGCTACGACGACATGGTGATCGCCAAGACGCAGATTCGCTCGCGCATCGAATCGGAAAACGCGCAGCGGGAAAAGAAAATCGCGCAATTGAACGAATTCATCGCGCGGTTTTCCGCCGGCACGCGCTCCTCGCAGGTGATGTCGCGAAAAAAAGAAGTGGAGCGCATGCAAACCGCGGAACTGGCGCGCTCGAACATCCAGCGGCCGTATATCCGCTGGGACATGAAGCGGGCGTCGGGGCGGCATCCGCTGGAGATCAAAAGCATTGTGAAGTCATACGACGGCGTGAAGGTTTTCGCGCCGTTCACCGCCAGCGTGGCGCGCGGCGAAAAGATCGCGCTGACCGGGCGCAACGGATCGGGCAAGACGACGCTGCTGAAATCGCTGCTGCGCAACGCCACCGGATATCTCGAGGATACCGAGCGCGCGTTTCCGGTGGATGGGGGCACGGTAATCTGGGGGCACGAGGTGGCCGTCGGCTACTTCGCGCAGGATCATACCGACTCCATCACCAAAGGAATGACGGCGATCGAGTGGCTGCAGCAGTTCGACCAGCAGGCCTCGCAAGAAGAGTTGCGGGGATTGCTGGGACGGATGCTTTTCAGCGGCGAGGATGCGCTCAAGCCGACGCAGGCGCTGTCTGGCGGCGAATCGGCGCGGCTGATTTTCTGCCGGCTGATGCTGCAGAAACCGAACTTCCTGGTACTCGACGAGCCCACCAATCACCTGGACCTGGAATCGATTAACGCGCTAAACGTCTCGCTGCAGAAATACGACGGGACGGTTTTGCTGGTCACACACGACTACGATGTGATTGACGAAGTGGCCACGCGGATTTGGCACATCCAAGGCGGACGGGTCGAGGACTTCAAGGGACCGTACGCGGACTATCTGGTCTACGCGGAAAAGAACGCCCTCGTAGGGCCGACAGTCCGCGCTGGAGCGGGAGTGCGCTGAGCGAGCGTCACGCGAGACGTCGCGCGAGCATTTCGCGGGCGATCAATCGTGCGTCTTGGTCTTGTCCTCCACCTTATCGGCAGCGTCGCCCGTCTTTTTCGCTCCCTTGTGCAGACCTTTTTTCGTATCCTTCGACACTATGTGCCCGGTTTTCTTGGCGGCATTTTTCGTGGAGTGCCCGGCGTCTTTGACGTCCTGTTTAACTCCTTGTTTATTATCCTGATTATTATCCTGAGCAAAGCTCGAGGCCGGCAGAACGGCGGGCATGACCGCAAGCCCGAAGATCAGGATCCCCTTTACGATATTCTTCATAACACTCCTCTTTTCACTATTCTCGGTTGCGTGCTCGTAAAGTGTAACAGAGCGGAACGGTAAGCCTGCGTATTACTATTTGTTAGATGCTGTAGTTTTAACGCCAGACGTGAAGGGTTATCCCTTTTTGTGTTCGAGGTCGGCCCAGCGTGCGTATAGCGCTTCTGCATTTTTCTGGGCGTCGGCGAGTTCCGTGCAGGCGGCCTGGAGGCGCTGGGCGTCGTGGACGATTGCGGGATCCTCGAGCGCTAGGCGCTTGGCTTCGAGCTGCGCCTCCGCTGCAGCGATGGTATTTTCGATAGCCGCTAATTCACGGGATTCGTTATAAGAGAGCTTCTTTTTTTCGGGCGCCGGCGATTCGGTGACGCGCACGCCGGAATCGGGCACGGGACGCTGAGAAGAAGGGCTGCGCCCGCCGTTGCGTGATTCCGAGCTTCCCTGCCCCAAACGCGGACGGCGAGCGCCGCCGCCGCGCTCCACGGCAGCGGGCCTCGGTTGGCCGCGGAGTTGCGAGCGCTGCCAGGTTTCCCATTGCGAGTAGTCGGCAAACCGCTCGGCGCCTCCGAATCCATCAAGCCCCAGCACGACGGTGGAAACGCGATCCAGCAGAAAGCGGTCATGCGTCACGAGTACGAGCGCGCCGCGGAACTCAAGCAGGCTTTCCTCGAGAATCTCGAGGGTGGGGATGTCGAGATCATTGGTGGGCTCGTCGAGCAGCAGAAGATCGGCGGGCTGGAGCATGAGCTGCGCGATCAAGATGCGGGCGCGCTCGCCGCCAGAAAGCCGGCCCACGCGCTGATTTAAATCTTCACCGTTGAAGAGAAACCGCGCGGCCCAGGACGCGACATGAATCACCTGGTCCTGATAAATCACCGAATCGCTGTCGGGCGCGAGCGCGCGGCGGAGGGTGACGTCCGGGTCGAGCTGGCGATTTTGATCGAAATAAACGATGCGCAGCGAATCCGCTTTGCGGATGGCGCCGGCGGAAGGCTGCAGTTCGCCGCGCAGCAGGCGCAGCAAAGTGGTTTTGCCGCTGCCGTTCGGACCGACCAAGCCGACGCGCATTCCAGAGGTGACGCTGAACTGCAAACCGGAGAAAAGAATGCGCTCGCCGACGGCGTAAGCGATCGCGTCGAGGCCGATCAGCTGCTTGGTTTGACGATTGGTGGCCGAGAAATCGATCTGCGCGGTGGCGCTGCGGCTTCTGGCATTCAAGTCCGCCAGTTCGCCGATGAGTTCGTGGGCTTTGTCGATGCGGGCTTTCGATTTGGTGGTGCGCGCTTTCGGTCCGCGGCGCAGCCATTCGAGCTCGTTATGCACGCGATTGGTCAGGGAATCCTGATGTCTTCGCTGAGCGTGGAGGTAGGCTTCCTTGGCTTCGAGAAAACTGCTGTAGTTCCCCGCAACGCGCAGCAATCCATCGGCGTAGGCGCGATTGAGCTCGACCACTTCGCTGGCGACGTTCTCGAGAAAGTAGCGATCGTGGCTGACCACGACACAGGCGAAAGGCGCATTTTGCAGCACGGTTTCGAGCCACCCGATCCCGGCGAGGTCGAGATGGTTGGTGGGCTCGTCAAGCAGGAGCACATCCGGCTGCTGGACGAGCGCCTCGGCGATCGCCAGACGCTTGCGCCATCCACCCGAAAGTGACGCGGCGGAGGCGGAAAAATCGGCGAATCCAGCACGACCGAGGGTCTCAGCGGTGCGGGAGGGACGCTCGACGTCCGGAACCCCGGCGCGCTCGAGCGCGCCGGCAATGACCGAGCGCACGGTGGCGCCGGGCGGAAATTCCGAAATCTGTGTGACACAACTCAGGCGAGTGCGTTTGCGGGTGGCAACCTCACCGCGATCGGGCAATACGCGGCCGTACAAGATGTCAAGCAGCGTGGACTTGCCCGAGCCGTTCGGGCCGATGAGTCCGATACGATCGCCTTCAGAAATGGTGAACGAAATATCCTCGAACAGAGGCTGGCTGCCATAACGCTTCGCCAGCCCCTGGGCGTTGACGATGGGGGCGGAAGTTTGCTGCGAACTTCCGTGCGAACGTTCTTGCGAATTTCCGCCCGTGCTTTTTTCCGAAGTTCTTCCCGAACTCTTTTCCGAACTGCGTTCGGACCTCCGCGGCCTTGCGTTTTTAGGGCTCAGTGGACGTTTTTCTCGAGCCAGCTCTCGAAGTAGCGGGCAATGGCGTCGCTATTCTTTTCAAGCATCATCTCGTGCGCATTGCCAGGCAAGCCCACATCTTCGAGCTTCACGTATTCGGCTTTACCTCCAGCCTGGTTAATCCATTTCGGAAGACAGGAGTCGAACACGCGGTGGTAACTCGCTTCGGCGGAGACGTCGAGGATGGGGAAGCCCTGGAAACTGGCGAGTTTGTGCACGGGATCTTTCTGCAAATAACAAGGAACCAGGGCAGGGCCGTCGGATTTAGGTTCGAGATAGGTTTTCAGCTCCGCGGGATCCTTGATAGGAGGATCGTAGTGCAGCGGCATATCGGTAAGGCCCCAGACGGCTGCGGGGCCATCGATGTACTCCTGCTTGGCCGTATCCACGCTGCGGATCTGAGGACCGCCAGGCTCGGCGAGGATCATCGCTTTGATGTGACTTGGGACCGCGTCGGCGACCTGGAAGGCCACGCCGCCGCCCATGGAGTGCGCCAGCAAAATGACGGGAGTGCCAATCCTGTTGAGCAGCGCGACGTTGGCGTCGAGATTAAGCTGACCGGCATTGTTGGGTCCACCGCCCAAAAACTCGACCTGCGTCCTGGTGAAGTTATCGAATATTGGATCGCCCATTTTGCCCTTGTTCGGGGCATCGCTGGGCCATTGCGTGTATTTTTTTGCCTGCGGCCAGTTGCCCATGTCATTGAGCGAGGTCCAAATTTGCTCCAACTGCGGAGCGGTGCGGATGGTCAGTGCGCCATCCACTCCCGGAACGTAGGCCGAACGGCCGCGTGCGGGATAATCGACCATATACTGGACGTAACCTTGTTTCGCGAAGTAATAGGCCCAACCCGGCCGACCGTCCGGAGTCTGCAACCAATCGGTGCCGGTCTGGCCCGCTCCGTGAAAATAGACAATAGGATTGGCGTGCCGGACCTGCTTCGGCACCCAGACCTCGACGTATTCAGCGCCATCCATGACTTCCTTGCCAGGGTCGCCTGCATAGTGGCCGCCCACATAGAAGAAGCCCGTTCGTGCCAGGTCTTCGGTGGAAAATGTGGGAATCGATTCATTGGGCATGGCGGCGGAAATTTTTTCTTTATCGCCCCGCGCTCCTACCCACCCAGCCACCGCGAGGAGAGCGACCAGAGCCCCGACTGCGGCAGCCAGCGTTCCCTTCAACAAACTTTTAAGGTGCATCGCGCACTGCTCCTATCTGCATTCGACTGCGTGGCGTGAATTTTGCGGTTCATTCCTGGTGTCGAGTTGAATATTTCGCCGGTCAATTGGATGCCGATCGTCCGGATGGATCCCGATCGTCCGGAGCGGTTCGGGAAAGCTTATGCTGGATTATAGACTGTGACCGAGTGGCAATCAACGCGGGTACGGGCAGGCATGCGTGCAAAGGCTACCGTTCTAGTTCCAGTGCATGCGGCGCCGAAGGGCGGTGATATGCGCGACGTGGTGGGCACCATGCCATGCGTACAAGGCTAGATTGGTGTCGAGCGTCAACACGCCGATTTCGGGGTGGCGGAACGTGCGCGACCACTGCGCGGGCTCAAGCGCGCGAAGCAATAACGTCCACCGCCGGTGCAGATTGTCGAGCAAGCGCAGCGACACTTCGATGGGCGTATCGTGCGCATCGGGAAGTTCCGCCCACAATTCCTGGCGATACGGTTTGATGAGAGGTTCTGTCTCGGTGAGCGCCAGTTTGAAGCGGATGAAGGCGTTCATGTGACTGTCAGGCAAGTGGTGCACGACCTGCCGCACTGTCCAGCCGCCGGGCCGGTATGGGGTATCGAATTGCGCTTCGGAAAATCCCGCCACTGCCGCCTGCAAGCGTGCGGGGGTGTCCTCAATCTGGGCGATCCATGTGTCGCGCTGGGCGACCGAGCCAGGGGGCGGCATATCGAACACGCCGATGGGATAGCTTAAGTCTGTTTCATCGGGCATTTTGGAGCTCCACTCGACGGACAGGATGCTTCGCCGCGATCCCATTGTAATCCGACATTCCATTCTAACGGGCCATTGTGACGCGCCCGTGACGCGCCCGTGACGCGATGACCTCGACCGGCCGCTGGAGTCGCGGCAGGAGCGGTTTCAAGCAGAACGAGACAGCAGAGCAATGTGCGAGAACTGCGCGCGAGAAGTGCAGACGCGCGCATACATTGTGACCAAACTGTCTTTAGAGGATATTGCCGATGTCAAGCCGATGATGCCCTGCAGTATATATGAGCCCTCAGCCTGGCGTCGCAACTCGTAAATTCAGGAGGCTTCTAATGAACGCGGGGAAACGCTATCTGAACGTGATTGCGCTGAGTGCCGTATTGGCAGTGCCTGTGGCCGGATCCGTATCGCGAATCAATGCACATCCGCAGGACCGGCAAGACGAACATCGCGACGACAAGGACAACAAGGACAGTAAAAACAGCAAGAGGATATACGACAAAGAGCACAAGGATTACCACAATTGGGACGCGAGTGAAGACCGCTACTACCGCGAATACCTCAACACAAAACACAAAAAATATGAGGATTTTTCCAAATTGAACGAGAAGGACCAGGACGATTACTGGGCCTGGAGGCATTCCGAGGGCGACCACCACTAGCGCAGCATAAAATCACCGTGTCAGTTGGCTGACGGTTGCAAAGCGACGCCACGCGTTATACTAGCGCGTGGCGTTGCTTTTGCTAGGTTATGTCGACGCAGGGCGGCGCTCGCGCGAGCACCGTTCAGGGAACGAAGTAGTAGCTGTTCTTGGTCAGAATCACGTAGTTCTTCCCTTTCGTTCCAAAGGAAGATGCCAGGCGAACATCGAGCTTGTGCGGTTTGCCTTCGGCTCCATTGGCCGAAGTGTAGTAGCCGAGCGTGTAGCGGGTCTTGATTCGCTCGATGAGCGCACGAAAAACCGTGTCGAGAGAGGCCACATTCTGAACGTCGAAAAGCTCTCCGCCGGTTTCATCCATCACTTTTCGGATGTTTACCAAGCCGGGGATCTGGCTGGCGGCAAAGAGCGTTCCTGGCGGATTGTATCCGGGTATTTTGAGGTTATAGAGCGTGACGTCGGCCGCGGTGGCCTCGGTGACGATGTCGCGCGTTCCTTGTCCGCCAGCACTGGTGCCCACATCATCGCTGATCAGAATGATCACGCGGCGGCCTTTGGGCGCAGTCGCCAGGAGATACTGAGCGGCGGCAAAGATGCCGTCATTTATGTTGGTGGCGCCACGCGCCTTGAATCCTTCGAATTGCGCGGAAATTTTGTTTTTGTCATTCGTGAGCGGAACGCTTAGTTCGGCTTCGGTGGAAAAAGTAAATAGCGCCACCTGGTCTTCGGGCTTCAGCGCCGCGAGCGTGGTTTGCGCAGCCTCACGCAAGGGACCCAGAAAGGGCCCAATCGAATCGCTCAAATCGAGCACCAGAGCGACATTGAGGGGCAGTTCGTCACGGCCGAAGAACTCGATTTTTTGGGTCACGCCGTCTTCGCGAACCTGAAAATTTTCCTTTTTCAGATCGGCCATGATTTGGCCGGCCTGGTTTTTGACGGTGGCGTCCAGAAGGACCAGATTCACATCGACGCGAATGGGCTCCTGGGTCTGGTCGGTATCCGGATTTTGATTCTGTTTTTGATTTGGGTTGCGGCCAGGCCGGCCGGCACCGGCGCGGGGTTGCGGGAAGCTCGGAGGAACGAGACAGACCGCGAGAGCGGTTGCGATCAGGAGACGCAAGCTGAGGTGGGATTTAGACATCATTAATTAGTATGACTATGGCTCAGCATTAGTATGGATCATGCGTATGATAGTGGCCCAACATTTTGCGCAGTGCTTTAGATTTAGCTACGCGCGAGCCTACCGATACAGATGCCGTGGAGCACGCGAAGGTTCGCGCATAAGGAAAAATGACTAAGCACGCCGGAGTGCCGGACGACTCTCGGCCCAGCCCCATGTCGGTTTCCCGTTCGACGGCCTTCCGTTCAGGCAGGGGCGACATCTGCAAGGTTTGATGCGCGCTCTCTTACACGCGTACGCTGCCGAGATAACGGTTTGAGCAATGTAGCCGAATACGTTAAAACATGCGCAGAAAAACTCTACACTAACGATGGTATTGTTTCAGCGCAATTATGGGGTCAACCTCTCCGTCAGGAGACAAAAAACGTGCCGAACTGTGTTCTGATTGTCGATGACAACGTGATGGTCAGGAAAGGGCTTCGGTGCCTCTTCGAGTCGGAACCGGAATTTGAGGTGTGCGGCGAGGCAGTTGACGGTACCGACGCCATCGAGAAAGCCCGCACCCTGAAACCCGACGTGATTGTTTTGGATTTTTCCATGCCCGGCGGCATGAACGGTTTGGAATCAGCACGTGTACTGCGAGCGTTACGACCGTCGGCGACTATACTGCTGTTCACGATGCATCGTGACGCGGTGGCGGCGACCGAAGCCCGGGCGGCTGGAATTCAGGCCATAGTATCGAAATCCGACGGCGCAGGCACGCTCATCAGCCAGGCACAACTGCTGCTGGGAATTAGCTAAAAGAGGCTTTTTTTCTGCAGCGCCCCTTACCGGGGCCTGCGTTGCTTACTGCAGCGAACTGGGCCGGGCCTGCCACTTTTCTTGCAGCGGCGCCCCTTACCGGGGCCCGCCACTTTTCTTGCAGCAGCGCCCCTTACCGGGCCTGCCACTTTACTCGCAGCAGCGCCCCTTACCGGGGCCTGCCACTTTACTTGCGGCAGCGCCCCTTACCGGGGCCTGCCACTTTTCTTGCGGCAGCGCCCCTTACCGGGGCCTACCACTTTACTTGCGGCAGCGCCCCTTACCGGGGCCTGCCACTTTACTTGCAGCGGCGCCCCTTACCGGGGCCCGCCACTTTACTTGTAACAGCGACCGTTGCCGCGCGCCATCGATGCATGCTAGGCTGAATTTTTGGATGCATGGCAGGCTCCTGCTCTCACTCACCGTTATTCAGCAGCCAAGCGTTTGCGGTATTTAATATTTTTTAACCAAGCGGCGACGGTGTTAGGATGTAGTAAAGTTCGTCGCGCCGATGCGCTTGGCGACGAAAAGGCGCAGAATGCCGACTGGTGGGGGTTCGCCGACAATGGAGGCCCCATGGTAAAACGACGGGGAAACAATGCCTTGAAGAAAACGCAAAAACAACAAACGGGCGCCGAGTGGGCGCAACAGACGCGGGGACTACGGGCGCGGCTGGGGATTTCGCAGGGAGAACTGGCGCGGCTGCTGGACTGTTCCGCGATGACGGTATCTCGATGGGAGAAGGGACGCGTTGCGCCCACCGCGCATTACTACATCGAACTGGGCAAACTGGCGGGCAAAGCGGATTGCTGGTTTTACTGGGAAAGAGCTGGACTGCAGAGCAGCGACGTCATGCGGGCCCTGCCGGAGCGGGAACGCAGGCATCTACCCGAAGCCACAGATGTGAGCTTAGACCTGGCGGAAGCCGGCAGCGGAAAGAGAATGTCCGATGAGCACAAACCCAAGCTGGCGCACATTCCGGTGCTGCAGGCAATTGCGGGAACTCACGGCGGCCAAGGCGACAAGCGAGACAACCTCAACCGGATTCCCGCGCGGGAAATGGTGGGAGCTCCGCTCGATTGGTGTCCCAACCCGGGATATACCAGCCTGCTGCGGGTCAGCGGACATTCGATGGAACCGCTAATCCACAGCGGCGACATTGCGGCGGTAGATTCCTCGGAAACCGACCGCTCGAAACTGGACGGCAAGGTAGTCATCGCCTCAAACCCGGAGAAAGGCTTGTGCGTATCGCGGTTCCGGCATTACGCCAAATTCGACATTCTAGAATCGGAAAACCGCGAATACCGTGCGGTAGTGCTGGGGAGCCGCTCCGGGTGGCACATCGTCGCCAAAGTTTTATGGTGGATTTCCGCGGCGCCGTAAAAAACCCTGCCTGCGATGGAGGCCACATTTTGGCGGGGAGTAAAGTGGCCCCGCGAATCGGATAGAGACTCTGGCGTTACGCGTTCGGCTCTGGTGCGCCCGGGGCGTCACAACACCCGGAACATTCGACTTGACCGAACGGCGTGCTGGTCTGCCCGTGGAGTATTCCCGTGAAAAGGCGCGTGGTAAAGAAGCGCAGGCCAACCGAAACCGAAACCGAGCCCGAGCGGGTTCCCGCGGCTGCAAGTAATATCCATAAAACTGTGCCCGCTAGCGGCGAGGCGTTCCCCGTAGTCGGCATCGGGGCGTCGGCTGGCGGGCTCGAAGCATTCTCACAACTACTTTCAAATTTGCCGCGAAATACGGGAATGGCTTTCGTCCTCGTGCAGCACCTCGATCCCACGCACAGCAGCGCACTCGAAGAGATTCTATCCCGCACCACTTCCCTGCCGGTAAGAGAGGTGACCGACGGTTTGCAGATCGAGCGCGACCACGTTTACGTGATTCCAGCCAACGCGGACATGAGCATTCACGACGGCGTGCTACAGCTGGCCGAACGCGTAGCGGGTCGCGGCATGCACAAGCCTATCGACGCTTTCTTTGAGTCACTCGCAAATGCGCGGGGCGACCAGGCCATCGGAGTGATCCTGTCGGGAACTGCTTCGGATGGATCGGGGGGGTGCCACTACATCAAGACCGCGGGCGGAATCACCTTCGCCCAAGATCCGTCGACGGCCAAGTATGGCAGCATGCCGGCGAGCGCCGTAGCGGCAGGGTGCATCGACTTTGTGCTGCCGCCCGCGGGCATCGCGGAAGAACTGGTCAGAATCGGGAGACATCCCTACGTCGCGCGGGCTTCGAGTCCGCTGGACCAGCCAGGGGAAAACGTATCGGACGCCGAGCTGCAACAACTCTTCAAATTGATTCTGGACGCCAAGGGCGTGGATTTTACGCACTACAAACAGACGACCCTGCACCGACGAATCAAACGGCGCATGGTCGTCAACGGGATTGAAAAATTTGAAGACTATGTGCAATTCGTCAAGAGGATGCCGGGGGAAGTAGACAAGCTTTACCGCGACGTGCTGATTCATGTGACCGGATTTTTTCGCGAGCCAGGAGCGTTCGAGGTTTTGCGCGAAGAAGTCTTCCCCAAACTGTTTCAAGACCGCAAACCAGGAGGCGATGCGGTCCGCGTTTGGGTGCCGGGATGTTCGACGGGCGAAGAAGCGTACTCGATGGCCATGGCGCTCATGGAATACATCTGGTTCGACCGGGAGGGCGGACCGCTCGCTTCGACGGCCATTCAGATTTTCGCGACGGATGTAAGCGATGAGGTACTCGATCGCGCCAGAGGAGGAATTTATTCCGAAGCGGTGATGGCCGATGTATCCGCTTCGCGCCTGAAGCGATTCTTTCAAAAGCACAACGGTGGCTATCAGGTGAACAAGTCGATCCGGGAAGTTTGTGTGTTCGCCAGGCAAAACGTGGCCAAGGATCCTCCCTTCTCCAATTTGGATTTAATCAGCTGCCGGAACCTTCTGATCTACCTGGGACCCGAACTGCAAAGGAGGGTGATCCCGGCGCTGCACTATGGTCTGAAACCAAGCGGATACCTGGTAGTGGGAGGGGCCGAGGGGCTGGGTATATTCAGCGACTATTTCACGCCAGTCAACAAGAAATACAAGATCTACCAGAAGAAAAAGACCGCGGCGCGTCTGATCACCTACACCACGGCCGGCGACTATTCGTTCCGGAAGCCAGCGCGGACCAAGCCGCCGGCTACGACTTTGCCGGTGTTTGCGAGCGTGGAGAAAGAAGCGGATCGTGTGCTGCTGAGCCGCTTCGCGCCCGCCAGCATGGTCGTAAACTCGGATTGGGAAATTGTGCATTTCCGGGGCAAGACCGGGGCTTATCTGGAACCGGCCACGGGTCACCCGACGTTCAGCCTGTCAAAAATGGTGCGCGAAGGGCTGCTGCTGGATCTACGCGCAGCGTTGCAGGAGGCCAAGAAAAAGAATGTGGCGGTCCGCAAGGAAGGGGCCTCGCTGCCTGCCAGCGGAGGTTCCCGCAGAGTGAACCTGGAAGTGATCCCGATCCAGGACCAAAATTCGCAGGAGCGTTTTTACGTAGTCGCGTTTCAAGAAATGCCGCGGCAGGCTGCGGGCCAAGGCTCGCCGAAGCGCCGGCGCGGGCGCATGACGGCAAAGGAGAACTCGTTCGCGCAGGAAAACGAACGTCTGACGCGTGAGGTGCGGCAACTGCGGGACCAGCTACGGTCGATCATCGACGATCAGGAAAGTACCGCAGAGGAATTCAAGACGGCGAATGAGGAAGTGCTATCGGCCAATGAAGAGCTGCAAAGCACTAACGAGGAACTCGAAACCGCGAAGGAGGAATTGCAGTCGGGCAATGAAGAGCTTACGACGCTGAACGAGGAGATGCAGAACCGCAACACGGAATTGGGCATTACCAACAACGATCTGCTCAACCTGCTGGCTAATGTGAACGTAGCCGTGGTGATGGTGGGCGACGACTTGCGCATCCGCAGGTTTACGCCGGTGTCGCAGAAGCTCTTGAACCTGATCCCCGCGGACATTGGCAGACGCGTGGGCGAGATTCGGCCGAACGTAAATGTGGATAACCTCGAAGAGATTGCGCGGCAGGCGCTGCAAGGCAAGGAGCTCCACGAGCAGCAGGTGAGCGACAAAGAAAATACCTGGTACATGATGCGCGCCCGGCCCTACAAAACATGGGAGGGCAAGACGGACGGAGCGGTGATCAGTTTCCAGGACATCGATGTCTTCAAGCGGAGACTGGATGAAACAAAGGCCTATGCCGACACGGTGATTGAGAATGCGCGCGAGTCGATTCTGGTTTTGGACCAGGACTTGCGAGTGGTGCTGGCAAACCGCGCCTTCTACGAGCATTTCCGGGTCACCCCGGAAGAGACACAGAACCGGCTGGTATACGAACTGGGTAACGGGCAGTGGGATAGTCCGGAGCTCCGCCAGCTGCTGGCAGCGATCATCCAAGAGAGCGGGCGCATTGATAATTTCGAGTTGCGCCACAGTTTCGAACAGATTGGCGACAGGATCATGTTCTTGAACGCGCGGCTGGTGGGATCGCTCGAAGGGAACGGCTTAATTTTCCTCTCGATCGAGGACATCACCGAGGAAAGAAAGCAAAGCGAAGCGCTGACTCGACAGGCGGCGCTGCTCGATCTGGCGCAAGACGCCGTCATCGTGCGTGAACTGGGCGGCACCATTCAGTTCTGGAACCGCGGCGCGGAGCAAATGTACGGGTGGAAAAAAGACGAGGCTTTGGGAAAAGTATCTCACGAGCTACTGCGTACGGCGTTCCCCAAACCTATCGCGGAAATTTTAGAGGAAGTTCGGCGCAGGGGGCGGTGGGAAGGCGAGCTCAGACAGGTGGCACGCGACGGAAAACTGCTGTTCGTGCGCAGCTGGTGGGCACTGATGGAGCAAGCGCGTGAGCCGCCGGTCATTCTGCAGATCAACAGCGACATTAGCGTGCAGAAACAGTATGAAGAGAGCTTGCGCCAGGTTTCCGGACACCTGATGCGGGTCCAAGACGAGGAGCGCAGGCGCATCGCGCGGGAACTGCACGATTCCACCGGGCAGAAACTGGCGGCAGCGCGAATGTTCCTCGAGTCCATCGCCAAGACTTCCCATTCGAAATCCGCGGACGAGCGGATTTTGGAGACCGTGGAGCTGATCGAGGCTGCCTTCCAAGATATTCGCACGCTGTCGCAAGTGCTGCATCCGCCGCTGCTCGACGAAGCCGGACTGGTGTCGGCGGCGCGCTCGATGGTGGAGAACTTTTCGCAGCGAGCCAAGATTCAGGTTGAATTTCAAGTGCAGGAGAACTTCGGCCGGCTTCCCCAGCCAGTGGAGCTGGCGCTGTTCCGCGTAATCCAGGAATCGCTCACCAACATCCACCGGCACTCGGGCGCGAAACGAGCCAGCGTCGAGATCGTACAGACGGGCGAGGGAGTGACTCTAGAGGTGCGCGACGATGGCAAAGGATTGCCGTCCGATTTTGCGTCCAAGGGCGATGGGAACCGCGTTCTGGGCGTAGGCATCCTGGGGATGAAAGAACGACTCATGCAGCTCGGAGGCGTGCTGAAGATCGATTCGGATAAGCAGGGGACGGTGGTGACGGCGGTGGTGCCGAGGGACGGGCAAACTTGATGTGCGAGTGACGCTCTGCATGCGTGTGGTTGACGGCGAAGAGCGAATTTTTGGCTGAGTGAGTCGCCTTTTAGCAATATACCTCTCGATAATGCGTAATCAGTGGCAAACGAAGCTCGCGGTATGTTGCTTCCACGCATGCAGCAGTCCGGGTGCAGAGGCGTTCAGGCAGCGTCAGCCGAAGTGTTCGCGTTCCCTACCAGAACAAAAACCGCAAATTGATTCAGTGAATGAGAGGCGCTAGCGAGGCGTTAGCTCGTGGCGCCAAGCGCGGCCTTAACGCGTTCCAGTGTGAAAGGAACCTGGCGGATGCGGGCGCCTGTGGCATCGAAGATCGCGTTTCCGATCGCGGCGGCAACGATCGTGATGGAAGTTTCCCCGGCTCCGGTGGCATCCAGGTCGGGACGGTCGAGCAAGACGACATCGATTTTGGGTACAGCGAAGCCGAGCGGCAAGGTGCGATAGGTTCGCCAATCGACTGAAGTCACCTTCTGATCGTCCCAGGTTACCTCTTCCAAAAGCGCGCGGCTCATCCCTTGCATGGCGCCGCCTTCGAGCTGGTTCCTAAGGCCGTCGGGATTAGAGATCGGTCCGCTATCGTTACTTACGACAATCCTCTTCACGGCTGACCGCGCCGGTGTCGCGATAGACCTCGACTTCGGCAATCATCGCGGCAAATCCGTTGTCACCTTCATAGGCGACGCAGGCCATACCTCGTCCCAGAGCGATGCCCGACTTCGCACCTTGCGGGCGGGGAGACGGGCGCGCGTCCCAGTTGGCAGCCTTGGCGGCAGCCTTCACGACGTCGCTGAGCCGTGGATCACGCAGGTGACGCAAGCGGAACGCCACCGGATCGGCTTTTGCGGCCGAGGCGAGCTCGTCCATGAAAGCACTCGTGAGCAAACGTATTCTGGAGGCGAGCGGGCGAACGCAAGGGACCCGTAAAAAATGGCGAGCGGACATTATGGATGAGCGACCGCTCCGACTGAACCGTTCCCGTGCCTTTGGGCGAGCCACCCACATTGCCTGCAACGTAAGATGGCACGCCGTTACTATTGTTATTGTAGGCGCGCGGGGGCGGCGCGGGCGATCGCGCCGCAAACGGTTCAGATTCGAAGCCGGCGAGCATGCCCGTGATCACATTCCCGGGAGTGCCGGGGCCGGGACGGTTTCCCAGCACCGGAGACCATGACTCATGATCCCACACGACGATGTTGCCTTGCGCATCGAGCGCGGCACGTTCATCGATGACGAAGGCGAACCCGTAATTCTCGCCCCAGGCCATCTCATCCTTGCGAGTGAGTTGCACACGAACCGGCTTGCCGACTGCTTGTGAAAGCAGCGCGGCATCAAACGTGACTGCGTCGGCGCCATTCAATCCATAGCATCCAGATCCGCGGCGAAAAATTACGCGCACGTTTTCGGGTTTCAGTCCGAGGAGAATCGCCGACGATCCTTTCTGGTGCCAGACGGCCTGCGTAGGCGAATAAAGCGTGGCGCGATCGCCCTGCACATCGGCAACAGCGCAGGAACTGCCCAGCGATCCGTGCATCTGGTAGGGGTAATGGTAGGTGGCCCGCACAATCGTCGGAGCGTCGCGCGAGCTTTTGATCCACATCTTTTGAGTCCACCAGCAAAGTGTCGCGCGTGGGCTTCTGATTCCGCAGGTAATCGTAGAAGTTAGCGTCTAGGCGGCAGCCCGGGACCAGGCGTCCAGGTGAGTTTGAGCTTGTTGGCCGCTTGAATTGCCTGCCACGGCTTCTGCGCCACCACACCAACGAAATTTTTTCTGACGACCACCTTCACGACGCCGGGCAGAGCGGCAATCGAGCTTTCGTCCACGGCGGTCAAGGTGGCGCCCACCGAGGGCGGCCGCACCACCCTGCCATGCAACATACCGGGCAGCCTCACGTTATGAACAAACTCGAACTGGCCTGTGGTGATGGCCGGAAGATCGGGGCGCTGCGCCGGCTTCCCGAGCACCGTCCAATCGTTTGGAGACTTCCGCCGGGCGTTGACGTCGAGACTTATCTCAAACTTCTTGCCTCCGACCAACTGGCCATAGCTCACATTTCTTGGAAGAATCATGCGGGGCGGTGATCAGGCCGCCGACAACCGTGAGCTGGTCCACAGGAACGGCCAATCGCTTGGCAGCCAGCGCGAGGAGCGCTTCGCGCGCCGTGGCCGCAGCCTGCGCGAGATTACTGTGATTGAAATTAGCAGGGTGTGACTGGCTGCCGGAGGTGACACCCTGGTCGGGGGTCATGGCCGTATCGCAATAGATAAGCTGGACGCGAGAGAAAGGCACGCACAGTTCTTCGGCAACCAATTGTATTTGCGCGGTCGAAATGCCCTGCCCCAACTCTTCCTTGCCGGTGTAGGCGGTTACGCCGCCATCGGCGGCAATAGCGAGCCACGAATCGAGCTGCATGGGCGATGGAGCGGCGGCATCAGCGGTTTCAGGGCCCTGCGCGCGAACTGTTAGCAGGGCGCCGCCGCTAAAGCTGACGATCAGCGCTCCAGCGCCTTGCAGAAAGAGCCTGCGAGAAAATCCAGCGTGCTTGAGTGCCGCAAGCGCACCAGGCGTTAAGGTCGGGTTGTCGGCAGCTTGTGCAGTGTTGTTCGTCATGGCTTGGGCCGATACCCTAACGAGATCACTCGACAAGATCGCGTAAGAGCTGGCTGGCCGAGAAGGCTAATCGCGATGGCTAATGGGTGGCTCAAAGGGCCATTTCCTGTCGCGCGCGATTGATGGCTTGCCACATCCGCGTATGCGTGAAACACCGGCATAGAATGCCGGACATGGAGCCGCGAACTTCTTCCTCGCTGGCTTTGGGGTTCTTATCCAAGAAAGCTTTGGCCGTCATGATGACACCGTTCACGCAAAAGCCGCATTGCGCCGCCTGCGCTTCGATAAATGCGCGTTGGAGGGGGTGCGGCTTGTCGATTGCGCCGATGCCCTCAAGCGTGGTGATCTCCGATCCCGCGACGGCTTGGACGGGAGTGATGCAGGAACGTATGGCCTGGCGCTTCACAATTACCGTGCAGGCTCCGCACTGGCCCAAGCCACAACCGAACTTCGGCCCGCGAAGATCGAGATCGTCGCTCAACACGTATAAGAGTGGCGTCGCGGGATCGACGTCAAGGGTATGCGTTTGCCCGTTCACGTGCAGAGTAACAGCGCTCATATAACACCTACGGTATGGCGAACGATGGCGAACGTCAAGAACTCAAGTTGGCGGAAATTCGCGGGGATCCGAACAGAGGGGGGTAGTGCGGGGCAAGATCGAGCTGGGCGAACCTGAGCCTGTTTCTGAAGCATTAAATTTCTGTTTCTGAAGCGTTAAATTTAAAGAACTATTCTGGCAGCGAACACAGCAGACCAAATACGGCGCAATGTTAGACTACAACAGCCGATTATGAGAAGAGCGACCGCGACCGAGATGACCAAAGGACACCATGGCAATGCCGGACGCAGATAGCACGGCACTAGCTGAACACGGTGTGACAGGCCCTAGCGTTGCGGGGTCGACGCCTTGCCCTCCTGAGCTGCCGATTCCAAAGAATGCGCAAGGCAAGATCCACGTTTCGCCTGCAGTTCTGGATGCCGCCCGGAAAGATGGCGACGAACTGCTCCGGGAAATGCGCACTTCGCCGCAGGGTTTGACACAAACCGAGGCCGAGGAGCGAGCGCGCACAGCAGGTCCGAATGAGGTCGCACAAGAGAAGCCACAAGGGTGGTCCATCCGGCTGCTGAAAATCATGCGCAACCCGCTGGTGATTCTCCTGGGAACCCTGTCGGCGATTTCTTTCGCGACCGGTGACGCGCGCGCCGGAACCGTGATGGCCATGATGGTGGCTCTGAGCGTGGGGCTGCGCTTCTGGCAGGAGGCGCGAGCAGACGCGGCAGCGGCGAAGCTCAAGGCCATGATTCACGTGACGGCCACGGTCATACGGGACGGTACGGCGAAGGAGGTACCGCTTCGCGACCTGGTGCCGGCGGACGTCATCCAGCTCTCCGCGGGCGACATGATTCCGGGTGACGTGCGAGTGCTGTCTTCGAAGGATTTGTTTGTTAGCCAGGGGAGCCTCACGGGCGAGTCGCTGCCGGTCGAGAAGTTCCACGATCCGGAAACCAAGGAAGTGACCTCACCCATTGAACTTACAAATACGTGCTTCATGGGAACGAGCATAGAGAGCGGCACGGCAACGGCGGTCGTGATAACGACGGGCAGCCAGACTTATTTCGGCAGTATGGCGAAATCGATTACCGGGGAGAGGCTGCCAACGAGCTTCGATCTGGGCCTGAACCGTTTTACATGGCTGATGATCGAGCTCATGGCCGTCATGGTGCCTCTAGTTTTTCTGATCAACGGATTCACGAAGCACGATTGGAGAGGAGCATTTTTTTTCGCGATGGCGGTGGCCGTGGGCCTGACGCCCGAGATGCTGCCCATGGTCGTATCCGTGTGCCTATCGAAGGGCGCGCTGGCCATGAGTCGCAGGAAAGTGATCGTCAAGCGACTCAACTCGATTCAGAACTTCGGGGGCATGGACGTGTTGTGCACCGACAAGACGGGTACGCTTACCGAGGACCGTGTGGTCCTGATGCGCCATTGCGATGTCGCGGGCCGTGAATCCGAGGGTGTGCTCCTGTATGGATACTTGATCAGTCACTTCCAGACAGGACTGAAGAACCTGCTCGACCGCGCGATTCTGGATAGCCCGGATTTCAAGGCCACGGCGGCAATCGAGAAGTACAAAAAGTTGGATGAGATACCATTCGATTTCACGCGGCGCATGATGTCGGTCTTGGTGGAGGACCCCGCAGGCAAAGCCCTACTCCTCACGAAAGGCGCGCCGGAGGAGGTTTTTCTCCACTCCTCGCAGTTTGAATTAGACGGCAAGTTGTTGCCGATGGATCCGCAACGTATGGTGGGGCTCAAAGAACAGTACGAGGGCCTCAGCAATGATGGCTTTCGCGTGCTGGCCGTGGCCAGCAAGGAGATTCCGGGCAAGCGAATTTGTGCCAAAGAAGACGAGCGTGAACTAGTGCTCAGAGGATACGTGGCGTTTCTCGATCCGCCTAAGGACACTGCCGGACGAGCACTCGAAGCGCTTCACAAACACGGCGTGGCGGTGAAAATCCTGACGGGCGATAACCAACTGATCAGCCGCAAAGTGTGCAAAGACGTGGGCCTGCTGGCCGACCCGATGCTTCTTGGCGGAGAAGTAGAGAAAATGTCCGACGCCGAATTGGCTGAGGCGGCGGAGAAGACAACGCTGTTTGCCCGGTTGTCTCCCGCCCACAAGGAGCGGGTCATCCGCGCACTGCGGGGCAAGGGGCACGTTGTCGGGTTCATGGGCGACGGGATCAACGACGCACCTGCATTGCGCGCCGCCGACGTGGGCATTTCGGTAGACACGGCGACCGATATTGCGAAGGAATCCGCAGATCTGATCCTGCTCGAGAAGGATCTGATGGTACTCGAAGGCGGTGTGACCGAAGGTCGCAAGGTATTCGCGAACATTCTCAAGTACATACGGATGGGGGCGAGCTCCAACTTCGGGAACATGTTCAGCGTGCTGGGGGCGAGCGCTTTCGTTCCCTTCCTGCCGATGGCACCCATCCAGGTACTGACAAATAATCTACTTTACGATTTCTCGCAAGTGCCCATTCCCACCGACGCTGTGGACGAAGAGCAAGTGGCACGGCCGAGACCCTGGAATATCGCAGAGATCAAGCGGTTCATCCTGTTCATTGGCCCCATTAGCTCGATTTTCGACTATACGACCTTCTTCGTCATGCTCTGGGTCTTCAACTGTTGGGATCCGTCGCGCGCGTCTGTGTTTCAGACGGGCTGGTTCGTCGAGTCGCTGATGACGCAGACGCTCATCATCCACGTCATCCGCACAAATAAAATCCCGTTCATTCAAAGCCGGGCCAGCCTCCCGCTGACGCTTACGACGTTATGCATCATGGCGTTCGGGATTTGGCTGCCGTATTCCCCAATAGCCTCATCGCTGGGCTTCACGAAACTGCCTTCGATGTACTGGCCAATTCTGGCGCTGACGCTGCTCGCCTACATGGGCCTTACGCAAGTAATCAAAGTCTGGCTGCTGCGGAAGAAATGGATTTAAAAGCGGGCTGAATTCAAGAACGAAAACCTCCAGGCAGTGGTTCAGGCGGCGAGCAGACACGTATTTCCAGGCAAATCCCCCAAGATCAAGGCAGAAATACGGATGGAGGGCGAAGTACGCATGCATTTATGCGCCTGCGCTGGAATTTGCAAAGTTTCTGGCGCTTGGTATTTAGTGGGGCAAAGGGGCCGCTTAAATACAGGCTCTCCTTGATACCGGCAGTACCATCTCGGCGCCACAATTTTATTGTCTGGGGTCCCGAATCATTTTCAGCACGAGTAAACAAACACTCGCCGGTGAAAAATTCGCGCAACGAGCGTTGGGAATCCGACGCCCGCGGAGCGCCCGCAGCAACACGGTGTTCGCAATCGGGTTCGCACACGTAGCCCAACTGCGGACAAACACGTCGGCGTGGTATGCCAACTCCGGGGGGGAAAAAGCAATTGTTGGCGGTTAGATCAAGTGCTGTCGTTAGCGACGTAACTACTGGTATCGCTCTCTAACCGGAGGATCGCGGTAGCGCGAGAGTCCGGTTCTTCGACAGCTGGCTATGCTAGCGTGCATGGCGCCAAGAGAATTTTCCGAACTTGGGTGGCACGCTCTCAGGGCCCAAGACAACGTAAGGAGCCTCAGTGCCACATAAACGACGGGAACGGAGTCGGGAGCACGTTCTGAGGTCATCGGTTAAGCGAGCTTAAAGCCGATACGAGGAGAATTTACTTATGGCCAAGACGGTGGCGGACTTATTGGTGGAGCGATTGATCGCCTGGGACGTGGATACCATCTTTGGGCTTCCAGGGGATGGGGTCAATGGGATCTTTGAGGCACTGCGTACACATCAGGAAAAGATCAAATTCATTCAGGTGAGACACGAGGAAGCAGCCGGATTGGCAGCGTGCGGGTATGCCAAATATTCGGGCCGACTGGGCGTGTGCATCGCCACGTCGGGACCGGGAGGGATTCACCTTTTGAATGGATTGTACGATGCGAAATGCGATGGTCAACCGGTGCTGGCCATCACGGGACACACGTTCCACGATTTGATTGGAACACACTATCAGCAGGATGTCGATTTGGACAAGCTGTTCATGGACGTCGCCGAATTTAACCAACGCATCATGGGGCCGGCCCACGTGAACAGCCTGGTAGATGAAGCCATTAAGACTTCCTTAGCACGCCGTGGAGTAAGCCATCTGACAATTCCAAAGGACATTCAGGATTGGACCAGTCGCGATGAAGAGCGATCGAAGGCGAATATACCAAAGCACAGCGCAGATCGATATGCCGCGGCGCATCCTTTACCACCTCAACCAGCCCTCGAAATGGCCGCTGAATTAATTAATAACGGCTCCAAGGTTGCGATTCTAGCTGGAGCGGGATGCTTGAACGCCGGAGCTGAAATATTGCAGCTGGCCGAAAAAGTGGCGGGCCCCATAGTCAAGGCGCTGCTGGGGAAGGCGGTCGTGCCGGACACGAGCGCGTACACCACAGGCGGAATCGGGTTGCTCGGTACGGCGCCATCGCATGAAGCCTTGCAGGAATGCGAAACATTGATTATCGCGGGAAGCGGATTCCCGTACCTGGAGTTTTATCCGAAGCCAGGCCAAGCCAAGACCGTACAGATCGATATCGATCCGGCTCGCATCGGCTTGCGCCATCCCGTGGATGTTGGCTTGGCGGGTGAGTGCCGATCCGTGTTGCGCGCATTGCTGCCCCTTATCAATCAGAAGAAGGACCAGAGCTTCTTAGCCAAGGCGCGGGAGAACATGAAAAGCTGGAACACGCTTATGGACGAGCGCGGCCAGCGGCCGGACAAGCCGATGAAGCCACAAGTGGTGACGTGGAATTTAAACAGACTGCTCGATGACGATGCGATCGTCTCGTCCGATAGTGGGACCATTGCGACCTGGAGTGCCCGATACATTCAAGTACGCGCGGACATGAAGTTCTCACTTTCCGGATCGCTTGCGACCATGGCCAACGGGCTTCCCTACAGCATTGGAGCGGCTGTGGCTTTTCCGGGGCGGCAGGTAGTGTGCATCATCGGCGACGGAGGTTTAACGATGTTGATGGGAGAACTTGCTACGCTCGTCAAGTACAAACTTCCCGTCAAGGTGATTGTCATCAAGAACAATGTGCTCGGCCAAATCAAGTGGGAACAGATGGTGATGGAGGGTAACCCCGAATATGGTGTCGAGCTCGAGCCGATCGACTTTGCTGGCGTCGCCACAGCTTGTGGAGTGGCCGGTTACACCCTCGAAGACCCTGGCCAGGCTGAGTCGGTATTGCGAAATGCCCTGGCGCATGACGGACCGGTGGTGGTTCAGGCCGTGGTGGACGCCAACGAGCCTCCCGTGCCCGGAAAGATCACGTCCGACCAAGCGCTTAAATTTGCGGAATCTCTTGCCAGAGGCCAGAAAGATAGCTGGAAAATTATCAAGACGGTGTTGGAGGACAAGGTTCGTGAAGTCGTTTAGTGCCTGCGGCGACGTTAAAAAACTGCGCGAATTGCAACGATGATGGTGGCAAATGAATTCGCGACGAAAATTGCGGAACTTTCACCCAGCCCTGCGCAGAGCCAGCTACTTGGGCGACGCGGAGGTCGAGACCGGGCTTGGCCTGCGCCAAATGCGATGGCCGAACCGGAGGCATCGCCTTTGCGTTCAGAACATCATATGAAAGTGATCCAAAACGCTTTGTTCGAGATTACCCGGTATCCCGACGGCTTCTTGCTACAACCTGATTTCCTGACAGTGGACGAGGAAGATCAGGCGAGCAGCGTCATCCACGGGCTCCCCTTCAAGGAATTTAGTATGCGCGGCGTAGTGGCCAAACGCCGCAGTGTGCATTTTGGATTGGGGTATGCATTTACTTCCCACCGACTTAGCCCTGCGCCCGCAATCCCCGAGGAATTGGAATTCATTCGTGACCGGGCGGCCGTGTTGGCCGGAGTTAATCCCACTGATTTCGCCGAGACTCTCGTTATTGAATATCAGCCTGGTGCGGGGATCGGCTGGCATAGGGATGCGCCGCCATTCGGTATCATTGCGGGCATATCGCTTGCCGGCCGATGTCGCATGCGGTTTCGAAAGGGTTCTGAGGGCAAGTCTCAGACCATAGCGGTTGAGCTGCCGAGCAGATCGATCTACCTGCTCACTGGCAGTAGTCGAAAGGCTTGGCAGCACTCCATACCGGCTGTGGCCGAGACGCGCTACTCAATTACTTTTCGAACTTTGCGGAACACACTTGTGCCCCAACCGTAGCCGATCTAAATGTGAGCGCCGCGTTTGCAGCACTGCGCGGCGGTAATTATCGGATGGTTACCCAGACCCCGCTGGCTGATGTGAAAAACGAGGCTTTGTTAACGCAGCACGCGGTACATCCGGCGGCTCGATTGAACCCTGCAACTGAGCGCGACGCTGTGTTCCCCCGCGATCAGCCCTGAGCGGACTCTCTGTCGCTATCGAAAGAAGAGTTTTCCTTTTCAAGAGGCGCGAGACAAATTTGAAAAGGAGGTGAAAATCGACCGACGCGATGTTATCGTAAAGATGGTGGGTGACCCGTGGGCCGTATCTCTTATATTTTGTACCTCTGTTTCCTTGCTTTTCTTCTTTTGACCGTCGCTGGACGCGAAATCCCCGAAATATCGAGACTCGCCGATGATGCCTCTAATGATGGGCAGGTAGTCGGACTTACCGAGCCGTTGCCCTCGCCTGAATGGCGGCGTGCAAACGCGGACGGCACGATCGAAACGGGAAGCGGCGGTGTAGATCCGTTCGCATTGCAGAATGTCGCAGCACTAGATATTGGATCGCGGAATTTTGGATATCGGTTTCTTGGCTCTCAGGAGCATCGTCTGGTTGTCGCCTTCGCAATGACGGGGCAAGACCTGCTCCGTTTCCTCGCCATACGACGAACGTAGCCAACCCACCCAACGTATTTGTTTCGATGACTCAGCTGCCGGTGGCGTCCATCGGCCGACATCCCGTCCAGGAAATCCTAAGGAGTGGCTTATGAAATTGACGGATATTTTCCCCGCTTGGGGAGGCATCCTACGCGGACGCCGCCCATTCTTGTCGCTCGAAATCACACGAGAATGTCCGCTGCGGTGTCCCGGTTGTTACGCCTATGAACCGGCGCATTTGCAAACAGCAGGCTCGCTGCGTCAACTAGCCGATTTGCAAGGTCCGGATTTGATCTCGGGCGTGATGGCGCTGGTGCGCCGCCTGCGGCCGCTGCACATCTCAGTGGTTGGGGGTGAGCCGTTAGTGCGATTTCGCGAAATGGATGTTTTGCTCCCCAAGCTCAGAGATTTGGGAATAGAAGTTCAACTCGTCACCAGTGCGGTGCGGGCTATCCCTCTGGCCTGGAGAGATCTTTCGAATTTGCATATTTTGGTTTCGATCGACGGGTTGGCGCCGGAACATGACAAGCGGCGTGCACCGGCTACCTACGATCGCATCCTGAAGAACATCGCCGGTCATCACATCACCGTACATTGCACGATTACCAGGCAGCAGGTTCAGCGGCCAGAATATCTGAGTGAGTTCGCGCACTTTTGGTCCGGCCGCGAGGAAGTCCGCAATATCTGGTTCAGCCTGTTCACTCCGCAGCGTGCGCAGCAAACCGAGGAGCGCCTCACACCTGAAAACCGGGTCCAGGCAATAAACGAACTTACGCGTTTGCGCGCCTTTCTTCCGAAGATAGACATGCGCAACGGAGTTCTGGAAGGCTATCTGCATCCTCCAGCATCTCCCGAGGAGTGCATTTTTGCGCAAACGACCACCTGCGTTTCTGCAGATCTCGCGACACGTATAGTGCCCTGCCAGTTCGGCGGCGATCCTGTTTGCAGTGAGTGTGGCTGCATGGCCTCTGCGGGACTGGCATCTATTGGCAAATACAAGATGGCGTCGGTAATTCCTCTGTCGGCAATTTTTAATCTATCGAAAAACGTCGGTGAGCGGGTCAATCACTGGCTCGAGAAATCTGCTTGAGGGTTGGCACATTTCACTGTAGGTGGAGATAAGCTCCAATGTTCAACTTAAATGAGGTGGTACTGGTTTCTGATCCTGTCCAGGCGCTAAACGACGAAAACGGTTGTTTCCAGGTCACCGCACCGTCGGGTGAAACCATAAAGATTCGTCTCGAATCGGGATACATGACCATCGAAGATGCGACATATCGACCGGAGCGTGCGAGGGAGGACCTGCTGTGGCAGGTGATCAAGGTCCAGGAACTTAGATGTAATTGATCGGTCCGGCAAACTCGTTGTTACTTTTCCGAGCCAGCGCAATGGGAAATCACCAACCATGTTTGGTGGTCCGTATTTGTAGCCAACAGAACAGACTGGTGGGCGACACTGTACCCTCCTGACAACGTGAAGGGGCCCACTGGGCAGACGTGCGACGGTTGTCATTCAGTGAACTACAACATCCGCGGCAACAGCGTCACGGAGTGGAACGTGAGTTGCGAACGCTGCCACGGAGCGGGCCGTGAGCACATGTCCCATCCTGCACGCGACAACAACATCCTAAACCCGGCACGCGCTGGCGGTGAAAGCGGTTATTCAAACCAAGCTTATTCAACCCAAGCCTTCGTAACAGTGCCCAACAACTGATCGGCTTTCATGTCAACGTGCTGCTTAGCACCAGCAATATAAGTTAAGTAATCGAAACAACCTGGAGTTGCGTACCGTAATTCAAAGCGGATTACTGAAAGTAAACTATGTTCAGTAAGTTTTGCCCGTGACAGCTTGTTTACGGACGCAGTTTGCATCTACGGCGCGAACCTTCTATCAGAGATTTGAGTGCCGAGTTGGTTCGAGCTGAAGTCTTTCCACGATAACTAGTGGGTGGCTTCGGAGTCGAGTTGTTTCATTTGCGGTTCCGCGTAGCGTGTGCCTGCTACTTCGGAGACCGGGATGGCATTCTCGATTGTCGTAAGATCGTCCGGAGAAAGCTCGACCTGGAGCGCCTTGAGAGATTCGTCGAGTTGGGTGCGGGTGCGAGCGCCCAGCACCGGAATAATATTTTCCCCCTTGGCCAGCACCCAGGCAATGGCCAACTGCGCGGAACTGATTCCCTTATCCGCAGCGAGTTTGCGTCAGCGTTCCGATGAGCCGCTGATTGTGAACAAGATTGTCTCCCACAAATCGCGGAAACTGATTGCGCATATCGCCTCTGCCCGTGGGCTTTGAACCGGTCAGCAGGCCGCGGGAGAGCACGCCATAGGCCGTAACCGCGATGCCGAGTTCCGCAAGCACCGGGAAAATGTGCGATTCGGGACTGCGGCTGATGAGCGAGTATTCGATTTGTAGGTCCGCAATTGGATGCACGGCATGGGCGCGGCGAATTGTTTTGGGCCCTACCTCGGACAGACCGATCGCGCGGACGTAACCTGCTTCGATCATGTCGGCGATGGCACCGATAGTGTCCTCTATGGGAACGGTAGAATCGAGACGCGCGGGGCGGTAGACATCGATGTATTCCACGCCGAGACGCGTAAGGCTGTGCGCGAGAAACGTTTTCACTGCCGACGGGCGCGCATCGAAGCCGAGCCAGCTTCCGTCCGGGCTGCGCAGAGCGCCAAATTTTACGGAGATGAGGGCCTTCTCTCTACATCCTTTCAGGGCGCGGCCCACGAGCATTTCGTTGTGACCCATTCCGTAGAAATCCCCTGTATCGATCAGGTTTACACCACGATCCAGAGCGGCGTGGATCGTAGCGATGCTCTCATTTTCGTCAGCGTGCCCGTAAATACCGGACATTCCCATGCAACCGAGTGAAATGGGGAAAACTTGCGGGCCGTTTGCGCCGAGGCGGCGTCGCGCGATGGCGTCTGTGGTCATGTGATTCTCCACCTATATCTTATGCCAGTTTGCCCTGTTGGCCCACTTAGACAGACCGCAGCGGTTCGAAATTTCACACCGGTAAAATCGATATGGATGAGCTATGGCGCCGATAGCTGCAAGCCACCAAGCTCGGAAGGAGCCATTTTTGGCCTCAAGCACGTTGTAACCCTTAACACGCAGGAACCGGCAAGCCAGTTCAGGCCCTGTTCGTCCTCGACCACGAGAACGGTCTCGCTGCGGCGCGGAACATCGGAGGATCTTCCGTCTGTGTCGGGTTTTTGTCGCGACTCCAGCGGCCTGTGGAAGATATATTTCCAAGGTTGTGCCTTTTCCGGGCGAGCTCGTTACCCAGATAAAACCGCCGCTCCGTTTTACGATGCCGTAGACCGTGGCCAAGCCGAGCCCCGTTCCCTTTTCCAATTTCCTTGGTGGTCCTTCGGGCATCAGGCCGGCGGAAACCGCCAGGACCGACAGAAGAAATTTCGTCCTTAAACCAGTCTTGCTCACGTGGGAATCTCACTTCAGGAAAAGTGCTTTGGAAATCAGAACTTTACAATTGAGAGATATATACGCTCCCACAGGGTCAACCTAACACTGCCGCAGCAGGCCGACTGGATGGCCGGGGCCGGCGTTGTTGAGTGAAGTACAGTGCCTGCCATAGGAGTATTATTTGCGATCCATTTACGAGAATGGGCAAAATGCGATTCGCTGGTATTTCCTAAATTGCGACGAGACTCCACTCTCCAATTCAGACGCGAGATCGGCACTTACAACGTTGCCGGGTTTCGAGGAATTGTGCTATACAGCGTGACTAAGACCGATTCTATCAGCGGAGGCTCATGTGAAAATCAAGCTAGTGGGATCTTTGGTCGTGTTTGCAGCTCTCTTAGCAGTTTGCGGTCCAGCGTTCGCGCATCATGGCAGCGCGGCTTACGATGCTAGCCATGCAACCACTTTGAAGAACGTCATGGTGACGAAAGTCCTGTGGGGCAATCCTCATACTTTGCTGCTGTTCGATGCTACCGATGATAAGGGTAACGTGAGACATTGGGTGGCCGAAGCCAATGCCGCCTCCGTAGTGAGCACTTCGGGCTGGACCAAGAATGCCATTCAGCCCGGCGACACCGTCACCGTGGTGTTGTATGCGGCGCGGAACGGCCAACCGCTGGGGCGTGTGGGAAAGGTGGTGCTCGCCGATGGCCGGGAATTTGGAAATGGGGAACTGATTGGCGATCGGCCGTCGGTGTGCGATAAGGATTTCACCACGGGCGGAAATGAGTCGGCTGCCTGCCGTCCGGACGGGCGCAAGACGAACAACAAAGAGTAAGCCCGGCACCTGCAAAGTTCGCACCGCGCGACGTAATTTGCCGCGTTGCGGGGCCGCCGCCGGTGAGCACGCGAATAAGGCGCAGCGACCGGCAATAACCAATAAACGTGGCGGCGTATACAGGAGTTGTGCTAATGCCAAATCGACTCAAGTATGCAATTGTCGTGGTGCTGGCGGTGCTGACGTTTTGGTCTGTGGTCGTGCTAGCACAAGACGATGAACCCGCGAATCCAAATCGCGGAGAGGCTCAGCAGAGGGCTCCAAAGACGGACGCCAAGCCCTCGGCGCCGGCGCCGGTTCACGATTTCAGCGGGATGTGGACAGGCACAGCCGAAGCGCAGCTGAGCAACCGCATTCCTCCGATGACGCCTGCCGGGCAGGCGCACCTGAAGCTCAATATTCCCGACCCGTTTAGCGCGAGTTCCAACGATCCCTGGAAGACGTGTGATCCGTTCGGCATGCCGCGCGTCACCAATAATGGAATGGAGGAGGAAATTGGGTTCGCTCAGATGCCTGGCCGCATTATCATGCTTCACGATTACTCGAAGGTCTGGCGCGAAATATGGATGGACGGGCGGCCACTTCCCAAGAATGTGGGCCACAACGGCGGCCCCTCCTCCATGGTGTATGGATACTCGGTGGGACACTGGGAAGGAGACAATACACTGGTTGTGGATACCATCGGCATGGACGACAAAACCTGGATGGACCGACGGGGCTACCCGCACAGCGTTGATGCGCATGTGGTGGAGCGCTACACGCGGACCGACCACGACCACATGACCTTCACCGAGACAGTGGACGATCCGGCGTATTACACGCAACCGTTTGTGCTCGCCAAGAACGCATACACGTGGGTTCGCGGACAGGATGCTCTGAACGTGCCAATTCCGTTTACCAATGAGCAGATCTGTATTCCGTCCGAGACGATCGAGTATTACAAACTCCTCGCCGTTCCGGCCGATGAGGACGCGGCGACGGGACAGAAGAAAAACGATAAGAAGTGAGCAGCGCGCGTAAGGCCGGTGTACCTATCGTTGCGGCGAATCGCTTTCGCAAGACCCTCCAAGGACTTGTGAGAACAAACAGAAGATGAGGGTGACCATGATTTGGAAGTGTCGTGATTTCCCCCAAAAGTGAGGACACATGTTTAAGCCTCGGACAATCTTAGTCGTGATCGCTACGCTGGCCATCGTCGCAATCGCTGCTCGCGCGGGTGCGCAGGACTCCGCGTCCGCCAATGGGCCGGATCCGATGGCCTTCCTCGCGCACGTGACCAATGCCAAGCTTCTCGCCGCCGATGATCTTGCCGCCAGGAACCTCGTGGACTGCAGTATGCCGCCAGAAAATGCTGCCGCAGCCGTGGGGACAGTGATCGATGCACCGCCGACCAAGATATTTGATCAACTTTATTATTTGGGAATGAACAGCGTCGCCTCCTGGGCGATCGTGACCAGCGCGGGCATCATCCAAATCGACAGTTTGGATAATCCCGAGGAAGCGCAGCGCATCATTATTGGAGGCTACAAGAAACTGGGCCTCGATCCGACGCAGATGAAATACCTGATCCTCACGCACGGCCACAATGATCATTTTGGCGGCGGGAAGTACCTGCAAGACACCTATCACCCGCACGTTCTGATGTCTGCGATCGACTGGGACATGGTCGCCAAGCTGCCTCCGCCGAAGGCTGGGGATAAATTCGGCCCGGCTCCAGCGCGTGACATGGACATTACCGACGGGCAGAAGCTGACTCTGGGCAACACAACCCTAACGTTCTATATCACCCCTGGCCATACCCCGGGCACGGTGTCGATGCTTGTTGCGGTAACGGACCACGGGCAACCCCATCTGCTGTCTTTCTGGGGCGGAAGCGCCATTCCGCGGGCGCTCGGGCCCAGCGGTCAGGTCGGCCGCATGGATGCCGGCATTCTAGCGTACAAGCAATCGTTCGAGCGCTTTTTCAAACTTGGCGAAGATGCCGGCGCTGACGGATATATCGCCAATCATCCCTATCGCGATCAGACGTTCGTCGATGGCAAGAGCGACAGAATCGCCAAGCTGGAGGCGCGCAAACCGGGCGACCCGCACCCCTTTATCAACCGAGGGACGTACATCCGTTACTCCATGATCAGCGTGGAGTGCATTGAGGCACAGGAAGCCTGGGTGCGAGCGGGCAAGCCGTCTGTTACCGCGCCGTCTCTCAGCACATCCATCAGCCAGCAATAGCGATGAAGGGTTGAACCGAAGGAAGCCTCTTGCAGGCCCGAACTTTCGCTGGCAATGCTGTGAAACGTGAGGCACAGTCCCATGCTTCCCGTTTTTTTGGAAGCGGAAGGATCAAGCTGCGGGAACAGTGCGAACGAGATGGCGCCGGCGGACGGTGCGTCATGGAACGAGACAAGACCGAGGGCGTTACGATCGTCGCATGACGGCGCTTCGTGGAAATTGCCTTTTCGCAGTGAAGCGTGGCTTCCACCCACCAGTCTTATGATGCGGTGGTGATGTGGTGGTGATGTGGTGGTGATGTGATGGCGATGCGGTGGTCGCATTTGTCAAATTATGATCCACCGAACACTGATGAGATATCTGTGTTCTAGGTGCTGTATCTATCGCCGCGTTCCAATTCCCTGCACATTTTAACCTTCCCGTAGCCGCCAACGCTCCTCCCTGCGCCGTTCCGGTGCGAAGCAATGGCCGACCCAGGCAAAGCTAAATACGATATTTTATTGACTGGATACGATATTTTGTCGGCTGGCGGCCAATTGGTTGCAGCGAATTTAGCATTGCCGTGTTCCACGATTCATATTATTTTACTTGACCCTATCGCTCACAACGAATAAATGTACTGCGCTGCGAGATGGGACATTTCGGTCCAAAGGAGAAAATATCGTGCGAAAGTCGTGCATGCAGAGGATGGCCCTGATCGCCGTGGGACTGGTTTGCGCAGCGGTGGGGGTGCAGGCGCAGGAGCAACCCAACAATGAGGGACGTAACGGTTGTGCCGACCTTCCGGGCCATGCTGCACTCAAGTCGGCACTGGCTGCAGCGACGGCAACCGAAACAAGCGGCCTCAACAACCAAATGTGGGCAACGATTGTCGATCGCGATGGGTACGTCTGCGCGGTGGCCTTCTCCGGTGTGGATCGCGGAGCCGAATGGCCGGGCAGCCGCGTCATCTCCGCCCAGAAAGCGAATACGGCCAATGCCTTCAGCCTGGACGCCTCTTCCAACAGCGGCGGTTCCGGCCAGCCCAAGGGTTTAGCGCTATCTAGCGCGAATCTCTATTCGGCTGTGCAGCCAGGGGGCAGCCTTTTTGGCCTGCAAGAAAGTAATCCCGTGGATCCGGGAGTCGCCTACGAGGGGCCTTCATCCGACTACGGAACTCCGTTCGACGCGATGGTGGGAAAGAAGATCGGCGGCGTGAACGTGTTTGGCGGAGGGCTTGCGCTTTACACCAAGGCTGGAGACCGCGAGGTATTGGTGGGCGGCGTTGGCGTGAGCGGAGACACTTCGTGCGCGGACCACAACATTGGCTGGCGCGTGCGCCATAATCTGGGGCTAGACCACTTGGCGAACACAGCCGGAGTTTCCGGCGATGCCACTCGTCCAGACAACATAATTTTCGATATCACTCCAAATCCAAGCGGCGGCACCGGTACCAGTGCAGGTGGGTTCGGTCATCCGACCTGCATCAATACCACAGATAATTACAAGACCCTTCCGGTGGTTACCCCTTAATTGATCGGCTTCTTAAGTTAACTTGGCGTAACGAAGGCGCGGCCATCCCGCCAGACACGAATTAGAAAGGCGGATTCGCTATATCGGGCGCATCGTTAAATTAATAGATCAGACGAA
The DNA here is from genome assembly GCA_963828935.1 of uncultured Acidobacteriota bacterium. Taxonomy (GTDB): domain Bacteria; phylum Acidobacteriota; class Terriglobia; order Acidiferrales; family UBA7541; genus Palsa-189. The sequence goes on along the minus strand of CAWHGP010000010.1, from coordinate 497,944 downwards.
AATTAACAGGGCCAAGTAAAACCAGATCGGCGCGATTGAAAATGACTTCGCCTTACGATCGGAGGGCCATTGAGTGAAGGACTGGACAATTTGAAGCATGTTGTGGTTCTGATGATGGAAAATCGGTCATTTGACCATATGTTGGGCAGTTTGAGCCTGGTCGTCGAAAACGGCGCGAAGAAATATCCCAAGATCACCGGCCTCACCGGAAACGAGTCCAATCCGGATACTGCCGGAAACGTGATTAAGGTTCAGCCGAATGCAAAATTCCAGAGCCAATTGGATCCCGACCCAGATCACCATTTTCCAGGCGTGGATTTGCAGATCTTCGGCGGTGCACCGCCGGGACCGGGGCGCGTCCCCAATATGCAGGGATTCGTAAAGGATTATTTCAACGCAGACAAACGACATTAATCGATCTCACTACATCATGTCGTACTTTACGCCGGATCAGCTGCCCGTGCTGACCACCTTAGCCACGCAGTTCGCCGTTTTTAACGGCTGGTTCTCTTCCATTCCAGGACCGACGATCTGCAATCGCGCATTTGCTCACTACGGGACCTCTTTTGGCCAGGTGGGCATGGACATTTTCTACATCCTAGATCCTATCCTCAGTATCTACGAGCGCATGATTCAAGCCGGGCACACTTCTAAAATTTATTACTACGACCAGCAAAGTTCGACGATGGAGATTGTGAATCTTGCTGAAGAACCAGCCCCAAATTTTTGCCAGTTATAGCCAGTTTGTTGCCGATTGCCAAAACAATCTCCTTCCGGAATACAGTTTGATCGAGCCCTGCTACAGCGATCATCCCGGACCGGGCGGAGGAGAGATCCTGGCGTCCGATCAGCACCCAGATCACAATGTGCAAGAGGGCGAAAAATTCATCGCCCGCGTGTACAACGCCATCCGCACAAATGAAGCGCTTTGGCGCAGCACCGCATTATTGATCGTGTACGATGAGCACGGCGGAATTTACGACCATGTGGTCCCGCCTCATTGCACTCCGGATGGATACTCCGCCAAACCCTCTGACACTGGAACCGGGGAGGCTTTCAATTTCGACCGCTTGGGCATCCGTGTGCCTGCCGTTCTGGTGTCGCCCTATATTCCCAAGGGAACCGTGGTACCCGGCACCGAAAACTCCGCCAATGGACGCATCTTCGAACACGCGTGCATACCCGGAACAGTTACCAATTTCTTCCTTCAGGGCGATGCGAAACGCACGGTTCGCGAAAAGAATGCCAGCAATTTCTTGGATTTGCTGTCCGGCCCAATGCGGCCCGATTCCGACATCCCCTATTTCCAATCTGGGCGGGAGCTGATGACGAAACCTTCGAACGTAATTCATGTTCCGGATCCCGAGCCGGGCGCTTACAACCCGAATCGGGCCGCCGGCAAACTGCTCGTGGCGCAGACGCTGCATCTGCGTGAGGCTTTGCTGCATCAGTTGAAGGAATTGGCTGCTGTCCTGGCCGTCGATCCCAAGTCATTGAAAACCGAAGGTGAAGTCAGCGCATACGTGCAAAAGGCTACGGCGCTATTGCATACGCAGGCCGCAACGCCAGCAAAAAAGTAGAGGAGGATCGCGTGCGGCGCATTCTGTCACTTGTCATCCTAGTTTTTGCCTTTGGCGCAATGGCGAAGGCGCAACAGGCCTCTACACCGACTCCCACTCGTATCGACTCCCCCAACGAACTCGACAAATTGAAGGCCAGTTGCTTCACATTGAAGGGCATTGCTGACTGTGCGGAAGAACTATTTACGGGAAAACCGATCCATATCGCCGTTGGCAGCATTGCGCCTCAAAACGGTTTTGGCGGAGGCGTGGCATATGTCGGGCACAAGACCACCGTCAACTGGCGAAATAGCTGGGATGCCGATGCGATAGGTTCGAACAATGGGTCATGGCGCGCCGGCGTGTACATAAAGTTTGTTCACACTCCCAGCAGTTCCATCGGCGTTGCTTTCGGGACACCGCCACCGGTCAAGGCGAACCTGACCGAAATGCCCGAACACACCGTCTTTGGTTTTTATGCGCAGGCAATTTCGCTTAATAAGTTGACGTACTTTGGATTGGGCCCCTCCACTACGGTGGCAGGTCGTTCCTTTTATGGCATGACTGAAACAATCGTTGGGGGGAACGCTGTCAAACCGTTCTACCCGCGTCTGAACGCGTCTGTGTACGGCGAAATTAACGGTCGGTTCGTGAGTATTCGCTCGAGCAATGGTCAGGCCAGTCCGTCCATCGAAAAAATATACACGGAAGTGACCGCCCCGGGACTGACCACCCAGCCCGGCACTCTCCAGTTCGGTGAAGGGGCCAGAATTCGTCCCATCCTCGCAAGAGATGTTGTGCGCCTGAATTACAACTTTTCATATCAGCAATATGTCACACCCGGAAGCTCTGAACTTTTCCTTTCAGCGGCTCAATTTCGACCTCAATCATGAGTTCGCGCTCTATGGCAAAACAACTCGCGCGTTGGGTCCTCGCACGGCGAATGGTCCGGACGACTGCGCCTTGGACCCGGTCACGCACCCGGAATGTCCGAAGCCCTTCACTAGAAATTTTGAGGGCACTTTGGGCCTACGTTTTTTTACTGCACTGTCGATGACGCCGGGCAGTAATACGGTCCCGTTCTATTTTCAGCCGACTCTAGGTGGCTCGGACATCAACGGCAACCCGTCGCTCAGCAGCTATCAAGACTATCGGTTTCGAGCACCGAATGTCATGTTGATTCGCGAGAGTTTTGAGCATTCCATTTGGAATTTGCCGATCGGCGTCACGTTCATTGCCGATGAAGGTAAAGTGGCTCTGGCTCGCGACGATCTTGGTCCAAACCCGTGGCTCCACAGCTTTGCGGCGGGTCTGACGCTACGCGCTGGTGGGTTTCCGCAGGTCTTCTTGCTGTTTTCGTGGGGCGGCAAAGAAGGCACTCATACCATCGCGAATGTAAATGCTTCACTTCTCGGCGGCGCCACACGTCCCTCGTTGTACTGATGGGAGTCGGTAGATCGGGAAGCAAAAGTCGGGGTGGGCTTAGAGCCACGTCGAAGGTCCGTTCGACGATGACGATCCGTGATTGGTGGACAGGCGATTGGGGCCACCGCAACGGTGCGGCGGGGTCGCTGCAAGGCTTGCGGTATGGGGCGGACCGTTCTTTGCGATCACGCGGACAGCTGGAAATTTAGAACGGGTTTTCCTCTTTGTTCACTGGTTCCGCTGTTGCGAGGAGTCACTACGTTGTTTGGCAGGTGCTGAATGAAAAGATCGGATTTTGACCAGCTCCTCGGCGGTTTATTGTCGTGGCTGCTTCCGATTGTAGCTGTGGCCGCTGCGGTGCTCGCGATTGTCTGCGTCCGTGCCGAGGAGCGCGGCCAATTGTACGAAGCGCAGGGTGCCTTCGGAGTAATTTTATTTCTGCTGGTCCTGTCGGCTTGGGCAGTATGGGAATGGCACGAGGATCACCAAGCTAAAGCGCAACGCCTGGTGTCCCGCGATTTTGAGGCCTACTCTCAAGCCCTGCGATTCCTGCTGCGCTTTGTCGGCGTCGGATTCATCTCTGTGATACTCAACGCAATGCGTTACGAATTCTGGGTGCACGGCCTGGTGGCGAAGGTCGCGAGTGTTGGCATCCTGTTGGCGGGTGCTGCTTTCATCATCGGAACGCTCTTTGGCTTTCTGTTTGGATTTCCCCCCAGCCCGACCCCCTCGCAGTCTTCCTCGAACCAGCCAAGCCAGCAAGACGTCTCGGGAAACAACAGGAATGCGGGGCAGCCGCTCCAGTCGGCGTTTTACAACAACACCAATCTCCAGGAGATTTCTGACTGGCTCACCAAAGTCATTGTGGGAGCAAGCCTGGTTGAGCTGACCAAGTTGCCGGCGCAAGTGGAACAACTTGCAGACTTTATCGCCAAAGGAGTTAACCCGTTCGACCCCTCCCCGGCCGTCGTCCTGGCACTGCTGGGCTATTTCTCTTCCTGTGGGGTCCTCTATGGCTATATCTGGACGAAATACGAAGCCGCCGCAACGTCGCAGGGTCCCGACAATGACACGTTAGCTTTAGTGCGGTGGATGACTGGCTGCATTGGCCTCCTGCTCCCAAAGACGATCCACGGCCAATGATGGCTGCCATCAGAGCGGCCTCCCCTGCGACGAGGGTCAGAATTTCCCTGCAGGCGGAGAAATACCGTGCGGCTTCAACTGAAGACGTAAACGAACGCGCGCTTCCCGTGTTCGAGGCCTTGGTAGATGGGGACGCGGAAGAAATCTTTCACCGCGTCCGTGGCCAGTATGCTTTGGCCTTGATGGGACGAAAGAAAGATCGGAGTGATGCTGCAAGCTCAAAGGGCGATTGGAGCAAGGCGCAAGATCAATTGACGGACGCCATCCGGATTCGCGACATGTCAAGAGAACCAAATTGGCGAGAATACGAACTGGCGCGCGCGGTTTGTAAGATTCATCTCGAACTCGAGTTTAGTGAAAAGCAAGAGCCGGGCTCAATCGATCGCGACCTGGAGCAGGCCAAGGATGCGGTTCCGCCGGAGCGGCGAAAGCTGATCGACAAAGATGATGCCGTCACCACGACGGATGGCAAGAAGGTAAGTGCAGCCACGGCCTGGGCTGATCTTACCAAGCCAAAACCTGACGGCGCGCCTTGATCTATGTGACTCGGCATCCTGTTTCAGGCGATTTGCATCCTGAATGAATGACTCTGAATTTGGACATTTCGCTGTTGACAATGCAGAGTTTTATTTGCATGGATGGACAGCTCGGATTACGATCCGGTTCCTTATCGGACTTACCCGGGTATGCGGCGACGATCACACCCATACCGCGCTACGCCAGGAGCCTTTATGAGACGCACCTTGCCGGTTTGCCTTCTGTTGATCGGTCTTGCTTGGATTTCCGGTTGTGGATCAAGCGCCGTTAGCACCACTGCTGCCGTGACCCCGCCTACCGCACTGAACGGTCAGTATGCCTTCGTGCTCTCTGGCTTCGACTCGACGCCAACCCTATGAGCATGGCCGGCAGCTTCAAGGCCGACGGCCTGGGCCATATCACTGCCGGCGAAGTGGACGTCAATGACAATGGAGTGGTCAGTTCGAGCAGTGCGCTGAGCGGCACTTACGCGTTTGACACCGGCGGGCAAGGGACCATAGGGACGATCACGCTGACCAACTCGGTGGGCAGCATCACCCACCCATTGGCATTCGGCTTTGCTCTCCAGGCCAGCGGCGCATTCGGCGACATCATGGGATTGGACACGAACAATTTCATTGTCGCGGGAACGATGCAGCAGCAGAACTCTTCGGTCTTCTCGCTCTCGAGTTTGGCCGGCGACTATATCATTACACTCAACGGTCGGAATGCAGCCACCCCGACCTCCGCACTCGGCCGGTTTACGCTGGGGTCGAACGGCGCAAGCACCAATGTCACCTTTGATCGCAGCATTTCCGGCGTCGGCACTGCCGGCCCCACTACGGGCGCTTCGGCTGTGGTCACCTTTGCGTCCGCCGGGACCGGATACAAACGGCCGGGGCACGCTAACCGTGACTCTCAATGACGCCCTAACCACCGGCACACAGAACTTCGCATATTACGCGGTCACCGCGAATCGGTTCATCGCCGTCGAAACAGACTCGACCGGAACCATGATCGCCGACGCGTCACGGCAGAGTACCCCCTTCACTGCCACCACGGTCAATACCACGGGAGCCGTGTTCGGAATAGCTGGATTGATACTGTCGCCTCCAACGAAATATCAGCCGTTGGGCAGTTACAAATCGCCGGCACAAATAGCCGGAACCCTTGGATGGGACTCTAACGACAACGGCGGAATCGCCACCATCCCCACCGTCGCAACTCAGCCCGTCACATTCAACGCGACCACAGGCCGCGGCACTGTAACAGTTGCAAGCGGCGCTGCGAATGGACTCGCCGATTCGCTCGTTTTCTATCTCACCGCTCCCGGCACCGGCTTCATCATGGACGCGACATCGGCGACGACCAATCGGGCTATGGCTGGGACCCTCACGGCTCAAGCGGGCACTTCCTTCTCAACTGCCACCGATCTCGGCGCTACAGCGGTCGTCCGGGCGAGGGGGGTGTCTGTGAATGATGCCCAAGCTTTTGTTGGGGAGTTTGGTCCCACTGGCAGCTCAACTTACTCTCTCCTTGCGGACGAGCGGTTTCCCAGCTCTGTAAGCATTCAAACCTCCACTGACGTCAGCATTCCGAACATCACGGTGGCAAGTCTGAATGCGAGCACCGGCCGGGGTACGCTGCTCATACCGCTCGGAGGTCCGACCGAGACATTAGCATTCTACGTGATCGGCCCGAACCAGTTCGTATTCATAGACATAAGTCCGGTCGGCAGCGGTGAAAATGGCGTGTCTCCGGTGTTTTTCGCCGACCCACATTAGAAAGCCGCCGAACACTCATCGCAACTTAGTGGACTGCTTCATATGCAAAGCACACCGTGAATATTGGCGTCCGCATTGGTTTACCCGCAACTATCTAGACACCACTTGGGTCTTTCAACGGTCGGCGTTTGAATCCACAAACCCAAGTTAAAGAAATTTTCGACTCTGGTTACCTACTGATACCCAGCGAATACAGGCGCACGAAGCCACACCCTCGAAGCTACGTTTACGCCGCTAAGCGGCCAGCCATATGGCGTGTTACATGCTTGTCTTCGATCGAAGCGACGCCCTGAACCACGTCCTGTACTTAGACTGTACGTGGCCTGTACGTGGCCTGTACGTGGATTGTACGTGCAGTGAGCAGTAGCAAGGAACTGAGAGGTTAGCTATCAACCACAGAGTACAAGCTGACACATCCACACTGTCCATGTGGTGCGGGTTCTTCGCCACCTAATCTAGCTGAGGATAAAATGAGCAATCTGCCTCCCGCTCGAACGTGGCAAGCACTATATGAAGAAGCGCTTGCAGAATCTGACCCAGAAGAACTGTTACCGCTTGTTATGGCCGCAGCAGGCGCGATTTTCTTGCGCTCGCAAGAACTGAAGGAAGTTCCAGGTGGCCAGGAGGAGCGGCGTGCGATAGATGGTGCGCTGCGTGTGTTACGGACTCTTCAGGTAAGCAAATTAAATTTCCCCGAGTGAAAACGGCGAGGATCTTGCTCGCGGCGCTCCATTGGCTTAGCAAATCTCGCCAACCGCGTGATGAAACCTGCGCTGAAGTTGTCGCCGGAATTGAAGGCGATCGGGGAAGTCTTATCCGCAGACATGAAAAAGAAAGGCGAGGACCAAAGCCCCGAAATTCGATGGAACGGCTGGCACCCATTTAGTGACTTGGCTTCGAATCTGTACAGTCTCGGAGTGCAACCGAAAGTGATTCAGGCTATACTTCGGCACTCGGATATTGGAACAACATTGAGCTACTTTGTCCAGACTCCAGCTGATGAATCGAAAGCGGCTTTGCAGAAGATCGAGGACTGGATACAGGCCTGGTAGTCTCCAATTTAGTCGCCACTGTCCGTAAGTTATAGATGGGCCGGTAGCTCAATGGTAGAGCAGCTGACTCTTAATCAGCGGGTTGCAGGTTCGAGTCCTGCCCGGCTCACCACTTGTTTTCAGCAGGTTAGGAGTGCTGAAAGTTTCGATTGATTTGTCGACTGTAGCGGAAACTGGGGCGGCCGTGCAGTTTTTTCCTGCGTAAGAAACGCTGATACGCAAACCGAGCAATCCTTCCGTTCGGCGCGAACGCGACCGTGTTCTGGTTGACGATGACTTAGTCTGCCGGTTTCCACTCGTTTTCCTGCTGTGCTCATTTCCTAAAAACGAAGACGTGATATGTGACCGCGTCCCAGGCGTTATGAATGCCGATGAAGGGCACAGGAGCACCGCCGCTCCAACGACAAAGGGTCACGCCGACATGCGCGGGGGAGCTCCATAGCCGATACAGCCATCGTTGCGTAACGGAACGTGATGGGCGGGACAGTAAATAAGTCCATGGCCGCGATGGCTTCGCGATGATTGCGCAGGAACGTGAGCCAACGCTTGGCCGGCTCGGGGTCTCTCGGTGCTCGGCGCATCCACACGTCACCCTGCCGATGCCGGCCAGGCTCATAGGGGCGGCCCTTACTTGGCGTCGCCTTCACTCTCCTCGTTGCCAATAGAATCGTTATACGCTTTGAAGTCCGTAGGCGAGCAGATCATTTCCACTTGATACTTACCCCAAATATCGAAATTCGGCGGTTGCAACTTCATGGGAAACTTGTTCATAGCGAGCCACGGCCTCGTGTACATCTTGGGGTCGTCGATGGTTACGGTCCACTCCATGTTGTTGTAGTCCACGCGATGGAAGCGTTCCTCTATTTTTGCGTCGTCGCTGATCGGACGGCCTGTCTCGTCGAGCCAGGCGCGAGGCTCTCCTATAATTCCGACGGTTTGGACTTCCAGGGTAGTGTCATCAATCCATTTACCGACTGAGTAGCCATACCATCGCGGTTCGGGAATTTCCTTCGGTAACTCGCGGTCGAGCCAGATCGAGCGCCATCTCTTCTCGTACTCGTATAAAACCGCGACTTCCCGATCATTCTGTATAAATTGCTCGTACCGGATTTGATAAAAATCGGCTCGAGGAAATCCCAGCGGATCGCACACCGACCTCGGATCGTTGCTGAGCGTCGAGGGGAAAACCGCTCTCTGACCGTATAGCGGCTTGTGGGCCAGCAAAGTCTTCATTCCCAAAGCGCTGTAAGGCGGAGTATGTTCCGGCTTCCCATCATCGGGCATGGCCGACACGCCATTGGCCTGAATTCCGGCGTTGACAGCTCTGGCCGGCCCCCAAATCCCGGAGAGGTCGTGGCTCGGAGCAGGAGCCGAGGGAGCTTTCTGATCCTTGCCATTCGTCGCTGGCTGCTGTGACAGAACCACGTGTGTGAATCCCAGCCCGACAAACATCAGTAATCCCATCAGGATAAGACGATAACGCATGTGATGTACCCCCATTTTAAACAATGCTCGAGCCGGACTCCTGGGCGCTTTTCGTACCTTCATTTTCAAACATACAGCGCTTAACGTTGACCCCTCTGCATCATGCACTTCAGAAGCTCAGCTTCAAGCCGAACTGTATGTGGCGAGGTCCACCCGACCCGGATACCGGGTTGGTTGCGTCCGGCGTGACCGTGGCCACACCGAAACCCGTGTTTCCCGCAGTCGGATTGGTGCCGGCAGGCGACGTTCCACCTCCATTGCCTGACGCTGCAAAATCGGCCCTGTTGAACAAATTGAAGAACTCAATGCGGAACTGCGCGCTATACCTTTCCTTTAGCTTCCATATCTTCGCAACCGAAAAATCCACGTTGTAATAGGCCTGGCCGCGGAAGATACCGTTGTAGGCGTTACCAAAGGTTCCGTAAGCGGGAGGCGTCAGAATGCCGCCGCCTCGCATATAGCAGCTACCGGCCGCCAGTGCTTGCAGCGCCAGCATGCCGTTTGTAGTAGTCGGGCCGCCGTAAGGGGCTGTCGCCGCCGCCTGACAGGCGGTCGTAATCGTCGCTCCCGCGTTTGCAAAGGACGTGCAGCCCGTAGCACTACCATAGCAGGGAATAGGGCTTGCGGTGACAGTAAACGCGGAGGGAGGTCCGCTGTAATTCCAGTCTTGGGTGGTGCCTGTGCCGAGTTCGCCGGTTCCGAGATAGTCAGTTGAACTGGTATCGTTCGGGCTCCAGGGGGCCCCGCTTTGCATAACCAGGATGCCGCTGGCCGACCAGCCTTCGAGCATCTGCCCTGGGGACTTGAGCCCGGGAATATTGTAGCTCGGCGAAAAGGTAAAGCGATTCCGGCGGTCGGCAGCGCTGTTTCCGTAGTTCAAACGCAGATTGTTCTTGTCGGTTACAACAGTGGTGCTACCTTCGATATCTGCGTCGGTCTCGCTAAGAGCATGAGAGTAAAGTATAGCCGGCAAGGAACGATAGTCCATGGTAGCCCCGTCCCTGCAGCGTTACCTGCAACGCATCGTAGTTGGAGATGTCCCCGTTGGTCACTTCGGTTATGGAGCCCAGGTAGGGAAACATGCTGCGGTACTGTCCGGCGGCAAGCTCAGCCGCGGTATTGGGCGTGCAGGTGCCGGCGGGATCGCCACCGCCTGCGGCTGCCGAACCTATGCAGATTTGGGAGCTCGTGAAGCCCGCGTCTGCTGCTTTCAGCTTCGCCGCCGATACCTGTGCGGCCGTCCACGGTGTGTTCCATCCAGTGCCCAGCGGTGGCTGGTTCAGGTCAATCTGGGCTTGTTCGTTAGCGCCGTGGTTGCCAACGTATGCCACGTCAAGGGTCAACTTATCGGTGATTGCGCGCTGGATGTCCAGATTCCACTGGACGGAGTAAGGGTCAAGGAAGTTGGGATCCACCGCAGAAGTGGGGCAGGGCCCAGACCCGACTCCGGTAGGCGCGCACACTTGACCGGTGTAGGTGACCCCATTGATCGTTTGGGAGCCAACGGTGGGAAATACAGGGCCCGCAAGATTCCAATTGAGGTCACCAGGAACGGAGGCGGGAAGATTGTTGCACTGACCACTTGAACAGGAGAGTGGCACAATGACGGAGGTATGAGCGCTGATCGCCGTTCCACTGTTGTTCGGACCTATCAGGACTCCGGCTGGACACTTAGTGCCGGGCGGGACAACTGTCGAGCAACCAAAGAAAGTCGCCCCGAAGGGAGAACTGCTAATAAACGATTTTACCAGGGCGCCGTTTCTAAATATGCCTGCTCCTGCACGAACCACGGTCTTGCCATTGCCCTGTACATCCCAAGCGACCCCGATGCGCGGCGAAAAATCCCGCCGTTCGGCGTGATATAGGGAGGAAAGAGGTTCACCGGAACCAAATTGCTGGATAGCAGGAGTAGTGGTGGGATTGACATTGGGGTCGAAATTCCCGTAGTAGTTGCCGCGTATGTTCGGAGCCCCAAAGTACTCCCAGCGCAGACCCAAATTCAATGTCAGTCTATTTGTGACCCGCCAAGTCGTCCTGGGCGTAGGTTCCGTACCAGTGACTCCGAGCCTCCTCCGTAGGATCGCCCGTGAGAATTGAGCCCGTAGTTGGGACGCCCGTGAGGAAGGTTTCCAAGTTTTGAAACGTGGCCGCGCCTTGCGCTCCGCTATAGGTGTCCCCATCAAGCACGACGTCCACATACTCAAAACCAAACTTGAAGGCGTGCTTGCCGCGCAAATAGGAGACGCTCTCGACGAGATCGACGTCGCCCTCCGGCCCGCGAATGGATGACCGGGGACCAGCCCCCAACTCCATGGTGCTTAGGCTGGAAATCTTGATTAAGGGAAATCCGCCGTAGAGTGGATTCGTCACGCCCGTATTGATGCCATAGCCGGACGGCCAGGGATTCGATACAAGTATATTCTGGTCCGCGTAGGCAGTTTGATTGCGCATGAAAACGTAGCCCATTCTGAAGTCGTTCACCCAATTGGAGCCAGGAGTCCAAGTCCAGCTTCCGTCGTATTGCTGGACATCGTTGACGGCGTTCACTTCCCACTGGGGCTCAATTTGTTGCGGTTGGGAGTTCGCCAGGGCTGTTGACTTGGACACAAAATACAGGCCGCTGAAATGGTTGTGGGAGCCAAGATTGTAATCGCCCTTGAAGAGCCCGTTATTGAGCGGCCCGGTGGTGACCAACGGAGGATTTAGCGTTCCGGTGGTGGAGAACGGGAACAGGTTCTCGATCGAGGGCGAAGCCGGCGTGACCGTGCAACTCCCGGGACTGCCCAGTGCGAAATTGCCAAGACCAGCTAATTGCGCAGTGAGCGGGCTAACCCCCAGGCTCCCAGGGATGTTCCCAGGCGTCTTCACGAAGTTACACACGTCAACCATGTTAGTGCTCTTGGCAACGCTGCTGGAGGTCAACACCGTTCCTGTGCCCACGTCCACCGGGAGCGCGGCCTGCGCTGGGTCTCCGTAGGAGAGCCGCAGACCCTCGTAGCCTGCAAACCAGAAGAGCTTGTCCTTGAGAATGCGTCCGCCCGCCGTGGCGCCGAACTGCTCCAAGTGTTGCCGGAGTGACGGTCCGGTGAAGAAGTTGGCCGCATCGGTAGCGGCAGCATCGCGTCCAAATGCGTAAGCCGTGCCGTGAAGACTATTGGTGCCCGACTTCACCCCAACATTGACGAACCCCCCGTCCCGAAAGCCATATTCCGCTGTGGGATTCTCTATGGTATTGAACTCCTGGATGGCGTCGATGGGCATAAGGGAGTCTGCGTCTCCCGTGCGGTAGGTGGCGTTCAGGATATCCGAGCCCTGAGCCTGGGCCATTCCGGCGATGCCTTCCACTCGCAACTGGTTGTCGGTGTTGCGCCGGCCGTTGGTTTGCGGGCCGTCAGCACTACCGCCTCCCACGCTGGTAATGATTCCCGGACGCAGTTGCAGCAAGCGATCGAAATTTCGGCCATTCAAGGGCAGCGCATTGATCTCCAGGTTGCTGACTGTCCCGCCCAAGGTAGCGTCGGTCGTATCGATTGCGGGAACTTCTCCGCTTACGGTGACGGTCTGGGTTTGCGCGCCGGGCTGCAGAACCATATCCACGCGGATGGTTTGACCTACCTCCACCAGCACGCCACTGTGCTCTTCCGCCTTGAAGCCCTTGGCCTCAGCGCGGACGGTATAGGTGCCGGGGTTCAAGCTAGAAGCCACGTACTGGCCAGCGTCATCGGCTACCAAGCTTCGCGTGACCCCTCGGGCCACGTCGGTTACTGTAACCACAGCGCCCGCTATAGCGCCGCCGCTCTGGTCCAACACTCCTCCCTGTATGGTTCCTTGGCTGGTTTGCGAAATCAGAGGGAGGCAACCTAGAAGCACCGCCATCGCCAAGAGCGCCACGTGAACTGCTTTGCTTGGACAATTGCGCACTGATTTCCTGCATGTAACCAGGGCAGAACCCATAGGAACGCCCTCCTTGGTCGTTATCATCACATCGCAGGACCCGACGTCAGGTATCTTTCGACCCGCTCGCTTCGACGTTGTGAACGAGCTAAGAAACTAACTTTGCTATCGCGGAAGTCTCGCCTCTGCTGGCGGTTGCACCGTTGTCAGGCGAAAGCTGGACATCACGAACTTAGCTTGCCCTGCCGGAGGAATAGGAAAGCTAATCGCTTTTGGCCCATGCAAGTTGAGCTTCCGCACATTCGATATGAACTGTCATAAACCGGTCGACGTCGTCTTTGCTGACAAAGGGATTGAGGATCGCCCGGCTTTCGCGACCTCATGGCATCGAGCTTTTGAAGTGTATTATCGTCGTTGGAGTGGATGTGGATAATCGCGTCGACGCCGGCTTTATCCTCGATATCCTTGAAACGTTTCGAAGACGCGATATAAGTTTTGCTCATGGTCTGCATATCGGGGAACATCTGAATCCCTTCCTGCACGAGTCTCATGAAGTCCCCGCCCAGCATGCCTGCCATATGCCGCTGGGTCCCGTCTCTTAAAGGAAAAATCAGCCGACAGGTTGCCCGGTGTGGACGTCGGCGTGGAGTACAGCGTGATGGTCGTGTCCCCGAGCGTCAGCTTTTGACCATCTTTGGCCACCATATCCTTGACCGGCTTGACGCTCGCGGGGGAATTATCCTTTGCGAGCAGATCCCAGTCGACCTCCGACATGATTACTCGGGCCGACGGCACCATCTTCTTAAGGGCATTGATTCCCCAAGCCTGGTCCGAATGTGACCGAACAACGACCGCGTATTTGATGTTTGCCGGGTCGAGACCAAATGTCTTCAGCTCGTTAAGGAGCTCCGGGGTGACCCAATCGAAGTTGGTATTGAGCAGAATAATCCCCGCGGACGTGGTCAACGCCCAGGTGGATTCGGTCTGCGTGCCGATGTAGTAGAGATTATCGAACACCTTTACCGGCGGCACGTACCATTTCTCGCGTGGCGTGGGAACCAATTTCGCTTTCTCGTCCGGCTCACCAGGGCCAACCGCCGGAGGCTTAGCGCCCTGCCGCGGCTGCGTGCATACAATCTTGAATAAACCATCGAAATTCTGCCAAGGCTTCGGATTCGAAGTCTTGGGCGAGACCGCATCCTGGGCCGCCGCCACGTGGGCTTGAGCGACTGATGCCTGGCCATGCGCATCGATTGCGGTACAACTCGCCAGCAAAATCGTGCAGAGTGCAGGCGCCCAGTAGGACTTCATGAGTCAATCCTCTTCCTACAACCCTAATCGCCTTTGGCCCACGCAAGTTGAGCTTCCGCGCATTCGATATGCACGGTCATAAACCGGTCGACGTCGTCTTTGCTGACAAAGGGATTCGGATCGCCCGGCTTTCGCGACCTCATGGCATCGAGCTTTTGAAGAGTGTTATCGTACTCCGCGTGGATGTGGATGATCGTATCGACGCCGGCCTTATCCTCGATCTCCTTGAAACGTTTCGACGACGCGATGTAGGTTTGGCTCATGGTCTGCATATCGGGGAACATCTGAACCCCTTCCTGCACCAGTCTCATGTAGTCCCCGCCCAGCATGCCTGCCATGTGGCGCTGAGTTCCGTCCTTTAAAGGAAAAATCAGCGAGAGGTTGCCGGGTGTGGACGTCGGCGTGGAGTACATCGTGATGGTCGTGTCTCCCGAGCGTCAGCTTTTGCCATCTTTGGCCACCATATCCTTGACGGGCTTGAGATCGGCGGGAGAATTATCCTTTGCCAGCAGATCCCAGTCCACCTCGGACATGATCACTCGGGCCGACGGCACCATCTTTTTAAGGGCATTGATTCCCCAAGACTGGTCGGAATGGGACCGAACGATGACGGCGTATTTGATGTTTGCCGGATCGAGGCCAAATGTCTTCAGTTCGTTCAGCGAGATCCGGAGTGACCCAATCGAAGTTGGTATTGAGCAGAATGATCCCCGCGGACGTAGTCAACGCCCAGGTGGATTCGGTCTGCGTGCCGATGTAGTAGAGGTTATCGAACACCTTTACCGGCGGCACGTACCATTTCTCGCGTGGCGTGGGAACCAATTTCGCTTTCTCGTCCGGCTCACCTGGGCCAACTGCCGGAGGCTTAGCGCCCTGCCGCGGCTGCGTGCATACCAGCTTGAATAAAGCGTCGAAACTCTCCCAAGGCTTCGAGTTCGCGGCTTTCGGCGAGACCGCATCCTGGGCCGCCGCCACGTGCGCTTGAGCCACTGATGCCTGGCCATGCGCAGCTATTGCGGTACAACTCGCCAGCAAGACCGTGCAGAGTGCAGGTGCCCAATAGCGGCTCATGGGTTATCCTCCAGCGATGGTGGCCCCGTCTTTCGATTGCTTGGCCACCCCGAGTGTGCACGCTAATACACCCGCACCCTCTCCGCCGTCAATCAAATTGTTCGGCGAATCTTTTCATTTATTGAGTTATTTATTAAATTGAATAATACGGTGACATTAGTGGCTTGTTCCTCTGCCCCTTGACGTGCCCAAAAGCGGTCGCCCCTAGTCCCGCGCGGACTCCTGGTATTTTGTTGGCGCACACCGATGCGCTAACTCCACTCCCGCAGACGCCACACGCCTTCGACGTGCCTGCCACGACAGCCCTCGCGAGTGGAACGACATAGTCGGGATAATCGTCGTCTGGGTTCAGAGTATGCACACTGAAATCTACAACGTCGGGTTCCATCGCGGAGATGAGCCAACAATCGTCTTTCAATGCAAATGCGGCATGATCCGTGGCAATTTCAAACGCATATCATCTCCCTCTTCCAGCCTGAGAGGCCTGTTGTCCCACTGCAGCACGGTCGGCAATCACGAGAGCCGCATCGTGCCGAACCCGTCCGGCAGGAATCGACAGATCGCCATCATTTAAGCGATGAAGCATTTCTATTTTCTGAGTTCCGGGTCGAAAGAGTTGATCTGCCAGATAACGCCTGGGATGGACACGGAATGCTCGTAGAGAGCGACGAGTTTGCCGAGAATCTACGGCGTCGGTCGCGCGGCAAGAATCGTGTCGACTAACGATTGCCGTCGAATACGCGATGTGGAAAACGAGCCAATCCGGCGGGCCCTCTGCCTTTACCTGCTCCGGCGTCTTTCCGAACACCAGCGCTTCCGTCTAGTCCTTTCCTTTCTCTTCCTCTTACGCCTAGCCGGCGACGGCTCGTTTGATCGCAGCGCTTTTTTCGGAAATCACTACCATCAACTCATTCCAGGATTGGACGAAGGACTTGGCGCCTTCATCCTGAAGACGTGCCGCCAACGCGTCAATATCGATGCCGGCTTTGCCGATCTGTGCCAGCACTTGTTCGCAATCCCCGCCATCCGCGGGCAGGCTTGTGCCGATTTCACCGTGATCCGCTAGGGCTTTCAACGTGGCTTCCGGCATGGTGTTTACGGTAAGCGGCGCAACGAGTGACTTAATGTAAAGGATGTCCGACGCCTTGGGATTCTTGGTTCCAGTGCTGGCCCAAAGAAGTCTTTGAGGGCGCGCCCCGGCGTTGAACACGCGCTGCCAACGGGAGGAATCGAGCAGCATCCGATACGCCCTGTAGGTGCGCTGGCCAATAGCGATGCCCAGTTTGTCTTTCAGAGCGTCCGGCACCTTGTCCGCGACGGCAGTGTCCCAGCGACTGACAAATAGTGACGCGACTGAGCTGACGCTGGGATTGAGCCCCGCTTCGATGCGCCGTTCGACACCGCGCAGGAAGGCCTCGGCGGCTGCAATATACTGCTCGCGCGAGAACAAGAGAGTGACGTTGATTGGGATTCCGGCGAAGATCGCTTCCTCAATCGCTGGCAGGCCCTCCTTCGTGCCGGGGATCTTGATGAATACGTTCGGTTGTCCCGCACGCGCGTATAGGTCTTTGGCGGCAGCCAGAGTGCTGGTCCTGTCGTAGGCGAGCAACGGCGAAACCTCTAAAGACACCCAACCATCCACACGATCCGTGACGGCGTGAACTGGCCGAAATAACACGGCGGCTCGGGTAATGTCCTCCAGGGCCAACTCGAAAAATAATGCCTCGCCAGACTGGCCTTTGCTCAGCTTCTCCCGGATCGCGGTGTCGTAATCGCCGCTGTTCTTGATCGCGTGGTCGAAGATCGTCGGATTTGAAGTTAGGCCCGTCACGGAAAGCTCATCGATGTAACCTCGGAGTGTGCCGCTCTCCAGGAGGTTCCGCGTGATGTTGTCAAGCCAGATGCTTTGGCCCAGATCGTGAAGCTGTTGTGTCGCTTTCATCATTCACCTCGGTTGTAATGGTAACCTAATACGAGCGGCTCAGTTTCTCGGGATTCCCTCATGTCGCGCAGTGTTAAAAACGCTACTGGCGCAATTCTCGCGTTCGTTTTTGGTGACTCGGCCTGGGCGCGCCAATCGGGACTGATGTGCCCTCCGTTGGCAACGAAAGACGAAAATAAGCCGTAAGGTGAGTTCCCGTCCTTGTGGTGGATTCAGCGGCAATACTTGCCACCAGCCTTGGTTAGCATGGTCAAGACGTTCGATCCACGAAAGCGCAGAAAGTCCAAAGTCGCCGATGCCGTGGGGCGAAGGCAAGCATGTAACGTGCAGGAGCATAGCGGACGCGCGATGGTCCTGACGATACGGCGGCACAATGACGCTGACACCTGTCATAACGTTCCTTTTGTGGAATCAGGCGTTACTTGCGCGCCGGTCGGATTCTGAGGGGCAGGGTCAAATAACCCGCCATTTACAGCTTCAACCGCAGTCTGTTCCGAAGGTAAGATTCTCGCAGTCCTGTTGTTCGTTAAGAATGACATTACCCATTTCGCTGACACGAAGATTCGATTCGCGAACCCGATCAGAAAATAAATATGCACTCCCGCCCACAGAAGCCAGGCGATGAAGCCCGAAGAACGCCAGAATCTCAAATCCGCAATCGCGTAGGTTTTTCCGACAACCGCCAAGTTGCCTTTATCCCAATACCAGAAGGATGAAGGAGCGGGTCGTCCCGTCGCTCGCCGACGGATTAGCCTCGCAACGTATTTCCCCTCCTGGATTGCGACCTGGGCGACGCCGGGCATCGGCTCCGGCTCCCGTAACCTGAAGCCAAGTAGGTTCCGCGTCTCCGCCACCAGCTCGGCCGTGTCCCCAATCACGAACACATCCGCCTCGCCCGCAACCGATAAATCCGGCTCAACCTTTACTTTGCCTGACCTATCTCCCGCGACTCCCAGCCATTGTGCGGCCGGGGAAGCGAGGACACCCGCGCACCATACCACCGTCCTGCTTCGCACCCGCTGGCCGTTTACGGTGATCCCTTCCTTATCCACTCGTTCAACACGACTCTGCGTATGGATTTTTACACCTAATCTTTCGAGATGCCGGTGAGCTTGATTGGAGAGATCCTCGGGATAAGTGCCCAGTATGCGTGGCCCCGCTTCGAAGAGCAGTATCTGCGTTGAGCGAGTATCGATATGGCGAAAATCGTGCGCCAGGCTCATGCTTGACATTTCCGCAAGAGTTCCGGCCATCTCCACGCCGGCCGTTCCGGCACCGACGATGACGAACGTCAACAATTCTCGAATCGAATCCGAACTGGCGTCTCCAGCTGCGGCGATGTTTTCGGCCGCTTCAAAAGCCGAAAGGACTTTCCCTCTGATTCGATCAGCGTCGTCGATGGAATCCAACCCCGGCGCGACTTGCTCCCAGTCATCATGGCCGAAGTAGTTGTAGCGAATCCCGGTTGCTAGGATCAGAAAGTCATAGTGCAATTCTCTGTGCTGCAGTTGAATCAGCTTGTTCGAAGTATCTACGCCGCTGACTTCGTCCATCAGAACTTCAACGTTGCGTTGCTTGCTGAATATCGAGCGTAACGGAGGCGCGATTTCGTCACCCGAAAGCAGACCCGTGGCTACTTGATACGTCATCGGCCGGAAGAGGTGGTAATTATGCTTGTCAATCAGAGTTACACGCACGGGAGCGCGAGCCAGACCGCGTGCCGCATACAATCCCCCAAATCCGCCACCAACAACCACGACGTGGGGACCTTGGCTTCGGGATTCACTTGATGTAGCCAACCCGTCTCCCTCCCATGCCTTCGTCACCGCCACGACGGTGATTCGTGCCAAAGAATGAAAGGAGCCTTCAGTCGAACGATCGCTCCCTCATGCTGCGGTATCAGTCGCGGCGTGTGGTCAGCTGCCGGGCGAGTCACCGGAATACGGACTGTACAAGAAGCCGTCATCAGATCCGACGAGGCGCTCGCCACGATTCGTCGGATGCCCTGCAGCAGCGCTACCGTTACGCCCCGTCCGCTTAGAGCTCAGCACTGACAGCATTGGGATTCAGATCTCCAAGAAAGACCTTGAGCGCGAAAGTTATACTGGCTGACTCTTGCTCGAGTGTTGCAGTGCTGAAACTCGGGGCTGACCACTGCTGCCAAGCGCGCCTTGTTCTTGGCACGGTCGTTGAAGGCCCACGCAGCCGATAAGTAACGCTCTTCTGTGTACTGGCGGACCACGCGGTTCGCGGAAAAAAGAGGAGTCAACCTTGCCATGCTTTCCCGCATGCGAGCGACCCAGCCCGGCGGAACGCCACGATTATCGCGCGTATAGAATTCGGTGACAACCTCTCGTTCGAGTAATCCATAAAGTGCATCTGCTTCTGCAGCGTCGCACGAGGAATCATCGCCATGTTCGCGTCGGTCACCGATCGCCCAGCCGACCTCGGGAGATTATGCTTCCGCCCACCAGCCATCGAGCTCCGAAAGATTCAGTCCATCGTTGACAAGCACTTTCATGCCGCTTGTACCACTTGCTTCCCAGGGGCGTCGCGGCATATTCACCCACGGATCAACGCCCTGAACCAATTGCCCCGCCATGAGCAGATCGTAGTCGCTCAGGAAGACAACTCGGGATCGCACCTCCGGGCGATAGGAGAATTCGACCCACTGCCGGATCATCCCCTGACTGTCTACGTCTTGTGGATGGGCTTTCCCAGCGAGTACTAGCTGAACGGGGCGTTCCCGGCTAGTCAGGATCGCCATCAGTCGTTCCCAATACTTTGTTTTGACTAGGTGGGACGACGTGAACTGCGGGCAATAGCTCGGCCTGCACATCTGGCTTGAACGAAACGGTAACGACGAAGATGCATCGCGGAGGCGCCTTCGAACGACATGCGAGGGATCGTTGCAGAGCTTTTCATCGTTGCAGGATCTGGAGTCACCCTTCCGGAAATGTGAAACCTTGGATCGCTCCCTAAGTAGCTTCGGTTGAAGCGTTCACGGCGATCGGATCCGCTTTTAGCGCACTCATAGTCCGGTTTCCACTAATTTCCCGATCAGGGGGGCCTTATACATCAAAGGCTTTCCGGATAAAAAACACTACAACGTTTGCGGCCTTTCCCCGACATTCTTGGCAGCCGATTCTGTTTTGGCCTGTGGTCGGGTTCTTGGACCGAATGAGAACGCCAACGACCTCTTTGCATGCTGAGGGGCCCATTCAAGGAGATCATGGAATGGCCGGAGCAACTGCGGCTCCTCGACATGTCAAAACGGAACTCTGCTGCAGCCCCAATTCCCACATTGCGATATATCGGACGTATTTGAAAACCATGGCGAAATTTAGCTCTCTATTCTATTGCAGTTACGTCGCCTACCTCAATTGGTCTGCGACTTGCAGTCTATCCAGCGGGACACGAATGACCACCACCAAACGAACGCTTCTTCTGATCGATAACAACCCGTCCCATTCCGATATTTTTCAAGGGTCGTTACTCCACGCGAGTGATGGCCCATTCCACGGCGAACGTGCTGTTACGCTTGCGGAAGGCGTCGAACGATTAAAGGGTAAGGACATATGGGCTGTCTTTCTCAATCTCTCGCTACCCGACAGCCAGGGTATTGAGACGTTCGACAGATTGTCGCAGTTGGTTCCAGGAGTACCGACGCTGGTTTTGGGTAGCGCGACGGACGAACAGATTGCGTTGGAAGCCTTGCGCCATGGAGCAAAAGATTATCTTCTGGAAGACCACCTCGATGAGCATGCATTCGTCCGCGCTATCCGCAATATGGCAGAGCGGAAGAGTGCGGAAGAGACGCTGTTTATCGAGAAAGAATATGCCCAAGTCGCGCTCAACTCTATCGGAGACGGGGTCCTGTGTTCCGACAATCAGCTGAACATTACCTACCTTAATGCTGTAGCAGAAAAGATGACGGGCTGGACTCTACAACAGGCGCTAGGCAAGCCCGTCACCGAGGTATTTGAAATCATAGACGGTGATACGCGTGAACCCTCGCCGAATCCTCTAGAGACCGCAATTGGCAAAAATAAAACCGCCGGGCTTGCTCCAAACCGTCTTCTCATCTGTCGCGACCGGCACGAATTCGCTATCGAAGACTCCGCTGCGCCGATCCATGATCGGCACGGATCGCTGACGGGAGCCGTAATCGTTTTCCACGACGTGTCGAGGTCTAGGCTTGCGGATGAGTCGCTCCGCAACAGCGAAGAACAATATCGGATGCTCCTTGATGGGATTCAGGACTACGCGATTTTCATGTTGGATCCGCAGGGCCGGGTTCTCAGCTGGAATGCCGGTGCCGAACGAATCAAAGGTTACAAGGCCGAACAGATCATCGGCCAGAACTTTTCCTGCTTCTTTCCCCAGGAGGACATAAAGCGGGGCAGGCCGGAGGAGATACTTCGGATGACCGCCGCGAGCGGCCGGCAACAAGAGCAAGGCATGCGCGTGCGGAAAGATGGCTCGCGTTTTTTGGCGAATGCGACCCTCACAGCGTTGCGCGACCGATCCGGAAGTTTGCGGGGGTTTTCCGAGTTTAGCCACGATCTAAGTGAGAGCAAGGAGTCGGGGGCGCGGTACCGCGGGCTGCTGGAAGCGGCTCCGGATGCGATGGTGGTGGTGAACCAGGACGGAGAAATCGTTCTGCTGAATGTTCAGGCGGAGAAACAGTTCGGATACCGCCGCGATGAGCTGATCGGGCAAAAGGTGAAGAACATTATTCCCGAAGGCTTCGCGGAACGGCTGATCGCGGACTCGCTTCGATCCGCGGCTGACGCGCTGGCGCAACAGATCGGCACGGGGATTGAGCTGTCTGGGCGTCGAAAAGATGGGAGTGAATTTCCGATTGAGATCATGCTGAGCCCGCTGGAAAGCGCCGAGGGAATCCTGGTAACGGCCGCGATCCGCAACATCACCATGCGCAAAAAAGCCGAAGCGAATCTTCTGCAGAAGGTCGAGGAATTAAACCGCTCGAATGAAGAATTGGGGCAATTTGCCAACATTGCCTCGCACGATTTGCAGGAGCCGCTGCGGATGGTAGCCAGTTACACGCAGCTTCTATCCATCCGGTACAAGGGAAAGCTGGACTCCGACGCCGATGAATTTATTGCCTTCGCGGTGGACGGTGCCAATCGCATGCAACGGTTGATCCACGATCTACTGGCTTATTCGCGGGTTGGAACAAAAGGAAGGGATCTGCTCGATACCTCGAGTGAAGAAGCACTGCAACAGGCGCTCAGCAATCTAAGGGGTGCCATCGAAGAAAGCGGTGCGCTGGTGACATATGATCCCCTGCCTGTCGTCCAGGCGGACGAGATGCAACTCGTTCAGCTATTTCAGAACCTTGTCGGCAATGGAATCAAGTACCAAAGCCATGGAGTGCCCCAAGTGCACATCTTCGCCACCAGGGAAGCCGGCGAGAAATGGCTATTTTCGGTGCGCGATAACGGACTGGGAATCGACCCGCAGTACTTCGAAAGGATTTTTGGCATGTTTCAGCGGCTGCACAAACGGGAAGAATTTGCCGGCACTGGCATTGGGCTCGCGATCTGCAAGAAGATCGTCGAGCGGCACGGTGGCAGGATCTCGGTCGAGTCACAGCTCGGTCAGGGTTCCACCTTTCGCTTTTCCTTGGCCGGAAGTGAGGGGAAATCGTGAAGGACATCGAAGGCGAAAGCATGCCCCTACAGGTCCTCTTGGTCGAAGACAGCCCTGGTGATGTCCGACTGACGCGTGAGGCGTTTAAGGACGCCAAGGTACATATCGACTTGCACGTCGCGGTGGATGGGGTGGAAGCCATGGCTTTTCTGGCGCGTGAGGGCAAGCACGTCGATGCCCCGCGGCCGGATCTGATCCTGCTCGACCTGAATCTGCCCAAGAAGGATGGGCGGGAGGTTCTAGCGGAGATCAAGGGGAACCCCAGCCTGCAAGCTATTCCTGTCGTTATCTTGACTACCTCCGCGTCCGAGGGGGACATCCTCAAGAGCTATCTCCTCCATGCGAACTGTTACATCACCAAACCAGTGAACCTCGACGGATTCCTCAAAGTCGTGAAGAGCATCGATAACTTTTGGCTGTCGGTGGTGAAGTTGCCACCCGAAGTCCGCTCGTGAAAGGAAAACCGCTACAGGTTCTCCTGGTCGAAGACAGCGCGGGAGATATGCGTTTGCTGCGCGAAATGTTCAGCACAGAAGCGCCCGGGAGTTTCGTAATCACGCATGTAGGCCGCATGAGCGAAGCCCTTAGCCATCTGGCGAAAGGCGGCTTAGACATCGTGTTGTTGGATATGGGATTGCCAGACGGTCACGGCCTCGATACCGTCCGGCGAGCGCAGGCCGCAGCCCCCCACGTGCCGCTGATCGTGCTGACGGGGCTGGACGACGAGGCCTTGGCCGCCCAAGCAATGAAGGAAGGTGCCCAAGACTATTTGATTAAAGGCCAGATCGAGAATCGTGCCCTACCGCGGGCGCTTCGCCACGCGATTGAACGCCATCGCATGCAGGCCGAAACGGACCTCCTCCGGGACCAACAGCTGCAGTTCAAGGATGTGTTCCTCTCACACGTGTCGCACGAGCTTCGCTCGCCACTGACCGCGATCTATGGGTTTGTGACCATTCTTCTCGACAAGTTGGCCGGTGAATTGAATCCAGAACAGCAGCAGTACTTGGAAATCGCTCTGAGGAATATCAAGCAGCTTCAATCGATGATTGATGACTTACTGGAGGTCACGCGGCTACAGGCAGGTAAACTGACCATCGAGCTGCAATGTACGTCGGTTTCCGATGCCATCGTCTATACCGTCGACACACTCCAGGGGGCGGCCAGAGACAAAGGAATCACCCTCTCTTCCACTATGGGGCGCCATTTGCCATTGGTCTGCGCAGATCCGACACGCATCCGACAAATCCTGATCATTCTGGTCGATAATGCTATCAAGTTTACCCCAGCAAACGGCGCAGTAGAGGTTCAAGTTCGTACGTTCGAGAAAAATCCGGCCTTCTTACTGGTGGAGGTTTCCGACACGGGATGCGGAGTCAGACCGGAGATGACCGAACGCATTTTTGAGCACCTCTATCAGATAAACGATCCTGGCCAAGCGGGGCGGAAGGGGCTGGGGATCGGTTTGCACATTTCCAAAGAGTTAGTGACCAGGCAGGGAGGCAAGATCTGGGTGAGCAGTGAGCCACAGAAAGGAAGTCATTTTTTCTTTACCGTTCCCATTTTTTCTTTGGCGAATTGGATTGGCCCGACGGTGACGCTGGAGAAGGATCCCGGCTATGTCATAGCGTTGTTCGCGGTGGAGATCGGTTCTCGGGACGGCTGGCCGTCGCAGGATGTGCGAAAGGAAATGTCAAATGTGGCGCGCACCTTACTGCAGCAATGTTTGCGCCCGGACACAGACGTACTGCTGCCGAACATGGATTCGGCCACGGTGCGCGATCATTTCTTCATCGTAGCCTACACGCAAGAGTGCGGCGCGGAGATTATCAGCGAACGTATTCGAAGACAGTTTCAGCACTGCAGACAGATTCAATTCGCCGGCCTCACGATTGCCGTCTCTCACAGTTTCATGACGCCGATGTCGAGAGAGATAAACGAATCAACGGAAACCTTTGTCGAACGTGCCGCTGCTGAGATTCAAGATCGCATCAACGCCATATGCCTAGATAGGGGTATCCAGTGGACATGAGCCAAAAAACAATTTTGATAGTGGACGACGATCCCGATATCCGGCTGAGTCTCCACCTGCGCCTCAAGGCCAATCATTACAATGTTATTTTTGCGGGAGATGGAATGGCGGCCATCGCGGAAGCGCGGAAACACATGCCAGACCTGGTTATCCTGGACCTCGGCTTACCGGCCGGTGACGGCTTCAGCGTCATGGAGCGGTTGAAAGCAAATGACAGCCTGTCTTCGATCCCGGTGATTGTGGTGTCTGCGCGCAACCGCGACGCAAATGTGGATCGAGCGATGCAGGCAGGCGCGAAGGCTTTCCTGCAAAAACCTGCCGATAACGCCGAACTGCTGTCCGTAATTCGACGAGCCTTGGGCGAAAAAAACCCTACACCCGTGTTGGTGCATGATTTGGGGGACCTGTAGATTCATGTGGCCGACATGGCTTGGCTGGTGGCAACCGTTGATGCGCTGTTATAGCTGCACAAATACTCGATATACGAAAGAAACACGATGACCAGACCTATTGTTTCACGGGTGAGCAGTGAGAGCTTCGGTCCCACCCCGGCAGATACACAATCTGTGGCCGACATTCTCGAGCGGGAACTCGACGCTACAATTCATGGGTGGATGGGTCTGGTAGAGAAAGACCCGGATTTGACCAAAATCCCACTGAATTTTGATGAACGCACAGGCCATCTTCCGAAACTCCTGCACGACGTGATTGCCCGGTTGCGCCTGGACAAAGGAACGAAAGCTCCCCTCTCGATCGCTGCCAGCGATCACGGAAAGCTGCGAAAAGAACAAGGATACACCGCAGCTATGGTAGTGGATGAATCCCGAATTCTGCAGGTCTCCATTTTTTCGACACTGCACAGAAATGAGACTCGTCTGGAATTCAGCAAGCTGCTTGCGGACATTGTGACCATTGCAGACGAAGTAGATGCACAGTTAAAACAGCAGATCCTCTGCTTCCCACTAGGTGAGGACGTAGAAACGAAGGAAGGAACGAAGTGAAGTTGCTCTTCCCGAAGTCAATCCAATGCCAGACCTGTCCGTGCCTGGCCCTAAACGCTGGCGGCCGGGGCTGTGCGGTGGGACGTCGGGCTTCCCACTTCCGAAAAAAAACTATCATGCCCTGGCCTGGTGTGAGATGAGGACAAGGTCCTCATTCATGCTTGATCCGCACGGGAAGGTGCTCACTTGGAATTCGGGAGCCGAAGACATTAAGGGCTACAGGTCCGATGAGATCATCGGTCAACCCTTCGCTCGATTTTATTCTGCACAGGATATCGCCCGAGCCAGACCCCAAGAAGTGCTCCGAATCGCCGCTGCAACCGGCCGCTTCGAAGAAGAAGGCTGGCGTGTGCGCAAAGATGGCTCTCACTTTTGGGCCGACGTAGTCTGCACAGCAATCAAAGACCCGGCTGGTAATTTGCGAGGCTTTTCCACGATCACGCGTGACATAAGCGAACGCCGCAGTATGGAGGCCAGGTATCGCGGCCTGCTAGAGGCGGCCCCGGATGCGATCGTAGAGATAAATCGAGGTGGAGAAATTGTCCTGGTAAATGTTCAGGCGGAAAGGCAGTTCGGATACCTCCGAGATGAACTTGTCGGGCAGGAGGTTAGCCGCATCATTCCGAACGGCTTCGCTGAACACCAGCTCACACACCGTACTGAATTTCCGGAGGTCTCGATCATACGGCCCTTGCCCACGGCGATCGAACTCCGCGGCCGACGTAAAGATGGAAGTAATTTTCCAGTGGAGATCCTGCTGAGCCCGGTAGAAAGCCCGGAGGGAACTCTAATCATAGCCTCCATTCGGGATATCACACAACGCAAGAAGTCCGAGGACCAGCTCGTTAAAATGTCCCATTCAGCCCAGCATGACGTTCTTACCAATTTGCCGAACCGTGTACTGCTATACGACCGGATCACCCGTGCGATTTCGTTCGCGCAGCGCCAACGTAAGCAGCTCGCCGTGCTGTTTGTCGATTTGGATCACTTCAAGAGGATTAACGACTCGCTCGGACACGCGGTCGGAGACAAACTTCTCCGGTCGGTTGCGGGAAGACTGGTGGCCTCGGTCCGTCGCTCGGACACGGTAAGCCGTCTGGGTGGCGATGAATTCGTGGTAGTGCTTTCCCAGATCGAGCACGCAGAAGACGCCGCCTTTAGTGCGCAGAAAATTCTCACTGCTCTCATCGCACCGCATCAAATTGACGACACCCAGCTCACGATCGATGTGAGCATTGGAATTAGCTCCTATCCAGGCGACGGCCAGGACGCGCAGAGCCTGATGGATAGTGCGGACACCGCCATGTACGATGCTAAAAAACAGGGGCGCGATAACTATCAGTTCTTCAGATCGGACATGCACGCTCGAGCTGTCGAACGGCAATCCCTCGAAGGCAGGTTGCGTGCTGCCTTGGGAAAGCATGAGTTCTTGCTGCATTATCAGCCAAAAATAGATCTTAAATCGGGAGAGATTAGCGGAGTCGAGGCGCTTCTGCGCTGGGTGCACCCGGAGCGCGGGCTTGTCCCTCCCCTGCAGTTTGTGCCCATTGCCGAAGAATGTGGCCTAATTAACTCTATCGGCCAGTGGGTTCTGCTTGAAGCATGTAGACAGGCGCGAGCCTGGCGTGACATAGGTCTGCGCGCTGTGCCCGTGGCGGTCAATGTTTCGGCCGGAGAGTTCCTGGCCAAGGACTTCCTCTCGGGTGTTCGGGCTGTCCTGATCAATACCGGTTTGGAGCCGTATGATCTGGAGCTTGAGCTGACCGAAAGCGTGCTCATGATAGATGCTGAGTCCACCATCGACACCCTTCACGCGCTCAAAGCGATCGGTGTGCAACTGGCAGTTGATGACTTTGGTACGGGCTACTCTAGCTTTAGCTATTTGCGACGTTTTCCTCTGGACACTCTGAAGATTGACCGATCGTTTGTGCACGACATCGCCGTCGATCAAAAGGATGCCGCGATCGTCAGCGCCATGATCGGGATCGGAAAGAGCCTTAAACAAAGGGTTATTGCCGAGGGCGTGGAAACCCTTGAGCAGCTCGATTTCCTTCGGACGCAAGGTTGCAGCGAGGCACAGGGCTACTACTTCAGCCGTCCGGTCGCTGCCGAGCAATTCACCGAGTTACTTAAGTCAGGCGTAGGACGCCCCGTTGTTTCATTAGTAGTTGGTCCTTGATGAGACGCGGATCGGTCCCTCGCGGAATTCTTCCAGGATTAAAGTGGGTACAAATCCGAAGCCTCAAACGCTGTTGAGACTGCTGGCATGCGTCGATGCGATTCGCCCCAATGAGGTGATGCGGTATAGCCATCGGCAACTAGCGGAACAGGAGGCTTGAAACGAAAAGAAATCGAGGTTCAATCAGGTGCCCGAGGATCTGGACGAATCGGTACCAATCGACTGGAGGCCGGTGTGGTCATTGACCCATGCACGCCACAAGTATTTATCTACCCAGTTGCGCTATTACGCCAGCGCTGCTTGCCATACCTCGTACTGCATGGGCTGTTTCCAACGGCAATGCCGCAGGCACTGACGGCCCTCGAGATTGCGTCCCCGATCTTAAGCACCGGGTTGGAACGAAGTCGCCCAACGACCGGAGGCCGGCTGCTCGGAACCCTGGTTGAGGCTAGCAACCGTGGGGATGGGTGACTATTAAATTCTGCGAGTATTTGCCACCAGCGTACTCGAGCAAGCTCTTAGTGCGACGTTTGTAGCGTGTCGTTGTAAGAATGTCGTGCCCATCCCTGGTAGTGCGGGTTTACGCGGTTTGCTTCGTCTAATTTCCTGAGCATTTCGGGCAATTTTTCGCCGTAATCCGGGGTGCGCAGGCCGACGACCATCTTCGCCAGGTTCGGATCGCTTAAACCCTCATAGGCCATGGCCAGGAATTTTTGGCTGGCAGTCCGAATCTTTTCGGATTTTTCTTCGAGACTTTCTCCATCGCCGGGGCTGCCAGCTCATAGAGCATCAGGGTGAACTGCGGCAATGAAGATAAGAGCATCTTCCGTTGGGCGAGGCTGCCCTTAAGAAGTTTATTCTGGATGTCCGCGCTAACTGTCAACTGGGCCGGTTCGGCTAGGTCGCGCACGGCGCGATAAGCATCCACAAGACCCGGCAGGAAGCCAAGGTTACCGGCGCCTTTGTTCTCCGGTCGCTGCTGGGGCTCGATATCGAGGTGGATGCCATCGAATCGATCCTTAGGGTACTTCCGATTAAATTGTATGATTCCCCGAACATGATCGAGGAGCGTTTCGCGGTGCTTGCCCGGCTCGTCAGCGGCGTCACTCGACAGCAACGCTTCAACTCGAATGTTCGATCGGTGGAGAAGGTCGATGGCGTGAGGGAAACGGCCGTCCGGCGGCAGATCGCCACGTTCGGAAACCGAAATGTAGACCTCATTGATGTCTTGCGATCGACAGAAATCCCGCAACATCTCCGCGCCCTGAGGCGCTTCCAGAACAGACGGACCCTTCCACACCCACAAACCGTGC
This sequence comes from uncultured Acidobacteriota bacterium, assembly GCA_963828935.1. GTDB lineage: Bacteria > Acidobacteriota > Terriglobia > Acidiferrales > UBA7541 > Palsa-189. The sequence goes on along the minus strand of CAWHGP010000010.1, from coordinate 468,561 downwards.
ACTGGACCGTCGTCACCTGCAACCGCAGGGAGGAAGGAGGCCCCGAAGAGAACTCCGACACAGAAAGCTCCAAAGAGCGCGCGACCGGGCGAAGTACCAGCCCTCAATTCGCGGCGTCGTGACCGTTGATGACGAATAGAGTTGGACATGGATCTAGAATCTCAGAAGGAGCCTCGAATAGAATCTACGGCTGTCCTTGATGTTCGCAAACGACACCTTAGAAAAGCAACCGAATTCAGGATCGGCAGGGGTGTGTAATTGGATCCCTAAGACGTGCCTCACCGACCCTATCTATGCACCATGTGGCGGCTACCCTCGTAAAGAGGAGCAGTCATTGTCATCCACAATCGTCTGGCTACCCGAACCGCCTGATTTTACCCCGGGCCCTCTCCGTTTTCCCTGGGAGTGCCTTGACAGGCTCGCGCCCTTGATAGGTCCGGATGAAACCGTGCCAGCAATTAGCGGGCACCGCCAACGCCGCTCTCCGGAGTTGACGCCAGACAGGACGGGGGCGTATGGTCTTGCGCTGACGCACGCAAAACTTTCACTGCTACGCTCTACGTCACCATGCAACGGCCGTTTGCACGAATGCCTGGTAGGTAATCATTCTTGTGAGGGAGGGGAGACATGGGCAAGCGGGGACTGGTTCTGCTGAGCGTCGCGACTATGTTTGCTCTGGGCTTCTGGGCGGGCAATCGCCTGATGACCGTACGAGGGCCAGACGAAACCCGGCGCGGGTTTCGCGGCCGTTCCCGGCGTGAAGGGTGGCGAGGATATCACCGGCCCGTACGAGCCCGTCGCCGACTGGCCGAAGCCTTTGTCGCAGTTGCCCGGCCATGACAACTGGACCTGGGGTGCGGTCGAAGGCATCTTCGCGGAAAGCCCCAACCGTGTCTTCATCGCGCAGCGCGGCGAAGAACCCCTGCTGAAGCGGCCTCCGCAAACACCGGTTCCGCAATTCGGGCCGAGCCTCTCCTTCCCTACCGCTGAAGTACCCTTCCGCAACGCCTCGCAAGGGCCCGTGGCCAGCCTGCCCGGGCGGCGGCGCACCCGGCGACCGGCCCGAAGACGCCGACAAACTCTGGAAGGGCCGCAAGGGAGTCGACGCCCGCTGGGAACACACTCTTGTGGTGGTGAACGCGGCCGGCGACATCACCGAGCAGTGGACGCAGTGGGATTCTTTCTTCGAACGCCCGCACGCCGTGTACATCAATCCCTACGACCCGGACAAAGACGTCTGGGTGGTGGACGATTACAAAGAAGCGATCTTCAAGTTCAGCCACGACGGCAAGAAGTTGCTGCAAACCATCGGCACGCCCGACAAATCCGGGGCCGACGCGACACATTTCAACCGGCCTACGTTTCTTACCTGGCTGCCCGACAGCACCATGTTCGTCGCCGACGGCTACACCGGCACGCGCGTCGCGAAGTTCGACAAGAACGGCAAGTTCCTCATGGCCTGGGGCGAGAAGGGCAATCCGCCCACGGAGACGCGGCCGGGTTTCTTCAACGTGGTCCATGGCATTGCCGCCGATCCGGTCACGCGCCACGTCTACGTCTGCGATCGCGGCAACCGCCGCATCCAGGTGTTCGACGAAAACGGCAAGTTCCTCGATCAATGGCCGCTCGACAAGAATTCTTCCGTCAACTTCCTGTACATCTCCGCCGATCGCCACCTGTGGGCTGCCGACGACCGCATGTCCAAGATCGTCGAATACGATCTCGACCGGACACCTGTTGTATGCCTGGGGCACGCTGTCCGACGTTCCCGGCGGCCTATTCAACACGCACGGCATGAGCGTCGACCAGGAGGGCAATTTCTACGTCGCCGAAGTCGGCAACGGCCGCGCGCAGAAGTTTCGCCCGCGTGCCGGCGCGGACCCCTCGAAACTGGTCGGCAAGCCCGTCTACGCCGCGTGGAAATAGGCCCGCGGGCTTATCGAACGGTGGTCAGCGGAAGGTTCTTAGCCTCTCCGCACCGAGGATGGTTTTCGTAAGGGTTTTAGCGCGCTCCCGTATTATGGATATGATCTGCTGAACAACTGCCGAATTGCAAAGTTGGCGCGGCGGCTCGATGACACTGCAACCAGGTTTGCGAGAATTTTTTGGCTTCCGGTTCCCGCGATTCGCAGGTGATCTCTAGCTAGAGCCTTCGCAGTAAAGAGTCAAAATTCTTCCTCTGTTCCGGAGAAGCAGCCAATCACGTAGGCAAAAGTAGCTGTTCTGCTGACCTGATCCCCTTTTTTCGAACACAAGTGATTTCATCGACGGAAAGGGGAAGTATGTCCAACAGCAGGCACACAGAGGCAGAGATCGCGTTTTAACAGGTGGAGGCAGGACGGAAGGTGGCGTACCTAGCGCGGGAAGTTGGGGTGTCCAAGCACACGATTTATGCCCGAAAAGCGAAGTACAGTGGATGGAGGTCTTGAGGGCCGCTGTCGGGCAAGTGCGCGAAGACTATGCCTTCAGCGAGGCGGCGGGCGTGTCTGCTGATGACGACGGCGGGTATCGAGTGATCGTTATCGAACTAGGCGTTGCGATGAAGGGTTGCGCGTACGCTTGGTGGAGTTGGTTGAGCAAGGTTGTCGTATCATTCCGTGAGCGGAAAAACGGGGCAGGTCACGAGCATCGAGCGGTCGGCATAGAGAGACGGGGTATTCGCCCCAAATAAGTCCGAAAATTGAATTGACAAAGGATGAGGGCAAAGGCATCCTGTCGGCGCTGAATCAGCCTGTAGTATGCAGGAAAGGAGACGACAAATGCCTGATCATGATCTAAAAGGCTTAGAAGCCGAATTGCGGAGCATTTCAGGGTTCTCGGATGAATTGGCTAAAATCATTTATCTGAAGGGCTACACCACACCAAGGGAGTTTGCGTTGGTCAATGCGGCGGTACAAGCGATCGCTGCGCAAATGAAGACACTTGTTACGGTGAGCAAAGAAATCGTCGGACAGGCTCACTCTCAATCCGCGTAGGCCGACCCTTTCAGCTCGGACCTGGGCAAAATCCATACGTGAAGCGACTGCGCCGCGTGGGACTGCGTCGGCGAGTGCCTCGGTAACCTTCTTGTGGCCAACCACAGGCATTCGCGGCAAGTCCTCGGCTAAGGGGCACCCGGCGCAGCGCTTTCTTCAGCCGTTGCTCGATTTGTTCTCGAACAACTATTCCAAACTATTTTGTGTCGCCGTACCTAGAGCCACGAAACATCGCTGTCAGTCGCCGATGCACGATCGTTCTCGTCTTATGTTTGGTCTCACATGTTCCTTGGGGAGCCGGGCGAAAGCGATTCTCCCAACCGATCGTCCTGCTGATTTCTGCTATTACGCTCAGTTCACTACCGTTGCAGCCATTACGCGGCGGTCTCCTTGTATGATATCGAACTTTTAGAAGATAAGTTTCAGGCTCAAGACAACCTGTCGTGGACCACCGCTTCCGAGTATCGGATCGCCTGAGCTATTCAACGCCGTGGACAGGCCGAACGAGGTTGGCGAATTCACCTTACCGCTCGGGTTAAGGTGGATCACTTGGTTCAGAACATTGAAGCCCTCGGCTCGGAATTGCACACTCATCAGTTCCTTAATTTTCCAGGCCTTGGTTACCGACGCATCCCATTCGCGATAGGGCACGCCATTGGTCAGGATGTCGCGGCCCATATTACCGAGCGTACCTTGAGCCGGAGGAACGATCGCTGTTCCATTTTCGTAGTAACAGCGGTAATCGGCAAGTGCGGCGAGCCCGTTAAAGTCCTTGCTTCCGGCAAGACCGCCAGCGACCACGGTTGGGTTCGTTGCTTCACTGGCAGCCTCGCCAATGCAGGCATGAGGCATATTCGCCACGAGCGCCTGCGTTCCGGCAGCAACTCCCGTGGGTGTGTTCACCGCAATGCAGCCGCTACTGGCGAACTTGCTGCCGGTTATGCCGTAGCACGGCGCGCCGTAACCCGTTTGAATATTTTTCGGGCTTCCAAGTATGCTCCAGCGATCCAAGAGTTCGCCGGTTCCGCTGATATCGGTAGAGGTATCCGGTGCAACTATTGGCTGACCACTGAATGCTTCGATTGCGGAGTTGATCTGCCACCCTTCCAGAATTTGCCCGGGCGCCTTTCTGCCGGGAATGTTATACGTAAGCCTGAGGGAGAAAGTGTGACGGAAGTCGAAAGTGCTCCTCCCGTAGTCGCATCGAATACAGTTAGAGTTCATGTAGAAGGTTCCATAGTCGGTCGACGCATCATCAAGCGAATGCGAAAGGGTGTAGGAAGCGGTGAAGAACAGCCCATGAGTGACGCGCTGCTCCAGGCTCGCCCGCAGGCCGTTGTAGTTGGAGGTTCCGCCTTGCGTGTAAAGCTTGATCTGGCCGAGATAGGGGAAGCACTGGCTGGGATTGAGTCCTAGTCCTCCGGGAACACCACTTAGCAGCGCGCCGGCGGCGCTGTAGACTGCAGCAGCGCAGTTTTGTGTGTACGGTCGTAGTAGCTGCTCGTTGTCACTGCTCGGAGCATTCTTCCCGTTGGGGAAACCTGGGGCCGGCTGATTGATATCCTGAACACCCTCCAAATCCGTACCATGAGTGCCGACGTAAGCAACCGTCAAGGCAAGATTCGAACCGATAGCATGCTGAACACTAAGGTTCCAGGAGGTAACGTAGCCTTCCTTGATGTTGGGGTTGGCCACTTGGATATTGCATGGCGGAGGATTGGCCGGATTTGCCGCGCCAGTAGCACTTGAGGGCGTCACCAGGCCCAGTCCGTTGCCGCATGCCAGGAAGCTGGTGTTGGTATTGAAAACGTTTGTTTGCGGCAGCCAGTTGACTAGACTTCCATTGGGCGCATTCAGGTTGCCAGCGGTCATATTGCCGGCCTTAGGAAGCAAAGCGCCATTCGCCAGGTAGAGATTCCAGCCCGTCGGTACCGTGTTGACCGCGGCACCCTGTGTTATTGACAGGAAGTCATTGAAGTTATTTAGATTGTAAACGAGACTGAAACTGCCACGGACCACAGTGGTACCCTTTCCGGTGAGATCGTAAGCGAAACCAACCCGCGGCGCGAACTGGTTGTACTTTGTGGCCCACAGCGCTGGGATCTGATTGCCCGTCTGCACCAACCCCTCCGGCGAGGTCGCCTCAAAGCCACCCACCTGGTTATTTTTCTCATGGAAGGGCGGCACGATTTCGGAGCGCAACCCCAGATTCACGGTAAGTTTCGAAGTAAGACGCCAGTCGTCCTGGGCAAAGAGGGCGTATCGTGGCCAGCTTGCGGTGATTAATGGGTTGCCCACCAGCACCGTGGAACTGCCCACCGTCCCAGTCGCGAAATCTTCAAGGCTCGTGGCGCCGGTGAAAGCGTTGACGCTCCCGAAAGTGAGTGTGCCGCTGCCATTGGCTAGTTTCGACGACCCGGAAAACATCTCCCAGCTCAACCGGTCGATGCAACACCATCTGGTATACATCTTTTCTCTAAAGGTGGTGTTTATGACGTTTAGGAGACGGGTGAAGCTGTCCGCGAGCCAGCAGGTCGACATGTGGGGCCGCTGGAGGGCGGGACAGTCATTGAATGAGATGGGGCGCGCCCTCGGCAAGGACCACGTGGTCATGCACTTTTTGTTGGCGCGTCGTGGCGGGATTGCTCCAGCGGCCGGTCGGCGCTCGCTACGAACCCTCACACTGACGGAGCGAGAGGACATCTCCCGAGGGATCGCTTGCGGTTCGTCCATTCGTGAGATCGCCAAGGGGTTGCAGCGGGCGGCGTCCACGGTGAGCCGGGAGGTGGCGCGGCATGGTGGGCGGCCACTGTATCGAGCGAGTGAAGCGGATCAACAAGCCTGGGAGTTGGCCTTGCGGCCCAAGGTGTGCCTTCTGGCCATTCAGGTGAAGCTGCAGAAGATCGTTGCGGGTAAACTGATCCTGGACTGGTCGCCGGAACAGATTTCGGGATGGCTGAAGATCCAGTATCCCGACAGAGAGTATGCGCGTGTCCCACGAAACCATTTGCCGCAGTCTGTTCATCCAGGCGCGCGGAGTGTTGAAAAAAGAGCTGATTCAGCATCTTCGGACGAAGCGGCGTATACGCCGCTCGCGGCATTCGCGTGTGCGTGGGCACAGCATGGGGCAAATCGTGGATGCGATCTCCAACCGGGAAAGGCCCGCAGAAATCGAGGACCGTGCCATCCCCGGCCATTGGGAGGGCGATCTGCTCGGCGGTATCAAGAACAGTCACGTCGCCACTCTGGTGGAACGCCATTCGCGCTTTACCACGTTAGTCAAGGTGCCCAGCAAAGACACCGCGGCCGTCGTCGCCGCCCTGAGCCGGCACGTGCGGAAACTACCCGCATCGTTGCGGCGCTCGTTGACCTGGGACCGCGGGCTGGAGATGGCCCAACACAAGACCTTCACCGTAGCCACGAAGGTGCACGTGTACTTCTGTGACCCACAGAGCCCTTGGCAGCGCGGCAGCAACGAAAACACCAACGGACTGCTACGACAGTATTTTCCTAAAAGAACTGACCTGTCTGTCCATTCGCAAGCGGACCTAGATAAGGTCGCGCTGCGTTTAAATCAACGTCCGCGAAAGACGTTGGGCTTTGAAACTCCGGCAAGTAGACTTCGAGCTAGTGTTGCAACGACCCATTGAGAGCACCTCTCTTTGTGGAGTTCGCCGCCAAACTTGAATTGGTGTTTGCCGTGCGTATAGGAAACGCTGTCTACCCCTGAGAGGTCGTCTAAATCATCATCCTGTCCGCCGTTGCCGCCGTTGCCGCCCAATGCCGCGAAGCCGCTCACGGTAAGCGTCGGGAATGCACAGTTCGGTCCCAACAACGCCCCGGGAGTATTGACCCCCGAAATAAACCCGTACTGGCTGGCATAGTCAGGTTGCCCCAGGTTCGCGAAGCAATCTCCGGGCACTTGGAATTTGTGCTGCCGCGTGTTCCCAACCCTGGCCTCGTTCAACCACCTGGAATTCGGTGTCCACACCCAGACGCACCGGAACGCTTGCGCTCGGTTGTACCGGGAAATCACCCACCACTGTTCAACTTCGGCGCCGGTAGCCTGAAGCGAAGGGCCTTCACCGAAGAAGTATTCGAAATTCAGCGAGTTGTGATCATTGAGGTGATAATCGATTTTACCCAAGCCGTTTTGCGAGCCACCCACGCTCGAGGGCGCGGCAGGGAAGAGGCCCGGAAAGCAGGTGGCAAATGAGCGGCGTGCCGATGACGTGTCCCTATCGGTGGTCGACTAGGCGCAAGGAAAAACCGTAATGCTCCCGTTCACAAGCTCTTCCACAGTTCCCGCTGAAGCAGATTCAAGGAACAGACGCGAGGCGTATCCGGAAAAGCATGATCACGTTATCCAGGCGTAATCAGAGATCGTAATCAAAGCCTGAAAGCACGACGAGCGGACTTACCGCTGCTCACTTCTTGTCGTTTTTCTTCTGTCCCGTCGCCGTGTCCTCATCGGCCGGAACGGCGAGGAGTTTGTAATACTCGATCATCTCGGACGGAATACAGATCTGCTCATTGGTAAACGGAATTGGCACGTTCAGAGCATCCTGTCCGCGAACCCACGTGTATGCGTTCTTGGCAAGCACAAACGGTTGCGTGTAATACGCCGGATCGTCCACTGTCTCGGTGAAGGTCATGTGGTCGTGGTCGGTCCGCGTGTAGCGCTCCACCACATGCGCATCAACGCTGTGCGGGTAGCCCCGTCGGTCCATCCAGGTTTTGTCGTCCATGCCGATGGTATCCACAACCAGTGTATTGTCTCCTTCCCAGTGTCCCACCGAGTATCCATACACCATGGAGGAGGGGCCGCCGTTGTGGCCCACATTCTTGGGAAGTGGCCGCCCGTCCATCCATATTTCGCGCCAAACTTTCGAGTAACCGTGAAGCATGATAATGCGGCCAGGCATCTGAGCGAAGCCAAGTTCTCCTACTTGGTTGTTGGTTGCGCGGGGCATGCCGAACGGATCACACGTCTTCCAGGGATCGTTGGAACTCGCGCTAAACGGGTCGGGAATATTGAGCTTCAGGTGCGCCTGCCCGGCAGGCGTCATCGGAGGAATGCGGTTGCTCAGCTGCGCCTCGGCTGTGCCTGTCCACATCCCGCTGAAATCGTGAACCGGCGCCGGCGCCGAGGGCTTGGCGTCCGTCTTTGGAGCCCTCTGCTGAGCCCCTCCGCGATTCGGATTCGCGGGTTCATCGTCTTGTGCTAGCACGGCCACAGACCAAAACGTCAGCGCCGCCAGCACCACGACAATTGCATACTTGAGTCGATTTGGCATTAGCACAACTCCTGTATACGCCGCCACGTTTATTGGTTATTGCCGGTCGCTGCGCCTTATTCGCGTGCTCACCGGCGGCGGCCCCGCAACGCGGCAAATTACGTCGCGCGGTGCGAACTTTGCAGGTGCCGGGCTTACTCTTTGTTGTTCGTCTTGCGCCCGTCCGGACGGCAGGCAGCCGACTCATTTCCGCCCGTGGTGAAATCCTTATCGCACACCGACGGCCGATCGCCAATCAGTTCCCCATTTCCAAATTCCCGGCCATCGGCGAGCACCACCTTTCCCACACGCCCCAGCGGTTGGCCGTTCCGCGCCGCATACAACACCACGGTGACGGTGTCGCCGGGCTGAATGGCATTCTTGGTCCAGCCCGAAGTGCTCACTACGGAGGCGGCATTGGCTTCGGCCACCCAATGTCTCACGTTGCCCTTATCATCGGTAGCATCGAACAGCAGCAAAGTATGAGGATTGCCCCACAGGACTTTCGTCACCATGACGTTCTTCAAAGTGGTTGCATGGCTAGCATCGTAAGCCGCGCTGCCATGATGCGCGAACGCTGGACCGCAAACTGCTAAGAGAGCTGCAAACACGACCAAAGATCCCACTAGCTTGATTTTCACATGAGCCTCCGCTGATAGAATCGGTCTTAGTCACGCTGTATAGCACAATCCCTCGAAACCCGGCAACTTCAGGCTAGACTTAGAACTCGAAAGGGATATTGTATCCCTCTAGCAGGCTGCTGAAAAATGGAGCAGGTAATTTCGGATTTCCCGGCGGCGACGCCTCCGATAGATCCAGATCAAATTCAAGAGCAAACGCCCGGCGCGCCATCGGAGAATCAGTTGCGCCTCTTTGTATCCAGGGTCGGGCACAAAACGACTGCATGAGATTTCGCGATTTGATATGATCATCAGTATACAAAGGAAAAAAAGAAAAGGTTACCTGATCGATCCGCGCCGCTTGTTGGCAAGCCAGTTTACTCAGCGTGGGAGTAGAATCTTTGAGAAACTGATCGAGAGCAACGATCCCGGTAGGCGCGCAACGGCCGTCGGCCTTAAGATTGCCGATCTGAATGATATCTCGTGCAGTCAACTCGCGTCTTTCAAGTCGGGCAAGGAGTTCCTTTGAACATCAAGAAAGCGTCATGCTTAGGTTTGACAGTTGCATTTCTTAGTACCACTCCAGTGCTTGCCCAGAGGTCCGGAGTGCAGGCAAATCCGACGCCCGGGTGCACAGCCACTCCGGCGCAGCTGGAAGTCACCAAGAAGGCGGCGCTCGATTTTGCCTTCTTGACGGGTGAGGCTAAGGTGGCCTTGGCCGATCCGAGTTACATACAGCACAACCCCACGCAGCATAAGCGCGCGCAAGAAGAGAAGACCAGCGACTTCGAATCGTTTAAGAAGACCTTCCTCGGTCAGGCCGCCGGTGGTGGCGCGGGTGGCGGCGGCGGGCCGGCCTCGGGACTCCAACCTCCGCCAGGAAATCGAATGGAAATTGTGACCGTCCAGTGCGACATTGTGACCGTTATTCACAAGGTTTATCGTCAGGATCCGACAGAGGAGCCGGGCAAGTTCTATGAAGCTTTTACGTTCGACGCCTACCGCGTGAGCAACGGGAAGGTTGTCGAGCATTGGGACGACGGAGTGATCAATCCGCCCGCACCGGCTGCAGGAGGGCGATCTGGAGGAGCGCAATAACGTCAGGGCGCCTGTACGATGTACTTTCGGGGTTGGGGTGCCTAAAAGAAAGATAGTTCAAGCGTAAAGGAGCAACTACATGGAATCTGTGACGACCAAATTTGGAGGTGTGGTATGAACGCTCGTCTTTCGGTATTTCTCGCGCTAGCTATTCTGGCAGTAACAGGCAACGCATTTGCTCATCATGGTGCCGCGGCATACGACATGGGTAAATCGGTCACCGTGAAGGGCACCGTTACGGATTTTCAATTCATCAATCCTCATGTGTTGATAACGATCGAGTCCAAGGGTGATGGCGGCGCCGTCCAAAAGTGGCAAGGCGAACTCACCAGCCCCAATCGTCTTGCTCGCGGCGGCTGGACCAAGAGCACACTCAAAATAGGGGAGACGATCACTCTCGTGGGGGCGGGAGCAAAGAGTGGCGCGCAGACGGTGTGGATTCGCAAAATCATCGGTCCTGATGGCAACGAAATCAAGCTCGGCGGTGGCGACGACAATTGAGAAGTCGCGCAGAAGTGCGATTCTCTGACCAATTATTTTGAGCAGACTTGGGCGATGCATTATTCGGTGTCCAGGTGTCCAAAGGTTTGGTCTGGGCGATTGCGGCGGTGTTTGCCTTAGCGATCGCTTCCGGGTGCGGCATTGACCGGGATGATCGCGGACGGCGAAATCACCCGCGCCGGAGCGCAGATCGCGCACATGGTCTTGCACCGGAACGTCGAAGCTCTGCGGCAGGCCCGATTCGCGCTAGATTATTTATCCGGGAGCGATATCTTGGTCGCCGCCGTCCGTCCCGACCGTCGCCGGGACAATGGCAAATTCTCCTAGGAGCCCAACCGGTATATCGCGTTCACGGGGTTCGGCTTAACCCCGTTCGTTCAGGGGACAAGTTGCTTGCTAACCTTCATGCCTTCACAGCTGATCGGCTCTGGTCAGCGCGATTTGCTTGACGGTAGAAACAGTGATGTTATACCCTCCGCTCGTTCCAATCCCAACCGGAATTCTAGTGCAGGAGGGTGCATGAAAGGCAAGCTGCTACTGTCGGTTACTGTATTCTTTGGTCTTGTAGTTTTCTGCGGTCCGCTTCTCGCGCATCACGGGAATGCGGCTTTCGAGGAAAAGCCGATTACATTGAAGCAAGCGAAGGTGACGAGCTTCTCATGGACGAACCCGCACAGTCTGATTGAGTTCGATGCGAAGGATGATAAGGGCAAGGTTGTTCATTGGGTGTGCGAAACGGCCGCTCCTCAGGCGCTGAAGCTGATCGGTTGGAGCAAGACTTCCCTAGCGCCAGGGGATGTAATCACTGTGTACATGTATCAGGCCAAGACGGGCAACCCTGCGGGACGCCTCAACAAAATCGTGCTCGCCGATGGCAGCGAGTTGCATGATACCCAGCTTGGGGCAGACGGCGGAAACAAAGGCAGGTATAACAATCCGGAAGGCGAAACAGAGACCGGCAAGTAAGGCGAAGTATGAAGTGTTGAGAAATCGTCACCGAAGCTCGGGTAGCGGGCGACCTGGCGAGCAATTCCGAGGGTTGCGCAGTGTTTTCGGCGCACGGAGTTGTTGTTCAGTTGGTCGGGATGTCACAAGCTGCAAGATCAAGTCAAGGAGGACAGGTGAGATGCGAAATTCGGTGGCCCAAGCAATCGTTGCTTTGTTGGTAGTGCTGGTCTTTTCCTCGGTTGTAGTGGCCCAAACTGAGGGGCCGGCGCCGGCACCGAAGCCTGCTTACATCAAAGAGGGAGTGCCTAAGATGCCAGATCCGCCGGGCCCCGCTCCCAAGCACGATTTGACTGGCGCTTGGGTAGGGCCCCAAAATGCTACCCATGATCCTGTGCCTCCCATGACGCCTGCGGGAGAGGCTCGATTCAAGCTCAATAAGCCCAAGACGGTGGCCCAACCTTGGAGCGGAAACGATCCCTACCAGGTCTGTGATCCCCTCGGGTTGCCACGTAACCTTTTTGCGCAAGCAATAAGTTCTAGAGGACAGAATGTGGTTCGAGCCGGTTCCGAACCGAATGGTGATTCTATATGGGCAGCAGCGGGTGTGGCGCGATGTCTGGATGGACGGCCGCCAGCTTCCCGCGAAGGTAGACGCCAAAGGCGCACCCGACTCAAGGTTTTACGGATATTCGGTAGGTCATTGGGACGGGGACTACACGTTTGTGATCGATACCACAGGCCTGGAAGACAGAACGTGGCTCGATGAGGCCGCCCATCCCCATACCAGCGACGCGCACCTCCAGGAGCGCTACACGCGCGTCGATCAGTACAACATACAGTTGACGGTCACGGTCGACGATCCGAAATTCTATACAAAGCCTTGGCAACTGCTGAAAGCGAATTACTACTGGATGAAGGACCAGGATTTCGATGAGACGTTCTGTGTACCAACCGATGCTCTTGCGTATCGGGACAAACTCGCCAATCCATCTGGAAATCAGGCCGGCGTCAAATAAAGGCGCTGGTTTGTGGCCGCCAATCAGGCTCCCTGCAAACCAGTGTGTGGCCAATGCCATTTTTGACGGAAGAGGTGCCGTCATTATCGACTGAGCGTCGACGCATGCCTCCCTGGCTCAGTTCTAGTGGGTCATACAGAAGGAAAAATGCCATGCTGGCTGGCGGAGTGGATTGGATTCGAACCTACGGTTGCGTTTTGCCAAACAGATCAGACGTACGATCCCGATGCCACTTGAAAAAACGTGGTCGAATAGGTCGGATGCAGTTTGATCCGCACCCAACCCCCTTGTTTTCGCATCGCCCCGGGATCACCGCGTGTGTCTCTCTCTGCTTCGACCTTCAAAATCCCTGCCCGGTTCTATCGATAGAATCGCTAACTACTCGAATGATCCGCACTGATCTGGAACCTCCGCCATATGTGTTGAGTTCGTCATTTCACGAATTTGCCGCGACCTGTTCCGACGTTGTTGCTAACCCGTCGAACTAATGCTCCGCTTCGGACCTCAACACGGAAGAGCGCATCGAGCGCTAACGGCGGCACTCGGCCCATTGCCTCTGGTAACCACCCGGCGCGATATTCGCATCGCTCGGCTGCCGCTACTTACTAATCGGAGCATTAAATAGTTGACATGACTCCTGATTGAGTGCCATCGTCGCGGGCATGGAAACTCACGATGCTCGTTCTCTTCCTGCCAAGGCACAGGAGACCTTGCGCCTGCGCGTGGTGAAGGCAGTTCGGAATGGGATGGCGCAAACGGAGGCCGCTCGCGTCTTTGGGCTAGCGCGGGGAACCATCAACGGCTGGGTGAGCCGGGCCAAGCGGCAAGGCTTGCGGACTCTGCGCGCCCGTCGTCGGGGGCGTCCCCCGCGGTCGCGCCTGGCCCCGCACCAGGCGGCCACCGCAGTGCGCAGGATACTCAGCGGCTGTCCCGATCAGATGAGCTTACCCTTTGCCCTGTGGACCCGAGAAGCGGTGCAACAGCTCTTGTCTCGGAAGTTCGGTGTGGCCGTTTCGGTGTGGACGGTGGGACGCTATTTGCGAGCGTGGGGTTTGACGCCGCAAAAACCGGTACGGCGAGCCTACGAACAAAATCCAGCAACGGTGCGGAAATGGCTGGAAGAAGAATACCCGGCCATTCGAGCGTGGGCACGGCGATACAAGGCGCAAATCCATTGGTTGGACGAGATGGGATTACGTTCGGACCATCAAGTGGGACGGTCCTACGGACGACGCGGCCAAACACCGGTTGTCTGGGGGACCGGGCAGCGTTTCCGATGCAACATGGTCTCGGCGATCACCAATCGGGGGCGGTTGGCCTTCATGATTTTCCGTCAGCGCTTCACCGCGCGGGTATTTTTGAATTTCCTCCGCCGTCTCCTGCGACTGACGCGGAAGACGAGGAGGAAAGTGTTCCTGATTGCGGATGGCCACCCGGTACACAAATCGCGGTTGGTGAATCGATGGTTAGCGAAGCGCGCTGCGCAAATTCGGCTCTTCTGGCTGCCGTCTTACAGTCCAGAACTGAATCCGGACGAATTGCTAAACCAAGATGTGAAGACTAACGCCCTGGGTCGTGTCCGTCCGGTGAACGTGCAGGAGATGATGAGCAACGTTCGCTCTTACCTTCGGATCACACAGGCTAGGCCCAAGTTGGTGCAGAACTACTTTCGCGAACGCCACGTCCAATACGCCGCCATCTGAAAAGTGTCATCAATTTAGTGCTCGGAGTAATACTTCTCATTCAAATAGCTGTTTGGTTTCGACTTGGTGATGCAATGTACACTGCACAGCTTACCCGTGCTCCCTGATCCCAACCGACAGGCGCTCCCGGCCGCTCGAAAAGATGCGCCGCGTCCCTCCCTATGGTTGTACTCGGGCAGTATTTTTCTCAGTGCATTTCTCTTGTTCCAGGTGCAACCGATCCTGGCCAAGCTGATCCTTCCGTGGTTTGGGGGAGCGGCGGCCGTGTGGATCGTCAGTCTGGCGTTCTATCAACTGACGTATCTGCTCGGGAATGTGTATGCCCACATCTTGATTCAGCGTAGCGGGCCAGCTTTTTCGTCACGCGTTCATGCGCTGTTTCTGTGGGCCAGTCTGCTGCTGTTGCCGATCGTGCCCAGTGCGTTCTGGCAACCGCGCGGCGGCGAAGAGCCGATGTGGAGAATTTTGGGCGTGCTCGCAGCTACTGCGGGCCTTCCCTTTCTGCTGCTTTCGGCGACGAGTCCGCTTCTGCAGACTTGGTATAGCCTCAGCGGTAGGGGCACGCGCCCGTACCGCTTCTACGCACTTTCAAACGCGGGCTCGCTGTTGGCACTTCTGAGTTATCCGGTGGTGGCTGAGCCGCTGGTGTCCACGCATCGTCAGGCATTGATCTGGTCTGTCGGATACGGCGGTTTCGTGGCGCTCTGTTCGATGCTAGCGCTTCGGCAGCCGGTGCTGAAGCGCCCGCCGATGACGCAGCCTTCAGGAGAGCGGCCAGGCTGGAAGCTACAGCTGCTATGGCTGTTTCTGGCGGCCAGTGCTTCGGCTCTGCTGCTTTCGATTACCTATCACGTTTCGCAGAACATCGCTGCGGTTCCGCTGCTGTGGATTGTGCCGCTGTCGCTCTACCTGCTGAGCTTGATCCTTTGTTTCGAAGGCGGTCATCGGTATCACCGCTGGCTTTTCCTGCCTTTGCTGCCAATCGCCCTCGCGGGAATGGCCTACGCGCTTTCACCAAAATTCGAAAGCACCAAGCCCGAATTGCAAATTCCACTGTACTTCGCAGGCCTTTTCATTTGCTGCATGGTCTGCCATGGGCAGATGGCTGCGTTGAAACCTCCGCCTGAATTTCTTACGCTCTTTTACCTCATGGCCTCCGCCGGTGGCGCGCTAGGTGGACTGTTTGTGGCCTTACTGGCGCCGCATGTCTTTCGCGGATTTTACGAATTGCCGGTAGCGCTTGGAATGTGCGCGACAGTCGTTCTGATCGTGGTGCTGCGCAAACCGCAGCGGCCAGCTCAGCGACTCGGCCGTCTGGCCGTTTTGGTGGCCGAGGGCTTCAGTGTGCTATTGCTGGCGCTGCTTTTTTACGTCGTGCGACTGCAGAGCCAGCAGGCGCTGGTCATGGTGCGGAATTTTTATGGCGTCCTGCGCGTCAATATTGTGGGGCCAAGCGGGCTCCGGCCCGCCGTGACGCAGCTTCGCAACGGAACCGTCGTTCACGGCGAAGAAATCCTGGATGTCGCTCGCAATGATGTCCCCACCACGTACTACGGTCAGCAGTCCGGAGTGGGCATCACTCTGTTATTCGCGCGACAGGCTAGCAATATCCGTGTTGGCGTGATCGGGCTCGGGGTAGGCACGCTGGCCCGTTACGGACAGAAGGGCGACCATTATTTTTTCTACGAGATTAATCCGCTGGTCGTTGATTTGGCGACGAATCTGTTCGATTTCTTGGGGCAATCCGAAGCGCACGTGGACATCATTCCCGGTGACGCTCGTTTGTCGCTCGAGAGGCAACCGCCGCAGAACTTCGACGTCTTGGTTGTAGATGCTTTTTCGGGTGACGCCATCCCGGTGCACTTACTGACCCGCGAGGCATTCGAGCTGTATTTCCAGCACCTGAAGCCCTCTGGCGTTCTCGCTGTCCACGTTACAAACAGATTCCTCGACCTTCCGCCCGTCGTCGAAGCCGCGGCCCGGGCCGTGGGGGCGCGCGCTGTCGAGGTAACCAATTCAGCGGACGAAGCGAACGCAGTTTACGAGTCGAGCTGGATGCTACTTGATCGGGCCGCGATGCCAAATCGCACGGTGAGCGGTCTGGCCGAATCCAGAATTTCTTTGCCTCCGGGGACATCGTCCCAGATCGAAGATAGAGTCGTGCGGCCCTGGACAGACGACTACAGCAACCTGGTAGAGATTCTGAAATGACGTGAGCCTGTCCGGAGTTCCCCCGTCATCCCGCGATAACCGATCAGCGTGCGGTTTACCTGAGTCATCAGGAGCCGGAACTCATCTAATGTGAAACCGACCTGAGGAGGACGCAATTATGTTCACGAAGCTGATAAGTACAACGAACGATCGTACTCAGGCCGTCCTGCGTCTGGTACTGGGCCTCATATTTTTTTCTCACGGAGCACAGAAGATGCTCGGCTGGTTCGGTGGTTACGGATTCACAGGGACCATGGGTGTTTTTGAGAAAATGGGGATTCCGGCGGTGTTCGCAGTTTTAGCGATCGCGGCCGAATTCTTTGGCGGGCTCGGCCTGCTAATCGGATTCCTGGGGCGCGTCGCCGCTTTCGGGGTGCTGGTCAACATGTTGGTAGCGATTCTGATGGTCCACCGACACTTTGGCCTTTTCATGAATTGGGGCGGCAACCAAAGGGGAGAAGGGTTTGAGTTTCACCTATTAGCAATTGCCATGGCACTGACTATTATCATCAAGGGCTCTGGCGCTTTTTCGCTCGACCACTTTCTGGCGATGCACTCGTATTCCCCGCGCGCGGACCATTTGGCCTCGGCATAATGGGCGGGCTCGTTGCCCGCGCGTCAACGAGAGTAAGTGTCGCCAATTTGTTTGCTAAATAATGCAAAGAGGAGTATCAGTTTCGGATAAGTAGATTGTCGGAGTGTGGCGTTTGCCAGATGGAGCGCTGAATTTGACTGCGATGCTCTTAACACATAGGCTTTTGACATGAAGCGTCAGCTCCAACTCCATCCTCTTAGCAAACCATCTTCGTGTGCTTGTGATGGCGTTAGAAATTCGTCGCGCGGCGCCTATTAGGTCGAATCACACAATGGGGTCGGCGTAACAAATCACGGAAACTTCAGAGGTGTGGTCAGCCGCACGAGAGGCGGTGTGCACCGTCGTGGCGTGGTCGAAGACTAGCCCCAGGGCGGGAAAGTCGCGTCCTCCCTCTATCCTATCAGGATCTTTTCAGCAACGGCCAAGATGATGCAAAAGCCGCCGTCACGGCGATCGTGGCAACCGGTTGCTTACTTCCAGGGCATCAGCGAGGCGTGGATAACGTCCGGGATGCCCTGTCCGCCGACCGACCTGATTGCCAGATCAACCTCTTTGAGATCGAACGAGTGAGTAGTGACTTTCTCCAGCGGAAAACGGTGTAATGCAAGTTGCTGCAGGGCGAGTTCGCACGCCTTATAGCTGTGACCGCGCGCGCTTTTGATGGTGATGAACTTCACCGTGACCTTGGCGATAGGGAAATTCGGGAATTCCGCCATTTCGCCTTGAATCACGATGGTTCCACCCTTGCGTTTAAGCGCGTCAACCCCAAGTAAAACCGCAAGCGTCCCGGCGCCCGCGGTGCAGTCGAGCACTACATCCACGCCTTTGCCCCCGGTGATCTGCAGAATGCGAGCGAGAGCATCCTCTTTCTGCACGTCGATCACGTAATCGGCGCCCAGAGCCTTCGCCACCTCCAGCCGCGCACCGTCTTTGGATGTACCCGTAACAATGATCAGAGACGCGCCCGCCTGCTTGCAGATCACCGTTTGCGACAGGCCCTGCTGGCCGGGGCCCTGAATAAGTACCGTCGAGTTATAGCCGACGCTACCATCGAACAAGGACCATTCGACGCCATTCGCCATCGGCGTCACTAGTCCGGCCAGTTCCGGCGTAACGCCCTTGGGAACATGGTGCAGGACCGAATTCCACGGAAGATACGTATATTGTGCGAACCCACCCCACAAATGCGGCGGCTTCTCAGCCGACGTGTATCCATAGCGAATGGCATCTGGGTTGAATCGCCAGTCGGTGTTTTCGCAGTGACGATACTCGCCCTGATGACACCATTCACATTTGCCGCACATGACGTAGTGTTCCAGGAATACCAGGTCGCCCTCCTTGAAGCCCTTTCTTCTCGAGAATTCACGGCCGGCGTTGGCGATGTAACCGATATTTTCATGGCCCATGATTACGGGAACGTTGTTCGAAGGCGGCGCCTTGTACAATTTCACGTCGGTTCCGCAAATACCGGCGACCTCCATCCTCAGCAGGGCGCTGTCTTCCGGGATGTCCGGCATAGGGAATTCGCGGATTTCTGTCTTGCTCGGACCGACTCTGACAGCGGCCAACACTTTATCCACGTGCACATTCCTCCGGCTGAATGAAGTCACTCGATGGCCAAGGCGGACGCCCCGCGCGCCCACCTTCCGTTAACTTCCCGAGCCTTTAATCTGGCGCTCGGCCCGTACATCTTCGACGTAAGCTGTCATCGCGTCGAACGAAATCCTGGCGACGTTGGCGTAGTTCTCGCGAGGTTCGTCCAGGTTACTCGCGGCATATCCGATCGCGGCATGGGCCATCCGCATGCGACCATCAAGCCACGGCCCCCCACCAAATCCTCCCAACACTGGGATAGAGACAGCGGACACAACCGCAGCACCGGCTGCGGGGCCGGAGTTGGTGAAGTCGAGCAAAGAGGCTCCCGCATCTTCCAGACACTTGGCCTGCTTCACAAGCGTTCCCATCATCGCAGCTGGCACTTGCGCGTTGGATTTCGACGCGGCGCTGTATGGAACGCCGTAACGCAGAGCGGTCTGGGGTGTGATCCCCAACTGACCAATGATCGGAATGCCCGCTCGAGCGATGGCGCTTACCGCATCGGGAAAGTCAGCCGCACCGTCGAGCTTGATCATATCCGCGCCTGCCTCTTTGACGAGTAGGATCGCGGCTCTCACAGCGCTGTCGGTACCCTCTTGAAGTGGACCGAACGGGAAGTCGCAACTCACCACCGCGCGCTTAACGCCCCGGCGGACCGCCTTGCAGACCACGAGCATCTCCTCCATCGTGATCTCCAATGGATTGGACTGCCCCCATAGATTGATGCCCACGGTATCCCCAACGGAAACAATATCCACCCCGGCTCGATCCACGATTTGCGCGATCTGGTAATCCCATGCGACTACGCCAACAATCTTTCGACCATCGCGCTTCATCTGTTGAAGTGCGGGAATCGTGACAGGCGCGTCCTGAACTCCCATAGCGCTCCTTTTTTCTCGTGCATTTTTCAGGTTGACCGCGGGTTGACCGCGCTCGGCGGCGCGGACTCGAGGTCTTTATGGCGACATGGCTATGGCGCCAGGGCGCGGCTCGACGCAGATACTTCCGACCAATTCAACATTTCCGCCGGCGCTTTCCCCAGGATCCATTCTCTGTCTTCCGCGGAGAGAAAGTCGAGCGACAACCTTACCTGACCGAGCCATTGGCGATAGGAGGAGGTAAGCCGGCTGAGATCCGCACCCCAGAGCGACGACCGCGCGATTCTCTGGCGAAATCGCTACGCAAGCTGCCCGCGCTGACACGGGCCGGCACTCGCGCCGGCACACTGCTTGTCACCCATCGTCGAAGTAAGTACTCTATCGCCGAAGCCCACCGGAATCACTCAAGTGCCTCCCCTGACCATTGCGATTCGTAACCACGAGCTTACGCAGCCATTGAAGGATGGGAGAGTTCGCCTCGCTAATAATACTGTCCAATTTATCCAAGTCGATCCTATCGTGGCCGCTATGCGGCGCATGGTTAGAGGTTTGGAATTCGACATGTGTGAAATGGCCTTCACCACCTACATGTGTGCCAAGGCCTACGGCAAGCCCATAACTGCGATCCCTGTGTTTCTCTCCAGGGCGTTCCACCACCGGGCCATCTTCTACAACGTGAACTCAAAAATAAAAGCCCCCAAAGATTTGGAAGGCCGGACCGTCGGCGTGAATCGCGGATACACCGTGACCACCGGCCTGTGGGCCAGAGGGATTCTTCATACGGAATATGGCGTGGATTTAAGTGAAATCACGTGGGCTCCGACCAACGATGAACATGTGGCGGAGTACCAGGCGCCTGCCAATGTCGACTATTCGCATCGAGGACAGTCGATAAACGATCTGCTGCTGTCGCGCACGATTGAGGCCGCGGTTGGGGACATACGCGTGGATTCGCCTGACATTCAGCCATTGATTCCCGACGCGCAGAGCGCGGGATTCGCGTACTTCCGGAAGACGGGCGTGTACCCGATCAACCATGGATTGGTGGTAAAGGATTCCCTGCTGCAAGCGGTCCCTGGATTGGCACAGGAGATCTTCAACTCTTTTGAAGCAGCCAAGAACATGTATTTGACCCATTTAGATGCTGGCGAAAATCTTTCTCCGGCCGACGAAACTATTCTCGCGATCAAGCAAGTCGTGGGAGATCCGTTCCCTTTTGGTGTGGGTGCGAACCGCAAAGCGCTCGACACCATTGTCGAATTCGCCGTCGATCAGCACGTCATTCCCAGGAAATTCAGCTTCGAAGAACTTTTTGCCGAGGGCACGCTGAATTTGTAGCCAGCCCCGTGTTTTCCCGCCAGACAGCCTGCGGAACAATGCAGACCTGCTGACGTAATGGGCGGAACGGCGCTGGCTGCCGCCTAGGCGCGTCTGGCGAGCCGACCTCCTTCTCCCAGGGCAGCGTTGCTCCGCGTGCGAGCGGCCATCAGAAGCTGAAACCCTTGCTTAACGATGCTCTCCACATTATTCATATCTATATCTACGTGAGGATGGCCTACGGGAACATTGTGTTCCTTGCATTCCTCCACAATCACAGGTAATCCGGGCAAAAAAGCGAGCGCGTTCCATCGATACTTCCAGTTCCGTTCGCCTGTGATTTCTCGCAGCTCTTCATGTTATCGTCTTGTGATGGTGGTCTGGTCATGACCTTGAACGGTCACAATCGCATTCCTGGCACTCGGCACGTAGACCCGGCCCACATCGTAAGGGTGCAGGATTTCTCGCCCGATACGTTGCGCAGCATCATCGAACACCTCAATGTATCCACCGATTTTGAGCATCTGGTTTATCGTGAAGCCGAACTGGACGCCATCTGGACCATTACCGGTTTTTTTCTTGCAAATGAGGCCGATTCGAGTCGCCGCGAAGCGGTGCAAGACCTCCACACCTGTGTGCATAAGGCTCATGATTTAGTCGCGGACCGCCGGCCGGCAGCTGCAGCCATGCTTCTGAAAGCGTTTGTATAAACTGCGAACTGGACGGCGCCACCATGCTCTCCCAAGAGGAAAACGACCGTCTCACTCAAACCAATGCGGGAACTCCAGCAGGCGAATACTTCCGCCGCTTTTGGCTGCCCGCATTGCTCCCGTCGGAGGTACCCACTCCGGATTGCCCCCCGGTTCGTGTGCAGCTGCTGGGAGAAAACCTCATTGCCTTCCGCGACACGAACGGCCGCGTGGGGCTGGTTGACGAGTTCTGTCCCCACCGGCGAGCGAGCCTTTTTTGGGGCCGCAATGAAGAATGTGGCTTGAGGTGCGTTTACCACGGATGGAAATTCGACGTGCATGGCACCTGCGTCGACATGCCCAACGAGCCGCAGGAGTACGGATTCGAAAATAAGGTACGCATCGCCGGGTATCCCACACGTGAGTATGGAGGACTGGTCTGGACTTATATGGGGCCCGCGCAGCATCAGCCCGAATTGCCCAAACTCGAGTGGGCGCGCGTTCCGGAGAGCCACCGCTACATCTCCAAACGTTTGCAGGACACCAACTACCTGCAAGCTATCGAAGGTGGCATTGATTCGAGTCATTCAAACTTTCTGCACGCCACGCTCGATGCTTTTCGCCTGACCGATTCGTATGTGGAAAGAGTAAAAAATAGCAGCAACCTCCGAGCGAAATATCATGTGCTCGATAAAGCGCCGTGGTTCACCGTAAAGAAAACCGACTATGGCCTGGTGATCGGCGTGCGCCGTAATGCGGAAGAAAACAGATATTATTGGCGGCTCACTCAGTTTCTGCTCCCCAGCCATACCATGATTCCCTATCAGAAAGGCCTCGCGATCCACGCGCACTGCTGGGTGCCGCGTGACGACCACACTTGTTGGGTCTGGACGATCAGCTGGAATCCGGAGGCGCCGCTTTCCGAGGAAGAATGGGATTCGATTCGGAACGAGACTTTCGTTCATGCCCGCGTCGATCCCGCGACATTCCGTCCCCTCCGCAATAAGGATAATCAGTACCTGTTGGACCGGGAGCAGCAGCGGAGCGCTACGATGACCGGCATCCACGGCTTTGCCGCCCAGGATCAGGCTCTGCAAGAAAGCATGGGGCCGATTGTCGATCGCACGCGGGAGCGGTTGGGCACGAGCGACACCGCAATCATCGCCATGCGCCGCCTGCTGCTGCAGGAAATCCGTGACCTCCAGGACGCTCGCGAGCCCTTTGCCGCGCAGCATGGAGATGTCTACTGGGTGCGCTCCGCCTCGCTGCTCTTGAAGCGCGACGTGGAGTTTGACGAAGGCGCACGCGATCTTATGAAGGCGGAAGTTTAGTGCGCCCGCAAACACGCATGACGGACACCGGAATCCGCGAATCGTCACTCCGCGAGTCGCCACTCCGCGAATCGCTTGTTCAGGCGTGTAAAGTTCTGTACGCGCTTAAAGCAGCGGGAGACGGTCTGGGCGGTCACCTCAGCGCTCGGCTCGACGCTGAACGAATTCTGATCAAGCCGCGGCCGGTGAGTTGGCAGCGGTTGCGGCCTGAAGATTTAATCGTTATCAACTTCCGCGGTAAGCGTGTGGACGCCGATCCAGATGAGCGGAGCGCAGTTCGCGAATGGCCCATTCATGCGCAGATTTATGCGGCGCGCCCGGATGTAGGCTGCGTGTTACATGCTCACCCCGCTGCCTCTACACTCATGGCCTCCCTGGGCATCTATGTCGAGCCTTTGGATCAGGACTGCGCGACATTTGCCGGACGCCTTCCGCTGCTGGATAACGGCGCTATAAGCATTTCCACGCCCGAATTGGGCGATGAACTTGCCCGGGCACTGGGAAACAACAAAGCCCTGCTACTGAAGAACCACGGGAGTGTCGTGGCGGCAGCCCATGTTGCAGGCGTATGCGTTACCGCGCACAGGCTTGAGAAGGTGGCGGAGACGATGTTGCGGGCCGCTTCCGTTACGCCCTTGCCCATTATGTCGCCAGAAGCAAGAACTGCTGTTCTGCAGGCCAGAGAGGCCGTAGAACCTGCCGAAAGTGGAACTATCGACCAGGAACGGTGGAAGATGCTATGTGACTACTACTCGTGACTGGCGTCGTGACTGGCGCAAGATGCTGGCATTCGCGGCCTTACTCGTGTTTCCTTTTTTCGGCCGAGCGCAGGGAAACACCGATCATGACGAAGGCCGCCGCGTGTTCTCCAACATCGGCGGCGGGGTGCGCGCAATTCGCCGGGGCCCGCAAGGTCAGTACTACATACTGGTTGCTCCCAGCCACGTGGTGTTGATTTTTAACTCCGCCGGAAAACAAATCGGCCAGGTGCCGGCGAAAATAGAAGCGCCAGCGGCCATCGTTTACGGTGTAGCCCTCGATGTGGATCCATCGGGGGCGCCTCTATGTAGCGGACCGAGGAGGCGAGGCCGTGAACGTTTATGCGGCCGATGGGTCTCTCCAGGCTCACGTTCATGTTCCGGCGCCGATGGGCGTTGCCGCCCTGCCCGACGATACATTTGCCGTCCCCAATGCCAACAGCGACTCTCTGCTTGCTGTATACGATTTCCGCGGCACGTTGCTGCGCAAGGTCGGCGAGTTGATTTCCTTGGTAGACGATACTGCGCTCAACATCCGCTTGAATCTCGGCCATCTCGCGTCGGACAATGCTGGCAATTTTTATTTCGCCTTCACCTATGTACCCGAACCGACGGTTCGGAAATATGACAAGTTAGGCTATCTGGTCGATGAAATGTCCTTCGGCAAGTCGGAGGAGTTTAAATCGGCCACTCAGGCGGCACAGCGCGAAATCGCTCGCGCCAGGAAAGGCGCCGCTATTTCTCCTCACGAAATTGTTTCCGCGTTTGGCGTCGACCCGAACTCCCAGGAGATCTGGCTGGCGTTCGGCGATCTGCTGCTGCATTTTGATCGCGACGGCCGCAGGATCTCGGGCGATCATACCTACACCGTCCCGCGCACACCGTTCGCGCCTTCTTTCATCTTTGTGGAGCCGGAGCGCCTGCTCCTGGGAAGTGATCCCCTGGGCATCTATGAGTTCGCTCGAGTCATTCCCGCCGCGTGAGCCGGATCGCGATTTCGCTGAAATAGGCGGGCAGTTATCCGGGAAATTTTCATGAGATAGGCACGAGATTGCCATGAGACAGATCGATATGAAATTAATGTGCGTTCTGGATTATGATCTACCAGCAAATCCGGGAAATTGAATCCTGTTGCTGTTGATCGCGATCCGCCCGATGAGTACCCGATAAGTGCCCGATGAGTGCCGATGAGTGTTCGATAACGTAGTGGCTACCACCGAGCAAATAGCCGGCGCACCGCAGTCGGTAATCCACAGGTCGCCCCAAAAACGGATCGGCTGGATTCTCTCGCTTGCCGTGCCCACCGCCTTGTGGTTCGCGCCGCTCCCCCTCGATGCTTTGTCGAAGCATGCGCTGGCCGTGGCTTCGTTCATGATCATCGCCTGGATCACCGAGGTGCTTCCGCACGCACTCACCGGCTTGGTTGGGTGCTACCTTTTCTGGGTACTGAAGGTCGTGAAGTTTGAGACCGCGTTCAGCGGATTCGCCGACCAGACACCCTGGTTCCTCTTTGGCGCTGGCCTGATCGGAATGATGGCCACCAAATCGGGGTTGGCGCGCCGTCTGGCCTATCTCGTCATGCGGCGCGTAGGAACCAGTTATTCGCGTCTTTTGCTGGGTTTGATCCTGTCCTCTCTCCTTCTGACATTCCTGGTTCCTTCCGGAATCGCCTGCGTCATTATCATGGCGGCGGTCGCCCTCGGCCTGATGGAAGTGTTTGGGCTGGCCCGCGGCAGCAATGTCGGTCGCGGGATCTTCATTACGCTGACCTATACCGCGGGCATGTTCGACAAAATAGTTCTCGCGGGTGCGGCCTCGATCCTGGGACGAGGGCTCATTCAAAAAGCGACGCATATCGAAATTTACTGGAGTTTGTGGCTGCTGGCTTTCTTGCCATGCGTTCTGGTCACGATTTTTTGCATCTGGCGGCTCGTGCTATGGCTCTACCCTGCCGAGGAGGGAGCGCTCGACGGCGGCAAAGCCTTCCTGGACGAGGCGGTCGAAAAAATGGGCCTTTGGACGCCCATGGAAAAAAGGGCGCTGTTGCTGATGTTGATCGCGATTGCTTTGTGGGCCACCGACTTGATTCACCATATTTCCCCGGCGATCATCGGCATCGGTGTCGGTCTTTTTGCTGTCGTGCCCGGCTTGGGCGTCCTTGACCAGGAGGACCTGAAGCGGTTCAACTATCTGCCGGTATTTTTTACGGCCACTGCAATTAGTATGGGTGAGGTCCTGCAACAAACAAACGCGCTGCACGCGTTAACCACCTTTATGTTTGCCTGGATGGGACCCTGGGTCACGAACAGGTTTTCGCTTGCCTTCGTCCCTTACTGGACGGCCTTTGTCTATCATATTTTCCTGGGGAATGAGATTTCGATGCTGGCCACGTCCTTGCCGCCGCTGATGAACTTCGCCATTACTCACGGCATTCATCCCTTGCCTCTCGGGCTGATTTGGACGTTCGCCGGGGGTGGCAAGATCTTCGTGTATCAGTCGGGGGTCATGGTCACTGGTTATTCCTACGGCTATTTCGAATCCAAGGATTTGCTGCGCGTGGGATTTTGCTTGACTGTGGTGGAATCGTTGGTCCTGTTGGTGATCGTGCCGTTTTATTGGCCGCTCCTCGGAATCCGCTGAAGCCCGCGCAGTTACCGCGGCTTCCATTGCGGATGGCTGGTGAATAAACCGTTCACAAACCCGATTTGATAAACCAGGAACAGGCCAAATAACAAGCTCAGCACACCGGAAGCTACCCGGAATCCTACATTCACTTGCGGTAAGCTCTTGGTAGCATATATAAATGGCAGCGCCATCGTGGCAGTGATCAGCATCATGCCCGCGAGCGTGCCTACCCCAAACACCAACAGGTAAGCCAGCGCCCATCTTGGGTTGCGTATGGTGGTCATCACTAGAAGAGCTACGGCAGCGGACCCCGCCAGCCCGTGCACCAGGCCAACCACGAGTGGACGCACCACCTGGTAGATGCCAATCCGTGCGAAGCATTTATCAAACCAATTCATGGTCGGCTCGCCGGCCTCGTGGATATGAAGTCCGGCATCATCCCCGGGCACCTGGGGCGGCAAGCAGCTATCATGGCTCTGAACATGGGGGTGAACATGGCCAGAATGCACGACACCGGCAGCAAATCGTTCCGTGATCCACTGAAACATGCCCGTTAAATTGAGAATCCCCAGCAAGATCAACATCAGCGCGACGGAAAATTCCATCGACAGGCCAATCCGGGTGGGAATCACCCAGCCAAACAAAATGATACCCCCGCCCACTGCCAGGATTGTCAGCGTATGACCCAAGCCCCAGAGACTTCCGATCAGCGCCGCATGACTCACGCGGCGATAACGCGACACAATGGTGGTGATGGCAACCACATGATCGGGGTCGGTGGCGTGCCGCATCCCCAGGAAGAAGCCGAGCATGATAATGGAGACCAGGCTGATCAGATTCATAACTTCGTCATAACTTAGTCAAATAAATAAAGCCTCGCGGAACCCTGCCTGGGGACGACCTGCTACCCCGCAGCGTAAGCACTCCGAGATCGAGTACTTCAACGACAGTCAGCAATTTCGCTTGGATATGCCCTCGCCCGTCACCCCTCGTGCGCATGATCCCCTGCGTGCGAGTGATTCCCGTCGTGCGGATGACTGTGCGTATGCCCGGGACCATGAGAAAGATACACTCAAGACTCACCAGAAAACAATGACATGCAATTACGAGATTCGTTCGCCATTCAGGCACCGAGACCCACCCCTTAACTCACCCGAATCGCTTTTCTCACTAGTTCGGCTCTTACGCCGAGTTTTTGGAACTCTATAGTAGACTACGTGCCCGCACGTCACGCTCCCGATACCCGAACGACGGCAGCATCACGAGAATGCTTTCGACTTCGGTCCACATCTTGAACGTGCGAACTTTCGAAGCGATACTGCAAACGTGCCACAATCCATATCGAACCTTGCCCTTCGCGTTCGCGGTCTCCACAAGTCCTATAAAGAGGTGGTGGCCGTCGACGGGCTCGATCTCGAAGTACGACGCGGCGAATGTTTCGGACTCCTTGGACCGAATGGTGCCGGCAAAACAACCACCATCGAAATTTGCGAGGGGTTGACTGCCGCGGATTCGGGCGAAGTGGAGCTGCTTGGGTTTCACTGGGATTCCGATGCCGAACAACTGCGCCAGCGCCTCGGGATTCAACTGCAGGATACGCAGCTATCGGAGAAGCTCACTGTTTTCGAAACCGTGCGTCTATTCCGAAGCTTCTTTCAGCAAGGACCAGCGGCCTCCGAAGTCATTGCGCTAGTACAACTCGACGAGAAACGGCAATCGCGAGTAGGCGCTCTTTCCGGTGGCCAGAAACAGCGCCTCGCGCTTGCGTGTGCGCTCGTCGGCGATCCTGAGTTTCTATTCCTCGACGAGCCCACCACGGGGCTGGACCCGCAGGCGCGCCGCCAACTTTGGGAGTTGATTGAACAGTTCAAGCTCGCGGGACGCACCATCCTGCTGACCACCCACTACATGGAGGAAGCGGAGCGGCTCTGCGATCGTGTGGCTATTATGGATCATGGCAAAGCGATCGCTCTTGGCTCGCCACGCGAGTTGATTGCGGCGATTGGTGTGGAGCACACAGTTGAAATCTCCTTCGGCCATGGAGCACCGACTCTCGACAAATCTACCTGGCAGCGGCTCACGGGAGTTCGCGACGTGCATGTGAACGATGGTACCTTGCAGTTGCAGGTAACGGAGCTGCACCAGGCAGTACCAGCATTACTCGATGAGCTAAAGCGGCAAGGCATTCCGCTCACCGAACTGCGTACGCGGTCGGCGACGCTGGAGGACGTCTTCGTTACTCTGACGGGACGGCATCTGCGCGATGAGTGACGTAGCTGCGATTCCCCATACTCCCTCGCAGGATGCGGTGCAGAAGTCTCCCCGTCGAACTTCTATCGCTGACCATCCGCTCGTACAACTGATCGCAGTTCGCTTCCACGAATTCTTGCGCGAACCCGAAGCGCTGTTCTGGGTATTTGTGTTTCCCGTGCTGCTGGCTGCGGGCTTGGGAATTGCGTTTCGCAATCGCCCTCCGGAGGTGCTGAAGATTGCGGTGGTGACGCCTGACCTGGCAGCGGCGCTTCGCCGCGACAACCTTCTTGAAGTGCAGCAACTCGATGTGTCTGCGGCCGAAGACGCGCTGCGGACGGGCAAGGTGGCACTACTCGCGGACCAGACTCCGGACGGCAAAGTCGTATATCAATATGATGATACCAACCCCGACGGACGCTCTGCCCGCATGCTGGCGGATCGCGCGGTCCAGCAAGCCGCAGGTCGTAGAGATCTTGTAGCGTCCCGCGACCTGCTGGTCCGCGAGCCCGGCTCTCGTTACATCGACTTTCTGATCCCCGGCCTCCTGGGAATGAATCTGATGGGCAGCGCCATTTGGGGGATGGGATTCGCGATTGTGGATGCACGCCGAAAAAACCTGCTTAAGCGCCTGATTGCGACGCCGATGCCTCGGCATTATTACTTGCTCTCGTTTCTGCTTTCCCGGCTGTTGCTGCTCGTGCTGGAAGTAGGCGTCTTGTTAGGTTTCGGCGCGCTGGTATTTCGCGTGCCGGCCCGCGGTTCTCTGTTTGCTCTCGTGGTGTTATGTGTTCTCGGTTCATTGTCGTTCAGCGCCTTAGGGCTGCTCATCGCGTCGCGCGCGCGAACCATAGAGGCTGCATCCGGACTCATGAATTTGGTGATGATGCCGATGTGGGTGGCCTCTGGGGTCTTCTTTTCGGCGCAGCGGTTTCCCGCAGCCGTGCAACCGATCATCAAAGTGCTTCCGTTGACCGCGGTGATCGACGCGCTGCGTGCGAACATGCTGCAAGGCGCAAACTTGGCACGAGTCGCTCCGCAGTTAACTGTTTTGACCGTGTGGCTGATGGTGTGTTTCACGCTGGCCCTAAAGCTTTTCCGCTGGCGCTAAGATCAGCGCTTTACCGTTGCGTCATATCCCTGGGACCGACGGCTCACGCCACATCCTGTTCGGCTTGAAGTTGATATTTTAAACCATGGCTCGCGCCAAGCGGTAACTTCGAAATGAAGACCTTTTGTACGCGTTTTTCGGCCTCGGACTTGAGCAAACTCAGCGAGCGATAAAGCGCCCGGTTCTGCTCTGGAGTGGTTTAATCGCTTCAAACCTCAGCGACTGCGTAGCTACTGGGAGTATGATTCCGTTTGGCAACGAAGGGGGGTGGCTCATGACAACTCCAAAAATGAACGAGAAAACGGCAAGCTCACAACAGGGTCGCGCCGCCCCTCTCTCCAGGCGCGATTTTATCGCCGGCACGGCCGCCGCCGGGATTGCCATGGGGGTCGGTCAATCCACTCTGGCTTCTCCTCAAGTTGTAACCCCGCATCCTGAAAACGCACTGCCAAACGGCAAGCCCGAAATTTATATGGGCACGTCTGCCGGGGCTATGCTCGCGCAGTTGAGGGCCGCCGGCATTCGCACGCTATTTCATACGAACGTGAGCGGCAACGTGCCGTTTTTTGAAGCTATCGAGGCTGCCGGCGATGTGCAGGTCATCAACATGACGCACGAAGGTCAGGGAGTCGCGGCGGCAGCGGGCTTCAGCCATGGCCAGCAAGACCCTGGGGTTCTTTTTCGGGGGCCACATAGGAACAGGCAACGCTCTGAGCAACATCTACTGCGCCTGGAAAGACCGGGTTCCGCTGCTGGTCTGTCTTTCCGGCGGCGGAGTGGCCGGAGCCGCGCAAGGGAAGGATGGCCAGGAAGAGTGGGATAACCCGCTCGGACCCACCGAGCCTTTTACCATGTGGACAGCGGTTCTCGTGCCCGAGGATATGACCGGCATTCTTCGCCGTGCGATGAAATTCGCATTCGGGCCGCCCAGCGGGCCCGTGACTTTGAGTGGGGGCACAGGCGGGCAGGAACAGGTCCAGGCCCCAATTTACAAGATCGATCTGGCCACCATGCGCTACAAGGCTCGCGCTCAGGCGGACTTGATCCAGAAAGCCGCGCAATGGCTGATCGAAGCCGAGAATCCCGTGTTTGTGGTGGGCTCCGAGGTTGGTGCGGAGGGAGCAAGCGAAGAGATGTTAGCGCTAGCCGAAAAGCTCTCCGTTCCGGTGACGGAAACGGCGCATAGCCTCTACGCGAATTTCCCCAACTATCATCCGCTGTATCTCGGCGAGCTTATGGCCGAGCGATACCCTCGGAAACAGGATTTGTTGATCAGCTTTGGCGAGAGTTTCACCACTACCGTGGGTCAGCCGCTGCGCAACACTCCCCTCGTGCACATCAGTCACGATCCCAATACGATGGGAAGGTCTACTGTTCCGGACCTGGCCATTCTGTCGGAGGTGCGCACGGCCATCCGTGACCTTTCCGATGCGCTGGATGGCGATGTTGACGAAGGATCGCATGGCCAAGATTCGCTCCACCAGATTGGCGGAGGTATCCGCGCTGACTGGCCAGCTAAAGCAATCCCGGGAAATAGCCTTGCGCGCCCGGTTCGATGACAGTCCTCTTACCTGGGAGCGCGTCGGGTATGAATTGGAGAAAGCGCTCGATAAGGATGCCGTGATTGTTCCGGAGGTGGGGACCGAATATTCCAAAATCTTGAGACAGCTCACGCTGGGCGGCCCGAATAAACAAAAGATCGGACGCACGAAAGGCCAAGCGCTGGGGTGGGGAGTAGCCGCGGCCTTTGGCGTCAATGTAGCCTTACCCGAGCGGCAAGTAGTCGCGCTGCAGGGTGACGGCGGATTCCTGTTTGGCCAGTCAGAGACCTTGTGGAGCATCGCACGTTATGAGGCGCCCATGCTCATCGTGATCATGAACAATCGCCTATACAACGAGAGCCGGGACCGCAACATGCAAAACGGCGGTCACTTCTACGAGGCCGGCAGGGACTTCGATGGCTAT
This sequence comes from uncultured Acidobacteriota bacterium, assembly GCA_963828935.1. GTDB lineage: Bacteria > Acidobacteriota > Terriglobia > Acidiferrales > UBA7541 > Palsa-189. The sequence continues at coordinate 437,098 of CAWHGP010000010.1, read as the reverse complement.
TTGGGAGACCCCAACGTTGAATACACCAAAATCGCGGAAGCTTACGGCCTGAAAGGCGAAAAAGTGAAAGCCGCAGGCGACCTGCCCGCGGCATTGCAACGAAGTCTGAAGAGCATGCGAGATGGCAAGGCGGTTGTGCTGGATATCGACATAGCACCGGATGGACCGTTTTGAGCCAAGGTACCTGGTATCAGCATCACTCCATCGCGGAGATCCGCAAGAAGAGACTGACCAGCGCTTAAAATTCACGTCCACAAGATTTATCGGAGGATCCCATGCGGAGCAGGCGCAAACGAATCCTTTCCCTTAACGTCTGGAATCTCGTGGCGTGGATTTCCGCTGCGGCTTTTGTCGGCGGCCTTGCAGCCGGAGTCTCTGCGACCCCCCAAGGCGACCAGCAGGCTCAGATTGAAAAAGGCAGACAAGCGGTTGGGCAAGCGTGCGCCACGTGTCACCCTGCGATTATGAGGATGATTCAGGCTCAGAAAAACTCGCCGGAACAGTGGAGGGACACGGTCTATTCCATGATTGGCCGGGGAGCGGAGATCCTGCCCGACGAGATCGAACCACTGACGGTTTTTCTCGCGGCGAACAGCGGCAGTAACCGAGAAGCGACCGGTCAGACGCCCGGCGGTGGCCGACAGGGGGCTGGCAGGGCGGATCAACAGACGCCGGAAGCGGAAGGTAGAGCCATACTGCAGCGAAGTTGCCAGCAGTGCCACGATATGGCGACAGCGACGAAAAAATTGCCTGCAGACGACTGGAATGCGGTCATCGCCAAAATGATGACCTATGGCGCGAAGCTCACCCCTGCAGACCAACAAAAGCTCATCGAATATCTCAACGGCCTCGTTAAATAATCGCGAGAAGCGCGCGGACCAATGCGGCCGCGAACCGAAATCATATCCCCGCTCTTACGCCGGCTTCTCCAGGTGGCCTCCAAACTCATAGCGCATCGCGGACAAAACCCTGTTTATAAAGTCCGCCTCGCCCCGCGAACTAAACCGCTCATACAAAGCTGTCGTGAGCACTGGCGCCGGTACCGCTTCATCGATTGCCGCCTTAATTGTCCAACGGCCTTCGCCGGAATCCGACACCCGGCCGGCAAACTTCGACAACGCCGGATCCTGCAAGAGCGCTGTCGCGGTGAGATCGAGCAGCCACGAAGCAATCACGCTGCCGCGTCGCCAGACTTCGGTTATGTCTCGCAGATTGAGATCGTATTGGTAGTGATCGGGGTCCCGTAAGGGAGTGGTTTCCGCATCCGTCCCGCCCGCGGTTTTCCCAATATTCGCCGATCGCAACACACCCAAACCTTCAGCGTAGGCGGCCATGATGCCGTACTCAATGCCATTGTGCACCATCTTCACGAAATGACCTGCGCCGTTGGGACCGCAATGCAGATACCCTTTTTCTGCTGTTCCCCCAACCTTCTCTCGCCCAGGAGTACGGGGTATGTTCCCCATGCCCGGCGCAAGCGTGGAGAAGATTGCGTCCAGGTGCTGTATGACTTCGAGTTCTCCACCAATCATCATGCAATACCCGCGCTCAAGCCCCCACACTCCGCCGCTCGTGCCGACATCCACATAGTGAATATGTTTTGCGGTCAAGTCATTCGCACGCCGGATATCATCGATGTAGTACGAGTTACCCCCGTCGACCAGCGTGTCACCGGCGTCGAGGCGCGGCACAAGGTCGGAGATCGTTTTTTCAACCGCGCCCGCCGGTACCATCAGCCAGATCGTTCGCGGCTTCTCCAGTTTCTTTACCAAATCCGCCAAGTCGGCCGCGCCTATGGCGTGCTCTTTGACCAGTTCCTCGACTGGCTTCGGAGATCTGTTGAAGACGACACACTCGTGCCCGCCCCTAAGAAGCCGCCGTGTCATGTTGGCTCCCATCCTGCCAAGGCCGATCATCCCCAGCTGCATAAACGCTCCTTTCCAGGTTGCCGGATTATTGGACCTGCTTTAGTTACCAGGAACACAGCGGCGTTCGCCCTCGCCGGCGGTGGTGTGAAAAGTCTCCTCATCCGCGCGAGGAAAATCAAACCTGCTTCGGCAACGCTCCTGCCGGAGTTCCTGCAATGCATGTCTAGGCTGCTGCGCTCATAACGATCAGACCGTATCATTCTACCGGCGGCCGGCATTCGTGACTAATCCCCTTATTCACCGATTCAAGCTTCGACCACGCGATTGCAGAAAACGATCCAAGGCGCTTGGGAACAAGCCGCTGGCGCAGCAGACCGTTCGCGTGCTATAACCTTCGGCGGCCAGTCTCTGCCTTGACGGTATTGGCCAGGATCTCTCTTCACGTAAATTTGGCAGCTATTGTAAGTCTGAGGCGGGAATACCCGTAACGGTAACAATATTCCGGATACGACTCATTGTTCGTAAAGACATGCGAGAAAGTGCTATATCTTCTGAAAGGAGTTAGCTAATGGAGACCACAACGAGACCTAAACTGCCGAAAGAGGCCATACAGCTCTACAACCTCTTTATTCACGGCGAGATCAGCCGGCGTGATTTTATGGACGGCGTAAAGAAGTTTGCTGTAGGCGGCTTGGCAGTGCCCACAATCGTCGAGGCCTTGATGCCGAACTACGCTCAGGCGCAGCAGGTGTCCAAGACCGATGACCGCATCAAAGCCAGCTACGAAACCGTCCCGTCGCCGCAAGGGAATGGAAGCATCAAAGGATATCTCGTGCGGCCTGTCAGCGCCGATACACGAGCCGAGACGGTATCAAAATTGCCCGGTATCATCGTCGTCCACGAAAATCGCGGTCTGAATCCTCACATCGAGGACGTCGCGCGGCGGTTGGCCCTCGTTAACTTCATGGCATTCGCGCCGGATGGTCTCACCTCTCTCGGCGGTTTTCCTGGTGACGATTTCAAGGGCGGCCAGATGTTCGCCAAGGTCGACGGCAAAAAAATGGGCGAAGATTTCGTCGCCTCCGCGAAATGGCTGAAATCGCGCGCCGACTGCAGTGGCAAGATCGGAGCCACCGGTTTCTGTTACGGTGGCGGTGTTGCCAATACTTTGGCCGTCCGGCTGGGGCCCGATTTGGGGGCCGCCGTACCATTCTATGGTGCAGTTCCTCCCAACGAGGACATCCCCAAAATCAAAGGAGCGATTTTGGCCCATCACGGGGAACTCGACACGCGCCTCGCAGCGACATGGCCGGCGTTCGACAAGGCCTTGACGGCGATCAACGTTCCGCACGAAGGCTATATATATCCAAACGCTGTTCACGGCTTCAACTGTGACGCGACGCCGGAACGCTACAACAAAGCAGCGGCCGATCTGGCTTGGCAGCGTACGGTTGACTGGTTCAACAAATACCTGCGCAGCTGATTTCTTTCGTACTTCACGAGAGTTCACGAGGGCAGGTAGCCCGGCCCGGTCACGCGCAAAATGCGCGCGAATTTCGTCCGACGCGGCAGCGCGTCCGCGACGCTGCCGCGATGCTGGCTCCTGCTGAGCGCCGAGTAATCGGCCTGTCGTGACCGTGTACAACGGCCACGCCGGAATAGCTCCGCCTTGTTGGCTTGGGCCTCTTTTCCGTAACGATTCACCTTAAATGATACCTTCAATGATCCTTTCAATGATCATTGTTGAATGATCATTCACGTTGGCCTGTGCACAAAATTTTCCGCCCGAATTGTGGAGCGGTGTTCTTCATGAACCGGGACCATTCGGCTGCGATTTCGCTATCATTCTCCAAGCGAACGCCGCGCTCGCGAGGGAGAGACCTGCGCAAATCAGCATCACGAAGCGGAATCCGAAAATAAAGGCTTGCTCGATAGACACCCTGATCGCTGCAGCCAGCTTTGCATCGGTCCCGGCCGGGACGGTTAGCGCAGCGAGCCTGATTTCATTCGACTGCAGGTCGTGCATCACTGGTGTCGGAATCGCTAAATCCGCCAGGCTGCGGTTCAAACGAAAGGCGAACACACTGGTCATGGCCACCCCTAGGACGGCAATCGCCAGGAGTCCGGCCACTCGGGCGACCGCGTTGTTGATTCCAGAAGCTGCCCCGGCACGATCCTGGTCGACTGCATTCATGACCACCGTTGTCAAAGGAGCGACGCTGACGGCCAGTCCAAAACCGAGCACCACAAATGCCGGGAAAAACGTCCGCCAGTAATTTCCTCCTACCGACGGCGCCGCGAACAAAAGGAATCCTACCGCTGCGATAATCGGGCCGATGATTAGAGGCCGCCTGGGTCCATAGTGAGCAACCAGTCCGCCCGACCACCGCGACAGCAGAAACATGAGCAGGATGAACGGAAGTGCAGCGGCGCCCGTGGCTGTCGCCGAGTAATGTTGTATCTGGATCAGATCCAGCGGAAACAAAAAGAAAAAAATCCCCAGTGCCGCGTAAAGAAATAATGTAATCAGGTTGGCACCGCTGAAATTCCGAGAACGGAAAAGCGACAGCGGCAGCATGGGAAGACCGGCATGAGATTCAATGAAGAAGAAAGCGGCGAGAGACGCGCAACCAATAATCAGAGCGCCCCACACGTATGGATGGCTCCAGCCCAGGCTCGCAGATTCAATGAATCCGTATGCCAGGCCCCCCAAACCAACCGTGGCGGTAAACGCCCCCGCCCAGTCGATATTTCCTGCCGCGTGGGTCTTATTTTCGGGAACTGCCCACAGGGAAAGCACAATCACTGCCGCCGCAATGGGCACATTGATCAAGAACGCCCACCGCCAGGAAGCATGCTCGATTAACCAGCCACCTAGCACTGGCCCAATGGCTGTTGTGATCGCGGTGAAGCCCGACCATGTCCCAATTGCCCGGCCACGCTCCTGCTCATCGAAGGACGCGCTTATTATTGACAAGCTGCCCGGCACAAGAAACGCCGCGCCCAATCCCTGGACAGCTCTCGCCAGTATTAATTCGTGGATGTTTGGCGCGACGCCGCAAGCGATAGAGGCCAACGCGAAAATCGTTACGCCAGCCAGGAACATTCTTCTACGGCCATACAGATCGCCTAGCGAGCCGCCCACCAAGATCAATGCGCCGAGAAGCAGCCCGTATGCCTCGACCACCCACTGGATGTCGGTCACCGTGCCGCCAAGACTGGTTTGTAGGGCGGGTAATGCCACGTTCACGACAGTGCTGTCGATGAACGCCATGCTGGAGCCAAGAATCGTGACGGCCAGAACCCACCGCCCGGCTTCCGTTGTGCAGGGAACGCCGACATGCCCCGATTCGATTACGGCTGCGTCACATGGAGGCTTCATGAGCGCTCGATTTTAATGCGGAAGCCTGGCGGCGAATGAGAACCGGATTGGCTACACGAGATCGTCAATTGGCGGGCAGTATGAGAATTATCAGGGAATTTGTATGAGTCGATGAGCAGGCAACCTGCAGTCGAAAGATGCTCACAATATCACAGTATCATATGCTTAGGTCATCGCCGGACCGAACGCAACAAATCAAGCTAAGGCACTTCTCGAATCCTCCGCGCTCGCATTCCATAGCCCGGCGGTCACGGCTGAGGCAGCGAAGAATCTCTCCGTGCCGCTTGAGGGGTGCAGGCCGGCGGGCACGTCATCGCCGGGATAACTTTGGCCCTGATCGGCCCGTTCATGGGCGCAGGTTCGGTTCTCCGGGTGCCACAGGTTGCTGCGCCGCTTAGAACTTGGTGACCTCGGTGAAGTGGAAGCCGCGCACCTTCATCGCCGGGACGACCATTTCGAACGATTCCTCGCCCGCCGCGCGCACCGCCGGACCCAGCTGCTCGACATTGCTGAGCATCTCCAGAATGTTTTGATTGAAGCGGAAGTTGCGCACGCCGCCGGCCACGCGCCCGTCCTCCACCAGGAATGTGCCATCGCGCGTCATGCCCGTGAGAACTTTTTCGTAGGGATCGACTTCGCGGATATACCACAGCCGCGTTACCAGAATGCCGCGCTCAGTCGAGGCGACCATCTCCTTGGCAGGCGTAGCGCCACCGTCGAAAACCAGGTTATAAGGCGCTTCACCATATTCATTGGGCAATGACAAGCCGTGCCCAGTGGGTTTGGTGTGCATTTTTTTTGCCGTGGCCCGCGCGTAGACCAGGTTGCGCAGCACACCTTTATCGACCAGCAAAACCTTGCGGCGCGGCAAACCTTCGCCGTCGAACGGTGTACCCGACTGCAGCGGATGCGTGACATCGTCGCGCACCGTGATGTTATCGCCCATCACCTTTTTGCCCAGCCTGTTGTTGAAGCAGGAGCGCTGGTCCTGTACCGCGGTCCCGGCGAAATCGTAAAAAAGCGATCCGACCAGATCGAGCACTGCGGCGGGTTCGAGGATGACCGTCCAGCGGCCGGTTTCCACTTCACGCGGTTCGCGTGAAGCGGCGGCCTTGCGGCTGGCACTGCCGCCCAGCTCATCAGGATCGATGCGGGCAATATCGGGAGAATTGGCCTTGGCCCAGCCGGAGGAGTCCTTTTCCATCACGGTGACGGAAAACTCGGCGCGCGTCTGGCGGTGCGTCACGAACAATCCGCGAGAGTTCGCGAGTGCCGTTACGGAAGCTCCCGTAGTAAATATGCCGGCAGCTGTCTGATCGTTTGCGGCGGCGATCCCCACAACCCGGGCGACGGCGCGTGCGCGATCCTGCGGGGTGGCCGCAGCAGTCTCGGGAAAGTAACGCTCGACGCGCGGAAACGTCTGCTTGGGCAGCATGGGCAGCAGGCTCGGATGCTGCGGGCGGCTGCGCGCGAGCGCGGCGGAGGCGGCGACGACGCGCTGCAGCGAGTTGTCATCGATTTTGTTCGAGGTGGCGCGCGCCGTGCGGCCGTCGAAGACGGTGCGCACGGAAACAGTGAGGTTCCGCTCGGCAACGTTCTGGTGTATAGCATTGTTGGCGAAGCGCGTGAGCGCATCGGCGCCCGCGTCAATTTCGACTTCGGTCTCGTCGGCATCGGACAGCCGTACGATGCGCTCGGCGAGACGCCGCAACTCGGCGTCGGAAGGCAGATGCGACTCAGCAGCGGCCGGCGACTCGGTGCCCCGCGTGCGCACCGCTGATACGCGCCGTGACTTTACGTGGGTGCGAGGCGAAGTGTGAGACGGAGACGTAGGGCTTATCCTTTCGCGAAGGCCATGCCCACACGTACATTCCGGAAGCGTGCAGGCGCCGCGCCGTGTCCGGTACCCATGGTCTGCATGGGCTGGCCCTTGCCGCAGTTAGGCGTGCCCCAGAGCGTCCAATGATCGCGCGAACAGATGGCGTCGCAACTGTTCCAGAATTCCGTGGTGATGCCGCTGTAGCTCGGATGCTTGAGCATGCGGCCTTTCTTGCCTCCCTTGATCTCCCAGCCGATTTCCGTGGAGAACTGAAAATGGTAGCGATGATCGTCGATAGACCAGGAGCGGTTGGTCGCCATAAGGATGCCGTCATCGGTGTCGGCGATTAAATCATCGTAACTCCATGTGCCCGGGAGCAGGCTCACATTGGTCATGCGGATCATCGGCAGCCGGTTCCAGCTTTCGGCGCGCATGGTGCCGCCCGAGCGCGCGAGACCAATGGCAGGAGCGGTTTCGCGGCTCGACAAATATCCAGTGAACAAGCCGGCGGTGATGATGTTAGTGCACTGCGCGGGCACACCTTCATCGTCATAACCGAACGTGCCCAGGCCGGGGCCGTGTTCGAGGCGCGCGTCGGCCACGACGTTGACGATGTCGGAGGCGTAACGCAGGTGGCCGAGTTTTTCGAGCGTGAGGAAACTCAATCCGGCGAAGTTGGCTTCCATCCCCAGAACGCGGTCGAGCTCGATTGGATGGCCGATGGATTCATGAACCTGCAAACCTAGTTGCGACCCTTCGAGGATGATTGTGCTCTGGCCCTCGGGACACTGCGCGGCAGAATGCAGTGCGACGGCCTCTTCGGCAACACGCGGAGCGTTACCCACCAGGTCGAGTGATTCAACCAATTCGTAACCCGCAAGCTCGTGCTGACCGCCAAAACTGCTGGGATAGGAACGCTTCTGAATTTCGTCGCCGGAAAAGGCCATAGCCACGATGCCCGCCCCGGACTCCACTTTTACCTGGTGGATTTGCGAGCCCAGCGTCGAGGCATACCACTGCTCGATGCGGCGGAATTGCATGGACGTCTCGGCAAGGGTGACGCCCTGGACGCTGCGCATTTCGCGGTCGGCGGCGAGCAGCAATGCGAGCTGGCGCTCGAGTGGGATTTCGAACGGGTCCTTGATGAAGGGATTCTGCCAGGTGTCCACGAAGGCTTGCTCGGGGACCATCACCACATCGTGACGTTTCGCGAGCGCCGAAGCGCGCGCGATAGCCACCGCATAGGCCGCGCAGGACTGGACGCCTTCGCGCGTCAATTGATCGGTTGAAGCAAATCCCCAGCAGCCGTCCGCGACCACTCGCAGGCCGAGGCCGAGAGATTCGTTCTCGGCAAGATTGCCCACTTCGCCGTTTTTCGTGGAGAGGTCGCGCAGCCGAATGTCCATCACGCGCGCATCGGCGAAGGTTGCACCGCGCGCGCATGCGGTGTCCAGCGCCAGATTGGCCCATTCACGCATCGCGATGTTCGGAAGCTTACCGGAAGGCGCCGCTGCCCAGCGACGTTAAACGACGACGCTGACCGGCGTCGCCGCACAATGTCGTCAAACGGCGTCGTCGCACAACGTCGCCGGCAACAAACTCAGCGTTTAGGTGCCTTCCGACCACGACGCCAGGTACTGCTCCTGCTCGGGCGTCAGTTTATCCACGTGCACGCCCATCGATTCGAGCTTGAGTTTAGCGATGTGCTGGTCGATGGCTTCCGGCACGGGGTAAACCTGCGGCTGCAGCTCTTTACCGTGCTTGACCAAATATTCCGCGGCGAGCGCCTGGTTGGCAAAGCTCATATCCATCACCGCAGCCGGGTGGCCCTCCGCCGAAGAAAGATTAACCAACCGCCCCTCGGCCAGCAGGTAAATTCTGCGGCCGTCTTTCATCGTGTATTCGTCCACGAATGGGCGCGCCGGTTTCTTGCTGCTCGATAACTTCTCGAGCGCCGGGATGTCAATCTCCACATTGAAGTGGCCGGAATTGCAAATCACCGCGCCTTCCTTCATACGCTCGAAATGCTCGCCGGTGAGAACCGACTTGTTGCCAGTGACGGTGACGAAGATGTCACCGATTTTAGCGGCGTCGGCCATGGGCATCACGCGGAAACCATCCATCACCGCCTCGATGGCGCGCGTGGGATTGATCTCGGTGACGATGACGTCGGCACCCAGGCCCTTGGAACGCATCGCGACTCCGCGGCCGCACCAGCCATAGCCCGCGACGACAAACTTCAGGCCGGCGAGCAATAGGTTAGTCGCGCGCAGGATGCCGTCAATGGTGGATTGGCCCGTGCCATAGCGGTTATCGAACAGGTGCTTGGTAAGCGCGTCGTTCACCGCGACCACGGGATACTTGAGCGTGCCATCCTTCGCCATGGCGCGCAGCCGAATTACCCCCGTGGTGGTTTCTTCGGTGCCGCCGATCACGCTCGCGACCAGCTCCGGCCGCTTGGTGAGCAGCATCGTAACCAGGTCCGCTCCGTCATCCATGGTCATTTGCGGTTTGTGGTCGAGCGCCGCCTTCGAGGTGCGAGTAATACGTTGCGTTGTCTTCACCTTTAATCGCAAACGTGGGGATGCTGTAATCCTTTACCAGGCACGCGGCAACTTCGTCCTGGGTCGAGAGCGGATTTGAGGCGCACAGCACCACGTCGGCGCCGCCGTCACGCAGCGTGATCGCCAGGTTCGCGGTTTCGCTGGTCACGTGCAGGCAGGCAGACACGCGCAGGCCCTGGAGCGGCTGCTCCTTGATGAACCGTTTCCGAATCGATTGCAAAACGGGCATTTGCTGGTTGGCCCATTCGATTTTGCGCTTGCCGCGATCGGCCAGTGCCATGTCTTTGACGTCGCCCGCAAGGGAATGCGTAGTTGCCACAGGAATGCCTCCCAATCAGTGTCGAGGATTTTGTCTAACGGCCCGCAATCACGGGTGCGCTGGTGCGATTTTGCTTCCTTGCGGATTGCTTCTACCTTGTCCGAGCGTTCCCACGTGAAGGATGGCTCGGTCCGGCCAAAGTGGCCGTAGGCGGCTGTGGCGCGATAAATCGGCCGCCGGAGGTCGAGGCTTTCGATAATGCCGCGCGGGGTGAGCGAGAAGGTTGCGCGGATGAGTTCCGTCATCCGTTCGTCGGGAATGGTGCCGGTACCGAAAGTGTCCGCCATAACCGATACGGGTTCCGCCACGCCGATGGCGTAGGCGAGCTGCACTTCGACGCGCTTCGCCAATCCCGCCGCGACGAGGTTTTTCGCGATGTAACGCGCCATGTAGCATGCCGAGCGGTCCACTTTTGTCGGATCCTTGCCTGAAAACGCGCCGCCACCGTGACGGCTGTAGCCGCCGTAGGAATCCACGATGATTTTGCGGCCGGTCAACCCGGCGTCACCCATGGGGCCGCCCACCACGAATCGTCCCGTGGATTGATGTGGTACTTGTGCGGTCGTCTACCAGCGATTCAGGAACGACGTGCTGGATGACTTCGTTCATGATGGCTTCGTGCATGTCAGCGTTCGAGACCTCGTCGGCGTGCTGGGTGGAGATGACCACGCAATCTACGCGCGCAGGACGTCCCTTGACGTATTCGACCGTCACCTGGGACTTGCCGTCGGGACGCAGGAAGTCCACCAAACCCGATTTGCGCACCTCCGCCAGACGTCGCACCAGCTTGTGTGCCAGCATGATCGGCAGAGGCATTAGCTCATCGGTATCGTCACACGCATAGCCAAACATCAGCCCCTGATCGCCCGCGCCGCCGGTGTCCACGCCCATGGCGATATCGGGAGACTGGCGCTTGAGAGAAGAGATTACGGCGCAGGTATCGGCGTCGAACCCGTACTCTGCACGCGTGTATCCGACGTCGCGAATAACTCCGCGCACGATGTCGCTGTAATCAAGGATCGCCGAGGTGGTGATTTCGCCGGCCACCATGGCCAGGCCAGTGGTAATTAGAGTCTCGCAAGCCACGCGTCCCATGGCGTCTTGCGTCAGGACGGCATCCAGAATAGCGTCTGAAATCTGATCGGCGATTTTGTCGGGGTGGCCTTCGGTAACCGATTCCGAGGTGAACAGAAAGGTGCGCTTATCTTGGCTCAAACCGTAACTCCTTCAGAAGCAATGGTCTACGACCTGGCGGCCTTGCGGCTCAACAATAAACGACAATTTGGCTGGCACGGCGACGAAGGAAAACGCTAACACACGCCTCTGGCGCTGTCAACGCGCACTCGCCGGCATTTCAAGATGCCATGTTCGAAATTGCCCCAATAGTAATGATCCCAAGCCTGCCGATAAGGCGTTCGTAGGCTGAAGTCACAGGCAGAAGTTACAGGCTGAAGGTGACCGGATGATTGTTCCGCTGCCTCTCATGCTTCGTCGTCAGCGGCTACGCGCGATTCGGCGGCGTGGACTACCGCCTTGCCTGCGCGCGCCAGCAGAAAGCTGTGGATGAAGGGATCGATATCGCCGTCGAGAACGCGGTCGACGTCGCCCACCTCAAATTTCGTGCGGTGGTCCTTGATCAGCCGGTATGGCTGCAAAGTGTAGGTGCGAATCTGGCTGCCGAAGCTGATGTCGAGTTTCGATTCATCCAGTTTGCGCGTGGCGGCCTGGCGCTTCTCAATTTCCAGGTCATAGAGACGCGAGCGCAGAAGCTTCATGGCGATCTCGCGGTTTTTATGCTGGCTGCGTTCGGCCTGGCATTGCACCACGATTCCGGATGGGAGATGGCGTGAACCGCACCGCCGTCTCCACCTTGTTGACGTTCTGCCCGCCGTGCCCTCCGGCGCGAAACGTGTCGATTCTGCAAATCTTCCGGGCCGGATGGACACCTCGATGCGGTCGTCGATTTCCGGGATGACAAAAACGGATGCAAAGGACGTGTGCCGCCGCGCCGCCTGATCGAATGGCGAAATGCGGATCAGCCGGTGCACGCCCGTTTCGGTGGTAAGCAGGCCGTAGGCGTTCTCACCCTCGATGCGCACAGTGGCTGACTTGAGTCCCGCACCCTCGCCAGGCTGCGAATCGAGCACGGTCGCGCGGTACCCCTTGCGCTCGGCCCAGCGCAGGTACATGCGCAAGAGCATCTCGGCCCAGTCCTGCGATTCGGTGCCACCCGCTCCCGGCTTGATGGTCACGATGGCATTCAGCCGGTCGCTTTCCCCGGAAAGCAGCGTGGCGGTTTCGAGTTCCGCGATGTATTCATCGGCGGCGGTCATTTCGCGCTCGATTTCGCGCACCGAGGCTTCGCGTTGCGCCGCGTCGGTCTCCTGTCTGGCCAAATCAAAATAGGTCTCGATATCGCTCACGATGCGCGTGAGCTTGTCGTCCGCGGCGATTTTTTCCTCGGAGGCCTTGCGCTGCTGGAGGATGCGCTGCGCCTGCTCGGGATCGTTCCAAAAGTCGGGCTGGGAAGTCTTGGCTTCGAGGCCGCGAATCAGTTCGCGATGGCGGGGAACGTCAAAGATAACTCCGCACGAGCTCGATGCGCTGGTGTAGTTCCTGAAACCGATGTTCGAGATCTTCGATAATCATTGCCTCAGTCCTTCTCTAAACTCTAGTTTGATATTTTAAATAATTCGCGCCGCTTTGACGCAAATTAGATCAGCAGACATGCCCCAATCGCCACCGAAAGCCAGGCGAACCAGTCGCCCCAGCGCGTGTACCACGTCAAATCGCTCCGGAATCCGTAGGGTGCGTCGAGTTCGCCGCGGACATCAGTGGGCATACTCGCAACAACACGGCCGTACGGGTCGATCGAAGCCGTAAAGCCGTTATTCGTGTCCCGCAGCAGCCAGCGCCGATTCTCCAGCGCTCGCATGCGCGCCATGATCAGGCTTTGCGCCGGCCCGGCGGAGCGGCCCAGCCAGCCGTCATTCGATATATTGATCAGCAGGCCTGCGCCGTTGCGGACAAATTGCCGCACTTCATTGGGGAATACGGCCTCATAACAGATGAAGACGCTGAACCGCCCACCGGGCAGGTTGCCCACGGCAAAACGGGTGCCGTGCTGAAAATCGCCCGCCAGCGCGGTGAGGTTCTTGGCGAACCAAAAAAAACTGCGCCCCGGCACGTATTCGCTGAAGGGCACCAGATGCATCTTATCATAGAGAAATTCCTCGCGGCCCGCCGGGTCGAGCAACGCCGCGCTATTGTATGGCAGTTGCCGCATGATGCCGCGTGAAGCGGTTGTTGAACCACCTGCAGCCGGCTGCGGCACCAGTTTCCAATCGATTACTCCAAACAGGAAATCGCTGTGTGACTCGCGCGCAATGCGCATGGCACGCTGCGCGAAGGCTGCTTGCTCGAGTGAAAACGGCGCGGGCACCTCCGGCCACACGATCAGCCCCGGCTGTTGCGTCCCGGCACTGATGGAAATACTGTCGAGCTGCACCATGTCCCCGCTATGCAGCGCGTCCCAATTGGTCGGGACCTCCGCCAGGGTGGGCAGATCGGTCTGCACCAGGTGCGCTACGTCCGTGGGTTCCGCGTGCGGAACCACCCGTCCACCCAAGAACGATATCGCCACGAGCGCGAGCGTGGCACCACCCCAAACAACGGTGGGAATTCGTGACGAGGAGTGCGCGCTACCCGCTGCAAGCTCTGGCTGCTCACGGGTGTCGACCCTGCCGGCTCCTGCAACCGCTGTGCTCCGCGGCCCGGCGCTCCATAGCCGCACCGCCGGAAATTGTGCGCGCAGAAACCACACCAGCAACGCGTTGTATGCCGCCACCACGAAGGACAATCCGTATACACCCGCGAGTGACGCCAGTTGCGCGAGCGCCAGGTTTCCCAAGGTCGCGTAGCCCAGCAGATCCCACGGAAAGCTGAACCCGTCCAGCCGCGACCGCAGCAACTCGACGCCCACCCACAAGAATGGTGCCGCCCATAACGCGCGATTCGCGCTCCGCCGCGCAATCCACGCCAGCGGCGCGCTAAAAAATATATATACGACCGATTGCTGCACGACCAGCAGCGCCATCACGCCAGCCGCTTCGTAAGCAGGCAGCGGCCCGTACTGCCGCATGACCGTGTAGATCCACGGAAATGAGAATGTGCAGAAAGCGGCCGCATATGCAAAACCGCACAGGGCCGCTTCGCCGATCCCGGCGCCCATTGAAGCGATCACCAGCGCCGCAACGGACACCCAGGCCAGCAACGGCAGATTGTAATCGGGAAAAGCGAGCGCCAGGGCCCATCCCGCAACGAGTGCAAGCAGCAGGCGCCAGAAACGAAAGCGAATGATCACCCGAATATTCTAACGTGAGTACGCCGGGCATCGCGACTCGCCGGACGGGACATGCACGGGCGTAAACGAGCGCATTGTCTGCGCAAATTCATCGCCCGGCGAATTCATCGCGACGAATTCACCACTTGACGGATTCATCGCCCGACGGATTCATCGCTTGACGATGGAGTTGTAGCCCTCCTGTTCAAGCTTTTGCCGCGCGGCCTTGACCGTTTGCGCGTCGCGATAAGGACCCACTTGCACGCGATAAAAACGGTCGGTGTCCGGCGTCACGACGAACGCCGGGAATTTTTTCTTCACCAGCGCCTGCGCGAGCCTCAGAGCGTCCGACTGTCGCACTACTGCCGCCACCTGCAGAACGGTCGCGCCGCGCGGAATCAGCTTCGATACGCTCGATATTGTCGGCGGCGTTATGGCGGGCTGGGCCATTTTGGCGCTGCCAACGCTCGGAGGCAGGCTCGCCGGGCGCGTGGACGCCCTCCCCGGCACGGGCACTGGATGTGTCGCTGCCCTGGGTTGCCCGCCGGCATTTACACGCAGATCCACGGGCGGATTGGGCGGCTGGGCAAGCTTCGCAGGAGGCGCAACAGGCGCCGAAGTTTCCGTCAGGCGGTCGACCGGCTTGGCAGGCTCGCCCGAATGATAGAAATCCCAGTCAGGCGGTGAACCAGGCCCGTCAGAGGAATTCACTAAGGGATTTCGTCTGGATGTCGCGCGCGTCAGAGAATTCGTCGGACTCAGTGCACTCGAAGCCCCCGCCGCACTGACGCCACGCGAGCTGAGCGAGTTGATTTTGGAGGGCGTATTGGTTTTTTCTGTGGATCTGGACGCGGGTATTTCCCGCGATTCAAAACCCGCCGCGGCGCGCACCTGACCATCGTCCTGGTTGCGTCCCAGCAGATAGCCGAGCGTGAACGCGATGCCGAGCATCACCACCAGCAAACCAAATAGGCCCACCAGGTGATGGCCGGCAAGCACCAAGTCATCCGATTTCTTTTTGTTGCCTGGCGCCACTAGCGTCCCGTTCCCTTCGACCTGTGAAGTATGCTCATTCCCGGCATCGGGAACTACCTGCTCCCCTTCCGCTTGCCGTTCCTAGCGGTCCGCTTCCGTCACCCTCTGAACTATTCCATTCTTCGTGCAGCTTCGCGCAGCAAAGATTGGTGCCGCGATTCTCACGATTGTCATTCTGAGCGTAGCGAAGAATCTCTCCGTCCCTGCAACCCGTCCCTGCAAACCCGGCCCTGTTCCCCTTCCGCTTGCCGTACCTAGCGATCTGCTTCCGTCGCCCTCTGAACTATTCCATTCTTCGTGCAGCTTCGCGCAGCAAACATTGGTGCCGCGATTCTCACGATTGTCATTCTGAGCGTAGCGAAGAATCTCTCCGTCCCTGCAAACCCGGCCCTGCAACCCGGCCCTGTTCCCCTTCCGCTTGCCGTTCCCAGCGATCTGCTTCCGTCGCCCTCTGAACGATTCCATTCTTCGTGTAGCTTCGTGTAGCAAAGACCGGTGCCGCGATTCTCACGATTGTCATTCTGAGCGTAGCGAAGAATCTCTCCGTCCCTGCAAACCCGGGCCCTGTTCCCCTTCCGCTTGCCGTTCCTAGCGGTCTGCTTCCGTCGCCCTCTGAACTATTCCATTCTTCGTGCAGCTTCGCGCAGCAAAGATTGGTGCCGCGATTCTCACGATTGTCATTCTGAGCGTAGCGAAGAATCTCTCCGTCCCTGCAACCCGTCCCTGCAAACCCGGCCCTGTTCCCCTTCCGCTTGCCGTACCTAGCGATCTGCTTCCGTCGCCCTCTGAACTATTCCATTCTTCGTGCAGCTTCGCGCAGCAAACATTGGTGCCGCGATTCTCACGATTGTCATTCTGAGCGTAGCGAAGAATCTCTCCGTCCCTGCAACCCGTCCCTGCAAACCCGGGCCCTGCCTCTCCACAATGCGCCCGGCCGATTCGCCTGTCATGTCCTAATGGCAAGCGATGTTCGGCGTAGCGCACGCCCGTGCACCGATGTGCTAGCGTGGTCATTTTGAACGTGCCGACGGCCCTGCTCCCGTTCCTGTTCCTAGCGACCTCACCCATTCACCGATTACGTCAATCGGCAGCGGAAAGACAATGGTCGTATTTTTTTCCGTCCCGATTTCCGTGAGCGTCTGCAGATAGCGAAGTTGTATCGCCGCGGGCTGGGTGGCCAGCACGCCGGCAGCTTCCGCCAGCTTGGCCGACGCTTCGAATTCGCCCTCGGCATGAATGATTTTGGCGCGGCGTTCGCGCTCCGCCTCCGCTTGCCGCGCAATGGCACGCTGCATCTGCTCGGGTATGTCTACTTGCTTCACCTCGACTTTGCTGACCTTAATGCCCCACGGCTCGGTGTCCTGGTCCAAAATCACCTGTAGTTTCGCATTCACCTTTTCGCGTTCGGCAAGAATCTCGTCGAGCTCGAACTGGCCCACGATGCTGCGAATGGTTGTCTGGGCCTTTTGCGACGTGGCATACAGGTAGTTCTGAACCTGCGAAAGCGCGAGGTTTGCATCGACCACGCGGAAATAACAAACGGCATTCACCTTCACGGAAACGTTGTCTCGCGTGATGATGTCCTGCGAGGGCACATCCAGCGTCTCGATGCGCATCGAAATGCGGTAAAGCGTTTCGATGGGCCAGAAGACCAGGCGTAAACCCGCGCCCTTGGCAACCGGCGACATGCGCCCCAGTCGCAGCACCACGCCGCGCTCCCACTCCTTGATCACGTAGAGCGAATTCCAAATCCAGATCAGAACGATCACGACCGCGATCAGAAACCCAGTGAAGCCAATCTCCATTTATCTTCTCCTCGCGCACCGTCCTAAGGGCGCCGGACAGTTATGGCCCTGCGGGCACGGCCATTAGATATCGCCAGCCCGTCCCCGCGCAACAAAACAGCGGCGTACAAAACCCGTTCGCGTGCCGCGCTGGCTTCACGCGGCGTGGTGACCCTGCGCGCCCGCATCATCCGCCGGAGCCACGTACGCCGTAAGCCCTTCGATGCGCACCACGCGCACACGCGCGCCCGCCGGGACCGGCTGCGCCGCCACCGCGCGCCACAACTCGCCTTGCAGTCGCACCATCCCCGCAAACTGCCGTTCGCGCGCGTCCGCGCCCGATGCGGTACGCGCGCCGGCCAGCACGCCGCGCTCCCCATCCGCAACGGGCGCCGCAGTCGACAGCACCGGCGGCACGCTGGCGCCGGAAACGGTATCGTCTTGCCCCGCAGAAGGCGTGGCCGGCACAATTGCTTCCGTCACTTCCGCGGGCGCGCCAATCAGCCGCTCCAGCCCCGTCGTCTGCCGCCAGTTTCGAGTGCGCAGCACCAGCCGCATCAGCAGAATGGTCACCGCGGCGAAAGGCATGGTGACTCCCAGCGCCACGCCCAGACTTACCCCGGCACCCGTCATGGGCGACCGGATCAACATGAGCGCGCCAAGCAGCATGGCGACAACCCCGCCGAGCGCCAAAACCCCGTGGCTGGTATATTTCGCCTCCATAATAAATAGCGCCAGCGCCACCACAATCAGCAGCAGGCCGGCAAAATTGACCGGCAGGATGTGCATCGCAAAAAGTGCCAATACGATGGCGATCGCGCCCACGGCCCCCGGCGCAACCATGCCCGGATGTGTGAATTCGGTGTAGAGGCCCAGCACACCCACAATCAACAGGATGAAAAAAATGTCCGGCTGCACAACCCGCGCCAGAAACTTTTGACGCGCGGTCATGTCCAGGTGCACGCGCTCGGCATCTTTCAGATTGAGCACCAGCGTCGACCCGTCGAACCGCCTGATCGAGCGGCCATCGAGCTGTGCCAGCAGGTCCTCGGAGGATTTCGCGATGATGTCGATGAGCTTGCCGTTCAGAGCTTCGGTTTCGGTGAAGGCTTTGCCGTCGGTCACGGCCGTTTCCGCCAGCGGCACGTTACGGCCGCGCATCGCGGCATAGCTGCGCAGAAAAGCGGTTGCGTCATTCAGGATTTTTTTCTTCAGCGTGTCGTCGACGCTGATGGGCACCCCGCCCACCGCTTCAAGCGGCGAGGCGGCGCCCGTATGCGTTCCGGGCGCCATGGCCGCCACGTCGGCGGACAGCAGAATGAAAAAGCCCGCGGAAGCGCCTCGCGCGCCAGTGGGCGAGACGTAGACCACCACAGGCACAGGGGAAGATAAAATATGCTGGATGATCATCATCATCGAAGATTCCAGGCCGCCGGGCGTGTCCATGGTAATCAGCACCAGGCTGGCATGTTCTTTCGCCGCCTGATCGATGCCGCCAGCAATATATTCCTCCATGATAGGTTCGACTTCGTCACCAATGCGCAACTCGATGACGCGCGAAGGTCCCGGATTCCTGACGGCAGGAGTCGCTGCGGCTTGCTGCGGCATCGCGTGAATCGAGCAGGCGGCGGGTAATCCAAGCACCACGGTGGCGAGCCCGGTCGTCACCCACAGCGCGGAACGTCTGGCTGTTCCACGCGGGCTGCACGCCTGGCATGCGCGCGAGACGTTTTTCGCCGTCCGTCCATTCGCAACGCGCCGGGCATAAAAATTCCGGGCACGGCAACACAGTGCACCAAACAGTGCACCAAAAAACTTTTGCGACATACGCGGCCTTGTACACTTCATGGACGCAACACCGTTGCCGCCATTACCAGGCAATTCCCAACATTTTGCCCCGACTGACCTGAGAAACATCCCGCACGAGATAGGAAACGGCGGTCGAAGTGTCTGCGGCTGTGCAAGCGACCTGCAATGCCCGCACGAGAGCCGAGGACAAGAAAACGGCACGACATTGTGGCGTCATTGTAACAGAACGGGATACCGCAAATGGCTGCTGCGCACGCCATTTGCCTGCGCCGCAATAGCGCGCATCGCTCAGGCTCCCGGCGGCGCCGAAGAAGACTTTGTTTCTTGGGCCGCGATCTCATCAAGGATGGTTTTCACGTCGGGATCGCTGCGCACCCCTGCAAACGCCGGATCAGTTCCCGCCAAAGCCACCTGTTTGTAACCATCGTCGATCGCGCGGCGCAAGTACACCGCGCAGTGCTGCGCGTCTCCCATTTGCGCATAGGACTTGGCCAGCATGAAATCGAATAGTCCGCGATCTTCCACCGAACGATATTGCATCACGGAGCCGTTGCGGTCGCTCTGCTGGAACGTATTCGGATCGATGGCCATGGCCTTCTGAAAAGACTGTAAGGCCTGGGGATACCGCTTCTCGCCGAAATATGCGTAGCCGAGATTGCTGTAGAAGCCCGCCGACTGCGCCTCGATCGAAAGCGCCTTTTCGTACTGGCGAATCGCCTTGGGGTACTGCTTTTGCGCAAAATAAATCGCGCCGATATTGTTGTAGGCTGCGGCGAATTTCTTGTTGACTTTCGTAGCCCGCAGGAAGAATTTGCGGGCCTCGCCGAAGTTTCCCAGTTGCATCAATGCGATGCCGGCAGAATTTGGATACATGGAGTTATGCGGATACCCAGCGGCTAGCTGCGAGTACGCCTGCACCGCTTCCGAGTATTGTTTCGTGGCCATCAGGATTCGTGCGTGCAACTCCTCTTTCGCAAGCGGTGTGGTGACGGCTTCGGCGTCATCGGCGGCATCCGATGTCCGTTGGGTTGCCGGCCCTCGCACAGCGCCCGACACCCCCGACGCGCCCGATGCCGTGCCGGGCCCGGTGTCCGGCGTGGTGCGCGAAGGTCCCGTCTGTTGGGCAAATAGGGCGGGCGCGAAGGACGACCACACGACGAGCGATAGCAGAAAGAACGACAGCGGGAAGAGCAGCACCACCGATGACGGCAGCGCCAAGGGCGACCGCAAGGCTCTTATGGCCACTCCTACAAGGGCAGCGTCTTTTTTCATGACGATCCTCCCGTGCAGTGCACCGGCCAGCAGCGAATGTCACTGGTTTGGAGGTTTCGTTTTCGGTTCGTCCGAATCCGGTTTGCTGCCCCCGAAGATACCAAAAAAGCGGTGTAGCAGCCCCTTTTTGTTTTCCGCATCCGCAGGTGTAGTGCCGTCATCGGCAGTCGCCCCCTTGGCGCCCGGCTGGGCCGACCCGGCCCGCTCCTCTGAGGCTGCCTCGCCGTTGGCCGAGCGCGGTGCGTTGTCGCCGGAATCATCCCGCGATTTTGTCCGCCCGCCGCCGAACAGATGCGAAAGCCAGGACCCGTGACTGCGACGTCCCGCCGCCATGGACTTCGCACAACTCGGTCGGCTCGGTGCCGGTGATAAAAACTTCCCTGCGCTTGACCGGGCAATTGGGTCGCGGCCAACTGCAGTCGTCTGAGGATCGATCTCGACTTCCGTCATGCCTTCGGGAGCGTCGAAGTCCTGCAGGTCGTGATAGGCGGGCAGCGCCGTAGCCCGCTTCATGAACTCGGCCCAGATGGGCGCGGCGGATACCGCTCCGGAAACGCCCAAGTCCCGGTTATCGTCGAATCCCACCCACACGATGGCGAGCAAATTCGACGTGTACCCCGCGAACCAGCCGTCGCGCGAAGTGCCCGTCTTACCCGCGGCCGGGCCCTGAAAGCCGCGCGCGCGCACCGAAGCGCCCGTGCCGTGATCGATGACGTCCTCGAGCATGCTCGTCACCTGGTACGCCACGCGCGGGTCGAGCACCGGCTGCGTCTGGATGGCGCTCCGTTCGAGTGCGCTGCCCGTGCGCGTTGACCACCCGGTCGATAAACAGCGGCTCGGCCCGCACTCCGCCGTTGGCGAATACCGTGTACCCGCCGGCCACCTCGAGCGGCGTCATGTCATAGGCGCCCAGCGCCACCGCGGGCGTGGCCTGAATATCGTCATCGAGGCCCAGTTGCCGCGCCACTTGCACCACGCGGCCGTAACCGACCATCTCGGCAATCTTCACCGTCGCCACGTTGAGCGAATACGTCAGCGCTTCGCGCGCCGTCACCGTGCCGTGAAAATTTTCGCCATAATTGTTGGGCGTGTACTCCTTGCCGTCGAAATCAAACGTGGTCGGCTCGTCCTCGACGCGTCGTCGCCGGAGTAATGACGGGCGTCACGCCTTCGACGGCATTGTCAAAAGCCGCGGCATAAACGAACGGCTTGAACACCGACCCGGGCTGCCGCCGCGCCAGAATGTGATTGAGCTGGCTCTGCCCGTAGTCGCGCCCGCCCGACCACCGCGCGAATCTCGCCGGTGTGCGGATCGAGCACGATCATGGCCACCTGCGCCATGGCCGGCTGGCCTTTCTTCCGATCCGCCGCGTACCGGCGCGCCAGCAGCTTGTCCACGTTCGCGACGCCGATGGAGATGGCCTCGGTCGCGGCGTGCTCCAGCTCGGGATCGAGCGTCGTGTAGATGCGGAAACTTTGCGAGAGCAGTTCGGCTTCCGAATAATGGTCCAGCAGATGGTCCTTGACCATGTCCACGAAGTACGGCGCGTCTGCTGCTTTCGATCCCGCCCGGCACCAGGTGCAACGGCGCGCGCTTGGCGTCCCGCGCCTGCTGCGCGGTGATGAAACCGTTCTCCGCCATCTGCTTCAGCACGCGATCGCGCGCTTCATCCGCCCGCTCGGGCCGCCGGTCGGCGGAGGAGTAGCGGTTGGGCGCGCGAATGATGCCCGGCCAGAAATGCCGCTTCGCTCAGCGAAAGATCGTGAATGTCCTTATTGAAGTAAGCCAGCGCGCCTTCCGCAAACCCGTGAATGGCGAAGCTGCCGCGGTTGCCCAGATAAATCTCGTTGGCGTACAACTCGAAAATCTCTTTTTTCGTGAAGCGATGCTCGAGTTCCATCGAAACCATGCGTCTCGGCCACCTTGCGCCGCCAGGTGCGTTCGGTGGTGAAGAAAAAGCTGCGCGCCACCTGCATCGTCAGCGTGCTCGCGCCCTGCGCCTTGGCGTCGTGCCGCACATCCGCCCAGGCCGCGCCCAGGATGCGCACGATGTCGAAACCGGGATGCTCGAAAAAGCGCTTGTCCTCCGCCGAAAGCACCGCGTCCACCAGCACTTTGGGAATATCGTCGAAGCGCACCCTGCGGCGCTTCTCGCGCGAGCTGTCGAACAGATTGGTCAGCAGTTGCGGCTCGATTTGCGCGTTGTCCGGCGGCGACCGATCGTCGAGCAGCCATATCCGGCGGATGGCGTTCCCGGCGAACTCCACGCGCAGCGCGTTCTTCCCGGCAAAGTAAGAGTCCTGCTCGGGATGCATCTCCACGACTTCCCCTGCACCGCGAACCAGCCCGGCGCGCCGCCACCCTTTGACCCGCTGTACCCGGCCCGCTGCAGATCCTCGACCAGCCGCGATTCGGGAAGCTTTTCGCCGGTGAAAATGGGCGTGGGTGCGGCGTAGATGCGCGCGGTGTTCTGGTCGATGTGGCCAGCCAGACGCTGGTCGATCATGCGCCCGTAAGAAAACCAGTAGTAGGTATATAGGCCTGCGGTACGACGAATACCGCAAACAACAGACCGAAAAGCGCCAGCCCCAAACCCGCCGGTAGGAATCCGCGGTTACGCCACCCCAGTTGATTCTAACATGCGAAAACGCACGCAACTCCCCTTCCCAGGTGGCCCCAAGCCAACGTCTGTGGGCACAGGCTTGACAACAGTTTAGACGTAGCGGCGCGTCACATCGGTGCCTGGCACCAGCCATCGGGTAATTGACGGATAGCACGCCCACTCGGGAACATGCACCCGAGCAACATCCAATCCTATTTTAACAGACTAACCGGGCGCGGCACGTACTACCGCTCCGGTGACCGAACTTTTTTGAACAAATAAATAACTTAAAGTATAGCAAGTGAGGGCCTGACCAAAATCTTCAACCTGATTCGTAAATCCGCCCGGCAAGGGCACGACCGCGACCCCAGCCCTAGAGCGCGTTGTTGCTGGCGCTCGGGTGGAAATTGAAAGTCCATTGATACACTTGCAGGTCCACCGTCACGGTATATTCGCGCTGATCCGCACGTTCCCCGCCTCACTCGTCACATGTATATCTTCAGGCTCGACGGGGATGTCCTTCGACTTCGCTTCCTTCACCAAGATTTGCGGATTTCGTCGGCCGACTGCCGGTTGGTCGACGCGAATCGCGCCGTGGTCTGCATCGCATCCTGAAACTGATACTCGCTGTACAGCACCGGCACCACCGCGTGCCCACATAGACGAATGCCGCGAACAACACCAGCCAGATGAGCGTGCTGAGTCGCCCGCTTCCACGCTCGCCGCGCCCGCAGGTCCGATTTGTCGCCGCGCACCGTTTCCCTGTGCCAGGCCCCGCATCGCCTTTTGCCCGGCCCTTCGTGCGATCTCGATCGGAGTCGGTGTACTTGGGTACGCTACTCTTTCCGTGCATCCGCATAACCTCCGAACGCGCCGATCCCTGACTGACACTCACTGGCCACTTGGTTCGCAATCGCGCGCCTGACACCCGCGCGAAAGATGCCAATCGCCGAAGTGATGCCCCAACACCCCAGCGATATCCTCAACGAGTAATCGCCCCGGTGCTAAGCGCCTGATTAATAATCGCCTGATGCTAGCATCCGGGTTTCGCGGTGTCGAGCAATCGTGCAGGCCAGGTGCGTGGCAGTAACGAGGGGTCAGCTCGCTTAAATTCTGTGCATTCCGAGGCGGTGCTCTGAACTACCCTGTGAACTCGAGGTCGCCTTACGGCCGAAGAAATCTTTTTGCTCCGCTGCTGTGCCTCGATCCGCAACCTGAGTCGTCTACCGCAGAGCCTCAGTACGCCCTGCCGAAAATCCCTTCTCCGTCGCTGGCTGGCCGCACAGAACGCAGGCGCCTCGCCCGCCGGCTGTTCGAGCGGAATGCAGCGCATGGTGGCCTTGGTCTCTTCCTTGATTCTCGCCTCGCAATCGGCGCTGCCGCACCAGAACGCCAGCGCGAATCCGGTCTCGACCGCCGCCTTGAACTCCTCGTAGTTCTTTGGCTCGCTGGTGTGCGCATCGCGAAAAGCGCGCGCGCGCTCGAGCAGCGCCTTCTGAATTTCCTCGAGCAGCGTTCGCGACCGCCGCCGGCAACCCCTCCTGCGGCACGAACGACTTCCCTTCCTTGCCGGGCTTGTCGCGCCGCGCCAGCACCACGCTGCCCTTGGCCACGTCCTTCGGGCCGATCTCGATGCGCAGCGGCACGCCGCGCATCTCCCAATCGTTGAACTTGAAGCCGGGGCTGATGCCTTCGCGCTCGTCGATGCGCACGCGAATCCCCGCCGCCACCAGCGCCTCGCGCGCCTTCCGCGCGACGCTCGAGCACCAGCGCTCTTCTCCTCGTCGGTCTTGTAGATCGGCACGATCACCACCTGCGTCGGGCGCCAGGCGCGGCGGCAGAATCAGTCCCTGATCGTCGCCGTGCACCATGATGATCGCGCCGATGAAGCGCGTCGAAAGCCCCCACGAAGTGGTCCAGCAAAATTGCAGCGCGCCCTCGCGATCGAGATAGCGAATGCCGAAGGCCTTGGCGAAATTCTGCCCCAGGTTGTGCGACGTCCCCGCCTGCAACGCCTTGCCGTCGCCCATCATGGCTTCGATCGAGTAGGTCTGGTCGGCGCCGGCAAAGCGCTCCGAAGCCGACTTGCGCCCGGGAATCACCGGCACCGCCGCCTCGTTCACCGCGAAATCGGTGTAGATGTCCAGCATCTGCCGCGTTTCCGCTTCGGCCTCTTCGAGCGTGGCGTGCGCGGTGTGGCCCTCCTGCCAGATAAAACTCCAGCGTGCGCAGGAAAAGCTTCGTGCGCAGCTCCCAGCGCACCACGCTGTTCCACTGATTGATCAGCACCGGCAAATCGCGATAGGACTGAATCCACTTCGCGTACGCAGTGCCCGATGATCGTTTCCGAAGTCGGCCGGATCACCAGCGGCTCTTCCAGCTTTTCGCCGCCGCCGATCGTGACCACCGCCAGCTCCGGAGAAAACCCGGCGACGTGCGACTGCTCCTTCTCGATGAAGCTCTGCGGAATCAGCAGCGGAAACGCCGCGTTGACGTGCCCGGTGGCCTTGAATCGCTGGTCGAGCGCCTGCTGGATGTTTTCCCACAGCGCCCAGCCGTACGGCCGCACGATCATGCAGCCGCGCACCGGCGCGTAGTCGGCCAGCTCGGCCTTCAGCACGAGCTGGTTGTACCACTCGGAAAAGTCTTCGGCGCGCGTCGGCAGTTTCTGCTCGGCCATGTATGCCTTTCGCGGAAATTGCGTGCGAGACCATGGCAGGCCGTGCTTTCCACTAAAATAAAGCGTCGGGGCGGCCTTGCCACGAGTGACGAAATGAACAGGAACGCTACTGGAAGCTCCGCACCCTGTCAATAAAGGTCAATAAAGGTCCATAAAGCCGAACGCGGGGATTGGAAAGGTTCATCGTATCCCCCTTGCCCGCTTCCCGTCAGCTTACGCCACTTCCCATACGCATCACTCCGTGATTTTCAGCGCCTCCGAGTACCACCCACGGGCTTCCCGGCGACTCGTGGCCTTTCTCACCCGCATCGGCCAGCTCATCAAGCCGCCGGATCGCGAAACCCGCATGGATCAGCTGTTCAACAACCGCCGAAAAATTCCAGTGTGTGTCGGTAAACTCCACCGAATTTTTCCTGTCGAAAACGCGCACCTTGAAGTGCGTGCCGTTCTTGAGGTAATTCCGCTGATCGAAGTCCGTCTCGTAGGCCGAGAATCGCCGGTCGCGGAAGCAAGGATGCGTGATCGAGGCGAACAGCTGGCCGCCCGATCGCAGCAGGCGGTGCATCTGTTGCAGCGCCGTGGCGCAAGCCTCCGCGGTTGGCAGGCACATCCATACCGCGTTCATCGTGATGGCATCCATCGACGCAGGATCGAGTTCGTCGAGGCTTTCCACCACGCGAATGTTCGACGCGCCGGAGCAGGTTTCCCGCGCCAGCAAACTCATTTCCGTCGATAAGTCGTAGTTGAAAACGGTGGCCGCCAGATCGCTGCACATCAATGAAAACGCACCGTCTCCGCAGCCAAAATCGAGCAGCGTGCCCGGGCTTGACTCCTTCAGCCGTTCGCGAATAAATGGAAAAACAATGGCTCTCCGCGAATTTTCAACGTGACTATAGGACCGCGCAACATCGTTCCAATCCATGAATGTCTGCGCCCTGCTCAATATAGCGGTGGCGGCATCTTCTCCCAATCTTTCATCACCTGTTGCAGTGGCACCGCCGGGCTGATGTGCGCGCAGTTCCATTGAACCAGGCCGCTCTGGATCACAAATTCGTGCACAGCCTCGACCTTATCGCTCTCCACGATGGTAATGCTCTCATGCTCGGTCGGCCAGCGCCAGCGGGCCAGCCACAATCTTGACTCCAAGTTTGGCGGCCAAGTTGGGCATTTCCGGCTCTCCCTCGATCAGCCGCTTGCGGATCTTGGAATTCGACATGGGGCACTGGTCTGGCGTGTGCGTAAGCTTGACCACATACTGAGGCATCGACCGGACTCCCTTCGGATATTTGCGCGAAGAAATAAAATTAACAGCCGGATGATAACCGCGGTGTCCAACCAAACACAAGGCACGGTGCGCGACGGCCAGTGGTCACTCGGAACTCAGCATTGCGGGTGCCTCCTCTTGGAAAAGCGGAAAAGCGAGAACCATTTGCACTGCTCGCCGATCACCTCCTGCAGTGCATTCCGCGCAATGAGGGCTGGCCCGGTCAGACTGACGAAACGAGTGGGCCACGGAGGTTCGCTTCAAGATAAGTGCGCGTTGGGCCACGGCTTTGGAGCCGGCGAACGTTCCTGACTGCAGGGCTTCCGGCCCCACCCTCGGCAAATTTGCTATTTGAATTACTAACTCGTTAGACAAGTACTATTCCCTCCTACATTAACAATTCCTACCGTCTTTGTCCGAGCCAGCTTTTTTAATCGAGAGCCTCAAAAGGCCTCACCGGCTCAATCGTGGAGGCAGGCATGGCTTACAGCTGTTCCCTGTTTGGATCGTCCCCGCGGCGCGCCGCCCTGTTATCTTTATTAGCAGTCGCGTGTGTATCTCTCGCGAGCTGCGGCGGCGGGACTTCAAGTTCGAGTTCCGGCACGGTAGCCTCCATCGCGGTGACTCCCGCTTCCCCATCCATTGCGATGAACGCGACGCAGCAGTTCACCGCCACCGCGAAGGACAGCAGCGGCAACACCATCAGCGGAGTGGCTTTCACGTGGGCCAGCAGTGCGACCACTATGGCGACCATCAATAGCAGCGGTTTGGCTACCGGTGTAGGCGTCGGCACAACGCAGATCACCGCTGCGGCCAGTGGCGTCACCAGCCCTCCCGATACGCTCACCCTTACCGCGCCCGTGGTAGCGTCCATCACCGTGTCTCCAGCTTCCCCCTCCATTGCCGTCACCACCACGCAACAGTTCACCGCCACAGCCAAGGACGGCAGCGGCAACACCATCAGCGGCGTGCTGTTCACGTGGGCCAGCAGCGCAACCGGTAAAGCGACCATCACTAACAGCGGTTTGGCTACCGGTGTAGCCACGGGCACCACCCAGATCACCGCCGCGGCCAGTGGCATTACCAGCCCTGCCGATACACTGACGGTCACTCCTGCGCCAACATCTGTCACCGGCACTGCCTCGCTTGGTGCTCCGATCGTGGGCGGGTTAGTGACCCTCAAAGACAGCTTGGGTGCCTCCAGCACCGCCACCACTGGCGCAACGGGCGGCTATACCGTCAGCACTACGGGGTTCACGCCACCTTTCTTTGTTAGGGTCGTAACGACTGCGGGATCGATTTCTTTTCCGGCAGGGACCACGCTGTACAGCGTCAGTGCGGACGCCCACTCCACAACCATTATCAATACACACCTCCTGACCGATCTGATCGTACGTACCTGGTACAGCACGCAGTCCGTGAATCCTGACACGGCATTCGCCAATCCGGTCGTCAATCCTGCCCCAAGTCCATTGGCCGTGCAGACGATTGCCGGCCCAATTATTCAGATGGCGCAACTATGGTTTAACAACGCCGGCGTCAATGTGGTTGCCACTACGCCGGCTGTCTCTCCGCAGTTCAACATGATCAGCAGCGCTTATACTGCCAACAATACTGGCTTTGACTCGGTGCTGCATCTAACCTCCGAGACGCTCAACGGCGGCAATGGCCAGGTCACCCAAATCCAAATAACCAATGGCACCACGACGCAAATTTCGCAAATCACTTACGCTCCCACGACGTTCACCCTGAATTCGACCACCACCAGCGCAGCCTATACCAGCACCAATTCCGTTACCGGTGTCGCGCCCACCACCGCGCAGCAAGCCGCTCTCAATGCGATAACCACTACCCTCAATAATTTCTCGGCCACGATCAATGCAAAAGGCAATGCGCTGGCGTCCGGCGACATCCTGCCGTTCCTGGCGAGCGATTATCTCGATGGCGGTCTCAATCAAAGCCTGCAGGCTGCGCAGTATGCCAGCAGCCTCGCCGGCACCAACTTTACCCAGCTTCAGGTTGTGAACGTCAGAAGCATCGATCTCACCAATGGCCTGGCGGATACGGTTGTCGCGCTCGGCTACACGCAAAACGCAGTCGCCCAAACCGGAGCCTTGGAGTTGTTTCTGGAGTTGAGCAGTGGCAGTTGGCTGCTCCGGGGAGATCAGCGAATCGTGGACTTCTCCGGCGACCGCCCCAATCTGAATTTAGTGACCACCCGCACCACCGAGGGCGCCTGCGGAGGCCCCTGCGGCACCAGCACCTCTGTCGCCGCGAGCTTCTCCGCTCCCGAGATCCCGACGGCTACACCGACGGTGACGGCAGCCGCCATCACCGGAGGGACCAACGCCACTCCCCCGGCCCTCGGGAACAACATCTTTAACGCTGCTGCGTTTACTCAAGGGAATACCGAAATCGACGCTGGCGTATCCTTCGATGATTGGAACGGTCCATCCGCCATTCTGGCGTCTGCTCTTGCCGCCGCCACGCCGTTCAGAGTCGATGTCACTTGCACCGCTGCCGCGGCTTGGCCGGCCTGCAAACCGAGCGGGAGTGTGGTCAGCTACACGCTTCCGTCCAATGGCTTCACGAACGAAGGCATTTCCATCACCTCGCCCAATAGCGGCGCCTTGTCATCCGTTGTAGGACAGACGTTCACCGTCACCTGGACGCTGCCCGCATCCTTTGCCATCGCCCAGATCAGACTTAACGCCGCGATCTACGACGGGGCTGCCGGCGCGTCGAATTTCTGCACCGTCCCTGGAGTGACCACCACGGTGATTACCACCACGTCGGCATCGATTACGATTCCGGCGAACATGACTTGCGAATCGAACGTCACCATTGCGTCCATGGATTTGGTTGTCCAGGTCACGGGCGTCAACGGCGAGTTCACCCAGGCGGACGTCAGGTTCTAGCACCCTTGACGCGAGCCATCATATTCACTAGGCGGGCCGGCCTCGCAGGTCGGCCCTTTCCGCCCGTACCAGATTTATGCTGACTGTCCAACGCTGGCTCGGTTCTCGAAAAACTGCGGCGGCAATCTCGCATCGTTACCGAGCTTGGGGAGGGAAATCCCACCACGGTAGCCAATTCCGAGGACGGCCTGCTGCCGGAATCGAGTCGGCCCGGTGTTGAATGCCATGTGAGGTTAATCGGGATTGTTTATCTGCAGCGAACGCCGCCAGCAGTGCGCATTGGCTGTTTGACTGCAGGCGGTAAGGAATGATTTTCACAATTGTTCCCGGCAGGTCCTTTCTTGTTGTACTTCGGATCTGAAGTACTCCACCGTACTGGAACAGCGCAGTCCAACAGGAATTCCAGTGAACCACTCCCCACGACGGCGCGTTACCCACACGACACAACCATTCTGAGTGTCTCTAATTGCACAGTAGCCGCTCAACCCGGCACCGTAAGTTATGGTCTACGATGAATCGCGTTAGTATTTCCCTCATTCGTGTACAGAATCGTTTTTCGCCGATTGCGGGTTTGCTGGTCAGGCCGGCGCTGCCCTTCAGCTGCTCGGCGGAAAATCCGAACAAACCAAAACATTCTGCCACAGGCTTGCCGCACCGCGCTGCCACGCCGTTGGTTCAACGAACGCTTCTGTTGCTCCTGCTTGCTCTTCTGCCGCTCTTCCACTCGACGCGCGCTCTGGCCCAGGGCACCTACACCGCTCCGAACCTCGCGGACATGAGTCTTGAGGACTTGATGTCGATCAAAATTGATTCCGTCCAGGGCGCCTCCGGATTCACGCAGAAAGCTTACGGAAGCGCCGGCATCGGTCACCATCATTACCTCCGAAGACATCCAAAGATACGGCTACCGGACTCTTGCCGACATTTTGAGGAACGTCCGGGGCTTTTATGTCACCTACGACCGGAACTATAGCTACCTGGGAGTGCGCGGCTATGGACTTCCGGGACAATACAACAACAGCATCGCCTTATTGATTGACGGCCACCGGCTGAACGATAACATTTACGACGGGCTTCTGATTGGAACGGATTTCCCGCTGGATGTCGACCTGATTGACCGCGTCGAAGTCATCCGCGGGCCTAACTCCTCGCTCTATGTCGCCAGCGCTTTCCTGGGCGTCATCAACGTCATTACAAAGCGCGGGCGCGATTTGAAAAATGTGAGCGTGGCGAGCGCTGTGGCCAGCTACGGCACCTACCAGGGCCGCGTCAGCTACGGCAATAAGTTTAATAATGGCTTGGAAATGCTGTTTTCCGGCTCCTTCTACGATTCCCATGGGCAGGATCAGCTTTTTTTCAACGAATTCGACAATCCCGCCAACAACAACGGCATCGCCCTGAACGCAGACGATGACGAGTTTCACCAACTTTTTGCCAATGTCTCCTGGGGCCACTTCACTCTGCAGGGAGTGTTTGGCTCGCGGGATAAGGGGATTCCGACCGCTTCCTTCGGAACGGTCTTCGACGTCACCGGAACCCGCACCGTCGACGCGCGCGGCTACCTCGATCTGACCTACGATCGCAGCCTGGGCCACGGGTGGAACGTTACCAGCCGGACGTATTACGATCAGTACAATAACGATGGCACTTATATTTACGATTATTCCGCGTCCGGTGGGCCTTCCCGAGTGATGAACAAAAACTTCGCCCACGGCAAATGGTGGGGTGAAGAGGCCATCGTCTCCAAGCAGCGTCGTAGAGACCCAGCGCTTGAGCGTCGGCTCCGAATACCGCGACAACTTTCGAGCAAAATCAGGGAAATTACGACCTGCAACCTTTCGTCCAATATTTCAATGACAGCAGAACGTCAAATGTATTTTCCGTTTACGCTCAGGATGAAATCCACCTTCGCGGGAACCTCATATTGAATCTGGGCCTGCGCTATGACCACTATTCGACATTTGGCGGCACCACGAACCCGCGCGCCGCTCTGATTTATAATCCCTGGGAAAAAACAACCTTCAAGTTTCTTTACGGCCAGTCCTTTCGCGCCCCCAACTTTTTTGAGCTTTTCTACGCGGCCCCCGGAAACGAAGCCAATCCCTCTCTCCAGCCCGAAACCGTCAAAACCATGGAGCTGGTATGGGAGCAATACTTTGCCAACCATTTTCGCACGACTATCTCGGGATTTTATTACCCCATCCATAGCCTGATTAGCGAGCAAGTGGACCCCGCAAATGGCAATGCTTTTTTCACTAATGCTGGGTCGCTGGATCTTCGAGGTCTGGACTTTGCTTTATGGAGAAGTTTGCCGGGTCAACTCGAAACTACGGTGAGCTACTCCTTTCAGGAGTTGACCAACCCGAGCACTGCGACGCCGATTACGAATGCTCCGGCACACCTTATCCAGGCAGCCTTGAGCGTCCCCGTCGTCAAACAAAAAGTGTTCGCCAGCATGGATCTTCAATACGTCAGCCAGAGGGCTACGTTGACAGGCGCGTATTTGCCAGGCTATGTGGTTCCCAACTTTACTCTCTTCAGCCGAAACGTCTTCAAGAGATGGGAAATCTCGGCCAGCCTCTACAATGCATTTAACCAGAAATATGCCGACCCTGCCGGCAACGGACTCCCGGAGAATGTCATCTTTCAGGACGGCCGAACTTTTCGAATCAAAGTGGGATACAAATTTCAATGAGGAATGTTCGCCGGAAGATCCGTCATGCCTCGGGATGGCACCGGACCCGGCGGCTGGTAGCCGGAGTGGTTTCCCGCCGAAGATGGCGATCGTTCTTCATCGTCGCGTGCTGTTTGTTCTGGAATGCTTCCCCTGTGGCTGTTTCGCTGCAAGCCGAAAGCGTGGAGTATCCAGTCAAACTCGCGTTTCTCTATAACTTTACGAAGTTTGTGGAGTGGCCCCCTGATTCGTATAGCGGCCCTGCCGCGCCCTTGGCCATATGCATCGTTGGCCATGATCCGTTCAGCCCGGATCTTGAGGGCGAGTTGCGAACGCGCACGGTCGGCGGCCATCCGCTCGACGTCAGGACGCTCAAGCCAACCGACGCGCTGGCTTTGTGCCACCTGGTATTTATCCCCGCCACCGAGAAAGACCAAGCGGACAGGATTGTGAGGAGCCTGGATGGGTCAAGCATCTTGACGGTCGGCGAAACGAAAGGATTCGCCTTGCTGGGGGGGATCATCAACTTGACAGTCGAAGCAGACACGGTCCATTTTGAAGTCAATCAGATTGCGGCCGAACGCGCCCACCTGAAGATTAGCTCGAAACTCCTCAGCCTCGCGACCATTGTCAAACCTGTCAAACCATGAATGCCAGGTAATGAAGTCAGCTAATGAAGATGTCCTATTCTGTTAGCGCCCCGCCCGGGAATGGAGGAGAAATAATCGACCTCGATCCACGCCGCAGCCGCTGGCTCCCGGGAGATCGCGGGGCCCAACCGCGGCTTTTGCCTCCAACCCGACTGTGGCTTTTTGCCTCCAGCCCAACTGTGGCTTTTGCCTCCAGCCCAACTGGCGCGCTGGCCCAGGCCAGGGCCGGCGTTCGAATACTAATCGGTAATGTTAACTATATGTTTACTTATTAGATCTCATCTGCTACCATCGCGCATGCTTGCCCCTTCCCCGCTCGCGCTAACCGCTCGTCCTGGTGCGAAGTGCGTCTACCGAAGACCTCGGTCACCTGTTTGCAACAAATTTGTTGTTTTCTTCAAATCTATACTTCCGACAGATAAACCGCTTATAATCACATCGTTACACATCCCTGCATGGTTAAGTACCGCCGAATCAAATCGTTACAAAAAACAGGGGGGGTGGGGTCACACGAACCAAGATCTTGCGCGGGAACGCTTCGCCACGGCCGCGCCATTTGCAATGCCTCGCACCCTCCGATAGAATCGCCTGGCCCTGTCATGGCTGACCCTATCGATAAAGACCGCGCTGCCAGCGATAAAGAACGGGCAGATAAAGAACGGGCGGATAAAGCACGGCCCGGCAAAGCTCACGCCGGCAACGCCCCCGCGGGCAATGCCGCCGCTGAAAAGCCGCGCGTGGCCCTGGGCGCCGACCATGCCGGTTTTGCCGTTAAAGACGCCATTAAAAAGCACCTGCAGTCCCAGGGCTATGAAGTCGATGACGTTGGCACCTGGTCGGCAACTCCCGTGGATTACCCCGATTTCGCCGTCCAAGTCGCTAATCGCGTAGCCGAAGGCCACAACGATCTCGGAATCCTTACCTGTGCTACCGGGATCGGTATGTCCATCGCGGCCAATAAAGTGGGAGGCATTCGTGCGGCCCTGGCTCACGATCCAGATACCGCACGGCTGGCGCGCCAGCATAATGACGCGAACGTACTCACGTTGGGCACCCACGGCACCACGGGCGAGCAGGCGGTGGCCATAGTCGATAGTTTCCTGTCGGCCAAATTCGAGGGTGGACGGCACCAGCGGCGCATCGCCAAAATGACCGAACTCGATCAGGAACGGAAGTATAACGGATGACTACATCGAGCCAGGGAGCCGGAGGCGCCATAGTGGGGCAGAACACGGGCGAGCGCGCCAGCGACACGCAGAATGCGCAGACGCAAACCGAGCGCATGAATCGCCCGCTGTCCGAGGTTGATCCCGATATCGCAGAAGTCATTGAGCTCGAAACCCGCCGTCAGGCCACCGGCCTCGAACTGATTCCCTCGGAAAATCTGGTCTCCGAAGCTGTCCTGGAAGCCATGGGTTCGGTGCTTACCAACAAATACGCTGAAGGCTATCCGGGCAAGCGCTACTACGGCGGCTGCGAGTTTGTCGACCGGGCGGAGCAGTTGGCCATCGATCGTGCCAAACAGCTGTTTCGGTGCCGAGCATGCGAACGTGCAGGCGCACTCCGGAACGCAGGCCAATATCGCTGTCTACATGGCGGCGCTTCAGCCCGGCGACACTGTGCTGGGCATGAATCTGGCCCATGGCGGCCATCTCACGCACGGGCATCCGCTGAATTTTTCCGGCAAGATGTACAAGTTCGTGGCCTATGGCGTGCGCAAGGACGACGAACGAATCGATTACGATGAAATCGAGCGGCTCGCCGCCGAGCACAAGCCCAGAATGATCGTCGCGGGCGCCAGTGCCTATTCGCGCGTCATCGAATTCGAGCGGCTGGCGCGCATTGCGGAAACCGCCGGCGCCATTCTTTTCGTGGACATGGCGCATATTGCAGGCCTGGTCGCCGCGGGAGTGCATCCCAGTCCTGTGCCGCACGCGGATTTCGTCTCCACCACGACGCATAAGACGCTTCGCGGACCGCGCGGCGGACTGGTGCTGTGCCGGCAAAAGTGGGCCAAGGAACTCGATCGCATTACTTTTCCCGGAACGCAGGGTGGGCCGCTGATGCATACGATTGCGGCCAAAGCCGTGTGCCTCAAAGAGGCCATGCAACCGGAATTCCGCGCATATCAGGCGCAGATTGTCGCCAACGCTCGCGCGCTCGCCGCAGCCTTGACCGAGCGCGGCTACCGCATCGTCACCGGCGGCACCGACAATCACTTGTTTCTCGTGGATCTCTACTCTCGCGGCCTCACCGGCAAGGACGCGCAGGCATCGCTTGATCGCTCCGGCATCACGGTCAACAAGAATTCGATTCCTTTCGATCCCACGCCGCCCATGACCGGCGGAGGCATTCGCCTGGGAACTCCCGCCGTCACCACGCGAGGCATGCGCGAGCCGGAAATGGCGCGCATTGCTGGGTGGATTGGCGATGTCCTGGGAAGCCTCTCCAACACCGACACTCGCGAACAAGTCGAGCGGCGCGTGCGCAACGAGGTCGCGAAGTTTGCCGAGAGATTTCCGCTTTACGCGCGCAGGTGGTCAACCACCGCGGAAGCCGCCGCTGAAGCCAGCGGGGAAATCGTGCGTCGCGCACGCACCTGAGCGCGATGCAGCCGATGCGTATCGCCATCGACATACGCCGCGCCCGGGACTACGGACTTGGCACTTACATCCGCAACATCGTCAACCAGCTGGCTCGTCTCGACCACGTTTCCGAGTACCTGCTGATCGGTGAACGCCGGCACATCGAGGAATTCGATCCGCTGCCGGACAATTTCGAGTTGCTCGAATACCGGCATGAGCCGGGGACCTTTCGCACGCACCTGCACTTGCCGTGGATTCTGCGCCAGCGCCACATCGATGTCCTGCACATGCCCTGGTTTTATGCGCCGGTGGTGGTGCCGGCGCGTTTAATCATCACCGTTCACGATTTGAGCGATGTCCTCGCGCCACCCGCAGGGACGACCTCTGCGCCGCCCGTGCAGACCGGGCGATTGTTTTTCGCTCGCCGCGCGCTGCTCCGCGCCGATCATATCTTTGCCGTCTCGCAATCGTCCAAGCGCGACCTGACGCGCACCTTTGGCATCCCCGAACACAAAATCAGCGTGGTCTACAACGCTGTCGATGAGCGTTTTTTGAGCGAGCCGCTGCCATCGGATGGCG
Organism: uncultured Acidobacteriota bacterium; assembly: GCA_963828935.1. Lineage (GTDB taxonomy): Bacteria > Acidobacteriota > Terriglobia > Acidiferrales > UBA7541 > Palsa-189. Next base: position 400,951 of record CAWHGP010000010.1, on the reverse strand, counting down.
AACGCATACTCGAACGCCACGCGGTCACCTCGCCCTTCGTGCTCTATGCCGGGAACATCCGGCCGCAGAAAAATCTGCCCCGGCTGATCGAGGCATTTGCCGTCGCCAAGGCCGAGCTCCGCGGCATTCCTGAATTCGAGCATCTCAAGCTGCTGGTTATCGGTGAAGCTCTCACACGCCATGCCGACTTGCGCCGCGCGGTGGTGCGCTCGCGCGTCCAGGAGGACGTGCGTTTCCTGGGATTTGTGCCCCGCTCGGTGCTCCGTGTGTTCTATGCCCACGCACGCGCGTTTCTGTTTCCCTCGCTCTATGAAGGCTTCGGCTTGCCGCCGCTCGAGGCCATGGCGCACGGCACGCCGGTGCTGACGTCCAACGTGTCGTCCTTGCCGGAAGTTTTCGGAGATGCGGCTTTGCTGGTGAACCCCGAAAATGTTTTCGATATTGCGCGGGGCATCCGGCAAATTCTTACCGAGGAAGTGTTGCGCGAGACGCTTACGCGCTGCGGCTACGAATGTGTGCGGCGCTATTCCTGGGCGCGCACGGCCGAACTTGTGCTGGGCGCTTACGACACTTTCTCACCGCATCCCGCCGCGGCCGTTACCCGAGCGATGTAACCATCGCTCACCGACTGGCGTCGGGTAAAGTGAAGGCCCTCTCGGTACCTGCTCGCCAAGACCGCATCAAGGGCGCGATCGTAAAACGCGCAGGTCGAACCGTGAAGGGCGATCATAAAAGGGCGATCATAAAAGATCGATCGCCAGCTCACTCCATCGTCCATCGGCAATGCGGAAGGCGCGCACCGGCCGCGGAGCGTCCGGGCGCGGCGAAATAATGAAGTACGCCGCGTCCGGATAATAGGCGAGCGCGACATCGCGCTCCGATGGCGAGTTATCGCCGCGTGGATGCGAATGGTAAATTCCCAGGTGCTCGAGGCGTTCGTCGCGCATGCGCCGGAAGAGACTGAATAACTCCGCAGGAACGATTTCGTAGGTGGACGCGCAAGGCGCGCCCTGGCGGGCCGGCAACAAGGCCGAGAGTACTCCGTCGCGTCCGGCGAGAAGGCCGCAACATTCGACGTCCGGCGTCGCGGAGGCTTCGGCAATCAACTGCGGCACCAGGGCACGGTGCACGTGAACCGCGCCAGCGGACTTGTCATGCCAACTTATCATGCTATGGCTCGCCCCATTGAACCCGCCCGTTAAAGTTTTCTTAGAGCGCTCGTCGCCCAGGGCACCCTGCGGGCTTGATCTGCGGGCTTGATCTGCGCTCCATGCGCTGAGCAAGAGTGAACGCGAGATGACGAACACGCCGCAGCACGGCCAAATCCTGCAAGCGACCATCCGGGACTCCGCTTAGGGTGACGCATATGGGGAGGCAATCTACAAAAGTTAGCTGACAAAGGGAATACAAAATGAGGGATACGAGAGATTTAGAAAGCGGATTACAAACACGGCTGGAAAACACCAAGGGCGAGCCGCGGCTCGCCCTTGGTGAAGTTGGCGGCTGATGCCGTCAGGCCTTTTGCGCCTGGCGGCGAAGAAACGTCGGCACGTCCAGGTCGCCATTGTTTGATTCCTGAATGATTTCGGGAACCGGGCGCCGCACTTCCTCGACCACCACCCGCTGCGGCTCGGGCTCGGGTTCGGGCAGCGGTTGCGGCTCGGGTTCCGCCTTCCAGGTCTTAGGCATGTACGACGGACGCTCCTGCGGTTTCCGGCTGACCTCGCGAAAGCCCGCGGCGATGACCGTGATCTTCACCGATTCCTTCATGGCTTCATCCATCACCGCGCCGAAAATAATGTTGGCGTTTTCGTGCGCGGCCTTTTGGATGATCGTGGAGGCTTCATGCACCTCATGCAGCGCCAGGCTGGACGAGCCGGTCACGTTGATGAGGATACCCTGGGCTCCCTGAATGGAATTGTCTTCCAGCAGCGGACTGGAGATGGCGCGATTGGCAGCCTCGACGGCGCGGTTGGCGCCCGACGCAACGGCCGTGCCCATAACGGCGTACCCTTGTCCCTGCATGATGGCTTTTACGTCGGCAAAGTCGCGGTTGATAATGCCCGGGATGGTAATGATGTCGCTGATGCCCTGCACCGCCTGGCGCAGGATGTCATCGGCGATGCGGAACGCCTCGAAAAAGCTGGTGCCGCGCTCGACCGTATCCATCAAGCGCTCATTGGGGATAACGATGACAGTGTCGACGCAGCCAATGAGTTCGGAGAGCGCTTGCTCGGCCTGCAGCATGCGTCGTTTGCCTTCAAAGGCAAACGGCTTGGTGACCACGGCGACGGTAAGCGCGCCCAGTTCGCTCGCGAGCGAGGCCACCACGGGGGCGGCGCCGCTTCCGGTGCCACCGCCCAGCCCGGCCGTGATGAAAATCATGTCGGAGCCTTCCAGGGCTTCGATGATTTTCTCGGTGTCCTCGAGAGCGGCCTTGCGGCCGACTTCGGGGTTGGCTCCGGCGCCAAGTCCTTTACTGAGCTTGGTGCCGATCTGAAGTTTTACGGGCGCCTGCGACAGCTTAAGCGCCTGCAGATCGGTGTTGGCGGCGATGAACTCGACGCCTTCGAGCTTGGCGCGAATCATGCGATTGACGGCGTTCGATCCACCGCCGCCTACGCCAATGACCTTGATCTTCGCGCCTTCCTGGCGTTCCTCGGTAAACGAAATCCTGATGTTCGATTCTTTTGGCATCATCGTGCTCCTCCCAGTGTTCTGGCGGCCCAGCGTTCTCGAATCATGGCCCGACCTTCCGGGGCGTTCGCAGGTCACTGTCCGACAAACATGCTTTTTAGTTTTGCCACCAATGTAACGGGCCGCTGCGCCACGGCGCGGCGGGTATGCGCCCCGTACAAAAGCAGCCCTACTGCGGTTGCGTACTCAGGCTGGGAAAGCTCTTCCGGCATGTTCTCGAGGCCATGCGGCTTGGCGATCCGCACGGGCCACGAAGTCATGTGTTCTGCCAGTTCGACCAGTCCAGCAAGGTGTGCGCCGCCCCCGGCAAGCACGAGCCCGGCCGGCATCAACTTGTCGAAACCAGCGCGTTTGATTTCATCGCGCACCAACGTGAGAAGTTCCTGCGCTCGCGGCTCAATAATGTCGTTGAGCATACGCACAAAAACGGTACGCGCCGGCCGGTCGCCGACGGTGGCGATTTCAATGGCCCGGTCTGTAAGCAGCAACTCATGCCAGGCACATCCGTATGCGCGCTTGATTTTCTCCGCCTCCGGAATCGGAGTGCGCAAGCCCACAGCGAGGTCGTTGGTAAAATGATCTCCTCCGACCGGCAGCGCCGCAGCGTAGCGTATAACACCTCCGCCGAAAATAACCAGTTCCGAAGTTCCCCCACCAATGTCGAGCAGGCAACATCCCAATTCACGCTCATCTTGCGTCAGCACCGCTTCGGCCGAGGCCAGCGGCTCGAGCGCCGTATCGGTGACCACCACGCCGGCCCGGTTCACGGCGGAAACGATATTCTGGGTCGCCGCCGCGGAGGCGGTAACAATGTGCACGTTCACTTCGAGTTTTTGGCCCATCATTCCGATGGGATCGCGAATGTTGTCCTGGCGGTCGACGAGAAATTCCTGGGGAAGCACGTGGAGCACTTCGCGATCCTCGGGAAGAGTGATGGCGCGGGCAGCATCGACCGCACGGCGCACGTCATCGCGGAGAATATCCCGGGAGCGGTTGCCCAGAGCAATTCCGCCGCGGCTGTTAACGCCGCGCACATGGCTGCCGGCGACGCCGACGATGGCCGATTCAACCGGCACGTTGGCAATCCCCTCAGCCTCCTCAAGCGCACGGCGGATCGAGCTCACCGCGGCATCCAGATTAACAATCAGACCTTTTCGCGAGCCTTTCGATTCCGCTGCACCCATGGCCATGAATTTCGTGCTGCCATTTTCAATGTCGGCAATCAGCGCGCACGTCTTGGTGGTGCCAATATCAAGGGCGACGAGGTACCGGTCTTTCTTTATCACTGCTGCTCCTTACGCCCGCCAAACAATTTCCTGCTGTCGCAGCCGGACGGTTCGCCCGTTAATGCCGTTTCACGCGCGCGTTCCGAGCCAGCTGCGGATGCACGGCGCCTCGGTGTGACGAGGTGGTGCGCACAGCCGTCCGGGCCAGCGCGGTGCGAGCAAATGTGGTGTGAACAGGTATGGCCTGGGCGGGCGTCTCCGGCGCAGCGGCAACCGTTTCCGGATTGACGACAACCTGCCGCGCAAAGCGCAGATCCACCGATTCCACATGGCCCGCGCTGCTGCGCCACGGACCGATATTCTCCACCAGCAGGCGATATTTGTTAATAAAATCCGCGTCGCCGAAGTGCACGGCGATGGGCGGCTCCGATTCGAGTCCCGGCAGCCCGGCTAGGGTCGCGCGCACATCTTCGGCGTCGGAAAGCTGCACCTCGCTGACCTGCTCGCTTGCGCCCGGGCGCACCAAATCAATTTCTTTCAGGAACTCGACGAACAGACCCATACGCTTTTCCCGGTCGGCCAGGGACATGGAATCGTCCAGGCCACCCACCACGGGAAAACGAAAATCACCCTCAAGCGGCCGGTCGAGAATGACGCCATGTTCGTCGATCAGCGCCAAGTCATCGGTCGTGCGCAAAAAAGCGACGGGAACGCGTTCGGCCACCTCGACGTGAATCTCGTTTGGCAGGGTGCGTTCGGCGCTGGCTTGCGCGATCCAGGGAATGGCCTCGATCGATTCGCGCCGGGCGTCGAGCGGAACACGCAGGACACTCCTGCCAAGGTCGCTGGCAAATTTCTCTCGAATCGCGGCGTCGTTCACGTAGTGATTGCCCGTAACCTCGATCTGCTCGTAATTGGCCAGCTCCACCAGCGGCGAAAACAGGAAGAATCGCACGCCCTGATAAGCCAGGCAACCTGCGGCGACCACACCGGTTCCGGCCAGCAGCCAGCGCCGGTAGCCGGCCCAGGTTCCGCGCGCGAATTTCCGCCGCCGAATCTCGATGGGCTTCTGCCGCCGGAGGTAACGGGGCTCCTCATCGGCCAGCGCCTCGGACGGATAGGTTTCAGTATCCGCGTTCATTTCCGCTCGCTCATAGCTTGTCTTTTATGCTTCCCGAACAGCTTCATGCACACTTTTATGCGCGTGTCCCTCAGCGTCTTCGGCCGATCGGCCACTGCATGTGTCCTTCGCCGACTCGCTCGCCGTGAACGATCATTGAGCAGGCCACAAGATCACTTCGTTTTCCAGTTCGACGCCGAATGCGTGCTGCACGCGCTCGCGCACCTGTCCAATCAGTCCCAGCATGTCGCCGGAAGTTGCCTCGCCGAGGTTAACGAAAAAATTGGCGTGACGCTCGCTCACGCAGGCGTCACCTACGCGCAAACTCTTGAGGCCTAGCTCATCGATCATCCGGCCAGCGGAAGCTCCGGGCGGATTCTTGAAAATGCAACCGGCACTTTTTTGATTGAGGGGCTGGCTGGAGCGGCGTTTCTCGTTACAGATGCGAATTCCTTGGAGAATTTCGCGGAACGGTTTGGAAGGCAGTTCCAATCTCACTGCGAGCATAATATCATCGGGCGCAAAGGAAGTGTGGCGATATTCGAAGCGAATATCATCGCCGGTGAGCGTAACGATTCTTCCGGTGGCGGCCCGGTACATCTCGACCTCACGCGCGTAAGATCCAATTTGCATTCCGTAGGCACCCGCATTCATGCGCAGCGCACCGCCCACCGTTCCCGGAACACCGATCAGGCCTTCCATCCCTCCCAAGTCGTGTTTGGCGCAGAAGGTGACCGTACGGCCGAGGTCGGCAGCGGCGTCCACAACGGCCATATTGCCTTCCAAGAGCACTTCGGGTTCCTGGCGCTCTAACTGCAAAACCACCCAGGGTAGATCGCCATCGCTGACCAAGAGGTTGCTGCCGCCCCCCAGGAAACGGAAGGCCACTCCGGCCTCGTGCAGCAGGGCGATTAGTGCGGGCAAGGAGCTATGGCGTCGTATGAGCAACAAATCGGTCGCTCCACCGATGCCGAGCGATGTCCGATCCTTCAGAGAGGCACCAGAGACGAGCTCGACATCGAGTTCAGGCAAAGCGGCGAGCATCTTGGGATCGGTTAATTTCATGGCGATTTCACATCAGCGACTGTGGCGCCCAGGAATGTGTTAGAGGGACTTTCGGGCGCGTCGCTCGCCGAGCGATTTTTCAAAAGCTCCGCCAATTCACCAAGCGCGCGATTGACATTGCCGGCACCGATGGCGAGAACAGCGTCGCCCGCTCGCGCCTCGCGAAGCAGGCAGGCTGTGCCATCCTGCAGGGTGCCCTGATAAACGACATTCTTGTGTCCAGCGGCGCGAATGGCTTCTGCCAGAGCTTCCGACGTGATGCCCTCGATGGGCGGCTCGCTCGCCGGATAAATATCGGTGAGGACCAGGACGTCGGCCTGGTTAAAGGCCCGGCAGAACTCCTCCCACAAATGCTGCGTGCGCGTATAACGATGCGGCTGAAACAGCACCAGTAACCGGTCGTAATGGCAGACGCGCGCGGCGTCGAGAGTCGCCCGAATCTCGGCAGGGTGGTGGCCGTAATCGTCGACAAGAGTAACGCCCGCCACCGTCGCCTTGATTTCGAAGCGGCGCCCCACACCTGAAAAAGATTCAAGGCCGAGGCGAATCAAGTCGGCGGGTACGTCAAGATACAGGGCCACGGCCGCGGCCGCCGCGGCGTTGCGCACATTGTGGATGCCGGGAGGACCCGGCAAATGGAACAGCCCAAGGTCTTCGCCGCGATAGGTAAGCCGGAAGCTGCTGGCGAGGCCGCGCAGCTCGACATCGCTAATCGCGAGGTCAGCCTGGCTGCCGGTGCCGTAGGTAATGATCGGCCGCTTGATGCGGGGGATGATCGCTTGCACGTTGGGCTCGTCGAGGCAGAGCACGGCGGCGCCGTAGAACGGAATGCGGTTGACGAACTGCGTAAACACATCGGAAATCTCCTCGAGCGATGCGTAGTGATCGAGGTGTTCGCGGTCGATGGAGGTGACCACCGCGACGACGGGAGCCAAAAGCAAAAACGTGCGATCGCTTTCATCGGCCTCGACGACCATGTAGTCGCCGCGTCCCAGGCGCGCGGTCGTGCCCGCGTTGTTGACGCGGCCACCGACGACGAACGTGGGATCGAGACCCGCGGAGCCGAGCACGGAAGCTACCATCGAGGTGGTGGTGGTTTTGCCGTGCGCGCCGGCTACCGCGATGCCGTACTTCAAGCGCATCAATTCGGCCAGCATCTCCGCGCGAGGAATGACCGGGATTTTGCAGCGCGCGGCTTCCACCAGCTCCGGATTATCGCGGCGAATGGCTGAACTCGTGACCACGACGTGGGCTCCGTGCACGTGTTCGGCGCGATGGCCTTCGTAGATTTGCGCGCCGAGAGCCGCCAGCCGTTCGGTGATGGGCGAAAAACGCGTATCGGAGCCCGAGACAGCATAATTCAGGGTCAGGAGAACTTCGGCAATGCCGCTCATCCCGATGCCGCCGATGCCGACCAGGTGAATTTTCTTAAACTTGTGAAATGTGCCGCTCATCTGCGCTCAGCGAGCCACCTCGATGGGTAATTTGACGGGTAATTCGACGGGTAACTCGACGGATAGTTCGACAAGCTATCCAAGGGGCCATTCAAGGGGCCATTCAACGAGCCACCTCCTCGATCAAATTGGCGATATCCCTGGCTGCGTTTGGCCGTGCGAGCCTACGGGCGCGCGTCCCGAGCTCGACGAGCTTTTCAGGAGCGTGGATGAGCGCCAGGATTTCACGCGCCAGCCGCTCGCCCGTCAACAACGGCTCGGGAATCAGCCGGGCGGCGCCGAGGCGCAACATTTCCTGCGCGTTGCGCAGCTGATGACTATCGGTAGCAGCGCCAAAGGGAATGAAGATGGCCGCACGGCCGGCAGCCGCCACCTCCGCCACGGTAATGGCTCCGGCACGGCAGATGATCAGGTCGGCCTGCGAGAAACGTTCCGGCATGTTCGAGAAAAACGGCGCGACCTCGGCTTCAAATGCGTGCTTCGTATAAGCTTCACGCACGAGATCGTATTCGCGTTCCCCGGTCTGGTGCGCGAAAGTCAGATGGCCAGCCATTCTCTGATCGGTGACCAAGTGCGCGATGGCGTCGAGGACCGCGCGATTTACATTACGCGAACCCTGGCTGCCGCCGGTGATGAGCAGATGATAAGGGGGCAGCGGCCGTCGAGGGGGGCAGGCAAAGAATTCGGGGCGCACAGGGCACCCGGTGGAGACGGCGCGGCGTCCCCAGCGCTCCGCCACCGCGTCATATCCGGTGGCGATGCGCGTGGCCATATCGGCGAGCACACGGTTGGTAAAGCCAGGCTCCGCATTGGGCTCAAAGATCACTGAAGGCAACCCTTCGACATTGGCCATCAGCATCATGGGACCGGCGGCGTAACCGCCGACTCCGAGAGCTGCAGCAAATCGATGCCGCCGCAATATGGCCGCCGAATCCCAGAATCCAGGCCCCAGCTGGGTGAGGTTGCGCGCCAGGCGCAATCCGCGGATGCCCTTCAGCCCAGACGAGCGAATCGTTTCCAGTTTGAGTCCCGCTTCAGGGATCAGGCGCATTTCCATTCCGCGCTCCGTGCCGACAAAAATAACCTCGCGCCCGGGTTCGCGCGCCGTCCACTCGCGTGCCACAGCCAGCGCCGGAAAAACATGGCCGCCGGTACCTCCGCCAGCGATCAGCAGTTTCAAATTTGTGCGCTCCGCGCGTTCAATCCGCTTGCTGGCTGATGTTCAGCAGCACGCCAGTAGCCAGCAGCATCACGAACAGGCTCGAGCCTCCGTAGCTTACGAACGGGAGCGGGATGCCCTTTGTCGGCATCATGCCAAGCACAACACCCACGTTAATCAGGGTCTGGCTGACCACCATCACGGTGATGCCCAGCGCGAGAAAACGCCCGAAATCATCGGGTGCGCGAAGTGCCGCACGCAATCCGCGCCAAGCATAGACGGCAAACAGTGCCAGCACCACAGCAGCGCCGATGAAGCCCAACTCCTCACACAATACCGCGTAGATAAAATCGGTATGCGCTTCGGGAAGATAAAACAGCTTCTGCTTGCTCTCCATCAAGCCGACGCCCGTGAGGCCGCCTGAACCGACGGCGATTAACGACTGCACCAGTTGAAAGCCGCGTCCCTGAGGATCGATTTCAGGATGCAGAAAAGCGACGACGCGCTCGTAGCGATAAGCAACGTGCACGACGGCGAGATAAATAGCGGGGGCCGCCGCAGCGCCCGCTCCTAGAATGTACGTCCCCGAAAGCCCGGCAACGAACAAGATCGCAAGGCCGATGACTAAAATCTCAAGCGCCGTACCCAAATCGGGCTCGATCACGATGAGGCCGCACATCGCGATCACCACGGCGGTGGCCGGTACGATGGTGGCGCCGAAATCGTTCACGCCAAAGCTGCGCGGCCGGCGCCGCAGCTCAAGAAACCATGCGAGGTAAAGGATTATGGCGAGCTTGGCCAGCTCCGACGGCTGCAGGCTGGCGGATCCGAGGCGGATCCAGCGGTGAGTGGCGTGCGATTTATCGAGGAAGAAAACTCCGGCGAGCATCACCAGTACGACGCCCAGAAACGCGAACACGAATCGCGGCTCGCGCAGGCGGCGATAGTCAACATTCATCATGGTAAACAGGCCCGCCAGGCCCATGGCGAGCCACAGAAGCTGGCGCACCAAGAAGTGGTAGCCGTTGCCATACTGCTCGCGCGCAGTAACCGCGGACGCACTGAACACCATCACGGCCCCCAGCAGACACAGCGCGAGGGTCGCGAGGAACAGCCAGCGGTCGGTCTCCATTTTTCGAGGCATCGCTATCCTTTTCTCGTCGTACTCATCGTTGTCGGCTTCTCATCGTTCTGGCGCTGGCGTCAGGCGTGCCGCCTCAAGAGCATGCACCGTTTCTTTAAATACGCGGCCGCGATGCTCGTAATTTTCGAACTGATCGAAGCTCGCACAAGCTGGCGCGAGCAGGACGGTATCGCCGGGTCGCGCGTGGGCAAATGCCAGCGCGATGGCGCGGTCGAGAGTGCCCGGGCGCTCGATGCGCACTCGTTCGAGGCCGTCCGGGGCGGGTGACGGCGCTGCACGGCTGTCGATCCGCTCGGTATCGCTCCATTGGGCGTTCAGCTGCGTGGCGATTTTTTCGGCCGCCGCGCCGATCAGCAAGACCTCTTTTGCGCGCTGCTGCAACGGCTCGGCCAACGGGGCGAAGTCGCTGCCTTTATCTTTGCCGCCGAGGATCACGAGAAGGCGGCCCGGGAACGCCGCGAGCGCCTTGCGTGCGGCGTCCACGTTGGTGGCCTTGGAATCGTTGAAGAAACCGACTCCCGCGATTTCCGCCACGAATTCCAGGCGGTGCTCGACTCCCGGAAAACTACGCACGCCCGCCGCGATTGCGGCCGGGTCCGCACCCGCAAGGAATGCGGCACTGGCGGCCGCCAGAACGTTTTCGACATTGTGCTCGCCGCGCAAGTGGATATCGTCGCGCTGCAGCAGCACCGTCTCCTGTTTATCTTTACTGTGGCGGAACACAACCTGTTCGTGGCGTAGCGACGCTCCGCAGAAAACTTGCTGCGTGCGGCTGAACCAGTAAAGCCGCGGCCGTGCAGGCAGGCACTGGCGCGCCCCGGCATCGTCAGCGTTGAGCACGGCGGCATCGTCAGCGTTCTGATTTTCGAAGATACGCGCCTTGGCCTGGCGATAGGCCTCGAACGAAGCATGCCGATCCAGGTGATCGGGGGTGACGTTGAGAAGCACAGCGATATCCGGGCGCAGTGAGTCGATCAACTCCAGCTGAAAGCTGCTGAGTTCGGCGACGGTGATGCTTGCGGAGTTCGTCTCCGCAACACGCGAGATGAGAGGCGTACCAATGTTGCCCGCGACCACGGGGGACATTCCGGCACCCGCGAGGATGTGTCCCACGAGCGAGGTGACCGTAGTTTTGCCATTCGATCCGGTAATGCCGATCAAGCGGCCTTGCAGGAACCGCCACGCCAGCTCTATTTCGCTCCAGACGGGGATGCGCGCGCTGCGTGCCGTCACGAGGCCTGGGAGCGTCGCCGGGACACCGGGGCTGGGGACGATCAGATCCTGGTCAAGAAATGTTTCCTGCGCATGAGGACCGAGTTCGACGACACAACCCGCGCCGTGCAAACGCGCGACAGCTTCGCGCGTTTCCGCAGCGTCTCGCAGCTCGCTGGCGGTGACGCGGGCGCCGCGTGCGGCGCAAAACAAGGCCGTGGCCACACCCGTGCGCGCGAGGCCCACGACCAGCACGCGCTTGTTTGCGAGTTCGATGCCCGGCTTCATACGTCTACCTCAGCTTCAGCGTGGTCAGCGAAAACAGCGCGAAGACCAGCGCTACAATCCAGAACCGCACGATGATTTTCGATTCGCTCCAGCCCGCCAACTCGAAATGATGGTGCAACGGCGCCATGCGAAAAATTCGTTTACCCGTGAGCCGGAAGGACATCACCTGGAGAATCACCGAAACGGCTTCGAGAACAAATACTCCGCCAACCGAGAGCAGCAGAATCTCCTGCTTGGTGGCGACGGCGATCAGGCCGATCGAGCCGCCAATCGCGAGCGATCCAACATCGCCCATGAACACGTCCGCGGGATGCGCGTTGTACCAGAGAAAGGCCATGGACGCGCCCATCAGCGCGCCACAGAAAATCGTGAGTTCGCCGACCTGCGGCAGATGCTGGATGTCGAGGTAGGCGCTGAACCGTGCGTGGCTGGTGACATAGGTCAACACGGTCAAAGCGCCGGCGGCTATGATGACGCACCCGATCGCCAGGCCGTCGAGCCCATCGGTCAGGTTTACGGCGTTCGACGATCCGACCATCACCAGCGCCACAAATCCCAGGAAAGGCAAGAATGCCACCGTCCACAGATAAGGCCTGCCCAGCAGTGCGTGGAACACAAGTTCCGGGTGAAATCTCTTAAAAAAAGGCACGATCAACTGTGTCGAATAAATGCCCTCCTGGGTCATCACCAGCAGCGTCAGTCCGGCGAGCAGGCTGACGATGACTTGCAGCGAGATTTTCGTTTCGCCGCTGAGCCCTCGATTCTGGCGTCCGACTACTTTACGGTAATCATCCGCGAAACCGATGGCGGCGAATCCGAGCATGGAAAAAATCGCGAGAAGCACGTAGGCGTCGGAAAGATCGGCCCAGAACAGTGTGGGGAGCAATGTTGCGGCCACAATGAGCAAGCCTCCCATAGTGGGCGTGCCGGCCTTGGCCTGGTGGCTGCGTGGCCCATCTTCGCGAATGAACTGGCCGATCTGCAGCGCGCGCAGCCGCCGCACCATCCACGGTCCCAGCACGAGACCCAGGAACAGCGAAGAAAGGCTCGCGAGCGCGGTACGCACCGTGATATAGCGAAACACGTTCAACACGTGAGCGGCGCGCGGCGGAACGTGATAAACCAAAAAATAAAGCATTCAGTCCCGCCCCGGGGGAAGTGACGGATTTGCGCTCGCATCCCGCATGGGAGTGCCTGCAAGAGCGTATCGCGCAGATAAAGCTTCGACCACGCGTTCCATCTTCACTCCGCGGGAACCCTTGACCAGCAGCAGATCGCCGGGCTCGATCATTTCGGCCAGGAATTCCGCAGCCTTCGCCGCATCACCGAAAAAGCGCGCGCGCCCCGGCGACATGCCCGCCGCGATCGCCCCATCGACGATCTCCGCCGCATTTCCCTGCACCCCGAGAACCCAATCGAGATTGAGTACGGCGGCCAGTGCACCTATTTCCCGATGCAACGATGCCGATTGTGGTCCCAGTTCGAGCATCTCACCGGCGGCCACAATTCGGCGTTGATACCCCGTCGTGTGGGCGAGAAGCTCCATCATTGCGCGCAGGGCTACTGGGTTCGAGTTGTAGCTATCGTTGATTAGTGCGAACCCGTTCACGAACCGCATTATCTGCCCGCGCATCGCGCCTGAATCCAATTGCGGGAATACACGCGCGGCTACCCGGGCGCCGATCCCCCACACGCTGGCAGCCGCAAGCGCGGCCAGGGCGTTGCTGATGTTGTGACGCCCCGCCAATGGCAGCTCAAGGCTGGCAGCCTCCCCCGGCGACTGGAAATCGAAGGCCGCTCCACGGACGCCCCGGTCCCGAACGTTCACAGCGCGAAATTGCGCGGTCTGCGCAAAGCCGAACGTCAGGACTCGCCCAGGCGCAAACCCGGCGAATGACGCCACACGCGGGTCATCAGCATTCAGCACTGCGACGGAGCAATTCGATATTTCTGCGGATGTCGTCAATGGCCGCGCGGAGGTTTTCAACACGGATTCATCCGGGCGGGCAGCGGGACCGGGAGCGAGGCCCTCAATCAACTCTCTCTTGGCGAGCGAGATCTCGTCTACCGAAGCAAAAAATTCCAGATGTACCGGCGCCACGCAGGTGACGATACCGACTTGGGGTTCGGCAATCTCCGCCAGCCGTCGCAGCTCGCCCCGGTGCGACATGCCCATCTCGACCACGGCTGCCTGGTGTTCAGGCTCAAGACGCAGCAGGGTGAGCGGCAATCCGTATTCGTTATTCAGGTTGCCTTCGGATTTCAGCACGCGCAGTTCGGCACCCAATAGCGCCGCCAAAATTTCTTTGGTGGTGGTTTTCCCCGCCGAACCGGTAACGGCCGCAATCCGCCGGCCCCATGCGCGCCGCACGGCCCGCGCCAACTCCTGCAGCGCCTCAAGCGTGTCCGCGACGCGGAAGAGCTTCGCGCGAATAGCGTCGGGAAATTGAGCCGCGCGGTCGCGCGAAACAATTGCGGCGGTTGCCCCGGAGTCGAGCGCGGCGCCTACGTGCACATGCCCATCGTGATGGGGCCCTTGTATCGCCACGAACAACTCACCAGGCGCCACGGTCCGAGAATCGATCGAGACGCCGGCCAACCTGGCCGTGGGCTCGAGGCCGGAGGGAACTGCCGTGCCCAGGGCCCGAGCGACTTCTTGGGTTGTCCAGTGCATTGCGTCCTTAACCGGCTGGGTCTCACCACTGCTATCGCCACACCATTTTTGTCTGTGGCCATGCACGGCAACCGGCTGCGATATAACTTAGCGGGCTATTGTTTGGTGTCACGGCTTGCTCGCATAACCGCGCTCGGCAAGCACACGCTGCGCTACTTCGCGATCATCAAACGGGATTGTACGGTCCCTGAAGACCTGCGTGGTCTCATGGCCTTTACCCGCAAGGAGCACGATGTCGCCGGCGCGCGCCTGATCGAGAGCAAGCTCAATCGCGCGGCCGCGGTCGGGCTCGATCAGGACCTTCGCCGAGGTTCGCTGCAGGCCCACCGAAACGTCGTTGATGATGAATAAAGGGTCTTCGCTGCGGGGGTTGTCGCTGGTGAGCACCACAACATCGCTCGCGCGCCCCGCGGCTTCGCCCATCATGGGCCGCTTGGCACGATCGCGGTCGCCGCCGCACCCAAACATGGTGATGACGCGGCCGCCGGGATTTAGCTCACGGGCCGTGACGAGCAGGTTTCGCAACGCGTCGTCGGTGTGCGCATAATCCACGATCACCAGAAAGGACTGTCCCAAATCGACGCGCTCGAAACGGCCGGGCACCGCTGTGAGTTGACGTATACCGTTCTCGATAGCCGTGCGGGAGAGGCCAAGTCCCACACCGGTAGCGATGGCCGCCAATATGTTGTACACATTGATGCGGCCGACCAGGGGCGAACGCACTTCAATTTTACCGATCGGCGTGTCGGCGGTAAATTCCAGACCTTCAAACACCAGCCAAAATTTTTTCGTCGTGACTTGCGCACCGGAACCTAGCCCATACGTGATGGTGCGCTCCGCCAGGCCGGAGAGCTGCTTGCCATACGGGTCGTCCACGTTGATGACACCCGTGGCAGGTGCTCCGGCGCCGGTACCTTCGAAGAGCAGGCGCTTTGCTGCGAAATATTTGTCGAGTGTCCCGTGAAAATCAAGGTGGTCGCGTGTCAGGTTGGTGAAGACGGCGACGGCAAACCGGCAAGCCCAGGTGCGATCGAGTGCCAGCGCATGCGAGCTGGCCTCGAGCACTGCATGGGTGCCACCCGCTTGCAAGACCTCCGCCAAGAACATTTGCAGCTCTAGCGACTGGGGCGTAGTGGTCAAAGCCGGGCGGCGCATTACCGGGGTGCGATATTCAATCGTGCCAAAAAGCCCGCTGTCATGCCCGGCGGCGTGCAACATGGAATCTACCAGGAAGCTCGTGGTGGTCTTGCCATTCGTACCTGTGATGCCCACGAGTTGCAGCTTGTCGGACGGCTGGCCGAAGAAATTCGCCGCGATCGTGGCCAGCGCTTTGCGCGCATCGGCCACTCGTACCCAGGCAATGTCCGCCGGAATTGCTTGTGGCGCGGCCGCTACATTTCCGCGCGCGAGAGCGTCCCAGCCAGGACCCGGCGGCGGCGCCATCTCGCTGACAATGGCACGAGCGCCACGTTGCAGAGCGTCGAAAACGAAACGATTCCCATCGGTTTTTTCACCGCGAATGGCGACGAAGAGGCTCCCCGCGGAAGATTCCGCGCTGTTGTAGACGACCGAGGAAATTTCCGCTTCAGGATGGGTCCAGGGGTCGCTGGAACCCGCTCCCGGCAGTAGGTCTTTCAGTTTCATTCCCGCACCCAACAGTATAGGCCGCAGAAGGCGCTCCGCAAACGAGGTCGGTTGTTCGATTGACGTAGAGTGCATTCTCACCCCAGACAGGCCCATCGCCTCCCCGGTCACCTGCCTCCCTTGCGTGCGCGTGCGAGTTGCGCAATTTCCTGGGTGCGTCCAAAGCGAACCGTGACGGCACCGCCGCGGCGCATGCTCGTGCCGGCCTCTGGTTCCTGACTTTGAGCGATGCCTGAATCCACCAGCACGGGGTTCAGTCCTAATCGCTGACAAGTCTCGATCACTTCACGTACGGTTTTTCCGGTCAGGCTGGGCAGCGACACGCTGGCTCCGTCGGCAAGCTCGATTGTAGGAAGAGACGCGGGCAGGTTTTGCGGCAGTGCGCTTACCGAGCCAGGGGAAACATCGGCAAACCTGCAGTGGACTTCGACGCGACTGGCGTCTGTGCCTGGGCTAGCGGCTCACGCGATTCGTGGTTCGCGGGCTCGGCAAGCAAGCTGTTTGCCGGGCTATTTAGCGGGCTATTTGGCGGGCTGTTTGCCAGGCTATTCGCCAGGCTATTCGTCGAGACATCGGACCCATGGTCCGGATTATGGTCCAGCGATTCGTTTTGCACGGGATTGAAATCGGCCACATCTTCTGGCGCAACTGCGGTTTGAGGACGATGCGAAGCGCGCAACGCATTGCCAGGAAGTGCGACGTCGTGCGGCACATTCCGATATGCCAGCACCTGTTCGGCTATGCGCTTGAAAACCGGCGCGGCAACCGATCCCCCCTCGTGCGCGCCGACCGGTGAATCCAGCTGCACCAGGACGGTGATCGCCGGATTGTTGATGGGCGCGAAGCCCACAAACGAAGCAATCAACTGTGTGGCGGAGTAGCGGCCGGTGGCGGGATCTATTTTCTGTGCCGTTCCCGTCTTGCCCGCTGCCGTGTACCCATCCAGCTGGGCCAGCTTGCCGGTGCCCTGCAGCACAACGCCCTCCAACATGGCGCGCATGGTGGCCGCCGTCGTGGCGCGCACCACACGGCGCGGATCGGGCTCCGGCGGCGCGAATTCCTCCGAGCCTTTCCGTAGCGTTAATACCAGGTGAGGCCGATACAACAGGCCGCCGTTCGCAATGGCTGACACCGCGGTAATCATTTGTACCGGGGTGACACCCACTTCCTGCCCCATCGATACCGCGCCAATGGAAATCGGCGTCCAGTTTTCGAGGCGCCGCAGCAGGCCGCGATTCTCACCGGGCAGATCGATGCCGGACGGGCTCCCGAACCCGTAGGCGCGAATGTAGTCGTACAGTTTTGGCGCGCCCAGGCGCAGGCCGATCTTGATGGCGCCGACATCGCTCGAATGCGCCAGAATTTGCGAGACAGTGAGCACGCCAAAAGGATGGTGATCGCGAATGCGATGACCGGCGATGTAAATTGCGCCCATCTGACAATCCACCAGTTCGTCGGCGGTGGCGATTCCCTGGTCGATGGCCGCCGAAAGCGTGACGATCTTGAAAACCGAGCCGGGCTCATACAGCGCTCCCACCGCTCGATTCATGCGCGCCTCGGGAGAGCTTTCGGCCACCGCGTTGGGGTTGAAGGTCGGCCAGCTGGCCATCGCCAGAATTTCGCCGTTCGAGGGATCCTGCACAATAACCGTCCCGGCTTTCGCTTGCGTTTGCGCGATCGCCGCGGCCAGTTCTTTTTCCGCGATGAACTGAATATTTTGATCGATGGTCAGCACCACGCTTGACCCGAGTTCGGGCGTCTTGTCGCTGCTGTCGTACCAGCGGCTGTGCGCGTCGGCGAGAATCATCATGCGGCCGGGTTTGCTGCGGATGCGATCGTCGAGCTGATACTCGACACCGGCCAGGCCATGCTCATCGATATCGACATAGCCCAGCAGGGGTGCCGCCAATTCGCGATTGGGATAAAAGCGCTGGTCTTCCCTCTGAAAATAAATTCCGCGCAGGTTGAGTGCGGCGATGCGCGCGGCGGTCTGCGGCGGCAACTTTCGGGCGACCCACACGAAGGAATGAGAAGACGCCAGCCGCGTAGCGATATCGTCCGGCGACGCGTTCAGGACACGGGCCAGCAGCGTGGCAACCATATCCGGATCGGTAATTTCAGAAGGAATCGCAAAGCAGGAATCGACCGTAGCGCTCATCGCCAGTTCACGAACATTGCGATCGAGAATGTCCGCGCGCTTCGGGCTGATTTCGACGATGTGCTGCTGTTGCCGTTCGGCGCGCGCCAGATAGTCGCTATAACGGAAAAGCTGCAAATAAGCGAGGCGTCCCACCGCTGCTCCCGACCACAGTGCGAGCAGGGTGGCGACGATTGCGAGCCGGGTCAAAGGACTGCGCAGTTCCATTCCGCCACCTACAAACTATTTACAAGACATGGCTGCATGGCGGACCACACGATGCAGATTCCCGGGAGGCTCGCTGCGCGGCAGCGGTGCGGCCGGAGCTCACCTCCAACGCTTTACCGCGCGCCGGAGGCCTCCGCCGGCCGCACGTCGGCCCGCGCTTGCGTTTGCACCTGAGGCTCGGTCTCCATCTGGGCAAACACAGGTTCGGCTGAGCCATCGAACGGCGCCACCTGTCCTGGCGCGGGAGCTGTCAATCCAAGTTGCTGCCGGGCAATGTCGCTGATGCGCGCCGGCGCGCGCAGTCCGGCCTCTTCCAGCTTCAGGTTCTGGTTCAACTCGATCGCTTGGACGCGCTGGGACTTGAGCGCCTCCAATTGGTATCGCATCTGGATGCACGTGAAGTGCTGCCAGGCATAAAGCAGCGCCATGCCGGCGACCAAACCGGCCAGAATCACCAGGCGCGCCAGCTCGCGTACGCGATGCGGAGCCGCCGAACGTACGAGCCGCGAATTATCGATGGGCTTGCGAGTGTAAAACTGCGTCATGAGACTGCCCAATCCGCCGGCGCCTCCGCCGGCACAAGTTTCTCCGCGACACGCATCTTCGCGCTTCGCGACCGCGGGTTGGCGGCGACCTCCGCCTCCGAAGGGCGTTCCACCTTCCGGGTCAGCACCTCGACCAAGCCTTCGCGAGACAACTGCTGGAATTTATGCTTCACCAGACGATCTTCGAGCGAGTGGTAACTGAGCACTACCCACCGTCCTCCGGGAGCTAATGTGGCAGGGACGCGCGTGAGAAACTGCCCGAGTGCCTCCAACTCTCGATTCACCGCAATCCGCAGCGCCAGAAACGTTTTTGTCGCGGGATGCAGTTTCTGCCTTCCCCTTGAAGTACGAGCCCCTGCCACAACTGTCGCCAGATGATCGGTGCTGCGAATAGGCCGCGCACGCACGATCGTCCGAGCAATTCTTCTCGAGTCCCGCTCTTCCCCGTACTGATAAAGCAGGTCGGCGAGCTCTCGCTCCCCTGCACGGTTCACGATGTCTGCCGCGGTGGTCGCTTCATCCGCATCCATGCGCATATCGAGCGGCCCCGCAAGCCGAAACGAAAAGCCGCGTTCGGCGGAATCGAGCTGCAAGCTCGAAACACCCAGGTCGGCGAGCACTCCATTCACCGGACCAAGATCCAACTCGCTCAGCAATTCGTCGATTCTGGAAAAGTCGCCATGCACCAGAGTCACCTGCCGTTCATAACCTTCCAGCCGCTTCCGCGCGATTTCGAGCGCCTGCGCATCGCGATCGATCCCAATCAGCCGCCCCGTCGTTAACTGCCGTGCAATTTCGAGCGCATGGCCGCCCAGCCCAGCCGTCGCGTCCACGTAAATGCCGGCCGGCTCCACGCGCAGCCAGCGCACGGCCTCTGCGGCCAGCACTGGCGTGTGTCCCTCGCTCAACCCCTCGCTCAACCCCTCGCTCAACTCCTCGCTTAACTCCTCGCTCAACCTAGATGCCTAGTTCGTTCAGTAGCTTCAAGTCGTCCGCCGTTACCGGGCTGGCCTTCATCGATTCGAGGAACCGAGCATGATTCCAAACCTCGATATAGGTCAGGTATCCCGCCACAGTGACTTCACCTTTCATTTGCGCGGCTTCCCGCAGCACCGGCTGGATCAGGATCCGTCCCTGCGCGTCGAGTTCCACCATCTGACCGTAATAGTTCGCCCGGGTCAGAAATCGGCGCCGCGTCGGGTGATAGGACGAAAGCCGCGTCAGCTTCTTCTCGATGTCGTTCCACTGCTTCATCGGGTAGATGCGGACGCAATCGCCGTTTTCGCTGGTGACGAAAAACTTGCTGCCTTGCTCGCGCAACGGTTCCAGGAAGGCGGCGGGAATCTTTACCCGGCCCTTCTCGTCAACCCGCGCGAGATAGCTGCCACGAAACATGCTAAGAGTCGCCACTGAGCCGAAAAATGAGCCGAAACTGGGCCGCAAGGACGCACGCTATTTCTCAAAGGACCGAGTGCCACCCGGGGTGTCGCGTTTTTCCGCCGGCCGCTGGCCACTTCAGCGGGTTCCGACGTTAGCCACTACTTCCCACTAGCCACCACTTAGCTCCACTTGATTCCACCGATCTTAGACGGGTCGCTCGCCTTGTCAACACAAAATCCCGGAGCTTAGGAAATAATTGTGGAAAACGCAGAGGAAAAACCGCAGTGCGGAAAAAATCGGCGCAGTTGCAGTTTGCCGGGCACAGCGTTTTCACAGCAAATACCAACAACCATGGCGTATTTGGCCGCAGCCGGTGATGCGGAGGGACGGTTTATGGGGCTCTGTGGTGGCGCTTACTTGCCATTGCGGCTTAGGTCACGACGAGCTATCTGTGCGGTGAATTTGCAGCTTGGCTCGAGAGGCGACGATCGCTGCAGGCCGAAAGCCCGGCGCACCGGCTACAAACCTGGAGGCGGCTCCGGGCCGGAAACACGCAAATTTGAAAGGTCACGCAGCATGTGCTGCTCATCCGGACTCAATCCATTCACAAACGAACTGTTGTTGAGCTTTTCCGCGCGCTGCGCATCATCGAGGTCCCGCATAGCCCGCAATTTCTGCAGCACGATTTGGCGGCGCGGCGCAGGCAAGGTTTGCCACTGCGGCAGCAGCGTCTGACGCACATAACGCTGCTGGGCAGGAGTCATTTGTTCCCACACCTGCTGGCGCTCGAGAACCGCTTGCCTCTGCTCGGGACTCAAATTATTAAGGGCTTGCAGCCGGCGCCGAATCTGCTCCTGCCGCTGGGGCGGGAGGCTGCGAAAGCGCTCATTGTTGGCCATAAATCGCTCCTGTTCCGCAGGAGACATGTTTTGCACCTGTTCGATCCACTTGGGGGGTAGATCGAGCATCTGGCGCGTTGGCGGGTTAGGCTTCTTGGCCAGCGGCGCGGGCCGTTGCGGCTGGGCCTTGGGACGCGGCGGTGCAGGCGGGGCTTTGCGCTGCGCCAAAGCGACCGAACCAGGCAGCAGCGTGAATATCGCGGCCAGGGTCAGGAGCGCGAATTGTAGACTGCGTTTCATTAGGTCCAGGCCAGCGCGCCAACGTCCTTAAAATCTTGCACGTTTTCCGTGCGGTCCACTAAGGCGAGTCGCAAATTGCGCCACTCGATCTCGCTTTGCTTCACCCGTTAGCCGTGCCGGGTTGCTGGAGTGCCGCCTTGGTTACCGCGCATTTACATCTGTGGCTGATCAGGGCGCTCCGGCATTGCTTGCGGGGCAACGGGCAAATCCGAAAGGGCGTCGAAGTTTGCCAGCACGTCGAAATCTTCAAGCACCGGCAAGTCCCTGATCATCCGGAATTCCGCTTCACTCCCTTGCGCCGTCACCGCTACGACGGGCTGGCGTGCCGGCGGAAACGATGACAACCACAGCGACAGCATCACCAGTGCGAATCCAGCAAGTGCCAGACGCGGCGACGGCAGCGCCCAGGTCCAAAACCCAGCGCGCGGTTCCTGTGCCACGCGCGCGCGCACCCCAGCATCAAAAGCGGGCGACGGGGAAACCATCGGCAATTCGTCGAGCAGACCCCAGACCAAGCGAAATCCCTCGGCGCGCTCACGGCAAGCGGCGCATTCGGAAAGGTGCGTCTCCACCTGTCGGCGCTCGGAGGGCTGAGCTTTGATATCCAGGTAAGCAACCAGGTTTTTCTCGATTTCTTGGCAGTTCATCGCGACCTCATCTTTCCACTTTCGGCTGGACTGGCACCGAGGGGCGCGCCGGCCGCGTTTCCGCAAGAGGCGCCAGTTCAACCCGCAGAGTTTCGTACGCTCGAAACAACAAGGACTTCAGCGCGCTTTCCGAACATTGCAAAATCCTGCGCAATCTCATCGTAATCCATTTCCTGATACTTGTGCAGCAGCACCGCGGCCCGCTGCTTTTCCGGCAGCGCATTCGACCGCCTGGCGAATCCGCGCCGCGCGATCGCGCGCTATCAATTCGCGCTCAATACCCGGCTGCGCGGTCGGGGATCTTCGAAGGCCGGTTGCTCGTCCTCGCCGGCGTCGGCGGGCTGGTCCATGGAAACCTCCAGTTGCTGATAACGCCCATCGCGGCGCGAGTTCAGCGCCAGATTGGTGGCGATGCGGAACATCCAGGTGGTGAACTTCGCGCTGGGCGCGTATTCCTTCCGCGCGCGATAGACACGCAGAAATACTTCCTGCGCCAGGTCCTCCGCAGTAGCCGAATTGCGCACCATGCGGTAGAGGAAATTGACTAGACGGGGTCCTGTATTTGCGGAGCAAAAGCTCAAAGGACGATTCGTCCCCGGCTTTCACGTCCAGCATCAATTGGACGTCGGACCTGGCCATGGCCTCCACACCCTATCAAACCCTTGCCGTGTCAAAAAGTTGCGCAGCTCGATTTGTAAGTCGCCGTGCGAAATAAAGCAACCGTTGGTTCGAAACGCAGGTACCGATGGCGCCCTCCGATCCCAAACCAGGGCCTAAATATGCGCGAGCTTGTGAATAACAAAGAGAGCCGCGACCCCCATGAACACCAGAATCGCCATCCACGGTCCCGGTTCGCGATTTACTTCGGGCATCAGGTCGGAAGCCGCTACATAAAGCGTTACACCGGCAGAAATAGGCAGGGTGAATGCCACTGCTGCCTTCATTAGTGCCGTAAACAGTACCCCAACCACCGTGGCTGCGCCGAGCAGCATCGCGCCGAGTAACGCATTTTTGCGACTTTCTCCTCCGGCAAGCATAAGAGAGGAAATAGCAAACCCCTCCGGCAGCTTGTGCAACACGATAGCCATAAAAATTACGATACCCAGCCATCCCGACACCAGGAATCCAGACGCGATCGCGACCCCGTCAAAAAATGTATGGATCCCCAGCCCCACCAGGGCGGAACGGCTGGCATGGGATTTCAGTTCTTCGCCATGCGTTTCCTCGCCAAAATGAAAATGCGGGGCAATCGTGTGTTCGAATAAATGCACCAGGAAATACCCGCCTAGAACGTAATAGAATGCCGCATCTCCGGCCAGCCGCACCGACTCCGGGAGCATATCGATCAGCGACACAGCGAGCATGAACCCGGCGCCCAGGGCCAGGAAATAAGTCAGGTACCGCGGCGACCAGTTCCGCCGGACAACAAAAAGTCCGCCCAGAACGTTTCCCGCGGCTGCCGCCAAACCTAGGCCGAGAGCCGCCCACATCCTGGGTTGTACCTCGAAGCCCATGGTGAGTTATCTCCCAGATATGCGCTTGGCCATCCGTTTTCGGTAGAGATGAGGGTTGGCTTGCTCATGCTCGGCACGAGTATGCCCACCACCGCGACCGCAACCACAACCGCGACTGCACCTGCCCTCAACCACCATGGCGAAAAAGGATCACGTCACCTTCCTGCACCACGTAATCCTTCCCTTCCAGGCGCACTTGCCCTTTTTCGCGCGCCGCCGGCCAGCTGCCCGCCGCTAACAAGTCGTCGCAACGCACCACTTCCGCACGGATGAAGTTGCGTTCGATATCGGTGTGAATGACGCCCGCGGCGCGCTGTGCGGTGGTGCCCCGGCGGATAGTCCACGCGCGCACCTCGGGCTCGCCTGCGGTGAAGAACGAAATCAAACCTAAAAGTTGGTAGGTGGCCTGGATGAGGCGGTGCAGGCCTGGCTGCTTCAACCCATAGGCAGCCAATAGTTCCGCGCTGGCCGCGTCGTCGAGTTCCGCTAGTTCCGCTTCAATACGCCCGCAGATGGGCACAATCGCGCTCTGGGGCTTGCCAGCCAGCTTTTCGAGTCCGTGCCGCGCCACTGCGGTATCCATTTCACCTACTTCGTTGTCTCCCAAATTCAGCACGTAGAGCATGGGCCGCAGCGACAAAAACATGAACCCGGTGAGCGTCTTGCGTTCTTCGGCGCTGAATTCGAGCTCGCGTAATGGCCGCTCCGCCTCAATGGCTTCTTTGCAACGCGCCAACAGCGCCTGTTCGTGCTCGATGGCCGTCTCTTTTTTCTTCTTCAAGTCCTTGGCCACGCGCTCGAGCCGCCGATCGATCTGATCGAGGTCGGACAACATCAACTCCAGATCGAGCGATTCGGCATCTCGAAATGCGTCGATGCTTCCTGCCGCATGCGGCACGGCGGGATCGTCGAAGAGCCGCAGCACGTGCGTGAGCGCATCCACCTCGCGCAAAGGGGCCAGCGCGGCGGAATTTCGCGCGCGGTCGCTCACCATGCCTGCAACATCTACGTATTCAACGGTGGCATAGGTAACCTTTTTTGGATGGTAGAGATCGGCGAGCTGGTCGATGCGCGGCTCGGGCACGCGCGCGATGCCCACGTGCGTGGCTGCGCGGGCTGACTTCTCATCTACCTGGGTGCGGGTCAATATCCTGAATAATGTGGTTTTGCCGACTTGCGGAAGGCCAACGATTCCTGTCTGCATAGACCGGGCATCGTAGCACAGCCCGCAGGCGGACCGGGTCCGGCGCGGGCAAACCGCCCGTTACCACCCGCTACCGCCCGTGGCTGCCCGCGACTGGCCGTGCGACCGGCGACCGAAGACGCCGCTCCTTTATGGCGCAGGGGTTTTGCTGGCGAGTACAAGTGCAATCAAGCCGGCGATCAGCACGCCCATCTCCAGCCGCACCGATACCGTGTGCAAGCGGTCGAACCGGGCACGCAGTGCATTCGTAGCCGGCGTCGCTGCTACTGAGCCCATTTGGGTGCGAAGCGCATCCATCGTGCCGATCACCCAGAATTGCGAAAGAAACGTGAGCACAATCATCAACAACACCAGTAGCGGAGCCGGCCGGAGCAACGCTTTCGGGGAATGTTCGGCAATAACGGTTACTACCAGGAACAGCACGCCGGCCGTTAGTCCCAGCAGGTGCAACCGGCCCAGCGCGAGGCCCACAATCGCTCCGGCCTGGTCGGTGTTCGAGAGCACCGTGAATGCTGCGGGAGCCACAATCGCCGCGAAAAAAAGAATGCTCCCGATCCACGTGCCCAGAGAGAAAAATTGTA
This sequence comes from uncultured Acidobacteriota bacterium, assembly GCA_963828935.1. Classification (GTDB taxonomy): domain Bacteria; phylum Acidobacteriota; class Terriglobia; order Acidiferrales; family UBA7541; genus Palsa-189. Next base: position 375,893 of record CAWHGP010000010.1, on the reverse strand, counting down.
AAAATCGAAAGAGCGTGCCCATAGTGCGGCATCGTAGCGCGATTCCCGCTGGGACGAAAGCGTGGCGGCCATGCAGAGCTGTCCCAAACGCATGCACGGTTGCCGCCAGAGGCGGTCAAATCACCGGTCCGCACGTCGTACGACCAGGCTCATTTCCCGCACGGACGGATTTTCATCGCTTCGCAGACGCCTTTTTGAGCACACCTGGACGGCAATGGTTTCCAGCTGTTGTGAAAATAATGGTAGAACATAGGGACAGGGTGGATAAATATGGTGGGCGATCAAGGACTTGAACCTTGGACCTCTCCCGTGTGAGGGGAGCGCTCTAACCACTGAGCTAATCGCCCGCAGATATCGCTCCGCAGAAAGGCCTGACTCCGGCTTGGCCGCCAATTTGAGGATTGTTTGTAGCAGAGACGAAGCCCAAGCGTCAATCGTCCTGTGGAATTGAACGCCTGGCCGGAAAAAAGGCGGGCGAGAGTATTCCGTAAGGCAGCCTAATTCGGAACGAGCGCGCCGCGCACGACCGACAAACTATGAGCCCTCAACTTACCGTCACCGCCGCGAACGGACTGGTCGCGCAACTGCAAAGCTCGGTCGCCCGCGTCATTCGCGGGAAGGATGAGGCCATCCGCTTCGCACTCATCGCGTTGCTGGGCCGCGGCCATTTGCTCATCGAAGACGTGCCGGGCGTCGGTAAGACCACGCTCGCTCAAGCCCTGGCGCACTCCTTTCACTGCACGTTTCAGCGTGTGCAATTCACCTCCGACATGCTGCCGAGCGACGTGCTGGGCATAAGCATCTACAACCAGATCGACCAACAATTTGAGTTCAAGCCCGGCCCCATCTTCGCTAATGTCGTGCTGGCGGACGAGATCAACAGGACCACCCCGAAAACCCAATCGGCTCTGCTCGAGGCCATGAACGAGGCGCAGGTCACCATCGACAATCGCACTTACCTGCTGCCGCAGCCCTTCATGGTTCTCGCGACGCAAAATCCCGTCGAGCACCACGGAACGTATCCTCTTCCCGAATCGCAGCTCGACCGGTTCATGCTGCGTATCCGCATGGGTTACCCTTCCCACGAAAGTGAAAAAGAAATTCTGCGCAGCCGCACCGGTTCGAGTGCCCGCGCATCGGTCGAGCCCGTGATGGAGGCCGCCGATGTCGCTGCGATGCAGCAAGCCGTCGAGCGCATTCGCGTCGACGACAGCTTGCTCGACTACGCGCTCGAAATTATTGCGCGCACGCGTCAAACCGAACGGCTGGTGCTGGGCGTGAGCCCGCGCGGCTCCCTCATGCTACAGCGTGCCGCGCAGGCGCGTGCCTTCATCGAAGGACGCGATTTCTGCCTGCCCGATGACTTCAAAGAACTCGTTGTTCCGGTCTTTGCGCATCGCCTGGTAGTGAACACGCGTTACGCCACTACCCAGAAAAAGTCGGCGCAAGCCGAAACGATCCTGGCCGAAATCGTCGAAGCCACACGCGTGCCGCTCTAATGGCAGACGAGCAGGTCCGAGAAGGCTACGCCCAACAAGGGCACACCCCAAAAGGGATCGACTGGGTCGGATGGCGCAGCTTCCTACTGGCCATGTTGGCGCTGGCCATCGCTTTGGTCCTGGCGCTGTACTCGAGTTCTGCGGCGGAGACGGGGCGGATTTGGCTCGCCGGGATTTCAGCGTTGGCGGCACTCGCGATCGCCGGGTGGGTAGCGCTGACCATCGTTCCAGTGCTGGCACGGCGCACCTCGCTGCAGTGGTTTCCACAAATCGACTACCGGCTGACGCGCGAAGGCGTCGTGTATATCGGGGGGATCTTTATTGTCGCGCTGGCGGCCATCAACACCGGTAACAATTTGCTGTTCATGGTTCTGGCGTGCCTCCTTGCCGGGATTCTGATCTCCGGAGTGATGTCGCAGATCGTCCTGCGTGGCGTCGAACTGCGGCTGGATTTACCCGAGCACATCTTTGCCGGCCGCCCGGTCATCGCGCTCGCCGAGCTGATCAATCGCAAGCGGGGACTGCCGTCTTTTTCGCTGCGCCTGGTCGGAAACACCCGAAATTCCTCGCGAACCTCCCTACCTCATACGGGCGGCGCCGCTGCGGCAAACAATATCCTATCGACACCAGTCTATTTCCCGTACTTGCGGCGCGGCCAGGTCGCGCAGCAAAGCGTGGAACTACTCTTTTCGCGACGGGGAGTTTACCGGCAGGAATCGCTGGGACTGCAGACGCGTTTCCCTTTCGGATTTCTGGAAAAGACGCGGCGCACCGATTCCTGTTTGCAAGCCGTCGTGTATCCCTCCGTCGAACCGACGGAGGATTTTTACGAAATCCTGCCATCCATGAGCGGCGAACTCGAGAGCTTTCTGCGTGGACGCGGAAACGATCTCTACGCCATTCGCGATTATCAACGCACCGATACTGCGCGTCACGTGGACTGGAAGGCGTCGGCCAAGGCTGGCGCATTACAGGTGCGCGAATTCGCCCGCGAAGACGAACGCCAGGTCTTGCTGGTGCTCGATCCTGCGCTTCCGCCCGCCGCAAGAATTGTGCCCGCGTCGCTGATGTCTCAAAGCACTCCCGCCGCGTCACCCGAAAGTGCTTCTGCCGCCGCGATCGCCGGGTTTGATCGAGGAATTGCTCTGTGCGCCAGTCTGGCATGGTATTTTTACGAGCTGGATTCCGTGCTGATGTTTCGCACTGCAGGATTTGAAACGCCCATGGCTGCGGCCGGCGAAAATATTTATGACATTTTGCGTTACCTTGCGACCGCACAGCCCATCTCGGGCGGCGGTCGATCGCTGCTTGATGATTTGGCCGATTCACCGCAAATTTTCAAGATCATCCTGACCAGCCAGCCGCAAGGTTCAATTCCTGCCAGCCTCTGGAATTCTTCGTATATCCTGTTTCTGAACGCGCCGGCGGCTGAAGTGACGGTGAACGCCGTCACGGGCTAAGCCAGAAACCGAACGTGAAACCCTGCCCACTCGCCGCGTCGCGAATCGTGAATGAGTTGCAAAAACCGTAGGACGCAAAAATGAACGCGCCTTGCACCGCAATCTCTGCCGCACCCACGATCGAGATTTCAGATGAAATCACACGTGCCTCTTTCAACAGCTTGCCAGGCGGGATCAGTTGCGAGGACTTGCCTGACATGCAACGACAATTGCTAACCTGGTACAACCATGCGAAGCGCGACCTCGAGTGGCGGCGAACGCAGGACCCGTACCGCATCTGGCTCTCAGAAATCATGCTTCAACAAACACGCGTCGCAGCAGTAATTCCCTATTACCGCCGATTCCTGGCGCGATTTCCGACCGTGCAGCATCTGGCAAACGCGCGCATCGACTCGGTGTTGCGTTACTGGTCGGGTCTGGGCTACTACAGCCGCGCCAGAAATTTGCATCAGGCCGCGAGGCAAATCGTCGCACGTCATAACGGTGAATTTCCGCAAGATCCAGAGGAAGCGCTGGAACTGCCCGGAATCGGCAGCTACACCGCAGCGGCCGTGCTGAGCATTTCCTACCACGCACGTTTGGCCGTGCTCGATGGCAACGTCGCTCGCGTTCTCGCGCGACTCATCGCGGTGCGTGACGATTTGCGCCAGCCCGCGGTGTGGCGGGGCCTTACGGAAGCGGCACAAACGCTGTTGCACACAGCCGCGCCAGGAGACTGGAATCAGGCCATGATGGAACTGGGCGCGACGCTCTGCACACCGCGAGCGCCCCGCTGCGCCGAATGTCCGATTTCGCGCTGGTGCCGTGCGCACGCTCTGGGCATCGCGGAAAGCGTCCCCGCCCCACGCCGGAAGCCCGCGACAGTGCGAATCGTTCTGGCCGCTGCTGTCTTGCTCGACGGGCGCGGACACACGCTCCTGGTGCGCTATCCCCAACTCAAGAGGCCGGATCGACGGTACGGCGAACATGCGCGCGATCATCAACACGATGCGAACAGCCCAGGCCTGTTCTCGAGGCTCTGGCAGTTTCCTTCACTGGCCCACCCTATGCCGGAAAATTTACCGCCGCGTCGGACCGCCATGTCGAAAAAAACCACCGCGCGCACCACGGCCACCACGCCCACCAAGCGCATAGGAGACGCGGCACGAAATACTGCCAGTAAGCACCGGCCTCCAGTGTTTCAGCCGGGAAGCGGCTTGCTTGCCGATTTAGCGAGACGTTTGTCCGCCCATTTGGCGCACTCCTTCGGTATTTCCCCTCCGCAGCTCACTGCGCTGCCTACATCGCAGCACGGTGTAACGTTCCGCAATATTCGGCTGGCTCCATTCTTGGCGTGTGTCGACCGGCTGCCATCTTTGGCTGGCGCGCAAACTCCGCACCTGGCTAAAGTCGAGCGCTTGCCGATTTCTAACGCGACGCGGAAAATCGTCGCTACGGCCGTGCAATCGCTGAAAAACCCCGGCATCGCCTCATGTACATTGCCTATTTCGCGCAGACGCCGCCGCGCGGCTGAAAAGCTCCGATAAGCCGGTGCTAAACTGAGCTGCGCTACCCTGCGATGATGTCTACCACCTCCACTCCCGTTCAGGCGCAGCGCTCCGTACTCGGTGCCGACCTCGAACGTTACTTCGAGACTTCGCTATACCTTTTGCTGCTGGTAAGCGTGTTGACCCTCGTTTCGACGGGCAAGCTCGACCTCGTATCCATTCTGGTGCCGCCTCTGGCTCTGCTGGTGAAAGGCTACCGCTGGTGGCGCGGGCGAGATCCGGAGCTTTCTCATCGCGCCGCCACGTGGCTGGTGATGGGTTACTTCGCATTCTTTCCGATAGACTTGTGGTGGATCTCGCGGGCGCTGGCTGGCGACGCACAAAATCCCGCTCTGTACTCCGCGCTGCTCGCGAGCATCCACCTGATGTTGTTTGCCATGATCGTGCGCCTGTTCAGCGCGCGCAGCACACGCGACTATTTATTTCTCTCGCTGCTGGCATTCAGCGCCATGCTGGCGTCGGCCATCCTGACGGTGGACACGGCGTTCCTGGTTTTTTTCCTGCTGTTCCTGGTGCTTTGCGTTTCCACCTTTATCGGCCTGGAAATGCGCCGCAGCGCGGAAGGGGCCGCGCCATCCGCCGTACCATCCAGCGCACCATCCGGCCCATCGCCGGAGCGCCGGCTGCACGCCGCGCTGGGTGTTACCTCCGCCGTCATAGCTGTGAGCGCGCTCGTTGCGGGAGCGGCCATCTTTTTCATACTGCCCCGTTTCAACGCCGGCTACTTGTCGAGATTCAACCTGCAGCCGTCGCTCATTTCCGGCTTCACTGACGACGTAGAACTCGGTCAAATCGGCGAGATCAAGCGCAGCAGCGCCCTGGTGATGCGGATCAAAGTGGAGGGCGGACCGGCAGCGGCGAGCGGTATCCACTGGCGTGGCATCGCGCTAACCACATTCGACGGGCGCCGCTGGTATTCGGAAGCCCACGACCATGTCGCCGTCGGCCAGGAAGGCGATGGCTGGATATCGCTGGCTGGGGCAGCCCCGGGGGCCCGCCGCTTTTCCTTGCCGCTGCGCTACACGGTTTTTCTCGAGCCCATGGCCTCCGATGCTATCTTCGTCGCTGCGGAGCCGGCGCGAATTCGCGGGCAGTTTATGGGGGAAGGGGTAACGGGGGGCCGCGGGGCCCGTAACACCTATCTGGTGCTCGACAGAACGAATTCCATCTCCAATCCATTTCACAATTACGCGAACGTGCGTTATGACGCGGTTTCCGATCTCCCGCGCGTTCCGGCAGATCTGCTTCGCAAGGCTTCGGCCACCTACCCGGACGCGGTTCGCCAAGTGTACTTGCAATTGCCGCACCTGGACCCGCGCATCCCTGCGCTCGCCAAACAAATCGCCGGCCGCGCGCTAAATCCCTACGACCAGGCCCGTACCGTGGAGCAATATCTGCGTCTCCATTACGCCTACACGCTTGATCTCGGTGGCGCAACGTCAGCCGATCCACTTGCGCATTTTCTATTTGAGCGCCGCGCCGGGCACTGCGAATATTTCGCCGCGGCCATGACGGTGATGATGCGCAGCCTGGGCGTGCCGGCGCGTTACGTGAATGGCTTCCTTCCCGGGGAATACAACGATCTTGGCGGAGACTTCATCGTGCGGGCCAGCGACGCGCATAGCTGGGTAGAGGTGCTGTTTCCAGAATATGGCTGGGTGACCTTTGATCCCACTCCGCCCAGCGATGAAGCCGCCACGAGCCTGTTCTCGCAAATGGGACTTTACTGGGACTGGTTCCAGCTGCAGTGGGGCGAGTGGGTCATCAATTACGATTTCTTTCACCAGTTTACGCTGGCGCAGAACCTGCAGCACGTCTCGCGCAATTGGTCGGTGCGGGTGCGCGAGGCCTTCGACCATGCACGTAACGCGGGTGCAGCGCGAGTGCGTCGCTGGCAGACGCGGCTTGCGGCAACGCCAGTCTGGCTGCTTGCATTGCTTGGATTGCTGATCGTTGCAACCATAACGCTCAGTAACGCAGCCATACGCAAACGCCTGATGGAGCGATGGGCTGCGGGCACGTTGGATAGCTGGTTCGGAGAATGGCTTGGGCGCCTGACACTCGCGTGGCGGGTACGCGGGCAAAGCGGCTCCCTGCCTCCACAAACGGCGGCGCTCTTTTATCGCCGTATGCTGCGATTGCTCGAGCGGCGAGGCTGGCGGAAGGCCGCATGGCAAACGCCGCTCGAATTCGCCGCATCTTTGCCGCAGGGCGACGTTTCCGCGCCGGTCGCGCGCCTCACCGATCTTTATCTGATCGCCCGGTTCGGCAATCGCGAAAGCGAATCGGCTGGCAAGGCCGCCGCTACCGGCGCTGACACAGCCGCTGACACAGCCGCTGACAGGGGCCCTCACAGGGGAAAGATCTCAAATTCGGGCACCCCTGCCGATGCCCAGACCTTCGCCACCCTGCTCGCCGCCGTCCAGACGTCGTTGCGTATCCGGCGTGCATCGCGCCAGTAGGTTCTAAATCCCGTGCCCTTGAGATTTTATGGAAGCGCGTATCTTTTTGCTGCTATAAGTTGCCGCTATAAGCATCACAGTCAAAACGAAGCAAGTGGAAACCTGCACACGCGCACACGAGGCGGCGATGCATGTAGCCTGGAACGATAAAACTGACGATGGCGATGATCTTGGGTTGTCTTGCGCTTCCTGACGATTTATTCGCGAGCGCAATCCGCCAGCGCTAGCCCGGGAACTCCGATTCATGAAAAACGATGATTAGCCACTGCCCGTTTTCCTTTTTTAAAACCCAGTCGAGAAGACCTTTGCGAGTGGGGTTGCTCGAGCCGTCGGCCGCTTTGGTGCCAGTCATTTCCCAGGTAGCGTCAATTTCGGCCAGGTCCGGGCTTAAAAATCGTACATTCTTCACCGTGTCCACGCGATGTGCTTCCTTTAGAGGACCAGCGTAGATCGTCGCGTAGTTCTGTTCAATATCTTTGCGCCCGTGGCGGCTGGCGCCGCGCATATTTGTAAAATCGCCCTCCTCGTCGAACAATGCCGCGCTGGCATGCGGGTCGTGACGATTAAAACTATCGGAAAATCCAGCGACGACCTGTTTGATGGCCGCAGATTCGGCATCGCCGCCTCCGGAACTTTTTTGCGCCCGGGAACTTGCCGCAGAAAAAGAAAGCGCGCAGGAGAACACAGCCGAAAATACTGCGAACCTCGATACGGTGTCGCTAACGTGGCGGAAAATCATGGTTACCTCCTGTGATCAGCGCTCATCAACTCTGATTTCGATTTCGGCGCCAAGGTGAGAGGGGCCTTCCGGTCGTGGCTGGCATCATCGGGTATAGGTCTTGGCCACTTGTCCTCTGCTCTTGTTTCGGCTTTCGCACTGCGTACTTGCCGGATTGACCGCGGCCCGATCGCGGCGATTCTAACACACGAGTAGAGCCTGTACGGGCCGGACGCAGAGCGTGCTTAACTCGGGCAGGAATTAAAGTCGGAGAAAGACTTCCCTTCAGACGTGTTCTGTCGCATCCTAACCAAGCTGCGCAGTTGTGGGGTGCGACCAATCTACGCGCGATTAGCCGCGGAATGCCGGCCTGCTGCATGGGCTTCCGCCGCGCCGGTTTTTGTCCGCCGCGAAATATAGCCGCAGTTTTCTATCACACGTCAAACGCTCAGGAGGTAACACCATAAATGGTCCGCAAAGCTTCAGCAGTCTGGAATGGTTCTTTGAAAGAAGGAAAAGGAACGATATCCACCGATAGCGGTGTGCTCTCAAAGACGCCGTACTCGTTCAGTACCCGGTTTGAAAGCGCTCCCGGCACAAATCCCGAAGAATTGATCGCCGCAGCCCACGCGGGCTGCTTCACAATGGCTCTCTCGGCGCAACTCGGCAACGCGGGCATAAAACCTGAGCAACTGGAAACGACCGCTTCCGTGACACTGGAAAAGCTGGATGCGGGCTTTACGGTAACCAAGATCCATCTCGACGTTACCGCGCACATTCCAGGGGCGGACCAAGCGGCTTTTGAAAAAGCGGCGCAGGATGCGAAAACAGGCTGTCCAATTTCGCGCCTTCTCAAGGCCGAAATTACCATGAGCGCAAACCTAAAGAACTAGGGGCGAGCTTCTAGTCATCGGCATTCATTGGGATTCTTCGTAAACGCGCCGCACGGCGTTGGGAATCCCGATGAAATTGCCCCAATCCGGATATTTCATTGGTAATTCCGCCATCAGTTGTTTACCGGCATCATCGACCGACTTTCCCTGCCGCTGCAACTCCAGGGCGCGCTTTTCTAGATCGATAAGGAAGGCGCGCTCTTGCTCGATCAGTGAGGCATCGCCAAGTTCGCCGTGATCGGGAATGACATAACGCGGGTGCAGTGGCTCTATTTTACCGAGTATGGCCAGCCAGTTTTTTGCATTTGCGTCCGGCGTGGGCATGCTAGGCACGAGCTTGCTCATAACGATGTCGCCGGAAAGAAGCGCGCTATCCGGTTCCACAAAAATGAGCTCGTCGCCGATCGTGTGTGCCGGGCCCAGCCAGAACAGCCGGGCGCTGACGTCACCCAGATCGAGTTTTACTTCGCTGTCAAAAACGACGTCGGCCGGGCGCATCTTGGCGTCCTGCAGCAGCTCTTTATAAATCGCGGAAATGTTGCGGAACCGCTCAATGAATTCCGCTCCGTGCGCATCCATCTCTTTCTGCTGTGCGGCCGGACGAAGCAGCACGGTACTCGCGGGAAACGCCTGCGCTCCCGAGGCGTGCTCGGGATGATAATGCGTGGTCGTGAGGTATAGATTGGCATTCGGCTTGGTCAGCTTTTGCGCTGCGCTGAACACGATCTGGCCATTACGCGCGCCCATTCCCGTGTCCACCACCAGTGTGGCGCGGTTTCCGACTACGAATGCAACGTTGGGGAAGCCCCTGATCACATACACGTGTTCCGACACGCGCTTCACATCGTTTCCGTTTAGCACGGGAGATGCGGATCCGGGCATCTGTGCGTACACGTTCGTGGCCGGCGCCGCACCGAGCATTGCTGCACACAACAACAGCGTGGGCAACGCGGGCGTCCTCAGCAATTTCTTCCGGTGCGACACGGTTGCTCCTTTTGCTGTTACGGCCCGCCAAGCGCCAGCCGGCAAACCCTCTTGACGACGCTCTCAGTGACGGGTACAAGTTCGGCGAAATTTTATCAACAATCTGCCAGCAACCTAATCGATGTCTCTTTCGCATTACGTCCGGTTTCCGTCTGTGTTGCCGCCCGTCGTAATGATCGGTGCACCTTATCCGCTGGTGACAACGCGCCCGTTATGGAAACGCCTGCGCGTTTGCGCGGGATGACGAGCCCGCGGAGACTACAATACCTGAATGGAACGAAAGGTCTTCTGGACAAGTTTTACGATCTTGGGGCTGGTCGCCGATTTTGCGCTGCCGTTGTGGTGGGCGCTTGCAGCCACGATTCCGCTGGGCGTGCTGTGTTGGTGGCTGGCCTATCGCAGCGGCTGGTTTTGACAAGCTTTCAGCATAAACGACTCGCTGCGACGAGCATCTATCCTGAAAGGCATATTTAGTTTACGCAACTTTTTCATCGGGGATTCGCCCAGCGATCCGCTCTCCACTTCTCTTTTTAGATTCACTCGCGCCTCCATTCTATGGGACGATCATTTTCAGGAGGTGTCCATGGCCGCAAAAGTATATAAGGCGTCAGCGAATTTTCCCTCACTTGGTGACCAGGCACATCAAGAGGTTCTGGTTGAGGCTGGGAGTTGGGCGGCGGCCATAGGCCTCGCGGCCCGAAAGTTGAAGGCATTGCCCGCACTCAAGCGCAAACAGATTAAGAGTTGCACCATTTCCTTGCAGCTGACGGATAGTTCCCCGGCGAAGGAACTGGATTCTTCGGCTGGCACCGACGAGCCGGTTGAACAGCCCGAAGGTTAAGCCCGGCTTGATTTCTAACGTCTGCATGGGGCGTAAAACGTTCGCCCTGTAGAGCAAGCGTATGTAGATGAAGATTGCTACTTACAACGTAAATTCCATTCGCAGACGCTTGCCATTGGTGCTCGACTGGCTTCGTCACAATCAGCCTGACGTGCTGTGCCTGCAGGAAACCAAGGTGCCAGACGAGGCATTTCCGGCTAACGAGCTGCGCGAGGCCGGGTACCATGCTTATTTCCGCGGAATGAAAGGCTACAACGGGGTGGCCACGCTCACTCGCCAGCCGGTTGAACGTGCGATTCATGGGCTGCACGAAGGCCCTGACAACGAAGATTTTCGCATCGTGCAAACCGTCATTCAGACCGCGGCCGGGCCAGTCCCGATTATCAACTGCTACGTCCCGCAGGGCCGCCTGATTACGTCGGAACAATACACGTTCAAACTGCAATGGTTCACGCGTGTGCACGAATATTTCGAGAGACATCTGGACCCTGGCAAGCCCGCGATATGGGTCGGAGATTTGAATGTCGCCCCAGAACCGATCGACGTTTATCACCCCGACCGGCGCGTGCATGACCCGGATTTTCACATCCATGCGCGAAATGCTTACAAAGCGGCCATGGCCTGGGGTTTTGTCGATGTCTTCAGAAAGCTGCACCCGCAACTCGTGCAATACACGTATTGGGATTATTTTCGAAATGCGTTTGCCAACAATTGGGGCTGGCGAATCGATCATATCCTCGCGACCGCGCCGCTTGCGGACCTTTGCCGGAAAGCCGAGGTGGATCTGGAGCCGCGCAAGGCCCCAGGTGCTTCAGACCACACTGTGGTCTGGGCCGAGTTTGATTTACGCACTGCATCGCCAACGGTAGAATAGAGTGGTGGCGTCGGTACAGTCTAAGCATGACTGCGCCCCCGCCGGTCCGCTCTCACGCCGTGCCGATGGCGTGCATGGAGGTACGATATGATTTGCTCCCGCTGTGATCGGGAAATCAGCGATGCATCGAATTTCTGCAACTTTTGCGGTTCACGCCAACGTTCCTCGAGCGTCCGCAAACGCTTGAGCCGTTCGACCAGGGATTCCAAGATCGCCGGCGTCTGCGGCGGAATCGCCGAATATTTCGACATTGACCCAACATTAGTCCGCGTGATTTGGGTCGCACTATCTGTCGTACCTGGTGGGATCATCGGCGGAGGCTTAGCCTATCTGCTGGCCTGGCTGATTATTCCCAAATCGATCGAGACACCGGCCGGCGCGGCGCCCATCGAACAAACGGCCAAATATCCGACATAAGCGCTATTAATTTCGACGGCCGCTCATTTCCGCAAGTTGTCTTTAACGCCACTCCCATCCTACCGATTTCCGGGTATTGCCGGTCTTCGTCTTCGTCCGTATGCTATCGTCACTCAGGCCCTGCTTTACCGTGTATAGCGTGATTACATGTTTGTCGGGAGGGGTTTCATGCAAAGTCGGCGCTGGTTTTTGAATGTTTGGGGTTAGCTGTCGGTTGTGCTGTTGCCACTCCGTTGTTGAAGTCGCAGGATAGGGATGACCGGGATCGGCACGATGATCGGGACCGTCACGACCACGATCATTTTGACGACCGCGACCGCGCTGCTGCCCGCGATTGGTACCGAAATCATCATGATGCGTTCCGGCACGACGAGGGACGCTATTGGCGCAATGAATGGGAGCCCAATATTCGCGAGGGCTTTGTGCTAACTCCCTCGATGCGGGGAGCAGTTCGTCCGGTGCCGCGGGATTTGTACGGCCGCCTCGCTCCCCCGCCACCAGGCTACCGCTATGTGGTGATTGGTAACCACATCGTTCTCGTGGATCGAGGGTACCGCATCCACGACGTGCTGCATTTCGAACTAAATTTTTGAGCCTGCTTATCCCCGTCCGGCGTAGTGCTTTAACGGGGCTCTGCCGGACGGGGATAAGGTAGTCGCTTCGTTACCTTGGTGGCGCATCATGATGACCGAGGATTTGGAAACGACGTTGGAGCGCCTGCACGACCTCGAGCAGGAAAATGTGCGCTTGGTTGAGCAACAACTTGCCGCCTCACACAGAAAAATACTTCACGAACTTAGGCTTGCCTGGCTGACTTCTGTCCTGAAATCACTTTTCGCAGCCGCGATCGGCGCCGCCGTTGTCGCTGCAATCATTGGGCCGCGGGAGGATACGGACAGTCGCGAAAGCTGACGAAGAGCTTGGCGCGGCACTCTCTTAGGGAGAGGCTCTAAATTCCACTCGCCTCAGTTTATGTGCCGCGGCTCAAGTCCTCGCGCCTTAAATGTCGCTGCTGCTTCCGGACCAGACAAGAATTTGACGAGCGCTTCGGCCCCTTTGGGATCCTGAGAGTCGCTGGCGATACCTGCCGTAAAACCGATGTAGCTTTGCAAAGCCGCGGGAAGCGGGCCCGCAAGTTCCACGCCGCGAAACACCGGAATTTCCGGAATCAGTGTAATGACCAGTTCCGCTTTGCCATCGGCAACGTTCATTTGTGGCCGGCCTGCCTCCTGCTCGAGCATCAGCTTCGGCTTGATCTGTTCGGTGATTCCCAGGCGCGAAAAGACTTTTTCCACGTAAGTCGCGCTCGCGCCGTTCTTGTTCATGGTAATGGATCGCGCGCGCAACAGCGTCTGCTTAAGCGCATCGGGAGTGCTGATATCCGGCTTCGACGCGCCCGCGCGAAAACCGATACCGATGCCGGCACGAGCGACATCGGTGCGCGTGCCGCCGGCGATTTTTCCCTCTGTGACCAACCCGTTTATCGCTTCCGACGTAAGAATGGCTACGTCAAACGGCTTGCCCGCCTCAATGCTCGATTTAAGCGACGCCGCCGTGTCAAATTCAACCGTCAGCGGATGCCCTGTGGCTCTCTCGCACTGCGCGCGCAGATCCTCCACCGGCGCTTTGACACCGTCAGATGCCAGTACACGGATTTCTTTCGTCGGTGCGCCCCCGTAGGAAGCAAACACGAAGAACAGTGCGAACGAAACGATTGCCAGAATTGAAAAACCCGTGCGCCGGACATCACCGCTTAAATGAAACACTTTTCACCTCCTCAGTTTGGACCGCAGCAAATATGCCTTCGAAGTTTCGCATTTGTCCAGCGTCAGGCCGCGCCTGCTGCGAATCCGCGGTGCATCTTGCGCTGGATTGCGAGCGCGCGTACAATAATTTTCTGGAAGGCATCGCGTCTGGATTCACGAGATTTACGAGCCAGATTTACGAAATTGCCCAGCCGCATCTGGATTATGAACGACTCTTCTCCCTCTCCGAACTGTCGATGTCGCCGCGAGGAGTACCTTCGGTACCTGAATCGCTCGGCAATCCTGCTGCTCCTTTTTGCTGTCCCGGCGCTTTCAACGCTTGCCAAAACCAGCTGGTACTTGCCGCAAGCCGACACCGGGCACTATCTTACCGGCGCCATTAAGATGAAGGCCAGCGGTTTGCCCGTCGTTGCAGATCGGGATCCGTTGCACCTGCAGGCCAGAATCGTTCCTCCTCAGTCGCCGGCTCAGAGGCGTCCCAGGCCTCGACTGTCCGTGGCACTTCCGTCCGACCATCCGACGATTTGTTTGCCGCATCGATCTCGTCCCCCTTCCTGGGCCTAAGATAACTGCGTCTTTTTTCCAGAATTATTTCGTTTTTTCGCTGCTTGATTTCGGGCCCGATCGCTGACGCCTTTGTTTGTGCGTCGCATCGCTAGGAGGCCTATGGATACAAATCGATTGGCGCTCCCCGAACTCGAGGGTCTCCGCCGGCTGAGTTCTTGCACCGTTTCCAATGCCGTGGAGTCGTTCGGAGTGCGCTTGCGCAATACGGGTTTCACCGATTCTTCCGTGCATTGTATTTTCCCTGGATTTCCGCCGATGGTCGGTTATGCGGCCACCGCACGTATACGCACCTCCACGTTCCCCACGGAGGGACATCGGTACCATGATCGGACGGAATGGTTGAATCACGTGCTCAGCATTCCGGAACCACGGATCGTCGTTCTCGAAGACTTGGACACTCCTCCGGGCCTGGGCTCATTCATCGGAGAAATTCACGCGAGCATATTGCATGCGCTGGGCTGCGTCGGCGTCGTAACCAACGGAGCCGTGCGAGACCTCCCCGCCGTGGAGGCCATCAAATTTCACATGTTTGCCCGAAACGTATCGGTTTCGCACGCGTACTCACACATTTTCGATTTTGGAGGCCCGGTTATCGTCGGAGGCATGAAGGTCGAGCCCGGCAATCTGCTGCATGGCGATTTGCATGGAGTGCTCACCGTGCCGTCGGAGATCGCCCCCAAGGTCACGGACGCCGCCGAGGAGATTCTTCGGCGCGAGAAAAGAGTTGTGGCGCTGTGCCACAGCAGTGAGTTCACCGTTGAGAAACTGCGCGAGGCTGTTAAGGAATGGATGTGACGAGCGCCCGGTAGGAAGCCCGAGGTGAAGAGGGAACGACGTGTTTTTCGTCAACGATAGGAGACCGTCATGATATTGAGGGACACCCTGAAGTTGTTAGTGCTGGTGGCATGCGCAGCCCAACTGGGTGGCTGCGCGAAGACCCAGAAAGTCGATGCCTCCGCAGATGCACCCACCACTGGGGTCGTGAAAGTGACCCGAGGAAACCTGGGAAGCCAGTTAGAGATAGCTTCGGAATTCCTGCCCTATCAGGAGATCAGTGTGTTCGCGAAAGTGTCTGGCTATATCCAGAAGCTGTACGTCGACTGGGGAACCCACGTAAAGGAAGGTCAGCTATTAGCGGTCCTGGAAATTCCGGAACTTGAGCAGCAAATGCATCAGGACGAGGCCCTGATTCATAAGGGCGAGAGTGACGTGCAACGCGCGCAGGAGGAGCTTAGCCGGTCTCAATCGGAATACAACGTCGCGCACCTGAATTCCACGCGCCTGGCCGGCGTGCAGAAGACCCAGCCTGGATTGGTGGCCCAGCAGGATATCGACAATGCGCAAGGGAAAGATGTGCAGGCCGACGCCGAAGTTTCCGCCACTAAGGATTCTCTGGCCGCTGCCAGTCAGAATTTACTTGCTGCCAAGGCGGCGCTTGAAAAAGACAAAGCTATGTACGGCTACGCGCGCATCACGGCGCCTTTCGATGGCGTGGTCACCGAAATTGACGCGTACAAGGGGGCACTGTTGCCGGCCGGCACTTCCTCCAACCTGTCTGGGAGTTCGTCCAACAAGGATTCCTTGTGCCGCCTCGCCCAGAATAATCTGCTGCGTCTGGTGATTCCGCTTCCCGAGCGCGCTGTGCCGGACGTGCACATGGGCGAAACCATTTCTGTCGACGTGTCCGGCCTTCATCGGACGTTTCCCGGAAAAATTGTGCGCTTCTCCGATCAAATTGACACGCAAACCCGCACGATGCACACAGAAGTCGAAGTTCCCAATCCTAGATATGAACTCGTACCCGGAATGTATGCTTCCGTCCAGATCCCTCTGCATACTGTGCAAAACGTTCTGACGCTCCCGGTTCAGGCCGTGCAACCTTCCGCGGAAGGCCTTGGCACGGTGCTCGTCGTCAATAAGGACAACAGAATCGAAACGCGCAGCGTCACACTCGGACTTCAAACCGCCAACAGCGTCGAGATCGTTTCCGGCGTCCAGGAAGGCGAATTGGCCGTGCTGGGAGAACAGTCTCAGTACAAGACGGGCGAACTGGTGAAACCCACATTCGTGACGCCCGCAGGAGTCGAATAGAACCCATGCCATCCTTTGCGATACGCCACCCCTACTTCGTCATTGTGGTGTGCCTGTTTATCTGCGTGCTCGGCATCACCAGCATCGTGCAAATGCCGGTCGATATGTTTCCGACGATCAACATTCCCGTCGTCTTGGTCGCAACGTTCTACAGCGGCATGCCCCCCGAGCAAATCGAGGCGGATATTACGGATACGTTTGAGCGGTTTTTTACCTTAGGCAGCGGCATCGATCACATGGAGTCGCGGTCGATGACCGGCGTGAGCCTGATCAAGATTTTTTTTCAGCCCGGCACGGACGCCAATGCCGATGTAACCCAAATTTCTAACCTGGCCATGGCCGACTTGCGCCGGCTCCCTGAAGGCACGCTGCCCCCGGTGGTATTGAAAACAGACGCCTCGAATTTGCCGGTATGCCTTCTTACCGTGCAGGGTGAGAGTTTCAACGAAACCCAGCTGCATGACTACCTGCAGTATCAGATCCGCAATCAAGTCGCTGGCGTTCCCGGGGCCACGGTCCCTCCCCCGTATGGCGGCCGCTATCGCCAGATCATGGTCTATGTCGATCCGCAGAAGTTACAAGCGCATGAGCTGAGCCCGATGGATGTGGTTCGCGCTACCGACGAGTCCAATTTAATTCTTCCCGCCGGTGACGCCCGCATCGGTCCCACCGATTACAACCTGTATACCAATGCGCAGGTCCCCAATGCGGGCACCCTCAACAGTGTGCCTCTGAAAACCGAAGGGAACGATAAAACGGTCTTTGTGTCGGACGTAGGCAGCGCGGTGGACGGCGCGTCGCTGCAATACAACATTGTTCGCGTGAATGGGCAAAAATCTGTGTATGTCCCCGTTCAGAAACAAGGCGGAGACACCAACACCATTGCCGTGGTCAGCGGAATTCGCGAAGCCATTCAGCACCTTCGCGATATACCCCGGCAGCTCAAAACCTACGTTGTTTTCGACCAGTCCGTATTCGTGAAGGAAGCTATTTCGACGGTTATGCGCGAAGGCGGCGCCGGAATTTTCCTCACCGCCGTGATGATCTTGATTTTTCTCGGGAGCGTGCGCGCCACAGCCGCCGTCTTTCTTTCCATCCCGCTGTCGGTGATGATTGCATTTTTTGTCCTGCATTTGATGGGGCGATCGATCGATAGCATGGTCTTGAGCGGTCTGGCCCTCGCCTTCTCGCGGCTAATCGACGATTCGGTGGTCGTGTTGGAAAACGTCTTTCGTCACATCGAACTCGGCGAGGAGCCAGCCGCCGCGGCTGTGAATGGGGCCAACGAAGTCGCACTCGCGGTGCTGGCGATCATGCTGGTCGCCGTCGTCGTATTTTTCCCAGTCACTTTCCTGTTTGGGGTCAGCAAGTACTTGTTCACCGCTTTGGCTCTCGGCGTGGTCCTCGCGCTTTTCGCGTCCTATTTTTGCGCGGTTACCGTGGTACCGCTCTATTGTGCGCACGTTCTGAAGCCGATTCACCACGGCGCGGAGCCGGGGAAACTTTCCTGGGGCGCGAGGTTTCACGCCAGTTTCAATACCCGCTTCGAGAGCATGTTGAACGTGTATGAAAAGTGGGTGCAGAAAACTCTCGATCACCCGCGCGAAGTTCTTGCGGGCTTTGCCGCCGTATTCTTGCTGAGTTTCCTGCTGTTCCCCTGGATCGGCGTCTCGTTTTTTCCGCGCACCGATGCTGGCCAGTTTGTCATCAATGTCAAAGCTCCCACCGGCACGCGTATCGAACTCACCGAAAAATACATCAGCCAGGTTGAGCAGATCGTCCAGCAGGTCGTCCGGCCGGCAGATTTGGAGACGGTGGTTTCCAACATTGGCGTTATGCCGGATTTATCGGCCCTGTTCACGCCGAACGCCGCCATGCACACGGCATTTGTGCAGGTGGGGCTCAAGGCGGATCACTCTGTCAGCAGTTTCGTGTACATGGCTGAAGTGCGCAAAAGAATCGCGGAAGAAATTCCTGAACTGCGCACCTACTTCCAGTCGGGCGGCCTGGTCGATTCGGTCCTCAACCAGGGCATGCCCGCGCCTATCGACGTGCAAGTCAGCGGAATGGACTTGAACAAAAGCTCGGCCATTGCGCAGGATCTCGCGCGCCAGTTCAAGGCGCTCCCCGGAGTTTCCGACGTGTACGTCCCGCAGGATATGGACTATCCGGCGCTGCAAGTGGACGTGAACCGGGTGCGCGCAGCCGAGCTCGGCCTGAGTCCTAAGGAAGTCATCGATAACATTATTACCTCGCTCACTTCCGACGTCATGATTGCCCCCAGTTATTGGGTCGATCCAAAAACCGGCAATAATTATTTCGTGAGCGTGCAGTATCCTGAAAATCAAGTGAAGTCCATTGACGACCTGAAGGTCATGCCCCTGCGCGCGCCTGGCCGCAACACTCCCACATATCTAAACCAGGTGGCGGATGTGACGCCGGCTCTTAGCCCGACCGAAGTGGACCACTACCAGTTACAGAGAACCATCGATGTGTATGTCGCTCCGACGAATGAAGACCTCGGCGGGCCGTCAAAAGGAATCTCCCAAATCGTATCCGCGACCCAGCTTCCTCCCAATATCCGCGTCAACGTCAGAGGACTCGTGGTCACCATGCAGTCGTCGTTCAGAAGTTTTGGCCTGGGACTCTTGCTCGCGATTCTTCTCGTTTATCTGATCCTCGTCGCTCAATTCAGCTCTTTCGTGGACCCCTTCCTCATCGTCCTCGCGGTCCCCACCGGCCTGATTGGCGTGATTTTGACCCTGGTTCTGACGGGCACCACGCTCAACATCCAATCCCTTATGGGCATCGTGATGCTGCAAGGCATGGTGGTTTCCAACAGCATTCTCATCGTGGATTTCGCTAACGTGCTGCGCAGCGAGGGACGCAATCTGCGCGATGCGGTCGTGCACGCCTGCCGCATTCGTCTGCGTCCAATTCTGATGACCTCGCTCGCCACCGTCGTTGGATTGCTTCCCATGGCTTTCAAGATTGAAGCGGGCAGCGAAGCCTATGCGCCTCTGGCTCGCGCCATTATCGGCGGCTTGATCTCGTCCATCGCGCTCACCATCTTTATCGTGCCCGCGGCGTACCTGCTGATGTACCGCCACCGCGCCGGATCGCAGCCGTCTCCCAGCGTTGAGGTGGCCCGATGAGAATGCGCTGCGAACCCTCATTGGCGTCGGTCGGCACCCTTATCGCCATCGCCGCTCTCCCACTTTTTTCTCTGTCCTGCTGGAGTCAGGCGCCGACGCCGACAACCTCTGCTGCTGCTCCTCCAATGCCTCATACTTCGCTGTCTCAAAACCGCGTCCCGCAAGCACCGGCAACCCAAGGCTCGCCGAACCAAAGCCCCGCGTCTCAAGTTCCAGCACCTTTAGGCACGCCGCAACCTCTCACTTTGCAGCAAGCGGAAGCAATCGCCGTTCAGAATCATCCCAGGATTCAGTCGAGTCAGGCTCTGGCCTCGGCCGCGAAACAACAGGTCCGCGAAATCCAATCCAACTATTTTCCAATCGTCTACGGCAGCCTCACCGGCGTCGAGGCCGAATCGGGCAGCCGCATCACCGCAGGCGCTCTCAACAATCCCATCATCTACGATCGTTACGCGAACGGCCTCACCGTGAATCAGCTCGTAACCGACTTCGGCCGCACCCGTCAGCTGGTCAAAAGCTACCAACTCCAAGCGCAAGCGCAGGAAGAAAACGTCGTAACCTCGCGCGCGTCCGTAATACTAGCGGTCGATCAGGCCTACTTTGCCGTCCTGAAAGCGCAATCGGTTCTGCAAGTCGCCCAGGAAACGGTAAAAGCTCGCCAGGTGGTCGTCGATCAAATCACTGCCTTGGCTCGCAACCAGCTCAAGTCCGATCTCGACGTCAGCTTTGCGAGTGTCGATCTCTCGCAAGCGCAGTTGCTCCTGATCCAGGCGCAAAACGATCTGCAGGTTTCCTTCGCCGATCTTTCTACGGCGCTAGGGTATTCCGATGAAAGAACATTTACTCTCACCGACGAGCCGCTGCCGGCTTCCGCTCCTCTCGATCTTCCGCAGTCCATCGCGCAGGCTCTGCAGAACCGGCCGGAAATCGTCAGCCAGCGCCTGAATTTAAGTTCCGCTAACAGTTTCGCCAACGCCGAGCGCGATTTGTATTTTCCCACCGTCTCCGGCACCGGCGCTGCCGGACTCACGCCCTTTCGGCAGGATCCTCTAACCGACCGCTATGCCGCCGCCGGTTTCAATGTGAATATTCCCATCTTTAATGGCCGGCTGTTTGCCGCTCGTGAATCGGAAGCCCGCTACCGCGCGCAGGCCGAGCAACAAAATCTTCGTGACCTGCAGGACACCGTTGTCCGCGATGTCCGCGCCGCCTGGCTCAACGCGAATTCAGCATTCGAACGGCTTGCGGTAACCAGGCAGCTTCTTGCGCAGGCCACGCAGGCGCTCGATCTGGCGCAAGCCCGTTACAACCTCGGACTAAGTTCCATCGTCGAACTGACCCAGGGGCAACTCAACTTGACGCAGGCTCAAATCGCCAATGCCAGCGCCACCTACGATTACCAGGCTCAGTTGTCGGTCCTCAATTTTACGGTTGGCAATATCCGCTAGAGGCGCTGCCCCAAGCGACAATCATGTTTCCAGGGGTCGAATATGTTTCCGGGCGTCGATTCCCCGCCCGGTTTCATCTAACCAGACGTGAAAACCTCGCCGCGAAAATCCAAGCGTGTGCCCACACCTCGGTTGAAGCGCCCTGCTGCACCCTCGCAGCCCGGCTCGTCGCTTGCGGACATTCCCGCCGGCGTCGACACCGCCGAACTGGCCGTTGACGGTGGCCCCGTCCATCTGACGAATCTGCAAAAAGTTTTTTGGCCCGCTCTCGGCCTCACCAAACGCGATTTGTTGCAATACTATTTGGACGTTTCCCCCTGGCTGCTTCCTCACCTCAAGGACCGCGCGATGGTGATGAAGCGCTACCCTAACGGCATTGACGGTGAATTTTTCTTCATGAAGCGCGCACCTTCGCCGCGCCCGCCTTCGATTCCCATTTGCTCCATTGAACATGGCTCCGGAAACGTGATTGGCTTTCCGGTGATTCAGCACGTCGCTTCACTCCTCTGGGTAGTCAACCTCGGCTGCATCGATTTAAATCCCTGGTACGCGCGCTGCGATGAGGTTTACCAGCCGGATTATTTGCATTTTGACCTCGATCCTGTCGGTCCTACGCCCTTTGCAGCTGTTCTCGAAACGGCGTTGCTCGTTCGCGACGCGCTCTCTTCGTTGAAAATTCAAAGTTACGCGAAGACTACGGGCTCACGCGGTATCCACGTGTATGTGCCCATCGCGCGCGGCCCATTGCAAAAACAGGTGTGGGTCTTTGCGAAAACTTTTTCGCAAGAACTCGCGAGTCGTCACCCCAGCGTCATCACCGCCGAGTACCGTATCGCCAAGCGGCCGCCCGGACACGTTTTGGTGGACTACAACCAGAACGCGTGGAACCGCACGCTGGCTTCGGTTTATTCGGTGCGGCCAAAACCTGCGGCGACCGTTTCGACGCCCGTTACCTGGGACCAAATCGAACGTGGCATCCGCATGGAGGATTTCACCATGCAAACCGTTCCGCCACGGCTCGCGAAACTTGGCGATTTGTGGAAACCCCTGCTCGCCCAGCGCGGCCGCATTTCTCTCGATCGTTTTTTATGACGCTGCCTCTTTCCAGACAATATCAGCCCATGGAGGCGTTGCCGGCCACCGAGTTGCCCTCCGGCCCCGAGTGGCATTACGAGCCCAAATGGGACGGTTTTCGGTGCCTCGCTTTTCGCGATGGCGGCCACGCCGATCTGGAATCGAAATCCGGCAAGCCCCTGACGCGGTATTTTCCCGAATTGCAAGAGGCGCTGCTTGCGCTTGCTCCCAAACAATTCGTGCTGGATGGCGAAATCGTGATTCCCGTTGACGGCAATCTTTCTTTCGACGACTTGCTGATGAGAATTCACCCCGCCGCCAGTCGGGTTTTGAAACTAAGTAAATCCACGCCGTGCGTGTTCATCGTCTTCGATTTACTCGTCGATGAAAAAGGGCACTCGCTCGTGGATCAGCCGCTTAGCCAGCGTCGCAAGGCGCTGGAGCAATTCATGACGAAATTCGCCGGCACGAATGGAACTGTCAAACGTAGTACCGTCCGGCTATCTCCCGCTACCCGCGATTTGGACATTGCACGGAAATGGTTCCATATGGGCGTGGGTCTCGATGGAATTATTGCCAAGCGCGAGGATCTTCCCTACCAGACCGGCCAGCGCACCGGTATGCAGAAGATCAAAAAACAGCGCACCGCCGATTGCGTTGTGGGAGGATTTCGCTATCTCGAAAAAAAACCGCTGGTCGGCTCCCTGTTGCTGGGACTCTACAACAGCGAAGGATTGCTCGACCACGTCGGCTTCTGTTCCGGCATCCACACCGAGGATCGCGCGCCTCTCACCAAAAAATTGGAAAAAATAATCAAGCCTCCCGGCTTCACCGGCAAAGCGCCCGGTGGCCTAAGTCGTTGGAGTACGAAGCATTCCATGGAATGGCAGCCTCTCGACACCAAGCTTGTCGTCGAGGTGCAGTTCGACCACTTCACCGGCGGCCGTTTTCGCCACGGCACCAGGTTTCTGCGCTGGCGCCCGGAAAAGGCGCCTGAAGATTGCACCCTGAAGCAGGTAAAACGGGAGGATCGCTCAGCTCTGCGATTGCTTTAAAGAAGAACCATCGGGCGAGTGCTCTGCGATCTGGGTTTCCAAACTCACCAGAGCGCCGCGTAACTGTTCTCGGTAGCGATCGTCGCTCGCGGATTCCAATTGGCTGCGCACCCGGGCGGCTGCGAGGATGAGCACTTCCTTTCGCCGTAAATCTTCTGCTTCTTTCGGACTTAATTTATCTTTGTGGCCTTTCTCTCTCGATTCCTGGGCATCCTGCATCTGCTCTTCAACTGCTTTGCTTTCCCAGCCTCTCGCCATATCTTGATTCTACGTCCGCAGCCCCCAAACATATACTGTCCAGAGACTCCCCCGTGCGCTTTCAAACGCCGGCGCCTCGCCGTTCTTCACCTTGGCGACATCGGAAGAGAGCGTAGATACGCCACGATGGCCAGCACGTCTTCATGACTCATATGGTAGATGTGCATGGGCGGCCGCAAATCCGCCCCGTTGGGCCCTTTGCCTTTTTCGAGAATGTTCACGGCGTCCGCATCTGAATATGCCGGGAACCCGGCCAGCGCAGGGGCACGATAGGCCCAATTCGGCGTCGGCTGAACAGGCGAAATCCACGTGGGCGCTCCCTGCAGCCATCTCGCAGCATCGAGTTGCCCTTGCGCGTCTCGTGGCGTGTGGCACTCCGAGCACTTGGCCACCTCCTCCACCAGGTATTTGCCTCGCGCGACATCGCCGCGCGCTGCGCCCGTACTACGTTGCTGCACCAGCCGAAGCTCGCGCGGCCTGGTCGATTCAGTAAAAGCCAGGGTCGTGACCACGAACAACGCGACAAAAAATAAAAATACCGCACAGGCCGTAACGCAAATTATCTTTTTCATGGAACTTCACCCGATCGTGGGATTGGTTTGAGGTGTTGCAAATCCAAAGCAATTGCAAATTCGATGTATGGCAAATTCGCGTAATGCTGCGCCGCCCGACCGCGCTTCTTCGCGCCACGTCACGTTGTTCCGCGCTCCGCCTCGCCGCGCGCCCATTGACCGTAACACGCCGCTCCCGCGCTGTCATTCTGAGCGCAGCGAAAGAATCTCTCCGTCAACGTTGTGCGCACTTAACCGCCTTCGGAACGCCGCATGGTACGGCCCTGCGCTGCCTGCGCGCACCCCGTCGTGCGCAAATTTCGCGTATTGCAAATTAAGCCATTAGAAGATATTACTCCCGGCGCAAGGTCACCTAAACTACTCTCACGTCCCGCTTTAGGTCAGTGGCACACAAAACTGCCGTATATCCAGGCTCTGCAAATGCAACTGATCGCAGTCGCCAGTTTTCGCGACATCCAATAAACGCCATTCTGACGTCGTTCCAAACCGTCGGCCCTGCTTTCCCGTGCCGGCACCTTACTGAATCGATGTCTGGTAGCTCAGCGTCTCCACCCATTTGTTGTCTCGCTTGCTCCACACCCTCGTAATGTGCAGCAGTTTGCCGTGATCCGGCCGGTGCTCTGAGGTCATGACCACGGTATCTCGGAAATCAAACATGCGCGCGGAAACCAGCGGCGTCGGCGAAACTCCCACCATCTTTTCATGCTCCAGTCCCGCTTTGCGTGTCTGCTTATCCAGCAATTGATCGCTGTTCGAACTTGCCGCAATAAATTCGTCTCCGACGCGTGCTGCCCAGCCCGCCGCATCGTGCGTCTCGGCCGCCGTCTCTAGCCCGGTATATCCTGCGACCACGCCCCGTTCGGCTTCATTCTTCGGTTCGTACGGAATACTTTTGCAGGGATTGTCGCATTCTTTCCCTGCTCCAGGCGTCACCGTGGCGGGAGCGTCCAGCGATTGCACTTCCTGGTACACCAACTCACGCCATCCTGCCCCGCGCTTTATCCAGACACGCAGAACGTGCATTCGGCCTGCATTGGATTCGAATACGCTCACTTGGCCGTACATGATCTGCTTGGTCTGGCCGTGGTCACCTTCGATCGCCAGAGTGGGCGCTTTTCCCCCTTCTATCATGGTAAGAACCTGTGCTTTGGTTCGCGTCTTCCCCGCGACGTCAGTCCACGTGAAATCGGCATCCAGCAGTTGACCTACCGTCGTCTTGTCGCCCTTGGCCAGGCTCTGCTCGAGTGCGTGGTCCGCACGTAGCACGGCCTGTTTATCATTCATCGGAGTAGAAATCGGCACGCGCGCCGCCAACCGTGAAATGTGGGACGCCCCTGCAACGAGGCCGCAACCTAAAATCAACATGGCGATTATCTTCCTCGGGTTTCGCCCCATCTCTCGGTCTCTGGTATCGGCAGCCTTCATAACCCCTCCTGGACGGTGTAAACCCGTGGGCTGAATTTTAGACCGCGCGAATGCCTCACGCAAACGTTTGTCGATCCGCAGGTTGCTTCCCATTAAACGGCGTTTCCATTTACTACCGCTGGCCACCGGCTATTCACCGCGCGTAGTCGCGATCCCCATCAACTTTCTGGCCAGAGCCGCGCTTCGGGGCGTAACAAGCTTGGGTAACAAGCTTGCGTAACAGGGTCGTCGCGTGCGGCTCTGATCCCTGCCAATCTCTGCGGTGCTATAATTCAGCGACATGCGAAAGATACTGCCGCTTTGCGCCCTTCTTATTGCGGCCCTTCACGCCACAGCCGCTCCCGTCAATCTCACCGGTCTGTGGGACGCGGTGGTGGTCGTAAACACGGTCGAAATCCCGTTTCGTTTGGAAATCGAGCAGAATGGGCCTCGCGTCCACGGTTTCTTTTTCGAGGGCGACCGCAGGATCGGATCCACGTCCGGCAGCTTTGAAAATGGCGCATTGAAGTTAGGTTACGATTTTTTGAACACCACTCTCGAAGCCACCCTGAATGGCAGCGACCTTCGCGGGACTTACCACAGCAACCGCCCGAATACGGTGCCTATGGAATTTCGCGCCCGGCGATTCGTGCCGGTCCAAACCGGCAAAATAGACGCGCCGCAGGTCGCCGGAAACTGGGATATGCACCGCACAGCTCAGGACGATTCTAAACTGGACGTTTCCTGGCGGCTCTATCTCCGTCAGTCAGGTTCCGAAGTTTCCGGTGCGATTCTGAAGACCTCTGGAGATACCGGTGCGCTTACCGGCCACTGGAAAGACGGCAAACTCCTGATGAGTCACTTCGCGGGCGAACGGCCGCTGCTGTTCGAGGCCGGGCTCAATCGGGATGGCACCCTCAGCATTACGCTCGATAAGCGATACACCTACCGGGCCGCTCGGAGCACCGAGGCGCGTGCCCAGGGCATTGCGGAGCCCCCCGATCCATCGCGTTTTACCAGCGTGCAGGATCCCACCGCGCCATTTCATTTCGGCGGCTCCGATCTCGACGGCAGAACTGTCTCCGATGCGGATCCGCGCTTTCAGGGTAAAGTCGTGGTGCTGACGATTGGCGGCACTTGGTGTCCGAATTGCCACGATGAAGCGCCATTTCTCGTCGATCTTTACAAGGAATTCCACGCTCGAGGTCTCGAAGTGGTGGGGCTGAATTTTGAGATTGATCCCGACCTTGCGCTTGCCCGGCCGCGCGTGAACAGCTTCATCAAGCGGTACGGCATCCCGTACCTGATGCTGGTGCCGGGAACTCCGGATCAAGTCGCTGCCAGGCTGCCGCAACTGGTGAATTTCGGCGCTTACCCGACCACCGTTTTTATCGGACGCGATGGCCGCGTCCGCAGCGTACACGCGGGTTTCGCCAGCGCTGCGACAGGCGCCGAACATGTGCGCTTGTTGCGCGAAGAACGTGAGTTGGTCACCCGGCTGCTTGCCGAAAAACCGCCAAACAAATTGGAGAAAACCGCCGCCGGCTTGTAGCCGGTTGCGGATCATATGACTTCTATTCTTAAATGCCGGCTCGCCGCAGCAGTTCTTGCGCTTTCCGTCTTGGCCGTCGGTTTGTTCGCCGTAAGTGCGCAGGGACAATCGTTTGCCGTGCCTCACGCCAAGATTAGCCTCGTCGCCGAAGACAATGGCTTTCAGCCTGGCCGTACCGAGTGGGTTGGCGTGCTGTTCGATCTCGAAAAGGGCTGGCATATTTATTGGGAAAACCCAGGCGACTCCGGAGAACCGCCGAAAATCCAGTGGCAACTTCCGGCAGGCATTCGCGCCGGTGACATTCATTGGCCCGCGCCGGTGAAGCTGGGTACAGGAACGGTGATCGATTACGGCTATGAAGGCCGCGTCCTGCTGCCCGTGCCGCTCGACGTGCCCACCAGTTACAAGCCTGCCGCGCGCGCTGCACTCTCCGCCGACGTGCATTACTTGATCTGCCGCGAAGTTTGCATTCCTGCCAAGGCCAACGTTTCGCTCGCAGTGCCCGCGCCGAACCAATCCCCCGCGGATGCTGTCGCGAGGCGCGAGCTCTTTCGCAACGCTCGTGACAGTTGGCCCAAGCCCATGCCAGCTGGCTGGAAAGTGCAGGCAACTCAGCAAGGGTCGCAATTCGTTTTGGACCTCGACACTGGTTCACAGGAAATGAAAGCGATATTTTTTCCCCTCGAGGAAGATCAAATCGATAATGCAGCGGCGCAGGCGGTGGCTCCAACTGCTCGCGGTTTGCGCATCACGCTCAAGAAATCCGACCAGCTTCTAAAACCGGTTTCCATGCTCAAGGGCGTGATCGTCCTGGGAAGCGCTGGCAATGGAGCCACGGCGCCGGGTCGCGCGTTTGAGATTTCCGTGCCCGTCGTTGTTGGGCGTGCGGGCCAGCACCCGCAAAAATGACTTTGGCCTCTCCTGTCTTCAGGTCGCCGTGTAGCTCACCTGTTTCACCATTCCGTGAAACAGATTCCATGCGATAGTAAACGTACATGCCGGACCCTTTAGGCGTATTGAGCCCCGGTCGCGTTCCCTTCACCTATCCGGATTTCGCGCGTTACCAATGTGCACGCGTGTTCACCGTCCTCGCGCTTGAAATGCAATCGGTGGCCGTCGGCTGGCAGGTCTATGACATCACGAAAAATCCCCTTTCGCTTGGTTACGTAGGACTCGCGCAATTCTTGCCGGGCATCGCCCTGTTTCTTGTCGCCGGCCATGCCGCCGATCGCATCGATCGGCGCAGGCTGCTGGTATGGTGTTACGCGGGATATGCCGTCTGCTCCGGGCTGCTTCTCCAAATTCAGTTCCGCGGTCTTCATTCCGCTTCACCAATTTATGCCGTGCTCATTTTGTTAGGCGTCGCTCGCTCATTCAGCGGCCCATCGAGCCGCGCTCTGGTGCCGCAATTGGTACCAGCCGATTACCTGCCCGTCGCGATCGCCTGGTCTTCTTCCGTCTTTCAGGGCGCCACCATCCTCGGCCCAAGCGTCGGAGGTCTGGTGTACGCTTTCTTCCGCGGACCTGCCGTCGTCTATGCCACCTCCCTGACGGGCAGCGCTACCGCAGTATTCTTCATGCTGCGCGTCAAAATGCCGCTCACCGTGCGCGCGCGCGAGCCTCTCAGCCGCTCCACTGTTTTGGCGGGCCTGCGCTACATATGGAATCGCAAGCTCATCCTCGGCTTGGTTTCTCTCGATCTGTTTGCGGTGTTGCTGGGCGGAGCGGTCGCGCTTCTGCCCGTATATGCGCGTGAAATCTTGCGCACCGGCCCCTGGGGACTCGGACTATTGCGGAGCGCGCCCGGCGTAGGGGCGGCGGCCATGGCGCTGCTGCTGGCGAACCGGCCGCTGCGACGCCGCGCCGGCGCCACCATGCTGTGGTGTGTCGCCGGGTTTGGGGCGTTCACCATCGTGTTCGGGCTGTCGCGGAGCCTTCCGTTATCCCTGGTGTCGCTGCTGCTCTTGGGCAGCGCGGACATGGTGAGCGTGGTGACACGCGGAACTTTGGTGCAGGTGAGCACGCCGGACGTAATGCGCGGACGCGTGAATGCGGTGGAGATGATGTTCATCGGCGCTTCCAACGAATTCGGGCAATTTGAATCGGGCGTAACCGCTCACTGGTTTGGGACGGTACCGGCGGTGGTGCTGGGCGGAGCGGGGGCGTTGCTCGTGACGGCGATGTGGGCTTGGGGATTTCCGGAACTGCGGCGCGCCGACCAGCTTGCAGCCATCGAAGCAGGAGCTTCCGATTGAGCCTGCGCGCCGACGGTTCCGCGCCATTAGCAAAATTTGAAATGACGCATTTCCGCGGCGAAAATCCGGCAATGAAATTCACCATGAAACAATTCGACCCCCGGTCGACCTGCCTGGTCGACCCCCTGGCCGAGCTCAACCTGACCTAGGGCGTCGCCGAGAGCGGAAAACTACCATCCCCATCCTCTCGAACCGGTGACTCGTCCAGTCCGCTTCTATTCGTCTGCTTCCAGTCACCGGTTTATAGATGGTGTTTATAAATGGGCTCAATCTCCCTTGGCGACCGGAAATCCCCTATTCACCCAGTTGGTGCCGAGATTGTCGTCGATGTGCATCACTTTCACGTTCGTGAAACCCATGGCGTGCAGTGCCTCATAGGCTGGCTTGACGTTGGGGCAATGCGTCCAGGGGCAGCATCCGCAATAAAGAACGATGAACTTTTTGCGGGGCACCGATTGCATGGCCTTACGCAGTTGCCGCATGCCCTCGTCGGTCGAGGCCGGGCCCAGATACTGGGAATCGGGAAGATGCGCTTGCGTGTAAAGGATATGAAAGCCTACGTGAATTAGCAGCGGCTTGCCGGACTTCGACGATTGAATGGCTTTGGCCACGTCCTCGGGCTCAATCAGCATTTCACCCGCGAGCGGAGTTTCGGCGGGTTTAGCCTGAGCGCCCGCGGGCGGCGTGCTGGCTGGCGCCGCTAGCAACGACGATTTTTCGCCGGTTGACGACTGGCTAACCGCCGCGCTGGTGGCCAAGAGTGCTGCCGCCGCAACGATGAACGATCCGCTGAGCAGGGCGGCGAAAATCACCTTCCGAAACACTCGAAGATTGGTCATGGCAGCTCCCTTTTGCCCGGGCGCTCTCCCCCAGGCATTCTTCCTGCATCGATCCGCGATTCCTGGCGCGGGAGCTTCGGCAATTTAGGCGGGCGGCGGCCATGGCGCGCGGCTGTGGCCACGGGCACATGGGTCAGGGGACGACCATCGCGCGCTGCGCGCAACATCAGGCCGCCGCGGCTCATGTCGCCGCGTCCGGCAAACTCGGCCGGGAAAACCAGGCGGTCGCCAAAAATTCCCAGTAAAGGCTCCACGTACTTGGCCGTCGCGATGCTTCCAAGCAAGACGACTTCACAACTCTCCCCCACCGTTTGGGAAAGCGCGCGCGCATCACGATCGAGAGGCACGCGGTAGCGCGCATCAGACGGCTCGATCGGCACCGAGGAGATTTCCTGCAGGTCGTGCAGCGTAAAAGAAGTTTCCGGAGGGACCAGGCCACGGCAGGCGGTAATGACGAATGACGACGGTACTCCCGGGGGCCCATCGGCGAAGGCCCGCGCATAGGCGAGCTTGCCGCGAAAGTAGAGACCGCTGACAAAGGAGAATATTTCGCCGAGCGGCAAACCCTCCTGGCGTAAACGGCGCGCCAGGTGGAACTGCGCGCGGTGGCTGACGATCATTTTGGCGCGGACCCCCGCGGCATTCGCAGGGGAGAGCAGAAAGATGCGGCGGCACTGGGTTTCGTGTGGTGTCTGGCCTTTTTGGCGAGCAGGGTTCATGCGCTCACACCTGCCCGGAGACGACATTCGTGTTGATGGCGATAGCCGGGAGCGGCGCCGCCTTCGCCCTTGAGTTTTGGATCGTGATCGAGCGTTTGCAGCAGTTCGCGCGTCAGGCGCTCATCAATTTCGGCGGCATGCTGCAGGTCCACTGGGAAACGGAGTGTGAGCTGCGCCCCCGTGGAGGTAAAGCGCAAATGCGCGGTGGGACGGAAATCAGAGTCGCCCACCGTCACATAGGTGTTTTCCATCGCCTGGTGTTGCCGTTCCATCTCGTCATGATAATCGGCGAGAACCGTTTCCGCGACACCCAGCCAGCGTTTCTTGATGGCCTCATAGTCGGCGTCGGGAGAGAGTGTCAGCGTTATTTCGTGCCAGACGAAGTTGGTTCCCGGAATCTGCTTGAACAAACCCGCGCCTGGCTGGAAGACGAGTGAATTCGAGAAAGCGACGACGCGCCCGGTGGGCACGTCCGATCCCGTTCCAGCCAATTCCATGAGGTGAAAACGGACCAGGCCAATGTCAATCACAGTTCCAGTGACCGAGCCCGACTGCACGCGATCGCCAACGCGAATACCGTATTTCCCGATCAAGAAGAAATAGCCCACGATCGAAAGGATGACATTCTGAAGTGCGACCGCCACTCCGGCGGTGAGCAACCCGGCAAACGTGACCACCGAGCCCAGCCTGCTGGCAAACGCGAGGCCTACGATGATGGCGATCGTGAACCACAGGAAAAACTTGCGCAGAAGCAGAAACTGATAGCGGCGGCGCGGTTCATGGATGTAGCGGAAAATAGCGCGGCGCCACACCTCTGCCGCGGCATACACACCGGCCAGCAGGAGCATCAGGAAACCGATACGCAGAAACAGCCCCTTGAGCTCGGCCATGAACTGGCTGCGGACGGCGGCGTGCCAGTTGACCAGACTGCGCTGGTAAAGCTGGAGCAGTATCATCTGTTTCGCCAAGGGCACGACCACGGCGGAGATCTGCTTGAACTGCGCTGTGAGCGCATCGAGCTGTTGTTTTTGCTGCGCTAACAGAGCGGCACCAGCCGTGTCCGCTGCATTGGCCAGTTGATCGCCTTGATTGGACATGTCCCGGAGACTGTTTAACGCCGGCCCGCGGATGTCGGTGGACATCTTCTCGAGCGCGGTGGTTTGCTGAATGGCATTGTTAATGGTGCTCATCTTGCGGGAAATGGCCAACAGGTCAGCGGTCTGATCCCAAATGCCCGACGCTTCAGGCTTGCTGGCAGTCAGGAGATTGGACTGAGGCGGCGGCGTTGGCGACGCAGGAGTATCGTTGCTCTTAGGCGCTGCCGCCGATGCCGCGGGAACCGAAGCCGCCAACTGCTCGATTTCCGCGCGCAAGCCGGTACCCCCGAGTCCGTTGGCAGTCCCGTTGACGAATTCCACCATGCTGCGGATAACGTCGCGACGCGCAATGTCGAGATCAACCTCACCCTGCGTCTCGGAGACTTGCGACTGCAGTTTGTCCCGCTGCTTTCCGGTGGCGGTTTCGAGTTTCTGCCGCATGGAATTGACTTCGGCCTGAGTGTCCTGGACTTGCTTGTCGAGCCTCGCCTCCATCTGGACGAGGCCTTGATATTGCGATGGAGTGCCGGGCTGCGTTTGCGCCTGGGGCCTTCCCGCCAACTTTCTCGGTCAGATCCGCGTTGGCCCGGGCAAAATCAAAGGAAAGGCGCACGATTTGATCGGCAAGTTCGCGGTTGTCGTTCACGACGATCTGATCGCCGGGTTCGGTGGCGATCTGCTGCTCGACGGAGAGTTGCCGGTACCACTCGATCGTACGCTCGAGAAACTGGATGATTTGCAGGGGATTGGGTGTGGCGATTCGGCGGATTCTGAGAATACGCAAGCATGCCCGTACCCATGGCGCGCGCAAACGAGAAAAGCCAAGACTCGGTCGGAGCGCAGGTAAAACCGGCCAAACCGCGCGGAAGGATAAGCGGTTCGCGGCCTTTCAGCGGCGATGTGTGTAGAGATTTGCGTGGAGGCTGCGTTTTCAAATCCACGTGTCCAGTCCCGCCGATTTCCGACATTATGGAATCATAGAAGAAGACCAACTTCGTAACAACGTTGTAGTCAAGCTTCAGGTACGGCAGTGGAACGGCACGAGTCCGGCCGGGCGCCGGCCCCCCCCTCCCGGTTTCTTGTAAGTGTTCATTTTGCAAGAGGTTTAAGTCGAGTGATTTTGGAAGTGTTCATTATGAGTGGGTTAAAGACGCATTTTGTGGAAATGTTCATGGTACGGAAGTTAAGCGTACTTTGAGGAATTTAACCGGAGGATAGCTTCTGTCGAGGCGTTAGCGCTCGGCTTGGTCAGACGCGATCTTAAACTTAGCCTTCATCCTGGTCTCCGCCTTGGTCTCCGTCCGCTCGTCGTCATCCTCGTCGTCGTTATCATCGCCCTCGTCGTCATCGTCATGGTCGCTGCCGGCTGCTTCAGGGTCTCCGAGAGCCGCACGCACGGTGGCTTCCCACTCATCGTCTCCAGCGCCGTTTTTAATTTCTATTTCCACGGCAGGAAGCGTTTGGAGAAGGAGTTGCGCGATGTAAGCGAGCGCGGCCGCATTGCGGGGCGGGATACGATTGTTGGCGAGAAGCGAGAAGAGCTTGCCAAGGACGTGGTTGATGTCGCTCGAGGTTTTGAAATCGCCCGAGAGCGAGGCCAGTTCCTGGCCCACACAATCGACGGAAAGGAACTGCTGCTCCTGCCGTGCGTGGGAAAGGCACAAGGAGCGATGTGTTTCCGAGCGGGGCATGCGGCAGTGGCGTCCGTCGGCAAAGGCGAACTGGCAGCGATGGGCGGGGGCAGGCAGCGATTTGGCGGCACGGGCGACGGGTCTTTTGAGTTTTTTCATGGGTGCCTCGCGCGGGGATGCAGCCGCAGTTAGGGAGATGAGCAGCTCTGACGGCGTGCTGGCATATTACACGATTAGTAAGCCAGATGTCAACAATATTTACTACATGAGTATTCGAATACAAACGACATTCGAACGCTATGGATATGCGCAATGGGGCGCTCAAAAAGCAAATGCACGGAGAGACTCGTCGCTGCGCTTCAGAATGACCATGCGGAGCGACACCGCGAATGGGCGCGTGCGCGGCGGGAGGCGAGCCGCCAGCGCCTGGGCAGCGTGGTGCGCACAGTGCGAGGGCGGGAAGTTGCTGCGGACGAATCGCGACGGTGGTTAGTGCGCGATGCGGATCGCGGCGAGGCCTGGAGTCGCGAGCGGCGCCGGAACCGAGCCGTGATGCGAATCCCGAGCCAGAATATCCTCACGATCACGAGAGCGCTGGCGGCGGATACCGTCGATGGTTATGCGCGTAAGGTCATAGGCGCCATACACGGCGTTGGCGCGCCACAGATTGCGGACCGACAGCACCTGAGACCGAAGGTAGCGGGTGAATCGCAGCCGCGGATGAGCAGGAATCGCGGGAGCAGCGGCGCTCGTCTCAAAATCCGGGCGCTCGCAGTCCTGCAGTTGCACGACAGCCACGGCGCCATCGGTGCGCATCTGGTCGCCGGTAGCATTCTGGGAATAGAGCGGCATTTCCGCGCGCGGCGCGTTATGCACGGCGGCGACACAGCCCGCCAAAGTCAGATCACGCACAACCTTTTCGCGCTCGCTATCGAGGTCCACGTCGGTGTGATGGATAACCTTGCGCCTGCGAAACGAAAAGACTGCGCCGGTCTCGCGTATGGAGGCGCTGGCCCAGGCCAGCTGCCCCTGCCACTGTTGCGGCTGACTCCAGATGCGCAGGTGATCGCGTTTTTGTATGCTATCGAAGCTTTTCTGCCACATGAAGTCAGAGGGCTGGCCGGCGAGGGATTGCCTGGAAATGGGCAGATGCGAATAGTTTCTCAAGGAGACAAAGGCGGCAAGAATGTGGAAAGCGGCGCGCGTGGAGACGGCATCGCTTCCGGTCCAACCTGCGGCCCTGAACGCATTTTCCACCTGTTTGTGTTCGCCAAGGAAAACGAGGTTGACGATATCGGCGGGCTGCCCGGCGGGGGTAGTGCTGCGCTCGGGAAGCGCGAGGACGTTTTGGTTGAGGGCCGCTCTTGCGGACTCGGAGAAATCCTCGTTAGCGTAGACGGGAACCAGGCCGTCGGCCAGGGACACAGGCGCAGACAATTGCACCCGGAGGTCGGTTCCGGCTGGAAAGTAGATTTCAGGCTCGGGGGAGATGGGAAACGTGGCGCGATAGGCAAGCACGATCCAAAGCGTGGACGGATTCCAGGTGGGAAGGTGCATCAATCGCGTGGTGACACGGTCCTGCAAGTTATCCGTGCTGCGCATGCCATGCATCACGCCCTTGTGCACGGTTTCACGCGCGTTATCCACTTCCACAACGCGTGCGGAGATAGGGACCGGCGGCCCATCGGCAGGAACGATTTGAGTGAAATCGATTTCGATCGAGGAGCTTTCGTGGACAAAGCCCATCCCCACTTTCTGCACCCGGCCAATGCGGCCCTCGATCGGAGTGCCGGCGGAAAAAACAGGCGAGCCATCGCATTGCGGGGATTGCGCCAGAATTCCGCGCACGCGGGTACCCGATTTCGAACTGTAAGAGGAGACGGGCTGCAGGAGCCGAACCCAAAACGTGTGGCCAGCAGGGATTTGATCGCAGGCGGCGCCCGCGTAGAGGCAACCGAAAAACACGCAGATGAGGAGGGCAAAAAACAGACGGCACGGCTTGCTTCGGAAGGGTTTACACAAATGAGGGGTGGCATCCTCTCGCGAGCTTGCGCTCGGGCATAGTGCCGGTGAACTTGTAAGACTGTTCTGGCTTGCCGCTGGCCTACGCTCAACCATGTATACCAAATACAGGCTTTAAGGCCTAGCTAAATGATAGCCAAAGGCGGCTACTTACATAACTGTTCTTGCGGTCAGCGCGAAAAAAAAGGGAACATCGCGCAACGTTTTCAGGAATTCAGTGTAGTACATGGTAAGAGCGAGTTCGGGCACAATAGGTTGCGCGCCATAGAAAAAAGCATTACCGGGACAGGCAGGAGATCGCTTGAGGACAACCCGCGAGTGGCAGGCAACGTCAAAGATAGGTATATTCGCTGAAGGTGTGGATGTTGACCAGGCATGGATGTTCACTAGATATTTACGTTAATGAAAATGCAAACGCTCTCACACGAGGAGATTCCTTTGAAGCTCATGATGCGCACGGCTCCGCTGTTGTTGGTTTTCATGTTTGTCGGCGTCAACTTCGCACACGCACAGGGCGTGAGCGCTTATTTCGGGATTGGCACGGCCACCGATAGTTCCAACAAGCAATTCGTCGATCCGCCTTTGGGCGATATAGGACCGCGAATGGGAGGATCATTCGGCAAATTCGGCGCGGACTTCATGTGGCGGCCGACACTCGGCTTTGGCGCGGAATATACCTTCAAATTTTCGCAAGGCACCTATGCTGGCTCGGAGGGGCTGAACTACCGGCCGAATTTTTATGACTTTAACGCCATATTTCATCCATTTGCGGGGGCGAGTAAGCGGGTGGTGCCCGAATTTCAGGCTGGACTGGGAGGCGTGGACTTGAAATTCTACGCAACGGGGCAAAATTGCGTCACGCCCACGGTCTGCCAGAATGCGAGCGAGTTCCTGCAGAGCTCAAATCATTTCCAATTGCACGCGTCGGCAGGGGTGCGGCTGTATGTGCGTGGCGGAATATATATCCGGCCGCAATTCGATATTCACTGGGTTAACAATTTGAACGAGTTCGGGAGCGGATGGGTGCCGGAATACGGCGCGGCGATTGGATATACGTTCGGCGCGAAATAGAAATAACGGAGGTTGACTGTTCGTTGGCGGAGTCTCGCCGGCGTCAACTTTAGATTGGCGATGTGCATGTGCAATGGCGTTCAGGGGAGGCGGCTGCGGCTGCCTCCCCTTTTTTATTTCGGGCAAACTGTTGCAGACCGAGCGTGGCGGCGGGAGGCGGCTTTGATTTTTGCATGCGCCTGCGCAACAATCATTGGCATCAAACGAGGCTAAAGACAGGTTTATGGGCGGGATTGGTTATTGGCGGGATTGTTGATTGACGCCGCGAGGAACAGAAGAGGAAGAGCAGACGATTGGATCGGAGCGGATCGGAGCGCAAGCGTTACTGGCCGGGTGTGGCAGCATCCATAGGCTTTGAAGAAGTGCCCAACCCCAGAGGGTTGGAAGAGAAATCGCTTCGAGGCTGAGTGGGCTGCATGCCGCGGAGAGGCTTCGGGCACCGTTCGATGGCGCAGATCTTTCATCGCAGCACGAATACGATCGCGCGCGTCAGTATTTATGGCGCTGTATTCCTGCTCGCGATTGCGGGGTACGTGGCGGACGCGGTAAACCGCTCCTCCTACATCACCGAAGTGAACAATGCCAGGCCGCAGCCGGTGCCCTTCAGTCACAAGCATCACGTGGGCGAACTGGGCATCGATTGCCGCTATTGCCACACCA
This sequence comes from uncultured Acidobacteriota bacterium, assembly GCA_963828935.1. GTDB lineage: Bacteria > Acidobacteriota > Terriglobia > Acidiferrales > UBA7541 > Palsa-189. The sequence continues at coordinate 338,962 of CAWHGP010000010.1, read as the reverse complement.
GCGTGGAAGTCTCATCTTCCGCCGGAATGCCTCCCACGCAAACCTGCATGGCCTGCCACTCGCAAATTTGGCTGGGCAGCCCCACGCTCGCCCCGGTGCGCGCAAGCTACAGCGAAGATCAATCCATCGCCTGGACCCGCGTTAACGCCGTTCCCGACTTCGTATATTTCAATCACAGCATTCACATTGCCAAGGGCGTGGGCTGCACCACCTGTCACGGCCCCGTCGGCGAAATGAACATCACCTGGCGCGCGCAATCGCTCTACATGCGCTGGTGCCTGGATTGCCACAACGCTCCGGAAAAATATCTCCGGCCCCGCGCGGAAGTGTTCAACGCCTTTTACGAGCCGCCCAAGAACCAATTGGCCCTCGGCCGCGCGCTGGTAAAGCAATACAAAGTTCAGAAGCTGACGAACTGTACGACGTGCCACCGTTAAGCGAGCGGAGCAGCCGTTAAACCAGTAGCGATTCAGGCGAGGCCAACCGGACAATGCGGCTCAGATGACATTTGCGGCCACGATGAATTGGCGCACGAAGATCGAACGCCGCACCAGCCGCCCGATGGCCGATGTGACGGCTTAGCGCCCGACGCACTGCTGCGCGTGCGTCATCGTCTGGCAGCGCTGCGCCCCGATTTTGGCGCAGCCTTGACGAACTCGCGGCCACGCCCGAGTTCAGAGCAGCACCTGGAAAACGAGTTTCCCCACGGCCCCAACGACCCGCACGACAGCAAGTTCGACCGCCGCGAAATTCTGAAGGTCATGGCGGCGTCGGCGGCATTTGCCGGTTTAACGGGATGCACCAAGCTCCCCACCCAGAAAATCCTTCCCTACGTTCGCCAGCCCGAGGAAATCGTTCCCGGCAAAGCCCTCTTCTACGCGACGGCCATGACGCTCGGCGGCATCGCCACCGGCCTTCTGGCGGAAAGCAACATGGCCCGGCCCACCAAGATCGAGGGCAACCCCGATCATCCCGGCGAGTCTGGGCGCCACCGACGTGTTCGCGCAGGCCGCCGTGCTTTCCCTTTACGATCCGGACCGCTCGCGCACCGTCATCCACGACGGGCGCATCGCGAGCTGGAACGAATTCCAGCGCCGAAACTGGCGCGCGCTCGAGGAACAGCGGGCCAAGCGCGGCGCCGGAATGCGCATTTTGACCGAGTCCATCACTTCTCCGATCGCTTGGCGCGCAAATGCAGGCACTGCTCGCGCAGTTTCCGCAAGCCCGCTGGCATCAATACGAATCTGTAAGCCGCGACGCCGCGCAAGAGGGCGCCCAGCAGGCCTTCGGCGAATACGTCAACGCGGTATATCGCGTGGACCGCGCGCAAGGTAATCCTGGCCTCGATGCGGATTTCCTTTGCTCCGGGCCGGGGTGCCTGCGCTATGCGCGCGACTTCGCGCGCGGTCGCCGCGATGCGGATTCGGCTGGCACCATGAATCGCCTTTACGCGGTGGAATCGAGCCCCTCGAATACCGGCGCGATGGCCGATCACCGTCTGCGCCTTCGTGCCGTCGAAATCGAAGCCTTCGCGCGCGCGCTCGCACAACAATTGGGCGTAGCAGCCGTGGCGGGCCCGCGCTCTCACATTGCCGGCTCCGCAGGCGACGGCCCCAAGCCGCGGCATGGATGGCGCCGCTCGCGCAGGACTTGCAAGCAGCACTCCGGCGCCTCGCTGGTAGTTGCCGGAGATCGGCAGCCTCCGGTGGTGCACGCACTTTGCCACGCGATCAACCAGCGGCTGGGAAATTTCGACAAGACCGTATATTTCACCGCGCCTCTCGAGGTGAATCCTGCCAATCAATGGGCAGTCCATCGGCGCGCTGGCGAGCGATTTGCGCTGCGGTCGCGTGGATGCTTGCTGATCATGGGGGAAATCCGGCGTATGACGCTCCTGCCGATCTGGGCTTCTCCGCGCTTTGCTTCCCAGGTCAAATTCAGCGCGCGGCTCGGGCTTTACGAGGACGAAACTTCCGCGCTGTGTCACTGGCATATTCCCCAAACGCATTTTCTCGAGCAGTGGGGCGATGCCCGGGCATTCGATGGCACAGTTTCACTAATTCAGCCGCTGATCGCGCCCCTTTACGAAGGCAAATCCGCGTATGAAGTTCTCGCGCTATTGAATGGCGAGCCGGCCAAATCCGGCCACGACATCGTGCGCGATTTTTGGCAGGCGCAACAGCCCGCGGGCGAAAAATGGCGGCGGCAAATCGGCTGCCGCGCAAGCACCGGCCCCAGCGAAGGCGCCCCAAGCCGGCCAGGCCGGCCAATCCGTTCCAGCCGCCGCAGGCGGGCCGGCAGCGTCACCCGCAACTCCCGATCACTTCGAAAGCTTTTGGGACAAATCCTTGCGCGACGGCGTCCTCGCCAATACCGCGCTTCGCTGCGAAATCGGTATCGCTGAAACCCGGTTTGGCCGCGCAACCTCAGACCGCGCCACGCCGCCGGGCATGGAAATTAATCTTTCGCCCCGACCCGGCCATCTGGGACGGACGCTTCGCCAACAACGGCTGGCTGCAGGAACTGCCCAAGCCTCTGACGAAGCTCACCTGGGACAGCGTGGCGATGTTCAGCCCGCAAACCGCCCAGCGGCTGGGCGTGAACACCGGAGACACCGTCGAGCTTCAATATCAGGGCCGCAAGGTGTTGGCGCCCGCATGGACGATGCCCGGCCACGCCGACGAGAGCGTCACCGTATTTCTAGGGTATGGCCGCACCCGCGCCGGCCGCGTCGGAACGGGTGTCGGCTTCGACGCGGGCCGGCTGCGCACCATGAATTCGCCGGGATTCGGCATCGGCGTCGCCGTACGCAAAACCGGCGCCCGCTGGCCTCTCGCGGAAACGCAGCACCACAGCAGCATGGAAGGCCGCGACCTGGTTCGCGTCGCCACGCTGGCCGAGTTCCGCGCCGACCCCGCCTTTGCGCAGAAAGATCAGGAGCAGCATCCGGATTCGCTCTACCCTCCAATGTTGAAAGAACGACGGCTATCAGTGGGGCATGGCCATCGATCTGAATGCCTGCACCGGCTGCAGTTCCTGCGTCGTAGCTTGCCAGGCGGAGAACAACATTTCCGTAGTCGGAAAAACCGAAGTGATGAACGGCCGCGAAATGCACTGGATTCGCATCGACCGCTATTTCGAAGGCGATGCTGGCCGACCCGAACGTCTATTTCGAGCCGGTCCCTTGCATGCACTGTGAAAATGCGCCGTGCGAGGTCGTTTGCCCGGTAGCGGCCACCGTGCACAGCCCCGAAGGCTTGAACGAGATGGTCTATAACCGCTGCGTGGGCACGCGGTATTGTTCGAATAATTGCCCGTACAAAGTGCGGCGCTTCAATTTCCGTCTGTACTGCGGATTGGAACACGCCGAGCTTGTTCGGGCTGCGCAATCCTAATGTCACCGTGCGCAGCCGCGGCGTGATGGAAAAATGCACTTACTGCGTACAGCGCATCAGCGCTGCGAAAATCGAAGCGGAAAAGCAGGACCGCACGGTGCGCGACGGCGAGATCGTCACCGCCTGCCAGCAGGCCTGCCCCTCGGAAGCCATTGTTTTTGGAAATGTCGCCGATCCCGCCAGCCGCGTCTCCAAACTCAAGGCCAAGTCACCGTGAATTACGCCCTGCTGGCGGAGTTAAACACGCGCCCGCGCACCACCTACCAGGCGCGGCTTCTCAATCCCAACCCCAAAATGCCGAACACCAACGTGCCCGCGAGGCCGGCGGCAAAGTCATGACCAACGGATCCAGCGCGCCTCCCGACGTAACCCAAGCCGGACCCATCATCGGGCCCGGATACAACTACGCTACGGTCACCGACAAGATCAGCGCGATCGTGCTCACGCAGGCGCCCGCCGAAATGGTGGATTCTCGGATTTGCCGTGCGCATTTCTCCTGGTGATGCTGCTGCTCGTTTCCGTGACGTATCTTTTTGCCGAAGGTATCGGCATCTGGGGCGTCAACATCCCGGTCGGCTGGGGCTTCGCGATCGTCAATTTCGTCTGGTGGATCGGCATCGGCCACGCCGGCACGCTGATTTCCGCGATTCTGTTGCTCCTACGCCAGCAATGGCGCACTTCCATCAACCGCTTTGCCGAAGCCATGACGCTTTTCGCCGTCGTCCTGCGCGGGACTGTTTCCCACTACTCCACCTTGGCCGTCCCTGGCTCGCCTACTGGCTGTTCCCGTATCCCGACACGATGAAGCTGTGGCCGCAATTCCGCAGCCCGCTGATATGGGACTGCTTTCGCCGTTTCCACCTACGCCACGGTGTCGCTGCTTTTCTGGTACGTCGGACTGGTCCCCGACCTCGCCACGCTTCGCGACCGCGCGCGAAACCGCGCGGCCAAAATTGTTTACGGCATCCTCTCCATGGGCTGGCGAGGCTCGGCGGTGCATTGGTACCGGCACGAAACGGCCTCCCTGTTGCTTGCGGGGCTCGCCACGCCGCTGGTGGTTTCCGTGCATACCATTGTGAGCTTTGATTTCGCCTACGGCCTAGTGCCCGGATGGCACTCCACCATTTTCCCGCCCTACTTCGTTGCCGGCGCGATTTATCCAGGGATTCGCGATGGTGCTCACCCTGGCGATTCCGGTGCGCAAGCTGTTTCACCTGGAGGATTTCATTACCGCGCGGCACCTCGACAATATGGGCAAGGTCATGCTCGCGACCGGGCTTATCGTGGCCTACGGCTATATGATCGGAAACCTTTATTGCTTGGTACAGCGGGGATACCTATGAACGATTCATGATCTGGAATCGCATGTTTGGGCCCTACGGGTCGGTCTACTGGGGCGCTGATTCGTTGCAATATCGTGATCCCGCAACTTTTGTGGATGCGCAAGGTTCGCCTGAACGTGGCGGCGCTGTTTCGAATCGCCATGGCCGTCAATATTGGCATGTGGCTGGAGCGGTTCATGATCGTCGTGGTCAGCCTGCATCGCGATTTTATGCCGTCCGCGTGGGGCATGTACTACCCGACGCGGTGGGACCTTGCACATTTTTTGGGACTCGATGGGTCTGTTCCTGTCGCTGCTGTTCCTGTTCATGCGATTTCTGCCGCTGATTTCCATTTTCGAGATGCGCGAACTGGTGGCAGCGCGACCACGCGGCCGAGCGGAAGGTGAAGCAGACTGAGGGACTACATTGCTCGGAAACGGTGAGATGAAATGGTTACTAAGCGCATCTATGGATTGATGGCGGAGTTCCGCACGCCGAGCAATTGCTCGAGGCGGCGCGGCGCACGCATGACGCGGGCTACAAGCAAATCGACGCGTTTTCGCCGTTCCCGATTGAAGGGCTGGCGGAAGCCGTCGGATTTCGCAGCACGCATGTTGCCACTGGTGGTTTTGCTGGGCGGCATGATGGGGTGCGCCACGGGATTTTTTTGCAATATTATGCGGCGGCCGATCAGCTATCCCATCAATGTTGGCCGGCAAGCCGCTCAACAGCTGGCCCGCATTCATTCCCGTGACATTTGAATTGACCGTGCTTGTGCGCGGCCTTGTCGCGCGTATTCGGGATGCTGGCGATGGACGGACTCCCCACGCCTTATCATCCGGTATTCAACGTGCCGCGCTTCGCGCTGGCGTCGCGGGATCGTTTTTTCCTGTGCATCAAGTCGCGGGACCGGAAATTTAAGGTGAATGAAACAAAAGCATTTCTGGAGAGCTTAGGGCCGCGCGAAGTGACCGAGATTGAAAACTGAACTGCAACTGAGGTTGAGGATCGACTTTGAAGCCCAGGGACACTTTCGCGACAGCGCATGCTGATGACGGCATGGAGCGGATACGGGCTCGCGCGTCCATTTTTGCGTGCGTAGCGTGCTTGCTCGCGGCGGCGGGCTGCCGGCTCGATATGCACGTACAGCCGCGGTATAACCCATACGATCCGACCGATTTTTTTGGCGACGGACGTTCGGCACGCCAGCCTGTGGCGGGAACGGTGCCGCGCGACGCAAATATCGGAGAAATTGATGAGGCGAGTGCTGGGGGAAGCGCCGGCGGAAACATCGGCGGGACACCGTCGGGTGAGACTGGGGCGGGCGAGACTGGGGCCGGTGGGATTGGGGCCGCCGGAAGCGGTGCCGATGCGACCACGAACGCATTTCCATTCGCGGTGACGCGCGAAGTGCTGGACCGCGGGCGCGAGCGGTTCAATATTTTTTGCGCGCCGTGCCATGGGCTAGGGGGTGACGGCGACGGCATGATCGTGCAGCGCGGTTTCCAAACGCCGCCTTCCTATCACCTCGACCGTTTGCGCAACGCGCCCGCGGGCCATTTCTTCGACGTGATCACCGACGGTTTTGGAGCGATGTACCCATACGGCTATCGCGTTCCTGTACGGGATCGCTGGGCGATTGTCGCGTACATTCGGGCACTGCAATTGAGCCGCGAGGCGACCATTGATGAAGTGCCGCCGGCCGAGCGGCAGAAACTGATGGGCGAGCCGCAATGAGCGCGAACACAAACCAAAGCATGGCGAGCTTTGCCACGTTGCGCTGGCGGTACGCGCTGGCTGGGCGCGGCGATTGTCGCAGCATGCCTGGCAGGCTCGATACGCGACCTGGGCGCATTTTATCGCGCCTATCTGGTGGCGTTTCTGTTCTGGATCGGAATCACGCTGGGTTGCCTGGCTCTGCTGATGGTGCAACATCTGACGGGAGGACGCTGGGCGCTGGTGATCCGGCGAATCCTCGAGGCGGGCACACGCACGCTTCCCGTGATGGCCCTAGGCGGCGTTGCCGTTGCTCGCAGGAATGAAATCGCTCTACGTATGGGCGCGTCCCGGCCAAAACGATCCGTTGATTCTGGGTAAGCACGTCTATCTGAATCCAGCCGTTTTTCATTGTGCGCATGGTTTTTTACTTTGCATGCTGGTTTCTGCTCGCACATTTTCTTAACAAATGGTCGGTCGAGGAAGATCGCGGCGGCGGCAACGTGCCGCTATGGATGCGCATGGAGTGTTTGAGCGGCGGAGGGCTGGTGCTTTTTGGCTTCACGCTGAATTTTGCGGCGGTGGATTGGGTGATGTCGCTCGAGCCGCGCTGGTACTCCACAATTTACGGATTGCTGCTGATGACCGGCATGACGCTGGCTGCGATGGCCTTCGTGATCATCGTGCTGATCTGGCGCTCTGGTGCGGAGCCGCTGGCGAGTCGTGATTTCGCCGGCGTATTTCCAGGATTTGGGGAGCATTCTGCTGATGTTCGTGATGTTGTGGGCGTATCTGGAATTTTCGCAATATTTAATTATCTGGGGCGAAAATTTGTCGGGAGAAATACCGTGGTACCTGCGCCGGCTGCAAGGCGGCTGGGGCGATGTGGGACTGGCGCTGGTGCTGCTGAATTTTGCGCTGCCGTTCAGCCTGCTGTTGTTCCGGTATGTTAAGCGGCGCGTGAAATCGCTGCTGATTGTCGCCATGCTGGTGCTGGTGATGCGGCTGGTGGATATGTACTGGATGGTGGTGCCGGCGTTTGCGGCCCCGGTGCGCACCTGACATGGGTCGATTTGCTGCTGCCGGTTGGAATAGGTGGGCTGTGGTTCGCTTATTTCACGTGGCAATTGCAGCGCCTGCCGATTTTGCCGGTGAACGATCCGCGGATGAAGGAGGTCGACCGTGCCCTCGAGCATGCCTGAAAATGCGGGCGGGGCTGAACATCCGCGGATAGCGGCCTCGCAAGGAGACGTTGTTAACGCGCCATCAGGGCCGGGGCAAGCCGACAGCGCGTCAGAGTCAGGCTCCGTGCCGGGCTACGAAACGCGAGACGCGAATACCGCGGGCGTGCTGGGGTTTCTGGGCGCTCTGGCAATGGTTATTGCGTTCGTCTTTCTATGCACGTGGGGACTTTTTCGCCAGTATACGGTGTCGGACCAGACTGGCGGTTCAGCGTCAGTATTTGCCAATGTGCGCGAAGTTCCGCCGGGTCCGGTGTTGCAGGTGAGGCCAGACGAAGACCTGGAACATATGCTCGCCAGGCAAAAGCAGACGCTTGAAACCTACGGATGGGAAAACCGCCAGGCCGGAACGGTGCGCATTCCCATCGAACGAGCGATGGAGCTCCTGCTGCAAAAGGGATTGCCCGTGGCGGATGCCGGGAGTGCAGGGGCGGCCGCGGGCGGAACGCCGGGTGAAACTCCTCACGGCCAGGCCGCCCAGAATAATGCGCTGGCCGGTCGCGGAACGGCCAGAGAGCCGAAAGGAAAATAAATAATATGGCCCGAGCGATTCTATCGGCTGCGTGCGGGATGGTGATCGCGCTGACAGGGCTGCCGGTCGTGCTGCCGATGAGGGCGCAGCAAGCGGCTTCAGCGCAGCCGGCTGTACTGCGCGGGGCGGGCATCACGCAGCTACTGAATCAGCAGGTTCCTCGCGACCTGATTTTTCGGAATGAGAGCGGGAAGGCCGTGCGTCTGGGTGATTATCTCGGCCAAAAGCCCATTGTATTGTCCATGATTTATTTCAACTGCCCTTCCCTGTGCACCGAAGTGCTGAATGGCGAGTTGCGCGCGTTGCAGGGTATACCGCTCAACATGGGAAAAGATTATGAGGCTATTACGGTCAGCTTCGATCCCAAGGACGGCGCAGCGGAAGCCGAGATGAAAAGCCGAATTTATACCGGATTGTACGGGCGACCCGGTTCGGTGGGCGGCTGGCATTTTCTGACCGGCGAGCAGAAATCGATCGACGCGCTGACGGCGGCAGTCGGTTTTCGCGACGTTTACGATCGAGACAGCGGACAATTCGCGCACGCGGCAGCCATCATGATTCTGACTCCGGAGGGGCGGGTCGCGCGCTATTTCTATGGGCTTCAGTATCCGACGCGGGACGTACGACTGGGGTTGGTGGAAGCGTCCGAGGGGCGAATTGGCTCGCCGACCGATGCGGCGCTGTTGTTTTGCTACCACTACGATCCACTGACCGGAAAGTATGGGTTGATGGTGACGAATTTGCTGCGCGCCGGGGGCGCCATAACCGTGCTGGTACTGGGGATTTTTGTCTGGGTGATGTTCCGCCGAGAGCGGAACCCGCCGTCAATGCCTCCGGCGGTTCCGACGAGTTACCGGTAAACACACCCAGAGTTAATACCAGAGTTTAATAAACGACAGGATCGAGAAGAGAAGCACAACGGCGGAATAATTCGGAGTAGCAGGATCGCAGCGGGAAGCGGTGCAGGCGCGTTGCGATCCGACTGGCACACATTTAGCGTTTAACGGCCATGTTTCAGCACATTCCTTTCCATCCCGACCAAGCCTCCTCGATTGCACGTTCGGTGGACGAACTGCACTTCGTCATCACGGGCATCACGTTTTTTTTTACGGTTCTTATCTTCTCGATCATTCTGTACTTCATGCTGAAATACCGCAGGCGCTCGCGTGAGGATCGCCCGGCGAACATCAGCGGTTCGGTTCCACTGGAAATAATCTGGACCGTAATTCCCTCGCTGATCTGCATCGGGCTGTACATCTGGGCTTCCAGCCAATTTTTCGCCAATGCGAATCCTCCCAATGGAGCCTTGGAAATTTTTGTTACTGGGAAGCAGTGGATGTGGAAGGTTCAGCATTCTGAGGGCCAGCGGGAGATCAACGAACTGCACGTTCCCCTGGGACGGCCGGTGAAGCTAACCATTACGTCGGAGGATGTGATTCACGACTTCTTCATCCCGGCATTCCGGGTGAAAAAAGATGCGGTGCCCGGACGGTACACCTCGCTGTGGTTTACGGCTACCGAGACCGGCAAGTTCCACCTGTTCTGTGCGCAATACTGTGGCGCCTTTCACGCGGGAATGGAAGGCTGGGTGATCGTCCTGCAGCGGGATGAGTATGAGAAGTGGCTCAATAACGGAACCTCGGGCGAAACGATGGAAGCAGAGGGGGAGAAACTCTTCGAGGAGCGGGGCTGCGCGGCCTGCCATGCGGGTGGCTCCGGCCGGGGACCGTCCCTGCAAGGAGTTTTTGGAGCGCCAGTGCGTCTGGCGAACGGCGGCACGGCGACGGCGAACGAAGCGTACCTGCGCGAAGCGATTTTGACGCCGAGCGGCCATCCGGTTGCGGGATACACGGCCATCATGCCGGCGTACCAGGGGCAGCTAACCGAAGAGCAGCTTCTCGACCTGATTGCGTATGTCCGTTCTCTCGGGAACGAAGGAAAGGCCCAGCCATGAGCGTGGTCACGACCATTGTGCCGGAGCCGCACGCCCCACCGGCGAAGAACTACCTCAACGTCAACTACGGATGGCGATCCTGGCTATTCACCAAAGACCACAAGCGTATTGCCCTGCTGTATCTGGTGTCGATTACCTTCTTTTTTTTCGTTGGCGGATTCTTTGCGGTACTCATGCGCATTCACCTGATCGACCCGCAGGGCGCGCTCGTAGAGCCGGAGACCTATAACAAGCTTTTCACCATGCACGGCATTATCATGATTTTCTTTTTTCTAATTCCCTCGATTCCGTCGGTTCTGGGAAATTTCCTGGTGCCCATGATGATTGGGGCGCGCGATCTGGCCTTCCCGCGCTTGAACCTGCTGAGCTGGTACATTTACATCATCGGGGGGACGTTCACGATGTATTCGGTGATTCACGGAGGCGTGGACACCGGATGGACGTTTTACACGCCCTACAGCAGCACGTATGCCAACTCACAGGTGGTTCCGGCAGCGCTCGGGATATTCATCACCGGCTTTTCCTCGATTCTCACCGGACTGAATTTTATCGTGAGCATTCACAAAATGCGGGCTCCGGGGATGACGTGGTTCCGCATGCCTCTATTCCTATGGTCGATGTATGCGACCAGCATCATCTTTATCCTGGGCACTCCCGTGCTGGCCATCACGATTTTTCTGCTTTTTCTTGAGCGCGTGTTTGGCGTAGGCATTTTTACGCCTGCCTTGGGGGGCGATCCTTTGCTGTTCCAGCACTTATTCTGGTTCTACTCGCATCCCGCCGTGTACATCATGATTTTGCCGGCGATGGGGGTGATCAGCGAGATCATCCCTTGTTTTGCGCGCAAACGGATTTTCGGCTACGAAGCCATCGCGTTTTCGAGCCTGGGGATCGCGGTGCTGAGCTTCCTGGTGTGGGGCCATCACATGTTCGTCACGGGCCAATCGATTTACGCGGGGCTGGTTTTCTCGGCGCTGAGTTTTATGGTGGCGATTCCTTCGGCGATCAAGGTCTTCAACTGGACGGCGACACTGTACAAAGGGTCGATCTCCTACGACGCGCCAATGCTGTACGCGCTGGGCTTCATTGGGTTGTTTACCATGGGGGGATTGACGGGATTATTTCTGGCGTCGTTATCGACCGACGTGCAGCTCAACGGGACGTACTTTATCGTCGCGCATTTCCACTACATCATGGTGGGCGGCGCGGTGATGGGATATCTGGGCGGAATGCACTACTGGTGGCCCAAAATCTCGGGGCGACTGTATCCGGAACCGTGGGCGCGGCTAGCGGCCGCCATTATTTTTTTCGGCTTCAACCTCACATTTTTCCCGCAGTTTATGCTGGGATACCTGGGCATGCCGCGGCGATACGCGTTTTATCCGGCAGAGTTTCAATTTCTAAATGTGATGTCGTCCGCGGGAGCGTCGATTCTGGGGGTGGGTTATGTGATTCCGCTCATCTATTTCGCGTGGTCGATGCGCTACGGTCCGGCGGCGGGTCCGAATCCCTGGGGCGCCACGGGGCTCGAGTGGCGCACCACCTCGCCGCCGCCGCAGGAAAACTTTGAGGAGACACCGGTGGTTACCGACGAGCCTTACGATTATGCGAAGCAGGAGGCCGGCCTTGTCTGAAGCGCATAGGGGCCCGGTGGTCGCGCATCAGTTTGAGGACGGCGGCCAGCAGCAGGATGCCGACACGCTCGGCATCTGGGTGTTCCTGGGCACCGAGATCATGTTTTTCGGCGGGTTGTTCACCGCGTACGCGTTATACCGGTCCTTGTATTATCCCGCATTCGCGGCCGGAAGCCGGGTGCTCGATATCGAACTGGGCGCGATCAATACGGCGGTACTGCTGAGCAGCAGCTTCACGATGGCGCTGTCGGTACGTGCGGCGCAAACAGCCAAGCGCACGGCGTTGGTAGGGTTGCTGATTGCGACCATGGTCCTGGGCGCCGCATTCCTGGGCATTAAAGGATTCGAGTATTACCAGAAGTTTGTCGAGCATGTTGTGCCCGGTCTCGACTTTGCGCCTCAAGGCGAGGTTCTTGCGCGGCTCGCGCCGGGAGGACTGGGGCATGCCCAGCTGTACTTCTGCTTTTACTTTTTCATGACCGGGCTGCACGCGCTGCACATGATTGTGGGCATGGGCTTATTGTTCGTGCTGATGCTGCGGGCGCGGCGGGGCGAATTCAGCGCCGAGTATTACGCGCCCGTGGAGGTCACCGGCCTTTACTGGCACTTCGTCGATATCATCTGGATTTTTTTATTTCCGCTTCTGTATCTGATCGGCGGACGTTACTGATGACGACACAGCAACCCATCGTGCCCTTCCGAACCTACCTGTTGGTTTTTCTGGCGTTGCTGGCGCTGGTAGTGCTCACGACGGGGGCAGCGTTCGTGGACCTGGGACGGATGAACACCGTCGTGGCGCTGGGAATTGCGCTGGTAAAGATGGTGCTGGTGATGTTTTTTTTCATGCATCTTGCACACAGCACGAAACTGGTGCGGATCAGCGTCGTCGCCGCCTTTTTCTGGTTCGCTCTTCTGATCACTTTTGTATTCGCCGACTACGGCTCGCGTCACTGGATTCCCGACCCCGCCCCTTGGTCGTCCTCGGCTCCCGCAACTCATCCTTAGCGGTAGCGCAACCCATCCCTAGCGGTAGCGATACTGCCTAAGTGTCCTCTTGGGTACAGCTAATGCAGTATGTACGGCGCTATCCTTGAAGCGATAAAGAGGCCATGTAGGGTGAGGTGCGACAGGAGACGAGTATGGATTTCCATGACCGGGGACGAAATCATGACGTCAGTTGTCGCCGGAGATTGAACCAGCACCTGGCTTGCAGCGCATCGCCGCGCGAACGTGAGAGGGTGGAGACAATGCCGCATATGCCGGCGATTTCGGGGAGGCGGCCCTGGCGAACTGCAGCCGCGCTCGTGGCGCTGATGGCGGTGATACCAGCCGGAGTTAAATTCGTCTCGGCAACCGCGCCGCCGGATGGAACAGCGTCCGCGCCAGTTGACCCGAATGCGCTCGCGCGAGAGGTGATAGACAATGAGATTCAGGCGCAACTTCGCGATCAATCCTTGTGGAGATATCGCGAAGTGCAAGAGAAGGATGGCAAGACAAAACTACTTGAGGTGTGTCAAACCAAACTGGGCGATATCAACCGGCTGGTTGCAATTGACGGCCGGCCTCTCAACACCGCCGAGCGCCGCGCGGAGGATGCGCGGATTAATGCCCTGCTAGCGCACCCCGATAAAATGCAGAAGGAAGCAAGAAAACAGCGCAACGATGCGCAACAGGCGCGCGATATGATGAAAATGTTTCCCAATGCGTTCCGCTTCCGGTATGAAGGGCGGCAGGGAGACCTGGTGAAACTATCGTTCACGCCAAACCCCAAATTCCGTCCTGCAGGCCACGCGGCACAGGTTTTCTACCATATGAGCGGGCAGCTGGTCGTGAATGCGAAACAGAAGCGCCTGGCAGAAATCAGCGGCAAACTCGCGAGTGAGGTCAAGTTTGGCGCCGGCATGTTTGGCCATCTCGATAAAGGCGGAACTTTCCTGGTGAAGCAGGAGGATGTGGGATCGGGACACTGGCAAGTCAAGCTGCTCGATGTGCAAATGAACGGAAAAGCGCTTTTCTTTAAGAACATCGACGTGATGGAAAAAGATTCATACGCTGAATTCCGGCCGATCACTGGGGAAATCACGTTGAAGAAAGCGGTGGAACTGCTGGCGGTGAACGCGGGTAGCTCAAACACAACACAGAATTAAGCTCTTATTCGTTTTTGGCGGAAGAGGAGAATAAACTGGCAGACCTGCGTCGAAATTCAGGCAGGCTCGCTATGCTGCGAGGGCGCCAGCAACAGCATTTGATTGCGCACCGTGCGATGACGCTCTTCAAAATGCCGCTGGGCCCGGCGTCCCCAAGAACGGACAAAATAATAGTTTAAAGTTCCGGCGAGTCCGGCGCTCACCAGCGGCACAAACCTTCCAACCCACTCTTCGGCAATTTCAGCACCGACCTTGACGGCGATGCGGTCTACAATTCGAGGCACCAATTTTTCGACGGCTTGTTTTTCGACGAATTCGCGGCCCAGATCGAGCCCAGCGGCGGTTGCAGCCGCCAGCCACAATTCGACCTCCTCATCCTCGGTCTGATAATTGAAGCCATACAGGAGACTCAGTTTCTGCAACAAGCGAATGGTGATGGTCGCCAGAACCCCGAGATCTGGAACAACCGTAAGCATTCCGCCGAGGCCAAAACCCATCCCTTCGAACGCGCCCGCCCTGGATGAGGCACGAATGATGGTATGTGCGTGGGGATTCAACGCCTCGGGTCCGAGAAAGAACATATCTTCATACCTTTGAACCGGGAGGCGGTGTGCGCGGCGCAAATGCTCGAGATATTTCTGAGGGTCCACTTGCACTCGCCGATAGGCGCGATTGAGACCCGCTCGCACGGCAGCATGCAGGAGGGAAGACGATGGTTTCGGGCTCATGAAGGGTTGGATGCCGCGGAGCGGCGATCAGACGCGCAAAATGCACGCGCCGCAAGCAACAGGGCAACAGCGCAAGCAGCAAAGCAACAGACTGATCAAAACTTCGCAAAATATCAATCGAAACTTCTTCGGCCTCATGGTGGTTCGTTATAATGCTCTTACGCTTTCGATATCCTCAGATTATTGAGGAACTATGCGCGTCCACTGGCCGAACGACCGCAACGTTTTCCACCCTGCCTGCTGTGGTGCGCACACTTCGGTGCAAACGGAACAGAATCGAGCAGTGAGAAACACAAGATACCGAAGGCGATGAGATGTTAAGGAACTTTGTCTCGCTGTCAACAGGTCCGCTGTTCTGCCCATTCTGCCAGTCCCGCTCCGTCTCACGTTCCCGGCGCCGCGGACTGACGGACTGGTTGTTATTTTCACCCTTTCTACTAAGGCCTTTTCGTTGCCGTGAATGCGGCAGGCGTCATGTGGCGTTCTTATTTCGCAAGCGATTCCCTACGATATCTCAGCAGGCGGGGCAACGGTAATGGCTCGCGATGAAGAGGTGCCGGGCGGCGTGCCGTCTGACACTTTATCCGCCCAAGTCCTGAAGCTGTTTAAAGAAATGGGCAAGGACCGTCTTGATTTACATGTTTTGTTCGAAGCCGCCGGCAATAGACCCGAGGAACGCGAACGGGTACTGGATGCGATTGAGAACCTTACTCGCGAAGGACTGGTGGAAGTAAGCGGCGGCGACTATTACACAATCACCAGGAAAGGAAAAGCGCGGCTTAGCCCGGATGAGCACCGTTGATTTTCAGCAATCAAGCTGCATGCGTAACTTCGTAACGTCTCCAATCAGACATAAGCCACGTGCTATACAGTTAGCTGTAACCGCGACCTACAGAATTCTCCCATTTACCGCTAGAGAACACCATTAAAATTGGGCTATCCGACAGATTCCCCGCCGATCCGATAATAGTGAAATCAGTCTGGAGGCAGGAGTTGTCGGTGCCTTATCGACCATTCGATCAAGAAATTGCCGATGGCGCTCGCACCGCCATCATGGTCGCCGCGGGGGCCGCGACCATGCTGTGTTTTGCCTTCCAGCTGCGAGCCTTGTCATTCACCGAGATACCCTCCTTATCGGCGAGCATCAACATCATCGGTGTCTTTCTCAGCTTCACTTTCGCCGCCAATGCGCTGGTGCGGTTCCGCGGCACCCGCGATCAGACGGCGCTGTTGCTGGCGATCGGGTTCAGTCTTTCCGCTTTGATTGAACTCGGCGTGACGCTCGACCTGTTCGTTCACCTGGGCAGTACCACGACGTGGTTTCAACGCGTGGGAATTTCGTTTATGCAGGGCCGTATGCTCCTGGCCGAGTCTCTCGTTCTGGCCATGGCATACGGACCCCGCGTGCCGCGTGCGCGATTCTCGGCGCAGCGAACGACACTGGGTCTTACCGCGGCCGGAACCGCCGGGTATCTCCTGAGCGCGTCGTATTTCCTGCTCGCGCGCTACCCGCGCATTCAAGCTGGCGCGCCCGTGCCAAGGCCTTGGGATTTGCTTCCAGCCGGACTGTTCTTACTCGCCGCGATTGGCTTTCAGCACCGGCTGCGAGAAAACTCTTCTGCGCTCGACCGTGCGCTCGCCGGCGCAGCCTGGATTAATTTCGCGTCCCACTTGTTTATGCTGGAATCCGCGCATGTGCTGGACGCCCCATCCGCGTTAGCTCAAACGCTGCGCGTATCGAGCTATGCTCTGGTACTGGGGGGCACGCTCCTCGATAACTCGAGAATTTTTGCACAGGCGCAGCACCTGGCGATCAGCGATCCACTCACGGGCCTCGCGAATTACCGTCATTTGGTGGACGCGCTGGAAAGCGAATTGGAGCGCTCGGTGCGCACAGGGCGGGAGTTCGCGATTATCTTGCTCGATCTGGATGGGCTGAAGGGAATCAACGATCGATACGGCCACCTGGTCGGTAATCGCGCGATTTGCCGGCTGGCCGCAACATTGGGAGTGGGTTTCCGTTCGATAGACACGCCAGCGCGTTACGGTGGGGATGAATTCGCAGTCGTGCTGCCCGAGACCGGGAGGCAAGCGGCGCTTGGAGTCGCGGAGCGAATCCGGCGGAGTCTGGCAGGCCAGTCGGAGTCTCCGGCACTTTCCGTCAGTACGGGAATTGCGGTTTATCCAACAGACGGTCAGACGGCCGAGGGATTGTTGTCCTCGGCCGATGAAGAACTCTACGACATGAAGAGTATCCAAGGAATTGATCACCGCTTGACTGCCAGATAGCGATGTTCCGTGGCCGGTCGTTAGACTGCCGATAATGCGCTGAGGATGTCGGAAACCGGGCAAGCCAGTATGCCGATGTTTTTCGTTCGCAGTGCTTTGAGGCGCCTCCGCAAACGCTCAGCATCCATCCCTGCGGACTCGCACACCGTCTGAAAATCCATCGCGTCGCTAAAAAGATATTTCTCGGCTTCACGGCGGCGGCCCAATGGTCCTGAAAGCCACTCCTTTATCGTCTCGAACAACACGGCGCGCCATAGACCCTGCTCGACGGTTTGCTCGACGGGGATTGTTTCTGTTGCGTGTGAATGGGTCATTTTTGATGTCCTCCAGTAGCCTGCAACTTATGTTGGGAGACACATTGAAGTAAGCATCCCAAAGGCCAAAGGCAGCCAATAGCGCTCGGCCTATATTTAGCTAAGTAGCTGAGCCGTATCGGTTTGGCAGGCGCTTGTTGGGGGGCGACGAGCACGGCTGGGACCAAAATGAAACCAGACCAATCAAACTGTACCGCAACCGACCATCTTGTATGCGTGGGGGAAGCCCGGTCAGCTCGACCAGACCCCTCGGGGAGGTGCGAGAATCTGCTGGAATGTCACGCGGCAAAGCCGGCCGTCGATGCGAACTTCGAAGATGATGTCGTGCAGGTTCTGAAAGTGTCCCATGCCGCGACGTTTGGAATGGGAAAGCAGCAGCCATTCGCCCTTGACCACCTCGTAGGTGCCTCGCTCGCCCCAGATCTGGTAACTACCATCGCCGCCCAGAATCAGGGGAGGACTCTGGCATGGAGCGGCGTGATGGTCGACTTCGATTTTCACGCAGCGATATCTACCCTCGGGATTAGGGTGGGCAGACGCACCCAATGGGATGCCCAGGGAGCAGAAGCAGCTTAGCAATATCAGAACTGCGGGAATCAAGGGAAGTCGCGCCTGGTTCATAGGCCTTTCAGGAGCAAGCGCAGTACCACAGATAGTCGACTGAATAGGAATGACTTACAGTGTTATCAAATGATGAAAGGGCGATTGCGCGGCGACCGACGCCATCACGTTGGCTAAGTACGGAAGCCTCGTTCCGTTGCTGCGTGGGACACGGCGCCTTGCGCTCTTACGTCGGAGGAGACGGCAGCGGCAGTTCGGAAACGGCTGCACCGTCTTTGCGGGGATCGGACGCTCCAAAGTTCACGCCACTGCCGAAATCGCGCATCACTGCCTGACCTCCGCCAAATATGTCGGAAAATCCACCGTGCATCGTGAGCATGTGGCCCTTGGCTTCGAGTTCGGAGCGGGCGTTGCCGGGGAGGCGGTTTTCGATTTCGACGTCGCAGCCGCCAAAGGTCAACTTGGTGAAACGGGCTGTTTCCATCGCCGCCTGGATGTTTTGATTGGAATCGACAATGTGAGAAACGTACTGGGCGTGGGCTTGCGACTGATTCCATCCGCCCATGATGCCAAACGCGATTCGCACGTTACCCTTTTCCATGAATGCAGGAATGATCGTGTGCAGGGGACGTTTGCGGGGCGCGAGAGCATTCGGGGAGTTAGGATCGAGAGAAAACAGTCCGCCGCGGTTGTGCAGAACGAATCCCGTGCCCTCGGCCACAAGTCCGGAGCCAAAGGCCGAATAATCGCTTTGGATCAGCGACACCATGTTGCCGTCGCGGTCGACCACGCTCAGGTAGATCGTGTCTCCCCCGTGCAGCAGCGTGCCCGGCTCAACACTGCAATTGGCCTTAGCCGGATCGATCTGTTTTGCGCGGGCGGCGGCAAACGATTTCGAGAGCAGCTGGTCCACGGGAAGCTTCGAAAATTTCGGATCGCCGATGTAGCGGATCAGATCGGCATAAGCCAGCTTTTTGGCTTCGATCATGGTGTGGAGCGAACTCGCCGAGTTCAATGGGGACTTATCGAGCGGAAATTGCTCCATGATATTGAGCATCTCGAGCGCGGCGAGACCCTGGCCGTTGGGCGGCAGTTCGTAGACGGTCCACCCGCGATAGGTCGTGGAGATGGGATCTATCCACTCGCTGGAATAATCGGAGAAATCCTTTTCCGTCAGCGTACCGCCATGGCGACGCGAAGCCTCCACGATGAGCCGCGCAAGTTCCCCTTTGTAATAGGCGTCGCGGCCTCCCTGCGCAACCAAGCGCAACGATCGAGCCAAATCCGGGTTACGAAATACTTGCCCGGTGACCGGCGGGCGATTGTCGGGGAGGTAAGTCTGCACGGCCGCATCGCTCGCGCGCAGTGTGTCGGCATTGTCCTTCCAGGTGGCGGCAATCCATTCCGTGACAGGAAAGCCCTGTTCCGCAATACCAATCGCGGGTGCGAGGAGTTCGGGAAGTTTTTTCTTCCCGAAGCGCTCGAGTAATTTCTGCCACCCATCGACGGCACCGGGCACGGTGACCGATTGAATGCCGTGCTGCGGCATCTCGCGAAGCCCCTGGTCTTTCAGGAACTTTATGGTTAAACCGGAGGGGGCCCATCCGCTCGCATTCAACCCATACAGCTTGCCGCTTTTGGCATCGTAAACGATGGCGAACAGGTCTCCGCCCATGCCATTGGACATCGGTGCCACGACACCCATCACGGCATTAGCCGCAATAGCGGCATCTACCGCGTTCCCGCCATGCTCGAGAATCTGCACACCGGCTTGCGAGGCCAGGGGGGATTCAGCAGCGACGATGCCGTACCTGGAAATGACCATGGAGCGGCCCTGGTTGCGGTCCGCGCCACTTGCGTCCATGAGCATTACGAATACCCCACCCAAAATCAGCGCGGTAGCGCATATCACCGGGCTATAGAGCTTTTTAGGCATGCACCACCGGTCTGCAGACGAAACGCGCTTCCAGAGAATACATACAACCTTAGGAATACGAAATGCGGACAGCCGACACGCTGCGCAATTTATCTCAAAATAGCGGCGGCCGCAATGGCAGGCCGTTGTCTATTTTGTGGGGTCTACTTTGGGGAGTCTATTTTTTCAGGGCGCCAATTTTTTAGCGTGACACGCGCAGACGCACACAGTCATGCAAAAAAGTTACCACTGCGCGGGCACTCCGGTAAGATAGAGCGAACCTGCAGGAGCGCCGCGAACTGAATTCGTTCGAAAGAGAAGTGCCGTACGCCGGTGGAAATAAACCAGTGACTGAAAACTCGAGCAAGCCTGTTGCGCAGCCGGTTGGGTCCGTCGGTTCGGGCGGAGTCACCGGGAAGGAACCTCTTCAATTATCCGCTGTGGAAAAAAACATCGCGCTGCTGATCCGCGCCGAACTGTCAGACCCCTGCGCGTTGCTGGGACCGCATACCGTCGAAGAGGGCGACACGCGAGTGTTGATTCGCACGATGCAGCCCTATGCGGAATCTGTCGACGTAGTCATTGGCGACGCGGTGCTCCGCGCTGAACGGACACACGCCGAAGGACTTTTTACGGCATTGCTGCCTGTGGGGGTTTCGGCATTGCCCGGGCCCGACGAGTATCGGCTGCGCATACGCTGGGACGACGGCAGCATGAGCGAAACGCCGGACGCTTATGCCTTTCCCCCGGTGCTGACCGAGTTCGACCTGCATCTTCTCGGCGAGGGCACGCACTAGCAAAGCTACGAAAAATTGGGCGCGCATGTCCGGGAGATCGCCGGCGTGCGCAGGCGTGCAGTTCGCGGTGTGGGCGCCGAACGCGCTGCGCGTGAGCGTGGTGGGCGATTTCAACCGCTGGGACGGGCGCGTGCATCCGATGCGATCGCGCGGCGGATCGGGCGTGTGGGAGCTTTTCGTGCCGGGGCTCGAGGGTGGCGCAATCTACAAATTCGAGATTCGCTCGAGCCTCGGTGATTTGCCGTTCTTGAAAGCCGATCCTTACGCGTTCGAAGCGGAGCTCAGGCCGAAGTCAGGGTCGGTGGTGGCATCGCTCGACGGAATATCGCTGGAACGACGCCGACTGGATGCACTCGCGGGCGCAGCGCGACTGGCTGGCCGAGCCGATTTCGATCTACGAAGTGCATCTGGGCTCCTGGCGGCGCGTTGTGGCAGAGAACAATCGCTGGCTTACCTACCGCGAACTGGCCGACCAACTGATTCCCTACGTCAAAGGGCTGGGCTACACGCACATCGAACTGCATGCCGGTGATGGAGCATCCCTTCGACGGCTCCTGGGGCTATCAGACGGTGGGCTATTTCGCGGCCACCAGCCGCTTCGGCACGCCCGCCGACTTCATGTACTTCGTGGATCGCTGCCATCAGGAAGGGATCGGCGTGATTCTGGACTGGACGCCGGCGCACTTCCCAGCCGACGCGCACGGCCTGGCGGAGTTCGACGGCACGCATCTTTACGAGCACGCCGATCCGCGGCAAGGCCGGCACCCCGATTGGGGCACGCTGGTATTCAACTACGGCCGCACCGGAGGTGCGCAATTTCCTGCTGGCCAACGCGCTCTTCTGGTTCGGACAAGTATCACATCGACGGCCTGCGCGTGGACGCGGTGGCGTCCATGCTGTATCTGGATTATTCGCGGCATGCCGGCGAATGGATTCCCAACGAATTCGGCGGCCGGGAAAATCTGGCGGCCATCGCCTTTCTGAAGCGGCTCAACGAAGTGGTCGCACGCGCGGCATCCCGGCGTGCTGATGATCGCCGAGGAGTCCACGTCGTGGCCGGCGGTGTCTCCGGCCGACGTATCTGGGCGGGCTGGGCTTCACTCTGAAGTGGAACATGGGCTGGATGAACGATACGCTGCAGTTACTTCTCGCTCGACCCGATTTACCGCAAATATCACCACAACCGCATGACCTTCTCCATGCTGTACGCCTTCACTGAGAATTTCGTGCTGCCGCTTTCGCACGACGAAGTGGTGCACGGCAAGGGTTCGCTGCTGAACAAAATGCCGGGCGATCTCTGGCAGCAGTTCGCGAACTTGCGGCTGCTGTATGGCGTATTTGCTACGCGCATCCGGGCAAGAAACTGCTGTTCATGGGCGGGGAGTTCGGGCCAGCGGTCGGAGTGGAATCGCATGACCGGGCCTGGAATGGGGCTTGCTGCAATTTCCCGAGCATCGCGGATTGCAGCGGCTGGTGGCCGATCTGAATGCGCTCTACCGGCGCGAGCCGGCGCTGCACCAAGTGGATTCGACTGGCAGGGATTCGAGTGGATCGATTGCAATGATGCCGATGCGAGCATTCTGTCGTTTATACGCCGCGCAAAGGATCGGGCCGATGCTTTGCTGGTCGTGGCCAATTTCACGCCCGAATTGCACGAAAAATACCGTGTGGGCGTTCCCGAGCCGGGCTGGTATCGAGAGCTCTTCAATAGCGATGCGGAAATTTATGGCGGGAACGCAATTTCGGAAATTTCGGCGGAGTGATGACCGAACCGGTGCCCTGGATGGGGCAATCTCACTCTGTGGTGTTACGCGTGCCTCCCTTGGGGGCGGCGTTCTTCAAACGCCAAGACTAAGCCTCCGGAGCAGATTCCTTGGAAGGAACGAAATAGACCTCTTCCTTCATGGCGATTTTTTGCCATCCGCGCCGCAGCAGAATGCCCTTCCCGTTTTCGATCATGGTCGGATGGCCGCAAAGGTAGGCCGATGTTGTTTCCGGAGTAAGCCCCCAGATATCGGTATATTTGCGGATTAAATCGTCGACGCGGCCCAGTTCGCCTTTCCAGGCGGCGTCTTCCCAGGAGCGACTGACGGTACTGACGTATGCAAGCCAGGGAACTTCTCTGGCGCAACTTTCAAGTTCGTCGCGGTAGCCGAACTCCCAGGAACGGCTGGCACCTTCAAGAAGATACAGTTTGTGTCCTGGGTCGCGGCGGCCCTCGTCCCACTCTTTGCGCATGGTGCGGATGTAACTGACGAAAGGAGCGACGCCGGTTACGGTGCACAGTAAAAGATGGTTCTTGCGGCCGCTGACAGTGTCCAGGGTAAAGCGCCCCTTCGCAATTTTCCGAAGGGTGAGCGTGCCACCGATCTGCTCCTTGTAAAGCAGAGGCGTAAGGGCACCCTGCGGAACGCGTTCCAGAAAGAACTCGAGGTGGGGTTCGAAGGGAGCCGACACAATCGAATAGGCACGCTCAATGTGCTTTTCGGGTGTGACCGCGCCAAGCGTCGCATATTGTCCAGCCTGGAAATGAAATTCGCCGCCAGGATCGACGCGAATCCTCCAGAGGTCTTCCGACAGATCCTTGCGTTCGACGATTCGCGCACGATAAAACTTGTCTTCAGCGGGGCCCATTACCGGATGTCCTCATTTCCGAGGCAGTTTGCAAGGAGGTAAGATTCTGTATTTCATAATTTTATAAACATGTGAGCATACTATGTGGACGAATACGCCAGCGCTCCAACATTTCTCAACGTGGGCATTCTGCCTTTTCGTCCTAAAGGTTTCCACGCGCCAAACCCGCAGCGATCGCGCTTTGCGGGAACTGTCTTGTACCAAACAAGGTTGACTGAATCAACTTGAATCGGTTCAACGAATGCACTCGCTCGCCGAGAAACGCTATTCGTACGCTAGCGCATCAACCGGATCGGTCTGAGCCGCCCGCAGGGCCGGGTACATGGCCCCCGCCAGTGCGCCCGCGAGCGCTACCAGGGCGGACCGTCCGATCCACCCCGAACTGATCTGAATCTGCAGTGTGGGCGATGTGTGATGAAGCAGCGCAGTAGTTCCAAAAGTTCCGGCAAGTCCCACGACCACACCCATAACGACCATCACGAGTGCCTCGGATAAGATCAGTGAACAGATTTCGATGCGTGACGATCCCAGCGCCTTCAGGATCCCGATCTCACGCCGCCGCTCGAGCACCAGCGTGTACATCGTCAGCAGGATCACCAGAAAACTAATTGCCACGCCCAAACCAACAAAGCAGCGAATGAAGGGCCTAAGCTCCGGCAAGCTTGTGGAAGTCATCAGCGACATGTACTCAGCCATGGAGCGAATGCGATAACCCGGCAATGATTTTTCCAGTTCGGCCCGCACGGCATCGGTATTCCCAGTGCTGCGTACGTAGATCATGGAGACGCGGTTCTCGGCGCTGGCAATATCCTGTGCGGTGGTCAACGGTATGAAGAAGCGTGCCCCCTTGCCGTGCACCACGATACCGGAAATGGTGAACTTACGATTCATCAGCGTTACGCTATCCCCAACCTTAAGCCTGCGCGCCTGCGCCGCCAGGTCGTCGGCAAGGGCATCGGTTGGATTCGCAAAAACGCCGCCCGAAAGAAAGGTAAAGCCATGGCTTAGGCCGTTAAAGCGCGCAAAATCGATGCCGTAGATCACCCCAAAGGTGCGGGTGTCCACGACAGTGATTACCGGCGCCACTTCGTCGACTCCGGGGAGCTTCTCGATTTTGGCGACCACCGACTGGGGTATCACCGCGCTGGTGAAGAAAAAGAAAATCGATGAATTGGGGGATTGCACCATCAGGTCGGCCCCGACACCCTCGACCCGCGCACCCCAATCATTCAATGCGCCCGACGTGAGACCGACAATCAGCAGAATCAAGAACACTTGCAAACCAATCGCGAAGACACTCAGCACCGACCGCAGGGGATGAACGCCAAAATTACTCCAGATGAGCCGCCCATAGAGAAATTTGGAATGCGACGTGCCGACAGCGGGAGGATAGCTCGTGGAATTTTCGGTCATGTCCTGCTGTTGAGTGATGTCCTGTTGTCCTGCTTACACACGCGGGCAGATGCTGGCGTCATCGGGGCACGCTAACTTTAGCATTGAGCTTCCCTTCCGTCAAAAGCGCTGGCGAGCAAGGTGCTTCGAATCACCACCGTCTCCTTCCCCGTCCTAATCCGAAACCTTTTTTTCACAGCCAGAAGCGGATCGGCATGAGAATGCAAGTCAGAACGTGCGGGCTGGATTTGAATACGCGATGAATTTTTCAACAAAAGTGTTCAAAAGCTTGTGGAAAAGCGGTCCGTCGTTGGCGTAACCGCGCGCGCTTGGATAAGCTTGCACAGTTTGCACCATCGTAGTGCAGCGAGCTCAGAACGACTTGATGCGGGTGAGCGGCTCGAATCTAAGCCGGAAAATATACTCGAAATACGCAAGGGCGTTAGCGACATCAATACCACTTGGTGGTTGGGCGCACCAGGTGAATTGCAATATTTTGTTCTTCTTGCGCGATATCCTGCCACTCGCCGTAGGTCTTCCATCCCGGCGCGATAACCTGGATCAGAATCTTTCCCTGTGGAATCCGCGGCGATTGGGCAATCCCCTCTTGATTCGTCTTGATATTCAACTCCGTCAGCTTGCCTTTCTCGGACTTGTGATCTTTCGCAAATTTTATGTAGACACTGGCCTCTGCTACGGGTTTATTATCGTCGCCGCCCGTGACTTGGATATGCAGCCGGGATTGCGGTTGATCAGAGGCCGGAATAGGAGCTGGATTGCGGGCCGCAGCACTTGCAATGGCCAGGGAGATGAGCACCACAGCAGTTCCCGCCAAGACGCAGCTTGTTCGCATCGCGTAGCTGGAGAGGGAGTTTGTACGTGCCCGGCTCATAGATACCTCGATTCCAACAACGTCATGTCAAGACTTTGGATCTGGGAGGTCCGGAGATCGCCGCAGTCCGGCAACGTTGGAACACATCGTCTGAGCGATGCCAGCCGGCATCGCGTGATTCGGCTCCTGTGCGCTCCTGAAAGTAATTTTCGATCCTGGGTTCGGAATCCCAACGGTATCCGTTACTCTTACTCCTGCGCAAAGATTTGCGCAACCTGAATTAGCTCCACGGTCGGTCGCCGGGGGCAACACGCGGCAATAGGCAGGCTGCAGCCTCGTCTTCCGTGTCTCGGTATCGAGGGATTGCCGTAGCGCCCCGTGGTCAGGGTATAGACAGGGCATAGAACAGGTTTCGCCAAGGCAGTTCGGGGGCCACGCATGGGATTCGCAACCGACGCAATTCATGTAGGGCAAGAACCGGATCCCACCACCGGCGCCATCGTCGCGCCGATCTATCAAACATCGACCTATGTACAGGAATCGCTCGGGAAGAATAAGGGCTACGACTATGCGCGCACGGCACATCCAAACCGGCGCGCTCTCGAGCGCTGCGTGGCACGGCTCGAAGGCGGCGCAGGCAGCGTACGTGTTCTACGTCCGGCATGGCGGCGATCGACGCGCTGTTCCGGCTGCTGCGGCCCGGCGATCACACCATCGTCTCCGAAGCGGTATATGGCGGCGTTTATCGGCTGACGACGCAACTGCTGACGCATTTTGGTCTCGAGTTCAGCTTCGTGGACACGTCCGAGCGCCGACGGCGTTCGCAAGGCGTGCGACCCAACACCAAGATGATCTACGTGGAAACGCCCACCAACCCCACCATGATCATCACCGATATCGCGGCGATCGCCAGAATTGCCAATGAAAAAAATTTGACGCTGGCGGTGGACAACACCTTCCTGAGTCCTTATCTGCAGCAGCCGATCGCGCTGGGCGCGCACATCGTCGTGCATTCGATGACCAAATACCTGAACGGCCATAGCGACGCGACGGGCGGGGCCTTGATCCTGACGCGCGCCGGCCGACGCTGAGAAAATCTATTTCCTGCAGCGCTCCACCGGGGCGGGCCTCGCACCGATGGATTGCTTCCTGTGTCGCGCGGCATCAAGACGCTGGCGGTGCGCATGACGCAGCATGACGCCAACGGCATGGCCATCGCGCGCTATCTCGAGGATCATCCCAAGGTGATGCGCGTGCTGTATCCCGGGCTTGCCATCGCACCCCCAGCACGATCTCGCGCGGAGGCAGCAGCGCGGATTTGGCGCGATGATCTCTTTCGACGTGGTCACGCTGGAGGCGCGCGCGCACTGCTGAATCACGTGAAGCTGTGCTCGCTCGCGGAAAGCCTGGGCGGAGTGGAAACGCTGATCTCACATCCGGCGACGATGACGCATGCATCGGTGCCCCGCGAAGTGCGCGAGCAGATCGGCATCACCGACGGCCTGGTGCGCATCTCGGTGGGCATCGAAGACGTGGAGGACCTGATCGCCGATCTCGATGCGGCGTTGGATAAAATCTAAGCAACGCTAGGATTTTTTGCCGGACGTGGCCACGCTCGCAGCCAGCCATGCCAGGTATTGGCGCGTGCCGGCGACGATCGGCAGCGCGATAATTTCCGGCGTATCGTAACTGTGGAGCCGCTCGATCCCGGCGGCGAGCGCGGCCAGCCGCTTGCGGGAAGTCTTGACCACGAGCAGGAATTCGTGCGCCTGCTCGATTTTATGTTTCCAGCGGTACACCGAGCGTACCGGAGTCTCAACGATGTTCACGCAGGCCGCAAGCCTGCTGGTCACAACTGCGCGGGCAATGCGCCCCGCTTCGCCACGGGAGCCGCACGTCACCAGCACCACGACGTAGGTACCGGGCTGGGCGTTTAGGGATTTCTGCCGCGTGGGCATCGGTTGCTCCTTGCAAACCGCTATTCCATTGTCTGGCACCGCTCGTGTATGGTCTCGCTCATCTTACCGGAGTAAACGATGCGGCCGGAGTAAACGATCGGGCTGGAGTGAGCGATGGGGTCACGCTACAATTACATGCCGATTCAAACTCATGAACATCCGGACTCTCGACTCCGATCCGCACCAGTCGCCTGCGGTTAAATCACCCATTAAATTTGGCGCTTCGGGATGGTGCGGCATCATCGCCAAGGACTTCACCTTTGCCAACGTTCGCGTGGCCGTGGCGGCGATTGCCCAGCACGTCCTGCGTCTGAACCGTAAGCCGGTACTGCTGGTGGCGCGCGACCGGCGGTTTTTCTCCGAAGAATTTACGCGCACGGCCGCCATCGTGCTCCAGGAGCATGGCGTGCACCCGCTGGTTTGCAGCGGGCCAACTCCCACGCCTGCAGTTGCATATGAAATTCGCAGGCGGAAAGTCGATGGCGCCATCAACTTTACCGCCAGCCACAATCCCTTCGACTATCACGGCTTGAAATTTTCCGGCCCCGACGGCACACCGGCGGTGGCGGAAATCACACGCGATATCGAATTGCGGGCGGCGGCACTGGCGGCGAGTGAGCCGCCGGGCGGGTCGGCATTTCCTTCGCCGCACGAAGCGCACGATTTTGAGCAGATCGATGCAGCTCCGGCGTACCTGCGTCAGCTGTCGGAGCTGATCCGGTTTGAAACGATTGCGAAACCGAAAGATAAGTTTGCTCTTGGCATTGTTTTCGACGCAATTCATGGTTGCGGCGCAGGTTATCTCGATCGCGCCCTGAACGATCACGGGATCGCGGCACAGACCCTCCGCGCCGAACGCGATGTTTTATTCGATGGCACGGGACCGGATGTATCGGAGAGCAATCTTGCTCCATTGGCTGCAGCGATCACCGAGAGCAAAGCGCATGTCGGTCTGGCAACCGATGGCGGTGCCGACCGGTTCGGCATCGTGGATGGGGCGGGGCATTGGATTTCACCGAATCATATTCTGGGTCTGCTCTATCATTACTTGCTTGAAAGTCGCGGATGGAAGCTCGACGCGGCGCGGAGCGTGGCCACGACGCACTTGATCGACGCTGTCGCTAAACATGCGGGTCAACGAGTGCGGCAGACTTCGGTAGGTTTCGAGGATATCGGTCAGCTCATTCTTGACGGGACCATCGCGCTGGGCGGTGAAGAAAGTGCCAGCCTGTCGATTTTTGGTCATGTGCCGGAAAAGGACGGCATCCTCGCGTGCTTGCTCGT
This sequence comes from uncultured Acidobacteriota bacterium, assembly GCA_963828935.1. GTDB lineage: Bacteria > Acidobacteriota > Terriglobia > Acidiferrales > UBA7541 > Palsa-189. The sequence goes on along the minus strand of CAWHGP010000010.1, from coordinate 310,317 downwards.
CGCCGAAATGATGGCAGCGCGGCAAGCTCCCCTGAACGAACAGCTGCGCGACTTATTTCGCCTGGTCGGACGTGAGTACTGGCCTATGCGCACAATCCTCGATTTGCCGGGTGACGTGAAACAGCGTGTCGTCAAGCGGCTGGCCAACGAGTATGCGACTTTTCTGGGACGGCGCGTGACCACTACGGACCGTACCGATGGCCTGAAGCTTGTTTTCGAAGATGACGCGTGGATACTTCTTCGTCTCTCCGGAACCGAACCGCTGATGCACATTTATACAGAAGCCGCTACCATTGAGGAATCCACGCGCTTGGTCGACGAGACTCGCGCCTGGGTTTTCGGCGCCGCGGCTGAAGGAGCAAAATCGTGAAGAGAGCTGCGCAGCCACCATCATTTTGGAGCCGGCACGCTCGCGAAATATTGGGCGTCGCGCTACTGGCTTTCGCCGTTCACGATGTTTTCGGTGCACATGGCTTTTTGGCGATGCGGCACACGCAAAAGGAAATCGAGCAGTTACGTGCTGATATCACGCGCCTCAACCATGAAAACGGCGCGCTGGCTGGACAGGTGAAGTCCTTGAAGACCGATCCCAAGACAATCGAGCGGGTCGCTGCGCGATATGGGCATGGCCAAACCGGGTGAAATCATCTTCAAGCTGCCCCCGGCCGCGGCGACGCCTCAACCCTCCCACCCGAAGCCCTGACATAGCAATCGCCAGCTCTTAACATCACATTTCAACTAACGCCATATTAACGCGCTAATCCGGACGGAAATCCGCAAAGGCCTGTTTACGGGTCACGCGCGCGCACTCATGTAAACTGTACCCCCATGTCAGAGGATCGCATGTTGCGCCCCGGCGCCGCTGTGGCGCTCTGGGGCGTATTGTGCGTGTGCGCAGCGTTGTTCGGCGGGCTGAGCCCGCATGGATCGCGTGGATATGCTGCGATAATCGTGGCTTTTGCGGTGCTGGTTGCGGGCGAAGTATGGCTCGCGGCTCCAGCGATGCGCGAAAAGATCACGCGCCTCTCGGGCGTCCAGGGCGGCGTTCTGGTTGCACTCTGGCCGCTTTCAGCGTATCTGCTTTACGCCGTCGGCTCCGGAAGCTTCGCCTGGTGGCGTTTTGGAATTGCCGCTGCATACACATTCGTTCCGGTCGCGCTCGCGGCGACCGCGCACAACCGCGGCGCTGGCGCATGGCAGGATTATGCGGCGATGTTGGCGATTTATGGCGGATACCGCTGGCTGCCCCATCTGTTTCCTTATCCCAAGCTTGGTTATGTGTTTTCGGTTCTCTTCGCAATCAATGTAGCGCTCGCGGCGTTCGTGCTGGTGCGCAGATTGGAAGGCATCGGCTATTCCATTGGCTGGCGCCTGGCATGGATCGGCTATATCGTGGTTAATTTCGCGGTAATCGTGGCCATTGACGTGCCGCTCGGGATAGCCATTCATTTCGTACGGTTCGAACCTGGAGCGGCGCAATGGCGCACACTGCCGCTTGCTCTGCTGGGCATACTGGCATTCACCGCGTGGCCGGAGGAATTTCTATTCCGGGGACTGCTGCAAAATCTGCTGGGAAAATCTCTGCGCAATGAAAACGCGGGATGGCTGGTCGCTTCCGTGGTTTTCGGTTTCTCACACATTGTGCACGGAACATTCCCGAACTGGCGATACGTGCTGCTGGCAACGATAGCCGGATTGTTCTATGGGGTCACCTGGCGCAAAACGGGGTCGATTTTTCCAGCTGCAGTCGTACACACGCTGGTGGATACCGCGTGGCACTTATTTTTTCGCACGTTGTAAGTCGGATACCGGCGCTGCTTGAACCCCTATCGAATTCCTATCGAACTCCGCCGAACTGCTATCGAACTTTTACCGAACTACGCCAGCGAGAGGGCTGGAGGCGGTCGCGTACAGCTTCATGGGGATACGTCCCGCGAGGAATGCCTCGCGGCCGGCCTCGACCGCATGCCTCATTGCCGCGGCCATCAGAACAGCATCTTGCGCCTCGGCAATGGCCGTATTCATTAGCACGCCGTCCGCCCCTAATTCCATGGCCACGGCTGCGTCTGAGGCCGTGCCTACGCCAGCGTCCACGATCAGGGGCACCTCGGTAATGCGTTCGCGCAAGATTCGCAACGAAGCGCGATTCTGGATGCCCATGCCCGAGCCAATGGGCGCGCCCAACGGCATCACAGCGGCCGCCCCGGCATCCACGAGGCGGCGCGCGACAACCAAGTCATCGTTGGTGTAAGGGAGCACCACAAAACCTTCCTTTACCAGTTGCTCCGTCGCCCGCAAAAGCTCGGCCGTATCGGGGAAGAGCGTCTGCTGATCGCCAATAACTTCGAGTTTGACCCAGTTCGATAAGCCCACTTCCCTGCCCAACCGCGCGGTGCGGACAGCCTCGTCGGCCGTGTAGCAGCCCGCCGTGTTGGGGAGCAGAAAAAATTTGTCGCGATCGATGTAATCGAGCAGCGATTCCTTTGCGCGGTCGGTCAAATTCACGCGGCGTACTGCGACGGTAACGACGTCGGCGCCGGAAGCCTCGTGCGCCTGCTGCATCTCGCGAAAAGTGCGGTATTTGCCGGTGCCCACAATCAGTCGCGACTCAAAGGATCGTCCGGCAATAATAAGTGGATCTTGCATCATGCGCTGTTCTCCGTGAATTGCCTGTTTATGGCGAGATTGCCCAATCGCAATTGTACTGCGGGAGTTTAGCGGCGGTAAATACTAACGCGAGCGGCTAAGGGCGTGGCGTGGAGACCGTAGACGGCCGCTCTGCGTACAAGCGCTCGATAACTTCCGCATAATGTTGCTCGATGATGCGGCGTTTCAATTTGAGCGTGTAGGTGAGTTCGCCGCCGTCGAAGGTGAAGTCGTGGTCCAGCAAAGCGAATCGTTTGATCGTTTCGTATTGGGCAAGGTTCGCAGTGAGTCGTGCGACTTCTCCTTCCATAAGCTGGCAGACCCACGGGTGCGCCGACCAATCCGAGGGTGAACCCAAGCTAATGCCCTCGGTCCGTGCGCGGGCCTCAACGCTAGGGAAGTTTGGCACGATCAGGGCGGCTATGAATCGCTGCTTATCGCCTACTACTGCTGCGTTCAGAATATACGGACTGGCCTTGAGCGCGTTCTCGATGGGCGCCGGAGCAACTAGCTTCCCTCCCGCGGTTTTGAGCAATTCCTTCTTGCGATCGGTGATGACGAGATAGCCATCTTCGTCGAGATAGCCAATGTCGCCGGTGGCGAACCAGCCGTCGGACGAAATGACGGCGCGCGTCTCTTCCGGCTTCTGGTAGTAGCCCATCATCACGCAGGGCCCGCGCGCGAAAACCTCACCGTCACTCGCTATACGCACCTCCACTCCGCGAATGGGCCGGCCGACGGTGCCGATTCGGTTGCTGTTATGCAAGTTGCACGTGATTACCGGGGAAGTCTCGGTCAGGCCATAGCCCTGACAAATTTCGAGCCCCACCGCCATAAAGAATTCGGCAAGCTCTTTGGCGAGCGGCGCGCCTCCGGAAATGAATGTGCGGACCCGCCCGCCAAGGCCAGCGCGAAATTTCCTGTAGACCAGCCGGTCGGCCAGTCGCCACTGCAGTTTCAAAAGGGGCGAAGCGGGCCGGCCATAGGCGCGCCAGGCTACCGACTGTCGCGCCACGCCGATAGCCCAATCGAATAGGCGGCGGCGTAAACCGGCGGTGTGGGCACCTCGCTCGAGCACCGTCGCATATAGCTTTTCGAAAAAACGCGGCACTGCGGCTGCAATCGTTGGCCGCACTTCCAGGAGTGCCTGGGAGACGTCCTCGGGCCGCGCCACATAAGCGAGCGGAATGCCGCGAAAAAGATACCCATAGTCGGTAACGCGCTCGTAGACGTGTGCCAGCGGGAGAAAAGACAATGCTACATCATCGGGTCCGAACACGAAGCCTTCGAAGGAGCCCATCTCGTTTGAAACCAGATTGGCGTGCGAGAGCATCACACCTTTGGGTTCACCCGTCGTCCCCGAGGTGTAAATGATGGTCGCAAGCTGACCGGGGCGCAACCGCGTGACGCCCTGCCGGTAAGCTGCTACATCGGCGTCACTCGCGGCCGCGATGAGGCTCTCATAGTGCAATGTCTGTTCAGCTGCGTTGTTGGCGCTGACTTCCTGCGCGACCGGAGCGGCCCGCTGAACGGCTGGAAGGCCGTCACTAGATGGCCCGGACGTTCCTGCGGCGCGTGCGACAACGACGTGCTCCACAGCCGTCAGTTTGCCGCGTATTGATGCCAGACGTGCAACCTGCTCTTCACCGGCGACAAATACTAATTTTGCGCCGGCATGTCCGATGATGTATTCGATGCGTTCGGGTGATTCACGGAAGTAAATTGGGACCACCACGCCAGCCAAGCCGGACGCCGCAAAGTCGGCTATGTGCCACTCCGGACAATTTGGTGCAAATATTGCGACGCGGTCGCCCTCGGCGACACCGAGGCGAGCCATGGCCGCTGCCAGGCCGGCAATGCGCCTGAGCATTTCGTCCGCGGACACGTTTTCCCAACGATCGCCGGGTTTGTGCGTCTGGGATTTGTACATCTGCGCACGAGGTGAACGATAGCGATCGACAGCAGCAAGGAGCCGCTGCGGGAGAGTGGGATACTCCTTTGGTGGCTCGGCCGCTGGGGTCGCTGGCTCGGCCGGTGGCTCCATCAATGGCCCCATCAATGGCTCGATCGGTGTTTCCATTGGTATTTTCCGCGGCCGCATCGGCTCTGGCCCTCGAATCTACAGCAGCCGACTTGCCGTGGCAATCGAAGTAAACACCCTTGCTTTGCGACGCTGCATCTGAGCTGGTGAGCCGAGACGCTCGCGGTGATCAACCACGTTTGGCTGCTTCGCATTTCGCTGCTTCGCATTTCGAGTGCGTTAAGATGCAAGGCACGAGGAACGCCCGCATGCAGGATTATGACGCTAAAACCCGGTACAAGCCGATGTGCGCTCCGAGGGGCCAGACGCTTTCCTGCCAAGGCTGGGCACAGGAAGCGGCCATGCGCATGCTCATGAACAGCCTCGATCCCGAGGTGGCGGAGGCGGAGCAAGACCTGGTTCTGTATGGCGGTCACCATAAAGCCGCGCGAAATCTGGCCTGCTTCAACGCCATCGTGGCGTCGTTAAGAGAACTCGAAGACGATCAGACACTCGTCGTGCATGCCGGTAAGCCGATAGGCGTTTTTAAAACTAGCGTCCGCGCACCACGTTTGATCATTGCCAATACTTTTCCCGATCTTGATCTGGCCATGGCCCCGAATCTTCCGTGCGTGCCACATCCGCCAGAAAACGCCGAACAGCCAGCTACAGGCAGCTGGATGTATGTTGGCACCCAGAGTGTCTTGCAGGACACGTTTGAAATATTCGCCGCTCTGGCGCGCCAGCATTTCGCCGGAAGCCTTGCGGGAAGGCTGGTCGTCGGCGGCGGAATGGGAGCACTGGGAGGCGCACAAGCACTCGCGGCCAGCCTCCATGGCGCAGCCTTTCTGGGCATCGACCCCGACCCGGCGCGCATCAAGCGGCGCCTCAAAACCGGGTATTGCGACGTGATGGTGAACGATCTCGATGAAGCGTTGCGCATCCTCAAAAATGCAGTCCGCAAACGCGAAGCTGCCTCGGTGGCCTTGATCGGCAACTGCGCTGCCGTCATCCCGGAACTCGCCCTCCGCGGTGTGGTGCCTGATCTGCTAACGAGTCAAATAATCAATCCTGATGCCGGTGTTGCGGCGAATCCGGGTGGATATATTCCGCAAAATCTCAATCTCGAGCAGGCCACCAACTTGCGGCAACGCGATCCGCGCGCGTACCGCGAGCAGGCGCTCGATTCCATTGCGGCGCACGTGCGCGGTCTTCTGAAGCTGCGCCAGCTGGGCTCGATTGCGTTCGAGTTTACGAATGGCCTCCTCGCGCTCGCGTATGAACACGGGGTGCACGATGCTTTCGACATAGCAACGCTTGTTTCCGGAAAAGGCACATTCCCGCGCGAACCCATATTCGACGCCATATTCGACGCCATATTCAATGACGATCGCGCATCGACCACGTGGGTGGCGCTTTCCGGTGAGCCCGCAGACATCGCGCGCATCGATCGCCTGCTGCTGGAAATGTTTCCAGACGACAGCGACCTGCAACGATGGATCTCGCTCGCTCGCAGGCACGTCCGGTTCCAGGGTCTGCCCGCCCGCACGTGCCGGCTTACACGCGGTCAGTTTGCCAAATTCGCGCGGGTACTCACTGAGCTGGTCGTGAGCCAGGAGCTTAAGGCGCCTATCGTGATTGGCGAAGCGGCAATTATGGAAGATGAGTTAACACAGGCCGCCCGGCGGGCAGACGATGGCGTTCATCGTGCGGCTGTTCCATCCAGCGTTCAACCGAACACTCCATGTGACACTCCATCAAGCACTCCATCAAGCGCTGCATCAAGCACTCCGTTGGGCGCCGGCACTGGGTGGTCAACCATCGGTGCGCTCCTCAATGCGGTTGATACCGCTTCCTGGGTGACGGTGGACGATAACGGCAGCGCGCCTGGTGACGTTCAGCCGCGCCTAAGAAACGTATTCGTAGCCGATGGAACCCGGGAAATACTCGCAGCCTACGATGGGCTTGACCGTGCGGTGTCCAAGGGCTCGCGGAGAGGCGTGGCTCAGCCAGGGCGCACCGGGCGCGAAGCCGATATGGAAGCAGCCAATCAGGCGCGCCTGCAGTTGCTCAAAATACCGATGCCGTAATTCAGACGCGGAACGGTATGCCGCCTTGGGTTGCACTTCAACTCGCGACTTAACCCTGGAGTGGCTATTACGCTCAACGGGGGTTGCTTCGCGGTGGCCCAGGGGCGCGGAATTCCGTAACATACGTAAGCACGCTGTTGCCGCGCACAATCGAGTGCGCCTGCCCATTTTTTGGGCCGCAAGCGCGACGCTAAAGCACGCCTATTTACTGCGTCCTATGAAACGTCTGATCGAATGCGTACCAAACTTCTCCGAGGGTCGCGACGTGTCCATCATCGACGCGTTGGTCGATTCGATGAGCCACACGCCCGGTGCCGCGGTTCTTGACCGCCACAGCGATCGCGACCATAACCGCTCCGTGATCACTATCGCCGGTGCACCCGAACCGGTAGCGGAAGCGGCCTTGTCGGGCATTGCCACGGCTGTAGCGCATATCGACCTGAACCGCCACCACGGGGTGCATCCGCGCATCGGCGCAGCGGACGTGCTGCCCTTTGTACCGGTCGAGAATGTTACGCTTGAGGAATGCGTGGATCTCGCGCGTCGCACCGGCCGCAAGATTTGGGAGCGCTACGCAATCCCCGTCTATTTCTACGAAGCCGCGGCCACGCGCCCGGAGCGCGTCCGGCTGGAAAATGTACGGCGGGGCCAGTTCGAGAGCTTGCGCGATAAAGCGCCGTTAAGTGGGGAACGGCTTCCCGACATTGGTGGCCCGTCCCTGCACCCAACGGCTGGTGCCATAGCGGTGGGCGCGAGAAAATTCTTGATCGCCTATAACATCAATTTAACTACAGGCGCCAATGCCGCTGGTGTTTCCATTGCGGTTAAGATTGCACGTGCGATTCGCTCCTCGGATGGCGGCCTGGCCTGTGTCAAGGCAATTGGCATTCCTTTGAAGGAGCGCGGGTTGGCGCAAGTCTCGATCAACCTCACGGATTTCGAGACGACACCGCTGGACCGGGTCTTCGAAACGGTACGACTCGAAGCCCGCGGCTACGGATGTGAAATTGCCAGCACAGAAATCGTCGGGTTGGTTCCCGCCAAGGCGATCCAGATGATCGGCGACTTCGATCTTCGGCTGGAACATTTCTCGGCAACTCAAATCCTCGAAACGCGGCTGGCTGCGGCGCTAACCGGTGAGGGGCTTGACGGCATCTATATACGAGACACGGTGGAATCAAGGAATATCGAAGCGCGAAGAACTCGATCCGCCACGGAATGAGGGATAGATGACAATTGTGAACCGAAGAATATTATGGGCTGGCATCCTAACGCTGGCAGCGGCGTGGGCCGTACCGGCGGGATCGCATGCGGCAACACTCGGCGCGCAGGTGATCAGCATGTTTCCCGAAAATACGGGGGAGTTCGCGTATGCGGACCTGAGGCAGGCCCGCTCGCTTAAGTGGTTTCCGCAGCTAAAGGAGCAGATGCTCCCCGAGCGCTTCCGCCAATTTGAACAGTTTTTAGCGTCGGCAGGTGTGGACCCGAATTCACAAGTAGAGGAATTGGCCTGGGCAATGGTTCCGTCGGCGCCAGCGAGCGGCTCTGCACAAGATGCCGTTCCCGGCAGCGAAGAAGTTGTGGGCGTGGCGCTGGGCGCTTTTCGGCCCGAATCGACGGAAGCATATTTCAAGGCGCAGAAACTTGCGGTGGTGAAGATACGAAACTATTCCCTTTACGCGTTTGGCAGCGGAGCGGGAACCGACGACCTTTTCTTTTTCTTTATCGACTCGAACACCGCGGCATTTGGCCAGCGCCATGAACTCGAAAAACTCATCGCGGTACGCTCCGGCGAGGAGCGCGGCCTTATGAGCAACACAGAACTGGCGCCGCTTATATCGCAAGCCAATGGCAGCGGTGTTGTCTGGGCGGTGCTTAGCGCGTCGTATGCGCGCCTGGCCATGCAGCAGCTGGTACCGGAAACCACGCAATTCCCGCAGGCGCAGCAGTTGGTTTCCAAACTCCGCGCCCTGACGATTGAGATCACCGCCAGCACCGGCGTCCAGGCGAGTTTCCTGGCGGTTTGCGCCTCGCCGAACGATGCCAATACCTTTGCCGCTCTGCTGCAGGCTGGCCTCATGTATCAACGCTATCAGGTCGCCAACTCTAACCCCGATCTTGCGGCGATGCTGGACCAGGCACGTATTGTGCCGTCAGGCGATCGTTTGGATGTGCGCCTGGCGCTCACCGACGATCAAGTGGTGGGTCTGATTCGCAGGAATACATTTGCCATGCACCTGTAAACGATCTGTGAAGCAGATCTGGTTCGGCAGGATGCGCAGGCTTGCAGCATGCGCAGTGTCATGGATGCTCACGGTTCACCACGTTGACCTGGCACGCTTCCCTGCAATCCGGGCAGTAATACAGTCCGTCACTGCAGAGGCGAATGCCATATTGTCCCATGCAAATACAGCAATAGCGGTCGCACCTGCAGTCTTTCTCCGACTTTTCGCACATGCCACAAACTGTCGTTTCCATCTCATGCCGACTATAGGCAATGCCGCGGCAGGCCACAAGAAAGCAATTTGTGGCCTGCGCACGAACAGCAAACGCAGGCCCACCGGCGGGTGGCCTGGCTGCGGCGCTCGATAGGCCGGCTATTTGGTAGTGGGTCAGTTTGAAATCTGCCTTTATTTCGCCAGCGGTTTGGTCACGATCGGGCCGCTGGTACCGTTTTCAAATTCATAGACGAATTGTTGCAGGTCTGTCTTGACCGAACATCTATTTGCCTTGCCGCTCCCAACCTTACTGAGCAGCATTTCCAATTCCCTATCCTGCTTTTTCCAGCGGGCGCTGTATCGCTCATCGCCGTGCGTCACCATAACAATCTCATCGCACGTAGACTCATAGTCAAATCCCTGTGCTGCTTGTGCGCCGCCGAACAGGTCGGCACGGCCCCACATTCGTATACCGTATGGCCCCCGGCTTGTATTCCTCGTCAGGATACGTACTCTCAAAGGATAGTTTGGGTCTTGGCCCGGAGTCGGGCCACCAACACTGACCTGCGCCAGTGCGACGCCGACAGATATCAAGAACAGGAACGCAAACGTAAAAGTTCGCATTTAAGTTCTCCTTTTCTCGGCGGAGTCTAACACACGCAAGCAAGTACTAGGTCGGGATGAAGCGCGGGTTGCTTCTCCCACCCGCATCCCTAGAATGTCCGATCAAAAATTCGGATCCAGTAACCCTGAATCTTTCAAACTGACCCACTACCGTGGGTTGGAGGTCTCACTAGTAGAGTGATCACATCGGGCAATGGCCGTTCCGAATCGCGCATTGGCCGCCAGTCGATTTCTTGACACTTTTCCAGGGTGCATGTTACGTTCCGGTTTCGCCCGATTTTGTGGACAATCCTGTGGCTTCCTCAACGACAACGCAACTCCGCAAGACTGCGCTCAATTCCACGCATCGCCGCATGGGTGCGAAAATGGTGGATTTTGGCGGGTGGGATATGCCCGTGGAATACTCGGGCATCGTGGGCGAGCATCTGGCCACGCGCACAGCGGCGGGCTTGTTTGACGTGAGTCATATGGGCGAAATCGAAGTGCGTGGGCCGCGTGCACTCGATCTAGTACAACGCGTCACCTCTAATAATGCCGCGAAGCTTGCCGACGGACAGGCACAGTACTCCGGCCTGCTTACATCCGCCGGCACCTTTGTCGACGACCTGCTGGTACATCGAATCGCTCCTGCGCACTACCTGCTTTGCGTCAACGCCAGTAATCAAGACAAGGACTTCGCATACATCCGCGATCAAAACAATTTTGGAGCCCAGGCCGAGCTCGAAAATGCCGGCGCACGCTATTCGCAGATAGCGATTCAGGGACCAAAAGCGCTGAGGATTCTCGAACGTCTGACGCAGACGTCTGTGGCGGCACTCAAGTATTATCACTTCGCTTTTGGTGAAGTGGACGGCGTGCATTGCTTGATCGCGCGCACCGGATACACGGGAGAGGACGGCTTCGAGCTTTATTTCTCGCCCGAATTTTCCGAGAGAATCTGGAACGCTCTGCTGCAGGCCGGCCATGCCGACGGCCTGGTCCCATGTGGGTTAGGCGCGAGAAATACGCTGCGGCTGGAAGCCGGCATGTGTCTTTATGGGCACGAAATTGACGATACGACGACGGTTTGGGAAGCAAACCTGTCCTGGATCTGCAAGATGGATAAAGGTGATTTTATAGGCCGCGACGCTCTGATCGCGCAAAAGCAAACGGGGATTGAGCGCATACTGGCAGGCTTCGAGATGCAAGACCGGCTGATCGCCCGCGACGGTTATGTTGTGAGCATCACTCGAGGTCCGTCGAGCACTGCTCTCGCTTCTGGCCGGGTCACGAGCGGCTCGCCGGCGCCATTTCTCAAGAAAAATATCGGCATGGCGTATGTTCCCGTACAATCGGGCACCGCCGGAACGAGGATACAAATCGGTATACGGTCTACGCAAGCGCCGGCTGTTATTGTGCCCCTGCCATTTTATAAACGGGCAAAGTAGCCGGCACACATCGGCTTTTCAGGAGCGAATTGATGTATCCGAGCGATTATCGCTACACGAAGGAACACGAGTGGGTGCATGTAGAGGGCGATACGGGCACTGTTGGCATCACTTCTTACGCTCAGCATGAATTGGGCGACGTGGTATTTGTTGAGTTGCCGAAAGTCGGCACAAAACTCGAGGCGGGTGCATCTTTTGGCACCGTGGAATCAGTGAAGGCCGTGAGCGACATCTACGCGCCCGTGTCCGGGGAGGTTGCGGAAGTCAATTCCTCGCTAAAAGACGCTCCCGAGCTCCTCAATACAAACCCGCATGACCAGGCATGGCTTATCAAAGTTAGACTGGCGAATCCTGCCGAAATTTCCAAGCTTATGGACGCGGCGGCTTATGAAGCCTACGTGGCCGAAAAAGAAAAGGATCATTCGGCCTGAGCCCGCATTTTGATCAATCCGCGCTTCTGTACCTAATTGGTACGGTGTGACACACAATCCTGAGGTGTGGCAATCCTTATATGTCGTGTTGCCCAAACGATCCTGCCTGATAATTTACGCGGTAAAGAAAATAAACTGTGACACGGCCAAGTCTAACTCCGAAAAGTGCGATCGCGGGGCTCTCGGCGGGAGTGAAACGAAGCTGCAGGAAAGGTCGGTGATGCGCCTCTGGGCTGGAACGAGCCCAGGCAATAGGCATGCACCACCGACACGTTTCCTGTTCACCTTTTACTGCGCTACGCGGGTCATCACAAATTTGCTGCGCCCGAGGGCCAGAAGCCCCAGGAGTCCCACGCCAAGCATTAGGAAGCTCGAGGGCTCGGGGGTCGCGGTAGTCGTCCCGGGAACGAGTGAGAACGTGGTGGTCATTAGTCCGCTGCCGATGGTGCCAGCCCAGTCTAATGTGATGGTGTCCCCGGAAAGAACGCCGGTTACGCCACCGGGGATGAAGGTATCCGAATTTTGGACCAAGTTTAATCCGGTGAATGCGGTGTCGGTAAACGTCATGATCCAATTGGCCGCGCCATATAGGACCTTGTCAGTGACCGTGAGAGTCGATCCCGTAAAGTTCGCGGTATCGGTGTTGATCAAGTCCGCAAAGCCGAACTCCGTGGCCGTCGACGAGATCGCGACTGTGGGCCCAGCAGCATTCAGATAGCCTGCAGGTACAAAGCCGTTTGCCGGGTTGAAATAATTCGGTGTTCCAGGAGTGATGAACTCTAACGTGCCTGTTACCGATGTACCAATCAGGTCCGCCTTCGCCGGCATGGACATGCCCAGCGTTACGAACAGACCGGCCAAGACTGCCAGGGATAACCTTTTATTTAACATCGATTTGATCATAATTTACGACTCCTTTGATTGCTATCTAGTTACCTACAAAACTCTGCCCTTTCATATGCAATTAGCCGTCCATCCCGGACACGCAAGAATGCGGGAGTTAGATCAGGCTTCCATCGCCAATGTGAAAAATGCTTCCGATATAGGGCGGTCAAACTGACATAATGCCCACTTCCGGAATCGGCACAATCTAAAGCTTCTCTTGCACTTTTCACCGTCGCATTTGCCATTAGAGCAAACACGCGCCCGATGGCTGGGCACGCCGAGGCAGGGCGTGATATCATTTTCAAGTTCAATGCTCTTACACGGAAATCCTGTACCTATTTATTCCCTACTTTGGGCTTCTTGGCCCGCCAGCCTGCAACTACTGAGCCCTAGCCGTCTCGCGCCTAACTCGCTGAAAACAGAGGAGCTGCTCTGACCATGCGCTATCTGCCCAAAAGTCCATCAGAGCGGCAGGAGATGCTCGACGCCATTGGCGTGCAGTCGGCGGGAGATCTGTTTCGTACCATCCCGGAGCAATTCCGCCTCAAAGGGCCTCTCCAGATCCCTGGGCCACTTTCTGAGGCCGAGATCATCCAGTACTTTCGTGATCGGGCCGCGGAGAATTCGCAGGGATATACCAGCTTTCTCGGCGCGGGGGTGTATAGCCATTTGCGTTCGGTGGTGACCGACGCCATGATTCAGCGCGGCGAATTCTTGACTTCGTACACGCCTTACCAAGCGGAGATCAGCCAGGGAACATTGCAGGCGATTTTTGAGTTTCAGACGCTGATGTGCGAACTGACGGGTCAGGAAGTCGCTAATGCTTCCATGTGGGATGGCTCTACGGCTACTACCGAAGCAGTGCTCATGGCGGAAAGGCTAACAGGGCGCCGGCGCTTTCTGGTCGCACAATCGGTGCACCCGGAATACCGTCAGGTCCTCGCGACGTACGCACATAATCTGGGACTTGAGATCGAGTTGATCGGCTTCACCGCTTCCGGGCAAATCGATATGGCCGTGCTGGAAGCCAGGCTGGGCGCATCGCTACAGGATGCAAAGCATACGGCTTCCAAGCACACTCCCGTCGCCGGTGTGGTGGTGCAGTCTCCAAACTTTTTTGGCGTAATTGAGCCGGTCGCGCACCTAGCGAAGCTCGCCCATCATGCGCAGGCAGTTGCCGTGGTGGCCGTCGCCGAAGCAGTGTCGCTGGGCGTCGTACGCCCCCCCGCCGAAGCGGATATTGTGGCCCTCGAGGCGCAAAGCTTCGGCATGGCGCCAAGCTATGGCGGCCCTTACGCCGGCGTGATAACCACGAGCGAAAAATATGTGCGCCAGATGCCTGGGCGGCTCGCTGGACAAACTACAGACGCGAATGGCAGGCTGGGGTTCTGTCTGACGCTAGCTACCCGCGAACAGCATATTCGGCGCGAGCGAGCGACCTCAAACATTTGCACTAATCAGGCGCTCTGTGCGCTCGCCGCCACCGTGCACCTCTGCCTGCTCGGCAAGCAGGGCTTGCGCGAGCTGGCCGAACAAAATCTTGCCAAAGCCCATTTCGCCGCCGAGGAATTGACGAAAATTCCAGGCGTCACGCGGGCCTTCACCGGCCCCGTATTCAACGAATTCGTGGTCCGGCTGCCGCGCTCGGTGCGCCTGGTGAACGCCGGGTTGCTGCGCGAAAAGATTATCGGGCCGCTGGCACTGGGCCAATCCTACCCGCACCTCACCAAGTGCGGCCTGGTGTGCGTGACGGAAACGACGCCACGCAGCGAAATCGAACGGTTTGCCGCCGCCGTGCGGCAGATTCTCGCGACACCGGTTTAAAGGGAGCTTTCGTTTTGCCGGACAGAATAAAAAAAGCGCGTCGCCACCCCAGCCAGAACGAAGGGCTGATCTTCGACAAGTCCGCTCCAGGGAAAAGAGGCATCGAGCTTCCACCGCTGGACGTGCCGCCGGTAGATGCGCAAGCGTTGCTCGGCCACGAGTATGCCCGCGACGCGGTGGACGGCTTCCCGGAAGTCAGCGAGATTGAAGTGATCCGCCACTTTACGCGGCTCTCCACCTGGAATTACGCCATCGATCTGGGGATGTACCCGCTGGGATCATGCACCATGAAATACAACCCTCGCGTGAACGAATTTGTCGCCCGGCTGGAGGGCATCGCTGGCGAGCATCCCTTTCAGCCGCAGGAGCTTTCACAGGGCTGCCTCAAGATTATGGCTGCGTTGCAACAATGCCTGCTTGAAATCACTGGCATGGATGCCATCACCATGCAGCCATCCGCTGGGGCGCAAGGCGAGCTCACTGGATTACTGCTGATTCGCGCCTGCCTGGCAAGTCGCGGTAATCCCCGCAAGCGAGTGCTGATCCCCGATTCGGCGCATGGGACCAATCCCGCCACCGCGGTGATTGCCGGATATGAAGTGCAAAACATCCGCTCCGACGCCCGGGGACAAATGGACGTCGAGCATCTGCAGA
Organism: uncultured Acidobacteriota bacterium; assembly: GCA_963828935.1. GTDB lineage: Bacteria > Acidobacteriota > Terriglobia > Acidiferrales > UBA7541 > Palsa-189. Next base: position 295,278 of record CAWHGP010000010.1, on the reverse strand, counting down.
CGCTGGTGACCGATGACGTCGCCGCACTGATGGTCACCAACCCATCGACGCTCGGCACCTTCGAGCCTCGCATTGCGGAGGTTTCCGCATTGCTTCACGCGCGCGGCGCTCTTCTCTATATGGACGGCGCGAATATGAACGCTCTGGCAGGCGTTGCCCGGCCCGGCGATTTTGGCGTGGATGTGATGCACCTTAATTTGCACAAAACGTTTTCGACTCCGCATGGCGGCGGCGGGCCAGGTGCTGGACCCGTGCTGGTGAAAAAGGAACTTGAGCCTTTTCTTCCAGTGCCGGTTTTGGTCGCAAAGGATGGACGTCTGGCGCTCGACAGCCACCGGCCGCAATCGATCGGCCGGGTGCGCGCTTTTGTCGGTAATTTTGGCGTCCTGGTGCGCGCCTTGGCATACACGCTGGCGTATGGTCCGGGCATTCGCCAAGCTACCGAAGACGCGGTCGTGAATGCCAATTACATCCGCAAGCAGCTCGAAGGTGTGTTTGAGCTGCCCTACTCCTCACCTTCCATGCATGAAGTGGTTTTTAGCGATGCGCGGCAGAAGAAATTTGGCGTGAGCACCATGGACATTGCCAAGCGGCTGATCGACTACGGATTCCACCCCTATACCACGGCGTTTCCGCTCATCGTGCCGGGTGCGCTGATGATCGAGCCCACCGAATCAGAATCCAAAGAAGAATGTGATTTGTTTATCGACGCGATGCGTTCGATTGCGGAAGAAGCGGCTACCGAGCCTGAACTGGTCAAGACCGCGCCGCATGCCACTCGCGTCGGACGCCTCGATGAAGTGGGTGCCGCGCGGCGACCCGTTTTGCGCTGGAGGCCACCGGCACCGGCCAAAGCCGCCGATTAGCCGGCCTGCGCTCTCACGGTGCGCCACTTGTGCGTCGCTGTGCGCTGCGCCTAGGTATCGTTCTTTCGCCGATCCCGATTGGCCGGAGCAGGCGTCACGGGCGAATTCGGAATCGGCGCAGAGGCTTCGCGAGCGGCGACTCCTGGCGGAGGCTCCGCCGGTTTACCTCCAATCGCTCCCGCTGCCTGCGCGTTTGCGGAGAGAATCGTCCGCATCGCTACCGGCAATACCGCGCCCTCGCCTTCCTTTTCAAACAACAGACGCTGTTCCCGCTCGTCCCAGTCGACGCAGAGCATGTCGCCCAGCCGCACTTGTTCGGTGGCCAGCAAGTTTGCCAGCGGATAGACGATGTGCCGTTCGATCGCGCGCTTGAGGTGCCGGGCTCCATATTTCAGGTCTGTCCCCTCGCGCAGCAGAAAGGATTTCGCCGCTGGCGCCACGCGAAACAGAAATTGTCCGCGCGCGGTATCGAGCAGGCGCTTTTGCACCATTTCCAGCTCAATTTCGAGGATCTGCTCGAGTTGCACGGCACGCAGCGGGTGAAACACCACCACTTTATCGAGACGATTCATGAACTCGGGTGAGAATTTTCGGCGCGCGGCCTCCTGCGCCGTGCGCTCCACTTTGCCGTCGAGGTTCTCGGTAGGCTTGTTTCCCGGCTGCACGAATCCCATGCCGCCTGAGATCATTTCGGTGATCTCGCCGCCGCCCAGGTTCGAGGTTAGAAAGATTACGGTCTGCGACAAGTCTACCCGGCGATTATCGCCAAGCGTGAGTGTGGCCTTATCCAGCATACCGAGCAACAACTGCCATAGCGCGTCGGACGCCTTCTCGATCTCGTCAAACAGGAGGAAGCTCAGCTTGATCTTGTCGGTGTGATGTTTTGCCAGTTCTTCTTGCGTGATGAGTGGATGCGTCTCACGATGCCCCAGATAGCCCGGAGGCGAGCCGATCAGCTTGGCAATCTCGTGCGAGTGCTGAAACTCGGCGCAATCGAGCTTGATGACCGCGCGAGGATCTCCGAACAAGATCTCCGCGGCCGCCTCCACGATGCGGGTCTTCCCGGAGCCGGTGGGTCCCAGAAACAGCACGTTCCCGACCGGACGACCGGCGGGGCACATTTGCGCACAGAAAACCTGGTAGAGGTCGACGACGGCACGAACCCCCTCCTCCTGCCCGACGATCTTGCCGCGGAGCGACGCCTCGAATTCCTGCGACTCGACGCTGCGTCGCGTGGGATCCAGATGATGGCGCTGGGGTGACGGATTGCCTCGCATAGCTCGTACCTCCTACCGGATATTTCGCTGCAGCAGAGCACCCTTCTGTGGAACCCGCTCGAACTGGTCGAGTTTCACGCGCACGGTAGAATGCAGTAATCGAAGCTGCGTCACGAGATCATGTCCGGTGACGGCTTCCTCGGATACATCCAATACCGGCGGAAACAGATCGGCCAAATCGACGTTGAGTGTACGAAGGCTCGCAACCAGCTTGCGGAGGTACGCGGATTTTGAGTCAAACAACTCGACCCGGTTATTCACATGTTCCCGAAGAGCGGCCCAATTCACGGCCACGAAAGGATAGGCACGAGACACCTGGCGCACCACGTCATCGGTGATCCGGGGACGGGGGCCAAGGCGCGCCAGGTGCAGCTGCTTTACCTTTCCGCTCCGGCGCACGTTGTGCACCAGGAAATACGAATTACCTTTGCGACGAACAAATGCCATGCCGTGTCCCTTAGAAATCCCGATCTGTGTTGTAGTGTACTTATTTTCCACTACACACGTCAACTAAGATGTGTTATAGCAGCCGATCGTTGCCTCGTATTGGTTACTGTCCTATTGGCGATCGATCCGGCCGCGTCACTCTCGGCAAACACCGTTCGCTAAACACCGCTCGGCAAAAGCTCGCAGTGCCGCTTCGATTCGCTGCGGTGCCGGCCTGGCCCACCTTTCCCGATGCCCGGTTCCACTGCATTCCATCCATTGGCCCACTTGATTACCCGACTGATTATTAGATGCGGGTTCCTGGGTATCTATGCGAGTCTCTGCGCCGGGAGCGCGCGCGTCCATCAGACCTCCGGTCTAAATTCCCTGGCCGCATCGTGCTAGTACTAATGGTAAGGTTGCCCGGAGGGAAATAAATTGCGCAAATTGCGCACTACATCGGCCGCGACCTGGAAGCGGGTTTACGAGTTGGTTAAACGTATTCCCAAGGGGCGCGTGATTACTTACGGCGGCCTTGCGAAAGCTTTGCGTTTGCCCGGCGGAGCTCGCGCCGCGGGCTGGGCAATGGCAGCCTGCCCGCCTGATCGCGAGGTGCCGTGGCACAGAGTAGTCGGAGCCCGAGGCCGCATACTGCTTCAGGAGCCTCGTGCAGGATTGCAAAGGCGCTTGCTGGAAAGCGAAGGTACGCCAGTTTTCGGAAACCGCGTGAATCTTGAAGACCACGACTGGCCGGACCGCCGCGCCCGGGTGAAAAAGCGAGCCAACCACGCCCGAAAGGGCGGCCGATTCGCAAGCCCGCGCTAGAACTCCCTGGTCGACAGAGGTCCTTCACACAGGTCCGTTTAACCGTCCCAGCAAATTCCGCTAGGGCCGCTGCCACGCGTTGCGGGATTCGGAGTCAACGTGGGTTGCAACCGGCTCGGGCCGGTCTCGATCGGACCGGTGCCGCCAGGTCCGCATCTGTTGCCCGTTGCAAGAATTCTTCTGTGGCGCATGGTTTTGGGCCGAGCACCAGCGGAACCCAGGTGCGGCAATTCGCAGACGCGAGTTCGCGCCCGGCACGGAATGTGCTATAGATATTTGGCCACCGTGACCGTGCCAATTATCGATGTCCATAACCTGACGAAAAGCTACGGCGCCGTCCACGCCCTTCGCGGCGTCAGTTTTTCTGTCGACGAAGGTGAGGTCTTCGGCCTGCTCGGCCCCAATGGCGCGGGGAAAACAAGTACCGTCGAGATCCTCGAGGGTTTGAGGCCGTCCGATGGGGGCATTGTCAGTGTTTGCGGCCTTGATCCGCAGGCCAGTGGCAACGCCTTCAAACAGGAGATCGGCGCGGTGCTGCAATCCACCGCGCTGCCCGACAAAATTCGCGTAGGGGAAGCTTTGGCGATGTTCGCCAGCTTTTATACCCGGCGAAGAGAAACCGGCGGCCTCCTGCAGCGTTTCGGTCTTACGGATAAGCGCAATGCCTTTTATTCGCAACTTTCCGGCGGCCAGAAGCAGCGACTGGCGCTGGCCATGTCGCTGGTCAACGAGCCGCGCGTGCTCTTTCTCGATGAGCCGACCGCGGGACTTGACCCCCAGGTGCGCCGCGAGATCTACGTCATCATCGAAGAATTGAAGCACGAGAAAAAAACCATTCTGCTCACCACCCACTACATTGAAGAGGCCGAACGGCTATGTGATCGCGTGGCCATCGTCGATCAAGGCCGGGTGATCGCCTACGGCACCCCGCGCGACCTCAAGCAGGGTTCTGCCGGCACCTCGCGCATCGAATTACGGCTCGCGCGGCCCGAGCCTGAAGAGGCCTTGGCGCGGCTGGACGGCGTCGCGGACTGCCGCGCCTCCGACGGGTTATACCTGATGCATTCCACCCGCGTGCCGCAGACCATCGTTTCGCTGGTGAAGTATCTCGAAGTGCAGGGCAACGAACTTTCCAGCCTGGAAATCGCCGCGCCTTCGCTCGAAGACGTGTTCCTCGAACTTACCGGAAAGAGGTTGCGCGATTGAGGCACGCCTGGACGCTCACGAAGATGCGTATGCGGCTGGCACTGCGGAACCGCGCCTTCATTTTCTTCAGCCTGGTCTTTCCGCTGATATTTCTCTTCTTATTTCTCGGGCTGTTTGCGCGCGGCAATGTTGCCGCAGTGCCGTACATGCTGGCTTCTGTGCTGGCCTTGACGATTATGGGCAGTTTTTGGGGATTGAGTATGCAGCTGGTGACCTTCCGCGAACAGGGCATCCTGCGGCGTTTTCGCGTCACCCCGGTGGGAGCTGGGGCCATGCTCGCCTCGAGCATCGCCTCGAATTACATTTTGACGATGCCCACCGTGTTCATCGAGTTCGCTGTGGCGCGGCGTCTGTATCACATGCGGGACTGGGGCAACCTGTGGGGCGTTTTTGTCCTGGTGACACTGGGCATCGTCACCTTCGCCTCGCTCGGCCTGATTATCGCCAGCGTGACGAACACCGCTCAGGAAACTCAGGTCATCAACCAGCTCCTCTGGTCGGCATTCCTGTTTCTTTCTGGAGCTACGTTTCCCCTCCCCATGATGCCGGCCTGGATCCAGCGGCTTGCGCTGTTCGTGCCCGCCACCTATCTGGTCGTCGGCCTCGAACGCGTGCTTATCGCGCGTGTCGGCGCTTTCGCCATTCGCGCCGAACTGCTTTCCTTGGCGATATGCGCTGCTATTGCCTTCGCCGTCAGCCAGCAATTATTCCGCTGGGAGCCTGAAGCTAAAGTTCCGCGAACCGCTAAACTTTGGGCACTGTCCGCTATCGTTCCCTTCCTGCTGCTGGGCCTTTGGGAGATTTCCTACGGCCACGTGCGCTCAACAGCCAGCAGCGATTTCATGTCCACGGTCGAACAGGTCGTGCCGCGGCCGAGAACGCGCTTGCAGAGCAACCCCCAAAATGAAAACCAGCGCGATTCGGTTCCGGAAGAATCTCAGCCCGAATCCGCGCCCAAATAATCCCGCGAAATTTAGCGTTTGGCGTTAGCGAGCGCGCCTGCAGCGAGCCCTGCAAGCTGCAGCGCGCCAAGCGAGCCTCTCCAAAGGCGCCCATCGAGGGTGTGCTATAATCGCGACGGAGAGCACCATGAGCATCAAGAAAACCGAGAAAATCTGGCATAACGGTAAACTCATTCGCTGGGACGACGCTCAGATTCACGTTCTCTCGCACGTGTCAGCTATGGATCGTCCGTCTTCGAGGGCATCCGCTGTTATGAAACCAAGCAGGGTCCAGCGGCGTTCCGGCTGAAAGAGCATATGCGCCGTCTGAAGAATTCCGGGCATATTTATCGTATGGAGTGCCCGTATGCGGTCGATGCACTTTGCTCCGCGGCCACCGAGATCGTGCGCGAAAATAATCTGAGTTCTTGCTACATCCGCCCGCTGGTGATCCGCGGCTATGGCGATGTGGGCGTGAGCCCGCTGAACAATCCTATCGACGTGTATATCGCCTGCTGGGAATGGGGCGCTTATCTTGGCACCGAAGCACTCGAGGAAGGCGTCGATGTGTGCGTGAGTTCATGGTCGCGCCTGGCGCCCAATACCCTGCCCGCTATGGCCAAAGCCGGCGCGAATTACATGAATTCGCAACTGATCCGCATGGAAGCCATGCCAATGGCTACGCCGAGGGCATCGCGCTCGACACCGCCGGCTACGTGAGCGAAGGCTCGGGCGAAAATATCTTTCTGGTGCAGGATGGCGTCGTCTCTACACCGCCGCTGGCCTCGAGCGTCCTTCCAGGCATCACGCGCAACTCTATTCTCACCCTGTGCGAAGATCTGGGCATCCCAGTCCGCGAACAAATGATCCCTCGTGAAATGCTCTACATTGCCGACGAAGTTTTCTTCACCGGCACCGCTGCCGAGGTTACACCGCTGCGCTCGATTGATCGCATTATGGTCGGGGAGGGCAGGCGCGGCCCGGTGACCCGGAGCCTGCAAGAGGAGTTTTTCGCCATCCTCACCGGCACGAAACCTGACTCCCACAACTGGTTGACTCCGGTTTCCGCACCTGTCAGCGCGTCGGTGCGCTAAGGTTCGGCCGCGCCGCCCAGGTGAAGTAACCTCCATTACTCGCGTGCGTCAAACCTGTAAGACTTCAGGAATATAGCGGCCTCATAGCCTTGGTGCCTGCGGAAGGCCAAGCGGGAATGGCCGTCGGATCCGGGATTTTGTTCCCCAGGAGCCCTATGCACCGCAGAACGCACCGGCTTGCTGCCGAGTTTATCGGCACGTTTGGGGTAGTATTCTTCAGCGTTGGCGTGTTGTGCGCCGACCAGTTCCTGCGCAGTGAAAATGAATCGGGAATAGGCGCGCTCGGAATAGCCCTCGCGTATGGATTAACCTTCGGCGTCCTGGTAACCGCAGTGGGATACGTAGCCGGTGTCCCGGGACATCTGAACCCCGCCATCACGCTGGGTTTCTGGGGCACCCGCAGGCTCGGCACATTCGATGCGCTCTCTTTTTGTATTGCGCAGTTAGCTGGTAGCGCCGCGGCGGCCTACACCCTTCGCGCCCTGTTACCCGAAGAGGTTTGGCGAGGCGTTGCACTGGGCACCCCGGCGCTCGCCAGTGGCATCACCAGGACGCCCGGGATGCTGCTCGAAGGCTTGGCCTCGTTCTTCCTGGTATTCGCTGTATTCGCCACCACGCTCGATGGCGTAGACGCATTGGGCGTCGAGCGCGGTACCACACGCTGGCTAACCGGCTTCTCCAGTGGTGTGATTGTAGCCGTCGGCGCTCTTTTTACTCTCCCCTTCACCGGGGGCTCGCTCAATCCCGCGCGCGCCTTCGGGCCCGCCCTGGCCGGGCATTATTGGACCAACCATGCCGTATATTGGATTGGCCCGCTTTCGGGAGGCGTATTGGCCGCTTGGATTTACGATGCATTGTTTCTGCGCCGGCGCTCGCGCAAGGACGAGGCCGGCACGGATTTCGACGCCCGGGAATCCTGAACGAGGCGAAATCCGGCAGTTACTAAGCGGCAACCACTCCCGGTACCCTGCTTGTACTACCCCTGCCGGTTTGCTAGTTTCGATGCAGCAAATCGGCCGCATTGCTCGTCCGTTTCGAAAGCTGGATGCCTGCCCTATGGCCTTGAACATCGACGACTTGCTGCGCCGTGCAGTCGAACTGAAGGCTTCCGACCTGCACCTCAAAGTTGGCAACCATCCCTATTTGCGCATCGACGGACTGCTGAATCCGCAGACAGACGTCGCGCGCGTAACGCCGGAAGAAATGCTTTCCATGGCGTTCAGCATGATGACCAACCGTCAGAAACAGAAATTCAAAGAAACCGCCGAACTGGATATGGCCTACGGCGTCGCCGGACTCGGCAGATTCCGCGTCAATGTTTTTCAGCAGCGCGGCAACGTGGGCATGGTGCTGCGCGTTATTCCCACCAAAATTCGTACCGCCGAAGAGCTCAATCTGCCGCGCGTGATTGACAAAATTTGCGAGGAGCAGCGGGGATTAGTGCTGGTGACGGGCACCACAGGATCGGGAAAGTCCACCACTCTGGCCTCCATGGTCGATCGCATCAATACCACACGTGCCGACCACGTCATCACCATCGAGGATCCCATCGAGTTCCTGCACCGCGACAAGCGCAGTTTTATCAATCAGCGTGAAGTCGAGGTGGATACCGCTAATTTCTCCTCCGCACTGCGCGCCGCCTTGCGCCAGGATCCCGATGTCATCCTGGTCGGCGAAATGCGCGATCTGGAAACGATCGCCACCGCCCTGCTCGCGGCCGAGACCGGCCACCTGGTCTTTTCCACCTTGCACACTCTCGATGCCGCTGAAACCATCCAGCGCATCATCGCCGTTTTTCCGCCTCCCGAGCAAAAACAGATTCGCCTGCAGCTCGCTGCGACCCTCAAGGCCGTCATTAGCCAGCGACTGGTCCGCCGCGCCGATGACAATGGTCGCGTTCCGGCGATCGAGGTCATGATCACCACTGCGTACATCCGCGACTGCATCATCAATCCGGATAAGACGCGCCTGATTCACGATGCTATCTCGGCGGGCACCAGCCAGTACGGCATGCAGACGTTCGACCAGTCTTTGTATGACCTGTATACCCGGGACCTGATCACCTTCGAAGAAGCCCTCATACGCGCCTCGAACCCCGACGACTTCAAGCTGCGCGTGCAGGGCATCCGCTCCGCCGCCGACTCCGCCCGCGAAGAAATGGAGCGCACCATGGCGGAATACGAGCGGTTTGGCAGCCGCTGACGAAAAGTCATTCCATGGGTAACCCCACGTAGTTCTCTGCCAGTGTCTGCGCAGCCGCTCGCGAGCTGGTCACGTAGCCCAGTTCCGCCAGTTGCCGGCGCTGATCGAATGCGGTGTCACCCTCAAATCGGTGGAGCATCGACGTCATCCACCACGAAAACCGCTGGACCTGCCAGGTGCGCCGCAGACAGGTGTGCGAGTAAGCTTCGAGAAGATCGACTCTTCCGGAGGAATAGAACCGCTCGAGTCCCCGTGCCAGAACGCGGACGTCGGCCACGGCGAGGTTAAGCCCCTTGGCGCCGGTCGCGGGCACGATGTGCGCCGCGTCGCCGGCCAGGAAAAGACGCCCGTACTGCATGGGCTCGGCCACGAAACTGTGCATCCTGGTTACACTCTTTTGCAGGATGGGGCCCTCGGCGAGCTTCCATTCCTGCTCTCCGCCACCGCCAGCGCCCAGCCGGGTCTGCAGCTCCTGCCAGACCTTGTCGTCGGGCCATTCGCGAATATCTTCATCCGGCCTGCATTGTAGATACAGCCGGCTGAGCTGCGGCGTGCGCATGCTCAGCAGCGCGAACCCGCGCTCGTGATACGCATAGATCAGCTCCTCGGACGACGGCGGCGCTGCTGCCAGTATGCCCAGCCACGCAAACGGGTATTGCTTCTCGTACGAGACAATCGCTTGCGGCGGGATGGCCGGACGGCAGACACCGTGCGAACCGTCGCAGCCCGCGATGAAATCGCAAATTAGTTCCTGCGGCTCGCCATTTTTTCGAAAGCGAATCTTTGGCTGAACCGGGGGTTTAATCGGGGGCTTACTCGGCGGCGCCGCCGCCGCAGCGAAATCGTGAACGCTGACATCGCTTACTTCAAAACAAATCTGGCCGCCGGAAGCCACGCGGGCATCGGTCAAATCTTTCAGCAGTTCGTTCTGGCCGTAAATCGTGATGCCCCGTCCGCCGGTAAGCTCGGCGAAGTCGATGCGCTCCGTACGGCCGCCAAACCGCAGATTAACGCCGTAATGGACGAGGCCTTCGCGCTTCATCCTGGCGCCCACACCCATGTCGTTCAGCAGGTCGACCGTGCCCTGCTCGAGCACGCCCGCACGGACCCGCTCCTGACAATATTCGCGGCTGCGCGATTCGAGCACCACCGACTCGATGCCGTTCAAGTGCAACAAATGCGCAAGAACCAGGCCCGCGGGTCCGGCGCCGACGATGCCGACTTGTGTCCGCATGCTCGTCAGGAGTTCGCATCCATCTCTGCAAACACCTTTTCGGCGAGATGGAACGCGCTGTTCGCCGCCGGAACGCCGCAATAAATCGCGCTGTGCAGCAGCAGCTCCTGCACCTCTTCGCGAGTTACATGATTATTTACCGCGCCACGCAGATGCAGCTGGAATTCATCGGGCCGGTTAACAGCCACCAGCATCGCCAGCGTCAGGAGGCTTCGCGTATGCCGCGGCAGGCCTGGCCGTGACCAACTCTCCCCCCAGGCGTAGCGCGTAATGAAGTCCTGAAATGAATCGTTGAAAGCGGTCCGCTTCGCCAGACTTTTATCGACGTGCGCGTCACCGAGCACCGCTCGCCGCACCTCGAGTCCTGCCGCATATCTCTCGCGCTCGTCCATCTTGCCCTCCCTGATATTGGATTCCCACCAGACAATCTTAGACACGCGCACGGCCCCATAGCACATCGTTGATAGCGCATCGTTCATAGCGCATCGTTGATAGTGCATGGTGGCCACCGGGCTTCTGACTATAATTGCCTGCGCCTCTAAGGATCAATCGGACTGGTCACGCTCGGTCGCGCTCCATGGCGATCCGGGGCCTGCAAACATGTGGCGGGCCAGTGCATTACGCCCGCACTTTATGCGAAAGAGGAGTGCATCCCTCATGGAGTTCCTCGTGGTGGGGGCAGGCATCGGCGGATTGACCGCCGCCTTGAAGCTGCATCAACTCGGTTTGCACGTTACCGTTGCCGAAGCCGCCACGAATATGCGGCCGCTGGGAGTCGGAATTAACCTGCTTCCGCATGGTGTCGCCGTACTTGCAGAACTGGGTCTCGAAGATCGGCTGGCGGCCACCGGCATCGCCACCCGCGCCATCGAGTACCGCACGAAATACGGCCAGCTGATTCTTTCCGATCCACGCGGACGCGATGCCGGATTCCCATGGCCGCAATACTCCATTCACCGCGGGCATCTGCAGATGATGCTGTTGGAGGCGGCGCGCGAGCGCCTCGGGTCCGAGCGAATCAAGACGGGGCTCGAGTTCCAGGATTTCATCGCGAGCGCTGGCATTATCGCGCATTCCGCAGGCGGCCGGGCGGCGGCGTGGAGAGCCTGCGCGCCGGCGCTTTAATTGGCGCAGATGGTATCCGCTCGCGTGTCTGCGAAGTTCTCCTCCCCGCTGCCCCGCCCCTTCTTTTCTCGGGAGTGATGCTCTACCGCGGCGCGGTGGAGCGTGACCCGTTTCTCGACGGCCGGACCATGATTATCGCCGGTCATCACGATTGCAAGGCCGTGATTTATCCGGTCTCGCAAGAAGCGGCAACCCGCGGACGATCGCTGGTGAACTGGGTCGCTGAAATTCGTGTGGGGAAGGACAAGCGCTACGAGCGCGAGGACTGGAATCGTCGTGCGAGCGCGGAGGAATTTGCGGAGCACTACCAAGACTGGACGCTGGGGTTCATCGATGTTGCCGCGTTGTTTCGCTATACCCCGCAAATCTATGTCTTTCCGATGATCGATCGCGATCCGCTGCCGCACTGGAGTTTTGGACGCGTAACCCTGCTCGGCGACGCCGCGCATCCGATGTACCCCATCGGCGCCAACGGGGCTTCGCAAGCGATTTTGGACGCTGACGTGCTCGCGCATGCGCTCGCCGATTCTCACGGCCATATCGAGGATGCCTTGTCGGCGTATGAAGCGCGTCGCTTAACGCCTACGGCCCAGGTGGTCCTTAGTAATCGCGCCAAAGGGCCTGAGCGCGTGTTGCAATTGGCGCACGAGCGCATTCGCGGCCCCGAGGACAGCATCGCCCGGATCATTACCAGGGAAGAGCTTGACGCCATCACCCAGGATTACCAACGGGTCGCAGGCTTTGATTTGGAAACGCTGCGCAAGCGCGGTGCAAATTCGAAACGGCTCGAATTCGCAGCGGCCAAGAAATTGCCGGGACGCGAGTGAGGGCTGCACCCGGGACCGTTCGCTCCACCGTCAATACGTCCACATTCGACGGCGTGCTTTTACCGGCGCACGCGATCGAATTACGGCCACAATCCGTTGCGCGGCAACAGATTGGATTACTCGATCGCGGATACTCGTGTTAATAAAGGTTGCGCCGAATTGTCCAATTCGTGTTTCGCGGAGGAGCCGTGCAGGATCTCGCGGCAAGAGCCAGACTCAGGCACCTGACCTCGGTCGAGTGGCTGATTTGCGCGGTGGCTTCGATAGGCTTCGCGTTCGATACCTATGAGATTCTGGCGCTGACCCTGATGGTCCGCCCAGCGCTGGGCGAACTGCTGGTCACCACCGCGAGTCCCGCGATATTCAATCGCTGGGTGGGCCTTCTGTTTTATGTGCCCGCAATCGCGGGAGGCGTTTTTGGATTGCTCGGCGGCTATTTGATCGATCTGCTGGGCCGCCGCCGCATCCTGCTGTGGAGTGTGTTGCTGTTTGGCATCTGTACATTTGCAACCGCCTATGCCAACACCCCCGTGCAGTTTCTGATCTACCGTTGCGGCACGTTTGTCGGCGTATCGGTCGAATTCGTTGCGGCCACCGCCTGGCTTGCCGAACTGTTCACCCAGCGCGAGCAACGCGAAGCCATCCTTGGTTACACACAGGGATTTGCGTCCACAGGTGGTCTGCTGGTCAGCGCCGCATATTATCTCGCCGTGACGTACGGTCCTCGGCTGCCCGCAGTTCACGGCGGCCATGAAGCCTGGCGTTATACCGCGATTTCTGGACTTTTTCCTGCGATTCCTCTGGTTCTGCTGCGCCCTTTCCTGCCCGAATCCCCTATCTGGAAAAAGAAAAAGGCGGAAGGCACATTGCAACGGCCCAGCATTCTTGCGCTGTTCGAGCCTCCATTTCGCAAGACGGCCTTGCTGACTTGCCTGATGATGGCCTGCTCCTATGCCGCCTCTTTTGGCATGTTGCAGCATATCGCGAGGATTATTCCCGGTACGCCCAGCTTCAGAATCCTGTCCCGCGCCGCGCAGGAGCAGCGCATCAGCGCCTTTCAAGGTATTCAGGAAATGGGCGGATTGGTTGGGCGCGTGATCATGGCCTTTTTAGCTGTACGCATACTAAGCCGGAGGCGACTGCTGCGTATCTTCCAGGTTCCGGGCCTGCTCCTGATTCCGTTTGTGTTGTTCGGGCCCGCTATGCGAGACGTGGATATGTCCAAATGGGGCAATTTCGCACTGGGGCTGCTCACTGTCGCGCAATTTAGCTTTTGGGGGAATTATTTGCCGCTCGTCTATCCCACCTACCTCCGCGGTACCGGCGAGAGCTTCGCAGCTAATATCGGCGGGCGCATGCTGGGCACTTCTGCCGCTCTGATCGTCACCTCCATGGTAACTGCCATGCCCGGCGGAACGCCCACCCGGCAACTCGCGTATGCGGCGGGAATAGTGGGCTTTCTGGCATACGCGGTGGGTTTCATTGCCAGCTTCTGGCTTCCCGAACCGTCTCTGGCGGTGACACCGGATTGACCGCTTTGCGGATTCACGGCTCGCCGCCTGGCCCAAGAGCATACGTCTGCATTATTCCATGATCGGTGGTTACAGCTAACCAGCCGCGGAAGGTGCACGCTAGTCAGTATGTTTAGAGCGTCGTAGGTCGACCACTGTTCACTCGTTGTCCTTTTCTCCAATACTCGAATTCCAGACACCAGCAGGAATTCGGTTATAGCAGGAGCAGTGGGAGCTAGGCGAGGCTCCGGCCTTCAAGGAACTCGATTCCGAGGAAAAGGGCACACGCAAAGACGACAGCGGGGATGGCCACGGCTCGTGTACCGCGTCCCGTTCGCGGGGCTAGCGAGAAGCAGCGATGCGCGCCGGCCTCGCAAATTCATGAGGCCGTGCGCGCGGCGCTGAACACCGGAACCATCACAGCGTGTTTGGCGGTGGCTACTGAGCTGTCGCGCTGTCACCCGCTGCGGGCAGTGCGATGGTTTGCCTATAAGAAATCGCTTCGGAGGGCACACACATCTGTTCTTCGGGTTGCTGTGACGGAATCCACATATAGCCGCTGGTCACGAGCGTAAACGGCTTCGTATAGACTTTGGGATCGTCCATGGTAACCGTGACTTCCATATGGTTGTGATCCACTCGGGTGTAGCGCTCCTGCACGTGCGCATCGACACTGTGCGGATAACCCTGGGTGTTCAGCCAACTGCGATCGTCGCTACCTGTGGTATCGATGACCAAAGTGTAGTCTCCATCCCAATGTCCCACTGAATACCCGTACCAGGTGGAAGGCGGTCCACCCTTGGCGTCCACATTTTTGGGCAGTTCTCGTCCATCCATCCAGACGTCTCGCCATATTTTCTGATACTGATCCAACAGCACCACCTTACCGGGCATGGTTGCGAAACCGAGCCCTCTGGTCTCGAAAACCAGGTTGCGTGGAAACCCAAGAGGATCGCAAGTGTTGAGCGGATCGTTGGACCTCGCTGTGCCAAACTTTGATTCGGGCTTATTTACATTCATGAGTTTCTGCCCCAGCGGAGTTAAGGGAGGTATTTCTCCCGCTTTAGGAACCAGGGGACCCGCCCACGCGCCGTTCAGATCGCGCTTAGGAGCGGGGCCGCCAGGCGCGCCGGCGACGGGATCTTTGCGCAATTTTTCATATAAGGTATTTTGCAGACCCGCACCGCCTTGCGCCATTACCATGGAAGAACACATGAATGTGGCCAGCAGAGCGATGACCGATCTCGCGATCAGGTTTCGCATTTCCACCCTCCTCCCGGTATGCAAAGGGCATTCGCTGTCGCTGCAACGCTGCCCGCATTATAAGCCACTCCGCGTCACGCCCAAAAAAATGGGAACCTTGCAAAATCGTGGTGGACATCGCACCAAGACTGGACTGCGCCCGAGCCTGCGCCCGACCCTGCACCCTGAAACGTTGCTGCGAAGCAGCGTCGTCTCCGTTATGCTGGGAGCCGAAAGCGAAGGATCTAAACGCCGCTGCTGCTCTGCGGAGGTGACAAATGACCACCGGCCAAAAGACGGCTGAGGAAATGGATCTCAATCACCTGCACCTGCACGTGAAGAATGTGGAGCGGACACAGCATTTCTACGAGACCTACTTTCGATTCGCCGAGCATATGCGTCAGGGAGGTATTTTGTTTCTTAGAAATAAGAGTGGCTTCGATCTGGCGCTGGTCGCCGATCGGAAGCGCTCTTCGTTCCCAGAGTGGTTTCACTTTGGATTTCGCCTGGCCAGCTCAGGCGCCGTGCGAAAGCTACATAGCCGTATGGCTTCCGAAGGAATCCGAGTGGAGGACATTGAAGAGTATGAAAATTATGTGACCTTCCGCTGCATGGATCCTGACGGGCATCGTATCGAAATTTATTGGTCGTAGCCGTTAGCCGCGCCATCATTTTGTACACTGTGATGTGCTAAAAGAAAAATTCGGCGCGGCTTGCGTGGCCGACCACTCGTCCATCACCAAGCCCCTCCGCCTATCGCAAAGCTTCACGAAACCGATGAGCGTTTCGGCTCGCTCGCGGTCAACAACGGGCGGCCCGCCACCGGCGGTGTTCCCCTGGCGGGCCCAGCGCCGGGGGTATCGGACGAGGCGTGCCGCGCCTGAACTGCCAGGAGCACATCGTGTCAATGCTGCAGGAGAATACCGGCCAACCCCTCCCCCCGGGGTTTTTCCTATGTGCTCATTCCACAGGCGTTTTAGGTCGCACGGCTTTGGAAGTGTTCATTACAGAGATGTTACCGGGCCTTTCGCACAAGTATTCATTCCAGTAGATTTAGCGCCACCAGAACCGTCCAAAGGGGGCGGGGCGACTGGGATCGATGGCTGTCTCGACGGTCTCGCGGCATGACCAGCATGTTACCATATAAGTAACGCAAAGACAACTTTATTTACCAAGTAGTATTCGAACAGGCCGGGCCCGGCCGGTGATGTTTTACATCTAAAGCGAGAAACACCAGTTACTTCCAGTGCATACCAGGAATTATCCCCGTTGCACGCCATTCCTGGGCACTTCAGAATGTTAGAGACTGTTGGTACCGAGTCCTGCCATAGCGCATACAATTTCGGGGAGATGTGCCTGTGAAGGAGGGATATTCCTCAAACCAGAATCAATCGGCAGCGGGTTCCAGCCCAGCCGATCGACTGCCGGCAGACAACGACGACTTGCGGGGCCATACACGCTACCCTGTTTCCGCATCGGCGGAAGTTGTAGAGCCGCGAACGCACACCCGGGTCACAGGCCGGGCAACCGACCTGAGCGCGGGCGGGTGTTATGTCGACACCATCAGCCCCTTGGCGGTGGGCACCTCGGTGCACATACGCGTCTCTGCCGCACGGCATTGCTTCCAAACCCGCGCGATCGTCACCTACACTCTCACCGGTATGGGCATGGGGCTGGGATTCAGAGAAATAGCCGCGGACCAGGCGCTCATTCTCCGGGCATGGATAGCGGAGTTGGGCGGCGAGGTTGGGGACGAGTTGGACCTCGACTCGGGCCCCGCTTTCCCGGAGGAAAAACTGGCCGCTCAGAGCGGAGGTCTGCGGAGCATTGTCACAGAGATGGTTGGCATCCTGGAACGAAAAAACATTTTATCGGCCATCGAAGCTGCAGCGCTTCGAGCCAAACTTTCTGAATAGCGCGCCACCGGCGGCGACATCAATGACCGCGGCGCGGTACCCACCGAAGGGCTGGAAGGCGAACCGAAATCCACGCTGCGTTTCTAATCCGCTCAGGTCGAGGAGGCCTGAGCAATATATTGTGGCGCAATGTGAAAGCGCCTGGGCGACCCGCTGATCGGCACATCGCGGCGTAATTTCACAGGTGCGCGGGTTGTCTCCTTGAACGTTGTCTCCTTGAACGTTGTCTCTTTGAACTTGGATAAGCTTCCGGCAGCCACTGCCGGAACGCAAAACCTGCAGTGACCGCTATTCCACCCAGTCCGCGATAAAGATGTTGGTCTCGTGCTCGCGGGTGCCATTGCGATTCGAGGCCCAGACCAGCCGCTTGCCATCCGAGGAAAACATTGGGAAGGCGTCGAAGCCAGGATAGGTGGTGACGCGCTCGAGGCCGGTGCCGTCCTCGTTGATGAGGTAGAGATCGAAGCCGGCGGGGTCCTTCGTATTGACCAGGTTCGACGCGAAGATGATGCGCTTGCCATCAGGGAGCCAATAAGGCGCGAAATTTGCGGCGCCATTATGGGTGACCTGGTGCTTCCCCGACCCATCCGCATTCATCACCCAAAGTTCGAGATTCCCGGGGCGAATCAGGCCGCGAGCGTACAGAGCCTTGTAGTCCTTGATCTGCGCAGGCGTTTGTGGATGTTCCGCACGGTAGACGATCTTCTTGCCGTCATAAGACCAGAAGGGACCGCCGTCGTAGCCGAGTTCATGCGTGAGCTGCTTCACATTCGTTCCGTCGGCGTCCATCGTGTAGACGTCCAGATCGCCATTGCGCGTGGAGGTGAAGGTAATGTGTTTGCCGTCGCGGGTGATAGTGGACTCCGCGTTGTAGCCGGGCGCGCTCGAAAGCGGACGCAGGTCGCTGCCGTCGGGCTTGGCGGTGTATATCGTATATGTGTTGTAGATGGGCCAGACGTAACCCAGCGAATAGTCCGGGGGCGGCGGGCAAGCGGCTCCAGCTGCGAAGGTGGATGAATACAGAATGCGATCGCCGGAGGGAAAGAAATAGCTGCACGTGGTACGGCCCTGCCCGTTGCTGATGAGGCGCGGCTGCACAGAAACGCCGGCGGGCGAATCGACCGGAATCCGGAAGATCTGGTCGCAGCCGACGTTTGGGCCGACGGGAGCGTGGGTGCGCGGATCGATGAACTGGCCCTGATGCTGGAACGTCAAGTACTTATCGTCGGCCGAGAAGTAAGCTTCGGCACTCTGGCCGCCGAAGGTAAGCTGGCGAACACGCGCGAGATGTTTCTCGCCGGGATAGGCCAGCGCAACGGGGCCGGAATGGCTTGGCGCTTTGACACTCTCCTGTGCGCCAAGACCGACAAAACAGCTCAAAAGCAAACAGGCCGGCGCAAAGGCGGCCAGCGCGACGGCGGGCGCGAGCAGGCGGTGTCTGCCAACGATCATGGGAGTAGTTCCTTTCCGATTTTTGTTACCGTCTTCGTTGTTTTAATCGCATGCGTCAATTCCGCCTGCTTCGTGTGCGCCTGCTTCATGCGCGCCTGCTTCATGGCGCCCCGGCACCCAATTGCAAATTTTCTCTGTGCGGCGAAGCTTTATTCCGCCAGGAAGGTAGCGGATGTTCAGCGCCGCTGTTCGAGTGTTACCGACGCCTTCAGCGGCTTGCCGTCCCGCTGCACAGTCACTTCCACTACCTGGCCGACCTTACTTTGACGCAGCGCATCGGTGAAATCATACAAATTCATGATTGGCTTGCCGCTAAACTGCACCAGAACATCACCGGCCTTGAGTCCGGCCTTGGCGGCGGGCGAGCCAGCTTGCACATCGCTAAAGCGCACGCCATTTTCCGACTGGCCGAAATCCGGGATCGAGCCGAAGTACGGTCCGTACCCGCCACCCCCACCACCCGTCACGCCCGAGTGCGGATCGTCATTCGCAACCACTGTGACGAAAGCCGGCCGCCGTTCGGCGGTATCGAGCCGCAGCGTGATTTTGCCGACCAAATCCAGCAGGTGAGCCGCGTCAGGGGCGTTGATTTTGTCCCAAGTGTCGGAAGGTTTGTGGTAATCGGCATGCAGCCCGGAAAAAAAGAACAGCACCGGAATTTTTTTGGCTACAAACGAGGTGTGGTCGCTCGAAGCGTAGCCACCCACCGAAGTCTCGATGTGGAAACCGGAATCTTTGTCCGCGGCATCAAGAATGGACTTGAGCGTCGAGCCCGTGCCGACACCTCCGACAAACACTTTCTCGTCCTTGATGCGACCGATCATATCCATATTCAACATGGCGACGGCCTGCGGGAGCGGCCGCGTCGGCATCTGCACCCAATCCGCCGAGCCGAGCAGGCCAAGTTCTTCACCCGCAAATGAAGCAAACAAAATGCCGCGCGGCAGCTGGCCCTTGAGGGGCGCAAGCAGGCGCGCTAGCTCCAGGAGGCCCGCGGTGCCAGAGGCGTTGTCGTCCGCTCCGGGATGAATTTGTCCAATCTGGGAAGGCGCGAGCGAATCATGATTGCCGTAGCCGAGATGATCGTAGTGCGCTCCAAGAATGATGTATTCGCTGGTCTTGCCTGGGAGATATGCCAGCACATTATTTACGGTGGCGCGCGTGCTTTCGACTCCAACGCTCATCGTCAAATGGAGTGAGCTGGGAAAATCAAACGAGGCAGGTCGTGTGGCCGTATCGATTTGATTTTGGACGCCGGCCAGCGACTTCCCCGCGGCGGCGAACCATGCTTCGGCGACGCTATTTTTCACCTGCACCAGGATGATTCCCGTGTTTTCGGGACCGCTCACGCTGCCGAAGCGCGTCAGGAGATCCTGTTGACCTTGAGCGAGTTTGCCGTTGAGGATGATGACAGCTTTGGCGCCGTGATTCCGGGCATTGATGGCCTTGGTAATCACGGCCGCGTGTTCGGTCAATCCCTGGTTGCCGCTCCTGGCGCCAAAGCCGGGAGGCTCGTCACGAAGCATGACGACAATCTTTCCGCGCACATCGATACCGGCGTAATCGTCGTAACCAAACTGCTGGGCCGATGCTCCATAACCGGCAAACACGACGGACGCCGCAGCCTGGCCTGAGGCTGAGAAACTGAAGGGAACAAAGTCATCGTTGAGTTTGCACTCTTTGCTGACGTTGCCTACTTGCTCGTGCAGCTGATTATTTCCGACCAGCTTCGCGCCGGTGATGAGGCTGAAGGGTTGAAGAAATGCCTGCGTGCCGGCGGGTTCGAGGCCGAGGCGCTGGTAACGGTCCTCTAACATGCTGGTCGCCAGCATGATTCCCTTGGTGTCGTCGCCGCGCCCCTCCATCGCGGGTGCGGTGAGGGCCTTGATGTCGTTTAAATAGCGAGCCGGGTCCGCCGTGCCGATGGTGAACGTCTGCGCCGCAGCCGCCGCGACCAGGGCGATCGCGAATACGGCGCAAAGCAGCCACTGGAGAGCCCGCGCGGCCGGGCGGTAATCTTTACGTGTCTGAGAAGGCGACGAGCGCGATATTTTCGGCATTTTTTCCTCCGCCGGCGTGGCAACCGCCGTGGCAACCGCTGGCAGACAATGTGCGCTCACGCGAAGTGGACGGCGGATCTCCACACGACGAACACGACGAAATCTCCGGGTCATGGCCGAACTCCTGCGATACTTAAGCGAATGCGATAGAGTCCCGTGCGCGCCGTTACGTAGAGGGTCTTGCCGTCAGCGTCGCCCCATGCGCAGTTCGCGGGAAGTTCGGGAAACTGGATCGTACCGAGCAGCTTGCCTTGCGGTGAGAAAATCATGACTCCGGCTGGTCCAGTGGCGTACACGTTGCCTGCGGTGTCGACTTTCATTCCATCCGGCACATCCTCTCCCGGGATATTGGTGGCATCAAAAAACTTGCGGCCATTGGTTAACGTTCCGTCCGTCTTGACGTCATAAACCATCCAGAATTTGTCGGGCCGGGAACTTGCAACATACAGTTTTTTTTCATCAGGCGAAAAGGCCAAACCATTCGGGTAAGGTATATCTTTTACCAGCAGATCAAGTTTACCTGGCGCGGTAATTCGATAGACACCGTTAAAGTCCAATTCCTTTTGCGGGATGTCCCTGGCATCGGAAGGGTAAGTGCGCAAGAGTCCCGGAGGATCTGTGAAATAGATGTCGCCGTTGCGCTTGGAGATCAAATCATTGGGACTGTTCAGGCGCTTGCCTTCGTAACGGTCGGCGAGGACCGTGGTCGACCCATCTTTTTCATAGCGCGCCACCCGGCGATTTCCGTGTTCGGCGGCGACCACGCGGCCTTGACGATCGAGGGTAAGCCCGTTCGAGCCTATCAGCACTCCGTCCGGATATTTACCTGCAAATATCGATTTCCGGAAAACAGACACGCTTCCGTCGGCAGCCCGTTTCAAAATCGCATTTGCCGGAATGTCGCTAAACAAAAGATAACCGCCGCTTCTCACCCAAATCGGACCTTCGATGAATCGAAAATCGCCTCGAACCTTCTCGACCTTGGCCCCGGGGGGCACCAGCTTATCGAGCGCCGGATCGTTGCGAATGATCGTGCCAACTGTTGCCCGTTGAGCAGCTGCGGGTTGGGCAGTTGCCTGCTGGGCAATTAGCTGTTGGGAATTTGCCGGTTGGGCACCGAGAGGCAGAATCAGGAGGCCGGCCAGAAGAATATGACAAGTTGTGTTGGGTGTCATGGGCAGGGCTCGATTTCTGCGTTGCAACAGTTCGGCTCCGGGCTCGCGGGATTGTAGTGCACAGCAGGGCATTTCTACAAACAGGACGGTAGCAGACCAGTTCTTAGGACAAGTGAGCAAACCGTCCTGGACACGTACCGATCAGCTGATCAGGAAGTAGCACCACAGCTGCATACTACGGTGGAACGTGACCTCATATGATGCCTTGAGCACGAAGCTCTTCAATCCGCTGGGCATCGTATCCAAGCAGGTCGCCGTAAACGGCCTGGTTGTGCTCTCCCATGCTGGGCGGCGGTTCATCGAAGCCGGCGGTGGCTTGCGAAAATTTAATGGGCAGTCCCATAGCGTAAACGTCATCCACCACACCGTATTTCGGATGCGACATGGGCACGGTCTCGTTGCGTGCCACGACTCGGGGATCGCGAACGGCCGCACCGGGCTTACGCACTTCCGCCGCAGGAATCCCAGCCGCTACAAGCTTGGCGACCGCCTCTGCGGTTGGTTGGGAACCTGTCCATTGCCCGATTAGCACGTCGAGCTCGCGAGCGTACTGGACGCGACTGTCACGCGTGCGGAACCGCTCGTCCTGCGCCAGGCCCGGCTGCGCCATGAGCTGATAGAGCGAATGGGCAAAACCGTCGGTATACGCGCAAATTGCCAGGTATCCATCGATGGCCTGGTAGATGCCGAACGGTGCGAGTCTCTGCACCGTTTGTCCCGTACGAACGGGCGCGCCGCATTTTTCCACCGCCTCGTAGGCTTCGCCGGCGATTAGCGAAGTCAGTGCACCGAGCATCGACACATCGACGTGCTGGCCGCTCCCGGTCTCGCGAGCCTGATGAAGTGCCGCGAGTACGCCAATGACGGCAAACAGCGCGGCGGTGAGATCGGCAATCGTCAGGCCCACGCGAACGGGAGGGTCTTGCTCTTCTCCAGAAACATACATCACGCCGCTGAGCGCCTGGATCACCGTATCCAATGCTTTGGGTGCTTTGGGTGCTTTGGGCGCCTGGCGCGCTTGGGGCGAGCCGGGACGGGCATCGCGTCCAAACCCTGAGATCGAGCAGTAGACGATGCGCGGGTTGGCCTGGCGCACCGCGTCATACCCGACGCCCAAGCGATCGAGCGCTCCCGGGGTGAAGTTTTCTACCAGCAAATCCGCCTTGCGCGCCAAATCGAAAAAGACTTCGCCCGCGCGCGGGTGCTTCAAATTCAGCGTCACACCGAGCTTATTGCGAAGGCGGTTGAAGGCGGTCACGGAGATGTCGTCGTCGCTGTCGCGAACAAGCTTCAAGCCGCCACGGCCGAAGTATGGGGCGTTGTTCCTCGAGGGATCGCCATCGGTGGGATTCTCGATTTTGATGATTCGCGCACCCAAACCACCGAGAAGGAGCGTAGCCACCGGGCCGGCAAGGGCGACCGTGAGATCGAGAACGGTGATGTCGTACAGAGGAGGATGGGTTGGGGCGATCGTGGTCATGAACCCACTTACCAGTAACGCACTTAATTTATAGAGGACCGCTGACACGAAAGTTCCGGCCCATATGGTATCTGAAGCAGGCAAATCGAGTCGATGATGCAAGAAACAATCGCGCAGCAACGGGCTTATAATTAATGTGCGGAGCCGCTGGTGGCCAACGTATGGTCGCTGCCGTTTTCGCCGAGAGGAGGTGCACCATGGGAACTCAATCTCTCGTCGCCGCGACACCGTATCTGATTGAGCAAAACTACGCGACTACGGCCCTGAACAACACGAAGTGTGGGCGAAATTGGTGCGCCGCTGCCGTCCCCAACTTGAAAATCATGCCTGTCGGGAATACCTGGAAGGCTATGAGATTATCGGGCTCCAAGACGATCGCTTGCCAAACCTCTCGGCCATCACCGAGAGGCCTGAGGCCGAGAACCGGTTGGAGCCACGCCGGTGAGCGGATTCCTTCCCGCAGAGGCGTTCTTTGAGATGCTGGCGGCGCGATTGTTTCCGACCACGACTTATCTCCGCGGCCGCGACTCGCTCGAATACACGCCCGAACCGGATATTTTTCACGACGTTTTCGGGCACGTTCCGATGCACGCGCACGCGGTGTTCTCAGACTTCGTTCAGCATTATGGCAGCGTCTGCGCCAGAACGAAGAGCCCGGAAGTGCTCGAACGGCTCGGCCGGCTATATCTGGTACACCGTGGAGTTTGGACTAATTCGACAAGGCGGAGTGATCAAGGTATACGGCAGCGGGGTCATCAGCTCTCATCGCGAGTGCAGAAACGTGATCGAAGGCGGTTGCGAAGTCAGGGACTTCAGCTTGAAGGACGTGTTCGCGACCACCGTGAAGGTCGACGAGCTGCAAAAGCGTCTCTTTGCGATCGAGAGTTTCGATCAGCTTTACCAAGCAATGGCGGAGGCCGAACAGCTAACGAACATGCACTGATCGCTTTTGCGGCGAAACCAGGTTAATGCCAGGCAGGCCGCCCCGAGGAGGAAGCAAATGCCTGAAAACCCTCTGCAGATAAGGAAACATACACCATATCGAGTTTTGGGTGGGCAATGGCCGGCAGGCGTCCTACTTCTACCGGAAGGGTTTTGGATTTTCGCAAAGCGCGTATAGGGGACTCGAAACGGGGGAACGGCGGGTTACTTCTTACGTGCTGAGCCAGGGGAAGGCCAACTTCCTGTTCACCACACCGATGGATCCCGACCATCCCGCCTGCGATCACCTTCGCAAGCACGGCGACGGCGTGCGGGACATCGCCTTCCACGTTGCCGACGCCGATCAGGCGTTCGCGGAGGCTATGCGGCGGGGCGCCCAGGGAGCCGCGAGGAGCCGCACGACTGAGAACGACGAACACGGCACCATTCGCCGCGCCGCGATCCACACGTACGGGGATACGATCCATTCGTTCATTTCGTACAAGGACTACTCAGGGCCATTTTTGCCCGGGTTCGTCTCCGCAATGGTTCCCGGAGACGATGCCGGCATTTTGCGTATCGATCACGTTGTGGGTAACGTGGAACTGGGAGGAATGGAACGGTGGGCCGGTTTCTACAGCCGGGTGTTTGGCTTCCAGCGTTACATTTCGTTCGATGACAAGGACATTTCCACGGAATATAGCGCGTTGATGAGTATCGTGATGTCGGACGACACCCAATCGGTGAAATTTCCCATCAACGAACCGGCGCCGGGCCGCAAAAAGAGCCAGATCGATGAATACCTGGAGGCGTACGGGGGTCCTGGCGTGCAACACATCGCTCTGCTTTGCGATGACGTGGTCAAGACGGTCGGAAGACTCCAAGAATGACGGCGTCGAGTTTTTGCGAGTGCCGGAGAGCTACTACGAGATTTTGCGCGATCGGGTGGGCAGGATCGACGAGCCGCTCGCCGCAATTCGCTCTCTCGGAATCCTCGTCGACCGGGACGAAGACGGCTACCTGCTGCAGATTTTCTCCCGCCCAGTCGAAGATCGGCCAACCCTATTCTTCGAGATCATTCAACGCAAAGGGAGCCGGGGTTTCGGCAAAGGAAACTTCAAAGCGCTCTTTGAGTCCATCGAACTTGAACAGGCGCGCCGAGGCAACCTCTAAAAACAATCATGAGCACAAAAATCGCTTCACCTCCTACCACGCAGACGCTCTATCAATCCGGCTTCGGCAACGAATTCGCGACGGAGGCGGTGCCTGGCGCTCTGCCGCAAGGGCAAAACGCGCCGCAAAAAGCGCCCTACGGCCTTTATACCGAACAGATCAGCGGAACGCCCTTCACGGCGCCGCGGGCGACAAACCGGCGCTCGTGGCTCTATCGCATTCGTCCCTCCGTGGCGCACAAGCCGTTCGAGCCCACCAGCAACGGGCTGCTGCGCAGCACGCCGTTCGACGAGGTGCCGACGCCACCGAACCAATTGCGCTGGCAGCCCTTGCCCATTCCCACGAAGCCGACGGATTTCATCGACGGCCTGATCACCATGGCCGGGAATGGCGACGCCCACATGCATTCGGGAGTGGCCATCCACATTTATGCTGCGAATTGCTCGATGATCGAGCGCTTCTTTTTTGATGCGGACGGCGAATTACTGATCGTGCCGCAACTCGGCCGGATCAGGCTGCGGACGGAGATGGGAATCCTCGAAGTCGGGCCTGGAGAAATCGCGGTGATCCAACGCGGGATAAAATTCAGCGTGGATCTGCCGGACAAGCAGGCGCGGGGCTACCTTTGTGAGAATTACGGCGCGCTGTTTCGCTTGCCGGAGCTGGGGCCGATCGGCGCGAACGGCCTGGCGAACGCTCGCGACTTCCAAACGCCCCTGGCTGGTTACGAAGATCGCGCAGGGGACTTTCGAGTGACTGCGAAATTCCAAGGGCGGTTGTGGAGCGCCAAGCTCGACCACTCGCCGCTTGACGTTGTCGCCTGGCACGGCAACTACGCTCCTTATAAATACAATCTGGATCATTTCAATTGCATCAATACCGTCAGTTTTGATCATCCCGACCCGTCCATTTACACGGTGCTGACTGCTCCTTCGGAGATTGCTGGCACAGCCAACGTGGACTTCGCGATCTTCCCACCTCGTTGGCTGGTGGCTGAACACACCTTTCGCCCGCCCTGGTTTCACCGCAATTTCATGAATGAATTCATGGGACTGATTCGCGGAGAATACGACGCGAAGGCAGAGGGCTTCGTTCCCGGTGGCGCGAGCCTGCATAACTGCATGGCAGGCCATGGTCCTGATTCCGCCACCTTTGAGAAAGCCAGCGCGGCGGACTTGAAACCGGTCTATCTGGCCGCCACGCTAGCGTTCATGTTCGAGACACGGTTCGTCTGCCGCCCGACGAAATTCGCACTAGAATCGTCGCAGCTCGACGAGCAATATTTCGAATGCTGGCAAGGGCTGGACAAACGCTTCGAGCCCTAAGACGAAAGCATCCGGCCAGGCTTGCGAGACGCATCTCGGCGCGGCTTTTCCTCAAAGCGAGCACACCTTGAGGGCCGCCGTCTGACGAAACTCACGATCCTGGAATGACGAGTTGGGTGGAATCCGCAAACGGGCCCGATGCGGATTTCCCGATTCAAAATTTGCCTTTGGGCGTCTGCCGGCGGCTGGGAAACAGGAGGCAGCCGCGTGTATGCGCTGCGATCGGCGACTTCGCGCTGGACATCGTGGGCTGCGGACGGCAGGACTTCTCGGCAAGGCTGCCGCAACAGCCGCGAGGGCCTGCGCTTCGCGATCTCTCAATAAGCTAATGGCTTTGGGCCGACCGCATTGGTCCGCGCTGCGCCGGGAACTGCAGGCGCTACTTCGCGCGGATGCCGCTGGCGCTGCGAACAGGAGGAGGCGCCGCGGGAAACACTTGCTGCCTCTGGCCGAAACCGAGGTTTTCGTGCCCGCGGAAATCGGCGACTATTCGGATTTTTACGCTTGCCTTTACCATGCGCGAAACGTAGGCAGCCTGTTTCGTCCCGACGATCCGCTTCCGGTGAACTACAAATATATTCCCATCGGATACCACGGACGAGCGTCCTCGATCGTGATCAGCGGCACGCAGGTCCGGCGCCCCCGCGGCCAGACGAGAGAAGGTCTCTCCGAACCGATTCGTTTCGGCCCGAGCCGCGGCTCGATTACGAAATCGAGCTTGGCTTGTTCGTCGGACCGGGAAACCAACTAGGTGAGCCAGTTCCGATCGAACGACGCGGAGTCGCACATTTTTGGAGTATGCCTGGTGAATGACTGGTCGGCGCGGGACATTCAGGCATGGGAGTATCAGCCGCTAGGGCCATTTCTGGCGAAAAGTTTTGCCACTAGTATTTCGCCCTGGGTGGTCACGCTCGAAGCCCTTGCGCCATTTCGCGCGGCCTCGTTTGCAAGGGACGAGGGCGATCCCGCTCCCTTGCCCTACCTTTTTTCAAAGGCGGACCAAGAACAGGGCGGCGTGGACCTAACCGTGGAGGTCTTTCTCCGCTCGCAACAAATGCGGGAGCAGGGCGGTGAGGCGACGCGGCTCAGCTGCGGAAATTTCCGAGACATGTATTGGACCATGGCACAGCTTCTAACCCAGCAGACCAGCAACGGCTGTAATCTTCGCCCGGGAGATCTGCTGGCGAGCGGAACGATTTCCGGTAACACGAAGGAATCCCTCGGTTGCTTGCTCGAATTGACCTGGCGCGGCAACGAGCCCATCACGTGCCGACTGGGGAAACGCGGCGATTTCTGGAAGACGGCGACGAAGTTATCCTGTGCGCGAGCTGTCAAGCCGGACGGCGAGCCAGCATCGGCTTTGGCGAGTGCCGCGGCGTCATAGTGTCAAATCAATCCAGCTAGCCTCCATGCCCTTTTCGGAGCGAAGTGCGGTGCGAAAACTCGCAGCACCTCCCGTCCGGATGACCATGAGTCCGGGGCCGGTGCACCCCCACTATTTATACGCTATACGCCATTAATGCATTCGGGCGTACCACCGCCACTATCAACAGTACGGTGCATTGACACTGTCGGGCACCGACATGGGACCGCTAATGCTTGTCGGTTTTTCCGTTCGCACCGCTGCCGTTAACTATGTTTCCGATTTCCTTGTTGTAGTTTGCCTGATCTACTGGCGAGCAGAGCATCTCTAGCACTCTTGTATCGGGAGGGAGCAGCTTAAAGGCGAACTTGTCCAAGGCCACCCATGGTTTTGTGTACATCTTAGGATCGTCAATCGTTACGGTCAGCTCCAAACGGTCGTGGTTGACCCGGTGGAACCGCTCTTCCACGCGTAATTGATCACTAAGCGGCCGACCCGTAGAATCGAGCCAGACTCTATTTTCGGGCATCATTCCAACCGTCTGCACGACCAGCGTAGTATTGTCCACCCATTTACCAACCGAGTAACCATAGAATCTCCGCTCCGAATCCAGGAGGTCCTTCGGGAGTTCCTGGTTCATCAGGATTTCGCGCCATTTCTGGTCATATTGATACAACACCAGCACCTTAGCACCTGTTTGAACGATCTGTGACGACCAGAGGTTATACCAGTTCATGCGAGGAAACCCGAGTGGCTCACACAGGTTTCTCGGATCATTGTCGAGGCCGGGAGCAACTGCGATAGGTCCCTCTAATGGTTTATGGGACTTATATGTTTGTAACCCGTAAGCAGTGTAAGGTAACTCGTGTTGTGGCTTCCCGTCATTTCGCATATCTAGCGGACCTTGAGCCTGAATTCCGGCACCTGAGGGCGTCGGGTCCCAAAGGCCAGAAATGTCGTGGACTGGAGCTCGCGCCGGGGCCGCCTTACGCTCGTTCACGGATCCGGACTGCCGTGGCGGATTGGCCTGAGCAAACGCGACGATGCAAGAAGCCAGTGCCGACACAATACCGACCATAGATCGCTTTTGCATTTTCTAAAATCCTCTCCGCGAGGAAGCCGAACGTTTCGGGCAGGACTATGTTCCAGGCCGAGGCGAGCCTTCCGCTTCGCGCAGCAGAAGACTTTAGGGAGGAAGATTTTCTCGCTCCTCGGCCTGGAGGGTCCGAGACATCGGCGTCAGGTCACATCCGGCGTTCTAACGTTCCACCGCCGCGTTTCCGGCGTCCCCAGCTAACTTCCTTCCATTTGCAAGAATAAGCTGCTGAACACGTCCGACAGGTGCACCGTTCCTGGCCACGATCAGGGTTAACGTGACCTCATCTCCTACCTTGACATCCCGAACATTCCAGCCACGACTCATCATGGCGGCCGGATTGCTAGCCTCAGCAATCCAATGCACGAGATTACCCTGACCATCCTTGACATCTAATTTCAAATAGATATGCGGATTCGCCCATGTCCACTCGGTCACAGACCCCTTCACAGTAATTTTTTTCTCTGTGTCAAAGGCCGCATTACCATGGTGCGCAAAGAGCTGAACCGAGATGAGCAGCAGTCCGCTAAGGAAACCTGCGGCGATGATGAGTCTTTTTCTAATGGCCATAGCTACACCTCACAACCAAGGATCATTTGGCCGCGTTGTTGTTGTTTGTCCAAGGTTTCCCCTTATTCAGGCCGCACTATACACCTCTCGCTACCATGCCGCAAAACGGCGGCGTTCATTCATTTGGCGGGCATTCAGCGGGGAGCACCGACCTTGACATAGAGAGTACGACTGGCGTAGCGTACGCGACCAGGCATCAGGCATGTCATTAGACCGCTGCAAGTTTGGATTTCTTCACATCCGATACCGAAGGAGCCATCCCGGCGAAAGTTACATTTCCGGGTATTCTGGTGGCATTTTTTGCTCTACTCAGCGCAGCGCTTCCCGGCGTTTGCGCACCATGAGTTCTATGTTAGCCGGCATGGACCGCGCCGTGAGCACTTTGGGGCCAGCGCAAAAAAGGAGAAAGCCGAAATGAGAGGAATGAAGCGACGATTGTGCTATTGCGTTGCGAGTGCTGGCCTCGTATTGGCGGCTTTGTGCATGGCTTTCACGCTCGCTTTTGCGCAGGGCCAGGGTAGTTACAGGCCCGGGCCAGGAAAAACTACTGTACCGGTGGTCGGCGGCTTTGACCAGGTGCATCCATTGCCGCCAGGCGGGCCCGCGCCCCGCATGGCGGACGGGCATGTGGATCTGACGGGACGTTGGTATCCGAACGCTGCCGGAAGAATGCTGCAGTTTGCGTACCCTGTCGATCCGGCCGCATTAAATCAATTCGATGCCAAGCTAACGCCCGAGGGCTTGCCTTCCTTCAATCCTGGGATGGAAGCAAAATACAAGAGGCCAGTCCCGTATGGAAACTGTGATCAGGCGGGTACTCCAAGCACAAACTTAGAGCAAGCGGCGCAACACGCTCCCATGGAGTTGATCCACACCCCAGGACGGCTGGTGATGCTTTATGAATACCCTCTGGATGTGCGCATGATCTACCTGAATGGGCGGGAGCATCCGAAAGATCCGGATCCAACGTTTAATGGCGACTCAGTGGCTCATTGGGAGGGCGATACCCTGGTTATCGACGTAATCGCTGTTGATGAGAGGATGAGAACTTTCGGAGGGGATGGAGACACGGTCGGATGGTATCCGAGCGCCCAAGAGCATGTCGTCGAGCGCATTACCCGCACCTCGAAGAATTACCTCACCTATCAAATCACTGTTGAGGACCCTGTAGTGCTGGCGAAGCCTTGGAAGTCGGCGCCTCGGACATGGTCGTTGGCGCAGGACCCTCATGACGAGTGGGGAGAAGTCTTCTGTACGCATAACGAGGAGCCGGAGGAGTATAAGAAAATAACGGATGCAAAGCAGAAGGGCCAGTGACATGCAGCCAACCTAGAATGCGCCGGCCTTGCAGCTGGGAGCTACCACTCATCCACAGGTTGTGACCGGGGCGCTCACACTGGCCAACGACTGGTAATCCCTCCTGTGGAACAGATGAGATTGGTTATAAGATGCGCCGTGCTGCTTTGGTGCTGACGAACACGTTCTGCTGACAATGAAGGGTTGGAGGCTTCGATGCATTTTGGCGGCTCGAACGGCAGGAAATCTCCGCTAAATATGGCCCTAGTGATGACGCTGTGGTTCGCGCTTTCTCCAGCTGCGTTTGGCCGGCAGAACTCCACCGACGTGAAGCCGAAAATAAAAGCGGACGACGCGGTAGGCACTGCTCTCCAACAGTTGCTCGACACCTATACGGAGGCCTGGAACCGGCACGATTCGCACACGCTGGCCATGCTATTCACCCAGGACTGTGACTACGTTATCGTCAGTGGAGGCGATACGCACGGCCGCGAAGCGCTGGAAAAATCGTTTGGAAATAATTTCAACAGTAATCTGAAGGACAGCACCAGGACCGACTCCATCCGGCGCACGCGCTTTCTGACTCCAGATATCGTCTCTCTCGACGATTATTGGGTGCTCAATGTGCCCGGCCCGGACCGGCCGCGTCGCGAGGGTTACTACAACTGGATTGTGATCCGGGAAAACGGGCGCTGGCTGATCGCTCTCCATCACGCCGCTCAGTTTCCCGACCCGCAGCCTGCAGCGGGCAAGTAGGCCCGCTTCTTGCACGCAGACCTTGGCCACTCAGAAGCCCGATGGTGCGGGCTTGGCTGCTCCGCAGCCGGTAGTCCAAGCATGTGCTAAAGTACCGCGACGACGTATGGGAATAGGATAGGATGTAATTATGCGCTCAGTGCGACCGGCATTCTGGTCCATATCTCCCCTGTTCGTGGTGATCCTATGCAGTATTCCGCTGCTGGTCCTTTCCGCCGCAGGAAATCCGGATACCCTCCTAGCCACGATGCAGAAGGAGTTGCAGCGCGCGAACGCGGCGCTGGCCAAGGCCGATCCCGCTCCTTATTTCTTGAGCTACTCGGTTGCGGATCTCGACTCCGCCGCCGTAGTGGCCATGAACGGCAGCCTGGTGATTTCCTCGCACCAGCAAGAGCGGGAAGCCGCGGTGACCATGCGAGTGGGCTCGCCCGCACTGGACAATACGCACGACCAAAGCCGCCCGAGCGGGATGACCTCCGGGCTGCTCCCGTTGGGCGACGATCCGGATGCCACGGCTCGTGTCCTATGGCAACTCACCAATCGCGAATACGAGAAGGCCGCCCCGGCGTTTGCGCAAGTCAAGACCAGGTCCGCGGTGCAGGCGGAGGAAGAGGACAAGTCGCCAGACTTTGCGCGTGAGTCGCCGCAAACTCATCTTGACGCGGCGCCTCGGCCAAGCCTTTCGTTTGATGTAGGGGCGTGGGGCGAACGCATGAAGCGGCTTTCCGCCGGGTTCCTGAAATACCCCGATGTGTATACGTCGCAGGTATTCGTGTCGATGGAAGCGAACAAGTCTTATTTCGCGACCAGCGAGGGAACTGCTCTGGTTCAACCATCGGCTATCGCCCGTCTAGTGCTGGAGGCCGAAACCCGCGCGGACGACGGGATGGAATTGTTGCGCGTGGAAACATTCCAGGCGGATTCGCCGAACCAATTGCCACCGGACTCCGAACTGCAGGCGAAAATAGTGAAGATGGCGGCGGACGTCAAAGCTCTGCGCGCTGCTCCTGTGGCGGATGCCTATGCCGGGCCGGCGATGCTTTCCGGACGAGCCGCAGCCGTTTTCTTTCATGAAGTGCTTGGCCACCGCCTCGAAGGTCACCGGCAGCGGGATGAGACGCAGGGCCAAACATTCACCAAG
This sequence comes from uncultured Acidobacteriota bacterium, assembly GCA_963828935.1. Classification (GTDB taxonomy): domain Bacteria; phylum Acidobacteriota; class Terriglobia; order Acidiferrales; family UBA7541; genus Palsa-189. Next base: position 262,778 of record CAWHGP010000010.1, on the reverse strand, counting down.
CAAGTGGGCCAGCTGGTGCTGCCAGCCTTTTTGAGCGTGGCAGACGATCCAACGCTGAAGGAACTGAATGGCGTGAGGCTGTCGGGAAGCTATGATTTCGACGACGAAGGTGTCCCGGCGTCACGGGTGCAAGCCGTGGACCACGGCATTCTGAGGAACTTCCTGATGTCGCGGATGCCCATCGCCAATTTCGGCCAGTCCAACGGCCACGGGCGCCGGCAAGCAGGGACGGGCTTGATGTCCACGGGACGGCAGGGCAATTTGATCGTGACCTCAACGAACACTGTAACCGACGTTCAGCTGCGTCAGAGATTCATCGCTGAGATCAAGAAGCAGAACAAGCCGTACGGACTGTACTTCGAAGATATCCAGGGTGGGTTCACGCTTACTTCACGTGCGCAGCCGCAAGTGTTTCAAGTGCTCCCAGTGATGGTCTGGCGTGTGTATGCCGATGGGCGGCCGGATGAGTTGGTGCGTGGCGTGGATATCGTAGGAACACCGCTGGTGGCGCTGAACAGCATCCTGGTCACGGGAGACTCGTCGGAGGTATTCAACGGAATCTGCGGTGCCGAATCCGGCCAGGTACCTGTCTCGGCAGCTGCCCCGGCCATGCTGTTTTCTCAGCTCGAAGTTCAGAAACGTGCCCGTGGCACCAACCGACCGCCGATCCTGCCGGCTCCGGACAAAAACGACAGTGCTTCCATTGGCTTGTTCCTCACGGGTGTGACTGCGCCAGGAGCCAAGCCATGAGCGCGGCGCGAAAAGCAAGACCAGAACCGCACGCCAGCCAAGCACGGGTAGTTTCATCCATCTGGCCATGGGTCACGCCATTTTTCCTGCTCGCATTTGCGGCGACAGTTGCGGGTCAGCAAAAGGCTGGAACCGCCCGGCCGCTGGCACCTTCGACTACGGCGGCGGCTGGAGCACCGGCCGATCCCGTTCTCCAGGCCATGAGTGAGGAAGTCAGCCGTTCGAAAACGCGCCTCAAAATGGATAATCTGCCGGCGCCGTACTACATAGAATTTCATGTTTCCGATGTAGATGACTTTAGGGCCGAGGCATCATTCGGCGCGCTACGATTGAGCCAGCGCGTGCATTCGCGGAGCTTGCGTGTGGTGGTTCGCGTGGGCGACTACAAGCAGGACAGTTATACGGGCCCAGGACTGGGCGTCACCGACCTGGCGCCGCTGGACAACGATCCGGTAGCTCTGAGACGCGCCCTATGGCTCGCCGCAGATCGGGCCTACAAGGCAGCCACCCAAGCGCTCGCGAACAAACAGGCGGCGCAAAGCCAGTACAGCGCCAACCAAGGATATGACGACTTCGCGCATGCGCAGCCGCTGCAATCCATCCAACCTATGGCCAAGTTGGATATCGATACCAGGCCGTGGACAGAGATGCTGGTGAATTCCTCCGCGTTGTTCAAGTCGGATCCCAAGCTGCAATCTCTTGCGGCGCAGGTGCACTTTCGGGTGCTGAACGAATATTTTGTGAACAGCGAAGGGACCGTTACGCGGCAGGGCTCCGAGCTTGATTCGCTGGCCATCTCCGGTTCGACGCAGGCGGCGGATGGAATGCGGCTGGATCGCACTCCGGTTTTTGTCGCGAGTAAAATTGCCGATCTACCCACACCTGAAAAATTCCAAGCTGCGGCTGCCAGTGTAGTCGACGTCCTAAAGGCACTGCGCGACGCTCCGTTGGTCGAAAAAGACTACCGGGGTCCGGTGCTCTTTGCGCCGGATGCGGCGGCCGACGAGGTCTTGGCGATGATTGGCCCAATGGTTAGCCCAAATGTTAATGCTCCCGGCGGCCGTGGCCAGGCGGGCGGGGCCGCCTCTCGAGCGGTAGGAAACCCTACGTCCAACTACAAGAGCCGCGTGCTGCCAGCGTTTTTATCTGTGTTCGACGATCCCACGATGAGCACTTTTCGCGGAAAGTCGCTCGTGGGGAATTACGAAATCGACGATGAGGGCGTTCGTGCGGCAAAAGTCGCGCTGATTGAGAATGGCGAACTTGTGAATTACGTGCTGAGGCGCCAGCCGATGCGAGATTTTCCGGACTCCAATGGCCACGGCCGTGCCGGCCCGGGGCAGCCTCCACGCGCGAGCATCGGCAATCTGGTCCTGCAGTCGAGCCAGCCGCTTTCCCCCGACGATTTGGAGAAGAAGCTGATCGACATGTGCCGCGCTGACGATAGACCATACGGCTACTATGTCGAGGCTCTTTCCAGGCAGAATCCCGGCCTGTTGTATCGAGTTTATGTTCAGGACGGGCACAAAGAACTGGTTCGCGGCGCCACCTTCAACGAATTCGAGGCGCGCTCGTTGCGCAATGGCGTGGTGGGCGCCGGAAACGATCCTATAGTAAGCAATCGCGATGCTGTGATTCCCACGACAGTTATCAGTCCCTCCCTCTTGGTTGACGATTTGGAAATTCAGCGCAGCAGCGACAACAACCCGCAGCTGCCCGAATATGATCCGCCCGAGCTGACGTCATCTCATTAGCCGGCAAACCGAGGTACACAGCGCCTAACTTCTCAGTGAAAGACTCACCCCGAACCGAGCGCCTCAAGAACCAACCATCACCGTTAGGATCAAGTCAGGATCACCGTCAGGAAAGATAGGAGATAGCCCGGACTCGAGAGGTGCGCAAACTGTTTGTGGTTTCGCATGTGCGGCGGCGAAGCAGACTTTTTTCTTCCAGCCGATCAATCGTGACGGCGCGATGGTATGCGCCCGGGATAAGGCGCATCGATACCTTTGCGGCTCTCACTGAGAATTGCCTGCTGGAATCTAACCGACGAGATCGGGGCCCCTGGGAGCGGAAGGTGTGTTGTGGAGATTGGCGGAGCAGCCTTTCTTCTGCCACTGGAGTGCGCCATTGGAGTCGCAGCTGAAATGATAGACGCACCATTGGCGGCCATCCGCAGTTGGTCTTTGTCCTTCGACGTTATGCAATGATGCCACAATGGAAACCTGGATGACTTGGCCCCCCTCGAATGTGACCTGGCATTCGATGCGATCTGGATCATGCTCATTCGCCTTGCAATTCGTTGTCTGAACTAACCTGCTTCCGCCGGGCTGAACCTCGTCTAGAAAATGTTTCGCGGTCTCGATGCTGAGACTTTCCGGATCGCGCTCATAGCCGGTGCAGTCGCCTTCCTGCGCTCCGCCTCCTCCGCCGGGCAAAGGCGATCGTTGGACGCCCTGCGCGAGGCTGGGTACTGAGCCGTGCAAACGCGATTGCTGCACCACATGTGTTAATTCATGGGCTAGCAAGCGCCGACCCTCTGGCGTTCCCGGTGCAAACTGGCCCGCACCGAACACGATATCGTGTCCGGCGGTGTAGGCCCTGGCATGCAAGTCGCTCGCAGATTGTTCGGCGGCCGAACCGACATGCACGCGCACGTCGGAAAAGTCGTGCCCGAAGCGTGGCTCAAAAAACGCACGTGCGGAAGAATCCAGAGGACGGCCGGCCGACGCTAACTCTTCATGGACGGCCGGCGGTGCTGCTGCCTGTTCCGAGCCGTGCACTGCGTTCGGTTGGCTCGCCTGCGCCTGGCAGCGAGGACAAACCCCGCCGCAGGCACAAGCGTGCAATTGCTGCTGCTCAGGCATCCGCATCACGTGCTCGGAGACGCGTTCTGCTTCCCGTTCGTAGATGTCTCCGCCAGCATTCAGGGCGAGTTTCGGTTGGATGATGATGGGTGCTTGAGCGGATCCGAGCACAAGCTTGCCCTGCTCCTGCAGCAGACGCAGTACAACTTGATTCCCCATCGTGCGCTGCAAGTGCAGGATATGTCCTGCCGGGTGAGTTGCCGCAGGCGCTTGCGCATTCAAACTTGTAAAGTTGTTTGAAGAGGCTGGCCGAGATTGTTTCTGTCTCCGCGCCGATGTATGCATGTTCGTCACCTCCGAGCCGACAGGACAAGGTCCGTGCCTATTGGACTACGCGCGGATGGATTCAGGCAATCCAATGATAAACGAAAGCTCGCATGGAGCGATGTCTCCGTTGACTGTTGCGCCTCGGCGCGGCCCGTCTGCTGTCGCCTGAATCAACTCAGCGAACTATTTGGCGTTGAGATCGCAACCAGCTTGGACTGAATGGAGGGAGCCATCGAGCTATTGGCCCTGCCAGTCAGGCGTCCGCTTGTTCAAGAACGCGTCCATACCCTCCCGGAAATCACGGCTCATGTAGCAGGTAAGAATCATTTGGGGATCTTCCTCGGGAGTCATCTTCTCCTGAATAAGCCGCAGAGCTTCCTTAGTCACGCGCAACGTGAGTGGCGCATGCGCGGCTACGGTTCGCGCTAGTTCGCACACCCGTATCTGCAAGCTTGCGTAATCGGGCAGCACTTCGCTCAGCAGTCCAATCGCGTGCGCTTCTTTGGCGTCCATCAGCCGCGCGGTGAAAACAATATCCTTTAATCGCGCCGCACCAATTAGAGCCGCCAACCGCACGTAGTTCGCCATCGACAGGCAATTGCCCAGGGTGCGCGCGATGGGCAACCCAAATCGGGTGTTCAGAGCACCGATGCGAATATCGCAGCAAGCCGCAATCGCCGTTCCTCCACCGGTGCACGCGCCGCTAATGGCCGCGATGGTAGGCAGGGTGGACCGCTCGAGCGTGCCGAGCACGCGGTCCATGCGCCGTTCGTAAGCAAGAGCGTCCTCAGCGGTCGAAAACGATCTGAACTCAGAAATATCAGTGCCCGCGGCGAATGCCTGATCACCGGCACCGGTAAGCACCAACACGCGGACCGACGAATCCTTCTCCGCCTCCTGGACAATTTCATACAGCCGCTCGTACATCGCGAGCGTAAACGCGTTGCGTGCTTCCGGCCGGTTGAAGGTGATGCGGCCGATGCCATCCTGAATCTCGTACAGAACATTTTCACTCATGATTTAGCCGGTCTAGTTGAATTTTCCATCTGGACGGCTCCCACTGCAGCCATCCGCTCGATTTCGACGTCGGTGAATCCCGCATCTCGTAAGACTTCCGGCGTGTCCTGTCCAAATCGCGGCGCGGGGCGCGTCACCTTACCAGGTGTTTCCGAGAACTTAATCGGTAGCCCAATGGATTTCGTTTTTCCCGCTGCCGGGTGAACGGTCTCCACAATCATTTCTCGCGCCAGCGCCTGCGGGTCCGCGTGCATCTGCCGAATATCCAGGACGGGTCCCGCGGGTACGCCCACCTTCTGCAATCGCTCCAGCCATTCCGCGGAACTGTGACTTTCGAACAAGGGAGTTAGTGCCACCACCAGTTCCCGAAGATGGCTCATCCGTCCGGCATTATCGGCAAAGCGCGGATCCTCGCCGAGTTCCGGCGCTTCAAGCGCTTTGAGGAGTCGCAGCCAATTCGTTTGATTCGCGGCCCCCACAGTGATCCAGCCATCGGCCGTACGAAATGCCTGGTAAGGAGCATTCAGGGGATGCGCGGACCCCATCGCTGCAGGTGCCTTGCCGGTCGCAAAGCAAATGGCCGAATGCCAGTAGGTGTGCATAATCCCCGCTTCAAATAGCGATGTGTCCACCAGTTGCCCTTTTCCAGTAGACATCCGCGAATACAAAGCTGCTAGTATTCCAACACACGCCAGAACACCGGCGGTGACATCGGTAACCGGCCACCCTGCTTTCATCGGCGGACGCGCCGGCCCTTCCCCGGTGATGCTCATCAATCCGCTCATGCCCTGCGCGATCAGATCAAATCCTCCAAGATCCGCGTAAGGCCCCGTTCGGCCAAATCCTGATATCGAACAATAGATCAGCCTCGGATTCAACGCATGCAGCAGTTCGTAGCCCAGCCCCATCCGTTCCATCGTCCCCCGCCGATAATTTTCGACCAACACATCCGCGTCCTCAAGAACACGAAGCAGAGCCTTGCGGGCTGCATCCTGCGTGAGGTCGACGGCTATGCCGCGCTTGTTCCGATTCATAATGAGGAACGCCGCCGACTCATCTCCAATCAGCGGCGGCAGCATGCGATGCGCATCATCGCCGCCTGGAATCTTCTCCACCTTGATGACATCCGCTCCCATATCGGCCAGCAACATCGTGCAGACCGGCCCTGCCATCACATGCGACAGATCAATGACCTTGAGTCCGCTGAGCGGCCCAGTTGCCTTCGGCAACGTCTCATTAACCATTGCGTCTCCTTCGCCGAGCTGGCGAACTTTGCGACACTGAGGACTTCCGTCGTCCGGCGGACAGGGGCAGCGGCGTTCTTGTCCACACCCGCAAACTTGGACAAGTCCGCTGCATATTCGTCGCCATTGCCAATGGGTTGTTTCTCGTCTGCACGACCAAATAAGAGATTGGAGCCGGTGACCGTGCTGCGAACCGAAAATGTCTATGCTGACCTGATTGAATTGGCGGTATGTTGTGTGAGCTACATTCCAATTGATTGGCGCCGCGTGGAGCATAGCTGCAGCTAGCTCTTCGACAGCTCCTTATACACGACTTCCGTAAAGGTGGGGAAGTTTGGGGCGCCCGGAGGTGCCGCAAGCGGCTCGCCAAACTCCTTCTTGATCTCGTCCAAGGATTTTCCCTGGGCCACCAGCGCCTTAATTTTTTCTCGCCGGGCGGCGGTATTCGTCAGGCGCTGTTGCAGCTCACCTTTCGATTGCGTCCCACCATGTCCGGGCACAAAGGTATCGGCGTTGAGGGCCACGATTCCTTTCATACTTTCGATCCACCCTGCCGATGAGCCTGCATCGTCGAGATGAATGAGCGGATAGGGAAGCCTGGTGACGGTGATGTCGCCGGTAAAAGCGATCTTCTGATCGGGAAGATAGACGATCAGGTCACCGCTGGTGTGTGCCGGTGCGAAATGCAGCAGCACGAAACGCACGCCGTCCACGGTCATGGACTCTTTCTTGGCAATGGTCTTCGTGGGCATGTAATCGCGGAGATCGATATTTTGCGGGTTGCTGGCTGGATGTTCCATCTGTTTTTTGCAATTCTCCTGGGAAATGATGGTCAAGCCCTTGGGAAAAGCAACCAAGCCGTCTACGTGATCCAGGTTGCTGTGTGTGAGAATCACGTGTGTGATAGGTTTCGGCGTGAGTTTGGCGACTTCAGCGATCACAGCTCTTCCCGACTCCGGCGTCTGCTTGGCGTCAATCACGATTACACCGTCCTTACCGATCACGACGCCCGCGTTGGAGCCGACGCCTCCTTCGATCCAATACACACCTCCAGGCAAGGTATGCATCTGTACCGGCGCGAATTGCGTTTGTGCGCTCAGCGACGGCGCGAGCGCGGTCAGCGCCAGAATTACGGCGCCAAGGGAGGTTATTCGATCGCAGCGTGCCATTTTTCCTCCTGCAATCTTGCGGTTACAGTTCAAACTGGATCGCAAGGTGCGCAGCGTTGACGCGTGTGCGCGCGGCAGCAACGTGCTGCATTTTAACCTGAATACCGGGGAAGAGGCTAAATGCCGTGGCTGTTCAGAACGAGGCTCCCCGGTGTATAACGATGCAGCGCGTGCAGAGTTGCTCTCGCCTGGATCAAGGAGCGAGTAAGAGGCCATCTGGCACGTGAAGATGGAAACCCATGCTACAGCAGAGCCATTCCCTAGAACGGAGATGACCGATGAAGGCTAGTCGACTGACAAAGATTGGCGCAGCCGCCATTGCTATGGCCGCACTTTCACTCGCTTTTGGCGGCCGGCTACTGCCGGGACAGCCTGGTATTCAGGCCGCTTTGGCCGCTGAGAAGACGGCGAAAGTCTCCGGCATGGCAATGGTGCCTCTGGGCTTGCCCTCCGAGGACACGGCGAAAGCGTTGCTGGACTCATCGATCGCGTATCATCACCCGCAGTGGATCGATGTGCCCATGGGCACGACCAAGATCCACACGTTTGTCATCTATCCGACCTTGTCTGGAACCGCGCCGGCGGTCGTGGTTACGGTGCGCAATGAGGGGCTCAGCGACTGGGCGCGCGCAGTAGGTACCGAGGTTGTGAAGCAAGGTTATATCGCCATTGTTCCCGACCTGCTGTCGGGTCTGGGTCCGAACGGCGGCGGGACTTACTCCTTTGCCAACAAGGAAGCCATCGCCGCTGCGCTCGGTCAGCTAAGCGCCGCTGAGATTCAGCGGCGAGCCGACGCAGTGCGCGATTATTTCGTGAGTCAGCCGGGTTCGAACGGCAAGAGTGCGATTCTCGACTTCAACTGGAGCGAAAGCCGGATTGACGCCGCGATAAGCACGCCCACGCAACGCCGCCTGGTGCAGTTTAATCTGACCGAACACGCTTGGCACAACACGCTCGCCCTGCTGACAACCCTCGCCGATCCAGGGGCCATGCCACAGGAAGACTCGGGAATGCCGAAGCCTAAGGATGATTCTGCAGAGGCGGCATCGGCCGCCCGCGAGCGTGCGGCTGCGCAGGAGATAGCCAAACGCAAAGACATTGTGCCGGGACATTTCGGCGGCCCACTGAAAGTCCGTAGAACAATCGCCTCGACATGGCGAGTGGATCAGCATCCCTGTGAAGCTCTCCACAGGCACGGTGAAGATGCGCACCTGGCTGGTGCAGCCGCTCGGCAACGACAAGGCAGGAGTCATTGTGGTCATTCAGCCGGCGCCGGGCATGGACATTGGCGAAGCTCCAAGAAAAGGCGAAGGAGCGGACTGGCTACGCGCCGTGGCCGATCAAATCGCTCTGCAAGGATTCATCGCGCTATTGCCGGATTTGTCATCGGGTCTAGCCCCGAACGGCGGGGATTTTGATTCGTTCCATTTCGCCGATGACGTAGCCAAGGCGCTGCAGATGCGCTCCGGCGCCGACAAGATGGAAATGATCAGGGCAGCGCGAGACTATGCTCTCAAACTGCCCAGGGCGAATGGGAAGAGCGGAACCACCGGCTTCTGCAGTGGCGGCGGGCAGGCTTGGGAAAGCAGCGCCGACATGCCCGGGGTGAATGCTTCGGTAAGCTTCTATGGCGCACCGCCTGACGCCGCCACGATGGCAAAGATACAAGCCCCTGTGCTTGCTTTTGCCGGCGATGATGACCCGGGATTGGCTCCCAGAGTGGCCGCTGCTGCGCCGGACATGCAGAAGCTCGGGAAGACGTTCGAGTTCAAAATCTACCCCAATGTGACTCACGCTTTCCTGGAGCACCAGACTCTGGGTGAGAATGCGGTGGCCACTCTGGATGCCTGGCCGCGAGCGATTGCATTTTTTAAGCAGTATTTGAATGCGCAGACGAGCAGCGCGAATACCCCGGCGAAGTAAAGCTGACGCGCGAATCGTTGACGGGCGATCGTTCACGATTCAGTTGCAGGAAAATCGGCCGGTGCCGGTAGAGATAGCCGCAGGTGGCGTCGGGATTGCCGATCACATCGGCATAGCTATGCGGTTGGTAACCCGCGTCCTTCCAGATCGCTTCTGCGTCACGTGATGCGCGGCATTTAAGGAGCGCCTTGGCACCTGCGGGTCGGCCCTGAGTGCCGCGCCTAACGAGGTTCGTCCGCCTTGCACGGCGTAGGATCCCATCCGGAATTGTCTGGCAGCTTCTTGAAATGCGAATGCGTAATGTACTGCTCCATTAGGTATTGCGGATCGGTGACCACACTGGTCACAAACAACCAGGTGGCGCCGCCATAGGAAAAGCTGTTGAAGTATTCGTCTAGCCTGGCGTTCGCACCGTAGGGGACGCCGTTCTTATGCAGGTATCCGGGACGCATGCGGGTGGTGGTCACATGCAAATAACTTCTCGCCGGCGGCTTGGCAGCTTCCCGCTCCACCTGCGTTCCATCAAAGCCTCCTGCAACATCGGCCTCGTACTCCGGACCGCCTTGACCTAAAGGCCCGCCACCTGCGATGCGCTGTATGATCGGCTCATCATCCCCCCATTGGGCCGTCGAGTATCCTTGCCAGTCTGGCGTCTTACTCTCAGCCACCTTACTCTCCGTCGCCGAACCAGGGAAATGCAGCAGGCGCGTTTGCGTGCCGGAATCGGTATCGATTCGCAGCGTGTTAGTGTCCTGCCAATAAATGTGCAGCCGGCCCGGAACGTCCATGATCGCGGCAGCACCGTACCCCTTGCATTGATTGCCCGATGCCTGATCTTTAGCCGGATCCCAGGCGTTTGCAACTTTACGGCCCTCGGCATTGAGCGGAATCGTCACGTAGTCGCCCTGGTCGGGCACGACCATGCGCCAGCGCCAATCTTCGGTCACCACCGACACCCAATAGCCCGTAAAATCCTTGAGCGCAGTCGATTGCGCCGGGCCGTCGCCCGGCCGTGCCGCAGTCTGGGCCGCATTACCGCGCTGGGCGCACAGCTTAGCCGCAGGCATCGACGCCAAGACCGCCGCGCACAATATTCCACTTACGCGCATGAATGACCGAACCAATGGGCCTCACTCAGACATGAATGACTGAACCGACGTCCTTACTCAGATTTACCTTGCCACTTGAAGCCATCCGACGGCCGCTCGATTTTCTCGAGCAGCATCCGATGGTCGTCAGCGACGCGTCCCGGTTGGCCGGTAACGATGACGTGGTCGCCAGGGCGCAGCGAATTTCTGGTCACGCCGCCTTCGGCGAGTTGCGTAGGCGCTGCTCCCTCGATCAGCCAGAGCTGCGTCTCCCCTTTATCGTCGGGAGCCTCTACTTTCATGAACGAATGGGGATTGCGCCAGACGAACTCCTTTAGCGTTCCTTCGACGGTCACGGTTTTGCCATGCAGGTAAGTCGCGGAAGCAGCATGGTGCGCGGACGCCCGGCTGCCACCCAACGTCAAAACGATCCCCATACCCAGCAACACAAGGACGGTTCGCTTCATAAAATAATCTCCTGTGAACCTACCTATAGATCAAATCCGCTTGCTTCACTGCGTCGTGGTACTACGACTCACGCTCCCTGCAATCTCCAAGTGGTATGCCACAACACCGCTATACTATGCGGCCCCGCTTCGGTAAGTCGAGCCTCGGCCTCTCCATTACAACAAGGACTTGCGTCGCGTCCCGTGCCGAGAGGATCGCCACGGGACTCCGTCAATCCCGGACCGTCGGAGTATAACACCGATGCGGGGTTGATCGCTCCGCCACCCGTACCGATGGGAGCGAACATTTTCCGGCAATTGAATAGGCCCCCGACGATGGCTGCGGCCGTTCCTGCACCACCTGAAGCCGGTCAGAGTTTGGCACCCATACGCCTCGGGAACTACTTATTGTCGACGATAGGGTTGGAGAAAGCTTTGTTATATTCCTCGGTCTCTGATGGTGAGCATTCCATCTCGTGCATATCGAAGTTCGGCGCTTGCAACCTCAAAGATAGTCTGTCGAGCGCAACCCAGGGCTTTTTGTACATTTTCGGGTCCGTAATCTTGATCGACAGTTCCAGGTGGACAGCGTCCACACGATGATAGGTTTCCTCGACCAGCAGAGCGTCGCTGTGCGGGAGACCAGCATTATCGAGCCACGTTTTGTCATCATCGAATCCATTCGACTCAGCTACGAACGTGTCGTCATCTATCCATTTACCGACTGAATATCCCCACCACCTGGACTCTGGTGGATCCCGGGTGGTCCAGCTAGGACGTTCCGCATCCTTAGGTAGCGGTCGACCGTCGGTCCAGATCACCCGCCATTTCTTATTGAACTCGTACAGAATTACGGTCTTACTCGGAGTTTGAAGGATTTCGCTGGTTCTAAAGTTATGCAGCACAATGCGCGGAAACCCCTGAGGATCACACTTGGGCATAGGATCATTTGTAAGCGCCGGAGGAACCATTCTGTAACCCTCCGTCGGCTTGTGGGCCATAAGTCGTTGCCGCCCCAGTTCGGTGTACGGCGGCTCGATTTCCGGCTTCAAGCAGTCGGGGGTAGCGTATCCCGTATCAGTGACAGGGGGATTCGGTTGGATGGCGAACTTCCCGGTAGCTTTATCGCGCCGGCATGACTCCATGGCCATGGCTCCTTTTCCCGCGATCCCAGCACTGGGACCCTTAGCTGGCTCCCATATGCCAGAAAGGTCATGCCGTGGAGCTGGTTCCGGTTTCTCTCCTTTCTTATCGAAGTCATACACCGCTCCGGGCTGGCGCGCCGTTTGCGCATCCATCAGGTGCGAGAATGCCGCAAGTCCTATTACAGTGATGAGCGAAGCCATCAAGCGCGTTGACATTGAAATTCCTTCCCTAACCGGAGTTCTCCTAAGAACGATTTCGCACGCGGACGCACGTCTCGCGCGTAATGACGGCTCTCATTTGGGATAAGCTTCGGCTTTGGGTTCTCCTGAGCCTGTATTGTCGCCTGCTCCCGTTCCTAGCACCTTATCATTGGGAAGTACGACTCTTATCACGCGGCCGATGGGACGGTTGGGGTCTTTGACTTGATGCATCGTGACGGTCACTGCGTCTCCGGGTTTCATCGAGTATCTACTCCAGCCCAGGTTGACCATATCAGGAGGATTGCTAGTCTCGACGACCCAGTGTCTCACGTCGCCACTTTCAGTTTTTTCATCAAACTTTAGGAAACAATGCGGGTTGGCCCAAAACCATTCCGTAACGGTTCCCTTCACGGTCACTGTCTTAGCCATGTTGAATTCGGCGTTACCGTGATGTGCCCAGAGCGGCACGGAAACAACCAGAAAACCAAGAGCCATAGCGAAAGCCGAAATAAACCTGGGCGTCATTGCTCTTCCTCCGAAATTCAAAACATTCTGTACTCTATACTAAATTTAGACGCATTTTTGAAGTGATGCTCAACCACGGTGAACGCGGAGGACAGGAGCACGGATCTCTTCTGGAGCAAAGAGATGCGCCGGGCTCTTTAGGCATCGCTGACTGGCCGATTGCCAACGCCAATAAGAAAATACTAATCGGAGCATTAAATAGTTGACATGACTCCTGATTGAGTGCCATCGTCGCGGGCATGGAAACTCACGATGCTCGTTCTCTTCCTGCCAAGGCGCAGGAGACCTTGCGCCTGCGCGTGGTGAAGGCAGTTCGGAATGGGATGGCGCAAACGGAGGCCGCTCGCGTCTTTGGGCTAGCGCGGGGAACCATCAACGGCTGGGTGAGCCGGGCCAAGCGGCAAGGCTTGCGGACTCTGCGCGCCCGTCGTCGGGGGCGTCCCCCGCGGTCGCGCCTGGCCCCGCACCAGGCGGCCACCGCAGTGCGCAGGATACTCAGCGGCTGTCCCGATCAGATGAGCTTACCCTTTGCCCTGTGGACCCGAGAAGCGGTGCAACAGCTCTTGTCTCGGAAGTTCGGTGTGGCCGTTTCGGTGTGGACGGTGGGACGCTATTTGCGAGCGTGGGGTTTGACGCCGCAAAAACCGGTACGGCGAGCCTACGAACAAAATCCAGCAACGGTGCGGAAATGGCTGGAAGAAGAATACCCGGCCATTCGAGCGTGGGCACGGCGATACAAGGCGCAAATCCATTGGTTGGACGAGATGGGATTACGTTCGGACCATCAAGTGGGACGGTCCTACGGACGACGCGGCCAAACACCGGTTGTCTGGGGGACCGGGCAGCGTTTCCGATGCAACATGGTCTCGGCGATCACCAATCGGGGGCGGTTGGCCTTCATGATTTTCCGTCAGCGCTTCACCGCGCGGGTATTTTTGAATTTCCTCCGCCGTCTCCTGCGACTGACGCGGAAGACGAGGAGGAAAGTGTTCCTGATTGCGGATGGCCACCCGGTACACAAATCGCGGTTGGTGAATCGATGGTTAGCGAAGCGCGCTGCGCAAATTCGGCTCTTCTGGCTGCCGTCTTACAGTCCAGAACTGAATCCGGACGAATTGCTAAACCAAGATGTGAAGACTAACGCCCTGGGTCGTGTCCGTCCGGTGAACGTGCAGGAGATGATGAGCAACGTTCGCTCTTACCTTCGGATCACACAGGCTAGGCCCAAGTTGGTGAAGAACTACTTTCGCGAACGCCACGTCCAATACGCCGCCATCTGAAAAGTGTCATCAATTTAGTGCTCGGAGTAATAACTCTGATGGCAAATGCAGCAACGCTGACCGGGCCGCACGTGCGGGGTCGGTTCGGAGCACTCGTCCCGTTATGTTGCCCGCTTGGATCTTCGTTATTTCAGCGAAACAGGCAACCGAAGCCTGCGCACTCCAGACGCCCAGCGCGCTGCCAATCAAAATCTTGCTCCGTCATCGGGCGCCTTACTGCAGGTGGCGATCCACGTAAACCTGTACGCACTGACGCATGACCTCCAGGAACTTGGAGTAATTTTCCTGGCCTACAACGAATGGGTTCGGGTCTCCAGGCTTCCGAGCTCGCAGAGTCGCCAGTCGGTCCGCAAAGCCGTCCATGATTGGATGATTTTGCAATTCCACATCCACTTTCATTTTCTTGGACCACGCTTCGAACTGCTCGAGCGAATGCATGAAAACCCTCATCTGATCGGGCGTCCCCTGCGGGAGCATGCCGCCGCCGACAATTCCGGCCATGTGAGTCTTCCCACCTTCTTTTACGGGAAAGATCAGACCCAACGATCCCGGGGTATGACCTGGGATGAAAACCGGAGTTAACTTCTCGTCTCCGAGAACTATAGGCTGACCGTCGGTGACGAACTGGTCCACCTTCGGCGGAACGGCCGCCTGCCCCTGCGCTCGAGGGGGAACGAGCTGCATGAAGTCCCAATCTGCCGCGGACATATAAATATGCGGATTATAATGCTCCTGCATGTATGGTGCGCCGCCAAAATGATCGGCATGCCCATGAGCGATGACAATGGTCTTAACGTCCGCCGGATCCAGGCCGAGCTTCTTCATTCCTGGCAGATAGATCGTTTCAACGTCCCTCTTTGAGCCCGTATCAATTTGTAGGATGCCTGCTGATGTGGTGATCAAGTAGATCACACCATTTGCAGGCGAGTACGGCCCAGGGATCGCATAGAGATTATCAAAAAGCTTTTGTGGCCCAGGGTCTACTGCCGGGCTAATGGTTGGCAGGTCGCAAATGACGTGTTCTTCCAGCGCCCATGTGCTGCCCGCAATCGACTTTGCTTTTTCAAGATCTGCCTGTACTTGCGGCGAATCCGGCTTGGCCGTCTTTCCTGACTCTTGTGCCTGTCCGGGCTGTGGTCCCTGGGCGCGAGCGGCAGGGGTCGCGGCAGCACTAAATATCAAACAGCAGAGAAGCCAACGCACCGCATCTAACATGTCACCTCTCCATTTTGCGGCTTGCAATATGGTTGCGCTCGGACCCTCAGTGCGGCCGAATATCTCCATCACGATCTCTCCGCAACGATCTGCTGATCGGCCGGTAGTGTACTCCATCCGGATTTAACATCCTTCACCTGAGCTTCACCAGAAAAAAGAAAATGCAAAACTGGATGATGCAGCGTGCAACACATGTTGCGGTCGTTTATTGTGAGGAATTTCGCGCCTCCGGCGTTCCTGTGGTTCGTAAGAGCACCAATGGATGCGTCACAGGGGATTATTGCTTCGGCGAAGCACTGCGCTAATCGAACTTCGCGTCGACCTTCGCGGGGCAAATCCGAGGCGTTGCATGTACCGTGCCGTGCGCCACAGGGTCGCGCGTTTTCTCATCTTTATTTGGCGCTTGAGCATTTTTTTTCATACCTTAAGTGCGCAACTCTGCATTTCGTTAGTTGCGTGCAGGAAGCAGCTGCTCACCCGGACTGTAGATGGCCGAGGATGCGGCCGCGAGCGTGACGTGACGCAACTTCGTCTTCGGGGCGCCACAGCGAGAAAACGAAAAACGTACAAGCTTCACAGCAATCGATTCGCGTCTCTATTGCGCTTGGCGCGCCCGGGTTTGAGTTGCCGTACTCGTTTGCGCCTGCAACGCTTCGAGGCCAGCTAAAGCGACTCGAGCGGTCTCGGCATGTTGCACGTGAAACTCCGGACTCAGATTCAGAGCGCGGTGCAAAAATGTCTTCGCGGCCGAGACGTCGCCCAGGCGCTCGTAGATCATGCCGGCGTGGAAAAAGATCTGCGCATCGACGGTGCCTGGCTGCAAAGCATGCGAGATGGCGTCGGCCGCCTCCTGCAGCTTGCCATTCTTAAAGAGCGACCAGGCCAGCACGTCCCAAGTGTAAATGTCGCGACGGATGTCGAGCTCGCTACGCGCGAGGGCGAGCGACTGGTCGAGCTTGATGTCGTGATCCGCGTAGTAGAAAGCCAGGTCCCGGTTGTGTATTTCCCGATTGACCTGGCTCAGGTGTCCAATAAATTCGACCAGCTCATATTCCTTTTGTGCCTGGCCGGGCTGCCGAAGCTTCTGATAGAGATCGCCGAGAGCCGCGGCATATTCGGGAAATGGCACTACAGCCAGCGCTCTTTTGTAGTATTCAACGGCGTCGTCTAGTTTGCCCTGCGCGGCGCGTACCTTCGCCAGGCCACCAAGCGCGCGGTAGTAAGAGGGGTATTCATCGAGCGCGGCAAGATGGGCCTTTTCCGCATCAGCGTAATCGCCGACCTGGAACAACTCGTCACCAAGCTGATATTCGCTCCAGGCGATATTCTCGGCCGTCATGTGCGTTTCGATCGCGGTACGCACTGCGCTGCGCATAAGTTCAATGGCCTTCTCAGTATGGCCGGCAACAAGGTCGAGTGAAGACAGACGGCTATCGCGCGCAAAAGAGAGGCCAAGTTTTTCTTCTTGCGAAGCAAGTGGGTTCTCCAATCTGGCATAAGCGTCTGCCGCCGCATCGTAGTCGCCCATGTCTGCAAGCGCGTCTCCGACAATGGCCCAGGGGGAAGGATCGCCGGAGCCGAGCGCCAGCGCCTTTTGCGCCCAGCTCAGTGCTTCGGAAAACCGATGCTCCGCCATGCAGGCTATGGCCATATGCGTCATCGCGGAGGAGGCGGCGAAATCGCTGGACTGCAGATCAAGCGACTTGCGTAGAGCAACCTTAGCGCGTTCGTAGTAGTCGGCGTCTCCGGTTTCCCGCCCCTTCTGCAGGTAAGCAGCTCCCAAACCATCGTAGGCGGCGAAATCTTGCGGATACATCTTGACGCGCAACTCGTGCGACTGAATCGCCTGGTCGGTAGGATTTTGCTCGGTCGATCTCTGTGCGCAGAGGGGCGCCGAGCACGCGACGATGCAGAGCAAAAATACAGACGCTACTCTCCGGTCAATCATGGTTTCACCTCCCTGCCATGCGGATTTGCTCCGCGTCGTTGTTGAGCACACGGTTGAGCACACGCGGAACAGCCGAAGCCGCCGATGCGGGTGTTAACTTTTGCAGTTCCTCGCGGGCCGCCGCGGCGATTTCGGAAGATGGATTCACTTGCAGGGATTTGGTCAGGTAGCGAACGGCAGAGGTCTCGTCGTTCATCCGGGCCGCGATGGCGCCGGCATGGTAGAACAGGGCCGCGTCCTGTACGCCTACGGCCAGTGCCTTGGCGATCTCGGATTGCGCTTCTCGGTGGTGGCCATTGGCGGAAAGCGCCCATGCGTATGCGTCGAGGCTAACCACATCGTGCTGTCGCGCGGCTTCGATTCGCGCGATGCGCAACGCCTCGCCAAGGTTCCCTCCGCGCCCCAGATAGTAGTGGACGAGCGCAACGTCAGCATTCTCCGGGTCCTCGATGCGCTCTCGCGCTGCGCGCTCAAACGCGGCAAAAGCCGCGTCCGCCGCTGCCCGTTGCCCAGCACTTTCAAGAGCTGTGGCCAGGGCGTATTCACTTCCTAGCGTGGGGAAGTTCTCATTGCGCTGGCGGAGCAATTGGACCGCTTCGGCAGCCTTCTGCTCGGTTATCTTGAGGTGAGCCAGCGATTCAACCGCGAGATAGTAATTCGGAAACTTTTCCAGCGCCGATCGCAACAGCCTTTCGGCACCGTCGACATTCCCAATGGAATCTTGCAGGTCGGCCATCTGCGTCAAGATCCATGCCAGATCCTCTGTCTGGGTCGGGGGTGTTTGTTGGTAGGCCTGATTATAAAAGTCCATCGCGCCCTCCGCGTCGCCAAACAGCCGGCGCAGGCGCGCTCCCCGCAAGAGGCCCGGCACGTTGCCCGGCCGCATATCCAACATCCACTGCGCGGCGCGCTCAGCTTGCTTGTAATTGCCGAGCTCGATGTCCGCATCGGCCACAAGTCCGTACACCAGCACGTCATCCGGGGTCTTCTTGTTCAGCGCGGTCGCCTGTTCGAGGGCACTGGTGAACTCCTTGCGGCCCAGCAAGAGCATGACTTCCGCCTTGCGTGACTCAAAGTTGTCGGGAGTGATCCGCAGAGACTTCTGCAAAGCCGCCTGGGCTTGATCGTAATAATTCGCGTCCGACGTTTCGCGAACGCGGCGGATGTAGGCGAGCGCGAGATCGTTGTAGGCCTGACCGCGATCGGGATTTTCCTTAATCGCAGCATCCGCCCAGGCGATGGCTTGCTGCGCGGGAGTGGAGACGCTGAGCGGTGCTTGTGCGTACGCTGAGGATGCGACGAGCAGCACGAGAATTGCCAGGCGGAAGCTCTTCATCTTCGGTCCTTTCTGTCCGTTCGTTCCATTCTTTCGGTTCTTTCCGGTCTTTCCGTCCCGATTTTCGCAAATCGAATTTTCACCGGGAATTCCGTAGCCGCGCGGATTGCGCCGCGCGGCCACGAGGTTGGAATAGAGATTTAGGACACGGGCCCGCCGCCGGGTTCGCCGGGATCGATGTGACGACGATTCCGCCCGCTCGGACAATCCGCCAGGTAAGGGAATTGTGTCCGATAGGGTGCGTCGTTCACGTTGACTCCGTCGCCAAGCCGGTTGTTTGGGAATTTGTTGAACGCGGGAATCAAGATGCCGCCCACTCCGACGCGCAACGTGATATCCACGACATCGTCATAGAGACGGCGCCCATTCGGGTAACCCGCCGCGTCTCCCCCGATCAAACCGAGCCGGGTGGAGTTTGCGAGCGGTGTTGCGGGAACGCCAGTGTTGAGTCGCAGCAGATCTGCGACGGGCCCTGACGGTGTCCCAGCAGCCGCAATAGGCGCAGCGTACGTTACGAGTGGGAGCAGGTCCGTCCGTGGCGCGGGCGGAATCTTCAGTGCTCCTCCATAGAGCGCCTCGACGATGTGCGCGATCGGAGGATCAAGGAAGAAGTTGGCGAACTGGCTGTCGTTTTTCGGCTGGTCCATGCTGAAGCGGTCCTTTGAGCCGATCCCGATCAGCAGTTCGTTGATCAGTGGATTGCCAATTCTCTGCACCTGGCGGTAGGGACCGGAACTGATGGCCGGGTTGGGAGAGCGGCGAATCGTTACGCGAGGCCGCGAGGTGGTTCCCCAGACACCGATAGTGGCATTGGGGGAGGTGGCAGGCTCCACTTTGCCGGTACTCGTGAGCATCTGGATGGGTACTTCCAGGGCGATGGCATTGACGGCATAGCCGGAGACGGTGTCGCTGGTGAAGTTCTGCGTAGCGGCATCTTCCGCGTCACTGAGCACACCCGGAACCCCAGTCCCACCGGTGTCAGTGGTGAGGGTGCGAAAGTTGGCGGTGTCGAACGTAGCGCCAAGGTCGATCCAAAATGGATCGTCCACAGTGCCGGCAAAGACGGAAATGTCGTTGTTTAGATGATAAGTTCCCTTGGCAAACACAGCATCGTAGTCGATGGTCCGAGGGCCTGCATTGGCGGGCACGGCAAAGAAAGGCGAGCCATCGGAGTTCGTGAGCTGGACAGCGTCTAGGACGTCATCCCGATCGTCGCGATCATCATCTCCGTCGCGGCGAAAGCCCTTGCGATGACGCACCATGGTTACGGTATATGTCTGGCGCAAATTCAAACCCGGATTGTTGAAGTCGCGAATTTGCGGTGGCACGACCAGGGTCGACGTTCCCGGAGCATTCGCGCCGCTATCGCCGATCCCGGCCAAGGCCGAATAGACACCGGGCAACTGATATTGCGTCTGGAACCGAATCTGAAAACTGACGTCGGCCAGGGCATCATGATCGTTGTCCACATGGATCTCGTACAGAATGTCGGGATCAAATGGGAACCACGTGGGACCGTTGCCAGGTTCAAGAAACGGGTCGATGCAAAGAATCAGCGTAACTTTTGAAGGTGTTGTATTAGGGGATTGGTTTTCACCGTAACTTACAAACGCATACAGGTCGGTGATATCGGCTTTTTGATCCAGGGCGGTGATCGGAGCCTCGCGGTGATTGGAAGCAATGAGACCCGGGGGCACAACGATCGCCATGATCAGAAGAAACGCCAGAGCGATTTTGGACCATTTCATGGAGACACTCCTAATTCCATCGGACCCTCCTTTGGATTTGGGACCCTCCACGCCCCGCGCAATGCGTGGACGGATGCACTCGGATTGACTTACGTCAAAGGCGCCACATTGGATTAGCGCGGGACGCCAGATTGCGATTTTTTCTTAAAGATGGTGGCTGCGAGGGTGAGAGTTTGCGTGCATGCAGAGCGCTGGGCGGCGCAAGTCAAATGCCGGAGGCCGATGTGCATGGCCTGACAAAGCGGTATGGGCAGCAGCGCTGAGAGAAATTAGCCGGCCGGATCCGAAGGGTCCGGCGTTTGTTATACATCCGCCTTTTTACAAAAAATTACGCGCTGCAGGCGGAGCGTCTTGTTTCTCCACTTACTAGGTCTTAGGCTTCGTGTCTCCCCCCAGTGCGCTATCCCTTAACTCTGTGCCGTCCGCCAGAACGATATGATTAAGCCGTCCAACAGGGTTGCCGGTTTTGGATTGATAGATGTAAACGGTGATCACATCCCCGGGGTGTACGGAGCCCTTGGTCCAGCCAATAAGGCCCAGCGCCGACGGGCTGCCACACTCGCCAGCCCAGTGGACGAGATTCCCTTGGTCATCCTTCACGTCGAACATCACAATCGAGTGAGGATTGGCCCACGCGAATTTGGTCACGGTTGCTTCCTTCAAGACCACTACCTTGTCCGCATATGCGGCACTTCCGTGATGTGCGAATGTGGGGTGACACACGGTTAGAACACCCATGACCAAGGCAAACGAGGTGATCAGCTTAGGTTTCATTCGGCACCTCTTGAGGTGGGATTTGCGATTTTGAGCTACATCGCCGCAGAGAATATACCAGCGTGTTTCTGGTGTAAACCGGGACTTCCCCGGTCGACGCGCACCGGGTCACCTCGAAACTACGACCATGGCGCTGACGACAAATCTCAAGGGCCATGGTGCGAATTAACTCGGAGGACCATCGCACTGCGAACCAAAGCATCGCGATGAAAGTCTTTGTTCTACTGTCGTTAAGCGTGCCTATCTCGTGGATACGCCGCTACCGCTACCCGCGGGGTCGCCAACGGCGTTCAAGTATTCGATCACATCCGACGGTATGCACAGCCGCTCGTCGAGAAGCTGATTGGGAACCCACCTGAAGTACTCTGTGCCGAGCGACAAAGGCTTCGTATACAGTTTGGGATCGTCAACGGTAACAGTGACTTCCAAATCATTGTAATCCGTACGAGTGAACCGCTCCTGCATGTGTGCATCGATGGTATGCGGATAACCGGCATCGTTCAGCCAGGTTCTGTCATCCACGCCGGTCGTGTCGACGACGAATGTATAATCCCCATCCCAGTGTCCGACCGAGTATCCAAAATAGCGGGGATCGGGTGCGCCCTTTTCCGTTCCCCCTACATCCTTCGGAAGTTCCCGCCCGTCCGTCCAGATTTCGCGCCAATTTTGCTGGAACGGATACAGCACGACGATTCGGTGGGGCATCGCGGCGAACGACAACGTCATGATGGAATAAGTGTCCGCACGGGGGAACCCTATTGGGTCACAGGTCCGCACCACTGCATCGTTTGTCCCCGAAGGGTTGAATTTCTGCAGGCTCTTATTGGCGCTAAACAGCTTCTGCCCGAGAGGAGTCATGGAAGGCGTTTCCCCACCCTTGGAATCCGGGACCCCGGCCCCGGAGCGCGGCCCCGCCCAAGACCCACTAAGGTCGTGAACGGGCGCGGGGCCGCCGGAACCAACGCTTCGGTCGCGACCGTCGTATTTCCACAAGGACACGTCGTGAGTGGCTTGCTGAGGCCGGGCAACCTGGCTGGTTGCAAGCAAGGAAAAAATCAGCACTGCCGCGAAGTCAGCGATCGCACTGGTGAACACCTTGCGCATTTTCGCAGCTCTCCTCGGGTTTGGAGCGTTGCCTCGCGCTCGAACTCCTGAAAGAAACGATATTCTCGCGCTTGCAAACTCTGCCGACCTCGCACAACGATGGAAAAAGCGTTCGCGCCTTTCTTCATTTCAAGTTTGCAATTTGCGGATTATACCCTCGAAAACGCCCTTGAACTCAATGGCCCTTGAACTCCGTGAAGTGTTTGATGCCCTGGATTTTATCTCGCGCCGCAAGGGCTGACTCCAAGAGGCAATGTTCTGGGTATCTTGCCCCTTGGGCCGTAGAAGACCACTCGTCACAAATGGTATTTCCAGGATGGGCATATCGAGGACGTCAAAGGGCCGTGCGCGGACTACCTATTCATACGAGAGAGAAAGCATCGCAGCATCGCAGCATCGACGCCCGCGTCCGTTACGAAGAACGGGCGGATGCTGCTGCGGTCCCGGTCTTATCCTGAACTCGGCGCTTCCCATCTCTTTTCCGCACCGTTGTTCACCGCTTTTTTTTCGCGTCCTTTTTGATGACCTGCCTGTTTTCTCGGCAGGTTCCGTTCGTGGCCGGCCCGAAACCAGCTTTCGAAAACGTTGGCTATCGTGCGAGAATCGCGATTCGCACTGCCCGGGCCTGGAAGAACAATCTCGACTCATCCGCTGGAGTAGATAGTTGCCCGCGGCTGATCGGTTATCGGCGGTCGCCAGCGCGTCTTGCTCGGCCTAACGTCGCTGCGCGCGCAACCTGGGCATAGAATAACGCGATGCAAAATACAGTCGCTATTTTCGGCGGCGGGGTTGCAGGTTTAAGCGCGGCGCATGAACTGGCTGAGCGCGGCTTTCAGGTGCATGTCTACGAGCGCAAGCCTGTGCTCGGCGGCAAGGCGCGCAGTATCCCCGTCCCGAATTCCGGCGGGAATGGCCGTCTCCCGCTTCCCGGTGAGCACGGCTTCCGATTCTTCCCCGGTTTCTACAAACACGTCATCGATACCATGCGCCGCATACCGTATGGCGCGCACGGCAACGTTTCCGACAACCTACGCGTCGCCACTCGCATTCTGCTGGCGCGAGCCGGACAAACCGAGATCACCTGGCTCGCCCGCAGCCCGACGCACGCTCGAAGACTTGAGAGTTTTTCTCATGGAGCTTTTCACGCCTCTTGGTGTTCCGCTGGACGAACTGAATTTCTTCGTCAACTGTTTGTTGATGGTAGCCGCAAGCTGCCAGGAGCGGCGACTTTCGGAATATGAAAACACCACGTGGTGGGATTTCATTGCGGCGCCGCGTATGTCGAAGGCGTATCAGAACATATCTGGGGGAAGGACTGACGCGCTCTCTGGTCGCCATGCGGGCCGAAGAGAGCAGTACACGCACGGTCGGCTGCACGCAACTGCAGCTCCTGTACGGGCTCATTTCCCCTGACCGCGTCTTCGATCGTCTGCTGTCGGGTCCTACCAATGACGTCTGGATCTAATCCCTGGACCCAATATCTTCAGAGCCTGGGAGTGGAATTCCACCGTTGGCTCTCCGCTGGCCGAAATCCAAACGGACGGTAAGCGAGTCACCGGCGCAACGCTGGAGAATGACGATGGGCGTTCCGCGATTACGGCTGATTTTTATGTTGCGGCTCTGCCGGTGGAGGTGATGGCCGCACTCGATGACCGATGACCTCAAACGCGCCGCACCGTCGCTCGCAAACCTGGACAAGCTGCAAACGCGCTGGATGAACGGCATCCAATTCTATCTTTCCAAGGACGTACCGCTGGTGAACGGTCATGCGATCTACCTTGATTCGCCATGGGCGCTGACCTCCATTTCGCAGCGCCAGTTCTGGACCAATGTGGACCTGTCGCAGTACGGAGACGGCACGGTCCGCGGAATCCTGTCGGTGGATATCTCCGACTGGGACGCGCCTGGCGTGGTGTTCGGCAAGCCCGCACGGGAATGCAGCGCAGAGCAAATCAAAGAGGAGGTCTGGACTCAGCTCAAGCAGCACCTGAACGTTGGCGGGTCCGCGCCCATTGACGACAAAAACCTTGTGACGTGGTTCCTCGATCCCGACATTCAATTCCCCAACCCGAGCGCCGCCACGAATGCCGAGCCGTCTGCTCATCAACACGGCGGGTTCGCTTCAGTACCGGCCGGAAGCCCAGGTGGAGCTGGAGAAATTTCTTTGTGGCTTCCGATTACGTGCGCACCTACACCGATATCGCCTGCATGGAAGCCGCGAATGAAGCCGCGCGCCGCGCCGTGAATTGCCTGCTTCTGGCGTCGGGCTCGACGGCTGCGCCGGCACAACTCTGGCCGCTGGAGGAGCCGGCGTTCCTCAAACCTCTGCAGGAGATTGACCGCATCCGGTTTACGCTCGGTCTCCCGCATCATTTAGCCGCCGGTCAGCAAATCACACCGCCGGCCGCCGCTCGATAACAAGAAATCCGTTCAATATCCCGACCGCCGCCGAGTGTGCAACATTGCACGAGCTATCCAGACGGCTCGAATTTATTCTGCATTAGGAATTTAGATTCTGAATCGACTTGGACTTTGTGGCCGAAGCTAAGTTGTTCCCATCCCCACACAGGCCCGTACAGGCGCGAGCCTGTGGGCGTGGCGCCTGCCGTGTGCCGGCCGTCGTTTATCGGTGGCCGTCGTTTATCGGTGCTATATACGGGCTGGCTTACCGCGCGCCCTTATAGTCCACGAATAAATCGGGGAACTGTTGTTTCAACGCTTCGATTTTTGGCAGATCGCAAATTTGAATGTAGGGGTTGTTAGGATTCTTCAATGCATAATCCTGGTGATAGTCTTCACCGCGATAGAAACCCTTGAGCGGCGTAACCTCGGTGACGATTTTCTTCGGAAAGACTTTCTCCGCATCGAGTTGGGCGATGTATGTGGCCGCAATGCGCTTCTGTTCGTCATTCATGTAAAAAATCACCGAGCGATACGATGTACCCACGTCAGGTCCCTGCCGGTTTAGCTCGGTTGGATCGTGTGCCACTGAAAAAAAGATGCGGAGGAGTTGGCCATAGGTGATTTTCGACGGGTCATATACGATCTCGACGGACTCCGCATGTCCAGTCGTCTCGGTAATCACTTGCTCGGTACGTTGCGGACGCCGCGGATCCGCCAGCGTATCCCACAGTCGTCTGAATCACGCCTTTCAGCCGTTCAAAAACAGCTTGTGTCCCCCAAAAGCAGCCGCCCGCAAAAACCGCCGTTTTTTTCCGGGGGCAGTCGCCACCGGAGCATCCGCTTTCGCCGCGGGAATCGGCGCTTTGGACGCCGCACGTGCTGAAAAAGCGAAAAGCAACATGGCCCCTTCCAATGTCAACAACGACCGAATCAAACCCGCAGTCATAATGTCACCTCAATTGCGTTCGTTCCGCAAACCTCTCGGATCATCGTCCCTGCACACATTTATACACCCGTTAGCTGCCATCGAACAGAAAGGCAACACCTTGTCAGGGAACACGGCAATACGGACCTAAACCATTTTACACAGTCGAGTTCACACCGATGGTCACACGCTTCGCCGATCGGGCGCATGATGCGCCAATCATGCGCGATCAACCGGCAAGCGAAAGCTTTTCTAAGGGCTCGCTGGTTGGTCGTGCTCGTCGCGGAAGGGTAGCCTGAATTTCCTGGCAATCTCCGGCCAGAATTCGCGCAGAATATCGAACCCCATGTCCTCGCCGATGAGGTAGCTCACCGTTTCCGCCGACGGTCCGAAACCGCGTCTGTTCCCGGGATGATAGGTATTGCTTAGCACCACGGCACTGGTGACTCCGAGCCACTCGGAAATGTTGAACATCGGTTCCCCAGTATTGCGGTGCGCCACCAGCGTATGCTCCATTGCATGGAGAAGGCGACTCCGGCCAGTGCCATGGTCCAAACGATAGTAACGTGGGTCCTCCCCGAATATCGAGGGATATGCAAATTCCTTGAAGAACTTAGATGAGGCTTCGTCGGCAAAGCTGGCGGCAAAGCGCTTTCCATATCCGCTGCCGCCCTGACCAAAGCTGGGATCGTTGTTTTCAGCTTGGTCAAAACCCGCGTTGAAACCGGCCGCCATGAAAGTCACAGGGTCATACGTATCGCGGACAAACAAAAAGAATTTGTCTTTGAGATCCAGGGAGCACAGCACCGCACCCGGCTGGTAATTAGGAGCGTGCACGGTTGTGAGTTCCAACTTTCGAGCGAATATTCCCACCGTCTTTCGCAACGGCCCGTCGTAATCCTGCAATCGCACCAGTGGTGCTGGCTTCAGGCACGCCGCGCCATTCGTCGTGACTGCCACCTGCAAAGCCGGAGTCGAAGGGGGCGACTGCGGAGGTGGCGGTGGAGATTCCTGGGCGCATACTAAGCCGCAACGCGCCAGGATAGTCAACATCATCATAACTTTCGTCGTGCGAAGAGCGCAGTGTCGTAAAAAGGGAACCCGAATCGGCGACCGCGGGGTCGCAGGCGATGATTCGCGACGGTATATTACGGCGTCGCGCACCAATATCCTCAGTAGCGTAATACGTTTCATGTGTACCAAGACCGTAGTGTCGCAAAAAAGCGGCCGAATCGGGTGTTTAAATTATGAAGTCTTTGCGCCGAGCCTCAGCAACTGCATGGTCCTGAATTGCCTGAAGCGCTGCTCACGGCGATTA
The DNA here is from genome assembly GCA_963828935.1 of uncultured Acidobacteriota bacterium. Taxonomy (GTDB): domain Bacteria; phylum Acidobacteriota; class Terriglobia; order Acidiferrales; family UBA7541; genus Palsa-189. The sequence goes on along the minus strand of CAWHGP010000010.1, from coordinate 236,085 downwards.
AACCCGCTCCTTGCAACACTCGCATTCGAGTGGTATGCGGCCATGAATATCGCAAAGGCACAAGCCTGCTGTGACGAAACAGGGCGCCTACAGCTGACGCCGTTCGCGGCTAAAGCTTGCCCAGTTCCGGCGCAGCGTGAATAGCGCTGAAATCTGAGGATTCGGCTGTCCGCAAATGAAGAGTTCCGACTTGCATGGAATTGCGGGCTCGGATTACCATCCGATTCCTTATTGGGGTGTTAGAGCATACGGCATCATATCGAGACCCATATGCGGTTGCGCCAGCGAGAGAGTATCTGAGGTGCGCCCTGCTTAGCTTCCTCACGTTGCTCGGGTTGGGTTGCCGGTTCCGGCTCAAGCACCGGTAGTAGCTATGCTGGCCTGACCTCCAAGTACTGCGTTCGTTTCATAACTTCTAGCTCGAAGAAGGAAATCATTAATGCCAGATATTCAACTCACGGATGATCTCGGCAAATCCGCGCCGGATGTCAAAATGATCTTTCACAGCCTTCCTCGCTGGTGAAGTATGCGAAGACCGAACTGTTACACTTGATCGTAGCCCCCGATTTCATCGCGCGGGCGCCTCAATCCTTGACAACCGCGGCGCCAAACCCTATCTCTTTTCAGCTAAAGGTGCAGCACGAATTTCAGTTAGGCGGTGCTCAGCCTGAGATCGCCCTCACTCCTGCGTTCCAGGCCACTCTCCGAGCGAACACGACGGAGGGTTCAAACCTCTTCGACGACGATCCCTTCGAGCTTCCCTCGACGGTCCCAGTGCAGACGGGATACGTCTCTCTGGCCCTTGAGGGTTCATTGGGCCTTGGCGTGAGTGGATCGTCTGGGAACTTAACCTTCGGCTTTGCTGCGAACCAAATCGTCGCTGTGGAGTACTGGAAAGCATTTCCGCTCGGAGGCGCCCAGCCGTCGCTAGGCGAGGCCACCGGAAAGACCATTGCGGGATACGTGATTCCCGCCGGCATTGACGATATCCAACCGCTGGGAATCAATGATGTCTCTACCGTCTCTGGCCAAGGTAGCCTGAAAATCTCTGCTGGATTCAGCTTCTCGATTGTCCCAAATCCGCTGGCGTCAATCGACTTGCCGATCGGTACCGGCACACTCGCAGTCACAACCGGCGTCGTGGCCGGGATCACAGCGGCGTTCCATATCATCGGTTCCTACCAGATCCGCGCGCATAGAACTTCACCCGATGCCATTGAGATCAGCTTCTGCAAGCAGCGGGGGACAACACTGAAAGTCGATCTAAGCGTTTCTGGCGGAGTCTCCGCCACAGCCGGAGATACCGATCTCTTGCCTTCCGTATTACGCGCGATCAGCGCTGACCCGGACGACGGCGCCACTAAAAAACTATTCTGCGAGGGCGGTCTCTCACAGGATGAAATCTCGACTCTGGCGGGAGCCATCAAGGATGGCCTTGATCACAGTCTCCAAGCCTCGCTCGACTTGGCACTTTCGCAAATTGCGGACAATCAGGCGGCTTTCCAGTACGAAATCCGGCCTGCGGAGCTCGACGTGACGGCAAGCGCCGCTATCCGCGAAGCACTGCGGGGGGATCTTTCTGGGTTGACAGCGATCGAGACCGGTAGCGATGGTGCAACGCTCGCGCCCGGAATAAAGCTCATCAGCAGCGTACTCACCGGCGTCCGCAAAAGAGAAACCAAGCTCACGTTAAATCTGTTTGGCCTGGTGAATTTCCTCTCCCTCGCCGATCTGGTCCGTAAATGCGTCGTGGTAAAAGATCCCGACTCCGGGGACTTGTCAATCGCAGACAGCGCGACGGGCAACCGCATCAATGCGGAAACGACGCCAGACCGCCGCCACGCCGCGCTACACAAGGCCCTGTTCGAATCACTGATGCTCACTGCCACCTACCGCGCCGGCAGCGCCATCAACATGACCGGGCTCAGCAGCAAGAATTTTCATTTCGCATTCAACGCGACAACCAAGAGCGGGGTCCTAGCCGACTATCTCAACTGGCTGGTCGCCATGGGGCTGGTTACCGGAGAACAGCGAGAGGACTGCTTGCAGCATTTTGTGGGAGGCGGACCTTCCACGTGTCTGCTTCGAACCGAGTTTAATGATGACGCGTGCCGCTCACTGTTCTTCCAGTCTCCCGGCCAGCTTTGGGACCAAGACCACTACCTTGAGATTGGGCGGCAAGCGATGCGCACCTTGCTTGATCCAAACGATGGAGACACCAACCGGTTTCGCTATGCTTTGCTCGACCAGCACTGGCCAGATGCACTCAAGACGGGGTCAAACGACAACCTCGCATTGCTGGTCGGACTGCACCTGACCGATCCTCAAGAACGCATAATCACGCAGTCTCTCCGGAGTGACGTCTACACCATAATATGGTGGGCCCATGCCATGCGGACCGCAGGAACGGCAATTCTCCAGATGCAACAGTTTCTTGCCGGCGCGGACCCGGCCACGATAGCTAATGACCAAGAGTTCGCAAGCCGGCGTGCTGGGTTGCAGAAAACAATGGCGGGAGTAATACACAGCAGCCAAACGCAATTTGATGAGCCCTGGGGCTTGCTTTCGATGCTTTGGGCCTCCGCATCGAAGAACGCATCCGCCAAGGTCGTCGCCAAGGGATTGCTCCTAGTGAAGCCTTGACAGCTCTTTTGTGTTGACGTGCAGGCGATGCCGTTTGATGTCAGCACCCTGTGAACGCGGGGCGGTAAAGCAAGAGAATCTGTTCGTGCTAACCTGATGATTGAACCAGTTGGCGCCATGCTCGCCGGAGAGTTCTGTTGGCTCATTTGGACCTTCTGCTGAACGATCTGGTCATTGCAAACCGTATCCTCGCTCATGAGGAGGTGGTCGATGCCTATGGTCATGTCAGTGTCCGTCATCCGGACAGACCGGAGCGTTTTTTTCTCGCCCGTTCGCTGGCTCCGGAGTTGGTCACGCATGACGACATCGTCGAATTCACGCTCGATGGCCAGCCGGTCGGGGAGGAAAGTCGCGCCCTTTACCTCGAACGATTCATCCATGGCGGTATATTTGAAGCGCGGCGGGACGTGATGGCAGTGGTGCACGCGCATGCCGAAGACATCCTGCCCTTCGGGATCGTAAGCGCCACGCCCCTGAGGCCGGTGATCCATTCGGGAAGCTTTCTCGGTGCCCATGTTCCCATCTGGGATATTGCGGATAAATTCGGTGACACCAATCTGCTCGTCGCGAATGTCGACCAGGCGCGGGATTTGGCGAAATGTCTCGCTGGGTGGAATGTCGTGCTGATGCGCGGCCATGGTTTCGTGGCGGCCGCACGCTCGCTCATCGAGGCGGTGCGGATGGCGGTCTTTCTGCCCCGCAATGCCCGCGCGCTTTTGAAAGCGCACCAATTGGGTGGCCCAATCAAATATCTCTCGCAAGGCGAGATCGACGCGCGTAACCGCGGTTACGGCCCCTATTCGACCGAGACTTGGCGCGCTTGGGAATATTGGGCCAACAAGGCGGGTGTTGGAAATTTAGTGATGCGGCCCGATAGCGCGAAGGCATGACTGTCTTGGACGGACGGCGATGAGACGGCGATGAAGTTTGCAGACTGCACGGCCGTGGACCCGCGCGGTTTCGGTGTGATGGCCAGGGTGGAGAAATTGTCAGGCTTTTGAAATTGTCGCTAAGAACGATGCTCGATCGATCTGCACTAACGAGAGCTCAATGAAGCAATTGTGTTCGATGGCTTCCTCAATTGACGACAGTCATTTAACGACTTAGCATGCTTGCTGCTTGGCCATTCGATTAATCTAATCCCGGGGATCTTGGCATGTCGGCAGCGATAGATCGATTGAGGGGTTCGGTCCCTCCGCTCGTGACGCCCTTCAAAAATGGCGACGTCGATTACGAGGCTTACGCACGCCTGGTCGCGATGCAAATCGACAAAGGCAGTCACGGCATCGTGGTGAATGGGACGACCTCCGAACCCGCACTGCTGACAATCGAGGAACGGAACAAGCTTGTGGATGTAGCGGTAAGCGTGGCCGCCAAGCGCGTGCCGATCGTGGCCGCGACCGGGTCGCAATCGCTCGCAGAAACGAAGCAACTGACAGAACATGCGGCCCAAGCGGGTGCCGACGCGCTTCTGATTGTCACGCCTTATTACACGCGTCCACCGCAGCGCGGACTGATTGCGTATTACCTTGAGATTGCGAAAATCAGCGGCTTGCCGTGGATGGTCTACCACATTCCAGGGCGGACCGCGGTGAGTCTCACGCTGGATACGCTCAAGGAACTGAAAAGCAAATCGCCCGCATTCGTGGGAATGAAGCACGCGGTCAACGATCTCGGTTTCGTTTCTGAGTGCCTGGCGGCCTTCGGCCCGGAATTCAAGATCTTTGTGGGCCTCGAAGAGTTGTCATTCCCGATGATGGCTGTCGGCGCCTGCGGTTTGATGAACGCAGTAGGTAATCTCTGCCCGGGCGTTTTGCGGGAGATGTGTGAAGCGGTCTGGAAAAACGATTTGTCCGCGGCGCGATTGCTGCATCAACGGCTGTTTGAGATCAATCAGGCGGTGTTTTTCGATACGAATCCGATTCCGATCAAGTACATGATGAAGCGGCTGGGCATACTCGCTGCAAATGAGCACCGGCTTCCGATGGTGCCCGCCACGCCGGAACTCGAAAAGCGTCTCGATAATGTTTTGCGCTGCGCCGGCCTTCTCGAAGCCGACAAAGCAGCATGAAGATCGCAACATTTGAAGTGAACGGCGCGCGTCTCCTACGGAATCATCAAGGATTCGGGAGTTGTCGATGCCCGGTCGCGTCTCAGCGGGCACTTTCCTGATCTGCGTTCCGTCATCGCTGCGGGCCAGCTTAATCAGTTGGAAAGGCTCTCAGCGCAAGTGCCGGTGGATTTCCCGTTTGCGGATATTCGGCTGCTGAAGCCTATTCCTGATCCCGGGAAGATCCTATGCATCGGGGTCAATTATCCCGACCGAGCGGCCGAGTACAAGGACAACTCGGAATTGCCGAAATATCCGAGCATCTTTGTGCGCTTTCCTGCCTCACTCGTGGCTCACGAAGAACCGATTGTGCGGCCTCCCGAATCGAAACAATTGGATTACGAGGGTGAAGTTGCGCTGGTGATAGGCCGCCGCGCACGGCGCATTGCCGAGGGCGATGCACTTTCATGCGTCGCGGGTTATACGATTTGTAACGACGGCACGATTCGCGACTGGCTGCGCCATGGGAAGTTTAACGTCACACCGGGGAAAAATTTCGACCGATCGGGTTCACTGGGACCTTGGATGGTGACCTCAGACGAGATCGGCGCGCACGCACTGCGAATTACCACCCGGGTCAATGGGGAGCTGCGACAGGACGATACGACGGACCGCATGATCTTCCCCGTATCTTTCCTGCTTTCCTACATTTCTCACTTCTGCACGCTGGAGCCTGGCGACATCGTCATTACGGGTACGCCGGCCGGGGCTGGCGCACGATTTGACCCGCCGCGGTATCTGGTTCCGGGAGACGCTATCGAAGTGGAAGTTAGCGGAATCGGCACGCTAACAAACCGCGTAATCGATGAGCCCATGGCACCGCAAGAGTCGAGCTACAGCGCCTCTTCTCGATAGAAACCAAGGGTCTTCAAGAGCGGACTGTCCTGAACTGAAAAGAGAATTGCCGGCTCGCCGTTGGGGTTGGTGTGTTTGTGCACAGCCGACGGAGCGATCACCAGAATGTCGCCTTTCGACCATCGGTACTCGGTTCCGTTCACGTGACTTGTGCCCGACCCCTGCAATACGAAGTAGACGCCGCTGCTGTTGTGCCGGTGGGCGCGAGTCTCGACACCCGGACGAATCATCTGCAGATAAGCCGCTATGCACGTAAAAACCGAACCGCCAGTGCGCGGTTCCACGTACTGCAGAATGACATCGTCGAAGGGGTCGCTCTCCACCTCCGCGAGACGCAGGAGCGCCTCGTAGGCTTTGTCCCACCGATACACCAGCATACGCTCTTGCCCCTCAGCGTCGTGCCCGGCTGGCACAAGGCCGGGGGCCAAATAGCGCCGTTCCGAGACCTCGTTCTTGATCCCATCCATTTGCTTCTCGTGCGGATACGGCTCCATGTTGAGTGTTTCCAGAAAGCGCACGACGGGTGAATCCAGAATATCCATCCACATAACCGGGCCCGAACCTTCGTTCCCGTGGTCGTGCCAGGTTCCTGCCGGCGTGAGAATCAAATCGCCCGGACGCATCATGCATTTGTCGCCGTTCACCGTGGTGTAAGCGCCTTGCCCATCGATCATGAACCGCATCGCGTTGGGGCTGTGACGGTGGGCTGGAGCAATTTCGCCCGCAAGCAAATACTGCAATGCGATTGAAATCGTGTGCGTGGCTGTCAGCTCGGCGACTCCAGGATTTGCGATGCGCAGAATTCTCCGTTCAGCGCCCTTGCCTGGTGCGACAAAGTCTGGCGTGCTCCGCACCAAAGGCTCGATCTTGTCCCATTTCCACAGGCCCGATTGGACCTGAAATTTCTTCGGCTGAATGAGAGGACCGGGATGAAACCACGGTGCGTCAAGGCCGGCCGCACGAACATCATCGGCAAACTGCTGTTCAGCCTGCGCGGAGATCTTGGTTGTAGTTGCCATTGTGACTCCTCCTGTGTTGCACGTCGTGTCGGATATCTCCTGTTTCAGCCGGCCGCAGCAATTATTGCCCACCAGACACACGGTCCGCCACGACTTGCGGATTCATGGCGCCGGCCGGAACCCGGCCATCAAGGTACGACTCGATGTTTTCGACGGCCTGCCTGAAAAACTGGTCGTAGGACTGCTCGGTCACGTATCCCATATGCGGCGTTAGGACCACGTTCTCAAGAGACCGCAGAGGATGATTCACAGGCAAGGGCTCGGTATCAAAAACATCGAGAGCGGCCCCGCGAATGCGCCCTGACCGAAGCGCGTCCACCAGCGCTGCCTCGTCGACGAGTGGGCCGCGGGCAGTATTCACGAAACATGCGGTTGGCTTCATCAGGGAGATGTGCCGAGCCGTAATGATCCGGTTCGTTCGCTCGGAAAGCCGCAGGTGCAGCGTGACGACATCGCTCTGCTGCAACAAATCATCCAGCTGCGTATAGGCCGCTCCGGCTGCGGCTGCTTTTTGTTCCGTTAGATTGGCGCTCCATGCCAACACCCGCATCCCCAGTTGATTGCCAAACGCGGCGATGCGTGCACCGATTCGTCCCAGTCCCACGATCCCCAGCACCTTGCCGCAGAGGTCGAAACCAATTCCGGTTTGCCAGCCTCCCAGATGCATCGAACGGTCTTCCCGGGAAACGCGATGAGCGAGGGCTAGCATGAGTGCCATCGTCATCTCAATCGCGGATGGGCCGGAACCTTCCGTCTGAGTGACCAAAATTCCTTGCTCGGTAGCAGCGGCCACGTCGGCCTGGCCCGAATTCTTGCCTGTTAATGACAACAGCTCCAGCGCTGGTAGCTGCTGAAGAAGCCGGGCGGTGAAATGAGTGCGCTCGCGAATGGGGACCAAAACTTGAAAGGGACGCAGCCGCTCGGCGAGTTCTTTTTCGTTCTGCAGTGTGTCGCGAAAGCCTTCAAGCGCTATCCGGCCGTCGAGCCGCCGCCAATACGGCTGCGAAATACCAGCACCTTGGTAGTCATCCAACACCGCGACCTTCTTCATACCCATGCCCTTAGATTCGCCAACCGCGAGTCTGCTCATCCGACAGCAAATAGTAATAGAAAATGGCGTGGGGGAGAAAGCCCGGATCCCGCAGGGTTGTCCGTGCTGGGCTGCGCACCGGGGCAGGTGCTGAAATTGCTTCAGTGTCGAACGTTTTTATGTAAGTGTTGTTGGCCGTTTCAGGCGCTCGGCCCAGTGAGGACCATTGCAACGTCGATTGAGTATTTTCAACAACGATCCGAGGATGCTGATGCGCGCGGCGAGCGCTGCTAATCCTGTGAAATAATTCAAACTACTATGGTCGCCGATTGACTTTCCAAGCCAGACTCACGGATTCGAACGCGTGGACCACCACGTCTCTGCTGCGAACGTGAAGGCGTTGAAGGGCCGGGGCCTCGTCCTCAAGAGATGGGCTTGCATAGGCAGAGCTCTCGTGGCTGGCCGGCGCGTCCGGCCACCCGATTTATTTCCACGATCGTGGCTAGTGCCTAGGCAAACGTTCGACGAAGCTTAGTTCATGAAAGGAGCGCGATATGCCGCACATTACTGTCGAATATTCCGCAAATCTTAAAAACCACATCGACATTCATAAGCTTGTTGAAACCATACATCAGGCGGCCCTGCGGACCGGGGTGTTCGAAGTGGCCGCGGTGCGTACCCGCGCGGCGCGCCGCGACGATTACGTCATTGCGGATGGCCACAGTGACAACGCGTTTGTGGCTATTTCCGTCCGCGTCGCGCCGGGCCGCCCGCCCGAAACACGCAAACGTGCGGGGCAGGAGATATTCGATGCGGCCTGGGAATTGCTCAAGAACGTCTACGAGACAATGCCGCTTGCCATTTCCCTCGAAGTGCAGGAAATTGACAATACGGCTGCCTTCCGTAAGAACAACCTTCATGCCATCGTGAAAGCACGCGCGATTTGATCGCCCGTTCGGTTGACGCCACCCGCCATTTTGTGGCGTCAAACTCGGTCACCAATCACAATTTGTCTTGCCCCTGAACGCTTTCATCCCTCCCTGCTTGAGAACGATGCCAAGACCGTTTCACCCTTGCCCGCCAATGGCTCGAGTGTGCCCGTGATCCACAGTCGCAGCTATTATCCAGTGCCGAAGTTTGGCGTGAAATGCAGAGCGTCCAGGAGCCTGACCGAGGAAGTTCGATTTTTGAGACGGTTCCATCGAACCACTCCCCGCGCCGTCCGAGTTGATCGTCCCGTTGTGATGCTGAAGCTTCGCTCTGTTTACTTGGCCGGGACGAAGCGCTGCACGCGTTCGCCGTAGAAGACTTCGCCGGTATAGATATTGTTCTTCGAGTCTACGGCTTCCATGTGCACGCCGAAGAATTCTCCGGCGTTTTGGCCCATGCTGCCGATCGTGCCCAGGACCTTGCCGTCTTGCGGTCCAGGAACCAGACGTGGTTGTTCGTTAGATCGGAGATGTATAGAACTTTTGGTCCTTGTCCGCCGAGAACATCACTCCGCCGGCGGAGCCGCCGACGCCGGTGTATTCGGCCAGCTTGATCTCCTGCTTGAAATTGCCCTGCTTGTCGGTGACGTCGATGCGGTTGCCGCCGCGATCGGCGGCGTAGACCAAGCCGTCGTGGGAGAAGTTAAGGGTCAGGTGGCCGACGAACTCCTTGGCCATGGGACCGCTGGGATGGTAGGCGTGATCGGCGGGATCGGTGCTGATCTCCGAGAGCTTGTGCCCGTAGGCGCCCCAGCCGCGCTTGAACTCGAACTTGTCCAGCGAGAAGACCATCACGCGACCGCCGAAGGCGCTGTCGGCGACGTAAATCTCGTTGGCGTCATCGTCGGTGCGGACCTCTTCGATTTCTCCGATGATCATCGGGGTGGTCGGCGGATACTTGTCGATGAAGGCCGTGTTCTGCAACGCGGCCTGCGTGGCGGCCTCCTCGCCGACACCGCCGCGACCGCTGCGCGGAGCGCCAGGCACGGTGATGAAGCCGGCCACAGGCCCGGCGCTGCCCTCGCCCGGCTTGCGATTGGGAGGGTCGGATCGTTGAACGGCTGGCCATTGGCCGTCTCCGGACGTGCGGAACGGCCATCAGCATCTTGCCGGTCTTGGGGTCGTACTTGCGGACGGTGTTCTGGCCGAGGTAGACGAATCCTTTTTTGTCCACGGCCATGCCGTGCCCTTGCTGGGCGTCAAAGTAGCCGATGACGTCGCCATCCTTGTAGCCGGGGCCATCGTGCCCGGCGATGTGGATCATCGAGGGAGGATGGACGCAGCAATCGGCGATGGGAGGATCCAGCTCGGCTTCGATTTCAATGCTGGTGAGATCGTTCGGGCGGTCGTAGACCCAAACGTTGTCGTCTTTATCGACGGCCAGGCCGGTCACGCCGCCCATCTTCCACTTGTTGGGCAGGGGCTTGGGCCAGCTCGCGTCGACTTTGTACTTCGGCGCCGCTTCCTCCTGCGCTCCTACGACACCGGAAAAAATGCCGGTGCGAAAAAGACCGGCGCAAATCACCACGACGGCAAAAACCGAGAGACACAGGCCGCCCAGTCTTGCCCAATTCTTGATCTGCATACTCTGAAGCTTAGTCACGAACCCCTCCTTCGAATGCTATTTTTTCAGCCGAAGACGTTTTTTGACCCGGATTTCCAATTTCTCCGGGATGGGCACATGTATACACCCCAACCCCTTCGCTTTGAAAAAAATCTTTAGCGTCGCACGGCCCCGAAAAGCGGTCGCCGGAAGCAGTGTTTCAGGCAAACCTCGCCGGTTGGAGAGCCGTGCATATCGCGGCCCGCTTCGCGATCGCACCGCCCGGCGCGACGGACTCAACCCCAGGGCGGGCGTGGCCGCCTGATTACTGACAATGGGCCGTGAGTTCGCACGTCCTCATTTACAATGTTGCAGGCTCGCGGCAGGCGAAAAGAGGCTTTCGCGCGTCTTTTGTGCGGTTAAAACGCCACCGGCTTATTCAACCGATTAAACTGCTTCACGCATTGACGGGATTCGTTTTTGAACCGGAATCGAGTCTGTGCATGCCCGCGCGATGGAACTACCGGGCTTCAATCGAGCTCGATTCGCGTCGACAATAAATATGCGCAATGATCCCCTCAATCGGCTCACAACGGGCGACGGAACCCAGAAAAAAAGACGGTCAGGCGACGGCTACTACATACTTTTCCTCGCAGTGTTGGGGCTGTATGCAAATGCGGCCGTCTACGGGTTCCAGTATCCTGCGGGAGCGGACTATAACCTGTTTTTGCCTATGGCCAACTGGCTCCGCGACCCCTCTTTATACCCAGGCGACGCTATTCGAGACGCTTTTCCGCACATCCAGACTTTCTACTGGCACGTTGTGGCCATCCTCTCCCAACACTACAGCGCCGGGCATATTCTCTTTACGTTATTTCTGATCACTAAGCTGATTTTTTTCGGGTCCATAGGGCTACTGCTGGGAACTCGGGTGCGTAACCGGTTCCTGGGCGCTTGTATGGTGATGGCTATCGGATTGTCTGGAACGCTCAACAACCAAACGCCGATTGGAGGCACTATAATACTAGACGAAATATCGGAGCATGCTGCGCTTGCCGTGGCGATCGCGCTCTTCGCGGGTGTGTTCTTAGCCGAGGGGAAGTGGCGGAGCGCGGCACTCCTCGCCGGAATAAGCGCATACGTTGACGCTCTTCAGTTTATCCAGATACTCCCCGCTTTCGCATTCTTTGCGATAGTCGACTGGCGCAAGCAACGGCGTCAAATTATCGGTGCTGCGCTTCTTGGCGCTGGCGCCTTCCTCCCTTGGTTCGTCCATTTTCGCCGATCGTTTCTGACAAACTATCCGAGCGATTACGTTTTTGCGCTGCTGGTGCATTACCCGCTGCACATCACCCTCCGCTGGACTCCTGTCTCCCAAATCATTGAAGCGGCGACCCTGCTAATCGCGGCCGTTTGCATGAGTTTTATTGCCCGGAAGGGTGGATTGCAACTAGAACGCAGGCTCGAACTCCTGGCGGTGAGCTACTTCACTGTCATGCTGGTGGGGATTGTTGCTGGGTGGTTCTGGCTTACACCCAGCGTCGCGCGGTTCATGCTGCAGCGTGCTGATTCTTTGCTGATTCCGTATGCATTCCTCCTGATCCAGATCTACGCAGCAAGGCTTCTCGAATCGCCCATCGTTCACAGGCCTGCAACCACCTGCCTGCTCGCAGTTCTCGCGATTTTGTGCCCACTGTCGAATTACGTAACGATCGTTCTATTTCCAGCGATGATTCTCTGGCTAAAACCACCCGAATGGCTGGAACGTTATGTTGTGGCTGCGTTCGAGCGATCGCGAAAATCCATTAGCACAATTTCGACATCGCGGATGGTGGCTGGCTTGTGCTGCGTCGGGGTGCTCGTGAGCTTTGTTCTTCTGACCTCCTCAGTCGATCAGTGGTGGAATTTTCACATTCCCGCCAGTCCCGACGAGAGTGCCTGCTATGACGCTCAGATCTGGGCGCAAGCTCATACGCTAAGGGAAGCTACCTTCATGGTCCCGCCCGCAGGTTGCGGTTTCCGCGTACTTTCCTACCGCTCGAGCTGGGGCGAGTGGTCGGACGGCAATGCCATGTATTTTTATCCTGCCTTTGCCGACACATTCCTGGGACGGGTGAAGGTTCTGGATCAAACGCCGCGGCCTCAGGGCGCGGGCATTGTAGATTTTATGATGGAGGCATACAAAAACCAGTCCTGGGATCGTATTCGGAGCGTAGCAAATGAAAACAAACTTGATTACATCGTTCAGTTTCGGAGTGTCCAGTATCCCATCGAGCCCGTCTATGCCAATGAGCGCTTCGCTATTTACAACGCAAGGTGAAAAAATGGCGGCCATGCGAGCGTGGCCCGGCTCAAGTTTTTGTGCCGATTCCAGATGGGCTCGCGGTTCGATTTTAAAAAGAAACGTGGAAGTTAGCGATGAAGTGCGTTGAACGGACACGCCATTTGGCACGCCAGCCAGGGCAGCGGTAAGGGTTTTGACCAAGCTTTGACCAGGCGATGATTCACGCCACAATAACAGGCCAAGTTCAAAGATATTTCTGCACGCGTCGATGCCCTAAATCGATGCGATAATACGCAAGGCGGTGATCGATGGACGATCCGCAAAACACATTCTTTCCGGCTCCCAATCCGGACGAGGCACCCGATAACCTGTCCGATACCTCCGCTGCAGGCGTGCGCGAATCCGAGCCCGCGGGCCTGCGTGAAGATATTCCATACGAGCCCCCGCCTACGCCTGCTGGGGAAACTGCCGCTCCACACCTCGATCGCTTCGGGGCGCGCGCCCGTGCGCCCGTTTCGCCCGTACCCAGCCGTCGCGCGGCCCTTTTGGCCGCAGGTCTTGCGGCTCTCACGCTGCTGGCGTGGCTCATCGTGCAGCGCGAAGGTTTGCTCGACGCCGTGGGGCCGCGTGAAATTGTACGCGCACAGCTCGATGATCTTGGACGCGGGCAATTACGCGCCGCTTATGAATTGTTCTCGCCGCGCTATCGTCAGGAAGTTCCTTTCAACGAATGGCGCGAATTGGTGCTGACGCACTGGCGCGTTTTTCGCACGCGTGAACTGCGGTTTGGCGAAAATCAGGAATACGGCGGTCGCACCGTGATGGAGACACATTTGACGGCCGAAAGCGGAGACCACTACGTGGCCCGGTTTACGCTGATCCATGCGGATGGCCGTTGGTGGGTGGATGATTTGCGCTGGAGCCATGAGGGCGACGATCCGGGGCGCATCTCCACATAGCGGCCCAGAGCCGGTCGCGCGCGTCGGCGATGGCCACCGCGAACCCCCGAACTGCCGCACCCGCTCGCCAGAGTTTGGGATCGTCGCGCCTCACGCTGCGCGCCAGCCGCCGTCCGCTCCGCAAATATGCGACCCATACGCCTGCGATATTGACACCTCATCGAACCCCGGAATAGACTCAGGTCGACAACTTGCAGGCTTGCAGCAGGGGAAAGGCCGCGAAAATCGGCCACGGTCCCGCCACTGTAATCGGCCTTCGAGGCCGTAAGTCAGGTACCCGCTCAAGCCGTCGCAGGCTGACACTCTTCGCGAGAAAGGGTGCGCGGCTCACGCAGAGCCCCATTTTCTTGCTTGGGGCTTTTTTTTGGCTTGGCGGCACCCGGCAGCACGATGCAATCTCGAGGGTCGAACGACTTCGATGATGAAGGGAAACCAACGCTGCCGCGCACGGTTGCTTTCGTCGCGGCATTTTCTTAACTCCACGCTGCGCCGCGCAACGGTGCCGGCGTTATGCTTCCGGATCCTTGTGGCGCTGCCCTTGATGGTGATGGCGCTGGTTACGAGCGCCGCCCGAGCGCAATCCCATCCTCCACAAGTGCATCCATCCGCCCCGCGCATGGTGACCGACGAGACGGGCCGCACCATTACGTGGCCCACGCACCTCGCACGCATTGTTTCTCTCGCTCCCAGTGTCACGGAGACGCTTTTCGCGCTGGGGCTGGGCGACCGCATAGTGGGCGACACGAACTACTGCGACTATCCGCCTGCAGCCAAATCCAAGCCGCGACATCGGCGGCCCGGTGGATCCCAGTCTGGAAACGATTGTGGCGCTGCATCCCGACCTGGTGGTTGCTACGCGCTCAATCAATCGGCAAACCACCGTCAATTCGCTCCAGCATCTGGGCATCGCGGTGTATGCCACCGATCCGCGAACAGTGGAGCAGGTGCTTGATTCGACCGAACGGCTGGCTCATCTTATTCGCGTGAACGACGACGACGGCGACGCCAGCGCCGCCTCCAGCGCTGCTGCTTCGGCTGGTGCGTCGCAGGATGGCAACTTGGCTTCCGACCTTGTAGCAGATCTTCGCCGCCGGCTTGCGGCCGTGCGCGCACGAATTGCGGGATGTCGCGCCGAAAAGCGTGTTCTTCGTTGTGTGGCAGGACACCGCTCATCACCGTGGGGCGCAACACGTTTCTCGCCGACGCGCTGCGCTCGGCCGGCGCGCGGCCCGCGCTGGAGCCGGCGCAAGACTGGCCGAACGTCAGCCTGGAATCCGTGGTCCGCGCGGCAACCCGAATACCTGATTTTTCGGCCGACGACCGCGCACAGGCGCTGCAACAAATTGACGGGCTGCGCAATCAGCCCGGCTGGCGTGACCTTCGGCGATGCGCGACCGCCGAATCGCATCATTGTGCTCCGAAGTCCATCAGCCATCCGTCGCCGCGGCTGATGGACGCGATCGAGGAGTTGGCGCGAGCGCTGTATCCCGAGCGCTTTGGGTTTAAAGGCGCGCCGCGCCAGCTGCGATACCATTCTCGCGAACCGCCGCAGGACACGGCTACTGCGCCCCAGCCGCGGCGGGCGCCCCGCTGCCGTCGCCGCCGCATCCGTTGCCGCCGCATCGGCTACCCGTACCGGGACTGGCCTCCCGCCTTTGCGAGATCGCTGTGATCGCGCGGCGGCTCACATTGGCTCGCATGCTCGGTATCTGCACCCTGCTTACGGTCGTGCTGCTTGGCATGTTGTACTGGCACTCCGCCTGGGCGCGGTGCCGTTTTCATTTAGCGATCTCGCGCAAAATCTCCTATGGCTCGCGAGCGGACACCCGGAAAAACTTTCCGTCGATTTCCGCCTGATCATGGTGGATATACGGCTGCCACGAATCCTGCTGGGTATTGTTGTCGGCGCGGCGCTTTCCGTTGCCGGCGCAAGCTTTCAGGCGTTGCTGCGGAATCCGCTGGCCGATCCGTACGTCTTGGGAGTTTCGAGCGGCGCGGCGCTGGGCGCGATTCTCGCTCTGCTGGTCCTGCCGGCGCTTCCCCTGATGACGCCTCTGGCCGCGTTTCTGGGTGCCACCGCGACCATTGCGGCAGTTTATTTCCTCGGCCGGCGCGAAGGCCAGCTCGATAGCGCCACGCTGCTGCTCGCCGGCATCATCTCCGCGTCTTTCCTTTCCGCCGTCATCATGTTCCTGATGATGACCCTCGCCAGCCGCGACGTTCGCGGCATCGCGTTTTGGCTTATGGGCGATCTTTCCGCTTCCCTTCCCCCCGGCCTGCTTTGGATTCTCGTGGTCGGCTTCGTCCTGGCGGCGGGCGCAATTTTCACCACGGCCGCGGACCTGAACCTGATCCTCGCCGGTGAACGCGAAGCCATGCATCTCGGTGTCGACGTCATGCGTGTCAAGCTGGTGGTCTATGTTTCGGCGTCGATCTTGACGGGCCTGGCGGTCTCGGTGGGCGGCGCGATTGGCTACGTGGGCTTGCTCGTGCCGCACGTCATGCGCATGCTCTTTGGCTCCGACTATCGCGTATTGATACCCACGTCCGCGCTGGGGGGCGCGATCGCCATTGTCCTTGCGGATACCCTGGCGCGTACGATCGTCGCGCCCACCGAATTGCCCGTGGGCGCGATGACGGCGATGGCCGGCGCACCCGTATTTATTTACCTGTTGCGGCGGAGGCTCTCCTGACGCTTGAGAATCTGATCACCCGCAACCCGGGCGGCGATGGCCACGGGGCTGGCGCCGGAAATGTGGACGCCGCCCCGCCTTTGCGCGTGAACGTCGAGCAAGCCAGCTATGCGTACGCGCGCAAGGGTTCGGTGCGTCAGTTTACGCTTGAGGCCACCACGTTTCAGGCGCGTGAACGCGAGCTTGTCGCTATCCTCGGCCCGAATGCGAGCGGCAAATCCACGCTGCTGAAACTCATCTCTGGCTCCCTGGCTCCGCTTTCAGGACGCATCGAACTCGACGGTTGGGAAGTCAGCCGCCTCGATGCTCGCACGCGCGCGCAACGCATCGCCATGGTGCAGCAGGACAGTCCGCTTATTTTCCCCATACGCGCGGGAGACTACGTGCTGCAAGGCCGGCACCCGCACGGCCGCTCGCTGTGGTTCGAGAATGACCAAGACTACGAAATTGCGGCGAACGCGCTCGCACAAGTGGGTGCCGCGCATTTGGGCGACCGCTGGGTACACGAAATCTCCGGCGGAGAAAAGCAGCGCGTCGTCCTGGCCCGTGCCATCGCCCAGCAGCCGCGCCTTTTGCTGCTTGACGAGCCTACGCTGCATCTCGATATCGGCGCGCAGGTGGAGCTGCTGGTGCACCTGCGCCGTCTGGCGGAAGAAAATCGCTACACCGTCATCGTCGTGACGCACGAGCTGGGCTTGGCGGCGGAGTTTGCCGACCGCATCGTGCTCCTACATCACGGCAAATGTTTGCGCGTCGGGCCGCCCGCCGAGGTTTATCAGCGCGAACTTCTCGAGCAGGTCTTTGAAACGCCTCTCGACATCGAGTGCGGTCCCGAGGGGCGCCCGCGCGTACAAATTCAGGGCAGGAGGTCGGTGCAGTCGTCCTGAAGATGGCAGGCTACAGCCGCTACATCGCCATGCGTTCCGGCATGCGGCCGCCTGCCAGCTGTTCAGGGTCATTTAAGTAAGGTCGTTTCCACGCGGGTTGGCGCGCGCCGCAACGTCTCATCATAAAACGCTGCGTTGCGCTTGAGCCCGTCCACATCCACCCGCGAACTCCGTGTTCGGGAAGACGGTGCGAAACCGTCGCCGCCGCGCGACTGTAAGGCGGCGCCCATTGCGCGCGAGCCACTGTCCGGCCAGGTCGCCAAAGGCCAGCCGGATGGGAAGGCCGCCCGCAAGAGGCCGCCAAGCCAGGAGACCGGCGGAGTTTGCAGCCCGCGCATTCGCCCTGTGCGAATTCGCTGGGACAACCTTCACCTCCCGCGCGAGACGGGAGAGGAGGAACTCATGCGCAACCCGCTCTCTGGAATACCGTATCCATCCACACCGTTTTTGCGTTTTCGCTTTGTAACTCTGTCGCTGATTGCTTCTGTGGTATTCACCTGTTTTTTCGGGATGGCAGCATCGGCGCAGGCGCAAGCCGCTGCCACCATGCAAGGCACACTCACCGATGTCAGTGATGCCGCCGTTGCCGGCGCCTCCATCAACGTTCAAGGGCTTTCCTCACCCGCAAACCAGGCGCAAGGCGTTTCCGGAAACGATGGCCGGTTTCACCTCGAGGTTCCTCCGGGCCGTTATCGGCTGACGATTACACACGACGCGCTGAAACCTTTCGAGCAGGTGCTGGAATTGCATGCCGGCGAAATTCGCGAGCTCCATGCCAGGCTCGAGATCGAACCGCTTTCCGCGAGTGTGGTGGTCAGTGCTGAGGCTCAGCCCATCGCAGCCGACGCGGCGAGTGAGCCCGTCGACATCGTCACGCGCGAAGAAATCGCGCAACGGCAGGCCGTCGAACTGGCCCCGCTGCTTGAAACTTTGCCCGGCTTCAGCCTCGGTCAAACCGGCCCGGTGGGCGGTGTCGGCCTCGCTCTTTCTCGATGGCGGCAACTCCAATTTCACCAAGGTGCTCGTCGATGGCGTTCCCGCCAACGAACCAGGCGGCGCGATGGATTTCTCGAACTTCACTCTCGAAGATGTGGACAAAATTGAAGTCGTGCACGGCGCGGAAAGCGCTCTTTCCGGCTCCGACGCCGTGAGCGGCACGATCGAGATTCTCACCCATCGCGGTTCCACGCGCACGCCCCTGCTCGCTGCTGATTCCGAAGGCGGCTCGTTTGATACCGGGCGCGGCGCCGCCGCAATTGAGCGGGCTGGCCGGGCCGCTTGATTATTCCGCCGCCGCGGCGTATTTCGAGACGGCAGGCCAGGGCGTGAATGACCGCTTCCTCAACCGCACGCTATCCGGCAATTTCGGGCTGCAGCTCGCCGAACAAAATTCGCTGCGGCTTACCGTGCGCGACAACACCAGCGATGCGGGCGAACCCGGGCAAACGCTGTTTACGCCGCCCAATCTGGACGCACATAACGGCCTGCATAACCTCATGGCCGGACTGACGTGGGACTTTGCCACAGGGCCGCACTGGCAGCACCAGGTGTTGGCTTCTGAAACCGACGTGCACCAGCTATTTCAAAATTTGCTCAGCGACTTATTTTCTTTCGCCCGATCCTTTCGACGAATGCGATTTTGCGCGGTCGCCGCAAGCGGTCGCCGTCGGCGTATTGCGACTTTCCCTACAACTCGCAAAATCAGTACAACCGCGCGGAGTTGGAAGCGCAATCGACCTACACCGCCCGCCAGTTCGCCGTCAGTGCCGGCTACCAATATGAAGTCGAAAATGCGTTTCTTGCCGATCTTAGATGGACTCCACGCGCGGCGCAATAACCAGGCCGGATTTCTCGAGGGCCGCTGGCAGGCAACGGCCGGCTGGTTTTGAACGCGGGCTTCCGCGCCGAAGACAACGCCAACTTCGGCACGCGCGGCGTGCCGCGCGCCGGCGCCGCCTACATACTGCGCTATGGCCGCGACTTTTGGGATGCGACGCGGTCCGCGATTCGCTACGGTCAGGGAATCAAGGAGCCCTCGCTCGACCAATCGTTTCGGGACCGATCCGTGCAATCCGGGAAACCCGAACTTGCGGCCCGAGCAGAGTCGACACCATTCATGCGGGAATCGAGCAAAGCCTGGATCGGGGACAAGTTAAATATTTCCGCCGACTATTTTCTGAACGAGTTTCGCAATATCGTGAGCTTCACGGCCTGCTTTCCAGGAGGGCCGTGCCCGGTGACGCCGCCTGCCGGGTGTCCCATTCGGATTTGGCACATACTTCAATACGGATTTGGCGCGAGCGCGGGGGTGAATCGCAAGTGTCGCCTCGCGCGCAAACCGCTGGCTGGGGCTCAACGGAAATTATACCGTACGATGACAGCCGCGTACTGGCGTCGCCGAATGCGTTCGACCCTGTCGAAGCGCCTGGCAACCGGCTGCTTCGCCGTCCCGGTGAATTCCGGAAGCCTCGCGCTCGACACCGCGCTTCGGCGTTTCAATGGAAATCTGACCGGCGTATTCGTTGGCCGCAGGGCGGATAGCGATTTCCTGTTTCCGGCGCTGGGGCTGACCAGCAACCCGGGCTATGTGAGATTCGATCTGGCGGCGAGCTTTCGCGTCACGAGCAGATTAAGCATCATCGGCCGCGTCAAAACCTGTTCAACGAGAGTTACCAGGACGTGCTCGGGCTATCCGGCGTTGCACCGAGGCGCCTACGTGGGCTTGCGATTCCGTCTTGGTGGCGATACTAAACAAGATTCGTGTAATGCCATTCACCGGGAAGCGCATGGGCGCTCGCGCCAGGCGCACTTTGGCGGCTTCTCGAGCCCGCCACACGCGCCGGACGCCTCATTGTAGAAGCCGGATGCTATAATCGCGCTTGGCCATGGCGAAACCGGCACCGGCGTGCGTCGCGCATTATCTGCCGAATTTAGCGGCGGCCTATGAGCCCGTCATCGGGCTCGAAGTCCACACGCAACTGAAAACCGCGACCAAAATTTTTTGCGGATGCGCCACGCGTTTTGGCGACCCGCCAAACTCGAATACCTGCCCGGTATGCCTGGGGTTGCCGGGCGCGCTGCCGGTCCTGAACAAGCGCGCGGTGGAGCTCGCGCTGCGGGCCTCGCTGGCCCTGCATTTGAAAGTACAGGAAAGCTCGCGCTTCGCGCGCAAGAATTACTTCTATCCCGGATTTGCCCAAAGGCTATCAAATTTCGATGTACGAGCTGCCGCTGGCCACGGGTGGCTGGATCGAGATCGAACGTGGAGGGCGCACGCAAACGGATCGGCATTACGCGGTTGCACCTGGAGGAAGACGCCGCCAAGGGCATGCACGAAGGGTTCCCCGAATCCGGCACCAAGACGTACATCGATTACAACCGCGGCGGCATGCCGCTGGCGGAAATTGTTTCCGAACCCGATCTGCGCTCGCCTGCGGAAGCCTATGCCTATCTCACGACGCTCAAGCAAGTGCTCGAATACGCGCAGGTGAGCGATTGCAATATGGAGGAGGGCTCGCTGCGGTGTGACGCGAACGTCAGCGTGCGGCCGCGAGGCGCGGAGAAATTCGGCACCAAGACCGAAGTAAAAAATCTAAATTCGTTCCGCTACCTGCAGCGTGCGCTGGAATACGAGATCGAACGGCATATCAGCGTGCTCGAAGCCGGCGGACGCATCTCGCAGGAAACGCGTTTGTGGAACGTCGCGGAAGGGCGCACCGAGCCGATGCGCTCGAAAGAATTCGCGCACGATTATCGCTATTTTCCCGACCCGGACCTGCTTGCCGTGTGCGGATCGACGCTGCCTGGCTCGCTGAAACCGCGCGCGCAGATGCCGGAACTCCCGGCGGCGCGGCGCGAGCGTTTTGCGCGGGAATACGCGCTTTCCGACTACGATGCCGGCGCGCTGACCGCGACGCGAGCGCTCGGCGATTATTTCGAGGGCGTACGGCTGCTGGCGCTCCTTCCAAGTCTGCGGCCGGCTGGATCGAAACCGAATTGCTGCGCCGGCTGAACGACGCCGGCGGGGCATCGAAGCGAGCCCCGTTACACCCGCGGCGCTGGCCGCGCTGGTGCAGCAGGTGGAATCGGGCGCGATCAACGCCGCCACCGGCAAGAAAGTATTTGCCACGATGTTTGAAAGCGGCAAATCCGCGGCGGAGATTATCGCCGGCGAAGGACTGGCGCAAATCCAGGACAGCGGAGAAATCGAGCGGCTGTGCCGCGAGGTGGTGGAGAAGAATCCCGACAATGTAGCGAAGTATCGGGCCGGAAACGAAGGCGTCTTCAAGTTTTTTGTCGGGCAGGTCATGCGCGCTTCTCGCGGGACAGGCGAATCCGCAGATCGTGAACGACGTACTGAAGCGACTGCTGGGGCCGGCGGTCGACTGAGCTTCGAAGCGGCCCGGAATGGGATGACGAAAGTGCTGAAAGAAGGAGATCCCGGCGCCGGCGTTTCGGCTGAAGGCCGACGACGGCAACGAAATTGCCTTGGCGGCCCTGCGCGGCAGGCCGGTGGTGCTTTATTTTTTCCCGAAGGCGCAGACCCCGGGCTGCATCACGGAAGCGTCGTGAATTTCGCGACGCGAAAAAGCAATTCGATAATGACCGGCGCGGTAATTCTGGGTTGCAGCGCGGATAGCGTGCAGATGCAGTCGAAATTCAGGGAGAAACAGAAGCTCAATTTCCCGCTGCTTAGCGACCCGGAATTTGACGCTATCGAGGCGTATGGAGCGCGGCGGATGAAGCTGTTCCTGGGAAAATCTTTCCTGGGGATCGTGCGCTCGACCTTCCTGTCGACCGGGAAGGGCGCATCGCCAAGATTTGGGATAAAGTTCGCGCCAAAGGCCATGCCGCGGAAGTGTTGAAAACCATCGAGAATTTGTAAATTCGTCCGCGCGAGACATTGCAAACCGGTCCGGGGAAAAATTGCACACTCTCCGCCGCGATAATTTGTAAATCGTCCCTCGCGAACCTGCAAAGCGTCTCGCACGATAAGTTGAAAACCATCTGGCACGCGCGCCAGCGCGCGCACAGCTCAAAGCTCGCAGCGGATCGCCGCCGCGGGACGCGATTCCATTCCCGCAACCGCTTGCACTTCGCTTTGTACTTCTAGATGCTCGCAGCTTCTATGACTCGCTGCGCTCTCGTCGCCGACGTTTCAGCCGGCCTGCTCGATTTCGATCAGCAGATTATCGATCAGGCGGGTAGCACCGATACGCACGGCTAAAACCATCAGACAATGGCCGCGAAGGCGAGGAAGCGCCTCGAAGTTTCCGCGTCGACGATTTCGACATAATCGGGATTCGCGAGCGGTTCGGTGGCGAGCACGCGGCGCGCCGCCGCCACCAGCCCTGCGGATGCCGAACTCGCCCGCTGCGATCGCTTTTTGGGTGGTCTCGAGCGCGCGATAAAGAACGGTCGCGGCACGGCGCTCGCCCGCGGACAGGTACGCGTTGCGCGACGACATCGCCAGGCCATCCGGCTCGCGAACTATCGGGCAAACCACAATTTCGGGATCGAGCGAGAGGTCGCGCGCCATGCGGCGAATCACCTGCGCCTGCTGCGCGTCCTTGCGGCCGAAATAGGCGAAGCGCGGAACGGCAATTTCCAGCAATTTCAGGACGACGGTGGCGACGCCGCGAAAATGGCCCGGGCGCACGCGGCCCTCCAGCCGGTCGCCCAGTCCTTCGACGGCCACTGTGGTGCTGAATCCGGGCGGGTACATTTCTTCGGGCGACGGAGAGAAGAGAATATCCACGCCAAGTTTTTCGAGCGCCTCGCGGTCGGCGTCGAGGGTGCGCGGATAGCGGGCATAATCTTCGCCGGGCGCAAACTGCTTGGGGTTGACGAACACCGAGACGATCACCGGATCCGCCACGCGCCGCGCCGCCTGTCACCAGGGAAAAATGGCCGGCGTGCAGTGCGCCCATCGTGGGGACCAGGCCGGCAATGCGCCCCTCAGAGCGCGCCTGGCGCGCGACTTGACTCATCCATGCGACGGTGTGAATGACTTCCACGGAGGGGCGGGATGCTGTTGACGCGCGGCTCCTCTAGCCGGCGCCTGCGCGGCGAGTTCGCGATAAAAACCGATGAGGTCGGTGCTCGACGGGCTTAGCTCCCAACTGACGCAGCAGAGTGGTGACCTGGCCGCGATGGTAAGTCCCGTGATTGACGAGATGCAGAAAAATTTGCCAGATGGGGGTGCGATATTCGCCGCGGGAGGTGCGATATTCGAGAACGCGCGCGAGATCGGCGGCCGAAGCGCCATTGACGAACGCGAGGAGGTCGCGCTCGACTTCGCTCCAATGCACGCGCAGTGAAGGGAGGTCGGCGCAGGCATCCAGCGCGGGCAGCGCGGCGGGCGAGCGGCCATTCAGGCGCTCGAGCCAAATCCACTGGGCGCCCGGAAATGTGCGCGAGCGTGTCGCGTACAGAACGGAAGCTCGACCCGAGATCGCGCGTGAACTGCTCGGGCGTAAGAGCGGCGCAAGCGTCGAGCGCGCGCTTATTCGCCCAGCCATCGTAAGCAAACAACGAGCGCAGCAGTTCGGGTCGTGGGTCTGCTTTTCTCCCCTTCTGCTTTTCACTGCTCGGGCTGATCTTCCCCCTGCGACTGGCGCGGCACGCTATCTCCTGCACATTACTTGCGGCGGGCGGCGTGCAAGCTGTTCGCGAACCGCACCCGCGAGGTGAAATGACTCTTCGTCGGACGGAAACCGGCCGCTGCGAACATCGTCGCCATACTCGGCCACGGCGCGGGAGATGGCCTCACCAACCTGCCGCGTATTGCCGCGCAAATTTCGGACGTGCTCGGAGCCCAGGCCGATCAGGTCGTGCAGCACCAGGATCTGGCCGTCGCATTCGGGCCCGGCGCCAATGCCGATCGTGGGAATGCGCAGCTCGCGCGTAATTTGCGCGGCGAGCTCGCGCGGTATGGATTCGAGAACAATCGAAAATGCTCCCGCAGCTTCTACGGCGCGGGCTCGCTGAAGACCTGCTCGGCAGCGGCGAGTGATTTGCCCTGCACGCGAAACCCGCCCAGAGCGAGAACCGATTGCGGCGTCAGGCCGACGTGACCCATGACAGGCACCTCGGCATCCGCCAGGCGGGCGATCAAATCCATGCGGCGCTCACCACCTTCGACTTTCACGGCCGAGGCGCCAGCCTCCTTGATGAAGCGCAGGGCGTGACGGACCGATTCGGCAGCGTCGATGTGGTAGCTGCCGTAAGGCATGTCGGCGACGAGCAGCGCGCGCCGGACGCCGCGCTGCACGGCGCGGGTGTGATGCAGCATTTCGTCAAGTGTAACGGACAAGGTGTTCTCGTGTCCGAGAACGACCATGGCGAGGGAATCGCCCACGAGAATGATGTCCACGCCGGCGTCATCGACCAGGCGGGCGGTGGGCGTATCGTACGCGGTGAGACACACAATTTTCCGCGGGCGAGATTTCGCGGAGGAACTGTGCTGTGAGGGTGGGATTTTCGTGTCAGAATGTCGGGCACGGTGATCTTACCGTTGCCCGCACGATTGTGGCGCTCATTCGATGCTCCTGGTGCCGTTCCCTAATTCGGGATACAGCCCTACGTCCACTGTTTCGTAGACCAGCACGAGTCTAGCAAGAATCGGCACGGCGCGCCACCAATGCGCGACGTCACCATTTGCCGCACCCATTCCGCCACCGATCTCGCGGTGAAGAGCGGGGTACCCCCTCCCCCCCGGTATTTTGTAACGATATCAAACGATGAGGGTTGCAGGAGTATCGGCTTATAAGGATATGAAAATAAAGGTGATAGACGCACCCTCGAGTGGGGCACAACTCGTATGTGCTTTAAAATAAAGGAGAGAGTTTGCGAGTTGAGCGTGTAAAAAACCGAAATGTGCGGGTATATCCAGGTGTTGCGAATGCGTAAGTGAATTAAGTCACGGAGCCAAAGGCTGTACGACCTGACAAGCGGCGGAGAAAACGGGCGGAGCGATTGGCGCGCCCGCAGGCTTGGGGACAGACGTGCGCACCGAAGAAAGAATTCGCGCGACACACGCCAATATACCATAACTATACGATTTAGTAAATATATTACCTATCGGTACTACATTCGAATGGATAGAGGCCTCCGGAACGCACGGAGATTTCGAACGGGGGGTATTTTCGGGGGATTCTGAGCCAATGGTCGCGGTGTACCGTTAGGTATAGTTCTAAATCCTGTATTACACTGCATTCCCCGGAACCCCGTGGGGGTGCCTCCCCATGAATGCCAGGTGCTCCGATGCTGTTCAAATGCTGTTCAAGGGATGGACATGAGTGGAAAAAACTTTCGAGTCGCGCAGACAGCCGCGCGGACCAGCGCCGACGGAAAACCGGTAAGCAGCAAAATACTGCTGGCCATGCCCGATAGTGAATACGAGCTGATGCGGGCCGACTTGAGGCATGTCGACCTTCCGTCTCATCTCAGCCTTCATGAGCCGGCACAAAGAATCGAGTTCGTCTATTTCCCGAACGGAGGAATGGTTTCTCAAGTTGTGGTGACCAAAGACGGCCGAACCGTCGAAGTTGGGGTAGTAGGTAACGAGGGCTACGTGGGGGCAGGATTGGCGGCCGGCTTGAGTAGAAGTTCCGTGCGCGAAGTTATCCAAATCGCCGGCAATGGCTTCCGAGTGAGGGGAAACGCGCTAGAACGCATTCTGCGGGCAGCCCCACAGTTACAGGTGATTTTGAACAGGCATACCGGGCTTCAAGGAATGCAAGTCGCACAAACGGCGGCGTGCAATCGGCTGCACGATATACAGCAGCGCCTCTCCAGGTGGCTGCTGATGACGCACGACAGAGTAGGTTCCGGAGTGCTTCCAATCACCCATGATTTCATTGCGACCATGATGGGCACCGACCGGTCCACCGTTAGCTCGGCAGCAGCAGCGCTGCAAAAACAGGGAATCATAGATTACGTGCGAGGGGCGGTGAAGATTGTGAACCGCAGGAAACTCGAAAAATCCGGCTGTGAGTGCTACGGCGTCATTCGACAGCTCGAGGATGACCTCGGATTGAGATAGCAATTCTTACCAGTGTTGGATACCCCACAGACATCAGCCCCTGGTTAGCCGGTAGTCTTCACAACTTTATTGGATTCACTGCGGTTTTGAGGCCTGTTCACGGAGTGACAACTTGCGCAGAACCTCGCCCGGAGCAATGGCGGGACGCCGAAGTTGCGCTCGAGAAACCAATGCAACGCCGTGTTTCACAGGAAATACCGCACCAAATCGACGAGGTGTGCCAGCGAGGCGATGCGCCGCAGAATGGTACGGATCGAAGAACAGGGCTTTGGGGCGTCGGGTTGCTCCGAATGTGCATGGGTGTTCCGTCCTTCGGATTTACCCGCCGGCAAATTGCTCAATGAAATGATCCAGAACTACAAGCTGCAGTGCGATAACGATTTTGCAGCCCATGTTTGTGCTGAACATCCTAGAGCCAAGAACACAAACGATTAAGTGCAGGCCAACGAATGCAGCACACCAGGCTGCTTAGGAACAGCGCGCAACACCTACGACAGGACTGAGGATCAGGCGAAACCCATGGTCACCAGAGAGGAGTTTGAGGCTAAGCCGGAATGGCGCGCCACCATACGGAGAAGGCACAGCATTGTTTTTATCCTGGAAGGCCAAGGCCCACTGACAGACAGGTTCTACGAATATCCTGAGGATTGGATTTCACGCGGCCGGTTAGATCGCCCTCTTGAAACTGAAGTTAAGCCCGGAACCCTTCACGCCGAACTCGCTGCCGGACAGATCGTATTGCTTAAAGGCACGCTCCCGTAACGAAGGCGAGCAGTGCTGAACGAATGGCGTCATGTATGCCTCCAGAGCCAGCCCTGTATTTGTCGCAGTCTAACGCTGCATGCTCGTTGCTCAGCAGCTCTTTGCGGACATTATAGCGTGGCCGCAACCGGTCCGAAGGCCGGGGGTCTTTCACATGAATGGCGCATGAATGCCGCATGAATGCGAACGGCGAGCAGAATCTGAGACAGCCAGGCCAGGAATGCTACCCGCATCCCGGATGAAGCCCGGATAAAAGGGGGTTCGAACGGGGCATTTCGCTGGGGGCATTTCGCTGGGAAACACTGCGCAGGATGAATCGGAGGCTGAGGCTTCGCGGGGTTTAGTGGCGCGCGGTCAGGTTTAGGATTTGCGCGACGGGCTCGCGAACCTCGGGTTCGACGCCGCGCCATCCCACGGCGCCGCCCTGAACGGCGTGCTTTACCGCGCGGAAAAGCACGACGTACATCATTTGGCGGTAATAGAAGCGCTGCAACAGCAGCGGCCAGAGCAGCGACCAGTCTTCGTGGCGCTCGAGCAGGAACGCGATGACGCAGGTGAGCAAATCGATGAGCATGAAGCGCGAGAAAGAAAATTACCGACCGCTCGAGGTCGGCCGCGGTCCAAAGCTGCGGCAGATGCGTGATGCGGAACTGCGACAGCGCCCACAGAACGAGAGAACTCATGAAACAGCAGATCGATGACGGGCGAGACCAGCGGCAACATCAGCTGAAAAAGAAAAATATTGGGCAGCGCCACCCAACCAAGCGTGCCGTAACGCGGGCGGCCCAGCGTGTCGCGGTGCTTCCAGAACGATTGCAGCGTGCCGAAGGTCCAGCGGAACCGCTGGCGAATCAGGGCCTCGGCGGTTTCGGGCGCCTCGGTCCATCCGATCGCGTCTTCATCGTAAACGATGCGCCATCCGTTGCGGCGTATGGCGATGGTCAGGTCGGTATCCTCGGCTACGGTGTCGGAAGTGAATCCACCGGCGCTGCGAATGGCTTCCGCGCGCCAGGCGCTGAGGGCTCCGGGAACCACGGGAATGCAATTGAGCAAATCGAAGGCGCGCTTCTCGAGATTCTGGCTGGTGATGTATTCGAGGGCCTGCCAGCGAGTGAGCCAGCGATTGCGATTGCCGACTTTGACGTTGCCGGCGACCGCGCCAACGTGGGGAGCGTAAAAATGGCGCACGAGCGAGGCCACGGCGTTGGGCGCGATGGAGGTATCCGCGTCAATCGTCACCAGAATGTCGCTTTGCGCTTCGTGGAAGCGCGCGCGTGAGCGCGGCTGATTTGCCGCGATTGGACTGGTGAATGATGCGGACGCGCGGGTCGTGGCGAAATGCGAGTCGAGCAGCTCGCCCGTGCGGTCGGCCGATCCGTCATTCACCACGATGACTTCGAGCGCGGGATAGTCGGAGGCGAGCGCGGCGGTTACGGTTTGCACGATCACCGCTTCCTCGTTATAGGCGGGGATCAACACCGTGACGGGCGGCTGATAATCGGGATGCTCGGGCTCGCGCGGGCGCAATTTTTCGACCAGCGCGAGCACGCCGATGATGAGGGCGCGGCCGCTGACGAGCGCAATGCCGATGATGAAAATCCAGGCCATCCCCAGGCGCAGCCATTCGTAAAGATTGAAAATCAGAGCATCGGTGCGCGCGAGCAAACGCTCGTTGAAATTGAGCGGGAGCATCACCTGGGCGCGCGACTGGCCAATCAGATCGGAAGCCAGCACCAGGTCGAAGCCGGCGGCGCGCAAACCGTCGATGATGCCCGGAAGAGCTTCGATCGTGTGTGCGCGATCTCCGCCGCCATCGTGGAGTAGAACGATATTGCCCGCGCCTTGCCGGGCCTGTTCGACGACGCGCTGGGCGATTACCGAGGCAGGGGCCGGAGGCACGCCGCCGGGCTCGCCCCAATCGTGGGGATCGAGGCGCGCGCCGACGAGCAGATAGCCCATGGACTGCGGAATCGGCAGCCCAGAGCACTTCGTCGGCCGTTTCGGGCTGATGATCGATGCCGTAAGGCGGGCGGAAAAGCAGAGTCTTGACGCCCAGCGTGCTGGCGAAAAGGCGCTCGGTGAGATTCAGCTCCAGCTCAAGCTGCGGCCGCGAAATCGCGTTCATTTCGGGGTGCGTGTAGGTGTGGTTTCCGATTTCGTGGCCCTCCGCATATTCGCGCTGCAGCAGGCCGAGGTACTGATTGGCGTTGCTGCCGATGACAAAAAAAGTAGCGGGGGCGTGCTTGGCCTTGAGGATGTCGAGAATCTGCGGAGTATTCTGCGGATCCGGGCCATCGTCAAAGCTGAGAGCAATCTTTTTGGGGCAGCGCGCCCAACTGGTCGATGCGGTAGGAGAGGGGAATGCTCACATAATTCTCGTCCACGATGGTATTGGTGGCGGAATCGAAGCGAAACGTCCTCTGGCCCTTTTGGGGAGTGGCGGTGATGCGCCAGATGTCGCCCTCACCTTCGAGGATGAGATCGTATCCGGGAGGCATTTCGGCCAGGCGCGCCGCGGGAAACATCGTCCGGCTTGGTAAGGTCCCAGATGGACCAGAGGGATGGGTCTTCCGTGCCCATGCGCCAAAGAGCCGTGCCGCGAACCCCCGCATGCTCGGCAGCGCGCAACTCGTTGTAGGCGGTGACGCCGTCGAGCATCCAAACCTGGTGCACGTGGTCATGTTCGTCGTAGTAAGAGTAGTGCGGATTGAGTGAATCCGCATCGTACTCGACAGGGGCCTCGGATTCCGAGGAGGTGACGATGGCCTCCTGGAACGTTTGTGGAGATCGCCACCTCATGCGCTGCGCGCCCCTTCGCGTCGGGCCAATCGTAGGCGTAATTCGCTACGCCCATGATGATCTTTTCGCGCGGCACGAGCTTCAGCATCTTTTCGATGTTGGTGGTGAACCAGTCCTGCGGGGCAATGGGGCCCGGCGCGGAGGTCAGCCAGTGATCGTCATAGTTCATCAGGACGATGGCATCGCACTCGCGCGACACCGCCGCATAGTCGTAGGCCCAATCCGCCGCCGGCAGCGCGACCATTAATTTCAGATCGGCGCCGTGCAGCCCCGCTTCCAATTCACCGATGAAGTTGCGGAAATCACGCTGGCTCTTGTCGGGCACTTGCTCGAAATCCAGCACGATGCCCGGCCTGCCCCGCGTCCACAACGTGCGCCACCAGCTCTTGCACCAGGCGCTGGCGCGCGTCGGGACGGTGCAGCATCGCGGCCATTTCCGGCACGTGCCAGATGGTGCCGTCGGAATTGTTGAGCAGCGGCATGGTGGGAATTTCGCACGCCAAGCGACTGCATCCAGCCGTCGAGTTTGGGATCGGATTCGAGATCGAGCTGGCCGTCGGCGGAGACGGCGTGCAGCTGCTCGGGAACCAGCAAGTCAATATCGCGATAATGCAGCTTCAGCGAGGCCAGGCTGTTGGGGTCCCAGCTCACGTAGAATGCCACGCGCAGCGGATCGTAGCTTGGCGGGTACCTGGCCCAAGGCGGCAACGCGACGTATGCGTCCGCGGCGCCTGGGAGGCAGCTTCGCTTTCGCACTGGCTCAGGACCGCATGCAGATCGGTGCGGCCGGAAGGCAGAAGCAAGCCGGGAAGATCCACGCGCTGGCGATGGTGATGAAAAATGTGACCAGCACAACGGCGAATAGCACACCGGCGAGTTTCAGAACGCGCCGCGTGCGCCGCCACCGGCGCTGCTCCTCGTCGTAGAATACGGGCTTGCGTTCGCTCATCGGCAGTCCAAATTAGCGGCCACGACGGGCCGCGTCAATCACCGGGCAACCAGTGCCGCTGAACCAGCGACATTGCGCCGATGACGAATAAAACGTTCAGCAAAATTGATGCAGTTCGTCCTTCGCCGGTTCAAGTGGCGCTGGCAGTTACCTGGCTTCGTCGCTGGGTTTGGGCCTGCGGATATTCCTCGCGCTACGATTCCCGGCGAGCGCGGGCGATTCCGCCATATACGAGGAATTGGCGCGCAACTGGGTCGAAGAACACGTCTATGGCATTTACTTCGCGAATGGGCTTGCTGCCCTCCGACATGCGGCCGCCAGGCTACCCGACCTTTCTAGCCCTACTGTACCTTCTATTTAGACGCGACGGAGTGGTTATTGTGTTGGCTCAGGCGGTACTCGATATGGGTACCTGCTATCTGATCGCGTGGCTCGCAGGGCGATTGGCGGCGAGCCCAATCGCCAACGCATCTCATTGACAGCATTGTGGTTAGCGGTCACGTGTCCCTTCGTCGCCAATTATGCCGCTGTACCGCTGACCGAAGTTCTGGCGACATTCCTTACCGCAGCTGCACTGATTCCTCTGACGGCGGCATTCGGGCACATGGAGGGCCACGGAGCGGCCTTTCGTGGCGAGTGTAGCGGTAATGTCACCGGGTTGGGGAAAAACTTGTGGGATCGCCTGTGGGGTCACAAGTCGCGTAGTGGTTTCTGGGAGGGCTGCTGGTGGGACTTCGGTGCGTTGGTGCGGCCGGAAACGCCGCTGCTGCTCGCAGCGGCGGCGCTGGTGCTGATGCTGGCGCTGCCCATCCATGGGAGGCGGTCGACTAATCGGGGCGATGGGGGCGATTGGGGCAATCTGCTTCGCGCGGGCGGGCTGATGGCGGCGGGTTTGGCGCTTCCGCTAGTGCCATGGGCGGCGCGGAATTGGGTGCGATTTTCACGAAGTGCAATTTTTCGCTCCGCGATTCGCGGCGTCGCCCGACGAGTATACGCCGCGCGGTCTGTATGCCTGGACGGGCACGTGGCTGGTGCGCTACCGCGACGTGTATCTGGTTCCCTGGAGCGTGGACGGCGAGCGAATCGAGATCAGCGATATTCCGGCCGCGGCGTTTGATTCCGCGGGCGAACGCGCACGGGTCGCGGAACTGCTCGACCGATACAATGCGACGCTGCGCATGACGGCGGAAGTGGACGAGGGATTTGCGGAGCTGGCGCGCGAACGAACTTTGCGGCATCCATTACGGACGTACCTGCGCGTGCCGCTGGGACGTATTGCGACGCTCTGGTTTACGCCGCGCATGGAGCTGCTGCCCATCACCGGCCACGTGTGGCCCCTGCGCGAACGGTGGCGCGCCGACCGAGTGGATTTCAGCGTCACGGTGCTGCTCGGAACACTCAATTTTTTTTATGTGGGGCTGGCGGTTGCGGGACTGGTTCGCACGCTGCGCGTGGATGCGGCTCCAGGCGCAGGCCGAGTGGCGGACGCGGCGTCTTCTGCGGCAGGGACGGCCGCGCCGCGCGCGCCGGTGGCACACACAGCCATCGCGTTCCTCGCGACATTCGTAGTGCTGCGCACGCTATTTTTATCAACCGTCGAGACGCCGGAGCCGCGCTACGTACTCGAATGCTTCCCGGCAATGCTGGCGCTTGGAGCGCTGGCATGGCTGCGGCGGTCGGGGAACAGAGAAACTGCCGCCGCCGCAGCATCGATAGGGAGTGTCAACGGAACGATGCGATAACCTAGGTGTGAATCGACAAACAGTCTTGGGCTGATCGGACGCCAAACGCAGATCGATCAGAGATCAAATCTGCATCGTTCGCAGGCGCAGACCGATCGGAGACCGGCTCAGGATTCGCCCGGGGCCCGCGCTACAGCGGCGGAGGCGGCACGAGCGGCATGCTGCGCGGCTCGCCGTGCGGCCCGCGAACCTCGACCTCCTCGAACAGCAAAGAAGGCGCGATCACGGTGCTGGGCACGCCGCCATCGGCCGAGCCAAACGCGCCGAGCGCTGTACCGGCAATTTCCGCGTCCTGGCTCTGCGCGTAGGAGAAGACGGCATTATCGTTACCCACGCCGAGCAGCGTGCGCATGTTCCGCGAGGCAATCCCCGAAAAGATGGCCCCGCGCACCAACTCCTCGTGACCATCGTCCACGTTCACGCGATAGACCAGCAACGGCAGGCGGTCGCCTTTGGACGCGCCGGTTGCCAGGATGGCGAGTGCGTCGGAAAGCTCGTCCTGCGACGAGCTGGCAATGACGGGATTGTCCATTTCTCGCATGATCAAGCCGAACTTCTGGCCATTCTGCTTACAGGCGTCGAGAAACTTCTTTCGCAAATCGGCAGGCGCCAGGCCAGCGGTGGAGGTGAAAAATAGATTGCTCGGCATTGGACGGGGTTGGCGAAGAAACGTCGACCGGCCGTGTCCGTTCGACCGCTCGAAGTCGGGGCCGGGCCGGCGCGACATGAGCAATTGGCGGAGCATTCCATTTTCGACGATGGCGACTTTTTGAGCGCGAACACCTTCCTCATCGTTCACGTAGGAGCCGATAAGCGGCTGTCCATCGAATTGCTGGGCGGTGGGATCGTCAACCACGCTGACATCGGCGGGCAAGACGCGCTGGCCGACGCGGCCGGACCATTCGCTTGCGCCCGCCAAGCTGCTGCGATCATCTGGTCGAAGCGAGAATTCATCGAGAGTGGCGCGCGGGCGCCGGTTATCGAGGGTCCCATCACCTGAGCAAGCAGCGAGCCCGAAGCCAGCGGCTCAAACAGCATGGGGCCATCGTAATCGGGGACGGCAGGAGCGTTGCGCAGAGCCACGAGTTCGCGCCCGACGCGATCAAGCTGCGGGCGGACGATTTCCGCGGCAGGCAGATCGCCGGGACGGCGCGCATAAATGGCGAGGTAATCGTGCATGGGCATGCCATCGTCGGCGCGAGAGCCCAGGCTGGCCTCAATAGCGGCGAGGGAGTGGTTCACGCGAATTTCCGATCCTTCCGTGGACATCACATACGTGGTCGCGTAAATCAGATGGTAGGTGACACGCGAGTTGTAAAGCTCAGGATAATTGCGCAGCACGGCGGACACCATCTTGGCTTCCGATTCCCAGTTGCGCGAAGTCCAGTCGGGCGTCGCCAGCGGATCCACTTGCACCAGCGGCGCCTCTCGCGAGAAGTCGTCGATGGTGGGGGCGTTCGCCAGGCTGCGCAGGAACGCGCGCTTATGTGAGAGGTTGTCGAGCCCTTCCTTATAGGCCTGGTCGGTAGCAAGCCACAAATCCTGCCGCAGGGAATCATAATCGTGGTCGATGCCGACGGTGCCGGTAGAGCCCGAGAAACCCGCGGAAACCCTGATCGCTGATAAAGTTTGAGCTGTCCAGTTTGTAATCGCCCACGCGGACGTCCACGCTCATGAAACGGTTGCGCGTCGTGGTGCTGCCGATAACGGCGCCGAACTGTGCGCTGACGGTGCGCTCATCGAGATCGAGCAGGCGATACTCGATGTAATACGGCTTTTCCTGGCCGGGCAATGCCAGGCGCGTGCGAGAGCGCTCGAGTTCATCATGCAGCGCTGCGAGCGTTTTGTCGGTGTCGCCAGCGGGTATCTGCGCGACTTGCGGCAGGGCTGCGGGGGTTGCGGCCGGGCGGGCGGCCGGGCGGGTGGCGGGACGGGCGACAGACGCGGCCTCCGGAACATCGTTAGGAACATCGCCAGCAGGCTTGCGTGTGGCGGCGCCAACCAGGGAGATCGCTCCGCTTGCCGCAACAAGCGCCAGAACAAGCAGCGCGACGGGCAGCGCGACAGGCAGCGCGACAATCGGCGCGGAAGGCAGGTTTTTCGGCACCGCATGCCTGGTCATGAGACGTTTCAGGGATCTCATCAGCGATCTCATCGTGGCACCCCCTGGGCCTGAGGATCGTGTGCCGGAGGCGGAAGGATCGGAGGACGATCGGTAGAGGTCTGCTTTTTCTGCACTTCCATCTCGGAAATCAACATGGCTGGGGCGGCGGCCGCGACAGGAACCGATCCGGACTCGGCGCCGCAATAGCCATTGAAGACTTCCATCTTGTCTCCCGTGGCGATGATCTTGGTGAGTGAAACGAGCGGCGTGCCGACGATATCGACGCCGCGGACCAGCTCATCGGGGCGGTTATCGGTATACACTTTGTAAACCACGAGCGGCTGCACCTGAAAGGCCTGCGGCTGGCCTCGCCCGGTGAAGGTAAACCCTCCCGCGATGTCGTCGATCAGCAAGCCGAATGGCTTCCCCTGGCGGCGAATCTCTTCGATCAGCATTTTCCGCAGCTCATCGTTGGTGACCTGGTGGGTACTTTCGACGATGAGGTTGCCCTGGCGCGAGACGGGCGCCAAACCGACCTGGCGGCGGCCGTGACCATTCGATTTCGGAAAGCCGATTGAGCGGCTGGCGCGACATTTCGAAATTGCGCAGCACGCCTTTATCCACGAGCGTCACGCGCTGCGACGCCGTGCCCTCGTCATCGAATGGATAGAATCCCAGCAGTACGTTCGAGCCGAGTTTCGCGTCGGTGGGATCGTCCACGATGGAAAGGAAACTCGGCAGGATCTGTTCGCCCACCTTGCGTGCAAAGGTTTGGCCTTCGTTGATGTCCTTCTGTCTGAAACCCTCGTCGCGATGGCCAAACACCTCATGAAAGAAAACGGCGGAGGCGCGGCCGGTGAGCATGGCAGGGCCCGCAAACGGCTCGACGAGCGGAGCCTTGATCAATCCTTCTAATTCTTTTTGCAGCACCGCGCATTGGGCCAACACCGATTTATCGTCGGGAGCGGCGGCGGGATCGGTCCAATCAAAATTGTAATAGCGATCGATATCCATGCCGTCAGACGCTTTGCCCTGAATGAACAATTCCAGGCGATAGCGCACTTGACCAAATTGCAAGCGTGAACCTTCGCTTGAAACCTGATAGCTCATTTTCCGCCTGCGCGGTAAAGGTGGCGATCGAATTCAAAATGGCGGGCGACTGGCATGAAAAAAATTGGTATACAGACGCGCCTTTACCTCCCAAGGATGGCGGTCGAGAGTGAAGGAAGCGTGCGGGCCATAGAATACGTGCGCGGTTTCATGGCTGAAGTCGGGCGCGTGCTCCTCAGCCGTCTGCACCTGCACGTCCTTGCTGGTCCGAATCTTGATCAACGAGTCGGCAGCCGCGCGATATTGCGCATCGGTCTCGCGCCAGATGGCGCGCCGCAAAACTCCCGCGTCATCCTCGATGGGAATCGGCTCGCCGTAACTGCCCGGGGCGTCGGCCTGCCCATTCCCCACGCGGTGGGTGTTATCCAGATCGTAGCGGCCGACACGCACTTGCGCTTCGAGCCAGCGGGAATGATTTTCCTGGCTCGACAACAGGGCGCCATTCGACCCCGTGACTTCGGCACGACTTGAATCCGTAACGGTATAACTCATGAAGTAAGCAGGCGGGTCCGCTTTGCCAAGGACGCCCATCTCCCGCGCCAGCTCCTGTTGCACGGTGGCCAGCAGGGGCGCGGGCGCCACCTGCGGCGGCGCTGCCGGCGAGGCCTGGGGCTTGGCAGCGGGCATCTTATCTTTGGCAATCGCGGCGGAAGACGCGAGGAGTACAGCGGCACAAACCAGGATGGTCGATGTGAATTTCAAAAGAATCGCTCCTTGGCCCGGCAGCGGGCCGCCAGACAACAGTCTATGACACGCAGTCTATGACAGGTCTTGGGCCATAAGAACCCGGATGAGCAGCGTTGCTACACGAAAGAACAATCTGCACAGGAAGGTCGCGGCTGGTCGTACAGATACGCGCGCGCACTTCTGAGAGCCGCGGGTCATATGCCCAGAAATCTTTGATGCGGCCAGCTCTGATTTCGTAGCTTCGCCATTATATGATATGCGGAACGGCACGACAGCGATATCTCCAACATTGGCAACGCCAACGCGCGCGCAAACATCTATGGACGAAGATTACGGCTGGATTGTTTACGAAAACAGCACTAAGGTTCGACCCGTCAGATTTTGCTCAAAGGTAAAGTTAAAGACGTACGCCGAATCTTGTGACCCGGACTTAAAACGCATCGGGAAATAACTTCCCCTTCGCCGCCGCTGCAAGTGTCGCCTGTTCGGCTGCGTGCGTCCCGCCGAAAACTCTTCCGCGTCGCCAATATATGCTCCTCGCACTGACGCTGTTGATGCTGTCGATACTGCTCGAGGGGCTGCTGGTCCGATTGCCGGGCACCCTGGGTACTCCGGCTGCAGGCGAACGGCTGGGCGCTGTGCATATTCATACCGTCGCTTCCGATGGCAGCGGCACGGTCAGCCAAATCATGGCAGCGGCACGCCAAGCGAATCTTTCCTTCATGGCCATCACCGATCATAACGTGGCCATGAGCCAAGACACACTCGCGGCGGATCCTCCCGACTTTCCCATTGTTGCGGGAGAAGAACTAAGCACGACGAACGGCCATTTCGTGGCCCTGGGAATACCGCCTGGCTGGCGAAAGCCTGCGACCGACGACGCGGAAACGCTGCTGGCGGCGGCGCATGCGGCGGGTGGATTCAACGTACTGGCTCATCCATTCAGCAATCGCAAATTCCATGGACGGATTGGAAAACGGCGGATTTCGACGGCATGGAAATCTGGAATGAGGATGAGAACTGGCGGCGAGACAGCGTGTTCGCGCTGGCAGCGGGCTGCTGGTCTATACACGGTGAACGACCAGTTAGCCATGGTGCGCCTGGCGCGAACGCCCGAGCCGAATTTCGCCAAATGGGACGAATTGCTGGCGACACGGCCGATGGTCGGGCATGTGCGGCACCGATGCACATGCAAACTTGCGGCTGGGTCACGGCATGTTCCTGCACTTTCCCGGATACTTGCCGGTGTTTCTGGTGGCGCGCGAACACGTGCTGCTTGGTAGCGGCGCGGGCCGGCGCAGGGGACGCAGATCATGCCGAATGCCGCGGAAATCCTCGCGCCCTGGAACACGGACATTCCTTCTGCTCGCTCGATGCCCTCTATCCCGCCAGCGGATTCATCAGCCGTGTTTCCAGCGGGGACATCTTCCGGCGGACCCGGAGATTTTGTGAACTGGACAAATCAAGGCGAGCATGCACGTTGCCGTGCCTGCGGGGTCGAGCCAGCCGCTGATCCAAGTTTTTCGCGATGGCCGAAAAATTATCGAGAGCAAGGGTGGAACATGGACGCGCCGCTCCCGGGACCCGGGCGTTACCGCACCGAGGTTTTCCTGCGCCAGCCGGGAATCCTGGGCGGGAGGCGGTGGACGCTGTGGATTTTCTCGAATCCCACCTACGTAACCGCATCGAGATAGCACCGGAGCAGCGGTGGGAGGCGTGCCGCATGCGGCGCCGATGCGACGCTGGATGCGACGCTGGATGCGGCGCCGGATGCGACGCTGGATGCGGCGTAGATCCGAACGCGTGCGCCGCCATAGAGACAGCGCATCGCGCCGATTTCGAACCGTACTGATTTCAAATCGCGCCGATTTCGAAATCGTGCCGTGCGTTGCATGTGTGCGGGTGGGTGGCGTGCATCGGGAGCGGTGGTGGGTTCGCTGCCGCGCCTTCCCGGATGAAAGCGCGGCCCTTTTCATCAGGCTTCATCAGGCTTTATCAGGCAAGTTGCAGCATGCGATCGATCGCGCGTCCTGGCGCGCGCGGCAATTTCCGCGGGCACGCGCACTTGCGGAGCCAGTTCTTGCAGGGAGCCAATTATTCGGTCGAGGGTGATCGTCTTCATGAAAGCGCAAACCGCGTCGGGATTTACGGGATAAAACGCCCTGTCAGGATGCTGCTTACGCAGACCATGCAGAATGCCCAGCTCGGTGCCCACCGCGAATTCTTTGGCGGGCGAACTCGTTGATGTGGCGGAGCATTCCTTCGGTCGAGAAAAAAAGCGTGCGATTGGCAGGCAGGCTTCCGTCCAGGGCCTTGGCCATGCAGGAACTGACGCAGCCGCATTCGGGGTGCAGTAAAAGCTCAATGTCGGGATGCTCCTCCATCATCTCGACCACATCTTCCGGACGAATCATGCGATGGACGTGGCAATATCCCGGGATAGGCGATGATGTTGCTCCGCCCGGTCTGGCGGGCCACCACTTGCGCCAAAAACTTGTCGGGAAGAAAGAAATATGGGCGGTCCGCGGGCACCGCTCGCACGACCTTGGCCGCGTTGGCGGACGTGCAGCAGTAATCACTCTCCGCTTTTACCGCCGCGGAAGTATTGATGTACGCGATCACTACCGCGTCGGGAAATCGCGCTTTCCAGGCGCGCAGTTCAGCCGGCCGTGACGACGCGGCCAGCGAGCAGCCCGCACGCAGGTCGGGAAGCAGCACGGTTTTCTCCGGACACAAAATCGCCGCCGTTTCGGCCATGAAGTGCACGCCGCAAAAAACGATAACGTCCGCCTTGGTGGCCGCAGCCGCTTTTTGGCATAAGCCGCAGCGAATCTCCCAGTGAAGTCGGCGATCTCCTGCACCTCGGAGCGCTGGTAATGGTGCGCCAGCACGATGGCGTTGCGTCCCCGGCAGAGTCGCCGGATCTTCCCCTGCTTCCCGCGAATCTCTTCCGGGGTGTCGTAACTCTTCTTCAACGGGCGGAAGGGTGTATCGTCAGTTCAAAAGGAATGCTGGAGATCATTCGAGATGTGGTCATTGCAGGTTTTCCATGTCACGAGAGGCCAGGGAAAGATCGAGTGCTCGCACGGAATGGGTTAGTGCGCCAACCGAAATCGCGTCGACGCCGCATGTCCGCGTACGCCTCGAAATTGTCTTCCGAGATATTTCCGCTGGATTCGATCAGCACATCATCCAGCAGCCTTGCGCCCGAAGCGCTTCCGATACGTTCCACTTCCGTGGGAGGGATGTTGTCGAGCATCAGCACGCAAGGACACGATGGGGAGTTGTTCGTGGCGTCGCTGGTGGCGTCACTGGTGGTGTCGCCTGGGCTCGCTCCCGGGCGTTCCGGTTGCTGCGGTTCACGATTGCGCTGGCCACCGGGTTGCGCACCAGGCTGGCCATAGGATTCGCGAACTGCTTCGTGATCAGGTGTGCGGTTCGGGTCGCGCAGCTTCCGAAAGGTTTGCGCGGCGGCGAAAGCTGACTCCAGGCTGCGAACCTCAATCTCGATGAAGGCTGCAGACCCGCGGCAGGCCCAGGCACGTTGCGCCGCGATCCGCACGGCGTCCTGTTCGCGGCTGGCGAGCAGTGCGAGATGATTGTTCTTCACGAAAATCGCATCCCAGAGTCCCAGCCGATGTGTGCCGCCTCCGCCTAAATGCAGAGCGCGCTTATCGAGCAGGCCCCAGGGGGTTTTGCGCGTGCCCACCACGAAGGTTTCCGAATTCGCGCCGCGAATCCGCTCTTGCAAGTTGTGTGTCATGGTCGCGATGCCACTCATACGCTGCAAAATATTCAATCCCACGCGCTCGTAAAGCAGCAGGTCGGCTCGCTCGCCCTCAATTTCAAGCAACGTTTCACCGTGCTCGATGAGTGCGCCATCCTGCTTTCGGGGATGCACGCACAATCCACCCTGAGTCAAGAGCCAGGAAAATTCCGCGATGCCCGCGGCAATTCCCGGAGTCTTGGCGAGCACCTGTGCTATCACGCGCGCGCTCGCGCCCCGATTTGAGGATGTCTGTGAGGACCTCAGGCCGAGCGCTTTGGCCGTGATGTCTCCCGGGCCCACGTCGGAGGAGAGCAACTCCGCGGTAAAAGCCCGTACAGCGCGCAAATATTCGGCATTCTCCAGATGGAGCGTGTCGCCCCGGAATAGCGCTTGCCGCACTTGCTTTTCCCTGTTGTGCGACATGGAGAGCATTCACCTGGCGCCGCCAGTCTCGTCAATGGGAGCTATCTCAGCAAGAACCCACGGGCATCGAGCTGCGCCTTGGCGCGCGCAATCATGTCCGGCCTGCGGGCCTCCACCGTATGCAAATGGACGCCGCGGGTGAGCGAAGAAAGAAGCGTCGCTTGCTTCCGGCGCCAGCGGCGCAGAAAATCATCCACGTCGGGGCGCGACTCCATCATCAGCGATCCGCGCAACTCGCCATACAACGGATGCTCCACCACGACGTCGATCACTCGCACTCCGTGATCGACGAGGATTTGCAACTCTTCCTCGGTCCGCTCGGGTGGATGCTGGCACGCCAGAATTGCGCGGTGCGCCGCAACCCGGGCGCCCGGCAAGCGATAGCCTTGCGGCGTGGAAATAATTTCCTCCCCGCCGGCACGCAACATGGCCACGTCCTGCACCAGACATTGCCTGCTTACGCGCAGACGTCGGGCAAGTTCGGCGCCAGGAACAGGTCCGCTGTGCGTGCGCATCCAGGCCATCAGCCTCCGCCGGCGTCCCGCTCCAGAGGCGGCATGCGCATTGTGGCGAGCACTGTTGCGAGCATTGTCGCGGATATTGCCGTGAACGGATCGGTCCGCCGGACGCAATGCCGCCGTGCGGCGGCGCATTTTCGATCGTTGCGTAAGAGGGGTAGAGGCCATGATAGTGATGGAACCGGATTGCGATGCCCACTCGTTCTACGAACCTGTCTTGTCTGGTGTCTTGTCAGCTATCAAGACACAACAGGAAGCCCTCTACAATGATACACGCGGACATTGTTTATATCCACTGCGTGTATCCGATGCACGGCATCCACGTAATCAGTTCGCGGCAGGCGTGCGTGCCGGGCCAATACAGCGAAGCAACTAGCTATAAACTGGCTACCCACTGGCTATACGCCGGTGGTTATACGCTGGTGGCTATACGCTGGCGATACTTGGCGATGCGGCTTTCCTGCATCTCGTATTGGACATTGCGGAATTTTGGGAGAAGAAGATGCGCTCGGTCATTTCACTTCTTGTCGTAGCCATCATCTCGCTGGGTGCGTATTTCTATTTCCTGAGGCAGGCCGCGCCGCCTGGAAGAGTGGTTACGCAAGCCATTTCGACCACCGGCGTGGAAATGGATTTAACGGCGATCGCGCAAGCCGAACGCTCGTACTTCGCGCAAAACGGCGCCTATGCCAGCCTCGAGCAACTGACCGCAGGCGGTGGCCTGGCGCGCAGCGAACGTGACGGCTACACCTACGCAGTAGAAACATCGCCAGCCGGATTTACCGCGACAGCCCGGCACACCGACGCACCACCCTCCGTAAATAACGCGGTGCCGCCGCATTACCCGGTAATTTCCGTAAACCAATCGATGCAAATCCATCAGAGCGATTAGCCTTGCTGCCGTCTCAACCGAATCGAATTCCCCGCCGAGGTGAAAACCAAAGCCGCGCGTCCGGAGCTACCGGCGACCCTATGTTAGAATAGCGTGCGGATGCGTCCGGAAATTAAGAGCCTGGTCGAGTTGCAGAGCGTCGATATAGCGCCTTGCCGAGTTGCGTGCCAGCCTCGAGGCTTTGCCTAAACAGCTCGCCGAAATCAGAAAAACAACTGATCGACGCGCGGCAGAATTTGGCCGACGCCAAGGAAGCGCTCAAAACCAGCACGAAAGACCGCAAGACCTTTGAAATGGATGTGGAAGCCTGGAAAGAAAAAGCCCGCAAATACCGGGACCAAAGCCTCGCGGTAAAAACCAACGACGCCTACAAGGCGCTGCAGCACGAAATTCAATACGCCGAGACGGAAGTGGCCCAGGCGGAAGACCGGCTTCTCGAGCGCATGGTCGCGGGCGAGGATTTCGACAGGCAGATCAAAGCCGCCGAGCAAGCCATCGTGGGGGTCGAGCGAATGGCGCTCGCCAGCCGCCAGGAAATCAAAGCCAAACAAACCGCGCTGCAGCAGGAAC
This sequence comes from uncultured Acidobacteriota bacterium, assembly GCA_963828935.1. Lineage (GTDB taxonomy): Bacteria > Acidobacteriota > Terriglobia > Acidiferrales > UBA7541 > Palsa-189. Next base: position 193,702 of record CAWHGP010000010.1, on the reverse strand, counting down.
TCGCAGCCAAGCAGGCCGAGCGGCAGCAACAAGATCGCCGCCGTTCCCGAGGAACTCTATAAGGTTTACGAGCGCGTCGCCGGCCCGGCAAACCACATCGGCGTGGCGCCAGTCCGCGAGGAAGCGTGCACGCTCTGCGGCGTGCGCATCCGCCCGCACGTTTTTCAGGAACTGCGGCGCGACGATTGCGAACGATATTTTTCAGTGTGAAACCTGCACGCGAATTCTTTACTACGTCGAGCCAGGCCCCGGCTGCCGCTCCTGGCGGACCCGCCGAGTCGGCAATGTTCGCGCCAATGGGATTTCCACCGATGGCGCTTCCGCGACGAATGTTTGACCCCCGGTCCATTGTGTCCGGTGGTTCCAAGTAGTGCCAGGCCGTTAACGTTACGCCGGTCCGGTAGAGCCCGCACCCTCCCTGATGAAACGGCTCCATTACGTCCGCCGATTCGGCTGCCCCTGCCGTTTGGCGGGCGGGAATTACGTTCCCGATCAGCCCGCCGGAGTGTACGTCGCCTACGTTGACGGCGCCTCGCGAGGAAATCCCGGGCCGGCTTCTTATGCCGTAGTCCTGCAGGCGCCCGATGGCGCCACTAAATTTGAAATCGGGAAGTATGTCGGGCGCGCGACGAATAATGTGGCCGAATATTATGGCTGATCGCCGCGCTGGATTACGCGGCCTCCGAAAAAATTGCTCGATTGCGCGTGCGCAGCGATTCGCGAGCTGCTGGTGCGCCAGATGCAGGGCCGCTACAAGGTGAACAGCCCGGACCTTCGGCCGCTGCACGAGCGCGCCCAGAAACTGGCTCGCGCCCTCGCGTATTTCGCCATCGAGCACATCCCCCGCGAACAAAATAGCGAGGCTGACGAGCTCGCGAATATCGCGCTGGACCGCACGGCGACGCTCGGCGCCAAATCGCCGCAGCGCCGGCTCGGTCGTCGTCACAGGCTGGCCGTGCGCCAGCGCTAGCCGACGGCCGCGTGGCCGAGGCTCCGCCAACACCGTCATCGCGCGCTTCGACAGCGGATGTCATCGACGCACGGCGCATCCGGGCGCGATTCTCGGCAGGCGCTCTGCATCCACTGGAAGCGCTCGACCTGGCCGAAGGCGAAATCGTGGAAATTCAGGTGGGCAAGTTCCCGCAAGAAAGCTTGATCCCGGCTGATCGCGGTCAAATGATCGCGCAACACTGATCGCGGCAAGAATCGCGGCAAGCGGGCATTGATCGCGGCACTGCTCGCAGCGTCGCGGCAACTGATCGATAAGCCCATCTGATCAGCGCGACCGCAGGAGATCCGTGGTCTTGCTGAAGAGCGGATTATTTCAGGACGTAAGAGCGATAGAGCGTGTCGCGCTGGGCGGGAATGTAGCCGGCATCGAAAATGATGCGGCGCAACTCGGATTCGTTGGTGCGGTTGCGCACCCCCGCGGCATAAACCACGTTTTCCTCGATCAGGATGCTGCCGACGTCGTCGGCGCCAAACTGCAAGCCGACCTGGCAAACCTTGATGCCCGGCGTCAGCCAGCTCGATTGAATGTGGTCGATGTTGTCGAGATATAGCCGGCTGATGGCCAGCGTCTTCAAGTAATCCACGGCCGTAGCTTCCGGGCACTTTCTTGCCGAGCGGCGTGTTTTCCGGCGCGAAAATCCAGGGAATAAAAGCCGTGAATCCGCCCGTATCTTCCTGAATGCGGCGGATGCGTTCGAGATGGTTGACGCGGTGGCGAAACTCCTCGCCGCAGCCAAACATCATGGTGGCGGTGGTGCGCACCCCCAGCGCATGCGCGGTGCGATGCATGTGCTCCCATTCGTCGGCGGTGCACTTCAGGCGGGAGATGCGCGCGCGAATTTCGTCGTCCAGGATTTCCGCGCCTCCGCCGGGAATCGAATCGAGACCCGCGTCGCGCAGGCGCACGATCGTGTCGCGCACGGAAAGCCCGGAAACTTCGGCAATGCAGAGGATTTCCGGCGCCGAAAAGCAATGCAAATGCATTCTGCGGAAAGCGCTCGCTTGATGGCGCGCAGCAGCCCTTCGTAATAATCGATGTGCAGATCGGTGTTCAGGCCGCCCTGCATCAGGATCCCGGTGCCGCCGAGGGCGATGGTTTCCTCGATTTTTTCGAGAATCGTTTCGATGGACAAAACGTAGCCGTCTTTGGCCCCCATCGGCCGGTAGAAGGCGCAGAACGAGCAATACTCGGTGCAGAAATTGGTGTAGTTGATATTGCGGTCGATCTGGTAGGTAACCACGCGCGGATCGGTTTTCTTCTTGCGCATCTGGTGCGCGGCCATGCCGATCCCGATCAAATCGTCGGATTGCAGTAGATCGAGCGCCTCTTGCGGTGCGAGTGTCATGTTCTAGCGCGTTTCTTCCCGCCAAGGCGGTGCGGGACCTGCCATGGCAACACCGTCAGGCATTTCCGCGAACTCGATGGGCCGGGCGCGAGGAATCAGTCCCGCCGCCGCGCACAGATCGAAATAGTGCCGCAGGCCGGCAAGATTTTCCGCGTCCAGCGAAAAATCGATGTTCTCGCGCAAATAACGTTCGAGATAGCACGGCGGCATGTCCAGCTTTAGCGAGGCCGCTTCAGCGATTTCGCCGATGTGCGCCAAGCCATAATCCTTCGACGCCTGAAAATCCGCGACGACCTCCGGAGTAACGGCCTCGCGCCGCCCCACCCACATCGCCAGCACACAAGGTTTGCCCGTCATCTCTGCCACTGTTCGGCCACATCATAGACGAAAAGCATGTCGATGCCTGGAACGGGTTCTCTCGCTCGTCGCGATCGCCGCCGCAACATTGGTTCGCTTCACCTGCGGCGCCCGTACGCGCGGCTGCTTGGACGCAAGTTCATCCACTTTGAGCCGCACGCGCAGCGCCGGATCGCCGATCAGCAGCGCCGCATCCGCCTGGGCCAGCATGGCTGCAGGATCGGGAGCGTGTCGACAAATTCGGGCGAGATGTTCCACAGGCCGCGGCATAGCAAACGCGTCAAGGCCACCGAACTGCGTGAGTTGGTGTCCAGTGCGACGCGTTCGGGCAGCTTCGATGGGCTTTTTCGCCAGCACCAGGATGCTGCGCACTTCCCGCTTCGCCGCAATGGCCATCTCCGGCAGCACCACCATTCCGCCCATGCGCTGATATTCGACGGCCGGGATGATGGCCACATCCACCCGCCCCGCACGCAGCGCTTCGGCGCACAAAGACGGCACAGTAAACGAGAGTTCGTAGCGGTTCTGGAGCGGTCCGTTGCTAAACCCCCAAACCAGCGGCGCAGTATTCAGGAACTGCACGATAGAGACGCGTATTTTCGCCATAAAGTATGTCCGGTAGATGAGATGACAATATAGCATAGCCATCCTGCGCGCAGCCGCGAGGACGAATACACTAGACACGAGAATCTGCAGAGTCACTTGACAGATTTGCGGCTAAGCGATTAGGGTCAGACCCGCCGTGGACCTGGATGCCTCCCTTCCCTGGCTCGCACTGAGTCTGACTCCGGGCTTGGGCGCCCGTTTAACCGCCAAGCTGCTGCGCCAGTTCGGGTCGCCTGAAGCGAATTTTTCGCGCGTCGCTGACGGAGCTGGAGGCTTGCCGTCTGCCTGCGGCCACCGCCCAGGCGGTAGCGTCGCACGCCGCCTTCCGCGATGCGGAGAAGGAATTGGCGGAGGTACGGCGCATTGGCTGCCATCTAATGAACTGGCAGGAAGCCGGTTACCCGCAGCGACTGCTGGAGATTTACGATCCGCCACCGCTGCTTTATGTGCGCGGCGACCCGCAAATCTTGAACCGCCACGCGATCGCCATTGTGGGCACGCGACGTCCGACGCCTTACGGGAATCAAATAACCGAGCGGCTGGCGCAGGACCTGGCCGAGCGAGGACTGCTGATCGTGAGCGGGCTGGCGCGCGGAATCGACAGCTCGGCGCATCGCGGGGCCTGCGCAGCCCTCGCGGCATGACGGTCGGCGTGCTGGGCTGCGGAATCGACGTCGTTTATCCTAAGGAGAATCGCAAGTTGTTTGCGGAAGTCGAAAAGCGCGGGGCATTGATCAGCGAGTTCCCGCTGGGCACGCATCCCGGGCCGGAAAATTTTCCGGTGCGCAACCGCATCGTGGCGGGCATGGCCCTGGGCGTGGTCGTCGTACAGGGCGCGCAATATTCCGGCTCGCTGATCACCTCGCGGCTGGCCATGGAATTTGGCCGCGAGGTTTTTGGCGTGCCGGGAAATGTTACCGAGCCGGCGAGCTTCGCGCCGCATCAGCTCATCAAACAGGGAGCGAAACTGGTGACCGGATGGGAAGACGTCATCGAGGAGCTGCCGACCGAGATTCGCGCCGAGCTTTTTCCGGTGGAAGCAACCAGCGCCGAGGACCGCGCGTCCCTGTTCGAGCAGGCGCTTTCGCCGGTCGAAAAGAAGCTCTACGACCTGATTCGCGTCGAAGCGCCCATTCACGTGGACGAACTGGTGGAAACGACGGGCCTGAACTCATCGGAAACGCTGGCGGCACTGTGCGAGATGGAAATGCGCGGAATCATCCGGCAGATGCCGGGCAAACAGTTCGTGCGAATTTTGCTCTAAGTTTGGAGGAGCGCAAGTTAGCGGAAAGGACACAGGGTTGGCCGTTGGAACAGGTTTCGGCCTGCAATGGGTTTACAACCTAAAGAGATGGCAAGTTCACTGGTTATCGTCGAATCGCCCGCCAAGGCGAAGACGATCAACAAATATCTCGGCCGCAATTACACGGTCAAGGCGTCGTACGGCCACGTCATGGACCTGCCGAAGAAGAACCTGGGGATCGATGTGGACGACGGGTTTGAGCCCACCTACGAAATCAGCCCCAATAAGGTCAGGTGGTGGCCGATCTTCGGAAGGCCGCCGGCAAATGCGATGCGGTGTACCTGGCGGGCGACCCCGACCGCGAAGGAGAAGCTATCTGCGCGCACCTGGCCAAAGTTTTGGGGCCCACCATGGCGGCAAAGAACGGCAAGGGCAGCAAAAAGGGGGCGGAAGCGGAAAATAAAGGGAAGAAGAAAAAGAAAGGAAAAACCCAGAAGGTTGCGAGCAGCGCGGCAGACCTCGATCCCGCGAACAACCATATTTTCCGCGTGATGTTCAACGAAATTACGCCCAAGGCCATACGCGCCGCGTTCGAGCACCCCGGCCAGATCAATACGAACCTGGTGGACGCGCAGCAGGCCCGCCGCGTGCTGGACCGGCTGGTGGGCTACAAGATTTCGCCGCTGCTGTGGGACAAAGTGCGCCGCGGACTTTCGGCCGGGCGCGTGCAGACCGTGGCGCTGCGGCTGATCGTCGAGCGCGAAAGGGAAATTCGCGCGTTCACCCCGGTGGAATACTGGACGCTGCACGCGCAGCTGGCCGCGGGTGAGCCGCCGGTCTTCGAGGCCAAGCTTTCCAAATACAAGGATGCGGACATCGAGGTCCACAAGCAGGCCGAAGCGGACGCGATTGTGGCCGCCGTGGAGCAGGCCCAATGGCAGATCGCGAGCGTGGCGCAAAAAGAAAAGCGCCGGTTCGCGCCGCCGCCATTTACAACCTCGAAGCTGCAGCAGGCCGGCGTACAACCGCCTGCGCTACACCGCCAAGCGCACCATGGCGCTCGCGCAGCGCCTGTACGAAGGCGTGGAACTAGGCGAGGAGGGTGCCGTCGCGCTGATCACCTATATGCGCACCGATTCCGTGCGCGTTTCGGCCGACGCGCTCGATCAGGTGCGAGAATTCGTCGGGCTCCAGTTTTGGTCCCGCGTACGTGCCGGAAAAACCCAACTTCTACAAATCGAAAAAGGACGCGCAGGAAGCGCACGAAGCGGTGCGTCCTACCGACGTTGCGCGCACCCCCGCGGACGTGCGGCCGTTTCTGAGCGATGACTTGTTCAAGCTTTATCAACTGATCTGGCAGCGATTCGTCGCCTCGCAGATGGTTCCGGCCGTGTTCGATCAAACCACCATCGATATCCAGGCAGGCGACTACACCTTCCGCGCCAACGGTTCGGTGATGAAGTTCGACGGATATCTGGCTGTGTATCAGATGTCTCCGCTCACGGGCGAGGATGAAGAGAAAACCGAGGATGACGGCGAAGGTCGCAGGCTGCCGCCGATGCGCGAAGGCGAAATCCTGCGGCTCGAAAAAATCCGCCCCGAGCAGCACTTTACCGAGCCTCCTCCGCGCTATACCGAAGCGACGCTGGTCAAAGAACTCGAGGAAAAAGGCATCGGGCGCCCCTCGACGTACGCTTCGATCATTTCCACGATTGTCGATCGCGAATACGTGACCAAGGAACAGGGCCGCTTCACGCCGACCATGCTGGGAGAAAAAGTCAGCGAGCTGCTGGTCAAGAGCTTCGAGGACATCTTCGACGTGGGCTTCACGGCGCGCATGGAAGAAGAGCTCGACGAGATTGAAGATGGCAAGCTCCGCTGGCGTGAGTCGGTGAAAGAGTTTTACCAGCGCTTCGAGCAGGACCTCGAACACGCCAAGGGAGAAATGGAATCCTACAAGGCCGGCATTCCCACCGGGCGCAAATGCGAGAAATGCGGCGAGGGCGAGTTGCTCGAACGCATCAGCCGGCTCGGATTTTTCCTGGGCTGTTCACGCTATCCCGATTGCGATTTTATTCAGGACTTATCCCCCGAGGTGCCCGAAGAGACCGAAGGCGAAACACCCGCCGAGGCGTGCGACAACTGCGGCCGCGAAATGGTGATCAAGCGCGGGCGCTGGGGACCTTTCCTGGCCTGCAGCGGTTATCCGGACTGCAAAACGACGCGGCGCCTGGTCACCGGCACGCGCCGCGCGCGCCAGCCCGACGAGCCGCTCGATGAAAAGTGCCCCGAGTGCGGCGCGCAACTGGTTCGACGGCACGGCCGCTACGGAGAGTTCATCGGCTGCTCGGCTTACCCGAAGTGCAAATTTATTCGCGCGAAGACGCTGGGCATCCAGTGTCCCAAGTGCGGCACCGGCGAACTGCTCGAGCGCCGCGCCAAGAAAGGCCGCCAGCGCGTCTTCTATGGCTGCAATCGCTATCCGGAATGCGATTTCACGACACCGCACCGGCCCATTGCCGAACCGTGTCCCAAGTGTGGTGCGCCGTTCATCGTCGAAAAGCGCAGCAAGACGGGCACTGTGCGGGCGTGCCTAAAGGAAGGCTGCGATTGGGAGATGGTGGCGCCCGAGGAAGCGGCGCCTGTGCCGGTGGAAGCCGAAGTGACCGCGAAAACGTAAATGAAGATGTAAATGAAGGCGTAAAATTCCGTTGAGGAACTTCGCCGAACCTTGGACACGAACGCCAACACCGCAGACGCAACAGGAAGTGTGCACGTCGCGATCGGCAAATTTATTGGCTACCTCCGGTCGGTGCGCAACGCGTCGGCGCATACCTTGCGGAACTACCAGAGCGACCTTGAACAGTTCGTTGCGTTTCTTTCACCACCCGGAAGCACTCCCCCGCCCGTCCAGCTCATCGATCATCGGGTGATCCGCGAATTCGTCGGCTACCTGCACGACCAAAAGCTGCAGAAAAGCTCGATCGCCCGCAAGCTGGCGTCGCTCCGCTCCCTTTTTAAGTTTTGTGCGCGCGAAGGCATGATTCGCGACAATCCGGCGCGCCTGGTGGCTACCCCGAAGCTTCCCAAGCGGCTCCCCGCCATGCTGAGCGCTGAAGAGATGAATGCGTTTCTCAACCAGCTCGCTACTTTGCGCACCCCCGCACCGGCGCGCGGGTCGGTGAAGCGCGCGCAGAGTGCGCACGACTCGGCGCTTCTTTTGCTCGAGCGCGATCGCGCGATCCTCGAACTGCTGTATGCCTCGGGCTTGCGCGTCAGCGAACTGACCGGCCTCGATTTCAAGGATGTGGACCGCGGCGAGCAAATGCTGCGTGTGCTGGGCAAAGGCAACAAGCAGCGCATTATTCCGTACGGATCGAAAGCCGAGCAGGCGCTGGCGATTTACTGGCCCATCCGGGACGCGCTGCTCGATAAGGCCGGGGAACGAGGAGAACCCCAGGCGCTTTTTCTAAATCATAATGGCCAGCGACTGACGAGCCGCAGCGTGGCTCGAATCCTGAAGAAATACGTGCGCCTGGTGAACATCAATTGGGATCTTCATCCACACTCTCTGCGGCACGCCTTTGCCACGCATTTGCTGGCCGACGGAGCCGACCTCCGGGCCATTCAAGAGTTGCTCGGTCATAGCTCGCTGTCGACCACGCAGCGGTACACCCACGCCTCCATTCGCCAATTGATGGAAGTGTACGACAAGGCGCATCCGCGCGCGTGAGCGCCGAATCCCTGAATGCCGCTCGTGGCACGCCGATCCCTGCACGACTGGTCGCTGCACATCTGTCGGTGCACGCCGGCCGCTGAACCGGAATTACAGTTGCCATCATAAATGGCGATGACCGGCTCGCCCGTGTCGGAGAAACCTGCCGTCCGGCTGTCACTGGTATATTCCTGGCGATGAACCGGCTCAATTTAGATCGCGTGACAGCATCAGCTTGAATGTTAATTTATCCGCCCCGGCTGTCACACCAGCGCCTACGCCGGCTTCAATGCTCAGAACCTTGCTGGCGCGGTCGAAAACCGCCCAAACCTCATGGAACTGCTCGTGCGTCGCATAGAAGTGGTGCAGGGGACCAACGTCGGCGTACTCCTCGGCGGCCACCGCCCATTTGTCATTTAGGTTATAGGCCAGCCGCGTGGCGGGAACAAATTCCAGATTTCCAAAGCCGCCGGTGTAATCGGTGTCAACAATTGGATTAAAGACGAAATCCACTGGATGCAGGTGCAGCCCCACGATGGGCCGGACTTCGGAGGTAAATCGCTTAGGTTCCCAGTATTTATAATTGACGCTGAATTCGAAATTAACACCGTAGAAAAACGTGTGCTCGTGGGCATGCGGCCGCACGAATAGCTCGCGTATCTTGAAGCCGTTGAGCGACCCGCCACGCCCCTCGGAGTAAGCGGTATACACCGGGAAATAAAGTCCCTGCTCAAACCAGTCGGCGACACCATAGGCCCATTCCACCGCGCCGTTCACCGAGTGGTTGGGAATGATGCCCCCCGGGAAATCAGGAACCTTCCGCCCGATGGGGGTGAAGTTGCTATGCACCATAACGTTGAACTTGCCGAGTTCCTCGATCTCCGCGTCGTAGACTTGAATCTCGTCGGTTTGTGCGAAGGCCGCTTTGGGAACTATCGCCAGCGCGATTGCAATCAACGCGAGTATCGGTAGGAACGTCTTCTGCGGAATCGTCATTTCTGGTTTTGGGGAATCATTTGAATTTGCGGGGCCCCTTTTTTTTCGAAGGAGGAGCCTACCCCAGTTGCTGCGCTGGCGGCAAATGGTTTTGGCTTTGGAGTTGCGCCTTCGCCGTCTTCCAGGACGGGTGGGAACCGGGTGCGCCTTCAACCGATGCTCACTGGCGTTTGCGTCCTCAAGCTCGAGTAGCGTGCCCAAGAAATGCCGCGGCTCAGGTTCACATCCTCGTGGGTTCGTGTTCCAGACGCCTATGCTACTGTTGGGCCTATGCCGGAATTGCCGGAGGTCGAAACCGTTGTGCGCGGACTGCGACTCGTGCTCCCCGGACGCAGCATCGTGGGTGTGCGCCTGGGCAAAACCGATTTCATCGCCGACCCTGCGGCGCTTGGGGAACTGCTGCCGGGCCAGCGCATCACTCGCGTCGAGCGCATCGGAAAATTCATTCATCTCGAGCTCGCCTCGGGTCCTGCTGTGGCGGAATCCGCGAAGCAGGCGGAGGCGCTTCCAATCGCGGCGGTAACGCGCGCCGGCGAGCACGGCTCGGTGGAAACGGCTTCCACCAGGGGCTTGAACCTGATTGTGCACTTGGGCATGACGGGCAGGCTGGCCGTGCGTGCTGCCAGCGAACCGCCCGCGCCTCACACCCACGGTTTCTTCGAGCTCGACGACGGTCGCGAGCTGCGCTACACGGATATCCGGCGTTTTGGGCAAATCCTGCTGGTGCCCCAGGCGATGATGGAAACATTCCGCGGCAACCTGGGCGACGATGCGCTGCAGATTTCCGCTGCGGACTTTCACCGGCGCTTGGCAGGCCGTGGCGCAAGAATCAAGGCTCTGTTGCTAGACCAGCGTGTATTTCGAGGCATCGGAAATATCTACGCAGACGAAAGCCTGTGGCAGGCGCGAATTCATCCGGCCCGTGTGGCCGCGCGTTTGAGCCATGCCGAACTCTCGCGGCTGCGCCAGGCCATTCATCGCGTATTGCAAAACGCCATCCGCCTGCGCGGCTCATCCATTTCCAACTTCGTCGACGCCGAAGGGAAAACAGGCAGCTATCAGCTGCACCATCGAGCGTACGGTCGCGAAGGGCAGCCCTGTTCGCGGTGCCGCCGGCTTATACGGCGGACGATTGTCGCCGGTCGCAGCAGTTATTTCTGTCCTCACTGCCAGCCTGCCCCGCGGGCGCGAAGCGCTCGACAAAAACCCGGCAAACAGCGCCGCACCCGAACTCCCGCCAGGAAAAGTGCACGTAAGAAAGAATAACGGATGCGAGTCGTGATTCAGCGCGTGCGCCGCGCCCGGGTGACGATACATCGAAGCCCGTCCACCTCGGTTGCGCCGGCAGAATATGCGGCGGATCGGCTGATAGTTGGTTCCGGCGCGACGCCGGGTACACCAACCGGTACGACGACGAATACGACGACGGGTACACCAACCGGTACACCGGCGGGTACACCAACGAATAGCGCGATGCATATGCCCCTGGCTGCCCCAGTCAGCACCGAGGTCACAACGGGAGCTATTGCCGCCGGCATTGTGGTTTTCGTGGGCGTCAGCAAGGAAGACACACCCGAGGCGGCCTCGTACGTCGCAGGAAAGACTGCTCAACTGCGCATCTTCGAGGATGCGCAGGGCAAGATGAATCTTTCTTTACTTGAAACCGGATATTCCGCGCTGGTCATTTCGCAGTTCACGTTGTACGGGGACGTGCGGCACGGCCGCCGCCCGGGATTCGATCGTGCCGCGCCCGCTCCCGAGGCGGAACCGCTGTACCAGGAATTCGTACGCTGCCTGCGAACGCTGGGGGTGCGCATCGAGACCGGGGTTTTTCAGGCGCACATGGAAGTGGAACTCGTGAACGACGGGCCCGTCACGATTCTCATCGACTCGGAAAAGACATTCTAGGCGCGGTGGCCCAGGCGATCAGCCGCAAGTTTCCAAAACCTATCGCTCTACGATATAATATTTATTGTCATGCCACCGAGGGACACAACCGGCTCCGGGTGTCGCGCGCTCGCGGAATTCCGTTTCCTGATCCGGCGCTACTTGAATGATAGCGAGAAGGCGGCCCGCTCGGTGGGGCTGGAGGCGCAGCAATACCAGGCGCTGCTGATGTTGCGCGGATTGCCGCCCGGACAGGCACCCACCATCCGAGCGCTCGCGGACCGGTTGCAGATACGCCACCATAGCGCCGTCGAATTGGTAGATCGCATGGAGAAGCGAGGATTGTTTCGCCGGGAACGATCGAAAGAGGACCGGCGCGAGGTCCTGGTAAAAGTGACGCCGCGGGCAGAAAAACTCCTAAAGCGACTGGTGCGGCAGCGCCTGGCCGAGATGGCCATCAACGGCCCCGCATTGGCGCGCGCACTCAGCGCGGTGATCGATGCCCCGCCCAATGAAGCACGTCCACGGGCCGCAATGGCGGGCAAGAGAACTCCAGCGAAACGCAGGCGCGCCGGAGATGCCGTTGCGCGGGAAAGCGCTGTTTCGCAGCGCATGCGGAAGCGCTGACGTCGCTGTGCGTAGAAACATCAAGAATAGATTGTGGGACGGGGATATCGGTACGTGGGCGTCGCGCAAAATATTTTCCCCGAGTCAGTCGAACTTATACTGCATGTCTTCGAAATGCATCACCGGTCATGGCGACTAAAGCCGCGACTAAAACCGCGAGCGCCAGCTTAATCAAACTTCTGGCGCCGGGAGGCGCTGGCTCTTGACTGACTCTCCAGTAATTCCCGGCGCACGCGCGCAGCAGCAGTCCACGGCGGGATACCGATTGGAGTTTGTCTCACTGCTTGCGGCGATCATCGGTCTGATGGCGGGAGTGATTGCTTTCCTTCTCTACAATCTGATCGGCTTGTTTACCAACCTTGCGTTCTACCATGTCTGGTCGTTTCGTTTCCGCAGCCCGGAGGCCAATCAACTCGGACCCTGGGTCATCTTCATTCCCGTCATCGGTGGCTTGATCTGTCGGCGTGATGGCCAAGTACGGCTCGCCCAAGATCAAAGGCCACGGCATTCCCGAGGCGATGGAGGCGGTGCTCACATCGAGCAGCCGCATCGAAGCGAAGGTCGCCATCCTGAAGCCGCTTTCCGCCGCCATCGCCATCGGCACGGGCGGCCCATTCGGCGCCGAAGGACCGATCATCCAGACGGGCGGCGCGTTCGGATCGGTGATCGGGCAGATCGTTTCGACCACGGCAGCCGAGCGCAAAGTGCTGCTCGCGTGCGGGGCGGGCGCGGGCATGGCCGCTACGTTCAATACTCCCATCGCCGGAGTGATCCTGGCGATCGAGCTGCTCCTCTTCGAATTCCGTGCGCGCTCGTTTATCCCGCTGGTCATTGCCACCACGCTGGCGACCAGTGTGCACCTGATGCTGCTGGGACGCGGCTCGATGTTTCAGATGCTCCCCACCGATTTCGGCATTCCCCGCGGCCTGCCGTATTACGTGTTGCTGGGCGTCTTTTGCGGCTTGCGGCGATCGGTTTCACTAAAGTGCTCTACTGGGTGGAGGATCAATTCGATCGTCTGCCGGTCGACGAACTTTGGCATCCGGCCATTGGCGCGCTGGGGCTCGGAATCATCGGCTTCTTCGTGCCCCGAGTCCTCGGCGTCGGCTATGACACGATTTCCGGCATCCTCAATAACAGCCTCACCTGGAAGCTGCTTTTGCTGATCGCGATTTTCAAGTCCCTGGCGTTGGTGATTTCTCTCGGCTCCGGGCACGTCGGGCGGCTTGCTGGCGCCGATGTTCATGGCCAGCGCCGCACTGGGCGGAGTTTTCGCCATGGGCATCAACCGCTTCGTGCCGAGCGCATCTGGCGCCGGGCGCATTCGCTCTGGTGGCCATGGGCGCGGTATTTGGGGCGGCGGCGCGCGCCACGTTCGCCTTTATCGTTTTCGCATTTGAGATCACGCGCGACTACAACGCGGTGCTGCCGCTGATGCTGGTTTCCGTGATTGCCGACGCCATCGCCATCCGCTACCTGCCGAATTCGATCATGACCGAAAAGCTCGCGCGTCGCGGCCTCGACACACACCAGGAATACGAAACCAACGTGCTGAAACAGACCAGCGTGAGGGAAATCATGGCCCAGGATGTCGCCACCGTCGCCGCCGGAGGAGACGGTCCGCGCGGTGGCGGATCGCTTTGCTTCAGGCGACCCGCGCCTGGTGCGCCATCGCGCCTTGCCGATCGTGGACCGCGAAGGCCATCTGGTCGGTATCGTCACGCAGGGCGACATTCTGCGCGCGCTCGAAAGCGCGCCGCGCGGGGACATGCCGGTCATCGACGCGGGGGCACGATCGCTGGTAGTTACCTATCCGGATGAGAGCGCGTTTGACGCGCTCACGAAGATGTTGCTGAACAATGTGGGGCGGCTGCCGGTGGTGGATCGCGCCGATCCGCGGAACATGGTGGGATACGTCAACCGGCCGACGTGATGGCTTCGTGGGGCCAGCATCTGCAGGATGAATCTCTGCGCGAGCATGGGTGGTACCGGCGATTTCGCGCAGGCCAGGGCAGCGCGGGCTCGGACAGCGCACTCTCCGGGCGCGTCGTGGATATCAGCGCGAATCGCTTGAAATTACGGCCCATCGCATCCAAACCGGGCGGAGGTTCCACGGAGGTTCGACGGGCGATGAGATCGAAGAATTTACGCCTGTGCAACCGGTGCCCGGAATTTCACTAGGGGACCACGTGCGCGTGCGATTCCGCGATGAAAATGGTCAACACGTAGCGTCGAGCATCGAGGAGTTGCAGACGCGCCAGTAGTCAGTGCCCGTATTCGGCGCCAGTATTCGGCGCGAATCGTCGGTGCGCAATGGTGGAAAGCGTAGCAGTGATTTGCCGCCGCGCCTTCTCCGGCGCGAACGTTCGGCCTGGAAAGTTCTAGAAGCCGCCGCCGCCACCGCCGCCGAAACCTCCGCCGGAACTGCCTCCGCCGCCAAATCCGGACGAACCCGCACTGCGCGGCGCCGAAGACATCACCTGCCCGGCGCGCGCCGACATGGCTCGAGGCTGTTCACAAACGCGGTGGGATAGAACGTCGATCCCGGCGAGCCCATGATACCAGGCCGGCGGCTGTGTGAAGATTCCCTGGAACGCTCCCACCCATTTTTTCTCCACGCCCAGCGCCATGGCAAACGGCAGATATTTCTCGAACGTTGCCGGCGTTTGGGACATGCGCTCCATGCGATCGGCTTCGACGTGGCCGAGAAAATCCTCGAAGCCCAGCGCGTTGTGCAAGGCGCGAGCGCCCGTCAGCGGTGCGCGCAGGCATGAACCAGCCGAACCCGACGATTACCGCCGCGGTGAGAATCGCGGCCGACAACAAACGGCAGCGCTTGCATGCCCAGTTTCTGCGCGGCGTACTGGCCGACTCCGAAAAGCAACACGCCGGCGACAATGCCGCCGCCGATAAAAGCTTGGCGCACCTTGTCCGGGCGGTGCAGGTAATAGCCGTGCTCCACCAGCGAATCGAAGATGGCGTCGCGAATGCCCGGCAGATTCTTGTAAAACTTGTTCTGCAGTTCCGAGAGCGCCACTTCGTTCGCGCGTGCCGTTGTCGAAAAAGCCGCGCGAGCAACATCAGTTCGTGCGACTTCAGCCCCGTCCATTCTGCGGATGTCTTTACTGGCGGTGGAAAACGTACTCCTTGTTCGGAGTACAGGCCCATCAGGTGCTTTGGTTCGCGCTCCTCGATCGTCAGATAACCGCGCACGGCGAGATCCACCATGGTGGCGGTGATGTCGCGCATGCCGCCTCGTCGTCCACCAGCGTTCCCACTTCGCCCGGCGTAAGCCCGTCGGGCGGCTCGTACTGCACGGCGATAGCGCCGACCTGCGGATCGCGTCCGCGCGTGTACCACAGCCAGAACATCAGCAGAAACGCCAGCACAGGCGCGAACAGCGGCCAATTGCTTTCCAGGAATTGCGCAACTTTCTCAGGACTGTCGGGGACGTGCACGAAGCCCTTGTCCCATCCGACGACCACCGTGAGCCCTTCGTGAAATGCGAGCGGGCGCGCCGTGCGCACGTCCACGTTGCTGCCCAGCATCTCCACTTGCGCGTTCCTGCGCGCGCGAGCCGAATGCGCCGGTGTAATCCGCGGCGTGCAGCCCGGTGACGCCCTGGCGGCAGCACGATGTGCGCGCTGGCCGCTTCGATGGGCACGTCCCATTCGTTGCCGGTGACGTTCCAGTACAGTTCGTCGTGATCCTCGAAATAGCGCAAGCCATTGCGGACGCGGTAATGCAGCGCAATGGTGCGCGTGACGTCCGTCGGCGCCCGGCACGTAGATCTTGAATGCAGGCTGCGCGCCCTGGCGCCGTCTTCTCGATGCGCAGCGGCGGTCCGCCGCCGTCATCCGTCGCGCGCTCATGTCGCTGAGAAAGAGCGAATAGTTGAAGCCGCCTGGGCCGGGATACTCCACCGGAATCGTGCGATAGATGCCCTGCCAGGAGCCGATGAACTCGACGCGAATCGTTTCCGTGACGTCCAGCGAAGAGTCCGGCATGACATCGAGTTCGGCGTGAAAATTGCGGATGCGCAGTTCGCGCGCGTGGCGGGCGGGCGCGAGAGCTCGCCAGCGAACAGCGAGCAGCAGCGCCAGACGTGCGCGCGAAGCGACGCCGGTGCGACGGCACAAGCTGGTCGAACTCGGCCAGGCAGAATCGCGGCCGCCGTCGCTCCCGATGCGCTGGCGATGCCTGCTCGCGATCCCATGCGCAATGGCATCAGGATGTAGAGGCGTTGCGCCGAAGCTGACGCGCGGCACTTCGCGCTCGGCAGGCGCGGTGATCTCGAAAAATTCGCGCGGCTTGAAGCCGCACATGTTGGCGACCATGTTGGACGGAAACTGCTGCGATGCGCGTGTTCAAATCGCGCACCACGGCGTTGTAATAGCGCCGCGCATTTTGCAGCGTGTCCTCGATCTGGTTGAGCGTGGTCTGCAGTTGCGTGAAGCTCTCGACCGCGCGCAATTGCGGATACGCTTCGGCCAGCGCAAACACCTGCCGCAAGCGCGCCGGTCAGCATGCCTTCGGCCTCGCCCTTGGCCGCCGGGCCTTGCGCGGACATGGCCTGGTTGCGCGCCGCGACCACGGCATCGAATGTGCCCTTCTCGTGCGCGGCGTAGCCCTTTACGGTTTCCACCAGGTTGGGGATCAGGTCGTAGCGGCGTTTCAGTTGCACGTCGATGTCGGCCCAGGCGTTGTCGCACTGCACGCGCAGCCGCACCAGTCCGTTGTAGATGAAGACGATGGTCAGCGCCAGCAGCGCTATCACTATGAGCACGGGCATCATCGCCGATCCTCTTTCGCCTGCTCTCTTATTCGCGAATCTTTTCTTGCTGAACCCCGCGTGCGAATCTTGCTTGCCGAACCGTGCCGCTCTCGTTGGCGGCTTATGCCAACCGTGCACTACCATTTCACCGGCCTGGAATAGCAAAAACCGTGAAACCGAAGCGAACCCGGCCGCCCGCGATCGCCAGCGCAAACTATAGGCCGCAGCCGCAAACAGTGTAAAGCGAGATCTGCCCCGGCAAATCTAAAACGATAAGTGCCAGGCTGCGCGCTGTCCGTTAAACAAATAACCGGAATGCGCCGGCGTCGCCGGGCGAACTCATTCGTTCGGTGTCGGTGCGCGTGTCGGATACAATACCCGAATGCAACTCGATCGCACGCTTTTCTTAGGATTCTCCGTCGTCGTTATCACCGGGATTGTGCTGCTGGTATTGCGGCATCCGCGCGTCAGCGAATTGTTTGTCCAGCATATTCCCGAACGCCCGAAGCGCCGTCTTTTTCTTGCGGCGGTCAGTTTTTTTCTCACCTTTACAGTGGCGCGCTCGGTGGCCTATTCCAATTTTCACCATATCGGGCCGTTCCACGATATCTATATCGGCGGACGCCACATCCATCACCTGGTTTTTGGCATCGCGTTGCTGCTGGGGGTTGGATATAGCTGGCTGATCGAAGCTGGAAGCGGAACCGACGCCTCCGCGCGCTGGGCGGCCCGCTTGATTTCGCTGCTGTACGGCGCAGGCGCGGCGCTGACGCTCGATGAGTTTGCGCTCTGGCTGAATCTTGAGGACGTCTACTGGGCCCGGCAGGGGCGCGCCAGCATCGACGCGATCATCCTGTTCGGCACGCTACTTTTGGCCAGCATTTGGGGCGGAAAATTTGTCGGCGCCCTGATGCGCGAGTTTCTTCACCTGCGCAACCGCGCGAAGTAACGCTCGGCGCCGCCCTCCCGGGTAAGTTTGGCCTTATGCGCCGGCTGCTGCTCATCGTGATGATGCAGGTCCAGCCCGAAACTGGGCTGCGACCGGGTGCCCACAATCTTGATGGGGATGGAAGAGCCTCCACCCGCGCGCCTGAAAAATGGATCGGCGAACCGCAGGAGAAATGATTTTTTGCCACTGGTGGTCTGCGAAATTTTGGCGTCGAGCAATAAATGCCCGTGAAAGTCGAGTTGCTCGTTTTGCAGATTGTAAGAACCGTTCAGTTGCACCGTGGCGCCGGGAAGACTGAAGGAAAGACCGGACAATGTAAGCGTCCCGTGCCGCAGCACGAACCGGCCACGGAGGTTAGAGGCGACGTCCGCGATATCCTCATCTTTTGGCGCCCCCTGTCCACGGCGGCTCAGGCTATCCAATCTGCTCTGCGTGCTCGGGCTGGTGAATCGCGCTCCCGCGACCCCAAACTGACCGGTCAAATGCAATCGCTGCAGAAGGTCGATGGAACCAGCCTCTATCTCAATCTTGCTGCGCAACACAACAGCCCCGGTCATCAGAGGGTGATCGCCTTTCACCACCAGCCGGAGAAAATCTTCGATCCTGGCGTTGCGTGACACGGCGTCGAGCAATATTTGCCGCCCTTTTTCGCCGGGCACGCCCACCACTTCACCGTTCGTGTCGATCGTAGAATGTCCCAATTGTGCGTGGACCGAGGTCAAATAAGTGTTGCCATTCGTGCCGTCCACAACGGCAACGTATTGCGTCGAGAGGGGTATCGGATTGCCACTCTCCGCCAGCGCAAAATTCGACATGCTCGTTTCGCCT
Organism: uncultured Acidobacteriota bacterium; assembly: GCA_963828935.1. GTDB lineage: Bacteria > Acidobacteriota > Terriglobia > Acidiferrales > UBA7541 > Palsa-189. Next base: position 175,363 of record CAWHGP010000010.1, on the reverse strand, counting down.
GTCACGTCAAGCTGGTCCAGTGTGCCGGAATATTTCCCGTTGGAGGACATCGTTCCCGACAGTCCCTTGAGAGTGGAAAAGTCGGCGTTCTTAAAAACGTAGTTCCCCGTTATCGGCGTATCGCCCGGTTCATCCGAGTGCCACGGGCCAAATTGGCCTTCCGATTCGATTTGTCCGACGGGTACCGCATTCGTCAGGATGGCTTTGAACGATGCGGGATGATCGAAACTGAACGAATGCATCACCAGGCTGTGAATCAAGAAGTCACGCGGCAGCTTCGTTGGATCGCTTGGCAATGTTTCCAAAAGCGCGTCGTCCGATACGATTTCATCCACCACAATAGCGGGCGCGAATTTGCGGGATTCCTGCACCTGCGGAGGCGGAGTGCCGCCCTTGGGCGGCACGTGAATCTGCAACCCTTCCAGCTGAATCTTGTCTACATGGTGCTTTGATCCCACCAGGTTCAGAATTCCCGCCGAGATCGTCATTTTGTGAATCGTCATCAGCGGCGGCACGTCCGTCCGGCCCTTATATCGCAATACGATATCCCCGGCAGACGCGTAAACATGAGGAACCAGGAGCACCTGCATCGTCTTGATTTCCACCTGACTTCCAAAACGTTCCTGCAGAATGGCGGTGAGATTGCGCTTGATATAGCGCGACAGCACGATCGGCGCGAAAACAATCGCGATCACACCAAAAATGGCCGCAAGGCTAAGCAGGAAAAGTCCGGCGCGCGCCAAGCGACCCTTCGTTATGGGGTCCCACGTACTTCGTGCTGGAGTGGATGTAGCCAAGATAATCAGGATGATCAGGATAATTAAGTTACTTCAGGCCCCACGACAAGCCCCCCACGACTGGTCCAACGACTGCTAGCAGGTCTGACGCCTACTAAAGCATGCTTCGCCATCGTTTGGCCATACCGCAATTCGCGTAGAAAACAAGGTGACCTACCTGTGCGAAGTCCATCCGCTGGGGCCCTGCGCGGCACGTCAAATCTTCAGGATGCGAGCCGCCGTGCCGCCTAATATCATGTTGCGTTGTGCGCGGCTCAGATGGAGCTCTTCAACCACCCTTACCGGCCGGTCGTATCCCATATCAAAGCAGTAATCACTCCCAATCATGATGCGCTCGGCGCCCACTTGGCCGATGACGAATTCCATGACGGGCCCGGAATGCGAAATCGTGTCGTAGGTAAAGCGTTGGAGATACCTGCTCGGAGCCTGCGGCAGGCTTTTCGTCTCGGGACGCACCTCCCATCCATGGTCGATCCGGCCAATCAGGATAGGAAGCGCGCCTCCTGCATGCGGCAGGCAGATTTGCAGTTTTGGATGGCGGTCGAGCACGCCGCCGAAGATCAGGTGGCAGGCGGCGATGGTGCCGTCCACCGGATTTCCCACCAGGTTTGAGAGATAGTATTTTTCCAACCGCTCGCCGCCGACGGTTTGTAAAGGATGCAGAAAGACCGGCAGGCCGGATTGTTCGATGTGCGTCCAGACGGGTTCGAACAGGGGATCGTCAAGATCCCTGTTGTTAATGTTGGTGCCCATGTAGATGCCGCGAATTCCCGGCAACTTGCTTGCCCGGTTCAACTCGTCAATCGCGCGGTCGGGATCGAGCATCGGCAAAATCGCGAGCGCCACGATGCGCGCAGGATAAGACTGGTGCGCAGCACTCGCGCCGTCGTTCCAGGCGCGCGCCAGCTTATGGTTGAAGTCTGCGTCGCCCCAATACACCATCGGCGCGGTCAGTGACACAGCCTGCACTGCGATGCCTTGCGCATCCATGTCGGCAATCCGCAGTTTCAAGTCGGTGAACTTCGGCGCCAACTGGCCGCGTCCGCCCGCGTTTGGCGTGGAAATGTACGGGCCTTGCGCGGTCATACGGTAGACCCCGCCGAAACGCTGTCCCTCCTCGGCAATAACGTCGAAGTACGATTGCGGATAGTAATGCGCGTGAATGTCGATCGTGCGAATGCCCGCCGGTATCGTGGAGTGCGTCGCTTTCGGATTTCCTGGACCGCGATTTTGCGACAGTGCGTCCCCCGGCTTGCCCATGGCACTAACCGCCGCTGCGGCCAATCCTGCCTTCAGCATTCGCCGCCGTGAGACCTCTGTTGCGCATCCAGCACTCGCTGCTTTCATGTTTCCTCTCCGGGCCGGGTTCGCAAAATCCGGCACCTATCGGCCGCCATCTTTAACACTGGTCTGAACGCTTCCGGCCACTCGTCCGGCCACTCGTCTGGCCACCCGCCTAAACACCCGCCTCAACATTCGTCGGGCCGCCCGCGACGCGCACGCCTCCACAAGTTCGACCGTGGCGCGTCCGGCCAGCTTACCACCCGCACGGTGGCCTCTCGTGCATCACAGGCGCAGCGGCGCGCAGCGGGCGCGTCGGGCGCAGCGGGCTGCGCTGCTTGGCACGCCTCCCGAGTTCGGTTTCGAGTGTGCTCCTTTGGAACCAGCGCCAAGATCGGCCCAGGGTATCACTGGTATACCGTCTCTACTTAGTTTACTCTCGGCCCCGAGGTCGCCGCCCCTGCCCCTTTCCCATGCTTTTTAAGACCCTCAGCGCCGCCGTATTTGGAATTGACGCTTACCTGCTCGACGTGGAAGTTGACGTCGGTTCCGGCCGCATGGGCGATTTCAACGTCGTGGGACTTCCCGACATTGCCGTGAAAGAGAGCCGCGAGCGTATCAAAGCCGCGCTCAAGAACTGCGGGTTCGATTTCCCGGCGCCGCAGAGTGTCACGGTCAACCTCGCGCCTGCGGATATCCGCAAGGAAGGTTCGGCGTTTGACCTGCCTATGGCGCTCGGAATTCTCGGCTGCCAGGGGACTTTTTTTGGCAAGCCCCTTTCCGATTACGCTTTTTTGGGCGAACTCTCACTCGACGGCAGCGTGCGGCCCGTGCGCGGCGCGCTGTCCGCGGCGCTTTGCGCGCGCGAGCAGCACATACGGTCGCTCGTGGTGCCCGCCGCCAATGCCGCTGAAGCGGCCGTGGTCGAGGGCGTCGACGTCTACGCCATTAAATCGCTGCCGCAGGCGGTCGACCTGGTGAACGCGCCCGAATCGTTCACCCCGCTGCGACTGGACGCTCGCGCCTTGCTTGCGCAGGCCGCCCAGTATTCGGTGGACCTTCGCGACGTTCGCGGCCAGCAAGGCGCCAAACGCGCCTTGGAGGTCGCTTGCGCCGGCAGTCACAACATCATTTTTCTGGGCCCTCCCGGCGCCGGCAAAACCATGCTCGCCAAGCGCATCCCCACCATTCTTCCGCCTTTGTCGATCGAGGAAGCCATCGAGACCACGCGCATCCACAGCGTTGCCGGGATGCTGGACGAACCGCGCGGCCTGGTGGGCACCCGTCCGTTTCGTTCCCCGCACCACACCATCAGCGACGCGGGACTCATCGGCGGCGGCGCCGTTCCGCGGCCCGGCGAAGTCTCGCTGGCCCACAACGGGGTCCTGTTCCTCGACGAGTTGCCGGAATTCCAGCGCAACGTGCTCGAAGTGATGCGGCAGCCGCTCGAGGAAGGGATGGTCACTATCGCGCGCGCGGCGCTATCGGTCACGTTTCCCGCCCGATTCATGCTCGCGGCGGCGATGAACCCCTGCCCGTGCGGATTCTTTGGCGATTCCACGCATGAGTGCCACTGCACGCCCCCGCAGATTCAGCGCTACGTCGCGAAAATTTCGGGTCCTTTGCTCGATCGCATCGACATCCACATTGAAGTCCCTTCCGTGAAGTACAAGGAATTGCGCGGCGAAGCTGTGATCGAGGATTCCGCCGCCGTGCGCGAACGCGTCATGCAAGCCCGCGAGCGTCAGGTGCAGCGCTTTACCGGCGAGAAGCATCTCTATGCCAATGCGCAGATGCCCCCCAGGCTCATTCGCAAACATTGTGCCATCACCGCGGACGGCGAGAAATTGCTCGAGTCTGCCGTGGCACGCCTGGGTCTTTCCGCGCGCGCACACGACCGGATCCTCAAGGTCGCACGCACCATCGCCGATCTCGACGCCTCCGCGGGAATCGAATCGCGCCATCTCGGCGAAGCCATTCAATACCGCGCGCTCGATCGCACGTACTGGGCATAACGCGGGCGGCGCAGCACCGATCCACACGGATTCACAGGCCGCACATTTACCCGGCACCGAACACCGCTTGGCTGGCCTCGGCCGCGCCCACCCCAATGCATATTCGTGAAGCCACCGCAAGCTACGAACGCTGGATGGGCCAGCACACCCGGATCGTGCGCTCCGATCTGCGCTATAAGCACCGGCAGATGACGCAGTCCATTTTTTATTTTCTGCGTGCCACCTTTTATCGCTGGGCGCAGGTCTGGAGCGCGGCGATCCCAGCGGTGTCTGCGGCTCCCCGGGTTCTCGCCGTCGGCGATTTACATATCGCAAACTTCGGCACCTGGCGTGACCTTGAAGGCCGGCTCATCTGGGGCATCAACGACTTCGACGAAGCGTTCCGCCTGCCGTACACCATCGATCTCGTCCGCCTGGTCGCCAGCGCGCATCTGGCGATTCGCGAAGACCACCTTAGTCTCAAACCGCGCGCCGCCAGCGAGACCGTACTCGAGGGCTATCGCGACGCACTGCGCATTGGCGGGTTGCCTCTGGTTCTCGAAGAGCGCCATCGCTGGCTCACTAAAATTGCGGTGCACCGGCTACGTAATCCTTTGTCTTTCTGGAGCCGCCTTGATTCGCTGGACACCTTTCGTGGCCCGGTCCCAGAACATGTTGAGCGTGCGGCCAAGAAGATGCTCCCCGAGGGCGCAGTCATTCATGCCCGCAAACGCCGCATTGCGGGCCTGGGAAGCCTGGGACACCAGCGCATTCTTTTTCTTGCGGATTGGGGAGACGCAGAAATCGTTCGCGAAGCCAAGGCGATGATCCCCAGTGCGTGCATTTGGGCGCAGGGCCTGGCGCAAGGCAGCGCGCAACGCGCCGCTCATCACGCAGCCACTCATCGCGCAGCCGCTGATCGGGGCACCGCTGCGCGCGGTACTTCGGCGGGCGCGGAGCAGTCGGGCGCAAATCGGTCCGGCGCGATCGAGGCTGGCGCCGCAGCGTCTGGCGCGATTAAGACCGGCGCACCGAAGGTTGGCCAACGCCCATCCCCGCAGTCCACCGGCACCGCAGCCACCATTCAATATGGCGCCATTCTCCGCCACGCCGTCCGCGTTCTCGACCCCTTCGTTCGTCCGGCCGATACTTGGCTGATCCGGCGGCTGGCGCCCGACTGTTCGCGAATCGAGATCGAAAGCCTCCCCGGCAAACGGGACGAAGATCGCCTCCTTTATTCCATGGGCTGGGAGACGGCCAACATTCACCTGGGCAGCCAGCGCGATATTGCGCGGGTGAAACGCGACCTCAGAAAGCGTCCGGCCAACTGGCTGCACCAGCCGGCCAAGCAAATGGTGCAGTGCGTCGAGCAGGACTGGCTTGATTGGCGTTCCAGCAAAAGCGCCCGCTAAACTGCCGCCTTCCCCCGCGCCCTACAGGACCCACCCCGCAGGACCCGGCCCACTCTGTAGGACCCGGTAAGGGTCGCTGCGGTAAGAGAGTCCGCTGCGGTATTAATGTTCGCTGCGGTAAGAAATGTTCGCTGTGGTATTAATGTTCGCCGCGCTAAGAACGGTCGCTGCGCTAAGAACGTTCGTCGCATGTGTGATCCTCGAATCGCGCCGCGCGCTTAACTGCCAATCTGCGCTATGCTAGCCTGTGTGACCATGCCCCCCGAGCCACAGCGGATTGAAGTCACGCTGGAAACGGTGTTCGACAGCATCAATATGGCCGAGGATATCTGTCTGCGTATCGCCGAATCCAAGGGCTTTACCGACGAGGACTGCCAGAAGATCAGCATGGCCGTGCACGAAGGCGTGATTAACGCGTTTCGCTACGGGAACGAAGAGCAGCGCCATAAAAAAATCTTCCTGATCGTGGAAGTCAATATCGAAAAGTTCGTGGTTCACATTGCCGATCAGGGGCGCGGATTCAATCTGGCCGATGTTCCCGATCCGCTCGCCGAGGAAAATCTATCCAAGAGTTCGGGGCGTGGCATTTTCCTGATGCGCGCCTTTATGGACGAATTTGACGTGCGCCGATCAAGAGAAGGCGGCGCTGAGATTGTTATGGCCAAGCATCTCCCTTCCCCTTCGAAACGTTCTTCCGCGCGATCCTCCAGCTGACCTTCCTGCGGCACGCCCGGCAGCCGTCACAGGGCTGAAAACCCACAAACCCTCTGGACAACGTGGAACGGTTTATGCAAGCATGTCGCCGCGTTTGTAGGTCATGTAATCCTGGAGTGGTGCTCGAAGCTCGCTTGCGCTTCCCGTGCCACAGCTTGCGTTACATCCGGCAAATGGCGAACGTCTTGAACGAGGAGCGGCAAAAGTTGAGCAGAGAACAAGGTGTCGTGAAGTGGTTTAATGCAGCAAAGGGGTACGGGTTCATCCAGCGTCAGTCGGGGGAGGACGTATTCGTCCATTTCTCCGCAATTCAGATGGATGGATACAAGTCGCTAACCGAAGGCCAGATGGTGGAGTTTGAGGTGAAACAGGGGCCGAAAGGGTTCCAGGCCGAAAACGTGACCACGCCCTAACCGGCTGCGGTCCTGTCTTAAACATCAAGCGGTAAGCATCCGGCGCTTCCCTGCTGTATGCACCGGTAGTGGTTGCAACGGCGTGGCCGTATTGGCAGCAGCCATACGGGGTTGGCGAGAAGGCTCTGTTATGAACGGAGCCTTCTCGCTTCATCGTCACTGGTCGCCCGCCCTCGTGTCGTCGGCCGCGCGACACCTGAGTAATCCCGCAAATGTGATAGCATGACAGGGGAACGGCTTAGCCGTTCGCCAACCGGGAGGCATCTGTTTCGTGGCGCAGCACCTCACCCGTAAGGAACTGAAGAAAGATCAAATACGCGAGGGTCTCGTGCACGGCGCCGAGGCTGTGGCGTCGCACCCGCTGCAACTTTGGATTTTCGGTATTGCGGCGTTGGTCGTGGTTATCGCGGTATTAGGCTGGCGCTTCTACACACAAACCCAGACCGCCCGTGCCGCATCCGCACTCGCCGATGCCACTACCGTCTACCAGGCTCGTATCCGCGCCGCCAACGAGCCCGCCGCTCCCGGCGAAGTGACCTACGTCGATCAGAAAAACAAGTATGCCGACGCCGTGAAAAAGTTCGCCGGCGTCGCTAATCGCTATCCACGCACGCGGCCCGGGCAGGTCGCGCGCTACTATGCGGGGCTGAGCCTGGAACAGCTCGACCGGCATGACGAAGCGGAGAAAAATTTCAAGATGGTCGAATCCGGCGGCGATGAGGGGCTGGCCGCGCTCGCGCGCTTTCAACTCGCGCAACTCTACGACAAGACAGGCAAAGCCGCTCAGGCCGCGCAGCTGTATCAGCAGCTTGCCGATAAGCCGAATCTGTTTGTTCCCAGGGCTGTGGTGCTGCTGGCCTTGGCCAGCCATTACAGCTCCACCGACCCCGCGCAGGCCGGCAAGTTGTACAATCAGGTCAAGTCCGAATTCCCCGACTCGCCCGCCGCCCAGGAAGCCGACGAGCATCTGCAGTTGCTGCCAGTAAAGAGCTAACCGCTCAATTAACCCGCGGCATCTTACGCTAGCTCCCCGTCAGTATCCTCACATTTAATACGCCCTATCTCACGTTATCGAAAAATGCCACGATCAGGTAGACGAGTTCGCGCTCTTGACAGTTCTGGTGAGTGCTGGTTATTCTAGCGGCGGTTGGATGGCACCGAAGTAAACGCTATGCCGATGAGACACGCACTTTATCCAAGCTTCGCCTTTACGGGCCGCTTCTCCTGGTGGAGAAGCGGTGAAGGAGAGGCCCGATTGCGGGTGACGAGCTGAACAGCTAAGACACCCAAACCGCAATAGAGTTTCTACCTGAGCCAGCCTCCACTGAAGGGGAGACTGGCTTTTTTGTTGTGCGGCGTTCTTGTTGATCTGTGCATTGTTTATGACGCGCGCTGTTTGCGCGTACGGTGTTTCGGGCCCGATTGGCACAGCGATTTGACCGACGGCCACGATTGCATGCACCACGATGCCAGGAGGCATGCTCAGACATGATCGTGAATATGAGCCAGAGGCGACGGAAGAACAGATCCAGCATGTGATCGAGCGCATCAAGGAGTGCGGCTACCAGGCGCACGTGATCCGCGGCGCCGAGCGCACGGTGATCGGCGCGGTGGGCAGCAGCGGGCGGCGCGGCGAACTGGAGGCGCTGCAGGCGGCGCCCGGCGTGGAGGCGCTGGTGCCGATCTCGCAGCCGTTCAAGCTGGTGAGCCGCGAACTGCACCGCGAGCGCACCGTCGTGAACGTGGGCGGCGTGCCGATCGGCGGCGAGCGCTGGGTGGTGATTGCCGGGCCGTGCTCGGTGGAGTCGCGCGAGCAACTGCTGGAGACGGCGCGCGGCGTGCGCGATGCGGGCGCTTCCCTGCTGCGCGGAGGCGCGTACAAGCCGCGCACTTCGCCCTACGATTTTCAGGGCCTGGGCGTGGAGGCGCTGGAGCTCCTGAAAGAAGCGCGCGAAGAGACGGGCTTGCCCGATCGTCACCGAAGTGATGAGCACCGAGGACGTGGACATGGTTTCGGAATACGCGGACATGCTGCAGGTGGGCGCGCGCAACATGCAGAACTTCTCCGCTGCTGCGCCGGCTGGCGCGGGCCGACGCGGCCGGTGCTGCTCAAGCGCGGCCCTTCGGCGACGGTGAAGGAGTGGCTGCTGGCCGCCGAATATCTTCTGGCCGGCGGAAATCCCAACGTGGTGCTGTGCGAGCGCGGCATCAAAACGTTTGAATCGGAGCTGCGCAATACGTTTGACCTGGCGGCGATCGCGCTGGCCAAGGAGCTTTCGCATCTGCCGGTGGTCGCCGATCCCTCGCACGGCACCGGGCGGCGCAGCGTGATTCCGGCGATGAGCCGCGCGGCCATTGCCGCCGGCGCGGACGGATTGATGATCGAAGTGCATCCGTGCCCGGAGCGCGCGCTTTCCGACGGGCCGCAGTCGCTGGATCTGGCGGCGTTCGCCAGGCTGATGCAGGAGATGGACCGGCCGGCGCGCCCACACGCTGCCGCCGCACTAACAATCGGGCGGTGCCACGCTGGTTATCGGCCATACGGAGGAGTAATCACGGGGCAACCAGCAACGGCTTTTGCGCGCTGCTCGTCCTGCGCGCGTCGAGGCCCGATGCGGCGGAAGTACATGCAAGAATCAAGAATAACGAAGGCAACAGGCAGACACATTGGCTGCGGGCTAATCCGCTGCTTCGTTTCCAGACGGCCACGCTGATCGGCAAGTCGTTCAGGACCGGCGATGCGGGTGCGCAACGTCTTGCTGGGAAAGAGCCAGCCAGCAAACAGTAGCGCGTCAGAGAATGCGCTCGTGGGTGTAGCCGGCGTCGGCTGATGGCCGCCAGCAATTCCGCCAGATGCTGGCGCCGCGCGTTTCGAGGGTGACGTCGATGGCCGTGTCGCCCAGGCTCACGCCGTAGTAGGCGCGGTCGAAGTGCAGCTCGACGATGTTGGCCTTCTGCCCGGCGATGACCGAGGAAAGCTCGGCGAGCGCGCCGGGGCGGTCCGGCAGATAGATGCGGATGCGCACCAGGCGGCCGTCCTTGACCAAGCCGCGCTCGATGATCCGGCTCAGCAGCGAAACGTCGATATTGCCGCCGCCGACCAGCACGGCGGTGTGCTGGCCGTTGAGCTTGGTCTTGTGCTGCAGCAGCGCCGCGGTCGCCGCGGCGCCCGCGCCTTCGGCCAGCATCTTCTCGCGTTCGAGCAGCGTCAGGATGGCGCTGGCGATCTCTTCCTCCTCGACGGTGACGATCTCATCCACGTACTTGGCGACCAGCGGATAGGTGATTTCGCCGGCGCGCCGCACGGCGATGCCGTCGGCGATGGTGGACGCGCTGGGAATCGTCACCGGCGCGCGCTGCGCCAGCGCCGACACCATCGAAGGCAGGCGCGCGGTTTGCACGCCGACGACCTTCACCGCGGGCCGCAGCTCCTTGATGGCGCAGGCCACGCCGGCGATCAGTCCGCCGCCGCCGACCGGAACGACGACCGCTTCGAGTTGCGGGCACTGCTCGAGCAGTTCCAGGCCGATCGTGCCCTGGCCGGCGATCACCGCGAGATCGTCGAAGGGATGCAGAAACGTCAGCTCCGCGTTCGGCCGCCAGCGCCGAGCGCGTGCTGGCAGGCCTCGTCGTAATTCGCGCCGTGCAGGATCACCTCGGCGCCGTAATCCTGCGTGGCCATCACCTTCACCAGCGGCGTGGCCGCGGGCATCACGATGGTGCTGCGAATGCCGTGGCGCGTGGCGTGATAGGCCACGGCCTGTGCGTGGTTTCCCGCCGAGGCGGCAATGACCCCGCGCTCGCGCTTCCTCGGGGCTCAGCAGCAGAATCTTGTTGAGCGCGCCGCGCTCCTTGAACGCGCCGGTCATCTGCAGATTTTCGAGCTTCAGGTAAACCTTCTGGCCGGTGGCCTCCGAAAGCTTGGCCGAGTACGGGCAGGGCGTGTAATAAATCGCGTCGCGAATGCGCTGCGGCCGCCTCCCGAATCGACGACAGCAGTCGGTCGGCGGGCGGTCGTTTTGGGATCGTCATGTCAGTTTCTTCCGCGTGCATGATTCGGCGAGCTGCCTGCTAGCAGTCGCACGTGCCGCCGCGCTGACGACTCGCGCGTTACCGCATTCGTCTGCGCTGCGCCGGCTGTAACCATGGCGCTGGTGCAAAAACGGCCTGCGCGTGCGGCCCCTGATAGTCGCGCGCCAGCTGCCCGGTGCCGCGCAGAATGTACTTGTAGCTGGTCAGGCCGTCAAGCCCCACGGGGCCGCGCGCGTGCAAGCGGCTGGTGCTGATGCCCACCTCGGCGCCAAATCCGTAGCGGTAGCCATCGGCAAAGCGCGTGGAGGCGTTGTGGTAGACGCCGGCGGAATCCACTTCGCGCAGGAAGCGCCGCGCGGCCTCGGCATCGTCGGTGACGATGGCGTCGGTGTGCGCCGAGCCGTAGCGCGCGATGTGCTCCATGGCTTCGGCAAGCCCGGGAACCACCTTCACGGCGAGAATCAGGTCGCCGTACTCGGTGTGCCACTCGTTGTCGGCCACGGGCTCGACTGTTGCGATTCTGCCGGAAGCGTCGGCAATCGCGTCAGCGCGGCAGCCGCGCAGGCGCACGCCGCGCTCGCGTCATGCGCGCGGCCAGCGCGGGCAGAAACGACGCCGCGATGGCCTGGTGCACCAGCACGGTCTCGACCGCATTGCAGGCCGCGGGATAATCGGTCTTGGCGTCGTCGATGATCGCGAGCGCCATGTCGAAATTCGCCGCGGCGTCGACGTAGATGTGGCAGACGCCTTCGGAATGCCCCAGCACGGGAATGCGCGTGTGCGATTGCACGTGGCGCACCAGCTCGTAGGAGCCGCGCGGAATCACCAGATCCACCAGTCGTCGAGCTTGAGCACTTCGTCCACTTCGCGCGCGCTGCTGGATATTGGTGACCAGCGCCTCGGGAATCGCCGTGCTGCGTCCGCAGCGCCTTGCGGATGGCTTTCGACCAGCACCCGCGCCGTGCGCTCGACCTCGCGGCCGGGCTTCAGGATCACGCGCGTTCGCCGACTTGATGGCCAGCGAGCTGATCTGCGTGACGGCGTCGGGCCGCGCCTCAAAAATCACCGCCAGCAAACCCAGCGGGCAGCTCACTTTTTCGAGTTCAAGCCCGGTGTCGAGCTCGTGCGGTCGAGCACGCGGCCGATCGGGATCGGGCAAGCTGCGCCACGGCGCGCACGCCGGCAATCATCGACGTCGAGTTTCGCCGGCGAAAGCTTCAGGCGATCGACCAGCACGCGCGACAGTTCGCCGCGCTGCACGGCGGCTTGCGCGTCGCGCACGTCGGCGGCGTTGGCGGCGAGGATCGCGGCGGAGCGCTGCTCGAGTGCCTGCGCCACCGCTTCGAGCGCTGATTGCGCTGCGTCGTCCGAAGCCGAAGCGATGGCGCGCGCAGCCTCCTTGGCGGCTTCGGCAAGCCTGCGGACGTTCTCACTCACGGCGGCCTTCACGAATTTTCCCCGCGAGCCGTATCGACCGGCCGCTCTTCTCATGCTCGCGCTGGAAGCCAAAAACAGCGTGCCCACCGGTTTTCCGGCGCAGATCATGTCCAGCACGCCGGGCGTGCGGCCGTTGGCGATCACCGCGGGCCGTGCGCCTCGTTGGCGATGCGCACGGCTTCGAGCTTGGTTTCCATGCCGCCGCGGCCGCGGCCGTTGCCGCCCTGCGCGTAGTTGCGAATCGCCTCGGTCACGCCGCGTCAATTCCGGAATCAGCACCGCGCCCGCGCTTTGCGGATCGCCGGTGTAGAACCCGTCCACGTCGGAGAGCAGGATCAGCAGATCGGCGTCGATGTGCGTCAGCACCAGCGCGGAAAGTTTGTCGTTGTCGCCGAAGACGCGCGCGCGCTCTTCGCTCCCCGCCGGCCGGTCCAGCTCCGCGGTGGAGACCGTGTCATTTTCGTTGATGATGGGGATGACGCCGAGCCGCAGCAGCGTGCTCAGCGTGGCGCGCAGATTCTCGTGCCGCTGCGCGATCCAGGAAATCGTCCTCGGTCAGCAGCACCTGCGCGACGCGGTAGCCCAGCTTGTCGAAGGCGTCATCGTACATGCTCATCAGCCGGCTCTGGCCGACCGCGGCGCAGGCCTGCACCAGCGCCACTTCGGATGGCCGCACCGCGAGCCCCAGCCGCTGCGCGCCCAATCCCACGGCGCCCGAGGAGACCAGCAGCACTTCGCGTCCCGCGCGGCGCAGGTTGGCCAGCGACTCGGCGATGCCGTACAGCACGCCGATCGACACCGACCATCGTCGCGCATGATGACGTTGGTGCCCACCTTCACGACGATGCGCGACGCGGCCGCCACCCGCTCCGCGCGAAGTGCGTTCCGCCTGCTGCAATTGTTTCTCGTCTCGATGACGTATCTCCGCTCAATTGGCTTTAGGACAGTATTCGAGGTGCCAGTCATCGCGCGCGCTACTTCGCTAGAGCCGGCAATATTCTGCCAGTCACAACAATTTCTGTACATCTCTCGAAGCGCCCGCGTACACTTGGATACCTTGAAGATACCTTGATGACACCTTGCAGATACTGTTCAGCAACGACAGATTGGACCGCACGTCGTGCCGATCCGGCTTACTGGCTTCTTCTTTTTCCCCAACAGTCCGCCGAGCGCCTGGCCCAGATTCTGTCCGCCCGGCATGCCCCTTTCAGCTTCGACCCGTTCGACAGCGCCCCTTTCGCGAGCCCGCCCACCATCGCATTCACGTCGGGCTCGAACACCGGATTCGATGTCGTGCCATGAATCGTGAATGGAATGCCGCCCGACGGCCGCCCGCCACGTGAGCGTCGCCAGGCCTCCCGAGCGCCACCGCGCGGAAGCCGCACTGCCCACGCTGCGCCGCCATCTTGAAATCGAGCGCGTGATTCGCCGCAATCGTCCCGCTGCCCGCGATGCTGCCGATCGCCGGAACCACCACGATGCTTAATTTGTCCAGCCGCATGCCCTCAGGCGCGATGCGCAGATCGGCGCTCAGCGTCTGAATCATCGTATCGGTGCCCTTCGGCACGCCCGCGAACGAAGAAAGCGCGCCCATCTTCGAGCCCAGATCAAATCCCGCCAGCTTGGCATTCGACAGGCTCACCGGCCCGGAAGTCACCAACTTGTCCACCGGGCCATTCAATCGCCAGCGTCGCATTTACCGTTCCGCTTTGGATCGATGTCCCCGCCGGCAAAATCACGCCCAGCGCTGGCAGCATTCGCTTCCAGATCCGCGGCGGGCATGTTTTGTCCGTCGAGCTTCATTTGCACCGATGGCGTCTCTTGCGCGGTGCTGTACGTCCCCGTCAGCCGGGCCACCGCTTTGCCGATGTGCACTTCGCCCTGTTTTAACATGCCGCTGCGCGCCTTGATTCCGAATCACGCCTCGTAGTCGATCTCCACCGGCACCGTCGCCGGCGAACCGCCCGGCACCAACTGCAATTTGTTCCCGCTGACCTTCCCTTTGAAGTTCATCTGCTGCCCGTCCGAGGCCAGGCTGCCCGTAAAATCGCCATGCCTGCGATGCCCGATGAGGGATCGATAAATCCCGTGGACATTAAATCAACGTTTTGCACGTCGACATTCGCATCGAGTGGCGTTTCCTGCATATCCGTCTGGTTGATGGGACCAGCCTTCCCGCTGAGCTTCGATCGTCCCATTTCCCGGCGTTGTAGTGGTCAGCTCAAATGGAAATTGCGTAGTGTAGGAAAGATTCGAAGCGTCCACATCCACCTGCTGGTATTTGTGCCGCTTTTGCCCGCGCCCGCCACATCGCCGACGAACACCGTGCCGTCCTTCAGGGTGAGCTTCTGCACGGAAACATTCGTGTTGGCTGCCTGCCCGGGCGTTTGCGCCGGAGCCGCGCCTCCGGGTTTTGCCGCTGCCGGACCCAATGTCGAAAAATTCCACACGCCAGATGCGACCGCAGCAGCGTCACCTGCGGCGCATCGATCGAGATTCCCGTTACGTTGAGCGCATGCGAAAAAATCAACGGCATCAGCTCTACGCCCACCTTCAGCGACTTCGCTTCCAGAAACATCCCCGGGCCGAACGCGGGATCGTCCGCAATTTCGAATGTTATCGATGGCCACCCCGCCCGAGAAAATCGACAGTCGGATATTTCCGATGGACACTTTGCGATTGAGACCCGCGTTCAGCATGGATTCAATCCGGGGCCGGTATTGGTTCGCGTCCAGCACAAACGGCAGCAGAATAATCACCAGCAACAGCACGCAACCCCTGCTCCTGCGATATAAAGCCATTTGCGATTCATGGTTCCCTCCACGTCTTGTCTCTTCTATTCGTCATCCTTCTTCGCTCGCCGCTTATTCTCGTCACCTTGGTGTAAACAAAAGCTTCGCGGCATAAGCGCCAGCGCGCGCCAATCGTAACCGGCGCCCATTTCCAGGCAGCACGCCGCACTGCCAGATGCTCGTCAGTATACGCCCACACCATGTAGCGGAGATGCTACAGAACCCCGGGCACCCCCGCCTGAACCCCGGCTGTTTCCGCGCACCTGCATCGCGCCTCGCGCCCGTTCGGCGGTTGCGATGACGTCGCCGCCGCAGCCGCGGCGATACGTAATTCTTACCACCTCCATTCGAATACTAGATAGTAAATGATCGTGGATTTCCAATTACTAGTATGTTATCATGATGCGTTTCGATCTTGTAGCCGTCTTTGAAGCACTAAACGCGTCTACGGAAGTACTTTTAGAATGAACACTTGCGAAAAATGCGTCTGTAACCCCTCTGAAATGAACACTTCCAAAATCATAGGACTTAAACCATCTTTAAAATCAACACTTGCGCGAGAAAACGGAGGGGGGAGGGCCCGAAATCCCGCTTCTCGAAATTTTGCCTCACTGGCGATTCACTGCGATGTGCACGTGAGCGATGTGCACGTGAGCGATGTGCACGTGTCGGAAAGCCGCCCTACGTCCAAAACTTATCAGGGCGCAAGACGCGGCCAAAACGAAAATGGCGCGCCGGCAACGCCAGCCAGCGCGATCCTCGCCGCTGGCTCTGTTGTAAACTGCAGGGAGAATTATTGCGCGAGGGCTGGCTATGGGAATTGGCCGTAAAGCGATTGCGAATAACCGGCGCCTCAAGCGCGTCGCTTTGTTGGCGACGATGCTGGCTGCGCTTGCCGTCGCGCCCGTGTTCGTTGTCGCGCAGGATCCGGCCGAGCCCGCCGGCGGCAAACCTGCCCCAAAGCTGCTTCCCCGGCCCACTGGCCGGATTTCGCCAGATGCGGTCGATGAAACGTTTCTTCGCGCCGTTATCACCGAGCTCGCCGCCTGCGGCACGCGTGAATCCATATCGTCGTGGGACGACGCCACGCGCGGCATTGGTTGCGGGCGCAACCATATCCTCGCGCGTTACCAGGAGATTGCCAAAGCCTCTGGAGGGCGCCTGCAGGTTTCCGTCGATAAATTCGAGGCCACTGCCGAGCGCACCTTCAACAAGCCCGCGCATTTCGAGAATATCCTCGCGATTCTTCCGGGGAGCGATCCCGTACTCGCCAAAACAGCTTTCATCGTTTCCGGCCACTTCGATTCCCGGCCTTCGTCGCCCACCGACGCGCAAGCCGACGCGCCGGGTGCCGATGACGACGCTTCCGGCGTCGCCGTGGGTCTCGCCGCGGCCCGTCTGCTCTCGCAGAAAAAATATCGCGCCACACTGATCTTCGTGGCCGTTTCCGGAGAAGAGCAGGGTCTGCTCGGCAGCACTCACCTGGTTTCTTATTTGCAGGAGCAGGGCTATCACGTCGGCGGATTTCTCAATAACGATATCGTGGGAGCCGATTTCGCTCCCGGCGCTCCGCACCGTGTCCGCGTCTTTTCGGCCGTAACTGCGGCCGGCGGAGGCGCCGACGACGATCTCGATTCGCCCTCGCGCGAACTCGCGCGCGCCATCGAAGAAATCGATGGCCGCGATGCCGTGCGCCTGATGTTCCGCCTCGACCGCATGGGACGCGGCGGCGATCACCGCCCTTTCGTGCAAGCCGGATTGCCCGCGGTGCGCTTCACCGAGCCGCTCGAGAATTATGACCACCAGCACCAGACGCCGCGCACCGAAAAAGGCGCGCGAATACGGCGATCTGATCAAATATCTCAACTTCACCTTCCTTCGCCATGTCGTGCGCGATAATGCCGAGGTGCTCCGCGAGCTGGCTATGGCTCCCGCCCCACCGGCGAACGTCGTGCTATCCGGCGGCGTCACTCCCGATGCCCGCCTCGCTTGGTCGGCGCCCGAGGATGCCGAGCGCGCCGGCTTTGAAATTTTGTGGCGCGAGACCACCGATCCGCGCTGGTCGGTCTACGAGGTGGTCACCTCTGCCGGGCGACCCGGTGCTGAAGGGCGTTTCCACCGACAACCACTTCTTCGCCGTGCGCGCCGTCGGGAAAAATGGCGCGCGATCGCTTGCCGTCCCAGCGATGGACGGCACGCCGGGCATATGAAAACGGCGATATGAGACGCGACTGGCTTGCGGGCGGGCAGCATTGGCCTTCGCTGCAGAAGACGTGGCACGGAGACGAAGTGATCTGCGCGGATGGTCACTCACTGCGACGTAGACCGCGCGAGCGTCGACCTGGCCCTCACGACGTTCGGCGAAATCCTGGCCGGCTAGCCGCTCCATTTTTTATGTAGCGGCGGCGCTTTAGAACGCGAACACGAGTTGCAGGTAGACCTGGCGGTTGGCCGCACCGGATGAAAACGGCCCGCCCGCGAGGGCATTCGATTCGCCAAACAAATGCGAGTTGATGTTTCCGATCGGGTTTGCCAGGTTCACGTTATTGAAAACGTTGCGCGCGTTCACGCTTAGTGTGACGTTGTAGCGTTTCGGCGTCGCGCTGCCTACAATACGGCCGCCAGCGCCCGGGTTGGGTGCGAGAGGAACGCGGCCGCCTCTGCCACCGCCACCGCCGCCGCCACCGCCACCGCGCGGCCTGCCGGTGGGGCCCTCGGCAGCCGGCCAAAACCGAACGTCTTGCTCAGGCGCAGATTCAGGTGAAATGGCTGGGTGACGGAGGATAGTTGATGGGAACGAGTGCTTCACCGGCCACGGGCGTGATGTTGAAGGTGCCCTCGGGCGTGCAGTACACGCTTCCGGAAATTTGCTGCGCAGGGACACGTTTGCGTGGAGACCAGGGCAGGCCGTTGGTTCAACTGCGAGGAGCCAATCAAATCCTGGTTTATGGTGACATTGTAGGGTGTGCCGGAATTCGCCACCATGAATGGGCTCAGGCGCAGATCCCAGGGCAAGGACACGGTGCCGCCGAAAAAGACGCGATGGCGGATATCGAAAGCGGCGCGGCCGTAATCGGCGAGTATGTTGAACGGATTCGAGGGAAAAGTCGTCGGCCCGGCCGTGTCGCAGTTGGAGTAATTCAGGGTGTAAAATCCGTTGAGGGTCAGCCTCGCACCCGCGCGAACGTTGGCGCTCACGATCAATTGGTTTTGCCGAAAGATACCATCGGATTGATATTGAAAAATATTGCCAGGGCCAAGGGGCCGGTTGGCATGGGGAAATGCGGGATTATATTCGCCAGGGAGCGGAGTGTTAATGTTGTTGGTCAGCGGCTGATCGTCGCCGCGCGAATTCAAGTACGAAACCGAGACGTTGACGAGTTTGGTTACTTGCCGCTCGAGACTCACCGCGGTTTGCATGGTGTAAGGCGCGTGAAGATTGGGAGCCAGCCGGTAGATGGTCGAGACGGAAGTGGTCAGGCCCTCCAGCGAGCCGAATGAACAATCGGTTACGCTCGCCGCCCCGGGACATATGGGATTAGTG
Organism: uncultured Acidobacteriota bacterium; assembly: GCA_963828935.1. Classification (GTDB taxonomy): domain Bacteria; phylum Acidobacteriota; class Terriglobia; order Acidiferrales; family UBA7541; genus Palsa-189. The sequence goes on along the minus strand of CAWHGP010000010.1, from coordinate 156,947 downwards.
ACCACGAATTGCTGTTGCGAAGTGCCATTCAGTCGCAGTGCTTGCAGAATGAGATTTTCGGCGAAGCGATCGTAGAAGATTCCGTAACCCGCACGCAAGACCATGCGCGGCGATTTTCCGCCTCCGATGCCCCACGCCAGGCCCAAGCGGGGTGCCCAGTCGGCATGATTACTGATGTGGTTCTGCGTCTCAAAGCGCAGGCCGTAGCTCACCGTTATGTTCGGACGCACACGCCAATCGTCTTCCGCATACAGGCCCGCGTCAAACATGCTGACCGCGGCATAAGGAGTGCCGGTGGTGACCAGGAATTGATTGGCCAGCCCGTTCTGATAGGCAGAGAGGCTGGGGAATATAAAGGTGCCGTTAAAGCCGGAAGTGGAAGTATTCGAGTCGGTAACTTCACGCAAGCGCGCGCCGAACTTTATGAAGTGTCTCGCGAGAGAGATCGAAGTGTAGTTCTGCAATTCGTAATGGTTAGTGTCGTCGACGATGTTGCCCTGGCTGTTGCCTCCACCGGTGAACGAGCCGGGGACGATTATCGTGGCGAGCTGCGGGTTCAGCGCGGCCTGGCTGCTGTCGTCACGGAGGTATTGAAAGCGCGTTTCGTTAATGATTCTGGGGCTGAGAACTTGCGTATCGCCGATTTGGAGCGTGTGTTCGGTGGTCAGGCTGTTGAAACCCGCAGACGGCAAAGAGAGCCCGGTCGTCCCTCCGATTCCATTATTTTTCTGATCGTCGCGAAAAAACTGGTAGCGCACCGAGAGGGTATTGTTTTTCGCGAGTTGGTAATCGAGACGGGGACCGACGTTGATGCGTGTGCGGGGAAACGGAACCGAGGCGTTGAAGGGTGCACCGGTGCATGAACCTGGGACAGTGCAAACCTGGGCCGGATTCAGAACCAGGGCGTTTACGATCGAGAGATCGTGGATGTCCCGGTAGTCCGCATTCGTGAAGATCGAGGCATTCTTACTCAGCGGGCCGCCAATGTTGCCGTTATATTGCGTGGACTCGTAACCGCTCTCGGACACGGCGAAAGGGTTTTTCGAGTTCAAGGCGGAAGCGTTGCCATTGATCGACGCCTGCCCGTGCCATTTATCGGTGCCCGGCTTGGTGAAAATTTCGATCCGGCCGAATCCGACTTTGTCGTATTCCGATGAAAAAGGATTTTGGTTGAGGCGGATTTCGCGAATGGAGGATTTGGGAGGAAGCTGCCCGGCGGTGAAGCCGTCGATATACATTTGGCCGCCATTGGGACCCGCGGAAGGCCCGGCCAACGCCTCCAAATCGGATTGCAACTCATCGGGATCGTCCGGGAGAGCCTCGAGTTCTTTTCCCGAAAGCACTACGGAGCTGGCGTTATTCGACGGGGTAAGGTCGAGCGTGGGGATATCACCGGTAACGGTCACCTGCTGCTGTTGCTGTTCGATCGAAAGCGAGATATTGACCTGCTGCGTCTGCCCCGCCGGGACTTCCACCCCTTCTTTTTTAAAGGGCGCGAAGCCGGGCACGACGGCGTCAAGCGTATATCTGCCGGGCGGCAAGTCCTTGAAATCGAATATGCCATTTGCATTGGCCTGCGCAGGGATAACTTGTCCGCTGGGACCGGTTGCGGTTACGGGCGCGTTCGGAACCGCTCCACCCGATTGATCGGTGACCTGCCCGTGTATCGATCCGGTGCCAGATTGCGCCATCGAGCGGCCGGTAGACAAAAAAGCTAGAAGAACGATCACGACAATGCGAACAATACTTGCGGCGCGCAGGGACGGCAGCCAACGGCAAATTTTCATTTTATGTCCTGGAAGAAGTCGTCATTGCGCGACTGCCGTTGCCATAGCGCACTAACCTTGCGTTTATTTTGCATCTTCACGGATTTGCCTCGCCGGCATCTCCGCCGCCAATACTCCAGGGCGCGAGAGTCATCGACTGGCCCCCGGCTGGGGCAGCCGCAAGGATCGGTTCCACTCCGCCAAGCAGCGTAATCGCGGTGCCACCACCGGATACGGTACCTTCCGTGGATACGATCATGACAGCATCGCCCTTCTGGAAATCGGCGAGCGCGGCTTTAGGCATGCGGCTGAGCATCTGCTGAAGATCGGCCTGCGCACCTCCCTGGCGCCCTGCGGCTCCGGCGCCCGGTTGAGAGGAATTCTGAGGCGCCGCCGGAGCGCTGGCTCCGCCGCTCGAAGCAGTTGCACCCGCAGCACCCTGAGGCGGCCCTTTCAGGCGAGCGGCAACACCCTGCGCAACTTGCGGAGTCAACTTCACCACTTGCGATTGCGGGGTAATCTTGACGACAATGGATTTCTTCGTAAGCAGGTCGTTTAACGTGACCGTATTCGCCGCCGTATCAACCGCGGTTAGAAGTCCGGCAAGGTTCCGAAAAGCTCCGGAAACGATCTCTTCGGCGGCAAACTCGGTGCCATCCACATTGCGCGCGCCGCGTGCGCGAAGCTGATCGCCGGGCTTGATCTGATCCAAAGTGCTGGGTTTCGCATCGTCGAATTGCACGGAGTCAGGGGCATAGCGGCGCAGCATCGTGTCTTTGGCCACCTGCACGATCAGGCTTTTGCTGCCTCCGGGAGCGGCTACGGAAATGGTGATGGTTTTGGCACCGGGTTCCACAGAGGTGACGATGCCGCCGATACCGCGCTTCTGCCAATCCTGGCGGTCACTTTCCTGCTTGGCGTCGACATCGGAGCGCTTCATGGCGATCACACCGGATGCCACGACTGATTTCGAGTCGTCGGAAAGTTTTCCGCGCACGAGAATACGGTCGCCCACCTGCAGATCGGGCAGATGAATCGGCGCCGCATTCTTGAGGTCGGTCTGACCTGGAGCGACACGCACGATGCGCGTAGCATCGGAAACGAGCACGGTCACGTCCGCTCCGGTATCGGGTTTCAACACGATGGTGTTGCCGTTGAGGCTTTTGATGGCGCCGACCGCCTGCTGCGCGACGCCCGTTTGCGCGGGCTGCTGGGCCTGCGGCAGCGGGGCGGCCAGCGAGGGGCGAACGAGACTTGGCGCGGCCAGTGCGATGAGGCAAAGCACGGGAGGCAACGCTATCCTCCGGGCCAGACGTGGTAACCGGCGAGCGAACCAGCGTGTGCAGTGGCGTGTAAATTGGTGTGTGAACTGATACATATACCTTCCCTCTGTACCACAGACGTGAGGGAGGGGATGGGCGTTGCGGCGGATATCATATCCAGATGCCTAAGTTAACGCGTGATGTGCCGTGCCTAGTCCCTGGCTGCACCAGCGGTTTGCGATTGGGGCCATGCAGCGCGATGGGATGGGGCCGTGGCTGCGGTGCCATACCGGGCAATCGAGCAGTCTCAGCTAATTCGGGGGTAATTCGGGATAATTCGGGCGATTTAAGCATTACTTAAAACTGTAGACGCGAGGGCTTAGCGGAAAATTTCGCTTGGTGAAGGAGCAGTCATGGCGAGACATGCGAGCACTGGAGAAGAACCGGCAAGCCAACGTGTGATCGACCGGCGCGATTTCTTCAAAATCGGAACCGCGGCGGGTGCCGCGCTGCTGGCCGAGGCTAAAGTGCTTCCAGCCTCCGCGCTCGGCAATCCGCAAAGTGCGGCGCAGAAGAATCCACCCACGGGCCGTGAAGGCGGCTTAATCGACGCCCATGCGCACTGGGTTCCGGAGTCTTACGCCCAGGCTCTGACGGAGCTGGGACATCCCACCACGAGTATTCACAGCCCTTTAGAAGTGAACGTTAACCTGGAGCAGCGTGTTCAGTGGATGGACGCCCGGGGAATCCAAATGCACGTTTTAACTCTGGACGGCGGCATGCCCTGGCAATGGGCATCGCCCGCGGATGGCGCGCGCCTGGCGCAACTGGTGAACGACGCGGCAGTCGCAGCACACCTGAAATATCCCACGCGGTTTATTGCCGGGATTGAAATGCCGATTCGTGAGCCTGCACTGGCGCTGCGAGAGCTCAACCGCATGGCCGGCAAACCAGGCATGCGGGCGATTCACCTGCCGAATTCGATTGCGAACAGCGATTTTTTGTTCGAGCCCGCGTACGAACCGCTATGGGCGCGCTGCGAGCAGTTGGGCTATCCGATACTGTTTCATCCGCTCGATGGTGAGGAAAACATCTATGGAGGAAAAGAAAGATTGGGAAATCCGCTCGCGGCATCGGCCAACCTTGGGAACACGCTGGGATTTCCGTTTGAGAGCGCGACGACAGCCGTCAAATTCATTATCACCGGAACACTCGACAAATTTCCCCGCTTAGAAATCTTGCTGCCGCATTCGGGCGGCTGCTTTCCTTACGTTGCGGGACGCATCGAGCGCGGTTTAGCCGCCAAGAAATTCAAACTGCAACGGCCGTTTCGAGAGTACATCCGAAGATTCCATTACGATTCCATCACCTATTATCCCGAGACGCTGCGGTTTCTGATTGCGCTGGCAGGTTCCGACCGCGTAGTGATCGGCACCGACGACTATGCGCCCATGGACGTGGAAGAGCCCCGCGCGCCGATCGAACAGCTGCATTTGCCGGCGGAGGACCGCGATCTCATTCTGCACGGGAACGCGAAGAGGCTTTTCCGGCTCTAAGCGCCCCGGCCGCGGTCCCGCCGGCCTTTTAGCGATCCTGTTTCCTGGACGTTTTTGCCGCTGGTTACTACTTCTTAATGGGTTCCCAGAGAGCGATCGCCGCTCCCGTCGGGTCAACGATGATGCTGAAATGACCGTGTCCCATGGCTTCGGTCACGTCTCTCACGACCGAAGCCCCCAGTGATTTGGCCTTTTGCGTTGCAGCCTTGACGTCGTCGACCAGAACGTAGGCTAGCCACGCGGATGGCGCACCCGGCATGGGGTGCTTCATCATGCCTCCGCCTGTCCCGGCACTCGGGCCCTCTCCCACCTTGATCATGGTGTAGGTGTCGCCATCCATAGGAACATCTTCGAGCTTCCAATCAAATAACTTCCCGTAAAACGCTTTGGCCTTGGCAACATCGGTGGTAGCGAGTTCCACGTGCACGAACGGATTTGCCATGATGTTCTCCTGTTGTATTTGTTTGATTTGCGTTTCGCTGCCTAACATTGGAAAACTTCTTGCGTGGCCCCGAAAATGCGCCCGTTGGTTGCTAAGCCCGTCCGGCTTTTTCGACTCGACCTCCGATTACCCGACTTGTTCGTATTAGATCAGCATTGTGCCGGGCTTCATGGGAATGCTCCGTGCACTTTGAACACCTTTTGGTAGTACACGAACGGCGTGCCCAGCGACAATAACGACAAGCAACAGAGGCTAAGCGTCGTCGCTAAGCATCGGGTCCCGGTGTGGGTGGCGGGGCTCACCGAATCGAATCGTCCAAACCCCATCCGAACCAGGCGAGTGCCGCCTGCCCCAGACTGATACCGCCATCATTGCTGGGGACCGCGTGATTTGTATAGATTTTGAGCGGCGTCGATGAGAACAGCGGCTGCACATGCTGCAAAAGCAACTCATTCTGAAAAACTCCTCCGGAAAGCGCGACCGCGTCGGTGCTGTGACTGCTGCAAAGCCGCGTCACGGCGTCGCAAAGGCCCTGAGCAATGCCCTGATGAAATGCGCAGGCAATGTGCGCAGGGTCTCTCCCGCGCAGGCGATCGGTCGCGACGCTCTTCAGTAAGGGACGGAAATCTAATTGATCGTTTTCGAACGGAAAAGGATATGGCTCCTGCGGCGGACTATTGCGGGCCAACTGCTCGAGCCATATGGCGGCCTGGCCTTCGAAGCTAACTTCACGTGTAAATCCCAGCAGCGCGGCGGCGGTATCGAAAAGGCGGCCCATAGATGTGGTTGTGAACGTGCGCACTCCTTTGTCGATAAGGGTCAGAGCATTTTCGTACCGGCGCGGAAAGTTAAAGGGCGCAGCGGTCACGTCCGGAGCGCCGTCGATCTGCAGCAGAAAACCTGCCGCTGCCTGCACGGGATAGCGAGCCGCCGCGTCGCCGCCCGCTAATTGCGCGGGGCGCAAATGAGCGACCCGCACAAAACCATGGGACAGGCTGCCGGCAAACAGCTCGCCACCCCAAATGCTGCCGTCATCGCCATAACCGGTGCCATCGAAGCTGACGCCGATCACGCGTTTCGTCCATGCGCCCGCTTCGGCCAGGACGGAAGCAATGTGCGCGCGATGATGCTGGATGCTGCACTTTTCGGGCGATGAGAGGGCTTCGGCAAATCCGGTAGACGCGTATTGCGGATGAGAGTCGTGAGCTACGAGCAAGTCCTCGAGCCTCAAGTCATACATGGAGGTCAAATCTTCGACGGATTTCTTGAACGACTCAAAGGCCTGGTGCTGGCTGAGATCCCCGTTGTGCTGGCCGACAAAAGCCTGGCCGTGCACCACCAGCGTAACGGTATTTTTCAAATCCGCTCCGACCGCCAGGAGTGGCGGGTGCTGAACCCGAGTCGATGGGAAGACGGCAACGGCGGATGGGGCGTATCCGCGCGCGCGCCGCAGGATGGCGGGGCCGAAGACACCCACGCGAGCAATCGAATCCTCCACGCGGCGAGCGATGCGGCGCTCGCCCATTAAAAACGCGCCAGCAATGCCGGAAAGACGTTGCAAAGCTTCGTCATCTTCGTAGGCAATCGGTTCACTCGAGCGATTGCCGCTGGTCATAACCAAAAGATCGGGCGCATCGAACGCAAACAGAAGCGCGTGCACGGGCGTGTAGGGCAGCATCACGCCGAGGTCATGGTTATCGGGCGCCACACCGGGGAGCTCGGCCTTGGCGCGAGCAATCACGATGGGCCGCGCAGCCGAGGTGAGCAGCGCTTCATCGGCAGGACCGAGGCGGACTACGCTTCGCGCGACTTCGCAGTTTTTAGCCATCAGAGCGAATGGCTTTTCCTTGCGATACTTGCGTTCGCGCAAGGCGTGTACCGCACTTTCATTTCGCGCATCGCAGGCAAGATGATAGCCACCCAAACCTTTCACGGCCATGATGCCGCCACTTTGCAATAGTTCCGCCGCGCGGCGAATGGCGGCTTCGCTTCCGCGCACAATTTCTTTCTCGTAGACGAGCGCGTACTGAGGACCGCAGGACGGACAAGCGATTGGCTGCGCATGAAAACGCCGGTTCCCTACATCGGCATACTGCGCGGCGCAGAAGGGATCGAGCTGCCAATCCTTCATCGTGGTGTGCGGCCGATCGTAAGGCAGGCTGAGAATCACGGAGTAACGCGGGCCACAATTCGTGCAATTTATGTAGGGGTATAAGTAGCGCTGGTCGGAGGGATCGAAGAGCTCGCGCAGACAGCCTTCGCAGACCGGCAGGTCGGGTGAGATGCGAGCCGACGGCTGGTCGCGGGTTGCGCTGTCGCGCACGGTGAATTCACGCAGGCCCAGCGGTTCCGATGTGCGAACTTCGATTTCAGTGATTTGGGCGGCGCTGGGCGGCGCGCTTTCGAGCGTGGACAAGAATGCGTCCAGGTCGCGGTCGGCGCCTTCCAAAAAGATTTCGACACCTTCGTTTCCGTTCGATACACAGCCGCACAGCATGTTGGCGCGTGCGAGGCGGACGACGAAAGGACGAAAGCCAACGCCCTGAACCACTCCGCGAACTTTAATGGAGCGGGCGGGGGACATTCATTCATTTCCCGGACGTAGGTGGAGCGGGATTCGCTGGAGCCGGGCCTACGACACACCCGCGTCCTTGCCAGCCGATGGAAACGACCTTACCGGCTTCCACTAAAACCGGAACCATGCGCTGACCGCCCGAAAGTGCAAGCATGCGATCGTAAGCCTCGCGATCGGCGTCGACATCGTATTCGACGAAATCGGTGCCGCGCCACTCGAGGGATTCGCGCATCTCCCGGGTATAGGCGCATGTGGCGGTTCCGTAGAGCTCAACCTTCGGCATGCCGCAGCACCTCAAACATCTCGCGGATGACGTGGTAGATCGAGGCCTGAATTTCCTGGATGCGCGGAATGTAGTCGGATCGGACCACGATGGGAAAATCGGCCAGCGACCGGCGCTTAATTTCGCCTCCGTCATAGCCCAGCAGCGCCACCGTCAGCAGCTTGCGTTTGCGGGCCTCCTCGAGCGCCATGATGATGTTCTTCGATCCGCCGCTGGTGGAAATTCCCACGGCGACATCGCCGGGACGCGCTTGCGCAATAAATTGCCGGAGGAAAATCACTTCGGTGCCCACATCATTGGCAATGGCGGTGATATTGGCGGGCTCAAGGGAAAGTGAGACTGCGGGTATCGCTGTGTACGACGGGGGCGGGCAGATGCAATCGATGGTCCAATCGTTGGCGTCGGTGGCGGACCCGCCATTGCCGAAAAGAATCAATTTGCCGCCCGCGGAAATTCGCTGAAACATGGCTACCGCCGCATTGCCGATTTGTTCCGCTTCCTCGCGAGCCGCGCGGCTTCGCAAGATCGCGTCATCATTCACTTTCAGCAGGATGGAATTGGCGACTTCCGCCATCACATCGGCAGTGGACTGCTTTTCCTGGCCAAGAAAAGGGTAGAGAAAACCGGCCTGACCAACGTCGTGACCCAATTCACGGCGTTCGAAAAACACATGCACCGTCTCCCAAAGCGTGTGGTAAAGAATTTCAACCAGTTCCTGGTGGATGAAGGGGTCCGGTGTCGCGCCCCAGAAGCTGTAATCGGCGTTCCTGCCCGGCAGCGCAAAGGTCATCGCTCCTGTGTCGCGCGCGGCATCGAGAGCCGACCATACGTCCGGATCACCCTCGGGAGGACCAAAACCCATGACGATATCGTCGGGTGAAACAAGGGCCGCAAGCCAAGGCTGGAACGCGATGGAAAGATCGAGCGCGGGAAGCGCGCGCTTGCCCACGATGACGGGATGAACAAATTCCACGGAAACGTGCTGTGCGTCCGTGGCATAGGGGCCGCGCCCAAACGCGAGCAGGCGTCCTCCGCGAAGAAAGCGGTCGGACATTTGGCGGCAGGCATCCGCCAATCTGTTTGCTTCGCGACTAAAAAAAGCTTCGATAACGGGATTGCGTGCGGATAAGCGTTGTTCAATCTGGCTCGACAATTGGCAGGTTGTGGCCATCGATCCTTCCAGCTGGCACAGGAATCTAGGTGACACGCAATCTAGGTGACACGCAAATCTAGCAGATACGAGGCAGAGGGTCGCCGACCAGCATGTCGATGATCCGGGTGCCGCCGTAAGCAGTGGTAACGAGCACAGCGCCTGCCGGTTCTTCGCGAACCTCGCCGATGATGCGCGCGTGCTCGCCACCCGGCGTATTCTGCAGCGCGTGCAACACTGCATCCGCAAGTTCCGGACTGACGACGGCCAGGAATTGGCCTTCGTTCGCGATGTGCAGGGGATCGAGGCCGAGCAGTTCGCAAGCGCCCCGCACACCATCGTGCACGGGAATCGCGTCTTCGTGCAGAACGATGCCCAACCCGCAATCTCGCGCGAGCTCGTTGAGGGAGGTAGCCACGCCGCCACGCGTGGGATCACGCATCCAGCAAATGCCGGGGCGTATATCGGGGCGAGTGCCGGGGCGCAGGTCGGAGCCGATGCCGGGGCGAGCACCCGATGGAACGGTTGAACTGGCCACACGTGCGATGGCCTCGACCAAAGGAAAAATTGAGCGCGTGTCTGAACGCAGGTCGCTTTCTAAATCCAATTCCCCACGCGCCAGAAGGATGGTGATTCCGTGGTCACCGATGGGGCCGGAGAGGAGAATCGCATCCCCGGAACGCACCGCGCGAGGGTCGAGTTCGATTCCGGGTAAAAGGCTGCCCACTCCGGTGGTGGTGATGTACATGGAATCGGCTTGGCCATGTTCGACAACTTTCGTGTCGCCCCCGACAATCTTTATGCCCGCTTTTTGCGCGGCGTTGGCCATGGCCTCGATCTGGTCTTTCAAGGTTGCGGTGGGTAAGCCAGCTTCGAGAACAAAAGTAACGACCATGAACTCGGGCCGGGCGCCGGACACGGCGAGATCATTCACCGTGCCGTTTACGGCAAGTTCGCCGATGGACCCACCGGGAAAAACCAGAGGTTTCACGACGAAGCTATCCGTCGTAATTCCCATGCGAGTTCCGCCGATACTCACCTGAGCGGCATCGTTCAGCGGTGCACGCGAGGAACCAAACAGCAGCGGCGCGAATAATCCCTCGACGAGGCGGCGGCTGGCTTTACCGCCCGCGCCGTGGGCCATTTCAATTTGCGGCTCGCGAAACTTGATGGCTGGAGGGCGGAGCTCGAGCTTGGTATTGCTACTCACGCCGGCAAGCTCGGGGTCGTCAGCTGGCTGTGCTTGCGATGCTCGTAGTTGTAATAGGCGGCGCACGATCCTTCCGATGAGACCATGAGCGCTCCAACGGGATTCTCGGGCGTGCATTCCCTGCCAAACAACTTACATTCCGCGGGCTTCAACACGCCTTTGAGCACTTCGCCGCACTGCGCGGCTTTCGGATCGGTTACGCGAATTCCGGGGATGTGAAAGCGCTGTTCGGCGTCCCATTCCGCGTAGGCGGGTTTGATGCGCAACGCGGACTGCGAGATGAATCCCAAACCGCGCCATTCAAAATAGGGGCGAAGCTCAAAAACCTCAGCCATGGCCTTTAGCGCGGCGCGATTACCTTCCCAGGGAACCACGCGCGCGTATTGGTTCTCGACCTTCGCTTCATTTCTCTGCAGCTGCAGGAGGAGCATGACAATCGATTGCAGCATATCGAGCGGCTCGAAACCCGACACGACGATGGGCTTGCGTTCATTCTTCGCAATCCATTCATAGGGCCGGCAGCCAATCACGGTGGAGACGTGGCCCGGGCCGATAAATCCGTCGAGCCGCATGTCGGGCGAGTCGAGAATGGCGCGAATGGCGGGGATGATGGTGACATGGTTGCAGAACACAGAGAAATTGTGCAGCTGCTCGGCCTTCGCTCGCACCAGCGTCAGTGCGGTGGAAGGCGCGGTGGTTTCAAAACCGATGGCGAAGAACATCACGTGCTTCTCGGGATGCAACCTGGCCAACTTGACGGCATCGGCGGGCGAATAAACGATGCGCACGTCCATACCCCGGGCTTTATGCTCGAGCGGACTGCCGTGCGTTCCGGGGATCCGCATCATGTCCCCAAAAGCGGCGAAGATCACGTCCGGCTGTTCGGCAATCGAGAGCGCGTCGTCGACACGGCCCATCGGCAGGACGCAAACAGGGCAGCCGGGCCCATGAATCAACTCGATATTAGGGGGCAGCACGTCCTTCAAACCGAAGCGGTAAATGGCATGGGTGTGGCCTCCGCAGACTTCCATAAGCCGGTAGTGCCGCTGCGGGTCCGCCAGCCTGCGAATCTCGCCGGCGGCCTTGCGAATCAGCTCCGGCCTGCGGAATTCGTCCACATATTTCATCGGGACTCCTCGGCACAGACTTTAGCGTTAGACTTTGACTTCAGCCCTTTACGACAGCGTTCACGAAGGCAGCGTATCGTCGCCCGGTTCGAGTCCGTAACCGCGCACTTCCTCGAGAGCCGCTGCACTTTCTCCGAGCATCTCGAGAATTCGTAGTTGATCGAGCGCGTCTGTCTCGCTGATTTTGCTCATGGCGAATCCGACGTGAATCAATACCCAGTCGCCGCACACGGGCTGGTCATCCTCAAGCAAGCCTAAATCGATCTTTCGCCGCGTACCAATGACATCGACAATCGCGGAGGTGGTGTTCTGGGAATCGATTTCCACAATCTTGCCAGGTATCGCCAAGCACATCGAACACCCTCCGCACGTTCAGCATGATGGCCAAGTGCAACACAATGGCCAGCGCGCAGTGCCATTATCTACACCAGGACGACATACAACCACGAATTTTGTGCCACTGCGTGACCACGGTGTTCTCGAAACTACATGATGTCGATACTGCGTTAGCTGTAGATTTACGGAGCCCTACCGTTTCGAACATGAATACAACGTTTGAATAGACAAGAATAGGGTTTTGCTGTATTTGTTGGCTCGGGCTTCTATGGTTTTGTTTGGATGGCTACGGAGAACCCCGGCATCGGGCTCCTCGCGGCAGCGGTGGTTGAGTCCAAGCTCAGCTGCCATGGGGCGACAAATCTCCAGTGATCTCCGGGCTGCATACCTCGAATCGCTTTCCTTCGACAATTTGCCCGATCCTTCGACTGGGCGCACTGGGCCTCGCCGCCAAGGCAGTAACTTCCGCTAAATCGCTCTTCGGGAAGGAGCAAAATGATGGCGCCAGAAAAAGCTTCGACCATGACCACACACAAGCCCCCAGCGGTTTCGGACGTTCATATTCTATGGATTACTGCCGGGCTTAGCTGCGATGGCGACAGTGTTTCGGTAACCGCGGCCGAGCAGCCCAGCATTGAGGACGTGCTGCTAGGTGCAGTTCCTGGCCTGCCGAAGGTGCACCTTCACAATCCAGTGCTCGCTTACGAAAATGGCACTGAATTCATGAAGTTTTTTTACGACGGCGAGGCGGGACGCCTGGACCCGTTCGTGCTGGTGGTGGAAGGCTCGATTCCCAACGAAAAAATCAAACAAGACGGCTATTGGGCGGCGCTGGGCACCGATCAAAGAACCGGCCAGCCCATCACCACCTGCGAATGGATCGACAGGCTGGCGCCCAAGGCGCTGGCGGTAGTCTGCGCCGGAACGTGCGCTACGTATGGCGGGATTCACGCCATGGCGGGGAATCCCACGGGCTGCATGGGGCTGGCAGATTACCTCGGATGGAACTGGCGTTCAAAAGCGGGCATCCCGATTGTCAATGTTCCTGGCTGTCCGGTGCAGCCTGATAATTTCATGGAGACCGTGCTGTACCTGTTGTATCAGGCAGCAGGACTGGCGCCCATGATTCCGCTCGACGACAAGCTGCGGCCCACGTGGTTATTTGGAAAGACGGTGCACGAGGGGTGTGACCGCGGATCCTATTACGAGCAAGGGGACTTCGCCGAGGATTACGGGTCTTCGAAGTGCCTGGTGAGACTGGGTTGTTGGGGTCCAGTGGTCAATTGCAATGTTACGAAACGCGGCTGGATGCGAGGGATTGGCGGCTGCCCCAATGTCGGCGGGATCTGCATCGGCTGCACCATGCCCGGGTTCCCCGACAAATTTATGCCTTTCATGGACGAGCCCCCCGGATCGAGTCTGTCGGCCACGATGATCGGCGGCTACGGCCGATTGATTCGCGCGCTTCGCGGCATCACGAACACAACTGTAAACAAGGAACCGAAGTGGCGGCATCCCGAGCAACCACTTGAACACCGGCTACCGACCGCATACCTACTGAGGAAAGGAAAATCTCCATGGCGACCACACTACAGCCCGGCACGCAGACCTCGAGCAAGCAGCGGAACCTGGTAGACATGAACTGGGATCCCGATCACTCGCATCGTCGGCAGCCTGGGAATTTTCACCAAAATCGATTTCGATAACCGGGAAGTCGCCGAATGCTACAGCACGTCCTCGATTTTCCGCGGATACAGTATTTTCATGAAGGGCAAGGATCCGCGAGACGCGCACTTCATTACCAGCCGCATTTGTGGAATCTGCGGAGACAATCACGCGACTTGCGCCGTGTACGCGCAGAACATGGCGTTTGGCGTGAAAACGCCGCCGCTGGGAGAGTGGATCATTAACCTGGGCGAGGCCGCGGAATACATGTTCGACCACAACATTTTTCAGGACAACCTGGTCGGAGTGGATTTCTGCGAGCAAATGGTGAAAGAAACCAACCCGGGAGTGTTCAGCAAAGCGGAGAGCACGCCAGCGCCTCATGCCTCAGCGCACGGCTACCGCACGATTGCCGACATCATGCGCGCTCTAAATCCGTTCACCGGCGAATTTTACCGGGAAACATTGCAGGTGAGCCGGCTGACGCGGGAAATGTTCTGCCTGATGGAAGGGCGGCATGTGCACCCGTCGACGCTTTACCCGGGGGGCACCGGAACGGTTGCGACGATTCAGCTGTTTACCGATTACCTGGTCCGGCTGATGAAGTATGTAGAGTTCATGAAGAAAGTCGTTCCTCTGCACGACGACCTGTTCGATTTCTTTTACGAGGCGCTTCCCGGGTACGAAAAAGTGGGACAGCGGCGAATCCTCCTGGGATGCTGGGGATCATTCAACGATCCGAACAGCTGCGATTATACCTACAAGAACATGGGGCACTGGGGGCGGGACATGTTCGTGACCCCCGGCGTGGTGGTGGATGGGCAACTTGTCACCAACGACCTGATCGACATCAATTTGGGGATTCGCATCCTGCTCGGCAGCTCGTATTACCAGGACTGGCAGAACAGTGGCGAGACTTTTGTGGCCACCGACCCGGTGGGCAACCCCGTAGATAAGCGGCATCCCTGGAATCAGACCACTGTCCCACAGCCACAGAAGCGCGACTTCAAAGGACGCTACACCTGGGTGATGTCGCCGCGCTGGTACGACAAGCGCACCGGCGATTACTTGGCGCTTGATACCGGAGGCGGGCCGATTGCGCGGCTTTGGTCCACGGCGCTTTCAGGGCTGGTGGACATCGGATACATCAAGGCGACGGGCAAGAGCGTGGTCATCAATCTACCGAAAACCGCGCTGCTGCCCGAAGCACAGTTCGAGTGGAAAATTCCGCAGTGGAGTAATGCCATCGAGCGGGACCGCGCGCGCACCTACTTCCAGGCTTATGCAGCCGCGGCGGCGCTTTATTTCGTCGAGCAAGCGCTCAAGGAGCTGTACGCCGGGAACACCAAGACATGGAGTGAATTCGAAGTACCGCAAGATGCTATTGGATGCGGCTTCCACGAAGCCGTGCGCGGAGTGCTCTCGCATCACGTGGTGATACGCGACGGCAAGATCGCCAATTATCATCCGTATCCGCCAACGCCGTGGAATGGCAGCCCGAGAGATTCGTACGGTACTCCGGGACCCTATGAGGATGCGGTGCAGAACACCCCGATCTTCGAGGAAAATGGCCGGGATAAATTCAAAGGCATCGACATCATGCGTGCGGTGCGCAGCTTCGATCCTTGTCTGCCGTGCGGCGTGCACATGTACCTTGGAGAAGGCAAAGTGCTGCAAACGCATCATGTGCCGATGTTCGGGGTGGAGCGATAGCTGCCAATTCGAATCCGGTGCAGGCAGCGAGTGCGCGGACCACGATGCCGGCAGAAACCAACCTTCAACAATGGAACTCCGACATTGAGGGTTGGTGCAGCGGGTCGAAGGCATCGCCGACGCCGAGGTCCGCGACGATGTGCTGGCTCTGGTTCGATCGGTTATGGAGCTGCACGGTGCGGGGCTGAAGCGCATGCTGGATGTGCTTTCGTCCTCGGGGGAAACCGGCCGCCAGATTCTGCGAGTCATTGCGGAGGATGAACTCGCAGGCAGCCTTCTGCTGCTGCACGGAATTCATCCCACAGACATTGAGGAACGCGTGGCGAAAGCCATCGAGAGGTTGGCGGCGACACTGCGGTCCCAGGGAGCCGGGTTGAAACTGCTCGGGATCCGCGGCGGAATCGTGCGCATTCGGCTGGAACACGCGGGACGCGGCTCGGGATGTTCTTCCACGCCGGCGGCTCTGCAGGGTGTGGTGCGCGAGTGCATTTACTCGGCAGCACCCGATGTCGTCTCTATCGAATTTGAGGATTCGACCGATCCATCATCGCTAGTGCAGCTGGTGGTAACTGGAATCCCGCCGGCAAGAACCTAGAGCGACTGGGGAGGAACAATGGCTCATCACGAAAAATTATCGGAGATGCCCTCGCACGGAAGCGGTGCAAGAAAGGGCGAGAGAATATCGGGCCGCGGCCACCAGAGCCGCCGATTTGGTCATCAGGGCCACACCCGCGATTCGCGAGACGCCACCAGCATCAATGCCGACTGCCGGGCGCCGATTGATCCGAGAATGCCGAACCTGCCACCTGCGTAGAGACTCTCGTGGTAATGATCTGCCGTGGGAAGCGAGGAGATGCACGAGCGTGGGCGCAACCGGGGACGAGCGTGTTCTTTTTGCGAATTTGCGACGGTTGGGACGCTCACCGCGTCCCAATGTTGAAAAGTGCGAGCTTTGCAGTGCCGAACTCGCCCCCCAGCACCAGCATCTCCTAGACACAAAAACGCGCGGCGTTCTTTGCAGTTGCGATGCCTGCGCCATTCTCTTTCCGCTTCAGCAGGGGCAAAGTTATCGCCGCATTCCCGCGATACTCTCGATTTCTGAGCGGATTCGCTATGAGTGATGCGCAATGGCAGATGCTGAATATCCCTATCGATTTGGCCTTTTTTTGCCGTACCGGGCTCCCGTCACGGCCGGTAGCGTACTATCCCAGCGTGGCGGGCGCCGTGCGATCCCTACTCAGCCTGGAATCCTGGAACGAGATCATCGCCAAAAATCCCATGCTGGACAAGATGGAAGCCGAGGTTGAAGCACTGCTGATAAATCGCACCACGACTCCACATGAGTATTATTTGCTGCCTATTGACGAGTGTTATCGGCTGGTTGGCCTTATCCGACAGCAATGGCGCGGTTTTTCGGGAGGTAAGGAAATGTGGCAAACCATTGCCAATTTTTTTATGTCGTTGAAACAAAGAGCGAAGCACGCAGGCGGGGATGCGCATGCCTGACTTGTCGTTCCAGATCGAAGGCGCGGAACCGGCCTTATACTCCATCGTCGCCGCTGCTAAACCTGAAGCTGCGGATCGGGAATGCGGGCCGACACGGCCGATCCACAATATTTTGCTGCAATGTCAGGTTCAAATTGAACCGGTCGCAGCGCGAATATCTTCCATCCGAACAAGCGCAGATTCATGACTTGTTTGGCGAGCCCTCGCGCTGGCGACAGACCTTGCGTCCATTGCTTTGGGCCAATGTAAGCTTGTGGTTCCGGGCTTCGAGGGGAGGCAGTGGTGGATGTGCCGCTGCCATGCACTTTCGATTTCGCAGTGGCCAGCACGAATACTTTTATGCGCTGGCCGATGGCGACATGCCGCTGACCGTTTTCTTCAGCGGCACCGTGTTCCACGCGGATGAGAATGGGAGCTTGCAAATTTCTAAGATTTGCTGGGCTTGCGAGGCGAAATATCGCTTCCCTGTGAGATCTGGAAAAGCCTGATGGATCTGCACTACGGAATACCGCGTGGCTGTGCCTGCGCAAGGATATTTTCGATCGGCTTTATCGCTACAAGGTTAAATGCGGAATCCCGACGTGGGATCAAGCGCTCGAAGCCTGCTTAACGGCCGAAGAAGCTGAGAAGCAGAAAGTTCTGCAGATGAATTCCGCGCTTGTTGATCGCATCGCGGATGCGATTCTTTATGAGGGATACATTTTGTATCCCTATCGGCCGTCGTCGATCAAGAATCGCCAGCGCTGGAATTTTGGCGGCCTGTGCCCGAGATCGTATAGTGAGAGCCAGCGCGGGAATGAACGGTCGTCTTCGCAAACAGAATGTCTGGTGATAGGGACAGCTGCAACGACGATTCGCAGTCCAGCTGCGATTTCTTCATCTGGCATCGCGGGCAAGCGGCCGAATTCGTCCCGAATGGCGATCAAACCGACTACGACTACCGGAATCTCCGACCCGTGGAGACGATCAAGATTGACGATCGCCTTTTTCAAACCTGGCAAGAAGCTTTGGAACAACAGTTCCATACACCGACTTTCCACACTGGATTCTCTCGCGCACAAACCGGAACGCATAAGCTTGAACTTTCCCGGCAACTGAATCGATTGAACTGCTGCGCGATGCCGCTGGTAAACTTGCCGGAGCCTTCATGCGCAAGCAGCGGGAGCTTCAGGCGCCGTGGAAGTGCGTGCCGAGCGTTTGGACGATTCGCTATTTCGCATTCACGTGCAAGTGCTGAATCTCACGGCCATGGCGGACACGCTTCCGGTGAGCCGCGACGAGGCGATGATGTTTTCCCTGGTTTCAAGCCATCTTGTTCTTACGGTTGATGGCGGCGATTTATATCTTTGCTGGATCCGCCGGCGGAATATCGAGGATGCCGCAGCGCAATGTCAGAACGTGGGATCTATCCTGTGTTCGTGGGCGAAGCAGGCGGACCGGATACGATCCTTTCCTCGCCGATAATCCTTTACGATTATCCCGAAAATCGCGCCGGAGAGCCCCGCAGAGCCTGTTTGACGGCACCGAAATCGATGAGATCCTAGCCTTCCGCATCCTGACTCTTGACCGATGAGGAAAAAAAGGAGATGCGCGATGCCGACGAGCGCACCCGCGTCATTTTGGATCGCGTCGAAGCGCATCCCGAGCAGCTGGCGAACCTGCACGGCGTCATTCGCAGCATCGGGCCGGCCGGGGAGAACACGTATGAGCCAGTGGGACCCGTGGGAACAGAAACCTGCGATCGAGAGTATCCGCGTTGCCGGGATTCGAACTTCGTTGTGGCGACCGAGTGATCCTGCGGCCAAATATTGGCGGAGACATCATGGACTTGGCGCTGGCCGGCAGGGTCGCTGTCATTGAGTCCATTGAGCAAGACTTGGAGGAGCGCATGCATGTCGCGGTGATCGTGGAAGACGATCCGGGCCGCGATCTGGGCATGTTGCGGCAGCCTGGGCATCGTTTCTTTTTCGCTCCAGAGGAGTTGGAGCCCGCGCCCAACGACGGCAGGCGCGCGTCCGACACACACTAAATGCCCGATGAAAGAACGCATTCTCATTGCCGGAATCGGAAATATTTTCCTCGGAGACGACGCTTTTGGCGTCGAAGTTGTCCGGCGGCTATCCCGGTCCGCGCGAAAACTACCAGACGAAGTTCGCATCGTGGATTTTGGAATTCGAGGATTTGATCTCGCATATGCCTTGATGGAAGGCTATGAGGTCGCCATTCTGGTGGACGCCACACCGCGCGGCGGAGTTCCCGGCACGTTGTACACGATTGAACCCGACTTGCAGAGGTCCTGGCCGCAACAGGATTTCAGGGTCACCGGCCATAGACGCGCATAGCATGGATCCGGCAACCGTCTTGAATCTCGTGAAAGCTTTAGGCGGAGAATACAAGAGAGTTCTCGTCGTCGGCTGCGAGCCCGAACGCGCTTGATGCTGAAGAAGAAATGCAGGGACGCATGGGCCTGAGCGAGCCCGTGGACCGGGCTGTGGACCAGGCCGTTGACGTGATTCTGGCGCTGGTGGGCGAACTGCTTGCCGCCCCATGTGAATCTTAGTGCGAAAAGTTGACAACCACAAGCCTGTTTAAATCAGGAAAACAGGTGAATGCAGATGAAGACAGTTATCAAGGGGTTGGCGATCGCAGTGGCGATAGCGGGAATCATCCGCTTCACTCCGGATTTCGTCCGCTATATGAAAA
Source organism: uncultured Acidobacteriota bacterium (assembly GCA_963828935.1). GTDB lineage: Bacteria > Acidobacteriota > Terriglobia > Acidiferrales > UBA7541 > Palsa-189. Next base: position 137,653 of record CAWHGP010000010.1, on the reverse strand, counting down.
TTCGCGCGATGTAGGCGCCGCCCGAGCCCGCACCGAAGGCGGATGCACGAATTATCCATAGTGCTGAGCATCATCGAAGGAGTCACCGAAGAGGCCGAACTTCGTGATGTGACCAGCGTTAGCGCCGTGCACCTGAGAGTTGGCGCACTTTCGGGCGTAGTGAAGCAGGCGCTGCTGTTTGCCTATGACTTGGCTTGCGAGGGCACCCTGCTGGAGGGCTCGCAGTTGATCGTCGAAGAGTCGCCGGTAGTCGTGCATTGCTCGCGCGTGTGACGCGGATCATGCACTCGGGTCTTCGCTCACATCTGGGCAACCGTTCCGCTGTCCGGTGTGCGGGGCGTACACTACAGATGTTTTACAGGGCAGGGAAATCCAAGTCGTCGCCATGGAGTTCATGTGAGGCCGAGCGGTCAAACGCGACTGGTGGACGTCAGGATCAACGTTTTCAAGAAAAACGATGTTCTCGCACGTGAACTGCGAACGCGCTTTCAGCACTCGGGCATGCACGTCATCAGTTTGGTATCAAGTCCCGGTTCCGGAAAGACGGCATTGCTCGAGAAGATACTGACTAAGCTGCGGCAGGACTTTAAGGTCGCCGCACTGGTCGGCGATCTCGCCACCGAGAACGACGCGATGCGCCTGGCGCGCAGTCAGGCGGCGGTGAAGCAGATCATAACGGGAACGATTTGCCATCTTGATGCGGAAATGGTGCGAAACGCGATTGAAGACTGGGACATTGACGAACTTGATTTTCTGTTCATCGAAAATGTCGGTAATCTGGTCTGCCCCTCGAGTTACGATCTGGGAGAAGAGCTGCGGTTGGTGCTTCTTTCGGTTACCGAAGGCGAAGACAAGCCTCTCAAGTACCCTACAATCTTCAACACCGCCGATGTGGCCGTAGTCACAAAAATCGATTTGGCCGAAGCGGTTGAATTCGACTGGGCGCTAGCCGAGCGCAATATTCAGACGGTTCGGCCGGGCATGCGCGTAATAAAAGTCTCAGCAAAGACCGGCGAAGGCCTGCAGGAATGCATGGAGTTATTCAGTGCTCTTCGCCCAAACGCAAATACCGCTGCCAACAGGTAGTGCGCTTCCCGTCTCCTAGTAGTTAGGAATAAGGACAGCCGCCGTCACCACCGTAATCCACAACAATATCTCGATCAGCCCCGCCAACTTGCCCGCCGGAAGTGCGTCCTGCGCCTCACCCCATACCGGAGTTTTCTGCTGGACGACAACGTGCCAGAAAAGAGCGATCGGGATAAGAACGCCGAGCTTCATGCGAAACGCAGGATTGGTGACATAGGTTGAGGCAGTCGACGAAAACAGCAGGAATCCGCCCAGCACAACCACGCAGAACCCAATCCAGTTCCAGACAAACAGAGTTTTGGAAAGTTCGGCGGCGGTCTGACGCTGTTTCCCCACGCCCAGAAGGCGCAAATCCACCCCAATATTCGTTCCCAGCCACAGCGACAGCCCTGTGAAGTGGATCAACTGAATGGAGGGATACGCCCAATCCGTCGTGCGAACATGAGCGCCCCAGGGCGTGCTCTCGAGCCACTTGCAGAATGCCACGAAGGCGTCGTACATGCGCATGACCTCTCAATCGATTTAAAGGCGTTCTGTTCGAAATGATGGGTGAGCTGTCCGGCTATCCAACACCGGCTAACACCGGCTATCCAAGACCGGTAAGAGCCGGAAGCTCCGTGCCGGCTAGAATAGAGCCTAGCCAGAGCAGTATGGAAATTCCGGCAAGAAGCTTTGCTGTTGCCGGTATGGCCGGCAAGCGGGTCCATTTCGGTACGTTCCATTGAACGATCAGTGTGAAGACCACGGCCAACAAAATCATCAGCATTTTGAAGCGGAAAGGATTAACAAACATGTAATCCCCGGCGTCGGTGGCGAATTCGAGAAAGCCCGATACTATCGAAAAGACGAATGCCACCCAGGCCCACGGCAAGAGCTGGTCGGCGAGCTGCGTGACTGCTCGATTCCGGCCGGCAAGCCCCAGAATACGCAAGTCGACCAGCACGATGCTGCCGACGAAAAAAAACGTACTGAAATAATGGGTCACTGACACAATTTCGTAGATCCAGCCTGTGCTCCCAAGCACCACCACCCAATGCACATGTTCAAGCGCTTCCCACATCGCGGCACCCTCCCGTTCTTGCGAACCTGTCTAGCTGCCTGTGCAATCGCCATTCACCCGCCATTAACTCACTGGTTAACAGCGGCTGCCCCCCCACACCTCTAGCCGCGTTCACCCGTTGTCTATTTCAAGCGTGGACGGCACATCTTACCCGCACTAGGTGCAAAGTAAACGTTAAACTTGCCACATCTCAGCCGCTGCAACGGAGGATGAACAGCGGCGCCATCTGTGACCGCGGCAAAATTTGCTGCTAAGGCCACCGCGGATGGGGTGCCAGCTGCCGGCCGTCCGACAGTACAAGTTTTTCGAGAAAAATACTGTTGGAACCGTCCTTGGAGGGATGGCCGCTGGCGCTGATCCGATCCCCCGGCTTGATCGAATCTCTATTCCATCCGTCTCGAACCAGCATGTTCGGGCTGCTGGCTTCGCCGACCCATTGTTCAATGTTGCCCTTGTTGTCTTTCGCCTCGAAATAGACTTCCGCGTGCGGGTTCAAGAACTGGAACCTTGTAACCGTTCCGTTCACCGTAATTTCCCCGGTGCCATATTTCGCTTGTCCATGATGGGCGAATGCGGGAACGGAGAGGGCAAGAACCACAGCCAGTGAAAGCATTTTCTTGATGTTCATAGTGACTCTCGCTCGGGCCTCATTCTCTGATAACTCCACTTACCGCCGACGTAAAATCGGCGTTAAATCTTCTTAACAAGGATACTGCCTGTTTGCTGCCTGCCAGGAACTTCCGGTTTCTGCAATGCCCACACAGGATGCCACACGCGACTCCACATTAGAATGCCACAGATTGACAGCAAAAGAGCACTCTCGCAAGCATCGCCAAGACCTACTCTCGCTGGCGGTGATGCCCAAAACAGATCATGTGGTGACCTGAACGCAATGGGGCAGCCTTTGCCGCCACATCTGGAAATTTGACTGCTCAAAATTTGAATGCTCATGGGCCTCCATAGGCATCGCGGATGACAACCCGCCCAAGCGGCTTCAGCGTGTACTGAACTTCAGCGTGTACTAGAAGAACAACTAGAGGCGTGGTCAAAGCGACTTAAGCACATTTTACCCCGATTTAACAGTGAGCCGGCGCGCAGCGAGAGCAATATACCTCGTCGGGTTTATTGCGGGGCCGGAACGGATTGCAGCCGGGTGTACTGGAGAGGGCATGTCGAACGTTATGAAATTGAGGGTACTGGCCATCATGCGGGTGTGGATTACAGCCCTGGCCATTCTGGCCGTGGGGACGTGCGCGTGGGCGCAAACCGGCGGAGGCATCTCCGGCACAGTTCGGGATCCCGATCAGGGCGCGATTCCGGACATTGCCGTGATTGCCCGCAACTCCGAAACCGGGGCGCAACAGACCGTAAGCACAAACGCGGAAGGATTCTATGCTTTCACGGCGCTGCCCGTGGGGCACTACGACCTCCAAGCATTTCGGCCGGGATTCAAGCCTTACACACGCACCGGCTTGATCATCGACGTAGGCACAAAACTGCAAATCGATATCCCGCTCGAAATTGGCGAACAGTCCCAGCAGGTGACGGTTACCGATACCGGGGTGCACGTGGAAACGGAGAGCACGCAGGTGGGCGAGGTGGTTTCCGGAGCCGTGATGATGGCGGTCGGCCTCAATGGGCGCAGCTACACGGACCTGATGTCGCTGCAACCGGGGATTGTGCCGATGTCCACGCAAACGGCCGACTCGGTGGTGATGGCCGGCGCCACCGTAGCGATCGCTCCTTCAGGAGGTTTGAACGCGGGCAACCAGTCCATTTCGGGGCAGCGCGAAGATGCGAACGGATTCCTGGTCAACGGAGGCGACGTCAAGGAGTTAATGAACGGCGGCACGTTGATTGTGCCGGACCTTGATTCGATTTCGGAGTTCCGAATATTGACGAACAATTTCGACGCGGAATACGGGAACTATTCCGGGGGCATCGTGAACGTAGTGACGAAGTCTGGAACCAACCAGCTGCACGGCGATGCCTTCGATTTTTTCCGCAACACCGCTCTAGACGCGAAGAATTTTTTCGATACCAATGTGGAGACGTACCGGCAAAACCAGTTCGGAGGCACGATAGGCGGACCCATCCGGCAGGACAAGATTTTTTTCTTTGCCGACTATCAAGGAACGCGTACCAGCCAGGGTCTTCCGACTGGGGATATCGCCGTGCCTACGCTCAGCGACCGCTCGGGCAATCTGTTGGATCTAGTGAGCTCGTTCGAGACCGGATGCAACGGCGGCCCGTGCACGGTTTCTCCCTGCAATGTGGTTAGCACGTGTCTGGCCACCCAGTTGTCGAACAGTCTGACGACGGCCACGGGGCACCCTGTGAAAGTTTCACCGGGCGAGGCCTATTACAAGGCAGGCTGCACCACATATACGCAGTGCGTTTTCCCGAATGGCATCTTTCCCACGAATGCGTGGTCCACGCCAGCCCAGCATCTGCTGCAATACATTCCCAGCCCCAATGTCGGAGACTCGACTTTCGCCGGCAGCGGTGTCGAGACGGTACGCGACGATAAGACCAGCTTCCGCGTAGACGGAAATACGGCACGATGGGGCCAGCTTTCGGCGTATTACTTCTATGATAACTTTTCCGTTAACAACCCATTCCCCAGAGGGCAAGGAGGCTCCTCGGTCCCCGGATTCAATGGCTTGAATCTCGGAACCGCGCAGTTGATCAACCTGGGCGATGCGCGAACCTTCGGTTCGGATACCGTGAACGAGGCTCATGTAAGCTATATGCGGACGTACAACAATGTGGGTCAACCCGCGGGCGGAGTTGGTCCCAGCCTCGCCTCGCAAGGTTTTGCCCAGTGCCCAGCGCCAGGTTCGCTAGGATGCCAGGGCATTTTCCCGCTGGACCCCGCCATCGAGGGCATCGAAAATATCAACTTCTCGTCGCTGGGTTTTGTCATGGGGACACCCATCACCAATCTGCAGCAAGTGAACGATACCTATACGGCGAGCGACGGCTTCTCGAGGGTTATAAGAAAGCACACGATCAGGGCGGGGCTGGAGGCCATCATCAACCAGATCAACGTCAATCCGAATCCGGAGTTTAATGGCGGTTTTACATTCAACGGCGGCCAAACCGGTTCGGACTTCGTGGATTTTCTGGTGGGAGCGCCGAACCTCTACAACCAGGCCGATTCGCAGGCATACTATCCGCGACATAAATATTTGGGAGGTTACGGCCAGGACAGCTGGCAAATCAGGTCCAGTCTGACGCTGAACTACGGAGTCCGGTGGGACTTGATGCAATATTGGTCCGAAAAGTTCAGCCAGATTCCCACGTTCATCCCGGGCGAGCAATCGCAAGTGTATCCGACGGCACCCGCCGGCATTGTTTACCCTACCGATAAAGGCGTTCCAAGTACATTCGCGCCGCAGGGCAACCGTTTTTCCCCGCGGTTGGGTGTGGCCTACAGTCCCAGCATGTCGAAGGGAATTCTGGGGAAGATCATTGGCGGACCTGGCAAGACGAGCATACGAGCCGGCTTTGGCATGTTCTATTCGGTGATTCAAGGAAATACACTCGCGTTCGACGAGCCACAGCCACCCTATGGACTAAGCTACACCAACGGGGTTCCTTCGCTATTCGCTACACCCTTTACGGCGGCGACGGGCGAAACTGGCACCAACCCATTTCCGCTGGTCTTTCCGCCGCTCAACGCTTCCGTGTCGCATCCTAATTCGAGCATCGATTTCTCAAAGGTCGAGCCGATTCAAGGGATGACGGCACCGCCCCCTACCAACACGTTCCCGTACACAGAGAACTACTTCCTCTCGATCCAGCGCGAATTGGATCCCAGCACCGTGCTGAACTTGAGCTACGTCGGCTCCCAGGCGCATCACCTTCTGGCAGTGTACTCAGCCAACCCTGGCAATCCTGCTCTTTGTCTGGCACTCGATCGGCCTGGCATCCTTCCCGCCGGACAATCCTGCGGTCCGGGCGGCGAAAATACACCGTACACGCTGGCTGCGCCACTGGTGTTTAACGGGACGACCTACGCGGCAGGCCAGACAATAAGTTGCACTCGCCAGGGTCTCAACTGCGCGTTCGGGAATGACGATTACCAGGGGAGTGTTGCCAATTCCAATTTCAATTCGTTTCAAGCCACGCTGCAGCGCAGGGTGAAGAGCCTCAATTTGTCGCTCGCCTATACCTACAGCAAGTCGATCGACCAGGCATCAAGTCTGGCCGACGTCCTCAATCCGTACAATTTGGAACAAACGCGGGCGCCTTCGGCCTTTGACCTGAAGCACAACTTTGTCGCCACCTACGAATACACACTTCCGGTGCAACGCGTGTTGCGACATGCAAGCCGCTGGGCGCAAGGATGGGTGATTTCAGGCATTACCCGCGCCAGCACCGGCTTTCCGGTGACTCTCTCCACGAGCACCGACAATTCTCTGCAAGGAAGCAACCCTAATGGTGTGAACAATCGCTATTTTGACTTGCCAGATCTTCTGCCCGGACCTCTGAACATTAACCATGACCCACAGAACGGACAGCCGTATTTCAATACGGCATTGTTCGTTCCAAACGCTCTGGGCACTCCCGGCAACGCCTCGCGGCGCTTCTTCTATGGGCCCGGTTCGTTCAACACCGACCTTGCACTGCTGAAAACTATTCCCCTAACCGAAACAAAGTCGGTGCAATTCCGGCTCGAAACGTTCAACGTGTTTAATCATCCGCAATTCTTCGGCCCGGCGTCTGTGAATGGAAATATTGATAGCCCGCTGTTCGGGGAGGTAGTACAGGCGGAGCCGCCCAGACTGATGCAACTGGCCCTAAAGTTCACCTTCTGAGACGGATTGGCGCTGAGGGTCGAATGTTCCGATGGGGGCAGTGAGAGTGTTCTTAGGCTGAGCTTAGCTTAGCTTGGCTTAGCTCGGCTTGACTTACTCGTTGATGGTGGTATTGGTTGTGGTTGGAAGCACTCGTCGCGGCGTACGCACTGAATTTTGGGGCAAGATGGCCCTAACAAGGATTTGTTTACGGCCTTAGGGATGGTCGCAGGTTCGAGCGTGCGAGATTCTGGAATCGAGGTGTAAAGACATGCGATTTCGTCGTGCAGTTTTCGCGATTGTTCTCTGTTTGGGAATGGCCGCGCTCTTCTTGGTACGGGTGGCGGCGCAAGCGCCGGCGACGCAGTCTGCGAAGCCAGCAGCCCGTCCCGGTGCAGTGTCCGCCACAGCCCATCCCGAGGGCAACCTGGCGCAGGTGATGAGGGGCATCTTATTGCCGAATTCGAATGTCATCTTTTTTGCGCAGAACAGCGATCCCGCCGCTGTAAAGCCTGCAGCCAGTCCTGCCGACTCGACCGATCCTTTGAGCGGTACTTACGGAGGATGGGGCGCGGTCGAGAATAGCTCAATAGCTCTCGCCGAAGCTGCAAACCTTCTTACGATTCCCGGTCGGATGTGCTCGAACGGACGGCCCGTACCCATGAAGAACGCAGATTGGGGCAAGTTCGTTCAGGGACTGCGAGCGGCAGGCCAGGCCGCGTACAAAGCCGCGCAATCGAAAAATCAAGACAAGATGCTCGATGCAGCGGGCACCGTCAGTGAAGCGTGTACGAATTGCCATATGCAATATCGCGACAAGCCGGGAGGCGTTGCCAACCGGTGTAGGTGATCGCACGTATGCACGCGTAAGCCGGTGAAAACGTGCATGGATTGCAGCAGTTCAGATGATCTGACTGCTAAGAGTCAAGATCGTGAGGCGATCGTCCGAACGCGGCGGTGCATCTGAAGAGCAGCACAGATGCGGCAAAATTAAGCTCGCCTTAACATTTCCCTCCGACCTGATCGCATTTCACGTTTATTTCTTGACACTCCAAGATCCTTCTGCTACACCGCAGCCAGTCTGTCGGGGATTGCGCTCACGATTGCAACGACAAGCGGGAGGTTCCTATGGATTCATTTTCGTTCGCATTCAGAACGGGTGTGCGGAGCAATGCGAAAAAAACTGTGTACCTCATCGCGTCGACGCTGGCGCTGTTGTTCTGCTCTCTCCCCATGTTCTCACAGGCCAGTCAAGGCACTATTCAAGGCGCGGTACTTGATCAAAGCGGCGGCGCTGTCAGCGGGGCAACCGTAACGGTTACCGATCCGGCCAGAGGCGTGACGCGAACCTTGGTTACCGATAGCGCCGGTGAATACGTGGCCAACAATCTGACGCCCAGCACCTATACAGTGCGCGCAGAGGCCAAAGGATTTCAAGCCATCGAGCACCCAGGCGTCATGGTGGAGGTCGGCCAAAATATTCGTGTCGATCTGGTGGTGCAGCCTGGCCAGCAAAACCAGACCATAACCGTTACCGGCGAAGTTCCCGCGATCGATACCACGGACGCTACGCTGGGTGGAACCGTCAGCAACGAATCGATTCTCGCGCTGCCTCTGAATGGCCGCAACTTCGAGCGGCTGCTCCAACTGCGGCCAGGCGTCGTGACCACGGTAGGAGCCGGCACCGGCAGCGAGAGCACCAACGGCATGCGTACGGGAGAAGACCTGGTGATGATCGAAGGCCTCTCGCAAATGTCTCCAAGCACGGGCGCCAGTGTGCTGAACGCCTCCTACCGCACCGGCGATGCAGTCCTCGCTCCTGCCGATTGATGCTATTCAGGAATTCAATACCGAGCAGAATCCCAAGGCGGAGTACGGTTGGAAAGCTGGCTCAGTCGTTAACGTTGGCGTAAAGTCGGGCACCAATAGTCTCCACGGCACCGCTTATGCATTCGGCCGTGATTCCCGAGCCACGGACGCATCCAATTACTTTTCGACACCGGGAATAAACCCCATAACCCCCGCAACCCTGGAACAATTCGGCGCGACGGCGGGGGGACGCATTGTCAAAGACAAACTTTTCTGGTTTCTGGGCTATGAAGGCTTGCGTACCACGCTGGGTGACCTGGCCGTGGACACGATACCAACGTCTGTCGCGGGTGCGGGCAACGGCATCAGCATGGTGGACACGTGCAAGGCGTTAGGCGCCGCAAAGATCAGCCCGCTCAGTGCGCAGTTGGCGGGACTGAACCCCACGACCTGCGTGGTGACGCCCGCTTCCGCCACAAATGAGAACTTGTTTCCATTTCTTGCGAGCACCACGTCCAACACGTTTGCCCCGGGCCTGGTCACTACGGGGCCGCTGAACAATGGATTCATTAAAGGCGACTACGTTCTCGGGCAACACAACCATGTGAGCGGCATGTATTACGTGTCCAAGGCGAGCCAGCTCGTTTCCTACGCTACCGGGCAACTGCTGCCGCAATGGGAAGCTACGGTCCCGGCGGATGCGCAGATGTACAGCGGCGCGTGGACCTGGACACCAAGCTCGACCTGGGTAAATGACTTCCGGGGAGGGTACGCCTTCGTTCATAACCAGACGATTTCTTCGGATGTGGGCATGATTCCCTCAAACCCTTATCCCAGCGGTTATGGCTTCAATACGGGCGTAACCAATCCGTTATATGGCGGATTACCGGAGATCGACATTTCCAGTTTCACCGGGTATCTAGGCGCGGGCAAGCGAACCGGGGTGCGCGGGCCGGAAGGCACGGTGGATTTCGTGGATGACGTCTCCTACCTGCGGGGCAAGCACGCCTTTAAGGTTGGCTTCGAGTTCATGGAAAGCATTTATGACAATAATAACTATAACCAAGCCAATGGCCAGATAACGTTCACAACCTTGTCGAATTTTCTTCAGGGCAACCCGAAAAAGGGCAAGATTTTCCTCGGTGATCCCAATATTTTCGTGCGCGAACACTCGTTCGCAGGCTTCCTGCAGGACGATTGGCGCCTCAGCACCAGAATAACGTTGAACCTCGGACTGCGTTACGAATACAACGCGTCTCCCACGGAGCGAAACAATTACATTGGCAACTTCAATCCCAATGTCAACCCGGCTACGACTCCGGCGCTTGAGCAAGCGGGTCCGGGCGCTCCCCTCTCCTCTCTATACAATGCGGATCACAAAGGTTTTTCGCCGCGTGCAGGCCTGGCTTGGGACGTCACGGGCAACGGAAAGACCGTGGTTCGCGCGGGCGGCAGCTTACTCAACAGCATGTTAATCACTTCGGAGCTGGTTAACTTCACCCCTTTCGGAGCTAATTTCCCCGATATCGGTGTCAACAACACCGGCACGGCAATCAACGCCCACTCGCCCGAGTTGTTACCTTTATCCGCCAGTCAAATTACTGGTCGATTGCAGGTCCTGTTTTCCCCGGTAACGTTGCGACCACCATTAAGGGGGTCACCTATATGGGGATAACCTGCACGTCACCAACGACCGGCCCAGGTCCTTGCAGCACCGCTGCGGTGAATCCCAACTTCCGCACACCTTACGTGGCGGAGTGGAATCTGGACATCCAGCGCGCCATCACTAATAACCTGACGTTTGACATTGCTTATGTAGGGAACCACGGTTTTGACGAGGGCAGCGAAGCGGACATAAACCAGCCGGCGATTGGCGCTGGATGGGATGCAAGTGCGGTGGCCGCGTGTCTGAAACCCGGAACCGGATTCAGCAATTGCGCCCCCGATGCCAGCGCAGAAGTCGGGCCCTACAGCACCAAGTTCCCTTACCTTTCCCAAATCATCCAAACGGCGAACCTCGACTTCTCCAACTACAATGCCCTGCAGGCCACGATCAGTGAGCGTGCGTCGCATGGACTATCGTTCATTGCGGGTTACACCTATTCCCATGCTCTCGACATAGAATCGTCATCGAGCATCAGCCAGCAGGCTTTCCCACTCGACGCCAATAATCCGCGTCTTGGCTACGCCTCGACGAGTAGCGATATCCGAAATCGTTTCACCTTTTCACCCACTTACGCGATTCCGGGAATAAAGTTCCCTGGACAGCTGCTCGAAGGGTGGTCGGTCAGTTCGATTCTCACTCTGCAGGGTGGCTTGCCCTGGTATCCCATTGACGGGACGAATGACTTCACCGGGACAGGCGAGGTAAACGCAGGCGGTGTGCAGACCTGGAATTATACGGGCCCGCGTTCCGCTTTCACTTCTGGGCCGCACGCGATTCCTTGTTTTGGTAATCTGCCAAACTGCACCGCAACCGTGCCCCAAGCGTGCACGACGGCGGCGACGGCTCCTTACGCGGGCAATGCGCAGAACCAGCAACTCGCGCTCGCTGCACTCACAAATTTGGGTTGTTACATGCAAAATGGCGGCATTCTGACTCCTCCCGCTTACGGGACCATCGGCAACGCCAGCCGTAACCTCTTCCGCTCACCGGCTTATTACAACGTGGACCTTTCGATCAGCAAGCTGTGGAAATTCAAAGAACGGTTCACCGCGCAGTTCCGGGTGGAGTTCTTCAATCTCTTCAACCGTGCCGATTTCCCGATTCCCGGCGAGCTCGACCCGAATCCGGATTTAGACGGACAATTCGGTTGCTCCTGCACTACGCCGGATTCGACCAATCCCGTGCTCGGCTCGGGCGGCCCGCGCCACATCCAGTTCGGCTTGAAGCTGACCTACTTAGCCGATTGTTGATCCGGCGGGAGTACTCAAAAAGGGGGCCAGGACAACATCCTTGGCCCCCCTTTTCGTTACCCCTAAAGACGGGGTCCATTCAAAATGCGCTCGTTATACGGGCTGTTTCCGCCTGGCGCCACGGCACCAGAAGGGACGGGCAGGCGGCTTCGCAGGGTGGATCGCCGGCGCTTGCGCCCCGACCCGTGCCAAGAAGAGCGACATCGTTCCGAAACACACAAAGATCGCGAAAACTACAAGGTGGATCGCGATCTCCATCGATAATAAGGATCACGCACGCCGCAACCCAGGGCAAAACCCAAATAGGCAGAGTGGAACCCCGTCCAGAAGATTTTACCCCGATTTTACGTCGTGGATAAGCCGACTCGTCGGAGAATGAATCGGGAGCAAGAGTCATTATGAAAAATGGAGAATACTTTCTTGGCCGCTATGTTTTTTTCGCACTGTCCGTTGCGGCATTTGCTCACCGCGGACAGGCAAAATAGGAACGCTGCCGAAATTACTTTGAATTGTGTTTCGGCGATCTCTGCGATGCACGGGGTAACGATCGGTTGGCAAAGAAACAAAGTAACTCGTCGCGAGTGGGCGAAAACAGATTGGTTGAGGACTGCGGTGAGGCATTGCCTGCAAGGGCAGTCGAGTGTATATTGACGGCCAGCCGGGTCCGCAAAATGGGAATGGTAAATATATTCCTGGCGTAAATGAATGTGGATGTGAAGGTGAAGGAAGGTCCGGCTAAAGGACGGGCATGTTCCCGCCTGCGGCAGATGGCCTGATACTCTTAGCGCGCAAAATGTACGGAGGGGACATGAAGCTCGGATCGAGGCGAACGATCCAATATGCGGTGGGAATCATGATGGTATGCCTGCTGGGAATGGGGCTGGCGCAAGGCCAGAATGGCGAGCCAGCAGCAGCGCAGAAACCGTTGATGTCGGAAGAGGCTTTCAAGAATATTCAGGTACTGCGCGGAATTCCGGTGAAGGAATTCATGGGGACGATGGGCTTCTTCGCCGCCTCGCTGAGCTTGAACTGCACCGATTGTCATGTCTCGGAAAGCGCCAACAGTTGGGCACGGTATGCGGACGACACGCCCATCAAGAATACGGCGCGCCGCATGGTGTTGATGATGAATAACATCAACAAGTCCAATTTCGTGGGAGCGCGCGAGGTGACCTGCTATACGTGTCATCGGGGCAACCAGCGCCCCGAGGTCACGCCCAGCCTGGCCGAGCAGTACGGCACACCGGCTCCACCCGATCCAGACAAAGTAGAAATCTTCAGCGAGGCCGCCAGCGGGCCTACTGCCGATCAAATTATTGACAAGTATATTCAGGCGCTGGGCGGAGCGCAGCAACTGGCCAAGCTCACGAGCTTGGTGGGCAAGGGCACCTACGAGGGGTTTGACACGGATTTTTCGAAGATGCCCGTCGAGGTTTACGCGAAATCTCCCAATCAACTCGCCACGGTGGTGCACAAACCCAACGGCGACCGCACCACGGTGTTCGACGGCCGTGCCGGCTGGTCTGCGGCGCCTGAGACCGATGTTCCGGTCCCGGTGCTTCCGCTGGCCGAAGGGGATCTGGAAGGTGCTCGTGCGGACGCAGAGCTGTGGTTTCCCGCAAACATAAAACAGGATTTCACGAAGTTGCGCACAGGCTTCCCGGCCACCCAAATCAATGATCGCGACGTACAAGTGGTGGAGGGAACCACGCCGGGCGGCTCGCGCGTAAAGCTATTTTTTGACAAGCAGTCGGGTCTGCTGGTGCGTCAATCGCGCGTGAGCAACACCCTGGTAGGTCTGATTCCCATGCACGTTGAGTATTCCGATTACCGCACCGTGGCCGGTGTGAAGGTACCCTTCCACTATGTGACTACCTGGACCGACGGCCAATCCACCACACAATTGACCACGGTACAGCCCAACGTGGCCATTGATGCGGCCAAATTCAACAAGCCTGCGCCGCCAACGGCAACCAAAACCGCAGCGCGGTAGCGCTAGCGGCGGCGTTAAGATCGGGTTGGCGAAGGCATTGCGCAGCCTTATTTGTCGATACTGATCACCGCCACGGCATTTTGTAACCGCGTCTATTGCGGGTCAGACTTCCGTCCATAGAACGCTAAATGATTCGCCTTGATCTTCCTTCTGAAGACAGTCGTTCGCGAGCCCTCAACCTGCGAGCGCCACAGGCGGTGGGATAGCGCCAAGCTCGCATAGCCCCCTCGACGGTGCTGCAAGCTCTCTCCATCAAGCCGCAAAATACACGCAATTCACGACTGCGGTGAGGCATTGCCTGCGAGGGCAGTCGAGTGTATATTGTCGGCCAGCCGGGTCCGCGAAATGGGAATGGTAAATATATTCCTGGCGTAAATGAATGTGGATGTGAAGGTGAAAGAAGGTCCGGCTAAAGGACGGGCATGTTCCCGCCTGCGGCAGATGGCCTGATACTCTTAGCGCGCAAAATGTACGGAGGGGACATGAAGCTCGGATCGAGGCGAACGATCCAATATGCGGTGGGAATCATGATGGTATGCCTGCTGGGAATGGGGCTGGCGCAAGGCCAGAATGGCGAGCCAGCAGCAGCGCAGAAACCGTTGATGTCGGAAGAGGCTTTCAAGAATATTCAGGTACTGCGCGGAATTCCGGTGAAGGAATTCATGGGGACGATGGGCTTCTTCGCCGCCTCGCTGAGCTTGAACTGCACCGATTGTCATGTCTCGGAAAGCGCCAACAGTTGGGCACGGTATGCGGACGACACGCCCATCAAGAATACGGCGCGCCGCATGGTGTTGATGATGAATAACATCAACAAGTCCAATTTCGTGGGAGCGCGCGAGGTGACCTGCTATACGTGTCATCGGGGCAACCAGCGTCCCGAGGTCACGCCCAGCCTGGCCGAGCAGTACGGCACACCGGCTCCACCCGATCCAGACAAAGTAGAAATCTTCAGCGAGGCCGCCAGCGGGCCTACTGCCGATCAAATTATTGACAAGTATATTCAGGCGCTGGGCGGAGCGCAGCAACTGGCCAAGCTCACGAGCTTGGTGGGCAAGGGCACCTACGAGGGGTTTGACACGGATTTTTCGAAGATGCCCGTCGAGGTTTACGCGAAATCTCCCAATCAACTCGTCACGGTGGTGCACAAACCCAACGGCGACCGCACCACGGTGTTCGACGGCCGTGCCGGCTGGTCTGCGGCACCTGAGACCGATGTTCCGGTCCCGGTGCTTCCGCTGGCCGAAGGGGATCTGGAAGGTGCTCGTGCGGACGCAGAGCTGTGGTTTCCCGGAAACATAAAACAGGATTTCACGAAGTTGCGCACAGGCTTCCCGGCCACCCAAATCAATGATCGCGACGTACAAGTGGTGGAGGGAACCACGCCGGGCGGCTCGCGCGTAAAGCTATTTTTTGACAAGCAGTCGGGTCTGCTGGTGCGTCAATCGCGCGTGAGCAACACCCTGGTAGGTCTGATTCCCATGCACGTTGAGTATTCCGATTACCGCACCGTGGCCGGGGTGAAGGTACCCTTCCACTATGTGACTACCTGGACCGACGGCCAATCCACCACACAATTGACCACGGTACAGCCCAACGTGGCCATTGATGCGGCCAAATTCAACAAGCCTGCGCCGCCAACGGCCACCAAAACCGCAGCGCGGTAGCGCTAGCGGCAGCGCGCTGCATCGAACGAAATTCGCAGCGTCACAGCATGGCGGGTACAGGGGCCTGCGAACAGCTGCAGAGAAAGAGCTGCAGAGAAAATGTAACGAAGTAATGGGCTGCCAAAGCTGCTGGAAAGAGAAAGCCAACCAGAGACCGGTCGTGCCTGGTCTCCGGTTGGCCGCGGTGCTGCCCTCCATCCCAGATGGCTTTTTCCTAACGCCGTTCGTCGCGATTCGAACCCGGTGAACTTCCGCTACTGGCACTGCTGCGCACTACTGGCACTACTGGGCTCTACTTGGCGCGATCTTTCGGTCCCTCATTCATCGTGTGAATTCTGATCACTATGCCGCGTCCAACCACAAACAGATCCTTCTTGTCCGGGCCGGCAAAGCCGCAGTTCTGAGGTGGCATATCGTAGGGCATTTCAACGTTGCCAAGGTGTTCACCCTTCGAGTTGAATACCTGGACGCCTGCTGGTGTGGTTGAGAACATGTTGCCCTTGCTGTCGCTGCACAGGCCGTCCGCACCGCTAACCAATCCGTGGTCGGTTTCCTGCTTGGTGTCGAACTTGGCAAAATTCTTGCGATTTTTCAACGTCCCGTCCGGCTGGATGTCATATGCGACCAGGTAAGGGCCATCCCAATCGTTGACGAAGAGAGTCTTCTGATTGGGACTCAGCGTAATACCGTTTGGTCGATTGATGTCATCGATAACCCTCATTATTTTTCCACCAGGAGGAATGTAATAAACCGCCTGTGGCAAATCGTCGGGCGACTTCTTTCCGCCGACCTGGTAACAATCTGTAAAATACACGCCGCCTTTTTTGTCGACGACCAGGTCGTTGGGACGGATGAAGGGTTTGCCTTCGTAATTATCCGTGAGCACCATTGCGCTTTCCTTGGGATAAATTACGCTCACCTTCTTGGAATACTGCGCCGCGATGACCCGGCCCTTGGAATCCATGGCTAGGCCCGCTGCCTGGTCCGAATTGTCCAGGAGCATGGTCACATTGCCGTCTTTATCGACCTTGGCGAGGCCTCCGTTGGTCGTGATTAACAAGCTGCCATCGGGCATACCTACACCGCCGTCGTCGCCCCTCAGCCCGTATTTCACTACTTCGATTTTCGTTCCAGCCGCTATCACGCCCTTGATTTCAGGAGTTACTTTGTCCATGGCGGGCGGCTGCCGCTTGCGGAGCTTGCCCTCGGCCACCGCCGCCACCACGACCTTCACCCTCCTGACCAAACGCCGTCAGGCTACAAACGGTGCACAACACCGTTATCAACAAAATCGCTTTAGATCTCACGTCATACCCTCCTCTGCTACAACTTTCTTCGCGGCTCTTAACCGGAATTCCCTGAGCTTGCAAACCGTCCCGCATTATACACAGACCGTGCGTGCAGCGCGTTTTTTATTGGGGCCGCTGCGGGTGTTATCGAGCCGATAATCTGGTTGTATGTAGCGTCGAAGCGGATGCGTCTTCTGAAATCTCAGCCCGGACCCGTGAGCAATCTTCAGCATTGAAACATGTACAAAATTGTGTTCAAATCTCGCTCCAGTTCCAGTGGACCACGGAACCTTTAGGGGGCGATTTATGAAGAATTGCATTGGGTCGGTCCTGCTTGCTTTCATCGCGTTGCTCTTGTTTGCGCCCATGCGAGCGCCAGCGCAACAACAGACAAAGACCATGGAAGGCGGGCTGCCGTGGGCGTATGGTTTTGCGGCGCCCCAACCCACGGGTCCTGCGCCTGCTGCAGCGCCTGCGGCTGCCGGCGCTGCAGCTCCAGCCGCGCCCGCTGAAGACCGCGAAACAGTCAGACACCTGCCAGACACTACGGCTGCGTTCGCGATAAAGCAGATAGATGACAATTACGGTCCTGCCGACTGGTATCCCAGTGACCACCCCCAGATGCCCGGCGTCGTGGCTCACGGAGAGAAACCGAATATGGTGCCCGCCTGCGGTTTCTGCCACTACCCCAACGGCAAGGGTCGTCCCAATAATGCCGGACCTGCCGGGTTGCCTGCCGCCTACATCCTGCAACAACTACAAGATTTCAGAGAGGGCGCCAGGAAGAGCTGGGACCCAAGAAAGAGAAATACGGGTCAGATGATCGCGATAGCCAAGGGCGTGAGTGACGAAGACGCTAAGGCTGCCGCGGAATACTTCGCCTCTATGAAGTGGACGCCTTATACCAAAGTCGTCGAAGCCGCGAGCGTACCCAAGGCTCATTTCGTAGGAGGTGGGGGAGGTCTGGATATGCCGTTCGAGGAGCCGACGCTGGAATGGAGCCCATAGGCAACCGCATCGTCGAGGTCCCGGCGAGTCCTGAAGACACCGAACCTATGCGCAATCCGCGCTCTGGGTTTATCGCTTACGTACCCCCGGGCAGCATTCAGAAGGGTGAGGAATTAGCTACCAGGGGTGGTAATGGCAAGACGGTGGCATGCGCTGCATGCCACGGTGTAGGACTGAAAGGCAACGAGAACATCCCTTCGCTTGCCGGCCGATCCCCAAGCTACTTGGCGAGGCAACTTTTGGATATCCAGCACTACACCCGCAACGGCCCGGGAGCGCTAACCATGCGACCGGTTGTCCAGAATTTGACGGATGACGATATTCTGGCGATCGTGGCTTACGTAGCTTCACTTCATCCCTAACTAGACTGGTCTACGCGCGGATCGCACGGATCAAAAGGATCGCACGGACCAAAAGATCAAAGGATCGATAACTTCTCTTACAACAAAATGGGCACTCCCCGTTACGGGGAGTGCCCATTGGTTTTTGCCAGGGTTGTGACCTTACTGCGCGGCTGCGGCGGGCTTCGACTCAGGCTTTGCGAACTTGGCGTTGTCGAGCAGGCGCATTATCCTGCACTTTGGTTACCCGCAGCGTAGCGTTCGTGGCTGAAATGCTGTCGCCACTCGCGGGATCCATCGTGATCAGATACGGGAATTTCACTCCGCTCCCTGTGTCGCGGTAGTCTCCATAATTCACCTGGAAGGGATTGTCGCCCAGCGGCGTTGGCAAAGCCGTTTCCTTGCGAATCAGCAGGCCGGTCTGCGCATCAAAGAATAGCTTCTCGGAAAGATCGCCTTGGGGCGTGGCATCCACAACATAGGCGTCGTGGTCGTCTATCCTGTCGACACGTACAACTGTCATCTTCGAGTATTGCTGCTTCAGGTCCACCGGCAGATAGAAATCCGACCCTCGTTTGGTACGTGTTTGCTCGAGGCCAGGAAGCTCGGTGACGCGGCCCCGTGCGTCCTGAGCCCACGCCTTGGCGCCATCGAAACCGTCTGCAACGGTGTACGTCGGCGTATGGTAAGTATTCACAACAAGGTTAGGCGCTTTCTGATCAACTTCAACGGCCGCTGGGACAGGTATGACACCCCCCGGTCCAGTCGGCAGGAACTGCGTCCCGGTGATCACGCGGCTGGTAACTTTGCGGAGTGCCTGTTCGCCACCTAATGCAGCGACGTACTTGGCCAATATCTGATCGACTGTTGGCAGGGGAACCTTGGATTCTTCCGCCTGCTCAGTGACCGGCAGCACCAGCACCCCCCGCGGCTCGGGCCTGCCCTGATGACAGGTGTAACAAGTCACTATCTGTTTTCCGCCGAAGGAATTCTTGTTAATGTCGTTCATCATCTGCATCATTTTGCGCGCAGTCGCCTTCATTGGGACGCTGTCGGCCGACCGATCTCTTTCTTCATGACAAAATTCACACTCCACTCCCATTGCGCCCCTGAGCAGATGCATGGACTGGACCAGTTCGTCGGCGGGGGTTCCCTTAAGCACCTGAATATTCTTGTAGACCTGCTCAGCCGTCTTTCCCTCGGTTGGCGCCGGCCCACCTTGGCCGTGTGCCAGCGCGCCTGCAAAGAATGTCAGTATCAGCAATCCGCCGATCCTTTTCCAACCTAATGGATTACGCATAGATTCACTAATCCTCCGTTTTAAAAACTCAAGTCCGCAGCTGGGGAGCATATCAAATTAGCCTAGATAGTGATGCATCGTTTGGATGAGCTGCTTTCTGCAAGGTCATCACGATTCCGCTCATGGCAAATCCAAACCCGGCGAAGGCAGTGCGTTAATACGAAGATACTTGCGAGGAGTCACGTCCTATCGCAAAGAGCCAGCACATCTGCTCGCTTCGAAGTGGGCTGCTTCCATTCCAGCGGCACCACGCATAGACACCGAGACGATGCGAGAGGAGCCTCGGCGTCAGTTATCCTGCACTTCCAGTGAATGACCAGCCGTCTCTCGCGCCACTCGTGCTACTTCTTAGCCCCAGCAGCCTCTTCCGCAACGGTCTTGTTATAATCTGCGGCCTCTGAGGCCGAGCAAATCATTTCTCGTATATCGAACCAGTCTGGCATCAATCTCATCTGAAATTTGTTCAAGGCTACCCAGGGTTTCGTATACATCTTGGGATCGGTGATGGTCATACTGACTTCCAGGAGATCGTGGTTCACGCGGTGCCAGGTTTCTTCCACCTTCAACTGATCACTATGCGGACGGCCAACATTGTCAATCCAGGTTCTTTCATCCAAACCCACCGTGTCGGCGACAAAAGTGTAATCGTCCACCCACTTGCCTACCGAATAGCCATACCAGCGAGGCTCTGAAATTTCGTCTGCGGCGGGAAGTTGTCGGCCGTCCATCCAAATATTGCGCCAGACCTGGTTATTCTGATAAATGATCGCGACCTGGGCTTTGGATTGAAAAATCTGTATCGCCCTCAGGTTAAAGAGTTCCAGCCGCGGCATTCCAAGTGGGTCGCACATGTCAAACGGATCATTATTTTCCGCAATGGGCACGGCATTTGTGCCGAATCCCGGCTTGTGGGATTTCCAGGCGGCCTCGCCCTCAGGGGTAAACGGCAAGTTGTGTTTACCGTCCGACGGGTTTTCTTTCGCCCCGGTGGCCTGCACCCCGTCGCGGTATCCTGGCGTCGGCTCCCAAATACCGGTCAGATCACGGACTGGAGCCGGATCCGATTTTTGGTCCTTTACCGGGCCAGGCACGATCTTATCCCAGCCATCGCGATGTATATCCTTGCCCGACTGCCTGGGTTGTTGAGCGTTCTGAGCACGGGTAAAAAGGGAGAACACCAGCACTGCGACCAGAACGATAAGGGGCATAAAGCGCTTCGACATTTTCTACTCTCCGTATTGATCTTAGCTTTCGATTCCATTCCGCCTAGACCGCAGCGGCGATTCGCGTCGCGAACTGCAACTACAGTGCTGCTTTGGCAAAGCGGGCGGGTGAGCCATTTTCAGTTCAGCGTTCGAGATTTTGCGTTACCGTTCGCTACCCATACTCATTTCCTGGCCATCCGGCAGAATGACCTTGGTCACACGCCCAACGGGCGAGCCGTTTTTAGCCATTCCCGTCATGGTGACGGTAACCTCATCTCCAACGTGGAAGGTTTTCGCGGTGAAACCAAAGTTAATCAGCGTCGACGGAGCGTTGTACTCTCCAATCCAGTGAGTCACGTTGCCTTTGTCGTCTTTCGAATCGAACTTCAGGAACGTATGCGGATTGGTCCACATCCACGCCGTTACAGTTCCCTTCACGGTCACAGTCTTGCCGTCGTACGCCGCGTTTCCATGGTGTGCGAACAGCGGAATTGAAATAGCTAAAAGGCCGATGGCCAGGAAAAAACTTGCTCTGAGCTTATTATTCACAGCATCCTCCAGGTTTCCTTCTGAGCGCCTAGCAATTTAGCGACCTACAGATGGCAATTTTAACAGCGCGTTCTGGTATCGCGCAAATCACGGGCTATTTTGGCCTGCGGGCCGGGCCGGATTATACACCCGCCCCGCCTCGCTTCAAGGTCTGCCGTCTGTAAAGATTTCGCGCCAGGCTTTGACGTCTTGCCACAACTGTATGATGCTGTCGGGCATCCGAGAGAACGCAATTCTTGCGAGCCATAAAAATCATGGCGCGGGGAAATGCCAGTCAGATCAGAAGCAGAGCGCCCCGGTATATCGCCATCACGTTTGAAAACGTGCCCAACCGTTTTGACCCGCTTGCCGGCCTATCTTACGTCGTTGTCCGAGCGCTCGCCGTGGTCTCCGCCGGTCTGACTGTCCCTTAGTAAGGTTCCGTCGGGAAATTGAATCTTATTGAGGCGCCCCACCTTCAGGCCTGTCTTGGATTGGAACGTATACACGGTAATTGTGTCGCCAGGTTTCAGAGAGGTTCGGGTCCAGCCCACCAAGGCTACCGCGGACGGACTGCCAAGCTCCACCGTCCAATGCGCGACCTCGCCCTTGTCATCCTTTGCGTCCAGGAAAATCAGTGCGTGTGGATTGGCCCAAAGGTACTTCGTCACCGTTGCATCTTTCAAGATCACCGGTTTGGTCATGTCATACGCTGCAGCCCCATGATGGGCCAGCGCCGGCGCGCCGGTCGCAAGAAGAGCGACCATGAAGGCGGTGAACGTTAGCAGTCTGTTCTTCACTTGTGCACCTCACTGCCTCGAACCATTTTAATGAGACAGAGCCGAGAATATGTGACCCCAGCGTCGGTGTCAAGGGAGCCCACCCGACCGTGCGGTCAAGCCATCGATGTACCGTGCATTTCGCGAATATTCATGCTACACCCGGCATGCGGCAGGCATTAAAACCCATTCGAATTCGGTTCTGCCCGCCCCGCATTCCAGCGGCAATTTAGTCGCGTCAAGCTTATCTTCCATTCTGTCCCACAGCGCTGGGATCGCTTCCAGCGGGATCTCCTAGCGATTGCAAATAAACGAGCACTTCCGATGGCAGGCAAAGCTTCTCATCGATTTCCTGATTCGGAATCCACCTGAAATAATTGGTCCCCAGAGAAAACGGCTTGGTGTAAAGCTTCGGGTCGTCAACGGTAACGGTCAGCTTCAGGTCGTTGTGGTCGACGCG
The DNA here is from genome assembly GCA_963828935.1 of uncultured Acidobacteriota bacterium. Lineage (GTDB taxonomy): Bacteria > Acidobacteriota > Terriglobia > Acidiferrales > UBA7541 > Palsa-189. The sequence continues at coordinate 115,410 of CAWHGP010000010.1, read as the reverse complement.
AGTGTAGCGCTCCTGTATATGCGCATCGATGCTATGCGGGTACCCGGAGCCCGTCAGCCAGGTTCTGTCGTCCAGACCAGTCGTATCGATCACCAGTGTGTAGTCGTCTTCCCAGTGGCCAACCGAGTACCCATTATAGCGCGGATCAAGCGAGCCTTTTTCTGACGAGCCCACGTTCTTTGGAAGCGGCCGCCCATCTATCCAGATCTCGCGCCAGAGATCCTGAAACTGAATCAGCATGATAATGCGGTTCGGCATCGTTCCGAAGGAAAGCCCTCTGATTTCGTCAAGCGCATTGCGTGGAACTCCGAACGGGTCACACGACCTAACGGTTGGATCGTTGGTCCCTGCCGGACTGAACTTCCCGAGGGGTTTATTGGCGCTGAACAATTGCTGCCCTAACGGCGTCATACTCGGCTTCTCCGCCCCTCCCCCTGAGTCTGGGACGCCGGCTCCGGATCGCGGCCCGGCCCACGTGCCACTCAAATCACGCTTGGGTGCCGGTCCGCCTGTGCCAACCGCCCGGTCGGCGGGGTAATATTTCCAAGGAGTGCGCTCGGCACTTCCTTGTGGGGAGCCTGGTTGTTGCTGAGATTGAGTTGTTTGAGCGGTAGCAAACCAGGAAAGCATCAAGATTGCTGCCAAGGCCACGAATGTTCTTCCAAGAAAATTTCGCATTGCCGCAACTCTTCCTGAGCTGAGAAGCCACTCTGCGACTGGGTGCCATGCTTGAGAGTAGCTCTGCCCTCTTAATTTAAACGTCTTCATTCTCCAGACTTCACACTTATATTCTTTTTTGCGTTCGGTGCAAAGCAGGGAGCCCATGTGTGACGCCTGTGACAGTCGACATTTGTCGAGTTCCTGCCGCTTAGTCTATGGCTCCCGATTAACGGCCATGTTACAATGTCTTTGGTTAAATTGTTGGGGTGCTTTCAAGCTGAAAAACGACCGGAATCTTGCAGCTGCGGGCCGTTTTTTGGATTAATCGTCCGCAAACTCGCGGCTTGAGCAAGGAAATTCCAATTGACACGCAGAGGTTGACTGCCATATCGTCTGCGTCGGAATGCGCAAACTGCAGAATGACAGTTCACGAGGTGTGGATATGAAAGGCAAACTGCTAATCTCGCTGGCCTTGGTCGCGGGTTTTCTGGGGGTTTGCGGCCCGGTGTTCGCTCATCACGGCAGTGCCGCGTATGCCGACAAACTGATCGTTCTGAAGGATGCTACCGTCACGAAATTCGCCTGGGCCAATCCCCACTCCATTCTTATGTTCGACGTCAAAGACGATAAGGGTAACGTCGTGCATTGGGCGGGGGAAGCGGGCAGTCCTTCGGCCCTCGGTCTGATCGGCTGGAGCAAGAGCTCCGTACAGCCCGGCGACACCATCACGGTTTATATTTTCCCCGCGAAGTCTGGTAACCCGGTCGGGCGCATGAATAAGATCGTTCTCGCCGATGGCAAAGAGCTGCACGACAGCCAGCTCGGCGGTGACAAGGGCTATAGCGGCGACAAGCCAGCGCAGTCAGCGCAGTAACCGCATCGCAAAAGACCCGATAGCACAAAGTGTGGGGGACACAACAGGTTCGCCGGTTATGTCCCGCGATGGTAGGTGATTCCATCTAGTTTCCTGGCTATTTCGCAGTCCCTTCTCGCGTTTCGGTACCCGACACAGCTAGTCCGCGGCACTCGCATGACGACGGCGTCATGATCCCCGGCCTCAGAACTGCGCAAATCTCGAGTTACAAATATCGGTCCGCCTTTCGCCTGCTCAAAATTGGTCCAGGCATCGGACCAAAAAAATTCGTCACATACAGTTTCACGAAATGTGTGCGAGCACGGACGAAAAGGCCGCCTTCCAGAGTGGAATCGCATCAAGGCTCCTCGTTTTGCTTGACGACTTCAGTGGCATGTGTTACCACCTGCCCCAGTTTACCGGGGTAATTCCGACCAAAGTGATTCCGACCAAACGTACTTCAATCGTGGGGAGGTCGCATGAATTCTCTATCGACACCTTGGGAGGCGGCAGCGTGGCGGGGGTGGGTAAGCAAAACGATTGAGGCGCTGGCGGCAACGGTGGCGTTGCTCCTCATTTGCCTGCCGCTGTTCTCACAAGGTGGCCAAGGCTCAATCCAAGGCGGAGTTTTTGACCAGACTGGGGGCGCCATCGCGGGTGCCACCGTGTCGGTAACCGACGTCGCCCGCGGCATTGCGCGAACCCTGGTTGCCGATGACGCCGGACAATACGTAGCTGCCAGCCTCAACCCTGGCACTTATACGGTCCGCGCCGAAGCCAAAGGCTTCCAGATTGTGGAGCACAGCGGCGTGTTGGTGGAGGTGGGTCAGATCGTTCGCATGGATATGGTGCGTGCAGCCCGGCGAGCAAACTCAGACCGTTACCGTCACCGGAGAAGTCCCGGCGATCAACACCACCGATGCTACCTTGGGCGGAACCGTGAGCAATCAGTCCATCAACGAACTGCCCCTGAACGGCCGCAACTTCGAGCGCTTGCTGGACCTGCGTCCGGGAAACGTTACTGCGCCAGGCGCCGGCACGGGAAGCTCGAATACCAATGGCCGGCGCATTTCCAATAACGCCTTGCGGATGGAAGGGATCATCGGAATCCCCAACACCACCGGATCAACTATTTTGAATGCCTCTTACCGCGGCGGAGATTCACAGCTCCCTGGTGCCCATCGACGCCATTCAGGAATTCAATTCCCAGGCAGAATCCCAAGGCGGAATATGGCTTCAGGGACGGCTACGTCATAAACCTTGGGATCAAGTCGGGCACCAATAGTCTTCACGGCACGGCCTACGCGTTTGGGCGCGATGCCAGCGCCACGGATGCGGCCAACTTGTTCACGGCCGAGTCACGCCCGCATACTTTGAGCAGTTTGGCGGCGACGGCGGGCGGACCGCATCCTGAAGGACAAGCTCTTCTGGTTCGCGAGCTTCGAGGGCGTTCGTGACCAGAGCGGAAACACAGCAACCGCCACGCGCCCCGATTTCCGTGGCGATGACGGCGGCCGGCAGATGCGGCAACAAACCTTGTTGAGTATGGTGGACGCATGTAAAGCGCTGGGACCGACGAAGCATCAACCCGCTTAGCGCGCAGCTAGCGGGCTCTGAATCCGGCGACGCTGCTGTAGTGCACGCCCGGCTTCCGCCACTGTGTGAGAACATCTTCCCGTACTTTAACAGCACGACGAGCAACACCTTTTTGCAGACGGCACTCAGTAATCTGCCGCTTAACAACGGAATCTTCAAGGGCGACTACGTCCTCGGCCCGCATCACCATGTGAGCGGTTTGATCTATGTATCCAAGTCCGCTCTCCCACAATCTTGGCGCGACCGAACTGCTGCCTCAATATTGGACCGCCGGCATCAACAACGGCCAGCAGTACTCCGGAAGCTGGACCTGGACGCCGAATTCCACCGTGGTGAATGATTTCCGGCTGGGCTACGTCTTCATCAGGAATCAAACTCTCAATGGCGACGTGGACATGATTCCGGGCAATCCTTGGCCGTCCGGTTACGGCATGCCCACGGGCGTAACAAATCCGCTGTATGGCGGGTTGCCAACAATCACATTCAGCAGCTTCTCAGGCGTTTTGGGGGCTAACGCGCGGACGAGTTCCGGCGGTCCACAGGGCGACGTCGATTTGGTCGACACGGTTTCGTACCTTGCACGGCAGGCATGCCTTCAAGTTCGGCTTTGAATATATCAATCTCATTTATAACCACGTCAACTATACGCAACGCCACCGGCACGGTTCTTTTCTCGACCCTGCAAAGCTACCTGCAGGGCCTCCCGAATAATGGGTCGATTCCTTTGGGCAATCCCGCGATCATCGCGCCGGTCGAACTGGTATGCAGGATTCGTGCAGGACGATTGGCGGATCAAGCCCAGAGTGACGCTTGAATCTTGGGTTGCGCTACGAGATCTACACGCCGGTGAAAGAGCGCTTCAACTATATCGGCAACTTCGATCCTAATGTAAACCCAGCGACCACTCCGGCGATCGAACAGGTTGGGCCGGGCGAACCGCTGGCGTCCCTGTATAAGACGGGCTTGGGATATCTTGAGCCGCGTCTGGGCGTGGCCTGGGATGTCAGGGGCAACGGGAAAACCGTGGTCCGAGCCGGCAGGAAGCATGTTTGTAGACGGCGCGTCCCTGTCGACCCAGTTTCCAACGAATCCCTTCGGGGCGAATTTCCCGAGCATTGGCGTGAACAATAGCGGTACGGCAACTAAATGCCCACACGTTCATCGAATTTCAATCTGACCGGAAGCTCAGTTTGAATTGGAACACTGCGGCCAACCTGCCGCCAGGCGTGTTCATCTTCCCCACCACCAGCCCGTCACGATTAACGGCACCACCTATACTGGCTGACTTACGTGCACCGAGCCTTCCGACCACCCCGTGCCAGGCCGGCGCGACGGACCCCAACTTCAGCCAGGGTAAATCCGCTCAATGGAACCTGGACGTCCAGCGGGCCATTACCAATCACCTGACCCTGGACGTCGCTTACGTGGGAGTCCACGGCTATAACGAAGAGGTGCTCAAGGATCTTAACCAGCCGCCGCATTGGCGCTGGGTGGCCCTTGAACGGCGCAAACGTTGCCACTTGCATCACCCCACCGATGTATATGTGCAAGCCCAATGCCGCTCTCGAAGTCGGGCCGTACAGCACGATATTCCCGTACCTTAGCCAGATCGACGAAGCGACGACCGGCGCCTACTCGAACTACAACGCCCTACAGGCGACATTGCAAGCGCGTGGCTTCCATGGGCTGACTTTCCTTGCGGGCTACACCTATTCGCATACTTCCGGACATAGCGGACGCCGGCTCCACGCTCATCATGAATACTTTGCCGTCCGACAGTAATAACCTTCGTTCGAGCTATGGAAACGCCAGTTACGACCTCCGGAACCGCTTCATTTTCTCGCCGACTTACCAACTGCCCGGGAGAAAATCACCCGGACAAATGCTCGAAGGCTGGTCGGTCAATGCCATCCTGACTCTTCAGTCCGGCGAAGCTTATACCATTGCCGATCTTACCAAAACCGACTGGCTCGGAACCAATGAGATCCTTAACACCTCCATTGGCAACGGCTCGTATCAGTTCTGGAATTACGTGGGACCAGACAATGCGTTCGCGCACAACACGGCCGCTCCCACTAAATTGACGGGAGCGCGGCGCTGGCCAATGCCACCTGCCTTGCCGACGCGCAGGCTCCCTACGCTCGCCGGCAGCACGTATGCCAGCTCGCCGTCGCCGCGCTCTTTAATGCGGGGTGCTACATGTCCAACGGGGGCGTTCTAACTCCTCCCGCTTACGGAACCCTCGGTGACGCAGGCCGCGGCTTTTTCGTCGGACCAAACTATAAGAACTTGGATTTTTCCGTCGTCGAAGCTCTGGAAATTCAAGGAACGGTATAGCGCCGAGTTCCGGTTGGAATTCTTCAACTTCACCAACCATGGCGATTTCGGCGCCCCGGGCACCGATCCGTCCAAATCATCGTTCGGTTTCTCCAGTGGCACGCCGGATTCGACTAACTCGGTGCTCGGGTCGGGCGGCCCGCGCCATATCCAGTTTGGCTTGAAGCTGGGCTTCTAGTTGGACTGCCGATCGGCTTTAGCTGAGACGTTACTTTAGTGAGACGTTAGAAGGCACGAAGCCCTACTTGGCCTTCGCACCTTCACCGACACCAAAGGCCGGGTTGCTGATGATGTTCGTATATGCGATGCCTTCCGACGGCACACAGATCTGCTCCTCCGTGACCTGGTCGGGAATCCACCTGTAGGTGGCCTTCGAAAGTACGAAAGGCTTCGTATAGATCTTCGGATCGTCAATCGTCACAGTCATCTGCAAGTGGTTATGGTCCACGCGAGTGTAGCGTTCCTCCACGCGCATATCCACGCTATGCGGATGCCCCGCGGTATCGAGCCAACTTTGGTCGTTGCTCCCGGACGTGTCGATCACCAGCGTGTTATCCCCATCCCAGTGGCCCACCGAGTAGCCGTACCAGCGTGATGGTGGGCCGTCCTTGGTGTCGAAATTCTTGGGCAGCTCCCGCCCATCCATCCACACGTCGCGCCATATCTTCTGGTATTGGTGTAGCACTACGACCCTGTCCGGCATTTGCGCAAAATTCAGTCCTCTGGTTTCGAAAGACAAGTTCCGTGGAATTCCCAACGGATCACACGTCTTCAATGGGTCGTTGGACTTCGCGGTTCCAAACTGCCTCTCGGACTTGTTAAGACTGAACAGCTTCTGCCCCTGGGGCGTCAGCGGAGCCACCTCTGGATGTTCAGGTTCGAGTGGGCCGGCCCAAGCCCCACTCACGTCGTGACGCGGAGCAGGGCCGCCCGTGCTCGGATCTTTGTTTAACTTGCTATACAGAGTGTTGTCCAGCGCGTTCCCCGCCTGCGCCATCGCCCAGGAGGAAAAACTGAGCAAGATGATTCCTGCAATGGCAAACCCCGCGATTACTTTGCGCATTTTCAACCATCCCCTTGCGGCTCGGCGGACGCTATCTCACGCCATTCCCAGAAAACCGCATACCGCGCTCGTGGCGGATTCTGTTGTTTGCATTCTCTTTTTGCAATACTTTTCTTGATCGAGTCTTTTCTGATGCCTGTGGATTTGCTTTGCTTCCGCATCGCCTGCAATCAATCCTGACAGGGCGGCGCAATATGCTTTGGAAATGCTATTCGTATTACGAGGACAGATTTAAGCAGGAGTTTACTGTTCCGCCGAATGCCAAGATGCCCTTTGCACATATGCCGCAGGTAACGCTTGAGCCGAAGATTTTCCCGCCGATGCGCGAGGCAAGCAGAGCCCACAGGCTGGGCGTTAAGCGTTAACCGCTGCGCTTACTGCGAACGGGATTTCTTCCACTTCAGGGAAGGGAGATCGATGTTGGCCGCCCGTTTTAAATAGGCCTTGGCGTACTCTGCGGCCTTTTCTTTGCCCTGCTCAATGTCGTCCACGGTCTCGGACGGCGCAATCCAGTGTCTCGCGTTTACGTTGTATACCGATGCCTGCACGCCCTGCGCATTGCGTTCTGAAAACAGCCGTAAATGTTCATTGCCGACCTGAACGTCCGCCCACAGACCTTCATCAAGCATGCGAAATCCCCTTACCCATCTGGGACCATCCGTAAATAAAAGACAAAGACTGGACGCACCCACGCCGGAGTGAATCGCGCTAAAAGCATATTTCTCGTTCGTTCCTGTACACGACTGTCGCGTCCTACTGCTCCGTGCCGCTGCTGCCCGCCTGCGGCCAGCACTCCACCCCGGGTTTCAGCTGTTCATACACGTGCTCGATAAAAGTCACGGCATCGCAGGCGTAATCCTAAAAAACACCCTTTACGAAGATCCCATCGTAGTCGAGCGTCGCCCGCGCTGCGAGCACATCGTTCTCGGACTTGCCCTGCTTGATAAGGTCAGACGACCGCTCGCGAATCGGTGCCACGACATTTTTTCCTCGGTCCAAACGGCGGCAAACAGGCCGTGCTTTCGTCAGAACCGTTCGGGCATCGACACGTGCGGACGCGCGAAATTCACCATAGCAAACACCCGCAGCATTTACATTACAACCCAGTGACATCACCGCGAAATGCTGGAAAATACTCGGAAAACGCTGGCAATACGACCGCTCATGAACAGGACTGCCAGCATCGGGGAAAGCAGCCTTGAATCGCATTGCGAGTCATGTTTCAATAGCGAGTTCCCAGCAGCCGTGTGCAATTGACAAAAAACGCTCGGGCGACCTGACGACGATCACAAGGACAACCACAGTGAACATGACCATGATCATGACAACGGCAAAAAAGCTTTTGGGAAGTAATTTGCTTTGGGCTGCAGCGCTTGCCCTGGGTCCCGCCCTGGTCATTGTAGCCCAGCCTCCGCAACAGAATGCCGGCAAGGACCTCACTTGGGCGTTCCCCGTACCCTCGAAGGACCAGCCGAAGGAAGAAGATAGTGGGCCACGGCACATACCCGGCAGCGCCAAAGCTTTCACGCAGGCGCAGATCGACGATCTCTTCAACCCTCCTGTCTGGTTCCCTGACCAGTACGCTTCGGCACCGCCTGCCGTTGTGCATGGGAAGCCGCCCGATGTGCCCGGTTGCGGCTCCTGCCATCTAATGTCCGGAATGGGGCACGCGGAATCTTCGCAACTGGCCGGCCTGTCGTCGGGCTATATCGTCGAGCAAATGAACAATTTCAAGAGCGGTGACCGCAAAGACCCAGCGCGAATGACGGCGATCGGCAAAGCCATTTCGATGGACGACGCGCAGCAGGCGGCCGACTATTTTTCAGCCTTGAAACCGATCCCTTGGAATAAAGTAGTGGAAGCGGATATGGTCCCGAAGACATACGTCAACAATGCGCGCCAACGGTTACCATTGGCCGGCGGGGGCACAGAGCCGATTGGCAATCGAATTATTGAGGTACCGCTGGACCCGGCCCTGGCCTTAGCTCGCGATCCGCGCTCGGGTTTTACTGACTACGTGCCTACGGGCAGCATTGCGAAGGGCAAGGCGCTGGCCTCAACCGGCGGTGATGGGAAGACGCTTCCGTGTGGAATTTGTCACGGCACGACGTTCACAGGCGTGGGGGACGTGCCGCGACTGGCGGGGCTTTCGCCCATTTACATAGCGCGGCAACTCTACCGATTCCAAAACGGGGATCGCGGCGGGGACGCTTCCGAATTGATGAAGCCAGCTGTGGCGCAACTCCAAGACGACGACATAATCGCGTTAGCTGCCTACCTTGCCTCTCAGCCACCACAGTAGCTGAAAATTACTGAGCGCGGACGCCTTCTCTTGCACGAAGGCGCCCGCGCTCAGCCACATTTTCGAAGTTACTCTTCGAAAACTTTCTCGACCTGGCCTACTTTTTTCTGAACTTTGCCCGCCACTTTTTGATCGGTTCCTTCGTCTTCCAATCGGGGGTTGTTGGTTGCCCGGCCGACCTTTTCCTTGATCTTGCCTTTCACTTCCTCGACTTTCCCTTTGACCTCATCTTTTGCACCCTGGCTCACGATTCCTCCTCCATGCGTCACATTAATCGCAGCAGTAAACAGCGACCTGCAAAGTTTGGAGTCCTGGCCGCCGCGCAGCCATAAGGTGCCACACTCAAACGGCACAGGGAATTCCCTGTATGCCGGATGGCCCAAAATGGTCAGGACAGGCGCATCCCGATACCTTGGCAGCTGGACGTGCAAGGCCAAATCGCGATTTGAAAAGCAGGGGATCACACTCGCGGCCATCAGGCCCGCAAATCGTTCAATTGAAATTTTCTTTTGTGAGGACGGCATACAGACCGACGACGTCGACCCCGTACTCCGTGCGCAGAAAACCTTCGTCCAGGCGCGCCACGTGCAGTCCCGCTTCGGCGGCAAGTTCGCGGATGTATTCAGGATGATGGGAGTACCGGCCGGTATCCGTCAGGTGAAACGGATGACGGTCGCCGCGCTCGAGCGTAAACCCAAGAACTCCGCCGGGTCGCAGCAGGCGTGCGGCGGGCGCAATCACCTGCTGCAGATCGCCAAAATAAATGAAGCAATCGCAGGAGACGATCAAATCGAAAGTCTCAGTCGAGCGCGTAAGCCATTCGGTAATTTCGGCTGCATCCAGACGATCGTAGATGTTACGCGCGCGTGCCAGTGCGAGCATTTCGGTCGAGAGATCGATGCCCACCAGGCTGGCGGCGAGTGGCTTGAAACACGCCCCGGCGAGGCCGGATCCGCAGCCAATATCCAGAATCGCGAGCTCGCGGCGGTCACCCCAAACCGCGCCCAGCGCTTGTTGCAGGCCTTCAGGTCCCCGATACTTCAAATCGCCAATTAAGTTCGCTTCAAACGTTGGGGCGAAATGGTCATACATTTGCCGAATGGCTTCATTGGGCACTCGCGACGGAGGTGGCTCACCCCGAAGGGCAATGACCAAGTGCTGAATTTCGGCATCGTCAGGCTTCAGCTCGAGGTATTTCTCGTAGTCCTCGCGAGCCTCGGAGCGGCGGCCAAGAAGGTAGGCCAGTTCGGCAAGGTCATACCATCTTGTCGGCTGCTCGGGTGCTAATTCAGTGGCGCGCTTCTGGCATAGATAGGCGGCTCTTACTTTGCCGTGCTCCGAGAGGCGGTAAGCCAGCTTGGCAAGGTCATCGGCCGAGAGTTCGCGCTGGCTCTCGGAGGAGTTGCTGCCGAACGTCAACACGTTCGACTTGGCGGCCTCCTCAATCCAGCGATCAATCTCTCCGGCCTGGCCCCCCGGCAAAAGTGGACCGACGAGTTCGCGGATTTGCTCAATCGTGCGTGTACCATCGCACAATTCCGCAATTAACGCAGCGAGCGGGTTTAACTCGTGCAGTTGATCGCTAGCGGGATCATAAGCGACGTATCCGTTCTCCACCGGGGAAATAAGCAGGGCGGGATTCAAAGTGGGGACGGACATTTCAGCCACGAGGCCGCTCCCACGTTACGTATGACTTGCCGGACTTTGAGGCGTCGCCCAACCGCCTCCTTCGCCCTATTGCGCCACGACCAGAGTGTATGCGGGATTTATTCACGGCAGAGCGCTTTGTCGCCCACAGGATACTGGACACAGGATACTGGACAAGCCTTCAAACGAAACGATGTACCGAGCGGCGAGTCCATGCCTTTGCGTCGCCTTTACGTCGCTTTACGTCGTCGGCTCAGGTTTCTTTTTCGCCGCCCCCCAAAAAACCGTACAGTCCTGAATATCGGCTGTCTGAGCGTAAACCTTCCACTCTTTCAGCGCATTAACTCGGTCGTCGTCTCCACAAACCACGGCCGTGGAAAAGACTCCCGCCTGTAGCTGCCGATCCAACTCCGCCTTGGGCATAACGTGCAGCAAGGCGTTTTCCGCAGGAGTTAACTTGAGCTTGTGCGCATCGGCATGTTCCAGCCCCACGGGTACAGGCCAGCGGGTAAGAAAATAGATCTGTGCAGGCGCCCACAATGCCCCGTCCTTCGGCGTCACTTGCTCCACCTTCGTTGCCACCTGCTCGAGTTCGGGCCACGTGTAGCCATAATCATTGTAGATGGTGTTGCCCAGGCACAGCGCGGTAATACTCAGCAGTACCACGGTGGCGGTCGGAAGTCTGCCGGGATTCCCCAGACGCTCCACCGCCGCACAAAATCCAACGGCCGCCAGTACAGTTAGAAATGGGATCGCAAAAACGAAATACATCGGGAACGTCGGATGCGCCAGCAGGTTCTGCGCGACAATGGCCACCGAAAGCCAGAAACAGAGCCGAAGCTCGCCGCGCCGCGAAGAATCGAAAACATTGTTGTCGATGAAAAACAGGCCGGCGGCAGCCAGCAGAACGAGTAGAAGAGTGGGTGAACTGTTTACCCAGCCGGTGACCACACCAATGTCGTGGCTGGTGGCTCCTGGCCAGGCCGCGCGACGGTAAAGGGTATGATATGTAAGGATGTTAAAAACTACCTGACGTGGTCCCCTGGCAAACAACATGAGCAGTGGTAGAAAAGCCGCTACGGCGCCACCCAGAAATGCCGCGGTTTTGGTCCAGCGGTTTCCGGCCCGATTGTAGAGCCAGATCCAAATGAGCAGAACCGGAGAAACAATGGCCGTGAGCAACGACGATGCCGCTGCGGCACCGGCGCACAAACCGGCGAGGGCGCTCATGCCGAACCGCGGCCGTCCCGCCGCCACAACAGCTAAACGAAATGCGGCTACCACCAGCAATAGACATAACGGGTAAGCCTGCGAGATCGTTCCCACTATCCATACCTGCGCGTGTAGTCCGAACAGGGCCAGCCCGGCGAACGTGGCCGCCGATTGCCAGCGGCGATCGGCAAACAACGTACGCAAATACTCCGCGATCAAAACAACCGAGCTGATCGTTACCAGCGCCGCTACGGCATGAACTACGCGCCAGCTAGGGCCGAAGATTGCCATCCATCCAGCGTTCCAATAGGCATTCAACGGTGTCTGCGGGAAGAAGAAGTCGAGGTAAGGGCGCTTACCAGTATTGATAAGGTGTGCCGCCAAAATGTGAAAACCCTCATCCCAGAAAAAAGACCTGGTTTGGGAGAAGACCAGCATACCCAAGGTCAAAAGCGCAACTGCGCCATACAGGGCGCGCCTGCTGCTGGCCGCTGCGCTCGGGAGAGATAACGCCTCTTCCGTCATGAATTGTGGAGGTGAGGACAAGAGAGGGATGGGCGATCGATACAGCGTGTGCTCGGTATTTTTTCGGCTAAATGCTGACTCGCAGAACCATCGCGTTCCGGACTGCACAATGAGTGGCCATGCCGCGAATCTTTAACTGCGTTGGCGAAATTCGTTAGGGACGATCGAGTGATGGTGGGCAGAACCTCCTGCCCACCAGCTCATAATCATCACTCGACAGCCTGCAGACTCGATGTGCAGAAACGTACGGTTCACAAAAAACACGCCGTGCACGCCAAATCACAAACCCGTTGGACCTGCTGGGCCGGTCTGCCGAGTTGGTGACAACTACCGCTGGTTCCCAGTGCTGTCGGTAGAATCGGTGCCCTTCTTCTTCTTCTTCTTCTTGGTAGTATCCGACGTATCACCGTCGGTTTGTTTCGCCACCGCCGTCGAGGTGATCAGCGGCAGAGCTGCCAGAGCCGCGGAACCCAGAAGCAGATTCTTCAGGAATCCACGACGCTGGTTATCAACTTGAGCCAACGCTTTTTCGACTGAATCTTTCGACATAAAGGGTAGTCTCCTCATTGCGGTTAGAATTTTCGTTCAGTTGCGCCGGTTACCGGCTTTCGCTTTCCCCCACCTGAACAGAGGCTGCCCAAGTCGCGGTACCGACCGAGGGTATCTTAACAAATATCGTGTTCACGCGATGCCATTTTTGAACGACATTTTGGGATTACCGTCTGGCCGACTTGGGGCTTGCCACCACCTAGAGTGTTCATTCGGAGGCGCTTGGTACCAGTACCACCTTGGCTGGGACTCGCATCAGCGGCCCCGAAGAGCATCATTTTGCCTGAGCAGCGGCCAGCTCATCGGCCAGGGAAGCAGCGCCATAGATATGGCGCAACGCCTCAAGGATGCCGCGCGAATCCACTTGCACGGAGCGGCCGATGCGGTCGTCATAGACGAAGTTCCACGGCAGCGATTGAATATCCCCGTCGAAAATGATTCCCACCACGTCTCCGGCCCTGTTGATCACGGGGCTGCCGGAATTGCCGCCAATAATGTCCGCAGTTTCTACGGCATTCAGCGGTGTGCTGAGGTTGACTTTGGATTTGGCGTTCACCCAATTGGCCGGAAGCTTGTACGGCTCCTGGTCGCCATGCTGCGCGGCGTGCGCATAGGCACCGCCAATCGTGGTGAAATACGGCACCTTTGTGCCGGCGGGCACAGTACCCTGGCCATTCTCGGTGTATCCGCGAACAGCGCCGTAGCTCAGCCGCAAAGTGAAGGTAGCATCGGGATAACTGCTCGTGCCGGCCGTCGCGAACCGAAGTTTGGCGATCGCCGCTCCGTCGCGGCGCACGACCGCGTCCACTTCATCATCGAACTGCTTACGGACCACGCGGGCTTGCGGATCGATTTGCCGCATCAGGACGATTAACGGATCGGTGCTGGAGCGAATGGCTGCTTCCCCGCCTGCGTAAAGCTTTTTGCGCACGGCGACATCCTGCAGCCGGGTGTGGTCGATCAAGTACGCGGCTTCCTCGGCGGGCTTCTTGCCGTTCAACACGGTTTTCACTACCTGGCTTCCGGGCATGCTGTCCGCCATCTCGGCCATCGAATCCCCCAGAACCAGTTTCTCAAGCGCCGGGTAAATGGGCGCGGTTGAGAATAAATCCTGCTCGAGAGAAGGCAGCGCTGAATCGCGATATTCGCGCAGGCGCTCGCCATTGGGCTTGGTTTTTTCCTCGGCCACGCGCACGAGCACACGAGCGATCCCCGGCAGGTCGCCGCGAAAGCCTCCGCGGCGCTCCAGATAGGTGAGCGGGAGATAGATTTGCTTTTGCGCCTCCATGGCCTTGCTGATCTCCGGCCAAGGATCGCCAAACTTCGCTTTCTTTTTGGGATCGGAAGCGACGGCCTGACGGAGGCTGCTTTCCTCGGCGGCTTTTTTGGACATCAAGTTCTTATCGAGCAGGCCGGCATCGTATCCCTTGAAGGCTTTGAGGGAATTTTCGATGCCGAACATGTCCTCCTGAGCGATACGGGCATTTTCCGGCGACGTCGCGCTGAAATTCTTCAGCAGCGCATCGCGCCGCGCGAGGGATTTCAACACCATGGGGTATTGCACGTCCCGTAAGAATTGCAATTGGGCCATGGTATTCAGGCGGCCGGTAGAGCCCGGATTGCCCGAGACAAAAATGAGGTCGCCTTCCCTGACGCCGGTGCTCGACCACTTAAAGAAATTATCCAGGTGCGCGGGCCGGTCGTTTTCATACACGCGGAAAAAGCAAATGTCGAGATCGTAGCGGGGATACTCGAAGTTATCGGGATCGCCGCCAAAAAATGCCGCCTCGAATTCGGGCGCGAAAACCAAGCGCACATCGGTATATTTCTTGTAGCGATACAAGTGATACATCGCTCCCGAATATAGCGTGACGACATCGCAGCGCAGCTTGGTCGCAGTGGCGCAATCCTGTTCAATGGCGGACATGGCCGCACGCTGGGCTTGTCCCTGGTCGGCGACCGACATGCCCGGCTGTACCGCGGCGTTCACCTTCTGCGTAACATCTTCGATACTTTGCAAAACGTTCAACTCGAGATCCGGGCATTTGGCTTCCTCCGCCTGGGTTGCGGCATAGTAGCCGGTTTTCATGTAATCCTTGCCGCCGTTGGAAAGTTGCTGAATGCATGCGGCGCCAACGTGATGGTTGGTGAATGTGAGACCATTCGCGGAGACGAAAGAACCGGATCCTCCATTGTTGAAGCGCACGGAAGAAAGCTGCGTGTGATTCAGCCAGGCCTTGGTGAGCTGGAATCCATATTTCGCTCTAACGCTCGCAGTGGGCGGCACATTGAAAAGCCACATGCCTTCGTCGGCGGCCGCGATTGCGGCGATAGACAGGATAAAGCACAGCACGACCATCGAGCGTTTCATTCCAACCCTCCTAGCGTCACCCAATCATTCGCATTTTTGGCGCGCGGCGCAGGCACTGCGCCAGGATGCAAATTAGAGAGTACCGCCGCCCTGCCGGGCGCACAATGTGCGCAAAACGGCTTGGTCTTGCGGTTGACGGCCTTTGTTGAAATGGCGGATGAGATTAAGCCGTTTTGAATGCACGCGACTTAGGGCCATTTTAGTCATTGAGCTGGTGACAGGGTATACCCCCAGTGATTTCGCAACGATATCAAACGATGTGGTTTGCGGGTGCGCAGTGCGTATCGATATGAATGTAAAGGGTTTCGCGACACCTCGAGCGATGTGACGGGTACGCGATAAGGACGCGGGCTGCGGCGGGACACAGTAATTAAGAACGCTACGAGGCATGCGCGGTGCGAACCGGATCAAAGGATCAGAACTGCGAGGATGATTAGGAGTGGGCGCAGGAGTAGAAAGACGTGAAAACCTTGTCGCCGCCGCTGACGCCGCGATTATCGGGAAGAGCAGGATCGACTGGAGCGCGCAACCGCCTGCTCCTGACCGGCAACGATTCATAGGTCAGTTTAGCCTATGATACCCTAATTGTCAACTTTACTATATGGTACTAGTTTCAAACATGCCCGCGCCATAGGCACTGCACGCCTGTGGGTTGGCGGCGGGGGCGGCAGTCGCATGGCCGTGCACACCGTTGTAAATGCACTGTCCAAGACGCCGACTGTACTGCCATCACAAAATATTGCGCCAAGAGTGGCGAAAACGCGATGGCCCAGGCACGATAGCGCGATGGTGGCCGCATGCGCGTCGGGAATTGTGTGAGTGCATGAGAAAGAAGGGAAAGATTCTTCGCTGCGCTCAGTGCCAAGGCCACGTTATCTGGCCCTGGTCGGCGGAGTGCTTGTGGCTCTCCGTAACAGGGGAGCGATTTCGCGGGGACGCTAGCGGCAAACATCGGTAAAACGCTCGCCCGCGCGCGCGGCTCCTGAGACAATCAGCGCGGAGGTGGGAATGAATCTCAAAAATGCTGTGGCGTTAATCACAGGCGGAAGCAGCGGCATTGGACGCGCGGTGGCAGAAGCGCTGGCGACCAGCGGAGCTCGGGTGGCGATTACGGGGCGCGACGAAAGCCGACTGAAGGAGGCTGCGCACCAATTGGGAGTGCAGGCGATACGCGCGGACGTATCGGTGGAGGCGGATGTAACGCGAACGTATCGCGAGGTGGCGGAAAAGCTGGGCGAGCTCGATATCCTGGTGAATAACGCGGGTGTGGGCGTGTTCAAGGGATTGGTGGACTTGGGGCGCGCAGAGTTCGAGGCGGTATTTGCAACGAATGTCACGGGCGCGATGCTGATGGCTCGCGAGGCGGCCAAACTTTTCGTCGCCCGGCAGCGCGGAAACATCGTGAACATCGCCTCCACGGCCGGATTGCGCGGGGCGCCGAACGGCACCGCGTACTATGCCAGCAAATTCGCACTTCGCGGGATGACTGAATGCTGGCGCGCGGAGCTGCGCAAGCACAATATTCGCGTGTTCCTGGTGAATCCGAGTGAGGTGGTCACGAATTTTTTCTCGGCGGCCAATCTGCCGCAAAAAGGAAACGAGACGAAGCTGCGGCCGGAAGACATCGCCTACATGGTAAAAGCGGTTCTGGAGATGGACGACCGCGGGTTCACGCCGGAGCTATCGATTTTCGCCACGAATCCGCGGGACTAAAGCGGACGATTGTAGATTTCTGGAGTGCGACCGGGGAGTGGGGCTAGGAGGCGAATCCGGTGACCAGAATCTGGTGAACAGACCGTGCCTGCTGCCGATTACCTGAGCGCAGCAGTTCCACGGTTAGCGAAGCGACGGCGGTAGCTGAGGCCGCGGTAATTATGCGGGCCGAAACAGCAGCAAATCCAGGCTGAACGTGACGCGCATTGCTGCGGCCGGCCGCGATTGCATCGGCCGGTAAATCGAAAACAATACGTCGTGCACGGCGGGCGCGTCGAGATCCGCAGTCGTGGTGACGCGGCCGCGTTCGATCAGAGTGAAATCGCGCGCAAAGGTTTCGACGGTGCGGGTGACGCGGTCGCGGCCACCGCCACGCAATTCGGCGAGGTCGTCAGGTGCAGGGATGGCGACGAGCAGGCGTGCGTTGCCGGCATCCTGCAGGACACGCCGGAATTCGCTCGCATTCATTCGCGCAGTGATCGACAAGACGATCGAGAATGACCCGCTGGCGTAGGGAATAAAACGATCCGCGTTCGCAACGATCCAGGCACATTGCGGGTAGCGGCGAGCGGCGGCATCGACGGCCGGTATGGAAATGTCGATGCCGTGCGCAGCGAAACCGATCTGGCGGGCGAGTGCGCCGAGGTAGAAACCGTCACCGCAGCCGGCATCGAGAACGATGCTGGCGGGCGAAGGCCGCAGGATCTGCGCAATGCCGTCGAGCAAAGGCCGGGTTACGCCGCGATCGTGCAAACGGCGGCGCGCAGCGACGGCGGCCGCAGAGTCGCCGGGCTGCTTCGAATGCCGCTCCTGCGGCTGCAGCAGGTTGATGTAGCCGCTGCGCGCAACGTCAAACAAATGATTGCGACGGCAGATGAGTTGCCGCTCCGCGCGTACGAGTGGCAGGTGGCAATTGCGGACGGGGCACAGGAGCATGGATTGAGTGTAGCGGAGCGGCGAGGACCGGGCCAGAAACTGAACTCAACAAAGAGGTGGCGGGGCAGATAGGGTCAAATCCCCGCAAACGGTCTTCGGAACCCGGAACTCTATCCAGAACGATGTTGGAGAGAAAGTTGGACAATGTTGGATATTTTTCAAATTGATATGCAGCGAGTCCCAGCCCTCCAAGAACCGAAGGACGGCACCCAAGACGAATCGAAAGTGCAAATACGTTGCCAAGCATGAGCCGCGCGCTGTGCTTTTTTAGACCAACTGGGCGCGTAATACCGTCACGGCCTGGCCGGAAATGCGTACGCGTTCAGCGACACAACGTGTGCGCACGAAGCCACCGCGCGCGGATGCCTGGTATCCGGTGAGGTCGTCGCGGCCGAGCCGCTCCTTCCAGAACGGGGCCAAGCAGCAGTGCGCCGACCCGGTAACGGGATCTTCGTCAATGCCCGAACCTGGAGCAAAGAAGCGGGAGACAAAATCGTATCCAGAACGTGAGGGGCGACTCGTAACGATGACGCCGCGTATCTGCAGTTTGCGCAGCGCGGCCAAATCCGGCTTGAGGGCACGAACGTTCTCCTCGCCGTCAACTTCAACTAAATAGTCAAATCGCGTGCGGCCGGTAAAGGTGGGTTTGACTCCCAGCGCCGATTCGAGGGCTTCGAGCCGAGGCGTTGCTTCAGCGGGTGTGGCGGGGAAATCCATTTCGATCCATGCGCCTTTTTTTTCGGCCCCCAGCACACCGGATCGTGTATGAAATCGTGCTGGCTGATGCGGCAGAAGATGACCTTCCTCCCAGAGAACGTGGGCGCTGGCGAGCGTAGCGTGACCGCAAAGATCGACTTCCACTGTTGGGGTGAACCACCGAAGGTCAAAGCCGCCGTCTTTCCGGATTAGGAAAGCGGTCTCCGACAAATTCATCTCGCGAGCGACCAGTTGCATCCACGAGGCGTCGCGCGGCTCCGCTAGCAAACACACAGCCGCCGGATTGCCGGCGAATGCCGTCTCTGTAAAGGAGTCCACTTGGGTGATAGCGATTCCCATCGTTCGTCCTTTCTTTCCATGGTCGGCTGTGACCGCCAACAGCATGCGCCTTGATTGGCGGCTCATCGTGATGGCCGTCGAAGCTGCAAAAGCGATCCTCAAGGATACACCTTGAAAGGATACCTCGATCGACTGAAGCTCATTGCAGACAGAGCTGTAGCCACTGTTATATTACGTCATGCAACGGGTAGGAACGTCAGTTACCTCGGTAGAGGGGTAGGGCCAAGTGCTGGAAAATCGTGGCGGCCGTAGGTCAACGGTGCAGTTGCGAGGCGTCTTCCGGGGGCTTTTTCCGGTCTACAGGATAGGCAGAGCAGACGCCGCTTTAGACACAGCCTAGTCACCTACGCGCTTTTGAAGCGCAGGTGACACCGCTGGTCTTACCATCGAGGTGAGATAACTGCGTGACCTATCCTTGACCTATCCTTGGCCTAACTTGCTCATGCTAGTCCCGCTGTTAGCCATGTCAGCCAGGAACACGAACAGATGCCATCACACGTTGGCCAACTTGGCAAAAGATTACGTCAAGCGTTTACCAGGTGTTTATCAGTCTGGGGGACGCTATTGATCGTCTTCAGGATGCGCGAAACGATCTGGTAGGGATCAGCCTTCGGAGTTCGGGCGGCGATCTTCCAGATAGCCTTTGTAACCGTTCTTGACGAAGTTAACAGGCATGCGGATCGAAGCACCTCGATCAGACAGGCCATAGCTGAACTTGTCGATAGCTTGCGTTTCGTGCAGACCTGTCAAGCGCAGATGGTTATCGGGGCCATACACAGCGATGTGCTCGGCGACATTGTCGGAGAACGCCTTCATTAGGGCCTCAAAGTATTGCTTGCCACCTACTTCGCGCAGGTACTTGAAGGAGAAGTTGCAATGCATGCCAGACCCATTCCAGTCACCCTTGATCGGTTTGCAGTACAATTCGACATCCACTTCGTATTTCTCACAGAGACGCATCAGCAAATAGCGAGCGGTCCAGGTGTCATCCGCGGCTTTGGTAGAGCCTTTGGCGAAGATCTGGAATTCCCACTGACCTTTCGCGACTTCAGCGTTGATACCTTCATGGTTGATACCAGCAGCAAGACAGAGATCCAAGTGTTCGTCGACGATTTTACGGGCCATGCTACCCATGTTTTTGTATCCCACACCGCAGTAGTATGGGCCTTGCGGAGTCTTGGGTAGCCGTTTTCCGGGAAGCCGAGAGGACGTCCATCTTGATAGAGGAAGTACTCCTGCTCGAGACCTATCCACAAGTCAGGGTCGTTCTCGATCGTAGCGCGTGCGTTAGTCGAATGCGGGGTGCCATCAGGGTGCATGACCTCGCTGAGAACGATGTAACCGTCCTTGCGGCTGACATCCGGATAAAGAGCCACAGGCTTTAGCACGCAGTCAGAGCTCTTGCCCTCGGCCTGCATGGTGGAACTGCCGTCAAAACCCCATTTGGGGAGATCGGCAAGAGTGGGTGGATGCTCAAATTCCTTGATTAGGGTCTTGCCGCGAAGGTCTGGAACAGGTTTTTTCCCGTCAAGCCAGATGTATTCGAGTTTGTATTTTGTCATGGGTCGAGAGTACAGGATGCTGTGTTGTCCCGACAAGTGTTTCAGGTGAAATTATCTATCGATTCTTTGCATGGACACTATCTACTTAACTGATGGAACGGCATCTCTGGAGTTGGCTCGCGCCTTGGATGAGAGGTGTGACTGATGGCATGGCTAGATCGAGAGCGGCGAAGCCGGTGAACCAAGTATCGCAACATGCTCGTGAAATGCGCAGACGAGCAGCGGAATTCTCCGATGAAGTACCGCCGGCGCGGAATCGTTGACGCGCGAATCGTGCAGGTACAGTTGCAGAAAAATCGGCCACGCACGAGGTAGCCGCTGGTAGCGGCGCGCCGAGATCGGATCGGCTCAGCTATGCGGGCTAGCTATGCGGCTCGTAGCCCGCGTCCTTCCAGATCGCTTCTGCGTCGGGTGACGCGAGGTACTGCAGGAGCGCCTTGGCACCGGCGGAGTCGCTCGCGTGGGTGGAGATGAACCCCACAACCGGAACAGGCGTACAAATTTTCCGCGGAAGAACCCCTACGATGTCGTACTTGTCCTTGTCGGGAAGCATATCGCTGAGCATGAGCATGCCGATATCGATGGTTCCGTCCTCGAGCCGCTTGGAAGTTTTGATCACGTTATTTGTGGCGGTGGGGGCGATGCCTCGCGAGGCGGGACCAAGCTCGACCTGACTTTTCGCGGCCACTTGCTCGGCGATACCGAGTTTGTTAAGCGCCTCCCAAGGTCCCTCGCCGGCAGCCGTGAAGTCCGGGTCCTCATATCCTATGCTCTTTGCCGCCAGGAGCGCTTTCTTGAGCGCGGCAGGTGTGGAGATGTCGGGGTGGGGCCGGCCCTTCGGAACGCCGACCGCTGTGAGAATGCTCACAACCGGCGTCGCGCTGCTGAGGACGATAGTGCCAGAAGCGAGAGCTCCCGGGAACGGCGCTATGATGAGCGAAACGTCGGAAGGCTGGCCCTGAGCAACCATGTGTCTGGTATCCAGGCCATTGCCGTAAGTCACTTTTACCTTTTGGCCTGTTTTGGCTTCGAAGTTGGCGACAATCTTCTCGGTTGGGGCGCGCATGGGACCCACGGCCAGCAGAGTGATCTCGCCTTGGGCGTGCGCGTTGACCCAACTGCCAAACACAAGCGCGACAGCGAAAATCGCTGTAAGAACATTTTTCGTATGTCTCATGGATTCATCCTGGCGATCACCTTTATATTCGACTCATCCTGGAGGTGCACGTCTCTCGCGTTTCATACGTCTCTTTCCGCGTTTCAAACGTCTCTCGCGCTGCCACCGCCGCAAAATCGCATCCGTAGTGCATTCACGAGCGTATCTACTGTGAGCGCTTATAATGCACAGTCGTCGTGCGGGGCGCCGTCTTCATGGTCTTCATCTTCTTGATGTATTCGGGAGTAGGTCGTTTCCGCACCTCCCAATGCCGCCTCGAGAGGTATGCCGTACTCGGTCGCAAAGTCGGCTGAGAATGTCGTTCTTGCCAGGCAGATAACTCGGCACGCGTCCCGGCCGCCACGATGGTTCCTTCCGGAATGATTTCGCAAGGGAAGGGAGCAATCACCTGATCGGGAGTATAGACCCAGCTGTATTCGCGAATGTACGGCTCGGTCAAATAAGCCGGATCGTTAATGATAAAAGTGATGTTCAGATAATTGCCGTAGCGCTTGATGCGCGTCGTCACCGTGGCGTTGGCGCTGCGCGGAACCCCCGTGCGGGTCAGATACGCTTCCTTGAGATGGTCGGTCGTGTATACCAGCGTGTTGCCTTCCCAGTGCCCGGTGGAAAACCCCGACCATTTGTGAGCCGCGTTCGCGGAAGGATGCGGACGGCCATCCGTATAAATCACTTGCTCCGGCTCCTGCCAAGCCACGTGCAGGCGATACCCAATCGTCTGCCGCGTTTCACTGTCCAATCTCTCTGGAAATGTACAGCTGCGAAACGGAAACGCGTAATCCGATGTCGATGGGATGCGGCCTGCACAAATTTTCCGGCAGATCGGGCAGATCCGGGTGCCAACTCTCGGCCCGCAGCCGCCCCGCTTGATTGATGGGAATCCCTGTATAGTCGCCGACGTCCATTCCGTCGTTGTAAACCCTGCGGCGACCACTCGCCGGTAATGTCCGCCTGGGCCTGCGCCGGTCGGCTCGGCAACATCATGAAGAAGAGCAGGAAAAGCCACGAAGCCTCACGCTTCGCACTTCGCATTCGTGAATCGCATCCGCTCATCCTCTCGCAAAACACGTACTGCCAATCGACTCGTACAGAGCGCCCTGCGAAAAGCGCAATCAGCGCGGCTCGTCGGCTCGGCACTGTGTGGGATCCCATCCGGAAGCATCCGGAATTTTCTTGAAATGCGCGTGAGTAAAGAGCGGCTCGACCAGGTATTGCGGATCGTGTGACCACCGTCGTCACCGTCATCCAGGTGTTGCCGCTGTAGGGTCTGTAAAGGTGTCGTAGAACTCTTCCAGCGTCGCGTTGGCGCTGTAAGGAACTCCGTTCTTCTGCAGATATCCCGGACGCATGCTCGCTGGTCACCACCTTGAGATAATCCGCCTGTCTCAAGACTCTTCTGGGCATCAGCTTGCCCGTTGAATCGAGCACCGGCCCGCCTTGGCCGTCACGCGTGTCCACGATTTCGTCCCCCTCCCACGAGGCTGCCGAATATCCTTGCCAGCGTTGGCGCCTCGCTCTGGGGCGCTGCGCCGCCGAAATGGAACAGGCGAGTCTGCGTCCCCGAATCGGTATCGATGCGCAGCGTGTTGTCGTCTTGCCAATAGATGTGCATCCGCCCCGGAACTTGCATGATCGCGGGAGCGGCGTACGACTTGCACGCTACGCCGGCCGCCTGATCCTTGGCCGGATCCCAAGTGTCCGCGACTTTGCGGCCCTCGGGATTCAGCGGAACGAATTGAAAGTCGTTTTTGTCCGGCACGATCATCCGGTAGCGCCACAATTCGGTGACGATCGATACCCAGTAGCCCGTGAAATCCTTGCGGAGCCGCCGCCCGAGGCGTTTTTGGAACCGCCTGTTGCGCGCTATTCTGGCCCTGCGCACCGCCTTGAGCGCCCCCTAGCGCACAAAGGCCACCGCCAGCACCAGCAATACTGCCGCGCACGACGCGAATCTTCGCCCCGCACCCGCTCGCCAAGCTTCTCCTAATTCGTCCCATTTGCGTAGTTCTCCTGCTTGCCGCTGAGACTCTTGTAGGCTGCCTCAACGAACATGTCCGTCGTCCAGTTGCCCTTAGCTCTTGCCATAAATCGGATCGTAGTCCTCGCGTCGGCCTGGCCGCTTTCATCTGCTCGAGTGTCATGCCATCTCTTGATCATGTCTTGCAGGCGGTCTCGAACGATGGTCACCATTTGCTGGTACACGTCCAGATCCGCCACGTCGCAAAGCCTTCCATGGCCGGGGATGATCATCGTGCCCCCTTCCTGGTGGTCCGCCGGAATAGCCATCTGCTTCAGGCGATTCAGTCCCTCGAGCACCCCCTGCAGGCTCCCTCCGCTCTTCAAGTCGATGATCGGGTATTCGGTGGGATCGAAAATATCACCCGTGCTGATCACGTCGGAGTGCCGAAAAAGCACGATGCTGTTCCCGTCCGTGGTTGCCGGTTGGTGAAATATCTCCACCCTTCACCGTTGAAATACAGGTTTTTCTGGGGCCCCGAATACGTGTCATTGGGCCACGCCTTTTCAGGCGTCGGAGCGGTCTTGTCCGGTCGGAGCGCTCATCCGGTCCAGAATCGTGTCAAACGCCAACAATCATCACGCTCGCTGCGGCGGCCCGGTTGATGGCCAAGGCTTGCCGGTTTTCGCGAACGCCTCGTTGCCGCCGATATGATCGTTTCGCTCGTCGGTGTTAATGATGTAGGTAACCTGACCTTTCGATAACGGCCGGATGGCCTCCACCACCTTATCGCTCATCGCTGCGAGGCCCGTGTCCACCAGCAGGATTCCGTCATTACCTGTCTGCACCGTGATGTTGCCGCCCGCGCCCGCCAGCATGCTGACGTTGCCCTGCACGGGCAGAAGTTCGAGTTCCCCGCTGCTGGAACCGCGATCTGCAGCGTCCATTTTCGGAGTGGCGTTCTGGCTGCCGCGGTTCTGACCTGCCTGCGCGGAGACAAACCCGGCTGATCCCACCGCTGCAGCGAGCACCAGGTTGCTGACGATGGAGATCAGTCCCGCCTTCGATAAGAAAAAATCCATAACCCCTCAACTCTGCCAACGGGGAGGAAATGCAACTTCCCAGAAGGAATGGACGGAATCATCTACTCCGCGCGAATCGAATGTCAAGGCGATAGATGGGTTCACGGGAAGGTAATCCGCTTCAGCGAGTTGCGCCGCTACTTGACGACCATCAGTCCATCTGGGATAAGATGGCCCGCCGTATGAAGCTTGCATCGGGATCAACCATTCTTCGTGCGTTAGGAACGCGCGCCTTAGGAGCGGCGGTCGGATGTCTGCTGGGCGTCGCCGTGGCAGGGGGTCAGGCGCGGCCGTCCGGCCAGCCGGCCCCGGCGGGAAAACCGCAGATGGCGGAAGATGTCTTCAAGAACGTCCAAGTGCTCCGAGGGATTCCGGTGGACGAATTCATGGGCACGATGGGCTTCTTTGCCGCCGCGCTGAGCTTAAACTGCACCGATTGTCACGTCAAAGCAGCGAACGATGACTGGGCCAGATACGCAGACGATACTGCACTCAAGCAGACCGCGCGCAAGATGGTGCTGATGGTGAGGGCCATCAATCAGGCCAACTTCGGCGGGCAAGCCTGCGGTGACCTGCTACAGCTGCCATCGCAGCAGCAATCGCTCCAAGGTGGTGCCCAGTCTCGCCGAGCAGTACGGCACTCCTCGCAGAAGATCCGAACGAGGTGGAGAGTCACGGTGAGGCGCTCACGCGCGACGCACCTTCGGTCGATCAGATTCTGGATAAGTATATCCAGGCGGTCGGTGGGGCGCAGCGACTCGCCACCCTCACCAGCTTTGTCGCCAAGGGGACTTACTCAGGCTACGACACTTCGGACGACAAGGTTCCCGTAGAGGTCTATGCCAAAGCTCCGAACCAACGCACTACCATCCTGCATGCCCCCGTCGGAGATGGTCTGACGAAAGATGGCACGACGACTTTCGATGGCCACGCTGGCTGGATCAACGCCGCAAACACCCTGGTGCCGATGCTCACATTGACTGGAGGAAATCTGGATGGGGCCAGAGTGGACGCGGCTCTGTCTTTTCCGGGCGGGATCAAGCAGGCCCTCACCGATTGGCGTGACGGTTTCCCGGAACTTAACATCGACGACCGCGATGTTGAGGTCATCCAGGGAACCAGTGGAAAATCTACCGTGAAGTTGTACTTCGACAAACAGTCGGGGCTGTTGGTGCGCCAGGTGCGCTACGCGCAGACGATTGTCGGTCTCAATCCCACGCAAGTCGACTACTCTGATTATCGCGACGTCGCCGGGGTCAAATTGCCGTTTCACTGGGTCGTGACTTGGACCGACGGCCAGTCCACCTTTGACATGAACCAGGTACAGCCGAACGTAGCGATTGACGCGGCGAAGTTTGCCAAGCCCGCTCCCTGAGTGCGCGGCCTAACGAGGTTCGCCCGCCTTGCAGATCGTGCAGATCAACGTGTTCCCGCTTCGTCGCGTGATGTTTTCTTACTGCTCAGACTCTGGTAGGCTGCCTCAATAAACATTTCCGTAGTCCACTTGCCCGCGTTCGTGCCGTAAATCGGATCAAAATCCTGGGTGGGCTTGGCCGCCTTTACCTGTTCAAGCGTCATACCCTGTTTGATCATGTTCTGAAAGCGGTCTCGAACGATCGTGACCATTTGCTGATAGAGCGCGACATCGGCTGCGTCACAAAGCCTTCCATGGCCGGGGATCACCATCGTTCCCCCTTCGTAATGGTTTTCCGGAACGACCATCTCTTTGAGGCGATTCAACCCCTCGAGCACGCCCTGAAGGCTTCCTCCCTTTTTCACATCGATAATGGGGTATTGCGTCGGATCGAAAATATCGCCCGTGCTTACGACATCGGAGCCGCGAAAAAGCACGATGCTGTTGCCGTCTGTGTTTGACGGTTGGTGAAAGATCTGAACGGCTTCACCATTAAAATGTAAATTCCTCTGAGCTGTTGAGTACGTATTGTTTGGCCATGCGTCTTCTGGCGTCGGAGCGGTCTGCCCCGTGGGCGCGCTCATCCGGTCTAGAACGGTCACGAAAGCAATAATATTAATATCCATCGCAGCCTTGCCTTTGGGCCGGCCACCTATTGCAAGTGCCGCATTACCGCCTACGTGATCGTCGCTGTCGTCGGTATTGATGATATAGGTCAACGGTTTGCTGGATAACTGCCGGATCGCCTGCAGCACGTTGTCGCTCATCGCTGCGACTCCCGTGTCCACCAGCAGAATTCCCTGGTCACCCGCCTGTACGGTGATATTGCCAGCTGCGCCAGCCAGCATGCTGACGTTGCCCCGCACGTGCATGAGGTGCAGGTCCGCAGTCTTGGCTTTCTCAGCTTGCGCCGCACCGCCGGGGGCAGCATTCTGTGCGCTTCCGCTGCGAGGTTCCTGAGGATAGGCAAACGCCGCGCCAACTGTTGCGAGCAAGAGCATGCTCCATACCGTGCATATCGCCCGCCGTTTTGAGGATAAGTCCTGCATGAATAGCTGATCCTTTTGAATTTCACCCGGACCACTTATTTCGAATGTTCTCTTGCTTATGCGGATCTGCGGGATGGTGCACCCAGTGCGAATCGAATGTCAAGAGTTGCCGGCCACCGATGATAACGGCAGTAGCCTAACGCCCAGCCATAGCCCCATGAAATGCTAGCGCTACACGTTTGACATTCGATACTCAGCAAGCGTAGTATCCGGCGGAAAAGCGCCTCGCGGATCTGATTACGATCATGTTCCCAGTGGAATAGCCGATGAGCCTAAGTAACAAGAACTGGCGAATGAATGGTTTTTGGCTTCTGCTGCCAGTCCTGGTGCTATTACCAAGCCGGTCTGCCCGGGCGCAGATCGATCTGACTGGCGAGTGGTCGCCCAGAGTCTACAATGACAACAGGGACGTCGGAGACTATGCCGGCCTGCCAATCAATGCTGCTGCGCGCTTCAGGGCCGAGAGTTGGAACGGTGACCAAGATGCTCTCCCGGAAAACGGCCGTTGTTATTGGCCCTTCGACCTGGGATTGCGTGTGGCACCTTCGCAGTTGCTGATCTATACAGATCGCGATCCGGACACACGGCAGATTATTGCTTACCGCCTTCACACGGCTTGGCTGGACTCGACGGTCTGGATGGATGGTCGTCCACACCCTCCCGATTACGCGCTTAGCACCTATCAGGGGTTTTCAACGGGGAGATGGATCGACAACGCTACCTTGATGTACACCACCGACCACCTCAAAGAAGGTGTTTTTAGCCGAAATGGTGTAATCCGCAGCTCCAAAGCCACGGTGACCACACTCGTCAACCGCTACGGCAATATTCTGACGATCACCTTGCTTATCGACGATCCGGTGTACTTGACCGAGCCTTACATTCGCGAGGAAAGTTGGGTGGCTGCTCCCAACCAAAACACGAATGACGCTGCAGCCCGTTGCGAGACGCCGCCAGAAGGCGGACTGATCCCGGCCGGCTCGGTGCCAACCTTCATGCCTGGAAAGAACGAAACTCTGCACGATTATGCGATCGAGTACGGTTTACCTCTCGAGGCACCCTTGGGTGGAGCGGAAACAACCTACCCGGAGTACATCAAGAAGATGAAGACCATGAAGAAGGAGCCCCGCACGACGACCAAGCATTATCGCCGGTACGGATGACCCATTCGCGCTCTGTGGCGAGCAGAACCCGTTCATATCTTACGACTCCCATCCAGATGCGGCGAACCAGAAATCGCACAACTTGCCGCATCCCGTCCTCAGTGAACCGTGCCCCGCTCCGTGTGGCGCCTGGTTCCGATATTCAGCAAAGGTCCAATCACAGTAACCCTAAGAATTCGTCACCGATTGCACAGAGAGCTTGACTCAGCAGCGTACACAGGAGCAGAAGCAGCTAGGGCGCCATGAAGAGCTGCGAACGGAAGCTCTCAGAATCGCAAGTGCGCACGATTCGGTATCAGCTCAAGATCAAGATCAATGTAGTTCCTGCGGACGGGCGCCGGGTGTATAAAGTGCGTGCTTGGTTGGTCGCAATGCAAACACCAGGGCGAACAAATATCATGGACGGAGGGTGCTGACCATGAAGAAGGCTTTGAAGGTCATCGGGATTGTGGTGGTTGTGTTGGTCCTAGTGGTCTTGATCGTCGGCTACATGGCGTTCGGAGGAATGCAGTCGGCAGCCGCCGGCCCAGCGCTGGGCCCGGGTGTTGATCGCATCCAAGCCGGCTTTTCATCGGCTTATCTGCTCGATGCAGGCAACGGTCAGTACGTGCTCATCGACGCGGGAGCGGATACCAAGGGGACGGCCATCCTGCAAGCGCTTCAGGCGAGACACGCGAGTCCCGACAATGTGATCGCCATCTTCATTACTCACGCGCATCCCGACCATGACGCTGCGCTCCCGCTCTTTCCCAAGGCAGCTGTCTATACGATGAAACGCGAAGTGCCAATCGCCGCCGGGCGAGAGGCTTATGGCAGCGCGCTTTCCAAACTGACAGGCTCAACCAACTCGTATCCTTTCGACGTAACACACACGCTGGACGATGGTGAAAAAGCCACCGCGGGCAATCTAGAAGTGACTGCGTTTGCTGTGCCCGGGCACACCGAAGGCAGCGGTGCCTACTTGGCGCAGGGTATCCTGTTCCTTGGCGACGCCGGGCAGATCACCTCCAAGGTGCAGTTGACCGGGCCCAACAAGCTATTCAGCACCGATGCAGCGCAAGGGGCGGCTTCGCTCAAGCACCTGGCGCAGGAAATCGCGCCGCGTGGCGACGATGTGAAATTTATCGCAACAGGCCACTCAGGAACGATCGCAGGCGTGGAGGCATTGCGTAGTTACGCGTCTTCCAACTAACACCCTGGCGCTGGCAGCAGTAGCAGATACAAGTGCCATCGATGTATTGAATTTCTCGCATGGTCTCGGAAGTTGGTTTTCCGCGCCAACGTGGCCGCTGAGCTTGACTTCGTGGTGTTTCAAGTTAATGTTTTGCGCTGATGATGGCACCTCGTGGAGGTAAATATGCGCGGGCTGGTTGCTCACATGCGCGGAGTAGCGCTTTTCATTGCAGGAATCGTCGTTGGGGCTGCAGTGATACAGCCCGGCGCCGCCCAATGAGGTTCGCAGGAGAGCCCACGAAAGAAAATTCGGTTCGCTTGGAACGGACTCAGGTGTATAAGTATCCAGCCGGGGGCGGCAAGACAGAGCCTGCGCCCAACGCAAACTAAGAGATTGCAATTCAACTAACCACGAGGAGCAATGAATGACTAAGCTTTCCACTGTTCTTGTGATAGGCGCACTGTCTATGTTGGGAGGGGTGTGCTTGGTACTTGCGCAGGCACCTCCCGCGCAACAGCCACCAATGCCGATGAGCTTCTTTGTCACCAGCGTGGGCAACGGCGATGGAGCCAATCTCGGCGGCCTCGCTGGCGCTGATGCGCACTGCCAGGCGCTAGCCACAGCCGTAGGCGCCGGCAACAAGACTTGGCACGCCTATATGAGCACGCAGGCAGCGAACGGTCAGCCCGCAGTGAACGCGCGCGACCGCATTGGTTCAGGGCCCTTGGTATAACGCCAAGGGCGCGCGCGTCGCGCAGAATGTCGGCGATCTCCACGGCGATACTCTCGATCAGGCGCGGCTCGGCAACGCGCTCACCAAGGCAAATGACTTGACCGAGAAGGGCGACCTGATTAAAGGCGTGGGGGACACGCCGAACGAGCACGATATGCTGACCGGCTCAATGCCCGACGGCCGCGCCTACACCGATACGGCCGATCACACCTGCAACAACTGGACGAGTGACGCGATGGGCACGGCTCAGCTTGGGCATGCCGACCGCAACGGCGGCGGCAACGTGTCGTGGAACTCAGCGCACCCCAGCCGTGGCTGCAGCCAGGCCAATCTGGTGACCACGGGCGGCGCGGGGCACTACTACTGCTTTGCGATCAACTGATACGCTGTCCCATTCTATCGCGCGCTGTGGCGTACGTTTCTCTGGTCCGCCTGTTCAAGCGCTGCATGCCGTTCCTCTAACTGGATTCGAGCCGAGGGCCATCTCACCAACGTTCTCGGTGATGCGGGCCCCGTGAGCACGCGTCGAGGATGCCATTCGAAAGCTTCGCGCAGAGGGGTCGCAGTGTCTTAGTATTGAGCTAAAATTAGTGTAGTCCCTCTCTTCAACCGGCAAGAATCAGTTCGTGGCCGGGCTCGCTCTTACATCGAACCCGTACAAGGTTCGACCTTAGCTGGGTGTTATGCGGATAGACTGGCCAAAGTGTCGGCAAGCACGAGTGTTCCATGCACAATGGCTTCAGGGGATGCGTACTCATCCGGCCGGTGGCTGTATCCATTTCGACAAGGAATAAAAAGCATCCCTACCGGAGCAATGCGCGATATGAAAAGCGAATCATGATAGGCACGGCTGATCATATGTTGGAAGCTGAGCCCGCGTTTATCGCACGCACAACAGAGCGCCTCGACTATGCTGGGGGCACATTCGGCAGGCGCGTCTGCATTCAGCATGTCAATGCGCACAGTGACCTCGCGTTTCCTCGCGATTCTCTGCGAAGCTTCGCTGATCGCACCGATGACACTGTCACGCCGGGGCAGGTCCGTATCGCGGACGTCGAGACTCAGACGGATCTGGCTGGGAATGCTGTTCACCGCGCCCGGAAATACATCGCATATCCCCACCGTCGCAACGGTGTCGGTAGATTCGCTCGACCGCGCTGCATGTTCAATTGCCAGAATTAATTCCGACGCTGCACAGAGAGCGTCGCGCCGCTCGGGCATGAGGACACTGCCGGCGTGTCCACCGGAGCCCTCGATCGAAATGCGCGCACTCGCGGGCGCCGCAATTTTCCGCACAAGTCCGAGGTTAACGTTTGCACGTTCCAGCATGGGCCCTTGTTCAATGTGCATTTCGAGGAATGCCTGGTAGTAGCCTGGCGGCAATCTGACTTCTTCGAGTTCGCCTCGCATGCCGGCAGCGAGCCGAACTTCCTCGAGGGATTTTCCGTCGATGTCGCGCAGTTTGCGAGCAGCGTCAGCAGAAAGGCTGCCTGAGAGCAAGCGGCTGCCAAGGCATCCGATACCGAAGCGCGTCGGCTCCTCCGAGGTGAAAAGCACGAGCTCAACCGGATTTTTTGGCCGGAATCGGTGGCGTTGCAATGCGCGTATGGCCTCGAGACCTCCGAGAACTCCCACGACCCCGTCGTACTTTCCGGCATTCGGAATCGCGTCGATGTGCGAGCCGGTACCGACAACCGCTGCGCCCGGCTCCGAGCCGTTCCAGCGCGCGAACGTATTTCCGATGGCGTCGCAGCGGACAGCGAGGCCAGCCTCCTCGCACCGCTCGATGAGCCACGCGCGAGCTTTGAGGTCGGTGGGCGTGAAGACGATTCTTGTTATCGCGGGCGGTTCCGAATCCGAAATAGAAGCGAGGGCCTCAATTTCAGCAGCCAAACGCGCGGAATCAATAGTGACGGTCACGATTGATGTCTGACAGCGGATGCCGATTCCAGTTTTTATAAATGAGATATTTCGCCGGCCCTTTGCCAATGGCACCAAACCATTGTGGACACCACGGTGCCATCCAAATGAAGTCGCCAGCCGTGACTGGGTACCAGGAATCGCCAAGCCGGTAGATTCCTCCCCCTTCAAGCATTAGAAGGCCGTGTTCCATGACATGCATTTCGACCATACTCAGCGCGGCACCCGGCTGGTAGGTCATGGTATTTACCGCAAAATCAAAGCTCATGGTGTCGGGAAGCAGACATTTCACCTGGAGGTCTGAGTCATCTGCGAGGGCATGCGATGTCACCGCATCTTCGCTCGATAAAATTGCGCGAGGGTGCGCCGCTGAATCGAGAGGCCGGTATATTTTTTCAATGACCGCGATGCGACTCGGTTCCGTGGCTACGATACGGTGAGCCACGCCTTCGGGAAAATAAGCATAGCCTCGGGCGGCCAGGTGGCTAGAAGGGAGTTCCGATTCTATTGCCACCGAACCCTCGAGCATGTAACAAAAACGCTGCGCGTCCGTGCCCCCTAATTCACCGCCGCTTTGCAGTTCGGCCGTGTACTGCACGAACGCTGCGCCCAATGCCGGGCTCACATGAACAATCGCGGCGCAATCCCTCATACCCGGCAGAATAGTCCGCACAAAGGTGTCCGGCGTCAGCAACAGATGGTTCGGTTGCTGGGAGCTTCGCGTGCGACCGAGATTATGCAAGGTGTGCTCTCTTTTGCATCGTGACTGAGGACGCCAGCAGAGTAGCAGATGTGAGCCCACCTCAAGCGCTTTGGCCACGTCCTCAACTCTTACAGTTTCGGCAGGATCGTGGCTCACACCGCGCGGCGTGCGCAAGAAAATCAATGCAGCAGGGATTTTCTCGGCGACGATCATGGCATCGTGGCCTGCCCCGCTTACCATGCGATGTGGCTCGCAGCCAGCCAACCGAAAGGCCTCTTCCACTTGATGGAGCATCGGCACATTCATGGCCACCGCCGGCTGGGTTAACAGTGTTTTGTAACGTATCGACAGGCCGCGCCGCTCCGCAATTTTTTGTGCGCGCTGAATCAGAGTTTCTGCGGCGCTGGTTCGGATCTCGTCCGACCGATGACGCACATCGAGAGTGAGCCGAGCCTCTCCCGCAATCACGTTTGCTGCTCCCGGCTTTGCTTCCACCACGCCAACAGTGGCTACCAGACCTGGTATTTGCTGCGCTGTTCTTTCAACGGCCATGATCCACTCCGCAGCCGCGGCGATGGCATCGTGGCGGAGGCTCATGGGAGTGGTGCCAGCATGGTTTGCGCAGCCGATAAACGTGAATTCGAACCTGCTCTGGCCAGCTACGGCCTCGACGACGCCGAGTGGGAGTCCGAGCGCCTCCAGAACCGGGCCCTGTTCGATGTGAAACTCAAGATAGCCCAAAGTGTCACTGCTCACAGCAGCCTCGGGAATTTTGCAGGGATGTAAGCCAAAAGCCTCAATCGCCCGCTTGATGGAAACACCATTTTCGTCGGTGCGGCTCAATACTTCCTCATCGAGCCGGCCCACAAACGCACGGCTTCCGATGAAAGGGGTGCTGAAACGGACCCCTTCCTCTTCTGAAAAGCCCACGATTTCGATGGCGAAGGGAAGATGCTCGCCATTCAGCTTTTCCAGCAGCGCCACGCCCAGAACGACTCCGAGAATGCCATCAAATGCTCCAGCATTCGGCACTGTGTCGAGGTGTGACCCAATGAATAACCGCGTTGCGTTCTGTTCGGTTGCAGGGTAAAACGCGCGCAAGTTGCCAGCGGCGTCGATGCTTATTTCGCATCCTAGAGGCTCAAGCCATCCTGCGATATGGCGATGACAATCCCGCGTGGGTGGCGAAAGAAAGGTCCTGCGTGTGCTGCCCGCATCTTCACTGAAACCTGCCAGTTTTTCGCAGCGATGTATGGCTGTGATGGCTCTTTCGTTACTCATGGGTTGTGGAGGGTCATGCGTTACGGCAGATGCGCGCCTCCATGTAACCGTGAGGTTCATCTGTGGGCACAAATATTTCATTGGGATTGTCCTGCGCGAACCGCGATAAATCCACGAGCAGATAATGCATGTTCGGCATTTTCAACTCAATTTCTCCAATCTCCGGGACTCGTTCAAGAACAGCTTCGGCCATCGCATAAAGAGTATGCTGCACGGATTTGCTTGCGTGCCCGGCAAATACCTCCAGCAGTGTTTCGCGGACCTTGGTCCTCAACGAAACAAATGACAGGTCAGCCAGTGTGTAGCTCCAGTTGGCACGCACGGCCGTGCCGAACAGGCGATCGGTGGTCTCTGGCAGGGTTGTAAGGGAATCGTGAATGTATCCCTCAAAACCCGATTGTGCCGTTTTCATGATCACTAGATTCTCGAGCCCTGAGGTAACCAAGAAATTATCGCCCTGCGCCCGCGTCACCCTGGTGGTGTAGCGTTCCTGACTCGACTGTATGAACGCGGTTGGATGAGACTTTCCGTCTATGACGACGTGCTCCCAGGGCTTCTCTACGACTGTAACTTCCGCCTGCGAAACTTGCAGGTTGCGGCTGAGAAAAAAATCGATCAACTCTTTGGCGAACTCTTCCGTGCAGCAGGCCGATGAATCGCGCGCCAATGAGTAGACGGTGTTCTTCATCGCATCCGTTGTGAGAACTTTGCTGTTGTCTCCATCTTCGAAGCAACTTGCGAAATCTCCGCGGAATAAAATTTCGAGCGTCCACTCAACAAACCGATGCCGGTCCCCGTCACGTTTCAAGCGAACCAGACGAACGCGGGATTTGCCATATTGGTTTTCGGCGAGCCTGGGCATCGATTCAGCTTCCTCGATAGGTCGTATACCCGCACGGGCTCAAAAGCAGTGGAATGTGAAAATGGGCTTCCCCTGCACGCACCGTAAATGTGATCTGCACCGACGGATACAATCCCCGGATTTCCTGTGCGGCGAAGTAACGCTCAGTATCAAAACTCAGGCGATAGTGGCCGGCCGGCAGATTTGGTCCGTCTGGCAACAACTGGCTGCAGCGGCCGTCCTGATCCGTGCTCGCCGAGGCAAGTAGTCGCCAACTGTCGGGCGATTCTTGCCGTTCGAGCCGTACCGGAACATCGCGCGCCGGAACACCGCGGGCAGTATCCAGAACGTGCGTCGATATACCGCTCATCCGCGCAGCCACTTTCTCAAACGAATTTGAATGATCTGGCGCTGTTGCTCCGCCGCTTCGTGAAGTTCGGTTTGATCATCGTTCTGCAGCCGCTGCCGCAAAATGTGCAGAATTTCCGAACCCGACCTGCCTGCTGCGCGCACGATGAAGATACGCCCGAACCGCTGCTCATATTCGCGGTTCCCCTCTCGTAAAGCAGCGGTCACGCTATCGTCCGCGGCGGTCGCACGGCTTTGCTCTTGCGCTGACCATGCCGCAGAGCGAGAGTCAAGAGACGGCCGTGCGCTAGTTTCGCCAATGCGCGGATGACTACGGAAAGCTTCCATCCAGTCTGACTCGTTTAAATTGTGCCATGTTTCATCGGACGCAGCGAGCGTGGCGGCCTCATCCCGGAGGACTCTGCGCGATACCATACCGCGCGCCCAGGCTCGTGAGCCGCAACATGGCAAAATCTCATTTTCCGCTTCCTGCGCATGGAGGCGATTCCAGCGGGCCAGTACCTCACTCGGGACCTGCTGGGTTGAGCCCAGCCGTTCGATAAAGTCGGAGACCAGGTTGCCAACCACTGCCGCACGGTATCGCGCCCTGGAGCGGATGTCGTCAATTGGTCGGACCTCGGCGGCCGCTGTGCTGGCTGCCAGTTGTGCAAGCGACAGATCGAGCGGCTTTCTCATCAGAATCCGTTCGGTCTCGGTTAAACGAATGGGCGTCGGCGCGACGCTTCCAACAGCGATGCGCACGTCCTGGACCATTCCGTTCTCCATTCGCGCGAGCGCAGCCATGCATACCTTGGAAACGGCTTGCGCTTTGCGCGTCCCCACCTTCCGCGTGTAAGAAACATACTCAGCAAAGCGTCTTGGCAAGCACACCGACTGGATAAGTTCGTCGGCTACCAGCGTTGTCTTCTTATATCCAGTATGAAACAGCAAATACGGCACTCGTCGTTCGCCGCGCACCGAAACAAGGATCAAGTCAGCCTCATACACCAGCAAGGCAGGCAACGAATCGGCGGCCGGGGAGGCATTCACGATATTTCCGCCGAGCGTGCCGCGATTCTGGTTGGCAATTCCGCCCGTCCAACTTGCAGCTTTCGCGAGGATTGGGAATTCGCTCTGCACTATCGCGCTTTTTCGCAAATCGCTGTACGTGCACCCTGCACCAATTCGAACCTCCTCTTGCGATGTTTCGATCTTGCGAAGCTCCGGAAGACCCCAGATACTCACCAGTCTTCGCGCTGGCAGCGTTCCCGCGGCGAATTGCACCATAAGGTCCGTCCCGCCGGCGATAGGAAGCCAACTGTCCGGAGCGTTTGCGAGCAGTGATAGCGCGGCTTGCAGGTTCGCGGGCACGACCAGGTCGTAATCGGCCGGATCGGACCTCATTGTGAATCGGACCTCACCTTGTAGACATCGAGGTTCAGAACGATGTTCAGAATAACGTCGCGCCGCTTCGGCCACCGCCTCAAAAATCTGGATGTAGCCAGTGCAGCGGCAAAGGTTGCCCGCCAGCGCTTCTCGGATATCTTCTATGGTGGGTTGGGGCTGGTCACGCAATAGAGAACACGCCGCGAGAATCATTCCTGGGGTGCAGATACCGCATTGCGCGCCGCCAAATTCGAGAAACGTCTCTTGCAAAGCGCAAATTCGGGAGTCTTCGTCGAGTCCTTCGATGGTCATGATCTGCGAGCCCTGTGCCTGGAGCACCGGCACCAAGCAGCTGTTGACGAGCGCACCATTCATCAACACGGCACACGATCCGCATTCCCCTTCTCCGCAACCCTCTTTCGCGCCGGTGAGTCCGAGTTGTCCCCGCAACACATCGAGCAACCTTTCCATAGGATAAGCGTGGAGGATTCGCACTTCGCCGTTGACGATGAGGGAGATTTCTCGTTTTGCACCGCTCGTCTTCGTCATCTCGCTCTAGCTACCGCGGGCCAACTGATCGCACTTCACTTTATCGGAGGTCAATTCATCGCACGTCAATTCATCGCACTTCGGCTGGCGCAGGAGCCTCCCTTTCCCGGTTCGATGCGGCAGGCATCGCGTCGAAAATATCCTCTGGCAGCAGCGGAATCGAGTCGAACGGAATCTCCAGCGCAGCTTCGACGGCGTTTACGATTGCCGGGGCAGGTCCGTCCATGGGAAGTTCGCCGATGCCTTTGGCGCCGTAGGCTCCATGCGTATTGCCCATTTCCTGAAAAAACACGCGAATCGAAGGGACGTCCGCCGAGGTGGGCATGATGTAATTCGTCATTTGACCGTTCTGCATGCGGCCGTCTCGCCACTCCACTTTTTCATAAAGCGCGAAGCCAATTCCCTGCGCGACTCCGCCGACGATCTGTCCGCGCGCTAAAACTGGATTCAACACTCTGCCGATTTCCTGAAGCGCTACGAAATCGTCCACCGACACGCAGTAGGTCGTAAGATCAACACTGACTTCCGCCACGTAGACTGCCCAGGCAAATGCCGCATAGGCTTCTCCCCGGTAGTTCTGATCATCCCAGAAGATATCGGCCGGCTGTTCGTAGCGCGCGAACGACCGAAGCTGGCCGTGCGCCGCAACATATTCGCGGCAGGCGGCGCGGAACTCCTCCGCGGTGTAAGTCGTACCGAGCAAACCCGAACCAATCAGCGTTTGCTCCAGCCCTGGGCGGCCGAAGCAACCAGCTTCCCAACCACCATGGCGGTGCGAGACGCAACCGTGGGACCGCTGTTAGGCACATCCCTGGTGTCCGGCTGCGCGATGTCCACATCTTCGTAGGGCAGGCCAATGGCGGCGGCCGCAATCTGGCAAAGAACGGTGTTTGTGCCCTGTCCGAACTCGGTACTGGAAACGAGTACGCGTATGCCTCCATCGGGGCATCCCTCCACGCCGACCACGGAACTCAGGTGGCGTTCGCCCGATCCCGTGAATCCCGCGCCGTGCAGGAAAGCGGCAATGCCCATGCCCTTCCTTGTTCGTGCCGGCCAGGTTCCCTTGGCGAACTGTTGTTTCTTAGTTCGAGTCGAAGAATGTTCGAGTGCCCTCTCCAGAAGATTTTCCAGATCGATCGGCTCTGTTATGGTCTGTTCGGTGATGGTTGTATCTCCCGGCTTCAAGAAGTTTCTGCGCCGGATCTCGATGGGCGACACATTC
Source organism: uncultured Acidobacteriota bacterium (assembly GCA_963828935.1). Lineage (GTDB taxonomy): Bacteria > Acidobacteriota > Terriglobia > Acidiferrales > UBA7541 > Palsa-189. The sequence goes on along the minus strand of CAWHGP010000010.1, from coordinate 77,029 downwards.
ACCGCCGAGCAATGCGTTCCATGTGCCGTTCCATCGCAAACAAACTTTGCGGCGCTCCAAACCCGCGAAAAGCTCCGTGTGGAGGCGCATTCGTTGCCAGCGCCTTCGCGCGCACCCGAACAGCCGGCCAAGAATATGGGCCGCCGGCATGGATTGTGGCGCGGGAAAGGACCACGGGCGATAGCGTCAGGTACGCTCCGCCGTCAATCGCGAATTCTATTTCGCCGCCGAGAATTTTTCCGTCTTTGCGCACTGCAGTGCGGTGGCGCGTCCGCGAAGGATGCCGTTTCGTTGTGGCCACCATGTCCTCCGCGCGGTCGTATACGATTTTCACTGGCCGTCCGGACTTGATCGCGAGCAGCGCAGCATGCGCCGCGATCATGGACGGATATTCTTCCTTGCCGCCAAACGCGCCTCCGGTCTCGGTTTGCACGACACGAATTTTGTCTTCCGGCAGGTTGCACAGCGACATCAGGGCCTTGTGAACGTAGTAAGGACACTGCAGCGAGCCCCACAGGGTGACACCGGATACCGCGTCGAAGGCCGCGATCACTCCGTTGGTTTCGATATAAAGTTGTTCTTGCGCGCCGGTCGTGTATTCACCTTCCACAATGTAGTCGGCCTTTTCCCAAACACTGTCCACATCGCCCTTTTGAATCAAATACGTTTTGAAAGTATTGTCATTGCCCCAGATGATTTGGGCTTGCCGCTCGCTTTCTTCGATGGTGAACACAGGCGGAAGAGGATCGTAGTCGATGGAAACTGCTTCGACGGCCTTCGGCAGGGCGCGACGATCCGTGTGAGCGAGAAGCAGGATCGGTTCCTCCGGGTGATTGACGATTCTGTCCGCAAGGCATGGCTGATCGTTTTCGATCAGAGAGATATAGTTTTGACCGCGAATGTCTTTTGCAGAGACGACAACAAATTCGTTCCAGTTAATTCCCGGCCCCGAAACTATCTTGCTGATTTTGCCCCGCGGTATGCGGCTGCGCACAGTCGCGCCGTAGAGCATGTTTGGCAGAGTGATATCGTCGATGTACCGGGCTCGTCCGCGGACCTTATCGCGCCCCTCTTTTCGTGGAGCGGGCAAGCCAATGCTGCAATCTCTCGCCACGTCACGCCTCACGTCACAGTGCGGATACAGATATACATACAAATGGAACCGCGCATCGCCGCCGAAAATTAAGCCCTGTCATTATTGTGGACGAAAACGGGACGGTTTGTATCCCTGTTTTCGGCGGTTCTAACCATGCTACCGAGGGTACTCGCGGCCGAACGCGGGAGCGTGGAACGTGCCGTCGCCGAAGATTTGCCTTCCCCGCAGATAAGTGGCCCTGACGACTCCGGCGAATTTTTCGCCCAGGTAGGGAGAAATGGCGTGCCGATAATGCAGTTTTTCCGCAATGACAGTGAATTCCGCTTCCGGGTCAAAAACCACGAGATCGGCGTCGTACCCGTTGGCGATCCGGCCCTTGTGAGAATCGCATCCCGCCAGCTTGGCGGGCCCTGCGGCCATCCATCGCACGATATCCATAAGCGAAAACCCTCTGCCACAGGCTTCCGTCCACATCACCGGGAGCGCCAGCGAAAGGCTGGCAATACCGCCCCACGCGGTCTTAAAGTCTCCTGATGCAACCTGCTTCATCGACGGCGGGCACGGAGAATGGTCTGTCGCCACGAGGTCAATCACCCCTTCGCTGAGGCCTTGCCACAACCCTTCGCGATTCTCTCGGCTGCGAATTGGGGGAGCGCATTTGCAGAGTGTCGCTCCGTCGGCGATCGTTTCCGCCGTCAGGTGCAGATAATGCGGACATGTTTCGACGCTGACCGGAAGGCCACTCGCACGCGCGCTACGCAGCTCCTCTAGTGCCTGGGAAGTGGCCAGATGTACGATGTGTAGGCGAAACTCATATTCTTTGCAGAGTGACAGCAGCAGCCGGATTGCGGATAATTCCGCTTCGTCCGGACGCGACTGCAGGTAGGTCGCATAGCTTTTCCAATTCGCGTTAGCCAACCGAGCGGTGGCAGCATCGATAGGACCGCTTAGTTCTGCGTGTACCAGCAGCGGCAGTCCTGTTCGAGCTACGACCGGCAGGGCCGCCCGCAACTCATGTTCGGTAACCATTGTGAAGCCGTCGATGCCGGGATCCACCAGGAAGCATTTGAAGCCCGGCACACCCGCTGCGGCAAGTTCTTCGAGGTCGCCTCGATTGTCGTGAACTACGCTACCCCACGCCGCCCAATCGACCTGGCAACGGCCGCGCGCGGCCTCCCGCTTCGCATTAAGTGCGGCTATATTCGTCGTAGCTGGAAGGCAATTCAGCGGCATGTCTACCAGCATGGTGTAGCCACCGGCCGCGGCAGCGCGTGTTGCCGTCGCAAATCCCTCCCAGTCCGCTCTTCCGGGATCGTTCATGTGGACGTGTGAATCGACGAGACCCGGCAGAATCGCCGCATGGCCGAAATCTTGCACTCGCGCATCTCGCGGGACGTCTGCGACGGGCACGACCGCGCGGATCGATTCGCCCTCGAAGAGCACTGCCCCAGCCCGCACTCCTTCAGGGGTCACAATCCGGCGTGAGAGGAAGGCCTGTAAGGTCATCGCACCATGCGCACGACGTTACAAAATTGTCGCTCCTGCAAGAGCGTAGCTTACGCGTTCAGTGTGTTTCAACTAAATGGAATCGAGTCGTTAAATATAGCTGTATTCACGGACTCGGCGTGGCAACGAGAAATGCTGCAGAAAACGCGGTGGTGCCGCGGGCGGGATGCCATTAACCGGCTCCGGCATCCGGGTTATACTCCTCACATGAATCACGTCTTCATGGCGCGCGCCATCCAGTTATCCATTACGAATGTGCTCACCGGCTCCGGTGGGCCCTTCGGTGCTGTCATCGTAAAAGGCGGCCAAATCATCGCCGAGGGCGTAAATTGCGTAACTGGAAAAAACGACCCGACTGCGCATGCGGAAATTGTCGCGATGCGGCAGGCTTGCGCGAAACTCGGCAGCTTCGAACTCAGCGGTTGCGAAATTTACACTTCGTGCGAACCTTGCCCGATGTGCTTTGGCGCAATTTATTGGGCTCGTCCCGACCGCGTCTATTTTGCCGGAACCGCTGCCGATGCTGCCAATGCCGGCTTCGACGACTCTTTCATCTATCAGGAAATCGGCAAGCAACATGCCCAGCGTAAAATACCCATGATCGACATGATGCATGAGCAGGCGCTCGAGGCCTTTCGCGTCTGGGAAAAGCAGGCTAACAAAATTCCCTATTAGCCAATCAACTCCCGCTATTCCGTGCCCAGAAAAATGTAGCGCAGGAGAAACAGGACGCTGAGCACCCAGATCAGCGGACTAATTTCGCGATGCCGGCCGGTAAAAATTTTCAAGCAGGTGAAGGAGAGCAGACCAAGACTCAAGCCTGTAGCAATGCTGAATGTTAGCGGCGTAGCGATAAGGGTGAGAAATGCCGGCACCGAGTCGCTGTAGTCGTCCCAGTTTATCTTGGCCACTGATCCGCACATTAACGCCCCCACCAGGATCAGTGCCGGGGCCGTCGCATAGGAAGGAATCGCCGCCACAAGCGGCGCGCAAAACATGGCGGCCCCGAATAGTCCTGCGATGACGAGGTTACCCATCCCCGTACGCGCTCCCGCCGCAACCCCCGCCGCACTTTCGATATAGCTGGTCACCGTGGACGTACCGGTAAGCGCGCCCACGATGGTTCCAAAGGCGTCGGCCAGCAGAGCGCGGCTGGCACGCGGCAGTTTTCCGTCCCGCAGGAATCCACCTTGCTCGCAAACGCCGACGAGCGTTCCAACGTTGTCAAACAGATCGACGAAGAAGAAAACAAAGATCAGCGGGCCCAGCCCGAGTTTCGCCGCCGAACGCAGGTCCAGTTTCAAGAACGTGCCGGATGGATGAGGCAGCGAGAACAGATGTGCGGGCCAATGGCTCACCCCCAACGGAATCCCCGCCAAAGTAATAGCGACAATACCGATCAAAATGGCGCTGCCGACACGCCGCACCATGAGTATTGCGATCAGCAGGACACCCAAGGCCGCGAGAATCACCTGCGGATCGGAAGCCTTGCCAAATGCGACGAAGGTGGACGGATTGGCTACGATAATGTTCGCATTACGAAAACCTACGAACGCGATAAAAAGACCGATTCCAGCCGCTGTGCCATGCTTGAGGCAGTCGGGAATACCATTGACAATTTGTTCGCGCACCTTCGTAAGCGTAAGCAAAAGGAAAAGCACGCCCGAAAGAAATACCACCCCCAGCGCCGTCTGCCATGGCACACCGCGGCCGATCACGATTGAATACGTGAAGTACGCGTTCAGCGACATGCCCGGGGCGAGCGCGATGGGATAATTCGCCCAGATGCCCATAACCAGCGTGGCTAATGCCGCCGAAATGCACGTGGCGAAAAGAACTCCGTCCACGGGCATCCCTGCTTCGGAAAGGATGCGCGGATTGACCACTACCACATACGCCATGGTCATGAATGTCGTCAGGCCGGCGAGGAGTTCGCGACGAGCGGTGGTTCCGTTTTCCTGCAGTTGAAAGATGCGCTCGAACAAGCAAAACTCCACAAATAAAATAAGTCACTATAGGCCCGCACAACAGTGAGGTCAACGCGAACGCCTGCCAAAATCAAGTATTTTCGACGATTGTCCAGCTGTAAGGGCGACGCAGAAGGCTAAATCGCGCTGAGGTTTGCGCGGTTTCAAGGCATTGCGTGCGATGCGATGGCGCAGAAGGATCAAAATAGCTGATCTGAACGATCAGAAACTTCCGTTTTTCATCGCCGCAGCAGTGGGCATACAGTCCTTGACATGACTTTACGCTTCGCAAACTAGGTCACCGTAATCGTCCCTGAGGGCCACGCGGATGCCGAAGCGGATTTGTGTTTACTGGCTTCATATGGAGGCGCGGGCATGATAAACACAATCAGGCTCTGTATTCTTGGTGCTGCGTCGTCTTTGTCCGTGTTCTTGCTCTTTATGCTGCCAGCGCAAGCTCAGCAGACGCTCGGCGGAATTACCGGCACGATAGTGGATAGTTCCGGCGGTTCGGTGACAGACGCAACTGTGAGTCTTGTGGGAGATCAGACCCAGCTAAAACGCACCCAGCAAACCGACAGCGCCGGTAGCTATACCTTCGTAAATCTGCCCATTGGCAGCTATACGCTGACCTTCTCTCATGATGGATTTCAGACGCAAGAGGTACCCTCGATTGTGGTGCAGGCGAACCGCACTGTGAGTGTAAACGCTACGTTGAAGCTGGGCCAAGTGACGGAGTCCATCACCGTTGAGGAGACCCCGCTGTTGAATTCCGTGGATACCACGAATGGCTACATACTGGATAAACTACAGTTGGAGTCAATTCCGCTTCCGACTGGAAGCTATACCGGATTGGCTATTCTCTCGCCCGGCGTAAACGCCGAACTTCCAAGCGGCACCGGGGCCAATTCTGGCTTGGGAAATCAACCCATCTGGGCCAACGGGCAGCGCGATACGAGCAATACATTTCTTCTCAATGGCGTTGACGCGAGCAACTTGTTCAATGGCAAGAGTACCAGTCAGGTCGGTTCCGCTCGGGTGGTGAATAATACCGGTGTCAGCGGTGCCGCACAAAACGCTTCTTTTGAAATCCAAAGCACGGCGTCGCCTTATTTAGCCATTGGCCAGGCGCTGCCCACACCGGCCCCTGAAACAATTCAGGAATTCCGTGTGAATACCTCCATGTATGATGCGCAGCAAGGCTCCACCAGCGGCGCACACATCGACATCAGCACTGCCTCGGGCACCAACAGTATTCATGGGCAGGGCTATCTGCATCGCGGAACGGATTGGCTCAATGCTGCGCCTTTTTTCTACAAGGAAGATCCAAACATTCCGAGCGATGAGAAGGTTCCTGAATTGCATCGCTACACGGCGGGCGGGACGCTTGGTGGCCCGCTAATCAAAAACAAGCTTTTTGGATATATCGCCTACCAGCACGTGCATGATTCCGATCAGGAGATCGGCATTTCGCGAGCTACCGTTCCTCTGGAGTTCACACCTGCCAACTGCGGTGCCAATCGTGCCACGGCTACCCTCGATGCGTGCCTGGCCAGCATCGTTAACACCAATTTCCCCGATGCGACACCCATCACATCGAACAGTCAAATCAGTCCGATCGCGCTCGCTCTGCTTCAGTACAAACTTCCCAATGGACAGTATATGGTTCCTTGGGCGGACGGTGTCACGCCGTCATTCAACTTCCCGGAGGACTCGCTGATTCCCGGCACGGCCTATTTTACCGCCGATCAGGTGGTGTCCAACCTCGACTGGATTGCGAGTTCGAAAGACACTTTAGCGCTGAAGTATTATTATCAGCACGATCCGAGCATTGCGCCCTACGCCTACTCCAGCGTTTCCGGGTTTACGCAGAGCCTCGACGCCGGCAGCCAGGTGGCAACAATTACGAATACGGAAGTGTTAACCCCTAACTTCAATTTGGCCGAAGTGTTTGGTTTCATTCGTGAGAAGGTTTACAGCACTGTCGCGCAGCCTTTCACCCCGCAGCAACTCGGCATCAATGTTTTTAACAAGACCACTACGTTCCCGGGTATCAGCATCGCTGACGTGTTGGGAGTTTCTTCTGCTGACAATACCGTCGGTCCGCCCGTCGCGTTTACGTTCGGCGAAGGAGCAGCTTCTCAAGGGGCCTTTACGGGTGTCTTCCAGAATCGTTTTATGCCTTCGGTGAGTGCCATCTGGATTCGCGGCCGCCATAACTTTAGCTTCGGCGGCTCCTTTTCCTACACGCAACTCAACACGCGCGACAACCGAACCGATCAAGGAATGATTGGATTTGCGGATTTCTCGCAGTTTGTCGAAGGCATGAATACGCCCTATTCGGCGAATGGTTTCATTGCCAGCACGTTTCTGCAGGGGAATGCGAACCGCTACTACCGCTCCAACGAATCAGGCGCGTACGCGCAAGACCGGGTGCAGATTCGCCCGAACTTGATTGTGACCTTAGGCGTGCGCTTCGACGATCATGGCGGTTTTACGGAAAAATATGGACACCTGTACAACTTCGACCCGTCTCGATATGACTACAATGCTGCCACCGATACAATTGTTTCGAATGGTTTCATTGTAGCCGCAAATAGCAGTCAGTTCCCTAGCAGCGGCGTCAGCGATTCGACCCTCACCGGGCGGCAATGGGGCGTTGCGCCACGGTTCGGTGTGGCGTGGAGTCCGAAGATGTTCAACAATAAGCTCGTTGTTCGGGCAGGCTGGGGCATGTACTACGACCGCGGTGAACTCTTCACGTTTCTTTCGCCCGGCTTCGCAGCGGGCGTGATTTCCGGAGGCCCCTTCGGCGTCAATCAGTCTCCACCCTACGTGAATGCCCAAGCATGTACCGATATTGGTAGCTTTTATCAAGATTTTATTCCGACCTGTAACCCTGCCACAGCAGCCACTGGAGCGGGCGGGAATTTTGCGAATCCCTGGGGCGCAACTCTCGGGCCCGGTCCCAGCAACAACCCGGCGCTGCTCAATCTGCCGAATGCGGCGGCCATTCAAGACGGGGCGCAGCTTTTCTCCTTCGCCGTATACAACCGCAACAACAAATTGCCCTATACGCTCAATCAGACACTCGACGTTCAGTGGCAGCCGCGCAACGATTTGGCCGTCGAGATTGGTTACGTGGGCAACCTGGGCCGGCACGAGATCATTCCCATTCCGTTCAATCAAGCTCAAATCGCTTCGCCAGCCAAACCCATTCGTCCGGGCACGCCTTTCGAGCAGGACTATAGCTATGGATACACGGTCCTGGATCCCTCCACGCTCGCGCCCATTACACTGCCTAACGGACAGCCATACCAAGCCAACTTCGAAGGTGGCAATATTGACCTGCGCGTTCCTTATATTGGTTACTCCTCAGAATCGTTATCTTATACAGCGGCCGGCGTCTCCTCCTACAATGCACTCCAAACCCATGTTGAAAAGCGCATGAGCCATGGCTTGCAGGTTGGCTTCTCCTATACCTTTTCGCACTCGCTCGATGAGCAAAGTGATTTAGGTTTGTTTTATAACGGCAATAACCCTCTTAACATTCATTCAGCTTACGGCAATTCGGATTTTGACCGCACCCACGTTTTTAACTTCAACTATTATTACCAGCTTCCCTCGTTCTTCAAGAGCAGCTCGTGGAAAAGCAGGCTAGCGGATGGTTGGGCGATCGAAGGTACCGCGGTGTTTGAAAGCGGCCAACCGTTCAGCGTGATTGACTACTCCGGCGCAGTTGGCAGCGTGTTCTATGGGACTTCCGATGGGATCATCAACCCCATCGTTCCGCTGGCCCCCGGCTGCACGCCGCAGAACGCGGTCACGGGCAGCGTTGGAGCATACGGCATTCCGGCGCTCAAAGCGTCCTGCTTCACGCTGGCCCTTCTGCAGCCCGGAGCGTTGGGCGGCGCGATTCCGTCGAGCGATCCCTACGAAACGAATTTCATTTCCAGTGGCCAGCGCAATATCTTTCGACAAGCATGGCAAAAGCGCAGCGACATATCCCTCGTGAAAACGATGAAAATCACGGAGCGCTTCTCGGCGAAATATACGTTCGATGTCTTTAACCTGACGAATACGCCGAGCTTTGACATCCCCATCGACACCGTGCAGCAAAACAATGTGTTCAATGACTTTCCCACGGCTGGGCAACCCGTTTTTCCCACCACCTGCGGGCCCAGCAACACCGCGCTGTATAGCTGCCCAACTGGTTTGGGTGCCGTCAATAAAACGATTGGAGGCCCGCGTCAGATCCAAATGTCGCTGAGCATCCTTTTCTAATAGGCAACCAGCCTCCGGCCATGGCCGTCCCTGTAAACCTGACCACTGCCACTCGATTTCTCGCGGGACGAAACGGTTGCCAATCTACCTGTCGCAGTTGGCGCGACGATGCAGTAAATTGTCATAGCGTGCCAAGGACACCCCATTCATGGCTTCGCGGTTCTGAACGGTCACGCCGGACCACACAGCAAGCGCAATGGTGTGGGAATGCATCCCAAGACGTTTCGGCTAAACTTGAACAACGTTCACGAAGTGCCCGTGACCAGGAACGGCGCCAATTTTGTGGCAGATCCAACCCTGCGCCGCTAAAACTCGATTTCGCGCTGAACCAGGAGTGGACGAATTCACCATGACACGCGCTCTACGCTGGGCCGTTCTTCGCAGGTGGGCCTTCGGCGGCTACGTACAAGAATAAATGTGAAGATAGTTGCCAACCCCTTGCTCCGGAGACCGCTTGCCACGCTGAAGTCTGTAGCATCGTAAAAGCCCTCTGCGAAAAGGATAACGTGGATCTCTTCATCAGCGGCGGCACCGTAGTCACTATGAACACTGAACGCCGCCTGATCGAAGACGGCGGTATTGCCATCCAGGGCGACACCATTGTGGCTGTTGGCAAGCGACACGATCTTGAAAGATCACGCGCTGCAAAAACCATCGATGCGCGCGGAACAATCGTTTTACCCGGCCTGATCAATGGTCACGCACATGCCGCGATGAGCCTTTTCCGTGGTATTGCCGACGATCACTCGCTGGACGACTGGCTGCAGAAATACATCTTCCCCGCCGAAGCCCGAAATGTTACCGAAGATTTCGTGGATTGGGGTACGCGCCTGGGCCTGCTTGAAATGGTGCGTGGCGGCGTTACCACCTTTGCCGACATGTATTATTTCGAAGATGTGGTTGCCCACATAACCAAAGAAGCGGGTATGCGTGGCGTGCTTGGAGAAACAATTGTCGATTTTCCAGCGCCGGACAATAAATGCGCAGCCGACGCGCTCGCCTACGCACAGCGGTACATAAGTAAGTGGAAAGGCGATCCGCTGATTACGCCAGCCGTCGCGCCGCATTCCATCTACACCTTATCGGAACAGACTCTGCGCGAAGCCGCCGCCCTCGCGAGGGGTGCAGGCGTGCCGATTCTCATTCACATTGCGGAGGCTTCTTTTGAAACAGAACTGACCCGCGGGAAATATGGCTTATCGCCAATCGCTTATTTGGAGAAGATCGGAGTTTTGGGACCGGATGTCATTGCCGCCCATTGCATATGGGCCGACGCTCAGGATATTGCTGCGCTTGTTCGTTGTGGTGTTGGCAGCGTGCACAACCCGTCCAGTAATATGAAATTAGCTTCCGGCGTGATGCCTGTTGTGGAGATGCTTGCTGCAGGCGCCGCCATTGGCCTTGCCACCGACAGCGCCGCGAGCAACAACAATCAGGATCTTTTTCAGGAAATGAACCTCGCTGCCAAATTACAGAAAGTCTCCCTCCGGGACCCACGCGCGCTGCCCGCATGGCAAGTGGTGGAGATGGCGACCATCGGCGGGGCGCGCGCCCTGCACCTCGATCGTCAAATCGGTTCGCTTGAGGAAGGTAAACAGGCCGACCTGGTGTTGATCGGTACCGGCGCGACTCACTCCACTCCTATGTATAACGTCTATTCGCAGCTCGTGTACGCACTGAATGCTCACGATGTCAGAACAGTGGTAATCGCTGGAAAAATCGTGATGGAGGATCGGGTCAACCTGACGCTGAATAAACCGGAAATCCTCGTTAAAGCGCACGAATATCAACGAAAGGTAGCCGCTTCGCTTATCGCGCCGCCCGCTATCTAGCTACTTTGTTAGCGCCGCATGGCGAAGAAGGCTGGCATCGGGTCTGATCCATCTCGAATCATGAATATGAAATGCATTGCTCACACACCGAGTCGTGTCGCCAAGGGGTGTTCCTCTAGCGCCTCGGAATCGCGCACGATCGGGGAGCCCCCATACGCTGGCGCAGACCAGCATCCTTCTTATTTCGCGCCTCTGGCCGGTATACAGGCCGGTGGCTCTCAAGAATTCGCTCGAATCACCGCCCCAGCCTCCTCAGTGCAAGGGCGGCAAGCGGTTGCCGCGAGGGAACTTGATTACCCATTAGGGAAATTGCGTTCCCATATTTCGTCAGAAAGCGATGTTCCGCTTCCAGCCCTTAGGACATGGATGAAGCAAGTGCTTTGTAATGAGCTGGATCGTGGTTCTGCCAGCGATAAATCGTTCTGCCGCAGTGGCCGAAAACTTGCGGACTCAGGCTTGGATTTGCTGGGGAGAAGCTTTGAACTTCCATAGAGCTGGCGAGCGCGGAATCGTGTTCTGGGTCCAGAGGCAGATTCTGCTGAATAACCGTATGCTGAAGTATGGTGTCGTCGGCTGCGTTGGAATTGCGGTCAATCTTGGCACCATGGCACTGTTGTTGGCTGTTTCTTCTCGCCGAGGCTGGATGCCGTCGGCCATCGCGAATGTGGTGTCCACATTAGGTAACTTCTTTCTTCACAACTTTTGGACTTTTTCCGATCGGCAACACCAAGGTTCGCGTTTGGTTCGCGGAATCTTGGCTTTCGGACTGGTTTCCGCCGTGAGCGTCTGCGTGACAACGGCGGCATACATGGCCTTCTTTCAAATCGCCCTCCACATAACGATCCTGAAACCTGATCCGGCGGGCCTGAGAATTCCATTAGCTTGCCAACTGGTCGCGATTCCACTGGGTGCCGCTGCCAGCTACATATTGAATCGCGAGTTCACCTGGCCGTCAGCGCCAGGCGCACAACTGGAGCCGGATATTACCCAAGTGCAGGAGGTCTGATTCGATCTGCCGTGATGCCGCGCTAACGCCCCGCAACTTGCCAGACCGCTGCACAACCGCCGCACAATTTACGCCAGGAACTTCAGGGATGTGACACCCACTCGATGGACTACGAGCGAAGAGACTGTGTCCGTGCCCGGGTTATTGAGGCAGAGTGCCACGGGGATCCCCATACTCGGTTGTGGCGTCTTGGTTCTACTGAGGGCAGCCAAGGCTCGGTGTGAATCTTACCGGCTTGGCCGGGGAAGTCGTTCTGCTTGCGATTGAACCGCTGGCGTTCTATGCTACCCGCGAAATTTGTGTGAGAGGAAATTTCCCTATGACGCCCATGTGTCGGATGTTGCGTGTCGTGGTTGTGATGGTGCTGGTGGTGCTGCCGTTCGCGAAAGTGCGCCCACAAGCCGGGAATGGCCAGTTATATGTGGTAACGCATGTAGATTTAACGCCGGACAATGCCGCTGGTGGCACGAAACTATTGCAGCAGTTCGCGAATGAAAGCCGCAAAGATCCCGGCGTCGTGCGGTTTGAGCTTTTACAGGACAGCGCGCGACCGAACCATTTTACGGTCGTCGAAGTGTGGGCAAACGCAAAGGCGTTTGAGGGGCACGAGAAGGCCGATCACACTAAGCAATTTCGTGAGAAGCTGCAACCGATGCTCGGAAGTCCGTTCGACGAGCGGTTGCACCATATTATGCCGAATTAGGCGTGGGCACCATGGTGACCGAGATTCCGAGCTCTCCTACGCCTCGCGCGCTTCACTGATGTCCGCCAATCCTCGCGCGCGCTCCTTGCAGGACGGGCCGAAAAGCAGCACTCTGATGCAGAACAACGCCGGTTGGAGGCTGCACTCGTAGCCTTGCGGCCCTCCCCCAAGTAACTTCCCATGCAGCCATTCTGGGCTCCTGACACGCGGGTTTCCAAGCAGTGCAACTCAGGGAAATCGCAGTAACCTGAATCCTTGAACGGCGTCACTTGGAATTGTGTGGCCACGTGTCCGGGCAGCCGTTATATCTTCCGTCATTCACCGCGAAGCGGTTCGATTCCTCTCAAAACGCTTCGGTACAATGAAAAAATGCTCCGCCAGCGAATCACCGATCGCAATAGTCACAATGAGATGAGCCGATGACTGAAAATTCATTTTCCGTGAAGCGTACAGTGCCCCGGTTCTTGTTTACTGCGGAGGCTGAGGTAACGGCGTTGCACCAGGGGGCCCATCTTGTGGCGCACCTTTCTGAGCTGAGTTCGAATGGATGTTACGTCGATACACCCGAAGGATTTCCCGTCGGCACCGAGGTACGCCTGAGCATCCAGCACGGCGGCAGCAAATGTGACCTGGTTGGCAAGGCGATCTATAAACACGACGGTTGGGGAATGGGCGTGGCTTTCGACGACATAGCGGAGGAGCAGCGTTCCATAATCGATGCCTGGCTCGCTGACCTGGGCCGGCAAACGAAGTAATGATCCTGTGTCCAACGACGGCGGTGTCGGAAATCATTGAAACCGATGGAACGAGGGGTATTTCGTTCCGCACCTAGTGATCGCTGCGATGATGATGAGGAGGAGGACCGCTACGGTACCGACCGTGGGCACAAGCGCAAACGTCTGGGCTGGTTATTTGCTCACCGCTGGAGGCTGCACAAAGTTAATTTCACGCGTTGGAGGAAACGCAATCAGTCTAGTATTCTGCTGTGATCGGTTGCGGATAGTCATGTGACAAAACTATTGGTACATTGGCTCCTAAGCGCGTTGTGCCTGCTGCTGGTTGCGCGATTTGTGCCGGGATTCTTTGTCACAAGTCTTGGCACGGCACTTGTAGCAGCAGTGGTCATTGGACTTGTCAATGGCACGCTCGGTGTGCTGCTCAAAATTGTTACGTTTCCGCTTACCATTCTCACCTTTGGCGTATTCTGGCTGCTGATTAACGCGCTGATGCTAAAGGTCGCAGCATTGTTCGTACCCGGGTTCGAGGTGCGCGGCCTATGGCCCGCCTTTTGGGGCGGAATCATTCTGAGCCTTCTAAACATGGCAGTCCGGCAGATTCTATAGAATCCCGGCGGATAACGTGGGCAGTTCGTGGGAATTGAATCGGCTGTCCTGAATGTGTAACCCACGCCATTCAGCGGGATTCTGGCGTGCCCGGTGTGGCAGCGAGTGTGATCAGACTACCTGCGGTGTTGATAGGCGAGATGCCGCGTTTCGCTTCGAAACGATTCTCGCCTCTTAGCCATTCCGAGAGCGGCCGCGTACCGATTCGAATTTGTGCGCGTCTGAGCATCGAGCTGAGGAACCGAACTTCAGCCGCAAGGTTTCGTTCTGGATGTCCCCGTGCCTCGCGCTTCACAATTACCTGGCCCTTTGAAACCCAGAGCAAGCCCCACTTCGGGGGAAGGTCCTTCACCTGGATCAGCTCGGCTGGGCACAAGTAAAAGCGGCGCTGGCCCATTCCGGCGCGCGGATTTCTCCGCACAGTCTTCGCTGCATCCCTCAAGAAATCTGCACGACTCAATTTGCATTCAATGAGGACAGAACCCGCTCCGGAAGCCCAGCCTATAACGTCGGGGTTCTCATCTGCCGCTGTCGCAAATTCGTACAACACCACGGAGCACTGTCTGCTGAGCCACCGGACGCCCGTCGCAACGATGGTCGAATGCTTCATGTTTTTCAAAGCATACCGCGACTCTGGATGCGAGCGCTTTGCGTCCATTTGTCCTTGCATTCATCGGGATTGCCTTCCGTCGAGATTCGGACTATCCCGAATTTGTAACCACCCACTCGACGTTTCATCGGCGGGGCCTTGGCCCTCCAAACCGGCACGTTAATACGCCGGCGCGTTAATACGCCGGCACGTTAATACGAATGTCTCGCAGCCCGCTGGTAGCTGGTATAGCATCACTGCTCGATCTTAGCCAAGCAGGAGCGGAAACATGAAAATATTAAAAATTGCGGTGCTGCTGATCGTAGTTCTCCTAGTCGTGACACTCTTCACGCTGCGCATGACTGGTCTCGAGCCGGAATACCTCGACTTGAACCAGCTTCGCGCCCACCACATGATTGCCCGCCCCGGCTTGTGGCTGAAAGGCGAACTCGTCACCACGCCTGTCACGGATTGGTCATTCGTCGACAAAGTGCCACACCCCGGACGCAGCCTCAACACCGTCCTGGTAGAGACGCGAACGCCCTATTTCATTCCACACTCGGTCCGCACGATACCTTCCGTCCGCAACGGCCAGCTCTTCATACGTTCGCACCAGGATCGAATGGACGTGCAGTTTCCACATGACAAGTCCTGGACATCCAATGTGGCCCGCGATCCCCGCGTGCGCATAAAGATCGGCGATAAATTATACGAAGCGACCATGGTATTGGTCGCCGATCGCGCCCAGGCCATCGCCTTATTAGGCAGAAACCCTGAAACTCTGGAGAAAGGTCCCGACGGGCAAGAACATGTCGTTGGGTATGACCATATTTTTCGCGTTTTCCAGAGGAGCATCCCGGAGTATGGCAGTGGTCAGCCATCCCTGAGTTCGGCGGGGCTTGTTCCCGAGAATAGGTCTTAACCTTGAGGGTCGGGGAGAGATCTTGAAAATTCCATACGCCCACCTGAAACGATAGGGCCTATCAGTTCGATTTAATGCAGTAGCGGAGCACCGACTGGAGACAACTCATGGGTGAGATGATGGAGTTCAAGAGAGTGGATGGGAAAACTTGTCCTGGTTATCTGGCAACGCCGAAAGAAGGATCGAGCGCGCCCGGCTTTGTGGTCATCCAGGAGTGGTGGGGGTTAAATGACCAAATCAAGAAAACTGCGGATCGGCTCTCCGAAGCCGGGTATCGAGCGCTTGTGCCGGACCTCTATCGGGGCAAGATCACCACGGCCGCCGATGAAGCAAACCATTTGATGACGAACCTCAGCTTTCCTGATGCTGCCGGTCAAGACATCCGCGGCGCCGTGCAATACCTAAAACAATCCTCGAAGAAGGTTGCCGTGGGCGGGTTTTGCATGGGCGGCGCACTTACCATTCTCGCTGCTGTGTTCGTTCCGGAGATGGATGCTGGCGCGTGCTTTTATGGCATTCCACCTCTCGACGCGGCTAGTTTGAAGGCCATCACAATTCCCCTGATTTGCCATTTCGCGAACAGGGACGATTGGTGTACTCCTGCCAAGGTGAATGAATTCGAGGCTGCGCTCAAGCAATCGAAATCACAATTCGAGCTCTATCGCTACGACGCGGGGCACGCCTTTATGAACGAAGCTCGTCCTGAGGTGTACGACGCGCTAGCCGCAAAGACTGCGTGGGAGAGAACGCTCACGTTCCTGAAGCAGGCGCTCGCATAACGCTCTCACCCCCCTGTCTTTTGAGCCTATTGGTTCTTGTTGGCGAAAGCCTTTTGGGATTACGTCACTGGTTGCATCACTCGCAGTCAGTCGGGAACCATATACGGCAATTGGCGAGCACGTGTAATGGTTCTTCGGAAACGTCACCGGCCCTGGAGTCGCAGTCCGCGTTGGGCACACGGGGCGGCGCTCTTGCCTCGCTCTTTCCCACTCTTATCGATCGATGCCCATCAGTTCCCAATAATACAAGGGCAGAGTCGTCTGCAAACGCTCGGGATGCGCGTAGTGCGCGAACTCCGAGGGCACTTTGAACTCCTTGATGATCTGGTCCAGGCTCTTTCCCTGGCTCATCATGGTGGCGACAGCGTCTCGCATCGCAAGAAAATAGTGCTGAGCTTCTTCCAGGTCCTTCGCGCCGCGGCCGAGGTGCACGGGCCCATGGCCGGGCACATAGGTATCCACCGGGAGCCGGCGATCTATAATGTTGCCGAGAACTTTGATCCACATTTCCGGATCGGAGCCGTCGCCGGGCACCAGCGATCCTCCTCCGGCGTGCATATCCGTATTTAGCAGGTCGCCCATCAGGAAGACGCGCTTCTGCGGGATGTACAGCGTAACGTCTCCCGTGCTGTGCGCGGCGCCCTCCAACGTGGCTTCGAATGTGAGACCACCCAACCGCAGCGTCATGCTCTTTTCGAAAACTACGTCGGGGAGGATCAGGTCTTTCCCTTTGTACACAGCATTGCGAGGATCATTCGATTCCTCAAGCTGCTTGTAAATCGCGCCCCGCTCGCCGAGCATATCTCGCAATTGATTCTTGCTGGCGATGTAAACCGGTTTGTCCTCTCGAAACCACCACGCGCCCGTGGAGTGATCGAGAGCGGGATGCGACGAGAACAAGTACTTCACCTTTTTGTCCGTAAGCTTGCGGATCGCGGCCAGCGTTTGATCGGACTCGGTCATGAAATGGTCGAAAACCACGACTCCGTCGGAGGTGATGATGAACGTGGAGTTACTCGACCCTCCGGCCTCCACCATCGTGTAAACATCGTCGGCAATCTTCACCATGTTCATCTTCGGCTGCTGAGCCGCCAGCGCTGCGGGGATAAGACTGAGCAAGAGAAGCAGCCCGGCCTTCGTGCTCGCTGTGCGCTTCAAGGTGATCCTCATATTCGCCCCCCAATCCCAATCCTTTTTCACATCCGCCTAGGACCCTGCCGCCACGCGGAAAGGTACCATCGCTTGCGCCCTGCTTCAACAACCCGAGTTCGGTGATCGATTCCTGCTCTTGCATCCGGCAGGCGCTGGCCAGCAGTCCAAAAAAGACCGCCCAAACATCAGGCGGTCGATTCCGAAAGACTTCGTGGGGAATCGACGTTCCGCGCACCCCCGTCATCCCAGCTTCGCACTGTGAGCCCACCAATGAGGAGGCTTGATGGCGTCGGCTCGGCCGCGAGCTGTACACATTGCGGGAATTCTGCGGCTGATAAAACAACCTGGGCGCCCGCGTGTGCTACAGCGTCTTATCCTTGTGGAGTTTCTGCCAGCTGCGGTCCATCCTGCAGCTCCAGCAACCGGAGAGCTTCTATGCCATTCGACGCTAAAATAACGGAGTATCCTGCCGCGTTCAACGACATCTGTAGCAATCGGCGGGAGGCGGGGTCATCGCCAGCAACTAGAACGCTCAAGGGGGTCATTGCCGCGCCTTACGTCAACGAGGTATGGTTCAATTGCTAATGGGTAGTTCTGCAGCTTCACTTTGTTGCTGTTGCAACGATGTGAGCGCAAGCTTGACGCGCTCCATTTCCGCGGAAAGCAAGTCGAATATACGCTTGGTATCTTCAAACTGGTTCGCGCGCCCTAGCCGTTCCAGCTTCAAGGCGAGGTCGCATGCTGGCTGCGCGGAAAAGGTGGCCACGGAACCTTTCAAAGAATGCGCACCCCGCTCCAGCGCATCCGCGTTCTTGAGTGTGATCGCTTCTTCAATCACGCTGAGCATTCGCCCACTCTCGTCGCAGAAAAGTTTTGCCAAGTCCGCCAGCATCGCCTCATCCCCGTCGACTCGCAGCAGCGCCGCCTCTCGATCGATTGTCGCGGTGCCTAGTGGCCCTCGGTCGAGGGTACGGTCAATTGGTCCGCCGTGTCGCGTGAGGCCTTCGGTGACCTGGAACAGCTCTTCCATGTGTACGGGCTTGGAAATGTATGCGTCCATCCCGGCCGCGAGGCAGCGTTCACGGTCGCCTTTCATGGCATGAGCGGTCATGGCAATGATAGGAACATGTTTGCCCGTCGACATTTCTCTCCGGCGGATGGCACTCGTCGCCTCCAATCCATCCATCTCGGGCATTTGCACATCCATGAGCACCACGTCAAAGATCTGCTTTTCGAGTGCTTCGACAGCACGTTTCCCATTTTCCACAACCGTCACTTGGTGACCCCGTTTGGAAAGGCCTCGCAGCGTCAGCTGTTGGTTAATGACGTTATCTTCCGCCAGCAGAATGCGAAGCTCTGTGCGCGCTTCGGCCAGCATATGCCGGGTGATCAACGTACGGTCTTCCTCCGCTTTCTGCCGTAAGCCCAGCACTCTAAGAATCGCTTCACGTAGCTCCTCCTGGCGCACTGGCTTGGTCAAATAGGCCGATATGCCGACCTCCCGGCAACGCTCCGCGTCGCCGCGCTGTCCGCCCGAGGTGAGCATAATGATTGTGGGGGAGAGCAGTTCCGGATCTTGCTTGATTTTCGCCGCGGCGCCAAATCCATCGAGCTGCGGCATCTGCGCGTCCATCAAGACCAGGGGTACGGCCTCCTGCGCGCCCTGGGCGCGCCGCAACGCGGCAATGGCCGCCCACCCGCTCGCCACCACGACGGGTTTCATGCCCCATTGCAGCAGTGTCTGCTCAAAAATGCGCCGATTGGTTGGGTTGTCGTCGACCACCAAAACGGATAGTCCCGCCAGACTAGCATCATCGCCACTTCGCTTTTCGGGTGCCGCTGCCACATTAAATTGGGACGTAAAATGAAACGTGCTTCCCTGACCCGGTTCGCTTTCCAGCCAGATGCGTCCGCCCATCATGTTTATCAACCGGGTCGAAATGGTCAAACCCAGCCCCGTACCGCCGTACCTGCGGCGTGAGGAGCCGTCGGCCTGCACGAACGATTCGAAGATAATGCCTTGCTGTTCTTTGGGAACTCCGATTCCGGTGTCACGAATGGCGAAATGCAATTCGACGCTGTCGGTTTGTTTTTGCTGGACCTCCGCCTGTAAAACCACTTCGCCTCGATCGGTAAACTTGATGGCATTTCCCAGCAGATTAACCAACACTTGCCGCAGGCGGTCCGGGTCTCCCTGGATCAAATGGGGAATGTTGTAAGGAATGTCGCATACCAATTCCAGTTTTTTTTCTGCTGCCCGCAAGCTAAACGTCTTGGCGGTCTCTTCAAGGAGTTGCCGAAGATCAAACTCGGTCGTTTCCAAACGTAAACTGCCCGCTTCGATCTTGGAAAAGTCCAAAATGTCGTTGATCACCGTCAGCAGGGAATCTCCGGACTGCTTAACCATGACCAGATAACCTCGCTGCTCTTCGTTCAGGTTGGTTTCGAGAGCTAGCTCGGTCATGCCAATAATTCCGTTGAGCGGCGTGCGGATCTCGTGGCTCATGTTGGCGAGAAACTCGCTCTTGGCTACGCTGGCTGCCTCCGCTGCCTGTATCTGCAGGGCTTGTTTCGCGGAATATTTCCGATCCACGAGAGAACTCAGCACGGCAAGGCTGAGTACCATCATGGTTACCAAAATGATGCCCGTCGTTCCCAACGCCGTTACATTCACCGCGTGCGACAGGTCAATCGGAGTGCTGGAAGGCATGAATGTCGCTGCCGCCATGCCGGTATAGTGCATGACGGGAATGGCGGCACCCATGATTATGGCGCTGCCTAGTTTGCGCCATATATTTCCGTTCGTTCCTTCGCGAGCGTAAAAGACCAGCCAGAGCCCCACGAACGAGATGACAATCGCCAGCGCTACCGAGACCGTCACGATGGCCGGGCTGTAATTACACGTCGCAGCCATCCGCATCGCGGCCATACCGATGTAGTGCATTAGCGCGATTCCGGTACCCATGACCATGCTGCCAACGATTGCGTTCCACACCCGCATGCGCGCGCGGCTTGCTACATATAAGGCTACGGCAGAGGCGAAAATCGCCGCGAGCAGAGAAAGCAAAACGGTGGGCCAGTCATACTCCACCGGCATGGGCATCTGAAATGCCAGCATCCCAATATAGTGCATGGACCAGATACCCAAGCCCATCGCCGTCGCACCGGCTGTCAACCAAGCGACGCACAGCCGTCCGCGCGCGGCTGTTACGCGGCCCGCCAGATCGAGAGCCGCATAGGACGCGAAGATGGCGATGGCCACAGAAAGCGCCACCAGTCGATGGTCATACGAACCATTCAGAATGCTGTGAGAGGGAGGCACCGGGCACGCTCCTGCACGAAATGATCGTCGGTGGATATGGGCATTGGCTGCCTTTTCCGGAGCTCCTGCCAACCCGAAGCTCTACTTAACTGTGAGATGTGGGTAGACTTAATGCAAGATTTGGAAAAGGGCGCAGACCTTAAGGGTAACCTGCGCAGTGGGACCGGGGGGCGGCTCCAACGCGAAAAGTCACGCTGAATTGTGGCCATAGTATGAGGGCGGAACCCGGTCAGGGCGGCATCGTCTCACGGCTAAGGCCGGACGTGAGCACCGATGAACGACGGACGCAATGTGACCCTCGCAATCGCTGACCGGTCTTTCCTCGGGTGGAGTTTGGCATCTAGCTTAGGGGGATAGCTCGATTTCACTTTCGCTCTTAAGCCCTTACCAGGCATCAACCAAGTGTTTGTGGCGGGGATTGGAAGCCAATCTCTCTTCGTTCGCGCTAACGCGTGCTCTCAGCTATCCAATCGTCAAGCACAAGCTGGTCATCAGCGGCAATCGCGCTGAAATTGATGCCCATCCCTTTGGCGGGTAGAACATAAACCACTTTGCCGGCAGCCGAGAACGCTTGACCATCATAGGTAATTTTTACAGTAACCGCTGCCCCAGAAGTGAAAGGAGACATCGTCTTTACAAAACACCCTAGCCCGCCGATCTCGGAGGTAATGGCAACGAGGTACTTGCCTGATTCTGCAGAGGTTACCTCGGCTACGCCGCCAAACGTATGGCGCGGACTACGACGACGTTCCGGTTGGATCGGAATAGAAGACGGCATGCGGGAGCCTGATACACACCTTAGCATCTATATACTTGTAAATACACCAGGTATTAATGGTAAGGACCCTTACGGGATGCAATGCTTCCCAGCGGCAGAGTGCACAATCCCGCTCTGAACCTGACCACGACCGCGCGAACACTCAAACGCCGGATGTTTTTAGGAGCAATCCGCAGGTGGCAGCGGCGGTCCTCGCGAAATACCCTGGGGATTGAAACTGACCTTCTAGCAGGTCGCATGGCTGGGTCTATTGCGTTTTATTTGTCCTCAGCCACGGTTAACCTGGAATGGCGGCGGGTCTCGACGCTACCTGCAGCCGGCAGGTTTTAGCTTTGGTCGAAAAGCTTCAGCGCGAGCGCGCCATGGGTTACGGCAGCGCCAGCCCTGAGTGCTGCGGCCAGGAATGCGGCCTCGGCAACCTCCTCGCGCGTGGCACCCGCCTGTTTCGCATTGCGTGCGTGGACGTCCAGACAATAAGGACACTGGGTCGTGCAAGCGATCGCGAGTGCGATCAATTCGCGGTATTTTCGCGGAATCTTGCCGTCTTCTTTGGATACGATGGCATCCAGTGCGACGAAACCCTTGAATTCGTTTGGCGCCAACTTCTTCAATTCCGGCAACAGCTTCAGATCGTCTGGATCGTGATAATGATTCATCGTCTGTCCCTCCCCGCCTAAAGTTAGCGTGAAAGGCGCATCAATGCCCATGAATTTAATCGCAAAACGCAGATTCGCGGGGCGAAGTCCAGCCATGTGGTAATTCCAGAGATGGGTTGTATGTTCGCGGAGATATTTACACCAACAGTGTTGAGGGATTCTGGAGCCTCATCAAGAATGGAATTCGGGGCGTTTACCCTTCCATATCGCTAGAATATCCACAGAGCTATTTGGATAAATACACTTTTCGATACAATCCGTAATCAGTAGTTCAAAGCGATCTTGGATGAATTATGGCTCTCAGATTCTACGGCGACGAAAGCGAAGATAAAAATGAGAAAGTCCATGCGATAGGTGGCTTTCTAGGGTGGGCGGATGAATGGGATCGCCTTCAAGAGGACTGGATCGCCCGCTTGAAACCGACCGGCGTCAGCGCTTACCACATGACAGATTGCGACAATGGGCGCGGTGAATTTAGTGATGAAAAAGGTTGGAAACGGGAAGACCGTACTCAGCTAACCATTGATCTCATAGAGATAATCTGCCGTCACGAAGTGCTCCTAATTGGTATGGGGATTTTTGTGGACGACTATAAAACACTCGCGCCAGTCACAGAAAATGGTGGGATGCTGGGATATGACAAATGGCATTCTGTATTTCAGGGCGTCATACGCGAGGCAGCAATTAGAGTGAGCTCCGCTCCCGAGGGTGAAACAATCGCCTTTTTCTTTGATTGGAAGATGAAGCAAGGGATTGCATACGATCTTTTTGAGAAGACTCAAAATGAAATTAAACTGCCATGGTGTCAACGGCTAGGCACTCTCACTTTTGGACATAAGGAATTCGGTGTTTTCGGAAGTCTGCCATTACTCCAAGTAGCCGATATTGCCGCCATGGAAACACGAAAGTCCCTCGCCAATCCAATCACTCATCCCCATCTGCCAGAGAGGCGATCTCTCGCACGATTAAAAGAATGCGGCCGGGGAGGTCTGATCGCTTGCCTCGACAAGCCAGTCCTGGACGCGCTCTACGAATACAAGCGCGAAACACTCGGACTTCCGAACAATGCCAAAGAAGTAGAGGAACGGTTGAGGAACCTACCACGGCCCCGAAAACCCGAACACCAGTAAAAGTCTGACTCGATGTGCCCTGTCACGGCCCATTCAGGATACTTACACGACGCGTTCGAATACTATAAAGTAACTATAGCGTTGACTCCCAGTTACCACTGTGTTACTATTCCCGCAAACCCTGAAGGGCGAGTGCGGCTACTCTTAGACACCAGTCGACATTGGTTGGGAGATAAAAGCGGGGTTATATACTTCATGCTAGTTATTATGTTAAAGTCGGCAGCAACCTATGGGCATAACTACCGACTTTATAGCTTTTTTGGTGGCTGTGTTTGGCCGCTGGCAACACTGGGCCAGTGGCGGCGGCATTGGTGGTGCTGTACTTCTTCTGCTCTATTTCTACGAACGGATGTCCGGTATTGCGATGCCTAAGCGCATGTATGCTGCGCTTGTCATCGGCGCGTTTCTTTTTGCCGCCTTCTTCACGGCATGGCGGGATCAGTATCATACGGCTTTGGCGGCGATGCAACGTGTAGCCGAAATCGAAACAGAAAAATCTCCCGATCTGAAAGGGGAAATTGGAATTGTGGCTGTGGCCCCAGCAGGGCCAAAAAATTCCAATTCCATAGTCACATTGTTTGCCACTATCAAGAATACCGGTGCGCCGAGCATCGCAGACAGCATGCTTGTTACTATAAAAATGACAAATGGCAGAAAGGTTCAGCTGACGCCTCTGGGTGTTCCACGCAAAGAATTAACTTTAAGTGGGAAACCCAATGAACCAAATGTAGTTTTTCAAAGGGAGGACTATCTGCCAGAAAAAGCTATATCAAATCCAATCCCAACGGGTGGAGCGGTGCAGGGTTTTGTTTGGGGTGTCGCATTGGGAGCAGAGCAGCGGGAAGTAATAAACAAAGGAACGATTATTGTCATTTCCTTCAAAGATATACAGGGTAACGATCGGTCTATAGTTAAGGTGATGGGTAACGGTGAGGGATTTGGAGTTCTAAGCCCAAAGAATATTCAATCCTTGCAACATTAAGCCGCTGGCTCAGCCTGTTGTGCTGTGAGTTCTTTGTATTCAAGATTGGGAGAACTAATAAGTTTGAGGATTGTATCCCGGAAAAGGTAAGGGTTCTTACGGTTATTGAATCGGAAGCACATTTCGTCGAGATAGGCTGGGAGATGCTTCGCACTGACTTTATGCCACGATCCAACAATGCCTCTCTTGAGCAAAAAGAAGGCAGACTCGACGGTATTGGTGTGAACATCACCATGAGCGTACTCGCGTGTATGGTTGATCGTGCGGTGTTTTTCTTTTTGAATCTGATTCAACGCCCAAGGGTAGATCGCAGACTCATCCGTCATAATTACTTCTACATGACCACCGACGTTCGCTTTAATGATTTCGCTGACCGTCGCAGAACGCGCATCTTCGGCATGAATCAATCGGAGATCGCCGTTGCGTTGTCGGATACCAATGACAACCTTTTTAATACTCTTCGGACGCCACCGACGTGCCTTGCCGCCTACGTAGGTTTCGTCAATCTCTACTGTGCCTCCGAGTTTCTTGGGTTGGGCTTCAAGCATTGCCCTGCGGATGCGATGGCACAGGTACCATGCCGTTTTATAAGTCTTGATTCCGAGGGAGCGTTGAATCTGGCAAGCCGACATTCCCTTCTTAGCTTCACAGAGAAGAAAGGTGGCGAGAAACCAAGTTACGAGCGGAAGGTGTGTATCGTGGAAGATCGTATCGACGGTTACGCTAAACTGGTATTCGCATGACGAACAAAGGAATTGATCGCGCTTCACAAGTCGATAGACCTTTGGAGATTTACAGCGGAGGCACTCTAGGCCATTCGGCCAGCGCAGACCCTCTAGGTAGGCGCGACACTTGCCTTCATCCGCGAAGTCTTGAATCATTTCAACGAGGTTCATATTCACATCGTTCATAGGGCACCTATGCCAAAAAAGCCAAAGAAGAGTCCCAAAGACATGACGACCGATGAAGCCATGCGGCACCTATTCAAGCGCAAGGGCCACAGTATTATTAAGAAACACGTTGCTGATTTGGAGAAGGGATCAAGCACGAAGAAAGGGTAACAGAATGGCCAAGTGGTGTCAAGTATACAATACCGGATAAAAGCCCTTTACAATGATCACTTACGAAAAAAGTGCCTGCAACTCGACCGAAATGAACACATCCAAGATCATGAGACTTAAAATCGTGCAGAATGAACACTTGCAAGAAAACCGGGAGGGGGGAGGGTCGACTGCGCCGCCAGGAAATTCGCAGGGAATCTCGATTCAGGCGCGGTTCGCGAAACGTAAATGATGGAGCGTGATGTTGTCTGCGGCATGCAGGTGGACCCCGGCAAAGCCCCGGCTCGCTTTGAGCACGCCGGGCATACCTATTTCTTTTGCGGCCCCGCCTGCGCCCAGAAGTTTCAGGCCGACCCCGCGAAATATCTGGTCCCGCGGCCGTCGCCCTCCGGAAACCCGCTCATCGTTCTGGGGCCCTCCGCAATGCCGAAGCCTTCCGCGACGCTCGCTGCCCCAGCCGTCGCCCCAGGCGCGCAAGGGACACTCGCCGCGAGCTCGCTCTCCGCAGCGCGCCCCTCCGCCGTTCGGGTCCCGCCTGCCGACTTAGGCGCATACACCTGCCCGATGCATCCCGAAGTTACCTCGCAACGACCAGGAAGCTGCCCGATTTGCGGCATGGCGCTTGAGCCGCGCGCGATTTCTGCCGAAGAATTGCCCAACGAAGAATTGATCGTCATGACCCGGCGCTTTTGGATCTCTGTAGCTTTAATCCTGCCGCTGCTTTTCCTGGCCATGGCCGAACCGTTGACTCGTGGCTTTCTGTCGCTCCGCGACAGCGAATGGGTCCAGTTCGTTCTGGCCACTCCGGTGGTGGTGTGGGGTGGCCGGCCATTTTTCGAGCGTGGATGGGCCTCGATCGTCGCGCGTCAGTGGAACATGTTCACACTCATCTCTATCGGCGCCGGGACGGCATACGTTTACAGCGTGCTGGCGACGTTTGCGCCTGGTATTTTCCCCCCGGCGTTTCGCGGAGAGGGTGGCAACGTTCCCGTATATTTCGAGGCGGCCGCGGTCATCGTCACACTCGTATTGCTGGGTCAGGTGCTCGAATTGCGCGCGCGCAGCCACACCTCAAAAGCGCTGCGCAGTCTGCTCGCGCTCGCGCCGAGCGCCGCGCGCCGCTTGTCCGCCGACGGCACCGAACAAGATGTCCCGCTCGACCGCATCGCGCATGGCGATCGACTGCGCGTGCGGCCCGGTGAGCGTATCCCGGTGGATGGGCTGGTTCTGGAAGGTGCGAGTTCCGTCGATGAATCGATGCTGACGGGCGAGCCGCTGCCCGTGGAAAAGCACGCCAACGACCGCGCCACCGGCGGCACCCTCAACATCTCCGGGAGTTTTGTAATGCGCGCCGAACGGGTTGGCAGTGAAACATTGCTGGCGCGCATCGTGCAAATGGTGAGCGAGGCGCAGCGCACGCGTGCGCCCATCCAGCGGCTGGCCGACGTGGTCTCTTCCTACTTCGTTCCGGGCGTGGTGCTGTGCGCCATTGCCACTTTTCTGGTGTGGGCCCTTGTCGGGCCGCAGCCCCGTTTGGCCTACGCGCTGGTAAATGCTGTCGCCGTTCTGATTGTTGCGTGTCCGTGTGCCCTGGGACTGGCGACACCGATGTCCGTCATGGTCGGTGTTGGCCGCGGAGCGGGCGCCGGCGTGCTCGTCAGAAACGCGGAAGCCCTCGAGATCCTCGAAAAGGTGGATTCGCTCGTTGTCGATAAGACCGGGACCCTGACCGAAGGCCAGCCGCGCGTCGCTTCTGTGTACGTGGTTCCCGCGGGCCCGGTTGACAGTGAACGCGAACTGCTAAGAATCGCCGCCAGCCTCGAAAAGGCTAGCGAACATCCGCTGGCGGGTGCCATCCTTGCAGCTGCGAACGACGCGCAGATTTCTCTGTCGCAGCCACGCGATTTTCACTCCTTCCCAGGCCGCGGAATTACCGGGCGCTTTGCCGCTAACGCTGACCGCGATGCCGCTCAGCGCGGCGCCACGAGCGCCCCCCGCACTACAGTGACATGCGCAGCGGTGGGTATCGAGGCTCGGCAGCGCGAGGCAGTCCTCGTCCTCGGCAACGCGAAATTGTTTGCCGAGCAGAAAATCGATCTGAGCGATCTAACCACCCAGGCCGAACGATTGCGCCACGATGGCCACACCGTCGTCTTTATCGCCGTGGATGGACGCCCCGCGGGGCTTATCGCCGTTGCCGACCGCGTAAAAGCTTCCGCGAAATCCGCCATCGAGCAGTTGCACCGGGAAGGCCTGCGCATCGTCATGGTCACCGGCGATAACCGCACCACGGCCGAAGCCGTTGGGCGCGTGCTGGGGATTGCAGAAGTCGAAGCCGAGGTCCTCCCCGACCGCAAGCGAGAAGTTGTCAAGCGCCTGCAAAGCGAAGGCCGCATCGTCGCTATGGCTGGCGATGGCATCAACGACGCGCCCGCGCTCGCGCAGGCCCAGGTAGGCATCGCGATGGGTACCGGCACCGACATTGCCATGGAAAGCGCCGGTGTGACGCTGGTGCAGGGCGATCTGCAGGGGATCGTGCGTGCCCGGCGATTGAGCCGCGCGACCATGCGCAACATCCGGCAGAATCTTTTTTTTGCGTTTGCTTACAATGCGCTGGGAGTGCCGCTCGCGGCAGGCGTTCTTTTTCCAGTCTTTGGCTTGCTGCTGAATCCCATGATCGCCAGCGCGGCGATGAGTCTTAGCTCGGTCTCGGTGATCTCGAACGCCCTGCGGCTGCGCAAGGCTGCGCTGTGATACCACCTTCGCTGGCCCATTTGCAGTTTCGTTCGCGGCGCGGCCCAGCTCCTGCGGCCCAGTCGATGCGTAACGTAGCTAACGCGCGGTTTAGATCATGCCACGTAGTTGTTGCGAACCTGGTTCGTGCGCAACTGGTTCGCGCGCAACCTAGTTCATGCGCAACAATGTGTCGAGGGTCGAGGTCAGCTCCGGGCTGTTCCAGTCCTGCGGGCCAACAATTTTTCGGGCAATATGGCCATCGCGGCTGATGATGTAGGCTTCGGGGAACACGGAGGTGCCATACGTAGCCGCAGTTTTCTTCGTAGGATCGCGATAGGTGGCGAACACTACGTGCTGCTCGGTTAAGAACCGGGAGTAGGCGGCCGGATCGTCATCCTGGCTGATCCCGAGCACGACGCCGCCATTGGCTTTGATGCGCTGTTCCAGACCATTGAGCGACGGCGTCTCTTCCACGCAAGGCGCGCACCAGGAGGCCCAGAAATCGACCACCACCACTTTGCCGCGCAGATCCGACAGGTGTGCCGTGCGCCCATCCATCTGGAACTCAAAATCGGGTGCACGCCGGCCAGCCACGCTGGGTTCGCCCTGCCGGTAACTGGGCATCGCGAAAACGTAGACCACCGCCAGCGCTACCACAATGCCCGCCCAGCCAAGAATTTTGCCTTGCATCGCTGTATTCCCGCCTTTACGCCATCGACCTTACTTTTCTCGTTTATCGATTATAATGTCTAATCATAGCGCGTTCGGCGGCTCTCGCGCGAGTGCACCCCGCAATCCCTTTCTACCGGCGCTTCGCCGCGCTGTTGCTTATCATGACGCCACACCCGGATGCGCCTCCAAACCCAGCGGTGTCGCCGCCAGCGCCCGAAGCGGACCGCTCCGCAACGTCGGCAGTGACTGCAGCGACGGCGTTCGCACCGGCCGTATCCGCGCCGGCCGTGTCCGCACCGGCCGTATCCGCGATCATACCTGCGCGGAACGAGGAGGCGACCGTCGCCCGCGCCGTCGCGTCTCTGGCCACGCAGCCCGAAATCGCCGAGATCATTGTCGTGAACGACGAATCGACCGATAACACGGCCGCAGTTCTCGCACAACTTTCGGCCGCAGAACCAAAACTTCGCGTGCTCGCTGGCGGGCCGCTGCCAGCGGGCTGGATCGGCAAGAATCATGCGTGCTGGCGAGGCGCGCAACAAGCGACCGGTCGATGGCTGCTCTTCACCGACGCGGACGCGGTTCATCTGCCGGGTTCGACGGCCCGGGCCTTGGCCGACGCGGAGGCTACGGGCGCCGCGCTCGTCTCCTATTCGCCGGAGCAGGAAATGCACATGTGGTGGGAGCGCGCTCTGATTCCCTTTGTGTATTGCAGGCTGGCGCATCTGTATCCGTATGCGGTGGTGAACGACCCGCGCTCGCCGGTGGCCGCAGCCAACGGGCAGTACCTGTTGATTCGCCGCGAGGCTTATCACGCGATCGGGGGCCACGCCGCGGTGAGCGGGGAGGTACTGGAAGATGTAGCGCTCGCATGCCGCGCTCGCGCTCAGGGAGTGCCGCTACATTTCGCCTCCGGCGCGCAGATTGCGCGCGTGCGGATGTATGCAAGTTTCCGGGCTATGTGGGAAGGGTGGACGAAGAACCTGTGCCTGCTTCTTAAAATGGCCGGACACGGTATGACACGTGAATTGCTCTCGGTCATTCCGTGGATTCCGCTGCTGTGCCTCGCACTCGCACCCTTGCAGCCCATCTTTGGAGCATTGGGAATTTTATTGCTGGCGGGCCGGCATGCGAGCTACGCGGCGACGCTGCGTCGCAATCGGTTGCCGGTCTCGAGCGTCGTATACTACCTAGCAGGCGTGGCGCTTTATTGTGCGGCTTTGCTGGTTTCCGATGCGCGTTACGCTCGGGGCAAGGTCAGGTGGAAAGGGCGCGAATACCCGGTCGGGAGTTCTTGATCGCGCGTCCTTGATTGTGAGTACCCAAGATCTGCATGGCTTTTAACACGGCGGTTACAGTGGAAGGCGGCAATGAAATTTTATGGTTTATCTGACGCGGAAAATTGAATTTTCAGCCTCGCACCTGTATCACAACCCGGACTTCTCCGCGGAAGAAAACCGCCGCATTTTCGGCAAGTGCAATAACCCGAACGGCCACGGGCATAATTACGTCCTCGAGGTTACGGTCGGCGGCGACCCCGATCCCGCAACCGGGATGGTGCTCGATTTGAAGCAATTGAAGGAAATTTTGGAGCGCGAGGTGATGGACCGCATGGACCACCGCTTCTTGAACTACGAAGTGGCCGAGTTCGCGGGACAGATCCCCACGTGTGAAAACATTGCCGCGACGATCTGGCGGCTGCTCGATCCCAAGATCGCGGCGCAACTGGGACGCGGACACCTGACGCGCGTGCGCTTGTGGGAAACGCCCGACCTCTACGTCGACTGTTACGGCGTGGACTGTCACGGCGTGGACTGTCACGGCGAAGATCCCGCCCGTGGAACCGGTGGGATGCGATGAAGCTGGAATTAACGCGTCGCTACACATTCTCGGCATCGCACCGGCTGCACAGCAACCATCTGGCGGAGGCTGAGAACCAGCGAATTTATGGCAAGTGCAATAATCCCTTCGGCCACGGGCACAATTACGTGGTCGACGTAAGTGTGACCGGCGCAGTGGATGCGTCAACGGGGATGATCGCAAATTTGAGCGATCTCGATGCGTATGTCGCGCGGGAGGTGCTCGAGCCGTTCGATCACACCTACCTCAACAAAGATGTCGCCGCTTTTCGCGAGGTCGTGCCCACCGCGGAAAACCTGTGCATCGAGATTTTCGAGCGCTTGAAGAAATTTCCGGGCGCGCGCCTGGCGCGCATTCGCCTGGAGGAAACCGGACGCAACAGCTTTGAATATGCGGGAGAGCCCACGGGAGCGAAGCATGAGCGATAAAAGCAAGCGTACGGAGGGATGGGAAGTGGCCGAAGAGGCGAAATTCGCGGCAGACGCGGATGAGGGCGAGCAGCCGGGGGAGCGGGCGGGCGATCAGGTGGTCGCCGACATGATGCGCGTGGTGCTGAAGCAAATTGGCGAAGATCCGGATCGTGAAGGGCTGCGGCGAACGCCCGAGCGCTTCGAGAAAGCCTTGCGTTTTTTGACGAGCGGTTACCAGCAGAATGCGGAGAAACTTCTGAATGGCGCGATGTTCAACGTGTGCTACGACCAGATGGTGGTGGTCAAGGATATCGAAGTGTTCAGCCTGTGCGAGCACCACATGCTGCCATTTTTCGGCCGGTGCCACGTAGCGTACATTCCGAACAAGAAAGTGGTGGGCCTGTCGAAAATCCCGCGGCTGGTGAACATGTTTTCCAGGCGGCTGCAGATTCAGGAGCGGCTTACGGCGCAGATCGCCGAGGCGATTCAATCCAGCGTCGCTCCGCTGGGTGTCGGGGTGGTCATCGAAGCGCGGCACTTGTGCATGGTGATGCGCGGCGTGGAAAAACAGCGCTCCGAAGCCGTGACCAGCGCCATGCTGGGCGCATTCCGCGAAAACCTGCAAACGCGCGAGGAATTTCTCTCCTTGATCAGCCGCCGCACGCCGTGAAAGAGCACGCGATACTGGCCGTCAGGCGCGGTTTGGCGAAAATATGTTTCCGGCGCTGCGTGAGCGTGTGTTAGGCTATGCGGGTCGAAGAGAAGACGAAAAAGAGCAGAGAAAGGGCACGACGGAGAGCGACTTGAGAGAAGCTAAGTCAGCATTGATCGAGCAGTACCGAACCCACGTAAAGGATACCGGCTCGCCAGAAGTGCAGATCGCGATACTGAGCGAGCGGATCGTTTACCTGACTTCGCATCTGAAGTCGCATATGAAAGACCATGCGTCGCGGCGGGGACTCATCATGATGGTGAACAAGCGCCGGCGATTGCTGGACTACCTCAACCGTCGCGACCCGGATCGGTATCGCGAGATTGTCGAGCGCCTCAGTTTGCGCAAGTAGCGGCGGGCCCCTGCGGGTCCGGCAACCGCTTCCCAAACAATTCAGAACGCTCGCTGCACAGCGCGCGCTTAGAGAGAGCCTGCGGTTCAACGCCAGCCGGCAGGCCCTTTAGGTATTTCTCCGGACGGGTCCGGCAAATCGCGCAAAGACTCCTCGCAGGCTCTCCTTCTTCTCTCCGTGGCAGCACGCAAGATCAAATCGCATAGGAGCCGCAGCCGCATTTCCGGCGCGGCGAAAGGAAAGTCAAGTTATGTCGCAGGAAGCTCCACATCAAGTGCAGGTCGAAATCGGCGGACGAACGCTGACACTCGAGACCGGGAAACTGGCCAAGCAGGCCAATGGCGCCGTTCTGGCGAAATATGGAGACACGCAGCTGCTGGTCACCGCGTGCATGGAAACCAAGCAAAACGACCGGGATTTTCTGCCGCTGACGGTGGATTATCGCGAGTACACGTACTCTGCCGGGAAAATTCCGGGAGGTTTTTTCAAACGCGAAGGGCGCCCTTCGGAGCGTGAAATTCTAACTTCACGGCTGATCGACAGGCCCCTGCGGCCGCTGTTTCCCGAGGGCTGGCGCAACGAAACGCAGATTGTGGCCATGGTGCTGTCGGCGGATAGCGAGAACGATCCCGACGTGATTGCGGTGACGGCCGCTTCGGCCGCCGCGTTCATCTCCGATTTGCCGTTCGAGACACCCATCGCAGCGGTGCGTGTGGGCTTGCTCGACGGCCGTCTGGCCGCCAACCCCACTGTTGAGGAGCAGAAGAAGAGTTTGCTCAATATCGTAATCGCCGGCAGCGAGGATGCCATCGTGATGGTGGAGGCGGGCGCGCTCGAAGTTTCCGAAGACACGGTTGCCGAGGCGCTGGCCTTCGGTCACGAGCAAGTGCGCAGGATGATCGCGGCGATACGTGAATTGCACGCAAAGCTGCTGCCGATAAAAGTGGTGGTGCCGCCGCTGCCGTTCGACGAGGCGCTGGCGCGCAGCATCGAGCAGAAATTTGGCGAGCGGCTGCACGACGCGCTCGATACCGCCAAGCACCCGAAGAAGGAAAGCTACCACCTGGTGGACGAGCTAAAGAAAGAAGTCCTCGCGACGATTCCGGAGGAGGATGAAGACCGCCGCAAGCTCGCTTTACGCGCCTTCGAGCGGCTGCGGGAAAACATTTTCCGCGACGACATCCTGCACCACAAACGCCGGCCCGATGGCCGCGCATTCGATCAGATTCGCAAGATCACGTGTGAAACCGGGCTGCTGCCGCGTGTGCACGGCTCCGCTCTGTTCACACGGGGCGAGACGCAGGCGCTAGCGACGCTGACGCTGGGCACCAAGGAAGACATGCAACGGCTCGATCTGCTGTTCGAGGACCGACACGTTTAAGCGTTTCATGCTGCACTACAATTTCCCTCCGTTCTCCGTGGGCGAGGTGAAATTCCTGCGCGGCCCCGGACGCCGTGAAATCGGCCACGGCGCGCTGGCGGAGCGAGCGCTGGTGAACCTGCTACCTCCGGAGGCAGATTTCCCGTACGCCATGCGGCTGGTGTCCGACATTTTGGAATCCAATGGATCGTCCTC
This sequence comes from uncultured Acidobacteriota bacterium, assembly GCA_963828935.1. GTDB lineage: Bacteria > Acidobacteriota > Terriglobia > Acidiferrales > UBA7541 > Palsa-189. The sequence goes on along the minus strand of CAWHGP010000010.1, from coordinate 43,603 downwards.
GATGGCCACCGTCTGCGGCGGTTCGCTGGCCCTGATGGATGCGGGCGTGCCGATGCGGTCGGCGTGCGCGGGAATCGCCATGGGCCTGGTGATTGAAGGCGAGCACGGCCGCCGTGCTCACCGATATTGCCGGAGCCGAAGACCACTACGGCGACATGGACTTCAAGGTTGCGGGCACGCGTACCGGGATCACCGCGCTGCAGATGGATATTAAAGTGGGCGGCATCAGCGTGCCGCTGATGCGCCAGGCGCTCGAACAAGCGCGCAAGGCGCGGCTCGAGATCCTCGACATCATGGATCGCACGCTGACCGAACACCGCGGGAAGATGTCCGAGTACGCGCCGCGACTGTTCATGCTGACCATCCCTACCGACAAGATCCGCGACCTGATCGGGCCCGGCGGCAAGAAGATCCGCTCGCATCATCGAAGCCACGGGCGTGAAAATCGACGTGATGGACGACGGCAAAGTACACGTTTTCGCCGCGGATGGCGGACTCGGCGGAAGCGGCTTTGCAGATGATCCGCGACGTTACGGCGACTGCCGAGATTGGGCAAGACGTACCTCGGGAAGGTCGTGCGCCTCGCGGATTTCGGCGCCTTCGTCGAGATCTTTCCCGGCACCGACGGACTGCTGCACATCAGCGAAATCGCCGAACAGCGCATCCGCGACGTTCGCGACGAGCTGAAACTCGGCGACCAGGTGCTGGTGAAAGTGCTGGCCATCGAGGGGAACAAGATCCGCCTCTCGCGCAAAGCGGTGCTGCGCGAACAGCGCGAAAAACAGCAAGCGAGGCTGGCACGCAAACGGCGCAGTAATTTTCTTTGCGACATCCACAGTTAACAGATGCACGGTTGAAAAAGGGGAAGGCGCGAGCGCCTTCCCCTTTTTTTTGCTGCGCCAAGCGATGCCCGCAGTCGTTGTCTGCGGAGGCGATCTCATCATTGGGACAAACCGATTGTTGTGGCAGCAGATCGCGGCGGCGATTGGGTATCGCGTTGATCTTCGTTGCGGAGAGCCGTTACGAAGAGCCGTGACGTGCAGTCGTTACGAAGACGTTAGGGGAGCCGTTACGGGAGCCCAGCCGCTCGATGCGAGCGCCCAGCAGCGCTCAGTTTCTCCTCGATGCGCTCGTAGCCGCGATCGATGTGATAGACGCGGTCGATAAGCGTTTCACCTCGCGCGACCAGCGCCGCCAGCACCAGCGAAGCGCTGGCGCGCAGGTCGGAAGCGATCACGCCGGTGCCCTCGAGCGGCGTCGGCCCGCGAACGATGGCCTGGCGGCCGTCGATCGCAATGTCCGCGCCCATGCGCACCATTTCGCTGGCGTGCATGAAGCGATTCTCGAAAATCGTCTCGGTGATCACGGACGCTCCTGCGGCCTGCGTGGCCAGGGCCATGAATTGCGCCTGCATGTCGGTGGCGAAGCCGGGATACTCCTCGGTGGTGACGTCGGCAGCGACCAGCTTCTTCGCGGCCGCGCACTCGCAGCCGGCCCCGCCCGCGGCGTCGAATCTCGACTCCCGTTTCGCGCAGCTTGGCCAGCACCGCGGCAAGATGTTCCGGAGCACAGTCGGCCACCTCGATGTCGCCGCCGGTGATCGCCCCGGCGACGAGAAACGTTCCTGCCTCGATGCGGTCGGGAATGATCGCTGTGCTGGCGCGCCGCGCAGGCGCTCGACGCCGCGAACGCGCAAGCGAGGAGGTGCCCGCACCCTCGATCTGCGCGCCCATCTTGATCAGCAGATCAACCAGGTCGGTGACTTCCGGCTCGCGCGCGGCATTGTCCAGGCGGGTTTCGCCCTCGGCCAGCGTCGCGGCCATCAAGATATTTTCCGTGCCGGTCACGGTGATTTTTTCGAAGACGATGTGCGCGCCGCGCAGCCGGCCGCTGCGCGGCGCCTGTGCCTCGACGTAGCCGTGCTCGGTGGAAATCTCGGCGCCCATCTGCTCGAGCGCCTTCATGTGCAAATCCACGGGCCGCGCGCCGATGGCGCAGCCTCCCGGCAACGAAACGCGCGCGTGGCCCAGGCGCGCCACCAGCGGACCCAGCGTCAGAATCGACGCGCGCATGGTGCGCACCAGTTCGTAGGGCGCTTCGGCATTCGAAATATTCTCCGCGCGTGATGATCAGATCGGTGGGCGGCACATTCGGTGTTTCGACGCGCGCGTTCATGTGCGCCAGCAAACTGGCCCATGGTGATGATGTCGCGCACGCGCGGAATATTCTGCAGGTGCACAGGCTCGGCGCGTAAGCAGCGCCGCGGTCATCGCCGGCAGCGCGGCATTTTTCGCGCCGCTGATGCGCACGGTGCCGTCGAGAGGTTTGCCGCCTTCGATTCGGAATCGGTCCATGCGATTTCCCCGTTAACTGCCGCTCGATTGTAAGGCTGCTGGCGGTGTCGCTGTGACAGTGCGTCACGCCGCGTTGTGCGCATCTACACACACGCCATTGTTACATGCGACGTTATGTCACGATTGTTACGACACGCACAACCGTTACGCCACCACTGTTACGGCACCACTGTTGCGTCATGCACCACTGCACGCACCGAATACCCGGTCCGCGAACCATCACGCGCCGGCGGAGAAAAGCGCGCTTATTCGCCGAGCGCAGCGCGCAGGTTTCCGTGCGCGTGTTCCAAGCGCCGCCGGGCTTCCTCCGCCGTGGTGTTTCGCTTGAGCATGATCAATGCCACACGCAAATTGTCGTCTGCCTGCCGAAGGGCTTGCGATGCACGCGCTGGGCTGGCGCCGGCAGCTTCCTGCAGAATCCTCAACCCGCGTTGCCGCAACTTGCGGTTGGTCAGAGCGACATCCACCATCCAATTGTTGTAAACATGGCCCAGCCGAACCATGGTTGAGGTGCTCAACAAGTTCAAGATCATTTTTTGCGCCGTTCCAGCCTTCATGCGTGTGGACCCGGCAATGACTTCCGCGCCCGTTTGCGGGGCAATGGCGATATCGGCAAGCCGCACCACGGGAGAACGGGGATTTGCAGTGATCCCGATGGTCAGGGCGCCGCGGCGACGGGCAAAATCCAAAGCGCCGGCCACATATGGCGTGGTGCCGCTGGCGGTGAGGCCGACAATCACATCATGCGCGGTGATGTGCTTCGCGGCCAGATCGCGTTGGCCGTGAGCGGCCGAATCCTCCGCGCCTTCGACGGCGCTGGTTAGCGCGTGGCGCCCTCCCGCGATCACGGCGCTAACGATGCGGGGAGAAATACCGAAAGTGGGCACACACTCCGCGGCATCGAGCACGGCGAGGCGCCCGCTGGTGCCTGCGCCGACGTAAATCAGGCGGCCGCCGCCGGAAAGTGCTTGCACGATGGCATCCACAGCGCGGGTGATGGCGGGCAGTTCGCTGCGCACCGCGCGCGCTACGGTGGCGTCCTCGCGATGGATGGCTTCGACGATCCCGCGCGTCGAGCGCTGATCGAGGCCCAGGGAATGAGGATTACGCTGTTCGGTGCGACGGCGGACGGTGCGGCGGTGTTGCGCATTGCGGTGCTCGACACGGCGCTGCTTGGCAGCGCGCTTAGTCTGGTGCCGGCGCTGCGTCGCCGGGCGACGTTCTCGTCGCCGCAACTGTGGCGCAGTCTTCGTCACGGCTGGAGGTTCAGCGCTTCGACGATGGCATCGTGCAACGCCGGGCGAACTCGATTGATCTTGTCGTTGTCGCGCGAGGGATGCACGCGGTTGGTCAGCAGCACGACAAAGAGCTGCTTGCCGGGATCGATCCAGATGGACGTGCCGGTGAAGCCGGTGTGGCCGAAACTTCGCGCTGAAAAATAACGGCCGCTCGAGGAGCCGGGCGTCGGCACGTTCCACCCGAGAGCGCGCGTATGGGCCGCGAGCGAAGACGCGACGGTGAATTGCGCAATCGTCGCACGCCGCAGCAGGCGCCGGTGCGCGTAGATGCCCCCATTTAAGAGCGTCTGGCAGAACACGGCCAGATCGGCGGCGGTGGTGAACAGTCCGGAGTGTCCGGCGACGCCGCCCATGATCCAGGCATTTTCGTCATGCACTTCGCCGTGCACCAGGCGCTTGCGAAATGTGTCATCCACCTCGGTGGGTGCAATGCGCGAGCGCAGCGATGCCGCGGGTTTGAAGGTGCTTGCGGTCATGCTGAGCGGGTCGAAGATGCGGCGGCGCGCCAATTCATCCAGAGCTTTTCCCGTTAACCGCTCGATGATTTCGCCCAGCACGATGAAGCCGAGATCGGAATAGATGCTCTGAGCGCCGGGTTCATACGCGAGTGCCGTAGCGAGCACGCGTGCCAGGATTTCGCGGCGTGAGGCCGCCGTCTGGAAGTGATTCTGGAAATAATTTTCGTGGGCCGGCAAGCCCGAAGTGTGCGTGAGCAGGTGCCGCACGGTGACTGGGCCATTCGACGCAGACGACAGGCGCTCGGCCGGAGGATCTGCCGGAGGATCTGTTTGTTGAGCTGCCCATTCGGGAATGTAGCGCGCCACCGGTGCGTCGAGATCCAGATGGCCGGCCTCGACCAACATAGCTGCGAGCGTCGCCGTGACCACGGGTTTGGTCAGTGATGCCGCATCGTAAATCGTGTCGAGCGTCACCGGCGGCGCGCTGTCATCGTAACGCTGTTTACCAAATGCGCGGATAGCCACGCGAGCGCCAAGGTGGCGATGGCCGATCGCCACAACCCCGCCGGGGAACGCACGATCGGCGACGGCGCGATCGAGCAACGCAAATGCCGGCGCAAATATTTTGTCGTCTGCGGAGCCGCCGGGAGCGAGCGTCATCGGATCCGCCGCAACGCGCAGTCCCTCGCCCAGGGTGGCGATGCCGGGGACGTTCACCGGAATACTGCCGCCGATGGCGATCTCGCCAAATAGGGCGCGGGCCGCCGCAAGTTGCGCGACGCCGGCGTTACTGAAGGCGGCCAGCCATGTTTTTGCTTCCGGAAAGCGCGCCGCCACGTACGGACTGCCGAAACACACTACGATGACGGGCTTGCCGCTGCCATCGTTCGCGAGCAGACGGTGCACGAACTCCGCCTGATCGTTGGGCAAGCCCACGCTGCCTTTGCGATCGGCGACGCGAACAAATAGCGCGACGATCATGAAGTCGTAGCTTTCCGGGGGCGGAATCTCCGACTCCAGCGCAGGCGCGGCGGGCGACAAGCCTGACGATTTCGCCAGCGGTTTCACGGTCGTAAAGCGCGTGTCAAACCGCAGTGTGTTCAGAAAATCGACGCGCCAGCGAATTTCCCGCTCGAAATCCTCGCCCGGGCAGCTGTCCGGATCGCCTGCGATGGCCACCAGTAATGCCCGGGCGGGCCGCGTCGCATCGAGCGGCAGCAGGCGCGGTACATCGCGCAGCAACGTGATGCCGCGATCCGCGATGTCTTGGGCGGCGCGGGCGAATTCCAACCGGGCGAAAGTCTGCGGCAGCGCTGCCAGGCTTATTGCACTGCTTTCGTGCAGTCCGAGGCGGGCCTTCGCGCGCAGGATGCGGGTCACCGCATCATCGATTCGCGCCATCGGCAGCCGTCCGCCGGCGGCGGCTTCGCGCAAGGCGGCCAGGGCAGCCTCAGGAACGGGCGGAGACAGCAGGACGTCAGCACCTGCGAGCATCGCTCGCACCGCGACTTCAGCGGGGGAGTAACGTGCGGCGATGCCCGCCATGTCGAGCGAATCGGTGACCAGCAGGCCGTCAAAATCTAATTCGTCGCGCAAAAGGCGCGTAGAAATCGCAGCGGATAGCGTAGTGGGAAGATGTTCATCGGGCTCGAGCGCCGGGACGGCGATATGTCCCGTCATGATGGTGCTGACGCCCGCGAAAATAGCGGCTCGGAAGGGCGCCAACTCGACGCGGTCGAGTTGCGCGCGATCACTTTCTAGCGTGGGGAGATCGAGGTGCGAATCGGTATCGGTATTGCCGTGGCCGGGAAAGTGTTTCGCCGTAGCGAGCGCGCCATGTTCTTCGACGCCGCGAACAAACGCCGAAACAAACTTCCCAACGCGTTCCGGATCCTCGCCAAACGAGCGCACATTGATGATGGGGTTGTCGGGATCGCTGTTGACGTCGGCCACCGGAGCAAAAACCCATGGCACTCCGGCGGCGCGAGCTTCGCTGGCGGTGATGCGTCCGACCGTGTAGGCATCCTGTGCGCGGCCGGTTGCGGCCACGGCCATGGCGTGCGGGAATGAGGTGCCTTCCGAAAGGCGCATCGCCGTGCCACGCTCGAAATCGCCGGCCACCAGCAAAGGAATTTTCGCGCGCCGTTGCAGCAGATCCACAAGTGCAGCCGTGCCGTACACCTGGCTGCGTTCGATGCCCAGGCCGCCGGAGCGCGTGGCAATCATCAGGGCGCCCACATGCATCCGCTCAACGGCGCGCGCGAGCTCCTGGAATTCAGGCGATTCGACGCTGGTGAATCCGCCATAGCAGGCGATCATCAGCAACTGGCCTAGCTTTTCGTCGAGCGTCATCGCTCGAAGCGTTTCGGAAACCCACGCTTCGGCGGCAGCGGGCAATTTCAAAAGATGATTGGACACGCGATCTGCGGGGACAGCGTCAGAGCGCGATGGAGTGCGAAGGGGGCGTGACATCAGCAGGGACGCGGCGGGCGGCAGGAACACTGCACAAAATTCGAAAGTCGGCTCACTGCGCGCGAGGGCAGTATATAGCACGCGATCTTGCCGGGACAACCCGGCATGCCTGGCGACCGTACGAACCGGTAATACAGACTACTTTGCTTCGATGAACGTGTCTTTATCTGATGCACCTGTCTTTATTCTTTATTAGGATGATGTATTAAGATTGTGGCACCCGCAAGAATTATGGCACGCACAAAAGTATGGCTATCGTGGAGCAGCGGCAAAGACAGCGCGTGGGCACTCCGCGAATTGCGGGCTTCGCCTGAATTCGAAGTCACCGCACTGTTGACCACGATCAACCAGGACGCGAGCCGCGTCGCCATGCACGCGGTACGCGAAACGCTGCTCGAGGCACAGGCTCGGGCCGCTGGCCTTCCCTTGATCAAAGTTCCCATCCCGGCGCGATGTTCAAATCCTGACTACGAAACGGCCATGAACGCTGCCATGGCACAAGCTCGCGCGGAAGGAGTTTTACATGTGGCATTTGGCGATCTGTTTCTTGCGGACATTCGGAAGTACCGTGAGGAAAAGCTGCACGCCGCCGGCATGACGCCGCTATTTCCGATCTGGGGCCGCGAAACGTCTGCGCTGGCTCGCGAAATGATCGCAGAAGGGCTGCGGGCGTATTTGACGTGCGTCGATCCACGGCAGCTCGATGGCCGGCTGGCCGGACGCCTATTCGATGCGGAGCTCCTGAAGGAACTGCCATCGCACGTGGACGCGTGTGGCGAAAACGGGGAGTTCCACTCCTTCGCGTTCGCTGGCCCCATGTTCCACCACGCCGTGCACGTCACGCCGGGAGAAATCCTGGAGCGCGACGGCTTTGTTTTTGCCGATCTGGTCGGCACACCTTAAATCCCAGGCGCCCTTTTTTTGACCAACGGCGGCTTGCGGCCACTCGCGCAATGGTTCTACACTTGCGAGGAATCTCGACGAAAAATGGCCGCTTGCCAGCTCACCATGCGCATCGTTTCACTTCTCCCGGCTGCAACGGAAATTCTTTATGCTCTTGGCGCGGGGCACTGCGTTGCCGGCGTCACCCACGAATGCGACTTCCCTGCTGAAGCCGCGAGCAAGCCTGCCGTTATACGGCCTCGTGTGGACCCGGCAGCGCCGCAGGCGGAACTCGACCGCCAGGTGCGTGAATTGGTTGAGCGTGGCGAAAGCATTTACGCCGTGGATGCGGAGCTGCTGGAAAAGCTGGCGCCAGACCTGATCGTTACGCAGGATTTGTGCCATGTGTGCGCAGCTTCTCCTGAAGATTTAGCCGCAAGCCTGGCGCGCATGCCGCAGGCTGTAAGACCCCGTGTCGTGACGTTCACTCCGCGCACACTTGATGACGTGTGGCAGGGAATTCGCCTGATTGGCGAAGCTGCGGGATATAAATCGGAGGGAGACAGGCTGGCCGCGAGCCTGGCGATGCGCGTCGCCGAAATCGCTGCGCGGGTTGCTGATGTTCAATGGCGCCCGCGGGTCTTGGCTCTCGAGTGGTTCGACCCGCCTTTTTTTGCAGGGCACTGGGTTCCAGAAATGGTGCGACTGGCTGGCGGAAACGACGTACTGGGCCGCGAAGGCGAACCATCGGTCACGGTTGCGTGGCAGCGCATTCTCGCGCAGCAGCCCGAAATCATTGTTCTGATGCCGTGCGGCTACGGGCTCGCGCGCAACATCGAAGTCTGGAACTCCACTCACCTGCCCGAGGGATGGGAGCAATTGCCGGCCGTGCAAGCTGGCCAGGTTTACGCCGTTGACGCGAACGGCTATTTTTCACGCTCCGGACCCAGGCTCGCGGACGGTGTGGCGCTGCTGGCAAGGTTGTTTCACCCTGAGCGGTTCGCGCAGGAAACAGCATCCAGGCTGGGCGCCGATTCCGCCTGGCCGGTACAGCGGATTGGTGCGGCACCGAGCTTCATTCAGCCGACTGCTTGACGAATTTCGCTCCGATCAGACTGCTCCATTTTCCGATCAGCATTTTTCCAATCTGTATTTCACCGAGCAGTGTTGTACCGAGCCGTGTTTCACCGCTGCGACTGTGCTCACGGAGTCAATGAAACTCATCCTGGCGGCAAATGTTTGGCCGTCAAGCCGTGTAAGATGTAGTTCTGGTCAGTCAAACTGGTGCCCGCAAAAGTGCAGCAGGGTTTCCGTTCGTGCTGACAGCGGGACAACAGGAGGGCTTTTATCGCATGGCGGCTCCTCGGCCGATCAACGTCGCGGTGGGTTTCGATGGTGGCGGAACGAAAACGGAGTGCGTTGTACTCGACGGTGAGGGAAAGATAATGGGCCGCGGTATTGCCGGGCCTTCCAACCCGCTGCGTGTCGGGATGGAAGCCGCCTTTACGGAACTTGCCCAGGCCGCCACCGAAGCGCTTGCCAGCGCGCATCTCAAACCTCGCCAGATCGATGCGGTTTGCGCGGGGTTGGCAGGTGCCGGGCGCCGCAGCGTGATTCGGAGCGCCATCGTTTTTCTCGCGCACGAATTTCCCGATGCTCTAACGCACGTCACCACCGACTGCGAGATTGCCCTCGAGGCGGCGGTGGGCGCCGGCACCGGCGTGATCGTTATTGCGGGAACTGGATCTGCATCCTTTGGGCGCAACGCTAACGGCGCGACGGCGCGAGCGGGCGGCTTCGGTCGTTGGATTGGAGACGACGGCAGCGCCTACGAGATTGGACGGCGCGCGGTCGGCTGCGTGGCACGTGCGCGCGACCAGGGCGCTCCGCTCACCGCTCTTAACGACGGCATCCTGGCCGCGCTCAATTGTCCCAGTTGGGACGACCTTACCGAGCGCATCATGAAAAATCCCGACGATGTTTTCCCCAGCCTGTTTCCCGCGGTCGCGGCGGCTGCCAGCATGGAGGACAACGTTGCCCGCGAGATTTTGTACGCCGCCGCCCTCGATCTTTCGACGACAGCACTCACGGTTATCCGCCGCCTGGGGCTGCTGGAACTTGAGTTTCCCCTGGTGAAGTGTGGCGGTGTCTTTGGCCTCAGCCGTTTGATGGATGAGATGTTCGACGCAGTGATTGGCAGCGCCGCCGCGCGAGCCAACATCTCGCGGCTCGAGGTGCCTGCGGCGGTTGGAGCGGCGCGGCTGGCGGCGCGACTGGCGCGTGGCGAAGATCGTGCCGCGATTCGTGGCGCCAGCCTCTAGCACAAGGCGCGCGAAACGCTTCTGTTCGGCCGAAGAATAAACGTATTGATACGCGAAGGAACCGAAGCAGCCGTATGCGGCCCTTGTTCCGTGCGAATTCGCGCATTTTGTCGAATCTTTCTTAGGATCCGCATTTCAGTCTGTTTTCTTCGTTGCAATTATTTTCTACGATGCTCTGAATGTCGCGCGCTGATTTCGTTTCTTGACACCCCGACACCACCCACTTAGCATCGTTTGCAGGATCGTTTTCTGAGAAGCGAAATCAAACGCAGCGTACTGGATTCGCTCGTGACCGAAATCGGGCATCGATGACGCGGTGCCTGTATTGTGGCGCCGAGCGCGATGCGGACCAATGCCTGGCATGTGGCTTAACCTCGGCGGCAGCGGAAGTGATGCTCCGCCGCCGTCTGGTGTGGCGAACGGCGTGGTTTCTGGTGGGTGCGGTGCTTTTCGTGCCCGTCAGCCAGGCGTTCCCTCCTATTGAGATCGATGGCATCCTCATTTTCGTCGGCGTCTTATTCTTCGTGGTGCTCGGGCTCGGTATGTGGACGGTGAATAGGGCGCGACAACGGCAGGAGATCGAAGTCCTGAAGCGAATTTATTTCGGATTCCTTCCGGTGCCCTGGATTCTGGCGGCGCTGCTCTTCGTCAACGGAAAATTCGACATCACCCCTCCGCAACGGCAGACAACTTCAGTGGTCGGTAAATTCAGTATGCCGGGCGTGCTGCGCACACAGCGCCTGGTCGTTCTCTCCTGGCGCGACGGGCGGCGGATTGAACGGGTATCGGTGAGCCGCGACGACTACAACCGCTTCCAGGTTGGCAATCCTGTCGTGGTGGAAGTCCAGCCGGGGATGGCCGGGATTCCGTGGGTCTACGCCGTGTACCGGCCGTGAGCTGTGGCTGCGCCGCGGCCAGCGCCCGTTACTCTTTGAGCGTTGCGCAAGCATGCAGTGAAACGATGGTCGGTCACCACTCGTCTTCAGGAACGATGGGCGGTGACCATCCCCTCCTCGAATGATCGCAGCCCGACACGTTTTGCGGCGAGAGCGCCGATGCGACTGCCTGAACCCGAATATCTTACCGAGCGTTTACCCGAAACCGGAGGCTGGGAACCTGTCTCGCGCGCTGTGCTGGCAGCGTGGATCTTGTTCTACGTCATCGTGCTGGTGGGCGCCGCATTGGGCGGAGGTGTCGCACGCTGGTTCGACCTGGTATTTCTGCCCATCCACGAAGGTGGACACCTGCTTTTCGGCTGGTTTGGCAACGAATGGCTGATGGTTGTGGGCGGCACACTTTTGCAGTTGCTGGTTCCCTTCGCGCTGGCTCTCTATTTTTCGTATCGCCGCCAAATTGCGGGAACTGCTTTTTGCGCGTTCTTCTTGTTCGAACAGTTTCTGCCGGTGGGCACGTACATGGCCGACGCGCGCAGCCAGTCACTCACTTACGTGACCGTGGGCGACCCGGATCTGGCCGAGCACGACTGGTTCTACCTGTTCTCGCACGCCGGAGTTCTCGATCATGACACGCAAATCGGCGGCATGTTCCGGGTGCTCGGCTGGATTGGCATGCTCGCAGTGGTCGCGTGGCTGGCTTGGCACGCGTGGTCCGCGGGAAAAACAATAACTGCGGCGCATAGAACAGAAACGCGCTGAGTCATGAATGCCTTCGCTCCCAGCCCCGCCGCGATTTGCGCGGCCGCATAAAAACTTTTCGTCCCGCTACAGTGACTGATGGCGAAGCGCATCGTCGTGCCTGGCGGCGGATTTGGTGGGACTCAAAAAACAGCTGCAGGTGGCGAGCGATTGGATGCTCGGCGCCGTCTTCCCGCGCGACGCGTCGATCATGCGGCGGCAGCGGCGCTGCCGGATTTGCGCGAAGGCCGGCAGGTGAAAAAAGGGACGCTTACCGGTAGATTCCGCGTATGTCGAGCGGGTGGGGAATCTGCAAATCCAGAAGATGGTTTTCGGCTACGAGACGCGTGCTGATTTTGTACGCCAGGCCGACATCGCGCACGATCCAATCCGAGGTGTCGAGCGATTTCGCGGGGCGATTGGCCGGGTCCCAAGAAAGCTCAGCGCCCTTGTGCTCGATCTTACTGGGATCGATCTCAAAAACCTGGTGTTCGCGGCCGTCCACGAGGAGGTAACGGGCTCCAATCTGTAACAGCAGCGGATTCGCCTTCTTGCCAGCTTGATAGATGTTCCAATCCTTCACAGGACGATCGTCGACGCGCAACAGCGCCTGGTCGGAGACTTTCCACAAAACTGCTTTTTCCGCTGCGATGGCGGCGGTCTCTCGAAGGCCTGCAGCTAGCGAAACAAGCGCCAGAGCAGCGAGGCATGCAAGCAAGGCGCGCGGCGGCAAGCGCACTGCACCGGGACCGCGGCTCACACGCGCACCTCGCAAAAGGATTTGTCGAGCATGCGAATCGCTTCGTCCACGTCTTCTTTGGAAATATTCAACATGGGGGAAAGCCGAACCACGTTGCCATACAAACCACCCTTGCCGACGAGCAGGCCGTTTTCGCGAGCTCGTTCAAGCAATTCGGCCGTGGCGCCGGGTGCGGGCTCTTTGGTGTTGCGGTCACGCACGAGTTCGAGCGCTTGCATCAAGCCTTTGCCACGAACGTCGCCGATTAACGGATGCTTTTCCTGGAGAGCTTCGAGCCTGGCGCGGAAATAGTTTCCGACAGTGTGAGCGTTGTCGAGCAGATGTTCTTCTTCAATGACGTCGATGGTAGCCCGCGCGGCTACCGAAGCAACCGGATTGCCGCCAAACGTGGAGATGATCGGGCCGCAATAGCCGGCTGCAAGCTCGGTGGTGGTGATGGTCGCGGCCACCGGGGTGCCGTTGCCCAGGCCCTTGGCGCACGTGACGATGTCCGGAGTCACTTCCCAATGCTCGATGCCGAACCAGTGCTTACCCGTGCGGCCAAACCCCGTTTGCACTTCATCGGAAATAAATAAGCCGCCATATTTTTTGACGGCCCTAAACACGATCTTGAAATATTCCGGCGGAGGCGTGATGAATCCGCCGACTCCCTGGATCGGCTCGGCGATGAATGCGGCAATCTGGCCGCTGGTGCCGGTCTGGATGAGATTTTCGACATCGTTCGCGCAGGCCACTCCGCAATCGGGATAGGTAAGGCCAAGCGGACAGCGGTAGCAATAGGGGTTGATGGCGTGCGCGACGCCCACGCTGATGACGCCGCCCTTGCGCCAGGCGGACTGGCCGGTTACCGATTTTGTGAGCGCCGATCCGCCCGAATAGGAATGCCGGAGCGAGACGACGTCGTAAACACCCGTGGCCATGCGCGCGAGCAGGATCGCCTGCTCATTTGCTTCCGTGCCGGAGTTCGTAAAAAAGCTTTTTTGCAATACCCCGGGAGTAATCCGCGCCAATTTTTCCGCAAGGTCGACCATGGCCTCGTTGGGATAAAGCGTGGAGGTGTGCTGCAGGCGGTCGACCTGGGCCTTGATTTTGGAAGTGACCTTGGGGTTAGTGTGCCCGACGGAGATGGTCAGAATGCCGCCAAAAAAATCGAGGTACTTCCGTCCCTCGAGGTCCCAGAGGTATTGCATGGAGCCGCGGTCGGGCGCGAGAGGGTGCTCGTAAAAATTCGAGACCGCCGGCCAGATGTACTCGCGATGTTTGCGGAGCACCTCGGCGCTGCGTTCGAAGCTTGCAGCGGTTGTGGCGTGAACGGACGGCGGCGTGGTCATTTCGCGGTGTCCTGCCGGGTGCGCGGCTTCGAGTAAACTGTGCCGAGCAAAACGAATTCAAGTCAAACGGCTTCGCGCACAGCGACTTCGAGTGTACTACCCGGTTTCGCGTGTCACAAGATTCTGTAACCATTCGGTAGCGGTGCGCTGGGGCCACTCAGGATTGCCGTCTTGCTGGGTGCTTCGACACGCGGAGCCGTGTGACTCAGTGGTTATGAGGCGACACAGGGCCTGCTAACGATGGGGGTTGCGCGGAGGTTGCGGCGCGAGAAAGCGCCTGCGACCGTCACGACGCGATCTGCCAAAATGGGGATAATACAGTCTGATTACCAGTTGCTCATTACCATTAGGGTTTACAGGCGGTATGCGAACATGCAGGCGCTCCCGGCCGTGGCTCGTTGGCCTCGAAGGCGATAAACTAGACGCAGGCGAGCGTGCGTTGTTTTCTGCGCACCGCGGGTTGCGGCGGTGGTGGTGGCCCAGGCGACTTTTATGGGGGAAATTTTAGTCGAATGCCATGCGGGATACCGAGCCGACGAGCGGCCTCTCCGCTTTACCTTGCGAGGCCGGGTGTTCGAGGTGGCTGAACTCCAAGACCGCTGGTATTCCCCGGGAGCTCTTTATTTTCGCGTGCGCACCGCCGATGGGGACTTCTATATTCTGAGGCACGACGAAGGGTTAGACGTTTGGACGCTGGAAGGTTTTCGGGCGAGCCTGAGCACGGGAACTCCCGCCGATGTGCCCGATGGAAATATATCGAGCGGTCCGCATGGCGCGTCCTGACACTATTGATCTCAGACATAAGTTGATTGCCCACACAAGCAGCTCTGCAGACACGGTTATCATTCCGGGCGGGCAGTGAATCTTCGATTTATTACACGTTGTTGAACTTCTTCCGCAGACGCCTCATTTTGTGCGTCGCGACATCCGGGATAGGATTTACCGCCAGCCGAGAGCAACAGCCCTCACGGCCGTCGCCGGCTATGAGGGCGGTTATGCGGGCATTTATGCGGGCATTTAGATATATGGCGCCGCTAGGCGGAGGCGCTGGTGGTCGCGCTCGCGGGGCGATAGCCGGTTGTGCCGGCTTTTTTCATTGCTTCCATGGCCTCAGCGGGCGAAAGCAGCGGAGTCGTGTGCACTTTGTTACACGCACCACCCGCGGAGAACGCCATGGAAAGTGCGGCGGCGCTGACGTTATCCGGAAGTTCCGCGATAACCACCACGTCGTATTCACCGAACGCGAACCAGGCAGTCTGGATGTTGCCGCCGAGCTTTTCGATCACGGAACGCACGTGATCGATGCGATTCTGTGGGTTCTTAATCAGCGCCTGCAACCCTTCCCTGCTGTAACTGACTTGCTGAAGAAAACTTGGCATAGCGAACCTCCTGCTCCCAGATTTGGACGCCGGAATGGCACACTTATACACCCGCGTTTGGCCTTCAGAAACAAAATTGCTGGGTCGCCCTCGGCGGTCGATCACATATCGGCACTTACTGGTGTCGCGAAAAAGCTGTTGTGGGACAAAATGTTAGGTGTTGATCGTTGAGTAGTATCGAAATTTAATGTCACTCTGCCCCGTCCTGAGTCCTGTCGTCCCACTGATGAATCGTCGACAGCTCGTCATAAGAATGTGGTCTTTGTTTCTTAAGGAGAGCGAGGCCCGCCGGGGTGAGACGAACAAGCGAACGAACATTGACGGACGCTGTATCTAGAAGTCCGCGATCGTTCGCATTCTCCCAGACCGGAAGCCTCGGACATGAGGTCCGCCAGGCGTCCATCGTTTCTTGATAGGTACGTTCCTTACGTCCTACCCATTCCAGCAGGTCAAGAATCAGATTTTCAACGGCGTCGGTCATTTACGAGTCACTTGAATTTCCATTCAAAAAAATGGCCGGGCCCAGGGTGGCGTGCTCGAGATGGGTGAAGGACGGGCACAGCAGCTAATTTTTCTTCGCGCGGGTCATGAGGTAATCCATTTGCACGGAATTGTCCCGGAAGAACTCTGCGGCGAGCGCGTCAAATTCGCGGCGAAAGCCGGCGAGCGTTGCGGGATCGTTGGCCGACAAGTTTTCCACCAGCTTAACCAGCGGGCCAACGGTGTGCTCGCTGAAGGCCCGGAAATGTTGTGGACTCAGAGCTACGCCATGCATCGTGGCCCGTTCGAATGTAATGTCGCTAACAGCGTGGCCCAGGCGTTCGCGCACGATGCGCTGGTCTCCCCATTGCGGCGGTGGCGACGCGCCCGGCGGGAGAGGAGGCATGCGACTTGCGACAAGCATGAACATGCGCCCGGTGAAAAGCTCGGGAGGCCAGGTAGAGAAAGCGATCGTCCCGCCGGGTTTTAATACGCGCATCATTTCGGCCAAAGCCATGGCGGGCCTGGGCGCGAACATGTGGCCAAACTGGCTGAGAACGACGTCGAACGCGCCATCATCGAAGGGCAACTTTTCGACGTCACCCTCCTGCCAGTCGACCTGCACCTCGGCGGTCTGGGAATTGTAACGAGCACGCTCAAGAAGTTCCGGCGTGAGATCGAGTGCCCGCACGCTGGCTCCCATGCGAGCGGCGGTGACCGCCACCACACCCGTGCCGCAGGCAACGTCAAGGACTGCCTGGCCGGCTTGCACGCCCGCGTATTTCACCAGGCGCGCAGCCGGGCCCGTTGTGAGCATTTCCACCGGGGTGAAATGCGCCCAGCCTTGCTTCTGCATAGCTTTAAAGGCCTCGAACGGATCCACGCTGGTCCTCCTTCGAAGACGTGATGTTTCGAAAAATGTAACCACCGGCGCATTTCGCCAGAATGAGAACTGGTCAGGCGGCAGCCGGCATTCGGCCAAACGTCGAAGAAGAATTTACAAAAAATCGGCCTTGAATACCATCGGCAAGACGGTCGCAGATCATAAGCGGGAGTTAGGCCTTGCTGGTGACGCTCTGTAGTACAATGCGAATGGTTCCTGTCTGCGTGATTTCGGGCGGGTGTGCCGGGTAACGTGCGCAACACGTTGGCCGGCGGAGGATGGCAGCGCATGGCTGTACCGGTATCGCAAATGTGGACGGTGGCGTCCTACGTCGTCGGGCAAAAGCTCAAGGGCCGCACGCATTACCCTGTAGTGCTGATGCTCGAGCCGTTGATGCGGTGCAACCTGGCGTGCGCGGGCTGCGGAAAGATTCAGTATCCCGGCCACGTGCTGAAGAGGGACCTAACGCCTGCGGAGTGCTTCCAGGCGGTGGAAGAGTGCGGTGCGCCAATGGTGAGCATACCGGGCGGCGAGCCGTTGATGCATCCGCAGATCGCGGAAATCGCGATGGGGCTGGTGGCTCGAAAGAAATATGTGTACCTGTGCACCAACGGGTTGCTGCTGCGGGAAAAACTGGATGAGTTCACGCCCAGCAAATATTTTTCGTTTGTTGTGCACATGGACGGGCTGCGCGAACACCACGACTTCTCGGTGTGCCGCGAGGGGACTTACGACAAAGCGATCGCGGGAATGCGCGAGGCGCTCGCGCGCGGCTTCCGCGTCACGACGAATACCACGCTTTTCGATGGCGCTCAGCCGGAGAGCGTGCGGCAATTTTTCGACGAGATGATGGATCTGGGCGTCGAGGGCATGATGCTATCGCCCGGCTACACGTACGACAAGGCTCCCGATCAGTCTCACTTTTTGAGCAAAACAAAAACGCGCCGGTTGTTCCGCCAGATCCTGAGCAACCGCAGCGAGCGGTGGCGATTCAACATGAGCCCGCTCTTCCTTGAATACCTCATGGGCAAGCGGGAATACAAATGCACGCCGTGGGGCATGCCTACCTACAACATTTTTGGCTGGCAGAAACCGTGTTACCTGCTGCAGGACGGATATGCGGACACCTTTGAGGAGTTGATCCGCGAAACGAATTGGGATGAGTACGGCACCGAGAGCGGCAATCCGAAGTGCGCCAATTGCATGGTTCACAGCGGATACGAAGCGAGCGCGGTGAACGATACCTTTGGATCGCTTGGCGGATTTTTGAGCACGGTGCGCGCGACACTTTTCGACCGTTACAAGGATCCTGGCGCGATGGGCGGAAAGCCCGGCCAGCCAGGTTCGACTAAGACAAGTCGCCATGCGGGTGGTGATTTAGCCGAGCGCTCAGGCCGGTTCGTGCAAATCAGCGCGGGACCGAACTCGTAGCCGGTCTTTGTTGGGCGTGCAGTCGGCTGCGCCGGTGCAGCCGGCATGCAGCCGGGGTGCAGGGCGGCGTTTGGTCAGCGTCGAATCAGCTTTAAATCACGTTTTAGATCGGTTTTCAAAAGGCTATGACGAATTCCGAAGATTTACCCCCGGCTTTATCCCCTGAAGGTTCCCCCGCAGAAGAAAAGCTGGGCACCGTGCACGAAAATCTGGAAGGGTGGGTGCCCGCGCTGGCCAGCGATAACGAGGTTTGCGCGGCGCTGGAGAAGGCATTCGACTACCGCGGCGACTTAACGCTTACCCTTAAGGACGGGCGCAAAATCGAGGGCTACGTATTCGACCGCAAGCGCAAGAGCCCGGCGCTTGCCGATTGCACCGTACGCCTGATGCCCAAGGACCAGCCGGAAAAAGTCGCCATTCGCTACAGCGATGTGGCGGCGCTGTCGTTCAGCGGGCGCGATACGGCAGCCGGAAAAAATTTTGCGGCGTGGGTCAGAAAATACAACGAGAAAAAAGCCGCTGGCGAAAAGAACATTGGCATTGAATCCGAGCCGCTCGAATAGCGGAAACGCGCAGGCCCGCACGCGCAGGCGGAAACACGCCAGCCGGAAACACGCAGGCTAGACCGCGCAGGCGTGCCAAGGAATGTCAGCGCGATTTCGGCATACGCGAAATGAAACGGGCGCCGAACCATCCGGCGCCCGTCCCGCAACCGCCTACAAACGATTCATTCGCGACGATCGATCAGTTGCGAATCCTTGCGAGCCGCCGACGTGGCCAGCCGCCTGCTTCCCTGTTGCGAGCCGCCTACTTCCCCAATGTTGGAGCGCTTCCGGGCAAGGTGTAGCGCAGGTTGAGGAACACCATGCTCAGATGCGCGTTCTTGGGACCCCCAATCGGGACAATCGACCAGGGATCGCGCGTGAGGTAGGAAAACTGCCCCATGAAGTTGAGGGCACCGTACTTGTTATCTTTCCAGAACGTTTGATTAAAGCCGACGGTACCTTCCTGAATCGCCCGGTTCTGGCTGGTGGGCGCGCCGGGGTAGCCGTAGCCGATCAGAGTCTTGCCATTGGCATCGACGGCGATTTCCCGCGGAACGTAGACAGCGCCATAGTAAGCGTAGAGGAAGGTATTTTTTTGCGTAACCTCGAAGCCGGAAACGGTGGAGCCCGCGTGGATGGGCGTAAGGTCGCCATTCGCGCGCACGATTACGTCGGGAACCTGGCCGAAGATGTAGCGGCCGCCACCGTCGCTCCAGAAATTATTGGTCACGATGCGGAAGCCCTTGAGCAGTTCAAAGTTGAGGTTCGCGAAGCCGCCGGCACCAGTCTCTGAAAAACGGACATTGTTGACCGGATTCCAGACTGCGAACTGGCGCTCGAGTCCGCCAATCTCGATGTGCGCCCTGGTGGAAGGATCGAAAGCGAGCTTGAGGATCACATCGGGAGCCACGTTCGGCACGTTGAGCGTGGTGGCTCCGTTGTCGAGTTCTGCGCTGGTCGCGCCGCCACTGCCATAAGCGGTAGCGAGGGTGGTGTTCGCCGGGAACGTGACGCTTGGGCCGCCAGAGGAACCTCCGATGTACTGCTCCGGGCTGTCCAGAGCGATCGCGAAAGCTACCTTGTTGGACGGATGGTAAACAAAGCGCAGCTCCGGAATACGGCCCCACACCAAACCTAGCTGGTAATTCACATCAATGTCTTGTGTGTAGAAGAGATTACCCGGCAGAGGCGAAATGCCCGTGCGGCCCGGAGTGATCAAGCTCCAGGTCTGGCCGCCGAGAACCTCCCACTTGTTTTTTTGCACGTCGACCCAGTACAGCCGGGAACGCAGCGTATTGCTGTTGCTGCTGACGGCCACGTTTCCGGGGTTGTTGCCGAGGAAGTCCGACTCCATGTAACCCATCACATGGGCGCCTTTGACCAGGGCGTCGACGCGGAAGCCGATGCGCGAGTTCTGCATGCTGAAGCGAAATTCGCTGAGGTTACCCTGAAAGGAAGTGGCGCCGTAAGGAATGCTGGCGAAATTCGTGCCGATGCCGCTGCCCCCATCGTGCTGGCGCCACACGCCGGTAAAATCCATAAATCCAACCGGAGTGATGTAAGCGCTTCCGATGCGCAATTGCAGGGGCGACTCTGTCTGGTCTTGATCGATTTTCTGACCGATGGCGGCCGCGGCGGCCGGATCGGGGAAGCCGCCGGCTTAGACGATGACGCCGCGACCGCAGGCGACACGGCAGACGATGCCGCAGCGGCGCTCATGGCGACGCCAGCCGGGCCGCCGAGCGCGGAGACCGTGTTCGCCGCCGGCTGGACGGTTGCCGCAGTTGCGGACGAAGCATCCCGGACCGCGTTCGTGTTTTTGAGTTGTTCCTCCAGCATCTGCATCTTCTGCTGCTGTTGCTTCAGCTGCTCGCCCTGCATTTCAAGCTGCCTGGACTGTGCTTCCAGGAGATCCCGCAATTCCTCAAGCTCGCTCGCGACGCTGGCGGCTTCCGGCTTTGCCGAAATGCTTCTGCTTGCAGCCGGGGGCGTCGGAGTGGCTGGGGCATCCGTCGCATCGTTTTTGCCTGCCGCCGTACGATCACCCGCGTCCGCATTTCCGCCTGCGCCATCCGTTCTCGCCAGTGCGGGTGCTACGAGAAGGCCAAGGGCCAGGGTCCACCCCAGTAATGCTCGCATTCATTTCCTCCTTGAGATTGACCGCGAAATCGATTCGATGGTTGATTTGGTCAACGATTGGATAAACGATTGGATAAACGGACACTTGTTCATCAACGAACACACGCGTGCGCATGCGACTATGCCGGTCTGGCCACAGCCCAGTCATTTTTGCCGCAGCCGGTGAACGGAGAAATCGCGGACGCCGAACTGTACGTGTTCTGGTTGAATGTGCCGTGAGAGTAATGTTAATAGTGCGTGACGATTGCAAATGGTGGTGAGCTTGGCCGAGCTACCAGAGAAGCTTCAGGCCAAACTGGATTTGGCGAGAGGTGGTGGCGGTCGAGGTAATGACGCCCGCAGTCGGCGAAGGTCCCCCGGTAGCGGCGGCAAACACGACCGGGTTCGGCGTGTTCAAGTTCGTGTGATTGAGCACGTTAAAGAATTCGGCGCGGAATTGGGCGGCGAACCGTTCGGTAAACGTAAACTTTTTCGCGAGGGAGAGATCGAGTTCCTGCAGCCCGGGACCTTGCAGTATATTGCGGCCCACGTTCCCGTAGGTTCCGGCAGCGGGCTGAACAAAAGCACTGGGGTTGAAGTATGCGCCCGGGCCGCCCAGGATCACGTTGCCGGTGAACCCCGGATTCCAGGAAGGCCGCACCGGATTGCGCGTGTCGCCATCGTTTGACGGGTTGTAGGACAACTGCGGTGTGAAGGGCAACCCGGATTGAATTGTTTCGATGCCGCTGAGCTGCCAGTCCGCGAGCAGCCTGTGCGCCCAGGGCTTGCCGGCGGCAGCGGAGTTGCGCGCGAACGGCAAGTCATAACTGGCATTGATGACCGCGGAATCGCGAATGTCGAACGAGGCACGTCCGTAGTCGAGCATGGGCGCGAGGGGATTCATCACGAATGCCGGGGAATTTGTGGCCACACTGGTGTTCATGCTGTCGCCATCATCGAGGGTTTTCGACAAGGTGTACACGCCGCGGATTTGCAACCCGTGCGCGAAGCGGTGGTTGGCGTCGACTTCGAGGCCGTTATACGAGCTGATGCCTTCGGAAAACCACTGCGTGGTATTCCACAGCGAGGGATTCGCGAGGCCAGTGCTCGTTGCCGTGATCACCTGCGCCGGATAAGGGTACGTGGCGTTGGGGAGATTCGCATCGACCGACAGCAACTCGTGGTAAGCGTGCGAGCCTATGTAGCCGACGCCGAGCGTGGTGCCCGCGAAAAGCTCTTGCTCGACTTTTAGCGTGTAAGACTCGACCGTCGGGGTGAGCAGATCGGGCTGCACGCCGCTGGGAATGATGGAATTGTTGAACCCCAATGCGGAATAATTTGTTGTGGGAGTGATATTGAAAACATTCAAGGTGTGACCCGGACCCGTGGCCGTGACACCCTTCACCGCCAACACGGTGTTGTAGGGCGGGTCTTGGTCGAGGCGATAACTGAGATTGTCGATCAGAGCGTAATAAAGTCCGGCGCCGGCACGGATCACAGTTTTCTTCGACGGAGACCAGGCGATGCTCACACGAGGAGCCGGCAGGAACCTGGCGTTATTGACGCTCAAGGCGGAGTTGCCAATTGCGGGCTGCGTAAGGATGACTCCGGCGGCATTGAAAGCGTAGTTTGCAGCGCGGCCATCTGCCTCATTCCAGCCGTCCGTAAATTCACCGCGGAATCCGATGCGCAGCTCGAGGCTGGGCCGAAGCTTGATGGCGTCCTCGACAAAGAATGCGCCTTCGAGCGACCGCCACCCCAGCGGGGTGTAGGACGGTGCATACGTATAGGTGCTTACGTTGCCCGCCAGGAAAGAAGCCAGATTCGTGAATGACTCCTGGCCGTATTGGTCTTGCGCGAGGGTGTCATTCGACTGCAGGCGCTCGAACCAGACGCCGGCGCTCAGCAGGTGCTTCCCGCGGGTGAGGGTCACCTGGTCGGTGGCGGTAAAGATGTTGCGATCCGCGCGCAGATTGCTTCCCGCGTTGGTGCCACCATTGGTGATCTGCGACGCGCCATTCAGCGTTGTGCCGCCGCCGACCACCAGCGCCCCAACCGGCTGGTTCGCATGTACCCAGCCTGCGCCATTCTCGAGTGAGTTGATCGTCACACCGCTATCGAAATAGAATCCCCCGCGCGAAAAACCGAGCGTAGCCCGGTTGATCACGCTGGGAGAAAAGACGTGGGTTTCACTCAAGCTGACCACTTGCTCGCGAGCGAAAATATTGACGATGGTGAACGGGTTCGTGGTGGGCGAGTGGGCATCGCTGTCATCAATGGTGTAAACCGCCGCCAGCGAGTCGTTAGCCGAGAGCGTATGGTCGAGGCGCAGAGTGCCGAAGTCTTCGCGCACGCGCTGCACAGGGCTGCTGAAAGCCTCGGCAATCCCGCTGGGTGCGCCTGTGGAGGTGAGCAGTTCCGGGCCGTTCGCTGTGGGCCAAAGCGCGAGCAGAGGCTGCACACTCGGTACAGCGCTGGCGCGGGAGCTGGCATCGGGAACCAGGGTAACGTCGCTCAGTCCCAGTGTCTGACGAAACCCCTCGTAATTTCCGAAGAGGAACGTTTTGTCCCTCTGGAGGGGGCCGCCGAGCGAGGCACCGAACACGTTGCGCTCGAAATCGGGAATCTGCGGCTGATCGAAAAAATTTCTGGCATCGAGCGCGCTGTTCCGGAGGAATTCGTAAGCGCTGCCGTGTACCTGATTGGCGCCCGACGCGGTGACGATGTTGATTTGCGCGCCGGGCCGCTTTCCGTATTCCGCGCCGTAGGCATCCTTGACCACGGCGAATTCGCGCACGGCGTCGACGCCCAGCAATTGCCCGCTTGTGCCTCCCGGTGTGTTGTTGATTTCCGACGCGCTGGTAAATTCCACACCGTTCAAGTTGTAGAGGTTTTCCTGCGGCCTGCGGCCGGAAACGGCGAACATATTGCCGACGACCGAGTTCGACGTTCCGATGCCCCCGGCACGCTGCGAAGAATAGTTGACGACTCCGGGATTGAGCGTGAGCAACTGATCGTAGCTGCGGCCGTTGAGCGGCAAATCTTTTACCTGGCGCTCGCTGACCAGGCCGGAGATGTCTTCGGTGGTGGCGCTCACGGCAATGGCGGTTTCCTGAACTTGCACGTTTTGCGTGAGCCCGGCCACGGACAGCGTGAGGTTCAAATCCGCGTGTTGTCCCAGCACCAGGGTGATCCGCGTACTGGCGGACTCGAAGCCAGCCTTTTCGGCGGACATCTCGTAGTTGCCCACCTCGAGCAGCGGCGCTTCATAACGGCCGGCGGCGTCGGTGACCACGGTGCGGACGGCGGCGGTTTCGGCGCTCCTGATCGTGACGGTGGCGCCCGCAATGGCGCTGCCGGAGGCGTCGGTAATGATGCCACCGAGCGAGGCCTCCTGTTGCCCACGCGCCTGGGCGGCACCGGCAAACAGCATCAGGAGGGCGCACAGGAATGCCGCCAAGCTGGGCATGGGAATGCGCAAATTGGGAATACGAAAATCAAAACTTCGCACCTGCGCTGAAGATGGTTTTCGCTTGCGGTAAGAATCGCGCTGAAGATTGCGTTGCATATCCATTCCCCTCATCCCTTGCACTGGATTTGCGCAAATACGCGGTTGAGCGCCGGTTACATTTCCGCTGGATTTTTGTCTTTAAGGCAGAATCAGATTCTGCCGGCGGAATGACGGACTACGTAGAAGGGGTCAACAACAACAGCAACAGGGGAGAAGAGCCCGCCCGGTGAGGACTACAAAATCGCTGGAGACGTCACGGATCATTTCAGCAACCGACTCTACAGGGCGACCTTCGATGTGTCAACAAGCAATTTGGGGGATTATATCTTCGGCAAACCCATCCTGATTGGCCATATCCATAATCCCGTACGCAAGAAACAGTCACCAGAATGACTCTTACCCAAGAATGACTCTCACTCAATAACGGATAGGCTCTTCTTGCGGACGGATGTAGCCGTTGCGCATGGCCCCGGCGAGCCGATAGCCGCAATACGCGAACGCCCCGACACTGACGGAGGCGCTTACAGGCGACAGCGCCGGGGCGAGGGCGGCCGCGACTACAAAGAAAATCACTTGTTACATCTGTAGATGAAGATGTCTATGTTGTGCGTTCTGTGTCGTGTTCTTTAGCGCTTGCGGTTCTGCACGTAATCGATCGCGAATTGCTTTAGCGCCGGACTGGTCATGCCCAGCGCGGTCGCTTCCTTCGTCGCGCGGTCCACATCCCAATGATCGACAGCCAGCCGCTTGATGAACCACATAGTGGCGGCGCGGCCACCTCCCGCGCAGTGGATGAATGCAGGCTCGCTGCCTTTCACGGTGATGGCTTCCAGAAACTTGTCGGCGGCGGCTGGATCGGGGGCAGCGCTATTGAAGGGAATGTGATAGTAGTGCAGACCGATGGCTTCGGCGGCAGCGCCCTCGGCTTCGACGTTCGCACCGGGCTCGTTCGATTCCCGCAAATTAATGATCGAAACGAAGCCCATTTTCTTGATTTCCGGGACCGCCTCGACCTTAATTGCGCCCGAGCAGGCGACGGTGGTTTCGGCACGAGCCAAATTCACAATGCCCGGCACCGTTTCCTTAGTGACCTCCTGTGCCGCCAGCGGTGAAGCTGCCATCGACGCGGCCAGGATTAAACCAGCGGAGAGGAAAAGAGATTTCATGGTAAGCCTCCTTGCATCACAACATCACGATCCGTTTACGAGACCCCGAGATCACGCATGCGGTCCAACCGGCGTCATTATGCAATACCGGGACCGGCAAAGCGAGTCTCGACCGCGCGTCCCAAACCTGCCTTCCGACCCGCGTCTCGGCCGGCGTCTCAACCGGCGTCTCAACCATGAGGCCGCAGAGACGCAGCCGACAGGAGGGCGCCCGACGGCCACCGGGAAAATGCGGCGATCACCGGCGTCCCCTTTTTCCAAACACCTCCAATCATTCATTGCGCGCCTCCAAACCTATACCCCACTCCCGAGCGAGACGCAATTCCAAAGCGCAGCGCGGCGCGTGCTATGATGGCGCGCGCAGTCCGCAGAAAATGCCATTCCATTTGGGGGGATCACGTGGACATTCGAACCGAATATGTAACCTTGAACGTAAGTGATGGCACATCGCTGCGCGCGTATGTCGCGGGCCCCAGCGGGCCCGGCGCGAAAGCGGGTCTACTCGTCATGCAGGAAGCGTTCGGAGTGAACGCGCACATCCGCGGGGTTACGGAACGTTTTGGGCGCGAAGGCTACCTGGCCATCGCTCCCGAACTGTTTCACCGCACGGCGGCCGGGTTTGAAGGCCGGTACGACGATTTCCCCTCGGTGATGGGACACATGCAGGCGCTGCGAGATCCTGCGATGGAGGCGGATTTCCGCGCGGCACACGACTGGCTGCGTGCCAATGGGGCGGGCGACAATGCAGCAGCAGTCGGCTTCTGCATGGGCGGGCGCGCAGCGTTCCTCGCCGCCATGACCCTGCCACTAAAATCTGCCGTATCGTTTTATGGCGGAGGCATTGCGCCCTCGCAATATGGGGCCGGGCTGCTAGGCCGCGCGAGCGAGTTGCGTGCACCGGTGTTGCTGTTCTGGGGCGGACGCGATCAGCATATTCCCGCCGATCACGTGCGGGCTACCACCGAAGCGTTGCGGGCGGCTCAGAAGAGTTTCGTCAACGTGGAGTTTTCCGACGCTGACCACGGTTTCTTTTGCGACGCGCGCCCCAGTTACAACCCCGCGGCAGCGGCCGAAGCGTGGCCATTGACGCTCGCCTTTCTAAAAACCAACTCTTCCGCGCATGAGCAGGGAGCGGCGGCCCGGTCGTAACAGCACCTGTCCGGCATTGGCTCATAGGTGCTATGGCTCACGGGCGTTGCTCATAGGCGCTGGCTCATTTACGTTGTCTCGTTATTGTTGCTGCTGCTGTTGTTGCTGTTGTTGCGGCTGGTGAGGCCGCTCCGAAACCGGGACAGCCTCACCAACTGGTTCCGGAGCCCGCGTCAACAACTCGCGCCCGTCATCATCCACTTCCGGACGCACCCGCACGTCGACCGAGAGGCGCTGGCCGGAGTGTCCCTTGTAGACACCGCGGACGGGCGCAACGTCGCCGTAATCCCGGCCGTACGCAATTCTGACGTGCCGCAGAGCGACGGGCTTTCCGAGCGTGGGGTCCAGGCCGATCCAGCCTGTGTTCGGCAAATAGGCCTCGACCCACGCGTGCGAAGCCTGGCCGCCAATCACCTCTTCCAGGTTGGTTCCACGTGCGCCGTTTGCGCGCTCGCTGTCGGGAACCAGGTATCCGGAGACGTAACGCGCGGGAATGCCGCGGGTGCGCAGGACGCCGAGGAGCAAATGCGCGAAGTCCTGGCAAACTCCGGCGTTGAGAGCGAGGGAATCCTCGATCGAGGAGTGGACGTGGGTCGCTCCTTTGACGTAACGGAAGCGGTCGTGGATCAAGTCCGAAGCCGAGCGCGCAAATCCCCCCACCGTATCCCCGCTCGATCGTTCGGCGATCGCGGCGAATTCCTCGATTTGCGGCAGGTGCGGAACGTACGCGCTGGGCGCCAGAAAATCGAAGTACTCTTCGTATAGCTGCTCGCGAAGCGATCTGAGTTCGGCCAGGGTCAGATCCTCGTTGGGCTGAGGCGGTGGCTCGTGGGCCAGGACCACCGATTCCGCCTCCACCTTAAGACGCCTGTGTTCGGCAAAAACATTGAATTGGTGGACCCAGTTACCCAGCGAATCTCGATAAGAGGTGCCGCGAGAGCCCGGAGTGGTGACGAGTTTGAAGGAGACGCAGGTCTGCAGATCGTCGTGCAGAGGGCGCAAGCGAACTTCGTTATAACTCTCCGACACGGGACTGTCATAAGCGAATTCGGTGGTGTGCACGAGGTGATAGCGATTCATTCGTTGACTCCATAATAGAAATAAGTCGTCGCAATCGCCTTGCCGATCGAGTCGCACATGCGCAGAAGGTCGTTCAAATAATGGTGCAGGCCCTCTTTGAAAATTTCGTCGATACGGTCGTAGCGCAAGCGTTCCAGAACTTTCCCGGTGAGGCGTTCCGCCTCATTGGCATACGATCCGGAACTGCTTCCGCTGATGGCTCGCAGGCCGTCACGCACCTGGTTGGTGCTGAAACGAATCGAGCGCGGGTGCTGCGAGTGGAGGATGAGCATCTCGGCGACTTTTTCGGGCTCGATGGGAGAATGATATTCGCGGTGATACGCTTCGTAGGCGCCGACAGACCGCAGAACCGCCATCCATTGATGGCTGTCGGGCTCGACCAAATCCGCTGGCGCGTCGAGCAGGTTGTGATACTGCACGTCCACCAGCCGTGCGGTCATCTCTTCCCGTTCGAGGGCCGAGCCGATGCGCAGGAATTCCCAGCCTTCATCGTGCGGCAGGGTGGCATCGGTTACGCCGTGAAAGCCATGGCTGCCGAATTTCACGGTTTCGCAAAGGCGGTGGGGCCCGGCAATCATCTCCTCGCGGGGATCAAAGTGGCTGACCGTGTGAAAGAGGCCGTTGATGACTTCCCACATCTCGCGCGAAATGCGGTCGCGAATGGTGCGGGCGTTTTCGCGCGCCTTGGCCACGCAATTCACGATGGAACTGGGATTTTCCGGAGAAAACGCGAGGAACTCGAACACCGTTTCCGCGTTGGCCTCCTCGTAGGACAGATGAAAGCGCTCTTGCTCGCCGGCCATAACGATCAGCGGCTCCCAATGCATGCGGTAGGGGTGCTGCGACTGCTCGAGCAGCATGTGGTAATTGACATCGAGGGTGCGGGCGGTATATTCGGCGCGTTCCACGTAGCGCGCGAGCCAGAACAGGGAATCGGCGATGCGCGAGAGCATGTTAGTCATCGCCGGACCCCGCGCTCAAAACCCAGGTGTCTTTGCTCCCGCCACCCTGCGATGAATTGACCACCAGTGAACCTGGCTGCAGCGCCACACGCGTCAATCCACCCGGCACGATCGTTACTTTCTCTCCGTCATACAAGCAGTAAGGGCGCAGGTCTACATGGCGTCCTGCCATGCAGCCGGTGGCGGTGTCGTAGGAAGGCACCCGGGAGAGCGAAATCACCGGCTGCGCTATGTAATTTCGCGGATTCGCCTCGATGCGGCGCCGGAATTCCTCGATGGTCGAATAGTCGGCCGCCGGGCCGATGAGCATCCCGTATCCCCCGGATTCGCCCACCGCCTTGACCACCAGTTCGTCGAGATGATCGAGCACGTAGGAGCGGTCGGAGTCTCTGGAACACAGGTAGGTTTCGACGCTGTTGAGCACCGGTTCTTCATCCAAATAATAACGAATGAAGTCCGGCACGTAAGCGTAAATGGCCTTATCGTCGGCCACGCCGTTGCCCACCGCATTGGCCAGCGCGACGTGCCCGGCGCGGCACGCACCCATAAGACCGGCAACACCCAGAAGCGAGTCGGCGATAAATGTGAGCGGATCGAGGAATTCGTCGTCCACGCGGGTGTAAATCACGTCCACGCGCTTGAGCCCGTGAATGGTCTTCATGTACACCACATCCCCATCCACCACCAGGTCGCGGCCCTCCACCAGCTCGATGCCCATTTGCTGCGCGAGAAAGCTGTGCTCGAAGTAAGCGCTGTTGTGGATTCCCGGCGTCAGGAGAACAATCTCCGCGTCGCTTTCGCCGCGCGGCGACAAGCTGCGCAAGATGCGCGAAAGTTCGGTGGGATAGTGATTCACCGGAAGAACTTCATAGGCCTGAAAGGCGTCGGGAAACGTGCGGGTCATCACCAGGCGATTCTCGATCACGTAGGAAATGCCGCTAGGCGTGCGCACGTTGTCTTCGAGTACGTAGAAGTCGCCCGATTTCGAGTCGCGCACCAGATCAATGCCGCAAATATGTGTGTGAATGCCCCGCGGCACGTCGACGCCAATCATTTCGCGCCGGAAATTCCGGCAGGAATAGACCAGCGACCTCGAAATACGGCCATCCTTGAAAATGCGCTGCCGGCCGTAAACATCCTGTAAGAAAAGGTTAAGCGCCACCACCCGCTGGCTCAGCCCGCGCTCGATGCGTTGCCACTCGGCCTGCGGCAAAATCCGGGGGATCAGATCGAAGGGAAAGAGGCGTTCGGTGCCGCGGCCGTCACTGTATACCGTGAAAGTGATGCCCTGCAGAAGAAAAGAAAGATCGGCCAGCTTGCGGCGCTCCTCGAACTGCGAAAGCTGCATGGTAGCGAGCTTCTGGAAAAGCGTGGCGTAATGCGCGCGCGGAATGCCGGGGGCGCAAAACATCTCGTCATAGAAATCACCCGGGTCATACCCGCGGAACATGCCGTCACTCTCTGTACTCGCAGACTTGGCCAGCATACCGTCACTCTAGCAGGCCGGAAGCGCGAGCGTCCGTGAAAGAATTCATCGGATGTATCTAAAATCCGGTGATTTCTGCCGGAGACGGTAAAGGTTGCACTCCTCGCCGCCCCTCAGGCATGGGCGATTTCTGCGTCTGCGGCCTCCGACAGATCCGCACTCCCCGCCGGCTGCCGTACAGGCGACCGCTCCGGTGCGGCACGCAGGTACTGCACGGGCCACGACGTCGTTTGCCCCAACTCCTTCGCGGCACGCAGTGGCCAATAAGGATGGCGCAGCATTTCACGCGCTATCAGGATGAGGTCCGCCTGTCCGCTTTGCAAAATATGTTCGGCTTGCGCCGGCTCGGTAATCAGGCCGACCGCTCCGGCCAACAGCGCTGTATCGCGCCGGATGCGCGCGGCAAACCCAACCTGATAGCCGGGAGCCACCGGAATCTTGGCGCCGTGCACGTTGCCTCCCGAGGAACAGTCGATCAAATCGACGCCCAGCGGCTCGAGTTGCCGAGCGAGTTCGACGAACTGTTCGACGTCCCAGCCGCCATCCACCCAATCGGTCGCGGAGATGCGAATAAACAGCGGGCGCCTTTCCGGCCAGTGTTCGCGAATCGACTGCACCACTTCGCGCACCATGCGCGTGCGATTTTCGAACGAGCCGCCGTAGCGATCGGTGCGCTGGTTGCTCAGCGGAGACAGGAATTCGTGAAGCAGATAGCCATGCGCGGCGTGGATTTCGATCACGCGGAATCCGGCTTCATGCGCGCGGCGCGCAGCATCGCCAAACGCGCGAACGATCGCGGCGATACCGTCCGGGGTAAGGGCGGCAGGCATGGGATATTCCGGAGAAAACGCCAGCGCGCTCGGTGCGACCACCTCGCTCCATCCGCCTTTGCTTTCCGGAAGCTTGTTGCCACCGTCCCAGGGCGGCGCGGTGCTGGCCTTGCGCCCGGCGTGCGCGAGTTGTATGCCTGCCACGCTGCCCTGTAAGTGGAGGAATTTGACGATGCGCGCCAGCGGCTCGGCATGTGCGTCGGTCCACAACCCCAAGTCCTGCGGGGTAATGCGGCCCTCGGCCGTGACCGCGGTAGCTTCCGCGAACACCAGGCCGGCACCGCCCATGGCGCGGCTGCCCAGATGCACCAGATGCCAATCGTTCGCGAATCCATTCACGCATGAATACTGGCACATCGGCGATACCACGATGCGATTCGTAAGCGTGACTCCGCGAATCTTGAGCGAATCGAAAAGGCCATGTGCCTGCCTTGTACTGGTTGCGCCCGGCATTTTGTGACCACCTTTTTTTAGTTTCGGACGGCGAAGCGCTTGGCGCGGTTGCCGATGATCTAATCGTCTCAGGGGTGCATGCGCCGCGCAATATGGAAACGTGCCGATAGAACAAGAAATCGCGGGAGAAACAATCGTAAGTTGAATGGCATCCAATCTCTGTAGGCTGAGCGCGGCACGGTGCTCTTTTGGACGCGTGGCGAGGAAATTGCTACGCCGGGTTATCGATAGGGCGAAACTACATGAAAGCCTTGGGAAACTTTTATTGCTTCGCCGGGTTTTACGTATGTCTGTCGGGCTTTGTGTCTGTAGGGGCGCCTCCAGTTGGAAACAGCCGGGGAAATCTTTGCACGCACGTCGTTTCGCGCAATCGTTTCAAGCAATCGTTTCAAGCAGTCGTTTCGAGCATAAGGCCCACGGCGGAACATACGACACTTGGCAACTTGCACATACTCACGTTAGGGCACACACATTACGGCATCGCATGCTCGATGGGGCGGAGGGTTTCATGACAGGCGCAAAACAAAAAAACAGGCACCGGTGGTCTTCGACCCGGTGCTGATGGCTCCCCTGCTGATCGTGTTGCTGGCCGCAGGAGTCTGTATTTCGGCTCGCGCCGACGATGACCCGTCGGGCCGCGTGGCGCGCCTGAATTTTCTGCAGGGTGTGGTGAGCTTCCAGCCTGCCGGCGGCGGCGACAACGATTGGGTGGACGCCGTGCCCAACCGTCCCATCGTTACGGGCGACCGGCTGTGGTGCGATAGCGACGGCCGCGCCGAATTGCACGTCGGCTCGACCGCCATTCGCCTGGATCGCCAAACCGGCATTTCTTTTCTGAACCTGACCGACAACATCGTGCAGTTGCAAGTCTCCGCGGGAGTGACCATCGTGCGCCTGCGCCGCCTCGATCCCAATGACACTTTCGAGATCGACTCCCCCAATCTGGCGTTTTCCGTATTGCGTCCAGGAAACTATCGCGTGGATGTCGATCCCGACAAAAATGCGACGGTCGTTTCGGTTCTGCAAGGCGAAGGTGAAGTCACCGGCGGCGGCCGTTCGTACAAGCTGATTTCCGACCAGCGCGCTACGTTCACCGGTACCGATACACTTACGTACGATCTCGCGGATGCCGATGCGGTGCCGCCTACCGAGTTCGACACCTGGGCAGCAGACCGCAATCGCCGCGAAGACCATCTGGCCTCGGCGCGCTACGTCTCGCCGGAGATGACGGGGTCGGAGGACCTCGATACCTACGGCACCTGGCGCACGGTGCCTGACTATGGTCCGATGTGGGTCCCCACGACCGTTGCGGTTGGCTGGGCTCCCTATCGCTACGGTCACTGGGCGTGGATTGCGCCTTATGGATGGACTTGGGTGGAAGATGAGCCTTGGGGCTTCGCGCCATTTCACTACGGGCGCTGGGCGTTTGTCGCCGGAACGTGGGGCTGGGTTCCCGGGCCGGTCGTGGTGCGTCCGGTGTACGCGCCTGCTCTGGTGGCCTGGGTTGGCGGCGGTCCCGGATTCAATTTCTCAGTCGCGATAGGCGGTGGAGGCGGCGTTGGCTGGTTCGCTTTGGGACCGCGTGAAGTTTACGTGCCGACGTATCGCGTGAGCGAAGCCTACGTGACTCGCGTGAATGTGACGAACACGGTGGTCGAACGGAATACAGTCATTAATGTCTATCACAACAGTAACGTCACGAATGTGACATATGTGAACCAGCACGTGGGCGGCGGCGTCACTGTGGTCTCGCACGACACATTCGTGAATGCGCGGCCTGTGGCGGCGAATGTTGCGCGAGTGCCGGAACGCGAACTGGCGGCGGCGCCGGTCTCTCGCGGCATGCAAATACAGCCCGAGCACGCCAGCTTCGTGGGCGCAGGCCGGCCGGCATCCCGGCGGCCTCCAGCGGCGGTGCTCAATCGCACCGCGGTTGTCAGGGCCGCGCCAGCTCCGCCTGCCGCGCGCTTTGATCGGAGCCCGAATACGCCCGCGGGCAGCGCCGGGCGCGCCTGGCTACCGCCCGTTCGACCGCACCGATCAGGGCCGCACCATGGTCGCAACGATCAGGGCCGCGGAAACTCGAACCCAGGTGGGAACGCCGGTGTCGGTGCGAATGATGTCAATCCGAACGGCGCGCGGCCGAATAACGGTAATCCGAGCAGCGCCAACCCGAATAACGCCAACCCAAACAACGCGCGTCCCAATAACGTCAGCCCGGCCAACGCCGCCCCGAACGGCGCCAATCCGAACAACCCCGGCGCGAATCCAAATGTCCGCGACACCCGCGACACACGTCCACCCGTTAGAACCGCGCCGCCTGTTCGTGCCGCTACTCCGGCGGAGCAACAGACCGACGTCCAGAAACAACAAGGCTGGCAACAACAGCACGAACAGGTTCATCAGAACGATTCCAGGTCCGCGAAGCCGCAGCCCAAATCCGATGCAAAGGATTCAAAGAAGGACCGCGGAAACCGCTAGCCAGGCGGCCGGCGCGAGCGGCCCTGTTTCGCCAATCGGGCTTAAGTCAGTGGGCCTAAGCCCGATTGGCTTTAAGATAGGCGAGTGGACGCGTACACGCTCATGGTCCCCCAACCCCAGCCACCGGCCATTCCCCCGCACCGTCAAAGCCGCAACTGGATGGACGTGCTGGGCCTCGCATTTCTTCTGGGGCTTGCCGTTCTTCCGCCCGTTCGCGAAGTTCACAAACAGCTCATCCTTCTCGCCATCGGCGTTCTGCAAATTATCGAAGGGCGGCTGATCGAGCGGCTGCCCCGGCACGGGCGTACTTACGTCATGGTGCTGAAAATCCTGCTGGCCATGGTGCTGCTCAGCCATACCGGAGAGGTCAGCATTAACAGCAGCTACTATCCTATTTTTTATTTACCGGTGGTGACGGCGGCAGTCTATTTCGGTCCGCTGGGAACACTGCTGTGGACGCTCATTGCCTCCGCCGCCTATTGCTCTTATCTCTATCCCGCGCTTCAGGAATATCAGTTGACGCCCGCCGGCGTTTCCGAACTGGTTATTCGCATCCTGTTTTTCTTTCTCGCGGCCATCATCGTGAACCGTTTTGCCGTGGAAAATCGCCGTCAGACGCAGCTCTATCAGAACCTGGCGGAACAGCTTGCGGAAACCAACAGGCTTCTCGAGCAAGCGCAAGCGCAGGCGCGCCGCTCCGAGCGTCTCGCCGCCCTGGGCCAGATGTCTGCGGGCCTCGCGCACGAGATTCGCAACCCGTTGGGCATTATCAAAGGGTCGGCGGAGATGCTGAACGAAAGGGTTAAGAATTCCGAGCCATTGGCGGCCGAGCTGGCCGGATATATTTCGACCGAGGTCAACCGTTTGAGCGCGCTGGTCACACGCTTCCTCGACTTCGCGCGCCCTTTGCATCTTGAACTTCGCCCACAATCGCTGCCGCAGGTAGTGGATCGCGCCCTCAAAGCGGTGGCCGCCAACTGGAGTGGCCCGCCCGTGCACATTGAGCGGCGCTACGAAGAGAATCTGCCGCTGGTGCCGCTCGAAGAGAATTTCTGCGAACAGATATTCATCAATCTGGCGCAGAATGCCTACGAAGCCATGAGCGAAAACGGCGGAGGCAGTCTGCGCATGTCCATCGCACGCGCGCGGCGAGACGGCCGGCAGGGAATCGAGGTCCGCGTAGCGGATTCTGGGCCGGGCATTCCCGCCGAGCTTCGCGAGCAGATTTTCAATCCCTTTGTGACCACGAAAAAGACCGGCGTGGGTCTGGGCCTTTCCCTGGTGTCCCGAATCGTGGACGAACATCACGGCGCGATCGAATTGGCGGGCGCGTCGAAAGACGGTAGCGAGCCAAGCATAGTTCCGGCATCCCAGGC
Source organism: uncultured Acidobacteriota bacterium (assembly GCA_963828935.1). Lineage (GTDB taxonomy): Bacteria > Acidobacteriota > Terriglobia > Acidiferrales > UBA7541 > Palsa-189. The sequence goes on along the minus strand of CAWHGP010000010.1, from coordinate 8,763 downwards.
CTGGACACCCGATCGACCGGGCGATAAAGCGCCCGATAAAACACTTGATAAAACGCCGAATAGAACGCCAGCTACAAAAGCAGACAGAAAAGCCGCCGCCAAACCCGCCAGCCTGCCCGATCTCGCCGATGCCTCGCCCGATCGCATCCGTGCAAGCGTGCCCGAAAGTGTTCCTGCGAACGGGCGCGGCGCCTGCTTCGTGGTGTTCTTCCCGCTCGCTGGCCCGGTAGCCGGCCAGGCGGCCAGCGCAGAAGTGCATGAGTCTCAGCCGGCCGCCACGCTCTGATCCTTATGCCTCCCAAGCCCACGATTCTGATCGTTGAGGACGAAGCCCGCATGCGCCGCTTACTCGAGCTCGATCTTGGCGAAGGGGGATTTCAGACCTTTTCGGCGTCCGACGCCGAGGCCGGCCTCGATCTCTTGCGCCGCGAGCACATCGACCTGGTGCTCACCGATTTGAAGCTGCCAGGCATGACTGGCCTCGAATTCCTGCGCTCCGCGAAGCGCTTGTTTTCCGCACTGCCCGTGATCGTGATGACGGCTTATGGCAGCGTCGAAACCGCTGTCGAAGCCATGAAAGCCGGTGCCAGCGATTACATACTGAAACCTTTTTCGCTTGCGGAAATGCGCATGGCCGTCGAGAAGGAACTCGATGTTCGCCGTCTGCGGGAAGAGAACCGTTCGCTGCGCGAAGCCCTGGGCCACCGCTATAGCTTCCCGAACGTTGTGGCGCACAGCGCGAAAATGCAGGAGGTCCTGGCGCTGGTTGACCGCGTCGCGCCCACACCTTCCACCGTACTGCTGGGCGGCGAAAGCGGTGTCGGCAAGGACCTGATCGCTCGCGTGATCCATCAGCGTTCCAATCGCGCCTCAGGCCCATTCATCAAGATCAACAGCACCGCAATCCCCGAGAACCTTCTCGAGAGCGAGCTGTTCGGCTACGAAAAGGGCGCCTTCACCGGCGCCACCGGCAGCAAGCCGGGCAAATTCGAGCTGGCCGACAAGGGCACCATGTTTCTCGATGAAATCGGCGATGTGCCTCCCGCAACCCAGGTGAAGCTCTTGCGCGTTTTGCAGGAACGCGAATTCGAGCGGCTGGGCGGCACGCGCACCGTGAAAGTCGACGTGCGCCTGGTTGCAGCCACCAATCGCGATCTGCGTGCTGCCCTCGAAGAAGGCACGTTTCGCCAGGACCTTTACTACCGCCTGAACGTGGTCCCGATCGATATCCCGCCGTTGCGTGAGCACAAAGAAGACATCCCCGATCTGGTGAAGCTGTTCCTCGCGCGCTTCTGCCATAACTCACCCGAGAAACCTGTTTCGGTTTCGCCTGCCGCCATGGAACAGTTAATGCAATTTCATTGGCCCGGAAACGTTCGGGAGCTCGAGAACGTGATCGAGCGCGCCTGTGCGCTGGCGCGCGGAACGGTGCTCGAGCCCTCCGATATTCACCTGGACGCGGTGCGGCCCAAATCCCTTGCCGGATCTTCCGCCTTGCTTCCCGAAGGAAAAACTCTCGATGCCTGGGAGGATGAAATCATCCGCGAAGCGTATCGCCGGTCCAACGGCAATAAGAGCCAGGCCGCGCGGATGCTTGGCTTGTCGCGAAACGCGCTGCGCTACCGCCTGGAAAAGATCGGCATTGCCGACGAGCCCGGTAAGGAACCGCCGGAATAATTGCCGATGGCGGAATAATGAGAGGCAGCGCCGAAGTAGTTGACGACAAGTTACGAATTCGGTTTCGTGCGCCACTTCCTGCACCACGGTCGTGTCCGAGTCCGGTTCCCTGCTATGCTATGCCGTATTTCCGGCTGTCGTTCTGAGGTCGCTGCAGCGACCGAAGAATCTCTCATCGGTGCGGAAGCCAAACTGTCAAATGTGTCAGGCGGAACCCGGCACGCGGTTCCTCATGATCCACCATGACGCGGCTGGTCAGCTCCAGGCCGGCAGTACTGCCCAGGTTCTGCTGGCGGTTGAAAACCACCACCTGCGGTGGAATCCAACCAAGCCGAGTCCTCATCCTCGCTTCGCCAGCGCTACATCTGCTTTTCTTACAACTACTTGACGGCCCGAACCCACTCCACCGTTTGGCAACGTCCTTGCCCTGTCATAAGTGACAAATAACGTGTGCAGTGGAGGGCGATCATGAGGCTGGCGCGGATGGGTATCACCGGGTGGAGCATGAGAAAACCATGGAGCGTGGGGAAGCAGTTGGCTTCGTTGACGATGATGGCATTTCTTTTGAGCTTTCTGGCATTGCGGCCCGCGAGTGCGCAAGACCAGTCGCAAGATCCCTCGTATGCCCAGCAATACCCCAGCGCCCAACAGCCGCCCTATGCCCAGCAATACCCGAATCCACAGCAATCACAACCGCCCTATACGCAGCAATACCCAAATGCGCAGCAGCCGCCCTACGGCCAGCAGCCCCCGTATGCCCAACGACCTCCGTATAACCAACAACCGGGGCCGCAGCAATCTGGGCCTGGACAACCTGGCCCTGGCCAACAGCCCGGCCAGCAAAACGATCAGCAACAGGATGCAAACGCCGGTGTCGCTCGCGCCAGCTTTATTCACGGCGACGTCACCCTGCAGCGTGGCGACAACAACGATGTCTCCGCCGTTACCCTGAATACGCCCCTGATGCCTGGTGACAAAATCTTGACAGGTAATGACTCCCGCGCCGAGTTGCAGCTGGACTACGCGAATATCCTGCGGCTCGATTCCAACTCCGAAGCGAATCTCATCGCGCTATCCCCCGGGCACATCCAGTTGCAGATTACGCAGGGATTGGCAAATTTCTCGGTGCTCAAAGGTTCGGATACCGACGCACAGATCGATACGTCTAACGTTTCCGTGCACATGCTTCATGAAGGCCGCTACCGCATTGAAGTTGGCGCAGATGGCGACACCTATGTAACCGTTCGCGAAGGCGATGCCGAGGTTGCCACGCAACAGGGCAGCACACAGGTGCACAAAGGCCAGTTCATCACCATTCATGGCCTCGGCGACGATGCGCAATACAAAGTCACCGATGCGCCGCAAAACGACGATTGGGACAAGTGGAACAAGGATCGCGATGGCCTCATCTATAACGCGGAGACTTACCAGCACACCAACCGCTATTACACGGGTGCCGGCGACCTGGATGGGCACGGCACCTGGTCGGAAGTTCCAGACTATGGTCCCGTGTGGGTACCCACGGTAGATCCCGGCTGGGCTCCCTATCGGCTCGGCCGCTGGGTGTATGAGCCTTACTACGGTTGGACGTGGGTTTCCGATGAGCCTTGGGGATGGGCGCCGTATCACTACGGCCGGTGGATGGTGTATGGCGGATCGTGGGCCTGGTGGCCGGGTCCCGTTTATGGCGGGTACCGTCCGATTTGGGCGCCCGCATACGTTTCGTTCTTTGGATTTGGTGGCGGAGTCGGATTTGGATTTGGGTTCGGCGGCGGCTTTGGGTCTATCGGCTGGCTGCCCATCGGCCCAGGCGACTTCTTCCATCCGTGGTGGGGCGGATTCGGCGGGCGCTTTAATGTCGTCGACTTCCATAACTTCAACAACCTGCGCGGCGGGATCGCACCGCTGCATGCTGGCGACCGCTTCTCGAACTTGCGCAACATTGAGGGTAACGACCGGCTGCGTGCTGGGCTCTCCGGTGTCCCGGCTGGCAGTTTCGGCCGAGGCTCAGCAGGTGCTCACGCGGTGAGTGCCGCTGATTTCCGCAGCGGTCGCATGATGACCGGCAGCCTTCCCGTGACTCCGTCGCGGGAGAGTATGCGCGCTTCGGACCGGCCAGTATCGGCGTCGGCCGCGGCGCGCTTCAACCAGCAACGCTCTTTTTTCGGGGCGCGCGGGTTCACCCGGCTCAGCCGGAGCGTTGGGGCGGTCTGCAGAGAGTGGCCGGTCTTTCGGGGGCGCATTCAACGGTGCCCCGAATGGCGCATCGGGGGGACAAGGATCGGGGGGACAAGGCTGGAACCGGTTTGGATCCTCTGCGCAGGTGGGCGGTCGCCAAAGCGGCCCCCAGGCCGCGCAACAGGGTGGCCGTCCGGGTGCTGCGGCACAAGGTGAAGGATGGCAGCGATTTTCTGCGCAGCCTCGCGCGGATTCGGCTCCACGCGGAAACAGTGGCGCAGCTGGTAACTACCGTTCGCAATCGTCCGGGAGTTATCGGCCTCCGCTCGACATGAGCAAGCCCATCGTTAATCCGCGCAGTTATGGTAGTGGCTCCTACAACGGCGCGAACAACCCCGCAGCCAATGGCGGAGCGCGCGGCGGCTACAATGCCGCGCCTGCCTATCGCGCACCGAGCAATCAGAGCGCGCCTGCCTACCGCGGTGGCAATGCCGGCGGGTACCCAGCAGCGCCGAGTAACCGCGGAGGCGGCAGCGGCAGCTACGCAGCACCCAGCTACCGCGGTGGCGGCAGCTCTCCGAGCCGCGGTTACAGCGGCGGTGGTGGATCGAGTCGCGGATCTTCCGGTGGCGGCCGATCTTCAGGCGGCGGACGGTCTTCCGGTGGGGGTCACTCAAGCGGCCATCGGTAAGCCAGGTTATCGGCACCTGGCCTCCTAAAACCAAGCGCGGGTCGTCGGCCGACAACTCAGTCGACGTCCCGCGCTTGTGCTGTATATAGCGACTGGCAGGCTGGCGAGATTATTCAAGGCATCGCTGTAGCCTTGCGCGGCGGCCGCTCGCTACCACTTCACTGCTTCCGCATCGTCGGGATAGACCCCGTCGAGGCTAAGCGATTACGGAGAGCGAAGATTCCTTCTAGGCAACGACCGGTTCCAGCGGCACGTTCCAGGCGTCGTAGCCGTAGAGCCAGCTGGTATCGTCGTCGCCGCCCTTCATCCAGGTATTCGCGCTGGAGATCGCCTGGATGCGCGAAGTGCGCGGCTTGCGGTGCGCCTCGTAGCGCTGGAAGGCCCCCTCGATATCGTCGCCCTCGACTTCCTCGAGGCAGCGCGCCAGAATGGCCGCGTCCTCGATCGCCGTCGCCCCGCCCTGCGCCATGTAGGGCGTCATCGGATGGCAGGCGTCGCCCAGCAGCACCACGCGGCCGTCGCTCCAGCGCGGCAGCGGCTCGCGCTCGAGGATGGCCCACTTGTGGCAATCGGGGCAGGCTTCCAGCACCGCGCGAACGTCGGGATGGAAGCCCTCGTAGGCCTCGCGCAGCTCCTGCACGTCGCCCTTGGCCGACCACGATTCGCGCGTCATCCATTCGGCCGGCTCCGGCACGCTGGTGACGAAGTAAAGCTCGCTGCGCGTCGGCGGTGGTGTAATAGATCACGATGTGCCGGTCGATTCCCCACCATTTCGTGCGCGGACGGGCCGATGTCCATGCCGTTCAGCAACGCCGAGGAAAACACCGCGCGATAGGCGATGCGGCCCTTGTGGATCGGCGCGTCCGGACCGATGATGATGTCGCGCACCAGCGAGTGCACGCCGTCGGCGCCGATCACGGCGTCGGCCTGCGCGCGCGTGCCGTCGGCGAATGCCAGCGTCACCCCTCCCGCATGCTGCTCGAGCCCGGCCAGCTTCTTGTCGAGATGAATGATTTCCGGCGGAACGGCGGAGGCGAGCGCCTCGTGCAGATCCGCGCGATGCATGCACAGGTACGGCGCGCCGAAAAGACTTTCCGGCATGGGCAGTTCGCGCATCACTTCGCCGGTGTCCCATTCGCCGATTCAGATGCGAGTACGGCTGAAAGGCGGTGCGGCGCAGCTTTTCCTCGACGCCGATCCCGCGCAGCACCTTCATCGAGTTGGGCATCATCTGGATGCCCGCGCCGACGCGCGCGAAAGCGGTGCCTGCTCGTAAACTTGCACGCGCATGCCGGCGCGCAGCAGCGTCGCGGCGGCTGTCAGCCCGCCGATGCCGGCGCCCACGATCGCGATAGATACGTTTCTTACGCTCATTTTGGTATTTTGACGACGGTCAAAGCATGGTCGAAGCGTGCAATGTCAGTGGGTATCTGCGGCAGCCATATACTGGTCGAGTGCCTGTTTATAGGCGGCATTATCGGGAGCCAGCGTCACCGCTTTGCGCTCGGCTTCCACAGCCTTGGCGTATTGTGCCGCCTGGAAGTATGCGGTTGCGAGAGTATCAAGATAAACCGGGCTGTTTTGCGCGGCAACCGCCTTGGTAGCGACGGCAATGGCTTCCTGGGTGTTGCGCACACCCGCTTGCTTTGACGTGGCCAGCAGGCTGGCGAGATTATTCAAGGCGTCGATGTAGCCTTGCGCCGCGGCTGCTCGATACCACTTCACCGCTTCCGCATCGTCGGGATAGACCCCGTAGCCGTTGGCATATCGACTCCTAAACCGAATAGCCCCTGGCTAATCCCTGATCGGCCGCCTTGCGCATCCACTTTGCGGCCTCGGTGGTATTTTTGGGGATCCCCATGCCCTGCAGATACATCACGGCAAGATTGTGCTGGGCACGCGCATCGCCCTGAACGGCAGCGAGCCGCAGCCATTTCGCCGCCTCGGCATTATCCGCCGGAACGCCCCGCCCACCAGCGTACATTTCCGCGAGATATCGCTCCCCGTCGGGATCGTCCTGATCGGCGGCCTTGCGAAACCACTTGGCCGCTTCCGCGTCATCCGCCGCGACGCCGGCGCCAGTCAGATAAGCCAGACCCAGCTGCACCTGCGCCCGCGCATCTCCAGCACCGGCGCGCTGCTTCAATTCCGCGATTTCCTGGTCTTTGGCAGAGCGGGCGGACTGCGAGGCAGTCTGCGGGGCAGTCTGGGGAGCCGATGCCCGCGGTGCGGTGACGGGACCACTCGTTTGCAACGTCAGGGCCGTTACGAGCGCGATCATGCGCAATGCAATCATGTTCCCTCGAAACGCTCCACTCGGTGAAGCTTAGCACGAAGGCCTCTTACAGAGGAGTAGCCAGGTAACTGCACGAATACAGCTGAAATACTACGGTGAGGAGAAATTCTCTGAGCAGTGCGGACACGGCGGCATGCGGCAAAAAATGGCTGCAGTGTTGCGATTTGAAGATCTAGTATGGCCCACCCTGAAAGGGCTGGCGACAGCGTTTTGCGGTGTGGCTACGATAGCCAATTTAATCTCGGTGACGTGAATGGTGCGGTTGTCCCTATCGAGAGTTCCCGTGATTCTGACTTTCTCGCCCGCGAATTGCTCAGGTTTCTTCTGATCGTCGAGCTGATAGACGGTCTTGTCTTCTGGGCTAAGAAGAACGTATTTGCTACCCAGTTTCACACAGATCAGGGTGCAATCGCGGGGAGTCTTTCCCTTTGCAGCATTAAGGTATGACCACCGAATTCGGAGCAATCGCGGTCGGTAATCTCACCAGTAAACGTACGGTCTCTTTGAGCAGCTACACCGGGCGATAAAACCATGAGCGAAATGAGAAGGCGCGCGAGCCTGTTTGGTATTCTCATTACTTTTTTGGTCCGCCCGCAGCCCCTGCACGTTGCGGCCACCGCAACGTGCTTGATGCGCCAAATTGCTAGGCACGGGGACCCGGGCGCCCCATACTCGGGGCGGACCGGGGTACATTCTTTTTTCTAGTGATTCTGTTTCCTAGTAATTGATGACGAATCCGGTGCCGACCGAATAGTTTGTGTCGATGCCGTGGGTGAAGTTTGTGCCTAAGTAATCGCCCTGGACGCGCCAATAAACGCGGCGACTGATTTTAAAGTCCAATCCGCCACCGGCCATAAAACCGAAAGCCGAGTTCGAGCCGAAAGAGCCCGCTTGCGAGAACCGGAAATGTTGCCAGCCCGGCAGCACGTGAATCCAAGGCTCAAAACGGGACTCACTCTCGGATCGAGAGGTGCGGTCCAAGCACCTACAAATAACGACTTTGCGCTCAAGGTCGGTTTCGCCACTCGTTTCACCACCAAAACCAAATGCGGTGGTCACCTCGGCCGCTACCGTCAAACGCGCCGTAGCTCCGGTTATCCAGTCACCGACACCAACGACCGCGTCAATATTGTAGCCATTATCGTGAAACGTTCGGCCAAAGACATTGTAACTCTGGTATTGATATCCGACCCCAAACTGAACACGGCCCCGATCAGGCTGGTAAATGTAACCCGGAGGATGCTGGTCTACGGGAGCTGCAGCTGCCGGAACCGGAGCTGCTGGATCGGCTGGTGAATCATCCGCCGCCGCAGCGGAAAGTGACAAGCACAAAACAATGCCGAACAGAACCAAGAGCTTGCGCACGGTAGGGCCTCCTGAAAATCAAAAAAATCGATCAAATTACGATCGGCCCACATTTCTGCTGGAACGTTGGGAACAACGCTATAGATGAAGGATGGATCCCCCGTCCCCGCGCATAAATCTACGCGCACCAGCGCCAATGTGCGATGCCGCTTTTACTGATTCGCGGGGCTGAAGCTTGTGTATGCGCCGGATACCCGAGCGGGTGTTTTTCCGTCGGGCGTTAATATGGGGCTAAGTTGCGGTGTGACAATAATTTATAGCAATGTGCCAGATTCTTTGAGGGCAACAAGGAGCCACTCTTATTTGCGAAAAACTGCATTGGTCGGGCGTAAAGAGCTGCGTATCGCTTGGCGGGATCGGTGTTTTCCCCAATTACGATTGGCAGGCCGGCCTTCAACCATACTGGAAGAGCAGCAGTGCTCGTCTAAGGCAGCGCGGCGATACATGGCACTTGGGCGGCTCGTTAGAGAATCCTTTTTCAGGACACGTCCTAAGCGATCATGCGAAATGCCCAGTAAATCGGTAAATGAAGTTATGGCACGTTACCTGGGTGCCA
>CAWHGP010000009.1:0-14275 GCA_963828935.1 uncultured Acidobacteriota bacterium | reverse complement strand
TCCGCGCAGGCCTTCACGAAACCTCCCCTGGCAAAAGGCCTCGCTGTTTGCACTTGCCGCGCTCGTCTTGTTCGCCTCTATGGATGGACTGCTGTCAACTCGCCCGCCATAGGAGTTCGGCAATCTCCTCGGCCTCTACGTGGTGTTTTTCTTTCTTACCGCTCAAGCCATCTCTTGGCTGGCATTCAAGCAGATTCCATCTCTCGCAGTTCACGTCGGCGGACTCTTCATCCTCACCGGCGGCATAATCATCGCAACCGCGAGCACGTAAAGCCAGTCCGCAGTTGACGTGGCCGTTGCCCCCGTCTTTCGCCGTCATCCTGCCCGCCCTGAGTGATTCGGCGAAGGGTGCGCAGCGAAGGCTCTCTCTTCGTTCGGATCGTCTTTCCGCTAAATCTGATTTCGCTCTCGACGGTCGTGATGTTGTAGACTCACCCGGTCATGGGCTCGCAAGCGAGAGCTCGGTGTTCCTCAAAAATCTCCGCTCGTCTGGGCCATCTCCGCCCACCCGAAAGAATCGGCGGCGAATTTCCGAGGGAGCCTAGTGTAAACCTCTCATTGGCCGCTTTCATTGGAATCCGTCAACAAGGAGCGCATCAATGCACACCCGACGTGAATTTCAGTTGTATGGATCATGCACGGCAGAACCGAAGCAAGGCGATCCGCGAAGTTCATTTTCGAGCTACGTGTTTTTGATTCTGCTCCCCATCGGAGCATTCCTGCTCACGGGGCTTGTCGGGTGTTCAGAAAAGGAAAAACCTGCCCCGCCAGCGCCCCCCGAAGTGACTGTGGCGGCCGTCGTCCAACAGGACGTGCCGATTTACAACGAATGGGTCGCGCAATTGAATGGCCCGGTGAACGCCGAGATCACTCCCAAGGTGCAGGGCTACCTGCTGAAGCAGGAGTACCAGAACGGCTTCTTCGTCAAGAAGGGCCAGCGTCTGTTCGAGCTCGATCCGCGGCAATACGAGGCAGCACTTGACGCAGCCAAAGCGTCGGTAGCGAGAGCGGAAGCAAACCTCGCGAAGTACCAGGCCGACGTCGCCCGCGACACTCCGTTGGCCGCACAAAACGCGATTCCGCAAAAGCAACTGGACAACGATACCGCGCAACCGTGATGCCGCGGCCGCGGAAGTACTAGCAGAGAAGGCCAATGAGCAGAATGCGGAGTTAAACCTGGCCTGGACCAACGTCAATTCACCGATTGACGGCATCGCCGGCGTATCGAACTCCCAGATTGGCGACCTGGTCGGTACCGGCACAAAAATGGCGACAGTCTCCCAGGTCAATCCGATCTGGGCCTACTTCAATGTCAGCGAGAGCGCTTTCCTCGGAGTTGCCTCCAGAGTAGCAGGGAATCATTTCCGGCAAGGTCAGCCGGGATTCCCTCGCCAGCACGCCAATCGAATTCATTCAGGCAAACGACGTCCCTTATCCGCAAAAGGGTCGTTTCGTTTACGTCAATCGCCAGATCGGAAGCCAGACCGGCACGATTCAAATGGCGGCCGAATTCGCCAACCCGACGCCGCGCTTCGTCCCGGCGGCTTTGGACGGGTGCGGATTCAGACCGGCGTGAATCGGAACGCGCTGCTGGTTCCGCAGCGTGCCGTTATCGAGGTGCAGTCGAACTACATGGTCCTCGTGATCGGATCAGATCACAAAGCCAGATTTCGGCCGGTGAAGATGGGAGAGCGTGTAGGTCCGAACTGGATCGTTAGCGAGGGCTTGCAGCCGGGCGAGCAGGTCGTGGCTGAAGGAATTGAACGAATACAAATGGTCGCAGCTGCAATGCCGCAACTGGCAAAGAACGGCATTCCGGTTGTTGCCAAGCCCTACACGCCAGCGCCGGCGGACGAGGGGAGCAACTGACCATGGCCAAATTCTTTATCAATCGGCCGATCGTCGCGATGGTCATTGCAATTCTGATGGTGCTGATCGGCGTGGTCACAATGCTCAGCCTGCCTACCGCGCAGTTCCCCAACATTGCGGACCCGATGATCCAGGTCAAGGCCACCTATCCCGGCGCGGATGCGCAGACGATTGCCGAGTCCGTTGCAACTCCCCTCGAGCAGCAGATGTCAGGCGTCACTGGCATGAACTACATGTACTCATTAAGCGCCAGCTCCGGCGGAGGAATGACGCTGTACGTTGACTTTCAGTTGGGGACCGACATCAACACCGACCAGATTCTGGCGCAGATGCGGAGCGGGCAGGCCAACTCGCAACTGCCCGCCGAGGTTACACAGCAAGGCGTTATCGTGCAGCCTGGAACGACTGCCCCTTTTATGCTGCTTGACCTCTATTCGCCCACCGGTATTTACGACAACATTTTCCTGGCCAACTACGCCAACATCAATTTGCAGTATGCGCTGACGCGAATTTCGGGTGTCGGCCAGGTTCAGGTATTCGGCGCTGGGCCCTATGCAATGCGCATCTGGGTGAATCCTGATCGGCTGGCAAGTCTGGGAGTGACCGTGTCCGATATCACGAATGCGGTCAAGGCTCAGAACAAGGTCAACCCCGCAGGCCAGATCGGAGGTGAGCCTGTCCCTCCAGGTCAGCAATTCACCTATAACGTTCGGGCTCCGGGGCGGCTGCCCACGGCCGAGGAGTTTGGCGAGATCGTCGTCCGCGCCCAGCCCGACGGATCAATTCTGCGCCTGAAAGACGTGGCGCGTGTGAGTCTGGGAGCGCAATACTATTCGATACTCGCGCGGATGGGAACGGCAGGAGAGAACAAGCCCGCCCAGCCCGCGGCCCTCATTGCGCTCTATCTAACTCCTGGCAGCAACGCCCTGCAGACCCGAGCCGCGGTGCTGAAAATGATGGAGGAGGCAAGCCGCCGGTTCCCGAGCGGCCTGGACTACAACGTCGCGCTCGACACGACGCTCGCCGTCAGCGCAGGGATCCATGAAATCTACAAGACGCTGTTCGAAGCCCTGATCCTGGTCATCATCGTCGTCTACATTTTTCTCCAGGGCTGGAGGGCAACGCTCATTCCGCTGCTCGCGGTTCCTGTCTCTCTGGTGGGAACCTTCATGGTCTTTCCGCTATTTGGGTTCTCCATTAATACCCTGTCGCTTTTCGGGCTCGTTCTTGCGATTGGACTGGTCGTGGATGATGCGATTGTTGTGGTGGAGGCAGTGGAACATCACATCGAGCATGGGCTGACGCCCCACGACGCCGCCATCAAAGCTATGGAAGAGGTCTCGGGACCGGTAATCGCGATTGCACTGATTCTCGCCGCAGTGTTCATTCCCACGGCCTTCGTTCCCGGCATTACGGGACAGCTGTATAAGCAGTTTGCCCTTACCATCGCAATTTCGGTGCTCTTCTCGGCATTCAACGCGCTCACGCTCAGCCCCGCGCTTTCCGCCCTGATGCTGCGTCCCAAGAAGCCGACGCGCGGACCCCTCGGCGCTTTCTTCCGCGGTTTCAACGGGGCTTCGGGCATGCCACCGACGGGTACGTGAACGTGTGCAGGCACCTCATCCACAAGGCCGGCTTCGCGTTCCTCATACTCGCCGTGCTGACTGTCGGTGCGGGCTTATTCGGCAAGCAGATCCCACAGAGCTTCCTCCCCGATGAAGACCAGGGATATCTTTATGGCGGCTTGCAGCTGCCTAACGCCGCGTCGCTGCAACTCTCGTCGGACGCCGCGCGCGAAGTAGAAAAGATCATCATGGACACGCCCGGCGTGCAATACGTCAGCTCGGTCGTGGGATACAGCATGTTGAGTGGCGTGAACGCCACGTATAGCTCGTTCTTCTTCATTTCGCTGAAACCGTGGGAAGAGCGCAAGACTCCCGAGACCAGCTACCAGGGAATTAAAGCCCACCTGCAACAGGCGCTCTCAAAGGTTCCGTCGGGAATTGCTTTCTCATTCCCCCCGCCGGCAATCCCGGGTGTAGGCACATCGGGTGGCGCAACTTTCATTCTTGAAGACAGGTCGGGGAGCGGCATCGAGTTCCTCGCAAAAAATGCGCGGATATTTGCGGAAGAGGCCCGCAAGCGCCCCGAGCTGGCCGGAGTTCTAACAACCGCCCTGCTCAACGTGCCCCAGGTCGGCGTAAAGGTGGACAACGCCAAGGCGATGACCCAGCAGATACCGCTGAACGATCTCTACCAGACTGTGCAGACATTCATGGGCGGTTCGCTGATTAACTTCTTCAACCGTTTCGGTCTGCAATGGCAGGTATATGTTCAGGCCGATGGTGACTACCGGACCAACGCGGAAAATCTCGGCAAGTTTCACGTCCGGAATGCATCCGGCGATATGGTTCCCTTGAGCACGCTTACCAGTACGTATCCGCGCAGCGGCCCTGAGTTCCTCATGCGGTACAACCTCTTCAACTGCGTACAGATCAACGCCTCGGCGGCGCCGGGATACAGCTCCGGTCAGGTGATGGCGGCATTGGAGGACGTCTTCCACAAGACGATGCCCAGTCAGATGGGTTTCGACTATTCGGGCATGTCTTACCAGGAGCAGAGGGCCGCGCAGGGAGTGTCGCCCGCCGTCATTTTTGGTCTGGCATTCTTCGTCGTCTTCCTCATCATGGCGGCTCAGTATGAGAGCTGGACGCTGCCGTTCAGCGTGCTACTGGGCGTGCCGATCGCAGTTTTCGGGGCCTTCTTCGCGCTTTTCTTCCGCCACCTTGAAAATAATGTGTACGCTCAGATTGGTCTGGTCATGCTGATCGGTCTATCGGCCAAGAATGCCATCCTCATCGTGGAATTTGCCAAGATCGAGTACGACAGCGGGAAGCCGCTGCTCGAAGCGACTCTGACCGGCGCAAGACTGAGACTGCGGCCCATCCTGATGACTGCCTTCGCCTTCATTTTAGGTTGCGTGCCGTTGTGGGTAGCCGCTGGCGCGGGCGCGATTTCGCGCCAGGTGCTGGGAACGGTGGTCATCGGCGGCATGCTCGCATCCTCGATCATCGCTATCTTTTTCGTACCGGTGTCCTTTGACGTCGTAGAGCGCTTCGGCAACCTCTTCAGTAAAGAGAAAGAAAGGCCGCAGCAGCCGCCGGCGGTCGGCGCTGGCCCGGAAGGGGGTCAGCCATGATGCGCAGGAAAACATCTATTGCCATGTGTGCTTGCCATCGTGTTGCTGTTCTGCGTGTGCGGGTGCACGGTGGGGCCGAACTACAAACGCCCCGACGTGAATGTCCCGGGCGAGTATCGCGGACTCCCGCACGGGCACCTCCACCCAAGCCGCCGAGTGAAACATTCGCGGAAATGAAGTTGGCGGCCGTTTTTCCGGACGAAGTGCTGCAGAGCCTTCTCAAAGAAGCTCTCGTCAACAACTACGACGTGCGCATCGCCGCCACGCGGGTCCTGCAGGCCGGCGCTGATCTTGGGATTACTCGCGCCAATCAGCTTCCGTCGGTGAATTTAGCCGGGGGAATCCAGAACCAACGCATGCAGCCATTGTCAGGGAACGTCACGGCCGGCGCGCTCGCGGTGCAAGCCTCATGGATACTGGATTTCTGGGGCCAGTATCGCCGAGCGACGGAAGCGGCGCGCGCAAATCTGCTGGCCACTGAATACGCGCAAGGCATTGTTCGAATCACGCTAATTTCGGCTGTGGCGAACGCCTATTTTCAACTGCGCGCATTCGATTCCCAACTCGACACCTCGGAACGCACATTGGAGGCGGACAAGGAGATTGTGAGGATCAACACCATCAAATTCAAAGGTGGCGAAAGCGCGATTACCGATGTTCTGCAGGCCCAGCTCTTGCAAGAACAGGCGGAAGCAGAGATCATTTCACTGAAGCAAGGAATCGAGCAGACCGAGAATCAGATCAGCATCCTGCTGGGTAGAAATCCTGGGCCCGTTCTTCGCGGACTTCCTCTCACTCAACAGCCGCACATGCCTGAGGTGCCGGCTGGATTGCCGTCCGCGATTCTCGAACGCAGGCCGGATGTCCTCCAGGCCGAACAAAGTCTGGTAGCCGCCAATGCGAACGTTGGAGTGGCGAAAGCGGCTTTCTTCCCTCAGTTCTCATTGACCGGCGCCTTCGGCGTGCAAAGCACTGCTTTAGAGAGTTTCCTCGGAGGAGGACCCACCACGGCAGCCTGGACACTTGCGGGACAAGTTGCTCAGCCCATCTATGAGGGCGGGCGTATTCGGGCGAATTACCACCTTGCATGGGCCCAGCGAGATGAAGCCGAACTGGTTTACAAGCAGACCGTGCTACAGGCGCTTGGAGATGTCTCGAATGGTCTGGTCGGCTACAATCAATCCCGGCAATTTCGGATGAAGCTGGAGGAACAAACGGCCACCTACAAGGAAGCTGCGCGTCTCGCTGACGTTCGGTTTCTCGGCGGATATACCGCTTTCCTTGAGGTGTCTGGTGACCGAGCAGCAATATTTCACCTCAGAAATCAACCTGGATCAGGCCTGGCTGACAGAAATTCAGAACTACGTTCAGCTATATCAGGCGCTCGGCGGCGGTTGGTGAGGCAAGCGCACGGCCACCGTTCCCCAGCACCCAAACCGAACGCAGTTGAATTTCCGGGTGGCTCGTCCTTCGCGCCTTTATTTCACGCGAAGGGTGGGCGTTTGAGAGCCCCTCCATCGCCCGCAAAAAACACATCGCAAACTACAACCCATTTTCCTATTGCTTACCCTCGTCAAGGCAAAAAGACGTCGCGAAGCGCCATGCCTTTCGTGAATCGCGCTACAGCGCGATTCATCCTGATAAGCGGCAGTGCCGCTTCGAAGGGCGGCGCGCCAGCCCCACTCTCCACCCGCCATTTTCTAATCGCTAGTCGTCAAAATATTAAAAATCGCGCTAACTCGCTCACAACAAATGAGAAAACTTTTTTTAATCGCTAGTTTTTCGGGCACTTTTGCCCCCGCGCCGCATCTCACCCATCACGAGTCACGAAGCGAACCATTCTATTCAATACAAATAAACATAACAAAATCACCATTCTGGCGAGAGCTCCATTGAAAACAAAGGGGAAACAGTTTTCTATTCGATACAAATTTGCCCATCGTAGGACAGCCCTGGCTGTCCTCTGACGGGCACTCTCACCAGATTGCCTGCGGCAGGCAGGCCTATGCTACCCGGACTTATTTTGTTTTTTCGAGTTCTTCGATCAGGGCGGGGACGATTTCGAAGAGGTCGCCTACGATGCCGTAGTCGGCTACCTCGAAGATTGGCGCGTTCTGGTCTTTGTTGATGGCGGCGATGGTGCGGGCGCCTTTCATGCCGACTACGTGCTGGATGGCGCCGCTGATGCCGAGCGCGAGATAAAGTTTGGGCGCGACGGTCTGGCCGGAGCTGCCGATCTGGCGGTCCATGGGGAGCCAGCCTTCGTCGCAGATGGGGCGCGAGGCGCAGATTTCGCCGCCCATTAGTTTTGCGAGTTTTTCGGCGAGGGCAATATTTTCCGGGGCTTTGATGCCGCGGCCGACGGAAACGAGGATCGGAGCTTGCGTCAGGTCCACCGCTTGCTTGGCTTCGCGGAACAGGTCGAGCGGCTTGGTGCGGATCTGTTCTGGCTTTAGTTCCACGCTGACGGATTTTACGGGCGCTGTGCCGCTGGAATGTTTGGTGGCGAGGTCGGCGCGGAAGGCGCTGGCTTGGAAGGAGGCGATCCAGGGAGCTTCGCCGCTGAAGACTACGTCGGCGGAGGTGCGGCCTTGAAACATTTGCCGGACGAAAATTAGTTTGTTGTTTTCGTAGCGGTACGCGATGCAGTCGCCGATCATGCCTTTGTTGAGCGAGGCGGCGAGCTTGGGCGCGAAATCGCGGACTTGATAGGTGTGGGGGAACAGGACCAGGTCGGGTTTTGTGGATTCGATTACCTGGCGGAGCGCTAGCGCGAAGCCGTCGGGCGTGTATTTTTCGAGGAGGTCGTGTTCGACGGCGAGTACTTCGTCGAGTTGGTAGGCGGAGAGTTCGTTGGCAAGCGCGGAGATGCCTTTGCCGATTACTACGCCGGTGAGCGTGCCCTTTGTTTGTTGCACGATTTGCTGGGCGGCGGCTAGAGTTTCGAAGCTGACTTTGTTCCACTGTGGCGTCGCGTTGTTCGGTGATCAGCAGAATTTTCATTTTGGCCCTATAAGACCCGCGCTTCGTGGCGCAGTTTTTCCACCAGCTTGGCTGCGATTTCTTTGGGCTGGCCGGTGATGAATTCGGTTTTCTTGGTTTTTTGCGGCATGTAGATGCGCTCCACTTTTTGCGTCGGCGCGTCGGGCACGCCGAGCGTCGCGCGATCTACCGTCGCGATTTCTTTTTTCTTGGCAGCCATGATGCCTTTCAGCGTGGCGTAGCGCGGCTTGTTGATGCCGGACTGAATGGAAAGCACGGCGGGCAGTGGCAATTCGACGTGCTGGAACCAGCCGGCCTCGAGTTCGCGCTTGAGCTTCATGTGATTTTCGACGACTTCGATGGCCATGATGATGGTGGCGTGGGGGCGGCCGAGAAGTTCGGCGAGCAGCACGCCGGTCTGGCCGAAACCCTGGTCGTCACTTTGCAGGCCGGTGAGGATCAGGTCGAAATTTTCGGCTTGGATCGCGGCGGCGAGGGAACGCGCGGACGCGAGCGGATCGAGTTTGAAGAAATTCGCGTCGGAGACGTGGATGCCGCGGTCGGCGCCTTTCGCGAGCGCTTCCTTGATGGTTTGTTTGGCGCGTTCGGGGCCCATGGAAATGGCTACGACTTCGCCGCCGTGTTTTTCTTTCAGGCGCAGGGCTTCTTCGAGCGCGAAGGTGTCGGGCTCGTTGGTTTCGAAGCCGATGTCGGATTCGCGAATCCAGGCGCTGCCTTCGAGGATGGCGAGCGGAGCGTCTTTCGCGGGGACTTGTTTGACGCAGACTGCGATTTTCAAGAATGCCTCCGAAAAATGGCGATGCGAACAATCTGATAGTTTCTATCAGAATTTCATATTGGGGGCAACGGGACAAATCGCGCGCGGCGGCGCGGTTCGATGCATATCTGCAAAGGTAACTTCGCCCACCCGAAGGCGGCCGCTACCAGATCAGAACCAATTACTCCACCCAGCGCTTGAAGAGCAGCGAGGCGTTGGTGCCGCCGAAGCCGAAGGAATTCGATAGCGCGTAGGTGACTTCGGCTTTGCGCGCGTGATTGGGAATGTAATCGAGGTCGCACTCCGGGATCGGGCTTTTCGTAATTCACCGTGGGCGGCATGATCTGGTCGCGCAGAGCGAGCACGCTGATTCCAGCTTCGAGGCCGCCGGCGCCGCCGAGCAAATGGCCGGTCATGGATTTCGTCGAGCTGATGGGAACTTTTTTGGCGCGCGCGCCGAAAACGCGCTTGAGCGCTTCGGTTTCGATGGCGTCGCCGATGGGCGTGGAAGTTCCGTGCGCGTTGACGTAGCTGACGTCGTCGGGAGAAATGTTGCGCGTCTTTCAGCGCGGCCATCGAGACGCGGTAGCCGCCGTCACCGTGCTCGGCGGGCTGCGTGATGTGATAGGCGTCGCCGGACATTCCGTAGCCGACAATTTCCGCGAGAATTTTCGCGCCGCGGCGCTGCGCGTATTCCAGGGATTCCAGAATCACCATGCCGGAACCTTCGCCGACGATGAAGCCGTCGCGATCGGCGTCGAACGGGCGGCTGGCGTGTTCGGGATCGTCATTGCGCGTGGAGAGCGCGCGCATGGCGGCGAATCCGCCGACGCTCATGGGCGTGATGGCGGCTTCGGTGCCGCCGGTGATCATCACGTCGGCCGCGCCGCGCTGAATAATTTTGAAGGCGTCGCCGATGGCGTGCGCGGAAGCGGAGCAGGCCGTGGCGGTGGCGGAGTTGGGGCCTTTCGCGCCGTGGCGAATGGAAACGTGGCCCGCAGCGAGATTGACGATGGTGGCGGGAATAAAAAACGGCGAAATCTTGCCGGGACCGCCCGCGAGAAATTTGGAATGTTCGCGCTCGATGACGTCGAATCCGCCGATGCCGGAGCCGATGTAGACGCCCGTGGAGTCCGCGATTTCCGGAGTGACTTGCAGGCCGGACATTTGCATGGCGAAATCGGCGGCGGCGAGCGCGAGTTGGATGAAGCGCCCGGTTTTCTTCAGCTCTTTTTTCTCGAGCCAATTTAGCGGATCGAAATCGCGGACTTCTCCGGCGATGCGGCAATCGAAGGCCGTGGCGTCAAAATGAGTGATGGCGCGAATGCCGCTCTTGCCGGCCAGCAGATTGCGCCAGACTTCTTCGGTGCCAATGCCGCAGCCGCAAACCAGTCCAACGCCCGTAACCACAACTCGGCGATTCAAAGGGAACTTCTCCTGTACGGAATGGGACGACGGGCGAGCGCGTTACTTGCCCTTGGCGTGTTTCTCGATGTAATCCACGGCGTCTTTAACCGTGGCGATTTTTTCGGCGTCTTCATCAGGAATTTCAATGCCGAAATTTTCTTCAAAAGCCATTACCAGCTCGACGGTATCGAGCGAATCGGCGCCCAAGTCGTCCACAAAGGAGGCGGTGGGAGTGACTTCGCCTTCATCCACACCGAGCTGCTCGACGATAATCGTTTTCACGCGTTCTTCGACGCTGGCCATTCTAATTGTTCCTCCGGTATCGGCTGTCTGGAAATCCCCGGTCACACGACAGGCTGGGGTAGCGCCTTCAACACAACCTTGCCATTCTATGCGGGGCTTAATGCTGGGTCAACCTTTGACACGGGATGGAGTGTCCGCTGCGGGTGTTAAAGTAATCGAAAGCGCAGCAGGCGATCGTGCGGAGCTCAAAATGCGCGGGACGCAGGACGGAGCGCAGAGGGCGCGAGAAAACCTGGGCCAGGCGTCCGCCTGATGCGCGGGTCCATAGGATTTGTCGTGCGCTACGGCGTGTTTGATTGTTGGTGCGGGAGGTTGGGGGTTAGTTTGCGGATTACGAATTCCTGGAGGAGGTTGGTGGCGGCGGTTTCGCCGATGCCGATCAGGGTGTTTTCGACGGTCAACGCGGCGCCGTTGCGATTCTGCTCGGGATAGTAGAGATTGGAGATGCCGCCGGAGGCCAGGCTGCCGAGGATGCCGGAATAATTTGCCTGCCAGTGTCCGTTGTCACCCTTGCAGATCACTGAGTTGGCGATGGCGTAGAGCACGCGCGAGCGAACGCTGCCGGTGCCTTTGTAGAAATAACGCGGATCTTGTTTCAGGAGCGAGGGAAGTATGGCGCTGCCGATGAAAGTGCCGGTGACTAGGTCGGCGTAGGATGCGCCGTAGCGCTTGCCGTAGCCTTGCGCGCCTTGGCCGTAGCCGCTGAAAGTGTTGGTGGCCTGCTGCACGCCTGCGATGGCTCCGGTGATTGCAAAGTTGACCGGATCGATTGTGGTGCGCCAGGCGAGCTGAAATTTTTGTTTGGAGGCGAGAGGAGCGGCGTTGGGAACGTAGCTGACATAGAAATTAGGAATCACGCCGAAGATGCGCTGCTTTTCCTCGATTTTGATCTCTTCTTCGGCGACTTCGAAGCGCGGGACGCTGACTTGAACCTGGGTGACCGCGGTCGCGAGCGCGAAGACGATTTGCGGGAGAACGAGGGTTCTCGCCGGGATGCAGGATGGCCGAAACTTTCTGGCTGGTGAACAGTTCCGAAGTGACGGTGAGCTGGAAAGGGCCGGGCGCGACGTTCGCGAAGGAAAATTGGCCGTCGTCGCCGGATAGCACTTCTTGTTTTGGGGATTTGTCGTCGCGCGTGAGAATCACGTTAGCTCCGGCGACGGCGGCTCCGGACGGATCAACGACCGTGCCGCTGATGTTTCCCGGCAATTGCGGAGCGGCTTGCTGCTGGTTGCTGTGGGCGCGGTCCGGGAAGACTGGCGAACTGTGACGCGGGCGGACAGCAGGTACTTGCTGAGGCCTGGGCCACAGCCGGGATGGCGCAGAGCAGGAGACCTAGACCCAAGACCATAGCAGGCGCGCGTGACCAAGAACCGCAGAGTTCGCATTCTGCCCGGATTTTCTGCGCGATTTGTTTTCTTTGAGTTCACGGTTATTGTTTGCGCGCTTTCCCTTTTATTTCAACCAACTGCTGAATATAGTTCCACAAAGATGATACCAGCAGCGCAGCCGGATTTCGCGGAAGCCGCAACAGATCAAAATCGGGCAGTAACTGCCGTACTTGACCCGAATACTTTTTCCCCCGTAGCATCCGCATCCACTTGATTCCTGAGCTAAATCAAACTGAACTAATTCCCGCCGAAGGCTTTCGTTCGGCGGCGATTCGGAAGCGAAGCCTGGATTGCATCGTGCTGGTGGCCTTGGCGCGATTCTGATGGCCAGCAATCCGTGGTTCACGCCGGTGGATGACGAAATCGCCATCATTGATGTAGCGGCCAGGCCGGCAGTGGCAACGATGAAACTGTTTCTTAGCGGCGGCGGCCAGCACGAGCATCCGCCGCTATCCGACCTGCTGCTGCACGGATGGCTTTGGCTTACCGACGGAAATATCCATTTGCTGCGGCTTCCCTCGGTTGTTTTCTATCTGCTGGGCGCATGGTTTCTGGCGCAAGCGGCGCGGCGGATGGCTGGGGACCGCGCCAGAATTTACACTTTGATGCTGCTCTGCTGTGGCCCTTCGGCTTTCACTTTGGACGATTGGCCGGCTGGTATTCATTCACGTTTCTGCTGATCTCATTGCTCACGCTCGCGTATTTGAGATATATCGAACGCCCTCGCCAAGGAGTTGGATGCCGGTGGTGCTGTGCGCGTTGGCACTGGTCGACACGAATTATTTTGGCTGGGCTTTGATGGGTTGTTTGGGCCTGGATCTCCTGCTGCGATTCGGGGGGAACGGCCGCCTCGCTGCTGTTGCTGGCGACAGGGATATTCCTGCTACTGGCGGCGGCTCCGATCATGCGGGCGTTGGTCACGGAACCGCGTACGGCGCGGTGACTTGCCGTGCGAGTTTGCCGGTGGCGACCGGCATTTACAATCTCTACTGTTTGTTTGTGAGTGAATCGGTTGCGCCATGGTTCTGGGTGCCGGGGATCACGGCGGGTTTGGCGATTGCGGGCGTGTTGCTGCTGGTTTTCTTTACGGCGAGACGCCTCGCGGCGATTCTTGCTGTACTTTGCCGCGCTGCTGACGGCGATGACTTTTTTGCAGATCGTATCCACCAGGCGGATGATGATGATCGCTCGTGGCTGATACTTTCCATCGGAACCACACTCGCGACCGCGGCGCGGCCGTCGGCTCGACGTTTGCTTGCGGCGCGCTGTTTTGACGGGCGCGATCGGCTGGTACGGCATTTTCTCACGCAAACTTTACGCCGCGCCGCATTGGATCGAACCTGGGACGAGGTGGCGCGACAGGCCGCGGAAGTTACAGGCAACGGCGGGATCGTGATCGGCAACAATCCTACGTTCTTTTTCTATTGACGTATTGTCTGCCGTCCACAAATCCGGCGACGAACCGATATTATGCGGGGATTCTGCCTACGTCCTTGCACGCCCGAACATTTACACGCCGCAGCAGTGGATTTCGGCGGGCGCTCCGTAAAGCGCACCGTTGCCGTGGTGGACGGACTGAGTTACTGGGTGCCGGGACCTTCGATGGAAGAGATTCGCGCAGCGTTGAGTTCCCGTTGCACGCGGGTGAGCGAAGAAGACCTGGTGCGCGATACCGGAGCGAAATGGAAGCAGAAATATCAGCCCGCGAGGGGACAGCGGGAGTGGCGGATTAGAGTGGTGACTTATGGATGTGCGCCGCAGTGATAATTCGCAGGCCGCGATGCCAACCGCGCTAGCCCATGTAGAGGCCGCCGTTACGTCGAGGACTTGGCCGGTGATGTAGGCGGCTTCGTCGCTGGCGAGGAACACGATGGCGGCGGCGACGTCGGCTTCGTGCCGAAGCGGGCTAGCGGGATCATGGATTTCATTTTGTCTTTCATTCTTGCGGGAGCGGCGCGGTCATGGGCGTGTCAATGAAGCCGGGGGCGACGGCGTTCACGGTGATGTTGCGGGAGGCGACTTCGAGGGCGATGGCGCGGGTGAGGCCGATCAACCCGGCTTTGGAGGCGACGTAATTGGCCTGGCCGGCGTTGCCGGTTTGCGCGACGACGGAAGTGATGTTGATGATGCGGCCGGAGCGCTGCTTGAGCATTGCGCCTAGCGCTTGCTGAATGCAGAGATGCGCGCCGGTGAGGTTGGTGCGCAGCACGGCGTCCCAGTCTTCGAGCTTCATGCGCAGGGCGAGAGTGTCGCGAGTGATGGCGGCGTTGTTCACCAGGATGTCCAGCTTGCCGAACCTTGAGAGGTTTGCTGGAACGCGGTTTTCACTTGCGCGGGATCGGCTAC
>CAWHGP010000008.1:0-218059 GCA_963828935.1 uncultured Acidobacteriota bacterium | reverse complement strand
ACCTTATACGGCGGAAATGGGAAATGCGGTACCACCTTCAATGCACCGAGGATTTATTGTTTCGAACGCATTCGTCAGCAGACTGAATCCCGCCGGATCAGGACTGATCTTTTCTGGCTTTCTTGGGAGTACGAGAAATCCGCGGTCAGGCCATCGCTGTGGACGACGATGAAACTGCATACGTTACAGGTCAAGCCGATCCAAATTTGTCCGTCAGTCCGTATGTTCCCCCCAGCGACGGGACCTCCGCCGTTTCCAATTACGCCGTCGGATTCCCGGCGTTCCATGGCGGTACTATTACCGATGCTTTTGTGACCAAAATCAGTGCAACTGGAACTCGATCCTATCCTCCAGCTACCCTGGAGGAAATGGGGAAGATATCGGATTAGGTATCGCTTCGACGGCTGCGGGGTGGCCTACGTTACGGGGCTTACCTATTCGCCGAATTTTCCCACTACTTCAGCGCTCCAGGGCGCTAGCGGCGGCGCGGGTGACGCGTTCATCGCAAAAATCAATACCGAGGTTCAGGACTATCTTCAGCTGTTTACTCAAGTATCTCGGCGGCAGCGGTCTAATCCGGGCAATGGAATGGGGTTGGATCCTTGTAGAAATATTATGTGCGCGTTACTTTCTCTAACAGTTTCCCGTTTATCCTGGCGGTTTCCAGCCGGCCAACCATGGAGAAGGTGATGCGTTTTGGCGAAGCTAGCCCCCGCCGGTAACCTGAGCTTTTTCACCTTTCTCGGCGGTACGCTGGCAACTCCGGCGCGGGTGTTTCGGCCGACGCCACCGGAAACGCTTACATTTGCCCGGATCGACCGTCTCGACAGATTTCCCCGTGACCAC
This sequence comes from uncultured Acidobacteriota bacterium, assembly GCA_963828935.1. GTDB lineage: Bacteria > Acidobacteriota > Terriglobia > Acidiferrales > UBA7541 > Palsa-189. Next base: position 217,213 of record CAWHGP010000008.1, on the reverse strand, counting down.
TCCGGTATTTCGCACGCGTATGGCGGTCGTAACGCCGACGCCTTCGTAGCGAAGCTTAATTCTACCGGTACAACTCTGACGTACTCGAGCTTTATCTGGGTGGTACCGATACTGAAATCCCGGGAGGCATCGCGATTGACTCTATTGGCGCCGCTTATGTGGCCGGGCAAACCTGTTCGCTCGACTTTCCGCTGTCCAATCCGCTGCAGGCTGCGCAGGCGGCAACTGTGATGCGTTCATTTCCAAAATCAGCGATCTGGGTGGCCTGGCGATCAACCCAGCCGGTCTCGTTTTTCCTGCGCAAAGCCTAGGAGCCAACAGCCAGCCGCAAGCCGTAACGCTTACGAATACGAATGATGTGGGTGCGATCACCATTGGACCTATTTCTACCGCGGGTGTGAATCCCGGTGATTTCACGGAAACAAATACCTGCAGCGCGCCATTGCCCCCTGGGGGGCAATGTGCGGTGAACGTGGTATTTCACCCCAACGGTTTAGGCTTGCGCAAGGCATCACTGATGATTACCGACAATGCACTGGGAGCCCTCAAGTGGTGGCTCTGAACGGCTCCACCTCCACGGTGGGGCTTTCCGCTACAAGCCTATTCTTTGGCACTCAGGCGGTCGGTGTCGCCAGCAACCCTCAAACGATCACCGTAACGAACAACAATACCGTACCGTTGATCATTTCAAGTATCACCGCCAGCGGCGATTTCTCGCAGACCAACAACTGTGGCGTGCCGCTGCAACCTTCGACCACTTGCGTCATTAGCGTTACGTATCAACCGCTCGCCGCCGGCAAAAGCGTTGGCGCCCTTACCCTTACCGACAACGGCTCCGGCAGTCCGCAAATCGTCCTGCTTACCGGGACAGGCTTTGTGCAGGGTCCCGATTTCACGGTTTCCCGACGCCGTCAAGCGCGGCGGTTTCGGCTGGCCAAGCCGCCGTCCTCCATTTGACAATTTCTCCGCTGGCTGGATTCTCGCAGCAGGTAGCGCTGAGCTGCAGCGGCCTGCCGCCTGGCGCCTCCTGCTCATTTTCACCTAACCCCGTCACAGTGGGGGGATCGCCAGCGACTGTCACGGTTACCGTCAATACGGCGGTCCGGGCGTTCGCCGCTCCCAACATCACAAGATTTGTTTTGCCGGCAGCTTGGCGCAATTTTGCCCGGCCACTCTGGCTTTCACTGATCCTCATCTTGGCTTTGACTATGCTGGCGCGGCTGCGAGCCGGCCGGTGTTAGCGCGTGCTTGGTCTGGCCGCCCTGCTCGCAGCAGGTTGCGGAAATGGCAGCGCAACAGGGGTGCCCGCCGGGACACCTGCCGGCACATCGCAGTTCAGCGTCATCGCCACATCGGGATTGCTAACGCATTCGACGGTTATAACGTTGCAAGTGAACTAGTATTCTCAGCAGGCCCGGTTCTGGTGCTGGGGACACTGTCTCGATCGCGCCATTTGCGCGAACGGCGCCCGCTGGAACCGTAACAGCGAAGCCGCGCAGCGATTGCGTGAGAACAACGAAGCCTTACACGGAGAGATTCAATGAAACGAGTCATGTGGCTGATTCCTGCGATTCTGGGTTTTGTTTTTTGCGTGACAAGGGCTCAGGCGCAGGAAGTTCCAGCGTGGGAGGTTGCCGGCGGGTACTCCTATCTCCGGGTAAATGTGAAAAGCCCGAGTTACGGCCTGAATGGCGGCTTCGGCTCGTTGACGGAAAATGTGAATGGTTGGTTTGGAGGACGGATCGAGGTCGGCGCCTTCAGCGGTACGGAGTCGCACACCAACGTGTCGGCCCAGACGATCACGTACGGGCCTGTTTTTTCTACGCGCAGATATCAAAAAATAACGCCGTTTGCCGAACTGCAATTGGGCGTGATCCATGGCAGCGAAGGCTATCTTGGAATTTCTCGGGACGCATTCAGATTTGCCATGGCTCCTGCTGTTGGCGTCGATCTGAGGATCAACGACCGGGCTGCCGTGCGTCTCCAAGGCGACTACTTGCTGACACGTTTTCTGGGACTGCGGCAGGACAACTTGGAAGGATCGATCGGACTGGTCCTGCGTTTCGGAAGAAAATAGCTAGAGTCGTGCGCGTGTGCGGTTCGCAGCCACAAGCTTTATTCACGCGCGCCTTATTCACACGCGCTTTGTTCGCGCGCTTTGTTCACAGCGCTTTGTTCACGCGCGATTACGCGGCATCGGCTCAGCCTCAAATTCCCGTAATTAATATGGGATGTCCGTGTGCGTTCGGAGCGCGTTTGGTGCAGCGCGCGCGGCGTACGCATCGCAGCAAGGCGCAGCGTCCCGAAATACCGAAAATACCCCGCTCTCGCGATAGATGATCGGACTTTTTGTGGCTACCAGTTGCGGCTGCCACATCCTGCACCGGCGCGGCTCGCATGGCGTTGCACAACTCTTTCAGTTTCGTGCACAGCGGAAACCGACGTGTAAATTCACCCTGCTTGCTCTATTATGAGTTATGGAGATGACTAGCCGCGCGGGCGTGGCGGAATGGCATACGCAGCGGACTTAACATACCTTGAGTGCTCGCCGGGAAACCGGCGATGCAGAACTGCTCAAATTCGGGGAAACCTTAACTGGCGATCCCGAGCCAAGCCTGGAGCCATTTTTCAGGAAGGTGTAGAGACTAGACGGGCAGCGCCTAACCTCCGGCGTTTCGGAGTAAGGTGAAGGGATAGTCCAGACCGCAAACCTGCTTGTCAGGGCGGCGAAAGCCGTGGCCGGTAAGAAAATCCGCAGGGTCGCAAGGCCCGTGTGGGTTCAACTCCCACCGCCCGCACCAACGTTCGGAAATCCTCTTTACGCCGTGACAAACGGTTGATACATCCTCCCGTCCCCCGAAATACGATCACCCCGACAGGAAATGCAGGAGGTTCCTTTGAACCGGTTTAATAAATTTCTGGGGGCTACGTTCCTGTCGGCGGCCATGCTTGTTCCGGCTGCGGTGCAGGGCCAAGGGCTAATCGGCAATGGCGACATTCCGCCATGTTTTCTTCAACGCAACCCGACTCAGTCCCACGATTTACACGGCATGCAAGAGCTGGAAAGGGAACGACGGAAAGGAAATACTCGCGGCGGTGGGCCTGCCGGCGGCCCGCAAAAAATTCTGGGACACGTATCCGAATAGGCCGGGCGCGGCACAAGCCAGCCAGGAATTCGCCGACTGGCTCTTCCTGAAAGACCTGAACTATTTGCAGGCGGCCTTGCGGGATGTCAAGACGCGAGATGCCAGCGACGATCCGCGGGACTTCATCCGTGTGGTGAATGGGCTGAGTTTACTGGGGTTAGGAGGATCTCCAATACTTGACGGGGGAATCAAGGAAGATCTAGCGGATGAATTTTACGACTGGGCGAAGAATATTCGCGAAAAACTTGGCTACCCGGGGGACCCCCTTACTCAGGGCTTCGCGCTTGGAATGATGGCGCCTAGCATCGGAAAAGCGGTTGAGGCGAGCAGACCCCAATATCAGAAGTATGTGGTCATGCGCGACTGGAAGAATTTGATGCGGCGGGGCGCGAGCCGGCCAATTTTGACGATCCCGCCGTGTACTTTCCGATCATGTGCGTGCGTTTCCAGAAGTTCCCTTCGACACTGCCCGGAGTGAGTATGACGGCATGCTGAAGGCGCTAGGAGACGATGCGATCCGAAAGGCGGTTCAACAGGTTCGCGCGGCTCCCCAGGCTGGCGGGGGTTTATTGCGGGTCAGCGCGCAGGAGCCGATTAAATTAACGCCGAACGGTAACAGGGTGCCTGACCCATCCGTGCCACAGCCCGAAGGGGTGATCGGCTTGGTCTCATCTCCATCCAGGCAGTCGAGAGGCTGGCGATCCAGGGCGATGATCGCCGCTATTTGCTCTGGTTGCTGACTCAAAACAGGCCGAGCCGCTCGTCGACAATCGATCTGGCGACGATATGGCAATACGCCGACAGTACGTACCGTCAATTTGTCATAGCATTTGGCGATCAGGATGTCCTGCAGGCAGCGCGCCAGGTGCGCACAGCAACCAAGCGCATGACCAGCGGCAGCGTGATGGACCCCGCCGCCATCGGCGCCACGCGACCGGATCCTTATCGGGCGTTTGAAGATATCGTGACGCGCAAGAATCCGCGCGGGTACGTGCGGGCACTTCTGGCAGTGAAACGGAATCTCAAAACCGGCCCTGAGGTAGACGAGGCGTATAAGAATTTCGTGGCCGCGAACGGCGAACCCGCGGTTCTGGCAGCCGCGGGAAAAATGGCAGCCCAGCAGCCAAACGCGAATTACGATGGCGATCTGGACACGCTGACGAGCGTGCTCGGCGGTTCGCTTTCGCTCGATAAGCCCGCCGAGACGCTTGTAGACGATCCCGACTACCTGTCATGGAAGGGATTTCCGGATGGCAAAGGTTACCTACGTGTACCGCGGAACTGGCCAGGGCCTCGGCCACAAGCAATACTTTGGTTCCCGGCAAGCCTGCGCTTCGGCAGATCTATCTGCTGAAGTCCATTGATGACAAGATTGCCGAACTGTGGCACACCGACATCGCTTACGATCCGGATGGCACTGCGCATCAACCCCGCGATACCGAAGTCGGTTACCCGGCGAAAATGCCGCAGCCGGCCAGCAGGGGGCAAGCGGCGATCCCGCTCGACAGCGGCCAAGAGACATTGACGATCAATGGCAGAAAAATCCCCACGCGTTGGCAGTCTGTTTCGTCCCCGTATGCAGGAGATTGCACGTTGATCACCACGACCTGGACCAGCGATGAGGTGCCCACCGGGCTTGTACGCAAGCTTGAAGAGACGCGCTGTACTCGAATACCCGGGCGCATTAATGAAACGATCCTCGAGTCTGTCGAAGGCGCCCGGTCCGGCAGCCCTGGCACGGCAGCGCCGAGCGAGAATGTAGCGACAAGCCAGCCGACCCCAGTTTCGGGGGCGGCGACTGCACCCTTGTCGAAGATTCCCGCGGGTAAGGGACCAAGCCAACCGCCTTCCGCAAGCCCGGCTACCCCAAGCGTGGCTGCCTCAAACCAGGCCTCGCCTAACGCGGTGGTTCCGAACTCGGCTCCCTCGACCCAGGTGCCTCAGACTCCTCCGGTTCAAGCCGGCACCCCTTCGACGCCGGGAGTCCTACCGGATGCTTCCCGGGAAGGCCGGCTTCGTCAGCGACTCATCGCGGACCAGATGCGCTTCGGCAAGGACATGAGCGCGCTAGTACAATTCCAACGACGCACGAGGAGCAAGCCTCCGGCTGAGTTCATCCAAGGGCAGCTTCGATTTAATCCCCAGTTAGGGGCGGCCAATGTAGCGATTCGTCAGGGCAATTACGGTCAAGCCGAACAGGACCTCCAGAACGCGGAGGCAGCGCTCGACACGATGGAGAAGTCCTTGGGTAATTAGAGCCGCGTGTAGAGATATACTCCCGTTGGCCGGAGGGAAGCATCGCACCATTGCACCATTAAGAAACTGCCTGGTCGCGGATCTTCTCTGAGCTCGTGGAGCGAGGCTCCCGTGCAAATCCGCCCAGTTGAGCAATTTGAAGCTGGAAAGCAGGTCCCGGTAGTCCGGATTGTGGTGATCGCCGCGTCTTCGAAATAGCCTCTTCTCTGGTGCGACTGCACGGGCACTCAAAATCTGCGGGCTGGCAAGGACCGTGTGCGTTCGGCTTCCAGGACCTGCGCTACCGCACTCTCGCCGGTGGCTGACTAGCGCCAGTTGATGTTCGAGGCTGTGGGTCGCGCGGTTATTTGCCGCATCCATGGCGTGCTTGCTCGAACTGCTTGAACAGCCGCAGCGCGCCGTCGCCATCGAGCGTGCGCATCACGTGACCTTCACCTTTTTCTTCGCTGAACTCGACGGTGAATCCCTGCTGCGCGAAATTGCGCGGCTTGTTCCCGCTCGCTTTCAAGCCAATCCGGATCGTTTTCCCCCGCGTACATGTTGATGCACAGCTTCGCAAGCGCCCGCACGCGTTCGGGCGTGGCCTGGTCGAGGAAGCCCGGGAGGCCGGTCACCGACCAAAAATATTGCGGGTATAACGCCGCAAGATGAAACGCGCTCAGCCCGCCATTCGAGACACCGGCAATGTGAAATTTCGCGTCTAAAATTTTGTAATCCGCGAGAAGTTGTAACAGGAATGCCGGAAACATGCGGGCGCCTTGCTCGAAAAATAATTGGCCGTTGGGAGCAGCCGGTATCACGACGATATAGCCCAGACGTTTCAGCCTGCGCGCGCCAGTTTCGTTCGAGCGTGCCCTCAACCATGTCCATCGTCTGCGGACCGCCCGGAAAAGCCAGCACCGCGGGATACGCTTTCGCCGGATCGTACCCATTCGGAAGGACGACTTTGTAGTGAATTGTAATTCCGGCGATGTCTTTTAGTCTTTATCCAGCACCTCCGCACCCAGAGGCCGGTTCACGAACACGACGGCGACGAGAAGAAGCAACTGTAGACAGTGGCGTGGGGGCTGTGTGCATCGGGGTCCTCCTGCGTTTGTGCAGTCGCTCCAGATTATAGCGCGAAGTTCTGTGCTGAAGTTCTGTGGCGAAGTTTTATGGCGCGAAGTCTTGCAGGGCGAAGACCGAATTCGTGCCGCGCAGCCTCTGGCTGGCCTGCTCATCGCCAGTTGTGCGGCGCTGCAATTGCCGGTTTGCGGTTTGGCATGGTTGGACGCCGCCAGCGGTTTCGTTCAACCGTCTAAGAAATTCTTCGAATCACACCACCGTCGGCACGTACCGCCGCTCCGTGAACCGCACTCCCTTGCGCGCTGGCGATAAAAGCGACTACCGCAGCTACCTCGGACGGCGTTTCGAACCGCTTGAGCAGCGATGTTGGCCGCGCAGTATCGAAGAATTGCCGCTGACCTCTTCCGCGGTTATGCTTTTTTGTTTGGCGAGCGCCGCCAAAAACTCACCCACGCCTTCGGAATTGGTAGGCCCGGCCAGAACTGAATTCACGGTTACCCCGGTACCCGCCGTTGTTTCGGGTATGCCGCGCGCCACGGCTACCTGCGCCGTCTTGGTCATGCCGTAATGAATCATCTCGGCGGGATCTGCTGCGCGGACTCCTCGAAGATAAAAATGACGCGTCCCCAATTTTTTCGCAGCATCCCCGGCAGGTAATGGCGCGTAAGCGCACGCCGCTCATGACGTTCACCTCAAAAAGACGCATCCAGCTGGCATCGGCGATTTCGGCAAAGGGTACGGCCTCAAATATCCCAACATTGTTCACCAGGATATCGGCTTCGGGCACCTGTCTCGACATCGACTCGACCCCGCCATGGTTCCAACATCGGCCGCCACTCCCCGCACCTGCGCATTTCTCGCTGTCTGGCGGATATGGTCCAGAGCTGCAGCGACACGCGCTTCTGTGCGGCCATTGACAATGACTTCTGCTCCCTCCGCCGCAAGGGTTTGAGCGATGGCCAGGCCGATGCCTGCTGTCGAGCCCGTCACAATGGCGCTCTTAGATGTCAGGCCAAGATTCATTTGGTTCTCTCCCCTTTTATCTGTCTCTTTACAGCAAGGCCGCCTGCTCGCTCGACCTGCGCATTTATCATCGCGTTATTTTACTACCGGGAATGTTTCACCAGGTTTTGATGCGGACGCACTCACCTGGGCGTGCAGGGCGCAAATATGCCGGCGGTCGAACGGTGCTCGCTGTAAGTGCTAGGCAGCAAGCGGCTTGCACGCATAACCAGGCGGCCACGTATAACCAGGGCAATGACTGGCAATTTATGCGAGCTATCGGTGTTGGCGCACGGCGGCGCAGCGGAGGCCCGAAAGCGCACATTGCGCTCGTACCGGCACGCAACCAACCGCGTCTCTATTGCGGCGAACGTCCCGACGTGATATTAGTTGAGGCTCTATGAGAGCCTTCGAAGTATTTGCCGCCAAAGATTCGACCCACGCCGTGGCGTTGCTGGCACAACATACCGGCGTTAAGGTTAAAGTGCTCGCGGGTGGCACCGATCTGCTGGCCGACCTTAAGTTTTCGCCTCATTCTCCAAACGTGGTTGTGGACATTTCGCGCGCCAATGATCTGAAATCCATCACCATACCGAGGAGGGATTCAGCATCGGTGCGCTCGTCACGCACATTCCAGATTATGCGCACACCGGTCATTCGTGACTTGTTTCCGGCCTTGGTCGATGCGGCCCACACCATCGGCGCCGTGCAGACGCGAAACCTCGGCACGTTGGGCGGCAATCTGGTGACCGCAGTCCCCTCCATGGACAGCGGCCCTACGCTGATGGCGCTCGAAGCACAAGTCAATTCCTTGGTCCCGCGGGCCGCCACCAGGTACCGCTGACCGATTTTTTTCTCGGGCCTCGCAAAACCATTCTAAAAGCGGATGAAATTCTCGCGGAGATCGTCATCCCCAAGCGAAACCTGGGAAAACCAGACGCATTTTCTGAAGTTCGGATTGCGCAAGGGACAGGCGCTGGCGCTGGTCAACGTGGCCGCCAGCTTCTGGGTCGATTGGGATCAGCAAACGTTTGTCGCACCTCGGATCGGGCTGGGCGCGGTCGCTCCGAAGGTCATCCGCGCACCCCAAGCGGAAGCCTTTCTGGAAGGCCGAAAAATCACGCCGGAAATCATGGCGGAAGCGGGCGGCATTGCTGTGAACGACGCCAAGCCCATCAGCGATTTCCGCGCGTCCGCGGGCTATCGCAGAAACCTGGTGGCGGTGCTCACGAAGCGAGCTCTGGAAGGTGCTTACGCGTTGGCGCAGGCCAAGCGATAGGGAGATATGCAAAAAATGGTGACAGTGACGATCAAGGTGAACGGCGAAACGCGCACGGCCAGCGTGCCGCCAGAAACCACGCTGCTCCGGTTTCTGCGTGACAATTTCAATTTGACTGGGCCAAACTTGGTTGCGACGTCGGGGATTGTGGCGCCTGCACGGTGATTGTGGACGGGCTGCCCGTCAACTCTTGCCTGATGCTTGTCGACCAAGCGGATGGCCGTGAAGTACTAGACCATCGAAGGGCTGCGTCCACCGATCGCCTTCATCCGCTGCAGAGGGTGTTTGAGGATTTGGCTCGTTGCAGTGTGGATTCTGCGGGCCAGGCATTATCATGTCGGCCAAGGCGTTGCTGGACGACATTCCCTCTCCCACCGTCGCGGAAATTCGGGACGCACTTGGCGGAAACCTGTGCCGGTGTACGGGGTACGCCAAGATGATCGAAGCGATTCTCAGTGCCGCAGGGGTCTCCACCCGTGAAACTGCGGACAAATCCGCCTAGTTGGGTTTGCGTAGGATTCGAGTGCCGCCGATGCTCTGACCGGCTGTTGATCGACCTGCGATGGAAAGGACTGAGTCAATGGAAAAGAAAACGACCGTCGCCGAAAAAATTCGGCGGAAACACTGCTGCAAGAGACGGTGTAGTGCAGCCCCCGTGATGGGGCCGCTGGTCACTTATCCTCTGGAAATCGTCGTTCCCGAGGCTCGCCATCAAACTCCGGCGGTGGGTCAGCGGGCGACGCGTCTGGATTGTCGTCTTCATGGACTCGGACAGACGAAATATATCGACGATATGACTTTTCCGGGCATGCTTTATGCCCGAATCAAACGCGCCGGAATCGCCTCGGCTCGCATCACGAGCATCGACACTTCGAAGCGGTAGCCATGCCCGGCGTTGTGGCCGTGATTACAGGCCGGATATCCCCTGCAATTCCTTTGGTCCCTCGCTTAAAGATCAGCCAGTACTGGCGGATACGCGCGTGTTTCACGCCGGAGACGGGGTGGCGGCTGTTGCGGCCGTCACCGAGCAGATTGCCAAGGATGCGTTCTGAAGATCAAAGTGGAATACGAAGCTCTCACGCCGGTTCTCGATCCGCTGGAGTCGCTGAAACTGGAAACGCCGGGCGTGCATGCGCCCGCGCCAATATTTACGGGAGCAAGGTCATTAAGAAGGGTGATGTTGCCAAAGGCTTTGCGGAGTCCGACCATATTTTCGAGGGTCATTTCCGAACGCAAATGGTCGAGCATGTGCCGCTCGAGCCGCACTCAACGATTGCGATGTGGGACGCAAATGGCCGCGTTTCGATCTATTCCACGCTGGGGCGCATCACACTTGGCCGCGCCGACGTAGCACGCACCTTGGGAATCCCGATGAGCCGCATTCGCATGATTGCCACCATCGTGGGCGGCAATTTCGGCGGAAAGAACGAGATCACCACCGAGCCGGTCCTCGCACTGCTCTCAAAGAAGACTGGGCGGCCGGTGAAAGGGACCTTTACCCGTTCCGAAGAGTTCATCGCTTCCACCACCCGGCATCCGCTCATCATGGATTACAAAACGGGCGTAACTAAAGAGGGCAAAATCCTGGCGCGCAAGATTCGCCTGGTCCTCGACGGGGGCGCCTACTGCTCCTGGAGCGAAACCACGCTCGGCAAGGCGTGCATTCTTTCTGCCGGTCCTTACAATATCGAGAACCTCCACGCGGAAGCGTTTGTGGTCTATACCAACAAGACCATGACGGGTGCGATGCGCGGATTCGGCGCTCCGCAGGTGTGCTTCGCGTACGAATCGCACATGGATGACATTGCTACCGCTTTGAATATCGATCCGCTCGACATCCGGCTGCTGAACGCTTTTGACGAAGGCTCGATCAGCCCCACCGGCCAGACCCTGCAGAGCGTGGTGGTCAGAGAATCACTGCTGCGCGCAGCCGAGCGCTTCGGCTGGCATGCGAAGAGCAATGCCGGCGATGGTGCAGGGGCTGTGCAGGCGCCGGTGCGCTCGTTGCCAGCAAAACGACCAGGGGCAATGGGTGCGATCATGAAGCGGCGCGGACGGGGCATGGCCTGCATGTGGTACCCGATCGGCTTCACTGTGGCTGCTAACCCCAGCTCCGCGGTCGTGAAACTCAATGAAGATGGCACGGCGACGCTCCTCACCGGCACCGTTGAGACCGGCCAGGGAGCACTGACCATTCTGGCGCAGATCACCGCCCAGGAGTTGGGCATCGCTACCGACGACGTGCACGTGGTTTCGGCCGACACCGACACCACGCCCATGGACACGGGCGCGATTGCCAGCCGCACCACCTATGTGACCGGCAATGCTGCGAGACTCGCCGCCGAGAAAGTCAAGCTCATGCTGTTCGACGTTGCGGCGCCGATGCTCGGTGTAAAGCCCTCGCAACTTGAGGCGAAAGATCACCGTATCCAGGTGAAAGGCTACCCACAGCGTAATTTGCACATTGGCGATGTGGCGAATCACGCGCGTGTTATTACGGGTGAGCCGCCCATAGGCAGCGCGTCCTACAATCCGGCAACCGTCGCGCTCGATCCGGAAACCGGACAAGGCAAGCCTTTTGGCACCTACGTGTATGCCACCCAGATTGCCGAAGTGGATGTCGACGACGAGACGGGCGAAGTCGAAGTCATTCGCGTTGTCGCTTCCCACGACTGCGGAACTGCCATTAATCCGATGCTGGTAGAAGGCCAAGTCGAGGGCGGTATTTCGATGGGCGTGGGTTTTGCGCTCCAGGAAGAAATTCTGTTCGACAGCGTCGGCCGTCAGATCAATCCCAACCTTACGAACTACATCATGCCCACTTCACTGGACATGCCTGAAGTCGAAGTCGATATCGTGGACAACTACGATCCGACGGGCCCGTTTGGCGCGAAGGGTGTGGGCGAGCCAACGCTGGTGCCCACGGCAGCGGCGATCTTGAACGCGATCCACAACGCGGTTGGCGTGCGCATCCATTCTCTGCCCGCCACGGCTGAGAAGGTTTACGCCGCCATTAAAGCGAAGCGCGAGAAGAACGCTGGACTCTTGACGGGCGGCACAGCCCAGCTTCCCGAAGCGGGGTCCGCCGGTCCCCTAGGCCACCACGGCATTGATGCCGGCGCAACGTAGCAAACACATTTTCGCGCCAGATCCCCCCAAAACTCCCGGTATTCACCAGTTCATACGGCGGCTCGCACCGGCCGCTCGCATCTATTCCGCTTGCTTATGCTTCATTGATGCGGAACGGTTGCGCCGAAGAGTTGCGCCAAATAGCCGCGCCAACCGATTCCTCGCAAGGTTCCAAATGTGAAGACCGTTAGCTTGCCGCGGCTCGCAATGCGCCCGGCGTGGTTGGTCCACTTCCGGCACCCGTTTGCTCGATGGCGCGGGCAATTTCATCAAGGTCCTGCGTTGTTAGCGTAATTTCCCCAGCGTGAATCCACCCGTCCACTTGCGCAGCATTGCGCGCGCCAACGATGGCGCCCGTAACGCCCGGCCAGCTGAGGACCCAGGCAATCGCCACGGACGCGGTGCTGGTCTGGTGACGTTCGGCAATCGGCTGAAGTGCGTCGCGCAACCGCAAGTTGCGGCTCAGACTTGGCTCCTTGAATTCCGCGGTTTTCCGGCGCCAGTCATCCTCGGCAAATTTCGCCACGCGCTCGACGGTGAACTTATCGGTAAGCAATCCCGCCTGCATGGGACTGTAGGCGATCACACCGGCGCCATGCTCCGCGCACCACGGGATCAGCTCGGCTGCCGATTCGCGCCGAATCATGGAGAATGGCGGTTGCAGCGAATCGACGTGCCGCACGCGCTCGCACTGTTCAAGCTGTGAGGCTGTAAAGTTCGAAACGCCGCCCGCGCGCACCTTTCCTGCATCGATCAGCTTGCTCATCTCGCCCCAGGAATCCTCTAGTGGCGTCCCCAATTCATCGGGCCAATGAAATTGGTAGAGATCGATCCGCGCAACACCCAGCCGGCGCAGCGAGGCCTCGCATTCTCGCCGGATCGATTGCGGACGCAAGTCGCGCTTCGGAGGATCAAATCGTTTGGCGGGATCGAAATTCATGCCGCACTTGGTGAAAATGTAGGGACGCTCGCTGGTCGGAATCTCTTTGATCGCGCGTCCCACCACCTCTTCGGAGTGCCCAAAGCCATACACCGCCGCGGTATCGACCCAGTTGATTCCCAACTCGACGCCGTGCCGCACAGCGGCGATGGAATCGTCATCGTCCTGCGGCCCCCAGCCGAACGACCATCCCCCTCCGCCAATCGCCCACGTTCCCACACCTACCGTGGTGATTTCCATGCCGCTCTTGCCAAGCGGTCGCTTTTTCAGCATGACTTTTTCTGGCGCCATGACTGTTTCCTCCGTTACAAAACTCGTGCTGCAGTCGCTTGCCGTGTTGGCCTGCTGGAACCCGGCTGAAACGCTGTTTCACCCGTCATTTGATTACTGCTCCCAAGGTGTGGTTATATTTCGTCCTCCATCTTAGCCGGCGACGCGCATCCGGCAGCAAAATCGACAAAGGATTAAAAGTTCACTCATGAGCGAAACCACGGCAAAAAGGGCTACACGCATCGAGTCCGACAGCATGGGAACCATTGAAGTTCCGAGCGCATGTCTATTGGGGCGCGCAGACGGCGCGCTCGCTGGTGCACTTTAATATCGGCCGCGACGCCATGCCGCCCGAACTGATACGCGCGTTTGGCATCCTGAAAAAAGCGGCGGCGCTGGTGAATCAGGAACTTGGCAAGCTTCCGCCGGAAAAGGCGCGGCTCATTGCTGCAGGCGGCCGACGAAGTGATTGCCGGCAAACTCGATGACCAATTTCCGCTGCGCATCTGGCAGACCGGCAGCGGCACGCAAACCAACATGAACGCCAACGAAGTGATCGCCAACCGCGCCATCGAGCTCGCAGGCGGCGTGCTCGGCTCGAAGAATCCGATTCATCCCAACGATCACGTGAACATGTCGCAGTCGTCCAACGATACGTTTCCTGCGGCGATGCACATCGCGGCGGCCGAGCGCATGTACGGCGCGCTGATTCCGGCAGTGAAGCGGGTCCATCAAGCCATCGAAGCCAAGGCCAGCGAGTTTGCGGACGTGGTCAAAATCGGCCGCACGCATTTGATGGATGCGACTCCGCTCACGGTCGGACAGGAGATGGGCGGCTGGGCCAGCCTGCTCGAGCGCGATGTTGTACGGCTGAAGCAGTCGCTCGACGGCATCTACGATCTGGCCATCGGCGGCACGGCGGTGGGCACGGGGCTCAACACGCATCCCGAATTTGCGGAGCGCGCCGCGCAGCAAAATTGCCGAGCTCACGCGCTTGCCGTTTCGCTCGCACCCCAACAAGTTTGCCGCGCTATCCGCGCATGATGAGTTGGTGTTTGCGCATGGGGCCATCAATACGCTGGCGGGCTCGCTGATGAAAATCTCGAATGATATTCGCTGGCTCGCTTCGGGCCCGCGCTGCGGCCTCGCGGAAATGCGCTTCCGGAAAACGAGCCGGGCTCCTCGATCATGCCCGGCAAGGTGAATCCCACGCAGTGCGAAGCCATGACCATGGTGGCGGTGCAGGTGTACGGCAACAACGCGGCCATCTCCTTTGCCGGCTCGCAAGGCAATTTTGAATTGAACGTTTTTAAGCCGGTGATGATCTACAATTTTCTGCATTCGGTCACGCTGCTTACCGACGCGTGCACGGGTTCGTCGATTACATGGTGCGCGGCATCGAGTTGAACCGCGCGAAGATCGACGCCTACGTGCAGCAACTCGCTGATGCTGGTGACGGCGCTCAACCCGCAAGATCGGCTACGACAAAGCGGCAAAAATCGCACACCATGCCTATGTCGAAGGCACCAGCCTGCGCGAAGCGTGTCTCAAACTCGGTTATCTGACCGCCGAGGAATTCGATTTGTATGTGCGCGCCGTGGACATGACCCACCCGTGAGCGGCCATTGCCGCGTTCGGCTGCCCCAGCGCTGCGGCATCGAAGATATAGAATTGCTGGCTGCTGGTGAGTACGAAAAATCGTTTGGCGTCTGCGCTAAAGCGCACGAATAGAATGGACGAAGGGAATTCCAAGCGAGCGCGGGGTTCCCCGCCAGGCAAAGAATAGAATTGGAGGCCACGCTCCAGCGGTTTCGTGGCCAAGAGCCCGGCGGCGGCGGAAGCGCTGATGGCAGGGCTCGCGACACTGGCCTTAAGCTCACCAGTCGCGATGGAATAAACTTGCGTGCCATTGCTGGTGTCGTCGTTGCCGCCGCTGCTGCCATCGCCAACGAATAACCATTCTCCGGAGACAAACCCATGCGGTGGATGAGTCCATCCCTGGCCCTCGACGAGCACATTCCCCTGCGTTTTCCCAGTTTCCGCATCAAGTACCTGCAGCAGGAAGCAGTTTGCGTGCTCCTTGATCCGGGCATAGCGCGCACGAAGGGCCTGATCTTTCTTGATCTGGTCGATCGCGGGCTTTTTGTCGGCCATCCAGCGGAAAACGATGCGGTCTTCGGCGGGCGAGATTTCGATGTTGTCAGGTGGGAGCTTCGGAAAATTCGCCGTCCAGAGCGTGTGACCGTCGCGGGCGTCGCGGACCTCCAGGGAGAACGCGCCGGGATTTTCACTCGATGAAGACGGAATTTTCGCCAGGAGATACCGGCCGTACTGCGCGATTTCAGAGGGTTGCTCACCGATCTCATGGGCCATGGTGATCTTCTCTGCGGAAAGATCGGCGCGGATGACGGAACGCTTAGCGTCCCCCAGGGGCAGTACTTCGGCGTAGAGCGCGTCGCTGCCATCAAAGTAAGCGCCCATAAATCCGCGCAAGGAGTAACGCTGCTTGCTTTGCGGTAAGTTCCAGATCGCGCTGCGGCTGCGCCCCGACACCGCAAGCCACGAGAGGTCTGGGGAAATGGCCGCAGACGCGGCGCGGACCAGCGGACCGGGCGGAAGCGCCAGTCTCGCCTCTGTTTTCATCGCGGGAAAATCGTACAGAGCAATTTGTCCATCGGGAGTTTGCGTAACCGCGTACGGATCGCAAATATCGAGCGCGGCGGGCTCTCGCAGCGCTGCGACCATCGCGTGCATTTTCCAATCGAAGACTCCCACCGGGGCGGCCTTAATGGGCCGCAAGAAGAGGTAATCGCCGCGCGTCGCAGCTTCCATCTGCTGATCGCCGAGCCTTAGGACATCGGTGACAGCGCCGGAGGGAAAATCGACAATCTCCGAACTCTCCGGGGAGCGTCGATTCGCGACGATCAGGCGGTTGGGTGAGAGAAAGGCAAAGCCTCCGTCGAGCATCCAGTCGAGACTGCCGCGCAGGGGTATGGACGCACGCGCCGGCACGTCCACCGCGACGGCCTGTTTCTCGAATGCCGCCACAAAATATTGCGAATCGGGCGAAAAGGTGGCCGCGATCATCGCGGTGACGGGGCTGGTACCCGCGACGGCTGCGGTCTGCGCCAGTGAAAGAACAGGGGCATTTTCGCGAGTGGCCGCCAGGAAATTCTTCTTGGTGACGAGCGCATCTCCGGTGGCGACGTCGATCATGGTCAGGTCCAGCGCCGATAGAGGCGCCGAAGGATGCATCGCAAGACGGACCGAAAGGCGCTGCGGGCCCTCTTCGTCCACGCGCTCGGAAAAACAGGCGAGAGTCTGGCCATCGGGCGACAGGAGGCTTTGGACGCAGCCACCGAGGAGCACGACTTCCCTGGCGGAGATGCGCGTGCCGGCGCCTACATCCCAGCGCTCGACCTTGAGGTGCGGGCCACGGGTACTAAAAGACAGGCTGGCCGAATCGGGCGTGAACTGTGCCGGTCCTGCGAACGGCGCATCGATAAGGAACTTGAGGGCGAAGGGCTGGCGCGAGAGGACGGAGATACTGGAATCGTTCTGCGCCAGAATATAGTTGCCGTTCGGGCTGAATTTCAGGCGCGTGAGGTCGCTGACGAGCGGAGGATCGAGGGAGCCGGTGGCCACAAGTCCCGGAAAAGTTTTCGGTTCGCCATCCGACTGGCGCTTCGCTGCGCGAAGCCCTGGATCGCACAGCGCCACACACAGCAGGGCGGCACATAATGCGAGGGCGCACGGCCGGCGTCGCATCCGTTGCTTTCCGGAAGGATGATGTTTCGGCCGGATCATTTTTCGCGGGTTACCTTCGCCGGCAACCGGCCCGCCTCAATTGCACAAGTACGAGTGCGCACTATATTACTCATTATTGATTCGGCGCGGGCGTTTCGGAAGCGCGTATGCGTTCACCGAGGGACCTGGCACGCTGCCGCGCGACTTCGACCAAACGACTGTCGGCAGCAATGCGGTCGAGCACCGGCAACAGCCGTTCAGGTTCGGGGAGAATGCGCTGCGCCAGGTCGCCCTCCAGATGCAGCTAACGCGTCGTTCACACCCAGGCGGTCATACTTCGACTTTTGCTCGAGGTCGGTTTGATCTTCCTTTGCCGCGACAAACCTTCGAAAATCGTCACGAGCTGCGAAGCCTCATGATTGATGGTGTAGTTGAAATGGGTTTCCTGTACCGTCGCGCCTTTTTCGTAGCGCAGAGTTTTCTCGCCGAGGTCGGCGATGCGGCGATGCACGTCCAGATCGAGACCCGCGAAATTGTGGAGTTGAGCAGCGAGATCAAATATTTTTTCGCGGACCGCGGCGCCTACCTCAAACGGCTGCGGGTCCGCATCCTCGCTTAACTGGCGGATATCGAAGGTGGCGGCGCCGTCTTTCACCGATTTGATTTCGATGAATTCGGGAACGCTGCCTTTGAAAATGCGGCGATACGTAATTTTGGCCGTATGCGGCGCCGGCACCGGAAAGCGCGCAGGCAGCGCAAGGTTGCGGGGAGCAGCGTTGGCGAGGGCGACGCGGCTCGCGGGCGCGATCAGAATGAGAAGTAGCAGCCGGCGCAAGCCTGTGGAAAATTCCAAGCACATCGCGGTGCGGCTCATCAGGTTGGTCAGCTTGGTTTGGTTGGTCGGGTTCATCAGGTCTCATCAGCGACCGAGGAATTTCGGGACCGGCGGCCGGTTTCGGCCTCCGGCAAACCGGAGAGGCAGCGGCCGGCAACTGGGCGCGTAGCCCACAGCTGCCAGGCGCGCCTTCGATTCGGCTCTCTGCACATGGCAAAGTGCGACCGCGAGGGCGTCGGCCGCATCGGCCGGTTCCGGCGTCTCGCTCAACCCAGAAGTACTCGAACCATCTGCTGCACCTGGCTCTTTTCCGCATGACCATAGCCTGCGACGCTGGCTTTAACCTCGCGCGGCGAATAGCTGAAGCTCGGAATGCCGGCCTGGGCGGCGGCGAGCAGCACGACGCCGCGGA
The DNA here is from genome assembly GCA_963828935.1 of uncultured Acidobacteriota bacterium. Taxonomy (GTDB): domain Bacteria; phylum Acidobacteriota; class Terriglobia; order Acidiferrales; family UBA7541; genus Palsa-189. The sequence continues at coordinate 199,132 of CAWHGP010000008.1, read as the reverse complement.
CCTCCGCCAAGCGCAGTGCGGTTTTCATGTTAAGCGCGGTAAACACCGACTCGATCGCCACACCGTCAGGCCGATATTCCACAATCAAGCTGACGAGGAGCGCGTGTATATCCCGCAAATGCGTGTGCAGCGGCCCGGGCGACCCCGGGGCCGGGCGCAAAGCGCCGAAACGCAGCATGCGGCAGCGCTGGCCATCGCTTTCGATGACGCCGTACCCTGTGGCGCCGGCAACGGCGGGTCGACGCCGAGCACGCAGCGGGCTCGAACGGTCAGCGTAATGGCGGGCTTGCGAACGCGCTGGGCCGGATTCTGAATGTGGATCGGGGCACCGCACAGAGTGTACGGCCGGGAGAAAACATCTGACCAGCGGATTTTTGCGCTCCGGATCGAGGGGCAACAGCCGCAACGAGCCTTTCAGGCCACGCGGCCTATTCAGTCTCGATGGCGGCCAATTCCTTCTCGTCGATGTCGAAATTGGCGTAAACGTGCTGCACATCGTCGTGCTCTTCGAGCGCTTCAAACAAGCGCAGCATCTGTTGAGCCGCCGAGCCGGTAAGCTTGACGTAGTTTTGAGGAACCCAGGCAATCTCCGCCGAAGCGGGCGTGACTGCAGCTTTGCTAAGCGCTTCGCGAACAGAATCGAAAGTTCCGGGGGAGCGATAACCTCCCAGGCCGAGCCATCATCGCGAAGGTCTTCCGCGCCCGCGTCCAGCACGATCGAAAGCATCTTATCTTCACTTGCCAGTTCTTTCGGAACGACGATCTGGGCCTTGCGGCTGAACATCCAGCCCACCGCGCCAGCTTCCGCCATGTTGCCTCTGTGGCGGCCCATCAAGTGGCGGATCTCGCTGACGACGCGATTCCGGTTCGTGGTAACCACCTGCACGATCATCCCTACGCCGCCCGGCCCGTAACCTTCAAAATTAACTTCTTCGTACTGTTCGCCTTCCAGTTGCCCGGTGCCGCGCTGCAGAGCGCGTTCGATATTATCGTTGGGCATATTTTCATTTTTAGCCAACAGAATGGCGGATCGCAGACGTGGGTTCGAGTCTACGTCGCCACCGCCCACGCGGGCGGCAATGGTAATTTCACGAATTAACTTCGTGAAGACGCGGCCCCGCTTGGCGTCAGTCGCCGCTTTCTTGTGCTTGATGGTGGCCCACTTGGAGTGACCTGACATCCGCTTGCCTCATGTCCTTTACAGACTGTTTGGTTACAAAAACTATCGCGCGCTCGCCGCTCCAAAAAGACAGTCGCCGGGCGGCGAATCCTAATTTTTGCCCGGCCAGTCTAGCACAGCGCTCCGCCCGGGGTGTCGCACGAGTTGCAGGGCGTTCAGCAGTGCCTTTAAGTTGGCTTGCTGCCGAGCGGCTTTCGACACTGGCGTTTCCAGCGCGGGAATGCCAGAATCCAGCTGTAGAGGTGTGGGCGGGGATGCCCAAATTCTGCAGAACATCGGAATGCAAAGTCTGGGTGCCGGCGGCGCTCGAGTCCGAGGGGCTTTGCGTCCAGCACTTCTTACTCGCTGTCGAGAGCGTGTGTGCAGAGATGCGCCGCGAGACCGTAATTGCGCATACCCCACACGAAAGGCACGTGGAAATCATCCGATTCATCTCCGAACAGGGCGAATTACTGGCGCGCGTCGCCACGACCGGCCTGAGTTTGACCGACGACACCAAGGCGCGCATCCTGAATACCTTCCTCACGCTCATGAATCTTCGCGAAAACCTGGATCGCGCAGCGTTGCGCCAACCTGTGGGCCGAAGCGAGCGCCGGTAGCTCGAACCGGTTCCGAAGCGCTTCGCGTCACTTCTGTCGCGGCACGTCGGATAGGACACGGGTGGCGTGGTAGCACCTGCGCTGGAAGCGCTCACCGGGTCTCGCCAGGCGAACTCGCGCCTGCAGCTGGCTCAAGCTCCGACGTAGCGAGCGTAGAGAGTCCGCGCAACGGCTGGATCTTTCGTGCCCTTCACAATGGCTCGTCCGTCGGAAAAAACCGTGAGTTCATAGCGCGGCATGCGCACGCGCAAGAGGAATTCATTGTGCCGCACGTCATGACCGGCCGAAGCCAGGGCTTTGCCGAGACTGGCAAGATCGAGCCGGCGCCGCTGCTCATGGATCTGCACGGAATCGCGGCCGCACATGGTCACATGCGGCTGCGCTTCACCTGTAAGGTAGCGGAATTCGCGGCGCACACACGCACGGCAGTCGGATCGGCGCGCGACTCGAATCGATTGAAATAATCCGGTCCATACGTCGTAGGAGACGAGCCGCGCGTCACGGGCATGGAACTTTCCGAGCAAGAGTTTGATGGCCGCCGTGGACTCCATGCAAGCGATGATCCCGGCGGCCGCGCCCAGGACGCCGGCGGTGTCGCAGGTGGGCTCGGCCCCGGGCACGGTACTTTCCTGAGGCGTGGCCATGTCGCCGGGCATTTCGGAGTTGCTCGCCGCGCGGTCATCCACTTGTGAGTCATCGTTGGGGTTACCATCGCTGGGGTTACCATCGTTGGGGTTAGCGTCGTTGGGGTTAGCGTCGTTGGGGTTACGATCGCTGGGGTTACGATCGCTGGGGTTGGCCTTGACGGGGTTGCCGTCCGATTCGGCCAGGCACGCCAGGCAAGCTGTTTCGCCGGGGCACACGGTCATGGTCACTCCGTAGCTGGCAACCACGGCAGCATAGATCCAGGGAATATTGTGACTCACGGCATAGTCATTCATGAGCAGCCGCGTCTCGAAATTATCCGTGCCATCGAGCAATAGTGGGAACCCGCCCAGGAGTTCATGCGCGTTGGAAGGGGTCAAATCGGCCACGACACCCTCGACTGTGACATCCGAGTTGATGGCTATGAGCCGCCGCTCACAAGCCACAGCCTTAGGAAGGGCCTCGCGCGCATCGGCTTCCTCGAACAGTGTCTGACGCTGCAGATTTGAAGGCTCGACGAAATCGCGATCGACCATGCGCAGTTTCCCCAGGCCCGCACGGACGAGGAGGTTCGCCAGCGCCGTCCCCAGCGCTCCACAGCCAATCAAGACAGCGGAGGAGGCGCGCAGGCGTTCCTGGCCCGATGCGCCGATCTCGGCGAATAAAATCTGCCGTGAATAGCGTTCCTGAAGTTTGGCGTCCATATTCAGCATTCAGCCCGCGGAGCAGGCCCTAGCACATCGGTTGATTCCGAATGCACGACTGCACGGCCGTGCGCGACCTTTTCATGATACCGCTGTTCGCAGGGAACCTTCTTAGGACAGAACTTGCCGGTATCGGTGACCACCTCGGCAGCTTCCGTTGACAAACGTTCCGGTGAAAACGGGGCTGGAAGTTTCCACTGCCTGCAACTCGCATGTGCTAACCTTTATCTCACGTTGAATGATGGTGAATCGCGCGCGTATGGCAAGCCTCACAGGGCTTCTGCTGCTGCTTTGGTCCGCAGCGACAGCGAGCGCGCAGATTGCTTTGCCGGCAGCGTCAGCAGGGCTTGAGTCTAGCCAAGTCGACGGTCGACCCATCGCTGATGTCCGCGTGGTGGACGAGTCGGGCGAAATCCTTGACGAAAATCCTCCTTATCTCGCACTTAAGCCGGGCCAGACATACTCGACCGATGAAGAGCGCAGCGATCTTCGCCAACTGTACCGTACCGGGCGTTACGCGGATATCACAGCACAGATAACGCCAATCGCAGGCGGGGTACGCCTCGATTTTGTGGTTCGGCGCAATTTTTATATTAACAACGTGACGATCGATGGATTGCGCGAGCCGCCAAGCGATGCGGTGGCTCTCTCCGCTTTGCGGCTGGGTTTAGGCGAACCGTTTGACGAATCCGAAATGCCGGCGGCGCTGTCCCGGCTAGGCCAAACGCTGGAAGGCGAAGGGCTGTATCTTGCCAAGCTCACCTATACGCTGGTACGGCATGCCGACACACGGCAAATAGATATTCACGTAAACGCGGACCCGGGACCACGCGCGCGCGCCGGCGCGCTGCAGGTGGTCAACCACACGCCGTTTCCTCTGGAGCGGCTGCGATCCCGCCTGAAGCTTAAGCCCAAGACGCAGGTTACTTCCGAGACACTGACCAGCAGCACGGAGCGTGAACGGAAATGGCTGACCAAGCAGGGCTACCTGGGTGCGCGTGTTTCCATTATGCGCGGTACTTATGATGCGGCCAAGAATGAGGTGCCCCTAGAGATCGACGTCACCGCGGGATTGAACGTGCGCGTGGAGGTCAGAGGGGCAAAAATTTCATCGGCCACTCTGCGCCGGCTGGTCCCGGTGTACGAAGAAGGAGCGGTGGACGAAGACCTGCTGGAGGAAGGAAAGCGCAATCTTCGCGACTATCTCGAGAGGCAAGGCTATTTCGATGCCGATGTGAGTTACGTTACGGCGGTGGAGCCGGGCAAGCAAACCGTGGCCGCAACCTCGAACGGGCAGCAAGTTCTGGCGTCGAATGACGCAGGCGCTGCGGAGGGCGGCGACGCGGGAGTGGAAGCTGGCGCAGAAGTAATCACTTACCGGATAGAACGCGGCGCGCGCAGACGGCTACTGGGCATCGCGTTTGAGGGCAACCACTATTTCAGCGACCAGATATTACGCAGCCGCGTTCGGCTGCAGCCGGCCGCATTTGCGTCGCGCGGACGCTTCAGTTCGCAACAGGTGACCAGCGATACGGCATCGCTTATGGACCTGTACCAAGCGAACGGTTTTACCCGAGTGCAGGTAAAAAGCGAGATCGTCGAGAATTATCACGGTAAGGAAGGCGATCTGTTCGTGCGGTTCCACGTCGATGAGGGTTCGCAGACGCGGATCGCGGACCTTAAGATCGAAGGCAATCACGCACTGAGCACCACTGCACTTACCGCCGTGATCGATTCGACGCCCGGACAACCCTATTCCGATTTCAACGTCGCCAGCGACCGCAGTAACGCTCTGGCACTTTATTACAACCAGGGTTTCCCAAATGCAGCATTCCGGTCAGCCGCCCAACCGGCACCCGGAAGCACCGATCAAGCGCCCAGGATAGACTTAACGTACACGATCGATGAAGGCGCGCAGGTTTTGATCGAGCGGGTGCTGACGAGCGGATACGAGCACACCAAGGAGCGCGTGATCCGGCGCGAAATCCAGCTTCGAGCGGGGCAACCACTGAGCGAGGCCGCAGTGGTTGAAACGCAGCGCCGCCTGTATAACCTGGGAGTCTTCAACCGCGTTTCAATCGCACCGCAAAACCCCGCAGGCACCGATCCTCGAAAGACCGTCGACGTGCTGCTGGAAGAGGCGAGACGCTATACGCTTGCCTATGGCCTGGGACTCGAAGCGCAGCGGCTGGGCAGTGCGGGAACGGGGCCAACGGCGGAGCCGTTACGATTCAGCCCACGCGCGACGTTGGAATTGACGAAGCTGAATCTCACCGGCCGCGCCGACACGCTGTCGTTCAAGGTGCGTGCCAGTACACTGCAAGGCCGCGCGCTATTGACGTATTCGGTTCCGAACACCTTCGACAAACCGAACTGGAGCACCCAGTTCACCGCTCTGTACGACAAGACGCGTGACGTCCTCACCTTCACCTCGACGCGTTCGGAAGGCTCGGCACAATTGACCGACCGCATCACACCGCAAACATCGCTGCTGTTCCGTTATGTCTATCGGCATGTTGTGGCGAGTAACCTGAACAGCACGATTACGCCGGAGGAAATCCCGTTGTTCAGCCAGCCCACGGAGGTCTCTTTTTTCAGCTTCACGTGGCTGCGTGACCGCCGCGACAATCCCGTGGATCCCACGCGGGGAAGCTTTAACACGGTGGACGTCGACCTGGCGGCCACGCAAATCGCTTCCAGTGCCAGCTTCGTGCGGTCCACGATGCAGAACTCGACCTATACGCACATCGGTCCGCGATTGGTGTTTGCACGCTCCACGCGACTCGGGATTGAGGAACCCTACGGGGCCAGTACACCCATCGATATCCCCCTTCCCGAACGGTTCTTCGCCGGTGGCGGCACGACGCTGCGAGGATTCGGATTGAATCAGGCTGGGCCGCGCGATCCAGCGACCGGCTTTCCCGTCGGAGGACAAGCGATGCTGATCTTCAACCAGCAGCTGCAGTTTCCGATGACGCTGCCCTGGATCGGCAACCGAGCAGGCGGCGCGTTTTTCTACGACGCGGGGAACATTTTTAACAGTTGGAGGCAGGTGTCGCTGCGCCCAGCGCCCGTAACACCGGTTTTTTCCGCGTCCTCGCCCAACGTCTGCCTTACGAACTGCACCAATCAGCTGAGCTATTTTTCGCACACGATTGGGTTCGAGTTGCGCTACCACACGCCGATTGGACCGGTGAGCATCGACCTGGCGTACCAAGTGAATCCCGCGCAATTTCTGATTCCCAGCGGGAATACGAGCACCTGTGCGAATTCCGCGTCGACGACGTGTGTCATGCTGTCGCGACTGCCGGCATTTCAATTTTTCGTGAACCTGGGGTCCACCTTTTGATGCGCCGATCCAGGACGGCGACGGGCCCCGTTACGGGCCCCGCTACAGGCACGGTTGCGATCCTGTGCCTTCTAGCGGCCATGTGGCCAGGGTGTGTAGCGCCGCCGGCGCATGCGCAGCAGGTGGTGGATCGCATCGTCGCGAAGATTGAAGACGACGTTATCCTGCTGAGCGAAGTACGCGAACTAGCCGCCTACCAGCAGTTGGTGGAAGGGCGCGCTGAGCCCTACGCCAAACTCGTTAACGAACTCGTCGAACAGTGGATGGTAAATAACGAGGCCATGGAGGCGCGTTATCCGCGGCCAGCCGAAGCGGACATCGACCGCGAAATCGCTAGATCAATAAGTTCCCCAGCCCAGAGGCTTACAACCAGCGCCTTATGGAATTAGGAATCACTCCGCAAGCCGTGCGGCGCATCGTTGGGCAGCAAATTTATCTGGCCCGGTACCTGGACTACAAATTCCGTCCCATCGTACGGGTGGACGATGCGTCCATTGAAGCGTATTACCAGGACCAGCTTAGGCCCCAGCTCGAAGCGCAGCACCAACCGGTTCCTCCATTGGCCGATGTAATGGAGAAGATTCGCGAGCTGCTGGTCCAGCAGGGCATCGATGGGCGCGCAGCAACCTGGTTTGATGAAACGAAATCGCGCATGAAGATCGAAATCGAACCCGAGCACGATGCGGCGGACGCAGTCCCGGCAGCAAGCGCCGGAAGTTCCGATAAGCCGGGCACGCCGAGCGTGGCTAAATGAGCAATGCCAGACAAGCGCTCAGGCCAGCGATTGCTACGAGCGATTACTAAATGACGCGCAATGACTGAAGGCCGCAAGACGTGGAGCTGGAAACGCCGGCTGTCGGTCGCCGTTCTGGTGGCGATCGCCGTTCCAGCGGTTCTCGTTCTCGCGCTGCTGGCGGCGCTGTCGAGTGGCGTGGCCGACAACCGCATTCGTGCCGAAATCACGGCGCAAATTGCGAAACGGCTCCATACCACAGTCGAACTAAACGCATTTCACTTTGATCCGTGGCGGTTGCGGGTGACGCTCGGCGATTTGACCATTCACGGCCGCGAGCCCGTGGGCACGCTTCCATTCTTCCACATCGATCGCATCGAAGTGCAGGTGCGTGTCGATTCGTGGTGGGGACGCAAATTCTCCGTGGGCGACGTGGAGCTGGTGCGGCCAGCGGTGCGGGTGCGCGTCGCTGCGGACGGATCGAGTAATGTGCCGGTGCTGCCACCAAGCGCTCCGGGCAAACCCTTCCGCGAGCGCCTGTTCGAAGTCGTGGTGCGGCGGCTGCGCATGGACGATGGCGAGCTGCTGTTTAACGATAGAAAGATTCCCCTGGTCGCCCAAGGCGACGGGATGGATTTGACGGTCGATTACAGCGACGTCCTGGGCCGGCGGATGTATGCAGGCCAATTTACCTGGCAGCAGATGGAAATCGCTGCGCGGCGTTATCTTCCATTTGCCTCGGATATCGCGGTGCGTTTCACACTCGAGCCCGATGCACTGAACGTGACGCAGCTGGTTTGGACCGGCCCGCACACTTCTCTCGATGCGCAATTCTCCCTGCTTAGCTTTGTGCACCCGGCGTGGACTTTCCGGTATCGCGGGCGGCTGGATTTTCAGGACATTCGCACGCTGTTGCGCAAACCGACGACGCCCGACGGGCAGGTGGAATTCAACGGGGACGGACGCTTCGCCGGCGGCAAGGTCGCGGTATCCGGCGGCTATGCGGCCGAAAAGATTGCCATGCACTTTGACTGGTTTCATACCGGGGGAATCACCTCGCGCGGAACGTATCATTCGGACAGGAACATGTTCGTGTCGCCGGACTTCTCGGCACAGGCGCTGGGCGGGGTGGTCAACGGGCGCGTCGAGCTGCAGCTGCGCAACCTGTTATTTCACGTGGATGCGCACGCACAAGGCGTCGACCTGGCCACCGTGATTGCGGCAGTCAGTAACAAGAGTTTTCCCATCACGCCGCTGCATTGGAACAGCGCGGTGGACGTGCAATCGGTGAACACCTGGACGGCTGATTTCAAGAAAATGGATTCACGAGGTGTTTCGGTCTGGACCCCGCCCGCCCCGCGCGCCGGTGAAATTGGCGTTACGGGGCGGCTCAATTACCACTACAGCATGCCGGATAACAGCGTCACGCTGCAATCGAGCGAAATAACGACGCCGTCCAGCCATATGCAAATGAACGGAACGCTCAGCGCGCGTCATTCAGCGCTCGAAGCGGTCTTTGATTCGCAGGATTTAACGCCGTGGGATGACTTCATCAATCGCCTGCGCGGCGAGGACGCCGAACCAGAGGTGATTGCCGGGCGCGCGCACTGGCAAGGAAGCTTGTCCGGCCCGCTGGGTGCGCCGACATTCGAGGGCCATGTAAAGGGGAGCGATGCGCGCTACGGGCGGCTGCACTGGGACCAGGTGGAAGGGGACATGACGTATTCGCCCGATGCCTTCATTCTGACCCATGCCAGCGCGCGCCTCGGCCAATCGTCGGCGCAGTTTGAAACCACGCTCGAACTCGATGATTGGAGTTTCACGCCGGAAAGTTTGTGGCGGTTCGATGCGACACTGGTCCGTACGGACACCGACGGCTTGCAGGAATTGCTTGGCGTTTCCTACCCAGTGCACGGGCTGCTGAGCGGGGACTTCCATGGCAAGGGCACACGTGCGGACCCGGAAATGAACGGCCTGTTTGATGTGGTGGCGCCGGAAGCGTGGGGCTGGAAGTTTGACCGGGCGCGCGGACAGATCAATCTGGTAGCCGGCGAAGTGCGCATATCCAATGCCGAGCTGCGCTTGCTGCCTCCGGCGGCGCCGGCGGGGGCGCCAGTCGCGCCACAGGGAGTGCTGACCGGCAATTTCATGTACCGCACGAGCAATGCAGAGATGGCTTTTGATTTGACGGGCGCAGTGTTACCGCTCGCGGGAATTGACCGAATCCAAACGGCGCGTCTGCCGGTGGGCGGACAGCTAAGCTTTCAATTGAACGGTGAAGGGCCGTTGCTAGCGCCGAAGTTGCATGGTTCTCTGCGCCTGGTCGATTTGCACCTGGGGTCGGAGCTGGTGGGAAGCTTCAACGGGAATGTGGAGTCAGACGGGTCGCGGCTGACGATGCAGGTAGACTCGGCGATGTCCGCGGGTTCGCTGCATGGAACTCTGGGCGTCACGCTGGGAGGAGCATATGAGGTCACCTCCCAGATCGATGTAACGCAGCTCGACCTCGACCCGCTCATTTCCGGTGTATTGCACTTGAACGCGCTCACCGGGCACAGCCAGGTGGATGGGACGTTCGCATTATCCGGCGCGCTGCTGCGGCCCGACACGCTGACGCTGAAAGCGAGTCTTTCGCGAATCGCGCTCGATTACGAGTTCGTTAAGCTGGAGAATGCCGGACCGGTGTTATTTCAATACGATCACGACGGGATTCGGGTGGAGCAGGCAAATCTGCGCGGTGTGGACACCGATTTCCGCATCAGCGGTTTAGCACGGTTTAATGGCGATCGTGCGCTCGACCTGCGCGTGGACGGCAACGTCAACCTGCGATTATTTGGGGCGTTCGTGCCGAATCTGGACGCTCGCGGTCCGGCGCAGATAAATGCGGCGTTTGGCGGTACAGTTTCCGATCCGAGGATTACGGGCGGTGTGCGCGTCGACAACGCGTCGGTCCGTTATGGCGATTTTCCCACGGGATTGAGCCAGGTGAAGGGCGATTTCGTATTCGATAGCAGCCGGTTGGTGTTCGATAACGTCACCGCGGGACTAGGCGGCGGACAGATGCAATTGTCCGGGTCGCTTACTTACGGAGGCGGGCCCGCGCATTTCGATATTACGTCGAAGACGGGCCAAGTCCGCATTCGCTACCCGGTGGGGATGAGTTGGCTTGCGGAGGGCACCTTACGCCTGACGGGCACAGCACAGGGCGGAACACTGACTGGACGCGTGACAGTCGGTCGCCTGCTGATGGCCGAGGGTTTTGACCTTTCGTCGCTTTTTGGCTCCTTCAACGGAACCACAGGCGGAGCCGAGCACGACCTCGCCATTTCTGCGGAATCTCGAACTGGATTTGCAGGCAGATTCGACGCCCGGGGCGCAACTGCAATGGAGCAGCGGAACCGTGCAGAGTGAGGCGACCATGCGAATCCGGGGTACCTGGGAACACCCGATCCTGCTCGGCAGCATTCACCTGCTGGCCGGCGACATGAGTTTTCGCGGCAATCGCTACCGCCTCTCGCGCGGCGACATAAATTTCGCCAACCCATTTCAGCTCGATCCGGTGCTGAACATCGAGGCTACCACGACGATTCGGCAATACGAGGTTACCGTGGCTTTCAGCGGGCAATCGAGCCACCTTACGATGTCCTACCGCTCCGATCCGCCGTTACCATCGAGCGACATCATTGCGCTGTTGGCGCTGGGTTCACCCGGCGAGGAGAGTCAGCTGCGGGGAACCTCCGGCACGCAAACCTCGCAACTAGGGGCCACCACGCTGCTGTCGGAGGCAGTCTCTTCGGAATTAGGAGGGCGCATCCAGCGGCTTTTCGGCATCAGCCATTTCAGCGTGGACCCCTCCTACATGGCGGAAACGGCCATCCAGAACCCGGGCGCGCGCGTCACCATCTCGCAGCAATTCTCACGCGACCTGATCATTACCTACAGCACCGATGTGACCTCGACACAGGAACAGGTCATTCAAATTGAATACACGCTGAGGCGGGACATTTCGGTGATCGCACTGCGCGATGAGAATGGCACGTTCGGTATCGATGTGGTCCGCAAGAAACGCTTCAAGTAAGCGTCCCCCTGTCGCCGCATTCTGGCGCCTGCCCCTATCAAACAGATGGCAAACCGAAGTGTTAAGATCGATTCCATGACGCATTCCGAGCGCAATCGCAGCATTCAGAACGGGCAGGCGCGGTGACCCTCCCGGAACCAGCCAACGATGCGGATCAGGCTGCGCAATGGCGCCAGATGGTGGAAAAACAAATAAGCGGCCGGGGCATTCGCGATCCGCGAGTTTTGGCGGCGATGCTGACGGTGCCGCGTCATGCATTTATTCCCACGCAGTTTCTGGCCGAAGCGTATAACGATCAGCCACTGGCCATCGGCAATGGCCAGACGATTTCGCAGCCGTTCATGGTCGCATCCATGACGGAAGCGCTCGAGCTTTCTCCCGAGGACCGGGTACTCGAAATCGGCACGGGATCAGGATACCAGGCGGCGGTATTGTCGGTGCTGGCGCGCGCCGTGTACACGGTCGAAAGCCTCCCCGAGCTAGGAGAAGCCGCGCGTGAACGCCTGGCGCGCATGCGGTATGACAATGTGCGCGTGCGTATTGGGGATGGAACACTGGGATGGCCTGAGGAAGCTCCGTTCGACGCCATTCTGGTGACGGCCGCAGCACCGCTCATCCCTCCGCCGTTAGCCGCGCAGCTAGCTGACGGCGGCCGGCTGGTGCTTCCTGTAGGCCCAGCCGACACGCAAGATTTATTGCGGATCAGGCGGCGGGGCGCAGATCTAGTCACCGAGTCTTTCTACCAGTGCCGGTTCGTGCCATTGGTCGGCAGGTATGGCTGGAGCGCCGGATCGATGGATTGATGCCGATGGATCCCCGGGATCGCCCGTATATCTGCGTCTGCCCGTATATCTGCCTCTGAATGTGTCGACCCGCACGGCGCCCACGGCAAATTGGGGTCTGCTGGGAGAGCATTCGACAACAAAGCCTGACAACAAAGCGTTGACAACAAACCGGCGGGCGCTATGCTCATGCACATGACGCCCGCGAACCCCGCCCGATTTCGGCGTCCGGTGCTCGTGCCGCTGGAGGCGCGGGCTGCCGACAATCTTCGTTTTATCCGCGAGACGATGGAACGCGCGGGGTCGTTTACCGCGCTCCCAGGCTGGGGCGGGGTAAGCATCGGCTTGACGGCGTTAGCCGCTGCGGTGATAGCGGCGCGCCAGCCAACCGCCGGAAGATGGCTTTTTACCTGGCTCGCGGAAGCTTCGCTGGCGGTTGTTCTGGCCCTGGTGACCACCGCACGAAAGGCGCGGTATGTGCGCCTGCCCTTGTTTTCGGCACCTGGCCGCAAATTCGCGCTCAGCTTCGCACCGCCTCTGATCGTGGGAGCGCTTTTGACAGGCGTGCTTTACCGTGCGGGCGATGTGTCGGTGCTCCCTGCTCTTTGGCTTCTGCTGTATGGAACGGCGGTTGTTGGCGGCGGCGCGTTTTCGGTGCGGATTGTACCCGTCATGGGCATTTGCTTTTTCCTGATCGGCACGGCGGCGCTGTTTTCACCGGCTTCGTGGGGCAATGCTTACATGATGGCGGGCTTCGGGGCGTTGCAGATGATCTTCGGAGTGGTGATCGCCAAAAAATATGGCGGCTGAAAAACGAACGCGGCGCTGGGGTGTTGATCTGTGTCTTGACGGGCAGTGATCGCGTTGAAGGAGGCACCCATGCCCACAAAATCCGGAACAGCGGCAGCGGAACGCTCGCCCAGGATTCGCGAGCCGGAGCAGCCGCTCGGCGCGCTTCGCGGGCGAACGACCGAGCACGTTCCGCCGCGCCTGGAGCGCTTGATTCATGAGCGCATGCGCCTGGGAATCGTGAGCGCCCTGGCGGTGAATTCCTCGCTGACCTTCAACGAACTAAAAGCATTGCTGAAAACCACCGATGGGAATCTGTTCGTTCACGCGCACAAGCTCGAGGAAGCAGCCTATATCACCTCTACGAAATCGTTCGACGGGCGCCTGCCAAAAACTCGATACCGACTTACCGCTGCGGGAAGGCGCGCACTTGAAAGATACCTCGACCACATGGAAGCGTTAATTCGTGCGACGCGCGAGCGTTGAGAGCTGAGGCGGCGTTACAGGCCGCGATCTCGCGCCATCGCAAAAGCCTTGCGCAGCACCCTGCTGGCCGCGGGCGTGAGCGCGTACTGGCTCATTTCTTCCTCCAGAATAAAGGCGAGGCCGGTAATTTCATCACTGATCGCGGGTTCTCCCGCAATCATTTCGCAAAGATAATCGAGAATTACGTAGTGGTACCGGGGTCTGGAAGCCGAAGCGGCCGAAGCGGTGCTGTTTCCCTCTACCCCGCTACCGCCCGCGAAAGCGTCCCGGCTGGAAGCCGGCAGCGGGTTCGCATCGGGGGACGTGCTGGCATGGGTCGATGACTCGTGCAACGCCCTTTCGACGAGTAAATCACGGCCGGTGTCAAAAAAGATACGCTCGAGAGCTTCGATCAATTCGATTACGCGGACGGTGATGCCGGTCTCCTCAAGCAGTTCGCGCGCCACCGCTTCCGCAAGAGTCTCGCCAACCTCGAGCAGGCCGCCCGGAATGGTCCATTCTCCGCGCGCCGGTTCGGTGCCCCGTCGCACCAGCAGGGCGCGGGCGCCCGAAATCACTACGCCACCGACTCCCACCGTGGGGGTATCGGGATATTCTCTTTTAGGCATCAGACTCTCGCTCCCACCGCGCTGGCCAGCGTTATATAATAGCGTGTGGGTGCGATAGATTCTTGGCCAGGAGGCCCGGCCGTGGTCCAGTGTCCTAAATGTGCCGTCCAAATTGATGTGGACGAAGACGAAGTGGAAGAAGGCGAAATCCTGAACTGCCCCGAGTGCGAAGCGGAACTCGAGGTGGTCCAGATACATCCCGTACACATCAATGTCATCTCGGATGACGACGATGATGATGACGAGGATGAAGATGAGGATGAAGACGACGAAGAGGACGCGAAGGAAGATGTGCTCGAAGACGAGGAAGAGGAGCCGGAATAGTCCGGTGCTTCGAATTCCGCACGACGCCTCTGTGGTCTCTTTTGCCCCGCAAAATCTGAGGCTTGCACGACACGATCGCTGGTGCGCGGTATTGCGCGCGTTCGCCTATGGGCCAAAAGGGGCGTCATGAAGCACAGACATACGTTCTGCAAGGCTGTCATGTTCGGGGTCACTCTGGTTTTGTTCCTCCTGCAGTCGCCAGTGGAGAGGACCTATGCGCAGAAGGACTCGCAAAATTCCGAACTGCGGGCTGTGCGCGGGACGGTCATGGATAAAGCCGAGAATCCCATGAGTGGCGCCGTGGTTTATCTAAAAAACAACCGCACGCTGACGGTGAAGACATATATCTCCGACGACATGGGCGAATACCGATTCAGTGGACTCGATCCGAATGTCGACTACGAAATGCATGCCGAACACAATGACCAGACATCGTCTAATCATACGGTTTCGAGCTTCGACAGCCGCAAGGACATTGTGGTCTCATTGAAAGTCGATAAGGAAAAGAAGAAAAGCGATAAGTAGGCAGTTTTGACGGATTATGTGTCGCATAAATAAAGCAGATATCGCAGGTGCCGCGTAATACTTTCACGATCTGCATGGGGCGACGGGCATGAGGCTGTTTCGATTCGTATTGACTGTCCTGTTGCTGGCGGCACTGAGCAGCACGCTCCTCGCCCTGCAGCCCCGCAATTTCCAGAGAGACGAAGACTACGATGAGACTCTGCCGACCAACGCCAACGTGAAAGCGGAGTGGATCTTTGCCCGCTATCATTACGACAGCGGCGCCGAGTTTGGTTACGGCGGGTTTCAACGGTGGGCAGCCGATTATCCGAAATCCGATCGCCAGTTCATACAAGCGGTCAAGCGCCTTACCCGCGTCGATACGCGCGCGGTGGAGCAGGTCGTAGATGCTAATACCGACGATATTTATAACTGGCCGTGGATTTTCGTGGAGGACGCGGGCGCATGGCGCATGTCGGAGCCCCAAGCGAAGCGATTGCGGGAATATCTTCTGAAGGGCGGCTTCATCATGTTCGACGACACCCACGGCGATTTCGAGTGGAATAACTTTCTTGCCGGGGTGCAGATGATTTTCCCCGATCGGGCGATCGAAGAGCTGAGCGACCACGATGAGTTATTTCATGTTCTCTACGATCTCGACGAACGATTCCAAATCCCGGGAACACGGTATATCTGGGGAAACCGACGTTACACGCCGGACAGTGCAGTGCCCCACTGGCGGGCGATTCGCGACGACCGAGGCCGCATTATGGTCGCGATTTGCCATAACTCGGATGTGGGGGACGCCTGGGAATGGGCCGACAGCCCCCGATATCCCGAGCGCGCCGAGTCTCTGGCGTTCCGGCTCGGCATCAACTACATCATTTACGGGATGACGCATTAGCTCCGTTTGCAGAGAGCGTATGCCGCCGAAGTGCGACGCTTCGCGAACGCGCCGGTCCTGCCGAACCTTCTGCAACCCCCTCTGTAACTGCGACTTAAAGGATCTTCGTGGTCCCGGCGGTAGGTCCGTAGAGGCGCCACGGGCGCGAATGCCCATTTCCGTGTTGCTGTCGGCCGCCGGAAACTTCTGGTTGGCGTTGCAGCCTAATGTCCACGCCAATCATCCAACTTGCTAGTATAGTGCTGAGTGACCTATACCGATGCTGAATCAAGTTCAAGAATCGCTGCAAAATCGCCATCGCACCGACGCTGGCGGCGCTGAACGCCGCAGCCCGCGTACAGCCCTCGAAAACCTTGCTTACATCCATATGGAGCCGGACAGCGGCGCTATCGTGCTCAATATCTCGGAGGGCGGCCTGGGGTTTCATGCCGTAGGCCCGGTCCTTCAGACGGGGACGATCCGGCTGTGGCTTTCCTTGAATTCCAATGAGCGTGTCGAAGCCGCGGGCGAACTGGCCTGGACCGACGCCACCAAAAAAACAGGCGGCCTGCGCTTTACCTATCTTTCCGAAGGCGCCCAGGAGCAAATCCGAAAGTGGATCGGCTACGGCGCAGGGTTTCTGGCAAACGCGGACAAGTCCGCTTCGCCCTTAGTTGGCGCGCCGTCGCCCGAGCCGTCCACGGGTGCGCCATTTGTGGCGACACCGTCTGGGCCACCGTACGTGGCCGCACCACGTGTCGTGGCGCCAGTCAGCGCGCCTGACGCTACGCCCGGCGCCACGCCCCAGGCCACGTTTGAACAGTCCGGCGCGCCGGAGGTGTCGGCTCGTGCCTTTTTTGATATGACCGCTTCTCGCCTGGGTGCTACACCTCGAACGGAATCGGTGGCGAAATCGTTGTTGCACTGGGAAGCGCCGATCCCCGAAACAGCAACTCCTAATTCCTCGCCGAGATTTGCGCACGGTTTTCTGACTGGAGTGCTGGCCTCCGTATTACTGCTGGCCGTTTCGCTCGGCTTTATTTACCGCCAGCAGACTCGCGATCTGTGGTCGGCGTTGGCACGAAAAGCCGCGGTGAAACCGGAACAGCAAAGCGAAACCTTTCCGCCACCGCCACCGCCCATTTCAAATTTCCCCGCTGGCGTGTCCTCGGCAGCCCGAGAATCCGCGCCGCCCGCAACTCTGCCTCCCGACGCAGCGGTCCAGCCGCCAGACAGGCGTGAGGAGGTCGTGGCCGGAACTAAGTCAGACGGCGAGGCGATAGCCAAGCCCTACGGTGGCCAGAGCTCCTCGCTCCTTCATAACCTCATTCGTTCCACGGCGTCGTCGCCTGTACAGGCGGACGACAGCCAGACAGACTTGATGGCCGCCCAGCGTTATTTGCAAGGTACGGGTGGAAGCAGAAATACCACTGCGGCAGTTGGTTTTTTGTGGGCCGCCGTTGAGAAAGGCAATTCCACCGCGGAGGTGATGCTGGCCGATTTGTATTCGCGAGGTGACGGGATCGCAAAAAATTGCGCGCAGGCTCGCGTCCTGCTGAAGGCTGCCGCAGAAAAGGGCCACCTCGAGGCACAGCAAAAGCTTCAGGACCTGAACGGCAGGGGTTGCTTCTAGCCAGGAAATCCAGGAACTCACGACTATTGTTCAGCTCTTCAACCCGCTCCCGCGGCATGGGTGGTCGAAAAAAATCGAAACGAATCTCGGGAACACCGCGTCTTATGTTCAGAACCCACGGATTGCGGTGGTCCAGAGGGCAGTCGGGACTCATGCAATTAATTGCAATTAATGAGGGTCGATCTTTGCGCCGTGCTGGCATCTAGTGTAGAATTCGGACGTTTTTCCCAAGGTTTCAGGCGCTGTTAGCGGATTCAACGAAGTCGAGAAGTGTGTGACCATCATTTTGGAGGTGCGGTATGAAGGCTCGTCTGTTGGCATTTTTAGCGATCGCTTTTCTGGCGGTAACGGGCACGGCGTTTGCCCATCACGGCGCCGCAGCTTATGACATGGGGAAAGCGGTCACGATCAAGGGAGTCGTTACGGGTTTTGACTTCATCAATCCTCATGTGTTGATCACTGTCGAGTCGAAGGGCGATGACGGCACCGTCCAAAAATGGCAGGGGGAACTCACCAGCCCCAACCATCTCGCTCGCGCCGGGTGGACCAAGAGCACAATCAAAGTGGGCGACACGATCACGATTATGGGAGCAGGCGCCAAGAGCGGTGCACCGACGGTTTGGATCCGTAAGATCCTGAGTGCCAACGGCGACGAAATCAAAATGGGCGGGGGCGGAGATAATTGAGGACTGACGCAACGGCGTCTTTGCTTGAGCGCCTTATTCCGATCAGGGGTGTAGCGATGCGCTCTCCGGTTTCCAGGAGTTTGGTGTTGTTGTTCGCCGCGGCGTTTGCCGTAGCGATTGCTGCCGGTGCCCAAACGGCTCCCCAGAGCTCCACGAAGGCGGCTGCAGCTCCGGCGTCACCACACGATCTCTCCGGCGTTTGGACGATGCATATGCCCGCCAGCGCGCGCTCCTACATTGGAGACACCTATACCAAAGAAGAGCCAGCGATGACCCCTTGGGGCGAGGCGCAATATCAAGCCACAAAACCCTCGAATGGCCCGCGCACGCATACTCTCGACCAAACGGACGATCCCGTTCTAAGATCATGTCTTCCGCCTGGTGTGCCCAGGATTTACCTGCAGCCATTTCCGATGCAGATCGCGCAAACCGCCAATGAAGTGATCATGCTCTTCGAATACGATCACACGGTCCGCCACATTTACACCGATATGGCCAAGCATCCCGACGACTTGTCGCCAACCTACATGGGGCATTCGATCGGTCATTGGGATGGAGATACCCTGGTCGTGGATACCGTGGGTTTCAGCGACACGACTTGGCTCGACCGCACTGGCCATCGGCACAGCGATCAATTGCACGTGGGAGAGAGTTTTCGCCGCACCGACGCGAATACCCTGCAAATAGACTTGAAAATCGAGGATCCCAAAGCATTGGCCAAGCCTTGGACGTCGCAGCTGATTTATCAATTGAAGCCCGACTGGAAGATCATGGAGCAGAACTGCGCGGACAACGGCAGCTTCGCCAATTTCGAGAAATAAGCAAGCTTGTATCCCGGCCGCGAGTATTCCTTGCTGCCGGGATTTTTGCGTCTGCATACCGTTTTTGGCCGGAGTCTGCGGGACAGCTGCGGCGATCGACCGGCCCGGAATTGGATGGATCACTCTGTTGCTTGAATGCATTGCTTCAATGCATTGCTTGACTCCAGCGCTTGACTCCTCACGATGTACCTTGTGCCGCTAAGAGAGCATCCATCTTGTTGACACCTGGGCTAGGAATAGGAAAGATGGCAAAGGGTTGCTGCTTTTGGATAACCATAACCGTGGCGCGCGCAGCCGCGCTGTATCCATCGCCCGCTTTCGACATTTTTGTAACGGCATGACGCATGCAACACATCGTGCCTTTATTTCCGCTTGACCAAATTAAACATATGTTTAAAACTTATGTTTGAAGACCATGGCACCGACACGCGCACATGCGAATGGGGCGGGCCAGCGCGCGGCCTCCGATCCCACCCGCAGCAAGCTGTTACAGGCCGCCGGCGACGTTTTTGCCGAAGTCGGCTACCACGCCGCCACGGTTCGCGAGATTTCGACGCCGGGCCGGAGCCAATGTCGCCGCGGTGAACTATCACTTCGGAGACAAGCTCGAGTTATATACCGCCGTGCTGCGGGAAACGATGCAGGGGCCTTCCCTGGAAGCGGTCCGCGTCGCGCTCGACAAAAAAGCGCCGCCTGAGGAAACCCTTGCCGAAGTTATCAAGGCGATGCTGGCACGGATATGCTCCGGCGATAATCGCGACCGCAGGTGGCGCTTGATGATGCACGAACTACCGCAGCCTACGCCGGCGATGTCTCGCGTCATTGACGAAACCAGCCGCCCCTTATTTGACCGGCTTCGTGAATTGATCGGGTCGATGATTGGGTTGCCGCGCGACCACGAAAAGACCCGCCTGTGCACCAACAGCATCGTCGGCCAGGTGGTTCTCTACGCTCACTGGCGCCCCGTGCTGGCGAAAATCTGGCCGGAATTGAAGATGACCCCGCCGCAGGTTGCGCGCATCGCAGAGCACATTGGCGAATTTTCGCTCGCCTATCTTCGCAAGGTTGGCCACGGCACGGAAAAGGCCGGCGCCTTGACGCGGTGCGGCTTGCCAGCGGTAAGGAGAAGTAAATGACAGAGCAGCAGATTGCCGACACAATCCCGCAACCGCGCGATATCCCCAGGCAGGCTGGCGCGCTCCAGAGAAGTAACGCCGGCTCCGGCTGCGCCGAGGCTCGCGTCGTATGCTGCGTGGTGCTCGCGGTGCTCGGGATTCTGGTCGTCGCCTTTTTTATCTGGCGAGGCTTCTTTGCTTCACCCGGCGTGCCTCCGAATATCGTGGCGCTCAGCGGCCGCATCGAGGGTGACGATTCGGCGGTGGCGCCCAAGACCGCCGGCCGCATTCTCGAGGTACGCCAGCGCGAGGGCGATACCGTTAAGGCCGGCGACGTCATCGCCGTTCTGGATGATGAGCAGATCCGGCCCGGGAATCCGCCGCCCGGGCCGCGCTGTCCTCCGCCCAGGCCAACACCAAAACGGCGCAAGCGCAGATCGCCGTGTTGCAGCAACAATTGCAGCAAAACGAATTGCTGACCGAGCAGGCCAAGCTCGACGCACAGGGCCGGGTGCGCCAGGCGGAAGCGGACCTCGCCGCGGCGCAGTCCGATCTGGCGCAGCAGCAGGCCGCTTACGATCTCGCGCTCTTTGATAAGGATGCCTACACGCGGCTGGCGCAATCGGGAGCCGTTTCCGAACGCCAAGGAAAACAAGCCGTCGCTACAGCCGATCAAGACGCCGCCGCGGTGGCTGCCGCCAAACGCCGCGTGGAAGCGTCGCAGGGCGCGCTGCTCACCGCGCAGGCCAATCTCTCGAATGAAGGAATTCGCCAGTCGCAGGTTGTCGGCGTACAGAAGCAGATTGCCGAGGAACAGGCGCAAATCGCCAGCCTCAACGACGTCACCCGGCAAGCCGAGGCGCAGCTCGCCGAAGCGGAGGCCAATCGCCAGGACTTGACGGTACGCGCGCCTTTTAACGGCACCGTCATGACGCGTACGGCCGAACCGGGAGAAGTGGTGCAAGCGGGAACCGCCATCATTACCCTGCTCGATCTCAGCAAAGTATATTTGCGCGGATTTATTCCCGAAGGCGAAATTGGCAAAGTGGCCGTGGGCCAGCCCGCGCACGTTTTTCTGGACTCAAATCCGAAGCAGCCCCTCAATGCCTATGTTTCGCGTATCGATCCGGAAGCCACCTTCACCCCCGAAAATACTTATTTCCAGAACGACCGCGTCAAGCAGGTCGTCGGTGTGAAGCTGCAGATGAAGGAAGGCATTGGCTTGGCCAAGCCGGGCATGCCGGCCGATGGAGAAATCCTGGTGCAAGGCAATACCTGGCCGAAGCGTTAAGCCGCGCGAAATCTTCGCAGCGCGAGGCCAACCGGCAAATCCATGGCGTCCTCAAAATTTGCAATTGCCGGCGCGAAAAATAGCGATGGCAACGACGAGCTTTGAAATCGGGACATCCGGCGGCCGACCGGCCGGGACGCTGGCACCCGCCATTCGGGTCGAAAATCTTTGGAAGCGCTACGGCGCCATCGAGGCCGTTCGCGGTATTACCCTGGACGTACGCCAGGGTGAAATCTTCGGCCTGATCGGCCCCGACGGGGCCGGAAAAACCTCGACTTTCCAAATTCTCGCCGGGTTATGGAGCCCACCAGCGGCACGGTGAACGGTTTTCGATCGTCCCGCGCGCGAAACGCGTTCGCAAACGGGCTACCTGACGCAAGCCTTCAGCTTATATCCCGACCTCAGCGTATGCCGAAAACATCCGCTATATCGGCGATCTTCGCCGTGTCCCGCCCGCCCAAATCGCGGAGCGCGGTCACCGCTATCTGCAGATGTTTGATATGGACCGCTTTCGCAGCCGCCTGGCGGGCCGGCTTAGCGGCGGCATGAAACAAAAGTTATCGCTGGTCTGCGCGCTGGTCCCCGAGCCCGAGTATTGCTGCTCGATGAGCCCACCACTGGCGTTGATCCCGTATCCCGCCGCGAATTCTGGGATGTTCTCGCGCATCTGGCGGCGAGCGGACTGACGATCCTGGTAGCCACTCCTTATTTGGACGAAGCCGAGCGCTGCAACCGCGTGGCCTGCATGCATCTCGGCGAAATTCAGCAACTGGGCACGCCGTCCGAACTGCGTTCGCGGCTGCACGCCAAACGCCTGGAATTGCGCACCGCCAACCTGGGAGAAGGCCGAAAGGGTTCTCGTCGCCTCTCAGCGGCCACGCAACAGCGAAATCATGGACGTGCAGCGATTTGGAGACCGGCTTGGATCTTCTGACGCAAGATCCGCGCAAGGCCCGGCGCATTCTCGATGAGCGCCTGGGCGCCGCGGGCATCGCCATTGAAGACCTGCGCATCGACGACCCGACGCTTGAAAATATTTTCGTGGCGACCCTGCGCAGCCTGGGGCACGAGATGCACGAGACCCCGTTTCCCGGCCGCCACGATCACACGGATATGCGCGGCCAGGTAGCCATCGGCGGCAGCGATTTGTCGCATGCAATTCGGATCGTTCACCGCAGTCAACAATCTAAATGTGGAAGTGCAGTTACGGCGAGATCTACGGCCTGCTGGGCGCCAACGGCGCGGGCAAAACCACGACCATCAAGATGCTGTGCGGCCTGCTGGATCCGACGCGAGGTGAAATTCGGCTGGCGGATGCCGCGGCAGCGACGCGGCCCGCTCACAACGCGTGCGCGAGCATACTCGGCTACATGTCTCAAAAATTCTCGCTTTACGATGATCTGACCATTCAGGAAAATCTTGAATTTTTTGCCGGAGTGTACGGCGTTCCCGAAGATCGAGCGAGAGGACAAGCGGCAATGGGTGCTCTCCTTTTCCGGCCTGGAGGGCAAGCAGAATCAAATTACGGGCAGCTTGCCCGGCGGATGGAAGCAGCGCGTGGCGTTCGGCGCCGCCATCATGCATGAGCCAAGCGTCCTGTTTCTGGACGAGCCCACATCCGGGCGTCGATCCGCTGGCGCGCCGCGCGTTCTGGACGATGATCAACCGTCTGGCGGATGCCGGCGCCGCCGTCCTGGTGACCACCCATTATCTCGAAGAAGCCGAGCAATGCAATCGCCTCGGCCTCATGGTCGCCGGGGAATTCGTCGCCGAAGGCAGCCCCAGCGGCATTAAGAGCCGCCAGACCGGCCATCTGCTGGAGTTTCTGGTCGACCAGCCGCAGCGCGCGGCCGACCTCTTGAAAATGGACGCCGAACGTTGGAGAGTTTCGCTATTCGGCGACCGGCTTGCACGTGATTACCGATGACGACGTGGAACGCGGCAGCAGGAGCACCATGGAAAAATTGCGCGCCAACGGCATTCGCGTGCTCGACGTGCAAGAGGGCCGCTTCACGCTCGAGGACGTATTCATCAGTGTGGTCGAGAAAGCGCGCCAGCAGGGGCTGGTCGCCGCCAGACGAATAAAGGTGTCGCTATGAGACGCATTTTCGCACAGACTCGTAAGGAACTGACGCAGATCGTGCGCGACTATCGCACGCTCGCTCTCGCGCTCGCGCTTCCGCTCGTTCTCCTGCTGCTGCTGGGGTCGGCCATCTCGCTGACCGTCGATAACCTGCCGATTGTCGTGCAGGACCTCGATCACACCCCCGCATCACAGGATTTACATCGACGCGTTCCGCGCCTCGGTCACCTTTCACGTGGTCTCGTGGCCGGCGACCGGCGCCCTGAGGCATGCTCTTACGGCGAACAGGGCTCGCGCCGTCCTCATCATCCCCGGCCCGATTTCGGACGCGAGATCGCCCGGGGCGATAGCGCCCCGGTGCAGTTATTGGTCGACGGATCTGACTCCAACACCGCTCGGCTGATTTCCGGCGACGCCAGCCGAGATCACCCAGGCCTACAACCGAGCATGCCGGCGGCGTAGCTCATCCACAGCCCGTCGTCGCGGCCATGCGGTTGTGGTACAACCCAGGACGCTCGTCCAAAAAATTCTATGGACCGGGAATATTCGTGCTGGGCATCTCCATGTTTCCGCCTCTGCTGGCCTCGCTCGCCATGGCCAAGGAGGGCGAACAGAAAACGATTCTCGCAGGTCTATGTTTCCAGTATCTCCGCCCATGAGTTCCTGCTCGGGAAGATTTTCGCATTTATGGTTGTGGCGCTGGGCGAAGCCGTGCTGATGCTGGTGGTTGTTGTTTACGTATTTCGGCCTGACCTTGCCGGCGATCCCACCCCGTTCCTGGTGGCTACCGTTCTTTACGCATTTTGCGTCGCCTCGTTTGGGATCATGGTCGGGCGCCGCCATTCCCAGCCAGGCAGCGGCGATGCAGGCGGTGGCGCTCGGCGGATTCCTGCTAGTCTTTTTGCTTTCGGGTTTGATCTATCCCATCGACAACATTCCCGCCGGGTTGCGCTGGCTCTCGAATCTGATCTGGGGCCGCTACTACATCGAAATCGTACGCGACGCACTGTTGCAGGGCGGTGGCTGGCCCTCCACCTGGTACAAAGTTCTCGAAATCGCGGCCACCGGCGGCAATTTTTTATAGCCTGGCATGGCGCACGATGCGGCGCATGCAGGTGCGGGCATAATCATGAACCATCAACGTCTTTCCGAACGTTG
The DNA here is from genome assembly GCA_963828935.1 of uncultured Acidobacteriota bacterium. Classification (GTDB taxonomy): domain Bacteria; phylum Acidobacteriota; class Terriglobia; order Acidiferrales; family UBA7541; genus Palsa-189. The sequence goes on along the minus strand of CAWHGP010000008.1, from coordinate 174,681 downwards.
TTCAACTCACCGCGTTCGCGCCCTGATCCAGAAAGGAATTCCGGCAGATTCGGCGCGATCGCCGGCTGGCGATATCCCTGATTCTTCCGCCCACGCTGCAGTTGCTGCTATTCGGTTTTGCCTTAGTGCCACGGTATCGAATATTCGTCTGGGAGTGGTCGACGACAGCAGAACGCCAGAAAGCCGGGAGCTGATCGCCACGCTAACGGAGAGCAAGAGTTTTCGTGCGGCTGGCTATTACGCTTCGGTCGATCAGCTGGGCGATGCGCTGAGCCGCAATCAGCTCGATGCCGGCGTCGTGATCCCCTACGATTACGTGCGCGGACCTCGAACGCGGCCAAACCGTTACCGTGCAGTTCCTGCTGAACGCGATGAATGCCAATACCGCCGAGATCGCGCAAGGATATGCGGAGGGCGTGCTGCAAAGCTTACAACCGCGGTCTGGCGGGCCAAGGCATTCATGCGAACTTCACCAACGTGGCCGCTTCCGCGGTGAGCCGTCGCGGAGCAGCGCTGCTCCAACTCGACCTATCTTTACAATCCGGGGCTGGTGGCTACCTGGTTCATCGTTACCGGCGTCTTTGGGTTGCTGCTGATCTTAAACGGATCCATCGTCGCGTCGGCGGCCATGGTCAAGGAGCGCGAGCGCGGCACCATCGAGCAGTTGCTGATGTCTCCGGCGGGCACCTACGAAATCATCATCGCGAAAATCGCGCCGCTGTTTATCCTGTTGTGCCTGATGGTGGTCTTCGCCATCGGCATGATGCAGGTGGTTTTTCACGTGCCGTTTCACGGGGCCTTGCTGCTGGTCCTTTCCGGAGCCGCGCTTGTGCATTCTGTGCGGCATCAGTATCGGCACGGTGATCGCCACCTTCAGCAAGTCCGCGGAGCAGGCGCAGCTGACCAGCTTTTTCGTCAATCCACCGCTCTCCACTTTGTCCGGCGCCTTTTATCCCATCGAAGCCATGCCCCGCGTCCTACAGCGCCTCACGGTTCTGAATCCGGTCTACCACTTCGTGGTTATTTCTCGCGCCACGCTGCTCAAGGGCAGCGGATTTGCCGCGCTCTGGCCTAATTTCCTGGCGCTCTCGCTGTTCACCGTCGTGCTGGTGTCGCTCAGCGTTTGGCGATTCCGAAAGCAGCTCAGTTGAACCAGCGCCATAGGACCTGAGCCGTAGAGATCGATGCAAAGCGCAGCGTAAAACATCAGCGGCAAAGAGCCGATATGAAAGGCGGAACGTACATGGTGCAGCGTAAATGAAAAGCCCGATTCCTATTCGCAGTTCTGTAGCGGCGCCGCTCCTGGCCCTCGCCGCCATCATCATTCTTTCGGCGCTGCCCGTCCGCGCGCAATTGGGCCCGCCCGCATCTCGTCACAGGGCTCGCAGGCCGTTCAGCTTCCGCTCTCCGGCCGCGCCGGACAAAATGGCTCGGTCAACACGACGCAAACGCCCGTCCCCGGCGCCACCACCAGCGTCAACACGCTTAACTCCACCGTGCAGGTGCAGGGCCCGTACGCCGGCAGCGCCAACAGCACTGGCAAAAATCCCTTTTTCCGGCAAGCTCAGCCTTCGCGAAGCCATCGATCGCGGGCTAGCCTACAACCTTGGCGCGGTGGGTTTGGCCCAATCGGTGCGGCAGGCGCAGGGAGCCAGCCGCGTAGCGCGCAGCGCTTTGCTCCCGAACCTGAACGGAAGCGTTTCTGAAACATACGAAACCGAAAATCTGAAGGCCCTGGGCGTTTCGTTTCAATTTCCCGATTCCGGGCTTCATATTTCCCACGCTGATCGGACCTTTCAATTACCTGGACGCGCGCGCCAGCCTCTCGCAAACTATTGTCGACCTCACCGCGCTCAATAATTACCGCTCCGCCGCCGCGGTCTCGCGTTCGAACCAGCTTTCCTCGCTGGACGCGAAAGATCTGGTGGTGCTGGCGGTCGGCGGCACCTACCTCCAGGTGCTTGCGGCCAAAGGCGCGGGTCGACTCCGCCCGCGCGCAACTTGATACCGCAAATGCGCTCTACCAGCAGACCCTGCAGCAGCGCAGCGTCGGCCTGGTGGCGCAAATCGATGCCAACCACAGCCAGATCCAGGCGCTCACCGAGCAGCAGCGCCTGCTCTCGCTGCAAAACGATCTGGCGAAACAAAAAATTAATCTCGCTCGCCTTACCGGCCTGCCGCCCACCGATCAGTACGATCTCACCGACGACATCCCCTACCAGCCCGCCCCCGCCATCGAGTTTGCCGACGCCCTCAAGCAGGCGTTCGATCACCGCGCGGATTTGAAGGCTGCCGAGTCCCAGGTGCGCGCGGCGGAACTCTCGCGCTCCGCCGCCCGTGCCGAGCGCTTGCCCTCATTTTCCGTAAATGCCAACTACGGCGCCATCGGCACCAACCCCGCGCAGGCCAAAGGCACCTACACGGTCGCCGGCACGGTTCGCGTTCCCATCTGGCAAGGCGGCCGCGCCGGAGGCGATGTCGAGAAGAGGACGCCGCGCTCGCGCAACGCCGCGCGGAAATCGAAGACCTGAAAAGCTCCATCGAAAGCGAAGTCCGCAACGCCTATCTTGATTTGCAGACGGCGCTCGAGCCAGGTGGAGCTGGCGCAGAAAAATCTCGACGTCACCAAGGAAACGCTCGATTTGACGCGGCAGCGGTTCGAGGCCGGCGTCACCGATTCAGTCGAAGTGGTGCAAGCCGAGCAAACCGTCGCCAGCGCGCAACTCGATTACATCAACAGCCTCTTTGCCCACAACATCGCCAAGCTCAGCCTGGCGCGCGCCGTGGGCGGCGCCGCCCAAAGCCTTCCCCAATTCTTGAAGCTGCAGTAACCGTGGACATTCAGAATTCGTAAAGCTTTCGGCCGGATTATCGACCAATATCGTCCTGCGCGCACCGCGCTTCCGGCGCCCACGTCGGCAGCAAATTGAACACGCGCCCATCATCAATGTGAAAAAGCGGCGTGATTTCGTCGAATTTCCGGCCCGGTATCTGCGCGGGGTGCGGCCAATCGGTGGCCCACAGCATGCGCTCCACGTTCGCCGCGATCAGCGCTTTGGCTAGCGGCGCGATGTCGGGATAATCCGGCGCCATCGTCGAACTGCGGTAGGGCGCCGATAACTTTACGTACGCTTTGCCCGCCTGTACGAGTTTCAAAAGTGTATCGAATCCAGGCTGGCCAACCCCGAGCGCCGCCTGCGCGCCCCCAAAATGATCGAATACGATCGGCACCGGCGCCGCCATCACCAGGTCGGCCATGCCCGCAATCACCGAAAGCCGCGTATACATTTGTACGTGCCAGCCTCGCGCCTTGACGCGCTCGATCGCCGCCTGCAGGCGCTGCCGCCCAATTCCCGGGATCGGTTTGGCCGGCGGTTTCGAGATTGATGCGGATGCCGCGAATTCCCGCCGCGATGCATATTGTCTAGCGCCGCTTCCGGCGTCTTCTCATCGATCACCGCCATGCCTCGGCTGCTGCGCCCCAGTTGCTTCATCGCATCGAGCGTGCACGAATTATCCGTGCCATACACGGTAGGCTGCACCAGCACCACGCGGCCGGTGTGCAGCGCGCGATGCAGCGAACGCTTTTCGGCCACCGAAGCGGGCTCGGGCGTGTAGATGCGCCCCGCCGCAAACGGGAAATGCCGCGGGTCCCCAAATACATGCGTATGGCAATCGCAAGCGCCCGCGGGCACGTCAAAATCAACCCGCGCTGCCGGCTGAGAAGCTTTCGCCAGGGCGCGCGACACGCGTCCGCCAAGTGCAGCGGCGCCGGCGGCTGCGGCTCCCATCAAAACGTCGCGTCGCGATAGCATGAAATCTCCCTTGGGCCGCACATGCGCGGGATCGGTGTACGCCATGTCCGGGACCGTCTCGGATGCTGTTATTAGTAACGTGAGATTTTACATGAAACGTGAAAAGAACCAGTGGCATCAATGGTGTCAAGATAGTCTCTCCTGTCGAGATTGTGCCGGGTACGTGTGCAGAGTAGGATGAGGGCCCGAGGAACAATGAGGAACAATAATGACGAACAATCAGGAATAATATTGAGACCGGTGCGCGCCAGCGGTGGCACCGGCCGCTGCGTGACCTGGAACCTGACATTTTAATGGTGCGTTAGGAGGGCCGTTGCAATGCGAAATGTGACCGCGGGATTGCTCGCTGCGCTCATGGCCACACTGGCCTTTTCGTCAATCGCCGCGGCCCAGGCAGGCAGCGCGAATGGAGGCAATGCCGCCGGAAATAACACCTTGTACAACAAATTGAATGCTGACCCCAGCACCGGAGGTCCCGCTCCCAAACGCGATTTCAGTGGAGCTTGGGCCGGCCCCTTGAATGCCTCGGCAACGGAAGAGGTAGCGCCCTTGACGCCGCTCGGCGAGAAGATGTTCGGCCTCAACAAACCTGAGAGAAAGTATGGCACCGCCAATTCGAATGACCCGCTGAACACGTGTGATCCGCTGGGCTTTCCACGCAACGTGGTTTTTGAAACACGCGGCCTGGGCTTTGCCACCATGCCTGGCAAAATCGTGCTGCTACACCAGTACCAGAAGATCTGGCGCGATGTCTGGATGGACGGGCGGCCGCTTCCCAAGAACATCGATACCAAGGATGGACCGCCTTCCACCTGGTACGGATATTCGGTGGGCCGCTGGGAAAGCGACTACACCTTGGTGATCGATACGACGGGCAGCGACGATAGAAGCTGGCTCGACACCGCCGGCTACCCGCACAGCGTCAATGCGCACGTGCAGGAACGCTATACTCGCGTGGACCATAACCACCTCGAATTGGTCGCCACCGTCGACGATCCCGCGGTCTATACGAAACCTTTTGTGCTGGCCAAGGCCAAGTTCCGCTGGATTCCGTCGCAGGAGACCGAGGAACAAATGTGCGTGCCCTCGGAGGCTATAAGCTATTACAACAATATTGCGCTCCCCTCTTTCGGGAAAGACTCGAAGACTAAGTAGCGCGGATGTGAACGATGCGCACCGCCTCAGCCAGGGCGCTGCTTGAACAACTGCTCCGCCCAAATCATCGAGTTAGACGTGTGCGCACGCCGGGCGAGCGGCTAGCCAGGTACTGAACCGGGACCACCAACTTCGCAGTCAAATGTTCACAGTAAGCGGTAAATGACTGTGGTAGCATCGCGGCCGAAGTTCAAACAGGAAGTTCAAACAGGCAGTTCGAACACTCACACGATTAGGAGCGCACCCGTGAAACATCTGCTTTCGTTAGTCCTTGCCGCGGCCGTTGTGGCCGGCATTTCATCCAGCGCACGTGCTCAGGGCGAGGTCACGCTCCTTTCGCCAGACCCGATTAAGTCCACAGTGGACAAGCTCGTCGCAGATTTTCAAGCCAAGAGCGGCACCCAGGTGAAAGTGACCTATGGCACCGGAGTGAGCACTCGCCAGACCGTTGCAAGCGGCGGGGCTTTGGATGTCACCCTCCTGTTTGCGCCCTTTCCGGAAGCGCTCGCCACGGGCAACATTGACCCCAACAGCGCGACCGTAGTCGCGAGGCTGCGCTTGGCGATCGCCGTGCAAAAAGGCGCGTCGAAGCCGGATATCTCCACGCCCGAGGCGGTAAAGAAGAGTCTGCTCAGCGCCAAGTGCATCGCTTCGGTGGATCCCACGAAAGGGAGTGTTGGCGGCGCCGCTCTGCTGGCGCTCGACAAGATGGGTATTACCGAGCAGGTGAAGCCCAAGATGAAGTGGTTCCCACAAGGCGGCGGCGTGCAGGACACAGTCGCTAAGGGTGAGTGTGACATGACTTTGGGCCCGTATCTGAGCGACATGCGCAACCCTGGCCTTGATGTCGTGGGGGCCCTTCCGCCCGGCGCCGCTACTCCGGTTGACATTACCGGCTTCCTTGCCAAGGACGAGAAAAACCCGAAAGGCGCAAAAGCGCTTTTGGATTATCTCTCGTCCCATGATGCGGCCCCTGTATACGAGGAAGCCAAGATATTTCCGGCACACTGAGCGCTTAACTTGAAACGCCGGCCCGTTCGTCCGGAGGCGCCGCAATTCAGCTGTTGGGCTGACTAAACGGCGAACACCATTACGATTAATTTGTCGCTATTTTCTAGCGGCGCCCCGATCAGGTGCAGGTGCCGCTAGAGTTTTCCTGGCGGCGATATTTGCTGCATCGCACCATTAAAGGTAGAAACTCGCCCATATTCTTCTCCGCATCCCTCTAGACTAACTTCCGGATTGCCGACCAACCAGGAGTTCCGGCTCAATTTTAGGAGCGCTGCGACGATCAGCGTCTTGCTGTACAAGCGTGAGAAATAATCCGGTACTTGTGCTTTAATGCAATCCAATCAGCAGAAGGTGGCACGAGTTAGCAAATGATCACAGACATGCCGGAGACACGCGTATCGGTTCCAGCACGTCTTGTTGCGGCCGTTGTGGTCGGCAACGCGCTTGAGTTCTACGATTTCCTCACCTACGCCTTTTTCGCCGTGTATATCGGGAGAGCCTTCTTTCCTTCCAACTTTCCGACGGCAAGCTTGCTGGCATCTCTCGGCACGTTCGGCGTGGGTTTCGTCACGCGGCCCATTGGCGGCTTGGTGATCGGGAGGATCGGCGATCGATTGGGACGCAAGCCCGCGATGATTCTCTCCTTTTCGCTCATGGGCGTCGCGATCACAGGGCTTGCGCTGACGCCCCCTCACTCAATGATTGGCATTGCAGCGCCCATGCTCGTAATTTTCTTCCGGATGTTGCAGGGTTTTGCTCTCGGCGGCGAAGTGGGGCCGACGACAGCATTCCTGCTGGAGGCGGCGCCGCCGGAGCGGCGAGGGTTCTATACGTCGTTCCAGTCCTGGTCTCAGCATCTGTCGATCCTGATCTCCGGGCTTGTGGGTTTTGGACTCGCGAACACGCTAAGCGAGCAGCAATTGCAAGATTTCGGATGGCGCATCGCTTTTCTGATCGGCGCGGCCATTGTGCCCTTTGGGCTGATCGTGCGGCGCAGCTTGCCCGAGACGTTTCACGCGCCTGACGGCGGCAAGCGCGAACGCACCTCGCTGCGCCCCCACCTGTCGGTAGCGGTGCTCGGCGTAATGCTGCTGGCGAGCGCAACTATCGGCACTTATATCACCAGCTACATGACGACCTATGCGATCGCGACGTTGCACATGCCTGCAAATGTCGCTTTTGCGGCGACGGTTGTGGTCGGCCTATGCGGTGTTGCTTTCGATCTTGTGAGCGGCGCGCTGTCGGACCGCATCGGCCGCAAACCGATGATGCTCGTACCCGGCGTCCTGTTACTCGTGTCGATTCTTCCGGCCTTCTACGTGATCTCGCACTATCGCACGACGGCCACATTGCTTGGGGCGACCGCCGTGTTGTCGAGTTTGGTTGCGCTGTCCACATGCCCGGTCGTCACTTGGCTGACCGAATCTCTTCCGGCGGCGATCCGCTCCAGTGGCGTCGCCATTGTCTACGCCGTTTCAATCGCAGCGTTCGGCGGGTACGACCCAATACGCCGTTACCTGGCTCATTAAGGTGACTGGGAATGCGTTGACGCCCGCGTGGTATTGGACCGCGGCAACGATCATCGGCATTGCCGCCATGATCGCCACGCGCGAATCGGCACCGCTCAAGGCCGCTAAACCCGAAACTCTCTCGGTTCAACTCTCCGATAAGCCCGCCTGAAGGCTGTTGTCGCAGGTGCGCAACGCTCCGCCCGTTACAGCTTGTCGCGGTTGGATCACGGCGCATCCGGCAGTTATGGACTTGATTGTTGTAGTGATGAGGTCAAAACGATTATCAACCGTTACGTTTATTGCTTTCTTCCCGGTCATGTTCCCTGAACTTCAGCCGTCGCAAACCTGCCGAGGCTGTCCCTCTTTCTGATGCAACTGTGGGAACTGCTCCCGCACACTCTTCGGGTAGCGCTTGACCGACGAAGCCACTCTTAATCCAAGGACGAGTGCTCTTCGCATAAGGGAGATGTAAACTAGAACCCGGACTGCTAATCGCTTGCCAGCCGGAATATACAGAACAATTCCATTCACTCGGAACTTTCTCCGGTGTATAAGAGTGCGAGCGAGAGGCTGTGAACAGAGCTCGTATGGTATTACCTGGATCATCGGGCGGTTCCCTGCAACAGGAATAATGCACTTCAGGAGGTGCACCATGCGGATTGCCAGACTTCTTTGCGTCGGCTGCGTAGTGGCCGTAACCATCGCAGGCTACCTGTTGACTGTGCGCACAGGTCTCCATGCGCAGCAGGGCGCCGCAGTTTCCGTTGGCCCGAGCGACATCGGCGGCGTGGTTTCGAGCGCCAAAGGACCCGAAGCCGGAGTCTGGGTGATTGCGGAAACGACCAGCCTGCCCACGCGCTACATCAAGGAAGTCGTCACCGACGATCGCGGACGTTACCTGATTCCGGACCTGCCCAAGGCCCAGTACACCGTATGGGCGCGCGGCTACGGACTAGTCGATTCGCCCAAGGTGCAGACCGAGCCTGGTAAGCTGGTGGATCTGAAGCCGACGGTCGCCCCGGACAAGAAAGCCGCCGCCGAATTGTACCCCGCGGAGTATTGGTATTCCCTCCTCGAAGTGCCTAAGAAGAGTGAATTTCCAGGGACTGGCGACGCAGGGAACGGCATTTCGTCGACCATTAAGAGTCAAGGGCAGTGGATGGACGTGATCAAGACCGATGGTTGCGAAACCTGCCATCAACTTGGCAATCCGTACACGCGCACAATTCCGGCCGCGTTCAGCAGTCTCGATCCAGCGCAGGCATGGATGCGCCGCGTGCAGTCGGGCCAAGCCGGTGGGCTAATGATGAACGGCCTCGCGCGACTCGGCCCCAAGCGGGCTACCCAACTGTGGGGCGATTGGACCACTCGGATTAAGAATGGCGAACTGCCCACCGAAGCGCCGCTGCGTCCGCAAGGCATCGAGCGCAACGTGGTCATCACTCAATGGGATTGGGAGGATCCGAAAGCCTATCTGCACGATGAAATCTCTACGGACAAGCGCAACCCGACCGTAAATGCCAACGGCCTGATCTACGGATCGCCCGAGGAGAGCCGCGACTATTTGCCGGTGCTCGACCCCGTGCACGCCACACTCAGCCAGGTGAAGGTCCAATATCGCGATCCGGATACGCCCGGTCAGCCGAAGCCTTTACAACCCTCCCCGATCTGGGGTGACGAAGCTATCTGGGATAGCCACACCACGGTTCACAATCCTATGTTCGACGAACGCGGACGGCTCTGGTTCACCGCTCGCATCCGCGGAAGAGACAACCCCGCCTTTTGCAAGGATGCCGCAAGCTCTACCTCGGCAAAGTTCACTCCCACCGACAATTCCGGCCGTCAACTGGAGATGTACGATCCGAAGACCAAGCAAATCTCGATGATCGACACTTGCTTTGGCACCCACCACCTCATGTTTGCCAATGATGCCAACGACACGCTCTGGACGAGCAGTGGCGGTGGCGGCGGGGTTGTGGGCTGGCTCAATGTCAAGATGTGGGATAAGACGCACGACGCCGCAAAATCGCAGGGATGGACCGCGCTGGTGCTCGATACCAATGGCAACGGCAAGCGCGACGCCTACGTCGAAGGCGAGCAAAACGTGGCCACGTTAGCCAACGGGGAGAGTCTGGGCACGGCCTCGGCCGTGAACACGAAGACCGACCCGACCAAGGATACCCGCCTCAACGCGGCCTTCTATGGGCTGGGCATGGGGCCGGACGGAACGGTGTGGGGTTCGGTCCTGGGCTTCCCCGGTGGAATCGTGCGCATGAATCCGGGCTCGAATCCGCCCGAAACCGCTCTGGCCGAATACTACGAAGTGCCGTGGAACGATCCGAAAGCGCCGGTGTGGGGTTTTTCGCCGCGTGGCATGGATGTCGACGGCAATGGTGTCGCTTGGGTGGCGCTGGCCAGCGGCCACATGGCCAGCTTCGACCGCCGCAAGTGCAAAGGTCCGCTCAATGGACCGACCGCGACTGGCCGCCAGTGCCCGGAGGGTTGGACGCTCTATCAGACGCCAGGGCCGCAGTTCAAGAATGTAGATCTGTCGGGCAGCGCCGACTCTCACTATTACATCTGGGCCGATCAGTTCGACACGCTGGGGTTGGGCAAGAACACACCAATCATCACCGGCAATACCTCGGATTCGCTCGTGGCTATGGTGAACGGAAAGTTCGTGATCATGCGCGTGCCCTATCCGATGGGTTTCTTTGCCAAGGGCATGGATGGGCGTATCGACGATTCCAGCACCGGCTGGAAAGGAAAGGGAGTCTGGACGACCTGGGGCACGCGCACGCCGTTCCATAGCGAGACTGGAAAGGGCACATACCCAAAGGTAGTCCACTTCCAAATCCGGCCCGATCCCCTCGCGCACTAGCGCGCGGCTGGCGGGTGCACCCAGAACCGGTTGTTACAGAATTAAGGTGGGGCGGCGGGACTCTAAATGACTACGCCGCCCTATCTGTTTTTCTGCGGGGTGTGCAGGTTCTGTTGCAGAATCCCCGGCGTGGAAAAGAGAAGTTCGATTCCGACCAGATTACATCAGTCCATTTGATTTCTGTGTTGATGGGGGGAAGTGAAGAGCCCTTTCCTTTCATGCAAGTCGTAAAGGGACCGGATGATCCACGCTTTCACGCGGGAATTTGCCGACATTGCCTTTTCGGAGCTTAACACTCTGTCCGATTTTTGCGAGTACCTACGCAAGAAAACCGCTTCCAGCGAAGGATACTCATCATCAATCTTGTAAATTGTTCTCTGTGCGCGTTGCGATTGGCGTGCTCTGGAATCGCGCAGTTGCTGCTAAATTACTGCTCGCTGGCGCCCCGCACGGGAAGCGTAGCAGTCACGAAACGATGAGCAAGGCGAACGAGGGTGGAGGCAATTCCTTGGTATCGGAAGTTAGCTTATGGGCTCATGCCGTTCGCGGGCATTCTGCAAATAGCCGAGCTGTCCTGGGGGAGGCTTGCGGTTTATAAAGGAGACCTTCCAGAGAAAGACTCCCCGGTGCGGCGGGGAAGCCGCACCGGGCATCGCCAATTAGCAGGATGAGGAGGGCTGACCGACAGGCTGCGAGAGGCCGTTCACCTACCTACATCGGTGTCCGCTCGTCCTCCGTTGTCCGCACCGGTTTGAGTGTCCCTGAGCATTTTGCCATCCGCCAAATAGACCTTATTGAGGCGTCCCACCGTCAGGCCAGACTTGGTTTGCCACAGGTAAATCGTGACTACGTCGCCGGGCTTGAGCGACGTTCTGGTCCAGCCAATTAGACTCGCCGCTGGCGTACTGCCCATTTCTGTAATCCAGTGCTGGACGACTCCCTTGTCGTCTTTATAGTCGACCATAATCAGCGGGTGGGGATTAATCCAGCTGAACTTGGTGACTACGGCGTCCTTCAGAATCACGGGTTTACTCATGTTATACGCCGCGGCTCCATGATGGGCGAATACCGGGCCGCAAACAGCTAGAACTCCCACGATCAATGCAACGAACGGCAGTAGCGATTTCAACGCTTTCGATTTCATCCTGAACCTCCGAGACCAAAATTTCGTCTGCACGCGAAACTCCGATAAAAACTTACTCAATGCATCTTACGCCCGTTTGACTACCTGCGTTGCGGCGCAGCGTTAGGATCGCTGCCAGCGGGATCACCCATCCGCTGCAAGTACTCCATGACCTCCGACGGGACACAGAGCCACTCATCGATTTGCTGGTTCGGAATCCACCTGAAAGACTCCGTGCCGAGCGAAAAGGGCTTGGTATAAATTGTCGGATCGTCAATGGTTATGCTCAGCGTCATATCGTTACGGTCCACGCGCTGATAGCGTTCCTGAACATGCGCGTTGATGGTGTGCGGGTATCCGGCGGGGCTGAGCCACGAGCGGTCGTCCATCCCAGTGGTGTCGACCACGAGCGTGTAATCATCTTCCCAATGCCCAACCGAGTATCCGTTAAATCTTGGATCGAGTGAGCCTGGCTCCGACGCGCCCACATTCTTGGGAAGCGTCCGCCCATCGGTCCAGATTTCCCGCCACAGGTCCTGGTACTGAAGCAAGACGACAATCCGGTTGGGCATGGTCGAAAACGAAAGGCCTCTAATTTCGTTCACCATATTTTGCGGAAAGCCAAACGGATCGCAATATCTTACGTGCGGGTCGTTGGTACCCGCCGGGCTGTACTTCTGCAAGGGTTTGTTTTGGCTCATCAATTGCTGACCCAGGGGCGTCAGTGAAGGTTTGTCTGCCGGTTGTCCTCTCGGAATCGCCGACCCCGACCCTGGCCCCGCCCAGCTCCCAGTCAGGTCGCGCTTGGGAGCCGGCCCTCCGTCACCCACTGCCCTGTCGGAAGGATAAAACTTCCACGGAGAACGCGCCTGATTCCCTGACTGCGCCTGGTTCCCCTGCTTGGGCTGAGACTGCTCTGTCTGGCCGACACCGACCGCCGAGCAAGCCAGAACCGCAGCTAAGGCAAGCACGGCACATGATAACCGATTGTGCGTGATCAGTACGCTCATAGTTTTAGCGCGCTAATAATGTTCTCTCGAGGACAAACGCGAGTGAAATTGTGGCACAGTTTGCAACGATTCACGGCAGTTGCTGGAGGTGCCAGGGCCAGAGCGCGCAGCGAGTGTCTTTATACACTCGCGATATACTCGATATACTCGCGCGCCTCTCCGACGGCGCACAAACGTCTCTTCGAAATCTTGTTTGACTTCCCAGTAGTAGGACGTCTCCAGCCACTCAAACGGTTTCGTATAGATTTTCCGATCGTCAATCTTGACCGTCAGCTTGGTCCCCTCCCGAGCGCAGATATGCACTTATAAGTGCTCTATCGCAATAATTACCCCGAAGAATATAGCGGCCACTCATGCGTGTCAAGCGAGCTTGTCCGGAACAGCGGACGCAAGAAATCGCGCACAGATGCGGAGGTTGAGCGCATTATCACAAGTTTGGAACCACCGTAGAGCGTGCGGTGATTCTCTGCGTGAGCGCATTGCATTTTCAGTACCGTACTGCATGTTCATTGGCGTACTAAAAAACGTCTCGTGACAGGCAAACAATTTGGTTCACGCAGAAGAAACGCAGGTGTATAAACGAGGACATCAGGTTGAACTTAATCTCACCTCTAAATGAGAAAATAGCGTGCGCGTGCATCTGATCAATCCCAGTGACATGTCGTTTGGCATCGGGGTGATTACTCCGCGATGGCTTTACGTTATTGCCGCTGCTACCCCGTCTCGCTTCGGAGATCCGATCGTCGTAGACGAAATTCTTGCGCCTCTCGCCAGCGCGAGCATTGAATCCGGAGACGTGGTCGGAATCGGGATCCACACCGGCAATGCGCTGCGCGGTTATGAAATAGGGCGCATGGCGCGCCAACGCGGAGCATTCGTGGTCTTTGGTGGTATTCACGCCACCCTGTATCCGGAGGAAGCCTTTAGCCTGGGAGCTGCGCATGCGGTGGTGAAGGGCGATGGAGATGTTGTGTGGTCCACAGTCCTTGCCGATTGCGCGGCCGGAAACCCGAAGCAACTCTATGAGGGCGGACGAATCGAATCCGACCGGTTTCTGCCGGCGCGGTGGGATTTGATGCCGCGCAACAAATACATGTGGGCTTCGGTCCAGACGGTGCGGGGTTGTCCCAAGCACTGTTCGTTTTGCTCCGTCTGGCGCACAGATGGCCAGCGGCCGCGGCAAGGCGCTGTGGAGGGCGTCATCCGCGAGATGCTCGAATTGCGCCGCATGGGTTTCCGATTCATCGTGCTCGCCGATGACAACTTCTATCCCGTGACATTTGACGATGTGCGGACGGCTGAGCGGCAAGATGCGCGCGCGCGACTCGAGCAGCTAAATGCGTTACGCGGCGAGCGATTTGAACTGATGCGGCGCATGGCCGAATTACCGGAAGACATGATGTTTTTCACGCAAATCACCATGGAAGCCGCAGAAGACGAGGAATTTCTCGCGGCCATGGAGAAGGCCCGGATCATTGGGGCCCTGGTTGGCATCGAGTCGGTCACCCCAGAGGGATTAAAAGCCATTCACAAGGAATTCAACTCGGCAGGCGATGTGCTCGTGCGCAGGCTGCGCACGTTCCGCAAGTACAACATTAAGGTGCTGGGCTCATTCATCTTTGGGCTTCCCACCGATCGACCAGACACCTTTCAGGCGACGGCGACGCTCGCAGACCAGGCTAATTTAGCCTTTGCCCAATTCGTTTTGTTGACGCCCCTGCCCGGCACGCTGGACTTTCAAAATTGGGAAAAGCGGATGGAGGCCGATTCCACGCGGATTGCAGGCATTCCATTGACCCGGTACTGGCTTATTCCGCAGCCTCTGCGACCGAGGATATACATAGAGCACCCGCTGATGCGCGGCGATGAAATTCGCAGGCGTACGCAGGATGTTTGGGACCGGTTCTACAGCCTGCCACTGGCCTGGAAGCGCTCGTCCTGCGCGAAATCCTTGCGCAGCCGGGTATTGTTTGTATTGGTCTCGAAACTTTACCGGCAAATGTATGCCAGCACCGGCATCGCTACCGATAGTGCACGCGTAAAGCGCGCGAGCCGTTGGGCGCGTTTGTTGGCGAAACCTTGCTTGAAATTATTTCAGGCACGGCCGATGCCGGGGTTGAGTTTAGATTCGCACTGAATGGTTTACGGAAGAAGTTTTGGGCAGTGCAGAAGATCTCCGGCTAACTCTGCAGGTCGGAAGCCTCAAACAGGAATTCCACCGCACCCGGCCACGATACACCGGAGTTACACCGCCAGAGTTACACCAGAGCTATGCCAGATTTGGAATAAACCGTATCACTGGTCGCTGGGTAACCGTCGCGCCGCGTTCAAACATGCATGCGGCTGCAACACAGACCACGCCCGATGTGCGGGCGGGCCTTTTCACTTCGGTGTGTTTGCCGCCACGGGCTCGGAAATCATCGGATGTTTCGTTAGCTCCGTACCCGCGACGATGGCATTCCGAATCTGACTGTACACGTCGGTCAACGTGTTCGGCGTGTGCGGGATCAGGACGGTGTTGGTGTGGTCGTTCGCCGCGATTTCCTTCAACGTATCGAAATACTGCGTCATCAGGACAAGTTGCATGACGTCCTGGGGCGTCGAACCCTGCACGGCTTTGGCGAAATCCTCGACTGAATCTTTCAGACCCGCGATGATGGCTTTGCGCTGATTGGCGATGCCTTCTCCCTGCAGCCGCTTCGATTCGGCCTCCGCCTCCGCCTGCTTGACCAGAAGCAACTTGTTCGTCTCGGCGCGTGAGACCGTCGCTTCCCGTTCGCGCTGCGCGGCGTTGATGTCGTTCATCGCGGCCTTCACTTTCTGGTCGGGAACGATGTCGGAGATCAGCACCTTGACGATCGAGTAGCCGTACTCCTTCATGGAGCCGTCGAGATTGTCCCGCAGGTCGCTGGCGATGTCCGCCTGGTTCAGAAAGGTGTCGTCCAGCTTCATTTTCGGAACGTGGCCGAGCACCACGTTGTAGACCATCGACTCGATCTGCTTGACCGGGTCGGACAATTTATAGAATGCGGACTCGACGCCGTCGGGTATCACCTTGAATTGGATCGAGACCGGTATTTGCACGAAAACGTTGTCCTGCGTTTTGGTCTCGACCTGCACGTCGAACTGCTGGACCTTCATGCTCATGCGGCGAACCACAGTTTCGATCAGGGGCGTCTTCCAGTTCAAGCCGGGGCCGGCCACGCGCGCGAACTTTCCGAGGCGCTGGACGATGGCCACCTGCGGCCGTCTCGACGGTGAAGAACGAACCGAAGACGATGCTCAAAATAATGAAAACCGCGATCGCTACCAGAGCTAGAAAAAATACGGCTGTTGCATCCATTTCATTCTCCTTGGTCCGTTCCCGATTGGAGGTCGCCCGCGACGCGCCAGACGCACCTACCTACAAGACGGATAAAACGGATGCTCGAAACAATACTTCAGAACGCGCTGAAGTGGGTATCCCATCGCTTGATCAACGGCCATAGAAGTCATCCCGCTCATTTCCAGTTGGCAGCAGACCCGCGGACGCTGAACGCGAACCAGTCCTTGTTGATGTTTTGTGCAGGGTTGATCGTCCGCGCGGCAGCTTGTAGGCTGTGACCCTGCCGCTCATGCATCCTGTGATCACCTACGATTTCAACGGACTAAAACACATTCGGCAAGGCAGCAACGTGCGTGCGGTTACCGGAGATGAGTTCGCGATCTTCGAGACGCTTAAAGATTTAGAAAGACAAGGCAAGTGGGTTGATGTTCGAGACTTGTGCGAGGTGCAGATTCAAAAAACGCCAGAATGGCTGACTCCTTATCTGTGCGCGGGAGTGGCTTATGCGAATCTCGGCCAGGAGAGGCAGGCGATTCCGCACCTGGAACATGTGGAGAAGCTGGCTGGCGACAATCCAGACTATTCGGCAGCGAGCAGAATACTGAGCGAACTGCGGAGACATCAGGAGTAGGCGAAGCAAAGAAACGCAAGCGGCACTGGGTTCGCCGGTCATCATTCGTGGTTTTCTCTTGTGGCTTGCGGGGAATCACTCATCCGGGGCAAAGGCCAGCAAGACGTTTCCGGCCATGCCACCAGTCCGCGGGCAGCCGGAATTGACGAATAGCATGCCGCCCGCGATGACTGGGCCAGTCCCGTCAAGCGAGCCTCCGCGCGCGGGCACGCCGTCCACCGCGGAATATTCCTTGGCGGTATCAAAATCCCAGAGAACGTTTGCGTTCTCGGCGGAGAAGGCGCGCAAGTGTCCGTCGATTGAGCCGGAGAAGACCACGCCAGGAATCATCGTCGACGCAGCCGAAACTGATCCATTGCGTAACGGACACCTGCCCCAAATCCTTCTTCGAACGTGACTTTCAGGTCTCCGCGCAGTCCTCGGATAAACTGGATAATGGTTATCGCCTTCGTTTCGATGATGGACTCCTTACCAGCGTTCCTGTGGAGGTCATCACCGCGATCGAGATCGTCTCTTTCTGAACGTCCATGCCCATAAATTTCGTACTTTCCATCTTCGGTGCTCCTTTCTTCTTGAGGCCAGCGCTGAAAACTTACCTCAAGACGGGGCGCACTCTTATAATGCGTGGGGGGACCCAGATGTCCGTGCACGTCACTGTTTCTAACTCGTTTCGGCAAGACCTCGTGGATCAGCGTCTAGCGATAAAAACGGAAAACCTTACCAAGCTGTATCAAATGGGCGCCGAGTCTGTGCAGGCCCTGCGTGGTGTGGACCTGCAGATACGCCGGGGCGAATACGTGGCCATCATGGGTCCCTCTGGCTCGGGAAAATCCACGCTGATGAACCTGATCGGGTGCCTGGACACGCCCACGAGCGGGCAATACTGGCTGGCCGGGCGCCTGGTCAGTGACCTGGACGATGACCAGTTGGCGGCCATTCGCAATAAGGAGATTGGTTTCGTCTTCCAGACATTTAACCTGCTGCCGCGTGCCACGGCGTTGCGCAATGTCGAATTGCCGCTCATTTACAATGGAACTCCGGCCGATCAGCGCATCGAGCGGGCCAAGCGCGCGCTTGAGGCGGTCGAATTAGGCGATCGCATGAACCACAAGCCGAGCGAGCTCTCCGGAGGACAGCGTCAGCGGGTCGCCATAGCGCGCGCGCTCGTCAATTCGCCTTCGATTGTGTTGGCCGACGAGCCCACGGGAAACCTCGACACCAAGGTTGGCGATGAAATCATGGCGCTGTTTGCGCGCCTCCACGAGCAGGGCAACACCATCATTCTGGTTACCCACGAAAACGACATCGCCCGTCACGCCAATCGCATTATTTACCTGCGCGACGGCAAGATCGAACGCGACGATCCGGTCGTCCATTAAATTGGATCTGCTAAATTAGAGTTGCTGGACTAATCTGCTGGATTATATCCGCTGGATTAAATCTGCTAGATCTGGATCGTCTGCCCTGACGTTTCCCGCCCGCCGCAGCAGTGCCAGTCGAATTGCGCCATGCCCGCAAAAACCGTGATTATTTACTGATAATTATAGACTTGCTCAACCGCTTATTCGATTGTAGGCTGATTATCTGTTGACTGTTCTCCGATTTCATGGATTGTCCGTGGCCGCCGGCTTCGCCTGCGCCGCACCCAGCGACTTGATGAACGTGACCACTTCCCACCGCTCTTTCACCGCCAAACGCGCCCAGGGAGGCATGCCATCGTCCGCGTCCCCCTGCGTGATAAACCAAAACAGCGTGCCGTCGGTGGCCGTTTGCGTCGCGGCCTTCAGAAGCGATGGCACCATCCCGGTTCCTTTTGCGTCCGCACCATGGCACTTCGTACAATTGGCCGCGTAAACCTTGCTGCCCGCCTCGGCCGCGCCGGCTTCCGCGCTGTAAGGATTCTTGGCCGATTTGGCCGCAGCGGGAGCTTTATCGAGCTGGGTATCCTGAGCCTGCAATAACCCGCCGGATGTGAGAGGAAAGCCCGGGAAAATAAAGACGACAGCCGCGAGCAGCGCTATAATCCCCGGAGTACGGCTGAATATCGCCCTTTTTAATGCTGTTAACACCTCGCAATTTTCTTACAGGAGTCTGCGATGAAGCAAGGTGCAATTGCGCTGCTCATTTTCATCGGGCTTGCCGGTGCCGCTATCATAGCGCGCGGCGCCTTGCCCGCCGCTGAAGACGGAGGGCCTCGGGCGACCCCGCCATTTCTCGACTACCGCGACGAAAACCCGGGAGCGGTTCACAAGATCACGGTGAAGGAACTCCCCGAGCCCTACGCCACCAAGTCGGCGGGTAACGCGCCACAACTGGTCCCGCGCCCCGGCAATGCTTTGCCTAAAGCCCCCGATGGTTTCAAGGTGGAGTTGTACGCGTCAGGACTCGACGGCCCCCGGCTCATCCGCACCTCCTCAAACGGCGATTTCTTTGTGGCTGAAAGCACCAGCGGAAAGATCAAGGTGCTGCGCGGGATTTCCAGTTCCGGTAAGGTGGACCAGGTCTCCGTTTTCGCCAGCGGCCTCGAACAGCCCTATGGCATCGCCTTTTACCCGCCCAACGCCCGCACGCAGTATGTCTATATCGGCAGCGAAAACTCGGTGGTGCGTTATCCCTACGAGCCCGGCGACATGAAAGCCACCGGACCCGCGCAGCATATTGCGGACCTGCCCAGCGGCGGCAATCACTGGACGCGCGACATCCAGTTTTCGCCGGACGGCAAGAAAATGTATGTCGGCGTGGGCTCGGGCTCGAATGTCGATGACCCGGATTCGAATCCTGCCGAGAAGAACCGCGCGGACATTCTGGAATTCAACCCCGACGGTTCGGGCATGCGCATCTACGCCTCCGGCATTCGCAATCCCGGTGGCGGACTCGCCGTCAATCCCAAGACTGGCGAGCTGTGGTGCTCGGTCAATGAACGTGACGCGCTTGGCGATAATCTCGTTCCCGACTACATCACGCACGTGCAGGACGGCGGCGTTCTATGGCTGGCCGTGGTGGTACATCGGCGGACATCAGGATCCGCGGCTCAAGGGCAAGCATCCTGAGCTCAAAACAAGGTCGTTACTCCGGATATTCTGCTGCAGCCGCATAGCGCTTCGCTCGAGATGACGTTTTATAACGGCACGCAATTTCCCGCCGCATACCAGGGCGATATTTTCGCTTCCGAGCACGGGTCGTGGAATAAGTCGGTGCGCGTGGGTTACGAAGTGATTCGCGTTCCGCTGCATCAGACCGGGCATGCGACCGGCGAATATCAGGATTTCCTCACCGGCTTTGTAACCCCTAACGGTGAGGTTTGGGGACGGCCCGTAGGCGTAGCGG
This sequence comes from uncultured Acidobacteriota bacterium, assembly GCA_963828935.1. Lineage (GTDB taxonomy): Bacteria > Acidobacteriota > Terriglobia > Acidiferrales > UBA7541 > Palsa-189. The sequence continues at coordinate 154,892 of CAWHGP010000008.1, read as the reverse complement.
TCGCGCGTGACGGCTCCTTGATGGTCACCGATGATGGCTCGAAAACCATCTGGCGGGTAAGCTACACCGGCGCCGCCGCAGCAAAGTAAAATCGACCAACGGGTCGGAAAAAGAGAGGGCAATCCCCGCGCGTAGATGTGCCAGTCTCTCTCTCGGTGCTACAATGGCCCTTGCGCCGGGCCTGCGTTGCGGTGTCCCTCGGCCGCAAGAACGTCTCCTGATTCTTTCTCGCCACGCAAGCCTCGCCTGGTTTACGGCCCCAATGCTTTGGCATTGATGATTGCGGCGCTGATGGTTACCTCGCTGATACGGCTCGACGGAAGGTGCAGTCATGGCTCAGGACACAACCACAACCTCGATTGCATTGCTCGTAAACGGAACGACGCACAAAGTTAATGTCTACGCCGACACACCCCTGCTGTGGGTGCTGCGCGACGAACTCGATCTCACCGGAACCAAATATGGCTGCGGCGAAGGGCAGTGTGGCGCCTGCACCGTCCTCATTGGCGGCGTCCCCATGCGGTCGTGCCAGATGCAGGTGGGCAATATCGCCGGCAAACCGATTACCACCATCGAGGGCCTGGCGCAGGACGATCGTCTGACCGCATTACAGCAAGCATTTATTGAAAAGGACGCGATGCAGTGCGCCTACTGCACCTCCGGGTTCCTCGTCGCCTCCACGGCGCTGCTGCGCTCGAACCCCCACCCGTCGGCCCCGCAGGTTGCACAGTTTCTGCAGGGAAACATCTGCCGTTGCGGAACGCATGCACGCATCATCGCGGCGGTGCGCCGTGCCGCGGAAATGGGCCAGGGGGCGTGAGATGAGCGACACAACGATGCGCGGCACAACAATGCGCGACAAACTCATGCGCGACAAACTCATGAGTGACAAAACGGCGCCTGCAACCAACGATAATTTGCCAGTGCGCGCGAAACCTTCTGACAGTGTCGCGGCCGGCAAAACATCCGGAACCAACAACCATCCGCGCGCCACCCCGAACCACGAGACCGCCAACAATAATCTCAACAATACCGTGCACTACGAGTTTGAGCCTGAACGCTACGAACTGACGGAAGCGCCCAGGCACCACTTCGCGCTCCAGCGCCGCGATTTCTTTAAATTCGTTGGCGGCGGTGTCGCCGTCTTATTGTCTGCCTCGGGAAAAGCCCTTTCGCAAGAAGCGGGCGGAGCAGGCCAGCGAGGCACGCCCGCAATTCCCCAGGCAATCAGCGCGTGGCTGCACGTAGGCGAAAACGACCTGGTCACGGTGTTTACAGGCAAAGTGGAATTGGGTCAAAACGCTCGCACCTCGCTCGCGCAACTTGTCGCTAACGAACTGCACATGAGCCTTTCCAAAGTGGACATGGTGATGGCCGACACGAAACTCACTCCCTGGGATCGCGGCACGCTTGGGAGTGAGACGACGGCCGTTATGGGCATGCAACTTCGCCGTGCCGCTTCGGCCGCGCGTGCGCTGCTTGTGCAGCAGGCCGCTACCCAGTGGAATATCGATGCCAAGCGTCTGGTGGCCAGGGATGGCCGCGTGACCGATGGCGAGGGGCAGCACTCCGCGAGCTATGGCGAATTGCTCAAAGGCCGGCAGCTTACCCAGGTGATTCCGGTCGACGACCCGCCGGCGCCGCCTTCCGAGTGGACCATTGCAGGTACTTCCCTGCCGAAGATTGACGGACGCGACTTCGTCAACGGCGCGCATCGTTACACCTCCGACATGAAGCTGCCGGACATGTTGCACGGCCGCGTCGTTCGCCCCTCCGCCATGGGCGCAACGCTCGATACTGTGGACACCAGTGCCGCCGAAGCCATGCCGGGCGTCACTGTCGTGCACGATGGTGACTTCATCGGTGTCGCGGCCCCCAGCCGCGCTGTCGCGGAACGAGCCGCTGCGGCCGTAAAGGCCGCATGGAAACCAACGCCCCAGCCCTCAAATGCCGAAATTTTCGAATACTTGAAGGCGCATTCGAAGCCGAGCGGAATTACGGCCGGCGACCGGGGCTCGGAGGCGTCGGACGTGTTGAACGCGGGGTCCATCGAACGAGGGCTCGCCGCCGCCGAGCAGACATTGTCGCAAACCTACACTGTGCGCTATATCGCGCACTGTCCGCTCGAACCGCGCGCCGCCGTGGCGCAATGGAATGGCGACCTGGTCACCGTTTGGATGTCGACGCAGCGGCCTTTCGGCGTACGCACGGAAATAGCCAGGGCATTCCGCATTCCCGACGAGAATGTGCGCATCATCGTGCCGGAGTCCAGCCCCGCATACGGCGGCAAGCATACCGGGGAGCACGGCGTCGAAGCGGCGCGCCTGGCACGCTCCGCCCAAAAGCCCGTGAAACTGATCTGGACGCGCGCTGAAGAATTCCAGTGGGCGTATTTCCGGCCTGCCGGAGTGATTGAAGTGCAAAGCGGTATGCGCAATGACGGCACCCTCACCGCCTGGGAATTTCACAATTACAATTCCGGAAATGCCGCGCTGGGCAGCCCGTATCGCATTCCGAACAAGCATCACGAGTTTCATCTGGCTGACACGCCGCTGCGCCAGGGTTCGTACCGCGGGTTAGCCGCAACGGCCAACCACTTCGCGCGGGAAACCCACATGGACGAGTTGGCGCATCTGGCCAAACTCGATTCCCTGGAATTTCGCAGGAAAAATCTCGACGATGCGCGCTTGCGCGCCGTCTTTGAGGCTGCAGCCAAAGCTTTTGGCTGGGGCGCCGCGAAGACCCCTGACGCACAAGGTTTCGCCCGCGGATTTGGTCTCGGCGGTGGCACCGAGAAGGGTGGTTACGTGGCCACCTGCGCGGAGGTGCGCGTCAACCGCGCCACCGGTGCGGTTCGTGTGGCGCGCGTGGTGACGGCTTTCGAATGCGGAGCCATCGTTAATCCCGAATGCCTCACCAACCAGATTGAAGGCGCCATGATGTTTGGCCTGGGCGGCGCGCTGTTTGAGCAAATTGATTTTGCGGATGGCGTCATCCGCAACGGTCATTTCGCGCAATATCGGTTGCCGCGCTTCTCCGATATGCCCGACATACAAGTGGTGCTCGTTAACCGCAAAGATTTAGAGCCGGCAGGGGCGGGCGAAACGCCCATGTTTGGCTTGGCGCCCGCCATCGGCAACGCCATTTTCGATGCCACGGGCGTGCGTTTGCGTGCGTTGCCGCTGGTGCCGCAGGGGCTGAAGGTGTAACGCCAAGACGTGTAACCTGAGTCGGGTCGCACGCGTTGACAGCGGTTAACAGAGGTTAACAGCGTTGCGATCTTCTCTCGTAAAGGCCATCGCCAAACATTCGCCACTTCCCAAACATTCGCAAAGCACAAACGCCCACTTCACTTACACCCCATGTTCGCGTCGCGCACAAATTGGCCGCTCGAGCCGAACCGCTTCGCCCAAGCCCTCGAAACCCGTCGCCGCAGCGGCGAGCACTTGCTCGATCTCACGGCGTCCAATCCCACCACTTGCGGATTCACATATCCCGTGCAGGCCATCCTCCCGGCGCTCGCCGATCCTCGTGCGCTCGTGTATCACCCTGAAAGCAAGGGACTGCGAGAGGCCCGCGAAGCTGTGGCCAGCTACTACAGCGGGCGCGCCGGATTCGGCAGCGGCCATCCGCGCGCGGTTGACCCGGAGCAAATCATTCTCACCTCGGGAACCAGCGAAGGATATACCCACATCTTTCGTCTGCTGTGCGAGCCTGGCGACGAAGTCCTCGTCCCGGTGCCCGGCTATCCTCTCTTCGAGTTCTTGGCCGACCTCGCCGATATCCGCCTGGTTTCTTATCCGCTGCTTTACGATCACGGGTGGCAAATCGATCTGGAAACACTGCGCCGCGTGCTCACGCCGCGCTCGCGTGCGATACTCCTGGTGCATCCCAATAATCCCGCCGGCTCGCTCGTAAAGCGGCACGAAGCTGTCGAACTCGCACGGATTTGCGCACGCCACGACTTGGCGCTCGTCGTCGATGAAGTTTTCCTCGACTATCCGGCGCCCGGCGCCCCACCACTCGCCCCGCCAGCACTCGCCCCACCACTCGACGGTCCCGCGCCCGGGCATTCGCCGATTGCTTACCCGTCTTTCGACTACCGAACGCACGATTCAACGCTCGCCCATTCCACCCCTGCTGTGCCTGCAACTTTTGCATTTCACTCCGACGCGCTGACCTTCACGCTCAGCGGCATCTCGAAAATTGCGGCGCTGCCGCAGATGAAACTTGCCTGGCTGATTGTGAGTGGCCCCGAGGCACTGGCCCGCGCATCTATCGACCGCCTTGAAATTATCGCCGACACTTACCTTTCGCCCAGCGTCCCGGTGCAACTAGCACTTGCGCGCTTTCTCGAATTACGCAATGCCCTGCAGGCGCAGCTGCAGCAGCGCATCGCCGCAAATCAGGCTTATCTCGATGGCCTCTTGCTCCGCGCGGCTGCCCCCTTGCAGCGGCTCGCGCGCGAAGCCGGCTGGTACGCCGTCTTGCGTGTCCCCTCGTCGATGCCCGACGATGACCTGGCAGTCGATCTGCTCGAGCAGTGCTCGGTCCTGGTGCATCCCGGCCAATTCTTCAACTTTTCGCAAAATGGCTTTTTGGTGCTGAGCCTGATCGCACCCCAAGCCGACTTTCAGGAGGGCGCACGCCGCCTTTGTGCATTTTTTGCCCGCAGAATAGCATGATCGTCCCCACAAGATCGCCCCACCCGGGATCGCCATAAGCGCTCCCACAAGACAGTGACCTCGATCCACTCGCGCCGCATCGCAAACGCGGCTTCTTTAGAACTGTCCTTCGGACCGCCCCCCGCGTTAGCATAGAAGTTCGACGGGTGAGGCGCTCTTGATCGCACCCTTCAGGGCCCAAACAAACTTTGCTCCGCATATTCATTCTTCTAACGGTTCTCGCACTCATTGCCCTCTCGCAAGGCTATTGGTTCGCGCGTGTGTGGAAGCTCGTGAGCGGCGCGCAAAATCCGAGCGTACGGCATGCCCTCCGGGCGGTGTGGATCGCCCATTTTGCGCTGCTTGGTTTCGTGGTCGTCTTCACTCTGACCGCCGGCCCTCGAATCCTGTTGATGCACCGCCCGTTGATGACCGCCTGGGCGGGGCTGTGGCTATCGGGTGGGCTGTTTGCCTTCCTTGCGGTGAAGGCCATTGACGGGGCGGCTTGGCTTTACAGCCTGCTCAATAGCCGGCTCAATAGCTGGCGTGACGGCCGGACCGGCGCCATCGCGCACCGCTCGAGCCGCGCTGCCCTCCCGCGCCTCCAACCTGACGTGCCTGATACTCCTCCGCGCATAGCCGAACGCGAAATTGAAGAACCCGTAAATCCGGCGCGGCGGCGTTTCGTTCAGGCAGCCACGATCGCGGCTGCCGCCATGCCCTTCACGGTCGCTGCCTACGGCTTTGCCTTCGAGCGTTTTCACTACCAAATCCACAAAGTTAACTTGCCTATTCCCAATCTGCCCCTGCCTCTTGAAGGCTTGCGCATCGCGCAGCTCAGCGACATCCATATTGGCAGCTATATGTCCGCCGCCCAGGTTCGCCGCGCCGTCGATATGGCGAATGCGTTGTTCCCCGATCTCACCGTCATCACCGGCGATTTTCTCACCGCCGAAAACGACCCTCTCGAAGCCTGCGTCGCCGAGCTTTCGCGGCTCTGTGCGCCACTGGGCGTCTGGGGCTGCAATGGCAACCACGAAATTTATGCCGGTGTCGAAGCGCTTTCTGCCGAACTCTTCGAGCATTACGGTATGCGCCTGCTCCGGCAGCAGCGTGCCGAGCTACTTTGGCACGGCCAGCCTTTCAACCTCATCGGCGTCGATTACCAGCGCGAGCGCGATATCAATGGCGTTCAGCATCCCATGCTTGCCGGCCTTGCACCACTCGTGCGCCGCGACGTCCCCAACATCCTGCTCTCGCACAACCCCAATTCCTTCCGCCGCGCCGCCGCACTGGGAATTGAGTTGATGCTCGCCGGACACACACATGGCGGCCAGGTAAACGTGGAAATCCTCGATCACCGCCTCAACGTCGCCCGGTTCCTTACTCCTTACTTGGCCGGAATGTACCTGCGTCCGCTCGGCGCCCCCGCCCAACTCCCTTCCCAACTCAATGACCGCCTCAGTGCCCCTCTCAATCATGATCACGACTCCGCGCCTTCCCATTCGCTCGCGGGCAATCCAGCGTCCGGCTCTGGCGCTTCCGCGCCGCCGCACGCAGTGCTATACGTGAACCGCGGCCTCGGCACCATTGGCATGCCGGTGCGCATCAACGTTCCCCCGGAAATTACTTTGCACACCCTCCATCGCGCATAGCCCCTCCATCGCGTATAACTCCTCCATCGCACATAGCCCTTCCGTCGCCCGCGTGGCCGCTGCGTCCACATCGCCCTTCGCCTGCCACGCGATTGCGCCGGCCCTGTCCCGCGCCGCCCGGCCGTCTTCTCCCCGAGCCGCTTTGCGCTTCGCGGCTGCGGCGACCTGTGCCCTTATTTGCAACCGGCGTTTGCCAGCCCCGCGTTTGCAACCGGCGTTTGCTAACCCAACATTGCGACTGCCCCCTCGCGATGCCATAATGTGCCTTCACGAAAGTTGCTCGCCACTTGTTTCTAAAGCCGGCTCGCGAACCTGGCTTGGCCATCTGGCGGAATCTGGAGAGCCCATGACTATTCGAGACGCCTGGATCGAGAAGCGCCTGGCTGCCGCGGGAACCAACGGCGGCCGCAATGTCACCCAAATGCACTTGGCACGCAAGGGCGTCATCACCGAGGAAATGGAGTTTGTCGCCCGCCGCGAAAAGATCGAACCCGAGCTCGTGCGCAGCGAAATCGCGCGTGGCCGCGGCATTATCCCCGCCAACATCAATCATCATTCGCTTGAGCCCATGGGCATCGGCGTGGCCTTCCGCTGCAAAATTAATGCCAACATCGGCAACTCCGCCGTCACCTCCGAAATCTCCCAGGAACTGGAAAAGCTGCATCGCGCCGTGCACTACGGCTCCGACACCGTCATGGATCTGTCGACCGGCGGCGACATCCCCGCGATTCGCCGCGCCATTATCGAAGCCTCGCCCGTGCCCGTCGGCACCGTTCCGATTTACGAAGCGCTCTCGCGCGTCAAGCGTAACGAGGATTTGACCGCCGGACTGATGCTCGAAGTCATTGAGGAGCAAGCCGAGCAAGGCGTCGACTACATGACCATCCATGCCGGCGTTATGCGCGAGTTCCTGCCCCTGGTGCGCGACCGCATCACCGGCATCGTCAGCCGCGGTGGCGCACTCATGGCCCAGTGGATGGCCGCGCATAAAAAAGAAAACTTCCTCTACGAGCGATTTGCCGATATCTGCAAAATTTTCAAGAAGCACGATGTCAGCTTTTCACTGGGCGACGGCCTGCGCCCCGGCTCCATTGCCGATGCCAGCGACGCGGCGCAATTCAGCGAGCTGCAAGTCCTCGGCGACCTCACGAAAATGGCTTGGGAGCACGATGTCCAGGTCATGATCGAAGGCCCCGGCCACATCCCCATGGACCAGATTGAGCTCCAGGTGAAAAAGGAAATGGAGCTTTGCCACGAGGCTCCCTTTTACACGCTGGGCCCGCTCGTCATCGATATCGCTCCCGGCTATGATCACATCACCAGTGCCATTGGCGCCGCGATGATCGGATGGTATGGCGCGTCGATGCTTTGCTACGTCACGCCGAAAGAGCATCTGGGATTGCCGAACGCCGACGACGTCAAACAGGGCGTGCTCGCCTACAAAATCGCGGCCCACGCTGCCGACGTGGCGCGTCACCGCCCCGGCGCGCGTGACCGCGACGACGCGCTCTCTTACGCCCGCTTCCTTTTCGATTGGAATAAGCAGTTTGAGCTCTCGCTCGATCCCGAAACCGCGCGGGCCATGCATGACGAAACCTTGCCCGACGATTTTTACAAGGATGCGAAGTTCTGCTCCATGTGCGGTCCCAAATTCTGCTCGATGAACATCACCCAGGTCGCCGAAGCCATTGGCGGCCTCGACCAGGCCGAGCGCGAACAGCGTTTCGTGCAGTTGCTCGCCAAGGTCGAAAAATAATTGGGATTTGCCGCGCTCATGCTCGCTCCTGAAGCGTGCATGCCGGCCAGTTCGATAAAAACGGGAACCTGGGCGCCGCACGCCGGAACGCGAAGCCCCATTGCAGTGCAACGGAAATCTGCTTCCGGCAGATGGCAGAATGCCCCGGCCGGTTAGAAGCCCTTTGGCAAGCTGGTCGCCAAGCCCCCGCGCTGGCCCAGCTTAAGCCCCTGCGCTGGCCCTGAGCTCAGTCGACCGGCCAGATCCCTTCACCAAAAAGGAGTACCACCAATGCCCATGAATCAAGCGTTGCTGCCCGAGTACGATCACGAAATGGCCAATACCCGTAAAACTCTCGAGCGTGTTCCCGAGGAAAAGTTCGATTGGAAGCCGCACACCAAGTCCATGGCCATGGGAGCCCTCGCCGTACACATCGCCTCCATGCCGGAGTGGGCGGGTATGACTCTGAATACATCGGAATTCGACGTCCGGCCCGCAGGCGCGCAGTCCTATCAGCCGCCGGTCGTGAAAACTCGCGCGGAGCTCCTCTCACTTTTCGATAAGAACAGCGCCGCCGCGCGTGCTGCGATCGCCGCCGCCAACGATGAGAGCTTGATGACTCCCTGGTCGCTGCTGTCATCGGGGAAAACCATTTTCACCATGCCGCGCGTGGCTGTCCTGCGCAGCATGATCATGAACCATATGATCCATCACCGCGCGCAATTGGGCGTTTACCTGCGCCTCAACGACGTTCCCGTCCCTGCGACCTACGGCCCCTCGGCCGACGAAGGCGCAATGTAGCTGTAGCGCGTCGCCCGCCACGCAGCTTCGGCGCAGGTGCGATGTAGCGGAACTGAGTGATGCGGTCATTCTGAGCGGAGCGAAGAATCTCTCCGTCTTTCCCTGCGCCGATTCCCGCTCGCGTCCTGGCACCGTAGCGTTTATGATCCTCTCCTCATGCGCCTCCACGGACCGTAGCAATTGCGAATTCGGCTCGCCGCGCAGCGGAGCGATTGAACCCATCCCGGTGGGTCGATTCGTGCCAGCGCATGATTGGGCAATTTGCGTTGATTGCACAGCGTTGATTCCACAGGATGGCTCGATCCTTGCTGCCCCACACAAATACGTCCGCGCGTCCATGAGCCCTTGACCCATGTCCGAAACCGCGCCAAACGATCGCCTTCGCGACGAATTCAACCGCTGGGCCGAAACCGGCCGCGGCGAGGCCATGGAGCAGGATCACCTGCCCATCGTGCTTCCCGTTCTCGACCGTATGCGCATCGCGCCCGCCGGCAACATCCTCGATCTCGGCTGTGGCGCAGGCTGGCTCGCGCCTCTGCTTGCCGAACAGGTTCCTGAAGGTCGCGTTGTCGGCATGGACGTCTCCGACGAGATGATTCGCCGTGCGCGGCGCAATTACGCCGATCTCGATAGCGTGCTCTTCGTTGTGGGTGAAGCGGAGGAAATTCCCTGGGACGCCAATTTCTTCGATCGCGTCATTTCCGTTGAGTCAGCCTACTACTGGTCCGACCCGCAGCACGCCTTGCAGGAAATTTTTCGCGTATTAGCCGAGGACGGTTCCGCATGGGTGCTCGTCAACTACTATCGCGAGAATGTGCACGCGCACCAGTGGGCGGAAGCTCTTAGCGTCCCTGTGCACCTGTTTTCTGCCGAAGAGTGGGCCACCCTGTTTCGCGACGCCGGCTTTGTCGATGTCGCCCACAGCCGTATTCCCGATCCCACACCCTCGCCCGACACCTATACAGGTCGCTGGTTCCGCGACGCCTCGCAGCTGCGCGCCTTCCGCGAACAGGGCGCCCTGCTGGTCCACGGCACCAAGCCCCGCATCTAGCCGCCACTTTCTGGCAGCCGATTTCTCGGTACTTGCGCTTGCCAACTGCGGCGGGTTTGACGGCTTCCTTCTTGTTGACGAACGACCAGTCGAGGGATTATCGGCAGTTCCGAACCGGCTGCGAGGTGGCCCAGACACAACCTCGGCACAACCTCGACACAACCTCGGCGCAACCTCGCCCCGCTTATTTGGCGGGCTCGCTTGCAGAACCCCAGCCAGACGGATTGGCCAGTCCGTCCCGATACGCAATGGCCTGCGACGGTATGCAGAGCTCCTCCTGGACGTCCTGACTCTTCATCCAGTAGTAATCGGTTTTCATCAGTTGAAAAGGCTTGGTGTAATACGCGGGGTCGTCCACGGTGACTGTGGCCTCCAGGCGATACTGATCCAAGCGCGTCCAGCGCTCCTGGTAGTGCGCATCGACGCTGTGTGGATGCCCGGCCTCATCGATCCACGCTCCAGTGTCCACGCCGTCGGTATCGATTACGAGCGTAGTGTCCCCATCCCAGTGGCCCACGGAATATCCGTAATACCGCGAGTCGGGGAAGCCTTTGGCGTCCACTTTTGTGGGAAGAGCTCGGCCGTCCATCCAAACTTCTCGCCACACTCGCTGTTGCTCAAACAGAATCAGCATGCGATCCCCAACCGCTGGCTGGAACCATATTCCTCCCCGGCTACTCAGCGTGTGGTTGAGAAGGTCGCGCGGAAATCCCAGCGGGTCACAGATAAAAAACGGGTCGTTTGTGGGCTCCACATGTGACACCCTGTCGGAGGCGCGCGCGATGGGCTTATTTTGTTTGAATTTCGCCTCGCCAACAGGCGTCATCTCAGGGAAAGGCCCCATTGCTACCTTTAGAGGACCTACCCAGATGCCAGTCAGATCGTGCTTGGGCGCGGGGCCGGGATTTGGCATCTCGGGAACTCCCTCGGCGATGAAACCCGGCTTTGGAGCGCGGCCGCGGCCCTCAGGAACTTGGGCCGATACCGCCAAGGAAAGCGCCAGTAAGGCGAATGAAGCAGCGATTCGTAAACAGCACAGATTCCACCGCATTTGCACCAACCCTTTTGACTTCATTTTGACTTCATGATGAGCACCTGGGCCCAGACTTCCGTTTGATCGCTCGGAAAGTTCCTTTATACATATACACCCGAGGCCATTCCCTGTGAACCAGCTTTTTCTTCCTTGCGTAGCTGTTGAGAATAACTCCCGGGAAACGCTGCCGGCATTACTCGGATACTGGGATTGCGAGTCCTCCAGGATTTATTTGAAGACGAAGACGGATCGCCGGAGACGCCCAGAGACGCCCATAGACCCATCGACGTGTACAGCTCGAGCAATCCGATTGGGGTATCTGAATCGTGGCGAACTACAGCAGGAATCTTTAGCGGACCAGATCGCGCTGCGAGGGTCTGACTGGGGCAGCTAGTCTCATCTGCATTCAAGCCGCTTTCAAAACGCTAGCCAACGCTCGATCTCTCTATATGGGATTGCGCCATTGGGATTGCGCTATTCGGATTGCGGTATTCGGACTGCGCTATCGGGATTGCGGACCGGGCGCTTGCCTTTGGCCCCGGTCGAACCCGCCGCCGTCCCCGCGTTGCAAAGGAATCACGGTTGCGAATGTCGTGGACGATAAGCGGACGTTTCGCTACTTGGCCGCGTTCACTTCTCGCCGATAGACCGTCAATCGCTTTCGGATCACATGCCCTATATACTTTTGCCGAATCAGGTTGAGTAGGTTGCGCATGGCCCCTAACGAGCAATTCGAGTGCCATTAAGTGGGCTGGCAACCTTTCGCAAATCCACTCGGATTTCCCTGCTGTAGGGTTGTTACGGGTATCGATTTTGTCCTAGCGTTCGCTGTGACTCCGCGTGGCATCCCAAACGGGGAAAGGTCAGAACCGTAACGAGAATTTAGACATCGCCAGCCGATAGCAGGCGACTGCGTGCGGCATCGCAATTACGAGGTTACACCTGGGGAAAATGAATCTTCAGCTTGTAGCAAATGTAGAGAAACAGGATCCCGCCCAGTGTGGAAAAAATGAGGCCGGCAGGATGGTAGCGATCGTTTCTCGGGCGCGAAAACATGTGGGTAATCGCTCCGCCGATGATTGATCCGATGATTCCGACCGCGATCGTCCAGAACATCGTCATGTGCACGTGCATCACCGATTTCGCGATGGCCCCGGCGATGAGCCCGATAAGGATATACCAGATTAAATGCAACATACCTTCCCTCCGTGGTTTGCCTTCCGAATGTCATCAAGTGCAAGCCACTGCCGGCCCGGCTTTTTAGGAGTGTAAGAGCCTGGGACCCACTTTCGTCATTATGAGGTCGAACACAAACCTGTTGAGTGTCAGCCTGTGGACAGTTGTCCAGACGATTACCGGAATCGGATGGCCCAACTCCCGAAAAACGCGTTATCGGAAGCTGCGCTGCCGCGTGGCGGGTCAGTTTGATTTGTTCCACAGCCCGCAGCGATGGCCGGCCGCCGGCACACCGAGCGCGGTGGCCAGGAGCGTAATGCCAACAACCACGAGGCTCCCTTGAAAAATTCACTGGCAAAGGGACGCCACCCTGCACGCCGATTACGTCTGCATCCAATCGCTGCAAATAAAACTCCTCGCGCGGGCAACGTCATTGGAGCCCCTGCGTGGCAAGTATCCCCGCTGGACACGTACGCGCTGGCCCATGCAGCAGTTCTACAGATTCCAAGGGGTTGCACAACACTACACTTCCAATGACATTGAGAAGCTCGAAAAACTCCTCCAAGGCGCTAAAGATGCGAATGCATGGGCATCCAAACTTACAAATTCGCTTCCGAGGCTGGGAACAAACGGAGATGTTTGATTTGACGCTACGAGGATTGTGCTGGAGGGATTCGGACCCCGGCGTGCGTTACACGTCGAGTGATTATATAAGGCGCTCGCAATAAGCCGCTCTGGTCACTGCCCCATTTACTTGTGCGGAGCCTTTGGCTTGGCGTCCTTGGCGGGGGACTCTTTCGGATTTACTTGTGCAGCATCAACGGTCAGATTGTTCGGCCCCTCGAAACGTTGAATTCCGATCTTTTGCACAAAATTAATTGCCGCAGGTAGAGCCGATTTTCCATCTGGGCTAGTGGGCACATTCGCCGCACGCAAACCAAACTCAACGTAAATTCCCCAAAGACCATCATGGATTTCCAACTTCTTAACAAGAATCTCAGCCAATTCAGCATGGTCAAAAACATAATTTTTGGTTTCAGGCATGGGCTGCGGTTCCCCTTTCTTCCAGGTTGGATGTTAGTGCAAATGGCTCTTGGCTAACGGTGTTTGAGTTGACGTTCCATGTGGAGTGTACCGCCGAGTACGCATACCCCAAAAAGCACCCGTAGTAAGGCCAATTTGCACCTGACTGAGCAATTTGCAGATCACCACTCAAAGCCCACATGTCCCTTGGCCTGCCTGCATTCTCCCAAGTGAGGTTAAACACTTTGGGATTGATGGGTCCAAGCTGATTCAATGGATCAGCGTCCTCGTAAGCAACAATCGTAACCTTCATCCCGAGACATCTCGAATACTGGACAATATTCTTAAGAGTCAGATTACCCGGATTATTCAAGACTTGGGATACCCTGCCAACTGACACATCTAGTTCGGCCGCCAGAGCTTTCTGGCTGATATTGTCTTCATCCATTTTTTTTTCAATCTGAACGATAAAATCCGCCGCGATTCTGTGAACAAAATCTTCCACACTTCTTTCTGTCCAATGTGCATTTGCGGTAACCATTGGCATATCCCCCCTTATTCTGGATAAATCTTGCGTATCGCGTTTAGGACAGCTGTGCTTGCGCGAAGATTGTTCACCCAGTCTAGAATTGCGAAATTAGTATCTTGAAGTTTGGTATCGTGAAAGGCCAACGCGCATAGGCGAAACTTTGGGACCGAACGTGGCCTAGGATTCCAAAGGAATCCGTAAAGGCGATGATGAGCCTTATTTTCATTCCACTTAAATACCCAGCAGTCCTTATATTTCGGAAGGTCTGGCCAGCCATGGTAGTATTTCGGAAATGGGTTTCCGTCGATCCAATGGTCGAAGCGCGTGCGAAGCGTTCTCTCGTAATTTGACTTTAGCAATGCGAAGCACGATGCTGCATTTAGGTTTCGTTCATCATCCTCAACAAAGCCCACGGCGCGCCGTGGGCTTTGACTTCCAGCAACGACGGAGAATTGAAATGTTGGCATCTCCCAAATTGAAGCCTAGTTATTTTACGTATACCTAAAGTATCCTGTCAACGGTAAATACGTGATTAGGTATGCATAAGGTAGCCTGCCTGTCCACAGAATGTGTATTCGTCTAGGTAGCTCTGCAAATATTCCGGCGGGAGCCTTACGTGTTCTCAAGGGATAGTTACCCGCGTTCGAATACTAGCTGGTAAACAGCTTGTATTCATGTTACTTATATGTTAATATGCCTATCCGATTGCGAGCGCATGATTAGGCCGCCTGGAAGACGGCGTTGGCGCTAAATCGACCAAAATGAACACTTGCGCAAAACGCATCTCCAACCTTTCTGTAATGAACACTTCCAAAATCGCTCGACTTAAAGCGCCTTTAGAATGAACACATACAAAAAAGCGGGAGGGGGAAGGGGTGCCCGCTCCACGCACCGAACACTCTATTCGGTTTCTGGCAACTCGGAAGGAGTATCGCCGCGATGGCAGATCGCGAGGGCGCACGAAGGATGCCGACCCCAATCGATACATGCTCCCACGCTGCATCTCGTTGACGCCTTGCTCCAATGGTGCTATAGCGTAAGAGCTTCGAGCCTGTAATCACTAGGAGGCGAAATGCGTCGAATGACGTTCCTTAGCACGGCCGCGGCCCTGGGTCTTACCACCGCAATAGCGATTGGTCTCACTGCTGCTCGCCAGCCCGCGAGCCCGGTTCCCGATCTTCCTTCTGGCAAAGTTCAACTCCTGTCCGCCGGATCGCTCGCCTTCGGACCAGACGGCGTTCTGTTCGTCGGCGACTCCGTTGGCGGCTCCATCGTGGCCATCGATACCCAAGATAGCAAAGCCATCGCATCGGCCCCGAAAGTCAACATTTCGGGGATCGACCAAAAAATCGCCGCTCTCGTGGGCGTCACACCCGATCAGATTGTCATCAACGATGTGAAGGTTAATCCTATTTCCAAGAACGTTTATCTCTCGGGAGCGCGTGGCCATGGCCCCGACGCCATGCCGCTCATCGTGCGCATCGACGCCGCTGGCAAGATCGCCACTCTTCCGCTCGATAACGCCAGGCACGCCTCGGTAAGTCTGGTCGATGCTCCCGAATCGAATACCGCTGGCCGGAACCCGCGCATGCTCACCATTACCGACATGGCCTACGTCAATGGCAATCTACTGGTCGCCGGTTTGTCGAATGAGGAGTGGTCGTCGTCGCTGCGTTCCATCCCGTATCCGTTCAAGGCTGCGGAGAAAGGCGCCACGCTGCAAATCTGGCACGCGTCGCATGGACAGTACGAGACTGCAGCGCCCGTGCGCACGTTTGTTCCTTACACGATTTCCGGCCAGCAGGTCATTCTGGCCGCCTATACCTGCACGCCCTTGGTCAAGATTCCGCTTAGCGATCTGAAGCCGGGCGCGAAGGTGAAGGGCGTAACGATTGCCGATCTCGGTTCCGGCAACCAGCCCATCGACATGGTTCCCTACAAAAAAGATGGCCACAACTACATCCTCGTCGCTAACTCTTCCCTCGGCATGATGAAACTCAAGGCCGATAATATCGAGTCTTACCCGCCCATCGATTCGCCGACGGTAACCGACGTGGCCGGCGTCCCCTTCGACAAACTTAGCAGCCTCCAGGGTGTGCAGCACGTCACGCAGTTCGATGACTCCGATGCGCTGCTGCTTACCGGCAAATTTACGGGCCCGTCCTATGCGCCCGGAGCGCCTGCCGGACCGCTGAACCTGCAAACCATCGCGCTGCCCTAAGTAGCGTCACCTTGTTGAAACGCAGGCTTGCCGGCATTGCGGTCATCTTCTTCTTTTTGGGGATGACCGCAGCCGCGCAAACCGTCTCCATCCAATTCGACGGCGCCATCTTTAAGGTTGTTGGCTGGAAAGCGCCCGCAGTCCCGCCCGCCAACGGCTGGACTGAAGTCTTCGCCGTGTACGCTGGAACCGGCGACGTGCCTCCCCTGGAAGGCGCCTACACCGTCGAAGACGGCTCGCTCGTTTTTCATCCCCGCTTTCCGATTGCGCCCGGCGTGCACTATCGCGCGGTGTTCGAGCCTCCGGGAGCCGCCCCTGCGAGCCGGAAAATCCAGACAATGTTTGACGGCCCTCCACGCGCTACCATTCCCTCTGCACGCGTTGACCACGTCTACCCCTCGGCCGGCGTGCTGCCGAGCAATCTGCTGCGCTTGTATATTTACTTCTCCGCTCCCATGAGCCGCGGTGAAAGCGGCGAGCGCATTCGCGTGCTGGACGAGAGTGGCAAAGTTCTAAACGGCGTGTTTCTCCCCGGCGAGGAACTTTGGGACCCGAACTATCAGCGTCTCACCATGACCTTCGATCCTGGCCGCATCAAGCGTGGATTGACCTCGAACGAGAAAATGGGTCCGCCTATCGCGGAGGGAAAACGCTACACGCTTGTGATCGATGGCGGCTGGCATGACGCGCAGGGTGTGCCCCTGGTCGCCGGCTTCCGTAAGACGTTTCGCGGCGGCCCTGCCGAGCGAACTCCGCCCGATCCTAAACACTGGCGCGTGAGCGCGCCCAAGGCGGGGACCTTAGCTCCGCTGGTGATTGATTTCCCGGCGCCGATGAATTACCCGCTGCTGCAAAGAATGCTGCAGGTGTCCCGCGCCGGTGGCGGCGTCGCCGGGAAAGTGAGCGTTGCGCAAGAGGAAACGCAATGGCGCTTTACTCCGCACGACGCGTGGACCGCGGGAGATTACCAGGTGGTTGTGGACACTGCGCTTGAGGATCTCGCCGGCAACCACCTCGGCCAGCCTTTCGACATCGACGTTTTCGAGCGCGTCACCGAACACATCACAGCGAAAACAATCGCGCTGCCAGTGGCCATCCGCTAGGATGCGGCGCGCCCAGCAGCTCTGACTCGCTGGCGCGTGGCTGGCGTGCGAGATGATATGAATATATACTGAATCGTTTGCTGGAGGCAGGCGGGACCGTCATGGGCGTACTCGACAATCGTTTCGACAAGAATTTCATGATTTCGTCGGTGGACTACGTGTTCAATTGGGCGCGGAAGTCCGCCATATGGCCGCTGACGTTCGGCTTGGCCTGCTGCGCCATCGAGATGATCGCGTCGACTACCGCGCGTTTTGACATGGCCCGCTTCGGCGCTGAGGTCTTCCGGCCGTCGCCGCGGCAGGCGGACCTGATGATCGTCGCGGGAACTGTCACACTAAAAATGAGTCCCGTGCTGCGGCGCGTTTGGGATCAAATGCCGGATCCGAAATGGTGCATTTCCATGGGCGCGTGCTCGAGCGTGGGCGGCCCGTTCAACACCTATGCGGTACTGCAGGGTGTCGATCGAATCGTGCCGGTGGATGTTTATGTGGTTGGTTGCCCGCCGCGTCCCGAGGGCCTGTTCTACGCCCTGTTGAAGTTGCAGGACAAGATCGACCAAATGTCCCTGGCGAAGCGCCCCACGGAAGTGCGGCTGCGTCCCGAGATGGTCGAGCAGTTTAAGCGCAATGTCATGGTTGCGCAGACCCCGGCACCGCGCTAGCCCCGGCTTGGCAGGCGGCTGACTCGCGTGGCTGTGGCAGCCACATCAACGCATCATTGTTTCTGACAAAAATGTTCTGACAAAAGCGTTCTGGCAAAAACGCACCAACGTTCCAGGTTCTAGCAAACATTTCATCATCTACAGGGGGCGCAGGCGATGGCGTTTCTGCGGGCGGCGCGGAAAGATGAAATCCCACCCGGCACCATCCGTGAATTTCAAGTTGATGGAAAAACCCTGGCCATTGCCAATGTAGACGGCAAATTTTACGCCATCGATAATACGTGCCTGCACCGGGGAGGACCCCTCGGACAAGGCGAACTGAAAGGCAAAATTGTGACCTGCCCGTGGCACGGATGGCAGTACGACGTCACGACCGGCAAGGCGGCATTCAATCCGTCCGTTGGGGTGGGCTGCTTTACGGCGGAAGTTCGCGGCGAAGACATTTGGATCGACGACCACGACTAGCCGGGCGACCGCGACTAATCGCCCGCGATTAAACCGGATCGGCGATCACGACTGGCCGAGGCTGCCGAAAGTGGTCTTTTTATATATTCATCCTATTACAAACAAAGGCGATAGTTGCATAAAACCTGCCTACAGGTGCCGACGTCGATCCTATCCGCTGCCGAATAGTCGGCAATAATGTACGGCTAGCAAGCAACTCGTTTTCTTTTCTTTGCGATAACCCCGACTCCCGTGTATAGTGCGGCACTGTTCCCGCAATTGCGAGCCCGAGCGCATCTCTATCGTCGATGAATCGCCCCGAATCGAAGCGTAATCACTGGCTGTTCAGCGTGGATCCACATTATTACCATTGGGATACCTTGTTTGTGAAGGGTAAGGAGATGTGGCGAGGAGCCGGATCGCGCGCCGACGCGATCCGGCAGTTGAAGCTCGTCCGGCAGGGGGACCGCATCCTTTGCTACCACTCCGCACCCGAGCGATCTCTCTACGCACTGGCGGAAGTCACACGCGATCCATACCCCGATCCGCACGCCAGGGACGGCAAGAATCTCGTCGCGGACCTGCGCGCTCTTGAACGCCTTCCGCGGCAGGTCAGTCTGGCCGAGTTGCGCGCTAACCCTGCATTGCGCAAGGTAAAATTCCTCAAGAACGTCCGCCTGATTATTTCTCCGGTTCCAGACGAGGAGTATCAAGAAATTCTCCGCATGGCCGGCATTGTCGCCGCGCCCGGCCTGCCATTGCCCTGACCGCTGCGACTATCGCTGGCTGACCGCTGCGGTGTCGTTCGTATCTGAATTACAACAGGCTTCTGAATTGGGAGAATGGCGCTCACGGGCGATCCCACTCCCAAGTGGCAAGGTGGGACGCGCCGGACATGACCGATATCCCTCAACATCGATACGGGCAGCTTGTTACGACGCATTACTAGAACAAAACGGCACACTTTATCGAGTTAGCACCGATCGAGCTAGCACCGATCGAGCTAGCCCGGCGAGCGGGAACAAATTATAACGGGCGCATTGACGCCCGGCGCCGATCGCCATATAATTCTGGTTTCCCGTAGACCTTTGGAGGGTTGATGTACGCCGTGATTCGTAGTGGAGGAAAACAGTACCGCGTGGCCCCGGGTGAAACCGTGAAGGTGGAGCGGCTTGCCGGGGAAGGTAGGCGGCAAAATCACATTCGGCGAAGTGTTGGCGGTAGGCACCGATGAGCCCAAATTCGTTACCGGCAAGGACGCCGCTGCCGCCAAAGTCACGGGCAAGATCGTCTCGCAGGACCGTCATGCGAAGGTAATCGTGCTGAAATTTAAGACTGGCGGCCAATACAAGATCCAGCGCGGTCACCGGCAGAATTATACCGCCGTGCAGATCAACGAAATCACGCTCTAAGGGAATCTTGAATGGCACATAAAAAGGGCGGCGGCTCATCGGTTAATGGCCGCAACTCGCAGGGGCAGCGGCTGGGCGTTAAGCGCTTTGGCGGGCAATTCGTTGCAGGCGGGCACCATTCTGATCCGCCAGCGCGGCACCAAACATAAGCCAGGCGTAAACGTGCGCAAAGGCAAAGATGATACGCTGTTTGCCTGCATCACCGGCTTCGTGAAGTTCCAGGACAAGGGCCGCTCGGGCCGCTTAATCAGCGTGTTCCCGGACGAATCGGCATTGGCGCCGGACGCAACGCCTGTTGCTCCGGCGGCAAATTAGGATCTTCAGCTTCGAGCGGCCCTGTCGGCGCAGGGTCGTTTTTCTTTTACGGCCTGACGCAGGGCGCATGGCGAAAAGCCACCTGCGAGATTTGCCGCCTTCGCCGGCACCATTTGTCTGGATGGCCACTAACTACATGGCCGGCGTATCGCGTGCGGTTACCGACGCTTCAGCAAACATAATTCCCGCGCTTTCGTACCATTGCGCCAGAGCAGCGCCGTATGCTGCCCGACGGAAATCCTGCATGTTTGTTGACGAAGCCAAAATTTATGTGAAGGCCGGCGATGGAGGCAATGGGTGTGTCGCCTTTCGGCGCGAAAAATTCGTCCCGCGCGGCGGCCCTCGGGCGGCGACGGCGGCGCCGGGGCAGCATCGTCCTGGAAGCCAGCCAGCACGACAACACGCTCCTGCGCTATCGGTACAATCGCGAATTTCGCGCCGATCGTGGGCGTCACGGCGAAGGCTCGAATTGCACCGGCCATTCCGGCGCAGACTGGTTTTGACCGTGCCGGTGGGAACCGTGGTCATCGACACGACACGGGCGAGCGGCTGGCCGATCTAACCGTGCCAGGCCAGCGCGTTGTCGCAGCACGCGGAGGCCGCGGCGGGCGGGGCAACCAGCATTTCGCCAAGCCCTGGCACCAGGCGCCGCGCGAATCCGAGGAAGGCCAGCCGGGCGAAGAGCATCATTTGCGGCTGGAACTCAAGCTACTTGCCGACATCGGCTTGGTGGGCTTTCCCGAATGCCGGCAAATCCACGCTGATTTCGCGCATTTCCGCCGCGCATCCCAAAATTGCGGATTATCCTTTCACCACGCTCGAGCCGCATCTGGGCGTGGTTTCTGCGGACGGCACCGCCGGCAAAGGCGTCGGCCGCACTTTCGTCGTCGCGGATCTTGCCCGGCCTTATCGAAGGCGCCCATGAAGGCGCCGGGCTCGGCACGCGATTCCTGAAGCATATCGAACGCACGCGCCTGATCGCGCACCTGGTCGATACCAGCGATGCCTCCGACCGCGATCCCGTGCGCGATTTTGAAATTATCTGCGGGGAGTTGGCGGCCTTCAGTCCGGAACTCGCCGCCAAACCCACCATCGTCGTAGCCACCAAGCTCGATGCTACCGTCGACCGCGCGCGCCTCGATCGCCTGGCTGCGTATTGCGCCGATGCGCGGCCTCGAATTTCACGCCATCTCCTCCGCCACCGGAGCGGGAATCCCGGAACTGGTTCGCGCCATGGCCGCGGCGCTCGAACGGCTTGCGCCCCGGCCCCGCCTGCGTCCCATCCATCGGTGCTGCCGGAGAAGAAATCACGGACGCACCCGCTGCGGCGGAACAAAGTTGACGGAAGTTGACGGCAGTGCCGCGCGTGAAGAATCACAGGGGAGGCCGGCAAGCAATCGCCAGGGCAGGGCGCCGCGCAATGCCCACGCAGCAAGCG
Organism: uncultured Acidobacteriota bacterium; assembly: GCA_963828935.1. Lineage (GTDB taxonomy): Bacteria > Acidobacteriota > Terriglobia > Acidiferrales > UBA7541 > Palsa-189. The sequence continues at coordinate 133,630 of CAWHGP010000008.1, read as the reverse complement.
TGAAAGTGCCTCTGCGATCGCCGAACCGCCTCGCGGAAATCCACGAACGGCGCGCGGCCAGCGATCGCCCTTTTTGGCGGAACCTTCGATCCTATTCACCTCGGCCATCTGGCCGTGGCGCACGCCGCGCAACGCCGCTTTCATCTCGATCGCATATTTTTTGTCGCTGGCGGGTTGCCCGCCGCACAAAACGGAAATCGACCTGTCTCCTTATCCGCATCGCTTCGCCATGACCACCCTCGCCTGCGCCGGGCATCCCCGCTTTGTGCCCTCTCTGGCGGAGGCGGGCCCGGACGCGCAGGGCATCGCATCTCTTATTCCGTCGACACGGTTCGCCACTTCCGGAAGCAATTCAACCAGACCCGGCGACCGCCTCTATTTCCTGTTGGGCGCCGATTCCTTCCTGCAGTTAGCGATCCTGGAAAAATTATCAGGAGCTGCTGGGTTTGTGCGATTTCGTCGTGGCGAGCCGCCCCGGATTTCCCAGCGGCGCGCTGCGCAAGCGTCATTCCCGCCAGGCGCTTCTCGCGCCGCAACCGGCCGGCAACCATCTGCCTACCGGAAGTGCGATCACCTTGCGGCAAACAACGGTTTACGTGCTCGACACGGTTGCAAGCCATGTTTCCGCAACGCGTGTCCGGCAGCGGCTCGACCGCGGGCCAATCGGTTCGCGGACTTGTGCCCTCCAGCGTCGAGGAATACATTACGAAACAGGCCCTTTACAAGTGACGCAGCACGAATCTCCCTTCGCCCCGAGCTGCGCTGGGCTATTGAGGCCGCGCAGGACAAGAAGGCCGCCGGACGTCACGCTCCTCGATCTGGCCGGCCTCGGCGCCTTTACGGAAGCATTCCTGTTGTGCACGGGCTTCAGCTCGCCGCAGCTTCGGGCCATCTCCGATGCCATCGAGGAGGCACTCGAACAGCACGGCCTGCGTCCCGCGCACCGCGAAGGCCGCGGCGGAGCCGAATGGCTGCTGCTTGATTACGGCTCCTTCATCGTGCACATATTCACCGAGCGCCTGCGCCAATATTACGATCTCGAGCGCCTGTGGCGCGCTGGCGCGGCGCATCGATTTCAGCGACGCCTTCGCGCGGGATCCCTTCCGCCGGTCGCGGCGGCGCGCGAACCGGCATGAGCGGCGTTCCCGTCCCGTGGGTCGCGCACGATCCTGCCTCCGAGCGCGTGGTCGAACTAGCACGCAGTGTCGCCGAAACTTCCACCACCGTTCTGATCACGGGCGAAAGCGGCACCGGCAAGGATCAACTCGCGCGCCTCATTCACGAACTTAGCCCCCGGCGCGATGCGCCTTATCTCAAAATCGATTGTGCCAGCCTGCCGCAGGAACTCGTCGAATCCGAATTGTTCGGCCACGAACGCGGCGCCTTCACCGGCGCGGTCGAACGCAAGTTCGGCCGCCTGGAAATGGCGGGCGGCGGAACCATCGTGCTCGATGAAGTCGCCGCACTTACTTCCGGCCACGCAATCGAAGCTGCTGCGCGTGCTCGAAGAGCGCACCTTCGAGCGGCTGGGCGGCACGGAAACGCTCAGGATCGACGCGCGCCTGATCGCGCTCACCAATGCCGATCTGGCGCGCGCGTCGCCTCGCGATGCTTCCGGCGAAGACTTGTACTTCCGCCTGAGCGTGCTCACGGTTCAGGTGCCGGCCGCTTCGCGATCGGCCTGCGGACATCATTCCGCTGGCCGAACACATGCTCGAGCGCCTCGCGTTCGTGCACGGCCGCACCGGATATCAGCTTCAGCGATGAGACTGCGCGCCAAGTGCTGCTGGCCTACGGCTGGCCGGGAAATGTGCGCGAGCTTGAAAAACGCCATCGAGCGAGCACTGGTTTTTCGCCCAGGCGCTCGGTCCTGGCGCTCGAGGATTTTCCGGAAAGCATCCGCACGGCCAATTCGGGCGCCACCGTCGAGCTTGCGCTCCCTTGAGGACATCGAGCACGAAGCCATTCAGGCGACTCTCGAAGCCACGCGATACAAGATCACCCGCGCCGCCGAGGTCCTGGGCATCAGCCGCAAGACCCTGCTCGACAAACGAAAGAAATACGGACTGCACTGAGCGGCGGCCGTCATGGCGATGCGCATCCGGCTGGTGCTGCTCGGCAAAACGCGCCGCCCCGAAATTCGCGCGCTTCTTGAGGACTATGCGCGCGGCTCCGCCGCTTCACCGAGACTCGATATCCACGAGTTGCGCGAGGATTCTCCCGCCGCGCTGCGCCAGCATCGAGTACTGCCCGGAGCGCCACGATCGTCGCTGCTCGATGCCGGCGGCAAACACTTGGACTCTCCGCGCAATTTGCGGCCTGGCTGGGCGGTTGCCGCGATCGTGGCGTACGCGAAATTGTCTTTCTGTGCGGCGCCGCGGAAGGCTTTCCGCGAGGCCATCGCGCAACGCGCCAACATCCGGATCTCGCTTTCGCCGCTGACTTTTTCGCACGAACTCGCGCGCGTCATGCTCGCCGAGCAGCTTTACCGCGCCTTTGCGATTCTGGCGGGCCACCCCTACCCGAAATAGCCTGGCGAGGGTGTACAACATCTGTCTCCGGGGCAGACGTCTTCGGGCAGTAGATGCGTCAGATCTGTGTACGGCCTGCTACGGGCCGCGAACGGTCCGGCCTCCGCTGATCCAGTTCTGGGGAAACGGCTCGAGAAACTTACTCGCGAGACAGGCTTTCTACCTCTATGAACCAATGCATTCGCATCGAGTACGATGAGACCGCACCCAATGCCGCAATCGAGCTGACGATTCTCCATCCGCTGCCCGATTACGATCTCGACGAAGTGGAAGCGGTTATTCCGCGCGATGTGGACGTGATGCTCGCTTCGCAGGGATTTCACGATCTGGTCGATGAAGCTCGCACCATCCTTTCGAGCGCGCTGCGCGGGGGCGAGCTCGAAGTGATGCAACTCACCGGCGCCATCTGCAACGCGCTGGGAAGCCCCGCGCTGCGGGCGGCGCCGCAAGTCATCGGCCAGGCCTATGGCTGGTGTTACGCGAGACTCGCGCCGCTTCCGGCGAATCCATTTCGCCGGCGCGCGGGCCCGGGTAGCCAGAGTCGCTGAAGAGTTGTGCACCCGGTTACAATTGGACTAGAAGCACATTCTCCGCACCCCCGTCGCACGCTTTACTTCAAAGGAACTGCGCTCGCTATTTCGGAGCCGGTGATTTTGAATGCGCGCTTGAGGCGATCGTGGAACAGGCAGCGGTGCTCACACTATGGCGGAACATAAAGGTCTGCTCATTGTTTATACCGGTCCTGGAAAGGCAAGACCACCTGCGCGCTGGGCACCGCTTTTCGTGCCGTGGGTCAGGGATTTCGTGTCCTGATGGTGCAATTCATCAAGGGCTCGTGGCACTACGGCGAGCTCGACGCCGCCAAAATGCTGGGCGACGATCGTTTCGAGATTCGTCCTATGGGCCGCGGATTTGTTAAAGTAGGCGGCGCGGAAACCGATCCGGAAGATCTGCGCCTCTGCGAGGAAGCCTGGGAGTTTGGCTGCGCGCAGATGGAAAGTGGCCGTTACGATTTGATCGTGTTCGATGAAATCAATTACGTGATCGGCTATCATATGCTGGACGTCGAAAAAGTGGTGACCGCGCTGGCGCGCCGTCCCGAGCAGTTGCATGTGATTTGCACCGGGCGCAACGCGCATCCCTCGCCTGGTAGAAGCTGCCGATCTCGTCACCGAAATGCGTGAAGTGAAGCATCCCTACACGAAGGGTATCCTGGCGCAGCGCGGGATTGACTACTGAGCACCGAAAGGTTTCCATGGCCTGGTTCAAACGCGACAAAAAATCGATCGAGCAGACCACGCCCCCCGACGAGCGCCGCGTCAAAACCGAGGGACTATGGATCAAGTGCGCCAGTTGCCGCACCATCGTTTGGAAGAAGGATCTCGAGAGCAATTCCAACGTCTGCCCGAAGTGCCAGCACCATTTCCGTCTCGCTGCGCGCCAGCGCCTCGACCTCCTGCTCGATGGCCCATGGATCGAGCACGACGCGCAGCTGGCCTCGAACGATCCGCTGCACTTTGTCGACACCAAGCCTTACGCCGCAGCGCTTGAAGGAAGCGCGCCGCAAACTGGGCACTCCCGATGCCATTCTCACCGCAGAAGGCCTGCTTTCGGGCCGCACGGTCATCTGCTGCTCGATGGAGTTCGACTTCATTGGCGGCTCGATGGGCGCGGTCGTCGGCGAAAAAGTGACTCAGGGCGATTGATCGCGCCATCGATCGCAAAATGCCGCTGGTGATCGTCTCCTGTTCGGGCGGCGCGCGGATGATGGAGGGCACGCTCAGCTTGATGCAGCTCGCGAAAGTTTCCGCAGCGCTGGCCCGGCTTGACGAAGTTCGCCTGCCGTACATTTCTCTTTTGACCGATCCCACCACCGGCGGCGTGACCGCGAGCTATGCCATGCTGGGAGATTTGAATATCGCCGAACCCGGCGCGCTCATTGGCTTCGCCGGGCCTCGCGTCATCGAGCAGACCATCCGCCAGAAACTGCCCGAAGGCTTCCAGCGCGCGGAATTTCTGCTCGCGCACGGATTCCTCGACGCCGTCGTCCATCGCAAGGACCTGAAAGCGTACATCGCGAGCGCACTCGATATGTTTCTGGCGTAGCGTGGCGAGACTCTCGCGCACGTGCAGGCCACGACAAGCCATGGGCACCCGGTTGACAAGCGCACAGGACTTGTCACTGCCGATGATGCATGAGTGAGAACGACGTACTGCGGCGAACGAGTTGTGACGGGCGATAACCGACGACGGGCGAATGATTCACGGGGAGTGATGACCTACGAGCAGGCCGTACAATATCTGCTGACCCTCGGACGCGAACTGGCCTCGCCCGCAGCAGGCCCGCGCAACGAAGTTCGATCTCGAGAACATTACCGCGCTCGCCACGCGCCTCGGAAATCCGCAGCGCTTCGTGCCGTGCGTCCATATCGCGGGAACCAATGGCAAGGGCTCGACGGCCGCGATGCTGGCGAGCATCTTGAGTGCTGCCGGCTTACGCGTCGGCTTATACACGTCTCCGCACCTGGTGCGCATTAATGAACGCATTCGCCTGTTCGAGCCATTTTCGCCGCTAGCCTGGCCTGCAGCAGCGATGCCCGTAACGACCAAAGACACCCAGGCAGACGCGCGAGGTGATATTTCCGGTAATATTTCCGACGATGACTTCGCCGCCGCGTTTACCCGCGTGCACGCCGTCATTGAAGAATTGCTGGCCAGCGGCAGCCTGGCCGCACACCCGACCTATTTCGAGTGCGTCACCGCCATGGCTTTTTATTTTTTCGCCAGTCGAAAAGCGGATATCGCCGTCTACGAAGTGGGCCTGGCGGCCGGCTCGATTCCACCAACATCGTGGTTCCCGAAGTCGCCGTCATCACGCAAGTCGACTTCGATCACGAAAATTTCCTGGGACACTCGATCGAGCAAATTGCAGCCGAAAAAGCGGGCATCATCAAGCGCGGCGCGTGGGTCGTCAGCGCCGCAGCGAACCCAGTGGCACGAGAGGTGATTCGCCTTCGCGCTGCGCAGCAGCAGGCACGGCTGGTGGACATCGATGGCGGCGCCGCCTATCGCATTTCGGATCTGCACGCCGTGGACACTTGCTACCGCTTTGTCGTGGAGCGCGCTACGGAAACGCACGAAGCGGGCGAATCACACGAAGCATCCCGATCACGCGAAGCAACTGCATCCCGCGAGGCCGCGCCATCCCGCGAAGCCGTCGCGCCGCGCGAAACCTTCGGAGTTGCACAGTCGCGCATCGCGGTATCGCTGCCGCTCGCCGGCCGCTTTCAGGTGCGCAACGCGGTGACCGCAATTGCCGCCGCGCATCTGCTCGCCGAACGCGGCTACCGCATCGATGATGGCGCGATCTCGCGCGGACTCGCGGCCGTTCGCTGGCCCGGCCGCCTCGAGCGCCTGCAGGAACGGCCTGCGATATACCTCGATGGTACGCACAATCCGGCTGGCGCCCGCGAGCTTGCCGCGTTCTGGAACGAGCATCTGCCAGGACGCCGCATTCACCTCGTTTACGGCGCCATGCGCGACAAAGCAGTCGATGAGGTCGCGGGACTCTTATTTCCGCGTGCCGCTACTGTCATTCTGACGCAGTCGGCTCAGCCCCGAGCCATCTCCGCCGATGTGCTGGCCTCCATGACTGGCCACCTTGCTGAAACCTTCGAGGTCATTCCCGATCCGGTCGCGGCGCTCAAGCGCGCGCTCGAGCTTGCGGCGTCTGACGATGTTGTTTTCGCTACGGGTTCACTGTTCATCGTGGGCGACCTGCATCGCTACTGGGATGCGCTTCCCGAGTCTGGCGCATGTGGCCGCCCTGCCGCCGCTCAAGTCGACACGGTAATCACACCCGCCAAATGAGATCTTGCATGCGCCCGGCCGCAGCCACGAGTTGCCAGCGCAGCGAAATAAGCGGCGTCTCAGTTTAAATTCAGTTTGAATTCGGAACCAGCAGAGCGACGAGTATGCCTACGAGGGCGTAGAGAAACGCATTGATGACGGACAAAAATCCCCATCCCACGATATCGCCAAGATGGGTGCTACCCTGCAGGGCCAACGACAGCCGCGAAGGAGGGCACAGGATTGCTAACAGCCCCTGGTTCGGCGTGGCCTGATGCAACAGCCGATTCGAGTAGAAAAGTATCGCGGGACCGATCAAGAATCCGGTCAACGCAAAGCCCAGAAGAATTTTTTGCCGCGGTGCCAGCAATCGGTTTCTCTTCCGCCTGGTTTCCCTGACCGATACCGCATGACCGTATCAAATGCCGGCACCAATTGTAGCGCCGTTTACAACCCGGCAACACCGCACAATTGCACCCCCTCCGGGTTGCGAACGATGGTTGATCGTGCATGTTGATCGGGCATGTTGATCGGGCATGTTGATCGGGCATGTTGATCGGGCATGAAACGCGATGCTACGATGCCTATTGTTCTGCTATGCCGGCTTCCATGCACGAACCCGCGCAAAAACCCCCGCGCATCGGCGTGCCCTGGCGCACCGCCGTCGAAGAGAGGGCCGGAAAACGGCGCCATTACGAGAACTATCTCAATGCCGTCCGCGAAGCGGGTGGCGATCCGGTGGAGATTTCGCTGTTCCTGCCGGATGCCGACCTGGCGACTCTTGCGGAATCGCTCGACGCGATTGTGCTGCCGGGCAGCCCAGCCGATATTGAGCCGGGCCGTTACGGCAGCCCGCGCCACGAAAAAACTGCCGATGCCGACACGCAGCGCGAGCGCACCGATGATCTGCTCCTCGACAATGCGTTCGCTGCACGCAAGCCGGTGCTGGGCATCTGCTATGGCACCCAATTAATGAACGTGCATTTCGGCGGCAGCCTGGTGCAGGACATTCCGAGCGAGCTGCATACTTCCGTGGATCATGACTGCGAGGAACTCAGCAGCGAGCCACTTCATCCGGTGCATATAGAACCGGTCGATCGCGGATTTTTGTTCGAGATCGCTGCGTCTGTTCAACCGCAGGGCGATGGCACTTCCGGCGGAGAGACTTCCGGCGAAGCCGCTGTGGCCCTGGTCAATACTTCTCATCACCAGTCCATTCGCAAGCCCGGCGCGGGGTTCCGCATTAGCGCACGCGCTCCCGATGGCGTTATCGAAGCAATCGAATGGGCGCCCGAATGGACGCCCGACTCGCCGCGAGACTCGCCAGAAGATTCCACCGGTAGCCTGGCGCACGCCCGCCGCTGGATCGTGGGCGTGCAATGGCACCCCGAGCGCATGCCTGACGATGCCTTGGCACGCGCGCTTTTTCGCAAACTCGTGTCCGAGGCTCTATCCGCGCGGCCGCGCTAGAGTTTGCAGGAATCTCGCACCCGCCGTACACGCATCAAAGCATTAATGCGGCATTAGTGCGGCATTAATGCGGAGAACGAGCGCCGGGAAGGAGCGTAGAGAACAGCTGCCGAAAAAAGGCAGTATGGCTGCGAGGCAACACGCCACGCGAACAGTTTCGCATTGGACGCGAGCATCGGTCAGACGCTGCGCAATTCGAACGATTTCATGACGACTTTCATGACCACTTCCATGACGACGCCAACGACCAGCAAGCCAACCCGGACAGCCGGGATCGCCAGCATCGCGCGCGTTGCAGCCCTTGTGGCGATGTCGGTTCTGATGATTTCCGCGACGCCGATGAGCCCGCAACTGATGGCCCGCCCGCAGAATCCCGATGAAATGCTGCCGGCGCCAAGCGCCGCGAAAGCGAAGGAAATTCTCACGCAAGCTGTCGGCGGCCTTGGGGGCCCCGCTTATTTGAATGTACGAAACTCCGAATGCACCGGCCGCGCCGCACAATTTGAACACTCCGGCGCCGTCGAGGGTTATCTGCAATTCCGCGATTACAAGGAAATGCCGGACAAGAATCGCATGGAGTACGGCCCCAAGGGCAACATCATCGATCTTTACGCCGGCGATCAGGGATGGACACTCGACCGCGGCGGGGTTTCGGATGTTCCCGCCCTGGCCATGGCCGATTATCTGGAAGCATACAAGACCGACGTCAATACGATCCTTCGTTATCGCCTCGGCGATGCCACACTGATCTTCCGTTATGGCGGCAGTGATGTGGTGGATTTGAAGGAAGCCGACTGGGTGGAGATCGCCGATCACGAAGGCCACACCATGCGCATGGCTTTCGACAAGAAGACGTCGCTGCCCATTCGGAGCGACGTTACGCAGCGCGATCACGACACCGGCGACATCATCCATCGCGCCACTTACTACACCAGCTACCATCTCATCGACGGTATCCAGACGCCATTCCAGATCTCCCGCTTCCGCAACGAGCAGCAGGTCTATCAGACTTTTTACGAAAACTGCCAGTACAACACCGCCGTCTCACCGGAAATGTTCACCCGCGCGTCCCTCGACAACTCCTTTGGCGCCGCAAAGAAAAACAAGAAGGGGAAAAAATAATCTTCGCGCTGCGGCGCTGTATAATGGTGGGATGCACGCTGCTCGTGAGCGAATTCATGGCACCACCGTTCTGTGCGTTCGCCGCGACGGTAAGGTGGTGATCGCCGGCGACGGCCAGGTGACGATGGGGCAGCACGTCATGAAACATACCGCGCGGAAGATCAGGCGCCTGTTTAATGATAAGGTGCTCGCCGGATTTGCCGGCTCTACCGCGGACGCGCTCTCGCTATTTGAACGTTTCGAGGGCAAGCTGCAGGAGCATCATGGCAACCTGGCCAAGGCGGCTGTCGAGCTCGCCAAGGAATGGCGGAAAGACCGGGCGCTGCGGCACCTCGAGGCACTTCTGGTCATCGCCGACACGAAGGGCACTTTCGTAGTCTCGGGTGACGGAGACGTTATCGAGCCCGACGACGGCATTTGCGCGATTGGATCGGGCGGCCCGTTCGCCCTGGCTGCCGCGCGCGGCATGGCCAAGCACACCAAGATGGGTGCCAAGGAGATCGCCGTCGAGGCGATGCGTATCGCCAGCGAAATTTGTATCTATACGAACAGCAACTTTACGGTAGAGGAATTGTGACCGAGTGGCGGGAAATGATGACATGGTAATTTATCTACCGGGCGAGCCGCGGCAGGCGGAGGCGGACCCGACACCCTCGTTTGACGAACTGACCCCGCGCGAAATCGTGGTGGAGCTCGATAAGTACATCGTCGGCCAGGCCGCCGCCAAGCGCGCTGTGGCCATCGCACTGCGCAACCGCGTCCGCCGCCAGAAACTTCCGCCGGAACTGGCAGAAGAGGTTTTGCCGAAAAATATTCTAATGATTGGTCCCACGGGCGTGGGAAAAACCGAAATCGCCCGGCGCCTGGCGCGTCTCGCCGGCTGCCCATTCGTCAAGGTGGAAGCCTCGAAATACACCGAAGTTGGTTACGTCGGGCGTGACGTCGAGTCCATGGTTCGCGATCTCGTCGAAACGTCGATTGACATGGTACGCGAGGAGAAACTCGACGAGGTTGCCGAGCGCGCCGAACAAGCCGCCGAGGAACGCCTGCTCGACCTGCTGCTCCCGCCTTCACCCGCTGCCACGGAGAATAGTTCGTCCGGAACTTCTTCCGGGCCAACGCACGCCGAAAATACCCGCCGCGACTCCGATCGGACGCGCGACAAACTACGCGCACAGCTTCGCGAAGGCAAGCTCGACGGCCGCATGGTCGAAGTCGAGGTTCGCGAGCGTGCCATGCCAGCGCTCGAAATCGTGTCCAACCAGGGCATCGAAGAAATGGACATCAACGTCAAGGACATGCTTTCCGGCTTCTTCGGCCAGCAAAAGAAGAAGCGGAAAATGACGGTGTCCGAAGCCCTCGACTACCTGATTCAGGAAGAAGAAAACAAGCTCATCGACATGGATCAAGTGACGCGCATCGCCACCGAACGTGCCGAGCAGATGGGCATCATCTTCATCGATGAAATCGACAAGATTGCCGGGCGTGAAAGCGGTCACGGACCGGACGTCTCCCGCGAAGGGGTGCAGCGCGACATCCTGCCGATTGTCGAGGGCACCACGGTGAACACGCGCTATGGCATGGTCCGCACCGATCACATCTTGTTCATCGCGGCCGGCGCTTTTCACATCAGCAAACCTTCCGACCTGATCCCCGAGCTGCAGGGCCGCTTGCCGCTTCGCGTGGAATTGAGCGCGCTCACCGAGGACGACTTCGTGCGCATTCTCACCGAGCCCAAGAATGCCCTGATCAAGCAGTACGTCGCGCTGCTGGAAACCGAGGGCGTGAAGCTCGCCTTCAGCGAAGACGCCATTGCCTCGCTCGCCCGGTTCGCCGTCATGGTCAACGAGCAGACCGAAAACATCGGCGCGCGGCGGCTCCATACCATTCTCGAGCGTGTGCTCGACGAAATTTCTTTCGAAGCGCCGGAGCTGAAAAAGAAAAACGTCAAGGTGGACGCTGTCTACGTAGCCAAGCAGCTTGCCGATATCGCCAAGAATCAGGATTTGAGCCGCTACATGCTGTGAGTCGTGCCCCGAACTCCGATCGTGCTTACACTGCCGATCTTGCCTACGTGCTTTGCGAATCTGCCAGCCGCCTTGGGAACAAGATTCGCCGGTCGAGCCGGTCGCCCGGGCCGCCAACCAGGCCGCCAACCGGGCCATCACTTTTCCACACGGCTGCAAACAGCGCCTTTAGGCTCTGCCGGCGTGCAGCTCACTCGTGGGCGATCTGCGGCGGTCGCGCAGATCGTTCCCATCCTCGTCATGTTCATCATGACCACGATCGCATGCGCATGCACTGGCTGTGCCGTTCCCGGAGAACCGGGCCCCCGCCGCCCGCCAATTCCGGAAGCGGTGCGTAACCTTGCGGCTCGGCAGCAGGGCGACGCTGCCCTCCTGACCTTCACGCTGCCCGGCAATTCTGTTGCGCGGAAGCCGCTCGGCGAATTACCCACTGTCGATATTTATCGTGGCCTATCTTCGGCCACTCCAACTTCGGCCGCTCCAACTCCGGCCACTCCAACTCCGGCCGCTCCAACTCCGGCCACTCCGCCTGCGGGTGCCACCGGCACGCCGGGCGCATCTCCGCAGCCGCCGCCAACAAATTTGCGTGCAGCTGCTTCGAACGTCCGGCTTATTCACACCATTCCCGGCGATACTCTCGGGACATATGAGCACAACGGTGTCGTCGAATTTCGTGACGCGCTCGATCCCGCCGAATTGGCACGTTCTCCCGGAGAGCCGCTTCTTTATCAAGTGCGCACCCGCGTGGCGGCAAACCACCCGTCCGCCGCCTCGAATTCCGCCGTACTGCGTGTCTATCCCGCGCCGGCGCCGGTTACCGCTCTTGCTGCCACAGTGACCGAAGACGCCATCGTGCTTTCCTGGACACCGACGCCGGCCGAGCGCACAGCCACGAGCGATGCCGCCCCGGCTAGCGGCTACCGTGTATATCGCGGCGAAATTGACCCTGAAAACGCCGCTGCCGCGCTGGCCGAGCCCGCAAAAGCAAAACTCATCGCAGCGCTCGAATTGCTCGCCGAGCCTTCCCAACCGGCCTATCGCGATGAGCACTTCGAGTTTGGTCATACCTATCTCTACATGGTCCGCAGCATAGCGCGATGGGATACGAATATCGTCGAATCGGCGGACTCCACTCCCGTGGTGGTTTCGGCCAAAGATGTATTTCCTCCGTCGACGCCGCAAAATCTGGAAATCGCGCTCACACCGGCAACCCCCAATACTCCCGCGTCCATCGAACTGGCCTGGGGCATCAGCCCCGAAGCGGACCTCGCAGGCTATGAGGTATACCGCAGCGAGCGGCAGGACGAGGTGGGCCAGCGTTTGAATGAGTCGTTGTTGCCCGCACCCACGTTCCGTGATATGAACGTCACTCCTGGGCGTCAATATTTCTATCGCGTGCGCGCGGTCGATCGCGCTGGCAACGAAAGCCCGTTGAGCACGCCGGTGGAAGCGCGGCTTCCGTAATTCCGGCGGTTCGCATCCAAGTGAGCAGGACAGTAGTGTGGGACGGTGCGTATCAAGTGAGCATGAGGGTGCGCGGCACGAAGCGCCAAGCAGTCGGTATGCGCCGGGAAGCAGCAGGGAAATAGAGGGAAAAAGCCATGATGCCGCGACACGCTGACAGACCTTGCCCCGGCCGCAACCTTCCATGCGTAATCGTAGGTGCGGTTGTCGGGTTGGGCTTAGCTGGAGTGGCGGTTACGTGGCTGTGGGTGGCCAATCGCGAACTGTGGCTCGAGCAGTTTGCCGTCGACCGCAACCTTTCAGCCGCGGCATTGATGGGCGTGGTGATGCTTGTGCCGGTACTCGCATTTGTGAAATATCCTCTCCGCATTTTCTTCTCCGGCATCGTGGCCTGGACGGTTTTAACCATGACGTATTCGGTCATGACCATGCGCTTCGCAGATCTGGAAAGCCGATTGAGCTCGTTTCATCTGTTTATGCTGGGCGCGATTGCCTACGTTCTCGCCGCCGTATTCGTGTGGCTATTGCACATGGCGCTTTTGGCGCGGCAACAACCGCTGGCGCCCACGCGTCACCGTCGCAGGCACACTGACGTTGACGTCACGTACACCCGTTAAGCAGTAAATTTCCAGCGACATAGCGGGAACGGAAACCGCTTCTTTGGTGTTTCATCAGTCCGTCGTTTCGTCTTCCATCAGTCCGTCGCGGACGTGGGCTTGAAACGCGGCAGCGACTCGCATATGATTTTAATCGACGCGTTACATCACAGCGCAACATTCTGACGCAGGCCTTTTGAGTCGTTCGGCCCCGGCAGGCGCGAAGAGCACGTCTGCCACATTATGCTGGTTGCCATCAGCGCATGAATTCCTACGGAGGTCACATGGAGCAACCCTGGAAGACCGATAAGTGGTTTATCAGCCCCTGGAACTTTCTGCCCGAGGTACGCAAGAACTTCGAATTCCCCTCTAAGATAAAAATTCATGATGTCACCCTGCGCGACGGCGAACAGCAAACCGCCGTGGTCTTCCGCCGCGAGGAAAAAGTTGCCATTGCCCGCCAGCTCGACGCCTTGGGAGTTCAGCGCATCGAAGCGGGCATGCCTGCCGTCTCCGACCAGGATCGCGCGGCCATCGAAGACATCGCCGGCCTCGGCCTGAAAGCGCAGATCTTTGCTTTTGGGCGCTGCATTCCCGAGGAAATCAAAACCATCAAGGCCTGCGGCTGCACCGGCGCAGTGATCGAGATTCCTGCGAGCGATCACTTGATAGAAAACGCGTACGGCTGGACCTTCGACCGCGCCATGAAAGCTTCGATTGACACTACGCGCGCCGCCAAGGAAGCGGGCCTGTATACGGTTTTCTTCACCATCGACGCGACACGCACTCCCGTCGATCGCCTGCTCGATATCGTCGAGCGCGTCGCCACCGAAGGCCACATGGACGCCTTCACGCTGGCCGACACCATGGGCGGCGCAACCCCCGAGGCCATTTACCACGTGGTGAAGAAAGCGATTGAGCGGCTGAAGAAACCCGTCGAGATTCACTGTCACCAGGATTTCGGGCTCGGCGTCGCGAATACCATCTACGCGCTCGCCGCCGGTGCGTCCGTGGCTCACACCACCGTTACCGGCCTCGGGGAACGCGCCGGCAATGTGCCCATGGAAGACGTGGTCATGGCTCTCCTCTGCCTCTATGGCATCGACCTCGGCATTCATACCGAGAAGCTGTGCGAAGTTTCCCGCTTCGTGCTGGAAAGAGCGAAAGTCACCATTCCTCCCAACCGGCCGATCGTAGGCGACAAGCTTTATGAAGTCGAGTCGGGAATCATCGCGGGCTGGGTACGCCTCGCACGCAAAAACAACCCGCTCGAATACGTCCCGTTTGCGCCCGAGCTCGTGGGGCAGAAACCCGTCTCGATTTCTCTGGGCAAGAACAGCGGGCCGCCGTCAATTCTCGAATGGTGCGAGAAACTCGGCATCGAGGCCTCCGATGAAGAGCGCATGGCCATGCTCCAACAGGTCAAGGCGAAATCGTTTGAGAAGAAAGATCTGCTCACCGCCGACGAGTTCAAAGCGATCGTCGATCGCGTCCTGAAGAAGACGGCTGTGGGACGCTAGTCCTCCAAGTCAGCTCACGCCGGGACGGGGCCGGGCATACGTCCGGCCCCGCTCGCGACAGCCTATTCTGCCAGCATGCCGCGCCGATGCCGCACTCATCCCTCATCGTGTTAGCATGACAGAGACGATTAACGTGGCTGCCCGGCGCCATTCTGCATCAAACAGTTGATTTGGTGCGGTCAGCTAAGCGCCCGAGATGGTACCCGTGCAGAGCGGCCGAAGTGAGCCTGGAAGGCTGTTCGCAAGATTTCGCAAGATTAAGGATCAGATGGAAAGTCGAACAAGGCTTACCTGAAGGGCTCACCTGAAGAAGGATCACGCTGATGAAAATTTTTCTCGACACTGCGAATCTCGATGAGATCCGGCACGGCGTCGCGATGGGTGTCGTCGATGGCGTTACGACGAACCCCACTCTCGTCGCCAAGGAAAATAAGCCATTTCGCCAGCACATCCTCGACATCTGCGACATCGTCAAAGATGGCGTCGTGAATGCCGAGGTCGTCTCCACCGATTTCGATAACATCATGCGCGAAGCCCACGAGGTCGCGAGCTGGCACCCAAACATCATCGTCAAGATTCCCATGATTCCCGACGGTGTCCGTGCGCTCAGTGCACTCTCGAAGGAAGGCATTCGCGTCAACATCACGCTGGTGTTCTCGGCGCCGCAGGCCCTGCTGGTAGCCAAGGCGGGCGCCTATTTCGTAAGTCCGTTTCTGGGACGCCTGGACGACGTCGGCGAAGACGGCCTGGTGTTACTCAGCGACATCCTCGAGATTTATCGCGCGTACAATTATCCCACGCAGGTGCTGGCCGCGAGCCTTCGTCATCCCATGCATGTTATCGCCGCCGCGAAGATGGGCTCGCACATCGGCACACTGCCGTTTAAAGTCTTCGAGCAATTGTTCCATCACCCGCTTACCGATAGCGGCTTGAAAACATTCCTGGCAGACTGGCAGAAGGCGCGCCAGGTGCTTGGCGACATCATGCAGCCGATGACGCCCAAAGTCGCACGTTGAGCAAATCGCGATCCAAGTGGCGTATCGTGGCGGCGGTCGGCGCAGGACTCGCCGCCGGCACCGCCATGTTTCGCTGGCTTCCGCGCCGACCCAATCCCGATGAGGCGGAACGCCGCCGCCGTTCTCACGTCAACCAGGTTGGCCGCATCGTGGACGGTCAAATCGTCGAGATCATCGAAGTTCTGCCTGCGCCGCCTCAGGAGAGCGCCGCCCCGAAAAAATCGTCCCGCGCACGCACTGCTAACGGCGGTGGTCATCGGCGATTGGTCGGGTACAGCTACTCGATTTCGGGTGTGAGTTACGAGACTGCACAGGACGTGACCGGCCTCGAGGAGCGGGCCGCCCTGCACCGCCTCGCGGCCGGCCAGCCTGCCAGCGTGAAGTATGATCCGTCCAATCCGAGCAATTCCATCCTCATCTCCGACGATTGGTCGGGGCTGCACTACTGAAGCATCGCGAAAGCGCGAACGCCTCGGAATGCTGCGCCAAAGTGTGAACCCTGCAGGCGTGACATCCCGATGCCCGGAAGCCCGAGAGTGAACCTGTCGAGCACAGATGCCCTGGGCACAAATCCCCCAGGTCCGAGACTCCCCGGCACGAAAGCCAGATTGGCTTCCGTCCTGGTGGCCATCCTCGGTGTGCTGTTAACGGTGTGCGCTGTTCTCGCGCTCGTCGCCGCATCCATCCGCATCTCGAATATTGCCGATCCCGCCTGGCGCCGCGTCGCCATCTCGGCCGAACTTGTGGCCGGCGTGTTTTGGCTCCTTGGGACCGTGTATGTCGCCACACACTTAGCGGTCATCATCTTTGCAAACCCAGCGCCTCCCGGTGCTCCGGTACTTGACTGGCAGAACGCCGACGCCAACCGCCGTTAACCCCGCACGTCACAGGAGGCGGTTCCCGCTAGCACCCGTTAGGCCCGCATCACGCACCCTTTTTCCCGTCGCGCTACCACATGCGCCCTTTTCCTCCAGGTCATTCCGAAGCGCAGCGAAGAATCTCTCTGTCTACCGCGTTTAGTGGTTCAGCCAGAACGTCCACGTACCGCGCAATTCCCGCGCACACTGAACAAAACCGGCGAGCATTTACGGATTCGCTTTGACCTTCGCGTCCCACCCACGCCGCATGCCCTGTCTCTGCGATAGAATCGCGCGGCACTAACAAGGGGCCCACATGCCAACCGAACCGGAGATACCAGAACAGGTAGCCGAACTGCGGCGACGCACCGCCGCCGCCGAAGAGGGTGGCGGCGCCGACCGCCGTGCACGGGAGCGCGCGGCCGGCAAGCTCTCGGCCCGTGAGCGCGTCGCACTGTTGCTCGATGAAGGCACGTTCGAGGAACTCGACAAATTCGTCACGCATCACAGCGCCGACTTCGCCATGGAGCAGCAACGCCCGCTCGGCGACGGCTTCGTCACCGGATATGGCCGCATTGACGGCCGCCTGGTGTACCTGTTCGCGCAGGACTTCACCGTCTTCGGCGGCTCGCTCTCCGAAGCCAACGCACACAAGATTTGCAAAATCATGGATCTCGCCATGAGCGTGGGCGCGCCCGTCATTGGCCTCAACGATTCCGGCGGCGCACGCATTCAGGAGGGGGTGATGTCGCTTGCGGGCTACGCCGAGATTTTCCTGCGCAACACGCTCGCGAGTGGGGTCATTCCCCAGATCAGCGCGATTTTGGGCCCGTGCGCGGGCGGCGCCGTCTATTCTCCGGCGATCACCGATTTTATTTTTATGACCGAGAAGACTTCCTACATGTTTGTGACCGGCCCGGACGTGATCAAAACCGTGACACACGAGGAAGTGACGATGCAGGAACTGGGCGGCGCCATGACCCATAACACCACCAGCGGCGTCGCTCATTTCGCCGCGCGGGATGATGCCGAATGCCTGGCCATGATTCGCGAATTGCTCTCCTTCCTCCCTTCGAATAATTTCGAAGACCCCCCGCGGAACTCCAGCGCCGAACCCGATCCGGCGGGCGCAGCCGCGCTTGACCGCATCGTTCCGGCAGACCCTCGAGTCCCCTACGATATCAAGGAGGTCATTCACGGCATCGCCGACAGCGGCTATTTGTTCGAGGTCCAGGAACACTTCGCGAAAAATTTGGTCGTGGGCTTCGCGCGTCTGGATGGCCGGCCGGTCGGCATCGTCGCCAATCAGCCCGCGGTGCTCTCCGGTGTTCTGGATATTAACGCCTCGCTCAAGGGCGCGCGGTTCGTGCGCTTCTGCGATGCCTTCAATATTCCGCTCGTCACTTTCGAGGATGTGCCCGGATTTCTTCCTGGAACACAGCAGGAATTCGGCGGCATCATCAAGCACGGTGCGAAATTGCTGTTTGCTTTCGCCGAAGCCACGGTACCGAAGGCGACCGTCATCACCCGCAAGGCCTACGGCGGCGCCTATTGCGTGATGGCCAGCAAGCACATCCGCACCGACGCCAATTTCGCGTGGCCCAGCGCGGAAATTGCTGTCATGGGGCCCGAAGGCGCCGTCAACATTGTTTACAAGCGCGAGATCGAGCAGGCGCCCGCAGAGTCTCGCGCACAATTGCGCGAGGAAAAAATCGCCGAGTTTCGCAAACGCTTCGCGAATCCGTACGTCGCGGCCGAGCGCGGCTACATCGACGCCATTATCGAGCCCCACGAAACCCGCGCCCGCCTGATCTCCGCCCTGCGCTCACTCGAAAATAAGCGCGATACAAATCCGCGTAAAAAACACGGCAACATTCCGCTGTAGGGGGAGACTCTGCAGGGGAGGAAATTCCCTCCGCGGAGCAAAGCTCCAGAGGTTCAGAATCGATTAGTGGACTTCGAGGGCTTCCTGCGTATTCAGTCGCGGCCGCTACGTGCACCTCTGCCCCTGCGGCGTCGGGCACTTCAGGTCGTGCCCAGGTCAGTCTGCCAAGATTTCTTAACCGTAAAATGATTACAAGTTCATCACCATCGGGGTGTTGATGAGATTTCCGGAATTCACCATCTCCACCGATCCCATTGAAACAAAATAGAAAGCTGGAGCGCCTGAAAGGGTTCAAACCTCCGGCCTCTGGTTCCGGAGAACAGGGGAATGACGCGTTGCACCGTTTGTATCGGCTATACGGGATTTGGACACAGAACGATCACAATCTGATCACACTCTACGTTCCCGCGACAGACGTAAGCCTCGGCGAGCCTGGCACTCGTTTTCGAGCAATATCGGGGCTTTCGACTCAGCTTATGGGCCGGGCGGGCGCTTTTGCCAATCTTTTTTCCTCTCGTAGAAAACTCTTCGTGTCCAGCGGTGGGAAGGGTAGGATGCGCGAGACGGAAGTTTGAACCGGGAAATTTCGGACCAAAGGAATGAATCTATGTTTCACCACGCACTTGGTGATTTATTCGGGGTTAAGTGGACAGACCTGGTCACGGCACTCGCCGCCGTCCTTGGAGTTCCTTTCATCATATATCAGATCCGCGAGGTGAAACTGAGCATACAAGGAGAAACACTGAACGGGTTGTACGACCATTATCATGATGTCGTGAACATGTTCCTAGAGAGGCCCTACCTCAGGCCGTACTTCTACGACAACAAACCTCTTGCCAATTCTTCAGATCCTCACCATCCCGACTTGCCCAATCAGGTGAACACAATGTGTGAGTTGATCGCTGGCGTTCTAGAACGTGCGCTCGTTCAAGAGGAGCGGCTTCCTGGGAGTGCTTGGAAGGAGTGTTGGGAGGCATTTATTATTGAGCGATTGAAGAGCCCTGTACTCCAGGATTATATTGAAGAACACCACCATTTTTACGTCAAAAGACTTGTAGAACTTTCCAGGGCTTCTCAACCCAATGGGCCGCACAAACGAGCCCTGAGCCGCGCCAGCGCGAGTGACAATCAAATTTCACTGTAATAGCGCCGAACGCCAGGATTGCGGCGGTTAGGTGCAAACCAGACCCCCAAGAGGAGTGCGTACACCCGGAGAAAAAAAGGCGGGAGAAGGGAACGCTCGCCAACGGGAACTACTAGTCACACCAATAAACGTCTCTAATGAATAATAGAGATAAGAATCTAATAGGAATTTAGATTTTGCGAGATTTGCCGGGGTGAAAAGCCAGTTGCCCAGAATCGCGTTTTTCGGGAGTTGGCAAACTGCGCCGTGGCGCGTAAGCTGCGGGGGTGATTTGCAGAAAGACAGCATGAGCGGGGATGTTGTGATCAACTGCGAAGCGGCGCGATGCGGTGAAAATCTGGAGTTTATATGACCGAAGATTAAGTCTTCAGCCCTGATGCTTTCTGGCACGGTCGTGCTCGGCTACAGCCTGTTGTTCGCTCAGGTCCAGAGGCCGGGCGAATATCCGCGCGGCGTGAAGCCTTCGCCGATGATGAATTTTTTCGTGACGAGCGAACCGGTCGGCGACGGCGGCAACCTCGGCGGATTGGCGGGCGCCGACGCACATTGCCAAGCGCTCGCAACGGCCGCAGGAGCCGGAAATCGAACCTGGCACGCCTATTTGAGCACGCAGGCGCGGCCCGGCCAGCCGGCAGTGAACGCGCGCGACCGCATCGGCAAAGGCCCCTGGTACAACTTTAAAGGCGAGATGATCGCGCAGGATCTCGCGCACCTGCACGGCGACACCATGGAGCTGGCACATCAGGGAAATAATCTGAATAAGCTCACCGGGTTGACGGAAAAAGGCCAGATCGTGCCTGGTTTATATGACTATTCCGATCCACGCGACAACGACTGGAATTACGCCAAAACCACCCGGTTTTCGACTCGGCACGAAATGCTCACCGGTACTCAGACCGACGGCACCGCATTCACCGATGCTCAAGATCACACCTGCAACAACTGGACCAGCAACGAGAGTCCAGCCCCGGGCGGAGCCAACGGCGACCTCAATGCCGCCGATGGCAGGCTCAACGCCCAGATCGGTTTTCCCGACCGCAATGGCGGCGGCAGCGGTTCCTGGAACTCCGCTCACGGAACGCGCGGCTGTGCCCAGGTGGATTTGCCGAAAACGCACGGCATCGGCCTGTTCTACTGTTTCGCGATTAACTAGGATGGCGAATGAATCTATGACCCGACGATATGCCTACGTTTCTGTCGTGTCTGTCTTCATGCTCGCGTCGTGCCTGCTGCTGGCTCAACAAAACCAGCCGACTGCTCAGTTCAACACTCAGGGCGTCACGCCGCCCCCCGGTAGCAATCCGACTCCTGCCCGAATGACCTTTTTCGTCACCAGCGTCGGCATGGGCAAAGGCGGAAACCTTGGTGGACTTGCGGGCGCCGACGCGCACTGCCAGGCACTTGCGGCGGCTGTCGGCGCGGGCGGTCACACCTGGCACGCCTATCTCAGCACCCAGGCTCGCCCCGGACAGCCCGCCGTCAACGCGCGTGATCGTATTGGCACCGGACCTTGGTTCAACTGGTCGTTCGCGCAACTGGGGGCGCCGCAAAACGCCGTTATCTCGGCGAATCTGGGCGAGCTTCACGGCGATACTCTGGTTCAGGCGCAACGCGGCAGCAATCTGTTCAAGCAGTCCACACGCAACGAGCATGGACAGCTCATTAACGGCGTCGGCGATACGCCGCCGATTCAGCATGAGATTCTCACCGGATCCAAGTGGGACGGCCGCGCGTACGACGATAACGCCGATCACACGTGCAATAACTGGACCAGCAGCACGACTGGTTCTGCGCAGGTCGGCCATTCCGATCGCATCGGAAACGGCTCGTCCTGGAATTCATCGAACGCCACCAAAGGATGCAGCCAGGCCGCGCTCGAAAGCACAGGAGGGGCTGGACTTTTTTACTGTTTTGCCATCAATTGACCATCACAGCGAGACATGGTTCGCAGCCACCGGGACCAAATTGTAAAGAGGATATTTTAAATCGCCTTTTCGGAAACGCACGAAATCGGGGAAATAAAGAACGCGCGACTTCAGATGGCACGAAAACGGCACAAGAAGCCTTAGGTACCGCGTCAAAATCGGCCCTCAGTAAATCTTTCCTCCTTTTTTTTTGACTCGAACAAACAGATCCGTTGTTTAGTGTCTGCATGGTTGAGACGGACAAAATGCGGGCAACGCGGGAAACGGAAAAGCGGGTGGCGAAGGATAAGGTGTGCATACGGTAAGCGCGAACCTTTTAACATGCGCTATTCGAAATTGGCGAGACAACACGGAGAAGGAAATGCTCGGCAACGGGAACTACCATTTCGAATTCGGTAGAAATCATTTGGCGACATTGTCGCTATTTTACGACGGCATCGAGGAGCCGCTGCGAAAATTAATGGCGCGCGTTTTAAGAAAATGGGATTCAGGGGATCTGTGGGTCCGGCCGAACTTTTCAGTGGTACGGAGACCGGTACAAAAATTGGGCACAGCAGATTTAAGTTACTCGAAGGGGCACGGAGCGCGTAAGATCGGGTATTCAGAGCTAAAACGGAAATGACAAATACTCCGTCGATCGAGTAAAGCGGCGGATTCTAGTCACATGGGTCGGCGGTTCGCCGCCGCGTATGTAAGATTCAGGAGGAGGCAACCATGAAAAAAGCAAAGACACTGGCTCTGGGGCTGGCGACGCTTGCGTCGTTCGTCTCGTTTGGCACGCTGGCCAGGGCGCAGCAGCAGCCTCAGCCTCTCAAGGTGACGAAGGTCAAGGACAACGTTTACTGGGTCCAGGGCGGCGTGGGTTCGAATGACGGCGTCATCGTGGGCACGACCGGCGTCATTGTCGTGGATACGAAAACCACGGCGGATTCGGAGAAGGGAGTGATCGCCGAAATCGCCAAAATCACTCCCAAAACCGTGAATACGGCCATTATCACGCATAGCGACAACGACCACGTCAACGGGCTCGCCGCTTTCCCGGCGGGGTTGACCGATCATCGCGCAGGAAAACTGCAAGAAGGAGATGGAAGCTTCGGCGAGCAGCCGCAATCCGGCGCCGCAAGATCGCCTTCCCACGAAGACCTACGACAAAACGGATAATCTGACCATCGATGGCGTTCACATCCGCCTCTACCACTGGGCGCCCGGACACACCAGCGGCGATACCGTCGTCTATCTTCCCGACCAGAAAATTGTTTTCGGCGGCGACCTGCTGGTGACCAACCGTCCCGATACGGTGATTCACCCGGAAAAAAACGGCTCGGCCGCCGGCTGGATCGAAAATGCTCAAGGGCATGCTCGGCCTCAACGCCGATACCTACCTGACCGGCCACGGCGACATGATGACCAAGGCCGACGTGCAGAAAAAGCTCGATCTTATTCAGGACAAGTACAACAAGATCAAGGCGATGGTCGCGCAAGGCAAGTCGCTCGACGAAATCAAGACGTCCTTCGGCGAGCCCACCGCCCCGCCGCCACCAAACGCGAATGGCGCACCTGCCGCCGCCACATTGACCGAAGTGATCTACAAGGAAGTGTCGACGAAAAGCTAACCAAAGTTGAAGGTTTCCTCCTGCCAGGCGCCCGCCTCATCGTGGGCAACCAAGAAGTGCCGCACCCGAATGTGGCGTTTCAGTCAGGAGGCGGGCCAATTGCGATCCGGCTTTGCAAGTTCTTTCGCATTTCGACGACAAATGAAAAGAAGCCCCATTTCCTGTAAATCGACTGGGGAATGCTGTTCTTCCCGAGGACATGCGGCGAAATATATTTAACACCCTTTCGACGGAACCAGATTATGGCCTCCTTCTTGAGTTTGGAGCTGATTCCTTGGCGGCGAAATCCTTCTTTCACAAAGAGCTCGATTCAGCGGTTTGATAAAGATCAGGGAATACCCTTGCGGATTTTGTTGTCGGGTTCTTCACTCACTCCGCTTTTGATGCCTTCAAAGCGCGTAAGAAACGCCGTGCTCTGGAACGGACATATTCCCACCTTGTTCCCACCTTGACGGCGCTTGCGGCGAGCGCCCGTCGGCAATCGCCAACTCGGCGCCCTGCGCCAAGCGCCGCCAAGGCTGCCGAATTCGCCGGTGCAGCGCGAAGGACCTGTTTTCGCGTGGTCGCGATTGGTCGAGCAACTTCGCTGGGGGATGCTTCACGGTCTGAGCGTCGTACTCAGCGCAGCGGAAAATTCGGAGGGCTTAAGGCAAGGTAAAATCCCCCACCCTCCGCGACGTTTCGCGAAGGGTGGGGAAGGTTAACTAACGCGGCGAAGACGATCCGGTCACCACCTGTTGACTGGGCCGTGGCAGGTGCCGGCGCCCTGGTCGCTGTAAGTCCCTGCAGGAGCTCCAGGAAGTTCCAGTGCCGACTCGAAATCCCACTTGTAGCCGTTCGGATCAAGCGTCAGGGCCATCACGCCCCAGTAGTCCCCGGTTGCCGCCTCGAGATTCATTGCGTTGAAGTTCGTGCGGCCAGGATCCTCCATGTTGGTTTCGGGACTCGCGGTGGTGGCCTCGGAGGCTGTCACAGTGGTTGTGGCGACCGTATCGAGTGTCTCGCCGCCGGTGCCCACGATGAATTCCCGTATGCCCCGCTTTGGATCGGGATTCCCGGAGGGGTCAAGCGGCTGGTAGCGGGCATAGAGGTGGTCGTGTCCGTTCAGCACCAAGTCGGCGTTGTGCTCGTAGAGCAGTTGCCAAAAGGCCTGAGCGGTCGTGCCCTCTTCGGTGAGGCTGTTGGCAGCGCTGAATGTGGGCTGGTGCCAGTAGGCGGCTGTGCACGCGGAATGATTTTCCTCGAGATCCTTTTTCAGCCATTCGAGTTCGGATTTAAACCAGGTGTCCGTGTCCGAACAGCCGTCCGTGCCGCCCGGCTCCGGCTGCGTATAGCACTCTATATTGAGCGAAATAAGGTGCCAGGAGCCCAGATTATAGGAGTACCAGCCATCCCCGACTCCGGTTCCGTTCAGGCCTTTGTCCGCCCCCAACTCGAAGTGCCCCGCCTGTCCATCCGCCCGCGGAATGGGTTGGGGGGAGAGGTCCGCAGTGGGGGTTTTGCCCGCCTTGCAACTGGCCGATGGTGTGGGCACGGGTCCGGGATCGTAGTCGTCAGAGGCGTACCCAAATTAGCATCATTATTGGTATCGATCAGGAAGCCGTTGAAGTAGGAGAAGTAGCCGTAGCCGGCAACGCCGGTCTCGCCATGCTCGTCATAAAACTCGTGGTTGCCGGGCGCGGGCCGGTGGAGAAATTTAAAAGCGCCATACGTCAAATCGAACGATCCCTCAAAGTCCGAATATCGGCCTACCTGGTATTGCAGATCTCCGAGGAGCGCGACGGCATCAGGTTTCATAGTCTCAATCTGATTCGCAGTGGCCTCCTGGGATTGCCACAGAGAGGTGCTGGTGTAGGCGGGGGGTGTTGCGGGGTCGGTGCAGACTTCATTCGCAGCCTCACCCGTCCGCCTCCACGCCTGGCTGGCAGGCGATGTCGCCAACCACCGCAAGCACGGGCGATTTACCCGTCGTTGCGTAAGGCCACGAATTGTCGTTGTGGTGTGGATCGTCCTTGTCGTTGTGATCCTGTGCCCGTGCGCCAACTGCAAATGCCAATACCGAGACGGCCGCTCCCATGAGCAGTGCCGCTCGGAACCTTCCCCGGATCATCTTCATGCGGTTTCTCCCGTTTGAACTTGTGGTTGGATATTTGCGAAAACGCTGTGTTTTATCCTTTCAGTGTTTCGCGTGTATGTCGGATGTGTGAAAAAGCCGTAACACGGATTCATTTCGGGGGGCGTTTAGACCATCAGCAAGACAGAATGTCGTTGCAGAATCGCCATCCGGCCGGTTTGCTCCGCGATGCGGTGCTCAGGCGTAGCGAAACAGCGCCTTGAAACCAAAGTCCATGTGCTGCTGGATATGGCAGTGAAACAGCGTCAGGCCCGGCTGGTCGGCGACCAGATCCACGGTGGCGCGTCCAAATGCGGGAACGATCACCGTATCCTTCATGATGCCGGCAGTCGGCTTGCCGTTGAGCTCGACGAGCTCGAACAGGTGCCGGTGCATGTGCAGGGGGTGGGAATCGTCGCTGCGATTGTGAAACACCAGCCGGTAGCGGCCTCCCTGCCGGAACACGAATTCCCGTTCATGCGGATATTCCTTGCCGTTGACGAGCCAGTGATTGATCCCGTGGGGCCCGCCCGGCACTTTTTCAAAGACCATGTCGATGGTCTGGTCTGGGGCGGGATGCGGAGCGGGCTTGCCAAAGATGGTGTAGTCCCAGCGCGCCTTCGGAGGCGGAAGCCATTGCGGGCGCGGCTGTGCCTGATTGGCGTACTCCACCACGATGCCCATGCCGGATTGCCGCGCGGCATCGCGCAGCTCACCTAAAATCCAAACGCCCGGCAGATTCATCTCCACGATCGCATCCACGCGCTCACCCGGGGCGATCTCAATCACATCAACCGGCCTGAGGCGCGGGCACGGGATTGCCGTCGAGAGCGATCACCTGAAAATGGTGACCGAATAAGCCTATGCGGTGAATTTGCGAAGCGCTGGCGTTGAGCAGGTGCATCAGGATGCGCTGACCCGGCTGCACGCGGAGGGGTTCCCCCGCGCCGAGCATTTTGTCGTTGATCGAGTAAAGAGGAGCGCCGACTTCGAGCCCGTTCGGACGCGGGTCTGGAGTGGCCGGTTTTTCGGGCATCGGATCGTTGGGATCCGCCTCCATTTCGTCCTGATCCATCGTGGTCAGATAAGGCTCCCATTCACGCAGCGCCAGAAAGACCTCCTGGTCGTAAGCCTCCGGGGTCATTCGCCGAATCGATCATGAGAAAACCGAACTGGCCGGTGTAGGCGCCGCGATGCAGATCCATCATCGCCGCGGTGTGCGAGTGGTACCATCGCGAACCCGCCGGCTTGGCCACGAATTGATAGCGCCGACGGCCATGTGGGGGTACCGGGGGCGTGCCTTCTTCCTCGGCTCCATCCACGTCCGAGGGAACGAACAAACCGTGCCAATGCACGTATTCCGGAACGTCCGTGTCGTTCACAACCTCTACGGCGACGCGCTGGCCCTCTCGCACCCGCAGCAAGGGACCGGGGACCTTGTTGCTGTAGCCGATGGTGCTGATCACCACCTGAGGAGCCAGCTCGACCGTCATGGGCGCGATTTGCAAGGTGAAATCCGCCGCGCCGTCGGTGGCCTTCGGTTCCAAGAGCGCCATCATCGGGCGCTGTGACGGCGACGGGACTTGCCGAGGCGTTAACGGCTGCGCCAAGGCAGGGGCAGCTTGCGGGCCCCCGCGGCGATCACGGTGGCGCATCCAAGCCGCACAAAATCCCTTCGATTCATTTGATCCTCATCCCGCCCGCAATGCCAGCGCCGGCGCGACCGCGCAATGAGCACAGCCGGTATGAAAATCCCCGGGTGGTCTTGGCGTTCTTCCCCTTCAGCTTTTGGTTGAATGGTTGGCAAAACCAGACATTTTAACTGCTTTGACATTTCACGCACAGTCCCAACGAAATGCTTTCACTACATTGGTTATTCTGTGGTGCTGTTCGGTAGGTTCGCCATCGCGTTAGCAACTCTTACTTGTCTTACTTGTACCTGGCAGGTTCGCGGGAACTCTCGGTAAGTCGTGATAAACGCGTTTGTGTCCATTAAATGGAGTAGTTCCCGGATTATCGGCAATTCGGAAGCAATCAATCCCACTCGTCGTCAAGACGCCGACCGGCCCTGCAGCTCAGATCTTTTGAACGAGTGATCAAAAGCCCTTCTCGAGTTAATCCGATAATCAGGGATATCGCGTTTTCATCACAATCTTGGATTTTGGCGGGTGCAGCGTTTCGATGGTGAAGTTGCAAATGACAAATGACTGGCAATTAAGGAGAAAGTTGGTGGGCCTGGGGAGAGTCGAACTCCCGACAAACGGTTTAGGAAACCGCTGCTCTATCCATCTGAGCTACAGGCCCATCGTTGGTATCCATCTGAGTCTACATTGATTTACGCCGGACATTCCAGCCAGCGAGAAACTGCAGATGTCATAAAAATGTCATAGAAGTGGGCCACTTTCGTTCTCTGTTCTGTGCCTTCCTGGACGCTGCCGGGCCCCGTCAAGAATCCGACGGAAGGGAAATCTGCCAGTCATTTCGGGGCGTAAAAGAGGTAGTAATCCTACCCTGCCTGAACCGGCCAGTGCCTGATAAACGGTGCCAGATCAACCGGTGTATGCAACACCCCTCTTGGCCGGCCGGGTGCGGCTCTTTGTGCTGTCTAAGGACGTGCCCAATCTTGAGGTCAAACCATTTTTAGGAATGACGCCGGTTGGTTTTCTGAGGTCAAGCGCGTCATGGGCGACCGGGCGCAGCCGCTGGGGCGGGACCCTGTTCGGATTCATGGAGAATGTTAATTAGCCACGTACCGTTTTGCTTCGTCACGATCCAATCGTATAAGCCTTTCCGAACCGGGACTTCCTTGCCGCTCACATCGATCGTGTCATCAAGCTCGTAGTTCATCGTGACCGATGCGACCGTGGGAGTCAGGAAACGAATTGCTCTCAGGGTGTATGTTCGATGGGCGTTTTTAAGTCGACCCGTGAAGAGCGGCACGAAATGGGCCTCAATATCCTTGTGCCCGTGCGACGTCACTTCTCCGACATTTATGAAGTCCGCGTCCCCGGTAAACCACATAGTGACGGCATGCGCGTCATGCTGATTGAAGGAGGCTGTGAATCCATCAATGACTTTCTTAATGGCCGGAGTTTCATCTTCTGCGGCCTTCACCCGATCGGGGGCGAGTGAAGTGAAGCCGCCGACAAAAAGGAATGTCAAGACCACTGTCAGAGTTGTCGAGTGGATCCATTTCATCGGAAACCTCCTTGCATTGGGATGCGCGATGCTAGCACAGATGCGCGGCCCGCGGATCATCCAATACGCGCACACCCATCCGTATCGAACCCGTTCGATTCAAGCCTCGGCAGACGGCAGATGAGAATTGGGTTTGGTTCGATGAACCTCAACTTGACGCGGACCACGGTGGCGCTTATAACGGCCGCTGCATCTGGGAAAGCGCGCTCGGGTCGATTTCTCCAATCAACTGACGGGAATGCCTCCGGGGATGGAATGCGAACACTGGCTCACGCTCCACCGCGAGCCGCCAGTTAGGCCGGTTAGGATCGATGTGCGAAGGCGGCGGACGAACCACTGGTTGTGTCGGCCTGACCTCCCAGATCCATGGCTGCGATAAGAATTGTTACAGTTGTGGCAACCCTGCATACTGGTGCGGAGTGACGGTGCCGTATCGCCGCGGCCGCAAGCTGTACGGTCTACGAGCAAACCGCAAACAATACCGGGTAACTTGCGCCTAAACTGCGACGTGAACTGCGACGTGAACTGCGACGCCTGAACTGCGGTTCAACAACCGCCAGAACGCCGGATCGCTCTTGCCACCGTACAAGTCACCACGGGTCGCCACAGGTCGCCACGGGATCACGACGGGGCTTCGCGGACGGTCGAGTTCCTGCTGCAATCAATGTAGAGATGCAGTCCAGACTATTTCTTGTCTTGGTCGATTGGAACAACGTCTTTAAGTAGCTGGTTATATAGCGCCTGCTGTGAGACTGAGCAAATCATCTCCCGAATATCGAAATCCGGTGGATTCAACCCCAGGCGGAATTTGCTGAGGGGAACCCAAGGTTTCGTATACATCTTCGGGTCGGTAAGCGTCACAGTGAGGTCCATGTTGAGGGAGTCCACGCGGTGGTAAACTTCCTCCACGACCAACTCGTCGCTATGTGGCCGGCCAACATTATCAATCCAGGTGGTGTCATCCAGCCCGTTCGTCGTAACCACGAACGTGGTGTCGTCCGTCCACTTGCCAACCGAGTAGCCAAACCACCGTGGCTCGGTAATTTCCTTGGGAAGCGCTCGCCCGTCCGTCCAGATGTTGCGCCAGGTTCTGGTGTTTTGATAGAGCATCAGCACTTGATTCTTGGTTTGCACAATCTGCAACCCCCTCAGGTTGAAAAGAAGTATGCGCGGGAGCCCAATCGGATCGCAGGTGTCAAACGGGTCGTTAATCTCCGAAATCGGAGCTATGTTGGTTCCAAATCCCGCCTTATGGGACATCATCGTTTCCTTCCCCAATGGCGTGTAAGGCATAATGGCTTCATGCTTGGCGTCTCCGGGCATTTCCCTCGGGCCGCTGGCAAAGACTCCATCCCGGTACCTGGGGGACGGCTCCCAAATTCCTGACAGGTCGTGGACGGGGGCGGGACCCGGCTTTACACCCTTTGCCTGTTGAGATGTTTGTGCCCGGTTCCAACCATCGGTATGTATATTCTCGTTTTCTTGGCCTTTAACAGGTGCCGCTTGCTGGGCGTTCCCCGGTCCTGACGGCGTCGGCTGCGCGGTTTGAGCGCGCGTAACAGGCGAGAATGTCAGCGTCGCGAGTACAAGCACTGGGGCCATAGAGCGCATTAGCGACTTCGCAATTTTTTGCATAGTTAAAGCCCACCTTTGGATTCGGTCTTCGAAATTCAACACCGTTCGAGTACAACTAGACCCATGCCGCTGTAGCAGGCACTGGACGCGACCCTCATGCGAGCCACTGGATCGGGTCTGGCGTTACCGGACTTGTCCGCACCCAGCAACATCCGTACGCTACGGGTAGCCCGCCGCCGAAAGTTCACCACCTATCTCACTTCTGAATTCATCACATAGCCGTTAGGCAGTATGATTTTGCTGATACGCCCGACGGGCAGGTTCTTGGATGTTGCAGCCAACACCACTGTGACCATGTCCCCGGGCTTGAATGTCTTCGCGTTAAACCCAAAGTTGACGAGCGTGGACGGAGCCTGGTTCTCGCAAATCCAATGTGTGACATTGCCGCTGTCATCGGTTACATCCAACTTGAGAAAGGTATGGGGATTCGTCCAAAGCCATGCTGTTACAGTTCCTTTTATGGTGACCGACTTGCCGTCGTACGAGGCGTTGCCGTGATGTGCAAATACTGGGACCACACAAAGCACAAGAACGAAAGCCGCAAGGAAAATGGTCCGGAGCCTGGTTCTCATAGATCCTCTCTTTCGGCTGGATAGCTGACCTTCGAATTTTGCTGCCCGGCTGCCCGCAGCATACAGTTGCCTCCGGCCGGGGTCAAATGCGAAATTTCCGATTCTCAGCTTTTTTAAAGTATGAAACGCCGAGCGATCAGCCGAGTCAGGGCGATGGATTCGCTGAGAGCGTAGGGGGGTGACGTCGCGATGGAATGGCCGAGCTGAAGCTCGGTGCGGACAGTTCACAGGTGACAGTGATCAGGAAGCAAAGACCCCGCCCTTCAAGAATCGAGGCGACGCGGCATTCCAAGACGTATCGAGGTTCCGTCGTTCGCCTCGGCGATCACCAATTGAAATGCTGCGACCTTCGGCCACCCCCCTAGAAGCGTATCCAGCCCGGCCACGCACGAAAATCTGTGCAATGCCAGTGGCCGCTCAGGCTGTGGGCGGGACCAGGGTGTAGGAGGAGGTGAGCTCGATGGCGTTGTGCAAGGTGCGATACAACGGGCAGCGCATCGCGTACATGCCGTGCACTCGTTCAACTGTTTCGCGCGACTGCTCGGGGGCCGCTAATTGCATCGCGACGTGAATGCGGCGGATTACAAGCACGCCATCTTCAGTTCCCACTTCGCCGGTAATGTCAGCGGTGAGTTTGCCATTGGTTGCATCGATGTGACGCGCATCCAGCGCGCCTCCAAAAGTGCCGAGCATTCAACCGGCGGTCGCGGCAATGACGTAGTCGATAGTGGAAGCGTGAGATTCTGTGAGCTTGGCGGGATCGACCTTATAGTGTTCGGCGATCGCACCGTGAACGCTGAAAATGACCGGCCGCGATTCGCCCGGCAGATGGGCAATGCGGTAGGGACCAATTTTCCGCTCCATACGCACTTTGGAGACATAAACGATGTCAGACACGCGTTCCTCCGAAAATGGACTAATGAGAATAATAGCAGCAGTGAGGCGCACTTGAATGATGCTCTCTTGAAGTAACGAATATGGTAGACTCCGCCGCCAGTGGGGGCCGCATGGGCGCATCACGTCGACCCATGCTGATCCGTGTTGATCATGTTGATCATGTGGATCATTGCTGGCTGGGATCGTCCCGCACGGATTTCAGCAGCGCCGCTCGTTGCTCGAGCCCATTAGCGGCCGGATTTGATTGGCAGTAAGACGAACGGTCTTGCGTTTCGAAGGCGTTTGAAAGGGAGAATTGACCATGGAAACAGTCAGCATGAATCCTCCTCCCGCGTTGCCACCCATCACGGTGGCCCCACCCAGAATCAAGAAGCCCTTCTATCGCAGCCTCTGGGGCCAAGTTTTGCTGGGTGTGGCCCTCGCCATCGTGCTTGGCTACTTGAGGCCGCACACCGCTGTAGCCATGAAGCCGCTAGGGGATGCCTTTATCCGGCTGATCAGTATGATTATCACCCTGGTGATTTTTTGCACCGTGGTTACGGGCATTGCCAGCATGCAGGACATGAAAAAAGTTGGGCGTGTGGGCGGGAAAGCGCTCCTCTATTTCGAAGTCGTGTCCACGCTGGCGCTCCTGATTGGCCTGGTGGTTGGCAATCTTGTGCATACCGGCGCAGGTTTGAACGTGAATCCCGCTACGCTCGATTCGAAGGCCGTGGCGGGGTACGCAGGGGCAGCCAAAGCGCAGAGTGTTACCGACTTCGTTATGCACATCATACCGGTCACCGTTGTGGATGCGTTCGCCAGGGGCGATATTTTGCAGGTGGTGCTGGTAGCAATTTTGTTCGGCTTCGCGTTGTCGGCGATGGGCAGCCGTTGCAAACCTCTGCTCGACGTCTTCGAGTCGCTTACCCACGCTGTGTTTGGCGTGATCAACATCGTGATGCGGTTTGCTCCGATTGGCGCCTTCGGTGCCATGGCTTTCACCATCGGAGCTTATGGAATTTCCTCCCTGGGCCCGCTGGTCAAGCTGATTGCCACGTTCTGGATCACCTGCATTCTATTTGTGCTGATCGTTATGGGCGGCATTGCTTGGGTGGCGGGGTTCAGCATCATCAAGTATCTGGCTTACATCAAGGAAGAGATCATCCTCACGCTAGCCACCAGTTCCTCGGAACCAGCGCTCCCGACGCTTATGGAGAAGATGGAGCAATTGGGCTGCTCGAAAGCCCTGGTCGGATTGGTAGTACCGACCGGCTATACCTTCAATACCGACGGAAGCAGCCTGTACATGACGCTCGCCGCGCTGTTCGTGGCCGAGGCCACCGGCATTCATTTGACGCTGCCTCAGCAACTCACGTTATTCGCGGTGGCGGTTTTGACGTCCAAAGGCGCGGCCGGCGTGCAAGGCGCGGCCTTCATCGCGTTGGTGGGAACCTTAATGGTGATACCGACGATTCCAGTGGCCGGAATGGCTTTGATTCTGGGGATCGACCGGTTCATGAGCATGTTTCGCGCCACCGTCAACATGCTGGGCAACGGGGTGGCTACGCTGGTCGTAGCTCGCTGGGAACATGAACTCGATGCGACCCTGTTACGGCGCAATCTTTCCTCCCCCGATGCGTGGCGGCAACAGCCGGCCATTGTTGCGGAAGTTCCGGGAGCTCCGCAGTAGGCGGCGTGCGTAACCGGCTCTAATGCGATAGGCGGTAGAGACGCTTGAATGGGGAGACTTGAATCAGTGTGAGTTGGATTTAACAGGTCCGAAGGAGCCGATGCGCTTTTCCGACGCACATACGGTTTCACCGAGCCGGTCGAGGTTATCGTATTTTTCCCTGAATTCTTTTAGAAATGCCTGAAAGGCGGGTTGCGACGAGAAGTAATCAATCGTGACGTAGTGGCCGGTGTTTTCCAGGTCGCGGTAAACTTCCGTGCGGAGGAATGCTTTGCTTTTGCGGAAAAGCTGCACCCACTCGCCTTCGAGCCCGTAGATTTTTTCAAATTCTTTTTCGCGGCCAGCCTGCGCCTGGAATTCCCATATACGTACGTAAACCTCTTCGGGCGTCGCCATCGGGATATCTCTCTTTCCTCTATTTTTCCTGAATGAGTAACAATCCACCGGAAGCCAAAGTAGAGAATATATACTGTTCAAGAAAACTCGGCAGATAAACTAGTCAAGAAGATAGTTTACGCATCGACTGCAAAGGAGGGGAGCGGCCATCGTGGTGGACAAGCAGCCGGCCAGTTTCACGTTCCACAAGATACGGGAACAGGCAGAGCGGGGCGATATTGCGGCCTGGCGTGCGTTCCTCGGCCTCTACAGTCCCTTGTATCTGCATTTACTCGCGCTGTGCCTTCCGGAGGTTGAGGCCGGTCCTGGTGTTTGGGAGAAAACGCTGGGCTTGCTGATCCACAACGATTTCGAGCGTTTTCGCGCGACGTCGCGGCAATCCGAGCGGGAGTTTCTGGCGGATGTCCGGGACTTGTTGGTCGATGCTGCGCTCGAGGCGCCGCGTGAGATCAAGGCGGCCAAAGCCGAAAGCCCCACGCTTAATCTTGAAAAGCTCGGGAAGGTTATCGCGGATCTTCCGCTCCTGCATCAGGAGATACTCTTTTTCAAGCTGGCCGGCTACACGGATGCCACACTTGAACTCGTGATGCGGGTCGCGCCGCGTGTGGCGCAGGACTCATTTGAACGCCTGGCGCCCGATTATTCCGCGGCACAGCAACTCGCTCGCGATCGCTGTGTGTGGCCCGCCGATTGGCTCCAGATGCTCAGCCGGGCGCGCGCAGCCAAAACTGATAAATGCCCTGCACTGCACCAGTTTTTACGTATTCAGGATGGGCAAGTGAGCTGGTACGACAAGGAACCGGTCGAAGCGCACGTAGCCCATTGCCTGCATTGTCTTGTGGCCTGGACCGGGTTGCGCGAGGTGGGCTATTGGAGACGCCACGCGCCCGCGGTCGCTCCGGCGCTCGTCGCAGGATTTCTGCAATTGTTGCCAGCGGGCGGCACGCCGAAAAAATCCCTGCTAACACGGGTATTTGGCTAATTTTACCGGATGGCGTCAGGCACGATGGCCGGGAGCGGTGCTCTTCCACTCGTGGCGCTGAAAAAGCCAGTCGCAAAGCGGCAGAAAAACATTGTGGCGGCCCTCAAATCCGCCGTGATGCAGCATGTGATGACGCCGCGCAAACTGCAACCATCGCGGCAATCCGCCAAAGTGAATGCGCCAGTGAACTTCCTCATAGGCCACAAAGTAACAGGTAAATCCCGCAAACATTCCGCAAGCCAGCGCGCCACCAAACAAGTAGCCGGCGGCCAATACAGGTGACGCGTTCAATAGAAAAACGAAGACCACCACCCAGGGCGAGGTGGCGAAATTCACATAGCGAGCTTCGTTGGGAGCACCTGCGGAATCGTGATGCAGTGCGTGGCGCTGTGCCAAAAAGCCTGTCCCCCAGTGCAGCAGAAAACGGTGCAGCACATACTCAAACGCATTCGCGTAGAGCAACCCGATGAGCATACCCAGAACCACGGACGCGAGGGCCACGCCCCCTCCGCGCACCCCGCACAAGACGCTCGCAGCAATGGCCAGCCCGCCGCCGGCCGCGATCGCGGTGAGGGCATTGTTCCGCTTCACCCGCCGGGCACGGCGCATCTCCGCTTCCCGAATATCGCCGGGCAACCTGGGCACGCCATTCGGCAGGGCCGTGCGATCGCTTTTCGCCGTGGCGCCGCTCCCACCGGCACCCAGGGCTCCTATGGTCGCAACTCTCCTGGCATCCACTGCCACGTTTGCATTCACTCCCTCTGTATGGGCCATGTATGGGCGATGAGCGCCGACTCACGCAGGTTGCCTGCGTGACCGGCGTCACAGTTCGCTCAGTAACGCGTCACGCAATTCTTGCTGGCGAGCCAGTGTGAGCTTGGCGCCATCGACCCGCAGATAGAAAGCGTCGAGCGCGCGCTCTCCCTCCGTGTCGATCAACGCGACCTCGATGTTGCATCCGGTCCTGGCCAGTGTGGAGCTCAGCCGGTAGAGCAATCCGGGTCGATCCTGCGTGATGATTTCCATCAGCGTGGAATGTGAGGAACTGGAATCGTCGAAGCGGATCTCCGTGGCCACGGTCACTTTGGGTGGCCGCGCCGAGTCCGGATTTGCCCTGCCGCGCATCAGCATGTCCAGTGTGATCGACCCCGAAAGAACGTCGACAATATTCTTTTCCAGGCGCAGCGTCTCGCTGGGGTTCAGCTCTAATGTGTTATGAGGATCGGTAAAACGAAAAGAGTCCACGACAACTCCCGCCGCGTTGGCAAAGGCTTCGGCCTTCCAGATGTTCATGCCCCAGGATGCGAGCGTCCCGCTGATTCCGGCGAAAAGCATAGGCCGGTCGGCAGCGAGCAGGGTAAGCACGTACATCGCATCGCGCTTTTCAAGCCGCAGTTCCACCGAATCTTCAGCCAGGTTGCGAGCCATCTGGAAATGAATGGCCACTTCCTCGGGCGAATGAGCCAAGGCGTAACGCCGGGGCAGCCCTTCGAGGAAGCCGCTCAGCTCCTGCCGGATGGCACCATCGGAAAAGAGCGCCTGTGCGACAAAAGGCATGACCTGCTCGACGAAACGCAAATCATCCGTCTGGGCATGAATGCGCTGTTCGTCAAGGCTGCGGCCCATGAAGTTAGCGGTGGACACGTACAGCTGCCAGAGCGACTCCGCTTTCCACGGGGTAAGCGCCTCGGGATTCACCGCGCGGATATCGGCAAAGGTAAACAGGGATAGGAGCTTCAGCCGCTCGGGCGTGCCCACATTTTCGGCGAAGGCGCGAATCGTTTCGGTGTCGAAGATGTCACGCCGCAGCAAATTTGCGGACATGGCCAGGTGGTCTCGAATCAAGAAACGCACCGTCTCGGCATCGGCCGGCTTTAAACCGAGCCTCGAAAAAGCCATCTCCACGGCCTGGAGGCTACCGACAATGTGGTCTTCGCAAGGCATTCCTTTGCCTACATCGTGGAAAAGAAGCGAGAGAAAGAGCAACTCCGGCTGCTCGAGTTCTGTCAACATTTCGGCGAAGGGACGTTCCCACGCGCTCGTGGCGTGGCGCAGCCCGTGAATGTGCTCGATGGCCCGGAACGAGTGGGCGTCGACTGTGTAGTGATGATAGAAATCGCGGATCACGAGCGAGTCAATCGCGGCGAATTCGGGAAACAGGTACACCAAAAGCCCGGAACTGTGCATCGCACGAAGGGCGTCGGCGGCGTGCGGAGCGACCAGGATCTGCTGAAAGCCCGCCCACAGGTTGGGAAACATGCCGGTTACCGCTGCCGCGGCCGCACCGGAACCAGTGCCAGCCGTGCCGGCTACTGCTTCCAATGCGGGAAGCACCTTGTGAATCTGGTCTTCGGCCTCGCGACTCAGTTTCACGCCGTTGCGCGCGATAAACTCGAACAGGCCCATAAGTCTCGCTGGATCCTGCAGGTCGTCCGGGTGACGCATGTGCACCCGTCCGCCCACCTCGATAAAGTCGGACGGGGTTCGGCGTGAGATCCAGCCGTCGAGCCGGCCGCGCAGCGAAGATGGTTCCGGAAGCGCCTCATCGAGCGACTGGGTGCAGAGATCGTAAATGACGCGGGCATGACGGAAATATTCGCGCATCCAATCGGCTGGCTCGATGGCCTGCATGCGCCCTGCGCCGATGCCCCGAGCCGCCGCTTCGGCCTGAAGCTCGTAGGAGAGTCCATTGTCATCGCGGCCCTGCCGGTAATGCAAAAAACACCGCGCCGCGGCGAGGAAATCAAAAGCATTGCGCATCTCGCCGGTCACTTCTGCGGACCAGAAGCGTTCAGGCTGGCTCGACTCCTCGGCGGGATGGTTCCCTGAGATCAGCGCCACCCAGCAGGCCACGTGGTAATCGCGCAGACCGCCGGGAGAATTCTTCAAATTTGGTTCGAGATGGAAAATTGTATCGCCTTCCTTCTCATGTCGTTGCCGGGTCAGCTCGGAGATGTCGCGGAGTACCGCCGGCCGTTCGCGCGCGATCATCTGTGGAAGTGCGCCGCGGTTGAGGCGCGAAAAAAGGTCCGCATCACCCGCGAGGTAGCGCCTGTCGAGCAGCGAAATGTTGAATTCCGCATTGTGCCGGTGAAACCTGTCACATTCCGCGAGCAGCCGGTTTGTCGGGCTCACGCGCAGGTGCAAATCCCACAATGTTCGGGAAATCGTGCGAGTCGCGTCGCGATAGCGGCTCTCGGCGTCCTGGTCCTCCGCCAGGAACATCAGGTCGATATCGCTAAACGGAAACAGAGCGCGCCGGCCATATCCGCCGAGCGCCACCAGGCAAAAGCGCTCGAGCTCATTTGGATCGGCCGCAAGCGATTCCCGGCACAAATCGATGATCAGCCGGTCGACCACGGCCGCGCGGTCCTCAATCGCCTTGCGGCCATTAGAGGTCACCGCAAATTCGGCTTCGATTTTAGCGGACTCCGCGGCATACGAATCGCGCAGAGCGTTGCCGGCAGGTGTCGGAGACATAGGTTTGGGGTATCTGTCAAACCGTGGCGCGATGCGCCAGGTCGCAATCATCTACTGCGCAATAATCGTACTACGCAATAATCGGCTAAAGGGCGCCTTCCCCTCTTTCCTCATCGCGGATGCGGATGGCCTGCTCGACCGTGGACAGAAAGATTTTGCCGTCGCCAATTTTCCCGGTCCGGGCGGTCTTCAAAATCGTTTGCACGGCGCCGTCCACCAGATTATAGGGCAGAACCATGTCAATCTTGATCTTGGGAAGCAGGTCGACCTCGTATTCGCGGCCTCGATACGTTTCGGTATGCCCTTTCTGGCGCCCATGGCCACGCACTTCGGAAATGGTCATGCCCTCGACGCCTATTTCATGCAGCGCGTCTTTGACGGCTTCAAAACGCGAAGGCTGGATGATTGCTTCGATTCGAGTCATCGGATGTGATCTCCATCTCCTCGTCCCAAGTCTGCTCTGCGGGCGCCCAATTCAGCGGTTTTGCCCAGCGGTCTGTCCAGCGGTCCGCGCGGCGGCCCAGGCCAGCCACCCGCTGATGACAAAATCGTATCCTATTTCGGCATGCTGCGACAGAGAGCTACAGAACCGGCTGCGTGGAAATAAACAGATTGTGCAAATAGACAAATGGACGGGGAGACGGCACCCACTTTTTTTCGACACGCCGTCTAGCCGCCCGACGCGATCAAGTCGGTGACGGCGCCCAGGCTGCTGCTGGACACCAGGCGCGCATACTTGGCCAAGACGCCCGTTTTGTAGGGCGATTCCGGCGCTTTCCAATCCGCGCGCCTGCGCTCCAGTTCGGATGCCGGCACGTGCAGTTCGAGCTGGCGCGATTCGGAGTCAATGGTGATGGAATCGCCTTCGCGCACCAGCGCAATCGCGCCGCCGACCGCCGCTTCCGGCGCGACATGGCCAACCACCAAGCCGTGCGTGGCGCCCGAAAATCGGCCGTCGGTAATCAATCCGACCGAATCGCCCAGCCCGGCGCCAATCAATGCGGACGTCGGCGCGAGCATCTCGCGCATGCCCGGGCCGCCTTTGGGCCCTTCGTAACGAATCACAATGACGTCGCCCGGCCGGATCTGTATTCGCGAGGATCGCCGCCAGGCAGCTCTCCTCGGATTCGAAGACGCGCGCAGGCCCGGTGATCTTCGGCGTTTTTGAAATTTTGGCCACGGCGCCTTCGCTCGCGAGGTTGCCTTTCAGGATCACCAGGTGCCCCTGCGGCGCCACGGGACGGTCCCATGGGCGAATCACGTCCTGATCCTTGCGCGGCTCGGCGGGAATCGGTTGCAGGGTTTCGGCGATGGTTTTTCCGGTAATGGTCAGGGCATCGCCGTGCAACTGGCCATGCGCCAGCAGCATTTTCATCACCTGCGGAATGCCGCCGGCGGCGTGCAGTTCGGTGATCACGTATTTGCCGGAAGGCTTCAAATCGCAAAGGACCGGAACCCGCCGGCGTATCGTTTCGAAATCCTCGAGCGCCAGAGGCACGTTCGCTGCGCGCGCGATCGCCAGCAGATGCAGCACGGCGTTGGTCGAGCCGCCGCATGGCCATGACCACGGCGATGGCGTTTTCAAACGCTTTGCGCGTCATGATCTGCGCGCGGGCAGCAATTGCCGCCGCACCGCCTCGGCCAGCACGCGCGCGGATTCGGCCGTGCTCTCGAGTTTTTCCGCGTCCTCGGCGGCCATGGTCGAGGAGTAGGGCAGGCTCATGCCCATGGCTTCGATGGCCGAGGACATGGTGTTCGCGGTGAACATGCCGCCGCAGGAGCCGACTCCCGGGCAGGCGTGCCGCTCGACTTCGAGCAGTTCCGCCGTGTCGATGCGCCCCGCGCTGTATTGCGCCCACGGCCTCGAACGCGCTGATGATGGTGAGATTTCTGCCGTCTAGATGGCCGGGCTTGATGGTGCCGCCGTAAACAAAGATCGCGGGAATATTCAGCCGCGCGATGGCGATCATCGCGCCGGGCATGTTTTTGTCGCAGCCGCCGATGGCCAGCAGGCCATCCACGCGCGCCGCGCCGCAAACGGTTTCGATGGAGTCGGCGATGACTTCGCGCGAGACCAGCGAATACTTCATTCCTTCGGTGCCCATGGAGATGCCGTCGCTCACGGTGATGGTGCCGAAGACCTGCGGCATGGTCTGCGCCTGGCGCAGGGCTTTCATGGCCGCTGCGGCCAGATCGTTCAGGCCGGCATTGCAGGGGGTGATGGTGCTGTAGCCGTTGGCGACGCCGATGATGGGCTTATCGAAATCGGCGTCGCCAAAGCCCACCGCGCGAAGCATCGCGCGGTTGGGAGTGCGTTCGACGCCTTGGGTGATTATCTTGCTTCGTGCGTTTAAGTTCATTGGGAATGTCTCTCGCTCACCTGGAGGCCAGTCGGCCGTCTGGCGTGGTAATCCCACGCCGGTGATGCCGGTCGGTAATTCCCAGAAGCTGGGCCTCCGGGCGCAGGCGCGCGCGGCAACGCTAACCTGCCGCGAAACTTCTTACAGCTTCGCCGCGGTTACGGCTCCTGACGCTTCGGTGTTCACATTCACCGGGTTCAGGAACGGCATCCGCGCCCGCAGCCGCGCGCCCACCTCCTCGACCAGCAGATGCTGCTCCTTGCGGCGCATTTCCTTGAATTTCGGGCGGCCGCTCTTGTTTTCGTCGATCCACTTGCGCGCGAACTCGCCGTTTTGGATTTTGGTGAGCATGTCCTTCATGACCTTGCGCGTTTCGGCATTCACCACCTGCGGGCCGGCGATGTAGTCGCCCCACTCGGCGGTGTCGCTGATCGAATAGCGCATGTAGTTCAGGCCGCCCTGATAGATCAGGTCGACGATCAGCTTCATTTCGTGCACGCATTCGAAGTAGGCGGCTTCCGGCTGATAGCCGGCTTCGACCAGCGTGTCGAATCCCGCCTTCATCAGCGCGCTGATGCCGCCGCAGAGCACGGCCTGCTCGCCGAAAAGATCGGTTTCGGTCTCTTCGGTGAAGGTGGTCTCCATCACGCCGGCGCGCGTGGCGCCGATGGCCTTGCCGTAAGAAAGCGCCAGTTGCTTGGCTTTGCCGGTGGCGTCCTGATGCACGGCGATCAAGCCGGCGTGCCGCCGCCTTCGACGAAGACTTCACGGACGCGGTGCCCGGGCGCCTTGGGCGCGATCATGGTGACGTCCACATTTTTCGGCGGATGGATGGTGCCGTAGCGGATGTTGAATCCGTGCGCGAACATGAGCATCTTGCCGGCGGTCAGGCTCGGGCGCGATGTCCTGCTCGTAGACGTCGGGCTGCGTGGTGTCCGGCGCCAGGATCATGATCACGTCCGCCCAGGCGGCGGCCTCGCGATTGGAGCGCACGTCAGCCCGGCGGCGACGGCTTTCTCGCGCGACTTGCTTTCGGGATGCAGGCCGACGCACACGGTGCAGCCGCTGTCGCGCAGATTCAGCGCGTGCGCGTGCCCCTGAGAGCCGTAACCGATGATGGCGATTTTCTTGGCCTGGATCAGAGAAAGGTCCGCTGCTTCATCGTGGTGAATCGTAGCCATCGTTGTGCTCCTTACCTTCTATGGGAATGGAACGATTTCAGATCGTCAAACGGAGTGCGAAGTTTCTTCCACATGCGCGAGGATGCCGGGACGGTCCGTCGAAGCAGGCGCGTTTTGCTCCGGCTGGGTCGGCGATTCGTTTGCCGGCGCTTGAGACACGGCTTCGGGTGTCTGCTGTTCCAGGCCGCGAGTCATCACCACCTGGCCGGTGCGCACCATTTCGACGATGCCGAAAGGGCGCAGCACCTCCACCAGCGCGTCGAATTTTTTCTTCCGCGCCGGTGATCTCGATGATCAGCGAACGCGGGCGCCAGATCCACCACGCGCGCGCGGAACACGCGCACGATTTCCATCAGCCGGTGGCGCGACTCGTCGCGCGCCTCCACTTTGATCAACGCCAGGCTGCGCGAAACCGTGGAGGCGGAGGTGACGTCCTCCACCGACAGCACGTTCACCAGCTTGTAGATATTGGCTTCGACGCGGTGGGCCGCGCCCTCGCCGATGGCCGAAACGATGGTCATGCGCGAAATGCCGGGCCGCTCGGTGTGCCCCACGGTGAGCGATTCGATGTTGTAGCCGCGGCGGCGGAACAGCGAGGCGATGCGGTTCAGCACGCCCGGGCGTTCTCGACGTAGACGACAAATGCTGTGCGGCTTTTCGCGCTCAGCTCATCCGTTGGCCTTTTCCACCAGCGGAGTCGGCGGCCGCCGGATCATCGCATGCAAATCCGCGCCGGCCGGCACCATGGGGTACACCGAATCCTCCTGCTCCACGCGAAAATCGATCAGCGCGGGCCGGCG
Source organism: uncultured Acidobacteriota bacterium (assembly GCA_963828935.1). Classification (GTDB taxonomy): domain Bacteria; phylum Acidobacteriota; class Terriglobia; order Acidiferrales; family UBA7541; genus Palsa-189. Next base: position 91,325 of record CAWHGP010000008.1, on the reverse strand, counting down.
TGGAAGCGCGCCGTCTGCAGCGCGGGAATCACCTGCGCGCGCTTGCGTCACCGTCAGGCCGGGAATGCCGTAGGCGTCCGCCAGCTTGACGAAATCGGGACTCAAGCAGCGGCGTCGAGGCATAGCGGCCTTCGTAGAAAAACTCCTGCCACTGCCGCACCATCCCCAGGTAGCCATTATTGATGATGGCGATCTTGACGTTCAGCTTTTCCTGCACGATCGTGGCCAGTTCCGCCATGGTCATCTGGAAGCCGCCGTCGCCGGCAATCACCCAGACTTCCGCCTCCGGCCGGGCGAATTTCGCGCCGATCGCCGCGGGCAGGGCAAATCCCATGGTGCCCAGGCCGCCGGAAGTGATCAGCGAGCGCGGCCGCTCGTGATGGTAATACTGCGCCTCCCACATCTGGTGCTGGCCGACGTCGGTGACCACGATGGCGTCGCCCTTCGTTTCGCGCCACAGCGCGTTGATGACGTGCGCGGCGTAGAGATGGCCGTCGTCGGGAAGATTCTGGATGTCGCGCACCGCCGAATCCTTCTTCGAGGCATCGATCTCGCGCCCACCAGTCGGACGCGGCTGGCGGGCTTGACGCCCGGCAGCAACCGCTGCAGCACCTCGCGCAGGTCGCCGATCAGCGGAACATCCACGTGCACGTTCTTATTGATCTCCGCGCGGTCGATCTCGACGTGGATCTTCTTGGCCTTTGGCGCGTAGGTGTTGAGCTTGCCGGTCACGCGGTCGTCGAAACGCATGCCCAGGGCGATCAGCAGATCCGCTTCCTGGATGGCCTGGTTGACCCAGGCCTCGCCGTGCATCCCCATCATGCCCAGGTTCAGGGGATGCGACGCCGGGAATGCGCCCAGCCCCAGCAGCGTCAGCGCCACCGGGAATGCCGCGCTGTTTCGGCAAGCATCTGCACTTCGCGCATCGCTCCGGAAAGGATGATGCCGTGGCCCGCCAGGATCACCGGGCGCTCGGCCTCGTTGATCAGCGCCAGCGGCCTCGTCCAATTTGCGCCGGGCTGCGGGAAGAAATCGGGAACCTGCCGGTGCGCCTTGGGCGCGGCCGCCTCCCAATCGAACTCGCACGAATCCCTGCTGCGCGTCCTTGGTGATGTCCACCAGCACCGGGCCGGGCCGGTCGGAAGCCGCGATGAGAAACGCCTCGCGCAGGCTGGGGGCAATCTCCTCGGCACGCGTGACCAGATAATTGTGCTTGGTGATGGGGAGCGTGATGCCGGTGATGTCGGTCTCCTGAAAAGCGTCGGTGCCGATCACCGTGCTGCCCACCTGCCCGGTGATGCACACGATGGGCGAGGAATCCATCATCGCCGTGGCGATGCCGGTCACCATGTTGGTCGCGCCCGGTCCGGAGGTCGCCAGGGCCACGCCCACCCGCCCGCTGGCGCGCGCGTATCCGTCGGCCATGTGCGTGGCGCCCTGTTCATGGCGCACCAGCACGTGGTGGACCGACGACTTGGTCATCGCGTCATAGGTCGGGAGGATGGCGCCGCCGGGGTAACCGAAAATGCAGGTGACGCCCAGGCGCTCGAGGCATTTCCAGATAATTTCCGCCCCGGTGAGGATGGGCAGGCGTTCTGCGTTGGTTTGCGGCTCGGGCATCATTGGCCTTCCACAACAAATCATAAGGCACGCGCCGGTGAATAGTCCAATTTATGTTTTGTCTATACTGTATAAGTATTGATTATAGTATCGTCGATTCGGAAACCCCCATTTTCAAACGCCGCGCCAGGCCGCAGACTCCTGTAATATGATGTTGGACAAGTTGATGCTCAGCCACAGAATCGAGGGGGTACGGTGGCGAGTCAACATGGGGCGTCCACGATTCAGTGAGGCGCAGCGCAAGCGACTTGGCCAGTCCGTAGCCGTTATCAGGGGGGGATCCACTCTTAGGAAACGGAATCGACCCTGCTTTCGTCTAAACGTGTGGTCGTCAAATCGGCCAAAGCATTTGTCGCGACAAGCCGGAACGGTGCCAGCCGCTAACCCTCCCGAATGGTTGGAAGCTCACATGACTTTCCAGCATCGTCGCGGTTAAGATTGCAAATACTCGGGAATATTCTTCTTATTGGGCTGAGAGGATCATGCCGCAAAAACTAACAGAAACCCCGACACACACGTCGCATACGCTTCAAGAGGGCGCAACGCATCGAGAAGTCACGCTGCAGCCGGAGACCGCACGACCCCCCCACCAAGAAGAAAAGGTCCGTGGCGGGGAAGGTACTCCTTCTGCTGGCCCTACTGATTTGCGTGGGAGCGTTCATATCGTGGCGCAGCTCCAATAAGAAGACGCAGGCAGCCTCGGCCGCCCAGGCCGACGCCCAGTCCCGGCGCGCCGTTCCCGTGGTGACATCCCTCGTGGAAAAACGCGACCTCCCGGTCTATTTGGAAGGGCTAGGCTCGGTTACAGCATTCAACACCGTAACCGTTAAGAGCCGTGTGGACGGAGAATTGACGGAGATTCACTTCACAGAAGGCCAGGATGTCAAGAAAGGCGACCTCCTTGCGGTGATCGATCCGCGGCCGTTTGAGGTCGCTTTGAGTCAGGCGCAGGCGGCGCTGGCCCGCGATCAGGCGCAGCTCAACGATGCCAAGCTCGACGCGAACCGGTATAGCCAGCTTGTTAAAGAGGGAGTGATCGCGCAGCAGCAATACGACACGCAAAATGCGCTGGCCGGCCAGATGCAAGGGTCGGTGGAAGGAGACCAGTCGCAGATCGACAACGCTAAACTCAACCTGGTTTACTCGCACATCACTTCGCCGATCGACGGGCGGGTGGGTTTGCGACTGGTTGATGCCGGAAATATTGTGCACGCCGCTGATGTCAACGGCTTGCTGGTGATCACGCAAATGCAGCCAATTGCCGTTATCTTCACGCTGCCCGAAGATACTCTTCCATCGGTGAATAGCGGCATGCGCAAAGGTACGCTGCAGGTGAGAGCGCTGAGCCGGGATGATGGCACGCAAATCGCCATGGGCACACTCCTGACGATTGACAATCAAATCGACCAAACCACCGGCACTTATCGTTTGAAAGCGGTCTTCAATAACGAGGACCGCGCTCTCTGGCCGAACCAATTTGTGAATGCCCGGCTGCTCCTCGACACTAAGAGGAATGCCGTCCTCGTCCCTGCTGCCGCGGTGCAACATGGATCGCAGGGAGCATTTGTCTACGTTGTGAAGCCGGACAAAACGGCCGAGACCCGTACCGTAACACCCGGCATTACGGAAGGAACCATTACGGAGATCACCGCCGGACTTGCCGCTGGCGAGATGGTGGTGACCGACGGCCAAGACAAGCTGCGCGCGGGCACTCCGGTGGATGCGCGGGCGGATACGCGTAATGGTGCGCAGAACGCCCCGGTGAGCGGAGGCCCCTCGTCTACGCCATCTCTAGGCGGCGCCAAAAACGGCTCGAACCCACAGGGTAAAGCTGGCCCCCAAGGTAACCAGGAGGGCGGCGCGCAGGGCGGTGCACAACAGTACGGCGGCAATGGTCAGAATTACGGTCAGGGGACCGCTCAGGGCGATAGCCAGAATCAGCGCCAGCGTAAAAAGCAAAAAAAGAATCAGGACTAGGGTCCCCCTATGAATCCATCCCGATTATTCATTCTTCGCCCGGTCGCCACCACGCTGCTGATGACGGGCATACTGCTGGCAGGTTTCGTGGCCTACCGGCAGTTACCTGTTTCTGCGCTTCCTCAGGTTGATTACCCGACGATTCAGGTACTTACTTTCTATCCGGGTGGTGGCCCGAGCGTCATCGTGTCTTCGGTCACCGCGCCTCTCGAACGGCAATTCGGACAGGTGCCCGGCCTCAAGCAGATGACGTCGACCAGCACGTTTGGCGCGTCGCTGATTATTTTGCAGTTTGATCTGAATCAAAATATCGACGTCGCCGAACAAGCAGGTCCAGGCCGCCATTAACGCCGGCGGCACCTTTCTCCCCGTGGACCTTCCGAATCCGCCGATTTATAGCAAGGTCAATCCCGCCGACGCGCCAATTTTAACTTTGGCGCTCAGCTCCAATACCATGCCGCTGTATAAGATCGAGGACCTCGCCGACACCACGCTCGCCCAGAAAATTGCGCAACTCCCTGGAGTTGGCCTGGTAACCATTAGCGGCGGTCAAAAGCCCGCCGTGCGCGTACAGGCGAACCCCACAGCTCTGGCTTCCTATGGTCTCAGCCTGGAGGATATGCGCACCGCACTTGCCGCGGCCAATGTCGATCAGGCCAAAGGCAATATCGATGGTCCGCGGCAGGCTTATACGATTGGGGCGAACGACCAGATTTTCACGAGCACCGAATACAACAAGGTGATCGTCGGATACAAGAATGGCGCGCCCGTGCGCGTCTCAGACGTTGCCAAGGTTATCGAAGGGGTTGAGAACACCAGCCAGGCCGCTTGGTATAACGACACCCCGGCGGTCATCGTTAACATTCAGCGGCAACCAGGCGCCAATATTATCGATGTCGTGGATCGGATTGAGGCGCTGCTGCCGCAACTCCGCGCCTCGCTGCCGCCTTCGGTTTCCGTCGCAATTCTCACCGACCGCACCACCACCATTCGAGCCTCCGTTAAAGACGTGCAATTCGAGTTGATGCTCACGGTGGCGCTTGTGGTCATGGTGATTTTCCTGTTTCTTCGCAACCTGGCCGCCACCGTTATTCCCAGCGTGGCTGTGCCCGTGTCGCTGGTAGGTACCTTCGGCGCGATGTATCTGCTGGGCTACTCGCTCGACAATCTCTCGCTGATGGCGCTCACCATTTCCACGGGATTCGTGGTCGATGACGCGATCGTGATGATCGAAAACATCGAGCGCTATATCGAGGCCGGCGAAGCGCCGCTGGAGGCCGCCCTCAAGGGCGCCGGCCAGATCGGCTTCACCATCGTTTCGCTGACCGTTTCCTTAATTGCCGTGCTGATTCCCTTGCTGTTCATGGGTGACATCGTCGGCCGGCTTTTCCGCGAATTCGCCGTCACTCTCAGCGTCACCATCCTCGTGTCTCGCCCTGGTTTCGCTGACGCTGACGCCCATGATGTGCTCCAAGCTTCTGAAACACAAGGACGCGAGCCCAACAGGGAGCTCTCTATCGCGCTCCGAACGCGGTTTCCAATGGGTCATCGATCGTTATGCCTCTACCTTGCAAGTCGTGCTGCGCCATCAAACCACCACTCTTTTCGTGACGCTCGGGACCCTGGTTCTAACGCTCTATATGTACATCGTCGTGCCCAAGGGCTTTTTCCCCGTGCAGGACACCGGCGTCATTCTGGGTATTTCCGAAGCGCCTGAGACAACTTCCTTCACGGCAATGGCGGATCGCCAGCAAGCGCTTGCCCGGATCATCTTGCAGGACCCGGACGTGGTCAGTCTTTCCTCCTTTATCGGCGTGGACGGCACCAACATGACGCCGAACAACGGCCGCATTCAAATCAATCTGAAGCCGCGCGAGGAGCGCACATCCGACGTAACCGAAATCATTCGGCGGCTTTCCGGCAAATTATCGGACGTCGAGGGCATCACGCTGTACATGCAGGCCGTGCAGGACTTGACGCGTGGAAGACCGCGTCAGCCGCACGCAATATCAATACAGCCTGGAGGCCGCCGACCCCAAGGATCTGGCCACCTGGGTTCCGCGATTGGTCGAGAAACTGCAAGCGCTTCCCCAGTTGCGCGATGTGGCTACCGATCAGCAGAATCACGGCGCTCGAGGAAGATCTGGTCGTCGATCGCGATACCGCTTCGCGACTGGTCTGACCACTGTCGGCAATCGATAACACTTTGTACGACGCGTTTGGCCAGCGGCAGGTGTCCATCATCTTCACGCAGCTCAATCAGTATCACGTCATTCTCGAGGTCGCCCCTGAGTTCCGGCAGAATCCCGACGCGCTGAAGAGCCTGTACGTAAATCGGCCAGCGGACAGCAAGTGCCTCTGGGAACGTTCACTCACTTTGAGCCCGACACCGCGTCGCTGACCTTGAACCATGAGGGGCAGTTCCCCTCGACCACGCTTTCGTTCAATCTGGCGCCCGGAGCGTCTCTGGGCGACGCTGTGAAGGCCATTGACAATGCGGGCCAGGAAATCGGGATGCCCGCGAGCGTGGCCGCCAGCTTTCAAGGCACCGCCGCCGCCTTCCGCAATTCGCTGGCGAACGAAGGCTGGCTGCTCCTCGCCGCTGTCATCACCGTCTATATCGTGCTGGGCGTGCTATACGAGAGCTACATCCATCCGCTCACCATTCTTTCCACGCTGCCCTCGGCCGGTGTCGGCGCGATTCTGGCGCTGCAGATTTTCCACTTGGATTTGGGTGTTATCGCGCTGATCGGAATCATCCTGCTGATCGGTATCGTTAAGAAGAACGCGATTATGATGATCGACTTCGCGCTGGAGGCCGAGCGCGCCGAGCACAAGCCCCCCGAGGAAGCCATCTACCAGGCCTGCCTGCTGCGCTTCCGTCCCATCATGATGACCACCATGGCGGCCCTGTTCGGCGGCTTGCCGCTGGCTCTGGGCCGCGGCACGGGTTCTGAACTGCGCCATCCCTTGGGCATCACGCATCGTCGGCGGCTTGCTGCTTAGCCAATTGCTCACGCTCTATACGACCCCGGTCGTATACATCTGGTTTGACAGGCTGGCCGCGGCGCATTCGCGGGACGCGACTCACCCATCACATCGAACTCCCAGGCAGGGAAGCTCCAGCAACCAGGCGACTAGCCGTACCATGCAATGAATATCTCGGCCCCATTTATCCAACGGCCCGTAGCAACTTCACTTCTGACCATGGCCTTGCTGCTCTCCGGCATCCTGGCCTATCCGCTTGCTCCCGGTCGCCCCTTTGCCGGAAGTCGAATATCCCGTCGATTCAGGTTTCTGCCAGTCTGCCGGGAGCCAGCCCCGACACCATGGCATCGGCCGTCGCTACGCCCCTCGAACGCATGTTCGGCCGCATTGCAGGCGTCAACGAGATGACCTCGCGCAGCCAGCTGGGTTCGACGAATGTCGTGCTGCAGTTCGATCTGAGCCGCAACGTCGATGCCGCCGCGCGCGATGTGCAAGCGGCCATTAACGCTGCGCGCGGGCAGTTGCCCACCGATTTGCCGACGAATCCGACTTGGCGGAAGGTTAACCCTGCCGAGTCGCCCATTCTGATCTTGACGCTCACATCGGATACGGCCACCCAGCCGCAGATGTATGACGTCGCGGATTCCATCCTGGCTCAGAAAATTTCTCAGATTCAGGGCATCGGGCAGGTGTTCGTGGGCGGAGCGCGCGGCCCGCGGTGCGGGCCGAGGTCAATCCGCTGCTGCTGAGCAAACTTGGCGTGGGTCTCGATCAGGTGCGCACCGCGCTCGCGGACTGCCAACTCCCATTCCCCCAAGGGTCAGCTAGCGGACTCGAAACACGACGAAATCCTCAATGATAACGATCAGCTTTTCCTGGCCCAGCAGTACGCGCCGCTCATCGTGGCCTATAACAATGGCGCGCCGGTGCGCTTATCCGATGTGGCTACCGTCGTCGATTCCTCCGAGGACATACGCAACGCCGGAACGGTGAACGGGAAGCCTTCGGTTCTGGTCATCCTGTTCCGCCAGCCAGACGCCAACATCATCGAGACGGTCGACCGCGTGCGCACTCTGCTGCCCCTGCTGCAAGCTTCGATCCCGCCATCGATCCACATCGGTGTCGGCATTGACCGCACCACGACCATTCGAGCTTCGGTGCATGACGTGGAGGTCAGCCTGGCCATCTCGGTGATGCTGGTCATCCTGGTGGTGTTTCTCTTTCTTCGCAATGTTTGGGCTACGGCTATTCCCAGCGTATCGGTGCCATTGTCGCTCGTCGGCACGTTTGGGGTGATGTACCTGCTGGGCTTTACGATCGATAACCTTTCGCTGATGGCCTTGACCATTTCCACCGGATTCGTCGTCGACGATGCGATTGTGGTGATCGAAAACATCACGCGCTATCTCGAGCAGGGCTTTCCCCCCGGGAAGCCGCTTTGCGCGGTTCGCAGGAAATCGGATTCACGGTGCTTTCGATGAGCACGTCGCTGGTCGCGGTTTTTATCCCCATATTGCTGATGGGCGGCATCGTCGGCCGCTTGTTCCGGGAATTTGCCGTCACGCTCAGCATCGCGGTGGTAATTTCGATGGTCGTGTCGCTGACCACGACGCCGACGATGTGCGCGAAGCTCCTGCGGACCGAAAAAGGCCGCAAGCATAACCGTCTCTACGATGCCAGCGAGCGCGCTTTCGAATGGCTGTACAAAGGATATGCCAGCAGCCTCCGCTGGGTCTTGCGGCACCAGCCTCTGGTGCTGGCGGTCGCGCTCGGCACGGTTTGCCTCGCGGTTTATTTGTACGTTGTCGTTCCCAAAGGGTTTTTTCCGCAGCAGGACACTGGCCGCGTGAACGGGAACGTGCTGGCGGCAGAAGACATCTCTTTTCAGGCCATGCAGGGAAAACTCAATGAATTCGTCGATATCATCAAGAGCGATCCCGCGGTGGACGTGGTCACCGGATACACGGGCGGTGGCCGCTCCACGAATACCGCTTTTCTTAATATTTCGCTGAAAGACTTAGCGCAGCGTAAAGTCAGCTCGTTTGCGGTTGTTGACCGGCTGCGTCCAAAACTGGCCATGGTCGCCGGAGCGACTTGCTTTCTCGTCCCCGTGCAGGACGTCCAGATCGGCGGGCGCCAAGGCAACGCGGAATTCCAGTACACCCTGCAGGGAGATAATCTCCCCGACCTGCTGGCATACGCTCCGCAGGTGCAGCAAAGTTTGCAGGCTCTGCCGGAACTTCGCGATGCGAACAGCGACCTGCAGGATCAGGGGCTCGAAGCCGGTCTCGTTGTGGACCGCGACACCGCCAGCCGCCTGAACATCACCGTGGCCACCATTGACAATGTTCTCTATGACGCATTCGGACAGCGCCAGGTCTCCACAATGTACGAGGGCCTCAACCAGTACCATGTGGTAATGGAGATCGACCCGAAATTCCAGCAAACTCCCGACGCGCTCAACAATATCTACGTGCAATCCTCGACTGGACAGGCGGTTCCATTGAGCGCTTTTACGCATTACGCTCCTTCGACAACTGCGCTGGCGGTCAACCATCAAGGACAATTTCCAGCGGTGACGATTTCCTTTAACCTTGCTCCGAATGTTCCTTTGGGCAACGCCGTCGCGGCCATCCAAAATGTGGAGCGTACGCTGGGCCTCCCGTCCACCATTCATCCTGGATTCCAGGGCACCGCGCAGGCCTACCAAGCTTCCCTCGCCACCGAGCCTTTCCTGATCCTCGCGGCCTTGGTCACCGTGTATATCGTGCTCGGCATGCTTTACGAAAACTTCGTCCATCCGATCACGATTCTTTCCACGCTCCCCTCGGCCGGAGTCGGAGCCTTGCTGGCCTTATTGCTGTTCCACACCGAGTTGAGCATCATCGCCTTGATTGGCATCATTCTGCTGATCGGCATCGTCAAGAAGAATGCGATCTTGATGATCGATTTCGCTTTGCAAGCCGAACGCCATGCCGGCAACAGTCCCGAGGAATCGATTTATCAGGCTTGCCTGCTGCGCTTCCGGCCTATCCTGATGACCACCATGGCCGCTATGTTTGGCGGCATTCCCATCGCCGTAGGCACCGGCAATGGAGCTGAACTCCGCCGCCCCCTAGGCATCGCCATCGTGGGAGGCTTGCTGTTTAGCCAGATGCTGACGCTCTATACAACGCCTGTCGTTTACTTGTACCTCGACGGGTTCCGCGCCTGGCTGACGGGTCAAAAGAAGCTGCATCCTTTGGCGACCGCACCTGTTACCCCGCCAGCGCACCCTGCATCCGACTAGCTCGAAGGAACTCCACGAACATCCGTCTTCCCAACGAAGCCTTGACGACACCGCAGTTCCCCACTAAGATATGAGCGTCACGCCACCACAGGCGTGTAGCGATCTTCATGCAGAGTGGCTGAGGGATTACGGGCCCGACGACGCCACGACAACCGGACCAGAGTTCTTCGCTGGTCGCTAGGTGCCAATTCCCGCCCGGTTCGCGGGGGACATGAAGCTCGGAGAAGGTAGTTTTTGCCTCGTTCCCCCAACCCGGAATGAGGCATTTTTATTTTTAGGGCGCGCAGAGCCGAGCGCAGCCCGCCGAAAAGAGATCAGGAAATGAGTCCACATTTTACGCTCCGTTGCCGCGAGTGCCATCGAGATTGGGGGCATCGTGCCAGTTCCATTTGCGAGGACTGCCTGGCTCCCCTCGAAGTTCAATATGATATGGAGTTCGCCGGAGCGACCTTTACACGTGAGAACATCGCTAAGCGGCCAGCGAACCTGTGGCGCTATGCCGAACTCCTTCCTTTGCCGGAAGGGTATCTCCCCGACCTGCCCGTGGGCATGACGCCGCTGGTTACCGCCAAACGTTTGGGAGCGCGAATCGGTGCCCGGCTCTACCTGAAAAATGACGCCGTCTGCTTTCCATCGCTTTCGTTTAAGGATCGCGTGGTGGCGGTAGCCTTGGCGCAAGCCAAGGCCTTCGGATTTCAGACCGTGAGTTGCTCCTCGACCGGCAATTTGGCGAACGCGGTTGCGGCGCAAGCGGCCCGCCTGGGTCTCGACGCCTGGATTTTTATTCCCGCTGACCTGGAACCGGCGAAAGTCCTGGGCACGCAAGTGTTCGGAGCACGATTGATCCCCATCGCTGGGAATTACGACCAGGTGAACCGGCTTTGTTCCCAGATTGCGGAGAATTATAACTGGGGCTTCGTAAACATCAATCTTCGCCCCTATTACGCTGAGGGATCAAAAACCGTGGGTTACGAGATCGCCGAGCAGCTTGGCTGGCGGCTGCCCGATAACATCGTCGTGCCCATGGCCGGCGGTTCGCTGATCACGAAAATTTCCAAGGCCTTCCGTGAATTGGTCGCACTGGGCCTGGTGCCGGAAAAGAATGTGAAATTTTTTGGCGCGCAGGCCACGGGCTGCTCGCCCATTTCGAGCGCGGTAAAAGAGGGTAAAGAAGAAGTAGATCCGCAAAAGCCGAAGACCATCGCGAGATCGCTGGCGATTGGCAATCCGGCTGACGGCCTCTATGCGGTGCGCACGATTCGCGCCAGCGGTGGATGGGCGGAAGATGCCGCGGACGAAGATATTGTCACGGCCATGGAACTGCTCGCCTCCACGGAGGGGATTTTCGGTGAAACTGCCGCCGGTGTTACCGTGGCTACCGCGAAGGCTTTGATTGCGCAGGGCCGTATTCTTCCGGAGGAAGAAACCGTGCTCTGTATCACCGGCAACGGTCTCAAGACCACTGACGCGCTGGTGAACCGGCACAAGCTCGATGCCCCTATCGAGCCCCGCCTGGCTGCCTTTGAAAAATTCATGGGCCACGCCATGGCCGTTTCGGCGTAGTCTTAGCTCCCCATGACAGACGAGCGTTCGGTTTCGGTTGTGGTACCCGCTACAACGGCAAACCTGGGGTGCGCCTTCGACTGCGCCGGTATTGCCCTCGAGCTGTATTTGCGCGCGTCGGCGACGCTATCGGGTTCCGCCAATTTTGAGATTACCTATAGCGGTGAGAATGGCGACCAGATACCGCGTGACTCCAGCAATCTGATCGTGCGTGCCATGCAGCACGCCGCTGCACGTTCGCTGATGCCGCTTCCGGGTGCGCATATCACCGTGCAGAACGAGATTCCGCTCGGTGTGGGGTTAGGTTCGAGCGGCGCGGCGATTGTTGCAGGCACCGTGCTGGGGGCTGAGTTGTGCGGCCTCGAACTCGACGCCGGCGAGGCACTTCGGCTGGCTCTAGAGCTCGAAGGCCACCCTGACAATATCGCGGCCGCCGTTCACGGCGGCATGATTGTGGCCGCGACCACATCGCCCACTACAAGCTCGCCCGCTCCGATAACCGGATCTTCGCCGCCCAGTGTTTCCACGTCGGGCCCTGGGATGTCCGGCTCCGCGACACCCGGATCGGCCACAAGCCCATCTTCGACACCGGTCCCTGAGCCCGTCGAGGTGCTGGTCGCTCGTGTCGACGTGTCGCCCAAACTCGACTTCATCGCCGTGATACCCGATATCCCGCTACCCACCGAGAAGGCTCGCTCCGTGCTCCCCGCAAACTATTCGCGCGCCGATGTGGTCGCCAATCTCCAACGCACCGCTTTGCTGACCGCCTGCTTTTTCTCTGGGCGGAGGATTTCTCCAGAACTGTTTCGCGACCGCCTGCACCAGCCGTATCGCGGGCCCCTCGTGCCTGGATTGACGCAGTGTCTGGATTTTCGGCATCCGGGACTGGCGGGCATTTTCTTAAGTGGCGCCGGCTCTGCTGTGATGGCCATCGCTGAGCACAGCGGAGCCCGCATTGCGGATGCTCTGGTAGCCGAATTTCGCCGGCACGGCGTCGCCGCGAAGGCGCTTTTACTGAAGGCGGATAATCAAGGCACTCAGGTCACCACGGGCACGGGCGCACGCGCGTTGGGTCCGGCCGTGGCCATGCCCACGCCCCGCGCCTGACCATCGCCAGCCATTCATCTGAATATTGCCGGCCATCGGCTCACCTTTTGCCCAGCCATCAGCGCAACAATTCTTCGAGCTGCGTCCGCAAGTCCGTCTTGGCATCCCGGTATTTCACGATGACTGGCGTATATAGCGACAGTCCCCATTCCTTTCCGCGCCCTTGCGAGATGGGACGCGAGCCCGCCACCACCACCGCTTTCTCCGGAATGATCAGCGGCTGATCTTCGCTCGCAGTGTAAACCGCTCCTCGCACCAGGTCGTACACCGGTGTGGAGCGATTCAGGATCGTGCCGGTGCCCAGCACGGCTTCTCGCTTGACGACCGTGCCCTCGAAGACTCCGCAGTTACCGCCCACGATGACGTCGTCCTCGATGATGACGGGAAGCGCGCCCACCGGCTCGAGCACGCCCCCGATCTGCGCGGCGGCCGAGATGTGGCAGTTTTTCCCAATCTGTGCGCAACTGCCTATCAGCGCGTGCGAATCCACCATGCTCTGCTCGCCTACATAAGCGCCTGCATTGATGAACATCGGCGGCATGCACGTGACGCCCTTGGCTACAAAGCAGCCGTCGCGAATGCTCGATCCGCCCGGCACAATGCGCACGCCATCCGCAAGCGAAAATGTTTTAACTGGGTAAGTGGCCTTATCGAAGAATCGTTGCCGATCGGCTTCCTCTCGACGGCTCGCCTGTGCGCCGGCGGCTGAGTTGCCATTCGTGCCGCCGGTCATTTCCACCACTGCGCCCAGCCGAAATCCCAGCAAAATGCCTTTCTTCACCCACCCGTTTACACGCCAGCCGGAAGCCGCTGCCGCATCGCGCTCCGCCGCCCGTACTTCGCCCGCGTTGAGCGCATCCTTGAATTCCTGGAACCAGCGTGCATGCTCCTGCGTGTAAACCTGCGGCGGGTGATCGAAGAGCGTTTCAATCTGCTCTCGCAGCATGCTTGCCTCCCAGCAGCTCCAGGCACTGCAGTACGCTCTTCACTTTTTCCACGGTTTCCGGCTTTGGCGGGCACAGAGGCAGCCGCCACACTGGTTCGAGCAATCCCATTGCGGCCATCGCCGCCTTTACGGGCAGGGGATTGGTTTCCACGAAATTTACTTCCATCAGCGGAAGATATTTTTGCTGCAGGCTGCGCGCCTCGGCAAAATCGTTTTGCAAAGCGCGACGAACCAGGCGCGTCATTTCCGCGGGAATCTCATTCGATGTCACGGAAATTAAGCCGCGCCCTCCCAGCGCGATCAGTGGGAGCGCAATCGAATCATCGCCCGACAGCACCAGAAACTCTTCGGGAACCTTGCCGAATCAGGCTGGCCATCTGGCTGATGTCCCCCGAGGCTTCCTTGATGCCCACAATGTTTGCGATCGCGGCCAGCCTTTTTACCGTTTCCGGCTCGATGTTGACGCCAGTTCTGCGCGGCACGTTATAGAGGATAACCGGAATCGCAACCGCGTTCGCAATCGCTTCGTAGTGCCGGTACACGCCCTCCTGTGTCGGCTTGCTATAGTACGGCGCTACTGAAAGAATGCCGTCCACGTGCAACGATTCAAGCGCGCGGGCCAGCGCAACGATTTCTGAGGTGTTGTACCCGCCCGCACCCGCTAGCACAGGTACTCGCCCTAGCGCCTCCGCTACCGAGATCTCCACGACGCGCAAGTGCTCTTCATGCGTTAAGGTGGGATTCTCGCCCGTCGTCCCGCACGGCGACAGAAAATCGATTCCTGCATCGATCTGGCGCACGACCAGCCTGCGGAGCGCCGCCTCATCGAGCGAAAAGTCCCGGCGAAACGGAGTCACCAGGGCCGTTCCACACCCTGTAAACATGGCGTTGGTTTCTCTGCGCATCAGACTGCCTCCCGCGCGATTCCCGCTCACGATCCGAACAAAATGTCGCGAAACTCGAACCACCCTTTTTTACCGATCACCCAGCGCGCCGCTTGCAGTGCGCCGCGCGCGAATCCTTCCCTGCTTCGCGCGGTGTGCCGCAGGGTGATCGTATCGGCGGGCGAGTCGAATCCGATTTCGTGCGTGCCGGGATGCGCCCCCGCTCGACTCGCGCTCACGTCCACGCTGCGATGGGGATCGGCCTTCTTCATTTCCTCCAGCAGCTTCAGCAGGGTGCCGCTGGGTGCATCTTTCTTTGCCGCGTGATGGATTTCCCACGCCCAGGCCCCGAACTCGGGATAGGCCGCCAGCCTGCGCGAAGCCTCTGAAACCAGGTGCACAAAAACATTCACGCCAACTGAAAAATTGGGACTCCACACCAGGCCGATGCCCCCTTTTTCGACTGCGGCCTTCACACGGTCCATATCCGCCATCCAGCCCGTCGTGCCCACGACGGTATTTACTCCGATGGACGCTAGCCGCTCCACGTTTTCTGCAACGGCAGCCGGCGCCGAAAATTCCACGGCCGCATCGATGCCGCGAAACCGTTCGCGGCTGATGCCGCTGGCGTGCGCATTGTCGGCAATATCCAGGCGCAGCGGAACCGTAAACCCATATTCGGGCGCGAGTTCCTCAACCAGGTGCCCCATTCTCCCGTATCCGATAATGGCCAGATTCATTTTGTCGCCGCGTACCCTCAGTCGAAAACCGCGGGATCCGGATGCTTGAAAAATTCTTCATGCAGCAGCGCGACACTTTTTTCCAGATCGTCGCCGGCCACCACGAAACCCAGATTCACTCGCGAAGCGCCCTGCGAAATCATGCGAATGTTCACCCGTTCCGAGCACCCCAAACGCGCGCGCGGCCACTCCCGGCGTATGCCGTATGTTGTCACCCACGATGCATACGATGGCCTGATCGTGCTCCACGCTGACGTCGGCGAACTGCCGCAATCCATCGCAAATCGCCGCCAGCCGCGCAGGATTGTCAATGGTTAGAGACACGCTCACCTGCGAACTGGCGAGCATATCCACGGCGGTCTCCTCGCGGTTGAACATTTCAAAGATGCGGTTGAGGAAACCATGAGCCATCAGCATCCTGGTCGAGCGGATATTCACTACATGAATGCCGCGCTTACAGGAAATCGCCTTGATCAAGTTCGCGCACGGCACCGATTCCGCGGCGATCCGCGTTCCCGGCCTTTCCGGACGCCGCGAATTGAGCACCAGAATGGAAATATTCTTGTCGATCGCGGGCAGCAGTGTCGCCGGATGCAGGACTTTTGCACCAAAATAAGCAAGTTCGGCTGCTTCGGCGAAGGAAATAAACTTCACGTGGTGTGCGCTGGGCACAAGCTTCGGATCGCACGTCATAACGCCATCTACGTCCGTCCAGATTTGGATCTCTTCGGCCGCTAGTCCGGCGCCGACGATGGCTGCAGTGAAGTCGGAACCTCCCCGGCCGAGCGTGGTGGTGACGCCCGCCTCCGTCGATCCGATGAACCCTCCCATCACAGCGACTTTATTCTGACGGACCAGCGGGCCAACCACGTCCCTTAACCGGGCGTACGTTTGCTCCAACAACGGCATGGCATTCGTGTGGCGCGCGTCAGTGACGATTACGCTGCGGGCATCGACGTGCGTCGCTTCCATTCCATAATTCTGGAACGCCAGTGTTAACAGCTGGCTTGACAGCAGCTCCCCATAGCTTGAAATCGCATCCACCGACCGAGGTGTCAGTTCGCGCAGCAGCGCCAGGCCGTCGAGCAATTCCGTAAGCTCATGGAAATGCGAACCCAGTATGCAGGCGGCCGGTGTGCGCGCCTCGGGCGCAATTACATCCCGCGTTTCCCGCTCGTGCATTTCCCGGATGTCCCGCAGGCGCGCCAATGCCTGCTCTTTCTGTCCGCTCGCGGCTTCCGCCCCCGCGGTTAGTAACTGCTGCGTTGTTTTTCCCATGGCCGAAACCACCACCACCGGCTGCCGCACCAGCTGCGACTTCACGATTCGGGCGACGCGTTCGATGGCCACGCCCGATTCCACCGAACTGCCTCCGAACTTCATTACCACCATGGGCCTTTACAACCTTTCCCTGCCGGACGTTTCTCGGTCGCCACGCCACCGCTCGATGAACCGCAGTCACCTGGCCATGAACGTGAATCAGCACATCGCCAAGAGCTGCTTCACCATGCGCTGATAAATTTCGCTCGCGGCCACCAGCTCCCGCTTCAATACTCGTTCCTCGCTCGTGTGCGCGACATGGATGTTCCCCGGTCCCAGCACAAACGGTTGCCCCCAGGTATTCGCGAAAGCGGGAACGTCGGTGGTATACGCGACGACCGACGTCTCCAACCCCGCGAGCGGCTCGAACCGCACTGCCGGGATGCAAAGAATTTCCCGCGCCGCCGCGCGGCTCCCCACCGTATCCAGCATCGCTCGCCGCACCGGTGCCGGATCGCCGACCAGCCGTATCGCAATCTCGGCCATGGCCGCATCGGGTACTATGTTGGGCGCGCGTCCGCCCGAAATGACGCCGATGTTCAGAGTGGTGGCGCCCAGAAGTGCATCTTCGGGAAAGCGAATCTTGCGCACGTCCTGCAGCACATCGAGAAGCTTGTCGATTGCCGACACCCCAAGTTCAGGATACGCCGAGTGCGCCAGCTTGCCCGAGGCCGCAATTTCGTATCGCAACATGCCTTTGCTCGCCAGCGCCAGCCGGTTTTCCGTGGGCTCGCCGTTGATCAGATAGCGCGAGCCTCGCGGATCCCGCGCGGCCGCATAGGCGCCGGCGCTGTTGCGCTCTTCCCCGACCACAAAAAGCAGCCCGAAGTTGCGCGTTCCCGAGGCCAACAACCCTTCTGCCGCTCCCATCATCGCCGCGATGATGCCCTTGGCATCGGCAGACCCGCGGCCCCAAATAAAGTTCGCGTCCTCGCGCGCGGGAAAGAACGGAGGAACCGTGTCCATATGTGTCGATAATGTGACGGCGGGATGCCCCCAGTGCGCGAAGACGTTGAAACGATCCGCTTCCACCGCGCATCGTTCTACTCGGCCGTCCCAGCGCGCAGCCAGCTGCGAGAGCACGGCAAATAGATACGCGCCCACCGCCGCTTCATTATTTGTGATCGACTCAATGTTGACGAGCGCGCTCGTCAACTCGAAGATATCCGCCACCACGCACCTGGCCCGCAGGGGAGCTGCGTGCGCCCCTGCGGCAGATCTTTTGGAATCGATGGAGGTACAGAAGGGAAAATCCGCGAGGGCCACAGTCTCGAGTTTCTTCGCTTCCAGATAGCGCTCCATCCGTCTTGCACGGATGACAGTGGGCAGCTGTTTCCAGCCATGCCCTCCAATCGTTCCGGGAGCCGCTCCCGGCAACGATTTCGGCGGATCACTCCTCAAGCCCCTTTCGCTCAAGCCCCCGAAGCGTCTCGGGAACGCCGGCCCGGCTACTAATGGCTTCCGCACCTCTATCAAGAAAATTTCACGCCCGCAGGCGGCCCAAAGTCACGTCAAGAAACTAGGTTCTTGGCGCGTTCCTGCTCGTTACTGGGCAGATTCTTTTGCGGGCTCCGCAGCCGGTTTCGCTGCCTGGGCTGGGCCCAGTTTCACAATCCAGGCATGCCAAGCTTGCTTGTCCTTATCGAACGTCGGCTGGGCGAGCGAAGTGCCCATGGGGAGCCACCCTTTTCCGGTTTCGCGGTACGCAGTCTTCAGCAGAGTTCCGTCCGGAGACATCAGGAAAAAATACATGTCACCGTAGGTTTGATGTTCAAGAATCATGGGCTGCTTGGCGTTCGCCGGATTCCAGAATAAGCCTCTTCCAACTTTCCCGCCTGCCTCGGTAGCCGGCGGCAGCGCCACGAGCTTCGTCGCTCCGTTGCAACCCTGGAACAAGGTGCAAACGTCGGGCGGGATAGCAGTGTCGGGCGCATTTCTCCACTGCACCGCTTCCTTTTTATCGGCAATTTCCTTGTATACATTGGGCTGGGCCTGCGCCTTCACCATGTTCGGAAGCGAAAATAGCACCGCCGATAAACTGGCCGTCAGCAGAAGTCCGCGCATTTGTGAAGCCTTCATACTCATTCCTCCGTACTGGACTGGGATCGGTTTTCAGGTCGACTAAACCACGCTCGCTCATGGATGCGCGATTGTTTGGCATCTCTTTGATAGTTCTTTTATCATCTCAAACTCATTTTCTCCAAACAATCTCTTTGTGTTCCTCTTTGCGCGCACCATTGTTCGGCTCGCGCGTCGTGCCGCCAGCATGGTGCCGTGCAGCACCCAACCCGCGCATCGTCGCCGATCTGCCGCTTCCGCTCCTTTGCTCATGCGCTCTTATCGGGGGTGCTGTCGAATTGCTGAATCGCTATTCGGGCGTGATTGCGTCCGGCTGGCGGATCAAATCGACGAATGCGGTCGCGGAGCGCGGCAAATGCCGATCGTGGCGATAGATCAGCCCCAGTTCGCGCCACAACTCCACATCCTTGATTGGAATCAATTTCACCCGGCCGGCACGAACGTCATCGCTCGCAAAACCAGCGCTAATGAGCGACACACCCAAATTGGCGGCCACGAAACGCTTGATCATCGTCACGCTTGGCAATTCCATAGCAATGCGCAGATCGGAAACATACGGGCGAAAGAACTTGTCGAGCACCTGGCGTGTAAATCCCGTTTTTGGAAAAATCAGTGGCTGTCCGGCAATGTCTTTCGCGGTCACGCTCTTCAGCTTGGCCAGCGCATTCTTTGGGCTGGTCATCAGCATCACGCGGTCGCGGTAAATAGAATACACTTTCAAACTTGGAGATTTTACCGGCAACGTCACGATGCCCAGGTCGATCGTGCCGTCTTCCACCCGCTGCAGTACCTTGTGGCTGAAGTTGCGGTAGATGCTGATCTGCACGTCTGGGTAAAGCTTCTGAAACTTTGCGAACACATCCGGCAGCACATACAGGAAAGTGGCTTCGTTGGCACCTATCGCGAGAATGCCACGAGGCACGCTCGATTGGTCGGCCACTGCGCGCAGCGACTCTTGCCGCAGTTCCAGAAAGCGTCCCGCGTATTCGAACAGGACCTCGCCTGGAGGGGTTAGCCGTACAGTTTTTCCCACACGCGAAAAAAGTTTTTCGCCATATTCCTGCTCCAACTGGCGAATCTGCGCGCTCACGGCTGACTGTGACCGGAAAACTTTCCGGCCCGCCAGCGAGAAGCTACTATGTTTGGCAACTTCTACAAAGGTATTAATTTGGTCGAAATCCATCGGCGGCAGCATTTTAGCGGAAAGAATGCCGAATTTCATCTTTCTCGCCCGCTGTCGATTACGTATTACTAAAGCGTTGCGCTGGCCGGAGCGGGCCGCAAGGCGCGTGTGCGCTCGCGCTGTGGCATTTTTAAACCTAGAACTCATGCACGAAGCTTGTTGACGCCGTTTCAATCGCCGCGTCATGATAGCGTGGGCGATGCACACCTACATCACGAGCTCGCCATGCGACGGCTGTTTTGCGAAGCCGGCTGCGACGGCGAACCGGTGACTGCGCCCTGGGACGACCCGCGCATATCGCGCGGCATGACCATTCAACTCGCCCGCCGCCGCGAGCGTTTGGCAGCCGGTGAAAAAGCGCTGGGATGGAAGGTTGCATTCGGCGCGCCAGCGGCCTTGGAGCGGCTCAAAATTGCTGCGCCGCTCGTCGGCTTCCTCACGCAAAAATCGCTTCTTGCCTCCGGAACAACGCTGTCCGTGGCTGGGTGGACAAATCCCGTGGTCGAACCCGAGATCGCCGTTCATCTTTCGAAGGATGTGCCTGCGGAGGCCGATCGCGAATTGGCTGCGGCAGCGATTGGCGGCTTGGGGCCAGCCATTGAAGTTGTCGATTCAGATTCCCCGCCAACGGCGGAGACGCTGCAAGAGACGCTCGCAAGCGACATTTTTCACCGAAATGTTATCTTAGGTAAAAATGATGTCTCACGCGCAGGTTGCGTTTTACAGGGACTGATCGCACACGTGCGGAAAAATGGGATCGAACTCGCGCCACCCGCCGCCCCTGCGGCGACCGCAATCGAACTAATCGATATCGTGCGTCACGTCGCAGGCACGCTTGGAGCTTTTGGCGAAATCCTGCGCGCCGGCCATATCATCATCACCGGTTCCCTGGTAACGCCGGTGCCCATTCAGGCGGGTAACGAGTTCTTCTTCGACCTTCAGCCTATCGACGCTATTTCCGTGAAACTCTCTGCCGATGTAAGGCCGCTCGAACCTGGTTTGGGGCCAAATTAAAACCTGGGGGTCCTGACGCCAGCCCAACGAAAACCTGAACGGCAGCAGACCGCGCCCTCATAGCTACTCGCCTTGCACCCGCATTGCTCGACCGCGAATCGCCGCAAATCGCCAATCCTACTGCGCTGCCGGACCTCTGACGATCTGCGCGAACGCGTCCGGGCGAATCCATTTCGCAAACGCGGAGCGTACCTGGTCAGCAGTCATCGAGTAGTATTTCTTGGCAGCCTGCGCCTGCTCGTCCAGCGGCAGACCGACCACCGCGCGCGCCAGCAATCCGCCCGCCACGCTTTCTTCACTGGATTCTTCGAGTGGCATCTGCCGCAACAACAGCGCCTTGGCCTGCTGCAGTTCCGCCGCCGTCACGTTTTCCTTTTGCATGGCGATCAGGTCGCGAGTAATCAACTGTCTCGGCCTTCCCTACGTTCTCCGGATCGCACCCGTAAGTGACGGTATAGAGCGTTCTCGTCTTCATGGCATTCAGCCGCACGTCCACGTTGTAGACGTAACCATTGACTTGGCGCAGATCGTGATACAGCCGCGTCGCGTAGAAGCCGCCTCCCAAAACGTGATTGCCCAATTGCAACGGATAATAGTCGGGATCGAAACGCGTTGATGCCCACCATTTCCGTCAAATTAACGGTGTCCTGAATCTGGCTGGGATCGGGAACGTTCGCCGCGGCCGCCTGATTCACGGGAACATGCGGCAAGTCCACGTCCGGCTTCGCGCCTGCCGCTTTCCAGCCTCCAAACGATTTTTCAATCGTTGTGCGCGCCTGCTCCGGTGTTACGTCGCCGATCACCACAATCGTCGTTAAGTCGGGGCGCAGCGTCTTGGCGTAATACTGTTTCACGTCGTCAAGATTGAGCGCCGAAATTGTCTGCGGGGTGGTCTCGCGCAGCACGGGATCGTCCGCGGGAAGCAGTGCGGCATTAAGTGCGCGCCCCGCGCGATATCCGGGACTCTTGATGCGCCCAGCGACGAACTGCGCGCTTTGCTGCTTCACGACATTGAACGCTTCCTCGGGAAGCGCGGGATTCAGTTCGTTGTCGGCCAGCAGTTGCACGCCGCGCGAGAAATCCTGATCCAACACCTGAAGCTGAAAGCGGTACCCAGCCGATTCCTGAGCGGCAATGTCGTCGAGCGCTTTCTGAAACGCCAGCCGGTCGAGGGTTTTTGTGCCATAGGAAAACAAATCGTCGAGCACCTCTTGGGTGCCTTCTTTGCCAGGTGGCGTTTCCAGTTGCGCCTCGTTTCGGACCTCACCCAGCACGGTGATCGTGGGCGTGGTCTTTTCTGGCTTCACGATCAGACGCAGCCCGTTTGGCAACATCATGTCCGTCGATGCCGCGGGCACCGGGAGGTATCTCCAGCGCAAGCAGCCGCGAGGCCGCCCATGTCAGGCAGTTCCACCGGCTTGGTGGGTGCCGAGGTAAGCTGCTCGTCGCCGCCAAAACCTTTCCCGGCTACGGCAGCGCCCGAGGGCACAGGTTTTAGCTCCGCCGTGATCGAGTCCTGCTCCACCAGATATTTCTTGGCCACGCGGTTTACATCCGCAACCGTCACCCGCTTCATCGCTTCCACGTCTTCGTCGGGCGAGTTTCGTCCCTCGGCCGCCAGCGCTTCCGACCATGCCGCGGCCAGACCTGGAATCGAATTGCGGCGGAACTCCACCTGGGCAATTTCCCTGCGCTTCGCGGCATCCACCAAGTTCTGCGGGCACGCCTTGCGCCGCATAGTCTGCCATGAATCTTTCGCACTTCTGCCATTACCGGAGCCGCATCGGTCTCCGGCCGGCAACACCGCGGCGGCGTATGCCACGCTGGCCTTGGTCATACGCTTCGGCCACGCCAAAGCCGGTGTCGAGCGCTTTTCCTTGCGGCACCAGCGCGTACAAATTTGCGCGCTCGCTCGCCAGCACGTCGCCCAAAATCTGCACCGCCGCGTAATCGGGGCTGCTCGTGCCCGGCATGCGATAGGCGATGAACGTCAGCGAATAAGGGAGATCGCTGTCCAGCACGAATGACTCCGGCTTTACCGGTTGCAAATTAATCTGCGGGCGAGCGGGAACGTCTCTCTTCGGAATCTTCCCGTAAAACTCTTTCACCTTTGCCAGCACTGCCGCCGGCTGCGACGTCGCCGGCAATGACCAGGATCGCGTTATTCGGCGCGTACCAGGTTTTGTAGAAAGTCTTGAGCATCGCGCCGGTGGTGGCGTCGAACGACTCTTTCGTTCCCAAAGCGTCATGGCTGTACGCGCGTGCCCGAAAATAAATCCTCGTTCAGCCGGGTGATGAACTTGTAGGTCGGATTCGAAAGATCGCGCGCCACTTCCTGCTCGATCGCACCTTTTTCCGTGCGACCACTCGTCCTGCGAATCCTCGATGTCTTCCATGCAGGCCGCGTCCACGCGCAAAGCCATGTCCAGGTCCGCAGCCGGCACCGTCGCGAAATACTGCGTGATGTTCTGCTGCGTGTCCGCGTTTCCGTCGCCGCCCAGTTGCGCGAAGATCGCCGCAATCTGGTCCGCCGGTAGCCCCGAGCATCCGCGGAACGCCATGTGCTCCTGCGCGTGCGCCATCCCGGAAAACCGGCCGGCGTCTCATCGCCACCAGCCAGATAGTTCTCCTCCACCGTCACTACCGGAGCCAGCGGATCCCGGATGATCACCACCCGCATCCCGTTGTCGAGCGTCGCCCGCGTAACATCGGCGTCGGTAGTCGGGGCGCCTCCCGCCGGCTTCTGTTGCGCCACTAGCAGCGATATCGAAATCAGTGTGGCCGCCGCGCTCATGACGATCGAAGCTTTGAAACGGAAGGATTTGGCTTTGAAATACACGGTGGTTTCTCCTGTGCAATAAGAAATTCTAGCACTCATACGGCAGCAGGCTTGAGATTTTGCCCTTTAACATCTTGTCGCCTTGTTGCGCGCGCAGTGCCTGGTCGCGATTGGTGGCAGGCTGTGCCGCCCTTTTCGGGATGCCCATCAAATACGTGATCGGGACGCGGAAAATTCCGCCACTCTCCACCCCGATGTCCCATTCGTATTCACCGCTGTCCCTCAAGCTTCCGGACATCTGTGCCAGCTCGGCCGGAGAATACACGCGCAGACAAGAAAGGATGCCATCCACAAGCAGCACCACCGGTATGACCGGAATCACGTAGGTCCAGAGCAGACGTTTCCACCGGAACGGACGAACCGATGGCGCAAGCAGCAAGTCCGCGACCGGAATCATAAGAACCAGGAACAGCGTCAGAACATGCCTCCCCGGCGCCTCGAAAATGCCTATGCCTTGCTTGTGATCGATAGCGTCCTGCAAAATCTCGCGCGCTTCCGTGGCCGAGAAGTGGTGAAACGAGCTGAAGAACGTCCGAAATCCGACCAACTCCTCGGGCAGCTTCATCGCATCTATGGGATCGGTGCGGAAATGGATTCTGTTACCCGAGGCATTCCGCGCACGCGTGAACGCCGCAACGTTGGGATATTTATCGGTGAGCCAGATGTGTACGGGCGCACCACGGGTATTTTCAAACGCTTGATACAGCCACGGCCACGGCCCGCCGCCGCCCGAGCACAAATCGACCACTTGGCTGGTTCCCGCATCTGCCAATGCATTTCGCAACCGCCCGGCTACAGGCTGGTACACATTCACAAGGTTCAAAATCGTTTCGAGGTCATCGGTAACAAAATCCCGCAGAAACTTCGGGAACCATTTCCGGTCGTGTATTTCCATCAGTCGCATCTAACACCGCTCGCATCTTACGAAGCTTGCAGGTAGGGCAAGCGCTTCGGCGCCGCCCACCGGGCCCGCATCGGGCTCCACAGAAGATCGGTCAGATTGCCCTGCTGCACGCGACTGGCCAGGAACTTCCGACCCGTACGCCGCAGCCATTGCTGGCCGTAGCACCGCTTGAATCCGTCACTCAGCAGCGCTTCCAAACTACCGGGAGGACAATTCGGATGGCTCCAAACCAGGTGTTTGGTGTCGAAGTTCGCCCAGTCTTTCTCAAAAATTCCGTACTTCGCATCGAGCTCGCTCCACAGCTGCGTGCGCGGATGCGGTGTGACGATGGTGATCTGCGTGACGTCGAGCTCCAGCGCCGCCAGCTGTTTCAGATCTTCCGCTATCGATTCCGGCGTCTCCGACGGAAACCCGATAATATAGTAGCCCTGCGCGTACCTTCCCGCGCGGTTCAACCGCCCCGCCAATTCCAGCACCGCCTCGACTTTTTCGCCCTTGTGAATCTGCTTCAACACGTCCTGATGAAAGCTCTCGATTCCGAAAAGCGCGCCCTCCATGCCCATCGCCAGCCAGGTGTCAAAATTTCGCAGAAACAGGTCCACGCGGGACTGCACCAGCCAGCGGATTTTGTAGCGCGCTAGCAACTCGATGACGGCTTCGGCGTGTTCCGGGATATTGCCGAAATTTTCGTCGAGTATCAGCGCGTAACGTATTCCGCGAGCTACGTAGAACTGCACTACCCTCTCGATCGCTTCGAGCGTGATCGCCACGGGCCGTGGCGCGAACGCCGTGGTTTGGCAAAAGGTGCACTGAAAACTGCATCCGCGCGTGGTGAACAGGATGCCCACGGGCATCGGCCACCCGCCGGGCAGCCGGAACTGCGATACCAGCGGCGGATGTACGACCGTCTCGACAGCCTTCCCGAGAACCTTGGCCACCGCAACTTCGCTGTATCCGCCGAACACCGCGTCGAAGCTCCCCTGCAGCGAGGGCGTTAGTGCGCCATAATTCCCCGCCCATAATTGCCGGACGCCTGCGCGGTGGGCCTCCTCAGCCATCTCTAAGATGCGGCCGCTCTCCTCGATGTAAAATGAAAAGCCCACAATATCCCAGCCGCATTTGAGGGCCTGCCGGTACTCGCTGCGTGTGGGATATTCCAGAATCTCCACTTCGGGGACGTTTTGCCGCAGGAACCGCAGTCCGAATGAAATCTTGCGCGGCATCCGAAAACGCCAGCGGAAATTTTCCGGTGCGTTTTCGCGAAAATAATCGTAAAGGCCCGAATCTCTATGGACGGTCGTCAGCAGGACTCGTGTCATTGGCGGCCCTCATTAGCTTTCTAAATTCCGCGCGCCCGAGTTCTGGTCGCAAGTTCCCTGCCGCCGCTGCCAGCATGAAGTCACAACCAGCACAAAATCACAAAAAGAGACGTCCGATGAGATGCCCTTCTCGATCCGGCGGTTGACTCGAGTCTCGTACTGTATCACGGCCCCTGGCCTGACTTTGCAGCTGAGAGATGTGCATCCTGCCCCCGCAAATTGTTGCCTCCGCCACGCAGGTCGTTGCGCTGTAAAAGTTATACTCTCGCGTCGCAACTAACTCACAATGTGCAAGTTACAACTCAGTCCATCCCTGCGCGAATTTACCAGCTTCACGGTATAGCGCCGCATAACCGGAGCGATTATCGTCAAATCGCTTAGACATCCACATCGGGGGGCGTATAACGACATGGAAATGAATGCGCTGAAAGAGCTCTACATCAATGAGCTAAAAGATTTGTATAGCGCGGAGAATCAACTCGTTAAGGCTTTGCCGAAAATGGCCAAGGCTTCCGATTCCGACGAATTGCGGACGGCGTTTGAGGAGCATCTCGAGCAGACTCGCGAACACGTTGCACGCCTCGAAAAAATCTTTGAGGCACTTGACGAAACCCCCAAAGGCAAGAAATGCAAAGGGATGGAAGGCCTTATCGAAGAAGGCGGCGAACTGATCGAGGAAGATCCCGGACCCGAGGAACTTGATGCTGGCCTGATTTCGGCCGCGCAGCGGGTTGAGCACTACGAAATCGCGGGCTACGGCTGCGTGCGCACCTATGCCAACCTGCTAGGTGAATCCGAAGCGGTATCTTTGCTTGAGCAAACGTTAGCCGAAGAGAAAGAAACGGACGAAAAGCTGACGGAACTTGCCGAGCAAATTAACGTTGTCGCCCAAGAGGCGGGAGAATCCGAGTCATCTGAATCCGACGAAGAAAAAACTGGGAACAAGCGTGGCAAGACCGTGCGTAAAGCGAAGTCGCGCGCTGCGCGAGCCTGACACCAGCCGAGATTGATGCGGTGAAACTGGCAATCGCAGAGCGCAAAGGGAAGATCAGAACAGGAGGAAGCATGCCGGGCGAATCGACGAAAAAACAGCGTGAAAGCGATCAGAAGCAGCGAGAGCGTAGGGGACATGCGGGCAGCCAGGACGGCCGCAGTCAACAACCAGAACAGAACAGCACACAAGGCCGATCCGTGCCCTGGTCGGGACAGAGCGATCAGCAAGGCGGTCGAGAATCCGCCGGTCAACACTTAGGTGGCGGCCGTCTGGGCGGCGGAAGTCTTGGACAGCGCGGCACGCAGCAAACCGGACAGAGTAGTCCGAACCGCGGCCAAAACGAGACTTCGGACCAGGTTGGCGGGCCGGGACCGCACGGTAGCTCTGATCCCGAAACCAATGAGCGAAACAAGAACAAACCGTTAACCGATGACTGGGGTAAAGGCGACAAACACTGACGCGTCGCGAAGCAGGACTGCCTGGAGAAAATTCCAAGGCAGCAGGAGCCCCCTGTGGGGCTCCTCCTTTTTTGGCTTACGGTTCGGGACCAGCCAAGCGTTCACAAAACGACTCCGTGATCCACCGTCAATAGTCGGTCAGCGTTTTTGATTTTTTCGGTTTTTTTCGGTTTTTCTCGGCTTTTCCGGGTTTCTGGCGAACTAGAGCGCGCATCGCGAAAAACGCAGCCTTGTAGCGATCGAACTGACTTTTCGGCACCCCATCCGGTAGGTGGGTTGACCATTCGAGCATTGGATTTTCGCCATCCGCTGTATTCTTCTACACATGCCTGGACAAATCCCAGAGAATTTGTTACTTAAATGCTCGGGCCTAACAGGTTGGCCCCCAGGACGGGGCAGGGTTGACTGCGGTTCGTATGACTGGGTCGCTCCCGGTGTGGGCGGTACTGGAAGCTTGATTTCCGCCGCCGGGCTCGAAAGATCCCGAGTAATCGCGGCCACGGTTTCTAAAGTCTGTACTTCACGAAATTCCAAAGATCTTGACTCAGATCGAAACCATTCGAGACAAGCGAACACCGGAGCCGACAAAAATGAGCACTGTTGCACCTGTTCAGGGCACGCAAAACGGCACGCAAAACAACGGCGATTTGTTCCACATCCTGTCTCCGGAAGACTTGCTCCGGCAGCGTCTGGAAACGGAACGCAAGCGGCTGGAGCAAGAAGCCGGTATCGCGCGCAAGGAAGTCACGCACTTCCACCGGCCGATAGAACTGCCTTTCACCAAGCTGCAGAGGGACCACACCACGATCCTGTTTGGGGGGCTGACGTGGAAGCATGAGCGCTTGGTGCATGCCGCGCTGGAGAGCCTGGGCTATCGCTGCGAATCGGTGCCGGTGCCCAACAAGAAAGCCTTTCAACTGGGCAAGGAATATGGCAACAACGGCCAGTGCAATCCCACTTACTTTACCGTCGGAAATCTCGTGCAATTCGTGCAAAACCTTGAACAAAAAGGGCTTAGCAAAGACGAGATCTGTGATCGTTACGTCTTTTTCACTGCCGGCGCGTGCGGCCCCTGCCGCTTCGGCATGTATGAATCCGAATACCGTCTGGCACTGCGGAATGCAGGCTTCGATAAGTTCCGCGTGTTGCTTTTCCAGCAGAGCGGCGGGTTGAATCAGGCCGAAGCCGAAGCCGGATTGGCCCTGAACGTGGACTTCTTCCTGGCCATCCTGAATGCCTTGAACATCGGCGACATCATCAACGATGTGGCCTACCAGATCCGTCCTTACGAAGTTAACGCGGGCGAGACCGATCGGGTGCTCGAAGATTCGATGGAAATGTTGCACGAGGTATTGCGGCGCCGGCAGCCTTGGCTGCTGCACGGCAAGACCGGGAAGCTTTTGAAAAAGACGCGCTTCGCCGGCACTGCGGAATATCTCGGCAAATTCATGCACCAGCTTTTCGGCGATGACATTGTTTCAGCCTTGCGCGAGGTGCGCGACCGGTTCGCCGCCATCCCCATTGACCGCACACGCGTAAAGCCCATCGTAAAGATCACCGGCGAGTTCTGGGCGCAGACCACCGAAGGCGACGGCAACTTCAACATGTTCCGGTTCTTGGAGAAGGAAGGCGCGCAGGTGGTCGTCGAGCCGATCGGAACCTGGATTTGCTACCTCATGCACCAGGTCGTGCAGCGGTATCACGATCAAAAAGGGCTTGAGGATGGTGCGGCGCTGCCTCCGTCGTGGCGCGTGGACCAGCACCTCAAGATAAATCTCGGCATGCATAAGAAAATCATGCAGATCAAGATGGCCGAGCGCATCTTCAAACGCGAGTATAACCGCATCATCGAGGCCCTTGGCGGCATTGGCCATCACCTGGTCGATCAATACGAGCTACAGCGCCTGGGACATCCTTATTACAATTCGCGGGCGGCGGGCGGTGAAGGTCACTTGGAAGTCGCCAAGAATATCTATTATTCGGCGAAGGGCCTCGCGCACATGGTGCTCGCGCTTAAGCCGTTCGGATGCATGCCCTCTACGCAATCCGATGGCGCGCAATCGGCGGTAATGTCCCACTACAAGGACATGATCTTCCTGCCTGTGGAGACTTCGGGCGAGGGTGACGTTAACGCTCACAGCCGCGTGCAGATGGCGCTGGGCGAGGCTAAGGCCAAGACCAAGCTTGAATTCAAGGCCTCTCTCGAGTCCACCGGCCGGACGCTCGATGAAATCCGTGCATATGTCGAAGAACATCCCGAGATGAAGTCACCCATGTATAAAGTTCCGCGGACCGAGGGCGTGGTCGGCCTGGCCGCCAATTTCGTTCGTCATGTTGCCGAGCGCATGCGCGCCCAGCAGTCACCGGCCCGACGCGACAGCGTCGCCGCGTAGAGAAACCGGGAGATTGTCGAATGGGTTGCTCGAGCGGAAGCTGCGGCACAGGTTCAGGGGATGGCGCGACCACGGGTGGAGCGTTCGTCCCCCTGGGTAATTTGACGAAGCCCGTACTAGCTACACCACCGCCCATATCTCGTCCCACCCCCGTCAAGGTGCCGGCGGGTACCGCACTAATGATCGGTTTGGATGTCGGCTCCACGACGGTTAAGGCTGTCGTGGTGAATCCCGCCGATGACAAGATCCTGTGGCAGGATTATCAGCGCCACGATACCAAGCAGCCCGAGAAAGTCCTCGAATTCCTGAAAAGGATGGAGGACGAGGTTGGCATTGTCCCGAGCCATAGCCGCATCTTCATCACCGGAAGCGGCGGGGGCGGAGTAGCTCCGCTGGTGGGAGCCAAATTCGTCCAGGAAGTAAATGCTGTGGCGCTGGCGGTCGAAAAGTTGTATCCGAATGCGGGCTCGGTGATCGAGTTGGGTGGCCAGGACGCCAAGATCATCATCTTCAAGGAAGATCCCAAGACCGGCCGCAAGAAAAAAATCCCCTCGATGAACGATAAATGCGCGGGCGGCACCGGGGCGGTGGTCGACAAAATCAACGCCAAGCTGCATATCCCGGCCGACGAGCTTTCGAACATGGGGTATGTCGGTATCAAGCTGCATCCGGTGGCCGGCAAGTGCGGTGTTTTCGCGGAAACCGACATTAACGGACTGCAGAAGAGCGGTGTTCCCGGCGACGAGTTAATGGCTTCTTTGTTCGAAGCGATCGTGCAACAAAACCTCGCGGTTCTCACACGCGGAAACACGCTGCGCCCCCAGGTGCTGCTGCTCGGCGGCCCCAACACTTACATCCGCGGCATGAAGGAATGCTGGAAGGCGAATATCCCTAGGATCTGGGAAGAACGCAAATTCCCTTTGCCGGAAGGTGTCGATCCGGCTTCGCTGATTCTGGTGCCGGAAAACGCGCAGTATTTTGCGGCGCTCGGATCGGTCGAGTTTGGCAAGGACGAGGATGAAACCGTCGGCATTTACCGCGGCACGGAAAGCCTCGAATGGTATTTGAATGTCGGCCGCCTCGAGGAAAAGCAGAAGAAAGGCGGCAGCGGCCTTAGTAAGAACGAACAGGAACTGCTTGAATTCAAGGAGCGCTACCGGCCCAAGAAGTTTGTGCCCGCGAAGTTTGAGCGTGGGCAGGTGGTCGAGTGCTTCATGGGGATCGATGGTGGGTCGACCTCGACGAAGGCCGTGCTGATCGACAAAGACAAGCGCATCCTCGTGAAGTGCTACCAGCTTTCCAAGGGCAATCCGATTGAAGACACCCAGGACATGTTCGAAAACCTGCGCCAGCAGGTGGAGGAGCAAGGCGCCACGCTCAAGATTCTCGGCGTCGGCACTACGGGTTATGCGAAGGACATCCTGCGCGACGTTTTGGCCGCGGATGCGGCCATTGTCGAGACGGTCGCCCATACCGAAGCGGCGTTGCATTTCTATCCGCACGCTGACGTTATCTGCGACGTGGGCGGCCAGGATATCAAGCTAATTATTTTGCAGAATGGCCGCGTGAAGGATTTCAAGCTGAATACCCAATGTTCGGCGGGCAACGGGTACTTCCTGCAATCGACGGCCATGGGTTTTGGCTTCGATGTCACTCAATTTGCCGACCTCGCGTTCAGCGCCAAGGCCATGCCGATGTTTGGCTATGGCTGCGCGGTGTTCATGCAATCCGATATCGTCGATTTCCAGCGGCAGGGATGGAAGCCGGAAGAGATTCTGGCAGGCCTGGCAAACGTGTTGCCGAAGAACATCTGGCTGTACGTGTCGCAAATTCCGAACCTGGCTTCGCTGGGGCATACCTTCGTTCTCCAGGGCGGCACGCAGCACAACCTCGCGGCGGTAAAGGCCCAGGTGGATTTCGTCGAATCGAGATTCCGCGACAAGGGCGTTAAGCCGGACATTATCGTGCACCAACATTGCGGCGAGTCCGGCGCGATTGGCGCGGCCATTGAGGCGAACCGGCTGTGGAGGATGGGGCGGCAGACCACTTTTATCGGTCTCGAAGCCGTACAAAAGATCAGCTATGTCACGCACCGCAGTGAGGACACGCGTTGCTACTTCTGTAAGAACAAGTGCCTGCGCACCTTCATCGATGTGAAGTTGATGCCGGGCGTTACAGTCGAAAATCTCGTCTCGAAGACATCGAAGATTCCTATCGGACCGGGAATCAAGCGCCTCATCGTCAACAACAGTTGCGACAAGGGCTTGGTGGAAGACGTAAACGCCATGCGGGAGATCAAAAAGGGCCTGGACTCCGTGAAGGAAAACAACCCCAACATGGCCGAAATCGCCGCGAAACAGGCCTTCCGGCCGTTTCACCCGGCGGCGGTATCCGACCCGCTGCCGCGGTTTGTGGTCACCGCGAAGCAAAAGGCGCGCGTGGCTGCGATGAAACGCCGCACGGAACTGCGCATCGGTATTCCTCGCGTGCTGAATCAGTACACCTGCAATCCCGCGTTCAGCGCGTATTTCGAGTCCCTCGGCGTTCCGGCGGATAATCTGGTCTACTCCGATTACACAACCGAGGAGCTTTACAAGGCGGGCGCCAAGCGCGGCTCCATCGATCCATGCTTTCCGTCGAAAATTGGCATACCGCACGTGCACAACTTGCTATACGTGCACCACAAGAAGAAGCCGCTCGATATTATTTTCTTCCCGATGATCGACGATTTGCCCTCGGATATGGTGAATGCCCAGAGTCACCGTGCCTGCCCGACCGTGACGGCGACTCCCGCGGCCACCAAGGCGGCCTTCACCAAGGAAAGCGATCTCTTCAAGGAGATGGGCGTCGAGTTCCTCAATCCGCTGATCAACTGCGGCATGCCGGACTTGTTTGAGCGGCAGATGTTCGATACCTTCCGGGACATCCTGGGCCTTTCGGCCGAGGAGAATCATCGCGCGTCGCTCGCGGCGAATGCGGCGATGGTGCACTTCAGCGAAGGCATCCTGCGCAAGCAGGGCCGCGAAATCCTGCAGAAGCTGGAAGCTGAGGACGGCATTGGCATCGTGCTGCTGGCCCGGCCGTATCACAACGATCCTGGCCTCAACCACGATATCCTCGAGGAGTTCCAGAAGCTTGGTTATCCAGTACTGACGCTAGGCTCGCTTCCGATTGACGGCGAGATTCTGGAACGTCTTTTTGGCGATGAAGTTCGCGCCGGAGTCACTTCGCACCCTCTGGACATCAGCGATGCGTGGAAGAACTCCTACAGCGAGAACACCAGTCAGAAGGTGTGGGCCGCGAAGTATACCGCACGGCATCCCAACCTGGTGGCACTCGAGCTTTCGAGCTTCAAGTGCGGCCACGATGCGCCTATTTACACGGTCGTCGAAGAGACGGTTACCAAATCAGGCACACCGTACTTCTCTTTCAAAGACATCGACGAAAACAAGCCGTCGGGCTCGATTCGCATCCGGGTCGAGACCATCGCCTACTTCCTCAAGCGCTACCGCGAGGACATCATCGCGAACAAGACTAAGCAGTCGCAAATTGATGTGCGGATTGCCGAGCTCGAGAAGCAGCTCCGCAGTGAAATGGGCCTGCCTCCGGCAGCAACGATTGCTGCACTTCGAGAGACTGAACAGACCGAGGTATTCGAGACTGTGTCGTAGCAGGGCACGGTCTCCCAGGCTCCGAAACCCCCGCCATGGCTGCCGGAATCGAATCAGAAAAAGTGATGTTCGAAATCTACCGGGAATTGTCGTTTAACCGGCGATACCGGGTCGTTTATTTCACCGAACTCGACGAGCACAATAAAGACGGCGAGATTAACGATGCCATGCGCGGCGAGCACATCTTCGACGGTTTCTTCCGTAACTATGTGA
Organism: uncultured Acidobacteriota bacterium; assembly: GCA_963828935.1. Lineage (GTDB taxonomy): Bacteria > Acidobacteriota > Terriglobia > Acidiferrales > UBA7541 > Palsa-189. The sequence continues at coordinate 57,824 of CAWHGP010000008.1, read as the reverse complement.
AGGAGGAAGCCAAGCGCACCGTGATGTCAGTCCTCGAACGCCTGAATTCCGGCGAGGCGCTCGGCCCGACGGAAATCGAACGTGAACTGAAGTCTTTCCTGGCCTGACTCCGGCAGAGTCCATTTATCTGCCGGAGAATGCTTTGCAACCTGGCTTATTAACCTGGCTTATTAACCTGGCTCATCAAATTGGTAGGAGCGACCTCTGCGGCTACACGCTTCTAGTCATCAAAACTGCCCGTTACACCTTGAAAGCCGCGGGTTCCCTGCTTGAGCACCCATTTCATCACCCGGGCGTCGTTGTAGCAGTAGCCCAAATTATGATTCAACGTTGAAAAGCAGTGCGTCTGGCAATCCTTTTTCATTTCGTTGAGTTGCGGCACCTCAAACTTGTGAGCTTCGATGGCCCCCCAATCGTACGTGGCCGAATACATCGGGAAGCAAGGCGCAAGAGATCCGTCCACGCGAATGATGATGGAGTTCTGTCCTGCGCGGCAGTTCCAGGGCTCCACATTGCCACGCAGGAAGTCCCGCATATCGTTCAGGCGTTTGATGGAATTCACCATCTTGTAGCCCTGGCGATTCTTTTCGATCAGCCAGTCAATCAGGGCATCGACCTGAGGAAAATCCTCCTGAGTGATGTAGGTGCTGTTCTCGTCGGCATGCTTGAAATGCGGCTGATCGATCATGGGCGACTCGTTAATGTGGTAATCGGTGGCGATACCGTTGTCATGCGCGATCTCGGTGAGCTGTTTGATGTCGTCCATATTCGTGCGGCAAATATTCATGTTAAAGAAAACCGTATATCCGTACCGGTATTGCTTGCGGACCAGATAATCGAAATATGGGCGCACCGGAGCAAGCGCTTTCGGAAGTCCGGGCTTCTCGTCCACCGCATCCACTGCGAAATTAAAAGTGGCCACGCCGGCATCGCCGAGGCGGTCAATCACCTCCGGCCGCAACAATCGCGCATTGGTCGGTACGTAGATCCAGAAGCCCTTCTTGGCCGCGTAATTAACCACCTTGTGCGCGAAGGATGGACGCAGCAGCGGTTCGCCGCCCATCAATGCCAGGACGCGGCAGGTGGTGCCGTGTAGCCAGTCGATCGAACGCTTCGCCACGTCTTCGGTCATACCCTTCACGGTATTGTCAAAGGCCCAGCAATAATGGCAGTCCAGGTTGCACTTCCACTCGGTGAACAGGTACGCAATGATGGGATGAAATTCACCGGGCAGAGCACGCGATTTAATGTAAGGAAAAAGCCAACCACGCATGGCCCGAAGTACCATGGGCGTGGTCCATTTGCGACGGCCCTTGAGAGCACGATCGAGCTCCTTTTGATAGTCATAACCGTCATCGTTGAGAAGTTCCGGATATTGCGGGAAGTCGGGCTCCGGCAATAGTTGCGGTTGCGCCGATGGAACCGGCAACGAGGGTCTGCCGGCTTTATCACTGACGAGAAGATCGTGGAGATGCACGTCAACGCGAAATGAGGGTGGTGTCGTCGGATTCGGATTGCTTTGCGGCTGCAAGTTGGACATGAGCAGATTCTCCAGTAGGGCCGGCAGAGAGCTCGCCACCGCGACGCAACCTCAGTGCCGCCCGCCGAATTTGAAAAACAAGCCGATTTGGATAAAGAAAGTGCAACGGCCGCGTGATTCGACTTCGCCACGCGTACGCTGCGCCAGTTTACCTTGAGTAGCTTAGAACCTCCGGGGAAAACGGTGCAAGCGCCGCCTTCGATATCTCAGCAATTCGTTGTATCACCAATTCGCAAACAAAGGCAGGACTTGCGGTGGCGGGTACACTTCGTCTTCAAATCTCTATATAGTAAGAACATGGGACTGCAAGCAAGGATTCGCAAAGGCATCCGATTTGCTCAAACGCGCGCGCGCGAGCTGCGGATGATTGCCTGGGGTTTGGCGTCGACCAACCACCCAGTGCTGGCCCATATGATTCCCATCCGGCGCTGCAACCTCTCCTGCGGCTACTGCAATGAGTACGATAATTTCTCGAAACCAGTGCCCCTTCCAGAGATGTTTCGCCGGATCGACCATTTGGCCGAACTGCGGATCTCTATCATCACCCAGAGCGGTGGCGAGCCATTATTACACCCGGGGCTCGACCAGATCATCGCCCGCGTACGCCGTCACGGTATCCTGGCGGGGATGATTACCAATGGATACTTGCTTACCACAGACCGCATCCGGCAGTTAAATCGCGCCGGACTCGATCACCTGCAAATCAGCATTGATAACGCGCGGCCGGATGAAATTTCGAAGAAGAGCCTGAAAGTTCTGGACCAAAAACTTGTCTTGCTGGCGGAACATGCCGAGTTTCAGACCAATATCAACTCCGTGTTGGGCAGCGGCGTCAACAACCCGGAAGACGCTCTGGCGGTCGCTCACCGCGCGCTCGAGCTCGGCTTCACCAGCACCGTTGGCGTGCTGCACGACAACAATGGACAGCTTCAACCGCTCGCGCCGCGCGAACAGGAGATTTTCGAAGAGGTGATGGCTCTTGGCAAGCGCTCCTATGCGCGCTTCAATCAATTCCAGCAAAACATCGCGCGCGGCAATCCCAACCAGTGGAGATGTCGTTCTGGCGCGCGTTACCTTTACATTTGCGAAGACGGTTTGGTGCACTGGTGCTCGCAGCAACGCGGATATCCGGGAATTCCGCTTGAAAAATATACTCTTGAGGACTTCCACCGCGAGTTCAACACCGAGAAGCCGTGCGCACCGCGCTGTACGGTCTCGTGCTCCCAGCAAGTCTCGCAGCTGGATAATTGGCGCGCCCCACAAACCATTCAGCCGCGACCCGCAGTTCCTTCGAACCCGCCGCCACTCGTACAACTGAGCGGCGCTGCTAACCGGCGTGACCCGTAGCCTCATTGGCCATTTCTCAGGCTGGCAAGCCTCTGCCAGGATAGTTCGACGGGCCTTTTGCGCAGTGCCATGACTTTCGCTTTTTCTTCAAATATGCTATTGCGGCGCTTCAAATTCGCGCTACAGTACGTCTCATGACCTTGTGGACCATAGCGCTGCTGCTAGTCGCAATTACAACAACGGCTATTGCTGGCGTCGCTGCGGTCTGGGCTTCTGCCAACAGTTCTCGCCGAGAGGCGGAGGCGCAAGCCGCAGCGCACCGGCAGGAAATACAGAACATGGTGACGGCGCAATCCCAGGCCGTGGCCAGCCACCTGGGGCAGCTGGCGCAGTCCATTACCTTGCAACTGGGCCAGATGTCGCAACAGGTGCAAACGGGCATGGCCTCTTCCGGGGAACTCGCTTCGGGTGCGCAAAAGGCCGTCTCCGAACAACTGAAGGCTTCCACCGATATGCTGGGAACGATTCGTCAGCAGCTCGGAGAGGTACAGCAAGCCGGCCACGAACTGTCTGGTGCGGCGCGGCAGATTGAAAACGTGCTGGGAGGCGCCAAGACGCGCGGCACGCTCGGGGAAGTGGCGCTCGACCGTATGCTTTCGGATTCGCTTCCTGTCGCGGCGTATGCCATGCAGCACCGCTTCGCTTCGGGTGAGGCGGTGGATGCTGTGGTGCGCCTGAACGACAGGCTACTTCCCATCGACTCCAAGTTTCCCTTGGACGATTATCGGCGTCTGGTCGATACCGGCGAAGAAGCTCGCGTTGGATTCTCGAAGGCCGTACGCTTCCACGCGGATGCCATTGCGAAGAAGTACGTTTTGCCGGCTGAGGGCACCCTGGATATCGCTCTGATGTTTATCCCGTCTGAAGGCGTTTACTACGAGCTTCTGAAGACGTTGGACCCGAAGGGTAATTCCCTGGACGAGTACTGCCGCGCAAAGGGCGTTGTGGCCGTTTCTCCCAGCACTCTATTCGGCTATCTGCGAATCATCGCGCTGGGCCTGCGCGGTATGCAGGTGGAGGAAAATGCCAAGCGGCTGCTCGCCAGCCTCACCGGCCTCAAAAAACAGATGGAGAACTTTACTGAATTGTATCAAAGGATAGGGACTCACTTGCGCAACGCCCAGCAGTGTTACTCCGAGGCCGACCGCAAACTTGAACGCGCACGAATTACGGTCGAGGAGTTGGCGCAGTGTGCTCCTGCGACTAAAGATGTCGAGTCCGCCACGGATTTTAGCGAAGCTGGGTTAGTACGCAGCGGACGCAGTGCGCTTTAATTCATCCGCCGGCCGTAGTGTTGTTTGCAGCAGCCACGGATTTAATCGCGCCTGCCGGCCTGATCGTAAATGCGCGCTTCCAAAAACATCTTGAACAGACCAGCGTCAAGTTCCTTCCTCAGAACGGAGTCTTCGAGGATGGCCAACGCATGTTGCACAGGCACGGCCTTCTTGTAGGGGCGATCGGCGGCTGAAAGCGCATCAAAAATATCGCAAATCGTCATCATGCGCGCCTGGATGGGAATCTGGTGGCCCTTCAATTGATAGGGGTACCCCGTGCCGTTCAATTTTTCATGATGCGCGCGCGCGATGTCAGGAATGCCGCGAATTTCGCGTGTCCAGGGAATTTGCATCAAGAAGTTGACGCTGTGAAACACATGGGACTCGATCTGCTCGCGCTCTTTCGCATCCAGACTTCCCTGGGTGATGGAGAGGAAGCGCACCTCATCCGAAGTTAACATTGGCCGTTCCGCTCCACGTGCGTCGTGATATGTCTTGGCCGCAAGTTCGAATAGTTGCTCGAACTCTCCCGTCTCCAGGACGGTCGGCTCATTGGCTTCGACAATTTTGCCCAGAGCGTCATCCAGCTCGGCGAGCCGGCGGCGAAGCTCCACATCGATAGCCGCGACATCGCGAACGGCCCGTTCACGCGAGGTGCCCAGGAGCGCGTTTGTTTTCCTGCGCTCGTACTGCGCTTCCAGTTCCTTCCGCATATAGTCGAAGCGTGTTTGCACGATGTCGAATTGCGACGGGTAAAGCTTCTTGGCCTTCACCAGCACTTCTTCCCGCACTCCCACTTTGCCGAAATCGTGTAAAAGGCCGGCGTAGCGGATTTCTTTCATCTGGTCGCGGCTGAACCGAATGCCGCGATATGGCCCGGCGTCGCAGCGGTCCACAATTTCCGCAAGACCTACCGTCATCCGCGAAACCCGCAGGGAATGGCCGGAGGTGGTCGGATCGCGCTGCTCAATAACGGTGACTGCGGCTTGCACGAAACCTTCGAACAACGCCTCAATATCTCCGTAGAGTTTGCTGTTTTCATAGGCCACGGCGGCCTGTGAGGCCAGCGATTCCGCCAGTCGCACTGCGCGCGCTGGAAAGGGCTGGACCACGCAATCGAGATCGGCGGAAGTAAGCAGGCGTGCCGCGCGATCGCGCTTGCAATTCAGCAACTCCACGATGCCGATCACCTCTCCGCGTGCATCTTTCATCGGTACCGTGAGCAGTGAACGCGTACGGTAGCCTGTTTGCTCATCGTAGCGTGAGTTAAAACGATAGGGACGGGCCGTCGGCACCGCGTAAGCGTCGTTGAGTGCGATCACTTCACCATGCAGCGCGGCATAACCCGCGAGCGAATTCTCGGTAATAGGCACGGAGTATTCAACAAAAGGAGATTGCCTGCTGTCGTTCTGCGTGGCCTTAAAACGCAGGAAACGCTCTTGTTGGTCTTCCCCGGCGTGGCCGTGCTCCGGGCGGGCCATCTCCACCAGATAAAGCGTGCCGGCGTCCGCGCCAGTAATCTCGCGTGTTTTGGCGAGGATCATTTCCAATAACGCCGTTACATCGTGTGTCGAAGATAGGGCGACACCAATGCGATTGAGCTCTTCTTGTTCGCGCTCGGCGCGCGCCAGATCTTCTTTGGCAGAACGTTCACTCCCGGCAAGCTCGATATTCGCGAATGCGGCTTCGATCGTGCGGGTCAGCAGCCCCGGTGGCAAATTATCGGGCAGACAAGCAAACCATTCTTTTCCCTTCAGGCGGGAACAGGCACGTTCACTCGTTACCGCGATCAGACGAAGGTCGGGACATCGCCGCGCAAGGCGGCGGAGCGCCGCTGCACCATCGGATACCGGATTCGCCAGCCAGACGGCTGGTCCGGCAGGGACGCAGCCTGCCGTTTGTGTGCGGCCGCTGCGAGCGGGATTCTCCACACCGTTAAGCGCGTATCGCCGCCGGAGCACGTGCACCAGGCGGGCAATCGACGAACGCCTGAAAAACCAAATCTCCTGTGATTTTTTCATCTGCACGACGAGCCGAGGGGCAGCGCAAGAAGCGCAAGCTGCGGGTCGATCATACCGTGCTTCGCAACGCCGGGATAGGAGAACATTGGAGTTTTTTATAGCTGCTGTTTCTGCGGGTATGCACTCTGGATACTCGTCCAAGGTATTTGCACTTCTGGGCGTTGCGCCCGGTTATCCTACCTTGTTAGCCTCGACAACGGCTCTACCGGGTGAGGTTCCTCTTGCTGATTGATGCCGGCGCACACAACGATGTGGGTCGCGTGCGCCAAAACAACGAAGATGCGTATCGCCTCGAGCCTGCGCTCGATCTCTACGTTTTGTGCGATGGCATGGGAGGCGAGGCGCATGGTGAGTTGGCGAGCAACATGGCCGTCGAGACGGTGGTCACGCACTGCTTGGAGGCGCAAAACAATATTGCCGCGCCTCTTTTTGGCGAGTCACGTGCCGGCCTTTCGGAAACCACCAACCGCCTGGCGAGCGCCGTAACACTGGCGAACCGCAAGATTTTCGAGGCCGCATCGTCAAATCCCGAGCATGCGGGCATGGGCACCACGATCGTCACCGCTTGGCTGAAAGATGGACGACTGAGCGTGGCCCATGTCGGGGACAGCAGGGCGTACCTGCTTCGGGCCGGTTCCCTGGAACAATTGACCGAGGATCATTCCCTGGTCGCCGAAAACGTTCGCCGCGGCATCATGACTCCGCAGGAAGCCGAAAATAGCAGCGTGCAAAGCGTGCTGATCCGTTCGCTCGGATCCAATGCGGATGTGCAAGTGGATGCCAGCGAGTGCCCGCTACTTGAAGGCGACACGCTCGTGCTGTGCTCGGATGGACTGACGCGCATGGTTACCGATCCCGAGATTGCCAGCACGATCACCACAGTCGAGCCGGCGCAGGCGGCGGCGAAAAGATTGGTAGAACTGGCCAACGACTACGGCGGCGCTGATAATGTCACCGTAATTGTTGTCCGCATTCTGCCGGGTGCGGACGGCTTGCTAGCGCGGCTGCGGCGGTGGTCCAAAGGCGGAGAGGACCATGCCGTCCATAAAAATTCCGGGGACTGATTCCCTAGCCGGGAGGCCAGCGGAACTCGCGGCCAGCTAACAGATGCACGTGCAGGTGAAATACGGATTGGCCCGCGCCCTTTCCATTGTTGATGACTGTGCGATAACCGCCGGTGATACCGCGCTCGTTGGCCACCTGCGCGGCCACTAATTGCAAGCGGCCAAGCAGCGCCGCGTCCCCTGCCGTGGTTTCGCTCAGGGACACGATATGTGTTCGCGGACAGATCAGAATGTGCGTGGGCGCCTGAGGAGCGGCATCTTCAAATGCAAATACATCCGCGTCCTGATAGATCAGCTTCGCCGGCAGTTTTCCCCGCCCGATCTTACAGAATATGCAGTCGTCCAAGGTGAATCGCCTCCTGCCGACAGCAGATTTTCATTTGGCACTGGATGCCCACTTGCCGCCACGGCCGCAGTAATAACCAGCAGCGGGAAAAAGTAGGCCGGGATTCCGAATGTGTACGAATCTTCTGGGAATTACGAAGGTCGTCTTATTCCGGTTTGTGCTCGATTTCTGATTCAAGTTCGTTGGCAAAGCGCTCCAGGCCGCCCGAGACCCTCCGGAGAACACTTGCAGCCTTACGACGCGCTGTAGGAGAAATCTCGGTTTGGGCAACCTTGCGCAAACGTTCAATCTCGCCGTCAAGTTTGCGGCCGATTTCTTCAAAGAGGTCTTCGAACTTGGGCATCGTAGGATTCTTTCCGGTCCGGTTCGTTCGGAGCTCGCTCACCTGACGGCCCCGCGGACGCGACATCGTTTAGTGCCCGGTATCTGTTTTCTGTATTATAGATATGCCTTGATTGACCCGCAAGGAGACCATGTGCAGCTCCCTGTTCGCTGGCGCTACAAACTCGATCGCTGGAGAAATGAACTTAGAGCGAAGCTTCGTTCGGAACCCAATGTGCCGCGACCCCGATTGTGCCCGGCGTGCGGAACGCTGGTCGGCGCTTCCGCAACGAAGTGCCACCAGTGCGGTAGCAACCTGAATTTTTCACTCGCTGCCGCCAGTCGTTCGGTCAGCCGCTTCGTGCCACAAACTTCGCCGGTCACCTACGGCATCCTGAGCCTCTGCTGCGTGCTGTACGGCGTGAGCTTGCTCGCTACGATACATCAGAGCGGATTCGCGGCGCCCACAGGAGGACTAGGAGCGCTGTTCGGCCTGGGTGGCATCAGCAGCAACATTCTGGCCCGCATGGGTGCTTCCGCACCTCTGCCGTACGATCTTATGCAGCCTTGGCGATTTGTAACGGCCATCTTTCTCCATGCCAGCTTGCTGCACATAGGATTCAATATGTGGGTTCTGATGGATCTGGCTCCGACGATTGAAGACATGTACGGTTCGGCGCGATTCCTCTTTATTTTTGTGGTGACGGGAGCTTGCGGGTATATCGCCAGCGCCGCCAGCGGACACTTGAGCGTGGGCGCTTCGGGATCGCTGCTGGGGATGGTCGGGCTGTTGCTCGCGCTCACCTCTGGCCGTCAGAGCGCAGGGATGCGTATGCTCCGCAGCCAGCTCATCTATTGGTTGGTTTATGTCGCAGTGCTGGGAGTCTTGATGCCGGGAGTCGACAATTTCGCCCACATCGGCGGTTTCATTTCCGGCTTTATTCTTGGCAAGCTGATGATCGACCGTTTGCCTGCCGATGCCGCCGAACGGCGCCGCGCGAATGCGCTCGGCTGGACCGCAGGGTTGGCGATTGTGGCCAGTTTCGCCTTCATGTTGCTCAATTATTTTTATCCCACTCTCGGACGCGGCTGATCGACCCGCGCAGTCTTCCTCGCCAGTTCGTCTTTAGTCTTTGGCTGCACGCGCGGCTTCCTGTGGCTGGCTCAGGCGGTGCGCGACCACGACGCTGTAATGGAACCCCGAAAAAATCGTAAACCCTGCCACCAGGTACCCCAGCATCTGCCGGGCGGTGGCGAGGAAGTGTTCGTCTTTGTACCCATATCCCTGGCGATGAAATGCCGCCAGCAGCAAAACCACAAACACCAGTAAGATTTCAAGCGAAGTGGTGATTTTCCCAAAAATCGATGGCGGAAATGGCCGGTAGCCCAGCGTGGCCAGGATGACCGCGGCCGTAATCAAGATCAGCACGTCGCGTCCCAATACCAGAATCGTGAGCCACCAACGGATCTGCCCTTCGAGCGCGAGGGCCACGAAAGATGACGATAGCAGCAACTTGTCAGCAATGGGATCGAGATACGCTCCCAGCGCTGACTTCTGATGCAGCGTGCGGGCAAGCAGCCCATCCAAGCCATCGGTGAGCGCCGCTAACACCAAGATGGCCAGCGCCCAGGAATATCGGCGGTACAGAACTAAAATGATGAAAAATGGCAGGAACCCCAGCCGCATGAAGGTGAGCTGGTTGGGGACGGTGAGGATGCGGTTGCCCATGGCGGGGATGGTAACGCAGTCAGGCGAACAGTGCGAGATAGTCCTTCAGCGTGCGTCCCGCTTTTTGCTCGAACACGTCGGCCATTGACGGTATCGAACCGGTCGGTTCGTCGAGCGAAATCCGCTCCACCCTTTGCATGGGGAAAAATAGCGTGGCTAGCCCCACGGGGTCGCCCTCGGGATGCAGCACTTGACGCACGAAATCGTCGAAACAGTTTAAGTCAATCCCACGCATGGTGATGCCGGCCGAGTGCAGTTCAAGCAGCTCCCCCCAAATTTTCTCGCGCGGTGTGTGCAAGCTTACGATCACGATAGAATTCAGTTTCACGGGCTCGCTCCTCGCGCCATCGTGGCGCAATCCGCGGCTAGCAGGCAATCGATCGACGTGGTAAAAGCATCGCACGCATTTGCTCAATTGATGCGTTCATCCCGCTTTCACCTAAGCCCTGAGATCGCGCGTGGAAGCGAACGATTTCGAGCTATACCGCGATCGGCTTCAAGTCGGGAGCGATTTCCAGCCGCGGTTCGGTTACCCTCTGAACATCTGCGGGAGTAACGCCCGGGGCCACTTCGCGCAATATCAGGCCTGTGGGAGTTACCTCGATTACCGCGAGTTCGGTGACGATCAGGTCCACGACTTCGGTTCCCGTTAGCGGCGCATGGCACGCGCGCAGGATTTTCGGTTCGCCTTCCCTGGTCGCGTGCTCCATCGCGACAATCACACGGCGTGCGCCCGCTACCAGATCCATCGCACCGCCCATGCCTTTGATCATTTTTCCCGGAATCGCCCAATTCGCGAGATTGCCTTTTTCATCGACCTGCAAGCCGCCGAGCACGGTAAGATCCACGTGCCCGCCGCGTATCATGCCAAACGAATCGGCACTCGAAAAATAAGAGCTCCCGGGAATTTCCGTCACCGTCTCTTTGCCTGCGTTCACCAAGTCTGGATCTTCATCGCCCTCGAAGGGAAATGGGCCGACGCCGAGCATCCCATTTTCCGATTGCAATACCACCTCCATGCCCGGGGGAATGAAGTTCGCCACCAGCGTGGGCATGCCAATCCCGAGATTGACGTAATAACCGTCACACAACTCCTGCGCCACTCGCCGAACGATGCGCTCTCGTTTTTCCTCTCCGCTGGGTGCCGCGCTGGTCACCCCACTGGCGGGCGCACCTTTCTTGTCGACTTCGCTGCCGGCCTTCACTCGATCATCCCCTCCGCTCGCACATATTCGTCAAGCGCGCTTGCGTACCGTACGTTTCTCAATGCGCTTCTCGTATCCTTTACCCTGAAATATGGCATCGACAAAAATACCCGGTGTGTGCACCTGGTCCGGCGGAATCTCACCCAGCCCGACGAGTTCTTCGACTTCGGCAATTACATAATCAGCTGCGGTGGCCATGACCGCATTAAAATTCCGCGCCGTCTTGCGATAAACGATATTGCCCCAACGATCGCCTTTCCAACCCTTAATGAAGGCGAAATCGCCGCGCAGGGCTTTCTCCAGCACGTACATGCGGCCGCCAAATTCGCGCGTTTCTTTGCCTTCGGCGATCATGGTGCCATATCCGGTGGGTGTGTAGAAAGCCGGGATGCCGGCCCCGCCCGCGCGAATTCGTTCGGCCAGGGTGCCCTGGGGATTTAGTTCCACTTCGATTTTGCCTTCCAGAAACTGCTTCGCAAATAACGAATTTTCGCCAACGTAGGACGCGATCATCTTGCGGATCTGCTTCGACTCGATCAGCAGGCCGATACCGAAATCGGTTGAACCCGGATTGTTCGAGGCGACTGTAAGATTTTTCGTCCCCGCCTGGCGGACTGCTGCGATCAGGTTTTCGGGAATACCGCATAGCCCGAAACCGCCCATCAGAATTGTCGCGCCCTCCGCGAGCCGCGCGATGGCGGTCTCGGCATTCGCCACTCTTTTGTCCATGAATGCGTACTTTTCCGCTTACGGTAGAGTCCCTTTGGAGTCTACTGCAACTCGCGAAGAATCCTGTAAACCTCATTCGCTCTGGCGAACTCTGTTTCAAGCTGACGCTCGCGCAGGTTCGCGCGCAGGTACTCGATGGCCTGGCTCGCCCGCACTAAAACAGCGTCGAGATTGTCGCTATTGGTCAGAATGATATCGCGCCACACATCGTAAGGGCTGCCTGCGAGCCGCAAGGCATCGCGCAAACCGCGCCCCGCTAAGGCCAGCGGCAGGTCTCTTTCCTGTGTCTCGGCAGCCACCACTCCTGCCAACGCCACCGCTAACAATTGCGGCAGATGCGAAACGACCGCCACCGTCCGGTCGTGCGTCGCAGCATCCATCCACATCGGTCGCGCCCCAATTGCCGCAATCAGATCGAGAAGCCTGGTCAGCCGCTTATCGCTCCGCGCACCGTGATCCTTTGCTGTGCTCGACGCCTCTCCAGTTTCGCCTACCCCGACGAGTGCGTAACTCGAGTCGCGAAATAACATTCCATCAGCTGAGCCCACGCCGGACCGCTCGTTTCCCGCCATCGGATGCCCACCCACAAACCGCGCGCCATTCACGAAGCACTTTGCGGCTGCGGCACATATGGCCCGTTTCGTGCTCGACGCGTCGGTAATCAGCGCATCCGGTGAGGCGTGTCGCACGATTTCCGGCAGGCGGTCAATTGCGTCTTGCACGGGCAGGGCAATATAGATGAGATCCGCGGCGGCGACGGCTTCCTGAAGCTCACTATGACCTGCGTCGATAATCCCGAGCGCCAACGCGCGGTCGAGCACTTCCGGCCGGTCCCAGCCCGCGATATATACTCCGGGCAGCACGCTGCGCGCGGCGAGTGCGAAGGACCCGCCGATCAAGCCAGTGCCCGCAATCGCGATCCTCGCGAATGAATCGGCCATCGCTAAGCCACTTGACGGCCGACGACCAAGGGGATCAAGCGTGCCTGGGCCATCAAATTTTCGAATGGATCGAAATAAAGGAATTGCGCGCCGTCGGAAAGCGCCTTCTCCGGGTCGTTGTGCACCTCAAGCAGCAACCCGTCTGCGCCACCGGCGATTGCTGCAAGAGCGATGGGTCTGGCCTGATCGCGGCGGGCGGTGCCATGTGCAGGATCGACGAGACCAGCCAGCAATTCTTGCTCCCGTGCATCGAAGTCAGGCTGGACGCCTACTGCCTCCGGCACGGTTCGCGACGCGCCTGTCGAACGATGGATATCAAATGCCAGTGCCACCAGGCGCTCGATCCCCGCCCGTATCTGCTCCTCGCCAGCCGCAGTTTGCCTAACCACTACCATGAGACCATCAACCCAGTGCGCAATCTGTTCTGAATGTTAGGTGGCGTTCCCGGCATATTTCCCGACATACGTCCCGATATAGTTTCCGACACCCTTCGGCCCGGTTCAGCTTCCGTGATCGTGATCGGAGTCATCGTGCATTGCAATGCGCTCAACCGACCGGGCTTCGTCCAGAATTCGCTCGAACAAACGGCGGATGGCCTCTTCGCTGAGGGGCCCGCGATTGGCCTTCTCCGCGGCGTCCAGCACCTCGCGCTCGCGCTCGGGCTGATAGAGAGACATTCCGTCCACCCTTTTCAAACGTCCAATCTCGAGTACGCAGCTGGACCTCTCGTTCAACAGCTCCACCAGTCGTCGATCGATTTCATCGATCTTGCGACGCCAGTCTTCGAGCCTCATGGCTTCGGCTCCCGCCGGCTCATTCCTTGCAATCCGGCTCGTTTGAGGTTTCGCACGCGGGCGGCCACCGCCGTCTGAGCTTCTTCCAACGTAGTGGCTCGCTCAATCGTCTCCACAAGCGCCGACCCGACGACGGCAGCGTCGGCTAGCCCTCCGAGCATCGAAACATGTTCAGGCTCGGAAATTCCGAAACCCACCGCAATCGGCAACGATGTTGTGCGCCTCACGCGGCGCACCAGCCCGGGCAGGTCCTCCGGCAAGGATTTTTTCGTGCCAGTCACGCCTGTCCTGGATATCAAATACAAGAAGCCAGTCGAACATGCAGCGATGCGCGACAGCCTTTCATCGGGAGAGGTCGGGGCGGCCAAAAAAATTGTATCGAGGCCGCGCTCGGCGATCGTCCCACGGTAATCGGCGGCTTCCTCGGGCGTGAGATCGGTAATCAGAACACCGTCCGCGCCGGCTGCCGCCGCACGGTCCGCGAACCGGGAGACGCCCATCTGCAATACAGGATTGTAGTAGCTGAACAGCACCAGCGCTACGCCGGTTTTCTTGCGCACCGATTCGACGACTCCCAGCACGCCTGCCAGGGTGGTTCCGGAGCGCAATGCGCGCTCGCTGGAGCGCTGGATGGCAGGCCCGTCCGCCACCGGATCGCTGAACGGCACGCCCAGCTCCACAACGTCGGCGCCCGCTTCCGCAATCGCCAGCACCAGTGATTCGGTTGCGGCGAGCGACGGATCCCCCGCGGTCAAGAAAGCTACCAGACCCATCTGGCCGCTGCGCCGAAGCTCTTCAAATCGCCGCGTGATGCGCGTAGTCGTGGGAGGGATGGGGATGATGGTCGAATGCATATCAGATTTTGGGATGCCTGAAAGACCAGCGTCGCGCCCCGAGGTCAAAGCAGGCGCGCCAGTATGTCCATGTCCTTGTCGCCGCGGCCCGACACGTTTAGGATCACAACTTCGTCACGGCGCATTTTTGGAGCCCGCACGATCAGTTCCGCCAGCCCGTGGGCACTTTCGAGCGCTGGAATGATCCCTTCGGTGCGCGCCAGGGTGCGGGCTGCATCGAGCGCTGCGTCATCGCCCACGGCCGTGTACTCGGCACGCCTCTGCTCAGCTAGTAATGCGTGTTCCGGGCCCACCGCGGGATAGTCCAGTCCCGCGGACACCGAATGCGTTGTCGAAATCTGTCCATCATCGGTTTGCAGCACGTACGTATACGTGCCCTGAAGCACGCCCGGCCGCGCCCCGGTAAACCCAGAGGCCTCCGCAAGCCGCGCCGCATGTTCGCCCAATGTGTGCCCGCGCCCGCCCGCCTCGACACCCAGCATTTTGACCGCGGAATCCTGCAGGAAGGCGTAAAACAAACCAATCGCGTTCGAGCCGCCGCCCACGCACGCCACCAGCAAATCGGGCAAGCGTCTCTCAGCCTCGAGAATCTGTGCGCGCGCCTCTTGGCCAATCACTTTATGGAAATCGCGAACCATTTGCGGGTACGGATGCGCACCGAGCACAGAGCCAAGCAAGTAATGCGTCGTGCGCACATTCGTTACCCAGTCGCGCATGGCCTCGTTAATTGCGTCCTTAAGCGTTCGACTACCCGATGCAACTCCCACGACCTCGGCTCCGAGGAGGCGCATCCGATAAACATTCAGCCGCTGCCGCTCCATGTCCTCCGTGCCCATGTACACGACGCATTCCAGCCCAAACCTCGCCGCAACCGTGGCCGTGGCCACGCCATGCTGCCCCGCGCCGGTCTCGGCAATGATGCGGCGCTTTCCCATACGCACCGCGAGCAATGCCTGGCCCAGGCAGTTGTTTATTTTATGCGAGCCCGTATGAAGCAAATCTTCTCGCTTGAGGTAGATACGCGCTCCGCCAAGATGCGCGGTCAAACGCTCCGCCAACTGCAGCGGCGTGGGCCGGCCCGCAAACGTATGCAGCAGATAAGCAAGCTGTCTCTGAAATCCTTCATCGGCACAAGCTTCGTCGTAAGCGCGCTCGAGTTCCTCGAGTGGCGTAACCAGAGTCTCGGGAACGTACCGCCCTCCGTAAGACCCAAATCGCCCGCGAACATCAGGCCAGGCCGGCGTTGACATCGCTAACGTCTCTCCCGCGCAACATTTGTGCTCTTTCCGTTCTGCCGATCTTTGCGGCCCTTGCCGTGACCGTCTCGGTGCTGGCCTTGGTGCGCGTCTTGTTCTCGGCGCAGTGAGGAGTTGGCAGACTCAACTTCGCGCATCAGCGCGCGCAACGCGCGTCCGTCCTTCTTCCCGGGACGGCTTTCCACCCCGCTCGCCACGTCCACGGCAAACGGTCGCGCCTCGTCAATCGCTCGCGCAACATTGTCGGGAGTGATCCCGCCTGCGAGGATCACGCGTCCGTATGCATTGGCTTGGCGAGCGACTCGCCAATCGATCGCGCGGCCTGTGCCTCCGTGTAAACCCGCCCGGAATCCGTCCAACAAAAACGCCGAAGCCTGTGTGTAGCGTTTGAGCGTTGCCAGGCGAAATCCTGGCCGCGCGGCGAAAGCCTTGATGACCCGGAAGTCACCGCCCAATTCGCGGACTTCCTCCGGCGGTTCGGCACCGTGAAGCTGCACCGCAGCGAGTTGCACCGCACGCGCCAGCGCCTTCACCACATGCGCCGGCCAGTTCACGAAGACGCCCACAGCCGCCACACCTGGCGGCAAACGCCGGATGATATCCCAGGCTTTCGCAGGAGTCACTCCCCGCGGACTCAGTGGATAGAAGTTGAACCCCAGTGCATCCGCTCCCAGGTCCACGGCGAGCTTGGCATCGGTCCAATTCGTGATTCCGCAAATTTTAACGCGTACGATCACGTCACCTTTGCGCTCGTATGCGGTCCGAATTCTATGCACACAACAGGCCGCGGAGTGCGCGACCGGGATCGCTCTCGCGCATCAGGTGTTCTCCAATCAAAAACGCATCGAAGCCCGCGCCCCGCAACCGCGTCAGGTCGTCGCCGCACCGAAGGCCTGATTCACTGACTGCGATGCATTCGTCGGGAATCTGCTGGATCAGTCCCACCGAGGTCTCCACGCGAACCTCGAGTGTATGTAAATCCCGATTATTCACACCGATGATGCGCGCTCCCGCCTCGAGCGCAGTCGACAGCTCGGCTTCCGTGTGAACTTCCACCAGCGGTTCCATTTCGAGCTCCCGACCCAGAGCCAGCAGCGCCGTTAGCTTTTCAGGCGCCAGCGCCGCCACAATCAGCAGGAAGGAATCTGCATTGGCGGCACGCGCCTCCCATACCTGCCACTCCTCGACGATAAAGTCCTTGCGCAAAACCGGAAGCGAAGTGGCCGCGCGTGCATCGCGCAAAAAAGCGAGCGTCCCTTGAAAAAACTCCTCCTCCGTAACGACCGAAAGCGCCGCTGCCCCCGCTTGTTCAAAATCACGTGCCAGCCCCGCGGGGTCGAAGGACGCGCGCAGCAGGCCCGCCGATGGGGAAGCCCTCTTTAATTCCGCAATAATGTTAGTTGTGTCGCGCCTGAGAGCCGCTGGAAAATCGCGCACCGCGTCCGCTTTTTTCACGGCCATGCGCAGCACCGCTTCAGGCATGATCCTCTGGCGACGCGCGACTTCGGCCCGCCGCGCCGCTACGATGCGCCCGAGCACCGTGCCTGAATTGGTCTGCAGCGAAGGCAAAACGTACTCCTCCAGCGCGGCCTGCACCTTGCAGTCAAATAAACTATGCTATGCGCCACCTCCTGCGATGTCAATTTCGCGTGCGGATCGGTAGTGTCTTAATCCTGCGGATCTATCCACACAACCCCCTGGCGTATCCAGCCATACAGCCCCTGGATGGCGTATCCAGCCACACAATGCCTGGATGGCGTATCCAGCTGTCGATTGGTGTTTTTGGCGGAAACACCGACGATCTGCACGCCGGAATTCGGTTGCATCCGGCGCTACCAGACAGCGTGGGCCCGGTCAGCGGACCTTGGAGTGCCCGCAAGCCGAACGACTCATCGCTCATCGAAGAAATGCTTAACGAAGAATGCTTATCGAAGAAATGAATGAAGGAACCCGGCCGGCAGTTAGGGTAAGCAAGCACGGATCAGGAATGATGCACGCCGGCAACCGTTTGGTGGCTTCCAATCGTCTCCCAACCGTCGCCTCCTCAATCCTGATTAGAGATAGCCGTTAGTTTGCCCTCGCGCGCCGGTGTGACACCCCTTGCCGGGACCGGCGCTTGGCGCAGCGTGGAAAAACCAACACGCCGCAGCGCATTCTCGAAACGTTTATCGGAGCGGAGAAAATCAAACAGCGGCTCCACATTGAGATAGATGAGCCAGTTCGATCGCTCCTCGGTAGCTTTCTCAATCCATTCGAATGCATCCGACTTGCGTTTCATGCGCACATAAAGGGCCGCGAAGTAAGCGGCGGGAACGTAACGTTTCTTGGACAAGCTGCGAAGCTCTTCAAGACCGCGCCCAAACTGCTCCGCTCGGGCGCCGCCGGAGAGCATGCGGGCGATCGCGGCCAGAGGAATATAGCGGCCGCGGCATAGTGCGCGTGCCCGCTTAAACTCCGCGTCCGCCTCCTGCTGCATTCCCAAACGCTCGTAAACCAGGGCGATGAGACAGTGGGCGGGCACGTGATTGGGAAACAGCTCAAGGGTCAGCTGAAAGCGTCCGAGAGCACATTGATAATCGCGCGCCAGGTAGTGCAAAAATCCGACATCGGTATTGATCGAGGCGCTGAACGGATCCAACTCATGCGCGTATTTGATTTCTTGAAGCGCTTCGTCGAATCGCCCTAGTACACCCAGCAGATCGGCGAAAGACTGATGGGCCTTCGGATAATTAGGGTTGAGGCTGATGGCGCGGCGGAACTCGGCTTCCGCGCCCGTCCAATCCCAGTAAAAATTCTTCAGTATGGACGCGAGTGCGGCATGGGCCTCGGCCAGCGAATCATCTAATTCGAGGGCGCGCCGTACCGCCTCTTCGGCCCGGGGGTAAGCATCCTTGGGCAGTGTTGCGCCACAATCGATCTGGCAGGACAGAAAATAGTGGCAGTCGGCTACCCCGCAGTACGCTAGCGCATATTTGCGGTCCTTGGCGATGGCCTGCTCGAAATAGCGGACGGCCTGCGCGACCGAGCGTTCCGTGGCTTGGTGCCACAAGTAGCGTCCCTTGAGATAAGACTGATAGGCTTCTGAGTTTTCGGGGAAGCGCTTCGCAATTTTTCTATGTTGTTCTCCCGTAAGTGTGACGGACAGCGTCTCGGAGATACGCGCGGCGAGTTCGTCCTCAATGGCCGGAAGATCCGCAAGTTTGTGCACGTAGCGCTCCGCCCAGAGCAGGCTGCCTTGCGCGACATCCACCAGCTCAACCAAAAATGTCAGCGCGTCTCCCCGCTGCACGATTTGCCCGGTCAGCACGGCGGCGACGTTGACTTCCCGGCCGGCTGCTTCGGGGCTGATGCCGCGGTCGCGGTAACGGTGCGACGTGCTTCGCGCAGCAACGCGCAGGTGCGGTAATTGCGCGAGCGTCCTGATAATGCAATCGGTGATTCCGTCGGCCAGATATTTGAGCGATGGATCGTTGCCGGAACTGACAAACGGCAGGACCAACAGTGATCCTTTTGCTGCGCCTCGCTGTATGCGTTCCAAGGGCGCGATAAGCCGGTAGCCACTTTTGGGAATGGTTTGAATCACTCGCGATTGGCGCGAGTCATCGCCGAACACTTTGCGCAGCTCGGAGATAGCGCGCGTCAGAACGTCTTCGGTCACGAAGGTATCTGGCCAGACGGCGCTCATCAACTGTTTCTTGGTGACCAGTTCATGCGAGTGCTGCGCCAGGAGCAGCAAGACTTGCATGACTTTCGGTTCGACGCGCAAGGTACGCCCGCCGCCCGAAATGCTGTTCAGCTTGGGCTCAATCGTCCAGGGACCGACGCGAAAATCGCCATCCATTTGCATGATCGCTTGCGGCGCGAAGCTGCGAATCGTACTAACATTATAGCATTTGCGGAATAGCTGTCCGCTTACACGCCGTGGCCCGATCAGCGTAGCCATCCCACGCGTCCGTGCTCGAAATCGAAATCGATGCGGTGCACATTGAGCGCGGCAACGCCCAGCACACCGTCGAACCCGAGCCCTACGCCACCTGCGGCCGGGGTGAGATAGGCAACCTGATCGGAAAGCTCCGTCGCACCTAGTCGCACGTGATTGAGGCGTATCGGCTGAAGGTGCACGCCACCGCCAAAGGTGTTGATTGTTTCGCTCGGTGTTTGCCCGGACGCTTGCCCCCTGCCGCCTGCACCCTGGTCCCTTGGGTTGCGATCTCCCGGCGCGAACAGGATGAAATACTGTGCTCCGGTATCCACCAGCAACCGAACCGGCCGTGCGTCGATTTGAAGTTCGACGATTACCTGCGGCAATCCGGGTTGAAACGTCGCAACCCAGTCTGGAACTTCGCTCTGGCCGAAAAGCAGTTGCTTTGCGCGGTAATCAATGCTGAAGCTTTGCTGGCCAAGCACGTCCAGTCCCACAATGGCGTCGATGCGGATGCCCAGCGATTTTTCGGCGAATGAAAGATCGGCGACCAGCGCCTCTACGGCGGTGGCGTGCACCGGGCCAATCCTGAGATTGGCGAGCGCGACGCGGTCGGCTCTGACCTGCCGGCTAAAAACAGTCAGTGCCTCCCGTTTGCCGGACAGGTGCAGCTTGCGCGCAGTTCGCACGTCCACGACGGTCGGAAGCGCACCAGTGTCGATGATGAAGTTGAGTTTTTGAGCGTTGCCCACGGAGCCTTGCACCACTACGGTGTAGCCGCCGCAGAGCTTGACGGGCACTGCGGTTCGGGATTCAGCGGTGTGCCCATTTAGCGCTCCGCTAAAAATAATCAGGGCCACCAAACAGAATTTTTTCGCAGTGCCCATATCCTCGGTCCGGCGCGTTACGCGCGCAAACTAAGGAATAGCCTCCCTGTGCCGAGGAAGTCTTGTGGCGGAGGTGAAATCCTGACGATGAGCTTCTGAGGGATTTATGAGGGTGCCACACGCTCGCCAGGCGCTTGCAGACGTGCAAACTGACGCCGTCTTGATGGCACGGCAGGCGTGACAGTCATGGTGTGCAGCAACATCTTTTCAAGCACCATTGAAGTGCGCGGCTGCGGACGGCGAAACGAACCGCAAGACATAAGACTAGGTAATAACTTTGGAGCTATTCTGATGAGTTGCAGCCATTGGCAGGGGCCAATGGGCCAGGAGCTGTGTACAGTGTTCCCCGGATTGTATTACTAGTATCTTGGCAGTTACAGTACGGTCACCAAGAATCCAGAAGGGAGGCGACATGCTACTCTCGATTACGGCACTGATCGTGATTTTAGCCTTTTTGGGAAGCCTTCCCAGCTGGCCCCACAGTCGCGATTGGGGATACTATCCCGGCGGCGGCATAAGCCTCGTACTCTTTATTCTTCTTATCGTATTTTGTATTGGGCGGCTCTAGGCGCACCGCGTTTCCTGGATCTTAGTTTTCGGCTCTAGCTTTTTTCCTCTTTCGCAAGCGCTCTATTCGCGTGCCGGTAACCGCGGATCCGGAACCGCCGTAATGGCAAATTTCCCATCGTCTCCGCGCCTCATCTCCGGCGCATAAAGACCGATAAACTGTCGCCGCCACCAAAATCCTTGGCGTTTCTCGGCCCAATCCGAAAACCAGTATTGCCAGACAACTGCCCGCAGATAGCGAGGCGGAGCGGTTGGAAACGGATTGCCCGCAAAAAGGGCTAGCACAGAAGGTGAATTCGCAAGCAGGCGCTCCTCGGCATAAACGACAAAACGGTTCTGCTGCCAATTGTCCAGCGACGCGAACCACAGGTTCCAATCGAAGCGCGGCTGGTAAGGCGCGAAGATCCGCGGCGCCTGCCGTGGGTCTTGGGGTTTGTAGCGAAACGGATACGCGGTCCACGTGTTCCCGTCGTTCGAGCCCTGAAACTCAATTTCGTACCGCCCGCGCGTCATGACGGCAAACAAACCATAGCGATCGGCGATCCTGAACGGTTCTAGTCCCACCACCGGCGCCGTGGTCACAGGGAATGCAGGAAAGATGAGAAGAACAAGCTGTGCCGCCGTCGCATAGAAGATCCACGTCAGAAACAAAGCTGCCACTAACAGGCGCACGGTGCCGATTACTTGCAATGCCGCCGCCCACTTCCCGGTTCCACGCACCTCTGTTGAGTCCAGAGCTTCGGTGCCAACCGAATCGGCGACGCTTGCTGCGCCCGCGGCGCGCAAACGCGGCGGCAAAAAGCGCTGCAAATGTTTATCGTCCAGCAACAGAACGCCGAGCGCCAGCACCAGATAATTCAGAAAGGCGTAGTTACTGGTCAAAATGATGCCCATCTGCCAGGGTGTCACGATCCAGAACAGAACGAGCCGAAAAGGCCGCGGCAGAAATAGCATCAACACCAGAAACAGTTCCAGCACCAGCACCAATGCTGCGGTCCCCACATGAAACCAGTGGGGCAGGTGCTGCGCATACCAGGCAATCCACGTCGGAAGCGGCCCGTTCTGGTAATACTCATCCATGGCCGTCAAGTGACGCCATTCGGGATCGCCACTGGTGATTTTCACGATGCCCGACTCGAAATAAATCGTGAACCACAGCCATTGCAGCAGGAATAAACTCCCGCGCGAAGGCGCGTGGCGCTCGCCCACCCGGGTCGCCATCCGGGTGGCGCAAAGAAAAGGCACAAAAATCCCGCGGCAAGCAGCATCCCGTCGGACTGATAGGACGAAAACGCCTGCAACGTGCTGATGAAAGAAAGGTACACGCCCACGCAAACCGCAATCATCGCTCGCGGCCAGACATTGCATACCAATAACAGCGATGCAATTATCCCGATCCACACGAGAACCATCAGGGATCGTGAGCTGCTACTGATCCACAGCGCTGTTGGCGCATACCAGAACCGCCCCGCGCCCGCAAATTCCTTTACGGCCTGCAAATATTCGCCGGCCGGGAGCAAGCCGTCCTGGCCGATCAGCCCGCGTACCTGAAAAAACAGGGAATAAAACGCGGAAAAAAATACCAGACCGAGCGCCCGCACAAATAGCCATCGCGGCACAAGCCTTCCGCGTGAAGGTATGGGACGGGAAACCACCGAGCCCGCTTGCGAGTGAGGGTTCGCACCAAACGCCCATTGCGGAAGTGTGCGCAGTGCCGGCGGCATGAGGCCATTATTATACGGGCGCGCTTCTAGCGCGAAAGCCTACGCGCGCGATTCGGTAGGAGCGAGCCACTTGCGGTGCGGCACATATAGCAGCAAATGATGGCGTAGAAAACCCAATTGGCGGTTGAGCAAATTCGCTCGCGGCAAGAAATGCAGCACCGGGCGCCTGCGCAGCATCAACCGCCCAAACTCCTCATGCAGACGAATATCATGCGGCAGCCTGTGCAATGCCCGCGCAAGCGTGTCGGCCGCGGCCCGGCGGCGTCCTGACGCCAGGTATACCTCCGCGAGATTCAGATAGAGCTGTGCCTGGCGTCGGTTGCGGCAAACAGCGGTATGGCAAAGCCGCTCGGCGAGGTCCCACCTGCCCTGCGCATGTCCCAGGCTTAATCCGTAGTAGGACATGTAAAAAGGCTCGTGTGGGTCGCGTTCGAAAGCACGGCGCAACACTTCAGCGGCGGTATCGGCGTCGCCATCTCGCAGCAGCGTCAACCCTTGCCGAAATTCCCCGAATGCCTCCATGTCCAGCATGGCGGTCCTCCGCGGGGCAGTGCCCTGGCGCAGTTTGGTAAGCGCCCTGAACCGCTCATACGAGCGTATGTCAGATGGAAACGCCAAACCATCGTCCATGCGTACGGACTCGGAACAGTTACGCGCGGACAGGTCAGCCGAAGCGTTGCGGATAGTTTTCAACCGTGACGATACAAATCAATGAAAATCGTGCGAGGCGGTTTCCGCCCGGGTGAGGATAAAGGCCGGACGGATGTCAGCCTTGACAGAAACGACATTTTCCTGATTCTGCAACTGGCCCTCGATCAATAGAAATTGCTGGTGGACAATTACCAGGTGGTTTCGCTCGAAAAGCTGCGGCGTGATAGATGGCGTTGGCGATGCCTGTTTCATCCTCCAGGCTGAGGAATACAAAACCCTTGGCAGTCCCTGGCCGCTGGCGCGCAATCACGCACCCGGCAATGCGCACCGAGTGCCATCGGGAAGATTGGCAAGCTCGATGGCCGAGCGGATGCCTTGCTTCTTCATTTCGGGGCGATGATAAGCCAGGGGATGAGGGCCCCGTCATTCCGGTGCCGCGAAAATCGGCCATCAGCCTCTCTTCCGCAGTCATGGGCAGCAGAGGCGATTCGCGCCGCATGCGATGCCAAATGCTCCGTCGCCCGTGCCGTCATTGGGCAATGCATCGCTGCTCTTCAGGATCCTCGAGCAAAGGGCCGGCGCGCCGCGAGGCACGTTCGACTTGCCACAAGGCATCGCGGCGATGGATGGCTGGGCTGCGCTCCCCGCCAGCGTCGCCGGCGATAAAATTCAACGCACCGATTTCCGCCAGTGCCGCTAATTCTGTTTTCTGCAAGCGCGGGCACTCGCAGCTTCAAATCCTCGATGGAAACAAAAGGACGAATCGCACGCTGCACGGACCATCGCCGCAGCCATGTCGGCGCGCAAGCCCTTGACGTAGCGCAGGCCCAGCCGCATGGCCAGCCCTGGCCTCTTCTCATCCCCTGTTCCATCATTGTCCGGCTCGTTACAGGATTTATTTTCCGGCTTTTCGAGCGTGCACAGCCAATCCGAACAAGTCACGTCGATGGGCCTGACTTTCAAGCCATGCCGCTGCGCGTCCTTGACCAGCGTGGCGGGATTATAAAATCCCATGGGTTGGTTATTCAGCATGGCCGCGGTAAATGCGGCGAGGTAATGGCACTTCAAGTAGGCGCTGGCATAAGCCAGCAGCGCGAAACTTGCGGCATGCGATTCGGGGAATCCGTACAGAGCGAAAGAAGCAATCGATTGCACGATCTTTCTCCTGGGTTTCGGGAGCGATCCCATTTCTCTCCATGCCCCGGCGCAGTTTTTTCTCCACGTCTTTCATGCGCGCTTCGGAGCGCTTGAATCCAAAGGCGCGGCGCAATTCCTCCGCCTCGCCTCCCGTGAATCCCGCGGCGATCATGGCCATGCGCAGCAATTGCTCCTGAAAAAGCGGCACCCCCAGCGTACGCGCGAGCACGGGCTCGAGCGAAGGATGCAGGCATTCGGGCCGGCTTCGCGTCCCTGGCGGCGCTTCAGATAAGGATTCACCATTTTGCCGACGATCGGCCCCGGCCGGATGATCGCCACTTGCACCACGATGTCGTAAAAACATGTCGGATGCAGGCGCGGCAGGCAAGCCATCTGCGCGCGGCTCTCGATCTGAAACATGCCCACGGTATCCGCCTTTTGCAGCGTCCCATACACGACGGGATCGTTCGCGGGCAGATGGCCCAGGTCGACTTCCTGGCCATAATTCTCTCGAATTATTTTCAGCGAATCTTCGAGCACCGCCATCATGCCCAGCCCCAGCAGATCCACCTTCACGATGCCCATGTCGGCGCAATCTTCCTTGTCCCACTGCACCACCACGCGTCCGGGCATGGTGGCGGGTTCGAGCGGCACGACGGAATCGAGATTGTCCCTGGCACATCACCATGCCGCCGGAATGCTGCCCGAGATGCCGCGGCAAATCCTGAACCTTCAGGCAAAGCTCGAAAAACTTGCGGATCAGCGGATGCCCGAGATCGAGCCCGGCGTCGCGAAATTGGCGGTCGAGTGTGTCGCTCGGATCCTTGTATTCCCAGGTGCCCACCAGCTTCGACAAGCGATCGAGCGTTTCCGGATCGAATGACAAGCGCCTTGCCGATTTCGCGCGCCGCCGAGCGCCCGCGATAGGTGATGACGTTGGCGGTCATGGCCGCGCCCTAATTTCCCGTAGCGCTCGTATACGTATTGAATGGCGCGTTCGCGCTGATCGCCGCTGGGAAGATCGAGATCGATATCGGGCCATTCGCCGCGCTCTTCGGAAAGAAAGCGCTCGAAAAGCAGATCCATGCCCACCGGATCGACCGCGGTAATGCCCGAGCGCGTAGCAAACAGCGCTATTGGCAGCCGAGCCGCGGCCCTGCACCAGAATATTTTGCTCGCGGCAAAATCGCACGATATCCCAGACGATCAGGAAGTAGCCGGCCAGATTGAGTTTCTCGATCAGCGCCAGTTCGCGCTCGATCTGCTTGCGCACGCGCCGCTGGCGCCGCCTTCGCCGCCTCACCCACTTGACGACCAGATGCAGCGCGGCATCCATACCGAAATAGCATCCCCTCGTGGGTGCGCTCGCGCAGAAATTCATCTGCGAATCGCCATCCGGCATGGGATATTTGGGAAACTGATAACCCAAATCGTTCAACGTAAATTGCAAACGCGAGGAAAGAACCTGCGGTATTGGCGATGGCTTCGGGAAGATCGGAAAATAAACGCGCCATTTCCGCGGGTGATTTCACATGGCGCTCGGAATTGCGCGCCAGCAGGCGCCCGGCGGTAGCCAGCGTGCGGTGGTGGCGAATACAGGTGAAGACATCGAGAACTTCGCGCTGCTGCGGCAGCGCATGGCAGACGCCATTGGTGGCCAGCAAGGGCAGTGATAATTTTCGCGCGATTTCCAGGGCCGCCTGGTTGCGCGCTTCTTCTGCGCGGCAGAAATGCCGCTGCAATTCAACGTATACATTGTGGCGGCCGAAAAGCTCGCAGAGTTGCCGCACGCATTGCGTCGCGGCCTGCATTCCTCCGTCGGCCAGCGCCTGTGCGAGCGGACCTTCCTCGCCTCCCGTAAGACAGATCAATCCAGCGGCGTGCGCGGCGGCTTCTTCATGGGAAACGTGGCCTTCGTCTCTTGCGCGCGCGCAATTTCATGCGCGTGATCAGGCGGCAAAGATTCTGATATCCCGCGCGCGATTCCACCAGCAAGGGATAGCGCCAGCCGTCTTCAGAAGTCACTTCGGCGCCGATATGCGCGGGAATGGAAAGCTTGGCCGCGGCCAGATGAAAACGGGGTGCGCCATAAACGCCGTCGCGATCGAGCAGCGCCATGGACGCCAACCCGCGTTCCGCGCATAAACCGGCCAGTTCCTCGGGTGTCGAGGCCCCTTCGAGAAAGCTGAAAGCGGAGCGCGCGTGAAGTTCGGAATACATCAGTCGTAGACGCCGCGCACAAACCAGCCCCGGCGAATGCGCATCGTAATAAATGCGGTAAAGCCCCCCGCAGAAGCCTTCTTTGGAATTTTCCCGCGTACCACCCATGGCCATTCGCTCACGGCCGCGATAACCCGGGTCAGCCGCCACATCTGCGGAAGCGGCAAACCGCATTTCCATATCCCACTCGTCCTGCTGCCACGCATCTTCCCGCCACCAATCTCCCGAACTGCGCCACGGCCCCGAAACGGCAATCACTTCGCCGCGCCGTCCTTGAAAAGAAACGCGCACCGGGCGTCCGCCGCGCACACTCTACGCTCGCCCGCGGACACGGGCGGAAGATTCGGAACCCGGCCGCTGGCTGGCCCGTGTGCTTCTTTACGACTGCGGACGCGGCGGCACTTTTTCGGCGCGACTCCGCTCCCGCGGACGGAATGTCGCGCGGCGGCACGAATCGCACCATGCGAAATTCACCGGGCCGATGCGTATCCATCAATTCGGGCGCGCCGATATTCGCCTCGCCCACCACGTTCGCCAGCCGGGCCAGCATTAACTCCAATTTTTCCGGATCGGGAGACGCGGGAAGAAATAATCCTTTTTGCGTCGTGCGGGGCGCGGCGGGTCCGCCGCCAGAACAATTTTGATAATGGCCGACCGTGGAGGATCCGACTGCAATTGCAAGCGAAGTAGTTTCAGAAGCATTTTGGAATCCCGCATGGGCACGGGCAGGCTCAAAACCGTTTCGAAGATTTTCGATGTGTGCTCGTGCGGTTCGGCCTGCGTGCCTGTTTCAGGATGCTGCTGGGATTTCGTAGCAAGCGCTGTGGAGAATCACCGTGCGCATCAATTTGGCGGCGCGGGGTGCGCTCTGGTCGAAGCTCGTTTCCGTCGGCAGCCTCGAGATCGAAGCGCACTCGAATCGCAGCGGCAGCGAGCGCACGCGCCACCAGTCGCGCGCACAACTGGTCGAGCAAGCGCCCCAGAAGAAACGCCAGCGGCTCGAGTTCCGCGACGGCGTCCTCAAGCGCCATCTCTTCCTCGAAATGAAAGCGCGGGTTCGGCCAGCATCAGGGAACGCAAGCTCGCGCCGCGCGCCCACTCGTGCAGGCGAACTCCCGGCTGCCCCAGCCGTTCCGAAAGCTCCAGGACCGGCAAAGCCGCCAGCGCTTCACAAGTGCGTATGCCCCAGCGCTCGAGCGTTTCGAGAATTTCCGCCGGCGGTGAAAGCACGCGGACCGGCAACGCGCCCAAGCGCTGAGCTTCCTCGCCGGGAGGAATCAAAGTGATGCCGGGAAAACCGCGCGCGGCGTGCAGCGCCGCTTCGAGGTTCGCGGAAATGGCGACGTGAATCGTCAGTCCAAAACTCGAAGCGCGCTGCGTCAAGCTGCGTCGCGATATTTTCTTCACGAGCCGAATAAAGAACCGAGCCCGGCCAGGTCGAGGACGATCGTGTCAGGCGCGGTTTCTTCGACGCGCGGCGAAACCGACCATGCCGAGATCCAGCAGCGCGGCGTGGACGATTGATTCTTGCGCGCGGGAACGCTGGCGAATTTCGACGCCACGGAATTGCGCCGCTTGCGATTTCGCCATGCCCAGCTCGATGCCCGCTTGCAGCGCCGCTTCGTTCATCGCCACAACATTCCACACCGGAGGCAGGCCATCGACGAGGGCCATCGCGGCGCGGCACAGCCTGGGTTCGGCGCGCGTCACGGCCTGCACCATGAAGTTCGGAACGTAAATGGCAGCAAAAGCCATAGAAAAATAGTCTTGCAGCGGCTGTCGGACGCAGCGAAAACCTCACCGCAGTGTCTGGGGTCATCTCTGTTTTAACGCAACTTGTCTTAGCTCAATCTGTTTTGGCCCGGGCGGCACGCCGGCGCGATAACTCCACATCGTTTTTGTTTCAAACGCCCCCGGCTTAGCGGCGTGGTCGTGACGGGCTACATCACCGCGGGTTGCCTTACACGGTGCGATACGTGATCGCACAACTTCCGCATGAATCTCGAAGCCATCGAGCACGCGCCCCACCGGAGGCGTGTCGCAATGCGCAGCGTGGTCTGGCAGTTCCGGCTGTTGTCGTCCAGCACGCAGGCTCGGCTGCCAGTCGCAAAACCAACGAAGCGCACGTCTTGGCATTGGGCTCCTGCTCGAGAACCACCAGAATCGTCGGCGTATCCTCCACGGCGCGCCGAAACCGAAACCAGGCGTTGAGCGGCACGTAACGCACGGTTTGCGCGCGGAATATCGCTAAGGTCGAGAGCGATCAAGCCGAACCCCCCGCCTTGCAGCAGAAGATCGGTGGCGCGCAGGGACTGGTCGATGCTCCGGCACCGCACCCACAACAATTGATTCAGCGCCACTCCTGCCGCCTCGGCTGAATAGGGATCGAAAGCCGTCGCGCCCATCCACCAGGGCACACACTTCCGCCTGCGCCGTTCTGGATGCCAGAGCGGCCAGCAGCAAGCTGGTTCGGCCCGAGCACGCCGGCCCGCAAATTTCCGTCAGGCTTCCGCGCGGCAAGCCTCCGGCCAGCGAATTTATTTCCGGGATGCCGGCCGAAACTGTTTCGACAAATTGGCGATCGCGATACGTGAAAGGCGCGGAAACGCCGCGACCCGCAAGAATCGCTTCGACATGGGAGCGCACGGTGGCCAGGTTGACAGGCATAGCGGCACATAGGGAGGCGAACAAACGTCCTACTTTGTTTCGCTTTTTATTCGCCTAAGCACATTTTGTACAAATCCAGGCTGCTTGTCAAGCTGGCTTCACCGAGCTTTTGGCACCTGCGGATTTCCCTCGTTGCATCTCGAGGGCTGGAAGGTATGATTCCCACGATGAAAATTGCCGCCGTCATTCGACACGTGCATTTTGCAGACTTAGGCGCTTTCGAGCCTACCCTCACCGGCAGCGATTACACCATCCGTTATTACGACGCCGGCCTTCACGATCTCAACTCTCCGAGCTTGCCAGCGCACGAACTGCTCATCGTTCTGGGCGCGCCCATCGGCGTCTATGAAGAGGACAAATACCCCTTCCTCTCCCAGGAAATCGAACTCATCGAAAAACGGTTGGCGGCCAATCTTCCTACGGTCGGCATCTGCCTGGGTGCGCAACTTCTCGCTCGAGCGCTGGGCTGCCGCGTCTATCCCGGACCGGCAAAGGAAATTGGCTGGGCGCCCGTCGCGCTCAGCAATGCTGGGCATCGCGGGCCGGCACGCCACCTGGACGGCGTTCCCGTCCTTCACTGGCATGGCGACACATTCGACCTTCCGGCAGGCGCGGAACTGCTCGCTTCCACCGCAGTTTGCCGGAACCAGGCGTTCACGCACGGCCGGAATACGATCGCATTTCAGTTCCATCCCGAAGTGGCCAGCGCCAATTTCGAACGCTGGCTCATCGGCCGTGCCGCCGAGATCGCATCGGTTCCTGGATTATCGGTGCACACGCTGCGAGCCGACACACAGCGCTTTGCTCCCACATCCGAACTTCGGGGCCAGCAAGTGCTGTCCGATTGGCTAAGCCAGCTTGATGCCGTTCCCGCCAATTCTCTGGAAGAGGGCGCCAGCCGCGTGTAGTTTTCGTCCCGATTGTGGGCCGCATGGATTGCGCGCCCGAAAAAACGATAGCCGAGCCCTGCCAAAGAACTGGCGCGGGACTCGGCTGTTGTCGCACTATTTTCAGCGTAACTTGTTATTTTGCGGGCTAATTCGACGACGTGGCCTTTTGATCTTTAACTTGCAGCTCATTTACGACCTGCAGCACGTTGGGCACACCCGCAGCGACCTTTTCCACCTGCTTACGCTTTGACTCCGAGTTAACTTCGCCCTTCAGCGTGACCACGCCATTCTTCACGTCGTATCGGATACCCTTTTTCATCTTGCTCTCGACGAGCGCGGCATCGAGGTTCTTGTCAATGCCTTTGTCCAGGTCCGCATTTACGGTTTTGGCTTCGCTTTCGACGCCGCGAGGCGTCACGGCAATTTGGTCGGCCACCACTTGGCTGCCGGCGCTGGATTTGGCGATTGATTCGGCCTGGGCCTTGTCCCCGTCCGCCGGAACGTGTCCTCCGAGCGTCACCACGCCTTTATCTTTGTCGTCGCTTACGGAAACATCTTTGAGACCGGCCTGGTCGAGCGACTGGCGGATCACGCCAGACACATCGGGAGATTGCCTGGGCGCGGATGAGCATCCCGCCACGGCTCCGACGACCAGCAACGCTACTATCGTGCCCAACGTCTTTGGCGATTTCATGTTTTCCTTGTATCGACTTTTGTCGACTTGATGTGCCGCATTATATCTGCTTCGTACTCACCGTATATTTATCTAACAGGCGAGTTTCCATCACAGCCCTCATGCCCGGACTCATCATCGAGGCCCCGTGGCAAAACCCGGTGCTATGCTCCCGGAACAAGACCCCTGTCTAGTGAGCTCTGCCTTTGCACTCCGCGTGCCCGCAGCGACAGTCAATATCAGACCGCTTTTCCACCGCTTCGCATTCCGCACTGCAGTACTTTTCGGTGGTTACGCAAGAACAAACAGGATGCGCGCACTTGTGACCTTTTTCACTGGCCATCTCAATCCTCCTTAGGCGTGTCTGGCGCGCCTTATTTTCAGTTTTAGTTCTTGGAATCCGTGGCAGATCTTAAACGCGATGACCATTGGTTAGAGACGCGCGTTACGTCTTCACGCGCGCCGGGACATGGGCCGGTCGGACTGAGCATAATCGGCGCCCGCCTCGCCGGTCGAGGAAATATCCTCGGCTCCGCTTACCTTCAAAGTGTCCTTGGCTTTCTTCACCCACTCTGAATCGTCGCAGTGAATGGAGACCAGAATCCCGCCCTTCTTGACGCGTCCTTCGTAGCGCTTTGCTTCGTATTCCGGGATGCCGAGTCCCACGAGCGCGCCGGCAAATCCACCGACCGCACCGCCAACGCCTATTCCCGCCAATGCCGCCAGAATCGGTCCCGCAGCGATAAACGGACCCAGGCCAGGAATAGCGAGCGAGCCAATGCCCACCAGCCAGCCCAGCGCCCCGCCAATCACCGCCCCTGAGCCCGCTCCGGCGGCCGCGCCTTCAGGCGCCTTCGTTGATTTTTGTGTGGCCAAGTCTTTTGTGCCCAGATTCTCCGGCAGCAGGACGGAAACATCCTCATTGCGGAATCCAGCTTCCTTCAGCCTTACCAGCGCATCCTCGACGGCCTCGCGTGTCGCATAAATTCCGAATACTGCCGTGTTTTTCCCCGCCATCAGTTCCTCCTCTCTATTTTTAGCTGCTGCTGCGCGTTTTATAGCTTCTGCCCTGGTAGGTCTGCGGAAACCGAGGGCTGTCTGGCCCTGGTTTGTCACGCCGCGTTTGCGGATCTTCAGGATCGATCATCGGCTGTCCAGGCTCTTTGGACCTCGGGCCGGATGGAGGGTCGGGCTGCGGAAAGGACCGCGGATCAATTTTTGGTTCTGTAGAAAATTGTGCAGACATTTGTCGTCTCCTTGCGACGGACGACTTGGAAGATGCCAGACGGCCTCGCTCGAGGCCAGTTCGTACCCACGCGTGAGCCTAGAATACTGCGCGTGCGAGGTCTATCCAGAATATGCTGTAGCAATACAAATGAGTATCGGTAACGACAACACTCGAAGCCATTCACCTCTCTGCATTTGCAGGGCAAATAGAATTTAGAAGCCTTCCGAAATGGGACCAAAATGGGAAAAGCTATCCGAGCAAGATGCGGATGTTGTGTGTCGCGCCATCATCGACAAGTGGAATGTTGGCCGACCCCGCCAGGAGCTTTCCGTCGAGTTCCGTCAATGCCACCCCGCGCGTCACGCTTGACGGGTTTTCAACTCTGATCTTGTAAATGGCGGAGTGATAATGAAACTCGATGTTGTACCCCGGCCAGTTTCGCGGAATGCACGGATCGATGGACAGCGATCATGCCCCGCACACGGAACCCGAGTATCCACTCCAGCCCGGCGCGATACAGCCAGCCAGCCGAACCCGTGTACCACGTCCACCCGCCGCGGCCCACATGCGGCGGCTCTGCATAAATATCCCCCGCCACCACGTACGGCTCCACCTTGTATCGCTGCACACTGGCTCGCGAACTCGGTGCGGTTGATGGGATTCAGCATGCGAAAGAGTTCGCGCGGCCTTTCGCCATCGCCCAAGTTCCGCAAAAGCGATCAGCGTCCACACCGAGGCGTGTGTGTATTGCCCGCCATTTTCGCGAATGCCCGGGACGTAGCCCTTGATGTATCCCGGATCGTTCGGCGTGTTATCGAAAGGCGGCGTCAGCAGCAGCACCAGCCCATCCGGCCGCCGCACCAGCTGCTGATCGACAGCGGCCATGGCGCGCATTCCGCGCGCCGGGCTCCGCCGCGCCGCTGATGATTCCCCAGGACTGCGCGATCGAATCGATGCGGCACTCGATATTTTTTGTCGAACCCAGCGGCGTGCCATCGTCGAAGTATGCGCGGCGATACCATTCGCCATCCCAGCCTTCTCGTTCCAGCGGCCGCCTTCAGCGCGGTGACGTGCAGCCGCCAGGTTTCCGCGCGTTTGCGCTCGCCTCGCGCGTCGGCGATCTTGGCAAACTCCCACAGCACCGTATGCAGAAACCAGCCCAGCCAAACGCTTTCGCCTTTGCCCTTCTGCGCCCACGCGGTTCATTCCATCGTTCCAATCGCCCGTGCCCATCAGCGGAAGACCGTGGCTGCCCACCTCGAGGCTGCGGTCCAGGGCGCGCGCGCAGTGCTCGAACAGTGTCGCCCGCGTCTCGGAAACGCGCGGCTCGAAATACGACTCTTTTTGCCCCTCGGCCAAAAGCTCGCCCTCGATGAAAGGCACCATTTCTTCCAGCACCGTCATGTCGCCGGTCGCTTCTGATGAATTGGGTCACCGCGTACGGAAGCCACAGCAGATCGTCGGAAATTCGCGTGCGTATGCCGCGGCCCGAGGGCGGATGCCACCAGTGCTGCACGTCGCCCTCGACGAACTGCCGCGAGGCAGCCCGCAGCAGTTGCTCGCGCGCGTGACTCGCGCTTGGCCACGCGTCAAGCGCCATCACATCCTGCAGTTGGTCGCGGAATCCGTAGGCTCCGCTCAGCTGGTAAAACGCCGCTCGCCCCCAAACGCGGCAGGAAAGCGTCTGGTACAGCAGCCAGCGATTCAGCAAGCATGTCCATCGCCGGCTCGGGCGTGGTGCACTTGCACGGCGCAAGCATGTCGTCCCACGACGGCCATGACCGCGTCGAAGACCTTGTCCAGATCCGCCGCCGCGATAGCGCCGGATCAATTCGCGTGCTTCGCTCGCGATTCTCCGCCTGCCCCAGGAAAAACACAACTTCCGTGCGCGCTCCCGGACGCAGCTCAATCACCGTTTGCAGCGCCGCGCAGGGATCGAGGCCGGCGCCGACTTTCCCGGAAAGCGCGCCTCGCCCGTTCGAGCGCGGCAGGGCGTTCCGGCGTACCGTTGCGGCCCAGAAACTCCGTGCGATCGCCGGTATAGGACTTTGCCGGCCGTTCAAGATCCGCGAACGCCACCCGGCCGCCGAATTCCCCGTTCCACGCGCTGCGCGCGAAGATCGCGCCGGTCTGCGAATCCATCTCGGTGATGATGTATGGCGCCGATGCGCTGCGCGAGCTGCCCAGCACCCATTCGACATAGGCCGTCACCGAAAGGCGCCGCGTGCGGCCGGAATCATTCTGCAAGCGCGAGCCGCGATATTTTGATCGGGATCCTCGGGGGCACGAATTGCACCAGGTCCGCTGCAGATTCCGTGCGATCCATGCTGAAACCGGCTGTAGCCCTGGCCGTGCCGCGCCACGTAGTACGCATCCTTCATCCCGAATCGGAAGCGCCGTCGGGGTCCAGATTTCCCCCGTGCTTTCGTCGCGGATGTAAATGGCCTCGCCGGGCGGATCGCTCACGTGATCGTTGGACCAGGGCGTGAGTTGGTTTTCGTGGCTGTTCAACGACCAAGTGAAACCCGAGCCCGACTCCGACACCAGGAAACCGAAGATGGATTCGCAATCACGTTGATCCAGGGCTCCGGCGTGCGCAGCCCTTCGTTCATTACCGATGACGTATTCGCGCCCGCTGCTCGCAAAGCCGCCGAGGCCGTTGAAAAATTGCAGCGCTGCTGCGGGACCGGAGCGTCGGGATACTGGCTGGCACGCGCCGGGTGCGGCGGCGGGGCGTTCGACAGTTGCCGGATACTGCGATCGCGTAATCTGTTCGGACAAGAGTGCCGCGCCGGCTCGAGTAGCACCACGCGCGCCACGGCTTGCAGTTGCGCTCGCGTTTGCGGCGAGATCAGGTCTCCGCGCAGCAAGAAAATCTTGCCGCTGGTTCTCGCTCGTTTCCGGCGAGAAGCCGCATCTGGCTGCCGCGAACGAGCGCTTCGAGCGAGCCTTGCAAGTCCTGCACGTACGAAGTGGCTTTCTCGTTGATGATCACCACGTCGGCCGATAGCTGCTTCATGCGCCAGTATTCGTGCGCGCGTAACAATTGCCGGATGATGTCGATATCGTCGGTTTCGTCGATGCGCGCCAGCACGATCGGCAGGTCGCCGGAAATTCCCTGCGCCCACAGCGTGCTGACAGTTCCAGCGCCGTCTGCGCCAGCACGTCCGCTGCGGGCCGCAGCGCCGCATCGGAGTACAGCACCGGCATTCGCCAGCTTCTGGAACAGATGCGCTTCGTCTGCGCTGATTCCCAGGTGACGCAGTTGCACCTGCGCCTGCGTCCAGGCCAGCGTCAGCGTGCGCTCAAACGTGCCGCCGTCGCGATATTTGTCCGCCAGCTCCAGCAGCCTGCTCGCGCGTGGCGGCCACCATCGTCGAGAAATATCAGGTGCGCGGTCTTGCCCGGCGGAATGTGCACCGTGCGCCGCAAGCTCATCGATCGGATCGAGCACCGAACCGACCGTGCCGGAGAGCGGCCTGCCGTCCACGATCGACACCGGATTGTCGCGGATTGCGCGGCCGCGCCCGAGAAATTGCGCGCGATCGGTTTCGTATTCGCAGATCGCCGACCGTATCGCCTTCCACCACCAGCACGTGCGCCAGCCACACGGAGGGCTCTTCTTCCGAGCGCTTGCGGCGCGTCGCCAGCAGCGCGCCCAGGTCCGGCACGAATTCGGTCTCCACGAACAGATTGGAAAATGCCGGATGCGCCGCGTCGGCGGCCTGCGGCGCCAGCGCAGATCTCGGCATAGGAAGTCACCTGAATTTCGCGCGTGCGCACGCCCAGGTTGGTGATGGAGACGCGGCGCATTTCCGCATCGTCTTCGGACGAAACCACCACCTCCAGCGTCGTGTGTCAGCGAGCCGTCGCGCCGGGTGATTTCGGCGTGGTCCTCGAAGAATGCGCTTCATAGGAATCCGGCTTCGACGCCGCTGGGCTGATATCCGGCCGACCACACGTTGCCGGTCTGCTGGTCGCGCAGATAAGATGTACGATCCCCAGCAATCGCGCGTGGGATCCTCGCGCCAGCGCGTGACGGCCATGTCGCGCCAGCGGCTGTAGCCCGAGCCCGCCGCAGTCAGCATCACCGAGTAACGGCCGTTGGAGAGCAATTGCGTTCGCGGGTGGCGTCGTGCGGGGTGGTGAACCGGCGCACCGTGGGTGGTGGCAAGGATCGCGCACGTGCGCTGCGGCCGAAACTTCTTCGGCGCGAGGCCGCGCCACCAGGACGTCGCGCGGCGTGCGTTCCTGCAGCAGCAGTTCGGTCGCTTGCACGATCGGCTCGGCATGGAAGCGCGTGCACATCGCGCCGTCGTTTAACACGTTCGCAAGCGCCACCAGCGACATGCCCTGGTGGTGCGCCATGTAGGCACGTACCACTTCGCGACTCTCTTGCCTTCCGGCACGCGCGCACTGCGTGTAATCGAGCGCTTCGTAGAAGCCGTACGCACCCTGGCCGCCTGCCTGGGCGAGTCGCGCGAGGTTTTGCACGGCCGCCGACGGATCGACCATCGCCGCGAGCGCCGTCGCGTACGGAGCGATCACCAGGTCTTCGCTCAGGCCGCGCTTCAGCCCCAGCCCGGGAACGCCGAAACTCGAGTATTGGTAGGTGAAATCTATGTCGCGCGCGTTGAAGGCCGACTCGGAAATTCCCCAGGGCACGCCGCGCTCGGCCCCGTATTCGATCTGCCGCAGCACCACCTGCTCGTACGTCTGGCTCAGCAGGCTGTCCGACGGCGAGCGCATCACCAGCGCGGGCATCAGGTATTCGAACATCGAGCCCGACCACGAAATCAGCGCGGAACCGCGTCCCACTGGCGTCAGTGCGCGGCCCAGACGGAACCAGTGCGATGGCGGCACGTCGCCCTTGGCAATGGCGATGAAGCTGGTGAGTCGCGCTTCGGAAGCCAGCAGGTCGTAGCAATTGGGATCGAGGGTCCCGTCGGTGCCGCGATAGCCGATGGAAAATAGTTTGCGTGTCTCGTCGAACAGAAAGCTGAAATCCATGGCGTCGAAACATCTTTCCGCCGCCTGCGACAACGCCGACCAGCCGGCGCTGCAACGCCGCCGCTTCCGTAGCCGATTGCCTGGATCGCCCGATCAGCGCGTCGACGCGCGCCAGCGGTTTGTGCTCCGCTCGCGCCCTGCCCGGCCGCCGCCTCACGCACGGCAGCCAGTTCGCGCAAGGCCGCTTCAAATCGTTCCGGAGCGTCCGCCAGAGTTGGTAGTGCTCTGAAAAAATGGCTCGATCGCCTGCCATTCGGGAGATTGTTCCGACGGCCGGTCCATCATCGCGGAAATTTCTTTCGCTTCCAGCCGCAGCCACGGAATCAGACTTTGCGCATCGCGATAATGGCTCTCGACGCAAGCCCGAACCGCGTCAGCCCAGGCACGCAGTTCCGCAGCGCGTATCGAGGCCGAGTTCCTGCGCGAGTGTTTGCGCGATATCGCACCGCGGTCTGCGCGCGTTCCCGCAAATTCACGAGCAGCGCAGCCCAGTCCACCGCATCCGCGGGCATGGCGTCGAGCAATCCGGCCAGAGCATCGAGCGCGTTGCTGAGTTGTTTGCGCGTCACCGTGTGCGTGCGCCGGGTTTCGCTCGTGCCCTCGAGCGCTTCGCGCAGCAACTCCGATGGTGTCCCGTACCCCGATCGAGCACGCGTCGTCGATCGAACGGCTTCTGGATCAGTCTCGCGGCAGCCGTTGTCGAGCGCCAGCAGATGCCCCGCCATATTTCCGCTGTCGACCGAAGATACGTATTGTGGGCTCGCAGCGGTCGCAGGTCGCGGGTGTCGTACCAGTTGTAGAAGTGCCCGCGGAACAGCTCCATGCTGCTCATCGTGTCCGACGTGGCTTCCAGCCGCTCCACCGTTTCCCACGTGCCGATCCAGCCGAGGTCGTGCGCGGCCACCGTCGACAGCAGATACAGGCCGATGTTCGTGGGCGACGTTCGGTGCGCCACGACTGGCTTGGGAGTCTCCTGGAAATTGTCGGGCGGCAGCCAGTGATCCGTCGGCGGTGACGAACTCTCGAAGAATCGCCAGGTGCGCCGGGCAATCAGCCGCAGCACCTGCTCGTCGCGACGCGGCAAGCGGCGTCGATCGCTCGGTTCGGGGGCAGGCTGATCCAGCGCGCGACGGCCGGCGCCGCGACCCACGAACGAGCGAACGGCATGCGCGACGAACAGCGCTTGGTGCCGCCCGACAGCCAAGCAAGTCGCCGGCGACCGCCAGCAGCGACGCCGCCGGCCATTCGCTGGTAAATCCCGTAAAGTCTGAGGTCGACCGCATACTTCGCCTGCGCCGCCGTCACCCATTCCAGCAGATTCTTGCGCGTGACAACAGCCGGTACCAGCGTGCGCACGATCGCGTCAGCCATCAGCCAGGCCTGGTAGGCCAGGAACGTCAACGTCAGCGCAACCTGCGACAGGCCCAGCACTAAGATCGCGACAGCACCGCGCGAAATGGCTGCGCTTCGAAATGCCGCCGAAGCGCGGATCGAGCCCGACCAGAAATGGAAGCAGTGCGGGAATCGCGAGCGTCAGCGACAGAAGAAATCGCGTCCACACCCAGGGAGAGACGGGCGGCACCAGCCATCCGACCAGCAGCGTAAGAAGCACGCGGGAGCCGAAAGTGCTGCGGCGCAAATTGTCGATCATCTTCCAGCGGCCGATGGCGGGAACCTCGGAACTTCGGCCCGTTTTTCGTCGCGGTCCGTCCCGCCCAGAGATCCAGGGCAGCAGTTGCCAGTCCCCGCGCGCCCAGCGGTGCTGCCGCGCGGCCGCGGTTTCGTAGTGCGATGGGAATTCGTCGAACAGCTCGATATCGGTGGCCAGCGCGGCGCGCGCGAAAATTCCTTCGAATAAGTCGTGGCTCAGCAGCGTGTTTTCCGCGCACTTTGTCCTTCAAGCGCCGCTTCAAATGCATCGACATCGTAAATTCCTTTGCCGGTGTAAGAGCCCTCGCGGAACAGATCCTGGTAAACGTCTGAAACCGCGGAGGCGTACGGATCGATCCCGCTCGGGCCGGAAAAAATCTTTTGGAAGAGCGATCCTTCATGGTCGGTGGGCAGTGATGGCGTGATGCGCGGCTGCACGATCGCGTAGCCGTCGACCACCCGCCCTTCGGCGGGACTGTATTCGGGGCGATTGAGTGGATGGGCCATGGTGCCCACCAGGCGAGCGGCCGCGCCGCGCGGCAGGCGCGTGTCCGCGTCCAGCGTGATCACGTAGCGCACGCCGGGAATCGACTCGAGCGGCGTTTCTCCCAGCGGCAGGAAAGTGGTGTCCGTTGCGCCGCGCAGAAATCGGTTCAGCTCGTGCAGTTTGCCCCGTTTGCGCTCCCATCCCATCCACTTGCCTTCGCTCTCGTTCCACACGCGCCTGCGATGAAATAGAAGAAACCGGTCGCCCCCGCCCGGCGCCGGGCCGTAGCGTTGATTCAAGCGGCCGATGCCTTCCACGGCTGCGGCCAGCAACTCTTCGTCGCCCGGCATGTCTCGGTCGGCGCGTCGACCCAGTCCGAGAGCAGCGCGAAATGGAGGTCCCCTTCGGGATTCGCCAGATAATGAATCTCCAGCCGCTCCACCAGTTCCTCGACTTCTCCGTGCGACGTCAACAGCGTGGGGACCACCACGATGCGTGCGCAGTTCCTGCGGAACCCCCGTCGCGCAATTCCAGTCGCGGCAACGTGCGCGGACCGAACCAATCCGTCACCGCGCGATTGATCAGCGCGATGGCCAGATCGGATGCGGGAAACGCCGCCAGCAATCCCAGCAGCACCAAAGCCGGCGTGCTGACTCCCAGTTCTCGCGACTGTGCAGCAGCGGCAGTGCCAGAATCAGCGCCGTGAGCACCGCGATTGTTCCCAGATAGCCCGGCACTGCGGCTGCGCATGTACGAACGCAGCAGCTTTCGCCGCCAGCGTGACGCGAAAGCCAAGCTCGCGCTCAAACTCTCGGCCGGCCCTGCGAAATCAGGTAGTAGCCGGGATCGCATCCGCCGGTCTTCGGACGGTTGCCCGGTTTCGCGCGACCTCCGCGCGCGCCCGCTTGACGTGCTGCACGACGCGCTGGGCGACTTCAATTTCCGAATGGCTCGACCCTCGCGACAGGTCCTCGATCGCGTGCCGGTAAGAGTCGCGCGTGGCGAAATCCAGTTCGGCGAAATTGCTGCCGTTCCGCAAAATCTCGTCCACCAGGCTGACGCTTTCGAAAAATTCGTGCCAGTCGAACGCCGACATCAGCCGCATGCTGGTGATGATGTTGCGCACCGTCACGTTCATGGCGGCCTGCTGCTGGTGTTCGGCGCGGACAATTTCGTCCGCCGTGGTTCCCTGCTCCGCCAGCCGCTCGTCCAGCCACAGCAGCACCGGGCCCACGTTGGGATCAGATCGCGCAGCCGCTGCAGCGAGTTGCACGGCAAATGCGCCGCGCCAGCGGCTTTTTCTCGAACTGCCGCAGCACCGTCGCCGGAGCCACCAGCGATTGGCCGCCCGGTGCCCAGCAGGCTGTCGGCCAGCACATCGGCTTCCTGCGCGCGCCGCGCGGCTGGCGCACGATTCGCTCCGCCAGCCGGCGCAGATTCTCCACCAGCACGACGCGCAGCGTGATCGCCACCGCCCACAGCTCGCCGATCGTCAGCGGCTGCACGCGCTGATATGCCGTGACGAATCGCCCCAGAACTTCGGGATCGAATCGGCTGTCGGTGTGCGCGACGTATGCCCAGGCCACCCCGAAAACCCGCGGATATCCTTCCAGATGCCCGGTGGCCAGCTTCGGCAGTTTGCGGTAAAACCCGGCCGGCAAATCGTCGCGAATTTCGCGAAGCTGTTCCTCGACGATGTAAAAGTTATCGACCAGCCATTCCGCCGCCGGAGTGATGGCATGTTCGTTTTGAATTGCGCGCGCAGTGGCGCGATAGGATTCCAGCAGCACGCGCCCGTTTTCCGCCACGCGTGGAATCAGCGGCCGCCCGGCGCCCGCCACCTTCGTCACCGTCTGCGCGGCCGCCAGGGTTTCGGCGTGCTGCTCCAGCCGCTCGACGCTGAAAAGTTCGGCGCGAATCGGCTCTTCGGCGATGGGGAAATCGGTCAGCGCGACCTGGGCCGTAGTCATGTACTCCTTCAGAACTGCGTCCTAGTCTGGTTCTGCGCCGAACCGGCGCAAGCGCGCCCGGCTGGCGACAATAAAGAGGCTTAACTCATTGTGCCGCATCTATCGAAGATCACAATGAGAAGAATAGAGTAGATCACTCTGGACGCTTTTTGATAGTCACGTTCGTCATGCCAGTGTGCTTTGTCGAACCGACGAGCGTACGGTGGGAACGCGCGTCATCGCAGAAACCGTCCTTTTCTTTTTGTCACCCTATATACGTTATACCGGCCGAATTGCGCGCGTGCGGTCCCGCCGGACGGCGTGCACCATAACGGTCAACGACCGCGGCACGCCCCCGTATATATTCCCCGGATAGGCTGGAGGTAAGTTCGCGTGTAAGATATCCCCGAAGTTTCGACGTTATCGTTATCGTGCACGACGTTATCGTGCATGGAGGTTCAAGCGTGAAACGTGTTCTCATTATCGAGGATGACCGCGACATCGTCGAGTTGGTGCGCTACAACCTCGCCTCGGAGGGTTTTGAGGTGGGCTCCTCGCCCGACGGAAGTTCCGGCCTGGCGCAGGTGCGCAAATCGCCGCCTGACGTCCTGCTGCTCGATTTAATGCTTCCGAAGATGCCCGGCCTCGAAGTCTGCAAGGAAATCCGCCGGGACTCGGCGCTCAACCGGTTGCCGATCCTGATGCTGACTGCGCGTGGCGAAGAATCCGACCGTATCGTGGGCCTGGAAATGGGCGCCGACGACTATGTGACCAAGCCTTTCAGCCCTCGCGAACTCGTTGCCCGCGTCAAGGCCTTGCTGCGCCGTGCCGAGCCGCCCAGTGACGTGACCAGGCCGATCGAAGTGGGTAAGCTGCATATCGATCCCTCTTCCTACCGCGTAAGCCGCGCCGGCAAGCCCGTCACCCTGAGCACCCTCGAATTCCGGTTGGTTTACTTCCTTGCGGCCCGTCCCGATCGCGTTTTTACCCGCGACCAGCTGCTCGACGCCGTCTGGGGCACCGAGCGCTTCGTTACGCCGCGCAGCGTGGATGTCTACGTGCGCCGGCTCCGGGAAAAAATTGAAGCCGATCCCGAAAACCCCGTGCACTTGAAAACGGTGCGTGGCGCAGGGTATTTATTTGAATCGCTCGTCCCCAGCCGGGCGGGTTAGCTGGCCTCGGAGGCCGCGTGCGCGTAAGCCCCTTCTGGCGGTCTGGCCTCACTTTTTCCCTGTTGCTTTTGGCGGTTCTGCCGGCTATCGATTTTTATTCAACACGGGAATTGCGCCAGGAGGCCTTTGACGGCGGCGAACAAGAACTTGCCGCACTGGCCCGCGTGGCGCGCGCGAATCCACCCGATGCCGGCAATCCTCCTGCCCTCGTTGTTTGGCTCACCCACATCGCGGCGAGCGGAGTGCGGGTCTGGCTGCTTAGCAATGACGGCCAGGTAATCGCCGACTCTTCCGCGCCCGAGATCGCAAGTCAAAGTGCCGCCAGTGCAAGTATCGCCAGCAAAAGTGACGAGAGTGAAACGGTC
Source organism: uncultured Acidobacteriota bacterium (assembly GCA_963828935.1). Lineage (GTDB taxonomy): Bacteria > Acidobacteriota > Terriglobia > Acidiferrales > UBA7541 > Palsa-189. The sequence continues at coordinate 15,204 of CAWHGP010000008.1, read as the reverse complement.
GCGCGTCGCCCCGCTCCCAAGCAAGATCCCGCACCCAGGAGACCTCCCCTTCCACCCCGCTCCCCGGCAGCCACGTCAGACGACCAGAACAACCTGCAAGACGACGTAGCGGTCGTACTGCAGCCCGAATTTCGCCAGGCTTTACTCGCCGGCGAGGGCCACGCCGTTCGCCACGACGCGGCGATCGGTCGAGATGTAGTCTATTGGGCCGTCCGGCTGGATCCGGCGCCTCCCTCGCAACTTGCTCCAGCCTCCAATCCGGCCGCCGCACAGGCTGCAGCCAGCCAGCCGTCCAGCCAGCCGTCCAACCAGCCGTCCGCGGCCACAGATCGGGATGCGCCTGTTTATCTCCGCCTGGCGCTTCCGCTGGTGGAAGTCGACAGCGCGATTACCCGCTTCCGCTGGAGATTGTGGTCGGCATCTCTCATTCTTCTGCTGTTTGTTGGCGGCGGTTCCCTGGTCGTGGCCCGCAGCGTCTCCCGGCGAATCAGACAGCTCAAGGAGTTTTCGCAGCCGCGTTGCCGCGCGGTGACTTTCGTCCGCTCGAAATGCAGACCGGCGGCGATGAACTCGATGATCTGGCCCGCGCCCTCAATGAGACCGCCGCGTCAGTTGGACGGAACCATCCGCGTGCTCACCGACGAGCGCAATCGCTCCGCGGCCATCCTGGGCAGCATGATCGAAGGCGTGGCGGTGATCAGCGCCGCAGGAGCGCGTGCTGTTCTCCAACCGCGCGTTTTCGCAGATTCTCGGTCTGGGATGCGATTGCCGTCGAAGGCCGCTCCACTCGTCGAAGTGGTGCGGCAATCGGATTTGCTCGCGGTCATCAAGAAGGGCGCTGGCGGAGCACGAAGAGATCTCGAGCGAGATCGTCGTCGGCACCGTGCGGTCCGCGAAGTTTCGCGGTCACGGCGGCGCCGGTGCGCGCCGACGGCCCCTCCGGCGCCGTGCTGGTGCTGCACGACATCAGCGAGCTGCGGCGCCTCGAGCGCGTGCGCCAGGATTTCGTCGCCAATGTTTCGCACGAATTTCGCACGCCGCTCACCGCGATTCAGGGTTTTGCGGAGACGCTTCTGGGCGGCGCGCTGGACGATCCCGCAACCGCCGCCGCTTCGTCGAAATCATCCGCAACCATGCCGCTCGCCTGGCGCGCCTGACCGAGGACCTGCTCAAGCTTTCGCGCATCGAAGCCGGGCAGCTGGATCTGGAGTTCCGGCCCGTGTCGGTCCACCAACTCGTCGAGTCCTGCGTGGAGACGGCGCGGTTGAAAGCCGCGCAAAGACGACCTGATCGTCGAGGTGCGGCTCCCCGAGGGCTTCCGCAGCGTGCGCGGCGACTCCAACGGCCTGCAGGAGGTGCTGCAAAACCTGCTCGACAACGCCGTGCAATACACGCCCGCCGGCGGCCGCATTGAAGTGTCCGCCTCTCGACGACGGCGACCAGGTCGTGCTCACCGTGTCCGACACCGGCATCGGCATCCCGCAAGCCGAGCAGGAGCGCATTTTCGAGCGCTTCTACCGCGTGGACGCGGCCCGCTCGCGCGAGGCTGGCGGCACGGGCCTGGGCCTTTCGATCGCCCGGCACATCGTGGACGCCCACGGCGGACGTTGTGGGTGGAAAGCGCGGTGGGCGAAGGCTCGCGCTTCCACTTCAGCATTCCCGTCGCTTGATCCTGATTTGCCGCGAATTAACTGAAACTTACGCGCGAACAATATTCACCGCGACGTTGTTATGCACTCGGTGTAACCCACGATCACGGCATCATGGTAATGCGACTCGCAAGTCGGCGAACTAATTGCGCAGCCCCGCCGTCGAGGAGGCCCCGATGCAATGGAGGCTGACATGGCGACTTCAGTTCAGAACACGCAGGCGATCTTCAGGAGGCATTCTGGCTCAATTATCTGATCTCCATGGCGCGCACCGTTGAGGCCAGCGTCAATCGCGCGCTGGTGCGCGCTTCTGGGCCGCAGCGACGACGGCACGGAACAGGCCCCTGGACGAGATCTTTCTGCTCGAACCCCGCATCAACGAGATGGAAATGGTCATCGACGATCACGCCGTGCGCATGCTGCGCGACGGCCACCTGACGCCGGAGGAAATTCGCCAGGTCGTGGCCACGCTCAAGATCACCAATGATCTCGAGCGCATGGGCGATCTGGCCGTCAATCTCGCCGAGCGCGTGGTCTCGCTGGCGCGAGATGCGCCCCGTGGCCCGGCCGCCCGAACTCGAGCCCATGGTGACGGCGGTCGAGCGCATGGTGAAAAAGAGCCTGGGCGCGCTGATTTTTCGCAACGTGGTGCTGGCGGGCGAGGTGCTCGAAAGCGACGATCTGGTCGATCGCTATCAGCGACCAGATCTTCGAACGGCTGATGGCCAGCATGACCGAGCGGCCCGGCGGATGTCGCGCCGAACCTGCAACTCGTGCTGGCCAGCCGCTATCTCGAGCGTCTGGCGGACCACGCCACAAACATCGCCGAGGACATCATCTTCTGGGTGCGCGGCCTCGATGTGCGCCACGGCCGCGGCCTGGAAGCCGCCGCGGAAGACGCGCGTCGTGTAACCGAGAATTCATAGCGCTTGATCGCTTGTGACGAGCCGCTTTCGTTAGTGCTGACCTCAGAGCAATACTGGCCCTGTCCAAGTCCCGCAGGGCCTGGGCTTCATGCCTAACACCCCCGGGGCCGGCGCCCCCCTGTGCCGGCCCACTTTTATTTTCCTGCCCTGTTTGCGGCCGTCCCGATTCACCGGCCTTCCTGTAACGCAGAATTCACCCTGGCTTGACCTGCGATTGACGGCTTACGCGTATCTTTCGTCTGGTCGCAGGTTTCGAAGAGTTCCGGTGACCCGTCCAACACGTGCCGAATTCAAGGACTCTGTAACCCGGCTGTAACCGAGCTGTAACAATTGTAGCAGAGACTGCATGAACATAGAGGAGAATGCATGACTATTCGCAAACTTTTGGGTTGCGCGCTTCTTGCCTGTCTCGCTGGCGAGCGTCCCGGCCCGGGCTCAGAATATCAATGCTGCGGGCGCTACGTTCCCGTATCCGATTTATTCTAAATGGTTTGACGAGTACCACAAGCTGCATCCCAACATTCAGATCAACTATCAATCGATTGGCTCCGGCGGCGGTATCAGCCAGCTGACCGATAAGACCGTCGATTTCGGCGCCTCCGACGGGCCGATGACCGACGATCAGCTCAAGCAAGCGGGCATCAAGATTCTCCATTTTCCGACCGTGCTGGGCGCGGCTGTTCCGACCTACAATATCCCGGGCGTCGCCGCGGAGCTGAATTTCACTCCCGAAGCGCTTGCCGGCATCTTCCTCGGCAAGATCACCAAGTGGAACGATCCGGCGATCGCCGCGGCCAATCCCGGCGTGAAGCTGCCCAAGGACGACATCGTGGTCGTTCACCGCTCCGATGGCAGCGGCACGACCTACATCTGGACCGACTATCTTTCGAAGGTCAGCAACGAATGGAAGACCAAAGTTGGCAAAGGCACCTCGGTCAACTGGCCCGTGGGGCTCGGCGGCAAGGGCAACGAAGGCGTCTCGGGCCTGATCAAGCAGACGCCCGATTCGATCGGCTACATCGAGCTGATTTATGCCGTCCAGAACAATATGCCCTACGGGTTGGTGAAGAACTCCTCGGGCGCCTTTGTCAAGGCCAGCCTCGCCGGCGTTTCGGCGGCCGCGGCGGGAGCTGCCAAAGCATGCCCGACGATTTCCGAGTCTCCATCACCAACGCGCCTGGAAAAGATGCCTATCCGATTTCGAGCTTCACCTGGCTGCTGATTCCAGCGCAGATTCAGGATGCCGGCAAGCGCGACGCGATCAAGGGCTTCCTGAACTGGATGATGACCGACGGGCAGCAGTATTGCGAAGGCCTTGGCGTACGCGAAGCTGCCCAAGGAAGTCGTTGCGAAGGAAAAGAAAGCAATCGCGATGATTCAGTAGTCATGGCGAAACGTACACGCAAAACAATATGGCCACTGCACCCACACACGGTCGAGTCCGCGGGCCTCACCTGGGCCCGCGGGCTCTTCTTCGCCGCCTGAGCAGCGGCGACGAGATTGCCCGGCTGGTCACGCTGATCTTCGCGCTGCTCACCGTGCTGATCACGGGCATGCTCGTGTATCAGCTCTGGGTTCATCTCGGCGGAGTCCCGGCATGCGTTCGGCTGGCAGTTCTTCGTCAGCCAGGACTGGGACCCGGTCTTCAACAATTTTGGCGCGCTGCCGTTTATCTACGGGACGCTGGTCACCTCGGCGTTGGGCTGATTGTTCGCCGTGCCTCTGGGCTTGGGCGCGGCCATTTTTCTGGCGGAGCTTGCGCCCCGGCGCATTTCGGACACTCTGACGTTCCTGATCGATCTGCTGGCCGCCGTGCCCAGCGTGATTTACGGTTTGCTGGGCGTGTTCATTCTGGTGCCGCTGATGCGCACCGAGATTGCAGCCGTCGCTCAAGCACACGCTTGGGTTTCTGCCCTTGTTCCAGGGGCCGGCCTACGGCATCGGCTTTCTGACGGCGGGCCTGGTGCTCGCCATCATGATCGTGCCGTTCATCATCTCGGTTTCGCGCGAAGTGCTGCTGGCCGTGCCCCAACGACCAGCGAGAAGCGGCGCTGGCGCTGGGCGCGACGCGCTGGGAAGCCACCTGGAAAGCGGTGGTGCCGTACGCGCGCACCGGCATCATGGGTTCGGTCTTTCTGGCCCTGGCGCGCGCCCTGGGCGAAACCATGGCCGTCACCATGGTCGTCGGCAACAACCCGCGCATCGCCGCTTCGCTGCTCGGGCCCGGGCTATTCGATCGCCTCGCGTGCTGGCCAATGAATTCAGCGAAGCCACCGGCAATCTGTACCTGAGCGCCCTGATCGAACTGGGTCTGGTGCTGTTTCTGCTCACCTTTGTGCATCAACGGTCTGGCGCGCCTGCTGATCGTGGTCACCACGCAGCGCGGCAGCGGGGTGGCGCAGGTATGAGCGCACGACGCAACTGCATGTGGCGGAAGACGGTCAACGTCGTGATGCTCAGCCTCACGGGCGTTGTGCGCGCTGATCGCCGTCTCCGCGCTGTTCTTCATCCTCGGCTATCTCGTCTATCACGGCGGCAAGGACGTGAACTGGAATTTCTTCACCAAGCTGCCCACGCCCGTCGGCGAAGCGGGCGGAGGCATGGCCAATGCCATCGTCGGCTCCGGCAAGCTTTTGCTCCTGGCGGCGCTGATCGGCGTTCCCATCGGCCTGCTGGGCGGAGTCTACCTGGCGGAGTTTGGCGGCAAGACGGTGCCTTTTGTCGTGCGCTACACGGCGGACCTGCTCAATGGCGTGCCCTCCATCGTCATCGGGATTTTCGCCTACGCCGTGGCGGTCATGCCGGTGCACCACTTTTCGACGCTCGCCGGCGGCTTCGCGCTGGGCATCATGATGATTCCCATCGTCCTGCGCAGCACGGAGGAATTCCTGCACGGCGTTCCGCGCTCCATGCGCGAAGGCGCCATGGCGCTGGGCGCCAGCAAGTGGAGGACGATCTCCAGCGTGGTTCTGCCCGCCGCCTCGCGAGCGCATTATGACGGCCATTCTGCTGGCGCTGGCTCGCGTGGCCGGCGAAACCGCGCCGCTGCTGTTCACCGCTTTCGGCAACCGGTTCTGGAGTCCCGGGCTGGAATCAGCCCACCGCCTCGCTTCCGGTGATGATTTACACCTATGCCGTAGGTCCTTACGACGACTGGCACCGGCAGGCCTGGGCCGCCGGGCTGGTGCTGCTGGGGCTGTGCTGCTGATCAACATTATTGTTCGCACGGTTTTGTCGCGCGGACATGTCCGCGCAGAGGTCATAACCGATGCAGACGTCAGCGAAACCTGCTTCGAGTAAGAGCGGCGCCGCCGGCACCGCCGGCGTCCCGACGCCACGGAGACTCTTGTGAAACCACCAGTCGCCGAGCAGCTCCCGACCCTGCCGCCGCGACGCCTCTGCGGATGCAGGTCCGCAATCTCAATTTCTACTACGGCAAGATGCACGCCCTGCACAACATCAATCTGGACGTCGCCACCAACCGCGTCACGGCGCTGATCGGCCCTTCCGGCTGCGGCAAATCCACGCTGCTGCGCACGCTCAACCGCATGCACGAGACGGTGCGCCACTCGCGCCTGGAGGGCGAAATCCTGCTCGACGGCGAGGATATTCTCAGCGCAGGACGTCACCCGTCTGCGGCGCCGCGTGGGCATGGTCTTTCAGAAGCCGAATCCGTTCCCGAAGTCGATCTTCGAAAACGTGGCCTATGGCTTGCGCATCAATGGCCTGCCCGCGAGCCAGACGGCCGGATGGCCGAGGCCGTGGAGCAGAGCCTGCGCCGCGCCGCGCTGTGGGACGAAGTGAAGGACGAGCTGCACAAGTCGGCCTACGCGCTTTCCGGCGGCCAGCAGCAGCGCCTTGTGCATCGCCCGGGCGCTGGCCGTGGATCCCGAGGTGCTTCTCCTCGACGAGCCTTGCTCCGCGCTCGATCCCGTGAACACCGCCAAGGTCGAGGAGTTGCTGTTCCACCTGAAGGAAAACTGCACGCTGGTGATCGTGACCCACAACATGCAGCAGGCGGCGCGCGTCAGCGATTCGACGGCATTCATGCTGAACGGCGACCTGATCGAGTTCAGCCCCACGCCGCAGATGTTTACCACGCCTACCGATCCACGCACCGAGGCCTACATCACCGGCCGCTTCGGATGAGACCGGCCGAACGCAGGCACCGATCTCGACTCACTCCACCGGGAGCAGCCTGACAGAGGAAAACGCAATGGAACGACACTTCGAAATCGATTTGAGCGAATTGAAGGAACGGCTGCTGTGGATGGGCAGCCTGGCCGAGCGCGCCGTGCATCAGGCCATCCATGCGGTGCTCGAGGCCGAGGAGCCGCTGGCCGACGCGGTGCTCCGCGAAGAGCCGGCCATCAACGATCTGCAGATCGAGATCGACGACCGCGTCGTGCAGTTGCTCGCCCTGCACCAGTTGATGGCCGCCGATCTGCGCTTCGTGCTGGCCGTGGCGCGCATTAACAACGATCTCGAACGCATCGGCGACCAGGCCGTGAACATCGCCCAGTCCGCGCAGCGCATTCTGCGCCACCCGCGCGTGAAGCCTTACGTGGACCTGCCGCGCATGAGCGAACTGGCCGAAGGCATGGTGCGCGACAGCCTCAACGCCGTGGTTCGCCGCGATATCGAGATTGGCCCGCTCCGTGCTCGTGCGCGACGACCAAGTGGACAATCTCCGCGACCAGATTTTTCGCGAACTGCTCAGCTACATGATGGGAGATTCCGTCGGTCGTCTTCCAGGCGTTCGAGCTGATCCTGGTCGCCAAAAATCTGGAGCGCGTGGCCGACCACGCCACCAACATCGCCGAGGATGTCATCTACATGGTCGAAGGCCACGACGTGCGCCACGCCGCGGCGGACCGCCGCTAGCCGGCGCCAGGCCAGATTAGATCTAAACGCGATCGACGCCAGACGTGATCGGCGCCAGACCTGGCCGGCGAAACACCAGATCGGCGACGCGACTGCCGTTAGGCCCTAAAGTCCGTTGTCACATCCCCTGGCCTTGTCATCCCGAGCGCGGCGAAGAACCCTCCCCTTCTTACTCATGCGCTTACACAATTCCCTGCGCATCCGGCCACCACAGCAGATCCGGTATCAAACGGAGTGGCGCATTGCGTCTGCCACGTATTTCACTGTGGCAGGCTCGATCTTGATCTCCAGTCTGTCGCTGTCTGCTCCGAGTGTTTGGTATATCGTGTGCTCCTGGTTGTTTCTGGGGAGTGCGATTTTTTGGGCTTGGCGTCCCGCTGTTGCTGCCCGTGTGAGCATCGCTCCTGTTCTCGTTCTGGCCTGCTTGTTTCGATATTGTAGCTCGCCCGGCGACTGGCTGTTTCTCGGCGGAATTCTCGGCATCGCGGCCTTCTTCATCATCAAGACGTTTCGCTCCTATCCTGCTCCAAAGGTCTGCCCGTAGAGCGCCGCATAGGTCCTGCGCATCAGCGAGTCGCCGGGACGCCCGCGACACCATCCCGGCTTCGCCGAAGAGGTTTCCGATCCACCGATCCGCTCACGCCATGGCACCAGCGTCCATCACCAGGCCGGGCGTGAGCTCACCTGCGTGTGCAATCCATCTTGCCCCTCGAAGCGCGCCCCTCGAAGCTCACATTCTGTCTATACCGTTACGCGCGCGTTGTACGTGACCTCACGAACGCCGCTTGCCGCGTTGCCGGTGCTTTGGAAGGTGCACATGAATCGGGTGTAGGATGTTGCCTTGCATGGATTGGAACGAATCCGCGGAAAACCCGTCCCGGCTTCGCGGTTCTATCCGTAGAGTGAGGTGCAACCATGGGCGACGTCGAACCGGTTCCTCAGGGATACCACAGTGTGACGCCGTACCTGTTTGTCAGGAATGCGGCCCGCGCAATCGACTTTTACAAAAGCGTTTTCGGTGCCACGGAGATCCTGCGCATGCCAGGCCCCAGTGGGCAGATCATGCACGCTGAGCTTAAGATCGGCGACTCGGTGGTCATGCTGAGTGACGAGAATCCCCAGATGGGCGCGCTCAGCCCACAGTCGATCGGTGGCACCGCGAGCGGTCTCAATGTCTATATCGCGAACGTGGATGCCGTCGTACAGAAGGCTGTCGATGCCGGTGCGAAGTTGGTCCGCCCCGTGAAGGATCAGTTTTATGGAGATCGCAGCGGGTCTGTGATCGATCCCTTTGGACACCTGTGGTCGGTGGCGACCCACATTGAGGATGTGTCGCCCGAGGAATTGCGCAAGCGCGCTGCTGTGGCCAGGAGCGAAGCTGCCGGGGCGTAATCCAATTTGCGGTAGCTCGCGTTGTCGGCATCCGACTTTACGTCCCGTCATTTCTTGGCCCGGCGTTTCTGGGGACTTGCTTCCCAGGATGCCACCCTCCCAGCATGCCACCCTGCGGCACTGCCGTTTTCTGGGGACCCATCCGCATGGGCCTGCAGACGCCAGGTTTTTCATGCCTCTTGCTCTTCTCGCTTCCTCCCCGCCCAAAGCAAGCCGCCCAGCATCGCCACCGCCGCAATGCTCAATCCCGCACCCTCACCGCGGTCCGGTGTGCGTGTGAAGTCTACCTCCACATGGCTGTGACCGGCGGGCAGCGGAATCATCATCTGTGCGCTATCGGGATCGCATCCTGCGCTGGCCATTCGCCCATTCACGCGCACCTGCCAGGCGGGATACTCCAGCAGCCGCGGTGCCACCATAACGGGCTGCGGCGCATCCACATCGAAAACCCGGCGTTCGGGCTGCCACGATTCGATGTTTGTGCTCACGCCCGCAACGTTACCCGCGCGCGCGACCTCATGGGCATTGCTGGGTAATAGGGCCAGCATGGACGCGTTCGGCGCCAAGTCATAGCAGTCGCCGCCGCGCGGACAATATTCGTCTACACCGTCATAGCCCTTTCCGCTCTCAATCGCGGCCTGTATTGCCGGGACGTCCTCTGGATCCCACCACGCATCCGCCGCCATCGCCGCCCCGCTACCCACCAGCACCATGGCCACGATGGCCGCGGTAACCGACCGCACAGCGAAGCGCTTGGGAAGCCAGTCCACAATTTTGCTCCCCCTGCGCAAGCCCCGCGCGCCTCGCACCGGCGCAGCGCTCCTGTACCCGGCGAATGCATCGCCGAGAAAATACGCCATGCCTACGCCCAGCACGAAAAGCCAGCGCCACGGGAATTGCACGAAGCCCAGCTTCGGCGCGTAACGCCAAACCACGCTGCTGATCGGGAACATCAGGCACGTGGAGGCTGCCGCGAGTGTGAACATTAATGTCCACAAGAGGTTTGCCTGCGCCCTGGCAGTCGCACGGCTGGCCCCACTGGAAAGCGCCTCGGTAGACAGCGTCGCCCCGTTCCCACCCAAGTCGGACAGATTTGCGGCTCGCGCCAGCCGGCGGTGTGCAATCACCGCGCCGATCCCCGCAAGCGCAATCATCAGCACCGCTGTCGCCGAAGCCTCCAGGTTGAAGAGGTTGTGCTCAGGGTCCAGCGTCGAGCTGAAAAGGAAGCTTTGGTCATAGTGCAATCCGCCGGAAGTCGCCTCCCCGATGTTTACCCATTTCTGCTCGAGCGCTGCCGGAACCAGGTAAAAACCCGCCAGCCCCAGCCCAAGCGCCATTCCCAAGGCCATCCCCAGTGCCATCCCCAGTCTTGGACCTGCCGCGCCCATCGCCAGCGGCTGCAGGAAGCGGGCAAAAATGCAGATCGCCAAAAATAACACTGCCAGCGCGTAACTCGTGATCACCGCCGCTGGAGGATTCGTGAGCCAGATTGCCGCGTACACGCTCGCCAGCGCTGCCACGTTGCGCCATGCAGAACCCCATTTGAAACCGGATTTAGAACTGCTGCCCCTGACGCCGATTGGAGGGCCGCAGTCCCGAGGGCCGCCGTCCCGAGAGCCGCCATTGGGCGCGCGACCGGGTCGAAGGCCTCCGCTCGGAAAGCAATTCAGTGCGTAATGCACCGCCAGGGAAAAAGTGCGGCACTCAGCAACTCGGCAAAGTCGCTGCGCAGGTAAACGGTCAGCAGGCAATATGGATTAAGGATGTAAAGACACGCCGCCGTCAAAACTCCGTTCGGCGGAATCCGTTCCCGCGCCAGCCGATGCATCGAAATCCCGGCCAGCACCAGCGAGATAAAGATGTACGCTCCGGGAACCGCCTTCCATGGCAAAACCACCCCCAGCGCTGCCCCCAAACACCAGGAAATCGGCGGATAAAAGATGAACCGCGGTTCGCCGTACCCATGGTTTGCCAGCACTGCCCAGCGCGGAAAAATAACGCCCAGCCGCCATTGACGCGCCACGTCCATCCAGGAAGCCAGGTGAAACTCGAAATCGTGGCCCGAAGCCTGCCCCAGAAAAACCGAAGGCGCAACCACCGCGAACGCCAATGCCGCGATAATCGCCAGATCGCGGAGTGGCAACTTTTCCCGGCTCGCCGAGCGCATGGTTCACTCTAAGCTGCCGCCGCCTCCACAACAACCGAAACCCCCTCCGAGCCGCCATGCTGCGCCCCTTCGCCAGCCATTTTGACCACCCAACCATGTCATTCTGAGCGCAGCGAAGAATCCCTCTTTTTTTTTCTCCCACCCGAGACAATCACCTCGGCACATGAGGCCAGAGTGCTGTTACGATCCTCTCTGCGAGACAGCCACAACGACTCCCTAAGCATCGCGACATAACTCAACCATCTCATTCTGAGCGCAGCGAAGAATCTCTCCTTTTTTTTCTCCCACCGAGACAATCACCTCGGCACATCAGGCCAGAGTGCTGTTACGATCCTCTCTGCGAGACAGCCACAACGACTCCCTAAGCATCGCGACAGTATTACTCCGAGCACTAAATTGATGACACTTTTCAGGTGGCGGCGTATTGGACGTGGCGTTCGCGAAAGTAATTCTTCACCAACTTGGGCCTAGCCTGCGTGATCCGAAGGTAAGAGCGAACGTTGCTCATCATCTCCTGCACGTTCACCGGACGGACGCGACCCAGTGCGTTGGTCTTTACATCTTGGTTTAGCAATTCATCCGGATTCAGTTCCGGACTGTAAGACGGCAGCCAGAAAATCCGAATTTGCGCAGCGTGCTCCGCTAACCATCGACTCACCAACCTCGACTTGTGTACCGGGTGGCCATCCGCAATCAGAAACACTTTCCTCCTCGTCTTCCGCGTCAATCGCAGGAGACGGCGGAGGAAATTCAGAAACACCCGCGCGGTGAAGCGCTGACGGAAAATCATGAAGGCCAACCGCCCCCGATTGGTGATCGAAGAGATCATGTTGCATCGGAAACGCTGCCCGGTGCCCCAACACGACCGGTGTCTGGCCGCGCCGTCCGTAGGATCGTCCCACTTGATGGTCCGAACGTAATCCCATCTCGTCCAGCCAATGAATTTGCGCCTTGTATCCGTCGTGCCAACTCTCGAATCGCGGGGTATTCTTCTTTCAGCCATTTCCGCACCGTTGCCGGATTTTGTTCGTAGGCCCGTCGTACCGGCTTTTGCGGAGTCAAACCCCACGCTCGCAAATAACGTCCCACCGTCCACACCGAGACTTCCAGATCGAACTTCCGGGACAACAACTCTTGCACCGCTTCTCGGGTCCACAGGGCGAAGGGTAAGCTCAGTTGATCGGGACATCCGCTGAGTATCCTGCGCACTGCCGTGGCCGCCTGGTGCGGGGCCAGGCGCGACCGCGGGGGACGCCCCCGACGACGGGCGCGCAGAGTCCGCAAGCCTTGCCGCTTGGCCCGGCTCACCCAGCCGTTGATGGTTCCCCGCGCTAGCCCAAAGACGCGATCGGCCTCCGTTTGCGCCATCCCATTCCGAACTGCCTTCACCACGCGCAGGCGCAAGGTCTCCTGCGCCTTGGCAGGAAGAGAACGAGCATCGTGAGTTTCCATGCCCGCGACGATGGCACTCAATCAGGAGTCATGTCAACTATTTAATGCTCCGATTAGTAACTCAACCATGTCATTCTGAGCGCAGCGAAGAATCTCTCCTCCGCTGCCCATGCCCGTAAAATTCCCTCCGCACATCAGGCCAGAGTGCTGTTACGATCCTCTCTGCGAGACAGCCACAACGACTCCCTAAGCATCGCGACATAACTCAACCATGTCATTCTGAAGCGCAGCGAAGAATCTCTCCTCCGCTGCCCGTGCCCGTAAAATTCCCTCCGCACGTCCGGCCACCATAGCGTTATCATCCTCTGGCTATGCGCAGGCACGCCTTCGGCATCGCTGCAACCGCCGTCACCCTCATCCTTTTCGGTATTGCGCCCGGCACCCGCTCTGCCGCCCCCCAAGCCCCGCCAAGGACGCTCGACGCTAAAACTCCCATCACCTATTTCATCGCCGATGGCGCCGGTCGCACCGGCTACCGTCCCGCGGATCGAGAACTCGCGCTATGGGCCTTGCAAGCGTGGCAGCGAAGCGTCGGTAACAGTCTCCAAGTCGCCTCCGCCGCCGAGTCCATAGCGCTCATTCGCGTCTACTGGGCGGAACCCGGCGCTGGCGAATTCGGCGAGATGCAACCCCTGATCGTGGGTACCCGGCGCGGAGCGGCCGTTTTTATCCGCCCGGACGTCGATTCGCTGGGCCCGGATCTTGCCCAGCGCGCCGCCGCGGACGTTCTTCTGCGCGACACGATTGTCTACCTGACCTGCCTGCACGAACTCGGACACGCGCTCGGTCTTGCGCACACCAGCGACTTCCGCGACATCATGTACTATTTTGGATTTGGCGGAGATATCGTCGAGTACTTCCATCGGTACCGCGCGCAACTCCACTCGAGAGAAGACATCGCCGGAGTCTCGGGCCTCTCCGACGCCGATATCGGCCGCATCAGGGCCTTGTATGCCCGCAAGTGATTCTTGGGGAGTTGTTCTGATCGAGCCAAGCGAAACCAGGCGTCGCTGCATTTCAGGAAGGTCCTGCACTTTAAGAGCCGCTCCCGCAACGAGCGCCTCGAATTGGACCGGCAGTCCGCAGCCGCTTCGAATCCATTTACACATATAACCAACAAGTAACTCTATTTACTAATCAGGTAAAATGTGCTATACTATGTTGTGTCCGTTAGCCTTCCGCTGCCTCCGCTCCCCGCCTATGATGCTCCCCAGGACTTTGCAGCGCGCGAACGATTCTTACTCCTTTATTTTGATATCGTTACACGGCAAACAGCCGTAAACAGTGTCGTTTCATATCGTTCCAAAATAATGGGGGGGGGGGGGCGGCGACATCCAGCGTTTCCCAAATGCGGACGCAGCGATCGACAGCGGAATTGGATCACGCGGCATCCCATTGATGCCGCGCCATTTATGGCAGATCGAGAAACAGGAAATCGGCACTCGCCCCTGCCGTTTCATCTGTTGGTCCCGCAAACGCGAGCGACTCTTCCCCCGAAATACGCCCCTGGTCGCCGTGCTCGAGCGTTTGCCCGTTCACTCGCAGCACGCCGTCCATCACAAAAACATAGCCGCGCCGTTTCCGCCCGAGCGTATGTGTCACCGTCTGGCCGGCACCAAGCCCCGCACCGGGCCCCGCATCGGACCCCGCACCGAGCCCCGCAGCGAGCAGCGACGTGTAAATGGTCGCATCCTGATGGATTTCGACCGCGTTTTCCGGACGCTTTCCATGGCCGGTTCCGTTACTCGCGGGCACCGCGATGGGCAACAGCTTCCCGGCGCGATCCGCAAGCGGAAAGCGCTTCTGTTCCCACGATGGAGCGAGCCGTGGCACCGCTGGTTGCAGCCACAACTGCAGCAGGTGCGCGGGAGTATTACGCGACGGGTTGCCCTCCGAGTGGCGGATTCCGGTGCCCGCGCTCATACGCTGGACCTCTCCCGCGGAGATGATCCCGTGATGACCTGCCGTGTCTTGGTGCTCGATTTCGCCGTCGATGAGATACGTGACGATCTCCATCTCGCGATGTGGATGAAGCGGAAACCCATTCCCCGGCGCAATTACGTCTTCGTTGAATACCCGCAGCGGTCCAAACGACACGTTGGCCGGGTCGTAATAGTGGTCGAACGAAAAATGCCAGTAAGACGAAAGCCATTCATTCTCAATGTGGTAACGGTCGGAACTGCGAATCACTTGAAACATTGGCAAACCTCCCAGGTCCTGCCTCTGCGAAAGAAAAGCGCCGCAAAGGAGTTCGCCTTCGGCGCCTCTCACTTGCGGCGTTGCGCCGGAGTAGACTGGACGCGGCCAGAAAGCACACCAGAAAGCATATTAGATGCGAAGGTGTCCGGAGAGTTTCCGCCGCTGCCCCCTTGCGGAGGCGCGGGATTCTATTCCAGCAAACTGGCCACTTGGTGTAAATTGTCGTGTTCAACATCCGCCCGCTCGAGAGGGAGAGCACAATGAATCCGGGAAAAGTCGAAACGCAGTCCGCGACCCAGGAAGCCAATCGCACGAGCCGCGATTCGCTCACCATCACCGACAATCGCACGGGCAAGAGCTATGAAGTGCCGATTACCGACGACACCATTCGTGCGCTGGATCTGCGGCAGATCAAGGTGAAAGCAGGCGACTTCGGCATGATGAGCTACGATCCCGCATTCAATAACACGGCGCTGTGCAGGAGCAAAATCACCTTCATCGACGGGGATGTGGGCATCCTGCGGTACCGCGGTTA
>CAWHGP010000007.1:0-620555 GCA_963828935.1 uncultured Acidobacteriota bacterium | reverse complement strand
GTCGCGATAAATAACGAAGGAACTGCGACTAGTTCCCGAATCCGAGTAGAAGAACATCCACGCGGTCGTGGCTGGTTTTACGGTTCTGCTGTTACGAGAAAGTCCTCAGTACAGAACGGCAGGTCAACGGGGTCGTGGCGGGTCGTGGCTCAACGATAATTGCAATTAGCTTATTTGTGGCTACGATGTCAGCGCCACGAACTGGGGTTCCTGAAACTGTAGCAAATGATGTATTCAACCTAATATCATCACCCAAAATGTCGCCCTGGAATCCAGCCGCACCTCAGGCGTGAAGTGCCGGCCATGAAGCGTTCCCAAATATTTTCTCCCGACTTTCCAACCCAACTGGTCGCTGCAGCTTTCGTATCAGGCAATGAGGTGGCGGGGCCACCTACGCTCGCCACCGCAGCAGTTGAGTGGCTTGTGCGCACGGATACGCAGTCCTCGCAACGGAGCTTTGGCTCTCAATCGGCAATCCAGCATCATCACGCAAGATCTCAACGACGCCTGATGGCAACCTGCAAACCGCTGAAAATATCATCGCTCCGCAGCTTCGCACAAGTTGGAAATGACGTGGCGAGAAACAATTTTAGTTTACTCGCAAGGGTTTTGGGTGTAAGAGCCTACTAACCCGGACGGTCAAGATGGGGAATCCGGTTGATCGTGATTAACATGGGGGTGTTTATGAAGTCAGCTTATGCTCCTTTCCGTTTTGCGTGCGTGTGCGTCGCGTTGCTCTTGGTGAGTGTGTCTGCGTATTCGCAGGGTAGCAGCACGGGCCGTATTTTGGGAGCATCACGGACCAGAGCGGCGGCGCCATCGCAGGCGCCACTGTCACTGTCACGGACACGCAACGGGGCACTACGCGAACGCTCACCACCAACGACGCAGGCGAATACAACGCTCCGGATTTGACTCCGGGCACCTACGCCGTCAAAGCCGAATTCAGGGGCTTCAAGGCGACCGAACGCCAAAATATTGGGATTGAGGTGGGCAACGAATACCGCATTGATCTGACGCTTCAGCCGGGTGAGCAGACCCAGACGATTACTGTGAGCGAAGCGCTGCCGCTGGTGGAAACGACGAGCGCGGTGCTGGGCGGCACAATCAGCAACCTGATCATCGGCGACCTGCCGGTTGAAGGCCGCAATTTCACCAAGCTCCTGGAGCTGCGGCCCGGCGTCTACCTCAACCCTGGAAGCGGAAAGTGGAGCCAGAGCTCGAACGGGATGCGCAACGAGCATAACGTGTACATCCTGGACGGGATCGATACGATCGAGGGATTCTCGTCGCAAAGCGTGGTGAATGCCACTGGCGTTTTCGGCGATTCGACTTCGATCCTGCCGATTGACGCTATCCAGGAATTCAACACTCAGGAGGTGCCCAAGGCGGAATACGGTTGGAAGCCCGGCGCCATTGTCAACGTGGGTTTGCGGTCGGGCACGAATTCGCTGCATGGCACCGCCTACGCGTTCGGCCGCACCGACGCGTTGGATGCCGCGAATCCCTTTATCACTCCGGGCAGTCCCAAGCAGACACCGACATCAAGGATTTCGGAGGAACGGTAGGTGGTCCCTCTGGTAAAGGACAAGTTGTTTTTTCTGCTTGGGTATGAAGGACAACGAAACAATATCGGCTCCCCATCAGCGTCACTGGTGCTGCCGACGACCGCAAGCCTGATCGCGACCGGAGTTCCAGCAGCAACGGCGATAACCGAAAGTGTGCTGGACGCGTGCAATGCTTTGGCGGCATCCCCGGCCACGAGGGGAAACATCAAAGACCTGAGCATTGCCATGGCGGGACTTACGTATGTGCCTGGCGCCACGAGTTGCGGCGTGGGCAACAATGGCGTGTTCCAGAACCGGACAACTCTTTCGTACTCGGCTGACCCGGTGGGGATTGACACACTCGACGGGGGGCTCGCCAAGATCGATTACCACATTAATGATAAGCACACGATTTCCGGCGACGCCTTCATTGGGAACTACGACTCTTTGGCACCTCAGAATAATGGCGCCGCACAAGATTACTGGGACACCCAAACGCATGCCAAGTCGATGGTTTTCGGGTTGCAATGGACGTGGCTGCCGAAATCCACGATTGTGAATGAGGCTCGTGCTGGTGCCAACCGCTACAACCAACAAAGCTACCCTGGCGACTGCCTCAGCAGTGTCCCGCATCCCGAATTATAGCTATCTCGCCAACATGAATACGAACACGAATCCGCTCTCTGGTGTTGGCCTGCCCTCCAATTGCGGATTCCCGAACATTACCATTAGCGGCGGCTTCTCCACCTTGGGTTGCTGCAGCAGTTTCCCGAAGATCCAGGGTCCGGATACGACCGCTGAGTTCCTCGATAACGTGTCCTACAACAGGGGGCGACATTCGTTCAAGGTTGGATATGAAATGCGCCACCTGGAGTATATCGGCGGTACCTATGGCGGCTCCAAGGGGAGCTTCAGCTTCACGAATCTGACTAGCTTCTTAACCGGTACAGTAAACGCGTCGAATGGCGCATCCCTCCTCGTGGGTCAACCGGCAGCGGGACATCACAGAATGGGGATACGCGGCATTTGCGCAGGATGACTGGCGTATGACCAACCGGTTCACGGTCAATCCGGGTCTTCGTTATGAGACCGTGACGCCGATGCAGGAGGCCAACGATCTATTGGCCCGCTTCAACCCGAACTCGGCTACGGGGCTGGTGCAACAGGGCCCGAACAGCCCGCTCTGGCAGCGCCATAACAACTTCTCGCCACGCCTCGGCTTCGCCTGGGACATCGGCGGCAATGCGAAGTGGGTCGTGCGCGGCGGTGGAAGCATCATTTACGTGATTGAAGGCTACAACGCATTTGTCTCGCAGCAGGGACTTGCAGGAATCTCTGTTCTGGGCCTGAATTTCGACCCAACCGCAGCTCTGCTGGGCGGTGTTCCGGGTCCGGGAACGATCACCACCGGCAACGTTCAGTTCCCGCAGTCGCAGGTTAACTGGACGATCGCCGGGCCGGTGTTGCCCAGCGGCGCACTTCGCTGCGACTCCCCACTGGCACCGGGCGGCGGCGCTGCCCCATCTCCCAACAACAAGCCTTGCCCAATCCTGTCAGTAAATCCCGACTTTAACAGGCCGTATGCCGGCGCGTGGAACCTGAGTGTCCAGCACGCCTTCTCGAATAACGTGTCGCTACAGCTCGCGTATGTCGGCACTCATGGCACCGGACTGATGGGCCTGAATGACATCAACGCACCCGCTTTCGGTTCCGGATGGGCGACCCTGCCAGCGGGAGCAACGAAATGTGTCCCGATCGCGCCGGCAAGTATTGCCACGGCCTCGGTGAGCACGACCTGCGAGAACATGAGCAGGCCGTACTTCAGCAAGTTCCCGTACCTGTCCAATATCATTCAGATCTCGAACCAGGACGTCAGCAACTACAATGCTTTGCAGGCGACTCTGACCGGGCGGCCCTCGCACGGACTTTCCTACCTTGTGGGCTACACATTTGGGCATGCGTTGGGCGAGGCCGACGGTGACTGGAATGGATCGTCCCTTCCTCGAAATCCGGCAGACGTAAGACATGATTACGCCCCTACGGGAAACGACGTTCGGCATCGCATGACGATGTCATTGACGTATGCACTTGCCCGGAGAAGAAGGGCTTCGCTCAGATGCTTGAGGGTTGGAGGCTCAATTCCGTCGTCAACGTGCAAAGTGCGCTGCCGTGGAACGTGAGTGACGCGACCAACGACATCAGCGGGAATGGGCTTAAGACCGACAGCTGGAACTTCTTCGGCAACCCCGCGGCATTCGACGGCATGGGTCCTGGCTCAATTCCGTACTTCGGGGGCTCGACTAATCGCGGCCTGCGAGGCGAAGGCAACGGCTTTGGATGCAACCAATACGCCGTTGTTCCCAGGCTACACTTACTCCAATGCCCTCGCCAAGTACGGCTGCTACGATCACAATGGAGCGGTGCTGTTGCCCCCCGCCTTCGGGACCCTCGGAAATATAGAACGCAACCTGTTCCGTGGCATCGGACTCAAGCTATGGGATATGTCTGTTACAAAAGACGTGAAATTCTCAGAGCGGCTTAGCGGACAGTTTCGGATTGAGTGCTTCAACGTTCTTAACATGACGCAATACACGCCGTCGGTTACCGGCACGATGGCCGCTGCGGGAAATTTCAAATTTGGATCTTCCGGGGCCACGCCAGACGTGCAAGTGTCTAACCCATCGGTAGGTAGCGGCGCACCCCGTGGGTTCCAGATGGGCTTGAAATTGTCGTTCTAGTTGGTAGCATCACTTCTAGCCAAGGGGGCCGGACCCAAGTCTGGCCCTCTTCTTATTTCCGGTGTGATTTGGGCGCTTCGTCATCGCACTTGCCTGACGACACCAGTAGGTATTTATCGAAGCAACAGATAAAGTCGTGACACCCGAGCAGCTAACAATCTCTGATGACGGCAGGCGACTGAGTGCTCTAAAAACTCCGATCCTTGTTTCTTCCTCGTTTCTTCCTCTCGACAAACGATGTGCATCTCTATTTAGCTGATCGAAGGGGTTGACCCTGGCCCGTGTAATGAAGCACAAACAGCCCCCATTGCTTGTCAGTGATATAAATATTGCCTCGCGTATCTACCAGAACATCCTCAGTTTGGTTAGTGAGCCGTGCTGGAAGTGGTCCAATGCGCTTGATGGGAGCTGGAGGAATGAACCAGCCGACTTCCTTTGGCAACCGCGCATCCTTTATATTGAAGATCCGCAAGCCCGCGTTGAAGTATGTGAGGTAGACCAAGTCGCCCTGCTTCTCCACGTCCGGCAGATGGTATTCGAGATTCGTATTGTGGGGCCCGAACCGGCCTCCCTTGTCGCAGAAATCAGTGTAAGACTCGCCCGGCGGCGGGATGGGGGTCGGGAAAATGGAGATCAACCGCGGCGTGGCTAGGTCCTTAATGTCCACCATTCCGACTAGGTCCATTGGTCCGCTGCAAGTCGGCGGTTGATTCGCCGTGTCTCCACCGCTTCCTTCTGAGTGTGCGAACAGGAGCGACCTGCCGGGAATGTAGTGAACATCGTGCACGGTGATGCCCGGTTTGAACGGTGGCACGAAGTCGAGCCGTCCGATTTGCTTGGGATGCGCGATGTCACTGATATCCAGTGTCACCACGGCCGGACCATACCCCAGATAAGCCTTGTCGCCGTCAATGATGGCCGGTCCATGAAAGGAAGTCGGCGCCGATGGCGGCGGCTCGCCTTCCTTTTGCCCGGTTAGCCAGAATCGGCTCACCTCTTTCGGATTGCGCGGATCACTGATATCGAGGAAAACTAGAATCTGCCCTCTGTAGCCAGGCATGTTGGCGGCGAGATTCGCATATCGTCCACCTGGGTAACCAAGGCGATGAACACCCGTACTCCCTGTTTTCCAATGCGAAAGCTCCTTCGGATTCAGCGGATCACTGATGTCCCATACGATGACGCCCTCATCGTTTGGCTTGTTCGGATCATTACCCCACGCTGCTGAGGATTTCTGGAGGGCAGTTAACATGAGGTTGCCGTGAAGCTCCATCTGAATCGTCCAGGTGTTGTCAGGGCCAGGAACGAATCTCGCAACCTTTGGGTTCGTTGGGTCGGTCACGTCGACGATCGACCAGCCATGATTCCAGAGGTGCCCAAGATAGAGATACCAGCGGCCATTCACCTGTCTGATCGCCATCTTGAATGCGCCGCCGCGGCCGGCCAGATCGCTGTAGCCGATGGGCTTCATGTTGCTCGCGTCCCAGCCCTTCGGAATCTCGTCGGCGTAACCGCGCCGCGCGAGCATCACCAACACAGTAATCACAATGAGGCCGATTCGCCGACAAATCGTTGCAAGTTTCATCTTCCTCCAATCAACCAACCGCGCCTTGCCGATCCTACTTGGCCGGCGATAGCGGTTTCTATTGGCTTTTCATAGAGTTGATAATTCAATAGCTCGCGAGTGGAGAGGTCGCCGCGCGGAATGCTCTGCAGGGCTTTCAGACTCACCTCAAGGTGCTGATTGCGCCGTTCGATCGCAGACGGTGAGAAATCGGTCCAGCGGTCGTTCCTTCCCGGATAGCTGGCGATTGTGGCAAATTCGGGATACTCAGCCATCCAATACTTCCAATCCTGGTCGAGGAAATTACGCAAGTGGCGAGGTTCCGTAATATCTATTTCCATCGGCACGAAATTGTCTTGGGAATTCGTGGCGGGCAGCGATTCATTGGATTTGTTCTGCCCTTTTTTTCTCCGACGTGATTTGTGATTATTGGCCACAATCATTTTCCGTCAGGCTCAAGGGCCTTGTCATCCTGCGTCGTCACCCGATTTCCAGGTACTGCAGCCACAAAGCCGTAATGCTCGTTTACTTAGCTCTTTTTGGAGGTGGTGGCGAAGAAGGCAGCCCACTGCTGCTCCACCTTGGGGCTCTTGCACTTGGGGCACTTGACGCCGCCCTTGTCGTGTTCGGTCACCGTGAGAAGCAAGGAGAATTTCTTGTTGCAGCCCAGGCACAAATATTCATATTGAGGCATGCCGACCTCCCTGAAAATTCTACGTTTCGGGCTGCATTCTAGTCCTTCGTTATTAGCCTAGCAAGCTCCCCATCAGGGTCGACGAGTGGGAAGAAAACTATGACTGTCCAGATATCGAGCTTCGAACACAAGCAGGTCGGTGTTAAGGGGTTCGTTTCCGAAGCGCGCATTGCTGCCGGCGACTCGATACCTGCAATCACAATCGCTCTGAGGGCGGAGCTTATCGGGGATGGAAGCAGCGCAAACCGCCCAGCCATCGCAAGGTCAGGGGAACACGTTCAAAACGGTGAAATCAATAGTGGCGGCGCCTGAAGATGACGAGCAAATGCTATAGCGAGCGTGCCTTTTTCCAAATCAATGGCGGCCAGTTCTGCATTCTCAAGTAAGCGAATCGCCCGCCGACTAGGAATTGAGGGCATTTACACGAGCCACAATTTTCTTTGTTGGAATGTCCACTGCGTAAAATTCATTGGTTGAGAGCGTACCCAGCCGTTCTGCTTAGTATCCGTCTACAACGTAAACGCTAGGCACTGGATTGCTCCGTTTGAGCCAGTTGATAACATCGCCCACGGCAAAGAGAAAGCAGCGGCATATGCTGAAAAATATCTCAAACAGGCCACAAATTCTACACTCCCGCCGTTGAACTGGATCAGGGCGCCCTCCAAATAATTGTTAGCACTTTCTTCCCACACCATCAATTGAAACCGGATATCCAAGGTTCCAGTTTGCATGTATCCACGCTCTATCTAACGTGAGCTATAATACGGCTATAGCCCTCCAATGATGTATAATGGGGTTTATGCCAAAACTGAGAACCAACATTTACCTGACCAGCGAACAGAAAAAGCTGCTGGAGAGGTTGTCAGACAGAACGGGGGCACCTGTTGCGGAACTGATCAGAAGGGCGATTGACTCTTATTTGTTGACGAGAAAGAAGGAATTGAAATGAAGCGGCAGCCATCGACTGCAGAGTCTCCACCGTCAACCACGGCCAGAGCGCGGATATGCAGGTGCACGATTTGAGGAAGCTGGCCGCCAACGAGGCTTCCAGATTGTGAAGGAGTTCTCATCACAGCGTCAAAAATCGCACCCCGCGCGAGGCACTCTTGGCTTCCACTTATCGTCGGCACCTTGTGCCAGAGACCAACGCAGAGGAGCTGAAGTGAACGGCTTCGCCAACACGACGGGATCCTCGACGGTGACCTGATAGATGAGGACGTTCTTCGAAGGGCGGCTGAAGCGCTGGATGACATGCTCTTTCTCACTATGAGTCCAGGCGTTCGCGACTCCCCCTAACCCCACGGAGATGTTCCTCATCCTCGTATCAATAGAGACAGTGTCAACGACCAGCGTATCGCCCTCCCAGTGACCAACCGACTCGCCGTAGAAGGAGACATCCGGATCGTCGGAATGTGGACGCCCGTCAGTGGGTACCCATATAACGCTCTGCGGGGATTCAGCCAGAATCCATAAGACTCCTGGGCGCTGGACCAACTGGATGGGGCCGTGCTCGGTGGTTTGCATTGTGATCGTGGTTGGAGTACCACCCATAACGCAAGCGCCAGACGGGACCGGATCCTGGTATTTTGCTTTCGTCTCAGGCCTGAAGACAGGGCTCTCCTGCGGCGGGCTACCTCCAACGAATAGATAGCGCCCAGAGAGGTCCGGATGCCCGTCGGCTGTGCGGGGCGTCGGTCCTTCTTGTTGTTGTCCCCCCCGTCCTTGTCCGGGCAAATTCGGGACAAAAGTGAAAAAGATGCTCAAACTGCTAGCCCGGCTCCAGCACCAACAAGCCAATAGCCGGACCGTCGTGTTATCCCTTTCATTTGCAATTTCTCCTTTTCAGGGTTGCTTTGGCGAACTCGATCTCCACCATCCTTGGAAGAGAAGTGTTTTTCCTCATCCGACCTGCGTTCAACACCCTGCCCCACGAGACGTCTCAGGCCATCCGATAGCGTGATGTAATTCGCTGCCCCTCTTTTGTATCCACCGACCTCCTGTCACCAGTTGGGAATTTCCACCGAAGCCTACTTGATGTTATCTATACTCCACTCCCGGAGGTGTCAAGGAGGAAAACGACCCATTGCTGGCGATGAACGAGCTTAAGCATGGTGGGCGGTCAGCCGCAACTATTGCATTGCGAAAATTGGTCTGGAAAACAATTCGAGAATTGAAGTTTGCGGACGGATCGTGATCAAACTAGCCCTGACTCGCATCGTACGCGGCAGGTCGGGCAAACCTTTTCCGCATGAAGCAGGTTACAGGCATGCTTCCTAATCGGGAAGTCGCCCACGATGTAACTCATTACAGGGGATACTCGTTGGGGTTTGAGTTGAAGCACCAACATTTTGCGAGATCATTTGCTTCGCGTCCACACCTTTCGCCTACTTCCAAGCCGCGTAGATTGGCTTGCTGACCAGGAATGCCGGATTCGCACCCGGACGTGGGCGGAATGCGTGTGCGCCGATGCGTTCCGAAAGGCGGACGCATGGTGAGGGCCTAGAATTTCATCTAGTCCCCTTCGTACCATGAGGCATTCTCAAATGGCGTTACCGTTCGTCTCGGCTGCCTCCGTTCTCGCCCCGCTCCTCACTAGTAGGAGTGAAGACAGCGACACAACCCGTGTTGACCCAACCAAAGGACGCACACACGGTGGGGTCGGGAGGTGGAGGCGTGGGAGCAGTGGGCGGATGCACAATCACGAATACTTGATTGTTTTCGCCAAAGGCTGCCAGGTTCCCGGCCCGAATGCTGCCGGGCTGGAGTCCGTTGGGAGGAGGCACATTTTGCAGCCAGCCGCCTGACTCTGCGCTGATAACCCCCGGGGACGACGGGATTCGCCGAGTTGCCGGCGACGTTTGAGGGCACAATGAATCTACCATCGCCGGGGTTGTAATTCACTTCGTTTCCGCCGCCCACCTGAGTGATCCCCGGCCCGATTTCGCCGCCATGGAGATCGAGGACCAAGGGGAAGCTACCGCACGACACGACTACATGGTCGTCTGCCCCAAGAGCTTCACCAGTGGGACTGCAACCGAATTGATCCAGGTTAATCGTCGTTTCAACCCTGCGGGTAAGTGGATTGACAACGGCGATCTTCCCGGTGCCGTCAGCATTGGCCGCCGGCAGAGTCTGGAAGAAACTGTGAAGGATTTCTTGTAGACATCACGTCGCGGATAAGTCTAGGATGCCGCCAGTCAAGAGCAGCGCCAATGCCGCTGCTGGAGGGGAATTTATGAAGCAAAGCACCAAGGATGAGATCAAAGGCAAAGTTCACGAAGTGAAGGGTAAGGTTAAGGAGAAGGTTGGGCGGGCGACAAATAACCCTCGGTTGGTAGCCGAGGGACAGGCTGAAAAAGTTGGTGGGAAAATCCAAAAGAAGGTTGGCCGAGTAGAAAAATCCCTGGAAGACTAAATTGTGATAGCGCGGCGGGTTGGGAGTTTGCCGTGGTAAGTAAGCCCTAACCCGCTGCGATACTCACAGGCTGCCTTCTGAAATAGAGTAGCGGCTACCGTCGGCACCCCAATAGTTTCGTCAAATCTCACGGGCTCGAAATCCGCTTTCTAGGTTTTCGCCGGCAGCTGCGGCATTCCACCGCAACCTCGAAGTTCCCTTCTTCGGTGATGTCGATTACTTCAGGCTCGAAATCGCTTTAGGTTTTGGCGGTCGCTGTCTTGGAACGGAAGTTCCAGTCAATTTCAAGTCAGTGCGAATCAGGCTGATGGTCTCCCAGGTGGCGACGAAATCAATTTGCTTATTGCTTACCTCGGAAGTACGTTTGGGTGTATAAAGTGCCCATCCGGAAGATCAAAATGGAAATCCCAGTTGGCAGTAATTTGTGGCAACTTCAAGCCTGGGAGGAGCTATGAAAAAGCCGTTTCTGGCCCTTGCAGTGGGGCTATGTTTGTTCAGTGTCAGCAAGGTTGCGGCGCAGGATCTCGGGCCCAACGTTCACAAAATTAAGGATGGGATTTACGTTTATGTGGGCGGCCCTCGTCCGAACGACGCCGGGCCCGAGTCGAATTGCGGCATTATCCTGACTCGAGACGGAGTTGTCCTCATCGATAGCGGCCAAACCCCACTGGCCTCGCGCGCCATCCAGGATGCCGTTAAGAAACTCACCTCGCAGCCGGTTCGCTACATCATCCATACAGAAACGCATGCAGATCATTGGGCTGGCGATTACCTCTTTTCTCCTCCCGCTGTCGTTATTGCTCATGAAGGAACCACGGTGGCACTGAAAGATCGTGAGCCCGGGGATCCGGAGCGGATTGAAAGAATGCGGGCCAGCTCTCCGGAGATGCGGGCGGCGCTGGAGGGCTATCATTTCGCGCTGCCGCAGATCGAGTATCGTCAAAAGATGACCCTAAGCGTCGGAGAGAGGACGTTTGAATTGCTGAATCTCAAGAACGCGCACAGCGAGGCCGACACCGCCATCTGGCTGCCGAATGAGCGTGTCTTGTTCTCAGCTTCGGTCGTTGTGGTCAATCAATTCAACGTCATGCGGCCCTGGGTCGATATTCCGGACGTACTGGCCGACGTCAAAATGCTTAAGGCGTTGAATCCTGAGTTCGTGATTCCCGGACACGGCACTCCGGGGACCGTAAAAATATTCGATGACATGGAAGGATACTATGCATTGCTCATGGATCGGGTCGGCGCAATGGTCAAGCAAGGCAAGTCGCTGGATCAAATCCAAAAAGAACTGAAAATGCCGGAGTATGACAACTGGATGAGTAAAGATAGAATTCCGGGTAATGTGGAAGCGGCCTACAACGCGGTGGTGGGCCGAATGGTTTACAGGGACGGCTGTTCCTGCTCGGCAACGCAATAAGCGAGTTGCGAGCTTGGCCGTAACTTTACTTCAGTAACCTGCTCAGCGAAGACTGGCCCGCTGTTCGGTCGCAACTTTTTCGTGTGCGACTTTGATGATCGCGTATAAAACCCACCACCCCCCATTTTGTACGCTTCGCAAACCTATCCTCTTGCGCCAGATTAAGGACATTTAAGCCCACATTTCCATTTTGAGACTCTTCCGCTCGAACCACTGATTCCAAGCTGCTAGCCGATGACGTTTCAGATTGCCGTCCATGCCAACTTGGCTTTCATCCTCAGTAAGTCTGGCATTGATAGAAGTACGCGATTTGCTTCTTGGCGCTCATATTCCCTCCCGTTGCATAGATGACAGTGGTCATAAATATTTGCTGTGCTTTCTTTGGGTGCTGACGAAACACTGTCTTCGCACACATCGAGAACAGATGGATGGGCAGATGGATTCAACATGCCAACTTCTTCAGGAAGTACCAGGAAGCAGTTACGGTCCCTTCTCAGGCTAAGGCTGCTTCCCCTTCTGTTTGGGCAGCAATCATCCGAACACATGCGCCCACGGGAACGCATGCTATGGAATTGTGGTTTGCGGGACATTCTTCCCCCTCATTCCACCTTGTTACCAGATGAGATTTTGGGGGTCCATATATTGTGTTGGTAACTGGCTCACACGAATGTCAAAGGATTCAGTTGAGTAGCCTCTGTCATTATTTTCTGAACGTGCTGTCACGTTCCTTTGTATTAGCGTCTCTTGCCTCACTCTTTCCAATAGATAGACAGCAAATGTGCACGCCATTAGCACCGTAAATCGTTTCATGCTCGCTGGCTCCTTTCGATGATGGAGCACCCTGATTCAGACAGCGATGAGGGGCATGCGTGCTCTGTACAGAGCTTCCTGCCGCCCATATCGTGCATCAGCACTCCATCGGGCTCTTTGTGCGAATTGCCCTCATTTCGGCAGGGCACGGCCCGTGCACTCCATTTGGCCGCTTGTGCGGGAAATCAGGTGGGAATGCTGAACCGACACTGTGCTTATTAGACGTGCCTGTCAAGGAATGGTTTGGGTGCATCGTAGGGTACACATATACATCTAATGGCATATACTGAGTTTTTATGCCAAAAACTCAGAACCAATGTTTTTACCTGACCAGCGAGCATAAAAAGCCGCTGCATAAGCTGTCGGACAGAATGGGAGCCCCGGTTGCGGAACCGGTTCGCCGCGCCATTGACCATTATTTTAAAGTGAGAAGGAAGGAATTGAAATGAAGCGGGCAGCCATTTACGCTCTGGTTAGCACGAATAACGGCCAGCATCCAGAGATGTAAGTGGTCTGGCGTCCTGCTCCCGCATACGCCGCCGCAGAATGGCGACTCCTCTGGTGCCTGATTAACGTTAGCGCTTTATCGCAGGCCCGCTTTCAGGAACAAAGTGTGCACGATCACGGTGCTCCAGCGCGCGTTTGCGGCCTCGGTGATCGGGGTGGGAAGAGAACGAAGGTGAATTTCGGCGGCGGTGAGTCTTTCGATGACCATCATCGGCCCACCGCGTTTTGGGCATAGCCAAAGATCACTTAGGCAACCACCGCTCATTCACCTCACGCGTAGCGTCCACCGCCGGGCGGCTTCGTTCCGACGGGATTAGCAGAAACTGGGACTGGGACTTGGGGCCTGGGGGGCCGTGCTCACTTGGCCGGCGGCTGGACCGTGCGATCCATGACGTCCTTCTGAAAGGATTCGACCTCGGAGATAGAACACATGGTCTCGCCTAGAGGGAAGGCGCTCAGCTTGTACGTTTTCGTCGCGGTCCAGGACTTGGTGTAGGCCTGGGGGTCGTCGATCGTCAAATCGAGTCGCAGGGTGTCGTGGTCCACGCGCCGAAAACGTTCGACGATATGCAAAGCGTCGCTGTGCGGATGCCCAACGTTGTCGAGCCAGCTCTTGTCGTTCAAACCCACGGTATCGATCACCAGCGTATCGCCCTCATACCTGCCCACGGAATCTCCCAACCAGGTGGAATCCAGGTCTTTGGGATGGGGCCGGTTCATCGTGACCAGACGCCAAATATGAAAGTACTCGAAAAGGATGTACACGCTGGCCGGCGTTTGAACGATCGTGAATTGCCAGGGAAACGAGTACATGCGCGTCATACCGGGCGGATCGCAATATCTCTCCACCGGGTCGTTGGGATTGTCGAATGTTCCTTTGGCCCCGAATGGAGGTCTGGCTGCCTTCAGTTTTTCCCGCGCCGCGGGCGTCATCGGAAGCTGCTCCGGTTTGGCGCCGGTCGGATCGGATGGGTCCCAGCTCGACGCCTGCCCCCCGGTTATCATCCAAATGCCCGACAAGTCACGGGGATCGGTGGCTGTCTGGCTTTTTGTCGCGTTCGCTGGCCTCGATTGCGCGGGCGTCTGCGCCGTCAGGTGCAAGACGCAGGAGAACACGATCCCGGGAATTGTCGAAATTATGATCGCGTTGATCAGGCGCTTTCGCATGGTGAAGCTCCCCTCCGTTTGCGAGGCTCGCAGAGCGTTCCGGTTCACAGGTGCGGGAGCGGTTTACCGTTCACCGTGAACTCCAGCAGCGTGTTCGAGGTCCCACTGATACCGACCGGCGCGCCATTCTTCGCGGGGTGAACTTTGGCAACTAGATGGTCGCCCGGCTTCATCGCAGTTTTCGACCAGCCGAAACGCTGCATCATCAGGGGAGCGGCGAGTTCAATCACCCAATGCTCGACTTGGCCGTTCGCATTCGGTGCGTCCATAAACACGATGATGTGGGGATTGGACCAAACGTATTTCGTCACCGTCCCGGTGACGGTGACGGTCTTTGCCGAGTCATAACCCGTGGTGCCGTGGTGGGCGGAAGCTGTGCCCACAATTGCGATCAGGCCAATGGCGAAAACGGAAAGAACACTCGCCAATTTTCTCTTCACGGGGCCCCCCTGGAGAGCGGCTATTTTGCGGCTGTTGGGATCATATCGTCTTCTGACGAATTCGTCATGGGAGGCTTCATCGGGGCGGCGAGGCTGCCCGCGTTCTGGGGATTCCAGGCGCAAGCTACTTTAACAGATCCGCCACCTTGCCAATACCGGCCTTGACGCAGGCATCGTCTTGCTCCAGGGTGGACCCGGCGCTTCCCACGCCCCCGGCACCACTCACGCTGCTGCCACTGAATTGCTCACCGGCCGTCTCACACGATCCTGCGCTGCGTCGGCGCCAGCGCCAGCGATCCCACCGGCTAGAAGATGAGCTTCAATCCCAATTGAACGGTGCGCGGACCGCCGCTCCCAAAAATCAGGCTGAACGTGTTGGGTGTTGAAGCTGACCGGCCAAACGTGGCTGGTGCGGACAAATTCGCGCTGGGCGTGGCGTATTCAACAGTGTTAAAGATGTTGAAAAACTCGCCGCGGAACTGAGCCGTGAGTCGCTCCCTGAATTTCCAGCTCTTCGTGACCGACAGGTCGGTTTCCCTGAAGGGACGGTCGCGCAAGACGTCCCGGCCCATATTGCCGTAGGTACCTTGCGCGGCAGGAACAATTGCCGTGCCGTTCTGAAAGTAGCAGCCAAAATTAGCGAGCGCCGCTAGTCCGTTGTAGTTCAGATCACTCGTGGGAACCGCGGGGTTCGATGACACATTCCACAGACCCCCGTTGGATATGCTCGCGGATTGGGCCGCTGACACGCACTGAGCAGGCATGTTCGCTACAAAACTCGGGGTGCCCTTAGTCCCTGAGCCTGCTTGTACGGGGTTGCAGGTACCGCCACTCGCAAAACTGCTTCCCGGAACACCGAAGCAAGGCACCGCCCCCGCCCCGCCCGCCTGAATGTTGCCCGGATTCCCCAGGATATTCCAACGATCCTGCAAAATTCCCGTTCCGCTCAGATCGTCGGTGCTGTCCAAAGCGTCAAAGGGCAGGCCGCTCAGCATACTCAGCGCGACGTTAACCTGCCATCCCTCCAGCATCTGTCCCGGCGCTTTGTGGCCGGGGATGTTATAGGTTCCCGTGAACGTGAAGTGATGCCGCGCATCGAAGGCGGCGTTGCCATAGTCCAGCCTTGGGTTGAGTGTGTTTTCCAGGTTCGTATTGGTCGAGTTCGCGACCCCGGAGGCCTCGTCCAGGGCATGCGCAAACGTATAGCCCGCCGTAAACTCCAACCCGTGCGAAAGCCGCTCGTGCAGAGTTGTCTGCAGCGCGTCGTAATTGGAAATCTCGTTCGGCGCTTGCAAGTTTACTTGCCCGAGATATGGGAAGCACGATCCGCCCGCACCCGTGCCGCCCGGAACGGACACGGGGCAGTTCGTGGTAAACGGCGATCTTGCCTGCTCCGTGGCTGTTGTGGGAGCGGTTTTTCCGTTCTTCACGCCAAGGGCTGGCTGATTGATGTCTGCCGTGCCTCGCAGATCGCCGCCGTGGGTGCCCACATAAGCGACGTTCAAAGATAAGTTACGCCCAAAGCCATGCTGCACCGAGAGATTCCACGCGGTGATTTCATCTGGCTGAAAATTAGACTGAAATCCGGTGACGTTGCACGGGGCCGGGTTTGCGGGATTGGCCACCGTTACAGCCGCGTTGGGATTTACCCGCCCCAGACCGTTTCCGCACGCCAGCCCCAAATTGTTGACGGGGTTTGGCGTCAGCGTGATCACCGGCGTGTTAGCCTGCCACGGAACTTGACTGCTAGTGAGTGCCAGCGTGCCCAGCAGATTGTTTCCCGGCTGCGGCGCAAGGGGAGTGCCGTTGGGCTCAACCAGGTCAAACCCCGTTGGGATGGCCTGGAGGTTCGGTAGTATTTGCTGGAACACCAGGAAGTCGTACATGTACGTAGCACCAACACGCACAACCGTCGTGCCCTTGCCGGTTACGTCCCACGCGATTCCCAGGCGCGGCGAGAAGAGATCTTTCGGGAGGCTATACACGGAGTTGCCGCCGGTTTCCTGGACGAGTCCCGACGGGGCTTGGAGATCGATGTTTCCGAGGACATTATTTCCGGTCGTTGGCGGAGCCACGTATTCATAGCGCAGCCCCAGGTTCAGGGTCACGCGTGGCGTGATGCGCCAGTCGTCTTGAGCGAAAAGGGCGTAGCGGTTGTAGGCGAGCGGTTGTGACAGTGACGCATTTCCAACCAGGACGCTTCCCGTCGCTACCGTGCCACTCAGGAAGTCTTCCAAGGCCGTAGCACCGGTGAAAGCGGGAGTGGAACCAAAGGCGAAAGTGCCGTTATCGTTCGTAAGCGACTTGCTGCCACTGAAGCGGGTGTCGTGAATCTCGCCGCCAAATTTGAACAGGTGGTTGCCATGCGTGTACGAAACGGTGTCGGTTCCAGACCAGACGCTGAAATGGTTATTCTGGGGTCCCCCATTGCTGCTTTGGCTTCCTAGCGCAGTGAAGCCGGTAACCGTAACGATTGGGAATCCGCACTGCGGCGGCTGCACCGCCACAGGCGAACCCGGCGCATATAACTCATATCCATACGCGGCCAGATAATTGGGCGCTCCATCGTTTCCGTTGCAATCGTCCGGATTTCCGAGTTGACTGTATTCCAGAAGACCAAACCTCATCTCATTGACGACCGTGGATTTCGGTGTCCACACCCAGACTACCCGGCCCGTTTGCGTTCGGATGTGATTGTCAGCCAGCCAAAACGGTTGCGTGGCCGCCACGGCATTATCGACGTTGCCGTTGCCGAAGAAATATTCGCCGTTGACCGTGCTCTTGTCGTTCAGATGATAATCGATCTTGATGAGACCATTGTCGGAACCGCCGAGGTTATTGAACGCTACCGGCAGGCTCCCCGCCGACAGCGTGTCGTTTCCAAACAGGCTGAGAGGTGCCCCACTCGCGCCGGGACCGCAGAAGGGCGCCACCGCGGCAGCAGTTTTCATGGTGCTGTTGATCGCGCTCGCATTGCATCCCGCCATGGCGACGCTCATCTTGCTTAAAGGAATGTTTGCAACATTCACAGCGGCGATCGCATCCGGAATGCTATTCGAACCCCCTAGCCCGGCAATGTCGGTCGGCTCCGCAATGACCTTTGGCGCTCCGAGCGTGTAGCGGTTGCCCTCGTAGCTGCCAAAGTAAAATAGTTTGTCCTTCTTGATTGGACCGCCGATCGAGGCTCCGTACTGTGTCAGGTTGTCGGTGGCCTTGGATAATCCGCTGCTGGGCGCGATGTAGGGGTTTGTGGCATCGAGCGCACCGTCGCGGCCGAATGCGAAGGCGGTTCCGTGCACGCTGTTGGTCCCCGATTTTAGTCCGATGTTCACCGTCGACCCGGCCATCCAGCCGTATTCCGCCTTGGGGCTTTGGATGGTGTTGACTTCTTGGATCGCGTCTAGCGATAGAATCGTTATCCCGTCTACTCCGCCGCCATTGCCGCCAACCGTGGGGCCCGCTCCTCCGGCCATATTAATTTCGTCGACGCCATCCAGCATCCAGGTAATGTTCGTGCCGCGCTGCCCGTTGGCGTTGTAAGTCGGCGTGCCGCCGCCCGGCATCGCCTGCATGCCCGGGTTATAGTCCAGCAGCTTTTGGAACGCGCGGCCGTTTAGCGGCAGGTCTATGATCGAGGTATTTTCCAGTGTCGCACCGAGCGTGGCGCTCGTCGTGTTTACCATGGGAACATCGCCGGTGACGGTGACCGTCTGGTTTTGCTCCCCAGGCTGCAGCGTCAAGTCGACGCGCACGTCCTGACCCGTTTCCACCGTGATTCCACTGTGCTCTGCCGCCTTGAAGCCCATGGCCTCCGCGCGTACGGAGTACGCGCCTGGCAGCAAGCTCGATGCCGAGTATTCTCCCGCGCTATCCGTCATCAAAGGTCGCGAAATGCCTCTCGCCACATCAACCACCGTCACCGTGGCGCCGGCCATCGCGCCCCCGCTTTGATCGGTGATGGCGCCGTAGATGCGCCCGTAGTTAAGCTGGGCAAAAGCAGGCACGCAGAAGAACACCATTCCCGAGCTTATGGCCAGAAGTTGCATGGCCTTTCGGAAACGCTCCCATGTCGAATTAGCGTTCATACTTTCCTCCCCGACTCTCTATTGCGGGTTCCGTGGTTATTACATTCTCTTGTTTCGCTTCAGCGAACCTATTCTCTGTGCCTGACCTGGCAACGATTGCGTGCGAGCGCTGCACATCCGACAAGTGGGTCTGCCTAGCCATTGATTAAAGCGGGGATGGCCTGAGGACGTCTCAACACCGTTGTGCAATCTGAATTACGCTAGGTAGTTTTTCCTCGCATGCCTTCACCCCATAAAGGCATCTAAGAGACCCAATCGTGCATTGCATATAGCACCGGTTCCGCACGCAAGTCAACAGTTCTGCACACAAAGCAAGTACACCTCGCATGCGGCGTCCGCCGAAGCATCACCGACGTCCACGATCCGTCGGAAACTTCGCCATCGCTCATCAATACTGACGACTGCGTCCTGCTAACGAATGCGTCTCAGTTCCCACCCGCTTAGGCCCAAGCCTGCGAAGGTCAACCTGGGGCCCCCAGGTCCCCGGCAAGGGGAGCCTGGGGAGAGGCAGCGTCATAGACAGCCGCGACACAGCGCCGCGCCGCCTAACAGCAACCCTATGGGCCGGAACATTTCCGGCCCTCGCTCTTCCGCCTATGATCGGTTAGAACGTCAGCTTGAAACCCACCTGCATGGTACGATCCGCTCCGGCGCCCACCGACGGGTTATTGTTGGCCACATCCGGGGTCTGACCGGAAGTGCCGAAGGTGCTCCCGTTCGTAAATGGCGAGTTATTCCCGGAATTGAATGCCGGATTCGCATATTGCGTGTGGTTGAGTAGATTGAAAACCTCCCACCGGAATTCGCCACCGAACCGCTCGCTGAACTTCCAGTCCTTGATGATGGAGGCGTCCCAAAGCTGCAATCCATTTCCCCGGAAGGTGTTGCGGCCCATCGTGCCGTACTGCCCCAGCGCGGGAGGAATCATGATGGAACCATTGCTTACGTAGCAGCCCCAGGTCGCTAGAGCCGCTTGCGCTGGCCCGACCCCTCCTCCATCCAGCCCAGCCGCCTTAGCAACGCAGGCTGGGTTGCTTTCGCCTGCGAAGTAAGGAACTGCGCCGGGGCCCAGATGGCTGAAGTCCGCGGGGTTCCCGAAGAAGTCCCACCGTTCGGTGAACTGCGAAGTGCCACTCGGGTTGGCCGATGTTGCGCCCACCACGCCCCATGGCAACGGGCTTTGGATGTTCACAATCGACGTGACCTTCCAGCCTTCCAGCATCTGGCCAAAACCCCTGCGACCGGGCAGCGCATACGTAACCGTGGCGGTGAAGCGGTCGCGGATGTCGAATCCGCTCGAGGCATACTCCGCTTTCAAATTCTGCGGGTTTTGTTCGGAAGGCTGCCCACCCCAGTCGTTGGTGGCATCGTCGAGTGCGTGGGCATAGGTGAATCCGAGGGTATAGGACAGTCCGTGCACCGCCCGCTGCGTAAGAGTCGCCTGCAAGCCGTTGTAATTTGAATCGTAAAGATTCCCCAGCACGTAGATGTTCGAAAGGTAGGGAAACCGCGTGTTGAATGGCCTGTCCAGCTGTACAAGATCCGCTGGACCCGCCACACCACTCGCACTGACTTTGCAATTGTTGTAGCCAGTCGCGGCACTTGCGAGACACTTAGCAAGCGGTGTCCCTGGTGTGGTCGCCGAGCCCCACCCCGCGCCCAGCGGAGGCGCGTTTTCGTCCACGATCCCCAGCAGTTTCGTCGCGTGGTTGCCGACGTAGCCCACCTCGAGCGAGAGATTGCTGGTGAACGCGCGCTGCAGGCTCAAGTTCCAGTTGCTGACATAGGCGGTTTTCAGGTTGGGATCGGTGGCTTGCAGGCCGCACAGTTTATCGGTCGCGCACACCAGGTTCGCCGTGTTGTTGGGATTCGGATAGATATTCCCGCCATTAACGCCGGGAAGCTGGTTCCAATTGACCTGCCCGTTCACGGCCGCGTTGGGATTCGACGGGATCGTCAAGTTCAAACTGCTGGCCGCGATGCTGCCGCCGCCGGGCTGGCACCCTGCGGTATTAGTCGACAGTCCTGAGCACAAGGTGAAGCCGCTCGGATTGGTATTCAATCCGGTAGTGCCGTTGGTCGCATTTTGCTGTGAAAGAAAAACGTTCATGCCCTCCAGCACATAAATAATGCCGCCACCGCCGCGTATCACGGTCTTTCCGTTACCGTTGACGTCCCATGCGAATCCCAGCCGCGGTGCGAAATTATTCTTGTCCGGCAGGTAAGGATTGTTGCGCAATGAAATGTTCGATGAGTCCCCTACCTGCACAATGCCTACCGTGGGATCGAAGTTGGCGAGCAGGTTCCCGGAGGCCTTCAGGGGCGTAACGTATTCGTAACGCACCCCCAGATTGACCACCAACCGCTGGCTTACGCGCCAATCGTCTTGCACGAACCACGCAAACGCGTCCTGGGTCACATGCCGGATAGGATCGCCAACGAATACACGCGTCGGGGTCGTAATGTTTCCGGCGATGAAATCTTCGAGCGTGTTAAACGTTACGCGCCCCTTCCCGCCGTTGAACGTTCCCGAATTCACGATGAATTCGCCAATTTCCCCGCCAACTTTGAACGAGTGTTTGCCGCGCAGATACGATAGCTGCTCTACACCCTGCAAGTCCGTGTCGGGACCCTGAAACTTCGGGAAACTGCCGCAGCACCCGATGCCCCCCGTGAACGGGGTAATCGTGATATTCGTAAATCCGCAGCTCTCTCCCCCAAAGCTGATGCCGAATGCGGGCACGCCCGCGCTGCCGCCGGTGTTGCAGTCGCCGTCGATAAACTGCTGTGTAAACCGGCTGAGCCCGAACCGCACTTCATTCACGAGTGCGGAGGTGGGTACGAAATTCCAGTTCGCTCCCAGCACCTGTGCGCGCGAAGTCGTGTCTGGCCGCCAATACGCCTGCGTGATCGCTGAGCTGTTGACCGCTGAACCCGCGTCGCTGCCGATGTAATACGATCCGCTCACAGTGCTTCTGCCGCTGTGGACGTCAATTTTCGATAGCCCGTTATCGAGCCCGAAGTCGCTCACGAAATTAGGGTTCAGCGTCGCCGTCGGTCCGTTTTGGAAAATTGTGTACGCGCCCGGAGCCGTGTTCAGCGTGCAGTTCGCATTGAGTCCCGCTATTTTCAGGCTGGTTGGACTGCGATTTCCGGCGGGCGTGTTGAGGCACGCATCCACAACGCTCGTGGTGATCAGGGGAGTTCCGGGCAGTTTCGGCGCCCCCGGCGTTAGGGTTGGATATAGAATCTGCGCTGGATTTCCGATGCCGTAGCGCTGGCCCTCATAACCCGTAAAGAAGAACACCTTGTCCTTCACGATGGGGCCGCCGGCGCTCCCGCCAAATTCCTGCATGTCCACCTGCTGTTTGCCGAGTGTAAGGAACGGGTTCTTTGCGTCCAGAGCGTCGGTGCGCCCAAAAGCTTCGGCGGCGCCGTGCAAACTGTTGGTGCCCGACTTCAGTCCAATATTGACGATCGCGCCGGGCTTCCAGCCATATTCCGCCTTGGGATTTTCCTGGGTGTTGAATTCCTGAATCGCATCGACGGGCAGCAGCGTTGATGTATCGCCCGAAAGCGCGACACCGTTCACCATGCTTTGCGCGGAAAACGGTTCAATCGTGATGACGCCGTCGAGAAGGTACGTATTATGTTCCGGGCGCAACCCGTTTGTGCTCTGGGTCCAGGCGCCGCCGCCCGGATAGATGGTTACACCGGGACGCAGCTGCAAAAGATTCATAAAATTGCGGCCGTTCAGCGGTAGCTCGGCGATCGTTCCTGGCTGGAGCGTTCCGCCCAGCGTGGCATTTGTTGTTTCGACCAGCGGTACCGCTTCGTTCACCGTGATCGTCTGGTTTTGCTCGCCCGGCTGCATGGAGATGTCGACGCGAGCCTCCTTGCCGACCTCCACCACGATGTTGGGGCGCTCGACGGTGCGAAAGCCCATGTACTCGACCTTGATCGAATATGTACCAGGAGTCAGGTTGGGTGCATTGTATGCCCCGGCATCATCAGTGGTCAGGGTTTGCGATATGCCCCTCTCCACATCCGTAATGGTTACCGTCGCGCCGGCCACCGACCCGCCACTCTGATCCAGAACATTTCCCAGGATGCGGCCATTATTCGCCTGCGAGAACGCCGGAAGGCACAACAGCGGTAAAGCCAATGCAGCAGCTAACGTCCTAAGTGTCATCTGAAGAAAACGCATTTGCACCCCTCGACAAGCTGAGAATTCAGGCACACTTTGCCTGTACATGCCCACAGACTTGTCCTGAAATCGTTCTGCCACCCCGTTAAGAAAGCAGCAACCGGCGAACGAGCATTCGCGCGCGTCCCTGCCTTGCGCCTGTGAATATCATTGTGCGAGGAAGGCTGTCAAGCGGAGAATTGTAAAATTTAAGGCTCTCTTAAGGTTGGAATTCACGGTACCGTGACGCTTTGCCTATCCCACTGGCACTCGACTCGGCATCCGCAAACAAAGCGGCGCTGCCTCGGTCAGCGCGTTACTTCCCTTTTCTTCACTTGGCCATCCATAATTGCTGGCGCACGTCCGCCTCGAGTCGCATCTGCTCATCCGCCTCTTGCGTGTGTCCTTGTTGGCGCAAGGCCTGCGCCAGTAACGCATGGTAGTCTCGCGTCTGTGGACAGATTTGCAGCGCCTCGCGCAAACCACTCGTGGCTTGCGCAAACTCGAGCTCTTTCACTTCGCTCCCGGCCATCTCGTACAGAATCAATGCGCGGAACGGCGTCGCGTCGGGACTCCAGCGCAGCGCGTGGGAATATTCCGCGATGGCTTCCTCGTCGCGGCCGCTCTCGGCCAGCTCACGTGCATAAGCCTGTAGCATTTGCGCGGATTTCGGCCACCGCTCGGTCGTATCGTGAAACTCGCGAAGCGATGCTTCGTGTTGCCCGAATACCCACAGCGCCAGAGCGTAATCGTAGTGGACCAGCACATTGCCGGGCGCGACCTCCAAAGCGCTGGCATATATCGTTAAGTTATCCTTGAATCTCGGCACTTGCACCGTGGTCTTAAGCAGTAAGATCGTGAGCACCGCTGCCGGCGCCACGACGGAGCCTTTTACCGGCAGCCGCCAGTCTCGCAACAAAACGGCAGCGAACAGGCAAAATGGCACCGAAACCAGGTACATGTGGCGATCGTGCAGCCAGTCCTCTTTTACAAATGTGAATACCCCCAGAGCCGCTGGCACCAATAAGATCGCCATCCACGCCAGTTGTAATCGGGCGGCGCGCCACTCGCGATAACCCTTCCAAAGCAGCGCAATAGTCACCACCACCAATGCCACAGCGGCGCCCTTCAACAAGGTCCACTGCGTGCCCCACTCGACCGGATAAAAAAAGCTCAAGCGGAAAGGCCAGACCAGCGAGCGTAAATAGGCCGTCAGCACCAGTGGTATGTCGAGCAACGCAGCCGCGCGCGTTCCGCCCGGTCCCGGCCCCAGATTGGGGCCGAACAGCAGCGTGCGAACGGCCAGATATGCGCCCACGATGGCGAAAAACGGAACCGTCCACACGAATTGTTTCCACCCGCGCCGCTCGCCAGCCCCAGGTTCGCGAAACCACTCATACGCCACCAGCAGCCACGGAAACATGACAGCCGTCTCTTTGGACAACATCGCTAGCGCCGCGGCCAGCAACGAAAGAACCAAAAAACCAGGCGCAGGTTTCCGCTCGCGAAATCGCGCATAACTCAAAATGCCAGTCAGTACGAAAAGCGCCACCAGCAGGTCGGTAGACGCAGTCACGTAACTCACCGATTCCACGTGGATCGGATGAAACGCGAACAGCAAAGCCGCCAGCACGGCGGTCCACCGATCGTTTAGCAACTGCGCGCTCAATTGGTAGACCAGGTACGTCACGCCGATGTGCAACAGCAGCGAACTCAGGTGCCACCAGGGCAGCACCGCTCCGAAAAAATGCTGGTTCAGCATGAGCCACAATACGTAGACCGGACGGTAATGCACCGCGGGGACGGCCATCGGCAGCCCGGAATTAGGCGCGAAAAAAATATCCTTGGTGAACGCGATTTTCCAGTTCCGCCAGGAACCGATGGTTTGGTTCATCAACACGAGCGGCACGTCGTCGAGAATGAAATCGTAGCGGAGATCGCGGCAGTAGACCGCTGCCGCCACCAGCAGGCCGCCTAGCATCGCTCGATCTGGAGTGAGGCGAAACCGCAGAGGCACGATGTGGAAATTGTACCGTCTGCGTCACACGCCGGCGGATTTCTACGTGAGCGTTTTGCGTGGTAGACACCCCGCCCCCGGAAGGTGTCCCTAAGGTTTCACAGCGCCACTTGGTTCGGCAAGTTGAATGACACCGCAGGCGATTCGAGAACCCGACTTTCCATCGGGATCTGTCTTGTTATCATCCGCTTTTTCGTCGATCACTAAAGAAGTGCCGCCTTCGTGAAACAACGAATTCGACCCGTACCCCAGCGTTACTCGCGCCGCAAAAATTGTGGCGTGCGCACGGCCACCCGGACCCACTTCGATGTTAGTAAGGTCACCCGCGTGCGGACCCTTGGAATTGTTTATACCGTGCATCATTTTTTCCGGGTTAAAGTGCCCTCCCGCCGAATTGAAATCGTGGCGATCGCATTTTCCCACCGAATGTATGTGGATCGCGTGAATGCCAGGCGACAGCTGTGAGATCTCCAGATTGATTCGGACACCGCCTTCTGCTGGCGTGAGCGTGGCGGAGCCGATTGCCTCTCCTGTATTTTTTATGATCTCCGCATATGCGGATTTGGGGGCTATCTGAGCGAGGGTGACAGGCACGAACAGTAGAACAGATAACGCGAGCGAGATTCTGAGAAGCATGGGAACTATCCCTTCAATTGAATTCCCTCACCGCCGCCGCGCGTCTGTAGCGGCGACCTGTGTCGCAACGCCAGCCGTACCCACCCGCCAGGCTTTTTGTCGAATCGATAGGTTGATTCGCACGCGCTGCAACGGAAGTAGTAGGAGTGACGCTTTTTTGAACGATCCGGACGTGCCTTCAGTGCAAGACGTGGTTGTCTGCAGTGCGGACATTCCCGGCTGCTTAAAAATGGAAGCTTCACGCTTGCGTGGCTAACCGGTTTGGCCAGCACCGTGCGTCCCGAGATATTTCGATATCGTTTGCGGCATTGCGAGCACTCCCACAAACGAGACCCGTTTGATTTCAATGGAGACAAAATAATCCTGCAGTCCACTGAACAATCCTTGCACTGAACCCGGTCGCTTCGGATCCGCCAGCTCCCCCCTTTCAGTTTCACCGGATTGGCTTTTCCGGTATTCGACCAGAATCGGCTGCCACATCGGGGGCATTTGAAATACCAGTGTTCTCCTCTTCGCGCCGAATACTTCGACCCCACTAGGCGAACCCGGTGCTGACATTCGAGGCATCGAAACCGCTTGAAGGGTAAGATCGTTCTCGGCGTCCGGCCACGTATTCTGGCAAAGGACTCGAAACTGGTTCGAATTCGCTCCGCGAGTTGGATCAGTATCTGTGCCGACTCAACATACTGAGAAGGGACGACACCATCGACACGTTCCCCCTGGCGTAGCTCACTGTAAGGAATGCCCATGATCGCCGCGGCAATGCGGCCGTTCATGTCGAGCACGCGCTTTGCAATACGAATTTTGCTGAACCTTAGATACTTCACGTTAGTCCTGCGTCAATGTCTGAGCTTTGGAGATGAACATTCCGCAGACCGTTAGGTCCGGCGAGCGGGGCTTTTGAGCGTCCCCGCGCGCCGGGCCCCGACTTGCGGCCTCAGAAGTGAAACCCAAGCTCCACAGTTTCACTTCGCGGCGTCACGTAGTGCGTGCCGCTAAACGTCGAGAGGAAGTTGTACAGCGCCACCTGGTTGGTCAGGTTGATCACCGTTACCCGCAAACTCCACTTGTAACGGTCGCCGCCAAAAAGGTTATCGTCTCCAATCGCGGCGTCGAACAGGTGTCGCGGCAAAACGCGTGGTGGATTGTGATCGTCATCCTCGGTTCCGGGCGCGGGTATCTTGAGCAGAGTCGATCCGTACTGCGACGCGGGACAAACCGACGCGCCTAGGCTCGACGAAATGGGCGTTGTCGGAGTTGCATGGATCGCACCGCAGAACAACCCGGCCTGATATTGCTGATCGGGAGTTAGATTCGACGCATCCACTACGGTGTCGCTGCCCTGCCCGCCGGTCGCCACCAGAACGTTCGCGCAATTTCCGCCGGCGCAGGGCACCGGACCGGCCACGAGTCCATTGTCATAGCGCCAGTTGAGGCCGATCCATGGCATCCGCTTTCTCGGTATTTGATATTGCACGTGTGTCGTTTGTTCAAACTTCTCGTCGTGGTCGATGCGAAAAACGGCGCCTGCGGGCCCCGGCTGCGAACCCGCTCCGCCAACTTGCGGATTGAAAAAGCGCGCCGCAACACTCGACAGGACCACGAACGCGGTCAGCCCGTGATAGTTGGGAACGCTGGCGCGCACCGCGAATCCGGGGATCTTGGAATTGGTCCATGCGATTGGAAATGTGAGGGGCGTATTTCCGAAGACGCTGAAGTCGTACGCATTGTGCGTGTATTTCCACATGTATTCGCCGCTTAGCACGAAATATTTTCCGAAGGCTTGCTGCAACCCGGCATGGTATTCATTGCGTATGCCTGGCGAGATGAT
Source organism: uncultured Acidobacteriota bacterium (assembly GCA_963828935.1). Classification (GTDB taxonomy): domain Bacteria; phylum Acidobacteriota; class Terriglobia; order Acidiferrales; family UBA7541; genus Palsa-189. The sequence continues at coordinate 593,498 of CAWHGP010000007.1, read as the reverse complement.
CGAAGCGCCCGGCGCCTGGCAAGCGAGCAGGTTAAATAGCACCGGGTTGCTGCAGCCGGTGCTGGACAAAACCAGGTTTTCGTTGAATGGGCTCTCTAAAGTATGCGCATAGGAAAGGCGCAACACGGTGTTGGTCCGCTTTACGTTGTAGGCAATTCCGGCTCGTGGCTCAGCTTCACGAACTACGCTGAGCCCGTTGTACAGGTCTCCCCGGACTCCCAGGTTGAACGTCCAATTCCCTTTTGTGATCTGATCTTGTACGTATAAACCCAGTTCCTTTACATCGGTATGGCCTGAAAAATGAAAGGACGAGCTCGCGGAACAGCCATCCTGAGCCGCCACCGGGATTCTCGTCAGGTCAAAACATGCTTCCTGTGGGAGAAAAAATGGCGCTCCCACCGGTCCGCCGGGACCGGCGTTAGGATTCGACGCGATGTTCGCAAACTCTCCGAGGCCGGCATTGCACTGCGCTGGCCTCGTGAGCGTGGGATCGGCGACCGGGTTGCCAAATTGATCGACGCACGGCGAATTGATCCCGGGGTCGACAATTCCGAATGTGTCGCGCTCGGTGATAAATGTCTGTTCGTAGGTGATCCCTGCCTTGAAGTTATGGATACCCTTCACGTAGGAAAAACTGGACCGCACACCGAGCATTGGTCAGCATGCGGTTCTGCGCGATGGATAAGCTTTGCAGGTCCGGTGAAGCGTCCGAGAACGGATTCGCGCTCGGATAGTACGTATAGAGGTCTTGCCGCACAAACCCGCCAAAAGTGAACACCGCCGAGGGACTGATGATCCGCGTCCAGGAAGGAGCGATGTTAAATGTCCGGATATACGAACCCTGATTGGCGGCCGGCAGTGTGTCGCCTGTGATGGGATCGACAGGGTTGAGTTGATCGTAAGAATCGGGCGTCTGAAATCGCGAACGCGTGTACTGCAGGTTCAACTGCAGAGAATTGGCGTCCGATAGTTTCACGTCGAAGCGGTCAAATACATTCTCCTGGTTGCCCCGGTCGTGAAATGTCGTCCGCTCCGGCGGATCGAGGAACCGGCCCGTGTTCAATCCGTTCGCCGCGATGAAGTTCCCCCACTTCTGATTGCCAAAACCAACATTGAAGCTGCTATCGCTCGTCCCAAAACTGCCATAGGACTGGGTCACACTGCCGCTTGTACGAGAGATGCCGAGGCCCGAGCGTGTGGTCACATCGATCACCAGGCTCGTCTTGCCTCCGTATTCGGCCGGAGGCGCGCCCTCAATCACCTCCATGGACTGGATCGAGTCCGCCGGAATCTGATTGGAGAATACCTTGCTCTGCTGATCAGTGATCGGCTGGCCATCCACGGAGAATGAATTTTCCGCGTGATCGCCGAATCCGTGAAAGTTGCCGTTTGAGTCCGCAACCACTCCGGGGGAGGAAAGCGTGATCAGTGAACTCACCGAAGAAGATGCGCTTTCGAGCGGCAGCGTATCGAACAGCCCCCGGTCAACATCGGTGTGCTCGGTTGGAGTCACCTCCAGCACATCCGCGGCATTCTCGGTGACGGTCACATTCGTCGACGCGGCACCGAGCTTTAGTCCAATCTCGAGCGTAGTCGGCACGGTCGACCGCACGTCCACGTCCTGGGTGAAGTTGTTGAATCCCGGGGCCGTCACCGTGAGGTGATACGGGTTAAAAGGGATGTTTGCGATATGAAACATTCCGTCCGCGCCGGTTTCAACTTCGTTTACGTGGCCGCTCACCGGGTTTTCCAGCCGCACCTTGGCTCCCGCAATGGCCGCTTTCTGCGGATCCACCACCGTCCCCTGCACGATGCCGGAATTTGACTGCGCCAGCAGCGAGCTCGGTACGATCAAAAATAGCGTTACTGAAACCAGCAGCAAAATACGCACTCGCAAGCAAGACATCGAAGCCTCCTCAAAGGCAGTGCGCGCGGGGCATGTGCCATGGCACAGCGCCCGCGAAAGCGGCCCCTTGAAATCCGGTGGTCCGACCGGCCGGCGAAAAACCGACCGACCGTGAACGGAGACGGATTGGTGAACGGAAGTGTTCCGGCGAGCCCCGGAGAAAACCGGAACGATAGGGCTCGCTATGAGGAGGTGCTCTAGGCGGGTGGTGCGCGAGGCGGAGAATGAAGCGCTGCGGCCGGCGCGTGCCCAACCCGCGCGTCCGTGGGTACCACCCACGCGACCGTAATTCGCACGGCTACGATTGCACCCTGCGCGCCGCGCAGTGCCGGCAGGTGCGCCAGGTGGCAGATCGGGCAGGTAGCCAGGGAGCCAGGCGCGTCGAAATGCCAGATGGCTGCACCGCTGGCCACAAACAAAACAGCAACGAGCGCGGCCCCCAGGGCCGCGAGGCGAACGCAGCGCAGGACAGCGCTACGCCTTCTTACTGGACCATCACGTAGAAGTGACACCGGGCCTCCTCAAATCCGGAGCGGCGGCGAGCCCGAAAAAGACAGGCATCGCAGCGAAAGGGCTGATTGGATCGTGAGGAAAATGGACCTGGACAGATCCGGGAAAAAGACAGCTCCTGGAAAAAACGAATCTGCCCCTCGACAAATGAACTAAGCGGGTGGTGCTCGGGGAGCGGAAGCAGGCAGGATTGGCGCAAGATGGAGAGTCGTCGACACCGCAGGTACGACCCAGGCCACACGCACGTGCACGCTTGCCGATTGCGCCGGCACGCCGGGAATAACGGAAATGTGGGCGAAATGGCAAATCGGACAGGTTGCGGCGGAGCCGGGTGCATCGATATGCCACAAGGACGCGCCGGAGGCGACCAGCATCACCGCAACAATCGCCGCGGCAACGCTCGCCCCATGCAACCACCGAATTTTCTTAGTGCGCGTCATGCAAATGGCGCCGGGCAGCAACTCCGGCTACAGTGATGCCCGATGCGTGATGCTACCATGAACGTGTGCTGGGCAGAAGCAGTTCACGACACGGCGCCCAATCGCCAATCCTGCGTGTCAACTCTCGGTGCGGCAATCCGCGGCGCCTGCAAAACCCATACGCAGCAGAATTCGTTCCCGGCAAAACCGGCGAAGCATCTATTGCTGTCCGGAAAAATAGCCCGTCCGCGTACGGGCGGAAAGCTTGCCGCTGCCCGGCGGAGGAACGATGTCCACGCGCAGCGTCCGGAACGTGCCGTCCTTGGGCCGGGCCGGGTAATAGGCCAATGTGTACTGGTGGCGAATGTCGTGGGCGATCTGCGCGCAAATCGTTTCCACCTCTTGCAATCCTTCCGGGAAATAAGCGGCACCGCCAGTGTCCTGCGCCAGCGACAAGAGAACCTTCCGGGCGCGCTCCGCCGACTCCTTCTTTTCTTCACTCAGAAGACCTACCGCGTAGATCAAATCGTTCGATCGTTGCGCTTGTTCCAGCGCGTACTGGAAGGTTACGTGGCTGGAGTTGTCTTCCCCATCGCTGACGATCAACAGCGCCTTTTTGTCGTTGTATCCTCTCTTCAGCCGGTCGAGGGATTTCACGATTGCGTCGAAAAGCGCGGTGGCGCCGCTCGATTCGATGTGTTCGAGCGCCTTTTCCATCTCGCCCACATCCTGCGTGAAATCCTTGTTGAGATCGAAAAAGTAGTTCTCGTTGAAGTGCGCAACGAATACTTCGTCTGCGGGATTGCTGCTCTTCACAAACGTCAAGGCCGCTGCGTTTACCTTGGCTCGTTTATCTTCCATGCTTCCGCTGTTGTCGATCAGCAAACCGACGCTTACCGGCGCGTCTTCCTGGCGCACCACATCGATCTTCTGTTCGACGTTATCCTCGAAGATGCGGAAATTACTCGCAGTCAGCCCGGGAACAAACTGCCCATGCTCATCGGCGACCGAAACGTGCAGCATCACCAAATTAACGTCTCGCCGGATGGCGTAGCCGGGCGGGGTGCGCGCGGGAGGCGCGGGTGGGGGCGGGGGAGGCGGAGGAGGCGCCGAGGGTTGTTGCGCGCGGCCAGAGGTTGCGCCCAGCAGTGAGAGCAGCACGATCGCGCAAACCACCGGAAGCCGCAAAGAGCCAGACGTGCGATGCGGGCGATTCAGGCGGTTCACGAGCCCCCATAAAATCATGAGCTGATCATAACCCAAGCAAGATCGGGCTTAATACTCAATCCTGGGCTGCGCGTGCAAACCACAAACCCGAACTCATGGAACCTAATCGGAAGCGGATTCGGCGGGCAAAGCGGCCGAAGGACTCTCCTTCGGGCGCATACGCTGTTCGCCACTGAGCCAGGCGCGGAACCGGTCAAGATACAGATAAACGACGGGAGTGGTGTAGAGCGTCAACATCTGGCTGAACAGCAACCCGCCCACAATGGCAATGCCCAGAGGCCGCCGCAGCTCGGCGCCATTGCCCTCGCTGATGGCGATGGGGATGCCGCCGAACATCGCGGCCATGGTGGTCATCATAATGGGCCGAAAGCGCAGCAGGCACGCCTGATAAATCGAATCGGCGGGGCTGTTGCCTTGCTCGCGTTCGGCTTGCAGCGCGAAATCGATCATCAAAATCGCATTCTTCTTGACGATACCGATCAGCAAGATGATGCCGATCAAGGCAATGATGCTCAATTCGGTGTGGAAGAGCAGCAAGGCCAGCAAGGCCCCGACGCCGGCCGATGGGAGCGTGGAAAGAATCGTGATCGGGTGCACGAAGTTTTCATACAGGATACCGAGCACGATGTATACGGTGACCAAGGCCGCGAGGATCAGGAAAGGCTCAGTCGCGAGCGAGGCCTGGAAGGCCTGGGCCGTGCCTTGAAATCCAGGATGGATCGTGGACGGCAGGTTAAGCGTGCGCTCGACGTTCTGGATAGCCACTACCGCGTCTCCGAGAGGAACGTCCGGAGCCAAATTAAACGTAATGGTCGCCGCCGGAAACTGCCCCTGGTGGTTGACGGCCAGCGACGTATTGGAAGCAGCGTAATGGGTGAACGCGCTCATGGGGATAGCTTGGCCGGTGGCAGACTGGACGTAGATATTCTGCAGTGCGTCGGGACTTTGCTGGAATTTCGGGTCAATCTCCATCACCACGTGATACTGGTTTATTTGCTCGTACATCGTGGAGACCTGGCGCTGGCCAAACGCGTCATATAAGGCGTTATCAATCGTCGCCGCCGTCAAGCCCAGGCGGCTGGCCGTGTCGCGGTCCACAATCAAGCCGGCTTGCAGACCTTTATCCTGCAGGTCGGTGTTCACGTCCCGAAGTTCCGGCAGGCCGCGCAGCTTCTGTTCGACAAGCGGCGCGTAATGGAGGATATCCGGGAGATTGTCGCCTTGCAGGGTGTACTGATATTGCGCGTTGCCTTGGCGGCCGCCAATAGTCACATCCTGAACGGACTGGAGAAACAGTGTAGCTCCCGGCACGCGCGCCATTTTGGGCCGCAGGCGGTTGATTACCTTGTCCGCACTGATTTTTCTCACCTCGAGCGGCTTCAAGGTGATGTTCAGGTTCGCCACATTCACCCTGCCGCCCACGAATCCGGCTACGATGTCGACCGCCGGATCGCTCTTCACAATTTCGATGTATTGCGCCAGCTTTTCTTTCATGGACTGAAACGAAATATCCTCGGCGGCCCTGGCGGTGCCGTTCAAGCGGCCCGTATCCTGCTGCGGGAAGAAGCCCTTGGGCACAATAATATAGAGGTAGACCGCGAGACAGACGGTGCCCAGGGTCACGCCCAGGATGAGCGGCTGATGACGCAATACCCAGCGGAGGGTGGTGGCATAACCCTCGTAGAGCCACTCGAAGCCGCGCTCACTGGCGCGGTACAGCGCGTTGTGCCTTTGAGTTTTTTCCGACTTGAGAAGTTTGGCGCACATCATGGGCGTGGCGGTGAGTGAAACAATCATGGAGATGGTTACGGCCACGCTCAGGGTGACGGCAAACTCTCGAAAGATGCGGCCTACGATGCCGCCCATCAGCAGAATGGGAATGAACACGGCTACCAGAGATGTGCTCATCGACAGCACGGTGAATCCAATCTCCTTCGAGCCACGCAGCGCCGCTTCCAGAGGGGGGAAACCCATCTCAAGGTAGCGGGTGATATTTTCGATCACCACGATGGCGTCATCCACCACGAAACCCGTGGAGATCGTCAAGGCCATCAGTGAGAGGTTGTCAATAGTGTAGCCGACGAGGTACATCACACCGAACGTGCCCACCAGCGATAGAGGCACCGCGACGCTGGGGATGGCGGTGGCCCAAACGCTGCGGAGAAAAACGAAAACCACTAGAATCACCAGCACCACCGAGATGACCAGGGTTATTTCGACATCTTTTACCGAGGACCGGATGGTGACGGTGCGGTCTTGCGCCACATCGATCCGGATAGCGGGCGGAATGGACGCCTGCAGAAGCGGCAGAAGCGCGCGCACGCGATCCACGGTTTCGATGATGTTCGCGGAGGGCTGGCGGTAGAGCTGCAGCAGCACGGAGGGCTTCCCGTTTACCGAGCCCGCATTGAAGGTATTCGCCTGGCCATCCCAGACCGTGGCCACATCGGATAGGCGCACCGGGGCACCATTGCGGTAAGCAATGATCAGCGGAGCGTACTCGCTGGCATGGAAAAGCTGGTCATTGGTCTGGATGATGCGGATGTGGTTGGCGTCGGAGAGCGCACCCTTTGGAGCGTTAGCGTTGGCTGATCCAAGCGCGGTACGCACCTCATCCAGGCTGATACCAAGTTTGCTCAACAACATCGGGTTGATCTCGGCTCGGACAGCCGGTTGCGAACTGCCTCCGACCTGCACCAGCCCGATGCCGGCAATCTGGGAAATTTTCTGGGCCAGGATGGAGTCGGCCTCGTCATACATCTGTTGCTGCGTGGCGGTAGCCGATGTGAGGGCCAGAACCATGATGGCCGACTCGGCGGGATTGGTCTTGCGCCAGGTGGGATTGTTGGGCAGATTGGTCGGCAACTGACCCCGTGCGGCGTTGATGGCCGCCTGCACGTCTCTTCCAGCCGCATCGATATTGCGGTCCAGGTCAAACTGGATAATCACTTGTGTGGAGCCCAGGCTGCTGACCGAGGTCATTTGCGTAATGTCCGCAATGCGGCCGAACATGCGCTCGAGGGGCGTGGCTACGGCGGAAGCCATCGTGTCGGGACTGGCGCCAGGCAGGTTGGCGGAGATCTGAATGACGGGATATTCGACTTCGGGAAGAGGCGCGACCGGGAGCATGCGATAGGCCAGAATACCGGAAAGCAAAAGCGCCACCGTCAACAGCGAGGTGGCCACCGGCCGGCGGATAAAAGGCGCGGAAATATTCATTCAAATCCCCTGCTCAACTTCTGCCACTCCGGGTGCGAACGCTGGGCCGGCTGCCAACAAGGTCTGGCGTCTTGCAGGCGTGACCGGCGCGCAAGCCGGCATGCCGCACGCGGAGCGGGACGCGCGGGCGAGGCCATGCCGCCAAACAAGAACCCCTCAAGGGCATACTGTGAGAACGTACACCAATGCCGTTTGGTTTCATAGAAATGCATAACCGCGCCCTAACTGATAACCACCGCTGGCGGGAGATGGCGCGCCACTCGCCGGTGTGATATACGAGGGGAACACAAATCGCAAGTCCATGGGAGGCGGTATGAACCTGGACATTCGGCCGGTCACTATATGGAGCACCCGAATATGGAGCACCCGATGGGCCACCCGACTGCTGATTCGATGCGTCGCATTGTCGAGCATAAGCATCGCGTTCGCGGCGGCGATGTGCGGACAAACCGCCGGGCAGCATGGGAAGGCTGAGAAAAGCAACATGGAACTGGTAGGCCACGACGCTCTGCAGGCCCGCAGCGCCTATCAGCCGACGATTAAGAAACAAGGCGACCGCTGGATCGCTTATGTCGGTCACCATGCCGGCATGGTGCTGAATCCTCTCACCGGGCAGATGGAAGGCAACGGTACCTCGATCGTGGATGTTACCGATCCGAAGCAGCCGAAATACCTGGCGCACATTCCGGGCGAAGTCGTCACCGGAGGCGGTGGGGACGCCGGGGGAGCGCAGATGGTGCGGGTATGCGCGGGAACCGAGTTGCCCCGCGCGGATAAGAGCAAGTTCTACATGCTGCGAAGTTTTGGCAACAGCGCCCACGAAATGTGGGATGTTACCGATCCCGCGAAGCCGATGCGCTTGAACGTGGTGGTCAGCGGGCTTCGGGACACACACAAGAGTTTTTGGGAATGCGATACGGGCATCGCGTACCTGGTGGGGGGAGCGCCCCAATGGCGCGCCCGCCGGATGACGATGATCTACGACTTGAGCGATCCCGCGAAACCTGCATTTATCCGCTTCTTTGGGCTGCCGGGCCAGCAGCCAGGCTCGACGGGCCCGATGCCGAGCGACGTGCATGGCCCGATATCGACCGGTCCGAAAGGCAACCGTGTGTACTTCGCCTACGGGCCCGGGGGAAATGGCGTGCTGCAAATAGTGGACCGCGACAAGCTGTTGCACGGCCCGGCGGAACCGACCGAGGCCAACCTGCTGTATCCGCAGATTGCCCGCGTCGATCTGCCTCCCGATGCGGGCGCGCATACGGCGCTGCCGCTGCTGGGAATGGACATGGCCGAGTTCAGCCATCAGAAGCGTCCGGCGACCGCGAATAGCGCGGCGATTGACCAGTCGCGGCGCAACTTCGTGGTGGTCCCTGGAGAAACGACGGCGAATGAGTGCCAGGACAACCGGCAAATCGTAAGAATCTTCGATATCACGAGCGAGGCGGTGCCGGTGGGAATATCCACCTGGACCGTGCCCGAGGCCAGCGGAAACTTCTGCGGCCGGGGCGGCCGGTTCGGAACGCACTCGACAAACGAAAACCTGACGCCGATTTATGAGAACCGGCTTATTTTCGTGGCGCACTTCAACGCGGGCGTGCGCGTACTCGACATTCGCGATCCGTTCCACCCCAAGGAGGTCGCCTTCTACATTCCTCCCATCAACGGCAACACGGACAAACGCTGCATCGGCACGGGCGCCGATCAGAAATGCAAAGTCGCGATTCAAACCAACAATGTGGAAGTCGACGACCGGGGCTATATCTACGCGGTGGACCGGGCCAACACGGGACTCGACATTTTGCAGCTGAGCGGCGCGGCGCGGGCCATCGCGAACTTCCAGAAATAAGAGTGGCAGAAATAAGACTGGGCGCGAAGTCGAGCGCCTGGTGGCGGGCTGCGGCTGGCGAGGAAATTTCACGCGGGCGGCACCCCGCCCCCCGTTTTCTGTGTAAGTGTTCATTCCACGGGTTTTCAAGTGGCATGAAATTGTAGGTGTTCATTTCAGAAGGGTTGCAGGCGCGTTTTCGGTAAGTGTGCATTACAAGGCACTTGCGTCTTGATCAGCCGCGGAGTCTGTGCTGCCCACCAGTTCGTGACACACTAGCACCAAAATACTGATTTGTCACTATATATTAACCAGGCAACATTCGAAACCAAGGGAAACCGTTCGGACCGTCTGCCTTCGTGCCGGGTCAGCGCCAGGGGGGCGATAGGGGCGATGGGGGGCCAATGTGGGGGCCGATTACGCGGCCATTACGAGGGCCGAACAGGTTCCCCGGGCCCGTGGTGGCGCAATATTTCTTTCGAAGCAGTGCCGAGGCGACGAACAGGGCTGGGGCGCCGGCAAATAATGACGTTAGCAAACGGCTTTTGCAAACCAACGTTTGCAAAAGGCTACGGCGCGGGCGGTGGCGCGGAGGTTTCCGGAGGCATTACCGGCGGAGCCGGCGTGCCGCCGAGCGGAGTGGCGACCGGGCCCTGCGGGTAAACGGGCCCGCCAGAGTTTGAGCCGGCCGCGCCTGAACCGAAGGGTGTGGCGGCTCCATTGGCTGGAACGGCAGCGCCAGGCACGCCGGGCACGACACCGTTGGGAGGTTGCGCCGTCCCGGCCGCGGCCAGCAGCGGATTGTAGATAAATTCCCAATCAAAATAGGTTTTGCCTCCCTGATAGACCACGAGGGAGGGCTGCTTCACTTTGCTGCCGACACCGATGGCGAAGCCACCGAGCACGGGGCCATCGACGGCCTCGAGTGGAGCGAGGGTCGTAAGCTGCATAGGGCCGAAAGCGCTCTGGCCCGGCACCTGATTCGCACCCGGAGCTGCCGTTTGCCCGGCCTGCGTCGATTGCGGGGTAGGCTGGAAAGCAGATTGAGATGGCTGCGGCTGCCCGGATTGGAGACTGGCCTGTTGCTGGCCCGTTTGGTCGGTTTGCGGCTGGCCCGGCTGTGGCTGACTCGTCTGTTGCTGACTCGTCTGACCGGGTGCGGAGGCAGACGGCGAGCCGGCCTGGGCGGATTGCGCACCGGCGGGCGCAGCGGTAGCTCCCGGCAACTGGAACCCGGGCATGCGGGCCACGGCCATCTCCTGCAAACTGTGATAGTGGATACTGCCGACAAGCTGGCCCGACGGGGTGACGTAGATGACGCGCCAGGTTCCATCCCCGGAGTTTGCCGGATCGGTGTAGGCCTTGCGCAAAAAATGGTTGCCGACAGCATCCGGTTTGGCGAGGTCTTCGAGGGTCTGGGGGTAGCGGCCATTTTTCCTGTAGTACAGGCGAATCGCGCGAACATACTGATTGCCGCGCCAGATGGCTTCCTGATCTTTCGCGCGGCGACCTTCGAGCAGAATGCTGGGCGTGGCTGCGGCCGCAAACAGGATGAGCGAGGCGACCATGAAGAGCACAAGCAGGAGGACGTAACCGGATTCGCCGCGCGATTTTCTTGCAGACTGCTTTGCAGACAGCAATGAAGACTGCGACGCAGACTGCGATGAAGAAGATGATGATGAAGATAACAGCGCGGAAAGCGGCGCAGAAGAATGCGTGGCTGCAGACGTCGCCAGCGTAGCAGCCGAGAAAGGCGCGCTAGAAGACGGAACGATGCGCCCGATGCGGGACCGCAGCCCAGGCATGACCTTCACGACGTTCACGAGGGACCTGGCTCTTGCAGGGCGACGGTGGTACGGCGGCCTGAAGCTGTTTCTTCGAGTTCCGCTGTGGTGTTGCCGATCTGGAGCAGCCGGAAACGGCCCAGCAGAACGTCACCCACGCCGACCACATAGACATCTTCCCCTTCGCTGAAAAAGGCTCGACGGGCGCCGGTGGCGGCGTCGGTGACATAGCCAAAAAACTTTGCGGGAACGACCAAGGGTGGGACGGGCGGCGGCCCCGTGGCAGCAGGAGGAGGGGGCGGTGGCGGCGCGGCGGCTCTGCGCGGCGCGGGAGGAAGCGGGACGGAGGCGCTAAAGATGTTTCGCTTTGGACCTTCGTACTGGACCGTCTTCAGGTGCTCGAGGAGATCCAGACGCAGCGCGGGATTTTCGACGGTGATGGGCTGATATTTCAGGTCCAGGGTCGCGGGAAGTCCCGATGCTTCGGGTGTGCGGACATTCCAATAGACCACGATGGCGAAGGTCACCAGGAGGAGGGCCAGTAACGCGAATGAATTCCGGCGCGACATGTTCAGGCCCGGAAATACGTGCGCAATTGCAAATTCAACTTCAACTGTCCTCCGGTATTCGCAGCCAGTGCCAAGCCGTCCAGCACATAAAATCCGTCGGTATGCTCCAAACCGTTGATGAAACGGACCACGCTCGGGTAATCACCATTCACGACGGTGCCAATTTCCACTTCGACCACGCCGCGGCGGTCCGCACTGTGCTGCCGGAAGGTAATATTTTCGGTGCTGAGGCCGGCATCGTGGGCCACCGCGCCAAGCTCGGAGACGAGCGAGGAATAGGCGCTGCCGGACGGGCGCAGATTCTGCATAAAGAAAGTATCGCATTGCAGGTCGGTGCCCGGCATGTTCTTGCGAATTTGCTCAGCGCGAGCGACATCGGCGGCCATGAGAGCGTGCTCCCGGCGCAGCAGGCCCAGTTCGGCTTTTGGCGTCTGGGGCTGGGCCGCGAGACGGAAATTTATCACCAGCAGCGCGACATCAAGCACCAGAACCGCGGCAATTCCCCACTGGATCAATCTTTTCTTTCTGGTCAGCACTTCGTCATTCTCCCTGCATGGGCTCCCTGCATGGTGCGTAGCGTCTCACTCATTTCCCGAGGCGGTGCCGCGGTTGCGTGCGTCGTTGCATACGTTGTTGCCCGCGTCACTCCATGCTTGATTTTGGGCGTAATTCTGGGCGTGATTCTGGGCGTGATTCTGGGCGTGATTTCAGGCGTCATTTTATGCATCACTGTATGCATGCTGGAATGCATCGTGTGCCCAGGTCACCCGCCGCACTTCACCCGTGGCGCGCATTAAATTGCCGAATAGCGAGCCTGCAAAGAGAGCAGGACGCGATCGATATCCGTGGGCTTGGCAGAGCGCGCTTCGTTCAGCACCTCGATTTGCGAAAACGCCGAGGACTCTTCCAGAGCTTTGAGAAACCGGAGTTTGCCGTCATCGCTGGCGGCCCCAATCGACAGCCGCAGCTCCAAGTGACCCGCGCTGAGCTTGGGCTCGATGGTGATGACGCGCACACCTTCGGGCAAACTGCGCTCAAGGTCCATAAAGATGCGCGTCCACGGAAAGGCGCGCTCGGCGATCAGGCTATTGAGAAACGCGGCACGATCGCGGCGCTGCACGTTATCGGGGCGATTAAAAAAGTCCTCAAGGGCGGCGCGCTGGGCACGCAGGCGCGTCATGTCGCCCTGAAGCTCGGCCTCTTCGGCGCGCGAAACATTATGCAAACGCCACACGCTATAGCCGTGCCAGGCCAGCACCACCATGGCGATCAGGCCCAGACTTCCCACCGTAACCGCGGCGATGGTCATGCGCCGATTATTCTCAAGGGACGACGTGGCTAAGTTGAGACGGACTTTCATGGCCAGTTCAGCTCCAAATTAGTTTCCAGCCCGGTGCAGAAGCGGGGCCGGGGAGGCGCGTCAAGCAAATTGTCGAGCAAATCATCGGGCAATCGTCGGGCAATCATCCAGCAATCGTCGGGCAATCGTCGGGCAATCGTCGCGTTATCGCCGCGTGATCGCCGGGCATCGGGCCATCATCAGGCACCTCGATTGAGCGCCCAGCCCACCAAAGCGTCCAAATCATGTTCGGCCAACGGCTGCAGGTCTTTGTTCACGCGACCTTCGGTCTGCGCCCCAGCCAACAAGCCTCCCACCGGACAGTGCAGCTCGCGCTCGAGCGGTCCGCGAAATTCCTCGACACGGCCGGTAAGGCCAGCGAGCTTGACCATGGCGATGCCTTCACTCCAAGAATCCTGATAATAGGCGGCGAGCGGATAAATTTCGTCCAGCAACATCTGGGGCGTGAGCAACTGTTGCGGCGCGGGAAGGTCCAGGCAGCGGTACCCGCAAAGGATCCCTTCGCGAACGATGGCGGTGGTGAGGGTTTTCCCCGAGACACGGGCGAGCAGCGCCGGACGATGGTCATCGAGCAGCGGCAAGGCGGCGAGCGTAGAGCTCATGACCACGCCCGGAGACATACCCACCTCCTGGAGCAGCTGTTCGTATTCGCGAACGATGCGCAGACGCGCAAGACCAGTAACGATATCGACACCCTCCTCGCGCGGCGCCTGGCGCATAAAGGAGATGAGCGTCTCCTCGGCTTCGAACGGGACGCTTTTTTTCAATCGCCAGCGCAGCAATGGCAAAGCTTCGGCAGCCGAGCGGGGGAAAACGTCGAAATGCAAAACAAAAACGCGAATCACGGCATCGGGAACGAGCAAGGCGACATCGTGTTTTTTGGCCTGCAAGCGGTTAAAAACTTTGGAAACCGCGGCGCGCACGTCGGTGGCATCCAAAATATTCGTTTCCACCGCGGTGGCGCCAATGGCGCCCGGCGGAAGCGGCTCGACGGCCAAGCCTTCGACAGAGGTCCCCGAGCGGTTCCAGCGTGCGGCGGCCACGTATTCGGGCGAAATCTCGCAAACGACCGGCGGATGAGGCATGGCATCGAGCCATTGCGCTACGCGGCGAACCAGTGGGTTGCTGTAGATGCCCTGCCGGATTCCTTCCGCAGTGGTAGTCATGCGCCAGCGCTACTCAATGAACGTCACCTTATTGATTTCCTTCAGGGTCGTAATTCCCTGCGCGCACTTTGGCCAGGCCAGAATCCCGCAAGAACGTCATGCCTTCTTCGCGTGCGACGCGCTTGATTTCCGAAGTGGGCCGCCGGTTGACGATCATTTCGCGGATCTGATCGGAAAGATCCAGCAACTCGGTGATTGCCGTACGGCCATGAAAGCCGGTACCCGAGCATTCCAGGCAGCCGGCACCTTCGGTAAAGGAGACGCTGCCCCAAACCTCGGGATCGAGGCCGGAGGCTTGCAGGATATCCGCCGGGTAGCGGACCATTTTCTTGCAATGCTCGCAAACCACGCGGACCAGGCGCTGGGCCAGAATGCAATTGAGCGCAGAAACGAAATTGTAGGGCTCAACGCCCATGTTGATGAAGCGGCCGATGACGTCGGTCACGTTATTGGCGTGGACCGTGGTGAAAACCAGGTGGCCGGTGAGGGCGGACTGGATGGCGATCTGCGCGGTTTCCTCGTCGCGGATTTCGCCGACCATGATTTTGTCCGGGTCATGGCGCAGGATGGAACGCAAGCCGCGGGCGAAGGTCAGGCCTTTTTTCTCATTGACGGGAATCTGGGTGATGCCGCGCACCTGATATTCGACCGGATCTTCAATCGTGATGATCTTGTCTTCGTCGGACTTGATCTCATTGATGGCGGCATACAGCGTGGTGGTCTTGCCGGAGCCGGTAGGGCCGGTAACCAGCACCATGTCCGTAGGGTTCGCGGATGTAGCGGCGGATTTTGCGCATTTCCTCTTCGGAGAATCCGACCACCTCGAGGCTGAGGTTCTGAAATTTCTCGGAAAGCGTTTCCTTGTCGAGGACGCGAAGCACGGCGTCTTCGCCATGAATCGAAGGCATGATGGAAACGCGGAAGTCGACGAAGCGGCCCTTGTAGCGCACGCGGAAACGGCCGTCCTGCGGCACGCGGCGCTCGGCAATGTCCAGCTCGCTCATGACCTTGATGCGGGAGAGGATGGTGGAGTGCCACTCCTTGGAGATGGGCGGCATGGCGTGCACCAGAACGCCATCGATGCGGTACTTCACCACCACCTCGATGTCGCGCGCCTCGATATGGATGTCACTGGCGCGGCGCTCGAGAGCAGTGAAAATGACGGTATCGACCAGGCGTACCACGGGACTGACGGCGGAATCGCGGGTGAGGCGCTCGGCGAAAAGGCTATCTTCGCGTTCCTCCTCATCCTGCACGACCTGCAAAGTGAACGCCTCGGTAGCCTGTTCGAGAACGCGCTGAGACTGCTCGGTGCGCTTCAGCAGATCGCTGATTTGCGTGGGCGTGGCCACTTTCAGGACCAGCTTCTTGCCAAGAAGCAAAGGCAACTCGTCGCTGAGCAGCACCTGGCTGGGGTCGGCCACCGCGACGATGAGCTGGTTATCGCGAGCCTCGAGGGGAACGAAATTGAAGCGAAACATCAGCTCGGCGGGAATGCTGCGAAACAGTTCCGGATCGATGCGCGTCTCGTTCAGATCGACAAAGGGGCAGCGGTAGCGTTCCGCGATCTGGCGGCTGCGGTCGCGCTCCTGCTGAGCGTCGTGCACGATGGTAGCGGCGGGATTGTAATCAGTGGTAGCCATAAGTAAAGAGTCTCGCGAAACTAGCCGGGCTGGCCAACGGAGAAAGAGAAGATAGGCAAGTACAGCGAAATCAAAATGAAGGCTATCACAATCGCCATGAAGACCAAAATAGCGGGTTCCACAACAGCAATCATGGTGCTCAGGCGCTGGTTGGTCTCTTCTTCGTAAAATTCAGCCACGCTTCCGAGCATGGGAGAAAGAGCGCCGCTGGCCTCACCCACCTCAATCATTTCAGAGCCAAGCTCGGGCATGATGCCCGTGCTATTCAAAGCGGCGTGCAGCGACTGACCTTCGCGCACCAGCTGGGCGGCGCGCGCAATGCTGCCGGAAACCAGGCGGCTGGGCACCGCATCGGCGGCCGTGATTAAGGCCGTAACCAGCGGAGTGCCGCCGCCCAACAGCGTCGAAAGCGTACGGCAAAACTGGGCCATCTGAAACTTGATCCAGGTGTCGCCCACGATAGGCACTTTCAGCTTGAGCCGATCGACCGCGAGCCCCCCCGACGCGGATCGCGACCAGAGCAGAAGAGCAACAATACCCACGACGAGCAGGGCCACCGCCGCGCCAAAATAGCCGCGATAGCTCACCGTGAGCGTAAGCAAGAGCCGGGTAACGAGCGGCAATTGCACGCTCATGTCCGAATAAAGCTTGGCAAATTGCGGGACGACGTAGGTCACCAGGTAGGTGACGATAGCGGTGGCCACCGTCACCAGGATGATGGGATAGATCAGGGTGGCAATCAGTTTTTTCCGAACCGAGGTCGACACACGCTGGTAGGCAATGTAATAGTCGAGCACGCCCGGCAAGTTTCCGCTCTTCTCCCCGGCCAAGACGGCGGTCACATAGACTTTCGGAAAGCTGCCTTGCTGTTCGAGAGCTTCCGAGAGCGACGCACCTTCGCGAACGCGGCTGCGCACCTCCTCGAGCAAGGGCCGCAATTTCGGCGTGGCGGCGCGTTCGGCAAGCAGATCGAGCGCTTTCAAGATGGGAAGGCCGGCTTTGATCAGCGTATTGAACTGTTGATTGAAGACGAGGAAATCGGCGTCCTTAACGACGCGGTCGCGCGGGCGCGCCACGGTGTTCGCGAGCAAGCCTCCGCGCGCTTCGACCGAATAGACGTACAAGCCGCGGTCGGAGAGTTTCTGCCGCGCCTCGACAACGGACTGCGCCGCCTCCACGTGTGAAAAGACCCGACCACTGGGATCGGCTACCTTACAGACAAATTCGGCCATTTCGCCCCATTTTACTCCAAGGTCGCAGCACCCGGAAACAGGCGCTTACAACCCACGTTCTCAGATGAGTATCCCGCACCGGCAGTTGTTTGTGGTTACACCATTGTAAAAAGCCTAGCTTGACGGTGTCAGCGCGAGCCGGGCGCCGGGCGGCGGAATTGCGACAGCTTCGTCCTAGCGGCTGCGTTTGACCATGGAACATCGGTTGCAGTGCAATTCCGTGAAAGGAGAGGAGCCAGATCGCAGCATTCCGGCGAGGCCCAGCCTGCCGGATGCAAAAGAACTGTAGCATCCGTGTCTTGCGGCGATGAAGCTGCGTTACTGCAATGCGCTTATCGGGCAACCCCTGCAGGGGAGCGTATAGAAGCGGCTAGGGAAGCGCAGTCAGCGATTGCGATCCATCGACGATGGCCACGCCAGGAGGAGGCTGAAAATGAAACAGAGAGTCTTCGAGGAGCGGGTTTTCCACCCAGTTGCCAAACCGGTAATCGAGCGCGATGCCGCCCGGTTCGAGAACTCGCACGTCGTCGAGTTGTCCAGTCGACGGATTGACTTCGAGCAGTACCTGGTCGAATGGCTGGCCGGGATCGGCCAAGCCGGCATCGGCATCGTTCTGCGGCGCGGTGATTTTTGAGGGGAGCTTTTCCCCCCGAGGGAGACAGCGCAAAACAACGTCGCCCAGGGTACCTGGCGCTGCAGTCGTTAAATCGATGCGGCCGCAGAGTTCGGAAAGCCTGGCCTTGCCCGTGAGCAGCGCGAGAGGCGTACGCCAGTCGGCGCTTTGCTTGATGGGCGCGCGCGTCACGGTGCGATCGGCCGGGACAAAAAACCAGACGGTCTTCCCATCGGAGATAAAGAGTTTTTGTGCAGGCGATTCGTATTCCCAGCGCATTCTGCCCGGGCGGCTGAAATAGACGGTGCCAGATTCCACCTGCGATCCCTGGCGGCCATCACTATAATGCTGCAAGAAAAGCGCTTTTAGCGTTTTGGCATTGTGATAGCGCGCTTCGAGGGCCCGCACAATGGGGAGAGCTCGCGGCTGCGTGGTGGCTAAGGCTCGAGTGCTGATGGCAACGGCGACGAGGAGCAGCGCGGGAAGCAGCGTAAGCCGGAAATGCACATCACTAGTTTAGCAAGAATGCGGCGATGGCACACGCCGGCGTCTTTTGTGAAGCATTGAGAGGCATTGAGAATCATTGATGCGACGCGTCACGTTTTTGCCTAGCTCTTGCAACGCAACGAGTGTCTGATGGATACAAAGGCGTTGAACGCGCACTAAAAGAGTCAAGTGGTATGCGGGGCGGTATGCGGGGCGGTGCGGGCCGGTGTCACGGGGCGGTGTACGGGGCGGTATGCCAGGCGGTGTACGGGGCCGTGTCACCGAGCGGTGTCAGGGGGCACGCGTCTACACCTTGTCGCGGTCCGGGTTGAGTTGTGAACCGCGAGTGCGAGATCGCCAGATTTATTGACCAGATTTATTGGATAGGCGAATCGCTCGCCGTGGCCGGATTAGTGACATTTGAGCGAATGACGTCGGTCTGGTCGCTGTAGAAGTGGCGGTCGCCCGTGAGGCCGGGACTCACCGGATCAGCGGTCACGGAATAAGCCACGACGTTCCCGCTGGGATCGGTGACCACTACGTTGAACGAATATTGGTAGCCCGTTCTAGTGCCTGAACCAAGCACGGAATCGATCAAGCCGGCTTGGGACGGACTGGGCGTGGTTGGATCTCCGGCAAGCGAGATGAGAGTCGGAGAGAACCCGACGCCGTAGGTGGTGTTGTAAACAACCTCGGCGGTCGAAATCGTGCGAATATTTTCGGCTGCCGCGGTTTCATTGGCGCGCATCTTCGAGCGGATGAAGTTGGGTATGGCGATGGCGGCGATGATTAAGATGACAGCGATGACGATCAGCAGTTCTATCAGCGAGAATCCTCGAGGAGTTCGCTGGCGTTCCGGTTGAGCGTTCTGATGGTCTTCCCGCATTTTAGCCTCGCATCACACGGTGGTCTCGAGTTCGCCGCTTACGCGGAAGTTGCAGGAAGGGAGGAGGCTGGATGTTTCCTCCCGATGATATCTCGAGCTCAGCGTCGGTGCGGTTCCTAGCGATCGGATCCGACAATGATCTAGAGCTCGATTGCGGAGGGGCCGGCCTGCTTGTTCCAAATCCGAACTGTTCTAATTCTGTTTTGAATCGCAGCCATACGGGTGCAACCATCGGGCCATTCTTGTGCAGAGGGGTAACCCTTACGACACAAACCTTTTCATCTAACAGACAATAGTGGCGTTAGCAGACGTTGCGCCTGGCTCAAACGCACTGTTGCTCGTCCGACATCGGGAATTTGGAGCGGTACAAGAGTCAAAAGTTGTCAACGTGGCGGGCGTAAATTGTCAGGCGCAGAGTGCCGCTTAGGGATTTGCGAAAGGAGTACACTCGAGCAGAAATAGACGCAGCCCGCACGGGCGGCGCAATTTAACTGAATGAACACCAGGGATCGGAAGAAGACAGGTAAGGATTGCCAGCGGGGAGCGTTGTTTTTAGACTGTATTTATTAGACGTAGCGAGCAGGCCAGGGTGCGGCGAAGCTTGGAGGTCGACTGATTTTGCGGGAGCATCTGAAGCGGGCTTTATCTTCAACGGTGGTCGCTGTGGGTTTCGCTTTCCTGGTACGCATGGTGATTCTCCATCACGTATTCCGTACAGCATTGGAAAATACGGTTATGGATCCGCGGTTTGGAGCTGAAACCGGAGCTGTAGCGGCGGCGATTGCGGCGGGACGGGGCTTCAGCTCCCCGCTAAAGGATTTTCTCACCGGTCCAACAGCCTGGTTCACCCCCATTTACCCTTATCTGCTTGCGGGCATATTCAAGTTGTTTGGGACGTTCAGCTATAAATCCGACATCTTGATTCGCACGCTCGACTGCGCGTTCTCCGCATTCACTTGCTGGCCTATTTTTTCTATCGGTAAAGACGCGTTTGGCAAAAAGGCCGGATTGGCAGCCGCCTGGCTTTGGGCGGTGCTGCCTACGGCGGTATTTTTTCCTGTCTATTGGGTGTGGGACACCGCGCTGGCGGGGTTGTGGATGGCGCTGCTGGTCGCGATGACGCTGAAGTTGCGGGGGTCGGAACGGCGCGGGTTTTGGATCGCCTATGGCGCGATGTGGGCGATGGGCGCTGAGATCAACCCATCGCTATTGTCGGTGCTGCCTTTTCTGGCGTTGTGGGCCATCTGGCCGCTACGGGCGCATTTTGCAAGAGCCGCAAAACTGGCCTTGCCGGCGGCGGCCATCTTCATCGTGGGCCTTGCGCCGTGGGCCATTCGCAATTACGTGGTTTTCCACAAATTTATTCCGCTGCGGTCGAATTTCGGGCTCGAGCTATGGCTGGGAAATAATCCGGAGGTTCCGGACGGTTGGTCGCCCACGAGACATCCCAATGACAATTTATTCGAGGGAGCCAAGTACGCGCGAATGACAGAAATACCGTACATGGAAGAGAAAGAGCGGGAAGGGTGGGAATTCGTGCGCTCCCATCCGAGCGAGTTCGCCGGCTTTACGTTCCGCCGGTTTGCATATAACTGGACAGGGTTCTGGGACCCTGTGCTGGATGTTTGGAAAAACGCTCCGGCTTATGTGCGGGCCACGTTACTGGCAAACTGCTTGTTCTCGCTTCTATCCTTGCTGGGGGTGCTGTGCGCCTACCGCGCGCAAAACCCAGCAGCGGTGCCGCTGGGGATGGTGCTGGTGGTATTTCCGCTGATTTTTTACGTCACGCACACGTCGCTGCGCTACCGCTTACCGATCGACACGATCATGGCCGTGCTGGCGGTGTACGCGGTCGCCTATCCATTGTCGCAGTGGGCCGGAAGAAGACACGCAGACACGATGAGGCACCCGTCCGGTGAGGTCGCGACGCTGCCGCAACCGGTGGCCGGGAAGATCGGGGTTTGAGCGGGCTCTCGCCAAGAACGGCGATACACGCAGCTCAAACGTTGCACACCAGACGCCGGCAGAATCAAAGAGCGCGACAGAGTAGAGCAGGGGCAATACCCGCGGAGCCGAGGCCCTGGATACTCCTTCTGGTAAGCGCACTCGCGAAGCAGCGTGCCAGCTCTCAAGTAATATTGTATTTTTTGGCGTAATGGCGGAAGGAGCGGTAGTTCATCTTTAGGAGTTCCGCTGCGCGAGTCCCCACCCCGTCCGAAGCTTCGAGAGCGGCCAGAATGTAGGCCCGCTCGGAATCCTGAATATGCTGTTCGAGATCGATGCCGCCGTCGCCAATTACGGGCTTGCCATTTTTGGCGGCCGCCTGGCTGTTTGCAGGCGGCGTTCCATAGCGGATTTTCTCCGGGAGCACCGCAAGCGAGATCAGCCGCCCGGTTTCCAAGGCCACCGATCGCTCCATCGTGTTCTCCAGCTCACGCACGTTTCCAGGCCAGTCATAGCTTTCGAGGCGGGCCATCACCTGGGGCTCGATGCCCTCGATGGGCCGGTTCATAGTCTGGCGGAAGCGATCGAAGAACGCACGAGTGAGGAGGGGAATATCCTCGCGCCGCTCGCGCAATGGCGCGAGATGAATGGGGATGACGTTGAGACGATAGAAAAGATCCTCGCGAAATTCATTGGCCAAAATAGCCTTTTCCAGGTCCCGGTTGGTGGCGGTAATGATGCGAACGTCCACAGCCGATTCCTCAGTGCTGCCGAGCGGGCGGATCTTGCCTTCCTGCAGGACGCGGTACAGCTTGACCTGCATGGCGGAACTCATGTTGCCAATTTCATCGAGGAAGAGGGTGCCACCGCTGGCAGCCTGAAACAGACCTTTACGATTTTCACTGGCCCCGGTAAAGGAGCCCTTGAGATAGCCGAAAAGCTCGGATTCCAGCAGCGATTCGGGGAAAGCTCCGCAGTTCACGGTGATAAAAGGCGCCTGCGCGCGCGCGCTATTTTCGTGTATGCAGCGGGCGATCAGCTCTTTTCCCGTGCCGCTCTCGCCGGTAATGAGCACGCGGCTCGATTGCGGAGCGACCATCAGAATGAGATCGAAAACCGCGCGCATTTGCGCGCTGCGGCCGATGATGTTGTCCTGGCCGGTGAGGCGCCGTAATTCCCTTCTCAGGTAACCCGCCTCGGTTTTGAGGCGCAGCGTTTCGTCCACCTGCTGCACGGCGCGTCGCAACTGATCGAGCAGGTCGTGATCTTTAATGACGTAGCGATCGGCGCCGGCGTTGACCGCCGCAATAGCCGTCTCGACCGTGGGAACGCCCGTGATCAGGATGAAAACCGAAGAAGGCGAGACTTCCTTGCCAAAGGCCAGCAGCTCGACGCCGCTGGTGTCCGGCATGCGGATGTCGGAAATCACGATGTCAAATATCTTCGATTCCAGCCGGCGGCGAGCGACGGCGCCGCAGTTGGCCACTTCCACGGAATGACCGTCTTTGCGAAAGGCAATCTCGAGCAGTTCGCAAATGGAGCGCTCGTCGTCCACTATGAGGATGTTGGCCATTTGCCGGCGCCAGCGCGCTAAGCGACTCTGGGAATTTCCACGGTAAATTCGGCTCCCCGGTCTTTCTCCGAGGTGACCGAGATGCGCCCGCTGTGCGCCTGAACGATCTGATAGACGATGGTCAAGCCCAGCCCGGTACCGCCGACAAAGCTGGATTGCAGCGGCTCGAAGATTTTCAAACGCTGCGCGGGATCAATGCCGGTCCCGGTATCGCGAAAGCGGATGCGTATCCAGAAAGGAGCCAATTCAACGGATACGGTGAGTGTGCCGCCGTCGGGCATGGCGCGCAATGCGTTGTCGCACAGGTTCCAAAAAACCTGCTTGATGCGGTTCGCATCCACACGGCCGCGCGCCGGTCGCGCGTCAAAAGCGCGCTTGATTTCATATTTTCCGCCGCTTTGCAACTGGGGATGCTGTTCGAGAAGCGTGAGGGTTTCTTCGAGCAATGCGGAAACGTCCGCTTCGGCGAACTCGTAGCTTTTTTCGCGAGAATAATTGAGAAAATCGGTGATGATGCGGTTGAGCCGCTCGGATTCACGGCTGACGATGCCCACAAGGTTTTTTTCGTCTTCTTCGAGAGGCACCATACGCCCTAATTGTTTTACCGCGCCCGCGACGGCTGTGAGGGGCTGGCGGATTTCATGAGCAATGGCAGCAGAGAGGCGGCCGATGGCAGCCATGCGCTCCTTGGTGACGACTTCCTGCTCGAGCCGTTTAACATCCGTAAGGTCCTGAAAATTGATGACGAAGCCGGTGGTGCGGCGGTGGCCGGTCCGCAACGGCGAAACCGACAGCCCCAGATAGCGCTGTTGGCCGGCGGCCGTGGACATTTCGATTTCGCGGCGCTGCGCGAATGGCCCTTCGGGATCTTCCTGCGTACTCCGCCAGATTTCCGGGATCAGATCGCCGAGGAATTTCCCCCGGACCTGCTCGAAGCGGTAGCCGGTGATCTCTTCCGCGGTGCGATTGAGGAGGGTCAGGCCGCCATCGAGGTCGGTGGTGATCAGGCCGCCGCGCATGGAGTGGATAATATCTTCATTGAATGCCTGCAGGTCCTGGAGCTGGCCGCGTTTGATTTCAAGTTCGACTGTCTGCCGGCGCAGGCTCTGGGTAAGCAAGCTGGACAGGTAGGCCACAGCCAGAAACGCGAAAAGATTGCTGAGAATCCAAGTTTGGAGGCCTTTCGAGCTGGGCATGCCGACCGAAGTGCGAGGCAGGATGTTGTAATACATCAACTCCGCCATGCCGCCGAGCATGATGAAGCTGAGGCCCGCCACCAGAAAAGTATCGCGGCGCGAGAACAGAATGCTGGCCACGAGGATGGCCAACAGGTAGAGCGAAATGAAATAGCTCTCCTGACCTCCGGTGACGTAGACGAGTCCGGTAACCATGACCAGGTCGCACGCGATTTCCAGCGGCGCGTGCCAGCGAGCGAACAGTGCCAAGCGCGCCAGGATGACGTAGAAAATTGCGAGCGTATACCACAGAACGATCAGCGGCACGAAGTAGCGAGCGGGGACGACGAGCGGAGTGTATTGCTGCAGCACCACGACAATCGCGAGCAGAATGGTGATCAGCAGGAAGCGCACGCGCGTAAGCCAGGAGAGCCACTGGGTCACGCTGTCGTTCAATTCCGACGCCGGACGCGGCGCGCGGTCCACCGGGGCTGCGTCCGGCGCGAAGTTGCCGGTCGACTCCGGGGCCAACTGGTTAGCGGGGTATTCGCTGGCGTGATTATCCGGATGTTTGCCCGAATGTTTGTGGGAGATGGCCGGCGCTGCGGTTTGGCCGGAAGAGCCTGGCACCGGCGGCTCGGAACCCGCAACGTCAACGCTTGAGCGCGAGATCAAGTTAATGAGCGGTGCTCAGCTTGCCGATGAGTGTAAACAGCGGCAGGTACATCGAGATGACGATCCCGCCGACGACCACGCCGAGGAAAACGATCATGGCCGGCTCGAGTGCCGAGAGCAAATCCTTCACGGCCGCGTCCACTTCCTCCTCGTAGAAATCGGCAATCTTTTGCAGCATGGCGTCCATGGCGCCCGTCTGTTCGCCAACACCGATCATTTGCGTGACCATGCCGGGGAAAACATCGGTTTCCCGCAATGGATCGGCAAGGTTTTTTCCGGCCTCGAGCGACTTGCGCACATGCTGCAGGGCTTTCTCGATCACGGCGTTTCCGGCGGTTCGCGCGGTAATGTCCAAGCCCTCCAGGATGGGCACGCCCGAGGAGATGAGGGTGCCGAGTGTACGCGTGAACCGGGCCACGGCAATCTTGCGCAACAAGAGACCCACCAGGGGCAACTTCAGCAGTATCGCGTCAATGGTGTACCGGCCGGTCGTGGTGCCGTACCAGACCTTCAACCCGATACCGGCACCGACTACGAAGACGACGATCAGCAACCCGAAGATGCTGCCGACAAAGTTGCTCATGCCAATAACAATGCGGGTGGGCAGCGGCAGATCGACACCCAAGCCGGTGAACAGAGTGGCGAAAATCGGCACAACTTTCCACAGCAGCAGGGTGATGACACCGCCGGCCACGAGCAGAACTGACACAGGATAGACGAGCGCGGAGCGCACCGCCCGTTTGAGTTTGACGTTCTTTTCAATGTAATTGGCCAACCGCTGCAGGATGGTGTCGAGAATTCCGCCCGTCTCTCCGGCTTCGACGAGATTGACGTAGAGCGGATCGAAAACCTTTTCGTGCACGTGCATTGCGGCAGAAAGCGTGGTGCCGCCCTCGACCGACGCCCGCGTAGCGGTAAGAACTTTTTGGAAGATCTTGTTTTCCTGCTGACCCGCCAGGATTTCCAGGCATTGCACGAGGGGCAGTCCAGCATCAATCATCACCGAGAATTGGCGCGTAAAAACGGCGAGCTCTTTGGCATTGACGCCGCCGCCAAAGGTGGGCATGTTAAATTCCTTGCCCTTCTCCGACATTTTCTTGACCTTGATCTGCTGGCGTTTGAGCGAATCCATGACTTCGGCTTTGCTCTTGGCGGTCTGTTCGCCGCTGACGGCACCACCCGCGCGATTGGTGCCGCTATAGACATAGACCGGCATACTCTTCCTCCTGACGCTTCCTCTGCTTGCGTGCAACGCTGACGGACCAGGTGTATCGCGCTAAGCCCCAAAATACAAACCACCCGGCTGACCGCGCCTTAACGCCGCGCCGGTGCCGGCACACGCGAGGATGGGCTTGTGACGCCTCGGTTAATCATATCCTGCAACTCCTCAGGATTCGAAGATCGCGCAAGGGCTGTTTCCAAAGTGATTAACTTACCAAGATAGGCGTTCGCCAGGCTCTGATTAAACGTTTGCATCCCGCTCACGCCGGTGCCCGTCTGCATCGCGGAGTAAATCTGGTGGACCTTGTCCTCCCGGATGAGGTTACGGATGGCGGCGTTGGGAATCAAGATTTCCATGATCATGATACGGCCCTTGCCGTCCACCCGTGGCAGCAGCGACTGGCAGAGGATACCCTCCAGCACCATGGAAAGCTGGGCGCGAATCTGCGGCTGCTGGTGTGCGGGAAAAACGTCCACGATGCGCGTGATGGTGGACACGGCCGAATTGGTGTGCAGTGTGGCGAAGGTCAAGTGGCCGGTCTCGGCGATACGCAGCGCGGATTCGATGGTTTCGAGGTCGCGCATTTCGCCGATGAGTACGACGTCGGGGTCTTCGCGCAAAGCGGCGCGCAGCGAGTTGGCGAAGGAATGGGTGTCGGAGTGCACCTCACGCTGATTGACCAGGCATTTTTTGTGGTTGTGGAGAAATTCGATGGGGTCTTCAATCGTGATCATGTGTTCTTCACGCTCGTTGTTGATTTTGTCGAGCATGGCCGCGAGCGTGGTCGACTTTCCCGAACCGGTCGGGCCGGTTACGAGCACCAGGCCGCGCGGCTTGTCGCACAGACCTCGGACGATCGCGGGCAGGCCCAGCGCGTCAAACCCCTTGATTTCCCAGGGAATGGTGCGGAAAACGGCGCCCACCGCGCCGCGCTGGTTAAACAGGTTGCCGCGAAAACGCGCGAGATTCTTCAGACCGAAGGAAAAGTCGAGCTCCAGATTTTCCTCGAAGCGATGCTTCTGCGCGTCGGTCAAAACGCTGTAGGCCAGAGCCTTGGTATCGGCGGCGGTGAACGGCGGCATGTCGAGCGGGCGCAGCTTGCCGTGAACGCGCACCCGCGGCGGACTGTTCGTCGCGATGTGCAGGTCGCTGCCCCCCATTTCGATCATCTTCTTCAGCAGCTCGCTTAATGTGATTCCAGCCATGTCGCTTGTTCTCCTCGGTGTTTAGATTACGGTTTCGCGCAATACTTCCTCGAGAGTGGTCTGACCGAGTGCCGCTTTGATCAAGCCACTGCGCCGCAGAGTGACCATGCCACCCTCGAGGGCTTTTTTTTTCAGTTCCAGGGCAGACGCGCCGACCAGGATGAGTTCGCGCAACTCGTCGGTAATTTCCATCACTTCGTACAGGCCGACGCGTCCTTTGTAACCGTTCTTGTTGCAAACGCCGCAGCCCTTGCCATGATAAATAGTGGTTTTTTTCGCTTCTTCCGGCTTGTAGCCCGCGTCGAGCAAAGCCTCTGCGGGAATTTCCAGCGGCTCCCTGCAGGCGGAGCAAATACGCCGGACCAGCCGCTGCGCGCAAATCAGATTGACCGAAGTGGCCACGAGAAAAGGCTCGATGCCCATGTTCATCAAGCGGCTGATGGTGGAGGGGGCGTCGTTGGTGTGCAGGGTCGAAAGCACCAGGTGGCCGGTGAGTGCGGCTTTGACGGCGATTTCGGCAGTTTCGAAATCGCGAATTTCGCCGACCAGGATGATATTGGGATCCTGGCGCAAGAAAGCGCGAAGGGCAGAAGCGAAATTCAAACCGATCTGGTCCTTCATCTGGACCTGGTTGATCCCGGGCAGCTGGAATTCGACGGGATCCTCCGCCGTCATGATGTTGGTGTCGGCGGTATTCAGCCGGGCGACCGAGGAGTACAGGGTGTTGGTTTTGCCCGAGCCGGTGGGACCGGTAACGAGCACCATTCCATAAGGGCGAAGAATCGCACGTTCGAATTTCGCGAGCGATTCGGGCTCAAAGCCGAGCTTGGTCATGTCGAGGCGCAGGTTTTCTTTATCAAGGAGCCGCATGACGATTTTCTCGCCAAACAGCGTGGGAACGGTGGAAACGCGGAAGTCGAGCTCCTTAATCCTGCCCTCTTTGCGATACTTGATCATGATGCGGCCATCCTGCGGCAGCCGCTTCTCGCTGATGTCGAGTTTGGACATGATTTTGATGCGGCTGGTGATGGCATCCTTGAGCTTCAGGGGAGGCGTCATGACGGCTTGGAGAATGCCGTCCACGCGAAAGCGCACGCGCAATTCCCGCTCATAAGGCTCGATGTGAATGTCGCTGGCGCCTCGCTTGACGGCGTCGGTCAGGACCAAGTTGACGAGCTTGATGATCGGGGCTTCTTCGGCCGCGCGCTCAAGCGTGGCCAGGTCCATTTCCTGCTCTTCGGAGGCTAGTTCGAGATCCGCGGCTTCCTCGGCGCCGAGATCCTTCATGACCTTGGTGAGTTCTTCGACGCTCTCGACGTCGCCGTAAAACTTGGAAATAGCCTCGTTGATGGATGTTTCCGACGCCACCACCGGTTCCACATTGAAGCCGGTCATGAACTTGATATCGTCCATGGCGAAAACATTCGTGGGATCGGTCATCGCGATGGTCAGGGTCGAGCCGACACGCGAGAGTGGGACGATTTGATAGCGCAGGGCGGTATCCTGGGGAATGAGCTTGATGACCGCAGGATCGACCTCGTAATACTTCAAATTGATCGAGGGGACCCCGTACTGGCGGGAAAGAACTTCGGTTATTTCGTCGTCGGTGATGAAGCCCAGCTTCATCAGGCTGGTTCCGAGGCGGCCCCCGTGGGCCACTTGATAGTCCAATGCCGATTTGAGCTGATCCGCAGTGATCAGGCTCTCTTTAATCAGAATTTCTCCCAGACGGACAGACATATAGGCGGCAGGGTTAACACCCCGAACGAAAAACGTTAGCAGAACGGTGGGAGGAGAGTCGTATCGCTTTTAAGAATCGTATTGAAAGCGCTAATAGCTGGATTTCCGGACGACTGTGGCAAATCGACCACAGTGAACCTTGACGACACAGGTGGAAGCTGTTTAACTTCGAAAGAAGATGAATGGTACGGCCCAAGTGCTGGAACACTGTGCGACGGGTCCGGGACGCGAACCCGCGGCAGACGATGAATTGCTTCCAGGGCGCGAGCTTGAAGGGCGCCCTGCAGGCCCCGGTAAGGGGCGCTGCGGTGAGAAAGTGTCTTCGATGGCCAGCGTGGTCGCTGCTGGCATCGAGTCTGCGGAGGTTCTAGCCTACTTCAACACGCTATCCGCCACACTGGGACCGATGCATTGGTGGCCGGCGCGCACGCCATTCGAGGTGATCGTCGGAGCGATACTGACGCAAAACACGGCGTGGTCGAATGTTGAGCGAGCGCTTATCAATTTGCGCCGGGAACGTTTGCTGACAGCGCGGGCGATCGAGCGCGTAACAACTCCGCGCTTGGCGAGGATGGTGCGGCCCGCAGGGTGTTACCGGCAGAAAACACGGAAGCTCAAGGAGTTCGTGCGGTTCCTGAGGCGAGCGTATGGCGGTTCGCTCGAGCGGATGTTTCGTACGCCGACGCTCGAACTGCGGGAGCAGTTGCTCGCAGTGCACGGCATCGGCCCCGAAACGGCTGATTCGATCCTGCTGTATGCGGGAGGGCATGCCATCTTCGTGGTCGACGCTTACACGCATCGCATTTTCGAGCGGCACGGCCTGCATGCAGGAAAGCCGGACTATGAAAGAATACGAGCGATGGTCGAATCAAGCCTTCCGCGCGAAGCTCACATTTACAGCGAATTCCATGCGCTTCTAGTGCGAGTCGGCAAAAATTGGTGCCGCACACGGAACCCGAAATGCCATGCGTGTGCGCTGCGTGCGCACCTACCCGCGGATTCCACTTACCGAAGTGCGCCTCATGCCGGTGACGGCTATGAGCGTATCGCACCGCTTTTCACTTCGACTACGGACCGGTTGGC
The DNA here is from genome assembly GCA_963828935.1 of uncultured Acidobacteriota bacterium. Lineage (GTDB taxonomy): Bacteria > Acidobacteriota > Terriglobia > Acidiferrales > UBA7541 > Palsa-189. The sequence continues at coordinate 564,033 of CAWHGP010000007.1, read as the reverse complement.
GTGACCGGACAATCGCGCACCTCGCGGATTTGGCTCGGGATCGGCGGCATATTCCTGGTGCTGCTCCTCGCCGCTGTTTTTACGCTGGGATCGCTGAATATTCCCTTCGAACCGCGAGCGTGGGACGAAGTCGTGGTGCTGTACGCACTTTCCACGTTTATCGTCGCCGCGCTGTTGGTGTTCGGACTGATCCTGGGCCGAACGCTGGTGCATTTGTGGGCGGAGCGGCGTGCCGAGCAGCTGGGTTCGCGATTCAAAACCAAGATGGTGCTGGGCGCTATGGCAGTGTCTTTGTTGCCGCTGGTATTCCTGTTTTTCATCAGCTACGCGCTGATGAATCGCACACTGAATCGCTGGTTTCCGCATTCACTCGAAACGGCGAGCGCGGAAATGCAAACGTTGCTGCGAGAAGGCCACCGGCTGGAATACCTCCGGCTGTCAAGCATCGCCAAACGCGTTGCCGCGGAGGCGGGAGCGGCATCCAGGAATCCCGACGAGATGATTGAAACGGCGGCCCGCCTGGCCGCGCAGCAAGGTGCCGAGGGCGTTTGGACGATCAGCGCGACGGGCACCGTTTTGCCGACAGGCGATCCGATGGCTTCACCCTTGAAAGTCGATCCGTCGCTGAAGCTCGCGCGGGAACTTCCGAGTGGCGCAGAGCTTTGGGAATCCCAATCGACATATTTTCTGGCGGCGCGCGCGCCATTTGGCAAAGGGTACCTGGTGATCGCGCATCGCCTGCCCGCGGATTTCCTCGAACTCTACGGCAACATACAGGCGCAAACCACCGCGTACGGCATCGAGCAGCAGCAAATCCGGACATTTAAACGGCAGATTTTGCTGACGCTATCGCTGTTCACCGTGCTGCTTCTTTTCTCTGCTACCTGGTTTGCGCTTTTTCTTTCGAAGCAGGTCACCGTTCCCATTCAGGCGCTGGCGGAGGCCACGCGTGAAATCGCGGCGGGACGCTTCGATACGCAGGTGCAGGTGCAAGCACACGATGAGCTGGGTTCGCTGGTGCGGTCGTTCAACGCCATGACGGCGCAACTGGCCGACAGCCGGCAGCAGATCAACGACTTCACACGCAATCTGCAGCAGGCGGTGCAAGAACTTGAGCGGCGCCGAACGCTGATCGAGACCGTTCTCGAAAATGTACCTACAGGAGTACTTTCGCTCGACCCGCAGGGCATGATTGTGCGCATGAACACTGCGGCGAAAGAAATTTTCTGCGATACCGCTGCGGATGACGTCACGCTGACGGGATTGCTTGGCAACGGGGCGGCGCGGGAGGTGCAGCATCTCATCCGGCGCTCGCTGCGGATGGGAGCGACGTCGAAAGGCCTGGAGTTTCATCTGGCCGGAAGGGTGATGCATGCCGCGGTCACCGTAAGCCCGCTGGGACCCAGGCGCGCCAGCAGCGGGTACGTGGTGGTGATCGACGACCTTACGGAGTTGCTGCATGCGCAAAAGGCGGCGGCTTGGCAAGAGGTTGCGCAACGTATCGCACACGAAATCAAGAACCCACTCACGCCGATCCAGTTGTCGGCGGAACGATTATCGAGATATCTGGAACGTCACCGGGGCGACGAGACCGCGCCGGAACTCAGGCGGTTAGTGTCGGAATGCGCCGCGCTGATCAGCCAGGAGGTGGGCACGCTTGAAGGCCTGGTGAATGAGTTTTCGCAATTTGCGCGGTTCCCCATCGCGCATTTGTCGCTGGCCGACCCGAACGAGATTGTCCGCGAAGCGCTTGATGTTTTTCACGAGCGGCTGGAGGGCATTTCCATTCGCACAAATTTCGCCGCCGATTTACCTGCCATTAAGGCTGACGCGGACTTGCTACGCCGCGTGATCGTGAACCTGATCGACAATGCCGCGGAGGCCATGGAAGATTCCTCGGTCAAGCAACTGGAGCTGACCACGCGGCTGCTGGCACATGAAGCCGTGGAGATCGCGGTGGCGGATAGCGGCCAGGGAATTTCGCCGGAAGACAAAGACAAACTTTTCCTGCCGCATTTCTCCACCAAGGATCGAGGCACCGGCCTGGGGCTGGCCATCGCGAGCCGCATCATCGAGGAACATCACGGTTTGATTCGGGTAGATGACAATGCTCCTGCAGGCGCTCGCTTTATCATTCAACTTCCGGCTGCGGAAGCGGCAGCCGTGGGTGCGATTCCGCAATAAGAAGCCCAGCCCGCCCTGAACCTTCCCAACATGGCGCACTCGATTCTCATCGTGGACGACGAAGCGGGGATCAGGCATTCGCTGGTCTCGATCCTGAGCGAAGAGGGATATGCGGTTGAATCGGTGGCATCGGGCGAGGAGTGCCTGGCGCGGCTCGGGCGGGGCGCCATGGACCTGGTGCTGCTCGACATATGGCTGCCCAAGATGGACGGCCTGCAAACGCTCGAACGGATGCGCAAAGAAGGCCATCATCCGATGGTGGTCATGATTTCGGGGCATGGCAACATCGAGACGGCGGTGCGCGCCACGAAACTCGGTGCGTTTGATTTTGTGGAAAAGCCGCTCTCCATCGAGAAGACCATGCGGTCGGTGAAGAAGGCTCTCGATTTTTTGCGGCTGGAGATGGAGAACCGGCGGCTTCGCGAAGAACTGGGACAGCGCTATCACGTCATCGGCGAAAGCGTTCCGATGAAAGCATTGCGCCAGCAAATCGCGCTGGCGGCGCCCACCAACGGCCGGGTGCTGATCTACGGAGAGAGTGGGACGGGGAAAGAACTTGTGGCGCGAGCGCTGCACGCCGCCAGCTTGCGCAGCAACGAGCTATTCGTAGAAGTGAACTGCGCCGCCATTCCCGAGGAACTGATCGAATCCGAATTGTTCGGCCACATGAAAGGCAGCTTCACCGGCGCCAGTGAAGACAAGGTCGGAAAATTTCAAAAGGCGGACAACGGCACGCTGTTTCTCGATGAGGTGGGCGACATGAGCCTGCGCACCCAGGCCAAGGTGCTGCGGGTTCTAGAAGAGCAGCGGCTGGAGCGGGTAGGCTCGAACCAGCCCTCCGCGGTTAATGTGCGGGTGATCGCCGCTACGAACAAAAAACTCGAGGACCAGATCACGCGCGGGCAATTTCGCGAAGATTTGTTCTACCGGCTGAACGTTATTCCTTTTACGGTGCCCGCGCTTCGCGAGAGGATAGAAGACATCCCCATCCTCGCACGCCATTTCCTCGCCGAATTCAGCGCCGCATACGGACGCAAGCCCAAGGAGCTGAGCGAGGCGGCTCTCGCCGTGCTGATGCGCTACCACTGGCCTGGAAATGTGCGCGAGCTGCGCAACCTGATCGAGCGTTTGATTATCATTTGTCCGTCGGAACGAATCGATCCACTGCATTTGCCGCCGGAGTTTTTTCGTGGCGCTACGGGCATGCCGGCACGCCCGTATTCTTCCCTGCACGAAGCTCGCAGCGCATACGAACGCGAATTCATCCTGCGGAAGCTGGAGGAGAATCAGTGGAACATGACGCGCACCGCCCTGGCGCTGGGACTTGAGCGCAGTCATCTCTACCGCAAGATGAAATCACTGGGAATTTCCGGGGAGCCGTAAGGTTTCTCGAGCGAACTATTCCTCGCTCCCTTGCTCGAAGTGCCGGCGCCAGTCCAACTGGCGCACCCGCCTGGGATCCTCACGCCAATCCGGCTGCACTTTGACGTGCAACTCCAGGAAAACTTTGACGCCGAGGATTTCCTCGAGTTCCTTGCGCGCCGCGGTGCCGATTTCCTTCAGCATCTCCCCGCGGCGGCCGATGAGTATGCCCTTCTGACCTTCGCGTTCGGTGTGGATGGTGGCGCGGATCCGCGTAATGCGGTCACCCTCCTCGAACGAGTCGATCAGCACGGCCACCGCATGCGGCACTTCGTTGCGGGTCGCCTGCATCGCCTTTTCGCGAACAATTTCCGCAGCGAGAAAGCGCTCCGGCTGGTCGGTGACTTGATCGGACGGGAAATGCGGCTCGCCGACCGGCAGATAGGCGATGAATCGGTCGAGAGCGAGGTCGACGCCGTCGCCGGTGAGCGAGGATATAGGAATCATTTCGGCGAACTCGCCTTCGCGTGCGCAGGCTTCGAGCAATGGCAGCAAGGAAGGCTTGGACATACGGTCGATCTTGTTCAGCAACAGGACACGAGGTCCGCGAAAGTTTTGGGCGCGCTCAAACGCCAGCCGGTCGCCCGCTTTTATTCCCTCGCTGGCATCGATCATCAAGGCGAGCACGTCGATGCCCTCGATGGCTTGCCTCACTTCATCCATCATTTGCCGTCCCAGAGCGGACTCCGCGCGGTGCACGCCGGGCGTGTCGACGAGAACCACCTGCGCCTGGGGACGATTCACAATGCCGAGAACGCGGCTGAGCGTCGTTTGCGGCCGGGAGGTAACGATCGCTACTTTCTGACCGACCAGCCGATTGACAAATGTCGATTTGCCGGCGTTTGGCCGCCCGAGAATCGCTACAAAGCCGGAATGAAATGAGCTGTTCATGGTGCGGGGCGCGATGTATGGCGCGTGTGCAGATCTATCTTACATGGCAAACAACCGCATCGCTGCATGGCCAGAGGGGTGCCGTGCTACACTTTTTGCTCCGCGGAAAAAATGTCCGCGAATTTACCGTATCCGAGGAGCGTCTGCATGCCGAGTCCGCCTCACGTCGAATCGCACTTCACCGCGTCGGCTACGGTTCGCGACGTCGTCATCGGCATGGCGGACGGTCTGACGGTGCCTTTTGCTCTGGCCGCGGGTATCTCGGGCGCCGTCGCCGCGACCGCCCAGGGAACGAGGCTCGTCGTCACGGCCGGCCTCGCAGAAATTGCCGCGGGCTCAATCGCCATGGGTCTGGGCGGATATCTGGCGGCGAAGACCGACTCCGAACACTACGAGTCCGAGCGCCAGCGGGAGTTGCGCGAAACTGTGGAGCTGCCGCAGGTGGAAACCGAGGAGGTGGCGAAAGTCTTCCGCGAGTATGGCCTGAGCGAGGCGCAGATGGCTCCGGTGGTGACGGCGATCTGTGCGGACCAAAAAAGCTGGGTGGACTTCATGATGCGCTTTGAGCTGGGTCTGGAGCCACCCGACCCTCGGCGTGCGAATCGCAGCGCGATTACCATTGCCGCGTCGTACGTGGTGGGAGGGCTCATTCCGCTGGCACCTTACATGATACTGGGCAACGTGATCGAGGGACTCTGGTGGTCGGTGGTGATTACGATTGTGGCGCTCGCCGTTTTCGGATTCGGAAAAAGCCGTTTTACGGGCATACCGCCGTGGCGAGGCGCTGCGCAGACCGTCGTTATCGGTGGTCTGGCAGCGGCCGTGGCGTTCGCCTTGGCAAAGAGCATCAGCTGAGGATCTTGTTCAAGAAGTTGAGGACGCAGGCGCCGATATAGCGTGCGGGTACACGCGCAGACGCAGAACTTTTCGCTGATTGGCTTCTACCACCTCGAAACGAAGGCCCTCGTAATCCACGCGCTCGCCAGGCTTGGGAACATGACCGGCAACGCTGTTGAGTAACCCTGCGACGGTCGTGGCGGCTTCAGTCGACTCCTGCGAGAATTCAATTCCCAGCAGCTCTTGCAATTTGCCCACCGACACACTGCCGCGTAATGTGAGGGTGCCGTCGGTTTCGCGCACGACATCCGCCGTCAGATGGCCGGGATCCTTGCCCATTTCTCCAACGATTTCCTCTACGAGATCTTCGACCGTTACCACGCCGGCGACGAGGCCATGCTCATCCACCGCAATGGCCATCGGCTGGTTGCGGCGCTGCATTTCCCGCAGCAACTCCGAGCCCAGCTTGGTTTCCGGGACAAACATGGCCGGGCGTGCAATCTCGCGCACGGTGCGACTTTTGGCTTCGCTATCGGGAATCTGCAGCAGATCGCGAGCTTGCGCGATGCCCACAACATCGTCGAGCGTGTCCTGGTAGACGACCACGCGCGAGAGCTTCGTCTCGACGAGCAACCGGCGCATCTGCTCGATAGGTGCGCTGGCGGGTATGGCGACGATATCCGGCCGCGGCGTCATTAGCTCCAGCACGCGCTTGTCGCTGAATTCGACTACCTGACCGATCAATTGCGCCTGATCGCCGGCGATGATGCCCTCTTCCTGCGCCGCTTCCATCAGTGCTTCCAGGCCCTGCTGCTGAGACTCGGGCCCGGCCGGAGTCTCTTCGTCCGAGATATAGGCCACGGAAATAGCGAGCTCCAGAACCGCACGCAACGGCCAGGTAAGGAAAAGGGCGGCGCGTAAAATCGGCGCCAAAGGTTTCAGCCATTGGCTGGTGGTCCGAGCCAGAAGCAACGCAGGGATGAATTGCACGCAAAGCAATACTTCCACGAGCAGGTAAACCAGTATTTGAGCCGCTGCTTCGCCCGGAGAGGGAACGAATGCAAGGACGCCTTGCACGGTTTCGACGGCCACCGCGACGAGTGCAAGGTGCGTAAGAAGGGAAAATCCAAGCGCGGCCCGGCGCCGGTCGATTTTGAATCCAGGTTCGACCTGGGCCTCAAACAGGGCGAGATGCTGATGCAGCCGTCCGGTGGTAACGCGCCCCAGGTCGCGGTAAATACGATCGAGACATGCGAACACGATGAGGATCGCGCATAGCACGAGCAGGCCCACGGTATGAGTGAGCGCAGGCATCATCGCGGCAACCCGAAACGGCGCCGCAGCCGCCGCTCGAACTTTTCCATTTGGCCGGCATCCGTTTCGTGATCGTACCCGGCGAGGTGAATCATGCCGTGAAGAATAAGGATACGCAGCTCGGCGGTAAGCGCGCGAGAAGAGCGCCGTGCATTGCGTTGCGCTGTTTCGGGAGAGATGGCGATGTCGCCCACATAGGAGCAGGAGTCGTGGCCGGTATTGTGTTCTCTATTGCATTCGCTATTAAGCCGAGGGCCTTTGGCGCCGTTCGTCGATGCTTTGCGCGCGCTGCGCTTTGGAGGAAGGGACATCGCGGGAAACGACAGCACATCGGTGGAAGTATTCTTTCCACGAAACGTGTGGTTAAGCTGCGCCATAAGCGCGTCACTGATCAGGCAGACGGTGACGCCATTTTCCGGGAAACGCAATTCGCTCCGGACGCGCTGGCAAAAATCCGCCAAGGGCTTCATGGCGATTGCAACACGACGCTGCCGATTCACAATCATGTACGCCGGCGTGTTTATTTCGGAGCGATGGGAGTCGTCGTGACAGGCTGCGCCGGGCCGGGAGTGATGGCGGAGACTTCGGCCGGCTCAACGGCGATCGGCGGCCTGCTATTCATGCGGCTGCGGGCCTGGTTACTCGCTCCGAATGACGTGGGCCGCTGTGCAGGACCAAATTCGTCATAGGCTTTGATAATTTGCTGGACCAGATTGTGCCGCACGACGTCTCGCTCATTGAAATGGACGAAGGCGATGCCCGCAATCTTACCCACCACCTCAATGGCTTCGACCAGCCCAGAGGTGCGTCCAGCCGGCAGATCGATTTGCGTGATGTCACCCGTAATCACGGCTTTGGAATTGAAACCCAGGCGGGTAAGAAACATCTTCATCTGCTCGCTGGTCGTGTTTTGCGCCTCATCGAGGATGACGAATGAATCGTTCAGGGTGCGGCCGCGCATAAAAGCCAATGGAGCAACCTCAATAATGCTTTTGTCGAGATAGCGCTCCAGCTTGTCGGCATCCAGCAGATCGTAAATTGCGTCGTACAGCGGCCGCATGTAAGGATCGATTTTTTGTTGCAACGTGCCAGGAAGAAAGCCGAGCCGCTCCCCGGCTTCTACCGCAGGCCGCGCGAGGATGATGCGGTTTACCTGCTTGGTCAGCAGCGCCGAAACGGCCATGGCGACGGCCAGGTAAGTTTTGCCAGTGCCGCCCGGACCGATGGCGAAAACCATGTCGTGCCGCTCGATATCTTCCATGTAGCGCCGTTGATTGGCGCTTTTGGGGGTGATGGACTTCTTGCCAAAAACGCGCGAGCGGGAGGGCTGGCCAGGATCGAGAATGTCACGCAGCGGCGTGCCTGGGGCTTCGGTGGCGACGCGCAGCAGCGCTTTGACGGCGCCATTGTCCATGCGCCGGCCCTCGCGAACAAGATCGTTATATTGCTCGAGGATATGAACCGCGCGATCCACCTGTGGCGCATCGCCTTCGATCGCAAGTTGGCTGTCGTGCAGAAATGTGGTGACGTGCAGGGATGATTCCAACAGCTTCAGATTCTCATCAAGGGTGCCAAACAGGTTTTCGAGTTGCCCGGCAATTTGCACGGTACGTCTCATGAGGGGTGGGCGGCTGTTAAGGTCTCCAGTCCGCCTGGTTCGTCCATACCTCCGATTTTAAATTTCGCCATTCGGGAACGGCCGGGCCCGCACCTATTTCAGCGTATCTGAACGAATGGGCGCGGTCAAGCGTCGTGCGACCAGTGTGAGGCCCACGCAGGTCAGCGGCTTCAATAAGCCGCCCAGTCACTTGGCCGAAGCCGGAAACTGAACCTTGGGTGCTTCACGCGAGGCGTCGGACGCCGTGAAGTACGCGTTGTTGGTCTTAAATCCAGCCCACGAAGCAAAAATATTGTTGGGAAACAGGCCGATGTAGGTGTTGTAGTCCTGCACCGAGTCGTTGTAACGGCGCCGTTCCACGGAGATACGATTTTCCGTGCCGGCAAGCTCATCTTGTAATCGCAGGAAATTCTCGTTTGATTTGAGCTGCGGATAATTTTCGACGATGGCGAGCAACCGGCCAATCGCGCCATCGAGTGCGCCATTGGCGGCGATGCGATCGGCAGGTGTTTGCGCGCCCAGCAGCGACGCGCGCGCTTTCGCAATATCGCCGAAGACGGTTTGTTCCTGTGCCGCGTAACCCTTTACGGTTTCCACGAGATTAGGAATCAGGTCGGCGCGACGCTGCAGCACGACGTCCACATCATGCCATTGCGCTTCGACGGCCTGGCTCTTGACGACCATCTGGTTTCGTCTTCCAACGTAGGCTCCGCCGACGATCAGAGCCACCAGCGCCAGCACGACGACGAACACGAGCAGTGTCTTCATTCCTCAAATTCCCCTTTGTAAGGCTGCGCAGCCTTAAGCTTGCCGCTCAATCCTCAATTATCGCAAATTCCATGGTCGCAAATTCTGTTGCACGTCAAAGTTTTAGACCGGTTTTAGCCAGGTCTTAGCCAGCATCTACTTTTCAGCAAGCGTGCGGTCAATGGCGTCGGCCACCTGCGTGACGGCGTTCAGATACGCGCCGAAAGCCGTTTCAGGGTTGATGTCTTTCTTGCCGCGCTTCCCTTCCTGCAAGTCCAGGACTAGGTGAAAGGCCGCGACATCGAGTCCGAGCCGCGCGGCCAGCCGATCCGCGGCAATGCGGCGTGAATCCGGCGCGGTTTCGCCCAAAGCAATCAACGAATGGCGAAAAAGCGTCCCAAACGTCGACGCGGATGCGGTCATCAGCTCCGCAATCTCATCCCTTCGGCCACGCGATTGAAGAAATAATTGCCTTAAGCGGATTACGCCGGCTCGCAACTCCCTCTCGACCTGCAACCGATGCAGCGTCATGGGAATGTCGAGTTGGGGCAGGAAATCGTCGCCCCACAGGACGCGATGATACCGCTTGATGTCAACCAGTTCGATGGCGAAAACGTCGGCAGACGCTTGTAATTCAGCGAGCGTAAAGACTAAGGGTGCCGGATACCCTTTACCGCGCCACCAGAGCGCGACAGGCCGCATCCTGGCGAGTTCATCGCCATCGAGCCGCGCCAGCAGACACAGCACATTAAACTCGGGGCGCTCCTCGTGGACTCCCACAACGTCCGAGTTGGGCGCGGCAGCGGAACCGTACAAAACGACCGCATTCAGATCTGCTCCCAGCGCGTCTTCTAAACGCTGAACGAGTTCTCGCAGGTCGGTTTCGCCGTACAGAGGCTTACCGTTTGTCGCTGGTGCTTGGGCCGGTTGGTCATGCATTCGTTTGCCACCTGTTACTTGCTCGTCCGATTGTCTTCTGAACGTTTCCACATTTTGTGCGAGCTACATCCAATTGCTTTCACCATCCGCCCCCGGCGCCGCCGCCGCCGGACGAGCCGCCTCCAAATCCTCCGAATCCGCCACCGCCACCTCCCCAGCTTCCGCCGCCGGCACCGCCACCCATGCCGCCCATCCACCATCCGCCGCCATAACCGGTCCGGGGACGGGGTCGCATCAATCCGGCTGCTACCAGGAAAAAGGCCAAAACTCGCCAGCCGCCAAATAACACAAGGAGTATCAGCGGGAGAATCAGACGCACTGGGATACCGTGCAGGGTATCGTCCTGCGGTTCCTGGTTTGCTGCTGGGGCGGCGGGAGAAGCGGGATTGAGCGTGACCCCGCGATCCTGGGCGATGACGCCGGCAATCTCGTTCACCATGTGCAGAAGCGCGGCGCCATATTGGTTTTGCCTCAGCAGCGGCAGCATTTCCCGGCCAAAGCCGCCCACTTTCCCGTCGGGAAGAATGGGTTCGAGCCCGTAGCCAACTTCCGTCCAATATTGATGTTCATCGACGGCTAGCAAAATCATCACGCCGCGATCTTTTCCTTTCGGGCCGACACCCCATTTTGCGAACAGCCGGTTGGCAAAATCCTGCGCGGTGTCGCCCTCGAGGGAATGGATGGTGACGACGGCAATCTGGGCGTTGGCTTTCTGGTCCACCTCCGCGCACAACGCAGTTATTTTTTGACGCGAATCGGCATCAGTGACGCCGGCAAAATCGTTTACGTAGCCCTGCGGAGTGAGTTGCTCGACCTTTTCGGCTCGCACGGCGATAGCCGAAAACAGCATGAAAAGCGCCACGAGCAATGCCAGACGGCTCGTTTGGAACGCAGACCGAGGCTTCGCCGCACAGCCAATTGCCCGGGCACTGGTTTGACAAAGGTACATACGTCCGCTACTGTACTGGTTTCGCATCACATCGCAAAGGAGCTTTGGATGGCCCAGGGAACCGCGACAAAGGTAAAGAAGCGCAAGAAGTCGGTGCTGAAACGAGCCGCGCAATCCATAAAGCGCGCGGCGGTAAACCGTTCCAACCGCACGCGCGTCCGCTCCATGATGAAGTCGCTGCGGAACGCCGTCGGTGCAAAGAACGCGGATGAGGCAAATAAACTGCTGTCTCCGACGATCTCGGCGATTGACCGGGCAGTCACCAAGGGCGTACTCGAGAAAAACACAGCAAACCGGTACAAATCCCGCCTGTCACTCGCGTGCCGTTCGCTCCGCACGCCGGACGCTTCGGTCCGCGCATAATTCTTTAGCGCCACCTCGAAAAGCAACAGAAGAGCGATCTATGCGTTTTGCGACGCGATTAGTCGTTTCTGCCCGCCAAAAGTGTTGCCGCAGCTGCCGCCGGGGATGCGGGCGGCACTCTCGTCAGCTGAGCCACCAGAAATTCCATTACCGCCCGGTCATTCTTTGACGCGGACTTTAGCTGGCTATCGGCATCGTAAAGCGCACGCAGCCCGGTCACTAACTGACGACGCGGAATCTTGCGCGCGTTTTTTAACGCCAGCTCCGCGGTTGCCGGTCGCATGCCAAGCCGTCCGGCCGCCTGCCAGTGCGAGACGTTAGAGCCGAGATCCTGGGCCTCGAGCAATTTCCGGAACATCCAGGTTATGGCGCCGACCAGCGCCGGGGCAGCCTCGCCTTCACGCAACAAATTATCGAGGAAAGTAAATGCATCCGCTCTCCGGCGCGATGCCAGCATGTCCGCCAGTTCCCAGACCGAATGTTTCTGCTCCGAGACCACCAAGGCGGCGAGATCGGAGCGGCGAATGGGCTCGCCGGGACCGGCATAGGTTGAGAGCTTCTCGATTTCGCTGTGAATCGCAGTGAGATCGGCATTGCACAACTCGGCGAGTTCCTCGGCGGCATCCCCGTCTAATTTGTTTCCATGGTCGACAGCCATTTGTTCGGCCAATATCGCGGCCATTTCGGTTCGCGCCTCAGGATCCTTAGGCAGTTCGGCCTCGACCACGAGCGCTTTTTCGAGAAGCACCTTGGCGAGTTTCATGCGTTGATCGAGCACGCCAGCCTCAAGGATCAGCACCGTGAATGGCGCAGGATCGTCCAGGTAGGCGGCAAGACCGGCAATGGCAGCATCCCGGTCGTCGTCGGCCAAATGCTCGATGGCGTCGACTTCTCTGACGATGACGACCTGGCGGCGAGCCAGCATAGGCACGGTTTGCGCCTGGCCGAGAATATGGGCGAGTGCGTCCTCTGCAGCGGAAAACCTGCATACGCCCCATTCCCGCGCCGCCGGATCGACGCAAACATCCACCACGCGGGAGCGGCACGCGTCGCGCAAATAGGTATCGGTACCGAGAAGCAGCACAGCCGGAATGGACTCACCCTTTCCCAACCGGGCCATAAGTTTTTCAGGAGAAATGGGCGGCATCAAAAACTCTCCAGAATGTCCGAGACCAGGCGCATGGAGAAATCACGCGCCATGCGATCAAGCGCAGGGCCCTCTTCCTGAAAGAAGCTCGGCACGTCGGTCGAAATCTCATAGGGTTCGCGAAAAAGGAAATTGTCGTTGTTATAGAGCACCTTACCCGTCAGGCGGTCCTCGAGGCGAACTTTCAACTTCACTGTAACTAAAAGCGTCGTGGCGCGGCCGGTGGAAGAGTCGAACACGACAACGCTCCCTTCAATGCTACTCACCTCGCCACGCATCACCGCATCGGCACTTTCCGGTTTAGCGACCACGCGATATTTGGTGCGCGCAAGCAGTTCGTGATCTACCGCGTCCGTTAGCCGCTGCTCGATACGATAATTTGAGGTGCGATTCACAAATACGGGCACAGCGATCGTTTGGATTCCCGGCGGCAACTGCGATGTACGGCCAACAACGTGATAGCCGCATCCGGCAAGCGCCACGGCCGACGCCAGGAGGAAGAGCAAACAAAGGGCGCACGAGGGTCGCTTAGGACACAAGCAGTCTCTCCGCGATGCGGAGCGCATTGGCACTCGCCAGACGCAAGTTGTCGGCTGCGCCCCAGAACCAATGGCCGCCGCTCACGTTCGGATCGCGCGAGGCTTGTGTGAGTGATGCGCGCGATTCCCCGGCAACACGCGTATTCGATACGGCTGGATCCGTCTCGCTTACCAAGTCAAACCCTGCTGCCGACAGGCGGCTGGACAAAAGGTCCGGATCGAGCGGCGCAGAATCGTCCGCAAACCCGAATTCCGCATAGGCGGTAAACGTATAACCGAAAAATACCGGCGCCTGGACGATCGCTAGCGCAGGTGCGGGAACGCGTCCCAGAAGATACTCTCGAACTTCCCGGGCCAGCGCCAGACGCGCCGCATTAAGACTCTCAGAGCTTTCCGGCCCCCAGCGGTCGAGCAGGTTAAAGGCCACCTGGGTGTCGAAAACTTTCTGCGGTATGGGCTGCAGAGACAGGAGTTTCACTGTTTGGCTTTCCAGCTCCTCTACACCGGCCTGGCCTCTTTCGGAAACTGGCTGAAAGAACGTAATCGCGAGCCGCTGCAGAGGGAATTTCTTCAGCGCTACGGCGAGCGAACAGGCCACAATGGCTGGCGCGGAAGGCGCGATGCACAAACCAATGCGGCCGGCCGCTTCGTCTTCCTGGATTCCAGAGGGGGATGCGATCCCACTTGCCGGAGGAGCGAGCTCGGCGTCAAGGTGCGGAATCCAGCTTCGCGCCCCAGGCCATCCGGCTAATCCCCCCGTCATATCAATCACCGTCGCACCGGCACGTTCGGCCGCCATGGCATGCTTTTTCGCGAACTCGGGCGTGCCTGCGAAAAACACGAAGCGCATACCTGCAAAGCTCGATTCATCGACAGCCTGAACGATGACCGGCTCGCCCGCAGCCTCGGTAAGCGTCCCGACAGCGAGCTCCTCGTCGAGCAGGCGTATCTCGCCAGACGGGAAGCCACTCTCCTCCATCCATTGCTTTAGGTCCTTGCCGCGCAAAGAAGTCGCTCCAGCAATGGCCACGCGCAAGGATTCATTTCCGAGGTTCATGATTCAGCGGGGCGCGGGGTCATACGATGACGAGCGAGCCGGACAATGTGGAGTGTCAAACCCGTAATCAGGTAGCCAGCGGCGATCAGCATGAGCACTATTTCCGAATACACGACAATCGACCAGACCAGGAGCGCGACAACGACGATGGTCACCGAGTGCCGGCGTTTGCCGATAGGGAAGCCCTTGAAACTTGGATAGCGGATCGTGCTCGACATCAACGCGGCCAGGGCGAGCACCAGCGCCAGCCAGGCGATCGACCAGCGCCAATCGTCAAGTGGCGTCTTCCACGCATGTACCGTCGCCGCGATCATGCCAGCGGCAGCCGGACACGGCATGCCCACGAAATATTTGAGTCCGCCAGGCGCCATTCCGTGCACATTGAAGCGGGCCAGCCGCCACGCACAGCAAATGACAAAGGCGAGGCTGACCAGCCAGGCAATCCGCAATAGATGATGCGCCGGGGCGAGATCGCCTTCGGCCAACAGTTGCGTGCCCCATGAAAACGCCAGAATTGCCGGGGCGATGCCGAAACTCACCACATCGGCCAGCGAATCGAATTGCTTGCCGAATTCCGTATTCGTATGCGTGGCGCGAGCGACGAAGCCGTCAAAAGCATCGAAAAGAATGGCAAAACCGATCGCGCGGGAGGCATTGTCGAGGTCCACAGCGCCGCCCTTGAGTGTTGCCAGAACCGAGTAGTAACCACATAGTAGATTCGCGACCGTAAACAGGCTCGGTATCAAGTACACGCCGCGACGCAGGCGGCGGTTCGCAGGTTCCGCGAATCCAAACGCTTGCTGCTCTTCTTCTTTGGTTTTCATTCCTGTATTTACGTTCTTGCTTTCTCGTTTGCGGAGCCCGATGGCCAGCGCGCCAACACTGTTACGCCTCCCGCCACGCGCTGCCCCGGCTTTACAACGATCTCAGCCGCTTCCGGAAGCCAGACATCCATGCGCGAGCCAAAACGGATGAGTCCAATTCGTTCACCGCGCAGCACCGAATCGCCCGGCGATTTCCAGCACACCACGCGGCGCGCAACCCACCCGGCAATCTGTTTGAAAACGATTTCTCCGCGGTCGGTTTGAAGGTGAATAACGTTCTGCTCATTTTCTGCGGATGCCTTCGAGCGCATTGCAGCGTAAAAGCGCCCCGGGCGGTATTCAATACGTTGTAAATGCCCGGCCATGGGGGAACGGTTCACATGAACATCCCATATCGCGAGGAAAATACTCACACGATGGCCCGCGCGGTCAGCACATCGTTCGCTCGCAACCTCCATGACCCGGCCGTCGGCCGGCGAAACCACAACGCCGGGATCACCAGGCACAACACGATCCGGATCGCGGAAAAAATAGACCACAAACGACCCGGCCAGCAGAAGCGCCGTGGCAGCCTTACGCCACCCTAAGGCTGCAGCGACGGCCCCCAGCGCCAGGGGCGGTGCGGCAAATTTGTAGCCGTCCTTGAGCATCGAGCGTCATAAGCGAACACGGGAGCTAGGCGCATTGGCGAACCCACTGGCCAACACGGCATTTTGGCTACATTCGTTTTGAATACACTCGTATTGTACGACAGATTGGTCCGCCGAACGGTGACCTAATGGGTGATGCCAGATTTTGCGAGCAGCGCCAAGCGCCGCTCCATCTCATCCTTCAGGTGCAATTTCTTTTTCTTGAGATCCGCTTCGAGGAGAATGTGTTCGGCACTAAGGTAGGGATCGCTGGAGAGTTGCTGAAGTTGCGCATCGTACTGGGAGTGCTCTCGCGCTAACCGCTGGAGTTCCGGATCGCAGGCGACTGCCTCTTCGCGAAGATCACGAAGCGTCATCGACATCGTGCGCCTCCTTGTAAGACGGATTACATGATATCGAAAGCTAGCATAAGGTTTTGCGGGCGACAAGTGCTTTTGAAAGTCACTCATCGAGTACGCGCGCAAGGATCATTGCATCTTCCGAAGGATTTCTATAGTAGGCGCGTCGACGACCTGCTTCGCTGAAACCGATACGCAGGTAAAAGGCACGCGCGCCGAGATTCGATTCGCGTACCTCCAGAAATGCGCGACGCGCCCCTGCAGAACGGGCGCGGGAAAATGCGGCGAGGAGCAACTCGCGAGCCACGCCGCGGCGTCGCCAGGAAGGCAGCACCACGAGGTTTAAAACTTCTACCTCACAAGCTGCGGTTCGAACCACCACCAGACCTGTGATTTCATTATCCTGCTCGGTCGCGTCGATCAAAATTTCAGTGCTCGGTACCGCGCTCGCACCAACATCGGAAAGCATCTCAAGCGGTGACCACTGCGCAGCTTCCGGACTCTGCGCGAGAATGCGTGCAATCGCGGGAGCATCGTCGTGAATCATTGGTCGCACCATGTTAGTACTTACTTCCCTTTCCATTTGCGCTCGGCGTCAGGCCGAAGCACATAATTCGCATCCAAAGCCAGTGCGTCGACCAGTTCCCCGCGCAGAGCTTGCGCATATCCGAGACGGCCAATATCGCTGGCGAGCACACTCGATACCTCCACGATTTGTGCGGATGCGAGAAGCGAATTCTCCAGCGCGGGCCGAATAATTTCAGGCTTTGCGGACACCACAACAAGGCGGGGATTGACACCAGCATCCCGCGGGTCGGACGCGCCGCGAAATGAATCCTCGATTAAGGTGAAGAATTCACTGGCGGTCAATACCAATTCGCCAGTCACGGCGTTCAGGCGATCGATTACCGCGTTCCAGCGATAAATGCAGCCGAAGACTTGTCCGCGTCCCGCATCCAGCACCGGCGCAAGTAACGTTCCATCGGGTATCGCTTGCACATTTAGAATTTTCGAGGCCATAGCCTCAAGGCAGCTTACCGCCGCCACAGGTTTGGAAAAGCTTTCTGCCCAGGCCTTCACGGCCGCAAGACCCACGCGCAGTCCTGTAAACGACCCCGGCCCCACAGCCACGGCAAATAAATCGACTTGCCGGATGGAGAGATTCACTTGTGACAGCAGTTTTTCCAGGTCGCCAAAAAAGGTTATGGAGTAGGGCTGGTCAGAAGCATTGAGGAGCAAAGCCAAAACCGTGTGATCGCGCAGGGCGGCCATACTTCCGGTGCGTGTACTGGTATCCAGGGCTAAGATCAGCATTCTTTGCAGGTTAGCACGAACGGACAGGTGTAGAACGAGGCTCAATCAAATTTTGGATACAGCCAATCGCTTTCTTGAAGAGCAATTTATGGGCCATTCCCGATATGAAATTTAACTAAGTCGCTGATTCTAATTGAAATAGGCTTGACTCGGCACCGGCAACCTACTAGAATTCCTGTATCGTGATTACCGATCTTGGGGGGTCAGCCTGTCATGGATTATAAAATAGGTGACAAGGTAGTGTATCCGAACCATGGAGTAGGTGTCATCGAGCAGATCAGTTATGGCATGTTGGAGGGCCGAACCGAAACGTATTACATGTTGCGAATCACATCGAGTTGCCTAAAGGTAATGGTGCCGCGTTCGAATGCGGAGGCGGTGGGGCTGCGGCCTGTGATTCGAAACGGCGATACGACGAAAGTCCTCGGCTACATTGAGAAGGGCAAGTTCAACTCGCACCACGATTGGAAGCACCGCTTCAAGGAAAACTCCGAACGCATGCGTACCGGGTCTCTGATCGAGGTCGCGGCCGTGTTGAAGAGTTTGGTGGCGCTCAGCCGCACGAAGCCGCTGTCGTTCCGCGAGAAGAAGATGCTGGAGCGAGCCAAGTACCTGTTGATCAGCGAGCTAGCCACGGCGCGCAACGCGAGTGCACAGACGGTCGAAACCATGCTGGTGAAATCGCTGGCAAAGGCGCACCTGCGTATGCCGGCTGCGGGCGAACTGGTCGAAACCAGCGAATAAGTAATTCGCAGGGGCAGAGTCTCAGATTCAAACGTTGTGGTACTGCCCTATCGGGAATTGCGTTTCAGATGCTATTGATTGTGAATTCACCATCAAGATACATCCGCGCTGTAGCGAAGCGTGCCCGCTTTTGAGATAATTCACACCCGATAATTCAGATAAGAGGAAGTACGGGTTCCGCATTTAAGGCAGGTCCTGCCAATTCGCCCGCTAGCAGCTTGGGGTAAGCCGCGGCTGCAATCATTGCGGCGTTATCGGTAGAAAGCTCGCGACTAGGGAAAAATATCTGTAGTCCGCGACTTGCCGCCTTTTCAACAAACGTAGCCCGCAGCTTGCTGTTTGCGGCCACCCCACCTGAAACCAGAATCGACGGAGCGTGTCCTTCTTCTGCCGCGTTAATCGTCCGGCCAACGAGTTCGGTGACAACCGTTCGTTGAAAACTGGACACCAGCTCCAAAGTCTGGGGGCTGCACAGTGGCAGCAGTTGAGAAGCGTGTCGCTCACCGCGTTCGAGGGCCTGACGGCGAGCTTCGATTTCCGGCCCGAGTTCTGGATGTGCGCGCAGATAATAAAGAACGGCCGTTTTGATGCCGCTAAAACTAAAATCGTACGGATGATCTTTTATCTTTGCCAAGCTGAAACGAATCGTGCGGAAGTCCTCACTCTGCGTGTTCGATGACGACGCGGCCAGTTGATCGATGATCGGACCGCCCGGATAGCCCAGAGCGAGCAATCGGGCGACCTTGTCATAGGCTTCGCCAGCCGCGTCGTCGCGCGTTTGTCCAAGCCGGCGGTAGCACAACATCGTTCGTGAGGGCATCTCACTGGGATCATGCGCGGACACATGATAAAGAAGCGTGTGGCCTCCAGAAACAATCAGACAAACTGCGGGGAGGCTGGGAGTGCGCTGCGCCCGATGTGCCTCCAGGAAGACGGCACGCACGTGGCCCTCAAGATGGTTCACGCCAATCAGGGGCTTGCCCAGCGCCAGCGCCAGTGTTTTGCCGTAGGTCATACCCACGAGCAGCGCTCCCACCAGGCCCGGACCGTAGGTCACTCCGAAGGCATCGACATCGGTGAGCGCCAACCCGGCGCGATCAAGTGCTTCACGCACGACTGGCACAATGTTGCGGAGGTGCTGGCGGGATGCCAGCTCCGGAACTACGCCGCCGTATTTGCGATGTATATCGATTTGCGAGGCGACTACGCTCGAGAGAATGTCGCAGCCGTCCACAACAACGGCGGCTGCGGTCTCATCGCACGAAGATTCGATTCCGAGGATGCGCGTCGCCATAGAAGATCCGTCGCGAGAAGAAACAATAATTTTTCTGAGCTGCACCGCAATGCTAGCACACCGGCGACCGAATGCCTTTTTCGCAGCGTGATTTGATGCTTCGCGCGAGTGGTGATTGACAATCCTTTGCGGGGCCGCTTATTGTGGACTGCGATTTTTTTACCGCGATTAAAGAAGATAGGCACCGAAAAAAACGATGACGCAACCAATGAGACGGGTACGCAAGGCCGTACTTCCCGCAGCCGGCTTGGGAACTCGCTTTCTTCCGGCCACGAAGGCGCAACCGAAAGAGATGCTCCCTGTGGTCGACAAACCACAGATCCAATACGTCGTCGAAGAGTGCATTGCTTCAGGAATTGAGAGCATCATCATCGTCACTGGCCGCGGTAAGAACGCGATCGAAGATCACTTCGATTCATCGCCCGAACTGGAAAGGTTTCTCGAAGCGCGCGGCAAGACCGAGCAGGCGGAGATGGTTCGTGCTATCAGCAATATGGTCCACTTCAGCTACACACGGCAAAAGGATCCCTTGGGCCTGGGACATGCCGTGCTCATCGCGCGCGAGCTTGTGGGAGACGAGCCGTTTGCAGTACTTCTCGGCGACGTGATTATCCCCGGCCCGCATCCGGCGACCAAGCAGCTAATCGAGATTTACGAGGAAACCGGAGTTGGCGCTATCGCCGTCGAGGCTGTTCCGCGCGAAAAGACTTATCTATACGGGATTGTCGATGGCGAAACAGCTGCAAAATCGAAATGGGGCGATCGGCTGTTTCAAGTTCGTGATCTGATCGAGAAGCCCAGCCCGGCCGAGGCACCGTCGAACCTTGCGGTCACTGGCCGTTACGTTCTGCCGCCTGAGATTTTCGATTGCCTGGCGCGCACCGAACCTGGAAGGGGCGGCGAGATACAGCTCACCGATGGCTTGCGGCTGCTGGCTAAAGAGCACGGATTGCTGGCTTTCCTTTACGAGGGTAAATCTTACGACGCCGGAGACAAACTGGGTTTTCTAAAAGCCACCGTTGAGATCGCTCTTGAAAATCCGGAATTTGGCGAAGAGTTCCGTGCTTACCTGCGAGCCCTCAAGCCCTGAGGTTTACCTTTGCCTAAAGGACTCACTTCTCTTTCGCTGTAGATTTTTTCTTCTCGCCAGAAGGACCTTGGGCATCCGATTTGCCTCCAGAGGAAGGGGAGCCGGATTTTCCCTCGGATTTATCTGAGGTGCCGGAGCTTTCGCGACTTCCTCCATCTTTATCATTCTTCCCAGTCGCCTCCTTACCACCGGTATCTTTTGCGTTCGCGTCCTTACCGGCGGGATCCTTGCCGGAGGAGCGGCCGTAGTCGGTGACATACCACCCGCTGCCCTTAAACTGAATCGCTGGAGCCGATGCCATACGTTCCACTGGACCGCCGCAAGTGGGGCATTTCTTCAAATGGGGGCCGTCGACTTTTTCAATTTTATCGACATGCTTGCCGCACTTCTTACACGCATATTCGTACAGAGGCACTTCTCACGTCCTCTCTGATGTTCACGGATTAACAAATTTTAACATGACGGCGGTGTGCCCCGCATTGATCTCCTCAGAGACGGCCGCTTTTACGCCATCAAGCTCAGTCATTGGGCGAAAGCGCTTCAGGAGGCATGTTAGACTCGGTTGGAATGGACCTGACGGACACTCCCGCGCAAAATGCCGCCAGACCCAGCGGCTGTCTATACCTCGTCGCAACCCCGATTGGAAATCTCGAGGACGTTACTGTGCGGGCCCTCCGCATTCTAGGCGAAGCGGATTTAATTGCCTGCGAAGACACGCGTCACACGGCAAAACTTCTGAGTCATTATTCCATTCACAAACCCACCATCAGTTACCACGAACATAACGAAGTCACACGCTCGGCGGAGTTGGTTCTGCGCATGGAAGAGGGGGCGCGGATTGCACTGGTTAGCGATGCAGGGACGCCCGGGGTATCCGACCCCGGCCATCGGCTGGTGTCGCTGTGCCTGAGGCATCACGTCCGGGTTATTCCTATACCGGGAGCTTCCGCGGCCATTGCCGCCTTGGTGGCGTCGGGACTGCCCACTGACGAGTTTTTGTTCGTCGGTTTTCTGCCGTCGCGAACGGGAGCGCGGCGTAAAGCGCTTGAACGCCTCTCCGAAGAGCCGCGAACCCTGGTGATTTACGAGGCGCCACACCGGCTGGCCGTCACGCTTAGCGATGCGCTGGACGTGCTGGGTCGCAGACCCGCAGTCATCGCGCGCGAACTAACGAAAATACATGAGGAGTTCCTGCGGGGCGATCTTGCAGAACTGCTACTGCTAAACAGTCAACAGCCAGCGCGCGGTGAAATCACGCTCCTGATCGGCGCTGCCGACGCTGATGAAGGTGCGCAGCCTGTTATCACGCAGCCCCTTCACGCTCGCGTCGAACAAATTATTCGCGAACAGAGTGTAGATCGCAAAGCCGCGCTTAAGCTCGCTGCCCGAGAGCGCGGACTCAGCAAAAGTGAAGCGTACAAACAGCTTTTGAGTGATCGCGAACCTATCACTTAGGTGGTCACTTAGGTGGGCACTTAGGCGGGCACCTAGGCGGGCACTTAGGCGGCACTTCACTTAGGCTGGGCCACGCGTCACGGTGGCGGGCAGGTTTACGCTGTTGTAATCCCAGCCTGTTCGTACTTGTTTCTCTCACCAGAACGCAACGTCACCTGGGGAATGCTTTCAGCAAAGAAGGCGTCGACACGGTCGAGCACTTCTTGAGCTGTGCGTCCCGTATGCACCTGGCGTCGCAGCTCGGCGCCATTGCGCACCCCATGGGTAAACAGCGATGCAAACTGCTTCATTTTACCAATCGCATCGGGAAGACCTGCATCGGTTAAATGTCGAAAGTACGCTGCAAGCAAGCGATAGCGATCGACGTCGCTGGGCTCGTCATACTGCCCGTTCGCCGCGAACTGTGCGATCTGGTGGAAAATCCACGGATTCGAAGAGGCGCCCCGGCCGATCATAACCGCGTCGCATCCGGTCTCCTGAATCATGCGGGCAGCGTCCGCGGGGGTGCGGATATCCCCGTTGCCGATGACCGGCATGGAGACAGCACGTTTTACGGCGCGAATCACGTTCCAGTCAGCTGCACCCTCGTAGCCTTGCTTGCGGGTTCGCGGGTGCACGGCGATGGATTCAACGCCAACAGCCTCAGCCAAGCGCGCGACTTCGACGGCCACAATGCTGTTCTCGTCCCATCCGGAGCGTATCTTAATGGTCAGCGGTATGCGCACCGCGGCACGCACTTCGCGAAGGATGCGCGCAAGTTCGTTAAGGTCCCGCAAGAGGCCAGAGCCGCCGCATTTCACCACTTTTTTTGCAGGGCAGCCCAGATTGATGTCCACGATGTCAAATCCCAGATCCTCTACCAAACTAGCTGCGCCAGCCAGCGTGTGCGCGTCCGCACCGAAAAGCTGCGCCGTGATCGGGTGCTCGTCGGGGTGAAAGGAAAGGTAATGCAGCGTCCGGGCGGCACTCCGCGTGACCCCTTCTGCACTGGTAAATTCGGTCATGATCAACCCGCAGCCGCCAAGCGCGCGGATCATGCGACGAAAAATGGTGTCGGTGACTCCAGCCATGGGAGCCAGCACAGTGGCCGGTGCAATGACCAGGTCGCGAATGGCGAATGCGGCAGGCACGCTTATTTTTTCCCCGAAGATTCTTTTGGCCTCATAAGCATACCGATGCGACGCACAGGGATAGCGCCTTACAATACGCTCGGGTCGAGGGCAGAGGACTCAGGCGTCTCGGTGAGCGCGGCTTGGGTTGAATGCCGAACAGGCTGCGCGTCAGGCGCGGTAGTTTCAGGCGCCGTACGAGGTGCGCCCGGGTTAATGTGGGGTTGTTGCCCGGAAAGTTGCGTAGCGGTAGTGGCAACATCTGCAGGTGCAGCCTCGTTGGATCCGACTACGGACGCCGAACTCAGATCCAGGTCTGGTTGTGACGACACACACGGCGATGTTGCCGGCGCGTTGGATACGGACTCTGCAGGGCGAAAAAGATCGAGCCGCAACAGCCGCCGTTGCAGTGCCGAGCTATATCCAGTCCATTCCTTATCGCCACCCGGGACGCCGAGCACGGCGCGAGCTGCGGCCATCTTCGAGTCCAAATCGTCCAAGTAATGCAAGACCAAGGCTTCGCGGAACATAGGCAATTTAGGCGAGCCGAATTCATATTGGCCATGGTGACTGATCAAAAGATGCTTGATTAAAGTCTTGAGGTCGCCGGGGAAACCGTCGATGGCATCCATCTTCTTGGTGATCTGCTCGAGTTCAAGAATGATGTGGCCGAGCAATTGCCCTTCGGTCGTGTAACTGATGGCGCGTTCGTAACAAAGTTCGTCGAGCTTCCCGATATCGTGCAGGATCGCGCCGGTAATCAGCAGGTCGGCGTCGAGCTCGCGGTAATGGCCGGCCACTACGCGGCACAAATCGCACAAGCTCACCATGTGTTCGAGCAATCCTCCGAGAAAAGCGTGGTGCATCACTTTTGCAGCGGGGGCGCGTTTGAGACGCGGCACGATGGCCGGATCTTCAATCACGCTGGCCAATAGACGCTTAAGCCAGGGAGTGCTGACGGTGCCGGCATGGGCGCACAAGCGCAGGTAGAGCAGCTCCACATCTTCGGTGGTATGTGGGAAATAGTCGGAAAGATCGATTTCTTTCGGATCCGCACGGCGAATCTTATCGATCGCCAGCTGGGTTTTGTTGCGGTAATTTTCGACCCGGGCCTGGAGCTTGACTATGTCGTCACGATCGAAGGCGGCCAGGACATATTCGACATTCTCCCAAATGCGCGCTTCAATCGTGCCCGTGCGATCGCTCAATTCCAGGCGCAGAAAGGGTTTGCCTTCGCGCGTGGCGCGCAGTTCTTTTTCGCCCACCAAAAGGAAAGTAGTGACGCTGGTGTCGGGAGCGAAATCAGCGACGTAAGCGGGCTTCATACCCCATTCTTTTTCTTACTGGAGGCACGGCTGGCCTTTTTCTTGTCACTGTCGTCGGGCGTTGCGGGCACCTCGTCGATACTGGATCCGGTGACCCCGGCGGTATCCACGTATCCGGGTTTTACTTCCACGTAACTGTCGGAGCGCAGCGTCTGCAGATATTGACGCATCGCGGGCTGGATCTTCTGCTCATAGATCTTGTTTTCGATTTCGCTTTCGACTTTGTCTTCAGTCTGCTGCCCGGCGGGATAATTCTGCTCCACTTGCAGGATCAGGAATCCAGTCTTGCTGTCCAGAACGTCCGTGACATCGTTGCGCTTCATCTTGAAAACCGTTTCCTCCAGATTGGGCGCGAGTTGGGCGCGCTCGAAGGTGCCCAGGTCGCCTCCCTGCTTGGCGGTGCTGCCGTCAGAAAAGCGTTTGGCCAGTTCGCCGAAGTCTTCTCCATTCTTGACGCGCTCGAGCAAACCCTCAGCTTTCTTCCGAAGAGCTGGGATTTCGTCAGGGGTTTTGCCTTCTGTGCTCACGAAGATTTCGCGCAGGACCACCTGCTCCGGGCGAACAAACTCCGGCTTGTGATCTTCGTAATATTTCAGCACGTCGGCGTGATCGAGAATAATTCTCGATCCAACCTCACGCCGGATGACCTCCTGCTGCAATAGCTGGTTGCGTATGTTGTTCTTGAAATCCTCGTAATCCACTCCCGTCGAGATCACTTGGTGCTCGAGATCTTCCATGGAGGCAATTTTATTATCGATTCGGATCTCATCCAGACGTTTGACCACTTGGGTGTCGACATTGATATCCATATCCTTCGCGCGCTGGACCAGAAGGGAGCTGTCGATCAAATCACGCAAAACGTTCTTTTCCTGCGCCGCCACTTTTTCGGCAATCTGCTCCGGCTTGCAGGTCGGACAATCGTGATGCATATCGTCAGCGAGCTGGGATTTGGCGCGCTCGATATCTCCCCGGGTGATTGCATCGTTATTAACGCGCGCAACGACTTCCTCGATCACCTGGCCCTTGTCCTGGGCCACTGCACCCGCAGGCAAAAGCAGCAAAAACGCGCCCCACAAGGCGATTCCATTCCACATCCGGTTGTCCCTCTTAGCATTCATTGGCATCATCAAATTTATCAGCGCTTTTATTAGCGTTTTGTCAGCGGCTTCCACTGGCATTCTAGCCCCCGGCTTCAAGCGGAAGCAATATCATTCGCAGAGCGTCTGCCACGGCATTCACACCGCCTTCCAATGTCACGGTTAGAACGCCGCTCGGATCGAGGCGCATGCCTTTGCGCTTGCGAACGAGACTCACCAGCCCTTCGGGACGTACGGGCGTCGTGGGATGAAACTTCAGGGCGACCTCTGCCCCTCGCCGCTCGACGGAGGAAATCTGCAATCGTTCGCAAAGCGATTTCAGGACGGCGTAAGCGAGCAAGTTCGAAACCGCCGGAGGTGGGGGCCCGAACCGGTCGGCCAGCTCGTGGAGGACGGCCTCGCGCTCGTCCTGGCCGACGATTCCGGCAATTCTCTTGTAGGTTCTCAGTCGGATATTTTCGCTAGGAATGTACTCCTGCGGAATACGGATATCGAGGCCGAGATTGAGCGTGGTGCGCAATTCCGATGCTGGGGTTTCACCTTTTTTGTTCGCCACTGCGCGCTCGAGCATTTGGCAATAGAGATCGAAGCCGATGGCGGTGATGTGTCCATGCTGTTCGCGGCCCAGGAGATTGCCCGCACCACGCAGCTCGAGGTCGAGCGCCGCGATGCGGAAACCTGCGCCCAGTTCACTAAACTCGCGCAAGGCCGCGAGCCGGCGCCGCGCCAGGGGCGTAACCTCCGCGTCGGGCGGCACCAGCAAATATGCATAAGCAAGCTGGTTCGAACGGCCCACGCGTCCGCGAAGCTGGTACAGCTCAGAGAGGCCGAAGCGATCGGCGCGATTGATGAGAATGGTGTTGGCGCGCGGAATATCGAGGCCATTCTCCACAATGGTGGTACAAACCAGCACATCCGCCTCATCGCGGACGAATGCGAGCATGACTTTTTCCAGTTCGTGCTCGCTCATTTGGCCGTGCCCGACCACAACCCGCGCTTTGGGAACCAATTTCTGCACCAGGTTGGCCACGGAATAGATGGACTCGACGCGATTGTGTATGAAGAACACTTGCCCGCCGCGCTCGATCTCTTCCGCGATGGCGCGACGCACCAGGGCTTCGGAAAAGGGCGCGACGACGGTCTGGATCGCCAGGCGGTCTTTGGGCGGCGTTTCCATCACCGACATATCGCGAAGGCCCACAAGCGACATATTCAGAGTGCGCGGAATGGGCGTGGCCGTGAGGGTGAGCACGTCCACGTTTCGACTCATTTCTTTCAGACGTTCCTTATGCGTGACACCGAAACGCTGCTCTTCGTCCACCACCAGCAGGCCGAGATCGTGAAACCGGACATCGCGAGAGAGCAGGCGATGCGTTCCAATCAGAACGTCAATCTTGCCCTGGTCGAGATCGGCAAGCGTTTTTTTCTGCTCACGAGGACTGCGGAAGCGGCTCAGCATATCGACGGTCACAGGAAAAGCGGCCATGCGGCGCTTAAAGGTTTCGTAATGCTGAAACACCAGCACGGTTGTGGGCGCCAAAACCGCGACCTGTTTGGAATTCGATATGGCTTTAAAAGCCGCCCGCATGGCGACCTCGGTCTTGCCGTAGCCAACGTCACCGCAGAGCAAGCGATCCATCGGCGCGAGCCGCTCCATGTCGCGTTTGGTGTCCGCGATGGCCGTATTCTGGTCGGGGGTTTCGACGAATTCGAAGGCGTCCTCGAACTCTCGCTGCCAGGGCGTGTCCGGGGAAAAGGCGAAACCGGACGCCGCTTTTCTCTCGGCGTAGAGCTCGAGCAGTTTGTCGGCGAGATCGGTGAGGGATTTTTTGACGCGGGACTTGCGCGCGGTCCAACCAGTACCGCCCAGCCGGTCAAGCTGCGGTTTTGCGCCCTCCAGCGATTGATAGGCCTGCACGAGATCCATGCGCTCGAGCGGCACGTAGAGTCTCGCGTCATCCGCATACCGCAGGCGCATGAACTCCGACCGGCGGCCGTCGCTCTCCAGAGTCTGCAAGCCCTCGAACTGGCCGATGCCGTGATCCAAATGAACAATGTAATCGAGCGGTTTGAGTTCGGAGAAATCGCTGAAAAAGCCAGCTGTTTTGGGCCGCTGGCGAGGCCGCGTAGGGGTCGCCAGAGTTTCAAAAAGGTCGTCCGTGCCATACACGGCAATGCGCAAATCAGGAATGATGAAGCCATCGGGCAACGGCGCGCGGACCAGCACCAGTGAAGGTGCGCTGCCCGAGGTGGTGTCTTCCACCAGCCTCGCGCCGGTGACTGTCGCGTCAAGTTCTCCGAGGCTGTAAGGCGCCTCGTATTCGCGGCACAGATCGGCCAGACGTTCCAGTTCACCCGTGCTGGCCGCCGCGATCAGCACCTGCTCACCGGCGGCAATTCGTCCCCTCGCCTCGGCCAAGAATGCCGGCACCTGGCCGTGATAGCGCGTTGTGGGCTGAACGCGGAGTGTCTTGGGCTCCTGGTCGTTCACCTGAAGCGGCAAATGCTCAAGCGCTAGCCGTTGGCAAGCGTTGAGCGCCGCTCGCCATTCTTGTTCAGGGACGATGGCGGGGCCGGCGATGGCTTTGTCGAGTGCGTCGCTCGATCCTTCGCGATCATGGTTGCTCACGGGCTGCGTGTCTTCCTGCAAGCGGGCGCGACACTCGGCCGCCGCGCGTTCGATCGCTTCGGGCTCGTCGAGGATCACGAGCATCTCGTCTCGCAGGGCGAAAAGCGTCGTACTGTCGGCGTACTGGCTTTGGTCGGTGCGTTTGGGAATGGAGATAGACGCTCGCTCAGCCCGTGTATCTAACTCCCGATCATCAAGGTCGGCGACACCGCGGCCGAAGTCGTCTTCCGCCGTGAGCGACTCCGAGGCTGAACCGTCGCCCACCGGAACCGCAAATAGGGGAAACTCCGTCAGCGGCGGCAGTGCGATGCGCGGTAAAGGGCCAGTAGAGCGCTGCGTCTCGGGATCGAATTCGCGCACCGATTCGACGGTGTCGCCAAACAATTCGACGCGAGCGGGCCGCGGTGCTTCGGGGGGAAAAACGTCGAGAATGCCTCCGCGGACCGCAAACTGGCCCGGCACCTCGACCAATTCCGACCGTGTGTACCCAGCATGGCGCAGGTGCGCGAGCACTTCGTCAAGTGAGATTTCCTGGTCACGCTCGAGCGATCGGGAAAGTTGTGCGTAAAAATCGGCGCTGGCAAAAGTCAAAAGCGTGGCGGCCACAGGTGCCGCGACCACGGAAGCCTGGCCGCTCGCGAGCCGCCATAGTGTTGCGGCGCGCGTTTGCAGAATGCCAGGATGCGGCCCCACGCCTTGCCCAGGCAGTGCATCAAGGGCTGGAAGCGAGGCGACTACCGCGCCACCGCCCAGCGCGCGGATAAAAAACTGCAGCGGCTCTATCGCGGCCGCGGCACGGCGCTCGCTGTCGAACAAATACAAGATCGGACGACGTAATTCACTGGCGGCCACCGCTGCTACGAGTGCCTTGGATGGATCGGTTAACCCCGCGAGACTTTGGGCGTTCGCTCCGCGCCGCAACGATTCCAGCGTCTCGCCGACGGCGGGATGATGCGCCACGCGCGCCAGTAACTCTGTAACCGCAGGAAGCAGCATCAGTGGCGAGTCCGGCCAACGATGCCCGGAGCCGGCAAATCCGATGTCGTTGATTCCCGAGCTGACGGCAGTGTTGTGGATGAACTTGCGACGGAGGTGGCGGACACCACGCTGTCGGAAACTGCACTCCGAATCTTCTCAAGAATTGCTGTGGTGGAATATCCACGTTCGAGAGGGAGGGATATGACTTCGCCGCCAGCCGCCTCTACTTCTTCACGGCCGACTATTTCGCCGGCATCCCAATCCGTACCCTTGAAAAGCACGTCTGGAAGGAGTGCGGAAATCAACTTTCGCGGAGTGCTATCCCCAAAGATAACCACGAAGTCGACGGCCGCGAGGGCAGCGAGGATTTCCCCCCGTTCGCGTTCGCAGACCGTTGGCCGTCCCGGCCCCTTCAGTTCGCGTACGCTGTCGTCGCTATTGATGCCGACCACGAGCACATCGCCTAACGAGCGACCACTTTCAAGCGAACGGATGTGGCCGGGATGCAACAAGTCAAAACACCCGTTGGTAAAAACCACGCGGCGTGAGCCGCGTACATCGCGACCTGTGAGTTTTAACAGGTCTTCTTCTGAAACGAGATGTCCCATTAGTTCGGAACGGACCTATCGCTATTTTAAGGTGCCAAAGTGTAGGTGCCAAACTGGGTTGTAGAACGCCAAACTGGCAGGCTCACACGCGAGCCCTTGCGATGGCGCAGTCCCAACTTCCAAAGTTTATCATGCGTCGCTTCTGGCGGTTCCGCCAGCTAACGTTTACGCGACACAACCCTCTTAACGCCTTTTTTGGTGCTATACTCGCTGCAGTTTCGCCCCGCACTGCAAAATGCAGCGCATTTCTCCAGAGCATGGTGTGAAGCAGCGAGATGCGAGACCATATCGACTTGAGCGATATCTAATTTCGACGAAATCGGACCCATACTGAACAGATGGATATGCGCCAAATCGCCATTGTTGGCGGCGGGCCATCGGGCGCCACGTGCGGCGAGCGTCTGGCTCGCGAAGGCTGCGACGTAACGATTTACGACGAGCGGCTCGCGTGGGAGAAGCCTTGCGGTGGAGGCCTAACCCACAAAGCGCTCGTTGCTTATCCGTTTCTTTTGCAGGGTCCGCATCCCAAGAAACTGGTGACCACAGTCGATCTCATCTCCAGCCGAGCGCATCGCGCGCGCCTCAACCTCGATCACCCAATTGTCATCTATTCCCGAACGGTACTGAACGGTCTGCTGCTTGATCGGGCCGCCGCCGCTGGATGTAAGGTGGTGGCTGCGCGTGTGACGCAAATAGACGCCAGCGGCAGGCTCATTCGGCTCACGGCTGCAGGTGCTTCGGTGGAGGCTGATTTCGCGGTGATCGCCACCGGTGCGCGGAATGCACTGCTGCCGGGTACCACACCTCTCGAGCGCGGCGAGCTGGAGATGACGCTCGGTTATTTCGTGCCAGCTCACGGCGACACGATCCAAGTGAAGTTCCTGCCCCATTTCGAGGGGTACATTTGGTCGTTCCCGCGCTCGGACCATCTTTCGGTGGGCATCTGCGGCAGCATGACGCGTCACACCAGCCAGCAATTGCGCACTTCGCTCCAGAACTTCCTGGCCAGTGAGGATATATCAACTGAGGGCGCACGTTTTTACAGTCACGTTCTGCCATCGCCGCAGATGCAAACGCTTCGTGGCCGATGCATCGCCGGCAGCAATTGGGCGCTGGCAGGCGACGCCGCGGCTTTGGTGGATCCCATCACCGGCGAGGGCCTCTATTACGCGCTGCGATCGGGTGAGTTGCTGGCAGAATCTCTTCTCGAGGGGTGTGTGACGCACTATCCCGCGCGGGTTCGGACGGATTTCTCTCGCGACCTCGAATTTGCGACCCGTGTGGCACGGCAGGTTTACCGCGGCAATTTCCTCGGCGGCTCGGTAACGACACGAATGATCCAATTCATCGGACGCAGCGCCACGTTTCAAACGCTCATGGCCGACCTGTTCAGCGGCGCGCAGGACTATGCGAGCCTGAAGCGGCGTCTGTGGGGCCAGTTTGGCATGACTCTGAGCGAAGTCGTGGCCAGCCTGTTGCGGCCCCGGACATCACTCGCGCGGCAAACTATCGGCGGTGCCTAGCTGCATGAACGAGAAAGCCCCGTCCAATAAGTCAGCTCCTCAGGATTCGAATTCAGCTACGCAGGATGGAACAGCCCTGCCGACTTCTCGAAGCTTACTTTCCGGCCACGCTCTGGTCCCAGGCCTTGAAGGACGCTATGAGGCCGACGTGCGCCAGGAATGGACGAGAGCGTACTTCCAGGCAGATCTGCCCGCGGTTTTTTCCACGCCCGCGATGATTGGAATGATGGAAGGAGCCTGCGCCCGGGCGATTGCTGCTACGCTGCCCGCTGGCATGCTTAGCGTTGGCACGCGTATTGAGGTGGATCATTTGAAAGCCGTGCCTGTGGGCGGGCATGTGGTGGCGACAGCGCGCCTGGTCGAAGTGAACGGACGATTTTTGGTATTTGAGGTCGCCGCGTATTACGGCGATGCCGTGATCGGCCGGGGCCGAATCGTGCATGCGGTAGTGGATCTCGCGAGATTTGCACGTATTGCCGCGGAAGGCCCGAAAAACGAACCAACATCTTCGAACGGAACGTCTTCGACGGGTACGTCTCCGAGTGTAACTCAGGCTCCCTTAGAGAAATGACTTCTCAGTGCGACGCTATTACAGTTGAGTAACCACTGACGTCAATTCTCGCGAGTACCCGCCAGGAGCAACCACAGGACCCCGGGGCACAACACGGCAAGGACCGGTTAAAACGCGCGGCGCGCTACCGGCTTGCGGGCAGGAGGAGGAGGGATGATGCTCGCCATTTTCCGAATCATCGCAAGCACGAGACGTTTGTCGCCATCGGAAAGGCTCGTGCTATAGCGTTTGATCTCCGCCAGGAAACGAATTTCATCTTCCGAGAGCTCGCCCAACATCTTCTGGGTGTCGCGGTCGCGCATGGTTTCGGTGCCGGGGAAAAAATCGGCCAGGCTGATTTCCATGGCCTCAGCGATCTTGGCGAGGGTCTCGAGCGAAGGCACAGTGTGGCCGTTTTCAACCCGCGAGAGATAGCAGCGGAGCAGGCCCGTGCGCCGCTCGATGTCTCCCTGGGAGAGTCCGCGTTGTCCTCGATAACTTCGGATTACTTGACCGATATTAACCTTGGGTTTTTCCTTGGGCATCCGTTACGCCTCAGATGCGGTATCTTACCAGCACATTCTAAAGGCGCAAGCGGATTCTGCACATCATGATCATAATTCGACGACCCCGGTTCTTGACAAAAGAGCAAACCAGGCCTGCGGCACGGACTACACCACGTGGACACTACGTGTTTTCATGCTCTCCGCTGCTGCAAGCGTGGTGCTGGGGGTGCGCTTGCAGCAGCAGAATAACCCGCCGGAACCGGCCTTTCCGCCCGGCGATTACGGCGCGAGCTCGAGAATTACAAACGATCCTTCGATGGGCGTGGGGCGCGGACGTGGATTGTCGGCCGTGGGAGCCGCCGCCGCTTTGAAGTCCGCCGTCTCCGTAAAAGCGTGATGCGTCTTCGGATCGAACGTCATCGTGCGCGCTCCAAACTGCGTGGTGATATTTCCGACCACACTGTATTTGTCTGGCGAATCCTGGTGGATGACCGAAAGCAAGCCTTCACGGCACGCAGCGAATAACATGCCGGTCGATGGATCATACCCGTTACCATCCGGATCGCCACCAATCGGCGGGGAGGCAACGACCTTGCCAGTATCGGCATTGATGACCACCATGACTTTGTCACAGGCGGCAAACAGGCGACGATGCGCGGTGTCGACAGCCAGAGCGGACGGTCCTTCGCAAGGAGCAAGCGGCCAGGTGCCCTTGACGGCCAGGCTCTTGGTATCAAACTCGAGCAGCGCACTCTTATCTTCAAGGTTCACAAACATGTTGCCTTTTCCGTCGAGCGCCGGCTCCTCGGGCTTTCCGTTAAGCACCACGTTGCCGACGATTTTGTCTGTGGTCGCGTCAATCGCCGTGGCATTGCCGCTGCGGCCATTCATCGTAAAAACGCGCTTAGTTTGGGGATCGTAAATGATGGAGTCGGGGTTCTCGCCCACTCCCTTGATGACCAACGTGATCATGAGGGTTTTCAGGTCGAAAACCGTTACGGTGCCATCGCCCCCGTTGCTCGTATAGCCCTTGTTCAAATCGGTTGCGATCGCCACGCCGTGAACGCCCTTGGTGTCCGGGATGTCACCAAGGACTTTCCCTGACACTTCGTCGACGATCATTACATGCGTGCCACGAGCGACATACAGCCGGTGTGCGTCAGGATCGACGCGCAGGTAGTCCCAGTTACCGGCACCACCCACGGGAATTCTGCGCACGATGTGATAACCCGAGCCCTGCGGGGCTGCGTAGGTGGCGGTATGCAGAAAAAGCAGTGACGATGTGAGAACGCAGGCCCAGCACAGCAATCCTAAAACCAATCGACGTGACATAGAATACATCCTCCTGATTGACTTGTTTTTCTCAGATCTGAAATCACTCCGCATGCTTCGTACTGTGGCCCCAAAGGTGGTCGAGTGTTCATAAGAATCTGCCGACTTCATGCCCTGGATGCCCGCATTCCCGCCCGCCTGTCGGCTCATTCGGCATCCAACAGCGGCCCGCGATCTCGCGTGAGATAGAACTGCATCGCCGGAGTTATGATCAGCGATAGCAACATCGAGATCAGAATGCCGCCTATTACGGCGATGGCCAGCGGCTGCAGCATCTGGGAGCCCGCTCCCCATGCCAGCGACAACGGAATCATTCCGGCCACCGCAGCCATGGCGGTCATAACGATCGGGCGAAGACGCCGGCGGCCGGCTTGGACGAGCGCCTCCTCCGCCTCGTAGCCGACGCTCCGAAACTTCTGGTTCGCGTCCAGCAAGAGAATGCCATTCTTCGCCACGATACCGACCACCATAATCAATCCCATAAACGATGACACGTTGAACGTGGTCTGTGTGATCAGAAGGGCTAAAAACACTCCGGAGGTGGACAGCACAGCCGAGGAAAGAATCGCGATGGGCGCCGAAAACGTGCGAAATTCGATCAACAGCACCAGAAAAATGAGCACCAGTGCGAGCAATAACACGACGACAAGATCGTGGAACGATTTCTGCTGTGTCTCGAATGTGCCGCCATATTCCACGCGAATGGCGGGTGGAATCTTCAGATCGTTGATCGCCTTCTGAACGGCTGCCACGCCGGTGCCCAGGTCGAGCCCTTCCAGGCGTGCGGTTACTTCGACGTCGCGTTGCAGGTTCTCGCGCAGAATTTCGGTTTGTCCGGGCACCTCCGTGATGGTGGAAAGTGAACCGAGAGATGCCGTCCCGCCGGTTGGATTTACCAGCATGGTGTTGCTCATGGCGTCGAGCGAGGATCGAGTCGTCTGCGGAAACCGCACCCGCACGACATATGGCCGATCGTTGACGATCACCGGAGTCGTCGCCGGCTCTCCATCGACGATAACCGACGCTGCTAAAGTCAACTGGTCGGTGGTGAATCCGGCCTTGGCCGCGGCCTGTGGATTGACGGTGAAGACCACCGCCGGTCCACTGGTGGAATTTTCTATGCCATCTTCGATATCCACCACAGGCTTCTTATTGTTGACGTAGATCCTGCCGAGCGCATCCGCCACGCGCGGCGCCCAGGTGCCGAGCAAGTCCGCGTCGGGCGAAAACAACTTCACCACCACCGGCTGGGGCGCTCCGGTGAGGTCTCCAATCATGTCTTGCAACACTTGCGTAAAATCGACGTCCAGAGCCGGTTCTTGGGTTTTCACCTTGCCGCGCACCTCGGCAATCACGTCATCGATACTCCGGTTGCGCTTGTCTTTAAGCTTTACCGAGATGTCGCCGGTGTTAGCCTCGGTTACGGCAGCCAGCCCCAACTGCAAGCCGGTGCGACGCGAAGTGCTTTCCACCTCAGGGACGGCGCGAATGATGCTCTCCACATGCGTAATGACCCTGTTGGTTTCCGCCAGCGAACTTCCGGGCGGCATGACGTAATCCAGGATGAAGCCGCCCTCGTCCATCGCCGGCAGCAGATCGCTGCCGAGGTGGTTGAAACACAGGTAGGAAACGACGATCAGAACCAGGCAAAATCCTGCAAGCC
Source organism: uncultured Acidobacteriota bacterium (assembly GCA_963828935.1). Lineage (GTDB taxonomy): Bacteria > Acidobacteriota > Terriglobia > Acidiferrales > UBA7541 > Palsa-189. The sequence goes on along the minus strand of CAWHGP010000007.1, from coordinate 528,997 downwards.
AGACCGGATGCTCCAGCGCACGCCGCAGCCAGCGCTCGTAAAATTTGACGATGCTTTCGAACCAGCCCCCCCGCAAGGAGGCTTCCTCGGCGGCCATCATGCGCTTCATTTGCTCTACTTTGGAAGGCTCGGCGCCGTCCGGTCCCGTCGTCGGCAAGTCGTAGGCCGGAGTATCCCCATTCGTAGCGGCCGGTTCGTGCGCAGCTTTGTGACGCCGAATCAGGATTGTGCCGAGGTTGGTAGTCCAACCCAATGCGAGCACCAGCGAAGTCAGCAACGAAATGCTCATGGCCGTCGCGAGCGCACGAAAGAAGGTTCCGGTAACACCGGTGATCGAGATCAGGGGCAGGAATACCACGATCGGCGTCAAGGTCGAGCCAATCAGCGGAACCGTTAGTTCTTTCAGCGCGCTGCTCGTGGCTTGCAGAGGGCTCTCGCCGCCGTCGCGATGCAAAACAATGTTTTCGACCACCACAATGGCGTCGTCAATCACCAGGCCGCCGGCCGCCGCCAATCCGCCCAGCGTCATCATGTTGAAGCTCTGACCCATGATCTTCAGCGCCACGAATGTCACGCAAATCGTGACCGGGACTACCAGGCCTGTCATGAGAGCCGTTCCCAAATCCCGCAGGAATAAATAAATGATGATGCCGGAAAGGAATAACCCAATGATGATGGCGTCACGCACGCTGCCGATGGACTCCCGCACGATATCGGACTGATCGTAAAACACGTTCAGGTCTACGCCAGAAGGAAGCGTCGGACGCAGGCTTTCGATTTCCTGGTGAACCTCATCGGCGACGTTGACCGTGTTGCTGTCGGGCTGGCGGTTGATGCTAATCAATACCGCCGGTTTCCCGTTCGCCGTCACTGCGGTATAAACCGGAGCAGTTGAAGAAGACACGCTGCCTATGTCGCGGATGCGCACAGGCACGTCGTTAACGGTCTTGATGACGATGTCGCCGATCTGATCCGGCGTTTGCACCTGCGCCGTGACCAGCGCCAGGTAAAGCTGGTGGTTACGGCTTAGCAGGCCCGGCGAATCGATGATATTCGTCTTATTGATGGCGTCGAGAATGTCCTGCAGGCCGACGCGCGAACGCAGCATCTTGGCGGAGTCGGGTGTAACCTGAAACTCGGGCTGCTGGCCGCCCTGAATCAGCACAGTCGCTACGCCGTTCAGCCGGTTCAGAATGGGTTTCAGGGTGTAGGTTGCGAGTTCCCACAACTGGGATTGCGGAATTTTATCGGAGGTGAGGCTGTAGCCCAGAATCGGAAAGCTCGCGAAATCGAGGCGGTGCGTGTCGATCTGCGCGGTTGATGGAAGCGTGCCCTGCATGCGAGCGATGGCGGAATTCACTTGCTGAAGCGTGAGCACCATGTCCACGCTCCAGTCAAATGACAAATCGACTTCGGCCGAACCGCGACTGGTTATGGAGCGCACGTCTTGCAGGCCCGGGACGCTATTGACCGCCTCCTCAATGGGGCGCGTGATGGTGACCTCCATCTGGTCAATCGGCATCACGCCATTGTCCACACCGACGATAATCCTTGGAAAATTTGTCTGGGGGAAAACCGCAATGGGGATCGAAAGCGCCTCATAAACGCCCACGACGCTCAGAACGATAATTAAAAAGATGATCGACTTTGAGTGCCGTGCGAACCAGTAGTGCGACGCCCGCTCTTTCGATTCGGGTTTGCCTACGTCCGGGGGAAGAGTGGGGCTCGCGGTCCTATTGTGCATGGGAGTATACCTGCCCGGAACGTAAGCGCACGTCTTTGACGTGGGAGGAGGGCAACGAGGGCTTATTGTCACCAATCACGATGCCCATTATTATTGATCCTCGTCGTCCTCATCATCGGTGTCCGGCATTTTCGGCGCCTGCACCTGTATTTTCGTATTGGCGAGCACCGGATCGTCTTCACTGTTCAGCTCAAACGCACCTACGGTCACGACGCGCTCACCACCCTTCAGGCCTTGGGTAATCTGCACATCGCCTCCGCTGCGAATGCCTACCTTCACCTTTTGCTTGTGCGGCTTGTTATCGGTATCGAGGACAATCACGGACGTCACACCACTGGGATCGGTCAGCAAGGCAGACGCAGGAGCCACGATGGCGTGAGGCACCGTCTGGCCGACGATCGTCACTCGTGCAGCGACTCCCGGCCTGAGCCGTCCTCCCGGATTGGGGGCCTGGACCCAGACCTCAACCGTTGTGCTGTTCGGGTCGAGTGCCGGACTTACCAGAGTGACCTTGCCTTTGACATCGGGCGGCTGGCCCGGTACAGAAATGGTGGCGGGGTCGCCCGCCTTCAAGCTAACCGCATCTTGTTGCGCGATATGCGCACGGGCAACCACCTGAGACAAGTTCATGACAGTAATGATCGCGGAGCCGGCTGGCGCCATTTCTCCCGGATAAACGGGCCGATCGGTTACTACCCCGTCAATGGGACTCACAATCTTCGCGTAGCTCAGCTGGGCCTGGGCACTCTCATTCTTGCCTTTGGCTGCGGTCAGTTGACCCTCCGCAACTTTCAAGTCCATTTGCTGTTGCGCAAGATCGTAGGCATTCTGAGCCTGCGTCAGGTTGACTTTCGCATCGTCAACATCCTTTTGTGCGATAGCGCCTTCTTTAAGCAGGGCCACACGGCTCTCATAGAGTCTTTGCTGTTGATCCAGCTCCTGTTTGGCTAGCTCAACATCTTTTTGCACTTTCTTGATCTGCGTGTCATACGTTGCCTGGGCCTGGACATATCCACCCTGACCTTCGGTCACGGCGCCCGCCAAGTCCCGGTCTTCAAGCTCGGCAAGCAATTCGCCCTGATGCACTTTGCTGCCTCGATCCACGTAAAACTTTGTCACCGGGGCGGGGATGCGCGGCACGATGGCAGCTTGGTCGAGCGGGTACAGCGTCGCATCGGCAACCACCTTGCGCTGAATCGTTTGATTCTCGGCAGCTCCCACCTGCACGGTTACTGTCGGCGCAACTTCAGCCTCCTGTTTAGGCGCACATCCGGTCACGAGAAGGCCGGCAAGCAGCGGCAAACCGACAAGGTTCTTGCGCGATCGACCCATCCAGATGCTCCGGCGAGTCCGCTTGGTATAGCCAACCGCGGTCGCAAGCACCACCAGTGTTGACGACGACCGCTTTTTAGACATGATAGGGTGCGCGCCTCTGTCGCATGTCAGAAAGCTCCAGTTAAAGTTTGAAGTTGTGCCAAGGCCACACGATAACGGACCTGGGCATCATCATAGGCATTGCGCGAAGTGGTCAGCGTATTCTCCGCGTCCACGACATCGAGCACGGTCGATGCGCCTCCCTGGTATCGCAGATTCACCAGACGCAAACTTTCCGTAGCCAGATCGGCCGTACGGCGAAGCCTGTTCACCGCTCCCAATGCCACAGAGGCCTCATTGTATGCGGCATATAGATTGCTTACCAGCAGGCGCTGCGTTTGATTCAATTCCACGCGCGTCTGCTCCTGCTTAGACTCGGCCTGACGCAATTTGCTTCGCAGTATGCCCCAATCCCATACGGGCATCGTTAGGGTCGCGGTGATGAAATAACCCAGATTGTTTTGCCGGTTGCATGTCGCCAGGTCTGCAGGGGTATCGCCGATGGGGCACTTCGCAGGGTCAAAGGCCGCCACCCCGCTGTGAATCGCAAACGCGTTGGCCTCGATGCCATAAACGGGATCGAGACTTATTGTCGGAAAGAACGCACTCTTTGCCGCTCGCACATCGAGGTCGGCCTCACGCTGGGTTTGCATCGCCACCTGCAGATCCGGATTGGCGCGTGCCGCCATGGCCTTAACGTCGTCAAAGGGCGGCAGTGAGCGGGGCGCATCCAGGTCGTCCACGGCGGTGAAATTCTCATTCAATGTGGGAAACAGGACAACGGCGAGACCCAGGCGAGCTTCTTCCATCGAAAGTCGCGCTTCTTCGAAGGCTTGCGTCAGCGTTTCAAACTGGATCTGACCTTTAATAACGTCGCTATGCGCGCCCTGCCCCGCTCGCTCGGTGTCCTGCGTAATATTCAGAAAGCTTTGCGCCTGCTGGAGGGCTGCCTGCGCGGTAGCGTATTTACGCTGCGACACCACCAAGGCGTAGTAGTTCTTGGTAACCGTCGCATTCAGCCCCCGCTGCGCAATTTCCAGTTTGGCCTTCGCGAGGGCTTCCGCCGCCTGTGCCCGGTGGTAACCAGTAGCTAAATATGTATTCGGCGACAGGTCCTGGTGAATGACACCCCAAAATCGGTAGACGTGTACACCGTCATTGGTGACGAATCTCCCGGTCTGCAGGACGCCGCCTCCCTCAGTCCCTAAGTATTCCAAACGGGTGCTTAGCGAGGGCAATAAGGCAGCTCTGGCCTGCACCCGGTCCTCGCGAGCATCCTCGGCGTCCGATCTTGCCGCGCGGAACTGCGCGTCATTCTTTTGCGCTCGGTCAAGCGCGTCTTGCAACGTAATGGTAAGCGCCGGGCCCGTTTGGTCTGTGGCGGATGGCTGCATGAGCTGCACGGTGGCTTCGAGGGGCGTGGCACTACTGGAGGCTTGGGCACGAGCTTGCACACTAATTACAGCTACGCAAATTAGGAATGCAATGCAACACCAAACGCGTTGCCCAACACGGGTCCTGTGAAGGCAAACCTTCACGCCATTGCGCGCGGAAAAACAGGTCATTTATCCCCCTGATCCGGTGATATTCCAGCTTCCAGCGTGGCCGGTGGCCACCCCGGCTTGCCCCGGCCAATAGTTCCAAATTTCGTATTATACCGCTCTTGCCTGCGAACGAATCCACCACGATCTACTTATGAACGTTATGAACGGGCGCGCCCGATTGAACCAAGCCGTACCATTAAACCGTTGACTCTATGGGCCAACAGCTTAAGAAATGCTTAAGAAAATTGCAGCGGGTAGGCGCGCCCCAAGCTCCGTCAAACGGGCTCCGCAGGCAACTGAACGCGGATGGAAGTACCGCGCTCGGGCCGATTGATAGCCTCGATATGGCCTCCGTATGCTTCGACCAGCGCCTTACAGATAGCCAGCCCGAGCCCGAACCCGCCCGTTGAGCGCGCCCGCGACGGGTCTCCACGCCGAAAACGTTCGAAAATGTACGGCAATTCCTTCGGTTCTACTCCCGGTCCAGAGTCTTCGACCGAAACAGTGGCTGCCAAATCGCCATCGCGCTGAATGCGCATGGCCACTTTGGATCCTGCCGGACCATATTGCACGGCGTTCTCCAGGAGGTTGACCCAGATGAGCTCGAGATCTTTGGGGTCGGCCCGGAGGCGCATCGACATAGGGTTGACGAGTTCGAGTGCGATATTGCGCGCATCAGCCATGCGCTGCATTCGCAGGATCGCAGCTTCGCAGGTAGAGGACAGTTCGGCTGTTGTGATTTCACGCGGGGTGCCATTTTCCGCCCGCTGTTCGATGCGTGCCAGGCGTAGCATGCGATCCAGCAGATCTTCCAGGCGGGCGCAATCCTGAAGCAGCATTTCCAGGCCGTCGCGGTATTCCTGCTCGGCCCTCGGGCGATGCGTAAGCGTTTGCAACGTGGATTTCAGGATGGCGACGGAGGTTTTCAGTTCGTGTGCCGCGTCGCTGGTGAAGTCACGTTGCTGGCGGAACGATTCTCTCAGTCGGTCAAGCACCGTGCCAATGGCGCGGGACAGTGGCGCGAGTTCGCTGGCCATCTTTTCAGGCGGCGGTGGGCGAAAATTCCAGTTGTGCACCGAAATCGCACTTGCCTGCGCAGCCAATTCCCGCAGCGGCTCAAGGCCCCTGCGCACGCCCCAAACCGCCAGGCCGCTGGCGGCTAATAGCATCAGAAGACTGGTGCCGGCCACAGAGAAGGCCAAGTCGGTCAGCCGGCGCCGTATCATGGTGACCGAAGAAGCGTAAACAACCGTGACGCGCGCCGGCACCTTCACACTCTCTTCGTTGTCGAGGACAGCCACATTGCGCAGAACCACGGCGCGATAAGGCGCACCATTGATAGTTAGGTCTGAGTAGGTTGTCGATCCCCCCGACAGATGGATCGGAACGCCGTCTAAGGGCCCCGCTTGCGCCAGAATGTGGCCATCTGCCGCCCGAATCTGAAAAACATCCCGGTGCCGCGAGCGCGAGCGGCGGGCAGGCGGAAGGAGCGAGGAATCGAATAACAGACCCGGAGGAGTATTTTCGTCGTAGCGCACCAACGCAAGCGTGCCGGTCGCGCGGCCTTCGAGGGCGGCGTCGAATGCCTCTCGAAGTTCCGATCGGCCGTAGACCACGGCCATCAACGTCAGCGCCGCCGTCAGAAGTAATTGGCAGCCAACGACGACGGCGATTAACCGTCCGGTAAGCGAGAAACGCCAGTTAGAGAAATATTTCAGGACGTCCACGTCAGTGCTTCGCTAATTTCTTGAGATGCTCGGCGACTTTAGTATTTGCAATTACCGCTTGAGAAGCCCTGGGCGTGCCGGCTCCCAGCCCCGACTCTCCGCGGAGGGCGTACCCGTGGCCGCGCATGGTGTGGATTAGCTTCACAGGCTCTTCATCGTCGATTTTTCGACGCAACCCGGAAATATACACCTCTATCACATTGCTGAATTTTTCCCAGTTATAGTCGTACAAATGCTCGAGGAGTTCGGTCTTCGACACGACGGCTCGCGGACGATGTGCCAAGTATTCGAGGACCCGATATTCCATCGGCGAGAGTGTGATCTCCCGGTCACGGCGACGCACCGTACGTTCTATGGTATCGAGCCGCAGATCGCCGATGGTAATTACCGGAGATCGCTGCCCCTTACCGCGCCGCACCAGAGACTTCGCCCGAGCCAAAAACTCTCCGAGGTCGAACGGTTTACCGAGGTAGTCATCCGCTCCCGCGTTCAGCAAGCGAACCACGGATTCTTTTTCATCCCGCGCGGTCAGGATTAATACCGGCGTGGCGCGCCCATGTTGGCGGTAACGGGTGAGCAAAGCATGGCCATCGAGCTTTGGCAGCATCAGATCCAGAATCAACAGGTCGTAATCCCCCGACTCTGCCAGGTACAGGCCCTGCACGCCATCTGCCGCAACATCAACGGCGTACGCGGCTCCCTCGCGGAGCGCTCGCGCCAAATTCTCGGCCAGACGTGGCTCGTCCTCTATGACCAGTACGCGCACGGTAACTGCCTCCAACGCTGCATATCCGTGTACTTCGTAACACAGCCGAGGCAGTTGAGCCAAGTGGATTATGGGCGTAGATCAGGTATTTAACGTCGGTGCCAATCAATCAGTCAGTCAGCAGTCAGCTCAGTGCGCAGTTCAGCGTGCAAAGAGCTACACCAGCGAAGGCCCGGCCAACCAACCGCATAAACTCGGCGTATCTAGGAAAAAAAGCAGACTGAGGCGTAAGCAAGCGCGATCCCGATCACCGCGCCTGCCAGGACGTCGCTAAGAAAGTGCATTCCGAGGACAATTCGCGAGAGGGCAATGCTTGCGGCCAGAAACAAGAGATAGGCGTAACACTGTGGATAAAAATGCGCGATTGAAATCGCTATGGCAAAGGCACAAATCGTGTGTCCGGACGGAAAGGAGAACTGATCTGGAGGCAGAATCTTTGCCCAGCGATGCGGAGCCAGATGACAGGGCCGCATGCGCCGGCTGGCAGTTTTGACAATCCGGAACAATACCATCCCGGCCGCAACAGCGGCGGCAGCGGACAGCAAGGCCACGAAGCGCTGGTTTCCGCCAAAGAAGAAAATCACGAGTGCCAGCGCGTACCAGAGCCAGCCGTCACCTAACCGAGTGACCAGCAACATCCAGGCACGAAACCAGCGCGGCGGACGCCAATCATTCATACGCCGCATCAGCCGCAGGTCATGCGCTTCAATGTACCCCCACAGGGCTCGGGTCACGGCCACATTGGCACCCCCACAGGCGCCTTGGCGCTATCGAACCACCGGGCTTTTGGCTCGCGGCCTGGTGTGTTGACCTGCCGGCTCCAGCGCCAGGCGAAAGCGATTTCTCCAGCAAGGATGCCCAGCGTGGCCACTGGAACGAGCATCGCCAGCGGCGCCAGCGTCACGGTCCACGGCTTTTCGCGCATCATGCTGGCGGTGATGTGGAAGACGTCGCGCGTCAACTTGAAGTACCCACCTTGGCCGCCAGAGGCCTGCGCCAGGCCGGCCCTTATGCCCTCGAAGAATTCGGCTTTATTGCGCGCTTCGAGAACCTCCGTATACGCACTGCCGGCCGAAGGAAGTGCGTGAGAATCGCTGCCTCCGATGCCGGCCCGGCCCCTGCGGTTCGCAAAGACCCGCGCATGGCGATTGTGTGCGGCAAGCATCTGGCCGCTGCATGTTTCGACTGCTGGGAAATAATCTTCGAAAAGCACAAAGTCTTCTGTCGCGCGGCGCCCGGTGAGGCTCGAGAAAACGTGGTTTATCGCAAACAGCAGGCGCCGCTCGGTAAGGTAGGAGAGCAGCGCCCCGAGGTCCGTCCGCCGGCGCTGAATCTCCAGGTGCTGCTTTACGGTGATGTCGTAAACACCGATGTGCGCCACCGTGCCGCTGGGCATCCGGCAGGTCACCTCTTCGCTTAGAAAATAATCCGGGTAGCGCCGCAGCGCGTCCGCAGCGCCGATGGAATCATGATCGGTGAGGGTGACCAGGTCCATGCCCCGGTCTTTTAGTACCGAATAAACCTGCTGGGGATCACTGTAGGACTCCCGGCAAATACGCCCGACCAGCGGAGTGGTACACATCCCAGAGTGCCAGGAGTGCACGTGCAGGTCGCACTTCATACATTTATGTTGCAACAACAATGTTACCAACAGAATACGGGCAGAATACAGATAGGTGAAAATTTACTGTTTGAATATTAATCTGTTTAAGCCGCTCAGGGGTATGAGTGATGATCGCGACCGTGAGATAATTCCTGATTAATGGTTCGGATTGTTCTGGTCTATTTTGACGCCGGCGGCGGTCATCGCAGTGCCGCCACAGCTCTTCAGGAAATCATTCGACAAAAAAAGTTTCCGTGGCAGGTAGATCTGCTGAACCTGCAGGAATTGCTCGATCCCATCGACGTCATTCGTAAGGTCACCCGCATCCGCGTACAGGACGTTTACAACAACATGTTGCGCAACGACTGGACGCTGGGCAGCCCCCAGCTGATGCGCGTTTTGCAATTAATTGTTCGCTTGCTTCATCGCCCCACAGTCAAGCTGCTGGAGAAGCATTGGGGCGAAGTGCAGCCGGACATGGTGGTTTCCCTGGTGCCTCATTTCAATCGAGCTCTACGTGAAAGTTTCGCAAGGACTGCGCCAGGCAAGCCGTTCGTAACCGTCTTGACCGACATCGCCGATTATCCCCCGCACTTCTGGATCGAACGGCAAGATCAATTTGTTGTGTGCGGGTCCGATCGCGCGATACAGCAGGCCAGGGAGAAAGGTCATCCGGATAATCACATTTTCCGCACCTCCGGCATGATTGTTAATCCGCGCTTTTACGGGTATGAGCCCATCGACCGCTGCCGCGAACGCAAAAAACACGGCCTTGATGCAAAACGGATCACCGGTCTGGTTCTGTTCGGCGGACAAGGCTCGAGAAAAAAATGTTGCAGATTGATGAATCTCTCAGCCACTATCCGTTGCCGATCCAATTGATCTTCCTCTGCGGCAAAAACGAGCGATTAACGCACGACCTGCGAGCTCGGAAGTCTTCCGTACCGCGCTTGATCGAAGGGTTTACTCCCGACGTTCCCTATTACATGCAGCTTGCGGACTTTCTTATCGGCAAACCGGGGCCCGCAAGCATTGCGGAATCGCTTGCGATGCACCTGCCGGTCATCGTCGAGCGCAATGCCTGGACGCTGCCGCAGGAACGATACAACACGGAGTGGGTGAGCGAGAAAGAAGTTGGTCTGGTGGTCAAAAACTTTTCAAATATTGCTGAAGCAGTCGGACGCCTGCTCCAACCCGAAAGGTTCGAGCGCTTTCGGAGCAATGCCGCCGCCATGGAAAACCGTGCACTGTTTGAAATCCCGGAGATCCTGCGGAGTATTCTGTCTGAAACCCAGTCTTGATCTCATCGAGGACATTACAAGCCAACTTTCGCAAACTGAAAACGCAGTGCCGTAGTTAGCTTTGCGAAAGTCGCCGGCAAAACGGGGCGCCACCCGGTCCGCGACTCTCTATACTCACAGAGGGAGAAGACCGCCCATGCCATCCGGACACAAGCTTCGCGCCAGTGATCTAGAGCGGCGCGAGTCGCAACTCACTTTATTCGCTTGCATCTCCATTGCCGTCCTGACGATCGGAACCGCGCTGCTGATGTATCCCGTCGTGTTTTCCCATCAGACCGCTGCACCGGATAAAACCATGCGCGTGGCCTTCTTTGGATTTTGCACGCTGTGCCTTCTGCTCGCAGCTTACTTATGGGAACGGCAATCGACGATCCGCCGCCTGCGGTGGCAAATGGCGGAAGACCGCTTGCGCGTCGTCCAGGCACAGCAGCAAGCCAGCACGGAGCTATTGAAGACCATGCCAAACTTTCGCTCATTTCAAGACCGCTTGCCGATGGAATATCGGCGCGCTGCTGCGACCACACAGAAACTTTCCGTGCTGGTCGCCCGGATAATCTTGCCGGAGGGTACCTTTACTCCGGGAGGCAACTCTTTGCTCGCTGATGCGGCGAAAGTGATCTCCCGAAAACTGCGCGACGATGATTCCGTGTACATTCTGGCGCCGGGTTGCTTTTGCGCCGTTCTGCCAGATGCTGACATGGCGTTCGCGCGAAACATCCACGACCGCGTGGGTGACGGGCTGGCCGACGCAGCTGGAGCAAGCAACCGCTTTAGTTACAAAATCGATATCGTGAACTACCCTGCAGACGCTTCTAGTGCCCACGAGCTTGAGCGAGCCGTAAGCGCCTTGATGCCCACCGATCAGTCCGTGCCCGAAATGGCCCGCGCGATCATGTGACGGCAATTCAAGCGGCCCTGCGACTTTCAAGGCGCGCCCTTCGCACTTACAGCTTCGACCGACGGGTTATTGCGTTGCCGCGATAGCTTAAGCTCGACAATCAAGTACACAATAATCGCTATATTGACGATCAGGATCCCGATCTTTTCCAGGGTGACACGCCTGACGAGCTCGTAAATCTCTAGCGGAAGGAATGCGGAAGTTGCAAGAATCGAAAAATACTCAGCCCAGCGTTTTTGAAGCGACAGACCTACGCCTTCAGTGAGCATCAGGGCCGAATAAAAGAAGGTGCCGACACTGAACTCCTTGATTTTCCGAGGGCTGAGAAACGCGGCCCAGAGAAGCAATCTCTGGAAGTGGACGTTCCCCTCATCCACTCGAAACAAATCGGCCCACCGTTCCACTGACGCGGCAGTGTCGTGGTGAAGAGATTTAACAAAACCTATGCCTACAGCAAAAAGGAGCAGGCCCTTAAATAGTTTGAATGCTGCTACTAGCCACAACCCCCGAGAGTGCGGTGCCGCTGGCATCGGGTGCTCGCGATCGATGGCCCCTCGCGGGGCCATCGATCAGGCCACGGACACCGTCAGGCGGTCCGCCGAATGGCGTGGTAGACGACCAGAAAGATAATCGACCCGACGACAGCGACGAGGATGCTGTAGAGGTTGACGCCCGTTACGGGCGCAGCACCGAACCTGGTGAACAGCCAGCCTCCGATTACAGCACCCACAATCCCCAGCAGGACATCGAGAAAAACACCGTCGCCAGACTTGTTCACGATCTTACTGGCGATGAAACCGGCTATGAGCCCTAAGACGATCCACGCAAGAATCGACATTGTTTTGTTTCTCCTTGTTTCGTTTGTTACTGGACTGCATTCTTCGCTTGAAATGCACTCTCCAACCGGTCGATATCATACGAAGGGGGTTCGCACTGCACAATCAATGCAGTTGTGTAGCTGAGCGGGGTGAACCGCTGTACTTCCCCGATGACAATGGGCAAGAATGCGTGAGACTTATCGGCCCAAGCGGGCAAGGGCCAGGCGGTTCTTGCGACAGAACTGCTTAGATCGAACAGATTTTAGCGCGCTATCGCACCATCTTTGCGTCACAGGTGGATACACGCGACGACCGCCCGCGTCCCTTTCTGCTGTTCGCCCGTTGTGCACCTGAAACCATCTGCACGCCGTTTTGAAATTGCGGGAGGTGCTTTTCAGAGTGCTCTGACTTGTCAGAGTGCCTGATTAGACGATTCCCATTCGTGGAGTAGACGATATGTGTGGCGCGCGATTTGTTCGTCTTCATCGCTGATCAGAACGCAAACACGCACGCGGCTCTCAGGAGTGCTGATGGTTTGAAGAGTATCTCTGGTTTTTCTGCGGATCTAAGATGATACCAAACGATTCCAGGCCACCGCAGATTCCGGCGCGAACGTCAGCGTCATGTTCACCTATGCCACCGGTAAAGACCAGAACGTCCAACCCGCCCAGAATCGCGATGAAAGCACCGAGCGACTTTTTTGCGGTGCGGCAAAAGATTTCAATCGCCTGCACGGCGCCGGGGTGAGTTGGCAATTGCATGCAGTTGGCGCATGTCCCCCGAAATTCCGGAAATTCCCAGAAGCCCCGACTCCGTATCGAGCAGCTTCTCCAGGTCATCCGGGTCAACTCTGTGCGTTCTGATTATGTGCAGCAGCACGCCGGGATCGAGATCGCCGGAGCGCGTGCTCATTACGATGCCGCCGGTGGGAGTGAGCCCCATGGTCGTATCGACCGAAGCGCCATCGGCGATCGCGGTGATGCTGGCGCCGCTCCCCAGGTGCGCGATGATCAGCCGCGGTGGAACATCGCTTCCCGAGCTTGTACAGGATAGATTCACAGGAGAGTCCGTGAAAACCGTAGCGGCGGATACCCGCGTCCCAAAATCTTTCCGGAAGCGCAAAGCGCGCCGCGGATTCCGGAAGAGTGCGATGGAACGCCGTATCGAAGCAGGCGAACTGCGGGACGCCCGGGAATTGCTCCTGCGCCTGGCGAATCATGCGCACCGCAATCGGCACGTGCAGCGGCGCAAACGGAGCGGCGGCTTCCAATTCTCGCAACACGTTTGGAGTAATCTGCTGGTGCTCGCGCAGCTTGGGTCCGCCGTGGACGATGCGGTGGCCGATGGCTGCCGGCACAGGAAATGGCAGGCGGCTCAGCGCTTGGGCGACGGCGCGCAGCGATTCTTCCTGGTCGCGTGAGGCGTGACGTTCTTCCAGGAGCGTTTGGCCATCGGCATCGCGAATCCAGAACGATCCCGAATCCGAGCCGATCCCCTCAGCGGCCCCCGAGCAAAGTCTCCGAACCTCATCGTCGCGCGCCGTCGAAGAGGCCAAACTTCAATGAGGACGAGCCGCTATTGAGCGCGAGAATGGTTGGCTCGGCCATGCCCGGTCAGCTGCAGCGACCACTTCCAATTCCGCACCTCGGGTAAATCTTCGCCGTATTCGGCCACATATAGTTTGTGGCGCTGCATTATCTCCGTGAATCGTTGCAGGGCGCGATCGGCCAGGGCTTTGACGCGAGGCACGCGTTGCACCGCATCGAGCGCCAATTGAAAGCGGTCCAACCGGTTCAGCACCGTCATGTCGAAAGGCGTGGTGGTCGTGCCCTCTTCGACATAACCTCGCACGTGGATATTGAAATGATTGCGGCGGCGGTAAGTGAGCCGGTGAATCAATGTCGGATAGCCGTGAAATGCAAAAATAACCGGCTTGTCAGCGGTGAAGAGCGCGTCAAAGTCTTCATCCGCGAGCCCATGCGGATGCTCGGAAATCGGTTGCAGGGCCATCAGGTCCACGACGTTCACCACGCGAATACGCAAATCGGGAACGTGCTCTCGCAACAGAGATACCGCGGCAAGCGTCTCGAGCGTAGGAACGTCGCCGGCGCAAGCCATCACGACATCGGGCGCTCCATCGTCATTGCTGGCCCACTCCCATATCCCCAGTCCCTCGGTGCAGTGGCGAACGGCAGATTCGATGTCGAGCCAGGTGGGCGCGGGCTGCTTGCCGGCGATAATCAAATTCACGTAATGCCTGCTTCGCAAGCAGTGATCCGCCACCGAAAGCAGCGTATTCGTGTCTGGCGGAAGATAAATGCGCACGATGTCCGCTTTTTTATTCGCTACATGGTCGATGAAACCAGGATCCTGATGCGAGAAGCCGTTATGATCCTGCCGCCACACATGCGAGGTAAGCAGATAATTCAGCGAGGCGATAGGCTTGCGCCACGGAATGCCGCGCGTCGTCTTCAGCCATTTGGCATGCTGGTTGAACATGGAATCGACAATGTGGATAAACGCTTCGTAGCACGAAAACCAGCCATGCCGTCCGGTGAGCAGATATCCCTCGAGCCACCCTTCGCACATGTGCTCGCTGAGCACTTCCATCACGCGGCCATCCATGGCCAGATTCTCGTCGGTGGGTAATGTGGCTGCTTCCCACGTCTTTCCTGTCGCTTCATACAGCGCCTCGAGCCGATTCGAGGCCGTCTCATCGGGACCGACGACGCGGAAATTGCGTTGGTCCAGGTTCATCTTCATCACGTCCCGCAGATAGCCGCCGAGCACTCGCGTCGCCTCGCTTTCAGGACTGCCGGGCGTCTTTACAGCGACGGCGTAATTGCGGAATTGTGGAAGGCGCAGAGGTTCGCAGCAACAAACCACCGTTCGCATGCGGATTCATTCCCATGCGCCGCTGTCCTTTGGGCGCCAGCGCCGCTAGTTCCGGCTTGAACTTGCCGTTGCGATCGAAAAGTTCTTCCGCGCCGGTAGCTTTTCATCCACTCTTCAAGAATCTTCAAATGCTCCGGATTTTCGCGCACATGCTCGACCGGCACCTGGTGCGCGCGCCAAGTGCCTTCGACGGGCTTACCATCCACCATTTTCGGTCCCGTCCAGCCTTTAGGAGTGCGGAGAATCAACATCGGCCAGCGAGGGCGTTCGGTTTGGCCCTCTTTGCGGAAGCGCCTCTGTATCGCCCGAATCTCGGCCAGAATCGTATCGAGGACAGCCGCCATCCGCTGGTGCATCACCGCGGGGTCATCGCCTTCGAGGAAATAAGGCGTGTAGCC
This sequence comes from uncultured Acidobacteriota bacterium, assembly GCA_963828935.1. Lineage (GTDB taxonomy): Bacteria > Acidobacteriota > Terriglobia > Acidiferrales > UBA7541 > Palsa-189. Next base: position 513,929 of record CAWHGP010000007.1, on the reverse strand, counting down.
GTAGCCGCGAAATAAAGATTCCAGCTCTTCCTGCGTAATTCGCGCGAGTACTGTCGGATTCGCGATTTTGTAACCGTTCAAATGCAGGATGGGCAGGACCGCGCCATCGGTCTACGGGATTCGAGAAACTTATTCGCGTGCCAGCTCGTGGCGCACGCGCCAGTCTCCGCTTCGCCATCTCCGACGATGCAGGCCACGATCAGGTCAGGATTGTCGAAGGCGGCGCCATGCGCGTGAAGAAGCGAGTAACCCAGTTCGCCTCCTTCATGAATCGACCCGGGAGTTTCGGGCGCCACGTGGCTGGGGATGCCATAAGGCCACGAGAATTGCCGGAAGAGTTGTTTCATGCCGTCGCGGTTTTGTTCGATATACGGGTAGATTTCGGAATAAGAGCCCTCGAGATAGGTATGCGCCACAATTCCCGGGCCGCCGTGCCCCGGCCCGATCACATAGATCATGTTCAGGTTGTTGCTCGTTGATCAGCCGATTCAAATGCGTATAAATGAAGTTCAGTCCGGTCGTCGTGCCCCAATGGCCCAGCAAGCGGCGGCTTGATGTCGTCGACGCTGAGCGGACGTTCCAACAGCGGATTATCCTTGAGATAAATTTGCCCGACCGTAAGGTAGTTCGCGGCACGCCAATAGGCATGCATCTTTTGTACTTGCTCTTCATTCAATGGTCCGGCCATCGAGTCTCCCCTGAAGCTGCAGACTTCATTCGTCCGGTTGAATTTACAAGGATACGCTATGTGCAGCGAATTGGTGATGCAGGCAAATCAGGTCCGGGAAAGTAAATGCAAATCCTGTCAGAATATAGGACGATAACGATGCACTCATTCAAAGCACCCAGAGCAGCTTCGCGATCCATCAGCCTGTTCAACCATTGATGGCTAACATTGACGGCTAATTTCCTGACGGCTGTCCGCCTGCTCCTTGTTGTTCCGTTTGTGTTTTTTATGGCTAGAGGAGACTTGCGTTCGGCCGTTTTAGCTTTCGTGACGTGGGCGCTGGCCCTGGCGACGGATTTTCTCGATGGGCCCATTGCACGCCGAACAGGAACGGTGACCGCATTAAGCGGGGCTTTTGATCACACCAGCGATTTTCTCTTTGTTACGGGTGGAATATTTGCGGGAGCTCTGCGCGGCGTGTTTCCGTGGATTCTGCCGGTTCTAATCACATTGGCTTTTGCCCAGTACGTCATCGACTCCTACTGGGTTCATCGTCAGATCAAGTTCCGGGGGAGCCAACTCGGCCGCTACAATGGCATACTCTACTTTGTTCCACCCTGTATGGACATTCTGATCCGGCTGGGAGCGCGATTCCTGCGGCCTCTGCTCACTATTTTAGTGTGGATGCTGGTTTTGAGCACGCTTGTGTCCATGGGCCAGCGCTTGCTGTTCCGGAGATTACCCGAACATCTCCCGAGTCGCTCGCCGCAGAAATAATAAACCCACACCAGCATTGAAAAAGATAAAGAAATTGTGCATCACGAAGCCGAAGGCGGTCATTTGTCCCGGTCTGTCCGGAAAGAGCAGGACCCAGAAAAGAATCGCGACCGAATGCATCGGTCCAGGCATGGCTGCTCCGAAAAAAATTACGGGCAAATACCCGAGCATTTCGCCAAAGCCCACCGAGACCCCGAAAAGTCTCAACGCCAGCGTATACACCACCACGCCCGCAATCACCAGCGGAGCACGCATGAGGATCACAGCCCCATACTGCCAAACCTTAGCGCGCCGAAACGCCCGGAAAACTGGTCGTTCGCGCAAAGCGATTCCCGCGCCGATTTTACCGCTGAAGAAGAGATGAAAAAGCACGAAGAAAATAATGGAGCCCAGGGCCATCCAGGGGATGATATGAAAGACTTCTTGCAGGCTACCCCACCGCAACATCACTCCTATGGCTCCCCATAAAATCAAGCTGTAATATTCGCAAAACATGAGGAAGAGCATGCTGGAGCCGATCTCCCACCCGGGCACGCCGTCCCGGCGGTTCAGATAAAGAGCGATGGCGCCTTTGCTGACCTGCTCATTTACCAGGGACAGAATGTAAGCACTGGCCCGAATGGGCAAAATATCCGTATAGCGAATTTTGGTGTTGAACCAGTTGATCACACTCCAAACGACCAAACTGTCGAACACCAAATAAAGAAAACAGTACGGGATCATCAGGGCGAGCCAGCGCGGCCAGCTAACATTCTCAAAGCTTTTCAAAAGATAGGAAACCAGGGTGCTGCCTTCAGCCGCGGCGGCACGGCTGAGACGGCTGTAAAGATATGCGAAGCAAGCCGCCGTAATGAGAAATGGCAAAAGGCGCTGCCACGTTTTGGCTTTTTTGCGTTCGGCGGCGGGGACGCTGGCGGTTGGAACGGTATGGGCCATTTTCGCTATGAGTGGTGCAGACTGCTTTCAATCATCTCGTCGATTCCGGTAAGTTGGATGCCGAGGGCGTGCACGGCCGGCCGCGGGTCTAGGTGCGTGTCCGCAGTGATCACCTCCAAAGCATCCGGCGAAAACCCGGGGCCGGCAATTCGTTGACGAATGGCCAGCACGAACGAAAGCAATTGTTTCGGAATCGAGCCAATTCGGACTTCACGGCCCAGCATCGCGAGCCGCTCGCTCCACGATTTCGCGCTCCGGCAGCGACACAGGGCCCACCAGGTCCAACGTGAGGTTTTTCGCGACCATCGGCTGCGCGGCAACGACTGCGGCCTTTGCCAAATCACCCACGTAGAGCGGCTGCTGAAGATGGCGACCGCCGCCGATCAGCTTTACTCTCGCTCGGCTGGTGTTGCGCTCGAGTGCCGCCGCGCCCGCAGTGCCGGGACCGAGCAAAAGCGGGACGCGCAAGACCGTATAACATAATCCCGAAGCGCGCACCAGTTCCTCAGCCTGCGCTTTCGAGCGATAGTATCGGTTCGAGGAGGTCTCATCGGCTCCCGTTGCGCTTACCAACACAATTTTCTGCAGCGCGCACCGCTTGGCGGCTTCAACGACGCTGCGAGCCGGCGCAACATTTGCCTGGTCATATGTCGAATCCGGTTTCTCCACGAGAATGCCTGCGAGATGGATAACCGCGGAGGCGCCCTGGAAAGCTGCGTCGAGACTGTCCGGCTCGTCGTAGGAGACTTGGACGGCGCCTTGGGCATCACCTAGCTGCGAGCGAATCTGTTGAGCTGCACGCTCGGAGCGCACTGCGGCGATAAACGTGTTCGGCAGCGCGGCGTGTTTCAATCCCCATCGCAGGATCGCCTGGCCCACGGCGCTATTGGCACCGGTGATGATTACCTTCATCTCAGGCCCGATTACCCAACTACGTGAAACACATGAATCGTCGCATTCGGCGGGATTTTCAATTGCGGGTATTTCTTTTTACGCGCCTCGAGCACCCCTGCCTTTTCACCTGGATCTGTGACCGGGGACAAGGTACGGTCATACACGTCATTTCCTATTTTTAAACGCACGCGGGGGTCACGCAGCACATTATCGTTCCAGCTTCTCGCCGTTCCCGCAGGATAAACTGAGGACAAGTAAAGCTGACCATTGTAAGCGATACAGTTAATTGTTACGGAATGAGGAAGCAGATACCACGACTGCGTTTGCAGCTTGACCGTGGGATCGTTATCGGTGAACGACCAATCGGTAACCGGAGTGGTGACGACATTTCCCTTAAGCCATAGGCCCGGCGCCCCGCCTCGAGGTTCCAGACCGGTTATACTCAGCACCACCAGTAGTAGCACCAAGCCAATGATAATCGTTCCAGCAATTTTCAGTAGCCTTTTCACGCACGCTCCCCCCAAAAAACGGGACTGAGATTTTGTACCACGACGAATGGGAAGCGTTTATATCACATCGGCGAACTGCATTTGCTGGGCAGAATGCCCGCTGCGGCTGGTTGTCAGTCCGTCGTCATTCAGGAGGTGTGACGACGAGTGAAACGCGCGGCGAAGTCGGTTGTTCAGAACACGCTCGAAACAAGCTTGACGATCTGTGATCTGGTTTGAGCTAAATGCCGCGAAACATAAGCCGTGTCAGCGTTCGGCTGGGACCCTGATTCGCTGGTTAGAGGCGGTCGGCTCGAACAAGCAAACGCCTTCCAACACTGTGCGCTCGAGCTCGCTTCGCGTTGTGTTCGTGGCAACTCAGGAGCAGTGGTGCCGGAGGAGGGAGTCAAAACACGAGGTGGCACTAAGCTCTTTAGACCTAGTAGACGACAGAGACCTCTAGAAGCTTCAAATCCGCCAAAAACGCTAGTCGGTGGCACACCTACGGCACACGGGATCAAGCCTATCCCCGCGCCATCGCAGTGTCGCTTGTGGGTCTTGAGACATTGCGATGGACTAGCAGCGCGCCAATAGGCGCCCGATACTATTCCCCTCCGCGGCCGCGCGCACACTTCTTTGCAGATGGCTGTCTTGACGTTCACAACGTTCACTATGTCTCCATTGACGAAGTCCGTCTCGAAGAGCGGCTTATCTCCGCGATATTGATTCTTGAAACGTTGCATTTTCGTCCTCCTAGTTTTTCTGGGGAAATCTTGCTGACAAGGAACGAGTTGCCTGCGTTGTCGGCGTATGGCATTCTGCAACGCTATGCGAACCGTTTCTGCGTTGCTGTGCGTAGTTTCCTTGCTTTTTACTGTTGATTGGGATGCTATCCGCTTCACAAACAGGAAACCTTCAACAGCGGAGATTTCATGCTGATTGGAACAATTGATACGCGAGCAGGCTCGGCTGAGAGGCTGGCATTAGACTAGACGCCAGGGGCGGCCTGCGCTCGTAACTCACTGAAAACAAAGAATAGTAAATTATGGCGGAGAGGGTGGGAAACTTTACCAGGCTTCCGCAAGCCTCTAAAACCCTGGCTTTTTAACCTATCCCCTTTTCTTTCCGTTGGGGCGGTAAGCTTTAACACGCGCCTGTACGCCTGTAAACACCCGCTTTGACGCTGGAAAATAGTAACGCTGGTAACGGAAATCCCATAACGGCGCAAGTTCCGTACGACCCGTAATTCAAAAAGAGCACCGAGAAGAGAAGGTAGGCTAACGAAGCCTGAAATCAGCGATTAGAGCTGGCCTTTCAGCGAGCAGCCTTTCCAGCTGGCTCTCGGGCCACATTTCAATCTTGAAAGCACTTAGACCTTCAGTTGGGCGGTAAGAGTGGCAGAGGATCGCTCTAGCTTGGGACCGCCTCGGCATCCCGCATCTTGACTGCCCCGGTGGGTTCCGCATCCGGCTGCGCTCGTAACACCAGCACCGGGCAGGTCGCAAGCCGCACTACTTTATCCGTAACCGAGCCAAACGCCAGCTTGCGCCACCCAGTCATCCCGTGAGTCGCGATGATGATGAGATCGATGTCGTTGTGCTCGGCAATCCGCAATAGTTCCATGCTCACGTCGTTCGCTGTGCCGACGATCAGACTTGGCCGTTACCCCGCGTTCGGCGACTTTCTTAGCCAGGTCGTTTAGTCGTTTCTCCGCATCCTTGTGCAACTCTTCCTCGTATTCGCGTTCGCCGAAGATCGTCGAAGGTGACGGCAGCTTGGGGATCGCCGGGACCACATGAACAAGGCAAAGTTCCGATCCCAAAGCAGAAGCCAGCTCCGTAGCGGTTTGCAGTGCTTGCCCGGAGTGCTCGCTAAAATCGATCGGAGACATGATCACGCTTGGTGGCAACATATTTGTGCTGCCTCCTGCGCAAGATTCAGAAGCGCCGCGTTCCAAACTGCCGAGGTGTCATATCGCATTCACCGCACCGATCAGCCGCCCATGCTGCGGAAGGCCCAGAACAGCGTAGCCGACAAAATAATCGACGCAGGAAGCGTCAGCACCCAGGCCATGGCCAGATTTCGCACCGTGGCCCATTGCAAGCCGGTGTGGTTCGCCGCCATCGTGCCCGCCACGCCCGACGACAGCACGTGCGTCGTACTCACCGGCAATCCGAACCAATCCGCGGCGCCGATCGTGAACATCGCCGTAATTTCCGCCGCCGCGCCCTGCCCGTAGGTCAGGTGGTCCTTTCCGATTTTCTCTCCGACGGTTACCACGATCCGCTTCCATCCGATCATCGTGCCCATGCCCAGCGCCAGAGCCACGGCCACCTTCACCCAGCTGGGAATGAACTTCGTGGCGTTGTCGATGTGCGTCTTGTAGTTTTTTATTACCGCCGCGTCCGCCGCTGAAAACTGCGGCTTGCCCGATTTCTGCATCAGGCGCAGCCCTTCGCTCACCACGTACATGTCGTTCCGGAAGTTGCGCACCTTATCCTGCGGCACCGCTTTCAGTTCCTTGTAGAGCGCCATTTCCGTGCCGATTCCGTTCACGAGCTCCCGCATCGCCAGCATGGTATTCGGCGTAAAATTCTTGGTGCGAATATAGTCCGGTCACCTCATCGCGCGAATCGCCCACCACGGCCGACGGCGAAACGTAGTTGCCCAGCACGTCCGCCGTTTGCGTCGACACCGCCACGAAGTCCTGCGTCTGCTGCGGCTGTCACCGCATGATTCACCGCGTAGGCCGTCGGAACCGTTCCGATCAGAATCAGCATGATCAGTCCCATGCCCTTCTGCCCATCGTTCGAGCCATGCGCAAAACTCACGCCCGTGCAGGTCAAGCACCAGCAGCGCGCGAATCCAGAAAGGAGGCGGCTCGGTGCCCTTCGGCGCTTCGTAGAGCTGCTTGTTGGGAATCAACGCCTTGCACAGCATCAGCAAGAGGGCCGCGCCGACAAATCCCACCAGCGGCGACAGCAGCAGGGATTTTCCGATGTTGGTCGCCTGCGCCCAGTCCACGCCGCTCGTTCCCGTCTTGACCGACATCAACTGGTTCGCGATGCCCACGCCGATGATCGATCCGACCAGCGTGTGCGAACTCGACGCCGGCAACCCGAAATACCACGTTCCCAGGTTCCAGATGATCGCCGCAATCAGCAACGCAAACACCATCGAGAATCCGGCCCTGCTGCCCACCTGCAGAATCAGTTCGACCGGCAGCAGCGAAACGATTCCGAAAGCCACCGCCCCGCTCGAAACCAGCACGCCGATGAAATTCCACGCCCCGGACCACACCACCGCCACGTGCGGCTCCATCGAATGCGTGTAGATCACCGTGGCCACCGCGTTCGCCGTGTCGTGAAAGCCGTTCACAAACTCGAAGCCCAGCGCGACCAGCAGCGCAATTCCCGAGCAACACGAAGGGCATCACTTCGCTCGAATGAATCTGCGCCAGGTCGGATGCCGAGATGCGCGCCCGCATAGATAAACCCGATCGACCAGTGCCACACCGAAGACGGCCACTCCGATTTTCGCGCCTTTTCCCGCTCCGCCGTCAACTTCGCGTCTAGTACCGATGCTCCTGTCGCCATCTCTCACCTCTCCAAGTGCGCGACGCCATCGCCAACAGCCACGCAATTCACTGTCTTGTCCTTTGTCCGCTCAATCGTGCGGATGGCAACCTACTGGTCTAGTGTTACTTCTGGATGAAAAGCATGTGAACGTTTCATAAGGGGGATGTGATTGTAGTTCGCAACGTGACCGACCTGCCGGCCGAACGTGCCCACTTTCTCCCGCGAGCCGGGTCGCATCCGTAATTTTCTTCCGGCATTTTTTCGGCGGGTCTCATGATGTCGCTGGCATACGATTCGATTCTGAAGTGAGAACGGCGTGACTGTTTGTAATACTGCTGTAACCTTCGCCGGATATAGTCATCGGAACGGAACGCCGACGCTCCGCGCCGAGTCGGAATTTCCGCGGGACGCTTCGCAAACGTCACAGGGAGATGACGATATGGCAATCGCAACCGAGGAATTGACGGGAGGCATCACCAAAGTGATCCTCGACGGCAGGTTGGACATCGAGGGCGCCGCCAGCGGTGGATTTGCAAATGAACATAATTGCCGGCAGCCGGAAGGCCGTCCTGGTGGATATGCAAAAAGTTTCGTTCCTGGGATCGATGGGTCTGCGAGCGCTGGTGGCTCCGGCGCAAGCCATTAAGAACCGCGGGGGCAAGATGGTCCTTTTTGGTCCGAATGAGATGGTTGAAAAGGTTCTGAAGACGAGCGGCATAGACACTTTAATTCCGGTGCACCATGAGTTTCAGAGCGCCTTAGCGGCGCTGCAATAGCGCTTGGACGACTCGCCGGAGGGACCTTCCTCACCATGACCGGCAACACCACGTGGCCAGATTAGGATTGGCTGGTTCTACGGATCGGCTCTCCGACATCGCGCAGCTTCCTGCCTGGATTGAAGGGCTGGCGTCGCGGTATGCGCCTTCCGGTGAACGTCCAATTCGCCATGAATCTTTGTTTGGAGGAAGCGCTTTCGAACATTATCCGCCACGGATATGCCGGCGCGGAAGATCGTTCAGTAATTGTGCGCTTCCCTGTGCCTCGAGAGGGCGATTTCGTATTGGTCGTGGACGATGAGGCGCCGCACTTCAATCCGCTGGATGTGCCTGAATTGCCTGGGGCTCAATCCGCCGCGAAGAAATGCGGGTCGGCGGCCAGGGCATTCGCCTGCTGCGCCATTTCGCCGATTTGCTCGAGTATGAGCCGATCTCCACAGGCAATCGGCTACGTATTGGTTTTTCGACCTGCTGGTTTCGCAGTCCGAAACGAAGTAGCCACCTTGGTGGGATGCTCCAATCAACCACGGCAGGCAGCTCGGAGGATCATGACCTCTCGTTGCTGTCTACCGAGCACGAATCCCGAGTGCTGCCCAAAGACCCGGCCGCATTTCGTAGCAGATTTGTGAGGCTCGGGACCACGACGATTTATATGCTAGAACCTTAGCTCCAGTGTAAGCGTACGGTGGCCAAAAGCGAGCATGTTCCGGTTTTTGTACAGCACCGGCTCAGCCCGGCGGCCAAGGAGCCCTCTCGAATCTATAAGAATCTCTTCGCTCAAAAAGCCCGTGGAAAAAGCTGCCCGTGGCCGGTCAGATCGTCATCTTTATTATTGAAAAATCATCATCCAGGTTTTCTGAGCCGTGGACGTCCTGAGCGAAATGGAGGAGTTCTTCCAGTTCCGATGCGCCTTCCGGAACTGCGCGTGTGAGGACTTCTTCGAAAGCTTCGAATTCCAGGAGGGTCCCGTCCGGCCGCATGATTTCGAAAGCGCCGTCGCTGAAGAGGAACAGCCGCGCAGGGCCGGCGAGAGTACACTCCTTGCTCTCGTAGGCGGCGACTGGCAACAAACCCACGGGAAAACCACTGCCCGACAGCGATTTCGCTTCGCCGCGCTGTTCTCTTGCACCGCTCACCAGAATTGGTGATGGGTGCCCGGCGCTCGCATAGCGCAGCCTTCCTGTAGGGCGGTGGTAGACGCCGTACCAGATGGTGAAATAGAGATCGTTTTGACGTTCCATCTGGAAAGCCTGATTCAACGAGCCCAGTACCGCTTCCGGCATACGGAAATCGGTGTTCAGCAAGGCGCCGGACCGGAGCGTATTCGCCACCGTGATCGACAGCAATGCCGAACCGACGCCGTGTCCGCAGACGTCCAGCAGGTAAAGGGCAAAGTGCTCGCTATCGATCCAGTGATAACCGAATGAATCTCCTCCCAGTTCAGTGGAAGGAACGAAGAGCCAGTCAACTGCGAAGGGCTCCACGACGGGCGCCGGCAAGATCGCAAGAACATAGCGCTCGGCATCGCGCAATTCCTGCTGCAGCCGGTTGTGGATCCGCAGAAGCGCATCACGGGATTCGGCCAATTCGCGGTGGGCCAGCGTCAGTTCCTTGTGCGCGGCCTCGAGCTTTGCAATGAGGCGTGCCTCGCGCTGGCTCAACAGCGTCATGTCGTACGCCTTCTGCTGGATTTTCCTTGCATCGTCGTGTTCCGCGGTCACGTCGAGGAGCACGACCCAGGTCATATCTTCGTCGGCAAAAAAATGAACGTCCGCCACACGTCCGCTGGGCATTCCCACGGACTGTAAAAGAAAAGGTGTTTCCTCCAAGGGCAGCAAACCTTCCAGGAATGGCAATTGATTGGAGGCGGAATGCTGGTGCTTTAGATCAGCCAGTCCGTAGTATTCCAGCTCTCCGCCTGCTTTGATCAGGACCAGTTCGTTGTTGATGAGAAGATGGGCTATGGAACGCTGGGACTTAACGAGGAGCAGCAGCCATTCTGAAATGGGGGTCGGTATATCCAGCATCGGTCACAACACCAGGCGCTTCGCGAGTTCCTGAAAGGCTTCTTCGACTCCTTCACCGGTCTTGGCGCTGGTCCGGAGAACTACGCATCCCGCGTCCTTCAAGTCTTCGAGGAACTGTTCCGGGATCTCCCAGCCCTCCTTCAGATCCGTCTTGTTGAAAAGGAACAGAAAAGGAACCGAACCTATTTCCGAAGTTACCCGAGCCTGAATCGACTTGGCGACTTCGAGGGTTTCACCCCGCGTGACATCGACGACCAGGAAGTATCCCGCGGCACCGCGAAGGTAGCTTGTACGTATTGTCGTGATCTCGTCCTCGCCAGCAATATCCCAGAGGATCAGAGCGACATCTGCGGCGCCGACGTTCACTATCTTCTTCTCGATTTTGACGCCAACGGTGGTCAAGTATGTGTCCGAAAAGATGCTTTGCAACATAGCGGCGAACCAGGCTGGTCTTGCCGACGCCGAATCCCCCCAATATGCACACTTTCTTCTGAAGCATAAAGATCTTACTCGCTGGTAATCACGGTGAATGTCACTCTTCGATTCATCGCCGCAGTTGGTGTGCTGTTGGGAGCCTGCACGGGTTCGAGTGGACCTGCGCTGCGCACGGTCAACAGTTCCGGAGCGATGCCCCGCGCCTTGAGCATGGAGCGGACGACCTCGGCTCGAGCCGCGCTGAGGGACAGGTTCGCCGTTTCGTTGCCGTTGGCATCCGCGTGGCCGGAAATCATCACGCGGACAGAGAAACCAAGACGGTTCGCCACGCGCATCAGTTGGCGGAACTGGTCGGCAACAGCATCCAGGGTGACGTCCTCGCCCCGTGCGGGCCTGTCCGCATTTGAATCGAACCCAACAATATGCCCCTGTATAGCATCACGCAGGCGAACAAAATCTGGATCCTGGACGTCCGCCAGGGCGCTGAAATCGACCTTAGGAGAACCCGCGGGTAGCGCCGCGGCCAGCATCCTCGCCCGCTCGACCCAGTACTGCGGGGCGCTTCCAGTGACTTGTACCGTGCTGCCATTCACGGACAAAGAGACTGAGGGCGGAGGATTCAGAGTGGCAGCAAGACGCCGGACAACGATCGCTGGGTCCAGGGCTTGGTACGACTCCCAGTGACCGACGACACGTTTAGAATCCAAACCCGACTGCGACAGCACCACGGCAGGATCGGCGGCCAAGGGATCACGCAAGCCGGAAACTTGCCATCTTCCGTTGCGGAATTCGGCATTGGCAACCACGACGCCTGGCTCCTCACGCAGTCGCTGGACATACGCGTCGACACGAGCTCGGTCAATTGTCCGGTGAATCATCCACGCGCCAGCGACAAGCAGCAGCACCAGAGGTATGACCCACAGCCAGGGTGACAGCTGCGTTTCACGCGGCCGTTCCCGTTGCTGCAGGCAACCCTCCAGTGGTGTGACCAAGTTCCCTAGAGTTGCGGCGTCACCTTGGAATTCTTCCAGCGGACTCCGGAACTGGTCGTGAATGTGGGTGAGTGTCTCGCGCAGTACCGTATGCAGCGATTCGGGCGGATTGCCCCGAATGACGGCAGCGAGGAACACGAATGGTCCCTCGTCGCACCATAACAGCAGGTCGCCAAGCCGCAGAGTATCGATGCCGCCTCCCCCGTCCTTATGGGTTCCCTCGAACGAGTCGCGCACGAAGTCCCGGATAGCGGTCAGCATGCCGGAAACCAGCTGGGGATCCTGTGCGGCCGCCTCAGGCATCGCTACGTGCTCGATGAGAAGACCGGTCTTGCGGTGAATTAAGAAGACGTGCTCGACGCGGAACTCCACCGTGTGTTTGAGCACCACGTCGGCGAAGCTGCTTCCGCTGCGAAACGCCTCCAGGCGCCACTGCAATCCCTGCCATGAGAAGCTGTGCTTGAACGCCTGGTTGAGGCGCTGCAGCGTACCGTCAAGAGACTCGGCGATAGATTTACGGATCGCCGGTCCCATCAGGGGGTAGAGGATGCCAACCATGGTGCCTGGATTTTTGCGGATCGATGCCTGGGTCGCCTGCTCCAGGGTTGGCGCCAGAACCTTCGCGAGTTGTTCGTCTCTAGATCCGGCAAGGGCGAGGGCGTCGGCCAGGACGGAGCTGATGGCTTCAGCGAACTGACGCGGATCATCAAACTTCTGCTGCAGCTTGGCGATCGCGGTTCGATCCTCCTCGAGAATCAGGCTGCGCAGCGCTTCCAGTTTCGGATCCCCTTCGAGCCTGGGGAGCGCCGCCGCCAGGTCGTGATTCAAGCTGCGCGCTACCTCGAATAACAGCACGGCGAGCCGTTTGGCGCGGGCGTCATCGGGCTGTAAGTGCGTGGGATCCAAACTGTCCCTGTCGAGCAGGGAAACACTAGAAATCACGGTGTCTCCAATCGCGATATTCCGTTCAAAAGCCGACGTGGGGCGGGGCACTCGGTTCAGGATCGTTGGCCGCTGCCGCGAGTACCTCCAGTCGCCTTCGGCGTCGAGTCCTGATTCAGGCATCGGGCAATTTCGACGAATAGACCGGCCAGCAGATTGCGGTCGGTTTTGACATTGCTCAGTTCAGAAAACATCCGCTCTATGGTCGCGCGAGTGTCTTCGTTCCAGCGCCGGATGTCTTCGCGCAACGTTTGCGATTCGTGGCCCAATCTCTCGGCGAAGTCCCGGTCCACGCTGGCCAGCTGGTCGGCAACCTTGCTGAGGTGCTTCTCCAATCCCTGGATCTGTTCCCGAAGGCCGCGGCCCAACTCCTTGTCCGCCTCTGCGCGAAGATCCTGCTCCTGCCGAACCTGGCCTGCTATCGATTCCAGCTGTTTCTTCACCGAGGACTCCATGCTCTGAAGGGCGCGAGCGGACTCTGCTTCCAGATCGCGCATCTTTTGTTGAAAGCGCTGTTCGATCACCTCGAAACGGCGGTCGTAGTCCTGCATTTGGTTGCCGAAAAGCAACTCGCGGATTTTGTCGACTCCCGGCGCGTCACTGGTTGACGGTGTGTTGTTTAGTGCTTCCTGTGCAGCTTTGATAGTCTGCGCATCGATGACCGGTGCTAATTCAGGTTTTGCTGCCATGTTGTTTTTCTCCTTAAGTGACGCACTCGCGGCGCGGCATGATGACGAACGCAAAGATTGCTTGTTCAGCTGGAAAGCACCCCGGCCTTATCTGCCGATCGTTCCCCAGCCGACACAGGATTCCGCAAAGAAGGTTAGCACAACGTGATCTTCAAATAGTTCTATCTGCCGTGCCCTTCAGCTCGTCGGCCCTGATGCCCCTTCCTCCAAGGTCCTCACACAACTTCGCATCTTCATATACAGCTCAGGGCCAAACCCCTTCATGTTGTGTTCCTGGGCACCATGATCAGCACAGAGTTGCATGACCTCTTCCAGGCTTGAACCCCGGGCCTGAAAGTCGCAATCAACCCCGGCTTCACGGCAACTGATGAAATATACCTTCGCCATATCGATCCCCCTAGGGCAGACTCGCCCACGTTCGACTTGCCCCGAATTACCGCAGTGGTTGTCCGAACCAGCGCTGAAGCCGACTCGAACCGAACAGGGCCTTTTCGGCGACCAGCGCCTCGGATGGCTCCTGGAAGATGCCTGTGGGTTTTGGGCCGCTCAAGAAAGTCCACGTCAACGCGTCCGACCAGTTCGTGGCCGAACTCCACATAGCAGGAGCCCGCTCCCTTGTAGGCCTCGGGTGACGGCCCTCCGCGGAGCTGCGCGATGATCGCAGCCGCCACGACGCGCGCCGCGCCTTCGGCGAAGACACCCGCCTTGGGAGTGCCCACGCCGTTCACGTCGCCCACGGCGTAGACGCCGGGAAAGTTCGTTTCCAGCGTCTTCTTGTTCACCGGCACCCAGCCATAGGCATCGGCGGCAAGCCCGGACTCGACGACGACCTGCGGCACACGATGCACCGGCACGCCGAGAAACAACTCGTATGGCATCTCGGTCCCGTCGCTCAACACGGCCACCTTCCTGCCCGGGTCGAGCGCCTTCACTAGGCTGTCCTTCACGAACCTGATGCCGCGCTCCGCGAACGCGGCGAGGATCGCTTGCGAGGTGTCGGGCGAAGGGGGAATGGGCGTACCGAACGGCATCACCACCGAGATTTCGGTCGCCTCACGTCGCCCGCGAGCGGTGAGGTAATCGTGCAGCAGCAGGGCCGCCTCGCTTGGGGCAGGCGGGCACTTGAACGACTTCCCTGTCACGCCGATGATGGCCGCGCCACGCTCGAAGCGCGGGAGCACGTCGCGCAGTGCGAAGGCTCCCGCAACCGTGTAGAACTCGTTGCCGCCTTCCACAAGCCCGGAGTGGCCGCCGGATCGAGATCGGCGCCGAGCGCCACCACCAGAACGTCCGCCTCGAACGTTCCAGCGTCGGTCACCACGCGCCGGGCGGCCGGGTCGATGGACCGCACCGTGGACTGCAGAAATCGCACGCCCGGTTTGACGATGTCACGGTAGGGATGACGGACCTCGGCCGCCACCTGCCGTCCGAACATCACGTCGAGTTTCGAGAAGCCGAAGACGAACGCATCGCCCTTGTCGATGAGCACGATGTCGATGGCCTCGCCGAAGGCGTCCGAAAGAATCGTCGTCAACTCGAGGCCGCCGAAGCCCGCACCGAGCACTAGCACACGCGTACGCATCGGCGCAAAATATCACATTAAGATTCATGGCTCAACCGCCGCGAGGTCGTTACTGGCGTGGGCTTAGGCGGAATGGTCACGCGCGCAGCTGTCATGTAATGCGCACGTGTCAAGTCGTCACCCGCCGAGTGTGCGTAGGAATGGAGAGACGTGTTCAGCTGCGCGGTGCTGACCGAGGGTAGTTGACTCCCGGTTGGTCGCCCATACACAAACTGAGGCTATCCGAACTTCCCTTCCTGCTGAAAGGGGAGGCCGGGCGCTCAATCAGAATTGCGATGGGCTTACGCCCACCAGGGGAATCTTCGAGCTACCCCGCATGGGAGCCGGCGGCACTTGGCTGATTTGCTTCCCGCAGCTTCCAGTACAGCCGACCCGCCAACCTTCGTGCGATGGCTACCTTCGCCTCCCCACTACCACGGCGGAACTTCAATCTTTGATAGGTCCGCCGTAATTCCGGATCGAATCGTTAGCCCGTCTGAGCGGATTCGCCCAGGAGATGTCGCATCATCGAGTTGGTTTGCTTGCTGATGGCACCCAGACGCTGTCGGCCTCCGCTACTTTCCTCACTCGGATTCAGTCCCAGATAACTCACTACCTGCTTGCTCTTATGGAATCTCTCCACTGGTCCGAGTGTCAGCACAAAAGCCAGGGCTGTCACCGGACCCACTCCCGTCTGTTTCATCAAATGAACGGCGTGGGGACACTTCTCGGCTTCCAACTCTACTGCCTGGTTCAACTCTTCAATCGGCGGATTGAGCTGGTCCAGGATTTCAAGCAACTCTCGTCTGCGGCGGTTGGCCCAAGGATCAAGTGCGAGAGCTTCCAGTTCCTTTCGGCCAGCTGGTGCCCACAGCTTTTTCATTCGACAAACACCTTGACCCATCGCCAGTGCATGCAACTGATTCTTCACGGAGCTGCGTATACAGATGAGGTTGAATCGATGTCGCAACAGTTGCCGAAGATCGCGCTCGGCTGGCGAAGGACTCCAGATTCGTGGAAACCGATTCTCGGGCAGTAACCTGAGTAGGTGGGCAGCATCACGTCTGTTCGTCTTCTGCTTCCGAACCATCCTCGCGCGTATTTCCGCCGCATCACCAACCCACAGCTCGTGCCTTTGCTCTGTAAGCATTCGCTGAAACCAATGCGCGTAACCCGTGGCTTCCATACCCACGAGTGCCGGAGCAGGGAGTGCTGCATAAAATGTTCTGGCTTATCCAGTCTCGTGTTCTAACCGGCGCTCAATGATCTCGCCGGTCTGGTCGTCCAGCATTCAATCTGCTGAAACCGCGAATGAAAATCACAGCCTATCGTCAACCTGCTTGGTCAGGTCAACACCACCAAGTCTACTCGGCGGGAGAAGCCGACGACGTTATCCAATCAGAATTGCTGAAAACACAGAGAAGTGAAAATAGTTCATGGAGGTGTTGGAGTCGGATAGCATGCGCCCAAGGTTAACTCTAGATTGACGCGGGAAGGCGAGAAGCATATGGTTCTTCCCGAAGGTCGCCTTCAAACCGGAATCTCTTCATATGCGTTCCAGCAGGAGTACGGCCCGTTGGGCTGTTCTATACCGTCTAGCGACTCTGTGCCTAACTCTTTCCCTCGGCATCCCGGCCTTTTCAAAATCCAAGGCCAATGGCATCCAGAGAGTATCGTTCACCTTTGGGGGCCAGAAGAGCACATGTTACTTGTTTGTACCCGATTCGGCGTCTGCCGCGGCGGCAGCACCCCTGATTGTGCTACTCCGCGGCGCTGGCGAAGACGGGTTGTCCCTCGCGGGTCCGTGGCGCGACTTGGCATCAAGGGAAGGCGTCATCCTAATTGCCCCAGATTCGGAGGATAAAGGTCCAGACTTCATCGTGGCACTTGTAGAGTCCGTCCGGGCAAAAGCTGCCGTAAATCCTCGCCGAATTTACCTTTTCGGGCATTCCGCTGGTGGAAGGCTCGCGCTCATATTGTCTCTCGTGGATTCAGAGTATTTCGCAGCGGTGGCAGTGCATGCCGGAAGACTCAAAGGCAACGAACCAGCCCCAGGTTTCGGGCATGATCTGCGCGACACGGAATTGCTCGACGCCGCCAAACGGAAGATTCCAATCGCAATGTGGAATGGAACGTTAGACCAGATGGTACCTCTGGCTGACGCACACGCGACTCGGGACATGCTGGAAATGCACGGATTCCCAGTAGAACTGCATGAGATGCTCGGGCGCGACCACAATTATTACATCCACTCGGACGAAGTCAACGAGGCAGCTTGGCACTTTCTGCGGCAGCACGAACTTGAGCAGCAACCAACATTTCAACGCTACAAGAAGCCCTGAATGAACATTATAACGCCGGCCACAATACCAGGCGGATAACCCGCAGTCGTCGCAGTGGGAAACTGATACCCACTCCTTCGTCCGGCAATGTCGAAAATGGGATTCGGAGGCGAGCATGGCGGATAGAAAAGGACCTCCTGTTCTTCGGCAATCTCGGAGGGTGGCCGCACGTAGAGTTGGAACGCGTCGTGACTGTAAAGATCGAAGATGTGAACTAGCGTAACCCCGGCCCCGAAAATAGAAGCCGCCCTCTTTACGAAGGCGGCCATAGCCGCACAGGAGGGCGAGAAGTCCACCGGGAACAGAATGTTCTGGATAGTCCTCATAGGTTCAATTCGCAAAGTCGTGCTTTCTTGGATCTTCATCATCTCGTTAGTTCCACCCTAAGAGGTTTTGCGTCGCGTCAAGGCTCCGGCAGAACGGATTAAGCTTTTATGGCACTGACTGAACTCCAGAGCGCACCTCGATTGCCCCAATCAGGGTAGAGCTTCAGCATTTGGTCATATAGTTCCCGCGCGGTGTCGTCTGCATTGCAAGGTGCTCGAAATCGCGGATATATTTCCGCGTTTCGCCGAGGATCTTAGGGCTGTCATCGTTCCCGACGCGCTTGTGCCCGGCAATTACTGCGCGTGGCTTAAGCGACTCCATTTTATCGAGAGCAGCAATCCACTGTTGGCGCTTCTGCTGATCGGGCGACTCTGACAGATGCAGGTGAACGCCGTTGTAGGCGGCATCACCCGCGACGATCAAACCGATTGACGGAACATGAAGGCAGGTCGTGCTAGCAGTATCGGTGAATCCAAGCGGCACACTGACTAAATCGTGGCCTTCCAAGTCAATGACATTTCCGGTCAGCTCTTCGGCGATTGCAAGATGGCTGGAAATCTGGTCGGGAAAGCGCGGATTCCAAAACGTAGCGAGAGACTCTGGCGATGCTTGCTCGCGCATAATCTTAATCACCTCCGGCCGCGCGACGAAACGGGCATTTGGAAATCGCTCCAGAACTGTACTGGTGCCAAAGAAATGATCGCCGTGGCCATGGGTGGCGTAGATCGTCGTCAGATTCTTTCCACTCGCCGCAACCCAATTCGCCAGTGCTCGCGCCTGCTCGACGGTAATAGGGGTGTCGACCAGCACAGCGTCCCGCTCCCCAGAAATAAGGGTTGACGAAATCGGCGGCCACGGCCGCTGTTTTTCGCCCGGAGGCAAATCGCTCGTGATGGCAGGTATGCTGGGCGCCAAGAACACGTCCCATCTCAGAGATGTTGTTCGAGTTATTCGTCCGGCTTTGGACCTACTTGAAGTCATTATGTCCTCCTTTCGGTTAGATCTGGGCTCTGCCGCCGTCAACGAACAGTTCGATACCCGTGACGAAACTGGAGTCATCCGACGCCAGAAACAACGCCACCTTAGCAACTTCCTCGGGTTCCCCCATGCGTCCCATCGGGATGGTGGACACAATCCGCGCAATCACGTCTGCAGATTGCCGGTTCGCCAGCGGCGTATTGATCGGACCCGGACTGACAACGTTTGAGCGGATACGACGGTCCTTCAGATCTGTAGTCCAGGTTCGCACGAAAGAGCGGATGGCAGCCTTACTTGCGGCGTAGACGCCGAAGGCGGCAGTACCCTTAACGCTCGCGACGGAGCCGTTGAGAATGATAGAGCCACCATCATTCAGTAGCGGTAAGGCCTTTTGCACTGTGAACAGCGTTCCCCTCACATTGATGTTGAATAGTTTGTCGAAATGCTCTTCGGTGACGGCCCCAAAGGGAACAAATTCGCCAACGCCGGCGTTGGCGAAAACAATATCGATTCGCCTCTTCACGCTAGAGACGGTCTCGTAAAGACGATCAAGGTCAGCCAATTGGGCAACGTCTCCCTGAACTCCAGAAACGTTGGCGCCGATTGCCTTCACGGCCTCGTCGAGTTCCTTCTGGCGGCGGCCCGTGATGAAGACATAGGCGCCCTCTTTGACGAAAAGCTTTGCCGTAGCCAACCCAATCCCTTCTGTCCCGCCGGTGATGACGGCGGTCTTGCCTTCGAGTTTTTTGGTCATTGTCTTTCTCTTGCACCGTTCAGGAAAAAGAGCATGGTGACGGGTTCGGTGCCTTTGTTTCGCCATGCGTGGCGCGTACCGTTTTGCACGACCACGTCGCCGCGCTTCAAATGCAGAGTCTCGCCGTCGTCCAACTCCAGCCAAATCTCTCCGTCGTAGACAACCGAGTAGTCCACGGTGTTCGTTTGGTGCATCCCCGGATCTTCCTTTTCGAAGTGGTCGGCTAATCCTCGCAGACGAACCAACGCTTCGTTTCGTGCGGCCTCGCCATCGAAGGACGGATCCGCGAAGAGTGAACCGGGCGGAAATGTCACGAAGTGCAGGCTCGTGCCGCCAGGTCCCGGAACGACGGAGTCGGGATACCTGTCAAACCTTTGCTCTTTGCTGAGATCCGGGGTCGCCGGGTTGACCCAGATGAGCGTGTGCTCGTAGCCGGGAACCGTCCTGAACTCATATGCCGGCAACGGCTCGTCGCTTTGAACGACGGCCTTCCCGTTTACATTTCCTGTGACGATACGACGGTACGTCCTCGGTTTGTTATCGCGCTCGGACAACTCTGTTTTCTTAGAGGATGTTCCATTCATGACTAAATCTCCCCATCGGCAATTTTCGAGAAGCCGCTTCCGAAATTCTCGCCTGCAAACAGGCCCAACGGTGCCACTTGGTCGCTGAGCCTAAGCGGTGGCAGTCACCCCGCGATAGGCAGGCGCAAAGACGTCCTGCACAAATTGTTCAAACGAAGTCGGTGTGGTGTTCTCTGGCGAACGCGGCTCCTGCGGAACGAGGACTCCTGCGTTGATGGCCTTATACATCTCGATGTACAACGCGGCTCCCTTCGGCGGAACACCCATTTGGGTCAACACCTGCTGCACCTGGTCATAGGGGAACTGCTCGTAACGCAGATCCGGTTTGCCAATACCGCGCGCAATCACCGCGGTAGCTTCCGTCATCGACAGGTCGCGCTCCCCAAGCAGCTCGCGGGTTTGTTTGCCGGAAAAATCGAGGTCCAAGAGGCGCTGCGCGGCGTAGGCGCCAACGTCGCGCGTCGCGGCCATGGGCAACTTCAGGTCGGGTAGCAGCGCATTTCCGAAGATTCCCATCCCATGAATCATGCCGATCGCCGCCAGATTGTTCTCCATGAAATACGCGGCGCGCAGGTGCAGAACGTTCAAACCGCCGATCGCGTTTAGTTTTTGCTCCGAAGAATGCAGCCCCGCGACTGGCCCGGTGCCTTCCGGAACCTGCGCGCCGTAGCTGCTCAAGTGCACCGCGTAGGGCAGGCCGGACTCCTTCACGGCTTTCGCGATCGCATCGCTGTCTCGCTCCTGGTCCTCCCGGGATTTCGCCGGCGGCAACATCAAGTATGCCGCGCGCGCACCGCTAAAGGCTTTGGTGAGCGCAGCCGCGTCGCTCATGTTGGCCGTGAACGCTTCCGCGCCTTTGCGCACAAAGCGCTGTAGTCGCCCCGCGTCGCGCCCCATGACGCGCACCTTCCTGCCCTCCGATAGCAGGGAATTGGCGATGATTGAGCCGGTGTTCCCGCTCGCCCCCAAAATCACATGCATGGCATCCGCTGCGACGGCCACCGCGTCTTTAAGGCTCTTCATATTCGTTTCCCCTTTTTTTTAGTTCACCGATCCGTTCCGTTTGACCTGGCGCAGAACAACTGGTGAACTCGTATAGTAGCTCACTTGACGCAGCCGCGCCTGGACTGCACTGAACTGCATTCCCTACATCCGAGCACCGATCATGAGAAGTGCAACCGAGTAGCCAATTGGATCTCACTGAAAACAGAGCTCGAAACGGAAAATCGCGGGACGTAATTTGGGGAAAATGCTGAATTTCGGGGAGTTGAAAGAGGGACCTTACCGGATGCTGTATTTCTTTATCTTGAGTCGTTTGATTTTCATATCTAGCGTCGACCGCGGAATTCCAAGTTTGGCAGCGGCACCATCTGGCCCAGCAACTTTTCCACTGCTTTCCGCGAGAGCCGCTTCGATCAGTTCCTTCTCATACTTCTGGAGGGTCTCTGTGAGAGGACCGATGACTCTACACTTGCGCGAATCCACCATCCACGAACAATTCGATTCCCGTGATGTAGCTGCTGTCGTCCGACGCCAGAAACACCACGGCTTTGGCAGTCTCATCGGGCGTTCCGAACCTTCCGAGCGGAACGCTCTCGGCGATCATCTTTTTGCGTTTCTCGCCTACCTCTGAAGAAGCCAGTAAATCACGCGCTGCGGGCGTGTCGATTGAGCCTGGGCTCACTGCGTTTACTCGAATGCGGCGTTCCTTTAAGTCGGTCGTCCATGTCCGCGCGAACGAACGCACCGCCGCCTTCGTGGCGCTAGTAGACGCTATATCGCAGGCAAGCCCTTTGCTGCCAACGATCGACGCATTGAGGATGATGGATGCGCCGTCGGGCAGCAGAGGCAGCGCCTTCTGAACCGTAAAAACTACGCCTTTTACGTTGGTGTCGAAAATCGAATCGAAAAACTCCTCCGCTGATGGCGCCCAAGGCGGCATAGCGGGCGACACCGGCATTCGCAAACACGATGTCGAGCTTGCCCTTCTCCCGCTTGATTTGGTCGAAGAGGCGATCGAGGTCGGCGAGGTTCGACACGTCTCCCTGCACGCCGGTGACATTTCTTCCGATCTCCTTCGCGGCGGCGTCCAACTCCGCCTTCCGGCGTCCGGTGATGAAAACGTAGGCGCCTTCGCGGACAAATTGCTTCGCCGTCGCAAGGCCGATGCCGCTATTGCCGCCCGTAACGAGTGCGATTTTTCCGTCAAGCTTGCACATGTATTCCTCCTTCGTGTGACCGAGTGAGATCGAATGCGGTCGAATCACACTTTCGGCATGAACAGCACCTTGCCATGGCTCTTTGCCGCGTCCGCGATGGCTTTCAGATTGTGAGGACGACCCTGCCGAAGGGGCGGCCCTCAACCAGGTAACGCAGAGCATCCGCCGCTTCGGGCAGCGGGAACGTCTTTGCCACGATGGGCTTGACCGCGCCGGATTGAAGCAATGGAAAAATGACGCTCCATGCGGCGCTCCATACCCCCGCAGGTTGTGCGAACAGGGAGAAGCTCTTCATACTCGCGCGCTTCCAGATCAGATCCGTGACGTCGATGGTTGCCTTGCGGCCTGCGGCGTAGCCCAATGTAGTCAGACTTCCCCCCATCGCGAGCGTGCCGAGAGCCTCGCTCAAGATTTCTCCGCCGACTGCGTCGATCACGATGTCGGCGCCATAACCTTCCGTGATCCGGCGAACGCCGTCGCTGAGCTTCTCCACAGAAAGGTCGATCACCTCGTCGAAGCCCAGAGAGCGTGCTTGTTGCGCCTTCGCATGATTGGTCGTCGTTGATATCGCATGTTTCGCCCCTTGCGCCCGCGCCAACTGAGTGACTGCGTTTCCGACCGATCCTCCAATCGCAGGCGACAGCACCGTTTTGCCCTTCGCAAATCCTGCGAGGCTCAGTGTCATTTGGGCGGTGAGATAGGCAACGGGAACGCCGGCAGCCGAAACATCCTCGATGTTGTCGGGAATCAAGCAAAGGTTCTCCTTTCGGACAGCAAGCCACTCACTGTAGGTCCCATTCTCTGAAACGCCATATGGCCCGGCAAACATCACGCGTGAACCGACAGGAAACGCCGTTCCACCTCCCTCCTCCACCACGCCCGCTCCCTCTCCTCCCAAGACCAGTGGCGCTTTCGCGCGTGGGTGTCCCCCCGACAGAATGGTGTGGTCAAGTGGCGTGACCCCGGCCGCCGTGATCTTTACCAGTACCCGTCCATCCGAGACTGCCGGTTTTGGAATGTCCACTAGCTTCAAATCCTTGTAACCGCTGAATCCTTCTGCTCTCATTGCACGCATGATAGTTGTCCCTCCTTCAGCGAACGATGTGCTAAGCGGCTAAGTGCGCCGGACAATTTCCACGTGGGGAATTGTCCGGCGCACGTTCCACGAGTTAGCGTGCTGCTACAAGCCAGCGCGCCTTTGGCGGCTTTTTCGATCACAGTCGCCACCGCTTGCGGGTGCGATACATAGGTCGAGTGGCTGCCCTTGACCTCGACGATCATCGCACCCGCGCGCTTCGCCATCTGCCGCTGGGCGTCGGGTGGAATCATCTTGTCCTCGGTCGTAAGCAGGTACCAGCTAGGTTTCGCTTTCCATGCCGGCTCACTGATCGTGCCGTTCAGCGCGTTCACACCCCATGGCACTTGCGAGTCGGCCATGAATGCGGCCTTCTCGGGGCTCACGTCGCCGGCGAAGAACGCGGGGAACTTGGCCTTGTCGAATAGTAAGTAGCCGTCCACGGGCGGCAGGATCGGTAGCACCGGCGCGCCAGGCGGCGTATTTTTGATCAGCGTGGATACGGACTCACCCTTGTCGGGCGCAAAGGCGGAGATATACACCAGTCCAGCGACCTTCGGATCATTGCCGGCTTCGGTGATGACAGCGCCACCGTACGAGTGGCCGACTAGAATCACCGGACCGTTCTGCTCAGCAATCGCGCGCTTAGTGGTGGCGACGTCGTCGGCGAACGATGCCGTCGCCTCCTGAACGACGGTCACCGCGTATCCGCTCTTCTTCAAGGCGTTGTAGACGCCTTCCCATCCGGATCCGTCCACGAAGCCGCCGTGGACCAGCACAACATTCCGCACTTTCTGTTCCTGATTCGTTTGTGACATAAGCCCCTCCTTTGAGGCGAAAAACAACATCGCAACCAAAAAGATTCTTACGAGTGCAGTCATGTATGACTTCTCTTTTCCATGCGACCTGCGCATGAGTCCCTTCGCGTTTTTCATGGACATCCTCCTTTTCCTGCAGCATCTGTGAATAGACATCCGAGCACCGATCACGAGAAGTGCAACCGAGTAGCCAATTGGATCTCACTGAAAACAGAGCTCGAAACGGAAAATCGCGTGACGCAATTTGAGGAAAATGCTGAATTTTGGGGAGTTGAAAGAGGGACCTTACCGGATGCTGTATTTCTTTATCTTGAGTTGTTTGATTTTCATATCTAGCGTCGACCGCGGAATTCCAAGTTTGGCAGCGGCACCATCTGGCCCAGCAACTTTTCCATTGCTTTCCGCAAGAGCCGCTTCGATGCGTTCCTTCTCATAGTTCTGGAGGGTCTCTGTGAGAGGACCTGATGACTCGAGGCGAGCTACGCCCTGACCTGAAAGCCAGGCCTCATCGATCCAAAAGGTATCCCCGGTGCAGAGAATTACGGATCTCTCGATGATATTCTGCAGCTCGCGAATATTGCCTGGCCAAGGATAGGACTGGCATAACTTGAGCGTATTTTTGTCGATCTTGCGGATTTGCTTTCTCGCCTTCTCCGCATAGCGCTTCACGAGGTACTCGACCAGCATCGGAATGTCTTCCTTTCGGTTCCGGAGAGGCGGCACATGGATCGGGAAAACATTCAGCCGGTAGAAGAGGTCGGGGCGAAACGCTCCTGAAGCAATGGCGGCACCCAAATCGCGGTTGGTAGCGGCGATTATTCGAACATCAGTGGGAATGACACGGCTACCCCCCACTCGTTCAAATTGGCGCTCCTGGAGCACACGCAACAATGCAATCTGCGTTTCCGCGGGAAGCTCGCCGATTTCATCGAGAAAAATGGTGCCCGAGTGCGCCAGCTCAAAACGACCTTGTCGGCGCTGCAGGGCACCGGTGAAGGCTCCTTTCTCGTGGCCGAACAATTCTGAGGCGATGAGCGAAGAAGGAATCGAGGCGCAATTCACGGTAATAAAAGCCTGGCCAGCACGCTGCGAACCCTTATGGATGGCGCGCGCAATCAATTCCTTCCCGGTACCCGTCTCGCCCGTAATCAGCACCGTAGAGTCGGTGGGAGCAACTTTCACGATGCTGGAGAGGACCGTTTTCAACGCGGGAGAAGAGCCCACGATCTCCTCAAACATGAAAACCTGATCGATTTGCTCTCTGAGGACCACGTTCTCGTCATGAAGGCGGTCTTTCAGCCGCTTGATTTCTTCGAAAGCCTTCGCTAATTCATCCTCAGCGCGCTTTCGTTCAAGAACTTCCTTGGTCAGTTCCTTGTTGACCGCCGTCAGTTGGCTGGTCCGCTCAACGACACGCTGTTCGAGTTCCTCATTCAGGCGCTTGATTTCGGCCTTAGCTTGTTTGTGCCCAGCGGTTTCAATAACGTCCCAAGTCCCGCGTCGGTTTGTCACCGCAAACTGATGTGTACGCACCACATCCAGGATTTCAGCAGCTCCGAAGGCGGCGAGCGGGTACGTGCATAGCACCGTCAGACGCTGGTTGGCGATAGAGTGGTTGATTGAATCCTCGTATTCACAGAAATCCTTCCAGTCCTGCTTTTCGAGCCATGCGCTGTCTCCGGTCACCCTTACGCCAGCGTAACCTCTGGCTGATGCGCGCGCGAGTTTCTCATTCCAACCGCCAGTTACTCTCTTGCGATCAAACCTGCCATTTTGCAAATACCAATCACGAGCCAGGACAATCTCTATGCTCTGGTCGTTCAGGTATCGATCGAAGTCAGGAACAGCTCGTTTCAACGCGTGCGTGACGTCTTCCCCCGTGAGGGGTGCGGCCACGGCCCACAGGCAGAACTCCTGGCTTTCCAATCCAGCTTTGCAGTAGGAAACCAATGGTTCGAGGAGATCCATTAGCGTCTCGTAGAATAGACAGAAGTGTGTGCCCCAAGGCATGTCGCCCACGACGTCGACTCCGGTCTTACGCATCTCGGCTGTCATAGCGGTTACATGTTTGGATTCAGATCCCGCCGGCTGCACCACACTCGCGGCATCACTGAGTTTTAT
Source organism: uncultured Acidobacteriota bacterium (assembly GCA_963828935.1). Classification (GTDB taxonomy): domain Bacteria; phylum Acidobacteriota; class Terriglobia; order Acidiferrales; family UBA7541; genus Palsa-189. The sequence goes on along the minus strand of CAWHGP010000007.1, from coordinate 487,949 downwards.
TTCGTGCTCCGGTTTGAGGTGTAATTGCGGAGAGCTCATCATATTCTCGACCTTGGGTTCCGCGTTCGACCCTTCGCGATACGATACCACTCAAGACTGATGCATGCCATCGAAGGCGCGCTTCGCAAATCCGACAGGCCAGCCACAGATGTTCGTCAAATCGGAGCCACGGATGCTCCCACAACTCGCCTGCTCACGAGACAGCTACTCGTGAGCGCATCTTATGTACACTTCGTCGCTCGGAAGGATTTTGCCGCAAAGTGTGCACGATCAAACTGTCTTACTCCCGGGGTTCACTCTACTTTCGGCAGCAAGGCAACTGCTGCGGAATGGACATTGCGTTTTTCAGCGTCCTGTTAAGCCCGCGAGACCCAAAACGACTCTGCGGACAGCAAGTGGAGCCCTATCGCCGTTTACTCTTGCCCCCGAAACACCTCCCCGTAGGTTTTGCCGTATGGATAAAAGCGCTCATGTTCACCGCGTTCCCAAGCGGCTTTCAGTTCGGGCCTCGTGATATCCCAATCCGGACGGCATTTCTTGAGCACAGCGCGCAAGTCTTGTCGAAGCTCTTCGATGGTCGGTCGGCCAAAAAACCAGTAGCCGTTGTAGATTTTGAATATAACGAGACCAGGTTCCAAGACGATGACGTGGGGGATCATCGGATTATGCTCGGGGTCCGTGTATTCGGCGATGTCGAGATCCTTCTGAACCTTTCGCCCCGGATCGGATAAAAAGGTCCAATGAGCGCCGACGCCGGTGCGGTACTCATTCGTTAGAAGCATGTTGTCGGTGCTGATGGTGACGAGCCGAGAGTAACCGACTTCCATCTCGTGGTGAAGTTGGACCAGCCCCTCAGCCTGCCGCCGATCCTTTGGGCAGTATCCTCCCCGGCTGAGCACCAGGATCATGGGATCTGGCCCCTGTAGTTCTGAAAGCTTGCGGTGTTTGCCCGTGTGATCGGTCAGCTCATAATCGGGGAATACCGCGCCGCCTACAATGTCCGCTCTCATGCGGTTCAACCTCCTTAAAGGAGTGCGAGGTATCTGCTTTCTTGTCGGTCACTCGCTTTAGGTCGCGAACTTGTCGCCCTCGTGAGTAGAAGATTGCGCTCGCATTTACTTGGCGGCTGCCTTCTCCAAGTGCCCGCCGAAACCGTAGCGCATGGCGGAAAGAACTTTGTTCTGGTAGTCCGCTTCGCCGCGTGAGGCGAAACGCTGATAGAGAGAAGCAGAAAGGACTGGGACCGGAACTGCTTCGTCAATCGCCGCCTTCATTGTCCAGCGTCCCTCGCCCGAGTCGGAAACGCGACCTTCAAACTGGACGAGGGCTGGGTCCTTCGCCAAGGCCGCCGCGGTCAGATCAAGAAGCCACGAAGCAACCACACTGCCGCGGCGCCATACCTCGGCGATATCACGCAAATCGAATTCATATTGATAATGCTCAGGGTCGCGCAGCGGCGTCGTTTCTGCATCGACGGAATTCCCTACCTTGCCCACATTGGCATTACGCAAAACACCGAGACCCTCGGCATATGCCGCCATAAGGCCGTACTCGATCCCGTTGTGGACCATCTTCACAAAGTGTCCGGCACCATTGGGGCCGCAATGCAGGTAGCCCTGTTCGGCGGTGCCACCGAGCAATTCGCGTCCCGGTGTTCGCGAAGCGCCGACAACGCCTGGCGCGAGTGTCGTGAAAATCGAGTCCATGTGCGTCACCGCATCTTTTTCCCCACCAATCATCATGCAGTAGCCCCGATCAAGACCCCATACGCCGCCGCTGGTCCCAACATCTATATAATGAATTTTCTTCCGTGCGAGCTCCTTGGCGCGACGAATGTCGTCGACGTAGTAAGAGTTGCCGCCGTCAATGAGAATGTCGTCGGTCTCGAGATGTGTGACCAGGTCGGCGATATTTTGATCCACAGCCGCTGCCGGCACCATCAGCCAGATCGCTCGGGGCTTCGCCAGCTTTCTTGCAAAATCCGCCAGCGAATCTGCTCCCACTGCTCCCTCCTGAGCCAACTCTTTTATCGGCTTTGGCGACCTGTTGAAGACTACACATTGGTGCTTTCCTCTTAACATACGCCGCACCATGTTGGCCCCCATCCTTCCGAGGCCGATCATTCCGATTTGCATAAATCACCCCCTGCGTACCATGGTTGCTGTCAGTCTCCTTGGCCACGATCGCTCCTACTTCGCGGTACCCCGCTCGCTCCCACGGCTTTACAGTTGCAGCCGAATCGCGAACTGCCGTTTCCTGAGATTCTTCTACACGGAGCCTGATCTTCATGCCCGCTTCGCGTTCATGCGGGAACACATATCGTTCCGAGCATTTTCCGCAGAGCCAGAAATGCTCTATCTTAGGTGGTTCTGCGGGAGACTTTGGATCTCCCGAAGAGACTCGAACCAGTCGGCCTTCGCGGTAGTCAAACGGCAAGCCGCAGTCGGGATTCAAGCATCTCTCGAACATACCTTCTGCCTTAACTTCGTGAGAGTTGACGTTTGTCGCGGTCGACAAGCCTTCCTGCAGCCGCGATGGTTACCTTGCGCCAATCAATAACCGGAGCTTCACTCGGCCAATCCGTCCGTTCTAACTCCTCTATCCAGCTGTCTGCCGCACGCGACGCTTGCTCAGCACCGAACAACTGATGGACCGCAGTAACAAAGGCGGACAACGCCCTTTCGGCCAAGGCCAGATGCTGTGCCATCGATTCCCGTTCTTGATCAGCCACGCCGATGCTTTCGTTGCTCATAAGAGCCCTCTCGGGTTACGGTTAGGCCCGTCACACGGCAGTCTCGATCGGCCATCGATCCCTCTCGTCCCCTGGCGTTCGCTTCAGTATTGTTCACTTCGTGAACACATCGCCGAACATCGGGAGGCCGCTCTTTGATTGCTCTCGCGTGGCCTCGTCCTCAATCACGTCCCAATGCTCGGCCAGAACACCATCCTTGATGCGAACGATGTCCGCCGCAATCCAGTTCACGGGCTGCGCCGAAGCCCGAAAATCGCCCATGCACGATCACAAAATCTTTTTCGGCTACAATCTCTCTCGATTCGTACTTCAGAGTCGGCGGCATGCTCTTGATGAGCTTGAATAGGCCCTCGCGACCAGGTTCGATATGAGCGCTGTGCTGAATGTAATTAGGTGACCAGTAGCGCTCGGCCGCCCCATAGTCCCGCTTGTTGAACAGTGTGTCGAAGGCCTTAAGGACAAGCTCTTTATTCTTTTCTTCGATTGTCTGATTCATTGTTATCCTCCTTCTCGAACGGGTGTGCCACGCACGTGAGAGCTATCGCGCCGATTTGCCGCCGTCGACGAGGTAAGAAGCTCCCGTAACGAAAGAGGCTTTGTCGGAGGAAACAAAAACGATAGCTTGAGCAATCTCTTCGGGTTTTCCCGCGCGCTTTAGCGGCACGGTCGAGACCAAACCAGCCTTTCTTTCGTCGGTTTTCGCGAAGCGGTTCAGCATTGCTGTTTCGATTGGTCCGGGAGCAATGACATTCACCCGCACGCCCGTCCCGGCCGCTTCCAGCGCCGCCGACTTCGTGAGTCCCTCCACCGCATGCTTGCTGGCGGAATAGACAGAAGCCCCAGGCGCGCCGGTATGCCCAAATGTGGAGGATATGTTCACGATGCTCCCGTTTTTTTGTGGCAGCATCACGCGAAGTTCGTGCTTCATGCTCAGCAATGTGCCGAGCACGTTCGTATCGAACGTTGCCGCGTAACTGTCCGCCGTTTGCTCCGTGATGGGGCCAGGCACGCCTTCCGTACCGGCAGCGTTCACAGCGACATCGAGACGGCCAAATCGTTCCACCGCCTTGTCGATCAAGTTACGTACGTCTTCTTCGCGGCGTACATCGGCGCGGATAAACTCCGCTTCCGCACCGGTCTTGCGGATTTCACTGACGAGCTTTTGGCCTTCTTCGTCGCGCCGACCGGAAACAACAACCTGAGCACCCTCCTTGGCAAACGCGAGTGCCGTCGCCCGTCCGATGCCTGTCAGTCCTCCTGTAACCAAAACAACTTGGGTATTCATTGAATTTCTCCTTCATGTTCGAATTCGGAATTGGCTTTCATACTGGGCCTATGGGAAATGCATATCATTCATGAGACTGCAATTCGCTCTGCATAGAACGGATAATCGGTGTAGCCGCGAGCTTCGAAAGTGTAAAAGGTGGCCCGGTCGTAAGAATTCAGAGGCAGCCCGAGCCTGATGCGCTTTGGCAAGTCGGGATTCGCTAGGAAATACCGTCCGAATGCGATCAAATCCGCATCGCAATCTCGAATAGCAGCCTCGGCTGTGTCCGGTTCAAACCCCCCGGCCGCAATAATCGTTCCCGTGAATATCTTTCGCAGCCTCGCGGTCGCAATGGGTCCTTGGCCCTCGGCGATCAGCACGTTCCCTCTGATACGTGGTTCGATGATGTGCAAGTAAGCGAGTCCAAAGTGGTTCAGTTGCTTTGCGACGTAGTTAAAGAGCGCGATCGGATCGCTATCCGACACCCCATTCCAAGTTCCGCTGGGCGCGATGCGCACCGCTACACGGTTGCCGCCCCAAACCGAAACCATTGCGTCAACCACTTGAAGTAAGAAGCGGGATCGATTCTCGATCGAACCACCGTATATATCGGTTCGCTTATTGATGCCATCCTGCAGAAATTGATCGGGCAGGTAGCCGTTACCCGCGTGAAGCTCAACGCCGTCAAAACCCGCGGCTTTAGCGCGCCCGGCGGCTTTGCGATAGTCCTCGACAACGCCCGGGATTTCCGCAATTTCAAGCGCGCGGTGAGGCGAAGGTTGTAGCCAACCGCGAGGCGTAGAGGTTTTTATCATTGGATCCTGCCAATACTCGGGGTTGACTGAAGAGCTGACTGGGGTGATGCCGTTCGTCGAGTCCACATGCGCGGCACGCCCCGTATGCCACAGTTGGGAGAACATGTGCCCGCGCTTCCCATGAACGGCGTCTGTGATTCTCCTCCAGCCTGCAACCTGCTCGTCCGAATACAATCCGGGGGCTCCGAACCATCCTCCGCCTGCGATCGAAATCGAAGTTCCTTCAGAAACTATGAGGCCACCATCCGAGGCCCGTTGTGAATAGTATTCGAGCATGAGGTCACCCGGGATACTCCCCGGCTGAACGGAACGCGAGCGTGTGAGCGGAGCCATCACCACGCGGTGCTTCAGCTCCATGGGTCCGACTTGAATTGGTGTGAACAACTTGTCTGCGCTTAGCGTTTTCATGGACCGCGCTCCCTTAGACTTCCTCTGCTAACCTGAGGCCATACGCCGTCTTCCCAAGCGATGCTCCTGTACCTGGCCTTGCTCTGTTCAACGTCCCGCGCGGGTCGGTTCAGGCGTTCGTTCCGCCATCCACGGTAAGATTCGCCCCGGTAATGTACGAGGACTCCGGACCGGCCACAAACGCCACCAGCGCAGCGACCTCATCAACGCGGCCGTAGCGGTCGAGTGCTGTGGCGGCCTTCTGCGGTACCGCCCAATCGCCCGCGGCGGGATTCAAATCCGTGTCGATCGGACCCGGCTGCACGTTGTTGACGGTAATCCCCCGGCTCCCGACCTCTCTGGACAAGCCCTGCGTGAACATCTTGACCGCTCCCTTTGTGGCCGAGTAGGGCACGAGGCCCGGGCGCCACGACATGCTCGCCCACCGCCGAGCCGATCATGATGATGCGGCCGCCGCTCTGCATGTGCTTCAGCGCCGCCTGCGTCGCGACGAATACGCCGCGGACGTTGATGTCGATGACACGGTCCATTTCCTCCAGCGTGGTCTCCTCGAACGTCTTGGGGATGGCTGTGCCGGCACTGTTCACCAGGATGTCGAGCCGACCGAAGGCCGCGACAGTCTTTTCGACCGCGGCGTTGACGGCGTTGGCATCCGCGGCGTCCGCCTGAATCGCGATCGCCTTTCGTCCGGCACGTTCAATCTCCTTGACGACCGACGCAGCAGCATCGGCGCCTTTCGTGTAAGTGATGGCCACGTTCGCTCCGTCCGCGGCCAGACGCTTAGCGATCGCGGCACCAATACCGCGCGAGCCGCCCGTAACAAGTGCAATCTTTCCTTCCAGTTTGTTAGACATTGTTGTTCTCCTATTCTTCTAACCTCGTTCTTTGCCGATCCAGTCGCGTATGTAGGGCGAACAGTTGAGCAGTGTGATCCCTTGTGTTTCACACATCCCCAGGAAGCGAACTGCTTCAACGTCGACCAAGTCCAGTTCCTCCAGATCCAGTACGATCTTCGATTCGCTCTCCTTGATCTGCTTCTCCAACTCGGATAAGTGCTCCGCCCGCATCCGGCCTATGAGTCGAATAGTGGTGCTGTGCCCATCGCAGTGCTTCTCAATCTTAAAGGTCACGTTTGACCCGCCGGACGATTCACGCCTCACAGAATGGCAATCTCAGCGCCACTCGCAATCAGCTTGACATATCTGTGTTTAGCTTTCGCAGTTATGCCGCAATTTCAGCGTTTGCTGGAAATTCAGCATCGACTTCGGGCTGGGTCGCGCCAAATCCCGTCGTGCCGGGCTTATCCAACGGGCGCGCTACCCGGGATTGAGAGAGAAGTTTGGAAACGGGGCTCTAATCGAAAGGAGGCCTGAAGACCAGACGGGGATCACGACGTCGAAAAGTGATTTTTAGAATTCGTCACATGTGCAGAAAAACTTTTGCTGCATTTTTAGCGTTTGCGACCCTCAGCGCTCAGGCTAAGGACCTATAATCCGTTGCCGGACTTGAGCATCTTGCCGTTTACTGGTGTAACCATGTTCATAACTCGATTCAACCTACCCGGAATAACTTCCATTTCATTCGCGTTCAACGGCTGGAGACCTTCGCGTACACTCCGCTGAACGGACAGTCGCTCGATAGCCCACGTTGCAAATTCCTTCTTATCCACCGCTAGGCTACTTTTTCAGCATTTTTGCCTCCATCCTTTGAGCTACCGACGGAGGAACGAGGCGATTCATGATTCGATTGAGTAGGCCTGGAATGTATACAGCGCGATTGGCTCGCAGCGCTTCGAGCCCCTCTGTCACGCATCTTTCGGCAGACATCGGCTTCATCGGGAGCGCTCCAGGGTCTTCGAGGAGCTTGGGAATCACAGGGGTATCTATAAAGCCGGGAGTTAGGACCGTCACATGAACTCCCTGGTCTTTCAATTCGAAGTGAAGAGCTTGGCCTAACGCCGAAACATACGCCTTAGCCGCACCGCTATTCGCCATATAGGGAACCCCGTGGCTCGCTCCCATCGCTCCAACGAGAAGAATCCCGCCGTGTCCACGCTTCACGAGGAAAGGCGCGAAGTGGTGACACAGCTCCAGGTGGGCCGTCACACTGAGTCTCACATCTATCAGTAAATCATCTCGATTCTTTTTGATAAAAGATCCGGGATTTCCGGTGCCAGCATTTGAGACGACAAGACCGATATCGAGACCCTGCGTAGCTTCTTTGATCGTACCGATAAAATGTTCATTGCTCAGATCCACTTGAACCGCTCGGCAGTGTACGCCGAACTCTTTCTCGAGATTCTGTCCCAGCTCCTTAAGCAGTTCGAGCCTTCTGGCGACTAACACGATGTTTAAGCCGTTCGCGGCGAGTTGCCTTGAAAACTCTTTTCCGATCCCTGAAGAGGCTCCCGTTACAATAGCCCAGGGTCCAAATTTTACCTTGTCGATCCTTTTTACACTTTGATTCATGTGAGGTGGAGGAAAGCAACATCAGTGCCACTCGCAATCAATTGAGATATTTGTCTTTAGCTTTTGCAGACATGCCGCAATTTCAGCGTTTGCTGAAAATTCAGCATCGTGTTTGGGGCTGGGTCAAATCCCGTCGGGGCGACGTATCGAAGAGGGGCGCTACGTTAGATTGAGAGAGAAGCCTGGAGTCCGGCTTCTAATCGAAATGACGCCCAGAAGCCGAGACGGGGACTACGACGTTCTGAAGACGATGCCGGTTAATTCCGAGTTTCCTGATCTTGGATTCAAGCGTCTGTCTGGGTACGCCTAGTTTCGCTGCAGCGCCGGTGGGACCCGAGATCAGGCCGTCAGCCTCACGCAGTGCGTTTTCGATCATCGCCCTCTCCCGTTCCGCAAGATCTGCGACCAAGGGAACGGTCTGCGTAGTCGGATTGGAGGTCGTCGGACTTGAGGGCGCCGGCGCGAGCCAGCTTGGATCGACACAAAATATCTCCCCTTCGCAAAGCACCACGGCGCGTTCGACCACGTTCTGCAATTCCCGAATGTTACCGGGCCAGTCATAGCGTTGGAACAAATCCAGCGTGTTCTTGCTCACACTTCGAATTCGCTTGCCGGCCTTCTTTGCGTAGCGGTCCACCAGGTATTCCACTAACAACGGGATGTCATCAATTCGATCACGAAGTGCCGGCACTTGAATCGGGAAAACGTTCAGCCGGTAGAACAAATCCTGACGGAACGTCCCATCAGCTACGGCCGCGCGCAGATCCTTATTTGTCGCCGCGAGCACTCGCACATCAACCCGAACCGTTTGGTTCCCGCCTACTCGTTCGAATTCGTGCTCCTGAAGAACTCGTAGCAAAGCAACTTGCGTCTCTGGAGGTATTTCACCAACCTCATCCAAGAAAATCGTTCCGCCGTCGGCCGATTCAAAGCGTCCGAGACGTCGCTGATGTGCCCCCGTGAAGGAGCCCTTTTCATGTCCGAATAGTTCCGAGGCAATGAGTGAAGGCGAAATAGCCGCGCAATTTACTCGAATGAAGGCTCGCGTCGACCGATTAGACCGGCTATGTATGGCGCGGGCGATCAGCTCTTTTCCCGTTCCAGTTTCTCCCGAGATCAGGACTGTCGAATCCGTAGGCGCAACTTTCGACACTTGCGCCAGCACTCTGCCGCAGGGCTTCGGAGGAGCCAACGATCTCCTCGAACATCGAAATGTGTTCGATTTCCTCTCGCAGCGCGACGTTTTCGTTTCGCACGCGATTTTCAGCCTGCTTGCGATCTTCGATGTCCGTCGCGGTTCCGAACCACCGGACGATGTCTCCGGCTTCATTGAGTAGCGGGTTGTAGCGACAAAGGAACCAGCGATACCGCCCATCCTTCCCGAGCAGCCGCTTCTCCATCTGGAATGGCCTTCCGTTTGAAAGGCCAGCGCTTTGTTCCTTTTCAAATCTCTCCAGATCCTCTCGAGGAACGTGCCTGCTCATCTGCTCCCGCGTTCCCGCGGCTTTCATTTCTTCCAAGGTGAAGCCCGTGTAGTCAAGCAACGTTTTGTTGGCCTGAAGCAACGTGCCGTCTTTGTTCAAGACAACAACATGCTGAGGAATGAATCTATCAGTTGCCGAAGCTCTTCCTCGTCCTGACGGAGCTTTGCCTCCGCGCGCTTCAGGTCATCGATGTCAGTATCCGTTCCATACCAGTTGACAATGTTGCCCGATTCGTCGCGCAATGGCTCAGCCCGAAACAAGAACCATCGATATACTCCGTCGAATCGACGCAGCCTTCCCTCGACTTCGCCCGGCTGGCCAGACGCCAGAAATCCGAGCCACTTATCTGTTATTTCCTTCAAGTCCTCCGGGTGAATGGCATCCTGCCATCCCCAGCCGCGAACCACTTCAAGCGTTAGGCCCGTATATTCGTGCCATCGCCGGTTCCAAAATATTCCCGTACCATCCGGCAAGCTACACCAAGCGAGTGTCGGAATCGTGTCGATGATCTTCCGGAGTCTCGTTTCCGAGTTCCGGATCTCCTCAAAGGCACATCTCAATGCTTCCTGCGATCGCTCTCCCTCGATGGCGATTACGGCGATGTGACCCGCGCCTTCGATTAGTCGCAGATCAGTCTCGTTAGGGGTTCGAGGCTCCGCATAGGAGACGCAGAAGGTGCCAAGAATTTCCTGATTTTTGGAGAGTAGCGGCTGAGACCACGCGGCGCGCAACCCGTGACTCAAAGCAAGGTCTCGATAGTCAGCCCATAAGGGGTCTGTTGCAATGTCGGAAACGATCACCCGCTGCTTCAGAGATGCGGCAGTACCGCATGAACCTACACAAGGGCCAATCTTTAGTGGAGTGATGGCCTCAACCCAGCCCTTGGGAAGTCGAGGACCGGCTGCGGGCCGAAGGTGCATGCCATCCGCGTCCATCAGCATTACTGCCGACTTGATGTTACTGGCCTGAGCATCGATCGTTTCGCACAACCTTTCCAGGATATCTGCCAGGCAAGCCCCGCTGGCGATCATTTCCAAGGTCCGTTTTTCGGCGGCTAGTAGTGCCTCGGCGCGCTTACGATCCTCGATATCGGTATTCGCGCCATACCATTTGAAGATGTTGCCCGATTCGTCGCGCAACGGCTCAGCCCGAAACAGGAACCACCGATAGTCTCCATCGTGCCGGCGCAGACGTCCTTCCATCTCGCCGGCCTCGCCAGAATCCAGTAGGTGCCGCCAACAATCCATGACCCTGTCGCGGTCTTCTGTGTGAAGAGCCGCAGTCCAGCCCCAGTCCGATGCCTCTTCTGCAGAGAGGCCGGTGTAGTCCAGCCAGCGCCGATTGAGGAATTCAGCCGAGCCGTCGGGACGAGCGGACCACGCCAGAGTAGGAATGGCGTCAACGTCTTGCGCCTGCCGAGCCTGCTCGGTACTCTGCCCTGCGGATGCCATTCCCGAATTATAGTCCCATCGCGCAATTCAAAACCCTTCAAGATCTATCGCCAGGCTCGACTGAATTCGCGCATCATGTTCGGACGATTGCGAGTGGATCACGGGTAAACCGGAAGCTATGCGATCCCCCAGTGGAGTAGCGCACCTCCTCACGAGTTCGGGCGCGCCTACTTGACACGCAGGCGGCCCGCTCTCGCTCTCCATGTTTCCAATTGCTTACGTGAAGTTCGCATGCGATTTTTCGGCGCGAATTTTTCTCACTGTTCCCAAGTTGCACCACAATGCAGCAGTACCGAAACTGCCATTTTGTAAGTCGTTGTCACCGAAGATGTTGGTCGGGGCGCGCGGATTTGAACCGCGGACCTCCTGCGCCCAAGATAAACTCTAAAACGCTAAGTAGTTGTCTCGTCTATGTCTTTCGCGCATCTTATATCACGGTTTATGGCGGTATTCGGCGGCTATTGTTCCCAAACTGTTCCCAACTTGGGTCATCGGACAGCGGCCCTTGTCGCTGTGAATTTCACTCCGCTGAGTGGACAGCGCTCATGCCTTGGACGCGCACTATGCGACTCCAACAGCTCTATTAACCGAGGGAACCAGTCGCACTGTCGTAATCAAATATTTAGAGTTCAGGCTTTTGGCACTCCTGGGAGTCGGAGCCTCGCAGCCATCTTCACCAACTCAGCGAGGGAGTCGGCCTTCATCTTCCGCATCACTTTGCCGCGATGTGCCTTCACTGTGATCTCGCTTATGCCGAGTTCCCCACCGACCTGTTTATTCAACAGACCGGAAACTACCAGCTCCATAACCTGCCGCTCACGATGTGTGAGTGACGCATAACAGTTCCGGAGCGCTTGCATCTCCACCTCGTAACCAAGTGCAACCCGGCTACGCTCGATGGCTTGCCGGATGGCATTCAAAAGTGAATCGTCACTGAATGGCTTCGTCAAGAACTCCACAGCCCCTGCTTTCATGGCTCGGACCGTTGTGGGCACGTCGCCGTATCCCGTGATGAAGATGATCGGCATATCCGGCCGCTCGACGGCGACACATTTCTGGAGGTCGAGGCCATCGAGGCCTGGAAGAGAAACGTCAAGGACTAGACAGCTCGGAACTAGCACCCGTGGGTTATCGAGGAACTCTTGTGCGGATGCGAATGTCTCCGGATGCCAACCTTCGCATTGAATCAGCAACTGCAGCGACTCACGCACGGAGATGTCGTCATCAACAACGAATACGATGGGTGTTGCCGGTGTCATCGGTAACGACTCCAACTGAAGGCCAAAAGCGCGCGCTAGCGACATAGTATATTCCTATTCCCAAATGCGGGAGAATCGCTAATCGCTCACTTCACCCGAAGGGCAGTATTCAGCGCCTGAAGCAGGGCCGTGTCGCTGAATGGCTTGAATAAGAATTCAACGGCTCCTTGCTGGAACGCTCGCCTGCGGACGACCTCGTCCTTGTGAGCACTGATGAAGATGATCGGAATGCTGTGCCCGCGAAGCTTCAATTCTCGCTGGAGATCAAATCCAGTCATGCCCGGCATGGCGACATCGAGGATGAGACATTCAGTTTGAACTAGGCTATCGGAAGCTAGGAACTCTTCCGCTGATGAGAACGAGTGCGTCGCAAATCCGAACTCCCGCAACAAGTCAGGCAATGACTCGCGCACGGATTCATCGTCATCCACTACTGCCACAATTGGAAATTCGCCAGCGAGCTTTTCTTGGCCCGAGTTCATAACGCAAGAATGCGGCAGACTGGGTAAAGAGTCTATTGCACTTAGGTATTGGTTGTGCAAGGAATAGAAAATGAAAATGTTGCTCCCGGACCATCATTTAGCGTTGCCCATAAACGACCATCATGTTGTTCCATTATGGAGCTAGAAACCGATAAGCCAATCCCCATCCCGTCATTCTTGGTCGTGTAGAAGGCCTGGAATAACTTGTCCATAGATTGAGGGTCGAAACCGATCCCCGCATCTTTCACGCTCAGGAGCACCCGATCGCCTTTGTCTCGTTCGGTCCTAATCAGCAACTCCCTGGGGCGATCATGAACGGTATTCATCGCGTCCGAACCATTCCGGAGGAAGTTCAGGATCACCTGCTGAAGCTGGACTCGGTCACCTGTGACAAGTGGGAGGTCGTCGGCAAGCTCGCATCGCAAAATAACCCGGTTTCTTTGAAGTTCACTCAATGACAGAGCAATCACCTCTCTCGTGGCGTCATTCAGATCCACCCGCTCGGCGATGGTGGCTTTCTTGCTGAAGAGTGCCCGCAATCGCGTGATCACATCAGACGCGCGGTTGCCATCGCGAATCGTTCGCCGGGCCGTTTCACGCGCACCGTCGACGTTCGGTGGGTCCAATGTCAGCATCCGCAGACAGGTGCTAGCGTTCGTGACGATACCTGAGAGCGGCTGGTTCACTTCGTGCGCCATTGACGCGGTCAACGCCCCAAGACTCGTGACTCGAGCCATGTGGGCGAGTTCCGCACGCGTTTTCCCGAGTGTCTCTTCCGACAGCCGGTGCTCTGTCACGTCCTGAGCCGCGCCGATGTACACCCAATTGGTATCTAGGTGATTGGGCTTGGTCATTCCCACTGGCACTCGCCGGCATGGCAATCATGTTGCAGTAGGGGGGGATAAGTGCGGTGTGGATGCTGGGTGTCCCGAAATGAGGAACGACATTGAAATGAAAACAACCGAGGGCGATCTCTCACAGCGCATTAACGAGTTGGGTGACAAAGCCACACAGCTCTTAACCTTTTTGAGCTTTGCGATCGTCTCTGCGGTTTTGCTAGAAACTGCCCAACCGCCAGTACTGGCGCCTTACCAGAGAGGAGCCATCAGATGGGCGATGCGGTTTTGGGTAATGGCCTTATTCCCGATTCTCATCAACGTCTTTCCGGTCAAGGACCTCAAATGGGGCAACGTACGGTGGTATGACCGCGCCCGCTGGGGAAAATTTGGACTCCTGGGTTTGTCTATTCTGTTGATCATCAGTGGTGTGCTTAAGTTCTTGTCTGGAATCTGGTGAACGCCGCGCTTGGTAAGGGTGGAGTGAACTCCTATCTTGAGACAGTGCTTTTGGTCCAGACCTCCTGATATCTCGTCGGACGATTATTTACTTCCGAACAGCCGACAGTCCGGGAGTCAGCTCCACGGGCTATTAACCCAGCAGACCAGATTTGCGCCATTACTTCCGGCTTGCCGACAATCCACGAACTTGGTTTCGTTCGTTTATCACAAGGGCGTTTGTCGGTACTCGTCGGCAAGAAACCTAGGTGTCCGAGCACCGGGAACCTTACGCACTCACTTTTTTACCAGTATCGACTGACGCCTGCGAATAATACTGCCGAAGACCAAAGACCAACGCGCTGAATGGCATGCCGAGCGCTGCGTAAACTGCCTCGGCCTCCGGCGCCGCATTGTCGGCCAAAATTTCAATAGCGACATTGGAATAGCCCACCGGAACGACGCCGGCTTGCTGCATCCGCATGACTCCCATGTCGACCTGAGTCTGGCTGAAGCCACCGGACGCATCGATGACTGCATAGCTCTGGAACCCATCGGCAAGCGCGGCCATGGCCGGGAAAGCGAGGCAAACGTCCGTGGAAATGCCCGTCACGATGAGTTTCTTGCGCCCCGTCGCCTTAACCGCATCGACGACGCGCTTTTCGTCCCACGCGTTGACTGTAGTGCGTTCGATTGTATGCACGCCGTGCAGAACGTCGGCGAGTTCAGGGATAAGCGGCCCCACATTTTCTCCGTGGTCGTGGTCACAATAACGGGCACTTTGAGCGCGAGCATCGCTCGTGTCAGAGCAATGATGTTGTGCTTGAGTTGAAGGATGTCGATGTCACGAACGCCGGTATACAAACCGACCTGGTGATCCACCAGGAGTAGTAGGGCGTTGTTGCGCGTCAGGCGTTCGGTGTGTTGCGTAGAACTAATCGTCATAATATCCCTCCTCTGTCGCTGCGCCTTCTGCGGCGCCTTATACCCACACGATTATAGATGTCGTTGGTGTCGCGACGATGTTGTCACTGAAGCAAACTGATCTTGCAGGACGCAAAGCCGATTTGGAGGTTTCGGGACTCACTCGCGTCGCGAGAGCGGGACCGCCGTCGCTTAGGATCTGTAAAGCAATCTCTCGCCTTAGCACCTCGTAGGCGGGGATCTAGATCGGTTCCGAGATATTTTTGGATGAAATCCAAAAAGACCTTGACCTTAGGGGTCAAACGAGAACTATCGGAATACAAGAGCGCAAGGGCACGACGGGCTTTGGCTGCCATCCAGGCAAAACGGGCACAAGCCGCTTGCGATGGCGGGATCGAGAGCAATATACAGAGGCAAAATTGCAATCCCGGCGCCATCCAACACGAGTTGTCGATGCACAAGGGGATCGTCTGTCACAACTCGGGGTGCGATATCGGGCGTAACTGTCTTCCCTCCCTTGGAGAGCGTCCATCTACCGGAACCAATGCAAAGATGCGAAGTAAGGTCTGCTGGTTCGGCAGGCATCCCGGCATTTTGTACGTATCTACGGCTTGCGAATAGACCGCGAGCGACGCCCGGGTAGGAGCGGACGCGGCGCGACGAGTCTTTGGGACTCGAACCTTGAAGAAAACGTCGATATCTTCCTTCGGTTCCTGGTCGAAGCCCGATGAATATGTTTCGAGTTCGACTCTAAGATCAGGAAAAGCCTCCATGAATTTGCTCAACAAAGGCGCGATCAGGTCACGCGCCATCGTAATGGGGCAAGCGATGCGCAAGAGACCGGAAGGGCTGGCACGATGTTTATCGAGAAGCTCGCGTCCCTCGCGCAAGAGCCGCAGCGCTCTTTTACAGAACAGCGAGATATTCCTTGCCGGCGTCAGTAAGTGCAAGCCCTCGCTGACTCCGCGCACAAGCAACAAATCCAGATGTTTTTCGAGGCGGGTCAGCGACCTGCTTATCGTGGAAGCCGGGAGCTGAAGATGGGCGGCCGCGGCGCTGAACGTTCCCGCCTCCGCAACGGCAACGAATATTCTGATGTCATCGAGATTGGTCGTTTTGCGCATACGCAACCGGGTTGTACAGTAAGAATCATACCCTTTGTTCCATGAGAGCCTTGCCCTCTAAGAGACTCCAGGAGTTGCCAATGCCAAAAACCGGATACAAAGCTTTTGAAGCTCTCAACCCGTTCTTTGAAATCGTCATGAAAGGCTTGCGCGGACTCGTTGACGACAAACACTATTTCGATACGTTTGCCGATGATGCAGTCTTCGAATCCCGCTACCACTTCCCAGGTTGGCCTGTGACCATTCGAGGACGAGCGAATCTGATGGCGAGCCTCTCTGGACGGAAAGACCATCAAGCTTCACTCCGGCGACGGCCTGGTCGTGCATCGCAGCCAGGATAGTCGCATCGTCATCCTCGAGTACGAAGTACACGGCAAGGTTCTTGCGAGTGGCGCAACCTACGACAATAGGCTCATCTCGGTCATTACGATTGAAAACAGGAAGATCATCCATTGGAGAGACTATATGGACTCTCTGGCTGCCTGGACGGCATTGAACAGCGGCTCCGCAAGTCGATCTTGTGCTTGACCGCATTAGCTGGGTCCTCGCTGTAGGCGGCCACGGGGAAGAAAAAGCCTCGAAATGCCTCGGCCAGGCGCGCTCTGCTGTTTCCGATATATCTCAGCCAAAACTCTTTTTGTATTTTTCGGTCCTCGGGGTCGGTTGGGAATCCGTGAGCTGTGAGGTCGCGTCCCCAGTATTCGAAAGCCCAGGGATCGGACCTGCTGAGGTCGATATTGGTGGCGTCAACGTCTCGACCGTAGCGCTTTCTCATTCGTTCTGCAAAGCTGCTGTAGAGGTCGGTAGCGGTGACTTTGAGGTCTAGGTCGTCCTTCTGGTTGGTCAGGATTCTCGGGATGTTAAAATGCCATCGTGTCGTCTGTGGCGTTGAGGATACATTCTCGGAGAAAGGTTAGTCTTTCCGGGTGCGATAGCCTCTTTGCAGTCCAGAGGATCATTCTCAGGACGTGGCCGGCTTCGCCGAAGCCGGGCATCATGTCGTACGTGTATTTTGCGGAGGCCCTCATCGCTGTTTCTCCTAGCGCTTTTGCTAGTGGCAGGCGAATTGATTTTGCTCGCTCGGAGAGTTTGCGTAGGAAGTCGTCGCGCTTCAGTGATCCTTTTGGCATCGAGTCGAGCACCTCCCCAAACGCAGCGTCTCTTGCAGCTTGACTCGTAGGCTTTTCCAATCGTTGTTCCACCGAGACCATTTCGACGTAGCTGAAGATCGCTTCTGTTAGTTCGTAACGAAAGTACGCCGGGAATATGCCTGGTTCGCTGATTCGCTTGTCGCTTTCTTCCTCGGGTTCTTTTCGCTTGGGTCGCGGTCGGCGTAATCGTCGATCGGTGCAGCGGTCGGGATGCGTGTGGAGGGCAGCGCGGGCTAGTGCATTGGCGGTGAGCGCAGAGACAACGAATAGCGCGCCAAGTCAAACTTGCGGACGCAACCGAAAGGACTCCGCTTCGCTATTGAGTGCCTTCCGCCCACTCCGACCTGACGCCCGGAGTTTTGCGATACAATCTCGCGCATGTCAAACGCGGACCTGATCCGGCTTTGGGAAGAGCATACCAAGCACGAATTCGCGACCCGCGATACCGAGGCGACCCTGGCCACGATGGTGGAAGACGCCTATGTGAACCATGTGCCGGTGATGACCGGCGGCTACGGGAAAAGCGCCCTGCGCGATTTTTACTCGCGAGATTTTATTCCCAGCATGCCGCCCGACACGACGCTCAGGCCCGTTTCACGCACTGTCGGCGAGGATCAGCTTGTGGACGAGATGATCTTCTCGTTCACGCACACGCAGGAGATTCCCTGGATGCTGCCGGGCATCGCTCCGACCAACCGCCGGGTGGAAGTTCCGCTGGTGGCCATCGTGCGCTTTCGCGGCGACAAGCTTGCGCACGAGCACATCTACTGGGATCAAGCCTCGGTGCTGAAGCAGATCGGGCTGCTGCCGGGTGCGTCGCTGCCGGTTTTCGGAGCCGAAACCGCGCGCAAGGTGCTCGATCCCAAAGCCAATTTCAAGAAATAGCTTTCCGGACGGGCCGCCAGTCCTGCGGCCCGGGTACATCGATTGTGCAGTATTCTAGGCCTGAAAAGACCGACGGCTACCACTCCGAGGGCGCTGCCAACTGCGATAAGCACAGCGACCCGATTACTGTAATTGCTGAGAGATAGCGGCTCTTTCCGTCTCAGTCTCATACCAGATCAAATCCACGCCAACCCATCACGGCAACCAGCTCAAGCCGGTCTATCACGGTGAACACGGGGTGCGCACTCTGAAGGAGTTGGTGCGCAGCTATCTGACCATCAGCAAGGACGTGGCACGGGTCATGACTCGGGTGAAAGCGCTGTACCGCAGTTGGGCCATCCCCTGCACTGGCAAGCAGGTCTATGCGCCAGGCCACCGTGCGGAGTGGCTGGCGAAGATCACCGTACCCGGGGTGCACCGCCGCGCGGAGTTCTACTTCCAACAGCTCGATGCGCTCCGGTTCTTGCGCCAGCAGGTGCGGCGCGAGTTGCTCAGCGAAAGCCAGAAGCACCCGGCGTGGAAGCTGCTCTGTCAGATTCCTTCGATGGGTCCGATCCGGGCGGCGGTGTTGATTGGCATCGTACAAACCCCGCACCGTTTCCGCACCAAGCGGCAGTTGTGGACCTTCAGCGGTTTTGGCATCGAGACCCACAGCAGCGGCGACTATCGTTACGTGGAAGGACAGCTCCACAGGATGAACAAACAGGTCTCTATTCGCGGGCTCAACACCAACCATAATCACGATCTGAAAAATCTGTTCAAGGGTGCGGCCATCGTCGCTGCCCACAAGCCTGGTCCGTTTCAGGAGTTCTACGCTGCCTTGCTGGCCAAGGGAATCCGTCCGGAGATGGCCCGTCTGACGCTGGCGCGGAAGATCGCGGCGATTACCTTGCACATCTGGAAGAAAGGAGTCCGTTTCGACGCCCAGTATCTGAAACCACAAGCAGCTTGAGTGTCTCTGACCGAGTCCGCTCCATCTCGGGGATCTTCTCTGGCGGTGGCCGTCGGGTTCGTCGAGACACTCGGGTTCGAGAGCGAGTCTCAGCTGAGAAGTTAGGCACGATGTGCCTCGGGCACCAAGTCTCACAGCCGACCCTAGGCCCTCTCGGACAACCCGAAAAAGCCATAGGCCACGAGTCTCCTATAGAACCATGGTTGGCACCTGACCACCGTTCTGCTTTGCGAGTCTCAGAACTGATCGGCTTCGTTGCGATAGGCGATGAAAACCGCTGATAGAAGAAACCCAAATCACTGGGTCACTGCGCCCTGCACACCGAGACCGTGGTGCGGCTGGTCAGAACTCTCGCTCGTTCACGGGGGCTGGGAAGCAAGAAAAACTCCGGCCGCAGGAGAAGTGTTTTTTCTTGACTTCCCCCTTTATAGAACTTCTCAGGCCCAATCCTTAGGAAGGCAGCAGTAGCAAAGTGAAGGCGGATTATTACTCGCAATTTTGCTACTCGGTAGTCATCACGCGACCCAGTAAATATGGCGGCGATTTAGCGCCAACCGAGGGCTGGAGCGACGGTAGTCAGAATTGCCTCCATGACATGCGCATTGTAGGCAACACCTAGTTGATTCGGAATGGTTAGCAACAGCGTGTCAGCCTCCTCGATCGCCTCGTCTTTCCTAAGCTGCTTGATGAGAATATCTGGCTCGGCAGCGTAGCTGCGACCGAAGATCGCCCGTGTATTTTCGTCAAGGAACCCGATTGTGTCCTCTTCCTGAGAGCCTCGTCCGAAATAGCGACGATCATGGTCATCAATCAACGCAAAAATACTCCGGCTAACGGAAATGCGCGGAGTACGCTTGTGACCAGCATCCTTCCAGGCTGCGCGAAAGGCGCGAATCTGTGCGGCCTGTTGGATGTGGAGCGGCTCGCCGGTCTCGTCGAATTTGAGGGTTGACGACTGCAGGTTCATTCCTAGCTTCGCGGCCCATGCTGCTGTCGCGTTGGAAGCAGACCCCCACCAAATTCGATCACGCAATGTCGCGGAGTATGGCTCAAGACGCAGGAGTCCCGGAGGATTGGTAAACATTGGACGTGGGTTAGGCTTAGCGAAGCCCTTTCCGCGTAGCAACTCAAGAAATTCTTCGGCATGTCTTCGGCCCATGCCTTCATCGTCCTCGCCTTCCATCGGGTGGTAGCCAAAATAGCGCCAACCATCGATGACTTGCTCGGGGGAACCGCGGCTGATTCCCAACTGCAGCCGGCCGCCAGAGATTAGATCCGCAGCCCCAGCGTCCTCCGCCATGTAATGAGGATTCTCATACCTCATATCGATCACTGCGGTGCCAATCTCAATCTTTCGGGTCTTAGCACCAACCGCCGCGAGTAGTGGAAAAGGTGATGCCAGTTGCTGCGCGAAGTGATGAACACGAAAGTAGGCTCCGTCCATTCCCAGGCGCTCGGCCTCCACGGCGAGGTCAATGGACTGCAGGAGCGCGTCGGCCCCCGATTGCGTTCGCGACTGCGGTGAAGGTGCCCAGTGACCGAATGAGAGGAAGCCAATTTTCTTCATGGAATATAAGTCTCCCACATCGCCATATATAAGTAACTTTGACGACGGATGTAGGTACGGCGTCAGATTCCAATTTGTCTGGGGTTTTTGAAAGAATCCGCTTTGGTTGTCGGAGACGAAGGGTCGTTACAAGTCGCGCGAGGCTAATCGTCATTACAAATATCGTCCCAGTCTTTGCCGCAGCCGAGAACGCCTCATTCTCAGCCATCCGCTATGTACAAAGTTTTGTGGGGCCAGCGGGGTGTGCTACAGCGGTTCTAGACGCACCGAGAATGCTTTTCCGTAACTGGACATTAACGAATGGAGTAACTCGGATGTAAAGTTGTCCTCGATTTTCTCACAGCGGCCTGAAAACAAGGAGAAATAGAGCCGGTCAGGGGGTCAAAACCTTTTTGTCGTTTCATTTTTTTGATTTGACACAGGAAAAAATGTGCATGTTGCCCCGGCTCGGTACGACTCCATTTGATCCCAGGTTGGGCGGCAACCCGTCACAAGACTTGTGGATTGGGGATACAATCAGGAAGTAACTCGGTTTCTTTCGGTTTGTCCGTGGCTGGGCAAAGGCGGCTCAGCTTGCCGGCCATCCAGGCGTTGCGACGATACGGGGTGCGGAAGAGTCCAAAAAGGATATAATGCGCGCTATGGCGTCCAGCGTAACTCGTTCTGGCCTGCCTGAGCAGGCGCCGGACCTGCGGCTTGTCATCGACTCCGCTCCCGCGCTGATCCACACTGCTCTGCCTGACGGCTACCTTGATTTCTTCAATGAAACCTGGCTGAAGTACGTGGGTCTCTCCTTGCAGGATCTGCAAGGCTGGCGCTGGACGGTGGTGATTCATCCTGAAGACGTCGACGGAATCTTGGCCAAGTGGCGCGCATCGTTAGAGACTGGGGAAATCTTCCTCCATGAAGCACGCGTCCGGCGGGCGGACGAAGAGTATCGCTGGATGCTGCACCACAAAGTCCCTGTGCGTGACGAGCACGGCCGCATCATTAAATGGTATGGGTCGAGCATCGATATTGAGGATCGCAAGAGGGCTGAACTCGAGCTGCAAAAAGCCTTCGACCAGATCAAGATTCTGAAGGATCAGCTCTACAAAGAGAACCTGGTCCTGAAGGAAGAGGTCGATCGCTCCTCGATGTTCGAAGAGATCGTGGGCGCCTCTCCCGCTCTGCAAGTGGTGCTTTCTCGAGTAGCCAAAGTCGCCCCGACAGACTCCACGGTTCTCCTCACGGGTGAAACCGGTACCGGCAAGGAACTCATCGCTCGAGCCGTCCACAAACGATCGCAGCGCTCCTCGCGAGCTTTTGTGAGTGTGAATTGTGCCGCAATTCCCGCCGCATTAATCGCTTCGGAGTTATTCGGTCATGAGAAGGGAGCTTTCACCGGAGCACTGCAGCGGCGTTTAGGCCGCTTCGAACTTGCAGATGGAGGCACCATCTTCCTCGATGAGGTTGGTGAACTGCCAGCGGAAACACAGATTGCGCTGCTGCGCGTCCTGCAAGAGCGGGAGTTCGAGCGTGTTGGTGGAAACCAGTCGATTCCCGCGAACGTGCGCGTGATTACCGCGACCAATCGGGACTTGCAGACAGCGATCGCTGCCGGTATTTTTCGAAGAGACCTGTTTTACCGCCTGAACGTGTTCCCCATCGAGGTTCCTCCTCTGCGCCAACGAAAAGAAGACATTCCTATGCTGGTCGAGTACTTCATCGACCGCTACGCACGGAAAGCGGGAAAGAAGATACGCACAATCGAGAAGAGCACGCTCGAACTGTTGCAAACGTATTCCTGGCCTGGAAACATTCGCGAGCTTCAGAACGTCGTCGAGCGATCGCTCATCATTTGTGAAGGGGAGACCTTCTCCGTGGATCCGAGTTGGATCTCTGGCGAAGGCGGCCACGCTCGTTCCGGAAGCCAACTTCCCACCGGGAAGTCCGCCGCACAAGAAAAGGAAACGATAGAGGCGGTTCTGGCGGAAACCCGAGGTAAGGTGTCCGGACCCGCGGGCGCGGCCACCGCCCTGGGCATTCCTCCTTCTACACTGGAGTCAAAGATCCGCTCGCTCAAGATCAACAAGTTTCGCTTCAGAACCAGCTAGCTGCTCCAGCTTCCCCTCTGAGAAATCGTCGCGATTTCGCGAGAGGTCCGCGAATTCGTCGCAAGTCGCGAACTCTGCCCCTGCTGAACGTATGGTTTTTCAGCGACATAGAATTGGCGTCTGGATTGCTCTGTTTGTGCAGGAGAATTTTGTACAAACGGCCATGCTGAGAATCCAACGGTCAGCAAACGACAAGGTGATCTTTACACTGAGCGGTCGAATCGAGGCAGAGCACTTAGAGGAATTGCAACGCGTCTGCTCTTTGGAGACGGTCGATCGCCTTTTAGTTTTGGATTTGAAAGACGTAACGCTTGTAGCTCGAGACGCGGTGAAGTATCTGGCGCGCTGCGAAGCAAATGGCGTGCAGTTGGAGAATTGTCCGGCATATATCCGGGAGTGGATCGAGCGCGAAAGCGGCCAAAACGGCCGGCGAAATCGGTAAGCGGTTTCTGAGGTGTTCCAGGCCCACTCCCACAGATTAGGAACCGAGTTTAAGGAAAAAGATTAAGGAAAACGTCCCGCAACTGCCGGGCATCCGCATTTTCGGCACCTCGCGCTCCTAAATCCGCCCCAAGACTCCACCTCGATTTTCGTGACCTTCTCTCGCGAACTTCGCGAATTCGCGAAGAGACTGCGAACCGGCAACGGGCTCGCTCCAGTATTTTCAAATGCTTACCCAGTGGCGCTCGCCTTGCACTGATCACTTGCACTAATCAAAGGTGCATCACGGCCGAAAGCAAAAAACAAAATCTAAAAGGAGCAAAACCACCATGGACAGAATGTTGGTAGTTGTCTTCGACACGGAAAAGAAAGCGTACGAAGGGAAGAAGGCACTTCTGCAATTGGATAGCGAGGGCAGCATCGTCGCCTATGGCTATGCAGTCGTCGCCAAGGACGCAGACGGCGCCGTAACCGTGAGGCAAAGCGATGATCCGGGGCCGCTCGGGACTCTCGTCGGAACCTCGCTCGGTAGCCTCATCGGCCTTCTCGGCGGGCCCGTGGGTCTCGCGATCGGCGCAACTGTGGGATTGGTCGCCGGCAGCACAATGGATCTGAGCAATGCACGGGTTGGTGGCGATTTCGTTGACGACGTGAGCAAACAATTGCGGCCGAACAGATTCGCAGTCGTGGCGGAGATTCAGGAAGACTGGACGACTCCGGTGGACACGCGCATGGAAGCGATCGGCGGAATGGTATTCCGGCGAGCGCTCTCAGACGTAGAGGATATGGTTGACGACGAAGACTCCGCAGCTATGCAAGCGGACATCGCGCAACTGAAAGCAGAGCATGCCCAGGCCCGCGCCGACCGAAAAGCAAAACTCCAGGAAAAGATCAATCAGCTCGACTCCAGAATTCAAGCCCGGTTGGAGAAAGCCAAGGAACAACGCCAGGCGGCGGAGCAGCGGGCAAAAGCCAAGGTTGAGATCCTCAAGACCAAGGCCGCCGCATTGAAGGTCAAGGCCGCACAGGCAGGAGATGTGATCAGCGACTAAGACGGATCGCGCCGCAGCAGAAATCTGTAAAAGGAATCGAATCGACAGGAAATTGTCGGGCAACTGGCGCAGGAATGCGAGGGCTAACGCGCCCTCCATTTCGCGGGACATTAGAAAAGGAGAAAAGATCATGACTACACGAAGCATTACGGACACGATCAAGGAAGCGACGGCGATGTCCATAGGAATGGCCGTCGTCATGATCGTGCTCGGGTTTTTGGCTGTGTTTCTGCCGTTTGCGACGGGTATTGGAATCTCCATTTTGCTCGGTTGGATTATCGTCTTCAGCGGGTTTGCGTACTTGGCCTATGCCTTCGCTGCCCAAGGCGCCGGAGGATTTCTTTGGCGAGTGTTGGTAGGCATTGCGTACGTCATCGGGGGACTGTATCTGGCCTTCCATCCCGGCATCGCCTTGGCGTCTCTCACCCTGGTGGTGGCGGCGATCTTCCTGGCAGAGGGCGTGCTAGAACTTGTCGTGTTTTTCCAGTTTCGTGCATTGCCGGGTTCCGGATGGATTCTCTTTGACGGCATCGCGACGTTACTTCTGGCATATGTGATCTGGCGGCCTTGGCCGATTAGTTCAACGTGGGCCATTGGAACCATCGTGGGCGTTAACCTCATTGTGAGCGGGTTCACGCGGCTCATGTACTCGGTGGCTGCCCACAAAACCATAAAGGCGATGGCTTGACGGGGGTAATGATCGCGGCGCTGCAAAGTGCTGTGTACATCGGCCAGGGCCGTAGTTCGGTCCTGGCCGATTTCGCGAAAACGCCGACAGCCTTGAAAAATCGGCAAGAATGCGAGTCGGTTTCGCCTCCCGTCCTTGCGCTTTACGGTTCACTACGCCGACTCTAACAGTCGGGCCCGAATGACGTTAGCGCTTTATCGGGAGGCGCGCCTTCAGGAAAAAGCTGTACACGAGCACGGCGCTCCGGCGCGCTTTCGATAAAGCCGTTAGCTTAGGCTAAGGGGTTTCCAAGAACACGTTGAAGTCCAGGGTTGCACGCGCTCGGGACAGCCTGAATTTGATTCTCGGTGAGGTCATCACAACGCGTCATGCGACCGAGGCGGCGACTGGTGGGAGTCGGAAAGGCACGGTGTGCCGCCAGGGTCGTTCACCCGTTGACGATGAACGCGCCGAGACCCACTTGGTCGGGCGCCGCGGGCGACCGGCTACATCGAGTCAGTTGTGCGAGATCGAGATTCCACAGATCTTCAAGGGGCAATTGAATGTTGCGCTGGAAAAAACTGACTCGATTCTCTGCCGCCCGCCGTTCATCGGAATTCGCCCCCCTTGGAGAGTCACCCCGACCGAGGTGGTAACCCGAAAGGTAAACCCATGATCGCGGTTTGAGTCGTATTGTCTAACCCTTCTTAATCATATTGGTGCACACTGCATCTTTTATTTGACAACGACGTGATAACAAGCATACAATGTATGTATGCTTAAACGAGTCAGTGTTTGGCTCGACGCGAAAGATCTTAAGAGGCTCACGGCGTTGGCAAAGAAAATGACCCCGGGCACCAAAGTATCAATGTTGATTCGCCAAGCAATCTCTGAACTGTTGGAAAGGAACGAGAGGCAGACCTAAGTTTCTCCGCGCTTTCTTTCGATTCTGTGTTGACAGCGGATGGACCGAGACAAATACCGCGAAGCTCATCAAGCTACCGATTGCAGCCAATGCTCAGGTCTTGCCCTTCACTCCCGAGGAGCTTGAAACTATTCTGGCCACTTGTCCTAGATACCCGGATGCAAGAAATCGGATTCGCACACGTGCTCTAATACTGTTGATGAAAAACAGCGGCCTGCGGCTCGGCGATGCCGTGACACTGGCTCGGGATAGAATCAAATTCGAAAAGCTGAACCTTCGGACGGCCAAGACCGGAACGCAGGTCAATATACCGCTTCCACCTGAGACGATTGAAGCTCTTGCAGCCGTTCCTAATGAGGGCGAGTACTGTTTCTGGACGGGCAAATCAAGCCGAAAGACAGTGACGAATATTTGGGAACAAACCTTGCGGACGCTCTTTGATCTATCTGGTGTCCCTGACGCCCACAGCCATCGCCTGCGGCACACGTTCGCAGTGAACCTACTGGAGAGGGGGGCGCCGCTAGAGAGCGTGAGTGTGCTTCTCGGACACAAGAGTATACGCATCACGGAGCGGCATTATGCCGCGTGGGTTTAATCCCGCCAGGATAAGCTCGAAGCCGATGTCAAAAGGACCTGGACGACCGGACCCGCCACAGCCGCCAAAAACGCCCCACTCCGCCCAATCCGTGACACACCTGCGGCGCACCAACTCATTGCTTTCAAAAAGCAGCATAAAATAAGGGGACAATGAATATATTTTGGTGCCGGAGGAGGGAGTCGAACCCACACGGCCTTGCGACCAACGGATTTTGAGTCCGCCGCGTCTGCCATTCCGCCACTCCGGCACTGTGATCGCAAATCTATCTTATTGAGAGGCTTAGTGCAACCTAACCGCTAGCGCGTGTTCGGTGAAAGCCTCGGTGCGAGTAGCGGTATCGGTTTCATAGCCGAACATTCGATCCGCCCCAGAACGAACCGGGCTCTGGTGTTGCCGCCGTACCACCGCCGCCACCAACACCCGTAATTTGGGAGGCTGTGACTGCCTCTTCGACGTCCGGCTGCTAGACGAAGGGGAAACGACGAGGCGCTCAGCGGTTCGGCGCGCTATATGGCGTTGCGCTTTTTCAGGTCGACGGGCTACGGCAACATGACACTAAGGCTCAAACGAGCTCCCCTAGATCAAGCACCTAGCGCGGGCAACTTCTTAATATCCACCGATATTCTGAAACGATATACTCACCGCGCAAGCACCGCTCAATCGGTTCTTGCACTCGACGGCCCGAAACCGTCCGGCCATTCCGAGACGAACAAAAACCCAAGTCTTGGAAAGCTGAGCAACCAGGAACACGCGTTGACACAGAAGCAAATTTCTCGGGACGTAGCTGTTTGTTCACGCGCCACTCTGCTCGTGCTTGTGTTCCTGTTCATCGCGTCGTCTGAACCCTTGCGCGGACAAACGCGCCCCGCCCTCCAGCCCCCTCAACAGGCAAACAGCGGCACCCGAAACCTTCCGACCCACACGGAAACCACGACGCAAACCCCCATCAAGCATATCGTGGTGATATTTCAGGAAAACATCTCGTTCGATCACTATTTCGGCACCTACCCGGTCGCTGCGAACCGGCCCAACGAGACGCCCTTCCGAGCCAAAAAGGATACTCCCAGCGTCAACAATCTTTTGAGCGGCAGGCTTCTGGATCAAAATCCAAATTCCACCCAGCCTTTTCGCATGAGTCCCACTATGCCGGTGACCTGCGACCAAAATCACCGGTACACGGCGGAGCAGGATGCCTTCGATCGCGGCTTAATGGACAAATTCCCTGAATCCACCGGACTGAGCGGCCCAAGTTGCAACGACTATGGCAAAGGGCCGGGCGTGGTGATGGGATACTTCGACGGCAACACGGTTACCGCCATTTGGAACTATGCCCAGCAGTATTCCATGAATGACAACTCCTTCAGCACCATGTTTGGACCTTCGACAATAGGCGCGCTAAACCTGGTTGCTGGAACCACATCGCTTGCGACGCTGCTGCCCCTCACACCCAACGGCAAAGCTGCGAATCCCAGCGGGAATATTGCCGGCGGGAGGCGGAATCCGTTTCTGAAGACGGGTGCAGCCATTGGTGACGCCATGCCTGGATTCGACGATTGCGTCCTTACGAATCCCAAGCTGCAGAGCGCATCCATGATTACGGAGACCGGGAAAAATATTGGAGACCTGCTCAACGCCAAAGGCATTACCTGGGGCTGGTTTCAGGGAGGGTTCGCTCCTACAGGCAGTGATGCACAAAACCGGGCGATTTGCGGCTCTCATCATGCCGGCCTGCCGGGCGACGATGGCGCAACGGTATTTGGCGATTACGTGCCGCATCACGAGCCGTTCGAGTATTTTTTCCAATCCGCCAATCAGCACCACGTGCCACCGAGTGACCCGGCGTTAGTGGGGACGAGCCGTGATGGCGCAAACCATCAATATGATCTCAGGGACTTTTGGGCCGCGCTCAAGGAGGGCCGGCTCCCGACGGTGACGTACCTGAAGGCCGCCGCCTACCAGGACGCGCATCCGGGATACTCGGACCCGCTCGACGAACAGACCTGGCTTGTAGATGTAATCAATGCGCTCGAAAAAAGCTCTTATTGGAAGGATCTTGCGATTGTTCTTGCCTATGACGATTCTGACGGCTGGTACGATCACGTCATGGGGCCTGTCGTTAACCAGTCAGCTGTTGCCGATGACACTCTTTGGGGTGGAAACTGCGGCTCCGCTGCCACGAACACACAAGGACAATGCGGCTACGGTCCGCGCCAGCCTTTACTCGTAATTTCGCCTTATGCTCGCCAGAATTATGTCGATCATCGCGTCACCGACCAGGCGTCCATCCTCCGTTTCATTGAGGATAATTGGAGCCTCGGACGAATTGGCGGCAATTCCTCCGACGTTAGGGCGGGCGCTCTAGAAGGGATGTTTGATTTCAAAAGCAAGACACGCGCGCCAAAGCTTTTGCTCGATCGATCTACGGGAGCCGTAGTGCGGCACAATTAACCTGCGCACAAACCCGACAGTTACAGACGATCCACGAGAACGTCGACGGCATCTTCGGCAAGCTGACTGGCATGATGGGTGGCCGGAGGCAATCCTCCCAAGGCGTCCGAAATCTGTTGCGCCGTAATGTCACGAATTTCGGCGACGGTTTTCCCCGCGAGCAGCTCGGTCAACAGCGATGAACTGGCGATCGCCGGCGGGCAACCACGCGTCCGGAACCGCACGGCCGCAATCCGGCCGGCCTCGACGCGCACGGCAAGTGTGAGTGTATCGCCGCATACTGGATTCGATACTTCGACCTTAACCGTGGCGTCCTCCAGTTCTCCGACATTGCGAGGATGCTTGTAATGGTCGAGGACTTCGGGGCTATACACAACTTGAGTATCCCAAGCGTTCCGGTGCAATGCAACCGAAGCACAAAAGATCGCGCAAGCAGTTCTTTGAACTGGCACTCAGGTCTTCATTCGTGATTCGCGTCGTCGCCGGCATTATCGAACTCCAGGGCCAGCTGCTGATTTGTCAGCGACGGCGCGGAGGCGTGTTCGCGCTCAAGTGGGAGTTTCCCGGAGGCAAAGTCCGCCGCGGTGAAACTCCGTGGGAGGCGCTGACGCGAGAACTACGAGAGGAATTGGCCGTGGAAGCGTGCATCGGACGCCAAATTTACCAAGTTCAGCACCGTAATGCGGAGACCGACGAGGAGTATCACCTGTCGTTTTTTCTGGTGACTCTGTTAACCGCTAATCGCGTGACATCAAAGCGCCATGCAATCCACGTATTCCCACCCATGCGGAATCGGGTCTTCGAGCGCTTCAGGTGGGTGTACCCTGGCGATTTGCTACGCTATGACTTCCTTGCGGGCGATCGCAGTCTTGTAGCGCGGTTAACTAGAGGCGAAATACTGGGTCACACTACTCCTTAAATTGGTCACTCCCGATAAGCGGCGGCAAAGGTACTCGGTTCCTCACTGGCCAAGTCGCTTGCAAACTGGCGATGCAGCAGCGTTCCATAAGTCACCAGGTCGCGTGCCATCATTTTAAGTCGCGCCTCTATACGCGTGTTTACGACCGTACCTGCGGCGTCCAGATCGGTATGTCCATGGAAGGAAACGCCGTAGGGCATGCTCCAGCCATAGCATTGCCGCACTACCGTGCGCATCTGATCCATTACCGTGAGTCCCTTTTCGTGAGATGAGCAAATGTATCCGAACAATTTTCCAGCGCACTCATCTCCGGTGTAATCGAGAAAATTCTTGAGCGCGCCCGATATGGACCCGTGGTAATCGGGCGAAGCCAGAACTACCGCTTCCGCCCAAAGAATGTCCTCAAGCATCCGCTGCTCGGCTTCTGACGCCTGTCTGCTCGGACGGTAGAGCGGCAGTTCAATCACGCGCAGGTCGAGAAGCCGCGTCTGGGCCCCGCGTGCAGTTGCCAAACGCAACACCAATTCGAGCACCGTAGCGCTGCGGGATTTCTCGTGCAGACTTCCGCTTACACCGAGAACCCGAAGCCCCCCAGCCCGAAGCCCCCCAGGTTGTTCGGCCGGTAGCTCAATCGCTTGCTCGTCGCGTTCGGCCATCAAATCCCCTCCTTATTGACGATACGTCTCGGCGCATACGTCATGTTCATACGTCGTCGAGCGTGCGTCGCCGCCGTACGTCACGGGCGTGCGTCGCCGCCGTACGTCCTCGGCGGTGGTTATGAAGGTATCGAGCGGCCGCCATCTGCCGCCAGCACTTGTCCGGTGACGAAGCCAGCGCCCACAAAATACATTACCGCTTCGGCGATATCTTCGGCCTCGCCCGTGCGTCCGAGCGGGGCTTGCCGCACGTAAAGCTCCGCCAGTTCCGGCCGGTCGTCCGGAAAGGAAATGGTTCCCGGCGCGATGGCATTGACGGTGACGGCGGGGGCGAGAGCGCGCGCCAGGCAGCGTGTCAACATGATGACCCCAGCCTTCGACACGCAGTAGGCGGTAAACTTCGGCCAAGCTAAGAGTCCGCCGAGCGATGCCAGATTGACCATGCGTCCGCGGCCGTTCCGTGAGAGCAGAGGAGCCGCCTTTTGTGCGCAAAAAAACATCGCTTTCAGATTGGTATCAAGCAGCGCATCCCACTGCGATTCCGAGGTTTCGGCGAGCGGCGTGGGCGCAAACGCTCCGGCATTGTTGATCAATATATCCAGTCCGCCGAAGCGCTGTTCCGCCTCGCTGAAAAGTCTGGCAATTTCATCAAGATGTGTCAAATCAGCGCGCACGCATGCCGCTTCCCCGCCCTCACTTGCGATTTCCCCGGCAGCTGCATTTGCCTCGGCTTCGGAATGGCGATAATGCAAGATCACCCGCGCCCCCTCACGCGCCAGCCGCACGGCCACGGACCGCCCGATGCGCCGGCCTGCTCCCGTCACCAGTGCCACTTGGCCTTTCAGCGTGGTGTTGTTCAAGCGTCTCGCCTCCTCAAGCGTTGGTCGGCAGCAATTGCCAAGTGAATGAGTAGCGCGCCTCTCACTAATTCAGTGCGAGGCTTGTGCTATGAAGCCTGCGGCCGCCCAATCAACATAATACGGTGTTGGCACGCCGGTCGAGACTTCAGCGGAATTTTTGCCGCAGCTTGCACGCTTGGCGCCCGTTGTGCACTTTGACGTAACGGCGCGCGTCTGCCTAGAATCGAAGCGCAGCACGTACAGGAGACGCGATGAAAGTCGATCTGCTTGCCATGGCTGCCCACCCCGATGATGTGGAATTGACCTGCGGCGGCACGCTGATCAAAATGGCGCGCAACGGATACAGCGTAGGCATTCTCGATCTCACAGAGGGAGAAATGGGTACCCGGGGTTCGATGGAGATACGCCGGCGCGAAGCGGCCGCGGCAGCGCGACTTCTGGGGATCACACATCGCGAAAATCTCGGCTTGCCGGACGCGCAGCTCGAACTGCGCATGGACTTTAAACTGGCGATCGCGAAACGCATCCGTGCCCTGCGGCCGCGCTCGGTCATTCTTCCCTACTGGGAGGGGCGGCATCCCGATCACTACACTGCTGCGCGCCTCGGATATGAAGGCTGCTTTCTGGCCGGGTTGAAGCGTCTCGATATCGAGGGCGAGCCGTTCCGACCGTTCAAAGTGCTATATTCCACAACCTACGACCGCACCGTGAGGCCCTCTTTTGTTGTGGACATCACGCGCGAATTTGCCCGGCGCAACCGTGCCATCATGGCCTACGCATCGCAATTCACGCCGGTCGCGCGCGACCGGCGCTCGAAAGTGCACATACCCCTCGATCGTCTCGTCCAACAGGTACAGCTCACCGCGCGATTCTACGGCGAGATGGCCGGTGTGGAATATGCCGAACCATTCCTGCTGAAAGAAGTGATGCAGGTGGATGACGTTGTGGAGTTGCGGGTGCGCTCGATCTAGACCGTCCTTGATCTAGACCATCGGTCCCCCCCAGAACCGTAAAGGTCGCTAATCGTCGGTGTCCTGAGCCATGGAAAAGCCGGGGATGGTTTGGCCTTCGGGTGTGCGCTCAATTTTTACTCGCAGCATCGCCGCCATTTCGTTTCCGGTTGGACGCAGCACGGCAATCGTGGCCAGCGCTTGCGTATAGAGCCGGGTGACGAGAAAGGTTTCGCCGCTGCCTACCTTCCGCCACACTTGACCAACCTGAATGGCTTTTACGGACATATAAATAAATTCAGTGTAATGGCAATGCTGGACCAGCACGCATTTTGCCTATGTTGAATCTAGAGGCATCCTTAACCACTGTCAATACGGATTGAGACTGGCTTTTCCTGCGCCGACTGCGATCTCTTTTAGAATGCGGACGGACTCGGAACGGGACCAAAATGCTAGAATTTTGGGAGATAACGACACCGGGAAACCCCAGAACATCCTGGAACATCAAAGGAGCGTAATCCCCCCGCATAGGCGTATAATCGGCGGCAAGGTAACGGAGGCGACTACATGAGCGACCATCGCGGAGCGCACCGCAACGGGCAATGCAACAAGATCCGCGGGATGTCCGCGACTACCGGGCTCCTGAGTGTCGCGCTCATTCTGGCGATGGCTGCAAGTCCCCTCGCAGCGTCGCCGCAAGCGCCGGCAGGGCCACCACCTCCGCCGCCGGCCACCGCTCCGCCAACGCAGACGACGACTCCCGGCCAGCCGCAGCAAACTGGCCAACCTGGTCAGCCCGGTCCGACAGATCCGACGGCTTCGCCGAGCCAGACGAACCCCTCAACACCGAATCCGAAGCCTGACGTCAACCCGCAGCCTATCCCGCAAAAGCAGAATCCTGACGTGAAGGCCGGATCGAAAGACGACGTGGACGCCATTGGCAATCGCGGCGTCGGAAACGGCGTGAACTTTTATTCGCTTGAGCGCGAAATCGCGCTGGGTAAGGGTCTGGCACAGGAAGTCGAGCGGTCAGCCAAGCTGGTTGACGATCCGGTCGTGTCGGAGTACGTCAACCGCGTCGGCCAAAATATCGTGCGCAACTCGGACGCGAAAGTGCCGTTTACGATTAAAGTGATCGATTCCGATGTGGTCAACGCGTTTGCGCTGCCTGGCGGGTTCTTCTACGTGAATAGCGGGTTGCTGCTGCGCGCAGACTCAGAAGCGGAGTTGGCGGGTGTGATGGCGCATGAGATCGCCCACGTCGCCGCACGTCACGGAACTAAGAACGCCACCAAGGGCCAGCTCGCGCAATTGGCCACCATCCCCCTAATTATGTTGGGACCTGGCGGCTGGGCCGGCTACGGATTGTATGAAGGGTTGCAGTTCGCCATTCCCATGTCGTTTTTGAAGTTTTCTCGCGATGCCGAACGCGAGGCGGACTATCTTGGACTTGAATACATGTACAAGGCTGGCTACGACCCGAACGCTTTCGTGACCTTTTTTGAGAAAGTCGAGGCCGAGGAAAAACGACAGCCGGGAACGATTCCTCGATTTTTCTCCACCCATCCTCCTACTCCCGAGCGGGTGGAGAGCATTCAGAAGGAAATAGGAAATGTTCTACCGGCGCGGGATCAGTACATCGTCACCACTTCGGAGTTCGATACCGTCAAGTTGCGGCTGCGCCGCATCGAAAATCGCAGCAAACTCGTGGACAACAAGAATTCCAAGGATAAACCGACGCTCCGTACGCGTACCGAACAGCCGACACAGACCGGCCAGCAGCCTAGCTCGACCGGCACGAAGTCAGCCGATCCCAGCGACGATCCTGACCGTCCGACCCTGCACAAGCGGACAGACGACTCGACTAACCCGTAAGCGGTTTCACAATTAACGGCGAAAGTGTCGACCCGAAGCGGCCTTTAATCTCAAGTGATCTCAAGCGGAACGAATACCGAACAGGGGCACTGGTACCTTTCGCGGTCCCCCTTTCACTTTGTGGCACGGTGCAACGGAAGGCCACTCGGCGTCGGCTTAAGCACTGGGCTGGTGGAGGATCCCCATGCGGCGAAGCTCCTCGGCATAATACCTGCGATAGAGCACATCCCACTCTTCACTGCCTTCAATAATCTCCTTCTTTTGCGAGGCAATTTTCTGGCGCACCTGAGTGTCTACGGCCTCTTCCTCTTTTAATACGCTGTTTATAATGTCGACGACGTTTTGACGGATCGTGGCTCGGTCTTCGATGAACTCCACATCTTGACTGGCAACCAGAACGTCGGTAACGATGTGGGAGAGTTTCAGGATTTTTTCGCGGGTCAATTTCATCTGGTCTATTGGCCTGCACCATGGTGTTGCCGAGCATTTTTCCGGACTCGCAGGCACGCCGTGATGGTGAAACGCCATGCTAAATATTTCACGGAAATCATACGCTTTCATCCACTCCGCTATCTTCAAAGCTAGCTGCAAACCCATTCGGCGCCAAATTCAATGCCGACGCAATGCCAATGCAACGCTAATTCAGCGCCAATTCAACGCAAGATCAGCTTTCGCTGGCGTGCGAGTTCCCCCTTCACTTTCTTGTACATCTCCTGATAGGACGCGCCTGTCTTGCGCATTTCGTCCGCGTGTTGGTTGAGAATCTCACGCACTTCTTCGTTTAGCCGATCCTCCACCCCAAGCTCCTCCGCAATTTTCTGACGGACGCGCTCCGTGAGCGCGGCAGGCGCCTGGGCCTCGATCATCTCGTTGTCGACCAAACGCTTCGTGATCTCGGTTGCCAGGTAGCCGACAAAATCGCGCGACAGCAGCATGCGGAGGTCTGGCTCCTCATCGAATTAATTGCCGACGCAGGAGTCTACTGGTTGCTGTAAGAACGTGTCAAGGATGCACAAAGATACAAGTTGCGAATTTTGAAATCGCGCGCGCTCTCCAGTGATTCGGCGCGCGTTGCCTGATGCAATTTAAGCAGGAATTGGCCCGAGCGATTTTACCGGGCAGGCAACAAATGGGGCTTGTCCGCATGATACCGCGCGGCACCATACCGGCGAGACCCGCTTTTGAATGACAATTCGCCTGTCTGGCACTATCATACCCTTTCCTATCCGCACAGCAGTCGCTCGCCGGAGCAGAGTTGCTCGAAAGTTGTTTCATGGATCGTCCGAACATGCGCAAGAAGGTGCATTAGGATATCCGCCCGATGCCAGTGCGTGAGAAGTTCATTCACCGAATGCTGCTGCCCACAGGCGTGGGCTTGATCGCAGTTGTTCTTGCGCTGGCCGTCATGCTGCGTCTGTTGAAGCAGCAAAACGCCGAGATCAATTCTCAGACCGCGGCACAAGCCATGTTCGTGAAAAACAAGATGGAGTCGGTCCTGAAAGCGCGGACTTTGCCCTTGGAGCTTTTGGGACGGCGCTGGCAAATTCGCGAGCAGCTAAACGCCATCGAGATGGATTCCGACGCCGCGCTGGTGATGAGCGGCTACCCTACCTACCAGGCCTTGGAATGGGTGGATCCCACTTACCGGGTGCGCTGGGTGGCTCCGCGCGGAGCGAATGACGCCGATCTCGGTACGGATCTCACATCCGACGGTCCCCGGATCGAAGCCATGCTGGCCTGCGCTGGCAGCGGTGCCATCACCGTGAGCCGTCCAGTATCATTGCGCCAGGGTGGCCGCGGGTTGCTGGTCTGTGTCCCCGTTCGTCCTGATTCGAATGCCGGAGGTTTTGTAGTGGGTGTCTTTCGATATCAGGACCTGCTCGATTCGATTCTCCAGGATGTCGCCCAGGACTACTGGGTTGCGGTGTATGACGGCAACGATCAAATCTATATTCGCACCGGGGCCCGTCCACCGCTGTCGAAAGCTCCCGCCCAGCAAGAAAAGATCGAATTTTGGCAGCTGACGTGGCGAGCCCAGGTTTGGCCTAAAGTGGGGAAGCTGGGATACGCGCAATCGATTCTGCCGCAGGTTACCTTTATTGGCGGCATTCTGATGGCGGCATGGCTCGCGTTCACAGTTTATATTGCGCAAACGGCCAAGACCCGCAGCGAAAATCTGGAAGCGGAGATTGCCGGTCGCGAGCACGCGGAGGAAGCGCTGCGCCATGCGCAGAAGATGGAAGCAGTTGGCCGGCTAGCGGGAGGCGTGGCTCACGACTTCAACAATCTGCTCATGATTATCCGCGGCCAGGCCACTTTGTCGCTGCGGTCCTATCTTCCGCCTGAACCCTTGCGCAGCAATTTGGAAAGCATTCTAAAGGCCGCCGAGCGGGCCTCATCGGTAACCCGCCAATTGCTGGCCTTCAGCCGTAAACAAGTGCTTCAGCCAAAGGTCCTGGATCTCAACACTCTGGTCACACAGGTGGCCGATCTGTTGCCACCTATGATTGGCGAAGATATCCGGTTGGTGATGATTCTCGATCCCGAACTAGGCCATGTTAAAGCCGATCCTGGGCAGGTCGAACAGGTCCTGATGAACCTGGCCGCAAATGCTCGCGACGCCATGCCGCAAGGAGGCGAGCTAACTCTGCAGACGGCTAACGTCGAAGTGGACGACACTATCAAGCAGCGCTATCCAGGCTTCCAACTAGGGTCACATGTGATGCTCGCGGTCAAAGACAATGGCCACGGCATGGATGCCGAAACGCTGTCCCATGCGTTCGAACCATTTTTCACGACCAAAGAAAAAAATAAGGGCACCGGTCTGGGACTCTCGACTGCGTACGGAATCGTCGAACAGAGCGGGGGCGCCATTTCTCTGCGAAGCGAGCCCGGCGTCGGAACGACGCTTACGATTTATTTCCCTCGTACCGAAGCTCCCCTGGAAGAGCCCACTGCGCCTGAAATCGCTGCAGAAAGGTTGGAAGGCACGGAGACAATCTTGGTGGTTGAAGATGACGACGCCGTCCGAAAAATGACATGTACCTTCCTGAAGATCAAGGGATACTTGGTTCTCGAGGCCAGAAACGCGGCCGAAGCACTGAGGATCGACTGCCAGAGAATGCGATGCGCTCGCTCTTCTCCTGACGGACGTGGTGATGCCTGGAATGAAAGGGCGGGAAATGGTCGCTCAAATATCCCAAATATGCGACGATCTGCCCGTGCTGTACATGTCGGCCTACACCGAGGATGCCGCCATAAACAACGGGATTCTCGATCCGGGGACGGCTTTCATCGAAAAACCGTTTGGTCCCGATGACCTGGCCAAGAAAATACGAGAAGTATTGCATTCCGCGCCTCGGAAGCAAGCGCAACGAGCGGTTCCGCGAGCGGTCAGGGACTAAGTGCAGCGGCGGCCTTTTTTGCGAGTTCGCGATATAGGTTCACGATCAGGCCATTCACAAGCAGCCCGTTTTCACGTTCAAACGGATGCTCCGCAAGGCATCGAAGACGCGTAATAGGCAGCAAATTTGACAGGACGCAGTGGGTTGCGTAACCTGTTGACGTTCTGCAACTAAGTAGTGGGGGCGGTTAGCTCAGCGGTTAGAGCGTCCGGTTTACACCCAAAATCTAAGCTGTTGGCATTGCGTCACTTACCCCAAAAAGTGCTCTACCGACCTCGCTTTCTTAGTCCCAATTTAGTCCCACGCTCCTTGCCCTGCTAGTCGCTCTATGACCCAGCCACGGCCTGCCAAGTCTTGGCACGATTCGCTCTCCGCCGATAGAACTAGCTTTAAACGCATCCGGCACTGGCGAGAGCTTTCCATCCAGATGCGCACCTTCCCCCGCAGCTAAATGTAGCCGTTGATGAGCCACAATCAACATGGCCCTGTTGGCTATGTTCAATATGGGCATCGCAACTAACAAGCGGGCAGCAATTCGTCCCCCGGTGAATAAAAACCTCGCTGCGTGCCACGCAGACGTTAGTTGAACGCATTGTGGAATGGCTCCTGACTTGCCAAAGGCGCGGGTGTACGGTCATTGCGTTGCAGCAATAACTAAACTGTCGTTTTTGGAGGGTGCTCCAACCTGTAGGCGTCGATACGAACGAAAGGGGTCGCCTTTTATGATGTGTTCACCCTGGCTGTGACTCTCACGACAAAGTGTGGGCGAAGTAAAGGCGAATATGATAATGTGTCCGAAATGAGCGACGGGCAAGCGCATCTGCTGATTGCATTTTGGCCGACCGCAAGTTGGCTCAGGTGGACAACGCTGTCTGTAATGGAAACTGCGATTGCGGATGGGATTGCGATGGCTTAACGAATCATGAGAAAGATGATGCGTTACGTCGGATGGAACCCGAAATTGTTCGCATCGAGGCTCATGTCACCAGAGCACACATAGGTCTATAAAGCCTGTCAAATCGTAATGAGCTAGGCCGGACAGCAATGGACTTATTGTGTGATGTTCGACGATGAACATTACGAACCTTATCCACCACGAGCGGTCGACTGCGAAGAGGACGCATTGAAAGCCGCGACGGAGTTTTGCGACAATCGAATCGATAACATCACGCCTATCGATTGATTCCACAGACGTAGAAATATGAGCTTGCCGGCTGACAGTTTCTAAATTCTCGCTATCGTTGGTTTGGGCCCGGGTACACATCCAGGGCGGACTGGAGTTTTCGCAAATGTTGGATGAAGGTGTTTGGGCTGATGTTGAAGTGGGCAGTGAACATCTGAGGTTATTCTCAGAGCATAATGCTCAGGGTGTGCAGGTGTCCGTATACAATGTTCAGGCCAAGCAGTGGGTTACGCCATCCGAGCCAGTGGATGATATCGAACAGGGGAAAGAGAGAGCCGCTGCGTATGCCAAGGCCTATCTCAAACACACCGCTAACACAGAATTACCTTCGTTGAAGTGGAAGAAATCTTGTTCACGGTAACCTAGCATTCGGGCCGGTGGCAAGATCACTGGAGGGCGCTCAATTTTCGGGAGTTCTCGGGCCATCTCGTATAACTTCATCAAATCTTTTATTTTTCATTCCTTGCACCCGACACATACCAGGAGCACATGCACAGCGTGATGCCGGTTGAACAGCGATTCACGCGCCCGCACCGGCTAGTGACGCTGTCGTGCTCGATCTCGGGGTGGCCACAGTTTCAGCAGTTATTCAAAACCTTACTGTCATCCCCCCGATCTTTCCGATCTCGTGCCCCGCCGGGAGTGATTGTGTATCCTCGTCTAGCTTATCTAAGTCCATCGAGACTTCGCCGCAACCCGGAAGCCGTGGTGTGCCATCCTCGACAGGATGGCTGTTCGCTTGAGCACAACCTTGGTTTCGAGATTACCGTACATTTACGATTCCGCCGACCTCTGCATTGTACGGATATCGCGGACCACGTGCCACCGCGGCACGCCATGCTGGCATGGGCTGCGTTCGCATGGGAGGTGCGACCTTCTGATAAACGCATTATAAAAAGAAATAGTTTTGATCGTTCAAAGACGACATCAATTCAATTAACGGTTGCCACAAGAATTCCCTCTTGACCTGGGCTGCTGAAGTGGTGTATATTTAGCAGCACGGTGAAGACAGGTACGGACATCTATCTTCGTCCGGACCAAGTGAAGCGTCTGAAGGCCATCAGCAATAAAACCGGCTCGTCATCCGCAGAACTTACGTAGGATCAGTTTTCCCGACGTTAGACACTGCCTTACCAGCGAGATAACCGCCTTGGCTTAGCCCCGTAAGAAGAACTATCGATTGGTCTACGGCTGGCAATGAAGAGATGTGAGCACTGAGATTCGTAAGAAAGATCCACGAATAGATGCCAATTGCCACGACTGTCCACCCAAACATTTGGAATTTCATAAGGCTAAAAACACTCGGATTTTTGTCGTCTCGGAAAAGATCGGCCAAATCATAAACGAACAGCGGAAGTCCCAATACTGGGTTATTCACGCCTCCTGTCGCTTCATATGCCAGCTTTCCGTTTGCCGTCTCGATCACAATGTCGTTCAATTTCGCGACGTTGGAAATATCGACAGCGATAGCTTTCCCATCTTTCGACCAGTAGAGCACAGGTAGAACCAGTTTATCGGTGCGGACTCGGCCCGAGCTTCCGAAATCGGCTCCTTCAATTATCATCGGCTGATGACTTGCCTTGGCATTTGCGTCTACAAAGCGGGTTTTTAAAGTTTCAGGCGTCAGAACGCTAAGAGCAGTCACGCATGCAGTTTTGCCCTCAGAATTGATCCCGGCAATTAGACTTGAAAACACTCCCGACCCAATCGC
Organism: uncultured Acidobacteriota bacterium; assembly: GCA_963828935.1. Taxonomy (GTDB): domain Bacteria; phylum Acidobacteriota; class Terriglobia; order Acidiferrales; family UBA7541; genus Palsa-189. The sequence continues at coordinate 447,901 of CAWHGP010000007.1, read as the reverse complement.
GATGCCGGCCAACGCAAGCAGCGCGTTCGGAATCTGAACCCAATCCGTCGAATTCGAGGCAAGTGCAACCTCAGCCTTGTCTCGTTCTTCTTGCGCCTTCCCTCTCGCCGAGACCGTGTTCTGATACAATTCCTCGAGATGATCTCTTTGAGATTTTAAAGCATCGGCTGATTTCTGGTCGTCTGCGGCCTTCTTCTCTGCTGCTGCCTTTTCGGCCTCTCCCGCACCTGCAACAAGAACTCGGGATTTGGTCGCGTTCCCGTCGGCGTTATTCCACGCAGTAGTCGCAGCGTCGAGGTCCTTTTTGGCGGCGGCCACGTTTGCGTCAGAGGTTTTGAGATCGGCTTCTGCCTGCTCCAAAATTCGTTTCGCTGCGTCGCTCTTTTGCTTGGTTTCGATGCGGGTTCCGACATCGATGTGGGAATGGACACCCATTGCGGATGCGAATGACCCGAAAATGACTAGAGTCCAGGCAAACGCTTGGAGTCTGGACAGGCTAAGCCGATTATCGTCGCCGGCGATTAGGGATAACAGGCGAACTATCAAGGGCCTGCGCTTTATTGCCAGCGCGCCGATAAGCCAGAGTACAACCGGCACAGCAAAGAAAAGGAGGTATCCCCAATACGTTGGTAGGTCCATGTTCAATCTCCGGCAGGATACTGAGACCAGATCTCCGAGAACGGTCGGCAGAGACTATCACGCTTCTTTTGATAATTGAACGTGTGCTCACGTGCTCGACAATCGTCGTCAGGCGCTCGTTTGAAGTTCCGGCCGGCGTCCTTTATAACACCCCGACGGATTTGCCTGCGTTGCCGTTTGGTTCCGGTGCCGCGACGTGTTTCTGCCTTCAAGGCGCTTTGTAGGAGGCGAATTTTTAGTCTCGGGAAGACTGATTTTGGCGCGTTGTATTACGAGTCCTCGGGGAGTAATCTGATAGCGCCGAACGACAAACAAAAAGCCGCTAAGGATCAGGTGATTGATCCCGCCCCCAGTGGAAATAACGTTATTTCTCGCCACTTTCTTGGAGCACTCAGAATTTCGTGAAAATGGAGTTTGTGGATTTCAAACACGTCTGTAGGGGGTTCAACGGATTCCTGCGTCTGCGAACTTGTGGGCTGAAGTCGCCTACCGACGTGCTTTCTATGTTTTTGATTCTTCAGCGCGGGCTGAACAACGTCTCAGGTATTCAGTAAACGATTTGTTAATAGAAAACGATAACTGAGAAATCTCCTGCTGCCACCGAAGGCGTGACCTGCTGCTTTGTCAGTTGTGTTTCGCCCCTTGTCGCTGTTTCCTCGAAAGCCTGTTATAGCGCTCGCGAGCTCCCGTCAACGAAGGATCCGTTTTAAAGGCGTTGCTATATTCGGCCAGGGCACCAATCGGGTCGTCTTCTTTTTCCAGTACCATCCCAAGGTTGTCGTGCGCCTCGGCGAGATCAGGTTTGAATGAAATCGCTTGTTGAAACTGGGTTTTGGCTCCCTTCAGATCGTGCTCATCGTACAGCAGTCTGCCGAGGTCGTAGTGCGCCTCGGCGAGATCAGGTTTGAACGAAATCGCTTGTTGAAACTGGGTTTTGGCTCCCTTCAGATCATGCTCGTCGTACAGGAGGCTGCCGAGGTTGTCGTGGGCGTCGGCGGAATTAGGTTGGAGCCGAAGCGCTTCTTGGAGCTCGGTTTCGGAGTTCTTCCAATCGTGCTTTTTGTCGAGGACGAGACCGAGGTTGGAGTGTGCCTCGGCGAGCTCAGGGTTGGACGAAATCGCTTGTCGGAATTGGGTTTCAGCTCCCTTCAGATCGTTCCTTCCGGCCAAGAGGATGCCGAGGCTGTCGTGCACCTCGGCGAGCTTTGGATTGAGGTGGACGGCTTCGCGGTATTCAGCTTCGGCTCCCTTCAGATCGGGCTTTCCGACCAGGAACAAGCCAAGGTTGGAGTGCACCTCGGCCAGATTGGATTGGAGCCGGACGGCTTCTCGGTATTCAGCCTCGGCTCGCTTAACATCGTGCTCTTCGGCCAGGAGGTTCCCAAGGTTAGAGTGCACCTGGGCAAGCCTGGGTTTGAGCCGAAGCGCTTCTTGGAATTGGGCTTCGGCACCCTGCAGATCATTGTTTTGGCCCAGGAGAACTCCGAAGTTATTGTACACCTCCGCGAGCTCAGGTTGGAGCCGGAGGGCTTCTTTGTATTCAGCCTCGGCTCCCTTAACATCGTGCTCTTTGGCCAGGAGGTTCCCAAGGTTAGAGTGCGCCTCGGCAAAATCACATTGGAGCCGGAGGGCTTCTCGGTATTGAGCTTCAGCAGCCTTAAGATCGTGCTTTTCGCGTAGGACGCCAAGATTAAAAAATGCCTGCGGGAACCTGGGCCTGAGGTGAATGGCGCGATTAAGGTCCATTTGGGCATCACCCGTGAGGTCCCGTTGGACATCGCCGGATTCTTGGGCCCTTGACAAGGCAACTGCCAGATTGTTGAAGGCGTCGGCCAGCTCACTCGGCTTAGTCGGCATGTGGCGGTACAAATCGATAGCGCGTTGGTATTCTCCACGATTGATAATTGCGGCGGCAAGCAGATTTCTGTTTGTGCTTGCCAGAATCGCTTCAGCCAAAGTGCATTCTGCATTCTCCAGTCCGTTCAACAACGAAAAGGTTCCGCCGCTCCAGGGTCCTGAGTCATCTTCGCGTGCCCTAAGCTGAAATTTGTCCGAACCCACCAACACCACATCGCCAGTAATATGCTGCTCATGTCCCAGAACCTCGCGTGCGACGGATTTGATCGCATCTACTGAAATGCCCTTTACCTCTACTAGGGTGCGCGGAGGCACGTTAAAGCTGGCGTTAGGCGGGAATACAACTGCAGAAAAAAAATGCTCTTGTTTCTCCGTCATCTCGCCGCAAGGCTGCAATTCTTGACCCTGTGCTTCGTTCTGAATAGCAGAAAAAGTGTCACGTAAGGTGTTCGCAACGGTCTCGCCGGTAAAGGGCAATGGCCTATCCTTATTCTCGGGCGGTAGTTCAAAGGGTGCAATCACCGTGGCCGACCGCAACCCTTGGCAGCCCGCGTATCCTGCGACAGCGACCAAGAGATAAAAGGGAAGATAGGACGGAATCGACCGGCCAAGCCAATGTAGCGGAGAGCCGATGTAACGTTTGCACCGCCACCGGAACCGGAGCAATCTAGAGTACCTCCGAATTTGATGAAGGTCCGAGAACTTGTTCATGCACTCCTCTGTTGTCTATCAGTCGGCACCACCGAAACCGCAATGGGCTGCTTCACGCCGGTTTGTTGGCGACGGGGCAGCGCGACTCACGTACGAGGGCTTGCGGCAGAACCGCAAAGACCCAAGACAATTCCCATCGCGAACGTTAACCTTCGCGCATCCATAAGCGTATGGAGGCAAATCCGTGACGCGTGATTCCGCCCTGGGCACTCGAAGCATAGTGCCCAAAATTCCGTTATACTGACAGCACAATTCGTGTTCCCTCGATGAACTACCCGGGTAGTCGAACAGCGGTTGGACATGGCTGAACTTCCCCGTTGGTGGCGGCGTATCTAATCAAACACTGCTTATAAGAAGTCACTTATCCTTACGTGCACGGCAAAGATATACGTTGTTAGCCCCGCCGCTGCGGGAGCCTAAACCAAAACCGTCAACACGGCAAGACGATTCTCAGAAATGGTGTTTCCGCGTTCCGTCAAGGCCCCTTTCTTTTGGCTAACTCATGGCCCTAGACAATCATTCTCGCTGGTGATAACTCCGTCTTTGACCCGTGCTACCGTAGTGGTGTATATTTAGCACCACGATGAAGACACGTACGAACATCTATCTTCGTCCGGACCAAGTGAAGCGTCTGAAGGCCATCAGTAAGAGAACAGGGTCTTCATCTGCCGAACTTATACGGCGAGCCGTGGATTCGTTCTTGGAGAAAGAAGCAGAAAAGAAAAAGTAACAAACGGGACGCCACACGGTTTGCACCCGCGTGACGCCCCTAACCAATCCGACCGCAAGGAGGCCGAAATGGCTCAGCAGATTGTACGACCGCATGAACTCCGGTTAGACACTCCGAAAGCTGCAATCTACGCCAGGGTCTCCACACTAAACGGCCAGAACCCAGATGTCCAAACACGGGAGATTAAAGAATATTGCCGGCGCCGGGGTTTTGAAATCTTCAGCGTATATGTGGACAGAGGCGTCTCCGGCAAAAAGGCTTCCCGACCCCAATTGAACCGGATGATGGAGGACGCCCACCAGCGGAGATTTGATGTGGTGTGGTTGTGGTCGCCCGATTTGATAGATTGGCGAGGTCGGTATCGCACCTGCTGCGAGCGCTGGAAACCTTTAATGCATTGGGAATTCAATTCGTGTCGCTGGCAGAACGGGTTGATACCAGTACACCTACAGGGAAAATGATGGTTACCCTGCTGGGAGCGGTGAGTGAACTGGAAAGAAATCTCATTGTTGAGCGAGTTCATTCAGGCCTGCGGCATGCCCGGGCAAAGGGCAAGCGGTTGGGCAGACCACGAAAGTTGGTGGATGCGGCTAGGGTCGCTGCTCTACGGAAGGACGGAAAGTCGTGGCGGACGATTGCACGCGAGATGAAGCTATCTGTAGGGACTGTGTTTGCGGCGGCTCAGGGTGATTCAGAAAAGATAGTTAAGCTGGCAGCCTGAATTCGAGTTTTGCTTGGGTACCGCAGTGTAAAAGTTTGACGTCTGGACTGTTCGATGTTTCGGTGCAACGAGATTCAACCCGGCGATTATCGCCGTATCCAGGTTGTGTCAGCCTTGTGGAGGCTACAGCACTCCGAGAATCCACCCCTCAATCTCGGCAGTTTTCCGCTCATGGGGTTCAATCTTAGGGCAAAGGAAGTTGTCCAGGCTGCCATCACGGTCCGACCGTTGCAACCATTTGGCTATGGCAAAGGCATCTTGTTGATGTGATGTTCGGCCTGCGCATGGGAAGGTTCGGTTCCAAAGCGCGGGGTAGACCTCAGCAACAACCGAGCTTTTGGGCGGCACGCTCCAACCGTCGAACGGCCAGAAATGCAATCCGTCTTTGACGTGTCGCCGGATGTAGCGCAGCCAAGGAATTCCTGCATGCGTGGACTTCGCCACCGAACCCTGAACGTCAAAATTGAACACTGACTTGGCTGTACGTGCCCGCAGTTCAGTCACCCGACGCCAGCGTGTGTTGCCAAAGCGTGCTGCGCCATCACCAATACTGCCGTCCCGAACGAAATCGACGTAGATGTCCTCGTCGGTCGGCCAATGGTATCGGAAGTCGTCAAGGAAGGACGGCCAGTCGAGCGGCAATCCATATTGCTCAAAGTAGCGCAGCGGAAACGAAAAGCCGTGGTCGATGCCGACGAGGGTCGGTAACCCTTTGGAGAGCCTCTCAACCAGCCACTTGGCAACGCTCTTACGAGTCCAATATTTGCGCGGGCTGGGTGGAGGCATGACTTCCTGCGGGACGCTAAAGCAGTCCGCGTCGTAAATGCAGAGACCCTTAAGGCTTGACGCGGGGGTCTGTGCGCCGGAATAATCGATGCCGATGTATCGCACGAACGCGGGATTCATGGGTTTGCGCAATGCGGGAGTACCGCCCCCAACTCAAAGAGTTTATATCGATGCATCATTTTGGGGTATGAGGTTCAATGACGAGGTGAGTAAGGTTGCTCTGGCCTGTGGTGGCGTAGATTCCCTGAGCAACATGCAGTGGAGACGATTACCGAAGGCAAAGCCAACGACAAGACCGAGCGCATCGGGTGCAGGTAATACCATGTTCATTGAATTGATGGCCACACACATCGTGCTGGAGAAATGGAAGCGGAACCCGCGTGCCTCAAAGATGGAAATCGGTGTTTGGTCACACTGGCGTGAGCCTACAGAAGAGAACCACCTGCCGCTATCCCGTGCTGACGTCTTGAGGATGAAGCGGTTCCTGAAAAAACACGCACCAACTTATTATCGTAGGCTGTTTGGCGGGGACGTGTGATTTCAACCGCGCGGCTCTACGGGAACCTTCCGGTGACGGTGCATCACAGCCACCGAAACATTATATATCGGCAGCAGGAGGTAAGCGATTAGCTATGGTGATGAAAAAGAGATGGGCTGAGCAGAGGAAGAAGAGTTTGTCACACCACAAAATAAAACGCGCCCGCCAGCGGCGTATAGACCTGGCGAGGGCGTGAGTGGCAGCCTTCAGTTGTCAAGAATGTGGCAGCGAGGTGCTGAAGGGAGCATTAAATTCAACTCGGTCGGGCCGCGCTCAAAGGCCTAAACTGTCCCCTGAGTCTGATGGCGTAGTCCGGGATTTCCGTTGGCGGTACTAGGCTCAAATTCTGCGGGTCATAGTATCTTGACCACCTGTGGTCACCACTCCACCAATAGACTTCAACGGAGGCAGCATTCTTGGGGTTAAGTTCCCGTGCCATGCCAACGTCTCCTCGGTCAGCATCTGTTAGCTTCACATAATCTCCAGATTGATTTCCATGTTCGCTTCCTCCGAGTTCGTGGACGGACATGATTCTATTCTACCAATTATTTCATAGCCGCTGGCCACGCCGACGCCTTTAGCGTACCGACAGTGTGAGACACTACTTGCTAAGCTCGCCCCCGCTAAAGCCAACGCGTGGTAGAAATCTCATAACGGCGGTATCCAATTCATGATGGAGAGAATCCGAATTACGTCACGTGACTATAAGGGGCGGTACATTGGCGTGCCTGTGGGACGCGGCTGGGGCGCGGTATTATAAATGTAACAAGCCTCTCAAGGATTTATCAGTCATCGCGTTCACTTCGGCAATATGGCCGTCGATAAATTCTTCCAATTCTAGCCTTTCGGTATCTGTTTGTGGAGGATGCTGGATGTCGTGACCCAACGCGGTCCAGGCAATGAGAAATATGGCAATCGGGCGCACATGTTCATTGTCTTCATCGTGTTCATAAAAGTCCAAAATAATGTTTTTGAAGCGCATGCCAAATTCCGTGCTTTCGACTCGCTTAATTCCTTCGGGTGTTACCTCCACTTTTTTCTCCTCTCAAGTCGCCTAAATGATGGTCACAATAAAGGCTGCGCCGCTCAATCAGCCGTTAGAGCTATCTTTAGCAGTACCTAGGATTAGTACTTGTGTTTGAATGAACCCACGATGTCAGGTACGCACTCAAAAGTGGTGCCCAATTTGCGTAAATCCCCATGCTTTGAAATGCCGCTGGGTTGGGGACAGGATTCTCCACTGACCAATTGGTGTTGGGAAATTCCAAAGCACGTCCGATACAATACTTTCCCGATAACCACATTTAGGAGGAGGAACTTTGGATACCCAGGAAATCGTGAAGGAATTAAAGGCAGAACGAAATCGTCTCGACCGAGCTATAGCAGCGCTGGATGGAGCAAACACACCCCCAACCACCGAGGCCATACAGGAACCTTCCGGCAACGGAATACAGGCACCGAGGAAGCGCCATTGTATGTCGGCAGCAGGGCGGAAACGAATAGCTATGGCAATGAAAAAGCGATGGGCGGAGCGGAGGAAGAAGAAGGGGATGTCGGTGAAACAATAGCTCTTCATCAAGGAAATATTTTGATACGCAAAGGCTATGTCCAAAGTTGGCTCCAGCGCGAAAAGGCAGAACCGAACGTTATAGATTGTCTATTTACGTCTAACCCAGAGAAGGCGGCACGTTGGACAACCAAAGAAGAGGCTGAGGCCGAGTGTGCCCTACTCGATAGGTTTTCAATTGAAATACCTTCAGCCGAGGGGGGCAAGTATGTTTGTAAAGGGTTCAGGGCTGAAGAATGGAAACCTAATGAGTTCGTTATATTCTGCTTAGCACCCTTCATTTCCAATCAGATGAGTGCCTAGTTAAATGTGGGGCTGACCCGCATCTGGTCTGCGCGCTGTCAATTGTGGTGGTCAGAGACCACATTGGTGAGCTAATTAGAGTTATGGCTGAACAAGACAAATATCGTGTTGTTCTGCACGAGCGTATCCCCAACGACCTCGGAGAAATGACGGAAACCGAGTTACTAATCGGAGCATTAAATAGTTGACATGACTCCTGATTGAGTGCCATCGTCGCGGGCATGGAAACTCACGATGCTCGTTCTCTTCCTGCCAAGGCGCAGGAGACCTTGCGCCTGCGCGTGGTGAAGGCAGTTCGGAATGGGATGGCGCAAACGGAGGCCGCTCGCGTCTTTGGGCTAGCGCGGGGAACCATCAACGGCTGGGTGAGCCGGGCCAAGCGGCAAGGCTTGCGGACTCTGCGCGCCCGTCGTCGGGGGCGTCCCCCGCGGTCGCGCCTGGCCCCGCACCAGGCGGCCACCGCAGTGCGCAGGATACTCAGCGGCTGTCCCGATCAGATGAGCTTACCCTTTGCCCTGTGGACCCGAGAAGCGGTGCAACAGCTCTTGTCTCGGAAGTTCGGTGTGGCCGTTTCGGTGTGGACGGTGGGACGCTATTTGCGAGCGTGGGGTTTGACGCCGCAAAAACCGGTACGGCGAGCCTACGAACAAAATCCAGCAACGGTGCGGAAATGGCTGGAAGAAGAATACCCGGCCATTCGAGCGTGGGCACGGCGATACAAGGCGCAAATCCATTGGTTGGACGAGATGGGATTACGTTCGGACCATCAAGTGGGACGGTCCTACGGACGACGCGGCCAAACACCGGTTGTCTGGGAGACCGGGCAGCGTTTCCGATGCAACATGGTCTCGGCGATCACCAATCGGGGGCGGTTGGCCTTCATGATTTTCCGTCAGCGCTTCACCGCGCGGGTATTTTTGAATTTCCTCCGCCGTCTCCTGCGACTGACGCGGAAGACGAGGAGGAAAGTGTTCCTGATTGCGGATGGCCACCCGGTACACAAATCGCGGTTGGTGAATCGATGGTTAGCGAAGCGCGCTACGCAAATTCGGCTCTTCTGGCTGCCGTCTTACAGTCCAGAACTGAATCCGGACGAATTGCTAAACCAAGATGTGAAGACTAACGCCCTGGGTCGTGTCCGTCCGGTGAACGTGCAGGAGATGATGAGCAACGTTCGCTCTTACCTTCGGATCACACAGGCTAGGCCCAAGTTGGTGAAGAACTACTTTCGCGAACGCCACGTCCAATACGCCGCCATCTGAAAAGTGTCATCAATTTAGTGCTCGGAGTAATATATGGCTACCTGAGACCACGCTTAGGGGACTCCGCTGATGCCGTCCTTCTGAAGTTGGAGGAAAAGGGTCAGGCGACAACCTACTTTGAGCCTCTGCTTGGCGCAAGAGTTCGCGTTGAAGTTTCACTAATCACACGATGATTTCCGTGGGTGCCTTTGCATGGCTCGTTCATGGCTAATCAGCCTACGAAGCCTTGAGTCTTTTTAACTTTGTCCATTAATTGCTCGATGGCGGTTACTGCCGCAGTCCTTTCATTTGCTCTTCTTCCTGTGCGGGCAATGTCCCTTGCCATCCCAACGCCCGAAACGATTATGCTACCAGGGCGATGATAAACTACGCCCAATGAAATTCTTCGTTCCAGACAGGTCGCCTGAAGACGCCGAGCAGTTCTATGAAGTGGCGAGGAGGTTCGCTGCCGACTCGTCGGGACGCATCGCAGAAAAGCGAATCGGGAGTATTAGCTTCCGCGACAAAGGCAAAGACGTTTGTGCGACGGTTGGATCGCTCGATCCGTGTGAAGGTCGGATGGTGACGGCAATTCTCGGGCCGATCGCTCAGGACAGCCCCTACCTCATTTGCCTGAGGGGGCGCGGGGGTCAGATGATGGTAGGCAAGGACGAAGTGAGGCATGTCGAAGAATTTGACTCGCACTTCACAGAACCCGCGCAAAAAATGAGAGGAACCCGCACAATTTTGCGGTTAGCTCTAGGAATTGTTTCCGCTAACCTGTAGAATCTACAACACGGAGGGCGGTTAGCTCAGCGGTTAGAGCGTCCGGTTTACACCCGGAAGGTCGCGTGTTCAAATCACGCACTGCCCACCAATCAGACCACAAGCGGGGCCGTAGTTCAGTTGGTTAGAACGCCTGCCTGTCACGCAGGAGGTCGCGGGTTCGAGCCCCGTCGGCCCCGCCAGATTTTTCAATGAGTTAGCAGTAACCATATTTGTAGGCCTCAGTTCACTGTAGTGGGAATTGTAGTGACTCGCTGACTTTTTTGGACCGCTTGCACGATCCCGGCGAGCCGAAATGCCTCGAGCTTCCCTGCTGCTGCGCGCCTCTGTTCTTCTGCCGGGTGAACGAAGCGCATCGTCATCTGAATTTTCGTGTGCCCGAGAATCGATGCCAATGTCGGGGGATCCACGCCAGAGGCAGCAGCGCGCGTCGCGAACGTATGACGGAGATCGAGCGGAATTGAAATCTTCTACCATTGCGGACGTGAGTTCGTCAAGCCACCTGCCGCGGAAAAAGCGTAGCAGCGTGTCGGTATTTGTTTTTGTGCAGCTTGTAGGTCTTGGATCGGTGTTGCTGCTTCGACCAAGCGAGGAATGTGCACGGCCAGGCAGTGCTTGATCGCGGCCGCGCCAGAGCCACGAACAGATCTAGTCGGTAATCGCGTTTGGTATACGCCGTCCGGCGGGAGGGGTGATCTCGAACATGAAGCGGAGTGCGGGAATCTTATTGCCTGGATGATCGTCGGCGTAGGTGAGCTGCGGCGTCCTATAGAGCTGCTGCGGTTCGGTTGGGGGACCCTGGTAGATTCCGGGATACAAGTCTATCAGGTGCTGGCCTGGTTCGCCCGACGCCGTGAAGTTGATGATTACGTCGCCCTGGCTATTGAACCCGCACACATAGCCCATGTATGCGTTGTCATAGGTAGCCACGTAGATATTGTCGTATTCCGTCCACCCTACGCCTTTCAAGTGAATTGTCACGGGCGTGCCCGCTGGCCCTGACATTGGCGTCATACTGACGATACTGGTTTCGACGAAAAAGTGCGCTCGCCCGAGCACTTTATCACCATTTTTCAAGATAAGCAGTATGCAGGCCGCCCAGGTCGGAGGGAATCGTCACCGGCCATTCAAGCCGGCCGCCGCTGTCTACCTTGACTTGACCGATCACATTTTCTTCCGGGGTAAACCCATCACCGCTTACGCGGCTGCCGACGTAGGTTTCCCATGTAAGCTGCAAGGAAGCATCTCGGGGAAAACCCTCTCCGCGAAGCATCGCGCGGGTGCCCACAGGTCCCTGTGTCGGCATAAGTGCCAGCGTCGGGCCTGCGACATTCTCTTCGGTCTTCGGTGCGGCCTGCGGCCGATACGGCTCGGCGAAACCCCCGTTTCGTGCCGCGCTGCCCGGAGTCGTCTTAAATGTGAAGTGTGGCCGTGGCAGCGCTGCTACCGGCGATTGCTCGTAATTAAGATAGCTCTGTCCCTGCCAGCCGGTGTAAAGCTTCACCATGTGATCCCCGACTGGACCAGTCGCGCGAAAACGTGCGACGGCCGATCCGCGCGTCCCTGCGGCGGATACCCACCCCAGGACCTTGTTATCCCAGTTGACCACCCACGTGCTCTCCATGGTGCGCCAGCCGAGACCCTTGACTTTCACTTCGACCGGCGTTCCCACGGGGCCCGACGTCGGGGAAAACTCAAATGTCTGGGTAACGTTGACGCCATTCTGCGCGACGGTCTTGCCGTCAATGCGCGCAGTTATTTCATGCACGCCGCCGTAGTCCTCGGGGATCGTGAAGCTCGCGTCGAGCTGTCCAGTCGAATCGACGGGGAACTGCCCGAGCGAAGTCGCCGTCTCCGAATACTTCTTGCCGAGGAACTGGTAGTAGCCTTGAATCACCCATCCGCCGGTCACCGTGCCCCAGATGAGGTCAACCTTGCTTCCAGGCGGCAGGCCCATAGCGGTTGCGTGAACGCTGGCTCCCACCACGGCGGGTTTGTCATAGGTCAAGTTGAGCAACGCAGTCGTCCCTGCGGTGGACGATGCCGAGCCGGCGAAGGCCTGTACTGGAGAGGCAGGAGCTTGGGAACGGGAGCAGGACGAGAATGTCACAACCAAGCTCAGCAGTATCCAAAGGCCGGACTTGAATGGACTTCTCATAAATACGGAAACCAGGCGGCTTAGTCGCCCTATTCGACGATAGTGAGCTGTGAAGGTTCAACCTCGAAGGGTTTGTACTCGCCGGTGCGTCCCTGCGGGTCCTTCGCAGTGACCGAGTAGCGCACGATACCGGTCTTGGCGTCGCTGGGCACGATCCATTTGCCGACCCAAAACTCCCGTTCCGGCGCCTGGGCGTTCTGACGATCACGCATCGGAACATCGATGGTCTGGCCGGCATAGATAAGGTGAACGACCAGCTGAGTCGCGCGATCTCGCTTACCGGTGGCCGGATTGATCGCCGTCATGCGGAAACCAATGGCATCGCCTCGCTTGAATTGACTCTTATGGGTGCAACTGAGAGGCACGCCCGGCCCCAGGAAAAGCACGGTGTCTCCGTACACAATCAAACGATCGTTCCCAGCAGGAGCTTGGGTTTGTCCAGATAGGAGCGAGCCCGCCGCTACCACCGCAGCCACGACGAAGGCCACAGCCGCCAAGTATTTCGGGGAAATCTTTTTGAAGGTGTTCATAATCGGCGAGGGTAACTCGACCTGACGGCCGCTGTCCAGCACAAGACGCGCAGATCGCCAAAGGGGCCAAAACCGTCTTTGACCGGAGCCAAGTTCCGAGAAACGGTGCGTCTTCATTGCACTATGCGGGTTGAGATTCCACTCGGAGAAATAGCGGCACGCCGGGCTTTGACAGCTATATCTGTAACTGATATATCTACAGTTGATACAGCCTTAACGATGAAAGGGAATCATCGACTCTATGCCGCGCGCAGCAAACGATCTTCCAGGACAAATCCAGAAATTGATGCCCCTCACTCCAGCGGTGTTTTTCATTCTTCTCGTGTTGGCCGGCGGCGAGAAGCACGGCTACGCCATCATGCAGGAAGTAGTGATTCTCTCCGACCGCAAGGTCCGCATGGGTCCAGGAACGCTGTACACGACGATACAGCGTCTGTTGGACCTGTGCCTAATCGAAGAAGCTGCGACAAAATCACAAGCAGATGCGCGCCGCCGCTATTACCGCCTGACCCGCAGGGGGAAAGCAGTTCTGGAGACAGAGACGGGCCGCCTAGAGGCGCTAGTTCGTCTGGCTCAAAAGAGGAAGTTGGAATTTAAAAATGCTGAATAGCGACACGCCAAAACTCGTGCAGACTAGCGGCAAAATCTATAGGCTCTTGTTGCTTTTCTATCCGCCTTCTCTCCGCCACCGCTTCGGCCAGGAGATGGAACTGTTTTTTCAGGACCAAGTGCGAGATGAATTGGAAGCGGCTGGGTACACGGGGTTCGTGCGGAGTTGGTACTGCGTCGCTTCCGAACTGGTTCGCATCGCATTGCCGGCAAAGTTGTTCCGGTTCACCTTGGCGTTTCTTCTATTGTTGGCCTCACCAGTTCTGTACCGCATTCCTCAGGCAAACGGAGCCGTGGCATTTCCACCGGTTCTATTGGAAGACGTGGTCACGTTTCCCAGTGGCAACCTCACGCTCCATGGAGTGCGTTACAAACCGGAAGGAGAGGGGCCATTTCCGGCCGTCCTCTACAACCATGGTAGCGCTGCCGGAATGCTTAGTAAGGAAGCGTTTGATGCTCTCGGACCAGTGTTCGCGAACCGTGGGTGGGTCTTCTTTGGTCCTTATCGACGCGGGCAGGGCCTCAGCAAGGCGGCAGGGCCGTACATCGGTAACGAGATTGATGCGGCCGAGAAAAGCGGCGGTCATCCTGCGGCCGTCGAGACCATGATTCGCCTGCTTGAAACCGACCACTTAAATGACCAATTGGCAGCGCTGGCATGGCTGCGCAAGCAGCACTTCGTTCAGCAGAATCGCATCGCGGTGGCGGGCACTTCATTCGGCGGCATTGAGGCGGTTCTTGGGGCCGAGCGAGAGCCGTACTGCGCGGCACTCGACATTGCCGGCGGCGCTGAAAGCTGGAAGCTGGCGCAGCCCCAACTGGAACAAATTATGACCCGTGCAGTCCGCAACGCACGCGCACCGATCTACTTTTTCCAGGCCGAAAACGATTACGACCTCACGCCGAGCCGCACTCTCTCGACGGCGATGAAGAACGCCGGTAAAGAGTTCGAGATGAAGATTTATCCCTCATACGGCAAGACGCAGGCGGATGGTCACTCCTTCGGCTACTTTGGAAGCTCCGTATGGGCCGATGATGTGTTCCATTTTCTGCAAAAGCATTGCAACAAATAGCCTCGGTTCGGCGTTCTGAAATTGCTCCCGAATACGGCCGGCGTCCAGGATGCCCGGTCTCCTCAGAGGAACCAGAAAATCAAGATAGAACAATACTCAAGCCGGATAGCGCCTGATAAACGGTGACTGGCTTTTTGGCGTCTCCGCCTCGGCGGGACAGATTCGAGCTGGGACCGAACACGCGAACCAACGGAAAGGCTTCGCTATCGCAGCCGCAGCGCGCTGAAGCAAGATGCTGGCGCGCGGGTGCTGGGCGGCATCGAACAGCTTCCGGTGAGCGTCGGCGCACCTGCCGTGCGCCGAGGGGTGGGCCGAGCGATGTTCTGGACTTGGACGCTGGGATTGATGCTGCTCGTGGCCATACTGCTTTTTCTGCTTCCAAGCTTCGCTCATGTGATAGGGATAGGGTGGAAAAGCGCCCTGGCGCGAGCGCCTTGCTCGGATTCGCCATGCTGATCTGCATTCCGACCGCGTCCCCGATTTTACGTAGCCGCGGAACGTGGCTTTTCTTGGCAAAGCCACGTTCCGACAATCCGACTTCTCGAGAGTTAGCTTCTATTGGATTGCGTCATGTTTCATTCGCGGTCCCTAAAACCTGGAGGAACCGCGAGGCGGACCTGCCCTAGATTGGCCAACTTGGATCACGCCCGCAGGGGGTGTATGCTCAGGACGTCAGTCGTACCTCACCTCTATACCCCTGCAGTTCCTCGAAGTGGAGGCCTCCATGAGTGCAACATCAGTTGTCAGCATCGCCAGGCGTTCCCTGAACTGGTCCATCACTTTCAGTATCCTGATGATTCTCGCGGGCGTTGCCGCGATCGCCATGCCGCCCGTTGCGGGCCTCGCGGTAAACATCGTTGTTGCGTGGCTGTTGCTATTCAGCGGCGCAATGCATCTGGTCTTCGCCTGGTACACACGCACCGTCGGCGCGGCGTTGTGGGAGGTGCTGCTGGGCTTGGTCTACGCTACCATCGGCATCTATCTCCTGGCGCAACCCGCAGCGGGTCTGGCGGCGCTAACGCTGGCGCTGGCCATTTACCTCTTCCTGGAAGCGGTGCTCGAATTCACCGCCTGGAGTTATCTGCGGCGGCTGGCGGGCGCGGGATGGCTGCTCTTCGACGGCGTGGTCACGCTGATTCTTGCGGTCATGATCTGGCGGACTTGGCCATCGAGTACCGAGTGGGTCATCGGAACGCTGGTGGGCGCCAGCATGCTCTTCAGCGGGGCTTCCCGGCTAATGCTGTCGCTCGCGGCGCGCCAGCTGGTGCCGAAGAGCGCATAGCCGGCCGAAAATAGCGGCAGCACGATACACTACGCTCGAGCCACGTTCCGATAAGCAATTGACTGAGCTTTGCTCAGACAAGAACGGAAGGAACTTGTGTTGAGCGATGATGCTTGCGTGCTCAAGGGTGTGCCATGTGCGGCGTCCCACGCCAACGGCCGTGGCTGGCGCCTGACAGGTCCAAACTCCCTGATCCGCTGACGATTACTATCAGCGCGTGCTCCGGTCTTTTAAGAACGTGCTTACGGTACTCGCGATGGAGGTCTCGTGCTGGCGGGTAGATGGCTTCCGCGAGCCACAAAGCCCGCGTGTTAGTCGCCTTGACCGTGCTTGAACCGATTGCAATTGCATCGGCAGAAGCCCGAAGCAGTCCCATGATGAAGCGGTCGCCCTCATTTTGCACGCTAACCTGGCTTCCTTCCGACTGTCCGGGAATATACTGAAACTTACGACACGCCTTCCAGAAGCTAGGCCTAGCGCAGTTCTCGCTGCATCACCAGGGCCATCCGAGGTTGTCTTGCTTGGCAACGCCGATATCAAATCCGAGCACGTGTTGACTTATGAGTTGAGCTATCGGGCGCAACCCAGTGACCGGCTTTCGACTGACGTAGCATTGTTCATTGGCTCTTATAGTGACCTGGAAATTGCAGAGTTGCCTGCCGGATAGTTCTCGATAAACAGCGTTGTAAAGGAATCGCTTCTTAAAGGAAGTCTTGATCGTTAGCATCAACGCCTACCCGGCGCTAACCTGGCCAGTGTCAGGGTAGCCACAAAAAATTAGTTCACTCAGCTGGTCCCCGGGTGTATAACCATGCCGGCTGGGCACGAAAAAAAACCCGCCGTGCCCAAAGTCAAATTTCGTCCGGAGGCTATCATGAGGAAGATTTGGATCAGTATTTGTCTGGCCGCGGTGTGCGCACTAGCCATCGGTACCATACTGGTCGTTCATGCGGACGACGCTGACGTCATCAAGCTCACTGCGAAGCTCGACGGCTATCAGGAGGTCGGTGGGCTGAACGCTGAAACAGGGGCGATCCTGACGGACGGCAAAGGGACGCTCCACTTGACGCTCGATAAGAAGGCGCAGTCGCTGAGCTACGAGCTGACATATTCCGGACTTAGTGCCGCCGTTACGCAATCGCACATCCACTTCGGCAGGGTGCACACCCCTGGCGGAATCATGGTGTTCTTTTGCTCGAACCTGACCACCGCGCCCGCCGGCACCCAACCCTGTCCCGCAAATGGCGGAACGGTCACCGGAACGTTGTCCGCTGGGAACGTGCAGGCCATCGCGGGACAGCATGTGTCCGCAGGCGACTTCGCTGCGGTCACCGATGCCCTGCTTTCGGGCAGCGCGTATGCGAACGTGCACACTCAGAATTTCCCCGCAGGTGAGATTCGCGGGCAAGTTTATAGACAGTTCGACCGAGAACAGCGCGACCGCCGTTTTGGCGAGAACCGAGAGAGACGCTAGGGCTGCATCAAAGGAGTCTTATGGCAGTCTGCTAGGCTGGTGAGTGGTTCGTCCCGACAGGCGCCGGTTGCATCGCTAACCGAGCGCCTTGGGCGGTTGAGATGTTACCGCTTAGACGTGCTGTGCAGGTTGCCGCCGCGGCTTACACCAGCCAATCGTTGTACCCCTCTTCAGGTGCCCCTTTCACTCTGAGTCTGCCGACTGTCGTCCTAGAGCGCCCTAGAAGATAAGCTTAAGTCCAAACTGGATCTGCCGCATAATCCCGTTTATGCTCGTAATCTGCCCGAAGGTCGGGGTAGTGCTACCGCTAACGACGGTGGTTGCACTGGTGCTAGCTCCTTGCTGAAGCGACGGGAAGCCTGGGTTCGCGTAGTTTGTGTGATTGAAAACGTTGAAGAATTCCGCCCGGAACTGAAGGTTGAAGCGCTCGGAGATCCTTGTGTTCTTAGTCAGGGAAGGGTTGAACGTTATCGAGTCCGGGCCAAACAAGGCGTCTCTCGACAAGTTGCCCAGTTCGCCCACTGGCGGCGCAGAGAAGCAGTTCGGATTAACGTAGCTAATTCCTACGGAGCTCGCATAGTTGGCGTTAATGGGCGTATTGTTGCAGCCGGGCGCGTTGGGAACGTAATTGGCTCGGTCATTACCAACGGACCCGATGTCGGTCGAGCCGTTACTAAAGGTTGTGACGTCGAATGGGCTGCCGGTCGAGAAATAAAGGATCCCGCCAACCTGCCAGCCTGAAACCAACCGGTTCTTTCTGAACGGCAATATGTACAAGAAGTTAGCCGTCAGATTGTGCCGGATCATAAAAAGACAATGGCCGCGATCCACGCTGGGGTTGTAGGGATCTGCGACTATTGTGCCACCCTCTTGTGTCCAATCTCCCGAGCTTATATCCGTGCAGTCCGAGTAGGTGTAGGAGACTTGCGCGGAGAGGTTGTCGGTCAAGCGGCGAACTACGCCGACCTGCAAGGCGTCATATTTGGACCACAGGTTGGTTACCCCATTATTTAAATAACCGAAATTGGGGTTGACGCGATTATTGGCTTGGACGGAGAAGCCCGGGGCTTTGACCACGTGAGAGAACACTTGTTGTCCCGTGTTTGGATCCAAGATCGGCTGCCCGTTTGCTGTAGCGAGGCTGCAATTTACCGCCGTCCCGCCGCACGTAACGCTACCGTCCGCATTGAAAGTAACCGATCCCGGCACGGGGGGACTGACGGTCCCGTTTGTGTTAAACGTAGGCGCAGGCACGAGGTTGGTGAATTCCCCGCTAAATGTAGGATACACGGTTGAATTGACGCCGAATTGGAGACCACCCGTGCCAGCCGTGCTAAGACCTCCGACCGGCACAGGAGGATTCGAGTCCTGTTGGCCCAGAAGATGAACGCCATGAGATCCAACATACGCTATGGTCACGACGGTGTTCTTCATGATCTCGCGCTGAATGCTTAGGTTCCACTGTTGCAGATAAGGCGTCGTGTTGTAGGGGTTCGTCCCGTTCGTCTCTGTTGTCGGCGAGTTGGCCGGGGATTGGTTAAGAAATGGAAAGTCAAAGTTGGACGTCTGGGTCTTAACGGTCCATGGGTACAGAGCGTACGCGGAATTGCGATAGTCACGATACGACATGATCTGGTGGAAAATTCCGTAACCAGCACGGATCGACGTCTTGTGATCCTTGAAGGGATCCCAGGCGAGGCCGATGCGGGGATCGATGTTGTGTAGCGAATCGTTCTTCAGCATGAAGTTGTTTACCGGCGTGACTCCCGTGGCCAGTACGGTGCCTTGAGAGGGCGGGAGATTCCCTGTCTGTCCGAACGGCACAGGAAGAACGTCATAGAGCTGGTGAGTTGCGTCCGTAGGGTTGGTCGTCGGCGCGTAGCGCACGCCAATGTTCAGAGTTAGTGTAGGACGCACTTTCCAATCGTCCTGCACATACATGTTGAAATCAGTTTCACGCGCATCGTGCGAAGCCAGGGGTTGCGGGTAAGGGACGCCGTTGGAAACGCAGCCTGGCTCATTATTGTAGAAATTGCACGGCCCGGTGGACGAACTCGGGGAATCCGTCAAGAAACTCGCCAGGCTCGTGAAGGTCCAGCTTCCGCCGGGGTTCAACATGTGAACACCGTTCGTTTGAACTCTTATGACATTACCACCGAAGCGCAGGTTATGACTTCCGACCGTCTTGTACATTTCATCGCCCGTGGAAAACTTGTTCTGAGCATATCGAACCGGGCTGATCCCACCAGGACCCACGCTGGTGATGCTGGATCCAGGGTTGACGTTTCCATCCGCTACGGGTATCCCGAGTCCCGTGGTTAGATCGCCCGAAAAGTCCAAGATGTCCGCTTTATTTCCGTCGCTGTGAAGGTACAGAAATGTTCGAGTGAGGCCCAGCGTTAGTGAGTTAATCAGAGAACTCGAAAATATGTGCTTCTCCCCAACCGTAGTGAACTGATTTCGCGTGCGGTCATAATTTGGCCACTCCGGGAAACCGCCGTAGAAGGGCTCCGTCAGGTTCGCGTTGTCGAAAAGATACCTTGCGAAGAGCGAGTCGCTTTGGGAGATCGTCCAATCGTAACGGCCCATCACGTAATCCTCGCGCGCGGGAGATTTCGCGTTTACAAGTACCTGTTCGGTGCCGTTGGCCGGTGTAAGCTCAATCGCTCCCGGAAGATTGGTGAACGGGGAGTAAAGATTCAGGTACGGCTGGATTACGTTCGTGAATGTGGCGGCGTTTGGGCTTCCGACGCCACAATTCTCCATAACGGGTTTTGTCCCGGCAACCACACTGCAGTTCGGGGTGAGCCCAGTCGACGGTTCCGGGATGACACCCTTTAACGCATTGCCATCGGGAACAGTTCTCAGGTTCGTTTGACCCGTGAGTTGGCGTATTCCTTCATAATTCATAAAGAAGAACATCTTGTCTTTCTTGATCGGGCCGCCCAGCGTGCCGCCAAACTGGTTTTTCTCAAAGGGCTGCTTCGTCGTAGCAGGAAAAGTAGTAGAGTCCAGGGCGCTGTTGCGGAGGAATTCATAGACCGAGCCGTGGAGACTGTTGGTTCCCGAGCGGGTGACCGCGTTCACCACCGAGCCGTTGCCGCCGAACTGAGCGCCGTAAGTGTTGGTGAGCATCTGAAACTCGGAGATGGCATCAATTCCCAGCGTGGTGCCGAGGATGCCCGAACCGGATCCGCGGTCTTGATAGTCTTGAACTTCCGTGCCGTCGAGA
Source organism: uncultured Acidobacteriota bacterium (assembly GCA_963828935.1). GTDB lineage: Bacteria > Acidobacteriota > Terriglobia > Acidiferrales > UBA7541 > Palsa-189. The sequence goes on along the minus strand of CAWHGP010000007.1, from coordinate 427,664 downwards.
AGTTCGCCTTGTCCGTTGGCGCGGGATCCGGAAATCGACCAGTAATTACCAAATCCGATGTAGGAATTCTTGGCCGCCCCGGCGCCTGTCTCATTGACCACACCCGGCGCCAGAAGGATCAGCTCCTCGAAATTGCGCCCGTTCAGTGGCAGATCGCGCATTTGGGTCGGTTCGACCGTGGTCGAGATCGCAGACGAAGTAGTTTCTACTTGCGAAACGTCACCCTCCACCGTGACGGTCTGGGTTACCTGCCCGACCGGTAATGCAAAATCTACGACGACGTTGGCGCCGGCGTCGAGGGTGATACCCGTGTGGACGACGGCCCTAAAACCAACCTTCTCTGTTTGGATACGGTATTCGCCGACAGGCAAATCCGGCACCCGGTATCGCCCCTGGGCGTCGCTCGTGACGGTTTGCATCGCTCCGGTGCCGGTGTTCGTCACCTGCACGTTGGCCTCAGGAACCGCCCCGCCGGACGAATCCGTCACCGTGCCCAAAATGGTTGCTGTGGCAGCGGTCTGCGCCGCCAGATGCAGGTCAGCCACTACGATCGAGAACACTCCGGCCAAAACGAACGCACAGATGAAGCCGGGCTTGCGCATCTTCTGCATTTTTGTCTTCTCCCGCTATGTGGCTTTCAGCATCCGCAGAAACTGCTTGCTGCCAAAACTTGCGAGGTCCCCGTTAGAATCGTTGTATCCATTACGCCGGCTGCATTTAAGTTGGTCACTGATACTTCCGGCAAGCGTAAGTGTCAAGTGATTTTTTTGCAGCCAACTTTCGACTTGATGGAATCAAGGGCAGTTCCCGCTTGAGAAAGCGCTACGCGAGCCGGCAAATGACAGAAAGCGCTCCGGAAATTTTTCGAACCGCGAAGACTTCCAGCCTCTGCCCACGATGAACCTGCCCGCCTAAGTGAAACGCAGCGTCACGCGCAGGCGTCTAACGAACAAGTACGTTTACGCAACTGGGGCACTTTTTCCTGTCGCGTCGGGCGATTGCGAGTATCATAGGGGATCCCCCTCGGAGGTCTCTTGGAGCGGAAGTATAGCCATCGGGGCTATATGGATAGCGATGCCCCGAAAAAGAAAGAGAAGCGTCCGCCCGAGAATCGCGCTCGTCAGGAGCAGATCGGTCCGCGCACGCCGCGCATGGTCGGAACGATCACGCTGGCGCGCTGCTCGAATTGTGGCGTGGTTTTGCGTGCCGGTTTCGATCCCAAAGGGCGATGTCCGCAGTGCGGCTTCGAGCTCCACTGCTGCAAACAATGCATGTACTTTGATACGAGCGCTCGATTCGAATGCACCCAACCCATCCCCGAACGAATTCCCAAGAAGGATGCACGCAACGACTGCACATTCTACTCATTCCGCACCACAGTGGAAAAGGATACAGCGCCGACAGCGGTTGCGCCTGTCTCTGCGTCCTCGGGAAACGGCCATGCGCATCGGCCGAATGACGCGCGCAAAGCCTTCGACGACCTCTTCAAGAAATAGCCCTCCCAACAAGTTCACACAAGATTCACGACAAGAGAAGTATCGTAGCTGTTGAGGACGCCCGCGCTTGCTCTTCCCGGATGTCGCCGAATTTCCTGATCTTACGAACTTGTATTTTGCTGAACCGATATTTGTTCGAGGGAATGGCCGGTTGTTGTTCGCCAGAGATGCGCTCCGCGTTCTATCGGGGAGGCGTAGGAAACAACATCGGCTGATCGGCGGGCGCATCGGCAATGGCTTCAAGTTGCGGGTAGTGTTGACGCAGCGGTTCGGGAAGATGAACCTTCTTCCCGGTCAACATATGAATCAGCTGGAGCGCGTTCACAACCGATTTTCCTTGAAAGTGGTTGTTAGCGATTACAAAAGTAGTCTGCGTTTTGCGGGCCAGCTTCCGAATGCGCGCAGCCCAGGGAGCCAGTTCGTCTGCGGTATACAGATAGTTGTAACGCTCGTGGCGAGGGAGCATAGGATCGTCACTGAACCATGTATCGTAGCGGCGGCCGTGCAGCCGGACATACCCGATCGGTGCTGTGGCATGCATAGATGGAGTCATCGCGCGCCCGATTAACGGCTGATCGATATTACAGAATCCGACGCCGCGCCCTGCGATCTCTGCGTAAAATTCAGCATCATTCCACGAGTTATGCCGCACCTCTACCACTAGCCGATAGTCGGCAAAACGATCGATGAGGTGGTTCAAGCGCATAATGTTGTCCGCATTGCGATGAAAGGAGTGAGGAAATTGCAGCAGTACAGCGGCCAGCCGATGGGCGTTGGCCAAGGGTGCGAAGCCCTCGCGGACGGCGCGTTCATCGTCGGCGGTAACGTCGGCTTCATGCGTAAATTTCTTCCAGAGCTTTACCGAAAACGCGAACCGGGGATTCGTCGAGACGCGCTCGAGCCACTGCGCGGCGAGCGCAGGCCGCAACGGTTGGTAGAACGATGTGTTGATTTCAATGGTATCAAAGAATTGCGCGAGGTACGCCGCTTCATGGAACTGGCGCGGCCGCGGCGCGGGATAAACAATTCCGGCCCAATCGGGGTAGGACCAGCCGGCCGGTCCCACAAGTATTTTACCCGGCGAATCGGTTTTAGGCGGTGCGGCCATGCTGCGTGGCCCTCCGTAATGCGCGCTTATACAGCCTGCGCGCGTGCCTTTTCCGCAAATCGGCGCGGCTTGCAAGATCGCTGAAATCATACCGCGCGGCGCCGTTTACAGTTCACTATCGGCTTGTTATGCTGAATTCAAGATGCGTGTTACGACCATCTGCCTGCCAGAGGTCTGCCGTATAACTCCGAAACATAGGGAAAAGGGTGCCCCCGATGAAAATAGCGATTAGTTACCGGCATGTTGAGTTTCCGGAGCTTGTGGAGGCGGCCGTGAACCGCCATCTTCAAAAAATCGGCACATTGTTGAAGAGATACGCGCCGGATCTGGTGCAAGTTCACGGGACATTCGACAAGAATCCGCGTAACAATGGATTCGCCTTCTCCCTCAATCTCACGCTACCCACGGGAACCTTGCACGCTACTGGTAAGGCGCCTGACGCACGCGCGAGCGCTCGCCAAGGCTTCGTCGAGATGGAAACGCAGATAAAGAAGCACCAGGCACGTCTGCGCAAGGATTACGAATGGAAACGGAAGCGCAGCCGCGCCGAGCAGCTGCCCGCTTAGCAGGATAAGTTTGTTAGCTCCCGGTTCCTTGCGGGTAGTTTAGCCGAGCGATTTTTGCGGATCGCTGATTGCCGTTGCTAGATCGTTGAGGAAAGCGGCAGCGCGCGCGCCATCCGCTACCCGGTGATCGGTCGAGAGCGTGAGCGTCAGCATAGGCCGAATAGCGGGATGTCCATCCACCGGGACGACGCGGTCGGCGATGCGCGCCACAGCCAAAATACCGGCTTGCGGCGAAACGATAATGGCGGTGAATGCGTCCACGCCGTACATGCCCAGGTTACTGATGGTGAATGTCGCGCCCGCGAGATCGGCTGGCTGTAGCTTGCCTGTTCTGGCGCGCTCGGTCAGCTGGCGCCGTTGCGAGCTAATTTCTGCCACCGTGGCGGTATTTGCTTTGTGAATGACCGGTGCTACTACTCCGTCGTCCACGGCCATGGCTACTGCAACGTTCACATCACTGTGCAGGCGAATGCCTTCCGGGGCCCAGCTCGCGTTCATTCGCGGATGCACAGCGAGCACCCGCGCCACCAGTGCCACCAGTAAATCGGTGTGCGTGGGTTTGTCTGTGGTTTTTCCATCGCTTCCGGAGACAAAGGTCGATACGAATTTTTCGCGCGCCGCGATCAACTGTCCCGCATCGATTTCCCTGGTTACAAAAAAATGCGGTGCTGTCGTCCAGCTCTGTGTGGTGCGCTCCGCCATTAGGCGGCCAACTAAACCCGGCGTTTCCAGGCCCGCGTTGGGAGTTGAGGTGGTTGCGAACGTGGCACGCGCGAAACTGTCCGCACTGCCTGCACTGCCCGTACTGTTGGTACCGCTCGTACCGGGCGCCGCACTCTCAGAGGAACGCACACCGCCCGAACTCGCCGCCGCCAGAATATCTTCAGCGAGGATTTCGCCGCCGGAGCCGGAGCCTCGCACGTGCGCCAGATCGACGCCATGCTCGCGAGCCAACCGCCGCGCTTTCGGTGAAACGCGTCCTCCTGCCGGCGACGGCGCAGGACCGGCTTGAGGGCTGGCAGACCCCTGCGTGTGCTCGCTATCTTGCCTTCGTCCGGTTACAGCGGGTGCGGTGGCGGCGGGTGGAGTTTCGCCAGGTTTCACCAGCCAGCCGATGGTTTGTCCGACGGGAATCACGGCGCCCGCTTGCGCGGTCACGCCCGCGAGAATACCTTCGCCGGGAGACTCGATCTCGACGACCGCTTTATCGGTCTCGATTTCAAGTAAAGGCTCGCCCTTAGAGACACGATCGCCTTCTTTTTTTCGCCAGGACAGGACTTTCCCGGTTTCCTGGGCCATTTCGAGGGCTGGCATAATGACGCTGATAGCCATGGGTTAGTGAAAAGGCGCCGCGGGCGGAGCAAGGCGACCTTAGCGCGTGACCCCCACTCTTTCGGTTTTGGCGCTGGCTTCAATCATTTCCACAACGTGCTGGCTGGGTGGCGCTTCTGTTTCGCGGACCGTCGGAAGCGGTCCCTTGACAGAAACATAATGGGCGCCTGCCACGAGCAGCTCCTCGGCGGGAAAACGTGTAATGACTTCGTGGCCGGTGGGCGTCACGACGATTTCCTCTTCAATGCGCGCCGCGCTCCATCCGTCGGTCGACGGCCAGAAAGTTTCGAGTGCGAATACCATGCCCGGCTTGATTTCGTGCGGATGATCGAGCGAAACCAGACGGCTGATCACTGGCTTCTCCCAGATCGCAAGGCCGATACCATGGCCGTACTGCAGCGCAAATGCCGCTTCTTCGTTCGCGAAGCCGAACTCCTCCGCCTTTGGCCATACCGAAGCGATTTCCGCCGTCGTGCGTCCCGGCCGGACGAGTTCGATCGCCGCGTCCAAATACTCGCGGCAGCGTTTGTAGGCGTCCACCATCGCGCGCGATGCAAACCCGATCGTGAATGTCCGGTAATAACAGGTGCGATAACCCATATAGGAATGGAGAATATCGTAATAAACGGGATCTCCCGGCCGCAGCACACGGTCCGAGAAGACGTGCGGGTGAGGATTGCAACGCTCCCCGGAAATAGCGTTGACCGCTTCCACATACTCCGAGCCCAGATCGTAAAGCACCTTGCTTACCAGACCCACCGCCTGGTTTTCGCTCATACCGGGCTTCATAGCCATGTATAAATCGTGATAGGCGGCGTCTACCATCATGGCCGATGTGTTCAGCAAAGAAATCTCGTCTTGCGTCTTGATGACGCGCGCATCGGACATCAGCTGTTGTCCATCGACCACTGTGATTCCTTCGCGCTGTAAGGCGAACAGGATGGGCGGCTCGACAATGTCCACTCCCAGCGGCTCTTTGTGCAGGCCGCGCATTTCGAGTTCGACGCGAATTTTACGCGCCACGTCTTCGGCGCGCCCCATTTCGGGGGACATCGCTCCTCGCAGCAGCGGGATGCCTGCCCGCGAACGTTCGCCGAGCCAGGGGCAATTGAGCTGATGATGGCGGGCCGCGGAGCCGAAATCCCACATAATCGGTTCCGCGTTTTGCGGCAGTAGCGTGAAGCGGCTCATCTTGTCCTGCGCCCAGCTTCCGATGTGCGTGGAGGTAATGTAGCGGACGTTGTTCATGTCGAAGCAGAGCAACGCGCCCATCTCGGATTTCGCCAGGCCGTCCTTGATGCGCGCCAGGCGTTCCCGGCGCAGCCGATCGAAATCGATGCGCTGCTCCCAATCGACGGCCATGGTTCCGTGAGTTTTAAGTCCCATGATATGCCTCCTGTTCGTCACACAGGCCCTGGCAAGGGGCGCTTGCCGCAAGAAACGCTTTCAGGACCGGCCGCAGAGCTCGCGAGCCAATTCAAATACAGACCGTTCGCTGGGAACCGTCGCATCCTCCAAAGGGGGCGAGAAAGGAATAGGAACGTGCATGGCTCCCACGCGTCGCACCGGTCCATCCAGATCGTAAAACGCGCCTTCGGCGATCACCGCAGCGATTTCCGCCGTGACTCCGTAACGTCCATAGCCCTCATCGACAACGATGGCGCGTGAAGTCTTGCGTGCCGATTCGATGATCGCCTTTTCGTCGAGGGGCCAGGTAGTGCGCGGGTCCACGACTTCAGCGCTGATGCCAATCTCTTCCAGGGAAACCGCGGCACCGAGCGCTACCTGTACCATGCTGCTGGTCGCGACGATGGTGATGTCGGTGCCGGCGCGCTTGATGTCCGCCTGTCCAAACGGGATGGTGTACTCACCGGAGGGCACCGGCCCCTTCAGTTTGTACATCATCTTGTCTTCGAAGAAGATCACTGGGTTCTCGTCGCGAATGGCCGTCTTCATCAGTCCTTTCGCGTCGGCGGGCGTAGAAGGAAGCACCACTTTCAATCCGGGCACGTGGCTGACCCAGGCGTGCAGCGATTGCGAATGTTGCGCCGCCGACCGCCGTGCCGCTCCCATAGTCGTTCGCAGCACCATGGGAACTTTCCACTTCCCGCCTGACATGTAGTGCACCTTGGCAGCCTGATTCACGACTTGATCCATGATCAGGGTGAGAAAGTCGCCGAACATGATATCGATCACCGGCCGGAGCCCGGTCATGGCGGCGCCGACCCCAATCCCGGTGAAGCCGGGCTCGGAGATCGGTGTGTCGACAACGCGCTGTTTGCCGAATTCCTCGACCAGACCGGATAAAACTTTGAATGGTGTGCCTGCTTCCGCGACGTCTTCACCAAGAATGCATACCCGCGGATCGCGGCGCATCTCTTCTGCGAGCGCCTCGCGAATGGCTTCCCCGAAGGTTAAGTCGCGAACGCCAGTGCCGGTCTGGTTCTGCGTTTTGATTTCAGGCATACACGTCCTGATCCACTTCGTTAATTTCGGGGTAGGGTGCCGCGATCGCGAATTCTACCGCAGCTTGCATTTGCGCCTTGATCTCTGACGCAATGCTCTCTAAAACAGCCGCATCCGTCAGTTTTTGGCCGATCAGCCAGAGGCCCAGAAGTTTAATAGGATCGCGCTCGGCCGACCAGTTCTGCTCCTCTTGCTTGGCGCGATAGTATTCGCGATTGATGTCTCCCACGTGATGTCCGCGGTAACGGTAGGTGTTGCAAAGCAGAAATCCAGGGCCTTGGCCTTGCCGCGCGTGTTCCACGAAACGCTTTGCGGCCGAATTCACAGCGCGCACATCCTGGCCATCGACGCTCTCTCCCGGTATGCCAAATGCCGCCGGGCGTCCCAGCACTTCTCCAGCAGTCGTTTCCGAATAGTGGGTGTATTCGTTATACATATTGTTTTCGCATACATAAATTACCGGCAGCTTCCACAACGCCGCCATGTTCATGACTTCATAGAGGACGCCTTGCCCCAGGGCACCTTCACCGAAAAAGCAGACGCACACTCGCCCGTTGCCCAGGAGCTTCGACGCAAATGCCGCACCCGTCGCGATTCCCGCGCTCCCGCCAACGATGGCGTTAGCTCCCAGGTTGCCCGTCGCCGGGTCGGCAATATGCATGGAGCCGCCCTTGCCGCGGCAATACCCTGCTTCTTTACCAAGCAATTCCGCGAACATCAGGCTGGGCTCCGCACCCTTCGCGAGACAGTGTCCGTGGCCGCGGTGTGTGCTGGTGATGTAGTCGTCCACGCGCAGCGCCTCGCAAACGCCAACTGCCACCGCCTCTTCGCCCTCGTAAAGGTGAGTCAGGCCAGGCATCAGAGCGCGCAAGTACAGATCGTTGGCGTGCTGTTCGAATTCGCGAATAGCCACCATCTGCCGGTACATGCGCAGCAGACGATCAACGCCGATCTCCGCACCAACGGCGGCGCTGGCTTCCGGTTCTTTGGTTTGCAGGGCGCGGTCAGCATGCATCATTTTTTGACTCCCGACATTTCCGCAAGCACATCGAAGACGACGGCAAAGTCCTGTTCCACGAGGCCCATGCCACGTGCAGCCGTCAGGAACTCATTGGTGACCGCCGTGGTGGGCAGAGGAACATTGAGGCTGCGGCCCATCTCGAGCGCCAACAGCATATCCTTTTGCATCATGTTGACGTTGAACCACGCCTCTTCCGGCATTTGCAGCACGAACGGACCGCGGTACTGGACCATGGGCGAGGCGATCACGCTGTGCGTGAGGACGTCGACCGCTGTCTCCCGGGGAATGCCACTTTTTTCGGCGAGCAGCACGGCCTCCGAAAACGCGAGCATCTGTACGGCCAGACTCAAATTCGTGGCAATTTTCATGCTGACGGCGAGCCCGTTCGGACCAACATAAGTCACCTTCGGACCAATATCCTGAAGAACAGGCTTCACGCGGTCGAAGGTTTCACGGCGCCCGCCAACCATCACCGAAAGCTTGCCTTCCTGAAGTGTGACGACGCTGCCAGATACCGGGGCGTCGACCATGTCGGCGCCTTTCTCACGGATTTTGGCGGCGGTCGCGCGACTTACGTCGGGGTTTACGGTGCTCATGTCTACAAACACTTTGCCCGGACCCATCCCTGCCAGTAGGCCGTCCGGTCCGCTCACGATGGAATCGAGCGCGGCAGAGTTGGTTACCATGGCAAACACGATGTCGGCGGCGGCGGCGACGGCGCGGGGCGAACCCTCCCATTTCATCCCCTTGTCAATCAACTGCTGCGCCTTCGCACGCGTGCGATTATATCCAGTGACGGTGTGCCCTTTGGTAAGCAGGCGGTTCACCATGTTGCCGCCCATCACGCCCAGGCCTACGAATCCGATATTAGCCATGCTTCGATGTCATCCTTGCCGCAAAGTGTGTGTTAAACGCGCACGATCCGCCAGTCCAAGTTGCCACGGGCTTGCTAGCGGCTTGCTACTGACCGGATGTTGCGACTGCCATGCAACGAATGCGGATACGATTCTACTGAATCCATACCGTCTTAATGTCGGTAAATTCACGGATTCCGTGCACACCAAGTTCCCGCCCGTAACCAGACCATTTCACGCCCCCAAAGGGAAGCCGGGGATCGGAAGCGACCATGCGATTGATGAAAACCATTCCGCATTGGATATCGTTGATGAAGCGGTCGCGTTCCCCTTCGTCGTTGGTCCAGGCGCTGGCACCCAGCCCAAAACGGCTGTCGTTCGCGATCTCAATGGCGTGGTCCACGTCGCGCGCCCGAAACAGCCCTGCCACAGGACCGAAGATTTCTGCACACGCGGCGGGCGATTCGTGGGGAACGTCCACCAGGACAGTGGGTGCGTAGAAAAATCCCGGGCCGTCGATGGGTGCGCCACCCGTCAAAGCACGCGCACCGGCACGCACCGTGCTGCGAACGTCGCGATCGATGTCGGTGCGGCCATCCTCGGTGGATAGCGGGCCAAGGTCGGTTTTTTCATCGAACGGATCTCCCACCCGCAGCGACTGCATGGCCTTCACGAAACGACTCTCGAATTCGTCCGCTATCCTTTCATGAATGATGAAGCGCTTGGCCGCGATGCAGGATTGTCCGTTATTGGAAATGCGCGCTTTGACAGCGGTGGGCACTGCTTCCTCCAGATTCGCACTCGGCATCACCACGAAGGGATCGCTTCCGCCCAGCTCCAATACCGTCTTTTTGATGCGCTTCGCGGCTCCCATACCCACCTGGATGCCTGCACCCTCGCTCCCCGTAAGCGTGGCCGCCACGATGCGCGGATCGTTCAGGATCTGGTCCACCTTCTGAGAACCAATCAGCAGCGTCTGAAACACGCCTTCCGCAAAACCCGCCCGGCGGTAGAGATCCTCGATCATCAGCGCGCATTGCGGGACGTTCGAGGAATGCTTCAGCAGCATGACGTTTCCAGCCATCAAGGCGGGCGCCGCCGCACGGATGACCTGCCAAAACGGATAGTTCCAGGGCATCACCGCCAAAACCGCGCCGAGAGGTTGATAACGCACGTAGCTGCGCTTGGCCGGCGTCTCCACCACCTCATCGGCCAGAAAACGTTCGGCATTTTCCGCATAGTACCGGCATACCCAGGCGCATTTCACCGCTTCATCAACCGCCGAACGAAACGTTTTGCCCATTTCCGTGGTCATCATGCGTCCAAAAATCTCTTTGTCGTTCTCCAGAATGTCCGCGGCTTTCGCCATGCGCTGGGCGCGATCCGCGAATGACATTTTTCGATGTTTGAGAAAAGCGTCCGCAGCGCGCTGAATCTTCTGCTCGAGTTGCGCGTCCGAAAGAGGTTCGAATGTTTTGAGAATTTGTCCCGTGGCAGGGTTAACCGTAGCAATCGCCATTGCTGCGCATCCTCCGTATCTATCTCGCGTGTCTGTACGGCGTATTCGATGCTCTGCCTATCGGCAGAGATGCAGAGACGTGGCGTCGCCGGCAAAGGACTTTACGATAGTCCGCGGCGTGATGGAACCCCTGACTCGCCTTCAGATATCCTTCAGATACGAAGTTGTACCATATTTCGCAGTTGATCCGAAACGGTGCGATGCGAGTTCGGTTTGATGAACAATACCCGCAAAAATTGCTTTTCTGAAGTTCTCACGTAATGTTAAGTGGTGTTAATAGGTTGTAGGCTAAGGATGGCGACGCGAACCAACGCAGTCAACGCCGATTAAAAGCCGAAATAGCGAGGAAGCACCCTACGACTGCGCTGGCGGGATGGTCATGAAATACTCGCTTTCAGTGCGTACCAGCATCGCCTGGATCGTGTTGAATCTGTCCGCCAGTATTGGTGCGCGGACGGCCACGGCCCAGACGCTAGGAGATATTCCGTCGCCGGTGTCGCAGCCACCGTCATCCTCGGAATACGCCTCGCCCAAATCCAAGTCGCCGAGGTACGCGCAGCCGCCTGCATGGTCGTTCGCGTCAAGCGCAGCAATACAGTTGACTGCGGCGGAATCGTCTTCGCGCAGCGACGTCGCCGCTACCCCTGCCGACACGCCAGCAGACCCAGCGCTCCCCGCATCGAGCTTGTCGCTTGTCAACGTGAGTGCGCCCGTGGACGCCGGTGGCCAGCCGGATCGATGTGATTTCATCTCCTCGTTTGGCACATGCGTGCGGGACATTTTGCACGATCAGCGTGGAATCTGGACCAGCCCCGCCCACATTCATACCCGAGACCTGTTGTGGCTGGCGCCGCTCGCCGTCGCAACCGCCGTTTCAATTCATTACGATGCCGCCACCCTGAATATTGTCGATAAAACAGACGGCGCTTTGCGATTCAGCAATGCCTATACGCACATTGGATCACCCTATGTTTTGGTCGGCGGCTCAGCGGCCATCTATGCCATTGGGAAGTTCACTCATAACGAGAGGGCGCGGGAGACCGGCGTGCTCGCACTGGAGGCCCTTGGGGATTCGCTGTTTGTAGACGAGGTGTTGAAAGTCGCCACGAACCGCGAGCGCCCTAATAGCGCGTCCGGACTGGGACGTTTTTGGCCCGATGGACCCGCCGATAAAGAAATCTTCACCGTCAGCGGCTCGTTTCCTTCCGGCCATGCCACCGCGAGCTGGGCTTTTGCGCACGTTCTCGCGGACGAAACCCCGCACCATCGCTGGCTGCACGCGGGCATCTATTTACTGGCTGCAGGCGTCAGCGTGGGCCGCGTTACCGGGCGCTATCACTTCCCATCCGATGCTGTGGTCGGTTCGGCTCTGGGCTATTTGATCGGAGGTTACGTTTACCGCGAGCATTCCCAATTTTATGATGCCTCCGGCACATCGTTGCTCATTACGCCGATCTCCGATGCCGCCACGCACTCTTACGGTTTAAGCGTATCTTTCGCATCGCTGCGTAGTTTGCCATTGCTTCGCAACCTGGCCGATTGATCTTCCGATCAATGATTCATACCCCGGCTTGTGCCTCGCTGCGGCCCCATTTAGCGAATTGGCGGATCACAGGCGGCTGCCGGCGAAAATCATCCATGGCATTGCATATCGAGGCTCTACGGTGTACGTTTTCGGTCGGCTGTGAGCGGTCGAAACCGAATTTTTTGGTGATGGAGCAGGGGCACTTCGCGGAAACAGGGTGACTTCGCTCCTGGAGGATAAAAATGGCAAATTCGCGTTCTGGGTCAAAGTCCGATCGAGGAGTTTCACGCAGGAACTTGCTTCAAGGCGCCTCGGCAGGCATCGCCGCTTCACTGATTGCGCCGGCGTTAACGGGCTGGAGCCAGGCTGGTCAGAATACCAAGACTTCCGGCAACGGAAAAATGTCGACGCTGACACCAGCCATGATGCCCAAGGCTTGGTCCGTCGCGGAGATTCAGCGCCGATGGCAAGCCGTTCGCGAGGAGATGAAGAAAGCGAACGTCGATTGCTTGATCGTCACCCAGCACCATCCAGGGGAGATGATCACCGAAAGGCAAGACGGCGACGCTGACGTGGAGTATCTGACCGGCGTCAGCCTTCCGCTGAAATGGGTGATTCTTCCGGTTGACGGAAAAGTAACCGCGCTGTCGAGCAATCAGCTGCGAGGCGCGCCGGAAGAGAAGCTCTGCCAGGATCGTGGGATCGAGGTGCGCATCAACAACGGCAAATGGTCGGACAGCCATTATTGATAGCCTGCGCGAAAAAAATATGGCGCAGGCCCGGATTGGCGTTACCGACCTTATGGATGCTTCGCGCCAGCCGGAGGGAGAAGTCAGCTACACCACGTACGATCGTGTGCTCAAGGCCTTTCCGCAGGCGAAGTTTGTATCTGCCAGTGATCTGATGACGCCGGCGCAGATCGTCCACAGCCCCGAAGAAGTTGCTGTGTTCGAAAAGTCGGTGCAGGTGGGCGAGCTTGGTCTGCAGGCGATGTTCGATACGGCGCGAACCGGGGTGATTCACCGTGTCGTATGGCTGGCCATGTACAACGCCATGGTCAACGCCTCGGGAGAACGCCCGTGGAGGCTATCGATCCGGGCGGGCGGCGGTGGAAATAGCGCCTTGAACCGACCGCTCGAGGAAGTGATGCCCGCGGGGAAGATTCTAAGCCAGGAGTGCACCGGTTCGGTCCTCGGATACGGAACGCAGGTCAACCACTCGATCGTGATTGGCTCGCCCGCGCCTCCCGATTGGGCCGACGCTGCAAAGGACAGCATTGACACATTTCATGAAATGGTGGCTGCAGTCGCCCCTGGAAAGACAGTCAAGGAGGTCTGCGCGCCACTTGATAAGCGGCTTGTCGCTCGAGGTGAGAAGCCCGGTGCACTGGTGATCCATTCCGGCGGTTTGGGCACCATGCCGCGCGGCGGTTCGGCTGGGGATACCGGCGACATTGTTATCCGCGAGGGTATGGTCTTCGACATTAAACCGACGTTTCAGGTGAAAGATGCCGGTACCGCCCAATTCGGTGACTCCATCGTTGTGACGGCCAATGGAGCGCGCCGGCTGGGCACCCGCGAAATAAAGGTGGTCGCCGTCAGCTGATGGCCCTCGGGCGGGGAGACAACCTGCTTGCGCTGCACGCGTAATGGCTGTACGCAGTTGAAGGCCCGCCGTCATCCGGGAGAAAGTGGATTCGCAGATCTGCTTTCTCCCGTCCCCGCCGGTATTTGCGGCTACGGCCGCGAGTGCTATCAGCACCGGAACGCATCTCGCCCTCGTTGACAGGAAATTCCCTCTGTGTTGCTCGCTCACACTTGGATTATACCAGTCTGGTACGTCACCCCTCAGTTACGGCTTGCCTGTAGCGTGAATGCACCGAGCGGTTACCTCCTGATGAAAGCTAACGTGTTCGTACACAAGTAAAAACCGCTTACGGCACGTGATTCAATTCCCATTCTGGGCTTGGACTAGGTGCATTTGGACTAGGTGCAAATGTGCGTGGGATTAGGCGCTTTTAGGTAAACGATTGCCCATTTGAAGACCTCGCGGACCTGACTCGGGGCTTCTCGGCACGTTGGCGAATGGGTGTGAACGTGCGCTTACCAAAACCGGGGCATGTATCTCATGAGAGTACTGAACGTACTACTGGCAACCGCAGCATTGGCGTTATTCGCAGTCGGCGCTCGCGCCGACTCCATACCAGCCGCGTCGTATGACATTAACGGCAGCATGACGATTGCCGGAAATGCGACATCTACCGAAACCATCGACTTCGCGTTCACGCTCGACTACTTCGCGCTAGGGTCGTATCCGGGTGGGCCGGTTTCCGGGTACTCCTCCAGCATAATGAGCCCCATACTGGTCGCAGCAAGCGGACCACTGGGACTTTTTGGCTCGACCTCGGCGGGATTCGGCGCTGGCGGGGGCCCTGGCCAATTCTCCGGCTATCTACCCTTCTTCAACGCCGGAGGCGATGAAATCGATCTGGAGATGAATTACGTGGACGAACAGCCGACCCTTGGACCGCCTACGCAGGCTGACTCGGAAATTTATGGGTGCAAAACGGCGGCCTGCGTAACGGACTTTTCCTTGCTCTCAGGAAGTCCCACGGTATCGTTTGGTCCCTACGGCACAGCGCAGTTCACGGCTACGGCCATTCCAACCGATCCTCAAACCGATCCTCAAACCGATCCGGCAACCGATCCGGTCACGAACACGCCCGAGCCGCCGATGATTCTAATGACTTTGATTGGAATATTCGGGGTGCTGGGAATCGCTTCGACGCGTACTTTCTACTCTAAACGCGAGGCAGCGCTGTCTCGGTAGACCGGTTGCGTAAGCAACTTGTTTAATTACACGAACGGCGCAACCCTGGTTCTACCGGCTGTTACGATGATTCGTGGCTGGTCTCAACGTCTCAACCGCGTGCCTGTTTGGTTGTTTCGAGCCACTTGCGCGCCACGTTCATACCGTGTGGCAGTTGAAATTCCGGGCAATAAACCGCGCGAGCCCTTCGACCGGAAGATCGGGCTGCAAAATTTGTCTCGGCGCGCCCATCGCAGAAAGCACCGTTTCAGCGGCCATATAACCGCTGCGCACGGCCCCTTCCATGGTGGCGGGCCACCCGGTCGCCGTCCAATCGCCCGCAAGAACCAGGTTTGACAGAGGCGTCCTCTGCGGAGGACGCCAGCGGTCGCACCCCGGTTCCGGCGAAAATGTCGCCGCAGTTTCTTTGATCACTGTGGCTTTCAAAAGTTTTGCTTTCTGCGATTCGGGCACGACGTCGCGCAGTTCAGCAAGGCACAAGCCAATGATCTCCTGGCGTGAGCGGGCCAGTAAGTCATAGGACGCGCTGATCACCAACTGCAGGTATTGTCCGGCTTCGGCCGTGACTGAATTCCCGCCGCAGAGCTGCGACTTGTTAAAAATCCACTGTGTCGTGCGGTCCACCAGCGTCAGAAACGGCTCCGCCATAACCTCGCGGTCAAACCAGAAGTGCACTCCAGTGATGGGCGAAACATGCAAACGCCGCAGATTGCTGAATGACGTCTCCCGATCAACAATCTCTGGCGGCAAAAGATCGAGCAGCGCATCATGCGGCACCGCAGCCACATAGTAATCCGCGGTCTGTTCTTGTCCCTCGCCCATCTCAATGGCCGCGACGCGGCCGTCCGTCACGCGTAACCCCTGCACCGGTGCGCGTAACGCTACTGCTCCTCCGCGGCTCTCGATTCCAGCGCGGCACCCGGCGTAAAGCTGTCCCAGCGGCACCCTCGGGATGCCCAGACGATACCCGCGCCGGTTCGACAAAAATGCCTTCCAGAAGACATCCAAAGCGTATCGCGCGTCGGTGCGCCCGAGTTCCTCGTCGAGCGCGCTGACCAGCACAACACTCCAGAACCGCTCGATCGCCTGCTCGGTCTGTCCATGCAGCCGCAGCCATTCGAGCATGCTGATGCCAGCCGCGTCGCCATCCGAATTGCATCCGCCGCGGCGCGCAATAGCGATCATGGCGCGCCCAATGGAATGCCGGTCGGATAGAGGCAATGAGGCGTACAGCGCCAGAGAAGGTCCCAGGTGCATGGGCGCAGGCAGCGCTGACGCCTGCATAATCGTGCGCCGCCCTTCGCCGTCCACGAAAACCAGCTGGTCGTAATATCGGATCAGGTCCGCCGCACCCGTGCGACGGTAAAAATCGTCGAGATTGGTGCAACAGCCCAGGGTCACGTGCTGGCAATTGTCCACGTGTTCGCCGCCAGGCAGCGTGTAGGACGATGCCCGGCCGCCAAGGAAAGGCCGCTGTTCGAGGACCCTTACGCGGAATCCCGCGTCAGCCAGCGCGACGGCCGAGGAAAGCCCCGCCAGCCCGCCGCCGATCACGATCACGCTCTTCGATGGCATCGCCCTCCGACCACCAACCCAGCCGCGCGCGCACCAGGATGCGTGTCTTTTCCGTGACGGTGAGTCGCACGCGCGACGAAAATATGTCGTAATCGCGGTCTTCGATGCGGGCCAGCAGCGTACTGTAAATTCGCGTCAGCGCCCACAGCGCGGCGCGACTATCGCGGTCAACGTGCCGGATGAGCGCAGCACCTTCGCGGTAAAAACTCCAGGCACGCTCGGACTCGGCACGCAACAATTCCCGCATTGAGCGGTGTAACCGATCCGCCCGCCAGATCCGCAATCGAACAGCCAAACCGCGCCAGGTCTTCCGCCGGCAGATAGACGCGGCCCAGCGCCAGATCAGGCCCCACGTCACGCAGAATATTCGTCAGTTGAAACGCAATCCCCAGCCGCTCCGCAAGCTCGGGCGCGTGCGGATCGCTAAACCCAAATACGTGCAGGCACGTGAGCCCGACCGTCCCCGCAACGCGATAGCAATATTCGTACAGGCGCTCAAAGGTAGCATAGCGGGTCTCGGTGAGATCCATCTCTGCCCCGGAAATCAGATCGTGCAGATAGCGCGGCGGAATGCGGTAACGGTGCATGGTGTCGGCAAAGCCCGGCAAAATCGGATGTGCCGCCGTATCGCCCGCCATCGCCCGGTCCAGCAGCGCGCGCCAGTGTGCGAGGCCCGCTCGCTTTTCCGCGAGGTCTGGAAGATCAACGGTCGGAAGTTGGACCACGCTCCCTGCGCTCCCAACGGCAGGTTCCCGGGATTGTGTCGCCCTGTTACCCCCCGCCTCTTGATTGCTCGCCCCGGTGCTCTCCGTATTATCGGAAACGTCATCGTCGGAAACGTTGTCGACCAGCCGCATGAACGCGTAGAGTGCGCACAGAGCATTCCGCTTGGGACGCGGCAGCATATAGAACGCATAATAGAAATTGCTCGCCGCGCCACGCGCAATCCGCCGGCATTCCGCATACGACGCGGCTACTGCACGGGCACGCTGAAGTGCGCCGCCCGCCGCAACGGTGCCCCGATTTTGAACTTCCGCGGCTCGCTCGCCATCCATCGCGCTACCGGAGCCACCGGGCGCACTCGCCGCTGCTGCAACGCTCGGAGGCGCGCCCAGCGCTCCGCCAGTGAAACCAGCTCGAACCCGGCCTCCCACCGCCCGCGCAAGCAACCGAGCCCGCTGTGCCGGACCAATCGCGGGCCGGTGTTCGAGCGTGTTGTAGCCCTTCGCCTCGATAGCCTCAAGAACGGCCAGGCCGCCGCGGCTGAACAATTCCAGGTCCACGCGCAGGAATGCATCCACATGCGACGGCAGCGCCGATCCCTCGGCAAAAAGCTCACGCGTGCGCGCAATCAGTTCCTTCATCAGCGCTGCATAACGCGGATCAAACCTCCGGCTTTCAATATCGGTAACAGCCAGCCCGTGCCGCTCCAGCACCTCGATGGGAATGTAGATGCGCCCCTTGTCAAGATCGCGCGAAACGTCCTGCCAGAAATTGGCGAGCTGCAACGCGGTGCAGGTCGCATCGGAGAGGCGCTGGCGCTCAGCGTCACGGTAGCCGCACAGGTACAGCACCAGCTGGCCCACGGGATTCGCCGAATAACGGCAGTAGCCGAGCAAGTCGTCCCAGGATTGGTAGCGGTGCACGGTCTGATCCTGGCGAAACGCGATCAGCAGATCGCGGAACGGCTCTGCCGGAATATCGAAGGCGCGAATCGTGGGCGCGAGCGCGACGAAAACAGGATGCGCAGGCCGGCCCGCGTAGCAGAGGTCCAGTTCCCGCTCCCACCAGTCGAGCAGTTCGAGCGCGCGCGGCGTCTGGCGATCTCGTCGCCCAAATCGTCCGCCCAGCGGCAGTAAGCGTAGACGTTGTAGAAATGCTGATGCAGCCGTCGCGGCAGCAAGCCAGGAAACGACGTGGAAGTTTTCGTAGTGGTGGGTGGCGAGCCAGCGCGTGTAGCGCTCGGCCTTCGACCGAGCACCCCGCCGGCGGCAGCGTGCGCGCGATTTCGAGTTCGGCAGGTGGCTGCATGGCATGCGGACCGGTGCCGCTCATCTCGTCGCGGGTCGTCGTGTGCTGCTGGCCCGAGGCAAGAGCCTTGCCGGAGTTTTTGCGAGTTGCTTACGGAATCACGGCAACTTTCATTTCGCCGTTACGGTTCTTCATGTGCTCGAACATGGACGGCAGCTCGCGCAGTGGAATTTCAGCGTTGACGAAGTCGCTGGCGCGGATTTCGCCGCGCGAAATGGACGCTCGAGCGCCTCGCGAATGAAGCGCGGCGTGTGGTGAAACGTCGACTTGATGGTGATTTCCGAATAGTGCAGCGCCGTGGGATCGAACTGCACCTTGCGCGCCTTGCGGGCAGCCGCCGAACAGATTGACCGTGCCGCCGCAGCGCACCATCTGCACCGCCCATTCCCACGTGATCGGCGGCCCACCGCTTCGATCACTGAATCGGCGCCCCGCCCGCCCTCGGTCAGGCGGCGAACCGTTTGCACCGGATCGGAAAGCTTGCTGACATCAAAAGCCGCGCGAGCGCCCATGCGCTCTGCGGCGCGCATCTGATTCGGGCGCTTGCCCAGCGCGATCACGTTGACCCCGCGGCACGCCAGCATGCGAATGAACTTGAGCCCAATCGGCCCGCAACCGATCAGCACGGTAGTGTCGCCCGGCTGGATGCCTGTCTCGTGATTCCCGCGCAGCACGCAAGCCAGCGGTTCCACCATGCGCCGCATCGAGAAAGGAAACGTGCGCAGGAATCTCCAGCATGTTTTGCGCGCACGATGCGGCCCGGGTATGCGAATGTACTCAGCGTAGGCGCCGTTATTGAATAGCAGGTCTTCGCACAGATTGCTGCGTTCCTTGCGGCAAAACAGGCAGACGCCGCAGGGCGCGGAGTTTGACGGAACCACGCGGTCCCCCACGGCGGAACCCGCCCTTCACGTCGGCGCCCAGGCTTTCCATCACTCCGGAGAGTTCGTGACCGAATACCGCCGGCGGCATGATCATGCGCGCGTGATAGCCGCGCTTCCACACCTTCAAATCGGTGCCGCAGGTAAGCGCAACCTTCACGCGTACGAGTGCCTCGTCGGGAGCCAGTTGCGGGATATCGATGTTCTCGACTTTCAAGTCCTCGCTGCCGTAAAGCACGGCGGCCGTCATATGGCCGCTCGCTTTGAACTGGAGCAAGGGCTGAGGCGGCGTGTCTACGAGATTGGCTTTCCATCAAGGCGTGATCACCACTTTTAACGAGTTACCCGTTGGCCGCGCTGCCAGGGACAAAGCCTGCCCGAACTGCTTCCAGTGGAAACCGGTGCGTGATCAACTCCGCCACCGGAAGTGCACGCGAAAAGACCAGACGCGCGGACTCCTCCTGCCGGTCCACGGCGGCGCTGTAGCTGCCCAGAATTTCTTTTTCCTCGACACCCACGGCCAGCCGCAGGAAATTCAATCTTCATATGCGGATCGTTTTGCGCGAACAGCAGCACTCGGCCTCCGGGCCGAGCCGCAGACAATCCTTCGCCCAGCAGCGCCGGCATGGGTGCGGCGACCAGCACGGCATCGGCGCCTCGCCCTTCCGTCCGCGCACGAATTTCATCTGTTAGATGCCCCCGCGCAGGATCGAAGGCCGCCGCGGCGCCCAAACGCTCGCTGACTGCCCGCCGCTCAGGCATCGGATCGCTTGTAAACACGGTAGCTCCGGCAAGCCGCGCAAGCATCATCAACAGCAGCCCGATCGGTCCTTGCCCCATTACCAGCACCGTCTCACCCGCAGCTACCCGCGCCTTCTGCACCGCCTTCAGGCACGTGTTCACCGGCTCGACAAACGTCGCTTCTTCGAAAGCCACGTCGGCGGGAATCTCCACCATGCCGTGCTCCACAATCCAGGGCATGGCGCGAACGTATTCGGCAAACCCGCCGCCGTTGGGATCGAACCCCGCTGTCAGCCCAACTTTCTTATAGACCGCGCATTGCGAAAACAGCCGCCGCTCGGCAATAAAAGCAGTTGCGCGCACGGAACGTGGTGAAAGCTCACCACGCGATCGCCCACCTTCCACCGGCGGACTCCCTCGCCAAGACCCACAATCGTGCCGGCCACCTCGTGTCCAAAAATCTGTGGCGGCGCTACGAAGCCGTGCTCGATTTTCTTGATGTCCGTTCCGCATATTCCGCACGCCGCCACACGAATCAGCACTTCGCCGGCAAAAATTTCCGGCACCGGCACCGATTCTGCAGCCACGCGCCCCGCGCCGCGGTACACGCCCGCGCGCATTTCCTCGTTGCCGGCGGCCATCCGCTTCCCGGTTCGACTACCGTCTGCAGCACGCTCATGTAGCAGCCACCATTTCCGACTGCGAGAGGTCCATGCGCACGTTGAGCAAGCTCAAATAATCGTCCATGAATTCCGCAAGTTGCTGCGCCGCGATACGGCAATCGCGTGCCAGCCGCAGCAATCCCGGTATACGCTGCGGCGCGCCGCGCAATGGCCGCGAGAATCGCGCTCACGCAAATTCGGCCGCGCTCGTCGAGTGCGCGATCGAAATCGCACGGCAGCGATGCTGCGACATTGTCGCTCGTGGCCCGCACCGCAACGGCGCGCACTCCTCGCCGTGCGGCCTCCGCCAGTATCACGAAGCTTTCCATCTCCACCGCTTCCGCCTCGCTTGCCAACAGCGCTTTTTCCGCCGCACTCACCACCAGACGTTCCGAAGTCAGAAAGCGCTCCACATGCCGCGCACCCACATTACAAGCCGCCCCTAAAAGTTCGCGATCGCTAGCCACAGCCAGCTCTTTTTCGGCGCGCCGCACCACCCGCGCCGCCAAAACATTTCCCACCTTCAGGTCGGAGCGTAATGCGCCGGCAAATCCGCTCGAGATGCACAGGTCCGCTGGCGTTTCCAGCGCCCAGCGCACCGCTTGTTCCGCGGCGCGCGCACCCACGCCGGTAAGCAGAACGCGCGTCGGCGATCCGCCAATTTCCGTGAAATACAACGCAAAAGGATCGCGCGCCACCTGCCGGAAATCATGATGGCGGCGCCACGCGGAGAATTCAGCCGGTACTGCAAATGTGATTAGTATCTTCATCGCGTCCGCTGCACCTTCAAGGGATCTGCGGTTCCCAAGATCATGCTTCGTGCGCTCAGCATATGGGTCGTTCAGGCCGCGCTGGCCTCGGCCATGCCCGCCGTGCGCGCGGGCGCATAACCGTTCGCCTCATACCAGAGTACCGCACGATCGAGCGCCGCCGCCACCGGGCCGGGCGTGAACCCCAGCTCTTGTCGCGCCTTTTCGGTCTTTACAAACATGCTGTGCCGAGACATGCGCACTCCATCCAATGGAATGCGGGGCTCCCGATGCGTCACAGATGAAAATGCCGCGTCCACATAACCCGCGGCCAGAGCAAGGATGTGCGGCAACCGCACCCGCGGTGCCGTGCGGCCGGAGATCCGCGCGAGCGTTTCCAGCAGCGCTTGCAACGTCAGGTTCTCGCCGCCCAAAATGTACCGCTCACCCACACCTCCACGCTCGGCGGCCAGTAAATGACCGGCAGCAGCATCCTCCACCGGCACAAAATTGAGCCCGGTGTCCACATAAGCAGGCATGCGGCCGTTCAGAAAATCCACAAGGATTTGCCCTGTGGGCGTGGGCCGCGCGTCTCCCGGACCTACCGGGGTCGTGGGATTGACAATCACAACCGGAAGCCCCCCCGCCGCTGCGCGAAGTGCTTCCTGCTCCGCAAGCCACTTGGATCGCTTGTAGTCTCCGATCATTTCTGCCATCGATGTGCTCGTGTGCTCGTCCGGCAGCGCGCCCCCCCTCGACACAGCCACCGTCGCTACGGTACTCGTATAGATGAAACGCGTCACCCCGGCAACGCGCGCTCCGTCCAAAAGATTCTTCGTACCTGCAACGTTAGATTCGTAAATCTCGCGAGGGTAACGCGCCCACAGCCGATAATCGGCAGCTACATGATAAACGGTTTCGACCCCTGCAAGCGCACGCCGGACCGAAGCGGCATCGCGTATGTCGCCCTCTACTCGTTCGGCCGGCAGGCCCGCCACGAGTTTGGCCGCACTTGACGGCCGCACGAACAACCGCACGGCATCGCCGCGCTGTACCAGCAGCCTGGCCACATGGCTGCCGAGGAATCCCGTCGCGCCCGTGACCAGTGTCGTCATCGGCTCGCCTGTTCCATTTCGCTCGCCTGCTCGCGGTTCCGTGCGTGTTCAATTTTAAACGTTCGCGCCGCACCTGTTTTCAGCGTCTCGGGACGAATCTCGAACGCCCGGAATTCGCCGCCGCCCGCTCCTCTATTGCGATACCGCGATAGCGCATACAGCGGAAAGTAGTTGCGGTACAGGTGATATTTCAAATAGAAGACACACGGAAACCCCGTTCCTGTAAATTCATCTTCATTCCAGGAGCCGTCCGAGTTCTGCTGATCCACCAGGTGCGCAACAGCTCGCGAGATGGAATCTTCGCAGCCCTCTTGCTGCCCGTTTTCGTGCCCGTTTTTGCCACCATTGCTCGGCTCGCCGCCATTCTTGTGGGTCACGGCCATCTGATGACTCGTGCCCGCCAGCAGGCCGATAAGGCCCCAGGCCGTTTGCGAAGGCGTACTTACCCCCTGGCCCATGCGTTTGGCATCGTAATAAGACGCAATCGATTCGCCGAAGCCGCCGTCGTCATTTTGTACCGAGCGCAGCCACGCGACCCCGCGCTGGCAGTACTCCTGGGCCGTAAGCGCCACCGTCTCAAACGCGCGCAGTACGCCGCTGGTTCCATAAACGTAGTTGACGCCCCACCGCCCGTACCACGGCCCTTCCGGCATCTGCTCGCGCTGCAAGTATTGCACCGCGCGCTGCATCACCGGATGGCTGGCCGGCCAACCGTAGCGGCCCAGGCACTCGAGCACCCGCGCCGTGACGTCCGCCGACGAGGGGTCGATCATCGCGTTGTGGTCCGCAAAAGGAATTTGCGTCAGGAATCGCCGGTCGTTGTCGTGATCGAATGCGCCCCAGCCGCCATCGCGATTCTGCATCGACAGCAGCCATGTCAGCCCGCGACGCGACGCAGCTTCCAGGCGAGCTGCCGCCGGGTACTTCACTCTTTGCAGCGCCATCAAGACAAATGCGGTGTCGTCCACGTCGGGATAGAAATCGTTGCGAAACTCAAACACCCAGCCTCCGGGGTCGACACCCGGATTTTTCACCTGCCAATCGCCGGATCCAAGCACTTGGTGCGTCAGCAGCCACTCGGCCGCACGTACCAGCGCCGGATCATCCGGCGCCACTCCCGCTTCCTCGAGCGCAACCATCGCGATCGCCGTGTCCCACACAGGCGAAACGCAGGGCTGTACGCGAATCGTGTCGCGATCCTCAATTTCAAATTGCGCGAGTTCGTCGATTTCTCGCGCCGTCACAGGGTCGTCGGGAGAGTGTCCTGTCGCCAGCAGCGCAAAAATGGCGTTCATCATCGCCGGATAAATCGCCGCCAGCCCATCACTGCGTTCGATGTGTTCGAGCAGCCACTCCTGCGCCTGCCGCAGCGCCCGTTGCCGCAGCGGTTTCCAGGGCAGCCTTTCGTACAACTTGAACGCACGATCGAATGCCAGGAACAGATTGCGCCACGTGAAAGGGCGCTGGTCCCACGCAAATGCCGCCGCTTTGCGCGTGTCGTCGCGGAAAAGTTCCTCCACCAGAGCATGCTCCGGGACCGGCCAATACGGCTTCTGCGCGTACAGGATCGCCAGCGGAATGACGATGCCGCGCGTCCACGAAGACATTTCGTAGATATTGAGGGCAAACCAGTTTGGCAAAAGCATCAACTCCGGAGGAACCGCGGGAACCATGTCCCAGCTGACGCCGCCGACCATCGCCAGGTAGAATCGCGTGTACGAATTTGTCGCTTCCAGCCCGCCGAGCTGATGAACCCGCTCGCGAGCTTTCTGCATGTGCGCAGCGTCAGGCGGATCGCCTGCGAGCTTCAGCGCAAAATAAGCCTTCACCGTGGCGTTCAATTCCGACGGACCGCCGAAATAAATATTCCAGCCGCCGTCGGTCAACTGGCGTCGACGAACGTAATTAGCCAGCTTGGCCACGCGCTCATCTTCAGTTCTTCCAAGCACATGCAGATACAAAATGTAGTCGGATTCAAGCGTGGTGTCGGCCTCCAGCTCACCCAGCCAGTAGCCTTCTTGCGCCTGCAACGAAAGCAGGTAATTCACGCCCAGATCGATGGCTTCAGCAAGACGTTCCGCGAAGACCGGGCTCGCGCCGGCAGGCCGGCCCGCGGAATGCTCAAATTCCAGTCTGGTTCCGGATGCCATTATTCCCTCAGATGCTCCTCAGCATAGGAACGGATACGCCATAGCGCCTACTGTCGCGAGGCACACCACGCCTCGCGCAAACGACTCACGTTTTCCTGCATTCAGATGGCTCCCGCACGGATGGTGCGCTCCACCCGTGTCCCCAAGGGCCTTGGCCTGACAGAGTTGTATTATGGGTCGTATCCAACCGACGGTCAATATGGAAAGATGTCGTTCCGCGGACGGGAAATCCGCTTCGAAAAATCATTTCTTACGAGCCGGCTTTGCGGAAGTTCTTAATCGCTCATCGGCGGAACAGCGGGCGTGTCTGGCTTCGTAGCTTCTAATTTGCGGATGCGTTCACCCAGTTCAGGCAGACGCGCATACCAGGCATATTGCTTTTTGAACCGCGCAATCGGCCGCGCGGGACATCCCCAAACGGTCTGTCCTTTGCGAATCGTTTTGCCGCTAGGAATACCCGCTTGCGCGCCGGCTATGCATCCGTCTTCAAGCCGGCAGTGATCGGCAATGCCTACCTGCCCGCCGACTAATACATCGCTGCCGATGGTGGATGATCCTGCCACTCCCGTTTGCGCCGCAATTAGCGTTCGATCGCCCACTTGAACGTTGTGCGCAATATGCACCAGATTATCGATCTTCACTTGTGCGCCCACCCGCGTGACCTCGAGCGAACCGCGGTCGATGGTCGCGTTTGCGCCGATTTCCGAATCTTCCTCAATTTCCAGTCGTCCCGCCTGCGGGAATTTCCAGTGTCTTCCCGCCTCGCTGACGTACCCGAATCCATCCGCTCCGAGCACTGCGCCGGAATGCACCACCACGCGATCTCCTATCTGCACCCCCGCGTACAGCGTCACCCGCGAATACAACCGGCAGCCCGATCCAATCTTTGAGCCTCGTCCCACAAAGCAAAAAGCGCCAACTTGCGTGTCTTCGCCAATGCGCACGTCGTCTTCGATCACTGCAAAAGGGCCTACCGCGGCACCCGTTTCCAGCGTGGCACTGCCCGCGATCACGGCCGTGGCATGAATTCCCTCCGCGATGGCCGCAGGTGGCGAAAGCCATGCGGCCGCTTTGGCAAATGCGAGTTTCGGCTGCGGTACCACGAGCAGCGTCTTGCCAGGGACCGGCAACGCGGCCAGCGTGATCACACACCGCGCATCGGACTCCGCCGCTCGCCCCAGATGGCGAGGTGCGTCAAGATAGATCAGGTCCTCGGCGCCGGCGCGTTCCGGACTCGCTACACCGCGAATTTTCACGCCCGAATCGCCGGAAACCGTGCAGCCCAGGTAACGTCCCAGATCCCCGGCCGTCCGCATCGCTCCGCTTGCTCGTGTTTCTTGCGTCATCCGGCTTCTCCTTTTTCTTGCTACCGCGGCGCCCCATCCCGTCTGGGATTTCGTCGGGCTTTCCACCCCGCCGTTTCGTCGGGCCTTTCGTCGGGCCTCTCATCCGGCCTCTCATCCGGATAGATGGGCTTCTCCCCCGGCGGCCGGTTTCGCCACCGCCGATGCACCCAGAGCCACTGATCGGGAAATCGGCGCACATAATTCTCGATGATTTGATTGAACCGCGCGGTGTAACGCTCGATGTCCGACTGTTCGTCGTCGGTCGCCTCGAGCTCGATCTCACGCTCGTAATGGAGGCGGTACTTGCCGGCCGATGCGTCCCAGTAGCCGTATGCTGGAACGACGGCCGCCCCCGTACGCCGCGCCAGGCGCGCGATTCCCGAGCTTGTCGCCGCCGGCACGCCAAAGAAATCGGCGAAGACCGCTTCCTCGATCGCCGTGTTTTGATCTGCGAGTATGCCAATCGTGCCGCCCTGGTTTAGAATGCGGAGCACCGGGCGCGCCGACTGATTTTTCTGTATGGGCCGGTTGCCCGAAATACCTCGGTAATGTTCCACCAGCGCGTTCACGCGCACGTTGTCGATCATCCTCACCAGAAAATAGAGCGGCTTATCGTAAAGCGCATGCGCGAACGGCATCAGCTCCCACGCGCCCATGTGCCCGGTCAGAAACAGCACCCCCTTTCCTCGCCGTTCGGCTGCGGCAAAATTCTCGAACTCCTCGAGCACGATCGTCTGCGCTATGTTTTCCCTCGTGTACTTCGGGAAACGCGCGAATTCCGCCGCCATCCATCCCAGGTTTCGCACCATTTTCCGTACCACCGCCTGGCATCGCGCCTCCGGCCATTCCGGAAATGCCAGTCGCAGATTAAACAGCGCCACCCGGCGCCACGCGGGCCGCAGTCGAAACAAAAATAAAGCCACACCTGCGGCGCTCCATCGAGCCACACGCCGCGGCAGCGCGCCCAAAATTTTCAGCAGCGCCCAGGCTGCCGCATATTCCAAACGCTCGCGCATGACGCGTCATTATGCGGGAGCGCCGATGAAACGCGCCAGTGCATGGCCGAATACACCCGAATACACCCGAACACACCCGAACACACTGGACGACATATGCCTGCCAGCCGCTCTCCGCGCTCCCCCTGGTCTTCGCGCAAGGCCGCACCGCCGCCGCTCCCCGTTGAACGCGTTATTTCTAACCCAGCTTCGCGCAGTCCTGGCAAATGCCTGATACGCGGCCATCGCCCAAGACGTTGAATGTTAGACTTCCCACGGTGAATTCCCGGCCGCCCATTCGCTCGCGCTCCGCCACTCCTGCTGCTGCACTCTTCCCTCTGTGGACTGTTTTCCTCTCTGTGGCCGTCGCCCTCTGTTGCTTGTTCAGCGGCCTCGGCAAGCTCGGCCTGGTCGGCCCCGACGATCCTCGCTATGCATTTATCGCTCGCGCCATGCTGCGAACCGGCGATTGGGTAACGCCGCGCTTGTATGGCCAGCCGTGGTTTGAAAAGCCGGTTTTGTACTACTGGGCTGCGGCTGGGGCATTCCGTTTTTTTGGAGTTACAGAATTTGCGGCGCGCTTGCCGTGCGCGCTCGCAGCGTTGCTTGCAACCCTGGCCATGGCCTGGGCTGCACTGCGTGCCTATGGTCGTGACAGCGCCGTGCTCGTGACGCTGTTCCTGCCCACCAGCATCGCTATTATCGCTTTCGCGCGCGCCGCCACTCCCGACATGCTCTTCAGTGCCCTGCTGGCCGCTTGCGCGGCTGTCGCATTCGCCACCTTCGAGAAACCCCGCGCATCGGTAGCTCTGCAAGTTGCGTTCGGAGCATTTCTGGGTGCGGCCACGCTCGCCAAAGGTCCGGCGGCCGTGATTCTCGCCGCGGGAGCCGTGTTCCTTTGGGCGCTTGCTTCGCGGCAATGGCGCGCAGTTCTGCAATTGATGAAACCTGCCTCGCTGGTTTCTTTTTTCGTGGTCGCCCTGCCCTGGTACGTTCTTTGTGCCGTGCGCAATCCCGAATTCCTCCGCATCTTTATCCTCGAGCACAACTTCGCGCGTTACCTGACGCCCGTTTTTCAGCATCCTCAACCGTTCTGGTTTTTTGGCGTCGTGATCCTGGTGGCCACCATTCCGTGGACAGGACTTCTGATCCCGCTCGCCATTGCTGCCAGACGCAGCTACCTCGCCCGATCCTGGCCGGATTCTCCCGCCCTCTTTTTCGCCTGCTGGGCCGCGTTCCCCATGCTATTTTTTAGTTTTTCTCAGTCGAAGCTGCCCGGCTACATCCTCCCCGCTGTGCCGCCGCTCGCATTTCTATTTGCGGCCGACGCGCGCCGGTACCTGGCGCATGAGCCGCACGCCCGAGCGGCGGCTAATCCGCCGATCGCCAGGTGGGCGGTCCCGAGTGCGGCGATAGCGCGGTGGTGGCTTCTGTTAACCGTCTGTCCATTTTTCATTCTGCCGCTCGCGTCGGGCTACTGGCTCCGCCAGCTGCCCATCGAATCGGGCGTCACGCGTCCTCTGGGGATGCCGTCGCTTCTCGCGTTCACCCTCAGCGGAGGCGCCCTGGCTGCTGTCCTGGCCTTGGCCCGCCATGCGCGCGCGGCTTTGCTTTCCGAGGCGGTGCTTATGACCATGCTCGTCCTGAGCGTGAACGCGCGCGTGTTGCCTCAGCTCGACCCGTACTTATCGGCTCGCGCAGCTGCGCGCGAAACGCCCCCCGAGGCTCTGCGCGCACCTGACCTCTCGGTTTTCGAGCTCAATCGGGCCTGGCAGTACGGTTTTAATTTTTATCTCGACCGCGATTTACCCGAGTGGACGCCGGAAACGCAGCGGCCTGCCTGGCTTTGGACTAATGCCGCCGGAGCCGCCAGTTTGGACCGCCGGGGGGTTCACTACTCTGTCGTAAGGCACCTGACATCGCAGGCGTGGCTCGTGTGCATCGACCCGTGAAGCGTCGCCGGCGAAAAATGACGGCACGTCGTCTCGCGCGTTTAACCCCGCTGCGTTTGGCTAAGGTCGCGACCTGATTTCGGGAGGCAGATTCGATAGAAAAAAACTTACGATGCGATTTTCGTACGTGCGTTTTTCCTCGTCGAGCATACCCGCATAGTTACCGTGCGCCAGCACTACTTCTTCCTTGGGCTGCGGTGATTGCATGAAAAGATCGTGCGTCGGCTGCATCAGATCGGGCTCATCGGCGGCCTCGAGAAACAGTTTCGCCACACCGCCCAGCCGCGACACCTGCGCCGCAAGTGCGGGAGTATCGCTATCACGGACATTGATCAACCGAAAGCTACCCTCCGCGAAATGCCGCAGGAGCGGTAGCGAACCCAATCCGTTGCGCGAAACCACCAGCTGAACCATGTCCTGTGGCCGGTTGTAGATCGATTCCACCGCGATAGCACGCACGCGCGGGTCGGACTCTGCAAACGCCACGGCCGTGTACCCGCCCATATTCGTGCCCCACAAGCCAAACCGCGTGCGATCCACATCCTCGCGCGCGGCCACCACCGCTACCGCGGCGCGCAATTCCCGAAGCTCGCGATATCCGAAGGTGGCGTAACCCGCGCCATCTCCATGGCGGTCGAAATCGAACAGAAACACGTTGTACTCGTGATCCTGCAGGGCGGTGGCGAGCGGCAGCAGTTCCTCGCGGCTGCCGCGGTATCCCGGACACAGCAGAATCGACGGCGCCGATTTCAATCCTGGAAAAAACCAGCCGTCACGCGGGCCAATGCCCGGCACT
The DNA here is from genome assembly GCA_963828935.1 of uncultured Acidobacteriota bacterium. Taxonomy (GTDB): domain Bacteria; phylum Acidobacteriota; class Terriglobia; order Acidiferrales; family UBA7541; genus Palsa-189. The sequence goes on along the minus strand of CAWHGP010000007.1, from coordinate 397,955 downwards.
TCATAGGGGATGGCTTCGGGCTGCCCGGGGAAGCTCGCCAGATTGATCTCTTCGCTTTTTTGGCCGGGCAAAACGATGATGCTGTAAACCACATAGCACGCGATAATCCCGGCGGCCATGACTATAAAAAAGGAAATCGCCAGTAGCGCAGCAATTAACTTGGAATACCAGCGCGTGGGATAACGCAATTCAGAAAGAAGATGCATGCTCTCGCGACATACGAGGACCGAAACCGCTCCGGCCGCGCATGTTAGCACACTGCCGCGGGGCACATGCGCAGCCGATCACCGCGTGTTTCGCAGCAGGAAATGATGAGCAGCGCTATGATGGTATCTATCGGGGCGCGGTGCCGTGATGTTCGGACGGTGTCGCCAACAGAGACGCTGGCGCGCCGCAACAGGGACGGTGCTGGGAACCGAGAGGACGCTCGCAACAGACGCTCAGAATATTTCGCGAGGGGGAAATGGTCGCTGATCGCTGTTGTCGCGGCGCGTGACCAGCGGCTTTCTTGTATATCCCGTTATGCCTATCGTAGACCTGCGGCAGTTAAATTCGCGGCAGATTGAACCGCTCCTCACCGAAGAGGCGCGGCACTGGCGCGAAGAATTGTACTGGGATTATCGCGCTTCACTCGATCTCATCAAGAAATTCGTCGACGCCAAATCGCTTGCCGGGTGTGCGGTCATGGAAAACGGCCGCGCCGCCGGCTACGCGTTTTACGTTCTCGAAGAGCACAAGGGACTGCTTGGCGGTCTTTATGTTTCGCCGGACTACCCGCAGCTCGCCGTGGCGCGCGATTTGCTTGCCAGCACGCTGGAGATGCTGCGCGCCATCCCGCACGTCGAACGCATCGAGGCGCAACTCGTGCCCTTCGGCTGCGAATTCGATCAAGCCCTGGCGCAACAGGGGTTTCGGTTATTTCCGCGGCAGTTTATGCTGCTCGACCTGCAGCATGCCAATGGAAATTCAGCAAAAGAACCCGTTACGCCCGGGCCCGGAATGTCCCTCGGCTTGACCCTCGAGCGCTGGGACAATCGCTATTTTGCGGCGTGTGCGCGGCTGATTCATTTGTCCTACGCCAATCACATGGATGGCCAGATCAACGATCAGTACCGCAGCGAAGCGGGCGCATTGAAGTTCCTCAAAAATATTATCGTGCTGCCCGGTTGCGGCCAGTTTCAGGAACAAGCGTCGTTTGTGCTGCGCGCGCCTTACACCGACGAATTGCTGGGCGTGGTGCTCACCTCGGCCGTCGCTCCCAGGGTCGGCCACACCACCCAGATCTGCGTCCTGCCCGGTTACCAGGGACGCGGCCTGGGACGGCGCTTGATTGCCGCCACTATTGCCGCTCTGCGTGCGCGGAATTTCACGGGACTTTCCCTGACCGTCACCACCGCAAATCAGCCCGCCGTGAATCTCTACCAGCAGATCGGCTTCAAACGCATTAAGCCCTTTACCGCTGGCGTCTGGAAGCCCGCTGAATTCCGCTGAGCCGGATTGCGCGGATCAAGGTGCGCACGTGGGTCGCCCGCGCAACCGATATTTGTCGGGAATAACACATGCAAGTTCCCGTTCATTCAGCACGAGCCCCTTCCCGCCGAACTTCCCCGTCCAACTTCCCTGTCTCGAACTCTGCGTCCACCGGACTGCTTTCCTTTATCGGAATCGTGGCTCGCACCACGGTCCCTTGGTCGGAGGTAAGCACATCGAGTTGTCCGCCCAGTTGCCGCAGCCGTTCGTCCATACCTCGCAACCCGATTCCCGGCGAGCCTTTCCAGCTGGAGCCAGACTGCCTGAGAATCTCGGGCGCGACTCCTTTTCCATGGTCCCCTATTTCCATGATCACCACCCCGTCGCGCCGCGCTAACTGAACATCCGCGGTCGCGCTTCCGGAGTGTCTGTGCACATTGGTTAACGCCTCCTGGAGAACACGAAACAGTGCAAGTTCCGCATCGCGCCCAAGACGTCCAAAATTACTGGAAAACTCAACAGTGGTTTTGATCCCGCTGCGGTGCGAAAACCCGTCCAGATACCAGGGTATGGCCGACTTCAATCCCACCTCTTCCAGCATCGGCGGATATAGCAGGTAGGAAATCGTGCGGACTTCCTTGACGCATTCGGTTAGCAGATCGCTGCACTGCGCAAGCTCCATGCTGATCGCAGAGCCAGGATCCGCCTGTGAGCATTGCAGTGCATCCAGCCGCATCTTCAAGACCCCGAGATATTGCCCCAGGCTGTCATGCATATCCCTGCCAATACGTTGCCGTTCTTCGTCCTGGGTCCGCAACAGGTGGTGAGATAACTGCCGCATCGATTCCTCAGACTCGAGCAACTTCTGCTGAATCTCGGTTCTCTCCGCGATCTCCTTCCGCAACGCGTGCTGCGCTTGCATGCGCTCGGTGACATCGCGAGTCACCTTGCTGAAGCCTAAGAGTTGGCCGGCACCATCGCGGCGAGCGGTAATCACCACATTGGCCCAGAATTTCGAACCATCTTTACGGACTCGCCAGCCCTCTTGTTCCGCATGGCCTTCGGCGGCGGCGATATTCAATGAGTTTTGCGGCTTGCCGGAGCTCCTGTCTTCCGGGGTGTAGAAACATGAAAAATGCTTTCCCAGAATCTCCGCAGATGTATAGCCCTTGATGCGCTCGGCCCCCGCATTCCAACTGGTAATATGGCCGGTCTGGTCCAGCATATACATCGCGTAGTCGAAAACTCCCTCGACCATCAACCGGAAACGTTCCTCGGTTTGCCGTGAAATTTCCTCCAAGTGACGCCGCCGCACCAGGTTGATCTGCAGAGCGATCGCGGCGGCCGCCAAGAGAACGAAGGCCGTCAGCGTAGCCAGCAAGATCAGCGCATTGGAATTCTGGTTGGAGAGTTTCGAGTCGGCGGTCCGTTTCTGCAACAATTCAAGTTCTTCGCCCTCCATTTGTCCGATGACTTGGCGCGTGGCATTATTCGCGTCCCTGATAGGTTTCTCGAAGGACTGCAGCTTCCCCGGTACCTGTCGCTGGGCTGCAGGCACATCAATTTCCTGTTGCAATGCAGCCATGCTGGAACTCATCCGCGATTGCAGGGTCGCAAACCTGCGTACCTGGTTTGGATTGTCGGCGAGTAACTGACGGAGGTTCCCCAGGGTCGTTGCAAAGATCGTTGCCGAACGGCCGTAGCTTGCGAGATCGTCGGCATTGCCGGTGATGGCAAATCGCTGCGCGGACGCGTCGGCCCGGTTCAAATTGTCTCGCAATATGGCTAGTTGCTGGAGTGCATCGTAGGTGTGCGAAACCCAGGCAGCATCGCTCGCGAGTTTCCGAGAAGCGCGATACTGCAACAGGCCCAGCAGCGCGACACTGACAAGTGCCAGGCCGCAGACCACCATGAACTTCCTATCAGCGGATAAATTCAAGGCCGGTTGGATCCTACCGGTATCGGCGCCATTGTACCCATCCCATAACCTGCGCACGTCACACACACGTAGATATGATGCAACACGAGCTGCGTGCGAGTCCTCCAAATTGCTGGTTCGCTGCTGGGAAACCGTATGCTGCCCATATCGCAAGAACCCTGCGGCTGTTCTGCGGGATACGGTCTTTGGGTGCAGAACGCAATGTATTCGAGGCGGGCTGGTAATAGGCGGCCCCGCAAGACTCGCCCCGTAATTGAGCAGGCGATTGAGCCCCTGCCGTCGAGCCAGGCCGGGCCCGGGCTATCGGCTCTTTCAAAACCGGCCCCGCCAGGGCGGCGTCACTTTCGCGTGCGGTCGCTCAGCAGGCCCTTCAACTCGGCCATGAATTCCTTCACGTCCTTGAAATCGAGATACACCGACGCAAAGCGCACATAGGCCACTTTGTCTAGCTTTTTCAAGCGGGTCATCAGCAGCCCGCCAATTTCCGTGGTCGTTTGCTCGCGCTCAGGCGACTCATGCACGAAACGCTCGACTTCATCTACCAGCGCCTCGAGTTTTTGTGTCGCCACCGGCCGCTTCTCGCAGGATTTGAGCAGGCCTTGCAAAATCTTCTGGCGGTCGAAGCGTTCACGGCGGCCATCTTTCTTGATGACCATGTAAGGGATTTCGTCGATACGTTCGTAGGTGGTGAAGCGGCGCGCACACTTCAAACATTCGCGCCGGCGCCGGATCAGGTCGCCGTTGCGCCCTTCCCGCGAATCGATGACCTTGTCGTCGGAAAAAGAGCAGAACGGGCATTTCACTTCTCGGATTCTCCCCTGCCGTTCGCCCCCCGGGCGACCGCCTCCGCGGGAGCATCCGCCTGCGCACTGATGTGCCCCCCGGCTTTTTCGGCTTCGGCCTCCGCGCGCGCCAGCCGCCGCAAATCGCCCATCGACCAGCCCTCGCGAATCAGCAGGGGGATTCCGGCCACGCAACTCATGCCAAAAGTGATCAACCACAGCACAATCGCCGCCGCGGCGGCCGGTTCTTGTTCTACGCCGAAGACTTGCGTGAATGCAACGAAGCTCAAGACCTGTGTGCCGCCACCCACGCCGGGCAACTGCACCGTCGAGCCCACCAGCGTAAAGATGAGCACCAGCATGGCGCCGCGGAAGTCGATCTCGGCCAGCCGCCCGCCGAAGCCGTGCGCAATCCAGAAATAGACGACAATGACCACGAACCAGTGCGCGGCGGAATAAAACGACGCGGCGGCTAAATCACCGAAGGTGCGAATGGACTGCAGCCCTTCGCTGAATCCGCCGAACTGCACGGCGAAACGCCGCCGCCAGCCACGCGCTGTGCGCCAGCCAGCCAGCCGCCGCTCGAGCGCGCCGGCGCCGTGCAGGCGGAAATAAACCACCACAGCGATGAGCCCGGCCAGGACGGCCATTAGCGCACCGCCAACGGCGCGAAATTTGGCTTCCCACGCCGCGCCATCCACCGTCGCCAGCAAGCGCGAAGGCAAAAGCAGGCTCAGACCTACCAGCACGACGGTGGCCCCAATGTCGAACAGACGCTCGAGCAGCCAGATGCCGAACATGCTGGAAACCGGGAAGCGGCATTTCCGTGCGATCAATAGCGGCCGGACCGGTTCACCCGCGCGGCCCAGAAGGAGAATTCCGGAATAGCCCATCAGCGTTCCGCTGTAGATGTTAAGAAACGCGCACGGGCCCAGTGAGCGGCAAAATCGTTTCCAGCGGAGAGACCGAATGGCATATGCGACGAACATCGCCGCGCTCGACAACAGGAGGTAGCGCGGCCGCGCGCGCACTACTGCCTGCACGAGGCGTGCCCAGCTGAATTGTTTGTGGATTGCGCTGCGCGAATAGTAGATCAGCGCCACCAATACGGCGAGCGCAACAATCGCGAACAGAAGTTTTCGCCACGAACCCCTCATTCGCCGGCGAGCGTAACCGCGCGGCTCGACGGGTGTCAAGCAGGCCGAGGGCTTCAAAGCGACCGCCGATGCCTCATCGCGCAACCAGCCGCTCCAACACCTCAAAAAAACCGGGATAAGAAATTGCCACGCAATCGGCATCGCGAATGACCGTGGGTCCAGCCGCCCCAAGCGCCGCCACTGCGAAAGCCATGGCCATGCGATGGTCGCTGTGCGGATCGACCTCGGCGCCACGCAGGCGCCCCCCCGCACCGCTCCCTCCCCAACCCACCCCATAACCTTCGACCCGCAAACCGTCGGGGCGCTCCTCGACCGCGGCACCCATCCGCCGCAGGTTCTCCGCGACCACCGCGATGCGGTCGCTTTCCTTGACGCGCAATTCGCCGGCGTCGCGGATTTCGACGCCTTGTTTGGTATACGGTCCCAGCGCGGCGAGCATCGGCAGCTCGTCGATCACCTGTGCGACAACCTCTCCCGAGAGTACCCCCCCCGAAAGCGGAGCGTGACGCACAGTAACATCTCCAATTAGTTCTCCAGCTTCGGAGCGCACGGAAACGATATGGACGGGCGCACCCCATCCGGACAACACGTCGAGCACTGCCGCGCGGGTGGGGTTCAAGCCCACGTTCTGCGCGAGCACGGTGGAACCGGGCAGCACCAGCGCGGCGGCCAGAAAAAAAATGGCGGAAGAGAGATCGCCCGGAACGGTGAGACGGCGGGATTCGAGCTTGGGCCGGCCCAGGACGCGCACTGTGCGTCCCACACGGCTAACTTCGGCGCCAAATTCGGCCAGAGCTAGCTCGGTGTGATCGCGTGTCCGGACAGGCTCCTCGATTTTCGTTTCACCCTCTGCAAACAGGCCGGCCAGCAACAGCGCGGATTTCACTTGCGCGCTCGCGACGGGAAGCGTGTACTCCGCCGGGCGAAGGCTCGAGCCGCGAATTCCGAGAGGCGCGAAATTGCCCTCGCGAGCTGTGATGCGCGCGCCCATGCGCGTCAAGGGATCGATCACGCGACGCATAGGACGCCGCCTGAGCGAAGCGTCGCCCGTCAAAATGGCATCGAAGCGCTGCCCGGCGAGCACGCCCAGGAGCAACCTCATGGTCGTACCGGAATTGCCCGCATCGAGAACGCTCGCAGGCGGCTGCAGGCCGTCGAGGCCGCTGCCCGTGATGGCGACGCCTGCACCCGAAGTTTTTTCGACTTTAGCACCGAGTCCCGCGAGCGAATCGAGCGTGCTCTGACAGTCGGCGGCCGCGGAATAGTGCGCGAACTCGCTGCGTCCCTGCGCCAGCGCCGCGAGAATGGCATAACGGTGCGATATGGACTTATCGCCGGGGACCTCGACACTACCCTCGATCGTTCGCGCGGGCATGATCGTTTGGCTTGACACGACGCGGATTCTAGCACGCCGCTCGGGAGACTCCGCGGCGCGCGTTCACCACAGGCGCAAGGCGGCAGTTTCACAGGAGAATCGGGAGAAGAAGTTTAAGTGTGTTGCTGGGTGACGATAGAGATCCAGGGCACGGACAGACATCGCGGACAGACAAAGGATTGCAGATATGGACTGGAGATTGAAGATGGATTGCAGATATTAAAGGATATTAAAGATGGATTGCAGATAAAGATCGCTGCGAGACGCTTCCACCTCTTGCCGCGCATAATCATGACGTATAATCATGTCCTATATCCTGCTGGTATTCAGACTGGCTGGTATTGATACTGGTATCCGCACTGAGGATCGGCGATGGCTAAGAAAATGTGCACGAAGGCCGCCGTAATTCTAGCGCTCCTGAGCCTGCTGCTCGTAACCGCCGCGCGTCGCAGCGACGCGGGAAGCCGGGCGCCGGGCGGCAGCCAACCAGGGGCGCAGCAGAGTGTTCCACAAGACGGCGAGCAGAATTCCGCGACCGACGCTCGAACTCGCCCGCCGAACCAATCCTCGCATCAAAAAGACGGTTCATCGGGCAGTCCGGCGGCCAGCCCAAACCCCGGCAACGCTCCATCCATGCCGGGCATGCCTGGCATGGATATGGGCGGCGCGGAGAAAAGTCCCGACAACCACGCCGAGTCGGGTGCCATGCACTCGATGCAGCCTGGCCACCATATGAGCGGTCCGCACATGCGCATGACGCCAATGCGCCCCGCCACTTCCGAAGATATCGCGCGCGCCGATCAGATTGCGGCCGCTCTGCGGGAATCAATTGAGAAATATAAGGACTACCGCTTGGCGCTCGCCGATGGCTATAAAATTTTCATGCCGAACCTTCCGCAGGCGCAGTATCACTTCACCAACTATTGGAACGGCTATCTCGAAGGCTTCACCTTCGATCCGGCCCGTCCCACATCGCTGCTTTACAAGAAAACCAAGGACGGCTACGAATTGGTCGGCGCGATGTATACAGCGCCGCGGACTGCGACCCTCGAGCAGCTGAACGAACGCGTGCCGCTCGGCGTGGCGAGTTGGCACGTGCACGTCAATTTCTGCATGCCCGGTCGCGGTCAAGCGGCACATGCCGACTGGACTAGGTTTGGCCTGATGGGCTCGATTGCCACGGCCGAAGCGTGCGCGGAAGCGGGCGGCAAATTCTTTCCCCAGATTTTCGGGTGGATGGTCCACGTGTACCCGTTCGAGGCCTCGCGAGCGAAAATTTGGGGGCAATAGCAACGCCTGCCGACCGGCGGGCATCCAGCCAAGTATCAAGTTAAGGTGTTAAGAAGCCACCCAAATCGACGCCCAAATCGACGCCCACGTAAGCGCTTCGTCGAGCTTGGGGATTTGATTAGTGGCGGTGCGGCGAGTAGAATAGTGTGCTCGGCGGAGCGGACGATTCGGCCCGCGTCATTGGGCAACTGGGCTGGCTGGGCAACCGGAACCGAGTCGAACCGATCGTACAAATTGATCGTACAAACTGACGTATCCGTCTGACTTATCCGCGTGTTGTGTGGCGGAAACCGCAGACACAAATGGAAAAAATCCGATGGGTTTAACGCGTCGAAATTCCTCGCCCGTAATCGCGCGAGTTTTCCGGCTGTTTGTGGCTATGGCCGTGATCTTTGTGGTCACCGCCATAGGCAGCCTAACGACCGATTCCCTGAAGGCCGCGGACCGGCCCGCCATCATTCCGCTCGATCAGATCAAGCCGGGAATGACGGGACAAGCGTATACAATTTTTGCCGGCGACCAGATCGAGAAATTTGACCTCGACGTTATCGGCATCCTTCCCAATCTGCTCGGTCCCAAGCAATCGGTGATCCTGGTGCAATTGCGCGGCGAAAAAGTCGAGCACACCGGCGTCGTCGCTGGCATGAGCGGCAGCCCGGTGTATATCGACGGGAAATTGGCCGGGGCCCTTTCGCTGAAATTTGGCATCTTCAACAAGGAACCGCTCGCCGGCGTTACGCCGATCGAGGACATGCTCGGGTTGCCGTCCGGTGACGAGCCCGGAAGTAAAGCTGCGGACGGCAGCGTGAACCGCGCAGCGAATGGCGCCGCATCCGGACCATTTTCCACGTCGTCTGCGATGTCATCTTCCACTTCACGCGTCGAGACCGCATCAATCGCGCATCCCCTGACGGGCGAAGCGCCGCACTACTCTGTACCGGCACAGTGGCAGCAGGCCGCGAACCTTCCTGCGGGCGCCTATCTCGAGCCTATTGCTTCGCCACTGGTGTTCTCCGGGTTTGCGCCCGCAACTATCCGGCAATACTCATCGGAGTTTTCTTCGTACGGCATGGTGGCAGCCGCTGGAGGAACCGCGCCGCCTGAACCCGACGACGCTAAGATCGTGCCCGGAGACATGGTGGGCATGGTGCTTGTTGGTGGCGACCTGTCTATGAACGCGGCATGCACGGTCACCGCGATTGTCGACGACCGCGTGTATGCCTGCGGCCATCCGCTGTTCGGCTTGGGCGCCAGCCACATGCCGCTGGCGCGTGGACGTGTGCTCACGACCATGGCATCCGACTACGAATCCACCAAAATAGTGAACATGGGCGGCGAGATTGGCACGCTGACGCAAGACCGGCTGACCGCGGTCATGGGCCGTTTGGGCTCCACACCTCCGATGATCCCTGTCAATCTCTCGGTGGTGACGCCCGGCGGAGAGAAACAGTACCGCATTCAAATGATTTCCGATCCCAAGCTGACGCCCATCCTCGTGGGCATCGTGGCGTTCAACGGCTTGACGCAGAACACCACCTACGGCGAAGGCACCACGCTGCGGCTGAGTGGCAGCATCAACATCGCGGGCCATGCCAGCGTGGCGATCGAGAACATGTATGCTCCGACCGATGTTTTCATTCCCGACGGCACCGCGGTGGCCTCTACCGTGCAGCAATTGTTCTCGCGCATTTTTTCCAATCCTTACGAAACACCCAAAATCGATAGTGTTTCCCTGCGGGTTGAGAGCCTCCCGGATCGCCGGGTGGCGGCCATTGAAAACGCCTGGTCGGAAGTGAGTGAAGCCGACCCCGGACAGAACTTGACCATCAAAGTAATGTTGCGGCCCTACCGCGGTGACCCGGTCACTCGCGACGTTCCTATCACGATCCCCGCCCAGGCCATGCGCGGCAGCATTGTCCGCGTCCAGGTCAGCGACTCGGAATCGCTCAATCGCATACCCAATCTATTTGCGGCGCAAGGGCGTTTGGGTGGGCTCGAGCAGCTCATCGGCCTGCTCAATCGGGAGCGGCACAACAACCAGCTCTATGTGACATTGTTCAAGCCCACGCCAACCCTGCTGGTACAGGATAAGGAGCTGCCGGACGCGCCGCTTTCGGAAATTAACGTTCTGGACCAGCGGCGGCTTCCGGGCAATTCCGCGCTGCTGCGCGAGTCCGCGGCGGGTGAATGGTCGCTGCCGATGGACGAAGTCATTGCAGGCTCCGCGTCGGTCTTTATCAAGGTCAAGTAAACCGGCGAAGTAAACCGCCCCTGCGCCACACGGCTCGATGGCATCACAGTTTCCGGCAGCGGCACAGACCGCTCCGGCCAAGAGGTCTCATGCATAAATTCCGTCCAGACGTAACGGTGCCCCGTTCATCGCTGACCCCTCCGTGGATCGCGCGTGCCGCCTGCACGCTCGCTGCCGCACTCGGCGTCGCCGTTTTGTGCGCAGGTCCGGTGGCAGCCGAACACACGCGTTTCTGGCGACAGGCGGATTACGACGAATTTCAGAAAGGCACGGCAAAAGGCGTAGCGCTGCGCAGTGATGGCGAGATCGTGCTCGCGCCTAAATTTGCGCCCTTCGCCGACACGAATTTGGCTTACCTGTGGGCGCTGCGCAGCGACTCGAAAGGCAATCTCTACGCGGCCGGCGGCTCGAATGCAAAGGTCATGCGCCTGGACGCGGCTGGAAAAGCCACGACTTTTTTTGACTCCGACGGAGATGACGGCGCAGACCATAGCCATCGACAAGGCCGACAATCTCTACGTGGGTACTTCCCCCGACGGCAAAGTCTACAAGGTGACTTCCGCCGGCCAAAAATCCGTATTCTTCGACCCCAAGACCAAATATATCTGGGATCTGGCTTTCGGACCGGACGGAAAGCTTTATGTGGCGACCGGTGACACGGGGAAAATTTTCTCGGTAGCCGCGGACGGAAAAAGCGAAACATTTTACTCCAGCGGCGAAACACACATTCTTGCATTGGCCCTGGATGGCAAAGGCAACCTGTTGGCCGGCACCGAACCGAATGGCTTGGTGCTGCGGATTCCCCTGGCCGCGCCCGCCGCCGGCGGTGCCACTGCAAAAGCCGCGCCGCAAAAACCGCTTGAAAACCAGGATGCGGGAGATGCCGCGAACAGCCGGCAAGCCTATGTGCTCTACGAAACCGCCAAGAAAGAGATCACCGCACTCGTGCCGGATGGCCAGGGAAACATTTACGTAGCCGCGATTGGCGAAAAGCCCCGCCCTGGAACCACCCTCGCCGCGCCGCAACCCCCGGCGCCGCAGCCGAATAACGCGGACTCGCAGAACATCACCATAACGGTTGGTGCCGGCGGGGCGCAGCAGGGCACACCTGCGCCATTCACACCTTTTAACGCGCTCAGCTCTTCGTCTGTTTACCGCATCGCGGCGGACGGCTCCCCTCAGGAGGTCTGGACTTCTCGCGATGACCTGGTCTATTCGCTCGCTTTGGGCCCGGACGGAAAGCCCTTGCTGGGTATCGGCAACCAGGGAGCGGTGATTAAACTCGACGGCGACCTCGTATTCTCGCGACTCGCCAAAACCGAATCCGAACAGGTCACCGGATTCGCACGCGCAGCCAACGGAAAAATGTACGTCGCCACAGCGAATCCGGGCAGGGTGTTCACGCTGGGTCCTGACCTCGAATCCGAGGGCACCTTCGAGTCGCAGGCGTTCGATGCGCACACCTTTTCCCGCTGGGGACGCTTGACGTGGTGGGGCGAGAATGGGGACGCGCCCAATGCGGCCCGGCCCGCGCCGGCGGTGGAACTGTACGTTCGTGCGGGCAACACGTCGGATCCGCAAAATAGCTGGAGCGCCTGGTTTGGACCCTATCGCAATGGCGCCATGGCGGAAAGTCCTGCGGCGCGATTCGTGCAATGGAGAGCTGTGTTGCACGGCGGTGCCGGCCCCAAGCCGGAGCTGTCCTGGGTGAACGTCGCGTACCTGCCCAAGAATGTCGCTCCACGCATCGGTGCGATCACGCTGCAAAACCCTGGAGTACGCGTCGTCGGCTTCGGCGGCCAGCAGCAGGGTGTGCCCGCGCAGGCCGCCACGGCGCAATTGCGGCAGCCTCCCGCAGTGGGCGCGCAATCATCCTCGACGAATGCTTCGCAACGGCCGCAGACCGAGCCGGCGCGATTTGACGTGCCTCCACAGGGCTTCGTCCAAAAAGGTTATCAGGGCGTTCTGTGGAGCGCGGAGGACGATAACGAAGACGACCTCACCTACGCCCTTTACTATCGCGGCGAAGGTGAGCATGACTGGAAATTGCTGAAGGATAAGATCGATCAAAAATACTATTCGTGGGACACCACCTCGATGCCGGATGGGGCCTACTATCTGAAAATCGTGGCCTCCGACGAACGCTCCAATGCTCCCGACCAGGCGCTCACCGGCGAGCGCGAAAGTGAACGCTTCGTGGTCGACAACACTCCCCCCATGGTTACTGGAATCACCACCGAGACCACCCGAAACGGCAGCGATCCCACCGTTACCGTGCGCTTCCACGCGGCCGATGCCACCAGTGCTGTCGTGCGTGCGCAATACAGTCTGGATGCGGCCGACTGGATCCTTGTGCGGCCCTCGGGCGACTTGAGCGATTCCCCCGACGAGGCGTATGTCTTGACGCTGCGAAATGTGACGCCCGGCGAGCACACGGTTTCCGTGCGCGTCTACGATGAATTCGAAAATGAAGCGGCCGGAAAGGTCACGTTCACCGTGCCGGCAGGCAAGCCTTAAGACCGGTGGCCCACCCTGCTGAACGCGCCCAGGAAGTTACCGGCCCTCGCACGGCCCGCCCCGCAACAGATGCCGTATCAAACGCTCCGCCAGATCCCAACTCTGAGACCGCGCCTGTGATCGGGACTGGACCCGGTTTCGACGCCGTTCGGGCGGCGCACCAGCGCATCGCGCCCCACATCCATCGCACGCCGGTCATGCGTTCGTCGTCGCTTGACGCCATCGCGGGCGCACAGCTCTTTTTCAAGTGTGAAAATTTGCAGCGCTCCGGCTCGTTCAAAATGCGCGGCGCGACAAACGCGGTGTTTTCGCTCAGCGACGAGGAAGCCGCGCGCGGCGTGCTGACCCACTCTTCCGGCAACCATGCTGCGGCGCTGGCTCTCGCGGCTCGCGACCGCGGCATCCGCGCGTGGATCGTGATGCCCTCCGACGCGCCGCAGATCAAACGCCGCGCGGTGGCCGCGTTTGGCGGCGAAATTCTGCTTTGCGAACCGACTATGGCTGGCCGCGAGGCTGCCGCACAGGAGTTGATTCTCCGCACTGGCGCCGTTCTGCTTCACCCCTACGACGACGACCGGATTATTGCCGGCCAGGCTACCGCCGCGCTTGAACTGCTCGAAGATGTTCCGGATTTGGATTTTGTGCTCGCGCCTGTTTCCGGCGGAGGTTTGCTGAGCGGCACGGCAATCAGTACGAAACACCTGCGACCCGCGGCACGCGTGGTGGGCTGCGAGCCGCGAAACGCGGACGATGCCGCCCGGTCTCTCGCTGCCGGCCGCATCGAGCCCGCCGCGAAATCCCGAACAATGGCCGACGGCCTGCGCGCGACGCTCGCCCCCCGCACCTTTGCGATTCTCCGCCGCCTCGTCGATCACGTGGCCCTGGTCACTGAAGAGGAGATTGTCGCAGCGATGCGGCTGCTTTGGGACCGCCTCAAGGTGATTGTCGAGCCGTCGGGGGCGGTCGCGGCAGTTCCCGCACTGCTTCACAAAATAGGCTCAGAAGAAAACGTCAACGCTGCCCAGCGGAAAAAGATCGGCATCATCCTCTCGGGAGGAAATTTGGACCTCGATGCCCTGCCGTTTGGCCGCGCCGCTTTCTGAATCCTCCTTCCTGAATCCTGGCTTCCTGAATCTCTTGAATGAGCCAACCGCCGGTTAGTTCACCGTTACGCCGATCTGCACGGTGTGGCTGACTCCGTTTGCGCTGCCCTGAATATTGACCATACCTGCGGCTGCCGCGGTCGAACCGTTTCCGGTGGCGGTGGTGCTGCTGCTGTTGCTGGAACTCCCACAGCCAATCGTCAGTGCCACGAAACACAGAAGCGCCAGTCCGGACACAGGAACTAGCTTCCACAGCTTCCCGTGATTTCTCCGCAGAGACAGTGATGCAGGCGCGCCCATGTGCCAGGGTTGTAGTTGCTCATTACCGGCATAAACAGCCCCAGCAACAAGGCTGAGCAGGATTCCGGCCAGCAGCAGTATCGGTGCGAGCCGTCTCTGGAAGCGCCTGGCACCCTCACCGTCCCGCACGTAACCGGCCACCCCGGCGGGCGCGCGCAGCGCAGCATTCGCTGCTGCCACTATTGCTACCGTCCACGTATTCGGCGCCGTAGCAGCAGTCACCGTACATGTCACGCCCACCAGGTTCGTAGCCACACTGCAGCTGAAGCTCGGCGTGCCGCTGACCGCGAAGCCGTTCATCGGCAGGAGCGTAACGACCGTGCTGGCCGAACTGCTGGGCGCGAGCGTCAACTTGGGCGGCGATGCAACCAGTTGAAAATCGCCCGACGATCCGCTCGAGGACAAAATAGAAGACGACGAAACCGAAGTCCACGCCGTAACCAGGTTGAACGCGTCGATCGATCCCAGCCCCGTGGCCAGATCGTATCCAGTCGTCGCCGGATAACCGATGAATCCGGCATTGGCACCGGTGCTGGGGCACCCGGTGCTTCCCGACTGGCACGGGACCATGTTATTGCCCGCCGTAATATCGTGGAAGGCGCTCGGGAAGCTGGTGGCCAGCGGATACAGAATGTAGTTGATATTTCCCTGCCCTTGCGCCGTCCCCGCCTCCTGGTTGATCAGCGCCACAACCCCCGCAAAGGTAGGCACGCCCATCGACGTGCCGCCAATCACATTTAAATTGCCCCCCGCCGTAGCGCGCCACCCGACGGCGCAACTGCCTTGCGAACAAATCAAGTAGCCGTCCACATCCGGCGATGCGTCGATCGAGACGTCCGGGACGTCACGCACACCGTCAGCCGGCACGCCCGGTCCCGCCTGCCAGACCTGGCTTGGGAAACTGACCCGGGAGCAACGTGTTTAGTGTGCTCATGCCGCCGCCGCCCGCGGATAACGAACAGCCGGAGTTGAAGCCCGTGCAACTTGCCGGCAACGGAGTGTCGTTCCAAACCATCTCCGGAATATACGAGAGTGCGGAGCTGAGAATGTCAGCGACGACAGGGGGAGGGTTCGTTAAAACCCAATAGGTTCCCGATTGACTGGTGAACTCCGTGCCGCCCACGCCGGTGACATAGGGAAGGCTGGCCGGAAAATCGACGGCCAGGCCTAGCGTCGCGGGATAGCCGGTATCACAATCGGCCGCGCCGCTGTCACCCGACGGAGCGACAATGGTAATGCCCTCGGCATTGGCCTGCTTCGCTGCTTGCGCGATTGAGGACGCGTCGGAAGAAGAGAAATTCGGTTCGCAATCCCCGTAGCTGATGCTCACAACGGGCGCCACGCTGTGGTCGATCGCGTAAAACATCGAATCAAAAACGTCTGTCGAATTTACATAATAGATCGCCGCATCGGGCGCGATCGCGCCGGACCATTCCAAATCCAGGTCCGCCTCGGCTACGTCAGGCTGGCTGGTTCCCGGATCGCCCGAGGGCAGCACAATTTGCAGGTTGATCGCCGGAAGGCCCGCGAGCGAGCGGAACGTGGTGATATCGCTCATGGTGATGTCTGTCTGTCCCATCACCGCGATCTTCTGTCCCGTGCCGTTGATGCCGGCGCTATACAGAGGATTGAGGTCATAGATCGTCGCGAAATCCTTGGGCGAAATGTAGTGATTCCCCGTCACCCCGGACGTGAAGTCGGGCTTCACCATGCTGCGGGCCCGCGCCCTTGCCTGGGGGTGGAAATCGTTTAAGCCGCGAATGCCGAGAACCACATCCGCAAATGCGGCGGGCACGGAAGGTTCCTCGGCATTCGCGTGGTGTGTTTCTCCGTTCACGACGTAGCGGTGTATGGGCGCGCGAAAGGCCGCCTCCACTTGCTGCGCGGAACCGCTGAAGGAAATCCAGGTGCGGCTTCGGGCCACCGTGCCTATCTGGAATCCCTGGCTCTCGAGCCAGGTTACGACCTTATTCAGATCGTTCTCGCTCACTCCGCCGAGACTTGCGTATTGTTCCGGCGTAAGCCAGCGGTGATAGTCGGGCGACGACCGGTCCTGCTGCGCTTCGAGCAGCGCCTCCACAGCGGCCTGTTGCGCCGCGGTTGGTTTGAACACCATGGTAATGCCCTGCAACTCGACCGCAGGATCGGCTGGGCCTTGATCGAACTCCGCGCGCGCGAGCGGATGGATATTTCCCTTGACGGCCGACATGCCATTGTTCATGGACTGCACGATCCGGTCTCGCGGCGGACCTGGCGGTAGCGCTTGGGCGCGGGAAATGAGCGCGGAACCCAGCATCAGTGCGGGCCCGAGCATCAGAACGAGCAAAGACCGGTGAAATCGCCGCATCCTTGCGGAACAATCATTGCCTGAAAAAGGCCTTGTTGAAGAATGATGGCCATGCATGTGCAAAGTCATGTCTCTCCGTAACTGGTTTCGATGCGCGCACAACGATCGAAACGAAAACGATCGAAACGAAAATGATCGAATCAATAACGATAACGATCGAAACTTTGATGCAGACTTATGTTCGGGGGCTTTCCGAAGGGGCGAACATTCTTAGGATAGGTCGGAGAGGAGGAACTTGCTATGCAACTGATCAAACGCGTTGCCGTTAAAACAAACCCCCTCCTGGAATTGCGTCCAGCGTGTTCGACGCGTAGGGGGCGCCGATTAGCCTTCGGGAGGCTTCCAGTTGACGGGTGGAAAGGAAATGCCCCAGAAACTAGCTGCCGCAGCCAGAAATTCGACGGGTATCAAATAACCAGCGGCGCTCTCGATGGGCCCGCGCACCACGCGGCACTTCTGGGTTTCGAGCGTGCGCATGTTCTGAAGCTCGAGCCGGGTCTCGGCCGGTATGGCGCGCGGACACAGCAGCATGGCCCCGTGCAGATTGACTGAAACCGTGCGCGCCTCAATCGTCACTTGGTTGGCCAGCCGTAATGTCAGCGGGACGTGAACCATCACGCGCTGGGTGCGGCGGCGATCCTCGCCGGCAACGCTCTGCTGCCCAGCCGTGCCTTGCGAAGTCGGTTTGATCATAAGGTAACTCAGTCCAGGCGTGCTCAGTCCAGGCGTGCTCAGTCCAGGCGTGCTCAGTCCACGGGTCGTTCAGTCGAGGAATCGCTCAGTCGTTCTAATTCGGCGCCCCCCCAATAATCCCAGTTATATGCAGTGATAATTAGCCGGTGAATACTTCACTGCCGGTGCGGCCCTACAGGTCCAATCCCCAGAAATCCATCGGCGGGCTCGTCAGTTCGATCCCCAGTTCCCATCCGTCGGCGCGCTCGCTGCCTTTCCATACGACGATCGCGGAGTTGGCACTACCAGTGGCTTTATTAAAGATGCGCACAGTTTGCGCCACCGCAAGTTCCTGCGGCAGCACCAGCAGGCATCCGTAGGGTCCCACAGTGCGCGTGTAGGCGTCCGACTGAGAAATATTTCCGGTGGCGTCCTGCCATTCAACGGTTACTGGCGCACGCGAGTTTAACCGCACCCCGCGCCGCTTTTCCAGGATTCGCGGCATTTGAAACGTTGCAGACTGCACACGCATGCAGATACCTGTTTCCTTTCGGTGCACTGGGAAACGCGTCAGAAGCATGCCCGTCGCCCCGCCTTCCGCGCGGCCGGAACGGCACGCAACCTTAACGGCACACAACCTTATAACTGAGAGTAGGAGAGCGGCGTGAAGAGCGTCAATGGTACGCAGCGCTTACTGTACAACAGCATGCGTGCAGTACCACATGCGTGCAGTACCGCATGGGCATTACAACAATACAATGATCGCGGCCGGAAAAAGGCGCCGTCAGCGCGGACCGCCACGCCGGATGTCAAGCCCCATGTCCGGCCCTTCGTCCATGCCGGCATGCGGCCCAGACGTTGAGCCAACGTCTGATCTTCCGTCTAACGGTAACGGGTGTGCCACGGCACTGCGCGCGATCGGGGCGCCCACGGTGCCACCTGAAATCGGGCCGTGCGAAGGAGGCGCATCAGCGGTGGTTGCGGTAGCCGTTTTACTGAACACGCGCGCGCTCCAGCGCTTGGCCTGTTCCATGTAAATGTAGAACACCGGCGTGAGGAAAAGCGTCACGACCTGGGAAAACGCCAGCCCGCCAACGACCGACACGCCCAGCGGCCGCCGCGATTCGCCGCCCGCTCCCAAACCCAGCGCGATCGGCAGCGTGCCCATCAGCGCCGCCATCGTGGTCATCATGATCGGGCGGAACCGGACCAGGCAGCCCTTGATAGATGGCTTCGGCCGGGCTCAGTCCCTCCTTGCGCTGCGCCTCGAGCGCGAAGTCGATCATCATGATGGCGTTTTTCTTGACGATGCCGATCAGCATGATGATTCCGACGAAGCCATAAATATCCAGGCTCATGTCGAGCAGCGGCGAAATCCAGCCCTTCATTGCGGCCATGTGGAAAAGCTAGAGCGACAAGCAGCGCGCCAAATCCCGCCGAAGGCAGTCCCGAAAGAATCGTGATGGGATGGATGAAGCTCTCGTAGAGAATTCCCAGAATGATGTAGATCACCAGGATGGCCATCAGCAGCAGCATGCCGAGCCCGACAAGCGACGATTGAAACGCCTGCGCGTTGCCCTGGAAAGTCGTCGTGGTCGTCGGGGGAAGAGCGTGCCGCGCCAGATCGTTGATCTCGCCCACCGCATCGCCAATGGAAGTGCCGGCTTTCAGGTTGAAGGAAATCGTTACCGCGGGCAGTTGCCCCAGGTGATTCACCGAAAGCGGTCCCAGCGTGGGCGTGAGTTTCGCCACGGCGCTGAGCGGAACCAGCTGCCCCGTTGCGTCGAATGAACGTAGAGCATCGAAATCGCATTCGCATCGCGCTGATATTCCGGCTCGAGTTCGAGAATCACCCAGTACTGGTTATTCGGCGCAAAAATCGTGGAGATCTGGCGCTGGCCATAGGCGGAATACAGCGCGTCCTCGATCTGATTCACGGTCACGCCATAGGACGAGGCGGCGTCGCGGTCGATATCCACGTTGATCTGCGGATTGCGGATCTGCAGGTCGCTGCTGACGTCGGTGAGGCCCGGCAGAGCGCGCATTTTGTCCGTGAAATCCTGCGCCGCGCCGTAAAGCTCCTGGGTGTTCGGGCTCTGTATCGTGAACTGGTAGAGCGCCTTGCTTTGCATGCCGCCGATGCGGATCGGGGGATCGTTGCGGAGATATGTGGTGATTCCGGGCACGGCCGCAAGCTTGGGACGCAACTCGTTGATCACCTGGTCCACCTGCGGGCGCTCGCGCGCGCGGCTTCAGGCGAATGTTCAGGCTTCCCTGATTCATGGTCCTGCCGCCCGTGCCGACGCCGGACATCACGTAGGCGACCGCCGGATCCTGCATCACGATTTCGGCGACTTGTTTCTGGTGCTGCACCATGGCGTCGAACGAAATGCCCTCGATCGCTTCCGTGGTGCCGTTGATCTGATCGATGTCCTCGCTCGGCAGGAATCCCTTGGGAATGATCACGGCGAGATAGTACGTGCCCACCAACAGAAGCAGCGGAAACCACCATCGTGGCGAGCTTGATGGCGCAGCACGACCTGCAGGGAGCGGTCGTAAGCTCTCTCGAGCCCCACCTGCATGGACTCGAAAAAGTTGTAGAGGCGGCCGTGTTTCTCGTCGTGGTGCGGCTTCAGGAAGCGGCTGCAAAGCATCGGCGTGAGCGTCAGCGAAACGAAGCCCGACACCAGAATGGCCGACATGATCGTCACCGCGAACTCGTGCAGGAGCCGGCCCAGAACCCCGCCCATGAACAGCACCGGGAATAAACACGGCGGCCAGCGAAAGCGTCATCGAAAGGATCGTGAATCCGATCTCCTCCGAGCCGCTTGATGGCCGCCTCCATCACGCCTTCGCCCTGCTCCATGTGACGCACGATGTTTTCCAGCATCACGATCGCATCATCCACGACGAAGCCCACCGAGAGCGTCAGGCCATCAGCGAAAGATTGTCGAGCGAATAGCCGCCCAGGTACATCACGGCAAAAGTGCCCACCAGGGAAAATGGCAGCGCCAGGCTGGGAATCGTCGTCGCGGAAATATTCCGCAGGAACAGGAAAATGACCATGATCACCAGGAAGAGCGCCAGCTCCAGCGTGAACTTCACGTCGTTCACCGAATTGCGGATGGTGATCGAACGGTCGAACAGCACGTACATGTTCACCGAGGGAGGCAGCGCCGCCTGCAAGCGCGGCAGCATGGCCTTGATGCCATCCACCACCTGCACGGCATTCGTGCCTGGCTGCTTGAATATCGCCAGCTGGATGGCGATCATGCCCTGCGGCGAGTTCGCGTCGTAATAGAAGTTCAGATTCTTGTCGTTTTGAACGCCGTCGATGACCCGGCCCACATCGCGCCAGCCGCACCGGCGAGCCATTGCGGTAAGCGACGATCAGCTTGGCATAATCGGCGGCGTTGAAGAGCTGGCCCTTGGTCTGCACGGTCGGAGCGCGCTGCGGTCCCCAGAGCGTGCCGGTCGGCAGGTTTACGTTGCCGTTGTTCAGCGCGTTTTCGACATCGTCGATGCCGATCTGCCGCGTGGCGAGGGCGTGCGGATCCAGTTGAATGTGCGGCGAATATTTGAACTGCCCATAAATCTGCACCAGCGCGACGCCGTTGACCGTGGAAACGCTCGGGCGAGATCAACGTCTCCGCATATTCATCCACCGCGGAAAGCGGCAGCGTGGCCGAAGTCAGAGCGATGTTCATGACCGGCTGGTCGGCCGGGATTGAATCGGCTGTAGGACGGCGGCGCCGGCATGTTCGGCGGCAACTGCTTGGCCGCCTGCGAAATCGCGGCCTGCACGTCCTGCGCGGCGCCATCGAGATTGCGGTCGAGACTGAACTGCAGCACGATCGAAGTGGCGCCCACCCGGTTGGAGGACACCATGGAATCGAGGCCGGCGATAGTTGGAGAACTGTTTTTCGAGCGGCAAAGCGACGGCCGCGGCCATGGTGTCCGGGTTCGCGCCGGGCAGGTTCGCGCCCACGTTGATCGTGGGATAATCCACGTTCGGCAAGATCGCTCACCGGCAGCGCGCGATAGCCGGCCACCCCGAACAGCAAAATTCCCATCATCACCAGCACGGTGGCGACCGGGCCGCTTAATAAACGTCTCGGGAATGTTCATGGCGTGTTCCCAGCCCCGTTGGCCAGCACGGCGTTCACAGAAGTGTTCCCGGGCGTGGCCGCAACGCTTTTCGCCCTCGCGCGTTTCGGTGCCGGACTCGCTGCGGGATCCGCCTGTTCTGCGGCATTGGTGATTTCCACTTTTGCGCCCGGGGATCAAGCGCGTCTGCCCGTCGGTCACCACCGTCTCCCCGGGCTGCAGTCCCTTGTCGATCACGGCCTCGCCCTGAACGGTCCGCGGCGACACCACGGGCCGCGATTCCACCGTGTTGTCGGACTTCACCACGTACACAGACGGCCCTTTCTGGCTCGCCACAATCGCCTGCAGCGGCACGACCGTCGCGGCGGCTTGCTGCGAGAGCGTGAGCGTCGTATTCACGTATAAGCCGGGCCACAGGCTATTGCGCGAGTTCGTGAATGTGGCCTTCAGATGAATCGTGCCCGTGGTGGGATCCACGGCATTGTCCACGAACGTGAGTGTTCCCTCTTCGGAGCCCGCAGGATCGCCTGGTACGGTGGCCAATACGCGCAAGGTGCCCTGCGCCATGTATCTCTTCACGTCCGGCAAATATTGCTGCGGCACCGTGAAATCCACATAGATCGGATTCACCTGATTGATGACCACGATCGGCACGTCGGCGACCTTCACCAGATTGCCGGCCTTCACCATCAGCGCGCCGGTGCGGCCATCGATCGGCGACTTGATCGTGCAATATTCGAGGTTGAGCTCGGCCGTCTTGATGGCGGCTTCATCGGCCGTCACAACCGCTCGGCGGCCTCCGCGGCTGCTTCCGCAATTGTTCCACTTGCTCGCGTGCTGCGATGCCTGCGTCCAAAAGTTGCTGGTAGCGCTGCGCCTCGGCTCGACCGTTCGCTGCGACGGCCTTATCGCGCGCCAGTTGGGCCTTGGCCTGCGCCAGTGCGGCCTCATACGGTCGCGGATCGATCGTGAGCAGCAACTGGCCTTTGCGCACCGAATCGCCTTCCTGGAAATGCACTTCCAGCAGCTCGCCGGCTACCTGCGCCCTGATCGAAATGGTCGAATACGGCTTCCACGTTGCCGATCGCCGTCACCTGTACCGGCATGGCTTTCTGCGTGACCTTGGCGACCACCACGGGCACCGCCGCCTGCGGTGGCGCGGCCGCCTGCTGCTTGGCGCAGCCCGGCCGCGAAGCTGCCCGCGATCAAGAGCGCAACCGGTCCGCATACCCACGACCAGCCCCCGGTCACGCAGCGCCCGGTTACGCGGCGCCCGGCCAGGCGGCGCTCGATCACGGGCACATTGCCACGCTTACTCATGTTCACCTATGTGAATTAACTGTACGTTACCGACAACTGGCGCCAGCGATTATTCTGCTAGTTAGACGGGATAGCCAGTCGCATCCGGTTTCGCACCGCTCAGGGCTCCCAATCCGCGCGGATAACCCCTCATCCGCCCGGAATCGGGCATCCGCACCCAAGCCTGCAGAATCTGGTGTCAGCTTATCACGACAGGCGCGCGCCGCTGCCCTACTTCCTGAGCCTGCGCCGGTTGCGTCAGCGTTGTCGCTTGCGGGGCCTGCGCCTGCTGTAAAGCCCCTCGAAAAATTTAATGGAAGTCGAAACGAATCCCCGCGCGCGCCAGTACCGGCGGCCCGATGTTCGTGATGGGCGTGCGCGCCACAGTATACCGGTCGTCAAATAAGTTCTGCGCGGCGGCAAAAATGCTCGCGTGAGCCACCGGCAGGCGGCGCGAAAGTTCGGCATCCACGGTGAATGCCCGGCCCAGCGGCAATAAGTTTGGAGCGTCGTCGAATTGATTCCCTGTAAATCGCGCCTGTACGCCCGCTGTCCACGTTTCCGCGATATAGCTGAATTGGCCCGTCACTGCATTCTTCGGTATCTGCGGAACCTCAAGGCCCTGCAAAGCGGGTTGCGCGGGAAAGCTCAGCACCCTGCTGTCGGTCAAGATGTACCCGGCGGAAACTTGCAGGCGTTTCGCAAGCCGCAACTCCGCGTCAACCTCCGCGCCGCGTGCGCGCGTCGCTCCCAGGTTCTGCCGCTGCTGCGTGATTAGCGTACACACCGCGGGGTTCGTTACGCACGACGCTGGCGAGTACGAGATTGGCACGTTGGCCACGGGATCCCCGATATCACTCCAAAAGAAATTCCCGCGTAGCGTCAGCCGCTCGCGCCATTCGCGCACGCTGATTCCCGCTTCACCGCCCGTTAGCGTCTCTGCGCGCAACGAGGAGTTCGCATTCGTCGCGACGTTGCCCACGCGAAAATTTCGATACAGCTCGTTCAGCGTGGGCGGGCGAAATGCCTGATAGACCGATGCGCTCACCAAAATATTGTGTTTGAACGTGCGCAGCAGCGAAATTCGCGGGCTGAACGCGTTCTCCGTCACGCGGAGCGAAAGCCACGGTTGTGGCACTGCCCGCCGGCAGAGGTCGCCGGCTCATGTATCCTCTGCTGTTGAGCCACGAATCGACGCGCCCGCCAAAAGTGAGCGACCAGTTGCGCGCAAAATGAAACGTGTCCTGCCCGAAAAACCCCAGTATGCGCTGCCTTCCGCCGGCATCCACATCGGCCGTGGGCCCTGCCGCGGTGAAAGTGGTTTCCGCGCTGTGGCCCTGCACGTCGCGGACTTCCATCCCCGCCGTTACCGTGTTTTTCGCGCCAAATGTGCGCTGCCACTGTCCCACAAACCCCACCTGCTGCGACGGGCTTCTCTGCCGGTCGGTCAGCGTTTCTGAATTGCGATTGGCGGCGATAGAGGAAAAATTCTGGTGAAAAACTTCTTCGGAACCGTACGCGCGCACGGAAAACGACCCGGCACGCGATTGCGTCCAGTCCGCGCCCATGGCGACTGACGGCATGCTCGTATCGTTGACTTGCACGGGCGTCCCGTTTTCGCGGCTTTCGCCGAAAGCGATTCCGCGCACAAAGAACCGCCCATCTGCGCCGAATTTTCTGGAGACTTGCAGCGTGCCCGCCAGATCGCGCGGTGCCGGCACGCGTGTCGACGCTTCCGCGCTGATCGCGGGGCACGAGTACGTATCCACTGGTGCGCAGGGCCTGGCCGATCCGCCGAGATTCCCCACTTCCCGAAAACCACGCCCGCATCGAACGAAACGTCCGGCGTGCTCTCGGTTCCGTACGACATTTCCAGGTGCATAAAATCCTCGTCGACCGGCAGGCTGTGCATGTTCACCACGCCGCCCAGCGCCCCGCCGCCATACACGTCCGACGCGCCCCCGCCAAAAACCTCCACGCTGCCGATGCTGACGCGCGGCACCTGCGTCCAGTACACCCAGCCGCCGAACGGATCGTTCATAGGAATGCCATCGAGCAACACGGTTGCGCGGCTCGCGCCATTCGCGCCCACGCCTCGCAACGACACTCCTTGGGTGGTGGGATTTGCAAACAGGCTGCCCGAGCGCCGGAAAAGCGAGAATCCAGGCGCCTGCCGTAGACACGTCGTCAACCGCGAGGCTGCCGGAAACCTCGAGCTCCTCGCGCGGCACCAGAAATTGGTCGGTGGATTCGGCGGGAATCCGGTCGTCGCCCCGCCCGGACACCACGATGCGCTCCACGGTGGGAGCAGGCGCGAGCCGCACTTCCAGATTGTCGCCGGGTGCGCCCGGCACGATCTCGATGTTGGCCGTGGCGAAGCCCGCATAGCGAACCTCGAGCGTGCCTCCGGCCGCGGCGTCCATAATCGTAAAAGCGCCCTGCGCGTTTGTCGTGGCCCGCAGCACAGCCGCCCGCAGCCCTGCTTGATCGATGGATGAGAACTCTACCTCGGCGCCGCTGATCGGCGCGCCCCCAGAATCAACGACCGTGCCGCTCAACGTGCGCCCCTGGCTACGTTGGCTTCCCTGCTGCGCCGCCGTCGGAAATACGCACGTCAACAGCCCATAGACCATCACCAGGTGCGCGAGGCGCGCCCATGCCCGCTTGCTCACTCGGCGAATCACGTGGCTTTATCTTTTCGGCTCGTGTTCAGCTGCTCCGCCGCTGGGTCTGTAGGAAACCTCCACCACCCGGTGGAAAATTCGCATCGCTTGGCAAGCTCCTCGCAGCCGCGACGCAGTTTACGCTGCGCTGTTCAGCATGTCACCTGGCATTCATGGCGCGAAGCATTCATCGCGCGAAGCGATCCAGTTACCCAACAGCTTCGCACCTCCCACGTTTACCTCGCCAACGAATTCGCCCGCCTGCCTCTGCTTCTGGACGTGGCTTGGCGGGCGGGCAGCGTATTGGTCAGCAAGCACCCGCTCTGTCGTCGCCGTCCTGGCGAGCACCGAACGGAAGAAAGAGCATAGAGAAACGCATGGAGAAGCGCAGACGAGTCAACGAAGGCGAGTCGACGAAGGCGAGTCAACGAAGGCGAGTCAACGAAGGCGAGTCGACGAAGGCGAGTCAGCGAAGACGAGTCAGCGAAGACGAGTGAGTAACAGAAGACTGCAAAAGCGGGGACAGCAGCCGCGGATTCGTCTAACGAGGGCGAAACCTGCACGTCGCCTCGATCGGCAATTTCCTACGGCTGCGTCAGCAATCGGTCGGAGCGCCTACGTCACGTCGTAAGCGCGTTGTGTACCGCGTCCGGACCCCGGCTCGCCTAGAGCAGGCCCGGCGCCCTGTTCGCAGCATTCGCCAGCTCCTAAGCTACCGATCGTCCGGTCACGAAGTGCAATACCAGCATGATCAGTCCGATCACCAGGACTATATGAATCATGCCGCTCGTAACGTGAAATGCAAAGAATCCCAGCAACCATAGCACGATCAAGATTCCCGCAATTGTGGCCAGCATGTCGTTCCTCCTCTTCGCTTACGTCAGGTAACGCACCGCTGCCGGTGCCCAACGAGCCAAGCCCGTCAACATCGCCGTCCTGACCCTGTACCTGTCCGCCGCGAACAGCCTACATTTATCAAGAATCGAATACTGTTCGAATTCGCACTATTTCGCATTTTCCCTGGTAAGTGTCTGCACGCTCCCGGCGCCATGCTCGCGGCGCTCAGAACCCATGTGATAAACGCGAAACCCGGTCGGAGTGCCTGCAACCCGCGCGGTAAAAGAACGGGTAGAATTGCCCTATGAATATGCCCGCACTATTCGGTTTGCTCGGCGGCCTGCTGGTCTTGGCCTTCCTCGCCAACCGCCTCTTCCATTGGACCCACGTGCCCGACGTGATGGTGCTGATGAGCACCGGCCTGCTGATCGGTCCCGTGCTGCATTGGGTGCGTGGAGAGCAGTTTCGCGATGTCACGCATGCGTTTGGCACGCTCGCCTTGATCCTGATTCTCTTCGGCGGCGGCTTGGAGCTGAACGTGCACGACGCGCTGCGGCATTTCCCCGGCGGCGTGCTACTGGGGATTTTCGCCTATGGACTGACCACCGTCCTGATTGGCGAAGTCGTGGCGCACAGCCTGCATCTTTCCCTCACGACTTCCATGCTCATCGGGGCGGCACTGGGCTGTACCAGCAGCACCATCGTCCTGCCCATCCTGGAGCAATGGAAAGTTCCCCAGCCGGTCAAAGTCATTTTGCTGGTCGAATCGGCTCTGGGCGACGTTCTCGGCGTTTTGACCGTGGGCTTTCTTCTGGAAGTCAATGCCTCCGTGCACCGCGCGCCCGGCATCCTGTTCGCGCGCTTCGTGCTGCAACTGGCCATCGCGCTGGTCGCTGCATTTTGTATCGGCTTCGCGTGGTCCCGCCTCTTGCCCAAGCTTTCCGAGCAGCGTTTCTGGCAGGTGCTGACCTTTTCCATGGTGCTGCTGCTTTATGCCGGCACCGAGGCATTGCATGCCAGCGGCCTCCTCGCGGTTCTCGGATTTGGACTCGCGCTCGCCAATCTTCCTGGCGAGAAACGCCAGCTTCGCGAAACACTGTGGGGCACCGGTTGGACTGCAGTCGACCACCCACAGCGGATCCACGACTTCCACGCCGAACTTGCGTTCCTGGTCCGTACCTTCTTCTTCGTGCTCATTGGCGTGGTGGTCGACCTCCGCGGTCTGGCGACCATCTGGCCGCTCGTGCTGGGCACCCTGGGCGCCATTTATCTGGGTCGCTGGCTCGCGATACAATCGACCCGGTGGGTCTGGCACGGTACCGGCGTCACTGAACGCGAAATGGTTCTGTGGATTCTGCCGCGGGGCCTGATTACTGTGGTGCTGGCATTGCAAGTGGTCGAGGCGCGCGGCGCCGAGGTCGCCTTCCTTCCGGCCTTGGCCTTTACGACGATTTTACTTACCAACCTGATCGTAATCTTTGGAAGCTTGCGCGTTCACCACGCTGCAGCGCTGTCGCCCGAGCAAATCGCCGTGTCCCAGGACGCATCCGAAACCGCGTCCGAAATAACTTCTGCCGCCTGAACCGGAAGCATCCCCGAGCCATCGAGCCCGAGCCATCCAGCTCAAGCCAACACCGATGAACGGCAGCCGCTCGCTCATCATCGGTTTGCGTTTAGGGTTTAGGGTTTAGGGTTTGGCGTTGCGGGTCGCAGCTTGTAAGCCGCGACCTCCGGCTTTCCGCAGCTCGCTTTTAGCCGCTGCTGTTTCCCGAGCAGCAGCACAACGCCTTCAACTTACCTCCGAGCCGGCCATGTCCAACCCGGGCGCGAGATCGGGCTGAAGCGGGTCAGGCTCGATGTCTTTACGGCCAACGGTCGGCGCGTACCGCCCCAGTGCACATCCTCGCGCTGCCACCTCCCGCGGGCGTTGCCGATTTCCCGCAAACCTTTTATGCTGAACCCCAGCATGCATGTCGAACGCCGCATGTTGTCGAACGACGAGGCCCTCTACACCGCCGCCCTCCGCGCGCTGGTGCGCCGCGCCCATTCGGTTCACGAAATGCGCGTGTATCTCGAGCGCCGCACGGAAGATGCCGCCGCCGCGAAGCGGGTGCTCGCGCGCCTCCGGCAGGAAAAAATGATAGACGACACCCGCTACGCGCTCGAGTTCGCGCGCGCTCGCGTTAATGTTCGCCGGCAGGGACGCCACCGCATCGCCCGCGAGCTTCGCCAGCGCGGCGTGCCCGCCCAGCACATCGAAGAAGCTGTCGCGCAGGTTTTTGCGGAAACCGACGAAGCCGTGCTGGTGCGCAAGGTAATCGACCGCCGCCTGCGTGCCGCCCGCGCCACCGACGAAAGACGCAGCCGGAAATCGCCGGAAGGCGAACCCGGAAAAGCAGTCGACGCAGGACTCGACACCTTGGCGGCCAAAGCGGCAGCCCGCAAGCTGGCGGATAAAAAGCTGGCGTCGCTGTATCGCGCCCTGCTGCGCGCCGGATTCGATGCTGCCGTGATTCGCCGCGAAGTATCGAATGCCACGCGTGATGCCGCTATGGCTGCGCCGGAACTGCCCCCCGGCGAGCTCGCGGACGAAGAAACCTGACGGTGCATATGGCGATCCGCGCCCCCGGTCCGTGGTAAGTGTCCGTTCGAATACCAGTTAGTAACTGTTTACAAGTAGGTACCAGTATGATATGATTTTGTATGTTGGTTGCAGCCTGGCATCGTCCCGAGGTTTCCTCTCAATGAAGTAACCGCTTCGCAATCAACACTTCCACAAAACGCGACGCTAACCTCCGCATATGCCACACCTGCAAAATCACTGAACTTCAAACTCCGCAGAATCAACACTTACGGAAATAGCGGGGGAGGGGAGGGGGGCCCTATATTGCCCGCCCCAGGGAGCCTCTGCGATAATGCCGGGTTGCTGACGACAACCGTCATCGTTAACAGCAACATCGCCGAACCTCAATCATGCCCATGCTGACAGGCAGCCAAATCCGCAGCACTTTCCTCGACTTTTTCGCCGCGCGCGGTCATCGCCTCGTGCGCAGCTCTTCGCTCGTGCCCCACGGCGATCCCACCCTGCTCTTCACCAACGCGGGCATGAATCAGTTCAAGGACGTTTTCCTGGGCCTCGAACAGCGCGACTACACGCGCGCCACCTCGGCGCAGAAATGCGTGCGCGCGGGCGGCAAGCATAACGATCTTGAAAACGTCGGCTTCACCAACCGGCACCACACGTTTTTCGAGATGCTCGGCAATTTTTCCTTTGGCGACTATTTCAAGGAAGACGCCGTGGCGTTTGCCTGGGAACTGGTTACCTCGCCCCAATGGTTCGCGATTCCTCTGGAGCAGCTCTACTTCACCGTATTCGGTGGCGCTTCGCTTGCCCCCGGCGTGCTGCTCGATAGCGATACCGAAGCCGCCGGCTATTGGGAGCATGTGGGCGCTCCGCCCGCCCGCGTCATCCCCGTTCCCGGGTTGAAGGAAAATTTCTGGGCCATGGGCGATACCGGACCGTGCGGGCCCTGCAGCGAAATTCACTACGATATGGGCCCTGCCGCTTCGAGTATGGGTCACACCGATTGCGCATTTGGATGTGAATGCGGCCGCTACGTCGAAATCTGGAACCTCGTCTTCATGCAGTTCAATCGCGATGCCGCGGGCGCCATGACGCCGCTGCCCAAGCCCTCCATCGATACCGGCGCCGGGCTCGAGCGTCTTGCCGCCGTGCTGCAAGGCCAGATCAGCAATTACGACACGGACTTATTTCAGCCGCTCATCGTTTTCGCGAGCCAGTTGTGCGGCAAGAAATATGGCGCCGCGCCGGAATCCGACGCTTCACTTCGCATCCTGGCCGATCACAGCCGCGCCTCCGCCTTCTTGATCGGCGACGGCGTTATGCCCTCAAACGAGGGTCGCGGCTACGTGCTTCGCAAGATCATACGGCGCGCCGTGCGCCACGGCAGAATGCTCGATCTCGAGCGTCCTTTCCTTTTTGAAATGGCGCAGCAAGTAGCCGAGGGCATGCGCGGCGCGTATCCCGAGCTGCTGGAAAATATCGACCGGGTTGCCGGCGTCATCCGGCACGAAGAAGAGCGCTTCGCACACACCATCGACATCGGACTCGGCAAGCTTGAGGAGGAGCTGGCGCCTCTCCTCGCGCAAAAGAAGTCACAGGGACGCGCGAGTTTTCCCGGCGACAAGGCGTTTCGCCTCTACGACACGTTTGGCCTCCCCGTGGACTTCATCAGCGATGTGCTGCGCGATCAGGGTATTGCTTTCGATCCGGCGGAATTCGACCGTGCCATGGAGGAGCAGCGCACCCGGGCGCGCGCCTCCTGGAAAGGTGCGCACAAGGAAATCGCCAGCCCGGCATTTTCCAAGCTGGCGCAGACGTTTCGTACCGAGCCGGATTTCTACTTCCAAACCGTTGCGCCGGATTGCCGCATCGAGGCTATTCTCACCCCCGCCGGCCTCGTGAACGAATTGCCTGCCGGCGCCGAGGGCGAAATCGTCCTCGACCGCACGCCATTTTATGCGGAGTCGGGCGGGCAAACCGCGGATACCGGCAAGTTCTGGAACAACGAGCGTACGCTTGAGCTTGCGGACGTTCGCGGCGCGTACTATCCGGTGACCGGCTTGATCGCTCATCGCGTGCTGGCCAGAGAAACGTTGCGCGTTGGCGACCGCGTCACCGCCGTGGCCGACGCCGCTCGCCGCGAGCACAACAAGCGCAATCACACCGCCACGCACCTGATGCATGCTGCGTTGCGCAATATTCTCGGTACGCACGTCAAGCAGGCTGGCTCACTGGTTGCTCCCGACCGGCTGCGATTTGATTTTTCTCACTACGCTCCCGTCGATCCCGCAGAACTCGCCGACATCGAGCAGCAGGTCAACGAACAGATCCGGCTAAACGCCGAAATCGTCACGGATGTGACCACGCTCGACAACGCACTCGCGTCGGGCGCGCTCGCGTTCTTTGGCGATCGCTATCCCGAGCAAAACGTTCGTGTCGTCACCGTGCCCGATCCCTCGTCCCCGCGTGGCTTCTTTACCAAGGAGCTGTGCGGAGGCACCCACGTGCGCCGCACCGGCGATATTGGCGTGTTCAAGATCGCGGTCGAACAGTCGGTCGCCTCTGGAATACGCCGTATCGAGGCCCTGACCGGCGAGGGTGGCTTGAACGATTACCAGCGCGCCCGCCAGATGCTGGCGGAGGTGGCGGCGCGCCTCCATGTGGGTGAAGATGACGTGGTTCCGGCTCTCGAAAGGCTTGCGCAAGGTCAGAAGCAGCTTGAGAAACAGTTCGAGGCCGCGCGCCGCAAGGCGGCCATCTCGAAACTCGATGTGCTGCTCGACGCGGTGCATACCGTCAAGGATGTTCGCGTGCTCGCCGCCGAGATCGAGGGTTTGGACCGCGAGGGATTACGGCAACTGGTCGATCCTCTCCGCCAGAAGATGGGTTCCGGCGTCGTGGTTCTGGGCACCATTGAAGGTGACGGCAACAATGGCAAAGTGGCTTTGCTCGCAAGCGTGACCAAGGACCTCACCAGCCGTCTCCATGCCGGGAAAATCGTGCAGGCCCTTGCCAAGGAAATCGGAGGCCAGGGTGGCGGCCGCCCCGACCTTGCCGAGGCTGGCGGAAAAGACACATCCAAGCTGAAAAGCGCCCTCGACAAGGTAGTTCCGCTGGTAGCGCAGATGCTATGATTTTGACAGTCGGACCCGCGAACAGAGTGATGAGGGAAGAAAATGAGCCAAAGAAAACTAATTTCTTCGGCGACGCTGCGCAAGCAGGCGCAGGAACTCCTGGCAAAGGGGGAAATGCCCAGCCTGGAGGAAGTGTTGGACGCGGTAGCGGAGGTGCGCGCCAAGTACCAGCCGCAGATACTGGCCGCCAAAGGAATCCCCGAAGCAGGAGTCCGAGGATTAAGCACCGGAACAAGGCGGCCCGGGGTGACTAGAAACGTCTTCCGGCCGCATTTCTCGGGCCGGAGCTGGGCCAGTCGGTACGTTCTGCGCGCCCCGAGACACGATGAAGCTGCCGACGCCCCAATCATTGGCTATGCTTTTGATAATGCTAGCCTTATGCCCCATCGCGGGACACGCGCAACTGGCGTCTTATGTCGACCCGCATGGCAAGCTGGTGTTCATCAATGCCGACCCGCCGGCTCCGCCGCGCAACCTTATGAAGGCTAGAAAATCATCCCCGGCGGCCGCCCGAACGGTCCCCAGCGCTTCCCCGTCTTCGCAGCCGTTTTCCGGGCTGCCCGCGGCCTCTCCTGAGTCTGGAACGAAAAGCAACCCGGTCCCAGTGGCGATGGCACCCGCCGCTCTCGACGCAATCGTCCAGCAGTCGGCCGAGAAAAACCACGTGGACCCGGCCCTGGTGCGCGCGGTGATCTCCAGGGAGTCAAACTGGAATTCCTCGGCAGTTTCTTCCAAAGGCGCCTTAGGGCTCATGCAATTAATCCCCGGAACCGCGGAGCGTCTGGGTGTCGGCAACGCGTTTGACCCTGCGCAGAATGTGGATGCCGGGACGCGGTATTTGGGAACGCTGCTGCAGCGTTATAATGGCGACCTGGGCAAGGCGCTGGCCGCCTACAACGCCGGTCCGGGGGCTGTCGACCGTTTCGGTGGCATTCCGAATTATCCCGAAACGCGCAACTATGTCGAGAAAGTGACGTCAACTTACTTCAGCCCTGGATCCGGGCGGCAACCGCGCGCGTTTGTGATCCCCAGACCCATCTATCGTGCCCTCGACGCGGATGGACGCCTAGTATTCTCAAATGAATAGCATTCTCGAATGAATGGCATTCTCGAACTGAACGACATTCGCGACCGGAACGACATTCGCGAACGAACAAGATTCTTGAACGAATGAAACAAATGCTGCGGTCCTCGGGCCTTTCGATTTTCCGTTTCCGGTGGGCGTTTCCGATGCGCATGCTGGTTATTTGTGCATTTGTTGCGTGCGCTGCCACCGCTTCCGCAGCTCCCGCTGCGCAACGGGCTGCCGCGGATAAACCCTCCGAAGTCGGCCACGTGCGTGCTTGGAACAGCGAGACGTATACGCGCATCGTGATCGATCTGGGCGACCATGCCAGGCCACAGGCCAAATATCAAGCCGTGCGCATCACCAACCCCGACCGCATCTATTTCGATATTCAGAATGCCGCGCTCAGCAGTGAATTGTTGCGCCGGCCGGTCGCCGCGCCCCGCTACGGTTACCTCAAGACCGTGCGCCTGACGCAGAGCCGCGGAGATGTTGTGCGGGTCGTGCTTGAATTGAGCCAGGTAAAAGACTATTCCGTATTTGAGCTATCGAATCCCAATCGCCTGGTGATCGACGTTTACGGACTGAAAGCGCAAACCGCGGAGACGGTGGCGAAAACCAGGGAAAATAGCGACACCGACAGACTGGTGCTCGCGCCACAAAGTACCGCCGCCGCTTTGCGCGCACCGCGCGCCAATAAAGAATATGCGGCGGTGCGGGATGCGCCTAAAGATGCGGGTTCGGGCTCTCCTCAAATCGCGCAAAGCGAAACGACGCACGACACGAGCAGCGTCACCGGCGGCGCGGCTCGCTTGCGTGCGGCCACGAAGTTGCCCCCGGCAACAACCCTAGCAACATCGCTGGCAACATCGGTCGGGGCGACGCTGAGAAAAACGGCGGCACCATCGGCGCCCGCCACACCGATGGCCACGAACCCCGGGACAGCGGCAATCGCAGCAGCCGCGACGCCCAATGTCCGCGTCTCGTTGCAGCCCGCGAAGCCAGCACATGCAGGCAACGACGTTGCCGAGGGGTTCGGTGCGTCACCGCTTCCTGAGCCCATGCACGACGGCACGCGCTCGCTCACGCGGGCGCTGGGACTCAAGACCGGGCGAATCGTAATCGACGCCGGACACGGCGGGCACGACACCGGAACCAAAGGGCCGAGCGGTCTGATGGAAAAGGACGTGTGCCTCGACGTCGCGCTGCGCGTGGGCAAGCTCGTTTCCGAGCGGCTACCCGCCGCGGAGATTGTCTACACACGAAAGGCCGACAAGTTTGTTTCACTCGAGAAACGCACGGCAGTCGCGAACGAAGCTAAAGCGGACCTTTTCCTTTCCATACACGCGAATTCGAGCGAGAATCCAGCGACGCGCGGCATTGAAACGTATTATTTGAATTTCGGCACCTCGCCCGAAGCGCTGGACGTGGCCATGCGTGAAAATGTGGCCACGCAAAGCTCCGTGCACGACCTGCAGGCGCTGGTCAGCAAGATTGCGCGAAACGAAAAGACCGCAGAATCGCGCGAGTTCGCCACCGAAATCCAGGAATACCTCGCGAAACGCGTGGAAAATGCTACCCGTTCTGGACTCGACCGCGGTGTGCGCCAGGCGCCCTTCGCCGTTCTGATCGGCGCGAACATGCCGTCGGTGCTGGCCGAAATTTCCTTCCTCAGTAATCCCGCCGACGAGCGGTGGCTTGCGAAGTCCGAAAACCGCGAACGTGTGGCCGATGGTTTGTACCACGGGATTGAGGCGTACTTACAAAGCACAAACAGTCTGACGGCGAATCTGAAGTCACCAGGGGACGCGGCAGCGCGGGTGACGGTTCACGGCGGCGGGGTCCAATCTTTGGCTGCCCGCGCGTCTTCCCTCGGAACGCCGCAAGCGGCATCCGGCGCGGCTGGCGTGCGGCCCGTGCGCAGCGCACGCAAGGCTCCGGGGGGCACCACAACACGCCACTCCGTCTCGAATAATTCAGCTTTGGGCAACTCCGCTTTGGGCAACTCGGCTTCGGGCAACTCCGCACCCGATCCGGCGGAAGTCAACTCGGTTGAGGAAACGACGCGAATCGTAGCGTCGCGCAGGCCGCCAAGCGCCTCAGGGTTGCAGCCATAGCCGGGTTGCAGCCATAGCCGAGTTGCAGCCATAAACAGGGGAGACCTCTGGCTGGCTTGGCGCGTGTGGCGTGCACAAGCGACCCGCAGTAACATACCGGCATCCAATCCAGTCGAGGTCGGAATGAAGGGAAATACTGTTTTCGCACTACTTCTGCTTCTAGGATCGATGCCCACCGCGGCGGCACCCGCTACGCCACAGGCGCAACCACTGCTTCCCGGATCGTTTGGCGGATGGAACTCCCCCCAGGCGGGAATGCAGGCATTGGCCGCCCAGGCAGGGCAGATTGCCGGCGATAAAACCGCCATTCTCCGTGAATACGGACTGGCTTCAGCCGAGCGCCGGGACTATGCGCAGGGCTCACAGTCGGTGAGCGTCACGCTGTACCGCATGAGCGATCCGAGCGCAGCTTTTGGAGCGTTTACGTTTCTCCGCGACCCGCTAATGGCCTCGATCGCCGCAGGCGATGGGGCCGCGTATACGGCAGGGTCGCCGAATCGGGCAGTTTTGGTGATCGGTAACCTGGTTATCGATGTTTCGATGACAAGCGCGGGTATTGGTGCGTCTGCCGGCGCGTCTGCCGGCGCGTCTGCCGGCGCGTCTCCTGGTTTATCGGGTGGTGCGGCGGGGCCGCAAAACGTTCCCGCGTCGAACAACGGTTCAGCGGCAGCAGGGAGGCCCACCGACAGCGACCTCAAAGCGCTGGCGGACGGCTTGGTACGGCGTGCCGATCGCCGCCCCTACCCTTACATTACCGATTACCTTCCGGCGGAAGGACTCGAGCATGGCTCGGAGCATTATGTGCTTGGCCCGCAGGCGCTGGCGCAAGTGTTTCCGGTGAGCGGGAGCACTCCCGCGGACTGGATTGGGTTCGACAAGAGCGCTGAAGCAATGGTCGCGCGATACCATCTGAAGGGGCAGCCGAAAGATCAGGAATCGACGCTGGTGCTGGCTTTGTATCCCACCCAGCAGATCGCTGCCGACCGCTACAATCAGCTGACGAAATGGTTTGCGGTCAATGCCGATCCCGGAGATTCCGCGCAGGTTAACGGGCGACCGGTCATCTTCGGAGCGCGGTCGAGTGCGTTGATCGCGGTGCTTGCGGGGACACAGTCACAGCCGGTGGCCAGCAACTTCCTCGATCAAATTCACTATGCCTCCGCAGTTACGTGGAACGAACCGTCGCACGAACTTACCGACCCTAGCATCGGCACCATGGTGGTGGGCGCGTTTATGGGCACCGGCTCGATCATGATACTCGCGGTCGCCGCGGGGATCGGGTTTGGCGGCTTTCGTTTGCTGACGAAACTGGTGCTTCCTGGCAAAGTATTCGACAGCGAGGATCGCGTGGAAATCCTGCAGCTGGGACTGACGAGCAAGCCGGTACGCACCGCCGATTTCTATTCGACGCCAAAAACGTAGCGCCGCGGGCAGCGCGCGACATAGCAGGCCAATGTGGGCGTTGTGATGCACACTTGAGAGCTAACTGTCGATTTCTTGGTGCCAGGCTCTGGCAGGCTACCGCGACCTGTGAAAGACGTGCTGCATGACATCGGGCCAGAATTCCTGAAAGGCGTTGCTCCCCATCCGGCCGGCGAAACCCAGCGCGGTGCGCTCGAGCGCGGCGCTGGTGGTTGACTCGCTGGGCTCGCGCCAGGTGTTCGAAAGAAAATTGTTTCCGGCAGTAGCGACGTACCGTGCGTAGGCGGGCTGAAGGTCGCCATCGCGCCTGCGAGCGAGAAACGTCATAAAGAGGACATGCTTGACGCGCCCACGGAGCGGTTGGCCGGTGGCTCGAAAATAGCGCGGATCTTCTCCCCAAATCGCGCCGAGGCCCGCCTCCATAGCATTCCCCGTCACGACGCCGGTGAGGCGTATTCCGTACCGGCTGCCGAATCCATTCCAGTGCGGGCCATATTCCTTAGGCCGGTCCAGGCCGGTCCCAATGGCGGCGCTGAAGACGCCCGCTACCAGACTCTGTGGCCCCGCTGAAGATTTCACGAACCAGATGAGTCTGCCCCTGCCGCTAATGGGGATGTAGAAATTGGGGGCGGAAGCATTTTGGCTCGATGGAGCGCCAGGCTGCCGAGATGCTCGCGAAGCAGGCGCTTGCGCCGGGAACAGTGGCAGCAAAGCCACATTAGGAAATAGACGTGTTGTCGTCGATGAGACAGGCGTTGACGAGACAGATGAAAATGATGCGACAGTGGAAAAAATTGGAGGCGGCGTCCAAGGAAAAGACTGTGCGGAAGCGGCCCCAGGGACAGCGAGTATCAGCCCCGCCAAAAATTCGACCAGTGTAATTTTGTGATAGCCCATTATGTAGAAGTATCCTATCGTAATTGCGGCGCGCGCGGGGAAGACGCGCATTTTTTCACAAGCGCGCCTTCCCGCGCGACGGGAACATGGAGTGGGACTACGAGTGGGCGTTCCTGCCTGGCTCAACCTTCAGATTATTCATCACCGAGAATACGTTGGGGACGCCGTTGGCCCGGGCTGTCACGAGATCCTTGTCGGCCTGGCTGAGCACCGTGCCCTCCAGTGTGACATGTCCGCCGTTAACGATGATATGTATGGGCAGCAAAGTTCCGGACGCGTATTTCTCAAGGGCCGGAAAACCATAAATAGCGCGGAATTCCGCGCGGCGAATTTGATCATCAAATGGACTGACCGGCAATAATTGGATGTTGTTGTTTACTTTCGTCACGCCCTCGACGCCCTTCACGGCGCGCTCAGCGTCGTCCTTAACCGCACCATTCGTTACCCAGCCCTGCAGCGTGACTTCCGACCCGTTAACGGAGTACTGCAGATTGTCGAATACGGTCAGGAATGGCAATAAAACGAGCTGGTGCCGCACTTCCTCCGCCAACCGGTTCCCATAATTTGCGCCACCTTGCCTGGGTGCCGCTTGGGATTGCGAGAAACTCGCTGCCGGCGCCGCGAGGAGTGCCGCGCCCAGCAGAACAGAACATATTTCCTTCATTCTGAAATTCATAATATTGAACCTCCGTCCTAGAAACAGCTTTGGCCGTCTTGTTTCCCATTCAAGACTGGGCGGGATTTCAAGGGCTGAACATACCGTACTTCACTTAGAACGTGATGGGGCCGACATTAGGACGTTGACTGGAGGAGGGCTTATTCGTTTTGCTTGGCGGCCTGGAGGTAACGAAGACGCAATGATTTAACTTGATTCGCTTAGTGCGGAAAGCATGGGGTATGCGAACTGCCCCGGTGTTCCGGCCCGCGGGAGACAGCGGAGTCCCGACGCGCGCGACATTTGCTGTCGGTCGCGGGCGCGTCGCGCGCATATGCGTTTCGGCTGCCGCCGAGGCAACCCGAGTTCATTAGCCTGCTTGACGAAGTTCACGTGCCTTGAAATCAGAGGCAGGAACCAGGGGCGATGTTGCGCAGCTCAAGCGCAAAAATTCGCAGGTTGACTGGGCCAACTCTCAGACATTTCGCTTGGTTAGATATTGTCGCTTAACCACGCGCCGCGTCTAATAAACACGCTGGCGGTACGTATTCCGGCAGCGGCTATGCCGACCAATCCGATTGGCGCGTTTTGCGAATCCCCGGTTAGAGCTCGGGGCTACGGCTTGGCCGGCGCCTTGTCCTGGATCGAAAGCAGCTCAATTTCAAAAATGAGCGTAGCGTTTGGTCCAATCACATTCCCGGCGCCCCCAGGACCGTACGCGAGTGCGGAGGGGATAAAAACCTGCCACTTCGAGCCGACAGGCATTAGCTGAAGAACTTCCTTGAAGCCGGGAATCACACCATTGATTTGAAATGTAGCAGGTTTTCCCGAGGCGAGAGAACTGTCGAATTCGGTGCCGTCGATCAAGGTGCCGCGATAGTTGCACGATACCGTATCGCTTGCGACAGGCTTGCTGCCCTGGCCCGCCTGCAGAATCTTATACTGCAGCCCACTGGGGAGGGTGACCACGCCTTCTTTTTTTGCGTTTTCGGCAAAAAATGTGTCGCCCGCTTTCTTGTTGTCGTCGGCCAACTTGCTTAACAGCTCGGCCTGTTTCTGCTTGATCTGCTGCTGAAGAGCGTTCAAAGTGGCGCCCAGATCCTCGTCAGTCATGAGGAGCTTTCCGCCGGACAGCGCGTCGCTAAAACCGCTGGCCACCATGGCGGGATCAACATCGATTCCCTGGCTTTTAAGGCTCATGGCGACCTGGACACCAATGGCGTAGCTGGTCTTATCTTTCGGCGTCGCAGGGTCTTTCGGCGCCGCAGGGTCTTTCGGCGTGCCAGGACCTTTCGGTGTCGCAGGCCCGGCAGCCGCTGCTGGCTTAGGGCCGGCAGGCGCTGCGGAATTTTGCGCACTCGCAGAAACGGCGAGGAATCCGAGCGCTAACAGGGCCATCCCTCTAAAGTTCATTTATCCTCCAAGTGCGGCGATCCTTATTTACTTTTGATTCCACCCCGGGGGTCAACGCGCCCTGCCCGGCCGGAGAAAACGCGCAGGCGAGGCGGCCGGATTGAACCGTCAACCGGCCGATTACTCCAACGAATGCACACTATTGGTTCTAAAGCCTTTTTTCTCACGTGAAATCACAATATAGCATGGTATCGGGCGGCAATTGTTCGCAAGTTGTTCGCAGTCGGCGAGGTGCGGTACGCGGTTTGGGCGAAGCCCGCTGATGGAAGCTCTCTGGTTAACGATCTGTCCCGAGTCGCGGGAGCGCAACCGATGAGGATCGGTATTGCGCTCATCTTCATGGCCTGACCGCATGGCCCAGCGCATGAACTGACCGCATCTTCCACAGATTACTTTCGAGTCTTGCGAATGCGCGAAACTTTGTTCGCAGTGGAAACTTCGGCCACGACACTTCCTTCGGTTCTGGTATCCTCGCGACTGTGCGCTCTCGCCACATTCCCGAGCTGGACGGCCTGCGCGGAATGGCCATCCTGTTTGTTCTGGTTTACCACTACATTAACCTGACGACGGGCACTCGGATTTCCGAATTCCAGCGCATCTTCGCAATTGGATGGTCTGGCGTCGATTTGTTTTTTGTGCTCTCGGGCTTTCTGATTGGCGGCATTCTGCTCGACGCGCGAAATTCGGCAAACTACTTTGAGACATTCTATGGGCGCCGGGTGTTCCGGATCATGCCGCTCTACTATGCATGGATCGCATTCTATTTTGTGATTGCCGCCTTCGTCGGAAGCCCGGAAACCTACCGCGCGATTCCGATCTACGTGCTCTTTCTGCAAAACTCGGCGAAGATCAACCACGCTACTTTAGGGACGGCGTGGCTTGGACACCTGTGGTCGCTGGCGGTCGAAGAACAGTTCTATCTCGTCATTCCCCTGGGCATCCGCTTCTTGGCGCAGCGAAAGCTCGTGCCTCTGCTGTGCTCTATCGTGGTTATGGTGCCTGCCGGCCGTGTTCTGCTGCATCAGCATTTAGCCGCTCATCCAGCCGCGCAATACACGCTGACGATTTGTCGTGCAGATGCGCTCGCGATGGGCGTATTGCTGGCGATTGGCTTTAGAAGCGAATTATGGCGTGAGCGATTTATTCGTTACCGGCCATTGGTTGTCGCGGGCGTGCTGTGCCTGCTGGCCGGCTTCGTATATCTGTCTGCATGGCAGCCGTCGCAATACTCCTTGCCGATGGCCGCCTGGGGCTTCTCCGTGGTAGACGCTTTCTTCGCGGGACTGCTAATCATGGCGGTAATGAACCCATCCGGGATCTGGGCCGCAGTCTGCCGCTGGCCATTCCTGGCGGAGATGGGACGCATTTCGTATTGCCTGTACGTGATTCACCAGGTGGTCAACCTGGGATGTCACGAACTTCTGTTGCGCGCACTTCCGCAATTTAACAGTTGGCGCACAGCAGCGGTTACCGCGGTCGCGGCAGCCGTGAGCTACGGCGTGGCGGTCGCGTCGTGGAAATGGTTTGAGAATCCGATGCTGCGCCGTGGTCACCGGTTCAAATACGAGCCGGCCGACGTCAGTGCATCCTTGAAATTGCAACCCACATCATAAGCATAAGCACGATCAAATTTCAGCGACCTGCCGATTTTTAAAAACCAGCTCTCGATTGACCCGGTGTGCGCAGCACCGCTCCCATGGCCGCGGTCAGAGCTGGCCGCCCGGCCTGCGAACCAGAAGTGTGGCGGAATCGTGTCCGTTTCGTGCGAGGGTGTGGCCAAACTGTGGCTGAACTTTGCCCAGCACGAGCCACTTTGACCACCAGCCGGCGTGTGCAGGCGGACATCGGTCACGCTGCAAAACCGCGTCAATGGCTGTATTTCGTTGAACTTAGGGAAGAAAAAGATGGAGCCGAGGGGCGGACTTGAACCGCCGACCTGTCGATTACGAATCGACTGCTCTACCAACTGAGCTACCTCGGCGTCATTCAGTTAGAAATGCGCAGTTACCGAATGCAGCAACTCATTTTGCGCTACTTGGGCGAGTCAAATGCATTCGTGTTTGTCAGCTGCCCGCATGCTCCGGCGTCGAATGTCTCAAGGTAATACGTAGCACCGTTAATGCGACGCCCAGGGTCTGGAGAGGGCTAGAGAACGGCGCGAATCGCCTTCGGTTCAGCGTCGATGCCGCGTACGCGCTCGATTTTAGAATTGGACGGGACGAGTGCCACCCATCCTTTGCTGCTAATTGCTCGACCCCTGGAATGATAACCCGGCTGGCAAGGTTCGCCAAGTTCAAAGGCGTATCGCTTCTATATCTCCAATAGCTTGCGCCAGAGCTAGAGATGCGTGCCAGGCGCTGCGAGGTTTGCGCGCATATCCACCGAGGCGCAAGCGGCGGCAATCAGCTACTGAGGTGACGTGTGAACGCGGGAGTTGCGCGCACTCGGGCGACCGGGTATAAATTGGCGGCGGCTTCGAGGCTCCTGCCGGGATTCCGAGCGATATTTCGATATTTCGATCTGCGGCACCTGCGCAGACGCAGAGCGCACGTCAGGGGCAGGCGATGAAGGAGCCAGGAACCGTAAATGGAGGATGCATGAAACTGAACGTGATTCTGACGATTGCCGCGTGCCTGCTCGGGCTGGGATTCGCCTCAAGCCGGTTGGTGGCGCGCCAGCGGGCCGCCGGAGAGCCGCAGGCGTTTCCGCAACCTGCAGCCGCGAAGGACGTAACGATTACGGAGATCCCCGGGGTCATCGCAGCGGGATCGAAGTGGGCACTGATCTGGGGAGGCACCGATAACGCGGATGGCCTGGTGGGCACCGCCGACGGTGGAATAATCTTCGCTCAGGAACAGCCCAGCCGCGTCATCAAGATCGACA
The DNA here is from genome assembly GCA_963828935.1 of uncultured Acidobacteriota bacterium. GTDB lineage: Bacteria > Acidobacteriota > Terriglobia > Acidiferrales > UBA7541 > Palsa-189. The sequence continues at coordinate 355,675 of CAWHGP010000007.1, read as the reverse complement.
AGAACGATAAGGCTTCCATTTTCCTTGAAGACACGCATGGCACAGGCGCCTTGGCCGTCGATACGAAAGGGCGGGTTCTTGGCGTGGAGAGAACGTGCACCGATCCAGGCGGGCATCCCGACCAGTGTAAGGAACCGACGGCGCTGGCGGTGCTCGCTCCAGAGCGCAAGATCCTGACAGACAACTGCCAGGGCAAAAGTCTGGGCCGGCTCAACGACGTGATCGCAGACACAAAGGGCGGTGCGTACTTCAACGGAGATGCCGTCTATTACGTGAGTGCGAAGGGGCAAACCACGTGTTTTGGCGAGGATCTCCGCACCAACGGGATCATGTTGAGCCGCGACGAGAAAACGTTTTATGCCACCAACGAGGCGGTTCTGGTGGCGTTCGACGTCCTGCCGGACGGCACGGCTAAGAACGAACGAAACTTCGCGAAACTGGAAGCGGGCGGATCGGGCGACGGCATGGCCATCGATTCTGAGGGCCGGTTGTACGTCTCGACCGGGCCGGGCATTCAGGTCATCAGTGCGGAAGGCAAGTATCTCGGCGTTATTCCGCTGCCGAGGGCGGCTTCGAGTATCGCTTTTTCTGGGCCGGACAAAAGGACGCTGTACGCGAAAGGCGCAGGTTCAGTGGGTCCCGACGGGCAGGAATTCAGAACGCCTGCCGGCGTGAGGAACAATGCAAAATCGATATACAAGGTCACCATGCTGTCGCAGGGGTACATGGGACGTCCGAAGTAGACATTGAAATTCCATTTCAGAAGTAGTCGCGGGAGGCTAGCACACAAAACCCTGCCGCAGCGGCGATGAAGCACGCGGTTGATTCACCGTGGGTGCCACGGAGAGAAGTGGGGCAGACGCGAGAGGTTAACGTGTTCCAGCCGAGGGAACAGGATGGGCGACCTGCTGAGACGTCCTCGAAGTCAGAGGCAGTTGGCCGCAAAAGCAATGAGTCAGCGCGAAAACGGATACATCAGCCATCCAATGCCAATGGCCACCACCAGGAATGCGAAAAACGCCCACACGGCGTAGCGCACGCGCTCGGAGGTGGTGTTCTTTGACAGGAAAGCGAAAGCCAGCGAAACCGCGAGCGCGAAGAGAACCATAGCCCGGAAGTGATTGAGAATCATTCGGGACGATGCTCCTGGTTCTTGTGTCCCATACCAATCTGAAATGCCTCGAGCATGCACAGCATGTTGAGGACTCCCGCAGTGGCAAAGAGACGCGTTCCGTTGTCACCTGCGGCGCGCGATACGTCGGGCCCGGCGGCATTGATTGTATGCGACAAAAAATAAAAGATGCCGCTGCCAATGTCGGCGAAAAAGCCGAGCATATCGAACGCATCGCCGCCGGCGGCAGTGAAAACGTTTCCGCGCATGAGCAGTCCGGCCACCGCGAGCGCGCCCACGGTCAGGAAGTACACAATTGCTTTGTCCCACTTGCGCAACAGCAAGTGCCCTAACCCCGGCACAATCCACCCCGCGATGGCAGCGCCAACCGCCAAGGGCAGGCTACCCTTAGTTTGTCCTTCGTTGATTTCGAGGGCCTTGTTTTCCAGGGTGCTGGACATGGATGACCGTTTCTTTCTCTCTTTATTGCGAGTCAGGCCAGGCGTTCAGGCCAGGAGGGGCAAAATGCCGGTCTGTACCGGCCCTGTAACGCGAGCTTCCTGGCCGTCGACATAGACATTCACTTCACTGCGCACGCCAAATTTCTGCAGGTAGATTCCCGGCTCGACGGAGAAGCATGTCTGCGAAAGGATTTGCCGCGAGTCGTGAGTCTCAAGGCTATCCATATTCGCGCCGTTGCCGTGAACCTGCTGGCCGATGTTGTGACCGGTGCGGTGCACAAAATACTTCGCGTATCCCGCATTACCAATCACGTCACGAGCGACCCGGTCGACCTGCCAGCCCTGAAGAACGCGTCCGGCAGCGAGAGACTTCTGCACAAACGCGATCACGCGATCGCGAGCCTCGGTGACCACACTAAAGATTTTCGCATATTCGGCAGGAACCTTTTTCCCCAGATAACCGACCCAGGTGACGTCGTAATAGACGCTGCCCGGCCGGTCCAGCTTGCCCCAAATATCGAGGAGTAGCAAGTCACCGGCACGAATCGCAGACGATCCGGCAGCGAGAGGCTCGTAGTGGGGGTCAGCCGTGTGGGCACCCACGGCCACAATCGGGGGCTCCTCGGTAACCACACCCGCAGCGCGAAATTCCGCGAGAATCCACTGCTGCAAATCGTACTCAGTAAGCCGGGATTTCTCGCGGACATGCTGCGCAGCGTGCAGAAATGCCTCCTGGGCCACACGGTCGATGACACGTCCAGCCGTTAGGTGCGCGCGATATTGTTCCGCACTCCAGCAAGCCTCAAATTTCTGTACGAGATCGGCTGAAGTGACCACCTTGCAGCCGTGGGCACGCACTAATTCCACCGTTCCAGCGTCGACCATCGATACATAGGGAATCGCATTGCGCGGAGAATACTGCATGGCGACTTTTTTCACGCGCCGCAGCAGGCGCGTAAGATTACGGCGCAATTCGTCGAGACCGGCATATACCAGCTTCGCGCCGGGCAGCGCATCCAGTGCGCGAGACTCGATACGGTGGACAAGTTTTTGCGGATTACCGCGCGCAGGAATGAGGTAGAACCAACGACGGGTGCCTAAGCCCGCAGGCTCGAGACCCAAAATGTGGGCGGCAATAGGATCGCGGTGGTGAAAATCGTAGAAAAGCCAGCCATCCAGGCCCTGGGCGCGCAACTCGTTCTGCATGGCCTCAATTGGAGGCATAGGGTTCTTGTTCCGAGCGGCAGCTACCCAGCGTAATGATTTTCGCCGGGGTGTACTCTTGGCGGCCGATAGCCGGGTGATAGACGGTGTATTTGGAGCGTGGTGGCGCCGGGAACTTAGAGTTGTTTTGTACGGCCACGCTCACCCCGAACGATTCTAACAGCGGCCACAGGCAGTTTCAAACGCTTGGCGAGCAACCGTCGGAGCGCCTCATTTGCGCTATTATCCACCGGCGGCGCTGTCAAGCGAACGCGCAGAGCACCATCCCACTCACCCGAAATTTCGTTCGAGCTGGCGCGCGGCTGAACCCTGACCATGAAGGTCACGCTGCCCGCAGTCTCATGAACATCGATCATGCCCGGGCAGCTTTATCGCCTGCAATCACGGTCGTCAAGTGCATATTGCATCATCAAGCTGGATTGGGGGTGTATTGGGGTGTATCGGTTGACGCGTATCGTCAATGTGTAACGGGTCGATGGATACCGGGTCAATGTGTATCGTCAATGTGTATCGTCAATGTGTATCGGGCCGGGTGCCAAATAGCGCCGTACCCACGCGTATCTGCGTTGCACCTTCTTCGATGGCAATTTCGAAATCATGCGACATGCCCATGGAGAGCTCGCTCAGCGGCCAGTCGAGCAGAGTGGCCATCTCATCGCGCAATTCGCGAAGGCGGCGAAACATGGGACGGGCATGTTCGGGGTCGGAGGAAACCGGAGGCACGGTCATCAACCCACGCAACTCCAGATGAGTCATCAGGAGTACGCCCTCAGCGAGGCGGGGCAGGTCCGCCGGCTCGCAGCCGGATTTTTTGGGGGCGGTGTCCAGGCGCACTTCTATCAGCACGGGCAGGCGCCGGCCATCTCCGGCCGCGTGATCGAGCTTTTCGGCGAGGGGAAGATTGTCAACCGAATCCACGGTGTGAAAGAGCGCGAGAGTGCGTGCGGCCTTATTCCGTTGCGGATGACCGACAAAGTGCCAAACAGCCGACAGATCCTGCACCAAAGGCAGCTTAGCTTCGAAATCCTGGACGCGGTTTTCTCCGAAATGCCTAACGCCCGCGTCAAAGGCTTCACGGATACGCTCGGCGCGAAAAGTTTTGGAGACGCCGACCAGGGTTATTTCCTCCGCGCGACGGCCGGCACGTTGCGCGGCATGCTCGATGCGCTCGCGGATTCTGGCTAAATTCTCAGCGACAGTACTAGATGCCTCTTCCATGCTGTGGAATTCTAGCAGAACCGCCGCCCATGTTGGTTGCGGCATGCGAACACTCACGGTAGACTGCCGCTGGGATGACCGGGCGCGGGAAGTTCATTGCCATTGAAGGGATTGACGGCTCAGGTAAAGGAACCCAAGCTGAGCTGCTGGCCAGAGAGTTTGCCACCCGCGGAATGCCTTGCGCGCGATTCAGCTTTCCACGGTACGACTCGTCGTTCGGCAGACTCGTGGGGCGCTTCCTGAATGGCGAATTCGGCCCGCTGAGCGCAGTAGATGCACATTTTTCCGCACTTCTCTACGCCGGGGATCGCTTCGAAGCCAAAGGCGCTCTGGAAGCGGAACTGGCTGCGGGCAAGATAATTTTGGCCGACCGTTACGTGGCCTCAAATCTGGCTCACCAGACGGCACGTGTGCCCGGCGAAGGCCGCGCGCAATTCATGGCCTGGCTGCGGCAACTCGAATACGGGATCTATGGACTGCCGCGGGAAGACCTGGTGATCTACCTGCGCTTGAATCCCGAACAGGCATATCGCCTTGTAGGAACCAAGTCTGCGCGGCCGTATACCGGTCTCACTCATGATCTGCAGGAAACCGACATGGGCCATCTGGAACAGGCCGCAAAAGTTTACGAAGTATTGGCGAGCGAATCCAACTGGGCCACCATCGAGTGCGAGGACTCGGAGACAGGCGGCCCGAAAACGCCCGAGGAGATCCACCAAGCGGTGATGGCAGCGGTGGGATCGCGTGTACTGCGGCCGTGGTTATCGGCATCGGCCTCCTCGTTGCAATTGCCGTAGCCGTTTGCTCGGGGCTTTGCAGCACTGGAAGGCGTCAACCTACATGCCTTTTTCGGATTTTTTGGGACATCCGCGAATCGTTACGGCATTGCGGGGCATGCTTGCTTCCGAACGCGTGCCGCACGCCATGTTATTCGGAGGACCTCGCGGCGTGGGCAAATTCACGCTGGCGCGCATGTTCGCGCAGGCCGCAAATTGCGAACGGCTTCGCGACGATTTTTGCGGCGAATGCGATACCTGTCAGCGCATCGGCAGGCTTGCGGAGCTTCCGCGGCTCATCGAGCGGGGCCTGGCAGAACGCGGCGAAAGCGCTGACGCAGCTACGGTCGAGCGAGTGCCGCTGCTGATCGAGACGCATCCCGATGTATGGGCGGTGGTTCCCGATCCCGTGCGACTGAAAAGCCCGGTGGTGCGGCCAGTACTGCACGTCGGCCAATTGCGCGCGGTGCAACGCGCCGCTTACTTTAAACCCGTGGCACGGCGACGCGTGTTCATTCTGGACGACGCGGAGACCATGCGCTCCGATCATGCCAACATTTTTCTGAAGATTCTCGAGGAGCCGCCGGAGAGTGCCACGCTGATTCTGCTGGCGACTCGCCCTTACGTGCTGCTGCCGACGATTCGTTCCCGCTGCCTGCAATTTTTCTTTGCGCCTTTGGGAACGGAACTGGTGGAACAAATTCTGATCCAACACGCAGAGTCTCCATCCGGCGCTCGATCGGCGACCTCGCCGGCCAGATCGCCACTTTCCCCCGCTGACCGGAAGCTGGCGGCGCAACTGGCCGAAGGAAGCCCTGGCGCGGCGCTGGCTCTGGACTTGAAAGAAGCCGTAGAACTACGCCGAACGGTATTAGGAGTGCTCGCGGCCGCGGCGGAAGCGCGTTCCTCGGCAACGCTGTTCGCGCAGACGACGCTTCTGACCAAGGGACAGCGGGTGCCGTTTGAAACGGTGCTCGAAGTGTTTTATAGTCTTCTCACGGATCTGCTTGAACTCTCCGCTTGTTGCGCAGGCACGGTTCTGCGGAATCCGCCGCTCGAAAAGGAACTCATCGATTTGAGTCACCGAGTCGACCCCTTATGGGTGTCGCGGGCGGTGAAGGATTTGGACGAACTGGCGAGCAGGTTGCGCCGAAACATCAACAGGCAGCTGGGCCTTGATGCCGTAGCCATGTCGCTTTCCGGCAGCAAGTAATCGGGCCAACTCGCTCCTCCGGCAAGATCTCGTAACTGAAACTCGGCGTTGCGCATCTTAAACAACGACTCGCGACGCTTCCATCAGCAGGACCACATTCAGGATCGCGCATCAGGACCACGCAAACATAGAACGTAGAAGGAGTATTGATGGTACATCGCAAATTATTCCGCCCTACTTTAACTGAAGTGAAGGAACAAGTTCCGGTGCGCCCCCACGCTGGGCCGCAGCCTCACAAAAAGCCCGCGCCGCCGGAACAAACACATGCGGAGAACTTCTACTGGGTGAAGCAGATGCAGGCCCACACGGCAGTCGCCGTAGTGCTGAGCGACGGCGAAGTGCTTCGCGGCACGGTGGAATGGTATGACCGGGATTGCATCAAGTTGACGCGGATCGGGAGCCCGAATCTGCTGATTTACAAGCAAGTGATCAAGTATGTTTACAAGGATGGCGAGGAAGCGGCCAAGGGCGGGGCGAATCTGCAATAGTCTTCAGTGGGGCCATCGGAACTCTCAGGCGATTTATAGCCAACCACGGGTGGCGCCAGGAATCTCCGACACCAGCTCCGGCACCTCGATGCGCACGAGCGTGCCAGCACCTTCGTGGCTGGAGATATTCATGCGAAAGTCATCGCCATAAAGCACGCGCAGGCGTTCGTGAACATTGCTCATGCCGATGCCATCGACGTAAACCTGCGACATGCGGTCTTCCGGGATACCCGCTCCATTGTCTTCCACTTCGATCACCAGCCGGGCATCGAGCGATGATGTTCGTATGGAGATTTGGCCGCCTTCCAGTTTCTCGGCTAACCCGTGCTTGATGGCGTTTTCCACGAGGGGTTGCAGGAGCATGCTGGGAATGAAGGCTTCGAGCGTGCGGTCGTCGACTTCCTTGGAAATTCTTAAATTGTCACGGCCGAAGCGCGCGACTTCGATATCAAGATAGTCATCGAGGAAATCGAGTTCCTCGCGGAGGGGCACGAACGTTTCGTGTTTGCGCAGCAAGCGGCGCAGGATGTTGCCGAGTTTGAGGACGACGCCGCGCGCCGAATCGGGGTCGTAGCGAATCGAGCGAGGAAACGGTATTCAGCGTATTGAACAGGAAATGAGGATTGATTTGCGCGGAAAGCGCGTCCATGCGTGCCTTGAGCAACAGTTGCTGGTGCTGCTCGAGGTTCATTTGAATGCGCGTGTTATTCCAAATCTTGATGGGCACCGCCACGGCCATCACCGTCGCCAGCAGGAGCAGCGCGGTGGACCACCAGTTCTGCACGTTGATAAAGAAAATCCAGTGATGTTTGGTAGCGCGGCCCAGAGTCAGCCGGACAAGTTCGAGCCCAATGCAGCCGGCGAGCGGCAACATTTCCCAGGAACCGCTCATGTGCTTGGCCAAACGCGCCAGCCAGCGCGGGATACTCAGAAATGTGAACGGCCCAAAATTCCAGATGTCCTCTTTTCTTGGCATTCCCTGGCGAATGAGCCCGCCCGCCAGCCCGGCGAACGCTGCCATGGGAGTCGCCAGCCACTCGTGGTTTAGGAACGCGGGCAAGCTTACGATCGAGCCCCCCAATGGCCCGACGACGCGGCCTCCCAACAACCCCAGGAGAAACGATCCCTCGAGCATCAAATCGGCAAAGCGATACTGGGCTCCTACCAGGCGGAGCAGCACACCAAGCGCCAGACTGGGGGTGAGAAAAAGCATCAGTCGAATCTTGAGGTCGGAATCCCGGACTTCGGTAAACAGCACTTTACGGAAAATGGCGGAGCGCGCCAACAGAGCCGCAAGCGATGCGGCCACCCCCACCTTCAGCAGCAGCGTGAGGAGCAGGTCCTTACCGGAAATTGTGTCCACCGTCGTTATCGTCGTTATCATGGTTATCATGGCGGGATCGCGGTAGGATCGATCGGGCGCGAAAGTTTTTCACGGCTGCGCATCACTGGCGCACACCGCCTGCCTAAAGTAGCCAATCGCACTGTCGATGTAAAGCCGCCGATGCCCACCGGCGCTGGGAACGCCAATGCCAGCCTGCGGAGCAAATTGGAGTGTCGGATGCAACGCGTGCGCGGCTGCTATACTACGTAACTCCCCATGGTCAAACGTCACCCTGGAAAATCCAACCGTACGACGCGCAGCCCTAAACGCGGCGCGGTGCGTACGTCGCGCGGTGCACCGGTTTCCCGGCGCAGTCCGGTGCGCATCGTAGCGAAAGCGGACCTGCCCACGCGGTTCGGAAACTTCACAGTGCTGGGCGTGGAAGGCCGCACACCCGAAGAAACGGCGGTGGTGCTTTGCCACGGACAAGTAGGAGGACGAGTCGTGCCTGTGGTTCGCGTGCACTCGCAATGTTTTACCGGGGACGTCTTGGCTTCGCGGCGCTGCGACTGCCGCGCCCAACTGGAGCTATCGCTGCGAAAAATTGCCGCGTCACGTGCCGGACTTCTGCTTTACCTGCCTCAGGAGGGGCGCGGGATCGGCTTGATGAATAAGCTGCGCGCGTACCAGTTGCAGGACGGCGGCATGGATACGGTCGAGGCCAATGAGCGGCTCGGGTTTGCCGCTGATTCGCGCGACTATCGTTTTTCCGCGCAAACATTGCGGCTGCTCGGCGTGCGGAGCGTGCGGCTGCTCTCCAATAATCCCGACAAGGTGCAGCAACTCGAGCGATATGGCATCCGCGTAGTGGAACGGGTGCCGTGCCAGCCGCCCAATTCGAGGGCCTCACTCGCGTACCTCCGAACCAAGAGCGCCAAGCTCGGACACATTCTCGCCGGACTGTAACGAATTGAAGGGCCTGAGAGTTGCGAGTGGTGAAATTACGTTGATGCGATGGCGCGATGCGAAGCGATTACCCTTCGGCGGCTCCTAGGGAACCGCCACCGACGAGATGCACAATTTCAAAGCGGTCACCCGCGGAGACTGCCGTTTCATCCCACGCAGCCCGCGGAAGTATGTCCGAGTTGCGCTCGATCGCCACGCGGTTAGCGGTAATACCAAGGTGCACGAGCAAGCCGGAGACATAGAGCCCGGGCGGTACGCTCCGGCGGTCTCCGTTCACCACGATTTGCACCGCGGCATTTGCTTCATTCATTATTCAGCTTTCGTCATGACGGGCCTCAAATACCGGGCACGGACGCATGGGGGACGACAATTTTTTAGACATCCGAATATTTTTAATTTTTAAAACGCCCCGAGGGCAATTTGACCCGCCGCCTATCGCACCGCTATTATATCTTGTGGACCCAATGACGGGGAGCCTAGCCCAAGCCTACGCCCCCTTACTCATTCATTTTCTTCTGGCGATGACGCTTGCCGGCCTGATTTTGCTGGCATCGTCTCTGGTTGGCCGCCATCGCCCCAGCCGCACCAAACAACAAGCATATGAATGCGGCATTACGCCCACGGGGGACGCGCGGGAGCCGTTCTCGGTGCAGTTCTATCTGGTCGCTATGGTATTTATCCTGTTCGATGTGGAAGCAGTGTTCCTCTATCCGTGGGCGTATGTCTATCGAGCGCTTGGCTGGTTCGGGTTTTGCGAGATGCTCATGTACATCGCCATCCTGCTGGTGGGCTACGTTTATCTTTGGAAAAAAGGCGCGCTCGATTGGGCGCGCGCCCCGGTGCGGGGAGAACGCCAGCCATGACGGAAGCTCGCGCAAGCGGTCAGGAAGGGACCAGTCAGGAAGAGATTAGTCAGGAGACATGGTCACAAAGGCTGCGTGAGTGGAATCCGGCTGCCATCTCGGAAATAGTGGAGTTTCGGGGCGAGCTGACAGTCACCGTGGGACAGGAATACCTGCGTGAAGTAGCCGAACATCTCCGCACCGACCCCAGTCTGGCATTTGATTTTCTTTCAGATATTTGCGCCGTGGACCGTTTCCCGATGGAGCCGCGTTTCGAGCTGAACTACCATCTGCTTTCACTGGCCAACAGGCAGCGCCTTGGCATGCAGGTGCGTGTACGTGGCGGGGTGCACCCGGTTGTCGGCACGGTGACTCCGGTATGGCCCACGGCGAACTGGCACGAGCGCGAGATTTTCGATCTATTCGGCTTGCGGTTTGAGGGTCATCCAGACTTGCGCCGCATTTTGATGCCGGAGGATTGGGAAGGTTATCCGCTGCGCAAGGATTATCCGGTCGAAGGCTTCCGCTGATGGCCACCTCCAGCGCCACGGGCACCACGCAAACAATGGTCCTCAACATGGGGCCTCAGCATCCGTCGACGCATGGCGTGTTGCGTGTGGTGCTGGAGCTGGATGGGGAAACCGTGGTCAGCGCGCGCTCAGAAATCGGTTACCTGCACACCGGCATCGAGAAAAGCTGCGAAGCGCTTACCTATTCGCAGGCGATCACCCTGACCGATCGTATCGACTATCTGGCGCCGCTTTCAAACAATCTGTGCTACTGCCTGGCGGTCGAAAAGTTGCTGCAGATCTACCGTGCCCAAGCGTGCGCAATACATTCGCGTGCTGTTGACGGAGATGACGCGCATCGCTTCGCATCTGGTATGGCTCGGCACGCATGCGATGGATCTCGGCGCGACTTCCGTGATGCTTTATTGTTTCAGGGAGCGAGAAGAGATCCTGAAAATTTTCGAGATGGTCTCGGGACAGCGGATGATGACCAGCTACTTCCGCGTGGGCGGGCTGGCGCTCGAGCCGCCGCCACGGTGGCTTGACCGTGTCAGTAGTTTCCTCGAGGCATTTCCCTCGCGGCTGGATGAATATGAGGAACTGCTCACCAATAACCGCATCTGGCGCCTGCGCACGCGCGGAGTGGGCGTGCTGGACCCGCGGGACGCGATCGCGCTAGGTGTTTCCGGTCCTGCACTGCGGGCGGCTGGCGTGTCGTATGACGTGCGCAAATGGTTTCCGTATTCGAGCTACGAAGAGTTCGCATTCGACGTTCCCACGAGCACCGAATCCGATTGCTACGCCCGGTACATCGTGCGGCTGGCCGAGATGCGCGAAAGCCTGAAAATCGTACGCCAGGCCGTTCCTAAGGTGCCCTCCGCTGGACCGATCAGGACCGAGGCGCCGGGCATCGTGCCTCCGCAGCGTGAGAAAATGAAGACGGAAATGGAAGCGCTCATCTACCATTTCAAGATTTTTACCGAGGGATTTTCTCCGCCAGCCGGACAAGTGTACCAGCGCATTGAATCGCCGCGCGGCGAGCTGGGCTTTTTCGTCGCGAGCGACGGATCGCCTAAACCGTATCGGGTTCACGTGCGCGCACCTTCGTTCGTCAATCTTCAGGCGCTGCCCAAGCTGGCCGAGGGGCGCCTGGTGGCCGACCTGATCGCATGCATCGGCACCATTGACATCGTTCTGGGGGAAGTGGATCGCTGATGGAGTTGCCGCCAAAACTGGAACAGAAATTTCAGACTCTGTTGGGACGCTATCCCATCAAGCGATCGGCGCTGGTGCCGATGGCTTTGTACGGGCAGGATGTGCTGGGTTACGTGAGCGACGCGCTGATCGCAGAAATTGCCCGGCGTCTCGATCTCAATACTCTGCAGGTCACGGAGACATTGGCTTATTACTCGATGATCCGGCGCCACCCTGCCGGGAAATACCATGTGCAGGTGTGCACCAATGTTTCGTGCATGCTGCGCGGAGGCAACGCGATTTACGAGTCCGCCAAAAAGAGACTCGAGATCGGCAATCATGGAGTCACGCGCGATGGCCTGTTTTCGCTCGAAGAAGTGGAGTGTATCGGCGCATGCACCGGCGCGCCGGCAATGCAGATTAATTACGATTATTACGAAAATCTGACGCCGATCCTCACGCATCAACTGCTCGATCAATTCGACAGAGGGCGCACGCCCGCCACTTCGGTGCCCACCAGTCGGCGCGGTGCACGATCGGCATCCCGCGGAAGTGCCAGTGATCAGCCGTTTGTTCGGCGTGCCCAATGCACACACGCTCGCCGTTTATCTAGAGAATGATGGATACAAAGGCCTGGAGCGCGCGCTTAAAGAGCTATCGGCCGAGCAGGTAATCGAAGAAGTAAAGAAATCAAATCTGCGCGGACGCGGCGGCGCGGGTTTTCCTACGGGCATGAAATGGAGTTTTGTGCCCAAGGAATCGGCCAAGCCGACCTATATTTTGTGTAACGCGGATGAAAGTGAGCCCGGTACGTGCAAGGACCGGCCCTTGATGGAGCTGGCTCCGCACCAGTTGATCGAGGGTGTGATCATCGCTGGACGCGCGGTGGGCGCTCACAACGGGTACATCTACATTCGCGGCGAGTACCGCTACGTTATCGAGATCGTCGACGCTGCGATTGAAGAGGCTTATGCGCGCGGCTACCTGGGGAAAAATATTCTGGGCAGCGGTTTCGATTTCGATTTGACGACGCACACCGGCGCGGGGGCTTACGAGTGCGGCGAAGAATCGGCGCTGATGGAATCGCTCGAAGGTAAGCGCGGATATCCGCGCATCCGGCCGCCCTTCCCCGCCGTAGTCGGGCTTTATGGGTCGCCCACGGTTATCAACAATGTGGAAACGCTCGCGTCGGTGCCGGAAATTTTGCGGCGCGGCGGTGAGTGGTACGCGGGGCTGGGCGCGCCCAAGAATGGCGGCACGCGTCTTTTTTGCATTTCCGGCCATGTCAACCGACCGGGAATTTACGAATTGCCCATGGGTTTCAACTTGAAACGGATGCTCGAAGACGTTGCCGGAGGAATGGCCGGCGGCAAGAAATTAAAGGCGGTGATCCCCGGAGGCAGTTCGTGCCCGCTGCTTAAGGCGGATGAGATCGACCTGCCGATGGATTTCGATTCGCTGGCGAAGGCGGGTTCGATGCTGGGATCGGGCGGCGTTGTGGTCATTGATGAAGACACCTGCATGGTGGATATGGCGCGGCGCATCATGCACTTTTACGCGCATGAATCCTGTGGCTGGTGTATTCCCTGCCGCGAAGGAACCGCGTGGCTGCGGCAGCTACTCGATCGTTTTCACGCCGGCGGCGGGCGCGCCGAAGATATCCCGCTGGTGGGTGAACTGTCGAAAAACATGCTGGGAAAAACATTTTGTCCCCTGGGCGATGCCGCAGCGCTGCCAACTATGAGCATCGTCAAGAAGTGGCAAAATGAGTTTGAAGAGCACTTGACCGGCAAATGTCCTTATCAACCGGCCGACGTCCTGGTCGCGGCACACTAGAAACCTCCCCGAAGACATGGCCGACGCTCCACAAGTTAAGTTCAAGCTCGATGACCGCGAATTAACCGTGGCGCCGGGCACGCTGGTGATTGAAGCGGCGCGCCTGCAAGGGATCGAGGTGCCGTCGTTCTGTTATTACGCGGGGCTGTCGCTGCAAGCGGCGTGCCGCATGTGTCTGGTCCAAGTGGAGAAAGCGCCGAAGCTGCAAACCGCGTGCACGCTGGTAGCGATGAACGGCATGGTGGTGCGCACCGATACCGACCAGGTGCATGAGGCCCGCAAAGCGATGCTCGAGTTCCTGCTCGTCAACCATCCGCTCGATTGCCCGGTCTGCGATAAAGGAGGCGAGTGCGAGCTGCAGGACATGACGTTTCGCTACGGGGCGCAAAACAGCCGGTTCGTCGAAGAAAAACTCCATACTCCCGAAGTCAAATGGTCGAATCTGGTGTACTACGACGCCCCTCGCTGCATTCTCTGCTTTCGCTGCGTCCGGGTATGCGATGAGGGCATGGACGTCAAGGCCCTCGGCGTAGGACAGCGCGGCGCGCAGTCGGTCATCATTCCGAACCTCGAAGATCATCTTGATTGCGAAGAGTGCGGGATGTGCATCGACATATGCCCGGTGGGCGCTCTGACCAGCGGCACGTATCGGTATCAGACGCGGCCGTGGGAAATGCAATACGTTCCCACCGTCTGCGCGCATTGCTCGAATGGGTGTAAGACAACGCTGGGCGTGCGCAATCACGAAATTCTGCGGGCGAATAACCGCGATCTGTCGGGCTTTAATAATGATTTTTTGTGCGCCAAGGGCCGATTCGCCTTCGATTTCACGCGTCATCACGAACGTTTGACGACCCCACTGGTACGGCGTAACGGTACACTCGAGCCCACAACCTGGGAAGACGCCCTCGAAGAAACCGCGAGGCGCTTGGCGAGCGTGCGTGAACGACATGGAGCGGACGCCGTGGCGTTTTATGGCTCCAACAGAACCACCAACGAAGAGAATTACCTGCTGGGGCGGATCGCACGCGCATCCATTGGCACGAATAATATCGATCATCATCGGACGGCCGACTACGCAGGCCTGATCGACATGGCCGCAGAGCTGAAGCAGACATCCGCAGGAAGGTCGGACCAAGTTTCCGATCCGCAGCCCCGCGGCGACGTCGGCAACCTATTCCCAACGATGGGTGAATTGGCTTCCGCGCCGGCTTTTTTGTTGTTCTGCAATAATGCCAGTGAACAAAACCCTCTGGTGGCGTGGCAAATTCGCTCCGCGATTCGTCATGTGGGGGCGCGACTCTATATCGTGGATTCAACCGAGCCAAAATTGCGGCGAAAAGCAAAGCTATATGTGCAGGTAGAGAGCGGCCGGGAGGCTGCGGCGCTCCAAGGTTTAAGCGGCGATCGAGGTGCACCGGACCCAAGCGAATCCGGTTCGCGCGAATTACAAAGCTTGCGCGAAGCGCTCACATCGGAAAACGAGCTCATCGTTTTGTTTGGCGCGGTGGTGCAAGGTCCCGCTCTCGGCGCTTTGCTGAGACTTGCGAGAGAGCGATCGGCCGGAGGCCAACGCACCCGGTTTATGGCGCTGGGCGATTATGCCAATTCCCGAGGCGCCTCCGACATGGGGCTGCTGCCCGATCGGCTGCCCGGCTACGCGGCCGTTGAAGATCCCAGCGCCCGAAACGTGTTTGGCCAGTTATGGGGCGCCGCTCTGCCGGAAAAACCGGGCTCGACCACCAGGCGATGCTCGAGGGCGCGGTCTCGGGTGAAATCAAGGCGCTGTATGTCGTGGGCGCAAATCCCCTGAAAGCATTCCGCGTTTTCGCACCTGAGAACTCGGAACACTTTGGCAATCTGGAAGTGCTGATTGTGCAGGATATGTTTCTGTCGGAGACTGCGCGGCGGGCGGACATCGTGTTACCCGCGCTTTCGGCGTACGAAAAAGACGGCACCATGACGAATACTGCCGGCGAAATTCAGCTGGTTCGCAAAGGCGGCGATTTTATGGGGCCGCGCTCGGATTTCGACATCCTGCGCATCATGTCGCATCAGCTGGCACGGCAGGGTGTAGGGCAGCCGATACGGTTGCGCGCCCCGGAAGCGGCTTTCGAGGAAATCCGCTTGCATGTAAATGGCTATGGGGTCTCCTGGACCGATCTGCTGGCGGGCCGCGCCGAACAGGCGCTTGCGCCAGGATCGTTCGGGGCATCGCCTGGCATGGCCGGGCAACACGCGGTTTCCGACGCTGCCGCGGGAACGATTTATTCAAACAACGATTCGCTTTTCACCAGCGGAAGCCTGACCAATTACTGTCGCATGATTCAAACGTTGCGGGAAGCGGAAGCGAACTCGTGAACGAGCTTTTTGCGCAACATCCGATTCTGCTTGTTTCGCTGGTGAAGATCGTGGTGTTGCTGTTCCTGTTGCTCACGTCGCTTGCCTACTTGACTTGGTTCGAGCGCAAGGTGGCCGCGCACATCCAGGGCCGCTGGGGGCCGTACCGCGTGGGCCCGCATGGCCTGATGCAGCCGCTCGCCGATGGGCTGAAGTTTCTCTTCAAGGAAGACACCACGCCAGGCAGCGCGGATCGATTTGTTTATTTTCTCGCACCGTTTCTCAGCCTGTCGCTCGCGATTTCAACCATCGCACTGATTCCTTTTGGCCCGGGCACGTTTCGGATCTTTGGTCAGACCACCTCGCTGGTCGTCGCCAACGTCAACATTGGATTGCTGGCGATATTCGCCATCACTTCGATCGGTGTCTATGGGGTCGCGCTGGCCGGATGGTCGTCGAACAACAAATATTCTCTGCTTGGCGGCCTGCGCAGCGCCGCTCAAATGGTGAGTTACGAATTGTCCCTGACCATGTCCGTGGCGGGCGTGCTGCTCCTGGTCGGAACATTCAATCTGAGCGAGATCGTTCGAGCGCAAAGCGGAACAGCTGGGGCTTTCTTCCGCGCTGGAATCTGCTGAGCCCCACCGCTCCGCAATTGCTCGGTTTTTTTTGTTACTTCGTGGCCGCCGTCGCAGAAACAAACCGCCTGCCGTTTGACCTTGCCGAGGCTGAGTCCGAATTGGTGGCCGGGTTCCATACGGAATATTCCAGCTTCAAGTTTGCGATGTTTTTCATGGCTGAGTATGCCAGCATGATCACGGTGTCATGCCTTGCGGCGATACTTTATTTTGGCGGATGGCTTTCCCCCTTCCCTCAGACGGCAGCTTTCGCCTGGACGCATTATCTGCCGGCGGTGCTGCTGGCCTGTGTTGGCGTGGGATTGCCTGATCAACGGTTTCCGCTACGCGACTGTCTGGGGACGCATCATGTTGCCCGTCGTGGGAGCGCTTTTGTGCGCGGTGGCGATTCTGGCAGCGTGGCCGGGCGCCGTGGATTTCGTGCAAGGGCCTGCATGGTTCCTTCTGAAAATCCTGGTGATCCTGTTCGTCTACGTGTGGGTGCGATGGACGCTGCCGCGCTTCCGCTATGACCAGCTTATGGGCATCGGGTGGAAGTTTCTCTTGCCGGTGGCGATCGCCAATGTCGTCCTCACCAGCCTGGCCGTGGTGATACACAAATGAGCGTGCAGCTGACGGTCTTTTTTGTGCTCGCGGCAATCGCCGTGGCCGGTGCGGTGAGTTTGATTGTGCAGCGCCACCCAATTCACAGCGCGCTTTCGCTGATCGTGGTCATGGCGGCTCTGGCCGGCCTCTATCTGCTGCTCGAGGCGGAATTCATCGCCGCGATCCAAATCATCGTGTATGCCGGCGCGATTATGGTGCTATTTGTTTTCGTCATCATGCTGCTCAATGCGGGCTCGGAGGAACGCACGAACCTCAGCCGCACCGCGTTCTACGCGGGCGTGCCATTGGCGATATTTTTATTGCTGGAGCTGGCCTATCGGGTGGGGCGCGGCTCGCATCGATGGTAGCGCAGCCCAGCCCCGCGGCTGCTACGCGCGGTCTGTCGATGTTGCTTTTCCAGGATTTTGTGTTTCCGTTCGAGGCCACGTCGATTTTAATCCTCATTGCCATTCTCGGAGCAATCGTGCTGGCCAAGCGAGACGTATGACCTAGCACATCAGGAGATGCCCACGGTGGTTCCGATTTCTTACTACATTACGCTTAGCGCGATCTTGTTTGGACTAGGCGTGGCGGGTTTCGTTTTCAAGCGCAACATCATCACGATTTTCATGGCCATCGAGCTGATGCTCAATGCCGTGAATTTGGCTTTCGTCGCTTTCAGCCGCGCCCTGGGGCAATTGCAGGGACAAGTTTTCGTGTTCTTTGTCATTGTGGTGGCGGCCGCCGAGGCTGCTGTGGGACTGGGGATCGTCATTTTGATAGCACGCAACCGTAAATCGCTCAATGTCGAGCGTGTCAACCTCCTGAAGCTCTAACGAGAGCGGCGGTACCTTTAGCCAGCGCACTTTTAGCGACGACGAATGCTCGTTCTCCAACATCTTTGGATCATTCCCCTGCTGCCCCTGCTGGGAGCGGGTGCGAATGGCATGTTTGGCAAGCGGTGGTCGCGTGCGAAATCAATGCGGTCGCACTCGGCTCGACCGGGCTTGCTTTTCTGGCCACCTGCGAATTGTTCCGCGAGTTCAGGCAGCTCGGTGCCGGACAAATTCCCTGGACGCATTCGTATTTTACCTGGATCGCCGCCGGAACGTTTCGCGCAGACTACGCGCTGCAAGTCGATCAACTGACGCTGGTGATGCTGCTGGTGGTCACCGGGGTCGGCTGGCTCATCCATTTGTATTCCACCGGCTATATGGCCGACGACGCGGGATACCGGCGCTTTTTCTCTTACCTGAACCTGTTCATGTTTTTCATGCTGACGCTGGTGCTGGCGGCCAACTATCTGGTTTTGTTCGTCGGGTGGGAAGGCGTCGGCCTGTGCAGCTATCTGCTCGTCGGCTTCTGGTTTCTAAAAAAGACGGCGACCGATGCGGGCAATAAGGCATTCTGGGTAAACCGCATCGGCGATTTTGGTTTCTTGCTGGGCCTGTTTCTGATGTTCCGTGAATTCGGTTCGCTCGATTTCGCTTCGGTGTTCGATCGGGCCGCCACGATGCCCACGGAAACGGCGGCTCATGGCGTCTTGACGGCAATTTGCCTGCTTCTGCTGGCCGGTGCCACGGGAAAGTCGGCGCAAATTCCGCTGTACGTCTGGCTGCCTGATGCGATGGAAGGGCCAACGCCCGTAAGCGCGCTGATTCACGCAGCCACCATGGTCGCCGCCGGTGTGTATATGGTGGCGCGATCAAACGTTTTGTTCCTGCACGCGCCGGCCGCCATGAAAGCTGTCGCCGTGATTGGTTGTGTTACGGCGCTGTTTGCCGCGACGATCGCACTGGTGCAGACCGACATCAAGAAAGTGCTCGCCTATTCCACCATCAGCCAGCTGGGTTACATGTTCCTGGGATGCGGTGTGGGCGCGTTCGGAGCCGGGATATTTCACTTGATGACGCATGCCTTTTTCAAAGCGCTGCTTTTTTTGGGTGCTGGCAGCGTGATGCATGCCATGAGCGGCGAGCAGGACATGCGGCGCATGGGTGGGCTGCGCAAAGCGATTCCGTGGACCTACGGCACCATGGTTGCCGCCGCGCTGGCGCTTTCCGGCGCACCCGGCTTTTCGGGATTTTTCAGCAAGGACGAGATACTCGTGGCAGTGCGCTCGGGGCCTTACGCCAGTTCCCCGCTGTATGCCATTGGAGTGCTGACAGCGGGCTTGACCGCTTTCTATATTTTTCGGCTGATTTTTTTGACGTTTCACGGCGCGCCGCGCTACGACGAACATCAGCAGCACGTGCACGAATCGCCGGCGAACATGCTCTTTCCACTCGCCGTGCTGGGGACGCTTTCGGTGGGAGGCGGCTGGTTTGCCGCGCCTTTGCTGGTGGGCGGCGCAAATTATTTTGACAAGTTTCTCGCGCCCGTGTTCAGCGGGGTCCGGGTGGCTCCAGCGGCGGAGGCTGCTTCCGGGGGCGGCGCATTTCTCGCTGCCCTGCTGGGCGCACCGGTCATCGCCGGCCTGGCAGGATTTTTGCTTGCCTGGTGGTTCTATATTCGCACGCCGGACTTGCCGCAGCGGGCTGCTGCGTCGTTGGACGGGCTTTACAGACTTGTCGCCGGCAAATATTTCGTGGATGAGCTCTACGCATTCGTCATCGTGCGTCCTCTCCTGTGGATTTCCACACAGGTTTTATGGCATGGCGTCGATGAGCATGCGATCGACGGGACGGTTAATGGCGTGGCACACGACCTCGACGCATCCGGCGACCGTTTACGACATTTGAATTCGGGCAACACGCGCACATACGCCGTGTTCGTAGTTCTTGGAGCAATAGCATTAACAACGGTACTCGTCTGGGCGACGCGCTAGCATGCAGCCTTCTTATCTGCTCACGGTGCTGATCTTCCTGCCTTTGGCGGGGGCGGCAGCATTGCTGGTACTCGGCCCCGACGATCGCGTCTGGATTCGGCTGGTGGCGCTGGTCACCGCCATTGCTGAATTCTTGTTATCGCTTTTGCTGGTTCGCGGATTCTCCCTCTCCAGCACGGCGTATCAGTTCCAGGAGTTTCGCGCCTGGATTCCGGCCCCGCCGATCCACTACCACCTTGGCGTGGACGGCATAAGCCTGTTTCTGGTACTGCTGACGACGTTTCTGACCCCCGTGGCGATGCTGGCGTCCTGGAAGTCCGACGGCAATCGGACGCAGGGTTTTTACATAGCTCTGCTCGTGCTCGAGACGGGGATGGTCGGGGTCTTCTTCTCTCTCGACCTGTTTCTTTTTTTCCTTTTCTGGGAGGCCATGCTGCTCCCCATGTATTTCTTGATCGGCGTTTGGGGCCATGGGCGCCGCATTTACGCCGCGCTGAAGTTCATTTTGTACACCATGGCGGGATCGATTCTGATGTTCGTGGCCATGGTGTGGCTCTACGAACTGACGGGAACGTTCGACGTGCCGCGCATCCAGGAATTGCTTACCACGGGCCAGGTCACGCTCACGTATCCTACGGAACTGCTTCTCTTCGGCGCATTTTTTCTGGCATTCGCAATCAAGGTCCCGTTGTTTCCGCTGCATACCTGGCTACCCGACGCGCATACCGAGGCACCGACCGCCGGCTCGATATTATTGGCGGGTGTAATGCTCAAAATGGGGACGTATGGGATGGTGCGATTTTGCGTGCCGCTATTCCCCGAGGCGGCGCACCGGGCCGCACCTTACGTCGCAGTGCTGGCCATCATAGGTATCTTATATGGCGCTCTGGTGGCCATGGTGCAAACCGATCTCAAGCGCCTGGTCGCTTATTCTTCGGTGGCCCATCTCGGCTTTGTTGTTCTCGGGATTTTCGCCTTCAGTCAAACGGCGCTGCAGGGCGCACTTTACCAGATGATTAATCACGGCATTTCCACCGGAGCGCTCTTCGTGCTGGTGGGCGCTCTTTACGACCGGCGCCACACCTATGAAATCCGCGAATATGGAGGCCTGGCCACCCCGATGCCGGTGTTCGCAGCGCTGTTCCTGTTTGTTTCGCTCTCTTCAGCAGGTCTGCCGATGCTCAACGGCTTCGTGGGCGAATTCCTAATTCTGCTGGGCACATTTGAACGTCACACCACTTGGGCGGTGTGGGCGACGGCGGGCATTATTTTTTCCGCAGTTTACCTGCTATGGGCCTATCAAAGGGTGTTTTTCGGTTCCGTTACGCAGGAGCGAAACCGCGCGTTGCCCGACGTCGACCGCCGCGAGCGCGTCATGCTTTTTGGACTCGCCGCCGTCATCTTATGGATGGGTATCGGCTCGCCGGTGTTCACGCGGCGCACGGAAGCTTCCGCTCGTAACGTTCTCGAGCTGATGCATCGGCCGCAAGCCTACAATGCGCGTGCTGGCGGCGCTCCGCCGGTTGATTCGGCCAATGATGACTCGATCAAAACTGACTCGATCAGGGGCGACTCGATCAGGGGTGACTCGATCAGGGGTGACTCGAACGACGCTGCGCCTGCTATGTTACGCGCGAAGCGTGCGCCACGCGCCAATTCGTCTTCCTCATTGTCGGAAACAGGGGTCCGCTGAATGTTTCCACCTCGCGACGACTTGCTGCGCCTGGCGCCGGAGCTAGTGCTTTGCTTCTCGGGCATGGTGCTGATGCTTATCGAGCCGTTCCTGGTGCGCGGCCGCCGCGAAGTGCTCGTTACGCTGGCGACTATCGGCGCCGCAGTTGCGCTTCTCGCCACGTATTATCCTGCCACGCGCCCGGGCTCGGCGTTCTCAGGACTGCTGCAGGTGGATGGTTTCAGCGTTTTCGTTCACGTGATTGTAGGATTGGTGGCGCTGCTGGTGGTGCTGGGCTCCGCGGATTACCTCGAGCGCGAAAACATCCAGCAAGGCGAATACTACGCACTGGTCCTTTTCGCCACCGCCGGGATGGGCGTGATGGCGAGCGCCGCAGAACTGATGACGGCGTTTGTGGGACTCGAGATGAGTTCGATCTCCACGTACATCCTGGCCGGTTTCCGGCGCGATTCGCTGCGCTCGAATGAATCCGCCATGAAATATTTCCTGCTGGGCTCGTTTGCGACGGCTTTTTTTCTCTACGGCATCGCGCTGGTCTATGGCGCCACGGGGACAACCGAGCTTACACACATGACGCTGATTGCCTTGCCGCAGGCGGGCGCGCTGCTGAGGATCGGCTTGGCGCTGATTTTCGTGGGCCTGGCATTCAAGGTCGCTGCGGCCCCATTTCAGCTCTGGACTCCGGACGTGTACGAGGGCGCGCCAACACCGGTGACAGCGTTGATGTCCGCGGGGCCCAAAGCAGCCGCATTTGCCTTGCTGCTGCGGATTCTTGCGGGCGCACCGGCAGCGGCATCATTCTGGTTCTGGGCGCTGTGGGTTTCGGCGGTGCTGACGATGGTGGTTGGAAACCTGGCGGCCATCGTGCAAACGAACGTCAAGCGTATGCTGGCATACAGCTCGATCGCGCACGCAGGATACATTCTTGTGGCGCTGGCCGCGGCGGCGGCCGCCGAGCAAATGGCGCTGGGGATCGCGGCGGTCCTGTATTATCTCGCCGTCTACTCGCTGATGAAGCTGGGCGCCTTTATGATGATTTCGCAACTGGGCGGCGACGGCGAGCGTCATCTGGAAATGGATGATTTCTACGGGCTCGCCTCGCGGCAGCCGGTCGCCGCTGCTTGCTTTTCGCTGTTCCTGCTTTCGCTGCTGGGGTTGCCGGTGACCGCGGGGTTTGTGGGCAAGTTCTATATCTTCGATTCCGCGCTCGCCTCGCATCTGATCTGGCTCGCCGTCTTGCTGGGAATCAACAGCGTCATCGGATCGTTCTACTACTTGCGGGTCATCGTAGTGATGTATATGCGAGAGCCGCACCAGAATTGGACACCGGCGCGCATGCGCCTGCCGGTGACGTTAGTTTTGCTGGTCACCGCGGCGGGTACACTCTACTTGGGTTTGTTTCCAGGCCCGGTGCTGGGTCTGGCTGCACGCGCGGCGCAATCGCTGGCACCTCGCTGACGGTACTATCAGCGCCTTCACACTCAGAAATGCGCAAGGCCCGCAGGGACGCCTTGTGGGCTGCCCACTGCGGGCCAGTGCGCAACAGCAATCGAACTATCTAACTATCCAAGCGGTAACTTATCCAACCTATGTACGGGCGATATGCGGCAGCTCTTCACAGCTTGCTACTTCACTTTGATGAAGATGATGGCAAACGTATACAGCGCCATCGATTCGATCAGCACCAGCGCCAAAATCAGCATGTTTTGAATGACGCCGGCGGCTCCGGGATTGCGTGCCATGCCTTCCGACGCTGCGGCAGAAGCTTTCGCTTGTGCGAATCCGCAAAATGCCGACGCGATGGCCATGGCAAAACCCGAAGTGATGGCAATCCACTTCGCATCATCGGGCGCCGCCCCGCCAGCCGTCTGTGCGAAGGCCGCGGGTGCGGCTGCGCAGACAACCAGCACGGTCAAAAGCGCCGTAGCATAGTGTCTTATCTTCGATTTCATGTTGCTCCTTGCCTTATGAAATGGCCGCTCGGAGGTGGTTCCCGACATCCTCATGCAGCCGGGCTCACGCGAGACGGCGGGCCGTGCCTAAATGAATCAGGCCGTTATGAATGTTAGGGGATTAAGAATCTCAGTGCCCTTCCGACACCGCTCCTGCCAGGTATATGACGGGCAGGATCGTAAACACAAACGCCTGCACGAAGGCGACAAAGATATGCAACACGATAAAAATTGCCGGAGCTACCAGTGGCACCGGTGCCAGAGCATACCCGAATACATTCGCGCTGCCGGCAAAAAGGAACAGCGCCAGCGTCAGGCCCAGGAAGATGCCGTAAAGCATCTCGCTCACCATCATGTTGACCCAGAGACGAACGGTAAGCGAGAGCAGGCGCGCGAGGTGGCTGAATGTTTCCACCACGACCATGAGCGGCGACAGAAAAACGTTGGGACCCATGAAATGTTTGCCATAACTCACCGGACCGTGCTTGGTCAGCCCGCACCAGTTGTAATAAGCGAAAACCACGATGGCGCAGCCCAGGGGCACTGACTTCTCGGCCGTCGGCGACGCTAATCCCGGAACCAGGCTGATCAGGTTGCACATCAGCACGAACAGGCCGATGCTGCCGATCATTGGCAAGTAGCGCTCGCCACCATGGCCGATATTGCTGTCGAGAAGATCGCCCACACCGAGTGACATCGGATTATGAATCAAGGTTTCCATGCACTGTTGGGTGGCCCCGGGATTTTCGACCGACAGGCGGGCGCGCAGCCACAAAAAGAAAACGATGGCGATGGCAAAAACCAGGAACTCCATCGCGACATGGTTGGGAATCGGATATTCGGGATTGTCGGGTCGCACGTGCAGCATCGCAAGCAAAGCCAAAGCAGGCTTGCCGAACAGCATATTTACAAGCTTGGTGATGCCTAAGACTTGTTCTTCCACGTTTCCATTCCAGGATTTAATCCAGAATAATCGCGAACCGGCAGCCGCACGCAGTCAAACCAGCGCCAAATTTCGGTGGCCGAATGTGAGATCGAGCTACGGACCCAGCTTCGAGCCCTGCCGCATGCCGGCTGATGCCAACTCGTAGATTAGTCCCAACACCGTGGCTGCCGCCGCCGCAAACAACCCGGTCACAACCGGTATCGCGGGCAGCCATGAACGGGTGAGAATAACATACACGGCCCCGAGCAACAAAGCGAAGCGGCCAAAGAACTTAAGGTAAGCGCTGACAGGCACACGGGCGCTCATCATCACTTCCTCGTTGGACAATGATTTCTCAGACGGCGACCTGTCGGCTGATTCCGGGCGCGCCGGGGCGTGCGATACCGGGTGTGATACCGCAGTGCTCCCGAACGCCTGCACGCTGCTCTTTAGCCACCGGAAATTGATCCACGAAAGCGCGGCACCCAAGCCCAGCCCCGCGCCGCCACGCCATCCCCAGTGCCATGCTCCCCAGGACGCTCCGATAACGCCGAGGATAATTGTCAGCCACTCAATTCGCCGGAGCGTCGCGCCGCCAAACGCCTGTGGGTCGATCATGGATTTCGGCGTCGAATTTGGCATTGAAACGGGAACCATGAAGTCGTCTGCCACTCCTTCAGCAGGTTCGCACGGCCGGCAGGTCAGGACCGTGGCTTTACGGTCAGGCGCCGGATCACTTCATAAATTCCGGCGGCAAATCCGGCCGCGCCTAGAATCAGCGTGAACGCCGGCGAAGTTCCAAACCGGCGGTCGACAAAATAGCCCAAGCCCGCGCCAATGATTACGGCGCCCACCAGCACGAATGGCAAGTCCATCGCATTGCCAAGCTGGCGGAGAAAACCGCCCGAGCCGTCACCAGTCGGTTGTGGAGAATTCGAGTCTCGGTCGTCAGCGGCCAAAGAGAGCTGAGGGCAAGGTCAGGGAATATGTCGCCATGCGAATAAACGGTTCCGGATAAATGCCGGCTGCGAGCGTGACGAAACACATCACCGCCAGCGCCAGAGATTGGCCGGCCGAAACATGCGTGGGGACGTCACCCACCGGTTCGCGAATCCACGCGTGCGCCACGATGCGGAAATAATAGTACAGCGCCGGCACGATATAGAGCGCGCCAAAAACGGCGAGGTAGTAGTGGCCCGTTTGAATGAGCGCCAGCAGGATGAAGTACTTGCCGACAAATCCCGCGAGCGGCGGAATGCCCGCAAGCGAGAGCATGAAGATCAGGAGCAAGACCGCCGCAACCGGACTGCGCTTGATCAGGCCGTTCATGTCGTCGATCTCTTCGCCAATCAGGCCTTGCCGCCGCAGCACAATCACGATCCCAAACGCGCCGATGGTCATGAACGCATAAACAAAAAGATAGAAGGCGATGCCCTTCAGTCCCGTCTCGTTACCTTCGGGCCCTGTGAGCACCGCCACCAGGCCCAGCAAAATGTACCCGACATGCGAGATCGAGGAGTAGGCCAACAGGCGCTTGACGTTGGTTTGCGTGATGGCTGCGAAGTTCCCGAGCGTCAGCGACGCCACCGCGATCACGCCGATGATCTCGATCCAGTTCACGCGCACCGGCCAGAACGCGTAGAGGAACAGCCGCAACAGGAGTGCGAAGCTCGCGGTCTTCGAAGCCACGCTGATATAGGCCGTTATTGGTGTGGGCGCCCCTTCGTAAACGTCCGGAGCCCATTGATGGAAAGGCACCGCAGCCACTTTGAAAAAAAGTCCCGCGGCGACCGTGACAATGGCCACCAGTACCAGGATATCGGACGGACCACGCAAACCAAGTGCTGCGCGGACCACGTCTAAATTTGTGCGCGGCACCTGCAGAGGTGCGCCGTTCGGGCCTGCCAGGCTGGCCATGGCACTGATGCCATAGAGCAGCGAGAAGCCGTAAGCGAGCAGACCTGAACTGAAGGCCCCGAGCAGTAAATATTTTACCGCTGCTTCATTCGAGCGGCGCTGGTGCCGCAGGAAGCCTGAGAGGATATAGAAGCTGATCGCCATGGTCTCGAGGCCGATAAACAGCAGGACGAGGTCATAGCCAGAGGCCATGAACATCATCCCTACGGTGGCAAACAGCAGCAGCGCGTAATATTCACCGTGGTGTTCGTTCTCGATGTGCAGATAGCGCACCGAAAGCAGAATTACCAGGGCCGTGGCGAGCAAAAACAACATCCCGAAAAAGATAAAGAACGGGTCCACGATAAGCGACCCGCTGAAACCGCCCACCGCCTCGGGTCCAATCGCGCGTAGCCGGTAGAGGGAAATGCCGCTGAAGATCACCCCCAGCATGGCGAAAACGGCGTTGCCGGCTTTGTCTCTGATGCCCAGCATGAAATCGAAAAGCAAGATCGCCAGGCCAAACAGGGCGAGTTCTACTTCAGGCAGAATGAGAAAGAAATCGTGGCGAAAGGCGTCGAGATTCATGAGATCGGCTTAGCGCTTCTGCCCGGCTGCGGCGACGGCTGGCACATTGATGGGAACGCTTAACGCTGATTGGGTGACGATCGCACTTCTGGCGCGCGCGCGGCCACTTTCCCCGTTGGTTACATTGGCCGCGTTGCTCGCCTGGGCCAAGCGGCCGCCGACAGAGCCCGTCACCTCATGCAGCTCGCGTTCGGCAACAGCCGGTGGCTTCACTTGTACATTTTCCTTGGCCATAGCCGTGGGAGCCGCCGCCGCGTTGCGTTCGGCATTGTAGTAGCCCGGATTTACCTGTTGCACGATTTGCCGCACCGGACCCTCGAGCAC
This sequence comes from uncultured Acidobacteriota bacterium, assembly GCA_963828935.1. Lineage (GTDB taxonomy): Bacteria > Acidobacteriota > Terriglobia > Acidiferrales > UBA7541 > Palsa-189. The sequence goes on along the minus strand of CAWHGP010000007.1, from coordinate 328,745 downwards.
GGTGAACAACGGCTTCGGATATATGCCGATCCAAAACGCCAGCAGAACCAGCGGCACAAGCGTCGCGTATTCGCGCGCGTTCAAATCGGCTAAATGCTCATTCTCGACGTTGGTTACCGGGCCAAACATCACGCGCTGGTATAGCCAGAGCAGATAAGCGGCGCCCAGAATAATGCCCAGGACCGCCCACGCGGCAAACCGCAGGCTCACCTGGTAAACGCCGCTGAGAATCGTGAACTCGCCAATGAAGCCGTTCAGCAGCGGCAGACCCAAGGAGCTGAGCGTCGCGATCATGTAAATCGCGGCAAAATTAGGCATGGGCGTGGAGAGCCCGCCAAACTCCGAAATCAGGCGGGTGTGCCGCCGCTCGTACAGCACACCGATCAGCAGGAAGAGTGCGCCAGTAGATATTCCATGATTGATTTGCTGAATGACGCTGCCGGAAAGCCCGTGCGGCGTCAGAACGAAAATTCCGAGCGTGCAGAATCCCAAGTGACTCACCGAGCTGTAGGCGATCAGCTTCTTCATGTCTTTCTGCATCATGCAAACCAGCGCGCCATAGATGATGCCGATCAGCGAGAGCACGATCAGAATCGTGACAATCGTGTGCCGCGCCGCCACATCGGACGGCAATAGCGCCAGCGAGAAGCGGATGAAACCGTAGGTGCCCATTTTTAGCAGCACGCCCGCCAAAATAACCGAGCCGGCCGTGGGCGCTTCAGTGTGTGCGTCGGGCAGCCAGGTATGGAACGGAAACATGGGCACTTTGATCGCAAAGGCAAAGAAGAAACCCCAAAACAGATATTGCTGAAAGCGCGTAGAAAACTGCGGCACGACGGCGAGCAGTGTAGGGACATCAAACGTGTACGGAGCGCCCGTCACCTGTTGCGCGCGGTAGTAAAGCGCCAGAATCGCGAGCAGCATCAGCACCGAACCCGCCAGCGTGTACAGAAAGAATTTGATGGCGGCGTAAAGACGGCGATCGCTGCCCCAGACACCGATCAGGAAGTACATCGGCACCAGCATCACTTCCCAGAACAGGTAAAAGAGGAAAAAATCGAGCGACATGAATACGCCCAGCATCCCAACCTGCAACAGCAGAAACAGAATGTAGTACTCCTTCTTCCTCATCTTGATGGCGCTCCAGGAAGAAAGAATCGAGATCGCGCCCAGCAGCGTGGTCAGCATCACCAGCAGAAAACTGATGCCATCGATGCCCAGCGTGTAATGCGCGCCAATGGACGGGATCCAGTCGGCTGTTTCGTGGAACTGGTAGCCCGGCGTAGACACCGAAAATCTCCACAGGAGCGGCAGCGACACGATCAGTCCGAGCATGCCGAACACATTGCCGAGCACGCGGTGCGTGTCTTCGCTTTCCCGCGGTACCAGGAGCAGCAGCAGCGCTCCCACCAAAGGCGTGAACAAGATCACGCTCAGGATGTGATTGTCGTAAAATTGCATCCCCGTCCTCGCCTTCTATCGCGTTACGATGCCATGCAGCGTGACTCCCGCCACATGCAACGAATATCCCAGCATCAGAAGTACGCCCAATACGATCAGCAGCGCGTAGTTCGAGACGCGCCCGCTCTGCAGCATGCGCACCGGATAGCTCAAAATCCATACAATCCGCGCCGCCAGATTCACCAGGCCGTCGACGATCCACTTGTCCCACCACATCGAGACCACCGACACTGTGCGCGTCAGCCAGCCCGCGCCATCGATGCCCAGGCCGTTGATAACGCCCCGGTCAAAGGCGCCCAGCGCCGTTCCCAGGTCCTTTGCGCGCAGCACGAACATGGCGTCGTAAAGCTGGTCGACGTAGTACTTATTCACCAGCAGACGGTGCACTCCGCTAAACCGCTGCGCGATGCGCTCGGGCATTTCTGGGCGCTTCAAATACAGCGTGTATGCTCCCCAGATACCCGCCAGCGCCACGAGCACCGATGCGGCCATCAATCCGAATTCGGTTCCGTGAGACGTTGACTCCGGTAAGGCGGCCACAGCCTCGGCATGCCGCGCAATCACCGGATCCAGGAAATGCGCGAAGCGATCGCTGCCACCCAGCGCCTCCGGCCAGCCAATCCATCCGCCCACAATCGAAAGTCCGGCGAGGATCATCAGCGGCACCGTCATCGACGGCGGCGATTCGTGCAGGTGATGTTCGGCGTCGTGCGATACATGCGACGCGCCAAAGAACGTCATGTTCACCAGGCGAAACATGTAAAAAGCCGTTAGTCCTGCGGTAATAAAGCCGACGGTCCAAAGCAGCGGCCGCGCGTTGAACGATGCGGCCAGAATGGCATCTTTACTGACGAAACCGGCGAATGGAGGAATTCCCGAAATCGCGATGGTGGCGATCAGGAACGTTTTTGCCGTGATGGGAATCTTGCTCCACAATCCGCCCATCCTGCGCATGTCCTGCTCGCCCGACATGGCGTGAATGACGCTGCCGGAACCCAGGAACAGCAGCGCCTTGAAGAACGCATGCGTCATCAGGTGGAAGATGCCGGAAGTGAACGCGCCCACCCCGAGCGCCAGGAACATGTATCCCAACTGGCTGACGGTCGAGTACGCCAGCACGCGCTTGATGTCGGTTTGCACCAGGCCCATGGTCGCCGCATACAAAGCGGTCACCGCACCGACCGTGGCGATGACGCCTAGCGCCACCGGAGCGAGCTGGAATACCACATTCATGCGCGTGATCATGTACACGCCCGCGGTAACCATCGTCGCGGCATGAATCAAAGCGCTCACCGGCGTGGGGCCTTCCATGGCATCCGGCAGCCATACGTAGAGCGGAATTTGCGCCGACTTGCCGGTGGCTCCGACGAACAGCAGCAGCGCTATGGCGGTCATGACGCCGCTGCCGATCGCGAAGTTCCCCGCTTCAATGGCCGGCGCGATCTCGGTAAAGCGCAGCGTCCCCAGCGTGCCCACCAGAACGAACAGCCCCAGCAAAAATCCGGCATCGCCCACGCGGTTGGCGATAAAAGCTTTCTTCCCCGCATCCGATGCGGACTTTCGCAGGAAGTAGAAACCGATGAGCAGGTAGCTGCAGAGCCCTACACCTTCCCATCCGACGAACAGCAGCAGCAAATTATTCGCGAGAACCAGCACCAGCATCGAGAACATGAAAAGATTCAGATAGCCGAAGAACCGGTAATACCCGCCCTCGTGCGCCATGTAGCCGGTGGAATAAACGTGAATCAGGAAACCGACGCCGGTGACCACGAACAGCATCACGCACGAAAGCGGGTCGAGTAGCATGCCCCACTGCGCGTTAAAGTTCACCAGACGCCCGGAGAACGTATGCATGGCGCCCGCGGGGACCCAGTCGAAAAGGATCACTTCGACGACACGCTGTGCGACTGGTCGCGCGATGAGCTGGAGGATCGCGCCGAAGGCGTAAACCATCGAGAGAAATACGCTGCCCACGCAAACGGCATTGACGCCGGTATTCGGCAGACGCCGGCCGAAGAAAAACATCAGCGCGGCGCCAGCCAGGGGAAATAGCGGGATCAGCCAGATATGGGCGAGAAAATATTCGGATGGCATGCTTAGCCGATGGCCTCGGTCGGCGTGCTCATAATGCTCGTCAAGCTCGACGTACTCGTCAAGCTCGTCAAGCTCATCGGGGCCGCCCCCGCTCGTAAACCGGCGGCTACCATTTCAGAATATCCATTTCATCTCCGAGCACCGTTTCGCGGTTGCGGAAAAACGCAATGATGATGCCCAGGCCCACCGCCGCTTCTGCCGCCGCATCGGTGATGATGAAGATGGCAAAAATCTGTCCTTCCACCGAGCCCACCAGCCGCGAAAACGCCACCAGGTTGATATTCACCGCGTTCAGAATCAGCTCGACGGACATCAGAATAATGATGACGTTGCGCCGGGTAACCACGCCCACGATGCCAATGGCGAATAGCGCCAGGCTCAGGAACAAGTAGTGTCCAATCGAGACCATCCGCTCAGGTCCTCTTCTTCGCCATGATCACCGCTCCGATCATGGACACCAGCAACAGAATCGACGCAACCTCAAAGGGCAGCATGTAGGTATGAAACAGGGACCACGCCACCTGCTCGGTGTTGGGCTCGAGCGCTTCAGCCGGCGCAGGCGCCAGCGCGTACAGGCTCGACCGGCTCATCACGACGGCCGTCGCCACCTGCGCGCCCAGCACCAGCGCCAGAACCAGTGCGACCAGCCATTGCCGTGTGAATTGCATCTGGTGCAAGGTCACGTCCAGATTCACCAGCATAATGACGAAGACGAACAGGACCATGATGCCGCCCGCGTACAAAATGATTTGCACGATGAACAGAAATTCGGCGTGCAGCGTCAGGAAAATTCCCGCCGTGGCGAGCAGCGAGCTCACCAGAAAAATGGCGCTCTGTACCGCATTTCGCCGGGTAACCACCAGGATCGCGGAGCCCACCGCTAGAATCGCGAAGAAATAAAACAGGACGAGATCAAGCATCGCCCACTCCTTCGCCCTCTTCTCCCACGATCGCGGGTTCGTGCTTCTCCCCCACCCAGATCAGATACCCGGCAACGCACAGTGTGGCCACGATCGTCAGCAGCAGCGAAGGTACCGCACCCCAGCCCAACTGCCGGTGCAGCGCGAGCCCGATGCCAATCCCCATTACGTTGACAATCGCGAGGGGCACCAGGAATTGCCACCCCAGCCGCATCAACTGATCGAAGCGGTACCGCGGAAACGTGAACCGCAGCCACATAAACACGTAGATATAGGCCGCAACTTTGAACAGGAACCAGAACGCGCCGTGTATTCCCGGCTTCGCCGATGCCAGCAAACTTCCCGACGGCGCGATGAGAGGCACCGTCAGAATCAGCGCCACAAGTCCGCAAAGCAGCCCCACCCCCACCATGAACATCTTCTGCACCGCGATCGGCTGCTTCGGCGCGCGATAGAAACAGTATGCGGCAATCAGCAACATCAGCAGCGGCGGAAAAAAATCGAGAAAATTAAATAACGATGTGCCCGCAAACGGCCGCAGCCATCCTCCCAGGAACAGTGTCGTCGCAATCGAAGCCACCACAATCATGTTGGTGTACTCTGCCAGAAAGTAAAGCGCCCAGCGGAATCCGCTGTACTCGGTCATGTAGCCGGCTACGAGTTCCGACTCCGCCTCCGGCATGTCGAAGGGCGCGCGATTGGTTTCCGCAATCGATGCCACCAGGTAAATGAAAAATCCCACGGGTGCGGCAAACAGGAACCATACGCCATGATCGTTTTGCCGCTCCACGATGGCGCGCGTCGACAGCGTGCCCGCCAGCAACAGCGTGCCCACCACCGCCATGCCCGCCGAGGTTTCGTAGCTCACGAGCTGTGCCGCGCTCCGCAGCGCGCCCAGCAGCGAATAATGGCTATTGGAAGCCCACCCGCCGAGAACGATCCCGAAAATCCCGAGTGAACTGATGCCCAGCACGAACAGCAGCCCGATGTTGAGGTCGGCAATCTGGAAAAAAGGCCCGATAGGCAGCGCCGCTAGCGCCAGCATGGCTGCGGTCACCGAGATCAGCGGTGCGCCCCAGAAAATCATCTTGTCCGCACTCTCGGGAATGATGTCTTCCTTCAAGAGCAGTTTTACGGCGTCGGCGATGGGTTGCAGCAAGCCGTGCGGCCCGACGCGCATGGGGCCCAGGCGCACCTGCATGTCCGCCATCACTTTGCGCTCGACCAGCACGATGTAACCCGCGATCAGCGGCAACACCGCTACGATCACCAGCGCGAATAGCACCGGCAGCACGTACGGCACAAGCGACTCGGCCATGGCATTCAAGTTCAACGAAAATCCTTTTTGGCGGACACCCTGACGCAGCGTTCCGGACCGAACGTCTCCTGCTTAAAATCAACTTTACCGGTCGACTTCTCCCAGTACGATATCGAGGGTGCCGATAATGGCGACCACGTCAGCCACCAGGTGGCCCCGCACCATCCGGTCCAGCGCTTCTAAATTGATTAAGGACGGCGGGCGGATGCGCACGCGATACGGCTGCGTTGTGCCATCACTGACGATGTAGTAGCCCAGTTCGCCCTTCGGCGCCTCGACCGAGTGATAGACCTCTCCCGGCGGCGGTTTCAGCACCTTGCCCACTTTCCCCAGGATCGGCCCTGCCGGGATATTCTCGATGGCCTGCAGGCAAATCAGCCGCGATTGCCGCATTTCTTCCATGCGCACCAGGTACCGATCGTAGGTATCGCCATTCTTGCACGTGGGAATTTTGAACTTGTATTGATCGTAAGCCGCATACGGCATGGCTTTGCGAATGTCCCATTCCACGCCGCTCGCGCGCAGTACTGGCCCGGTCACACCCATGGCAATGGCATCGGCGGTGTTGAGGATGCCGATGCCCTTCGTGCGTCCCACCCAGATGCGGTTTTCGGTCAGCAACGTTTCATACTCATCCACGCGCCGGTCGAACTCCTTGCAGAAGCGCTCGACGTCTTTCTCGAGCTCGTCGTACGCCTCATATTGCAGGCCACCGATGCGGAACGCGTGCGTGGTCAGGCGCGCTCCGCAGTATTTCTCGAAAATTTTCAGGATCTCTTCGCGCTCGCGCAGGCAATAGAACAGCGGCGTTAGCGCGCCAATGTCGAGTGCGTGCGTCCCAAGCCAGAACAGGTGGCTCGCGATTCGCTGCATCTCGGTGAGGATGGTCCGGATCACGCGTGCGCGCGGCGGCGCCTCGACGCCCATCAGCTTTTCCACCGCTTCGCAGTAGCCCAGCCCGTTCGAAACCGCCGCGACATAGTCCATGCGGTCCACGTAGGGCGCAAATTGCTGGTAGGTGCGGTGCTCGGCAATTTTCTCCACGCCCCGGTGCAAATAGCCGATCACGCACTCCGAGCCGACTACCTTTTCGCCGTCCAGATGCAGCTTCACGCGCAGCACCCCGTGCGTCGAAGGATGCTGCGGTCCCATATTCAGAATGATTTCGTCGGCGCCGAGAACGGTCGTCTCGACGTTGCTGGTGCCCGGCGTGTAGCGGTCCGCCATCGCCTATTGACCGCTCTCAATCCCGAGGTTTTCGCGCACCCACGCATCGTCCTGCTTGAGGATGTCGTAGTCCTTGCGCAGCGGGAAGCCTTCCCATTCCTCCGGCAGCAGCAGGCGCTTCAGATTGGGATGGCCCTCGAAGACTATGCCAAACATGTCGTAGACTTCGCGCTCCAGCCAATTTGCCGTCGGCCACACACTCTCGACGCTCGCTACCGGTTCATTCTCACCAACGTGAACTTTCAGGCGCAACCGCTCGTTCTTCGGAAATGAGTACAGGAACAAAACCAGATCAAAGCGCTTTTCCCGCTTCGGCCAGTCCACTGCCGTTAAATCCACGAGCAGGTCAAACTGTTCGTCATCCCGGCTGTACGCTGCAATTTCGAGAAACTGCTCGCGACCGATCACCAGTATCGCCTGCTTGCGGTCGGTCCACGCTTCGCGAATAGAGCCGCCAAAGCGCGCCTTGTAGCGCTTTACCAGGTCATTATCGAGCGCTGCCGGGCCCTCTTTCGGCGGTGGAGGCGCAGCCGGCTTGGCCGGGACAGCGGGTTTCGGCGCACCTGCAGCCGCCGGTTTCGCAGGCACAGCAGGGGCCACTGGCTTCGCCGCCCCCTCAGGTTTAGCGGTCGGCGGCACAGGTTTTGCCGCCGGGGCTGGGGCGGCGCCCGGCGCTTCGAGAGTGGGTTTCTCACCGGCCGCTCCCGCTGGAGCGGCTGGCTTTACAGGCGTACCGCCCGGCGGCGCTACATTTTTCGCCGGCGCGGCCGGGCCTTCCGGCTGCACTGGCTGCGGCGGGACGGGTGGCTGTTTTTCTTCTGGGTCGTTGGTCATCAGGATGGAATCGCCGGGGCACACGATATGCCCCAGCTCCGAACTCAAGTTTTAGTTTCTAACACACGGCGGAAAACGGCGTCAACGATTTCCCCCACAAAAATCGCTGCGCTGCTTGACGAACCCCGTTGCCGAACGAACCCAGCCATTTGCCGGAGCAAAAAAAATCCCGGCCGCTCGACGCTGCCGGGATAACGCGTGCCTCGCGAAAAACCTACACCCACTCGAGCGCCCCCTTGCGGTACAGCCAAACATAACCCACGATCAGGATACCTAAAAACACAAACATGCTCACCAGGCCATACAGCGGCGACAGCCGGAAACCCTCTTCGCGAGTGGAAAATAACACGGCCCAGGGAAACAAAAAAATCGTTTCCACGTCGAAAATCACAAACAGGATGGCAATGATGTAAAACCGCACCGAGTAGCGGCCGCGTGCATCGCTCTCGGCTGGCACGCCGCACTCGTAAGGCTTGAGCTTGTCGCCTATCGGCCGAGAATCCGGCCGGATCAGCTTCATGAGCACGAGCGTCACGCCGGGAAAAGCAGCAGCCAGCAAAGCAAAAATAATTATCGGAATATATTGGGTCGGCATTTTGCCCGCACATCGTAGCACAAGCGTGGAGTTGCGGCCAGCGCGCTAGGCGCACGATAGGCGCTAGGATTGGCCGCCGCTTGCGCTTTTGGCTCGCGTGCCCGTGCTACTTTTCCGAAGCCGCCGCCCAAAGCGCCATGAGACTGGTCAAGCTTCGTCGAACATTAATTCTTTAGCGCGTTGCGTCGCTTTCACGACCGCTTTGATGAGTGTGACCCGGACTTTGCCGTCCTCGAGTTCAAGAATACCGTCGATGGTACAGCCCGCCGGCGTCGTTACCCCGTCCTTCAGCAGCGCAGGATGGTCGCCGGTTTCAAGCACGGTGCGAGCCGCGCCTTGCATTGTCTGGGCCGCCAACAGTGTCGCGACATCCCGGGGCAAGCCCATCTTTACTCCGCCTTCGGCCAGCGATTCCAGAATGATGTAAACGAAAGCCGCTCCGCTCGCCGAAAGTCCCGTGACCGCATCCATATGCTTTTCATCGACCACCACGACCCGGCCCACGGCGTCAAACATGGCTCGCGCCAGCTCCAGGTGCTGCGGTTTAGCATGCCTCCCGGTCGAAAGGCCCGTCATGCCGCAGCCAATCGCGCACGGTGTATTGGGCATTGCGCGCACCACAGGCACGTTGTCCGCGAGGTGCTGCTCGATGAATTTCGTGGGCAAAGACGCCACTGCCGATACGACCAGCGTTTTCGGCGTCACTTCCGGCCGTATTTCATCGAGAACTTCGGCCATCTGCACCGGTTTGACCGATAGCAGGATGACGTCTGCACCGTGCGCCGCGGCACGGTTATCCGTCGAAACGCGAATTCCCAATTGCTTGTCCAGTGCTGCGGCGCGCTCGCCGTGCTTTACCGTCGCGACCACGTTCGCGGGGGACACCAATTGCTGGTTCAGAAAGGCGCGCAGCAAAATGCCGCCCATTTTCCCCGCCCCTAACACCGCCAGCCGCTTGTGATCCAGAGGATTCGTCATGGCTTCGTATTCTTAGGCACATTCACAGTGCGGTCAATTATTTGCCGGAGCTCGCCAGGTGTGGTCTAGGTTGGCCGCGCGAATTGCGCGCTTCAGTCGTGGCGCGCGCCCCGCAGCACTTCTACCGCGTGCGGCAGGATCTCCGCCACGGCCTCAAGCGATTCCACGGCTCCGCGTGGGCTTCCCGGCATGTTCACAATGAGCGACCGCGCTCTTACGCCCGCCACGGCTCGCGACAGCGCGGCACGCGGATTCGCCTGCCGCCCCTTTTCCCGCATCACTTCGCCGATCCCCGGCACGAGTTTTTCGCAAATTTCTGCCGTCGCTTCGGGAGTGGAATCGCGAGGCCCCACCCCCGTGCCGCCTGTCGTCAGAATCAGATCTGCCGCACCTGAATCGCCTAATCCGGCCAAACGGTTCGCGAGCGTAGCCCGTTCATCGGAGACAATCTCGGTGGAGACAACTTCCCACCCCCGTTTGCGGCAATGCTCGGCGAGCGCGGGGCCGGACTGATCCGGCCGCGTGCCTTGGGCTGCGGAATCGCTGACGGTCAACACGGCCACGCGCATCGCAAAACCTCAGCTTTCCAGTTTCGCGCTGCTCTCTTCGTCCATCAGGCGCATCGCTTCCATCAACAGTCCCGTGGTCGAGCGCGTGGTGGTCGTACGATCGGAGGAGGCGCCAAAATCGATTTCGAACTCGCCATCGGTCCACTGAACCATCTGGAATACCGCGGCGTCGCCCTCCATTTGATCCAGACGGGCATCCTTGCATTGACCCGCGGAAAAATAGAGTTCGCCGCTGTGTTCGCCATGCCGCAGCGCCAGGCGGCACGACTTCTGGCCCATTTCGAGCGATTGCATCAGTTCCGGCACGCTCATTTCCTCAAGCCGGCCTTGAATCACGCCGGGCCGTGCAGCCCGCTGTTGCAATTTTTCCAGGTGAATCCGGTCCACCACTTTTTTTGTCAGCCGCGCCAGCTCACTTACAAAAAAGGGTTTCGCCAGGAAATCCTCGGCCGCCACCATCGGCCGCAGTTTTTCCTCGATATCGCTGCGGCTGGCCACAAAAATAAACGGGATATGCCTCGTCGCCGCGCGTCCCGCAAGCTTCTCGCAAAGCTGCCGCCCGTCGAGCCCGGCCATCTTGAAATCGGCGATAATCAAGTCGGGCGGGTCATCGATTGCCTGTAATAATGCATCGGCTCCATCCGTGGCCACGCTTACTTCACAGATGGACTCGAGACCGCGCACCATTAAATCGCGGACGAATGGATTATCGTCTACGACCAGAGCGCGCACACCCTTTGCCGCCGCAGTCATCTTGAGATCATCGTCCGGCGTTCACTGTTCTTGCGGCCATCCATCGAGACCGTTAATCGATATTGACGTATTGAGACCATCAATATTCAGACCATCAGCAATATTGAGACCATCAACCGGAATGCTGCTCCGCTCGCGGCGCTCGCGCGCGGCGGCGGCTTCTGCTCGACGACCTGCGCAATGGCGTGCCCGGCGGCGCGCTGGACGCTACCTTTGACCGTGCGCCCAACCGTATGCCCGACCGGGCGCTCGACGAAGCACGGCGATACGCACCGCTTTTACCGCCCGTCTTTTCGACCAAATAAATGTCGCTTATCTCGATGCCTTTATCGAGGGCTTTGCACATGTCATAAATGGTGAGCGCGGCGGCCGAGACAGCGACGAGCGCCTCCATCTCGACACCTGTTTGCGCCGTGGCGGTCACGCGCGAGGTGATTTCCACGCCATTCTGGCATAGCTCTGCAGTCACATCAATGTGCGTGAGGGCCAGCGGATGACAAAGAGGTATCCACTCCGCGGTGCGTTTGGCTGCGGCGATTCCCGCAATCCGCGCGATCTCCAGCGGATCGCCCTTCGGCGTTTTGCGGCGGCGTATCTGCGCCACGATCTCCGGCCCGATGTGCACAAAACCATGCGCGGTGGCCGCGCGCGACGTTACCGCCTTGCCCGTAACGTCAACCATCGCCACGGCCGCACCCTTACCGAAATGCGTCAGCTTCTTCATTCCGCCTTTTACCGCCGCACGCAGCTTTGCGAAATCCTAAAAAATCCCTCCGCACGAACCACCCCGCGGAAGCACCATCGCCCACTCTCCCTCGTCCCAATCCAGCTTCTCCGCTGGCACCACCAGAAACGCATTCGCTCGCGCTACCGCCACGGTGTCGCCCGAGCCTTGCCATGCTAACGTCGAAACCCGCGGGTCTCCTGCCGAATCGGTTCGCGTCACCTCTGCCGGCAGAAAGTGTGTGAGCGCCCCCCGTTCGTGCACCGCATGCTGCAGTCGCGCCCCGAACAGTGGCACCGGGCGCGGCGCCGCGCCGCCCAGCACGTCCATCGCGGGCACCACGAAAAGTTCAAACGTCACCATCGTCGAAACAGGATTGCCCGGAAGCCCGAACACCAGTTTCCCGCGGCATCGGCCGAACACTGCGGGCCGTCCTGGCCGTATTTCCACAGCGTCGAAAAAAATCTCCGCGCCCAGATCGGCCAGCACCCCCTCCACCAGATCGTACTTCCCCATCGACACGCCGCCCGAAAGCACCAGAACGTCGGCTTCGAGTCCGCGTTCGATTCGCCGTCGCAACTCGCCCTTCTCATCGGGTGCGTTGCCGAGCGGCACTGGCTCCCCGCCGGCGAGCGCAACGAGTGTCTCGAGTGCCAGGCCGTTACCGTTCCGAATCTGCAAAGGTCCTGGCGTAGCCGTGACATCCACCACTTCATCGCCAGTCGAAAGAATCGCAATTCGCGGCCGCGCCCAAACTCCGACGCAATACCGTCCGACCTGCGCCGCCACGGCCATCTCGGCGTAGCCCAGCCGCGTGCCGACGGCGAGCAGTTCTTGCTCTGCGCGTGCCTCGCTGCCGCGCCGCACGATGTTCTTCCCTAATTCAGCGGCCCGATCGAGCGTGACCCGCTCGCCGGAAACCGCAACATGCTCAATCATCACCACGGAGTCGGCACCGCTCGGCACCGCCGCGCCAGTCATGATCTGTACGCATTCACCTGGGCCCACGACGCGATCAAACCCGCCCCCGGCTTTGATTTCGCCGATGCGATCGAGTGTCACACCAGGAACGGCCGCATCGGCTGCGCGTACCGCGAACCCGTCGCGCGTCGAGCGATCGAATGGAGGATAGTCCCGGTCGGCAACGATACTTTCCGCGAGCACACGCCCGCAAGCGTTCGCCCCGCTTTGCGAGACTCCGGAAGTTCCGGAAGCTCCAGAAGCAGAACCTCCGGAAACAAAATGCGCCGCGAGATAAGCCATTTCGCGCGCAGCCTCATGGTGCTGCGCTACGGCTACCTCGATCACTTTTTGGCGGGCTTGGACGAACGAAGGCATATCTGTGACTTACAGCCACCCGGCGAATTGCGTCCCCGAAGGCACGATGGTGGCGTCACGCTCGGGACCCGTCGAGATCATACCGATTTCCACGCCCAGCTCCCCGGAAATGAACTTGAGATATTCAATGGCCGCCTTCGGCAGCTTGCTCATGTCCCGAACGCCCTCGGTAGGAGCGAGCCACCCGGGCAAAGTGCGGTATACCGGCGTGATGAGCGCGAAGTCTTCCGCCGCGGCGGGCATATCTCGCAGGAGTGCTCCATTCCCCGCGCCCTCACCCGGTCCCCCGCTCTTAAGCCGATATCCCATGCACACCTGAATCTCGCGCTGTGTGTCGAAAACATCGAGCTTGGTTACGACCAGTGAAGTAATCCCGTTGAGCATCACCGCGTAGCGCAGCACCGCCAGGTCCAGCCACCCGCAGCGTCGCGGCCGTCCCGTAACCGCCCCATATTCCTTGCCGCGGTCCCGTACTTCTCCCGCCTCGAGCGCCGGCATTTCTGTGGGGAACGGACCACTCCCCACACGAGTGGTGTACGCTTTGGTAATTCCGACGACCGCCGAAATACGCGTGGGCGCCACACCCAGCCCGGTGCACGCTCCTCCCGCCGTGGCATTCGAGGAGGTTACGAACGGGTAAGTACCATAATCGATGTCCAGCATCGTGCCCTGCGCGCCCTCGAACAGCACCGATCGACCCTGGTCGAGCGCATCATTGAGCAGCAATGTCGTGTCGGTGACAAACGGCCGCAGCCGTTCCGCGTACGCCAGATACTGCTCCGCCAGCCCGGTAACCTCGAGCGGAGCGCCAAATGCCGCCCGGCAAACCGCATCTTTGTCGCGCACCACCCGCGCCAGCTTTTCACGAAAGCGCGCCGGCTCCATCAAGTCGCAAATGCGGATTCCGTGGCGCGCCATTTTGTCTTCGTAAGCAGGACCGATACCCCGAGACGTCGTGCCGATTTTGGCTTCGCCCAGCGCCGCCTCGGCCGCCTTCTCCATCTGGCGATGGTAGGGGAAAATCAGGTGCGCGCGTTTGCTCAAGTGCAGCCGGCCATTCACGTCGATGCCCGCTGCACGCAAGCTATCGAGTTCGGCGACCAGCGCCGCTGGATCGACTACCACGCCCGTCCCGATGACCGCCTGTACGCCGGGGCGCAGCATTCCGCAGGGGATAAGCTGCAACACAAAGCGCTGCCCATCATAAATGACCGTGTGGCCTGCGTTGTGTCCTCCCGCGCAACGTGCGACATAGTCGAACGAGGCGGCCAGGTAATCCACTACCTTGCCTTTGCCCTCATCGCCCCATTGCGCGCCGACCACCACAATCGATTTCATGCGCTCTGCGCCTCCGCAAGCCTTTCTCGCCCTGTATGCGCGACATTGTTGCGCGAGAATGTTGCGTCACAATGTTTGCGCGACTGTGTTGCCTGATAATGTCGCCTGACTATGGTGCGTGACTGTATCGCGTGACTCTGCTGTTCTGCGTAACGTCCGGGCCACACCCGTGCGCCACGTGTACTCGTCGGAAATCGATCTTGGCGAACACTGCCCCAGTAATTTGTCCGGACGCGACAATGCCCGGTCGATCCTGGAATTCTGTTTAGGCGTGACCGAAATTAAAACGACTGGAAACAGTATGACGGACCAGACATGGTACTCGCGGCCCGTGGTGAAGGCAAGGCGCCCGCGGGTAATCCCCCCGATCGTGGCAGACCCGTATCGACGCGCGCAACATATCCGATAGGGTCAATATCGATAGATGGCCGGGGGAAGTTGCTGCCGGTCACACGGGCACACGCCATCCAAAGCGCGTGCGAGAATGGCCCGCGCTTTCGAGACCTGATCGGCACCACCGGGTCCGTTAATTCAGGTGACGATCGACCACCTTCGCGATTTGATCCTTGGGAACGGCGCCCACGATCTGATCTGCGACCTGGCCGCCTTTGAAGATGAGCAAGGTAGGGATGCCGCGGATGTTGAATTTGCCCGCCGCATTCACATTTTCATCCACGTTCATTTTTACTACCTTCAGCCGGCCGGTATAATCCTGCGCGATCTCGGCAACCGTCGGGGCCAGCATGTGGCAGGGCCGGCACCAATCTGCCCAGAAATCCACCATCACGGGCTGCGAGTTACTCGCGTCGATCACCTCGGTCTGAAAGCTGTTATCGGTGACGCTTGCAATGTTTTCTGCCATGTCATTCCTTTCAGGGTTCCCGCATTAGACGGGATGCGCCTACCGCCGTCATTGGTTCTTGATTCTGTCAATGGTCTTAATTAGATGATGTCGCCGCCGATCGGATGCGCGCTTTTCGCGCCAGCGCGTACAACCGTGCATACTCGGTTGCCGAGGCTTGCCACGAAAAATCCTTGACCATGCCATTGGCCTGCAGGCAACGCCAGGCTATTTTACTGCGATACACGGTAAGCGCGCGTTTCACCGCACCCAACAGCGCTTCGCCGGTATATTCCTGGAAGTTGAATCCCGTGCCCATCCACGTGATGTCGTTGAATGGTTCGACGGTATCGACGAGGCCTCCCGTAGCACGCACCACCGGCACCGTAGCGTATCGCAGGCTGTAGATCTGGTTCAACCCGCATGGCTCGTACCGCGACGGCATCAGGAACATGTCCGCACCGGCTTCGATCTTGTGAGCCAGCATATCGTCATACGCAATCTTCACGGCCAGCTGATCGGGATGCCTGCGCGCCAATTCCAAAAACATATTCTCGTACCTGGCATCGCCTGTTCCCAGCGCCACGACGGCCAGATCCTCCGCAAGCAGCATTTCCGCCACCTGCGCCAGCAAATCGAAGCCTTTCTGATCGACAAATCGCGAAATGATTCCCGCCACCGGCCGATCCAGCTCCGCGGGCAGATGGAACTGCCCGAGCAAATCACTCTTGCACACTCGCTTGCCGGCAATATCGCGCGACGAATAATTGGCGGCCAGCAGCTTGTCATGCTCGGGATTCCAGACCGAATAGTCCACTCCATTGAGGATGCCAAACAGCCGGTCGGCGCGCATTTGCGCTACTCCTTCAAGTCCGTGGCCGTACTCGGGCGTCTGAATCTCTTCCGCGTACTTCCGGCTTACCGTCGTCAGGTAATCGGAATACACAAGTCCCGCTTTCAGATAGTTGACCTGGCCGTAAAACTCCACGCCATCCACCCGAAACTCGGAATCGGGGACGCCGATCCGCCCGAGAATCCATCGAGGGAACACGCCCTGATATCCCATGTTGTGGATGGTGAAGATCACCGGCGTTGCACCCAGCTGCACATCCTCTTTATGCCGGGCGCCGCAATAGCACCGGCACGAGCGCACTCTGCCAATCGTGGCAATGGATGACGTCGGGTACCCAGATCTCTTTGGCCGTCGCTATGGCCGCGTACGCCAGTTCCGCGTAGCGCTCGGCATTGTCCGGATAGTCCTTTCCGCGCGAACCATATAGGGCTTCGCGATCGAAATACTCGGGGTCGTCCACAAAAAAATAGCGCACCCCGTGCGGCTGCGGCCCTTCGGCAATCGCGCAAGACCTCGCCTGCTCGCCGACCGGTACTTCGAGTTTTTTTATGATTGTCGCGTTAGGCTCGGTGCCGCGGTAACGCGGCAAAATCACGGCCACCTCGTGCCCCGCCCCTGTCAGCGCTTTAGGCAGCGCCTCGATGACGTCGGCCAGGCCGCCGGTCTTCGAGAACGGCAACCCCTCGGAAGCGACAAACAAGATTCGCATGGGACCTCACGCCGACGGTACTGAATCCACTTGGCTTCGTCAAGGCTGCGGCCGCGGTAGTGACTCATTTCCACATACCTGTGCCTGAAAAGTGGCAGGAACTCGTTTTGAGAATGCGCCACTACCGAACCGCATTCACACGGCACGAAAATAGATATCGCCGTCAGAATCGCAGCGGGCTCTTGCCGGCGGCGTCCATCGTCAGCCCACCGGGCAACTCACCCGTCAATCCACCCCTCAATCCCATTGTCCACCCAGCCGTGCCTGTTCATCGCTGCGCCAGTATGGGGATGTTGCTGCACGATGTTGCTGCACGATGTTGCTGCACGATGTTGCTGCACGATGTTGCTACACTAGGCCGCCATGACGCCCGAGCGCCTGGGACAACATTTTCTCGACATTCGTTGGCGCGAACGCATCGCTCGTGCAATTTTTGGGTTGGGGGCAACAACACGCGCGGCGCAAGATCACAAATCCAGCGGTCTGTGGATCGAGATTGGTGCGGGCCACGGAGAGATGACGGCGATCCTGTCGCAACATGCGAGCCGCGTGATCGCCATCGAGCTCGATGCAACGTTAGTCGAGAAATTGCGCGAGGCGGCCGCTGCGCTTGGAAACGTTGCCGTCGTTTCCGGCAATGTCCTGGAACTCGATTTTGCCGAGCTTGCCGACGACAGCGATCTCGGCAACGAATTCGGCGCGCGATTCCGCGTTTATGGCAACCTGCCTTACTACATCAGCTCGCCCATCGTTCACCGGCTATTCGATAAGCCCGCGCGGGTCGAGTCCGCGTTCATCGTCGTACAGCGCGAAGTGGCGGAACGAATCGCGGCGAGCCCGGGCCACCGCGAATACGGCTATTTTTCGGCGTTCACGCAATTCTATTCTCGGCCAGAAATTCTGCTCCGCATTCCGCCCGGCGCGTTCCATCCGCCGCCGCAAGTGGATTCGGCGCTGGTGGCGCTGCGGCCGCCCGGCGAGCGTGCCAGCCTCCAAGTTCATGACGAGTGCGCATTCCTCAAATTTCTCAAGGTCTGCTTCGCCCACAAGCGTAAAACACTGCGGAATAATCTGCGCGCATTGCTGTCCTCGGTGGAAGCGCAAGAAAGTATGCTGCAGGCCGGCCTCGCCGCCGATGCCCGCGCCGAACAACTTACCCTGGCGCAGTTCGCACGCTTGTTTGCGAACATCAGCAACGCCGATCGTTAGATACACCAAAAATACGCGATCATTTATTCCAACGCATTTTCCAACGCTAACCGCCTCCGGCTCGACAGGTTCGTCGAAACGATTCGTTCAATCCGGCGTGGACAGTAATGCCGCAAGTCTGTTCGGAAAATTGCTGATCATTCCATCGACGCCCAGCGCCTGCAACTCCTTCATCCGCCGCGTGCTGTCCACCGTCCAGGCAATCACCTCGAGATTGCTGCGGTGCGCCTGTTCCAGCAGCTTGCGAGTGATCCGGTCGGCGCGTGGTAATAGCTCCCTGGCACCCGCGCCAAGCGCCTCGGCTACGCCATCCCTACGCCGCTCGCTGTACAGATAGCCCGTGGGAATCGCGGGCTCAATTTCACGTATCCTCGCAAGCGCCTCGCGATCGAACGAAATCACCACCGTGCGGTCGAGGTAATGGGCGGCCTGCAAGGCCTCGGCTAGAACGTGCTCAGCACCACGCGCGCCCGGCATTTTCATTTCGAGATAAAGACCAACATTGCTTTCGCGGCCGAATGCCAGGACCTCTTCGACCGTCGGGATGCACGCAACAGAGGAATCCGAATGCGGAACTCTGCCGGCACCTTTTTTCCAAAACCACGCGCCCGCATCCAGTTTTCGCAGTTCCTCCAAAGTTGCCGCCGATACCGGGCCGGTTCCATTCGTCGTGCGATCCAGGGTTTCATCGTGAATCGCCACCAGGCGCCCGTCCCGCGTCAGTTGCAGATCGGTTTCGATGAAGCCGGCGCCCATTTTCGCAGCCCGCCGAAACGCCGCCAGCGTGTTCTCCGGTGCGCAGCCCGACGCGCCACGGTGCGCAATCACCTTCATGTCCACGCGTCCCCGGTGAGCAAACTCCGGTTAATCACACTCCGCAACACGGAGACCCGTTACGTCACTTCGACTTCGACGTAATGATAGCCGCTCGCACCGTCTGGCCATTCTCCCGATACGGAAGAAGACTGCAGCGTGCCATTCCCATCGGTCGCACGAACTTCAACGGTTTGCTTGCCCCGCGGAGGATTTATCCAGACGTATTTCCAAAATGCCCACACCTGCGATGGGAACGGGTTGCTGAAAATTTGCGCTTCGTTCCAACTGTGCCCGCCATCGGTCGAGATCTCGACTTTGCGCACACCGGCTTCGTTAGCGATGGCCCATCCGGTGATCACGAAGTTCGCACCCGAAATGCGCGCGCGGTCATGAGGATCGTCGATTACCGCTTGCAGCTGCCGTTCGCAGGAAGTCGACCACCCCTGCCATTCCCAGTAACCCAGAAATTCCTTGTCTACAAATTCCATGCGCGTGAGCCATTTGGGCATCTTCATGCCGTATTTTCCCGGCAGCAGGATGCGTAACGGGAATCCGTGGCGGCGCGGCAAGCGCTCCCCATTCATTTCCCACGCGAGAAAATTCTCGGGATGTAGGATACGCTCGAGTGTGCTTCCCGTGGTGTAGCCCTCCGCCGCGTACATCGCGACGTATTTCGCCTGCGGCTTGATCCGTGCGCGATCGAGCAGCGGCCGCAGCGCAGTGCCGGCCCAGCGGGCATTGCCGATCAGCGCACCGCCTACAGGATTCGAAATGCACTCGAGAGTGAGGATGGTCTCGAAACGCGGGAGCTGGCGAATTTCGTCGTAACTAAAACGAAGCGGCTGGTCGACCAATCCATCGATCGTGAGCGACCATTTATCCGCGTCGACCGCGGGTTCGCCATGCGCCGAGGTCAGATAGAAGTCGTCGTTCGGAGTGATCGATCGCAGCGCGGCCTGCGGGCCATCCTTTAGATATGCCTTGACGCCCACGTAACCAACATTGGTTCCGTGCATCAACGCCCGGTAGGCGGCCAATGGAAGAAGAACGCCCACTCCGGCGCCCGCGACAATCGAGATGAATCTGCGCCGCTCCATCCGTCGAGCTCCCGGCCAGCCCTCGCCTGACTCTGTCACCGGCGATTTGCGGTTTCGATTCCGCTCAGCGACAACTCCCCTTTATTATACGAGGCTTGTCGCGTTGCAGATGAACCCTTCTCCGGCGTGGGTGCCCGTTTACTTCACATTACTTCACGTTCTTGCTGCAGCCAGTCGTCGATGAACTTGATGACCAGATCGCTGTTCTTATCGAGGAACATTTCGTGCATGTTGCCGTGGATGCCGACGTCCTCGAGGCGCACAAAATCGTCCTTCACTCCGGCCTGATTGAGCCACTTGGGAATGCAAGCGTCGAACACGCGGTGATAGGTGCCCTCGGCGGAGATCGACAGGATGCGCATGTTCGCTCAGAGCTCGCCAGCTTGTGCACGGGCTCCTTCTGCATGTAGCAGCCGAACTTCGTCGCCGGGCCGCTCCGATTTGTCCTCGAGGTGAGTCTTCAAATCGTCGGGGCTGTTGACCGGCGGATCGTAGTGCATCGGCATATCGGTGAGCCCCCAGGAATTGCGGGTTTACGCGCGTGTACTTCGACCTTGGCCGTGTCCACGATTGCCAATCTGCGGGCCGCCCGGCTCGATCGCCACCATGCCGGCGACCAGCTTGGGACGCTGCATCGGCGACGTTGAAACCCGATGCCGCCCGCCTTGCGAATGCGTGATCAGGATGACCGGGCTTGCCAATTTGATCGAGCAGCGCGACGCCGGCCGGCACGGCGAGCTCGTCCTGGGCGGAGACGAATTGCACCTGGCCACTGAGTGAAATTATCGAAGACCGGATCGCCCATCATGCCTTTCTTCGGCGAATCGCTGGGCCACTGCGTGTAGAGCTTCATCCGCGGGAAATTCCCGCCCGAGGGCGCGGGCGCGGTCCAGATCTTCTCGCAGTTCCAGCGCCGTGCGGATGCCCAGATTTGCCGTCCACTGTCCGGAACGTAAGGCGAGCGCCCGCGCGCCGGGTAGTCCACCATGTAGACGACGTAGCCATTGTTCATCAGGTAATACGCCCAGCCCGGGCGTCCGTCGGGCGTCTGCTGCCAGACGGCTCCGGTCTGCCCGTTGCCGTGGAAAAACACGATGGGATACGGTTGCTGGATCTGCTTCGGCACCCATCACTTCGACATACATCGCGCCGTGCATTACTTCCTTGCCCGGTTCGCCAACGTATCTGCCGCCGACGTAGAAAAAACCCTCGCGCGCAATTTTTTCGGTCGAAAACGTGGGAATGGACGATGGCGGGTTAGCCTTGGCGAGTTCGGCTTTGGGCACAGCCGCCTTCGCCGCCGCCAACGCCTTGTTCTGCGCGTTGACACGCAATCCGAGCCACGCCACTGCGACCAGCAGCACCGCCAACAACGCATAAAATGTTTTTGTCTTCATGATTTAAGCCTCAATTCGCCGTACTTTTATGACCGAGAAAGCGCCACTTGCCGTGGCCTTTCTCTCGCTTACGACCGGGAAAGCGCCACTTGCCGCGGCCGGTCTACCAACTCCTGCACCGACAGACACCGAGAAAACGCCCCCGGCATCGCCTTACTCGCCCGAGCCACAATGGGTCGTATACCCCCGGCATATGAAAAGTCAAGCTGCAATGGCGGCTTGGAACATCTAACCCAAGCGGCTGCATGATGACACATGTGAAAGCATCCCAACGGTGCCACAATACGCCTATCCTGCCCTGGGAACATCAGCGCAGGTTCGCAATCGGCGAAGCAGACACCGCTGACGCGAGAGGTGAATCCAATGAC
Source organism: uncultured Acidobacteriota bacterium (assembly GCA_963828935.1). GTDB lineage: Bacteria > Acidobacteriota > Terriglobia > Acidiferrales > UBA7541 > Palsa-189. Next base: position 307,306 of record CAWHGP010000007.1, on the reverse strand, counting down.
GCAACCGTCCCCGCATTGCCGCCACAGATTCGACTCCCATCTGCGTTTGCTGCTTTGCGCGCTCGCCGTCGCGCTGTCGTGTTCGGCTTTGGCCGCGCAATCAGCACCCGAAACAGATACGCTTCGCAAGCTCAACAGTTCCGTGGAAGCTCTGATCAAGCAAGTATCTCCCAGCGTTGTGCAGATTGTCGCCGCCGGATACGGAACGGTGCAACAAAGTAATCGAGGCAATGCGAACGTCATTATCGGCCGCCAGCACGCTATCGGGTCGGGCTTTATTATCGATCCTTCCGGCTACATCCTTACGAATGCGCACGTTGTGAATGGCGCGGAACACGTGCAAGTGGTTTTGCCGGTAGCCTCGGGCGACAGCACTCCGAGCAATGCTCTGGCATATCGCGGCGACATCCTGCCGGCGCGAATTATTGGGATTGCGCCGGATGCCGACCTGGCCGTGCTCAAAGTCGAGGGCAAGAATCTTCCGGCGCTGCGACTCGCCGATTATACCAACCTGCAGCAAGGCCAATTGGTATTCGCATTCGGCAGTCCCGAGGGCTTACAAAACTCCGTGAGCATGGGCGTTGTCAGCGCGACCGCGCGGCAGACCGATCCGGATTCGCCGATGGTGTATGTGCAGACCGATGCTCCCATCAATCCCGGCAATTCTGGCGGCCCGCTCGTCAACGTCAACGGCGAAGTGGTGGGCATCAATACTTTTATCCTTTCGCAATCGGGGGGCAACGAAGGGCTGGGCTTCGCCATTCCGAGCGCCATCATTGGCGTCTCGTTTCAGCAAATCCGGCAACTGGGACACGTGCATCGCGGCGAAATCGGTATCGGTGTACAAACCATCTCGCCTTTGCTGGCCTCCGCTCTGAATCTGCCGCGCAATTCCGGCGTCATCGTCTCTGATGTGATACCGGGGAGCCCCGCTGCCGCGGCCGGCCTGCAAATTCAGGACATCATCTTGACCGTGGATGGCAAAGCTACCGACAGCCTTCCTTACTTCGGCTTTCGCATGATGACTCATGGCGCCGGAGAGCTAGCACATCTTGAAGTGCTGCGCGGTTCCGCGCGTTTGAAGTTCGACGTGCCGGTGATCCAACGCCCCCATGAAGTCGATCAACTGGCCTCGTTTGCCGATCCCGAAAAAAGCCTCATCGCGCCCTTGGGAGTTCTGTGCGTCGCCATCGATCAGCAAATTGTCCAGGAGTTGCCCGGTCTTCGCGACCCCTATGGAATTTTGGTAATCGCCCGTTCTGCGGACGCTACCGCCGACATCCCGCTCATCACCGGCGACGTTATACGGACGCTCAACGGCACCCCTATGACGACACTCGATAATCTGCGCGCCGCACTGAAAGCGGTTCCGCCCGGTGGGTCGATTGCGTTGCAAATCCAGCGCGACGAACGGCTGGCCTTTTTGACGTTCACTCTCGATCAGCCGTGAGGCCCGGCTCGCTGAGCGAGCGTGAGCAAGCATGATGAACGAGCATGCATGAGCGAGTATCGCTGCCCGGTCATTTTTCACCTGGTGCCTTATTGCTGCAGCCATTCGTTGATTCAGCTATGGCAAATCCCGTTATCGTTTTAGACTACAACCCCCACTGGCCCGAACTCTTTCAGTCCCTTCGCAAGCCAATTGTCGATGCGCTCGGTGGCATGGCGGCTGCCATTGAGCATATTGGCAGCACTGCCGTTCCAGGCCTGGCAGCAAAGCCTATCATCGACATCGATGTGCTTTTGGTATCCGAAACGATGCTTCCTGCGGCCATCGAGCGCCTCGCGCGATTGCACTATATCCATCAGGGGAACCTAGGCGTCCCCGAGCGCGAGGCTTTCCTTGCGCCCGCCAGCGATCCTCCGCATCACCTTTACGTTTGCCCACCATGCAGTGCCGAATTTCGAAGGCACATCGCGTTCAGAGACTACCTTCGAGCGCACCCAAAGGACGCCAAAATCTACGGCGACCTGAAGATCGCACTCGCCGAGCGGTTTCGAGAAGACCGGCCCGCTTACATCGCCGCAAAGGGTGAATTTGTGGTGGAACTTACCATTCGGGCCATTCGGGCCATTCAGGGCACTCGGGCCCAGCCGGGCGATCGCTATTCGGAATAAGTAATCCGTTGAGCCAAGTATATTATTGCCTTCGTGGGCTGCATCTCGGTTCGACCGCTTGTGCTAGAAATTTTTTCTTGTTGCCACATCCGAATCTCCGATCCTTGCGTACTTAGTTGTGCGAAGGGGCGTGCCTATGTGGTGCAAAGGGTGAACCGAGCCCCCGCACTTGCGCCCTGCGATGTTCACCCTTTTTCAATTCGATGAAAGGAGCCGCAAGCGCTTGCCGATGCGCACCTGTAATCGATTCACGCGTCCTTCGGTGCTGATCGTCGCGATGCTTGCCGCACTCGCCATGCCGCAGGCGGGCTCCGCCCACCCTATGGGGAACTTCAGCATTAGCCATTACTCGTCGATCCGCATCACTGGCGGAAACGTCGAAGTACGCTACTTCATCGATATGGCCGAGATTCCAACCTTTCAAGAGATCCAAAGCAGTGGGATTGTGGCCCAGGTTGGCGACCCTTCGCTGGCCCCTTATCTCGCTCAGCAGGCGAACGTACTGCGCGCCGGACTCCTGCTGGAAATCGACGGCCGGCAAGTGGAGCTTAGTGCCGTCGATCAGGACGCGCTCTTCACGCCTGGAGCCGGCGGCCTGCCGACCATGAAGCTTGGGCTCGTGTATCGCGCGCCAGTGGAAAATCTCTCGTCCGGCTCCGCCCATCGTGTCCACTACTTGGATAAAAATTTTGCCGGCCATTCTGGTTGGAAGGAAATCGTAGTCATAGCAGGCGATGGCGTTTCGTTGCTCAGCAGTTCGGCACCCGCCACCGATCGCAGCGCACAGTTGTCCAACTATCCCACGGATTTATTGAACAGCCCGCCGCAAGATCTGGAAGCCGCCGCCGAATTTAAGCTGCCGCAAGCGCCCTCCACTTCACCAGCCGCCACTTCGCAAGCGCCCACTTCACAGGCACCAGCGAAGCCCATCTCTAGGCCCGCGACGTCATCGGCCGCTGTTCCCCACCTTGACGACGTCCGGCCGCAAGCCAAAGCGACTGCCGCAACACCTTCAGCAATACTTTCACCGCAACCCACCACCGACCGCCAACCTCGCACCCCCCAGCCTGACATCATCGATCGAGATTCCGCTCCAGCCCCGACGATCGGTCTTCAGGCGAATCAACAGAAGACGCCCAGAAGCAGGTTCACCGAACTGGTCTCCGCCCGCAACATGAGCTTTTGGTTCCTATTTTCCGCTGCGCTGATCGCCGCCGGACTAGGTGCTTTACACGCACTTGAACCCGGGCATGGCAAGACAATTGTGGCGGCCTACCTCGTCGGTACCCGAGGCACTTCGCGGCATGCGGTCTTGCTCGGCCTGATTGTCACCGCGGCACATACCGCGGGGGTGTACCTGCTTGGCGGAATCACGCTGTATGCCTCTCGCTGGATCGTTCCTGAGCAGTTGTACCCGTGGCTCGGCGTCATCTCGGGGCTCATGATCGCGGGACTCGCCTCCTACCTCTTTCTACGTGCGTGCACCGGCGAGTCAGAAGCGCACGGGCATCAAGCGGGCCAGTCACACAGTCATTGGTTCGCTTCGCTCACACGATCGCAATTTGCAGCACGCACGTCCGCGGCGGCCCTTGCTACGGCCCCTGCTACGGCCCCTGCTACGGTTGTAACATTAGAACCGGCACATGCAAGCGTCCCGCTCAGGCAACTTCTCACCCTGGGCATTACGGGAGGTATGGTGCCCTGTCCTGCGGCGCTCGTAGTTCTGCTGAGCGCGCTTTCTCTGCATCGAGTCGGCCTGGGATTGTTCCTCATCGTTGCGTTTAGCCTCGGCTTGGCCGCAGTGCTGATCGTCATCGGCCTGCTAATGGTCTACGCGCGGCAATTCATGGCTCGCTCGAAGGGTGACGGCCTGGTATCCCAACGATGGCTGCCCGCACTCTCCTCCGGCTTCATGCTGCTTTTGGGCTTGGGTATCGCTGCGAAGGGGTTGCTCAGCACCGGAATCGGTTCCGGCTTTCTTTCACGAGGCCACCTGGCTTCGTTCGCCGGCATCGTGTTGCTGGGTCTGTTCTTGGGCATGCGGCATTCGACCGATCCCGATCACGTTGTGGCTGTATCGACGATTGTCAGCCGCGAGCGCTCCCTGCGCTATGCGGCACTCATCGGCATGCTATGGGGTGTTGGGCATACGCTAACGATCTCCGTGGTCGGCTCCGCGATAATCTTGTTCAACCTGGTCATCCCGCCGCGTGTCGGTCTCTCGATGGAACTGTCGGTCGCGATTATGTTGATTCTGCTAGGCGTCCTCAACCTGACGGGTGTCGTTCGCTGGTTGACTGAGAAATTCACCGCGCCAGCGCAAGCAGCGGCCCAGTCACCTGCCCCATCACGTGCCCCATTATCTGTAAGACCCGCGCCTCCGAACGGTACCGGCATCGCCGGCAGCTCGCTTGACCGAGTGGTTGGCCAATTTGGTTTGTACCAGCTTCTTCGCCCGCTCGTCGTCGGACTGATTCATGGGCTGGCCGGGTCCGCGGCAGTAGCGCTGCTGGTACTCTCGACCATCCATAGCCCACTCTGGGCTATTGCCTATCTGGTCGTCTTTGGAGTTGGAACGATTGCCGGAATGATGTTGATGACTACGGCGATCGCTTTGCCGATCGCATACACCGGCAACCGTTTCGCGCGCGCTGGCAACTACCTGGGCGTCGCCTCCGGGATCGTCAGCACCGCCTTTGGAATGTTCTTGATCTACCAGATCGGATTGATCGACGGTTTGTTTACCGGACAGGCGCACTGGATTCCCCGCTAGATAGCCCCGATAGACAGCCCGCTAGATGGCACGGTATGGGTAGCACGCTTGGCACGCCGCCGATATTCGAAAAAAGTCGGCACAAAATCTAACATATAGGTTTATTCTGCGCGTGTTAGGGGTGTGGTTTGCCGAAGCTTCCTGGCAGATGATGGCATTACAATGCGCCAACACGGCCGATGCGGAGGTTGTGCAGGCGGCACACAGCCTTGAAAAACATCAGACGCCGCCCCACGTCGACACGTCTGAAATTTCGAGTACGGTCTTGCTTCCATGAAGCGCTATACGTCCATCTCGGGTACCGGAGCTCACCCCATCGGCGACGCCGCGCCGTTCGCTGGCGGGGCCACGGTTCCGACAGCGCTTGAGAAAGCCTTTTCCAGGAGCCTTCCTGTAGGCAGCGCCTTCGAAATGCAAATGCCGGGAAAGCCGCTTTGGCGGGTCGGCAACGGGGCTGTGAAGTTTCGCGTGACCGCGAACAACGTCCGCGCGGCTTCCGCGGTCAGGTCGCTCGACGAGATCCGCATCGCGGAAGCTTACCTTTCCGGAGATCTGGATATCGATGGCGATCTCCTTGCCGTATTCGATCTGCGAAACAGCCTCACGGATCGTCACATGCTCGCGTACTTGTGGTCTACCTACGGCCAGCGTCTGGTCTTCGGTCAGACTGCGAGCGATAAGAAATGGATTGGTCAGCACTACGATACCGACGGCGATCTCCACCTGTTTTTCCTCGACCGGCAATTCCGCTGCTATTCGCACGGCTATTTCGAGCGTGAGGAGGAATCCCTCGAGTCCGCTATTCAGCGGAAGCTGGCCACGGCATGCAACTCGGCTGGTATCGAACCGCAGATGCGCGTGCTCGATGTCGGCGCCGGCTGGGGTGCGTTCACGGAATTTGCCGGCAAGCGCGGCGCGCGTGTCACCTCGCTGACCATTTCGAAGGATTCGGAAGCCTTCTGCAACGAGCTGATCTGCCGCGAGAACCTGCCGTGCGAGGTGGTCCGCGAGCATTTCCTCGAATACAGAACCAACCAACGCTTCGACGCCATCGTTAATCTTGGCGTCACCGAGCATCTGCCCGACTATCGAGCGACGCTTGCGCAATACCAGAAACTCTTGAAACCCGGCGGGCGGGTGTATCTTGACGCCTCCGCGTCGCCGCACAAATATCCATTTTCATCGTTCATCTTGAAATACATCTATCCCGGAAACGAGACACCCCTGCACCTGCCCGGGTATCTCGATGCCTTGACGGAGACACCGCTCGAGCTCTGCATGCTGCACAATGACCGCATCAATTACATGCGCACGGCTCGGCATTGGGCCGAGAACCTCGATCGCAACCACTCGATTGTCGCGTCGCGCTGGGGCGAATCCATCTATCGCCGTTTTCGCCTGTACCTCTGGTGTTGCGTGCACTGCTTCGCGACAGACGATATGACCGCCTATCACTGGATGCTGCAACTTCCAGCTCATAACGCCGAACGCACCAAACCCACTGTGGCTCGGAAAACACCAACCACCATCTTGAAGAACATCCGAAAAGCACTCCATCTCTGAACATCCACACATCGCCTGCACACCATCGCCACATGTGCAGTTTGCAAATTTTGCCCCGTGGTCTCTCTTGCGTGCAGACGTGGGCACCGGCGGCGTGACTAGAGCGGGACCTTCTTGAATTTGCGGCCCAGGCCACCCCGCCGCAACAGCGCCGCAATAACGCAGTACCTTGCTCCCGCTACCGGCGTGGAAATTCTTCCTATTGCCCGCAAAACAAAAATGGCGTAACGTCGCCCATTACACTCAGCGGATCAAGGTAGCTCTTGTTCCTCTTCGTGTCGCTCTCCTTGGCCGCTACCTGCTGGAGGTGGGTCATGCGCAGCGCGTTTGCCTCTGCGATTTTTGCCTTATTATTGTTTGCCTTCCAACCTGCTTTGAAGGCTCAGGAAACGGTCGTACCCGCCGGAACCTTAATCCACTGCACTCTGGAAGAACCTAATTTCTCATCCGCCACCGCCGCCGTGGGCGACCCCGTCATTTGCCACTTGTCTAGCCTGCAGGAATTTGGGCGTTCGGTCTTCCCTCGTGGCAGTTATCTAGGCGGCCATCTGGAAGCTGAGAAAGATCCCGGCCATTTTGTAGGCAAAGGCTATCTGCGCATCGAATTTGATCGTATCGGCCTTCCGAATACCGATATTCCGGTGCCGAGCAAGATCATTGGCGCTCGGGGATTTCGCGTGGATCGTCAAGGCGATATCGTGGGCCATGGTCACCCCACCCGTGACGCGGTTGAATGGATGTTCCCTGTGCTCTGGCCCTGGAAGGTTCTGGCTCTGCCGGCACGCGGGCCGCGTCCAGCAATAAAAGGTGAAGAACAGGTGACCCTGCGATTGATGGACGACATCGCTGTGCCGAGAATTGCGGCCGCAGGCTGGCACTTCTTTGGCGAATCGTCTTCCGGGGCTTCCAGAGAATCGTTTGCTGCGCCGGCTTCGGCCCCACCGCAGCGCTACACGACATCCGAGCGGCAGCCGAGCACACCGCAACTCGTGAGTTCCGCGGTAGCGAGCCAGTCGGCGCGCTTCACGCTCATCGCTTTGCGATCGGGCGAGATTTACGCGGTCACAAACTATCGGACCGACCATGGCTCCATGAATTATCTGCTTACCAGCGGCGCTGCAGGCAGCGTGGACCTGGCCCAAGTTGACTGGTTGAAGACTTCGCAGCTGAACGCACAGCGGCACACGGCTTCTTCGCTCCAAACGGCGCTAAATTCATATTAGGCAAGCTGGCCGCCGCGCCCGTAGCACCGTATCGCCGCATCACTGCATCACTGCATCACGGCATCACGGCGTTACGTGGTCTTGCTGCGAATCAGTCTGCATGCGGAGCGCGCGCAACATGTGTATCTGTTAAAATCGGCGGAAAGCAGGCGATAACGGCCGGGCACTCAATTTCCGGCTTCTGGTTGTGGCACGAGCCCTTGCCCATCACATCAGTCAGGAGACCTAAGTGGCTGCGATCCCCGAAAAATACCTCGACTTGTTCCAGAAGAAGGCCTTCGCGCAACTCGCTACGTTGATGCCGGACGGCAGTCCGCAGGTCACCACCGTCTGGGTCGATTACGATGGCGCGCACATCCTGATCAACACTGTGAAAGGCCACGTCAAAGATAAAAATATGCGACGCGATCCCCGCGTTGGATTGGATCTCCTCGATCCGGAAAACCCTTACCGTCATCTGTCGGTGCACGGCCGCGTGGTGGATATCACCGAGCTCGGCGCCGATGCGCACATCGATAAAATGGCCAAGAAATACCTGGGAAAGGATACCTACCCCCGCCGTAGCGCCGGAGAGATACGGGTCATCTACAGGATCGAACCTCAACGCGCCCATGCCATGGGCTAGCCGCTTCTTTCGGAAATGCTGTTGCCATGCCGGGCAGGCAAGCTCACGCTCCTGGGTCGCTTCTTGTCGGCATGCTTCTTGCCGGCATACTTCTTGCAGGCATGCTGACTCGATTTCAACATGCCGGCTGAATGCGAACGTCGCCGCGGAAACGATAGGCCGTTCATAGCAGCCGCTGGTGCCCCGCTCGAACAGAAAGGGTATCCGTCTTGTCAAAAAAGAAGGCCATTGACACGGAACGTGTCTAAGTACATATAAGATGTGTTGTAACGCCTAAAGCAAATGCAGTAGGAGGTCTTTTAGCCATGGCCAAGTCCGAAAAGCGTGTTGATCGTCGCAATTTTTTGAAGAATGCCGCAGTTGGCGGTATGGCCACCCTGGTCGCAAGCAATGCAGCCATTAACGCCCAGCCCTTCGTCGCTGCTGCGGCCGCGCCGCCCGTGGATGCCACACCAGAATCGGCATCATCATCCGGTGTTGAAGTTCTGACGGTCGACCGCGCGGGTTCGGACTTTATGGTCGATGTGATTAAGTCGCTGGGCTTTGAGTACCTGGCCGCCAACCCAGGATCGAGTTTCCGCGGATTACATGAATCGATCATCAACTACGGCGGCAATAAGGCGCCGGAGTTCATTACCTGCTGCCATGAAGAATCGTCGGTGGCCCTCGCCCAGGGCTATGCGGAAGTTGAAGGAAAGCCGATGTTGGTGTTGGCGCACAGCACGGTGGGCTTGCAGCACGCGGCAATGGGGATTTATAACGCCTGGGGTGGTCGCGTCCCGGTATTCATCATGCTCGGTAACACGCTCGACGCCACGCAGCGGCGTCCTGGAGTCGAGTGGTACCACAGTGCTCAGGATGCGGCGGCTATGGTTCGCGATTATACGAAGTGGGACGATACCCCCATCTCGCTTCCGCACTTCGCGGAATCAACCGTGCGTGCCTACAAGATCTCCATGACTTTGCCGATGTCGCCTGTCGTTATAGTGGTGGATGGCGGCTTGCAAGAGGACCCCATTGCCAAAGATGCGGCCCTGCACATTCCTAAGCTCACGCTTACCGCTCCGCCGCAAGGGGACTCGGGCTCGGTGGCGGAGGCGGCACGCTTGCTCGTCGCAGCCGAAAATCCGGTGATCGTTGCTGGACGTGTCGGGCGCACCGAGGCTGGTGCGGCGCACCTGAAGGAACTCGGTGATTTTCTCCAGGCTCCGGTTATCAATGCGGGTGGCGGTGGCGGCGGCGGTACCGTCCAGGCCAGGAATGCGGACGTGATCCTGGGGCTTGATGTGAACGATTTCTGGAGTGTCGCCAACAGCTTTCGCGATCAGGCGCAGCGCACCTGGAAGCCGGCAACACGGAAAGGTGCGAAGCTCATCAGCATCACCACCGAGGATCTTTACATCAAGAGCAATTACCAGGATTTCCAGCGCTATGCGGAAGTCGATCTGGCCATGGCTGCCGATTCGGAAGCCACTCTCCCTTCCCTCATCGAGGCGGTCAAGCGCCTGGCCACCGATGATCGCAAGAGAGTGTTTGAGGAGCGCGGCTCCAAAATAGTCGATGCGCGCAAGTCAGCTTTGGATCGCGCTCGCACCGCCGCAACCTATGGATGGGACGCCAGCCCCATCAGCTTGCCCCGCCTTTCCGCCGAAGTCTGGGCACAGGTCAAGAACGAAGATTGGGCCGGAGGCATGGGCGGCTATCCGTGGGTTTATGACAAACACTATCAGCGGGGATTTGGCGGCAGTTCGGGCGGTGTCGGTTACGCCTCGCCGGCGGCCGTGGGGTCCGCATTAGCACACCGCAAGTATGGCCGGTTCTATGTTCACGCTCAGAATGATGGCGATCTCATGTACGCCCCAGGCGTTCTTTGGACCGCGGCGCATCACCACATCCCGCTCCTGGCGGTCATGCATAATAACCGTGCTTATCATCAAGAAGTCATGCATATCCAACGCATGGCCGACCGCCGCCAGCGGGGCATCGATCGCGCCGGCATCGGCACGACAATCACCGACCCGAACATTGACTATGCCAAGCTGGCTCAGAGCATGGGCTGGTATGCGGAAGGGCCTATCGATAATCCCAATGATTTGGCTCCGGCCATCCGGCGCGCTATCGCCGCGGTAAAGAAAGGCCAACCGGCGCTTCTCGATACCGTCACCCAGCCGCGCTAGTTGGACGTTAACTGGCTGGCTAATTGGCCCTCTGACTCGGGAGTGTGAAAGCGTTGCCTCTGGGCCGGGAATGACATGTGGGCCGGAATGATACGTGGGTGGAATGATACGTGGAATGACAGAAGACGAACTGAGACTGGTAAGCATCCTGCAGGTCACTGTCGCGAACAGGAGAGAACCCAAGTGATGGCTCAACGCTTAACGCATTCACTCCGCGTCCTGGGTGCCGTGCTTGTCCTGGTTACTACGGCAATTGCGGGACTATCCATTTTCAGCCATTCCTACGCCTCCGCGCAGCAGGCCAGACCGGCTGCACAGGGTGGTAAACCGGCTGCCGGTAATGCGGACAACGGCAAGAGGGTTTTCTCCGGCGAGAAGTGTGCGACCTGCCACGGCGCTCAAGGCCAGGGTGGCGCGGGTGCCGCGGGTGCCGTTGTAGCGCCGCGGATCGCCCCACCGAGATTTGATTTAGGGATGTTTCTCGATGCCGTCCGAAATGCGAAAGCTCCCATGCCCCCCTATTCCGCCGCTGAGATTTCCGACGCCACAGTTGCGGATGTTTATGCGTATCTGAAATCCGTGGCGCCAGCGGCTGATGCCAGCGCGGTCGCCACCCCGGCTGGCAACGCGGAAAACGGCGCGCGACTTTTCACTTACGCAGGCTGTTACGAATGTCATGATCGCCAGGGTCAGGGTGGGACCGGAACCGGGCCGCGACTCGCACCCAACCCGATCGCCTTTTCTGCATTCATCCATCAATGCCGGCAGCCGTCTGATGAGATGCCGCCCTACACCAGCAAAGTGCTGTCGGATACGGAAATAGCCGACATCTACGCATTTTTGCGATCGGTCCCGCAGCCGCCAGCGGCTTCGAGCATTCCCTTGCTCCAATAGTGTTCCAATAGCTCTCCGATATTAGCAGTGGGCGTGCTCCATGCTGCATTTAACGGCTCCTGCCAGACGGAGCCGGGCGCCGCGAATCCGATCGGCGAATCAGATCTTGATCCACTGTAATTTGAGACACCCACCGTTCCTGGCAAGGCCTTTTCCAACAGCTCAAATGCCTGACCATGTCCGCTTTGCTAGGTCCTAAGGTCAGTGGTATTTACAAAGCTTGTGGGCGCGCCAGACGAAGTCACTCCCTCCTGCGCCGGGTCAGTTTCAAACCTCTGTTTATTGCCGATGTTCTTTTATTGCCTCTGTTCTTTATTGCCGGCCGAAGACCAGTCGCCGCTCAACTCTTAGGCAATCGGCAGACGAAATTCTCCGCCTGATCTACGCTCCCGGTGCCTTTGTACTGCGCCACCTCGGGATACGGACACAGTGGCCGCGTGCGGCTGACGGTCCCGTTGGTTATCTGTGACGCAATGATTTCTTTCGGCGCTGTCCCATGTTCCCGCCACTGCGCAAGTGGGGTGACGGTGTCGAATACATTGGGTCCTTCGCCGCCTCCGCAATGTCCCATGCCCGGCACCATGTAAAGCCTTACCGAACTGTCGACTTGGCTCTTGCCCAGCGTGTCCACCAGCCGTTCGTAATAGCCGGTTGAGGATCGCGGCGCGACGTTCTGATCGCCCCACCCGTGATAGATCAGCAGTTTGCCTCCGCGCTCGACAAACGGCTTCAGGTTTGCCGACCTGGGACTCAAATCGCCATTGTCGATCTTTCTGGCGAGCGCCAGATCATGTCTGAGATTGAGAGTCCGGAAATCCCAATTGGGATCCCTGAACACCACGTATTTGAAAAGTTCGTCGGCAACTGCCAGCGGCCGCGGGCCGCCGGACGTGCCTCCCCAGCGCAACTCGCTGCCCGGTTCGAACCCGGGAAAAATCTCTTGCTTCGTCTGCGGATCAATCACCGGTGCATAGATCTTTTTCGCCGCTGTCACCTGCGCAGGCGTCAGGCAGTTCGCGCTGTCGGCCCCTTTGCACTGCGTCACTGCCGGGTCAAATTTGCACCGCGTCGGGTCGCTGATCAGACCGTCCTTGACACCGTCACGCGCATCGCACGCATCGAGCGCGGCTTGATGCAGCACCGCATATTTTTCCGGAGGGATCTTGCTCGCAGGATCGTTCAGGGTCGCCTGCGCGACGAGTACCAGCTGAAAACTCTGATCGGTGCGGTCGTAACCCGGCGCCCCGGCCACAATGCCTTCGAAATCCTGGGGAAAACGCTGCGCCTCCATGAATCCTTGCCTGCCGCCGCCCGAGCAGCCGGTGAAATACGACAATTGTGGTGCCGCACCGTAGAGCGCCGCAATCGTGGCCTTACTCTGCAGCGCCGTTTCGTGCACCGCGCGATAATCGAAATCGATCAGCTTCTCTGGATGACCCAGCGCGAAGCTCGCGCTTCCTCCCACGTGTCCCGTATCGGTGGACGCCGCAACGTATCCACCTCGCAACGCGTCCGCCAACTCACCATATTGGATGGAGCCGCCCCATCCACCATTTCCGACCTCCTGAAGCTTGCCGTTCCAGCCGGATAATGGCAGCCAGGTTTCAGCTTTGATGTCGGAGTCGCCCGATGGTGTGAGGGTCATCGCCACGCGGCAGAACGCCGGCAGGTCGGCAAACGAGCCATCTACACCCGCGGGAGCTGCAAATTTCCCCCCAGGAACCACTTGCGCTGAAGTGATGGTCGCGTTCGGTAAGTGCAGCGAGGCCAAACGCGCACACGCAGCCCCGTCAGCCGATGATCGCGCAGGCAATCGCGGCGGTTCGGCGGTCCCACCCAGTTGGCCAGTCCCTCCCAGGTAAACGATTCCACCCAGTAATATCGTGCATGTGACGGCGACCGGCATCCTCATAAACGTTATAAACGTTCTCATAAGCTCCACCTCTAACTCGTCTTGAAAGTGCCTTTGGTGTATTCGACTATTGAGAGCAACTTAATTATTGAAAGCAAGTACAGCCACATTCGTGGTGCGTTGTGGCGTCCGTGTGCATTCTATTCCGAACAGGCACTCACCGCATCGCGCATTTGCTGGCTGCTGTGCAATTGTCGCTGCGGCGGGCGACGCGAGGCTCCCCCTGGCTTCCGCTGCCTAGAGGCTAGGGTTCAGGAGCAAAGGCCAGCAGCACGTTGCCCGGTATCCCGGCGCCAAAAACATACCCCGAGCCGACGAACACCATGCCACCCGCGATTACGGGTCCGGCTGCTCCCATTGACCCGCCCTTGGCCGCTACGCCATTCACGGTTTTGAAGTCTTGCAGTGTGTTGAACTGCCACAGTGGATGCCCATCGTCGGTCGAAAACGCGCGGACTATCCCGTCCCATCCTCCGGAAAAGACGACTCCGGGAATCACCGTGGTGGCCCCGGTTTCACCGTTTCGCGGGGCTTGCGATTGCGGATTCTGCTCAATGGGCGTGAACCATTTCTTCTTACCCGTGGTTAACTCCACGGCCGCAATTCCTCCGGTGCGCAAACCGAAGTACGCCGTCTGATCGTCCGCCGCTCCCCCGAATGTCATCATGCCCAGCGCCAGTTTGTCCACTAGTTGCGTGTTCCATACCACGGCTCCCTGCTTGTCGGGATCGTGCGCCCAGACCATTCCACTTTTTTGCGCCGCCACAAGAATGCGGCGCCCGTTCGGCAACATCCGCAAAATAGGCGATGCCCCAAAATCGTAATCGGGCCCTATATCCTTGGGACAATTTTCCGACGTAGCTTGCGGACCGCAGCCCGAAAGCCAGGCATCGTTTTCCGTGTCCTGGACCGACCAGAGCACCTTGCCCGTGCCCATGTCGAGAGCCATGACCGCATCGGTGGACTTGGGCACCGGATGATTGTAGGCATCCCCGGTCCCGATGTAGAGCGCATGGTTCTTCGCGTCTATCGTGGGCGCATCCCACACTGCTCCCCCGGATGGAGCAAAAATTTGTATGCCCTTGGAAGTCTTGCCGACAACCTTAGGTGCGTCGGGAATAATGTAGGTTTTCCAAACCCGCTTTCCAGTCACCGCGTCCAGCGCCACTACGCTCCCGCGAAATGTGCAGCAGGGATAGGTGTTGCTGTAGCCGGCGGCGCGTTCCTCGGTAGAGGAAACGGGAACGTACAGACGGTCTTCATAGAGTGTAGGCGAGCCGGTGATGCGCGCCACAGGCTGGTCGTCAACTTTCACTTTCCATAGCTGCTTGCCGGTGGCCGCATCGACTGCATAGACGTTGGCTTTCACATCGCCAAAATAAATAGCGTATTGCGCCGCCGCCCCTTTCGTCGGCGCAATGTCGATCGCGTTGCGCACTCCGGCGTCCGCTTGAAACGACCAGTGCACGCATCCGCTCGCAGCATCGATGGAATAAACCGCACCCGTGTCGGCCCCGATGAAAACTTTCCCGTCGGCAATCGTCGGCTGCCCCCACATGATCTCCGCCGCCGGGAAGCCGAAAGCCCATTTCAATTTGAGCTTGGGCACCTGCTCGGCGGAAAGCCCGGCCGCTTTTGCCGGTTGAAAGCGCGCATTGGTGCCATCCACACCCCAGCCGTTGAACGAGGGACTCGCTGCTATGTCGCGCAGCGGAGCATTGCTTGATCCCGGGTTGCTCGAACACTGATTGGGCATGAGCTTTGCGTCGGTAACCTTCGCAACATCCACCTTCCGGCCGCCCAAATAGGCCGCGATCAGCCGCTTGTCATCATCGCTCACGTCCGTCATCTGTGCGTGCACGCCTTTGCCCAGCGCAGCGTATACCGCTTCCGGTGTTAGCTTGCGCAATTGCAAGCCGTCAGGCGCTCCCGGAGGCGCGTTCGCGGCGCCGTGACAGCCGGTGCAGCTCTTCTCGAACAAGCGCAGATCGGCGATACCCTGCGCTTGTGTTGACTTGCCCGCCAGCAAGAGTGTTGTCATCGTCACCGCGACTGAAATCAATAGCCATTTCCTGGGCATATTGGTGCCTCCCAAAGGCGGGTTCCGTCTGGATTGCGCGTTGCCGGAAAACATATCTTCGGCGCTCATAGGTGTCAAGCTTACCTGTCTCGCACGCGTCGAGGTGAAAATGTACCACCTCCGCCCGCCCGTCACCTTGACGGTGCGACTCCGCTCTGGGGAAAGCCAAACCTTAAGTCAACCTTAAGTTAACATTAAGCCCACCTTGCCCATTGGCTCCAGCCTTTGCGATGCTTGGCTGTTGACAACCGCCTCTCCCCGGCAATAGAGTCCACCCACACGCCAGCCTAAGCAGCCTCGCAGTGAAGTCGGGGGACGTTTTAATACGAGGCCTGCTGAAGTTAGCGCCATTCCCAATCAATCTACAGTTGTCGCCTGGAGGAGTGCGAATGAAATCCAAATTGTTGGGCTGTTGCATTTTGGGGGTAGCTCTCGCCTTGACTCTCAGCATAAGCGCACGCCCGGATCGCGATGATCGTTCTCGGGACGATCGCGAATGCCGGGATACCGAAAACCATGCACACAATGTGCAAACTCCAGTCACCGTTCGTGATGTTATTCCAATCCCAGGGAGTCCCCTGCTAAGCACGGACCTCTCCTGGACCGATCCCGGAACCGAGCGGTTTTATCTGGCCGACAGGTCAAACTCCGCCGTTGACATCGTCGATACGGAGAAAGACATTTATGTAGGCCGAGTGACCGGTTACGCGGGAACACCCGGTACGAACGGAGCCGGGCCTAATGGCGTGCTGGTGACACCTGATGGCAGACTTTTCGCTGGGGATGGCAATAGCAAGCTTCAGGTGGCCGACGTGGACCCGAAATCGGCAGACTACCTGAAATTCCTGGTCCCCACTCCAGGCTGCACATCCAACTGCGGAGTTAACACCGCCGATCCCAACTTCCCTGGCGGCAAGCAGTGCAACAACGGCACGACGAATACTTGCGGCCGTGCCGACGAACTCGGGTACGATCCGGCGGATCACATCATCATGATCAACAACGATGCACCCACCGCAGCCACGCCGGCCACGGTTGCGTGGCCGTATGCAACCTTTATTTCCACCACAACCAACAAGATTCTCGCGCAGATTGTTTTCACCGGTGCTGGAGGTGCGGAGCAGCCTGTTTGGGACGCTGCAATGCAGCGCTTCCTGGTCACGCTGCCGGGTACCACAGCGCAGGCGCCGGAAGTTGCGATCATCGATCCCAAGAATCTGGGAAGCGGAATCGTGAGTACCTATCCGTTTCCTTGCTCCTCGATCCCTGGCGGTACTGGCACCGGCGCTAACGGCGCCGCACTCGGCGCGTTTCAGCACCTTCTCATATCCGCATGCGGAGAGCCCATCATCGTGAATGCCTTGAGCGGCGCCGTCATCCATGTAGTCCGAGATGTTGGCGGCGGCGATGAAGTCTGGTACAACCCGGGCGATGGCCGCTTCTACGTCACTTCCACCGACAATACCGTCGTTGTTCCCACAGGCGGAACGGCTCCCACCGTATTGGGCGTCATCGATGCCGAGGACGGTAGCTGGCTGCAAAACGTGCCCGATATGGGTGGCCGAAATGCTTCCGCCTTCCCGGAAAACAATCGCATCTTCAGTCCCGTGCGAACAACAGCCCCATTTGTAGCAGCCCCATCAACCGACAATACGATTTGCGCAACCTTTGGACTCAAGGGTACTGGTTGCATTGCGGTCTTCGACCACAAAGCCGGAGAACGCGACTAATCCAGTAAACCACCAGCTAAGCACGCAAAAAGAGGCCGGGCGGTCGTGCAGACCGTCCGGCCTCTTGCACTTTCCCGGCGCATTGGAAGCTACTGCCTGTGAATGACACCTTACAAACTGCCGTCTTATAAACCACGCAACCGAAGAGAGCGCAGTATAAGCCAGTTCCTTTCGGACTTCTGTGCCCTCTCTGTCTTGCCAATGGAACCAATCCTCTATACCGTGCAAATGTAGCGTGCCCCATCGCTAAGTCTCGCCGATTCCTGAAGACGAAAAAATATCGTGGGCAATAACATAACGATTACGATTTCCGACTTAAAGACGATATGAAGTCGTTCCTTAATACATAGCGTGGCCCTGTAGCAACAAAAAAGAGGCTCCCTAGCAGCTGCGCTAGTGAGCCTCTTTCCTGCATGCCAGACTTCGACTGGCAAGTTGCCTTACGAGAGATTACTTGCCAGGGCGATCCGGGTCTTCATTTTCTGGTCCGAACACAGCCACGCAACCATAGTCCACGGTGCCAAATGAGCCGCAAATGTCCGTAGCGGGCGCAGTCGCAGGATGGACAATCACAAATACGTGATTATTCTCTCCCAGCGCCGCCAGATTCCCGGCCCTGCCTGTGGTTGCCAGTCCTCCCGTACCGAGCGCGCCCCCGACACCTGGTGTTGCCGGCGGCGCGTTTTCCACCCAGTCGCCGGTTCTCCCATTAATGACACCCAGCACGTCCGGATTGGTCGATACGCCGTCAACGTTGGATGACACCACGAACTGATTGTTTCCCGGGTTGTAATTCACTTCGTCGCCGCCGCCAACCTGGTTGATTCCCGCACCCACTTCGCTCTGCGTAATTAGATCGATTACCAGCGGAAAGGAAGTGGGAGACGGGGCAACGGCGCCGGCAATGCCGCAGGCCACAATCAGGTGCTGGTCGCTTCCCAGCGCTTCGCCGCTGGGGCTGCAGCTATAACTCGCGAGCGAAATCACCCCTTCAACCGCCATAGTCTTGGGATGGATGATAGCAATCGCGCCGGTAGCCAGTCCGTTCACTTTAGGCAAAGTCTGCAGGAAAACGTGGGCTGCGGGGTCCCACGCCGGCTGCTCTAAGCCGCCGCTGGCGACCAGGTTTGAGGGCGGAGCCGCAAAGTTGATTTGTCCCAGCACGGTGTAAGGGAAATTCGAGTCAATAAACGTGGCGAATGGCTGAATGGAAGTCGGTTCATCGTTGATGACCATGATGATGTGATCGCTTGGATCGTACGCGATCTCATCGGCTCGATTGCAGGTGCCGGCCGGTCCTCCGGTGCAGGCGGACACCGAACTCAATCCCGCGGTGTTGATCGAGGCAATAATTTGCAGATAGGTTGGAGAGCTGGGGTCAACGTCCGCCACCTTGACGGTGCTGTCGCCGTCACCCGCCCAGACTTTCTTGTCCGCCGTGGAAACCACTCCGTTAGGTCCTTCGTGCGTCGATGGTGAAGTCAAACCGCCGAAATGCAATGTACCCCCGGCATTTGTGGTAATCCGGCCGATATACAGATCATTTTCGGCATCGACGACATCCACGGACAGATTCGACCGGTCGGAGAAATACAGTCTTTCCGTGGTCTGGTTGACATCCGCAATGTCGGTGCTTGCAATGGGATTCCCTGGTATGGCGATCGTTCCCAGAAGCTTTAAGCGCTCAGCTCCGTTTTGGTCGTCCTTGCCAGCCCAGCTCGGACCTGCACTAATCGTAAGAATCATCATTAAAGACAGAAAAGAAACTAAACAGCCTGCTACCCTTGGTTTCATTGCACCCCTCCTTGTGATTTCCAGAGTACTTGGCAAAACGCAATTTCCCCAATTCATCTTCCTAAGTTCGGCAAAAACAAAAAAGAAGGGTGAACCACGGTTCGGCAGAATTTCGGAATACTGGAACTGGTTCCCCCCTTCCCATTTCCAGAGCGGCATCGTACTCTCACTATCAAGTTCGGCACAAGAGACAACATCTCTCAAAAACAGAAGCAAGATGCGGTGCATGGAGCCGATGTGTAGGCCGCCGAAAGCAGGTAATCGATAGTGCTTTGCATAGGTGCGTTGGTCGAACGTGTAATCATCCTGCCATGGGCCTACCGAGTAGCCAAACTATCTCGGCTCGGGACGTGCCGGCGCTTCTCGCCCGTCCGCCCACACTACAAGCCACACCTTGTCCGGTTACCATCGTGGGCCAAACGCATGTGAGATAAGCCTCCGCCGACATGCTTCAAGCGGCTCGCCTGAAAATCTCAGGCGCGGTGCGCATCCCATACAAATGCAAATCCGCAGTTGACACCTGGAAGCTGCCTAGGTACTTTAGCGTCGTTCGCGCAACGTTACGCGAAATTCTTCTTATGGCGACAACTGTGATTTTTGATTCGAGGGGAGCCGAACGATGAGATGGAGACCGGTTACGGTTTCGGCCCTGGCGGTGCTAACGGCTGTTGGATTCTCGTCGTCTCTAATGGCCCAGAATGCTGTGCCTCCAACTGCCACCGCCCCCTCAGATACCTCAGATGCCGCCAAAGGCCCATCCTCGGCCCGAGATTTCTCGGGTGTATGGACGCAGGATCGGATGAGCAATAGCTTGACCGAAAAAGGCACCGAGGCGCCTCTCACCGCTTGGGGAAAGGCGCAGCTTAGCGGGAACCAGCCTGCTCATGGTGACGACCAGACGTTGGCTTCCACCGATCCGGTCCATAGCTGTTTCCCTCCCGGCATTCCTCGACTCTATTTCGAGCCATTTCCCATGGAAATCATGCAGGCGCCTGGTCGCGTAGTGGTCGTTTTTGAGTACGACCATTTCGTGCGCTACATTAATACCGACGGCCGGCAGCATCCTGTGGATCTGAGCGCTACTTGGATGGGAAACGCGATTGGCCATTGGGATGGCGATACCTTGGTTGTGGATACCATCGGCTTTAATGACAAGACCTGGCTCGATCGCGTGGGCCACCCGCATTCCGACGCCTTGCACTTGATTGAACGCTTCCGGCGAACCGATCATGACACCTTGGTGGATGACATCACCATCGACGATTCAAAGGCTTACACCAAGCCCTGGACATCCCAGCGGGTTTTCAAGCTGAGACCTAAGTGGGAAATCATGGAGTTCGTTTGCGAGGACACCTATTTAAACTTCAACGATTACCAGAAGAAGACCGTAGGCGGTCCTGCCAAATGAGCTAGGCCGCGAGCTAAGTTACTATAACTGAGTACACCGGCAGGAGTACGGTAACAGTGGTGGTGGTTGTACGCTGACCTGCCAAGATCGGGCGCGTGCCACATCCAGGGGACAATCTCACTAGCAGGGCCGAAGGAACACCGATTAGCTTCCTAGCTTAGGATCTGCCGGCCTTCCTTTAGGTTCTTAAGGTTGGTTAGGACGACCGGCGCAGTCTATAAGTGGTCATGGCTGTGCTGGCTTTTGCTTAGCGGAAGTAGCGCGGAATGTGCTATGGCTGTCTCGGCCGAATTTCTCCCAGACTATCCTTCTCGAGGATCTCCTTACTGCTTAGGTGGGTCGTTCTTAGCGTCGGCACCGGGATCGTATCTGCTCTTGTCCTCGCTTCCGCAGAGCTGACGATCACTTACACGCTCTTGTACTCGGAAAAGGAAAAGAGCAGGATTTCGCAAAAAAATGTACCCCAGCAGAAACGTGGTCTATATTTAGTCGGCGCACTATCGTCGAATCTCTGGAGGAGAAATGGCGTCCACTACGTTGCAAAGACTCTCCGCGCGTCGAGCTGCCGTCGTCAAGGCACATATCGAAGCGGAAGCGGTTACTCATGATGTTGCTGCAGCCCTGGCGACGTTCCATCATCCTCGTTATGAAGTCCCCGCTCTGGGAGCGGTGGTGGACGGTTCGGATGCTGTCGACGCATTGCTCCATCAATTGCTCACCGCATTTCCCAATTTTTATCTGCAGCAGCAAGCTCAATATCACGCTGAAGATGCGATCATTGTGGAGTGCGTATTTGGCGGGACTCATCGCGGCGTTTGGGCCGGGCTCGCTCCCACGGGACGGCGCATGGAGGTCCAGGCAGCACTCATCTTCCTTTTTGAAGGTGAGCATCTAATCTGCGAAAAAGTGTATTTTGACCATGGCACGGTGCTTCGTCAACTCGGCGCCGCCTGACAATTGGCCATGACTGCTCCTGCAAAAAGAATCCAGGTCATACGGCATCGACACTCCGTAACCGCCGTTGCCCTGGCGTCAGGGTTCCTGCTTAACAAAGGTTTTTGCGGGACGCTCGCTCTGAAAAGCAAATGACAATTGCCCACGGTGTTGGACGTATCGGCCCGCAGACCGGTCAAACACCATGCGGCCTCCGACAGAGGAAGAAATCAGACGTTCGTGATCGAGACTTTCCTCAAAACCTGCACGGGGATTTAGCCACCGCTCCACGGATCGCGTGAAGCGGTCCAAGCGCCGAAAGCCGTCTATTTTTTCCTGGTTGCCAAGGCGCGCCGCCTCGAGAGACCGCCGAAGCACTGCGAGTGTTTCGTCATACGTTTTTAGCGGTACGGGGAACGGGTGGCCGTCTTTTCCTCCGTGTGCGAAGGAGAACCGCGCTGGATCGGAAAACCGTGTCGGCGCCCCGTGAACCACTTCCGCAATCAGAGCCAGAGATTGAAGTGTTCGCGGTCCGAGCCCTTCGAGAAGAAGCAACGAAGAGAAATCGCGCAATTCCTGATCGTGCGCAACAGCCAGCACCGCACCGAGTCGCTTTAGATCGATATTTTCTGCACGGACATCGTGGTGCGGCGGCATCGTCAATTTTCTGCACTGGGCAAGCGAAACACCAATTGGCTGTTGCACAATCCCGAGCAGCGCCTTCTGGGCATCCACAGCACGGCCATCCACCAGATTCACGATGGAGCCCTGGTGCTCTCCAACAATTGCGCTGTGCGGCTCACAAACGAAATCGCGAACGGTGGCGGAGTGCCAGTGGTATCGCCGCGCCAGATTGGAAGCAGGATTCATCCCTTGTTGCACGACAGCCCACTCGCCGGAGCTCGCCACCACAAACGAATGCAAGTACAACTGGAAGCCATCGGCGATGGCATTGTTGTCGACGCGCGCGGTCAGCCGGCTGGTGCGCGCCAACTGTTCCCCGTCGAGTCCTGTCCGCTCACCCACACTCCGCAATTCCTCGGGCGTCTTGACGGAGTGGCGGCCGCGGCCTCCGCATACCACGATTCCCAACTCCGAATAACGCGGATTGATGCCGCGCTTCAGCGCTCCCATCACCGAGGTGGTGATGCCCGAAGAGTGCCAATCCATGCCCATCACGCAGCCCAGCGCCTGGAACCAATAAGGATCGCTGAGGCGAGTGAGGAATTCGGAAGCTCCGTACGTCCGTACAATATGCTCGGCAATCGCGGCGCCCAGCTGCGTCATGCGGTTCGCCAGCCAGGCGGGAACATGTCCGCCATGGAGAGGCAGGTCGGCAGTGCCAGATCGTTTCACAATATAATTATCGTCTCGAAAGGCCATGAAGGTGGCCATTTATCTGCAACGCAGAATAAGGCGTCGCGAACTGGGAAATCTGTGCGCGATGGCCCGAGAGTACAAAAAGAGCGCCGCTCACGATATTATTGACGCGATCAAAAAGTTTAAATCCAATTCCAGTTACAATGTGCCATTCGTGTAGCGTAAATGCGCTGTAACTACGGCAAAATTCAAGAAGGAGACCCAGCGTGAGCAAAGTACGGGTTCTGGTCGGGACACGCAAAGGCGCGTTCATCCTGACGTCGGACGGTAAACGCGAAAAATGGGAGGTCAGCGGCCCCCATTTCGCCGGCTGGGAAATGTACCACCTCAAGGGATCGCCCGCAGATCCGGACCGGCTGTACGCCTCGCAATCGAGCGGCTGGTTCGGGCAGTTGATCCAGCGATCGAGCGATGGCGGCAAAACATGGGAACCTGTCGACAACAAGTTCGTGTACGACGGCGTCCCTGCCACTCATCAGTGGTACGACGGCACACCGCATCCCTGGGAATTCAAGCGCGTGTGGCATTTGGAACCATCGCTCACCGATCCCGATACGGTGTACGCCGGAGTCGAGGACGCTGCGCTGTTCCGTTCCACCGATGCCGGCAAATCGTGGCAGGAACTCTCGGGATTGCGCGGCCAGGATACCGGGCCGCGCTGGCAGCCGGGAGCTGGTGGATTGTGCCTGCATACGATCCTGCTCGATCCGAGCGATGCGAATCGCATATTCATCGCCATCTCGGCCGCCGGCGCTTTCCGCACCGACGACGCCGGGAAGACCTGGCGACCGATCAATCGCGGACTGAAGTCCCCATTCCTTCCAGACCCTGCTGCGGAGGTCGGCCACTGTGTTCACCACATCGCCATGCACAAGTCTCGCCCGGATGTTCTATTTATGCAGAAGCATTGGGACGTCATGCGCAGCGACGATGCCGGCGATTCCTGGCAAGAAGTAAGCGGGAACCTGCCGACCGACTTCGGATTTGCGATCGACGTGCATGCACACCAACCGGAGACCATCTACGTGGTGCCCATCAAGAGCGACTCCGAGCATTTTCCTCTCGACGGAAGGCTGCGTGTCTATCGCAGCACCACCGGCGGCAACGAGTGGGAGGCGCTCACTCAGGGTTTGCCGCAACGCGACTGCTACGTAAATGTATTGCGCGACGCCATGGCCGTGGACACGCTAGACAAGTGCGGCGTGTATTTTGGCACCACCGGCGGCCAAGTATACGCTTCGCCCGATGCGGGAGATAACTGGGCGCCCATTGTGCGCGATCTTCCGGCCGTGCTTTCTGTCGAGGCCCAGACACTTCTATAACCAAGTGGCTATGACCAGGTGGCTATGACCCAGGTGGCCACAATCCAGGTGGTGCTGCCCGCGCATCTGCGGACGCTTGCCGGCGTCGGTGGCGACGTGCAACTTGCAGTCGAGGGTGCCATCACGCAGCGTTCGATCCTCGACGCGCTCGAAGCACGCTATCCGATGCTGCGGGGCACTATCCGCGATCACGTCACGCGGGAACGCCGGCCGTTCCTGCGCTTCTTCGCGTGCTCCGAGGATGTGTCCCACGAATCGCCGGATGCGACTTTGCCTCCCGCGATCGCTTCGGGCGCGGAACCGTTTTTCATCATCGGAGCCATTGCGGGGGGCGCTATTGCCGGCGGCTAGGGCCCATGGACGAGGCGCGCCGCAGAAATTGTTCTTGCGTCGCAATTCCTGCATCACAGCTTCTTGCATCGCGATTCCTACATCACATTCATGCGTCATGATTGTGAGACAACGCTTTCCGCGGGGGTAAACGGCAAGCCCAACGCCGCTGCTACCGCGGGATGCGTGATTTTACCGTCATAAACGTTGAGGCCGGCGCGCAAATGCGGATCGTCCGCCATGGCTTGCTTCCATCCTTTATTTGCCAGCGCAAGAATGAATGGCAGCGTGGCGTTGTTGAGCGCGAAGGTGGACGTTCGCGGCACGGCACCGGGCATGTTCGTGACGCAGTAGTGAACCACGTCATCGACAACATAAGTGGGGTTCGCATGCGTGGTGGGATGGCTGGTCTCGAAACAGCCACCTTGGTCAATCGCGATATCCACCATCACGGCGCCGCGTTTCATGCCTTTGACCATGGCCGCAGTCACTAGTTTCGGCGCAGCGCCGCCAGCCACTAGTACGGCCCCGATCACCAGATCCGCTTTGACCACCAGCCGTTCGATCGCGTTGCGCGTTGAAAACACGGTGCCAATCGAAGAGCCGAAATGCTCCGCGGTGCGGCGCAGCGCCGACATCGAGCGGTCGACAATGTTTACCTTCGCACCCATTCCCACGGCGATGAGAGCGGTATTCGATCCCACCACACCAGCCCCCAAAATAAGAATGTCCGCGGGTGGCACGCCGGGCACGCCACCAAGCAAAATGCCACGTCCCCCGTGCCCCTTTTCAAGGTAGGCCGCGCCGACCTGCGGAGCCATGCGACCCGCCACTTCCGACATGGGCGTCAGCAGCGGCAAGGAGCCGTCCGCAGCGGTGACCGTCTCATATGCGATACAGGTGGCGCCACTTTTCCGCAGATCGCGCGTTTGCTCGGGATCCGGCGCCAAATGCAAATAGGTAAACAGCACCTGGCCGGGGCGAAGTTTTTGGCGTTCGGCGGGTTGCGGCTCTTTGACCTTAACGATCAAGTCGGCCACGGCAAAGACTTCGTCAGGCGTGTCCACGATTTTCGCGCCGGCAATTCGGTACGCCTCATCTGTAATACCGGCTTCAGCGCCAGCGCCCCGTTCGATCAAAACCTCATGGCCGGCGTAGACCAGTTCGTGCGCACTCGAGGGGACGAGTCCGACGCGATACTCATGAACCTTAATTTCCCTGGGAACACCGATTCGCATTACGGTCTCCGCTCGCTTTCGCAACCGCCCTTGGCAGAGCACTTCCCTTTCCCAATACTTCCCTATCCCACTTCCCTTTCCTAGTGCAGCCGAGTGGCTCACTTAGTGCGAGTCACTAGGCCGCCGGGTCCACGCTGTGGAAGCCATAGGTCTGGTATCGCGTAGACAGCTTGCCGGCACGCAGACTCACCACCGTAAAACCTTCGGGAAAGCCCCACCGCGGGCCGCGCCACCAGTTCCCGCAGACCGCTCCGCAGGTAATGAATTGCGTTTCTTTGAAGCGCACCAATTCATTGATGTGTGTGTGGCCCTGCAGGACGGCGATGACGTTATAGTTTGCCAGCACACTCAGCACCTCGGGCGCATTCGCAATGGTCAGCTGGTTGTACGTGGTGGAAGCGGTCGCGGCATAGGAGACGAAGGCGGTAACCAGCGGCACGTGCACAATCACGATCACCGGAGTGCGCTGCGCGATGCCATGCAAGTCGTCGCCGAGCCAGTGCAGCTGTGCGGTATCGATGCGCGCTTCCCATTGGCGGTCTGCAGTAGGTTGGATCGAATCGAGGACCACAAAATGATAGCCCTTGTGGTCGAAGGAATAGAACGTGGCGTGCCCGATGCGGTCCTCATACATCTTCTTCCCAAAAAGCGGATCGGATGGAGCGACGCCGCTTTCCGTAAGAATTCCGAAAACATCGTGATTGCCGATCGCGTGGTAAATCTTGCCGTGAAGAGCGCGTTCGGTTTTATCGTACAGATCGAACAGCATACTGGCGCGCGAGTCACCGACCGCGAGCGTATCGAACACGTGATCTCCGCCATTGATTGCGAAGTCGGATTCGATGCCGGCGATTTTGCCGAAGCACATATCGCAGCCGTGCGCGGCATCGAGCTCCGGCTGAATATGCGAATCGGTAAAGAAGATGAAGTCGAATGAGCCGGGCACGGGCGCGGCGGCGGGCGTGGCAAGACTTGAAATAGAGCCAGCAAGAGTGGCGGCGCCAGGAAGCGCGACAGCGGCGCAGGCGGCAGCAGATTTCAGAAAGTCTCTGCGGTTGAGCGGCATGCAACCTCCTTTGTTATCAGTTGGTTAGAGAAAGAGACCCCCACCCCCACCTTTTCTTGTAACGATATCAATCCATGGGACTTGGCTTGATGAGTTGCACAAGGATGTGATTCTAAAGAGGTTAGTAAACGCGCAAATTTGTCAAGGGAGGCTTGCCGTGTGGTTCGGTGCGACCTAGTACAACCTTTAAACATGCTTCTATTTTATCTTATGAGTAAAGATGGAGCGGCGCGATATCCTGCCTGGTCGAGAGGCGGCCCGATCGGACCACAATCGCGGATTACCTGCTCAATCGAGTCGATTCGCAAGTGGACTGCTCCAATTTGGCGCGCCAACTCACGGGCGATTGTCGTCTTTCCAGTTCCTGGTAAGCCGCCAAAGATAATGAGCGTGTTCACCGACACAACCTAGCAGTCAAGATAACCCTTATAAACGGCATTCTCGCAATGAGGTATCGGGATTGGAAGCATCGATTCAACGGCTCTATCCTGCGACCTTAAGAATGAGCCAAATATACCCGACACCAAAGCAGGCGAGCGAACTGAAGCCCAAGGAAAGGCTTAAGGAATAGGCAAATCGCGTGTGCGGAACTCCGCGTTGATACTCTTCGTAGCGATAGGTAAGCCAGACCATAAAAGCGATTCCGTACACGACTGAAACGGTAAGAAGAAGCAGAGGCGAGGCAAAAAACCACGGCAATCGTCCGCCTTGGCCCTGTAGGGCCGAGGAGCCAATGAGGAAGACAATAGGACCTGTCGCCAATCCAATGATGAACTCGCTCACCCGGACATACTTAACCAGGAATGGTTCGAAGCCACCAGGCTTGGCCCGCGGATCCAGATCAAAAGGCCCTGGGCCCCTCGAGAGATAGGCGCACGTCCCAATCAACAAGAAAATGGCGAGTCCGACAATTAAACCACTGATACCGGGATGCGGATGAAACACGCGCGAATTGTATCATTTGCTTCTATAGAAACGCGGGAGTCCGGCAGACGTTTCGGCGCCGGTCTCAACGCGGCTGCGTGCGCGTGGGTGTGTTGGCGGAGGAACCTGGGTAATAGACCATCACGTACAAATTATTCGCCAGGAGATTGGTCCCCTCGAAGCCGTTTCCAAAGGAAAAATTCCACTCGAACCCATTGGCGGGCCCTTCGGTCTGACAAGCGGATCCGGCGGTGGCCGCTTCGCATGCCCAGTAAAGATAAGGCTGAATATTATGGAAGGGGCCGACCTTGACGTCGGGAGCCGCGACCACGGACTCACCCCGGCGGAGCCCCAATTGTTTATAGAACAACTCTCCCATGGGGCTAGCGGTGCAGTCAAAGCCGGTCGTCCCCTTTAAGCTGCAGGACGCGTCGGGCGGTCCCGTCTCAGGCAATTGCCAACCCGTTTGGCCGAGGTACCCGCGGCCGTGATCGGCTTTATTCATGGCGGCAACCCACTGGACCGCCGTCGCGTGTTCCATCGAACCATCCGGGTTGATGTCTGCAACACCGAACGTTTGTTTGGCCGCCAGATTGGCGTCCGCGAGCCAGGTGACTTGTGCAACCGGGTCATAGACGGTTTGTCCGCCGGGGTTGACTTCCAATTCTTTGCCGGCGGCGGGAGGCGTGCCTGGCAGCTTGCCCTTGATCATCGGCAGGACGTAGAGATAATTCAGCGGGACGTTAGCCCCTTGAAACCCAGTGTTAAACGAAAAGCTCACAAATCCTTGCTTCGGATCGGCGGCCGGAGACCCCGACCAATATAAATACGGTTGGAAATCGCTGAATGGGCCAATTTTATTGGCGGGGATGCGCACGGCCGTATTCGGTTCACGAAGACCGAGCGAAGCGTAATACAAAGATCCAAGCGCACTGCCCGAACAATGGAACCCGAACGACTCGCCGTTCCGTCCCGTGCGTGCACAACTGCTGTCCTCTGCCGGTGCGGTGGGAAGCTGCCAATTATTGTGACCGAGGTAGCCGGCGCCCTGGTCGAGCGTGTTCATCGCAGCGACCCATCGGAGCGCTGTCGCATAGTCCATCGAGCCATCCTTGTTGATGCTGGAAACTCCGAATGTCTGTTCGCCGGCCAGATTGGCGTCGGCTAGCCAAGTCACCTTCAGACTGGGATCATAGACGGTCTGACCGTCGGCGGCAGGCAGCAGAGGCGCACTCGCCGGTAGCGCTTCAGAACCTGAGTCATTCACTGCGCGACATGCGTTCAGCAATTGCGGGTTTAGGGCCGGCAAGGGTCGCGATGCGGCCTTGGACCGCGGTGCGCCGCGGACGAGCGGATTGAAGCAATCGAGCAACAGGCCGTCGCGAGCTCCGCCACCTAGAACGAAACCCGCATCCTTGCACGCCTTTTTGATTTGTTCGCAGGAAGGCGAATCGGCTCGGACCTGACTGTTGGCGAAGACCAAGTGCAGGCCAAACAAGGTCAAGATCATCAGCAGATGGACGGCGGTGCGTCGAATAAAATCCATCAAGACCTCCGGAGTTCGCAAGCAGCGCCAAGGACAATCATTCGCACCCGGTTTTTTTTATGGAGCTGTGGTTTCCGTGTTGACGTCCCTTGTCGAAGCCCCGGCGTCGCAGCGCCGCAGCGCGGTAGCGCCGTCGCGCCGCAGCGAGGAGCAGCTGCAATAAACGACTGCGCGGGAGTTGGCCAGGCCATGAAGCCAGTGACCCGCGACAGCAGGCCAGAAAGTTTAAATCAATTCGTGTTATTGATGGTCAACGGCTTCGCGTTAGCTTTGCCGCCCGCGCTCCAAACTACTTTGCCCGTTTTATCGAAAAGCTTGATGGTCGCAGCGCCGTCCTTGTCAAATCCGAACACGCCAGCGGGATTGCCCTGACTGTCGGTAAGCACAAAACTCTGAGCGCTGATTTCTTTGGGCGGAGCAGGCTGCAACTGTGCGTGGACGGCATCAAGCGCCACGTAATGAGAAAGCAACCCACCCAGTAAACCTGTAGCCAGCGAGAGGCCCAAATTCAGTTTCCGATTCATAGGAGTCTCCTTTTGCAGCGGGGCTACCATCTAGAGCGTTGGTTGCGTGAGTCGTCGAAAGGGTTGTTACGGAATCAAAAGGCAACGCGGGGTGGAAGAAGCGCATTTGCGACGAGCAGGCTGTCGCGAGAAAGGCTGTCGGAAGAATCACGCGACCGCAGCCACCTCACAGGAACTGCATTACCTGGGAAAATGGTCCGTCCTGTCTTTAGGCGGAGGCACGTCCTATAGAGCGACCTGTTAGGAGTCATAGCTGGGGCGAGAAACGGCATCTTGAATGT
Organism: uncultured Acidobacteriota bacterium; assembly: GCA_963828935.1. Taxonomy (GTDB): domain Bacteria; phylum Acidobacteriota; class Terriglobia; order Acidiferrales; family UBA7541; genus Palsa-189. Next base: position 277,465 of record CAWHGP010000007.1, on the reverse strand, counting down.
GGAATTCGGAATGTGGAATTTTGGTGGGAGGCTCATTTGCGAAAAGACGACTTGTGATTTCGCAAATCCAAGCCAACTGACGTCGAAAACCGAGTACCATGGCGCAGAACACAGTGAGACGAGCGACAAGCTCTTGGTAACCGCCGTGGCGCGGGCGACGCTTCTTCCGCAAGGACGACGCGCGTTGTGCTCGGAAGGTTGATACTCGGAAAATTCACTGGATAATCGGGCAGCGGAGGTACAGATGAGCAAAGAAGAAAACAACGAACCCGAACGGAACAAGTTTGAACGAAACAAACTCGCGCGAAACAAAGTTGAACGGCCGGCAGGCGAGTGGGAGAGTGAAATGGCGGCGGGCAATGGATTGCTCGACCGGCGCACCCTGCTGCGTGCTGGAGTTTTCGCGGCGGGGATCGCGGGGCTTGGGGCTGCGGGCGCGGGATTGGTGCACGCACAGGACGGGAGTGTCGGAGCGGAGGCGCCCGCATGGATGCGCGCGCCGGGGCGATCGTTCTCGGCGTACGGGATGCCTTCGAAGTGGCAGGAGAAAGTGCAGCGTTCGTTTATGGTCGCTCCAGGGCGCGCGGGAACAGGCGCTTCGCGGACACCACTCGAGCTTCTCGAAGGGACGATGACGCCGAATGGGTTGCATTTCGAGCGGCACCACAACGGGATTCCCGACATCGATCCGAACCGGCATGAACTGGTGATTCACGGAATGGTGAAAAGCCCGCTGGCGTTTTCGGTTGAAACGCTGCTGCGCTACCCGATGGAATCGCAGGTGCGCTTCGTGGAGTGCGCCGGCAACTCGGGCGGTTATAGCCAGCCGCAACCTCAGCAAGCGACGGCGGGAGGATTGAATGGATTGATTTCGTGTTCCGAATGGACGGGCGTACGCCTGGCCACGCTGCTGGCGGAGGCGGGCGTCACGCGCGAAGCGAAATGGGTGGTTGCGGAGGGCGGAGATGCCGCAGCAATGAGCAGAAGCGTGCCACTCGAGAAATGCCTGGACGACGCGATGATCGCTCTGTATCAAAACGGCGAAGCGATTCGCCCGGAGCAGGGGTATCCCATGCGGCTGTTGCTGCCGGGCTTCGAAGGGAACATGAACGTGAAGTGGCTGCGGCGGTTGAACGTGGTGGGCGAGCCGGTGAATGCCCGGGACGAAACCGCGCACTACACGGAGCTGATGCCGAACGGAAAAGCGCGCCAGTACATGCTGATGCAGGGCGTTAAATCGGCAATCGTCAAGCCGTCTTTCGGACTCACCATGAAGGGTCCTGGATTTTACGAAGTGTCGGGCCTGGCATGGTCGGGGGCGGGCCGGATTTCGAAAGTAGAAGTTTCCGCGGATGGCGGAAAGAGCTGGGCGGCGGCTGCTCTTAGCGATCCCATTCTGCCCAAGGCGCTCACGCGGTTCCGGCTGGCCTGGCAATGGGACGGGCGGCCATCAGTGCTCATGAGCCGGGCCACGGATGAAAAAGGCAATGTGCAGCCGAGCAGAGCGGCATGGGTCGCGCAATATGCGCCGGGCCAGCCTTATCACTTCAACGGCATTCAAAGCTGGAGCGTGGAAGCGGACGGGACGGTGAAGAATGTTTATGTTTAGAACGGCGTTTCGGTCGGCGATGGTTAGATTGCCGATGCTTAGACCGATCTTCAGACCCAGGTTTGGTCCGACGCTTAAATGGGCATTCTTGTTTCCGGCCGCGGCGCTTTGTTTGCTGCCGGTCGTGTGCGCGGCGCAGCATCCCAACCTGGGACGTCCGCTCACGCCGGACGAGATACGCAAGCTGGACATTACGGTGGAACCAGATGGGCGAGGGCTGCCTCCCGGCAGCGGATCTGTTTCGGCCGGGGCTACGGTTTATGAGCAAAAGTGCCAGGCTTGTCATGGCGCAAAAGGCGCAGGCGGCCCGCAGGACCGGCTGACAGGCGGCATCGGCACACTCGCGACAGGCAAGGCGGTGAAGACGCCGGTAAGTTATTGGCCAAATGCGACGACCATCTTCGATTACGTGCGGCGCGCGATGCCGTTGCAGGCTCCCCAATCTTTGAGTAATGACGAGGTGTACGCGGTGACCGCTTATATTCTTTCCATCGACGGGATTGTTCCCGCCGATGCGGTGCTCGATGCCAAGTCATTGCCGCAGGTGAAAATGCCCAATCGAGATGGGTTCGAGCGCTGGTGGCCGGCACCGAAACGTTAAGTGGAAGTTGATTAAGAGAGTGGGCCCTGGGGTTGTGCGCGCGCGTACCGTGCGTGCCATAGCGGCAGGGACGGGCGGGGGCGCGGTAACAGCGGCGCCGTGCGGGAGAATGCACGCTAAGAGATGATCAGGGGCGAAAGATAAGAAGGATAAGAAAGATAAGATTGATGCACATTACGGATTTGAAGATAAGAAGATAAGAGGTGAGGATGAAGTGATGAACGTGTGGATGGACATTACGATTAGGGCCGCGTACGGACAGGGTGCCCGGTGATGCGCAGACATGCATTAGGTCTTCTTCCGGTGATCGTGTCGCTCGTTATGAGCGTGAGCTTTGCAGGTCGCCCGGCGCATGGCCAGACCAATGTTCAGGGTGGCGCCCAGGCGATGGATGCGAAGGAGCCGATCATGGGCACCTGGAAGCTCGATCCCGCGCTATCGTTGCTGAAGAGAGGTGGGCCTTCCGTTGCGGCTCGTCCGATTCGGCCAGCGACATGGGTGTTCGCGGTTGAAGGGGATGGCTTCCGGATGAGTGAATATGATGGCGACTCGACCGCTTCCACGCCCACGCTGTCCTATTATGCGAAGTTCGACAGTAAGGAATATCCGCATACGGGTGGCCGCGAGAAGGGCGAAACCGTCACGCACTGGCGTGTAAGCCCGTATCTGCTGGTGCGATTGGCGCGCGTCAACGACAAGCCGACAGAATGGGTGATCTACGCCATATCGTCAGACGGGAAAGTACTCACGACGACGAGCTGGGATCCTGAAACGCCTGAGTATCACAACGTGCGCGTCTTCGACCGGGAAACCGATCGGGAAACCGACCGGGAAACAGATCGAAAAAGCGACTCAGAAAAAGGACCGGGGAAATGAGTAACGGCGCCAGCCAAAAGCTGGCGCCAGCAAGCGACGCAGGAGACGGTTGCCGCGTCTGCGCTGAAAATTTTGCAAGGTAAAAGCTTTCTGAAAACAGCATTCTTTTAAATATACGGACCGGGTGAAGGAGCATCGGCCATGTCGCTGGCGAAATTCATCGAGCCACCGAAGTTTGCGGAATATAAGGAACGATTTGCGGACCATTACAAGCTGGAACGCCGCGCGGACGGCGTCATTCTGGTGCAGGCGCACACGGCGGGCGGGCCCGTGCAGTTAAGCGTCGAAAACCATCGCTCGCTTGGGCAACTGTTCAAGACGATTGGCGCCGATCCCGAGAACGAAGTGATGATTTTCACCGGGACGGGCAAAGATTTCATGATGGATGCGGACCCGGCGGGCTTCCAATTAGAACAAAAGGATTTGCAACACTGGGCCTATGAGTATGCTTATAAAGACGGGCGGATCAACGTCAGCTCCCTGGTAAACGATCTGGAAATTCCGACGATCGGGGTTTTGAACGGGCCGGGCTTTCACACGGAAATCTGCCTGATGTGCGACATCACGATTTGCAGTGAAGACGCCATCGTTTTCGATCTTCATTACAATATCGGATCGGTTCCCGGAGACGGCATACACAGCTGCTTCCTGGAACTGCTGGGCGTGAAGCGCGGGGCGTACGCCTTGCTGACGGGCCAGGCCATCGACGCGCAAAAGGCGCTCGAGTATGGACTGGTGAACGAGATCGTGCCGCGCGACCGCCTTCTCGATCGCGCCTGGAAACTCGCCGACCACATCATGACCCAGCCGCGGATTACGCGGCGGCTCACCACGCAAATCATCCGGCGGCCGTGGAAAAAGAGGATCACCGACGACCTCGACGGCGGGTTTGGCATCCAGATGTTCGCGCATCTGGCCAAGCAGAAATCGATTCACAGCAAAAACCACATCGCGTCTTCGATCGCTTATGTGAAGGAAGGCAAGGAAAACCCAATTAAGTAAGAGGCAAGTGAGACGCAAGTAAGACGCAAACCGAATTTGTGGCGCACCGAGAATCGTTCGAACGAAAAAAGAAAGAGAGATTCTTCGTCGCTGCGCTCCTCAGAATGACATCCGGAAGAGGAAACGACACGTTTGCACATCCGGAAGAGGAAACAACGCGTTTGCACATCCAGAAGAGGAAACAACGCGTTTGCACATCCAGAAGAGGAAACAACGCGTTTGCACATCCGGAAGAGGAAACGACACGTTTGCACATCCGGAAGAGGAAACGGCATGGTTGCGCATCCGGAAGAGGAAACGACACGTTCGCACATCCAGGGGAGAAAAACGAGATGTGCACATCCGGAACAGGAAACCATGGTGGCGCACCGGGAATCCTTCGAGCGAGCGTTACTTCACGGAAGCGCCCGCATCATAATTTTATCTGAGGAGTTTCAGGGGAACAATCACATGAGCTTGAGCCATTACACCACGCTAGGACGCACCGGATTGCGCGTCAGCCCGCTGTGCCTTGGCACCATGACCTTCGGCACCGAGTGGGGCTGGGGCTCCGAAGAAAACGTATCGAAGGAAGTTTTCGACCGCTATCTCGACGCAGGCGGCAACTTCATCGACACCGCCGACGGCTATACGCGCGGCCAGAGCGAGGAGATGATTGGCAAATTCGTCGCGGAACGCGGCCTGCGCGATCGCGTCGCCATCGCCACGAAGTTTACCTTCAATGCGCAGGCGGGCAATCCCAATGCCGGCGGAAACGGCCGCAAGAATATCTACCGCGCGCTCGAAGGCTCTTTGCGCCGGCTCAGGACCGACTATGTGGATCTTTACTATCTGCACGCCTGGGATGTCGTCACTCCCGCCGAAGAAGTGGTGTCGACTCTCACCGATTTGGTTCGTGCCGGCAAAATCCGCTACTACGGCCTTTCCGACACGCCCGCGTGGTACGTCGCGCGCGCACAAACCATCGCCGAAAAAGAGGGCCAAGAACGCGTCGCCACGCTGCAACTAGAGTATTCGCTGGTGGAGCGGAACATCGAGCGCGAACACATCCCAGCCGCACAAGAGCTGGGCATTGGCATTTGTGCCTGGAGCCCGCTGGCAGGCGGCTTCTTGAGCGGCAAGTATCGGAAGGAGGGAAGCAGTTTCCAAGGCGAGGGACGCTTCGATAAGCTGAGGTCCGGGGGAAGTCCGCTGCTGCGAAACCTGACCGAGCGCCACTGGCGAGTGCTCGACACCGTGCTCGATGTCGCGAAGAAAATCGGCAAAACGCCAGCGCAGGTCGCGCTCAATTGGGTCGCGACGCAGCCCGGCATCACCTCCACGATTCTCGGCGCCAGCAAACTCGCCCAACTCGAAGACAACTTGGGAGCAGTCGAGTTTACGATTCCTGCCGAACTCCGCAAGCAACTCGACGCAGTGAGCGCCATCGATCTCGTTCATCCCTACGCGTTCTTTACACCCACGATGCGCGCAATGATCACCGGTGGAACCGCGTTGCAGGCATGGTCGCCGGTGCAGGTTTACCCCAAAACGGAAGCTGGGCCGCCACCTACCCCGAGTGCGAAAGCGGCCAGCGCAGAAAAGTAGGCTGGCACTGATGCACTGAACGCGGTGCAGGGAGCGAGCGGCGAAGGGTGCGCCAGGCTCCAGCGGAGAGGTCAACGATCAATTCTTAGTGCTGGTCTTAATGCTGGCAGTGTGAGTAGCCAACTCTGCGCGGCAAGCGAAGAGAGTGGGATGCAGGGTTGAAACCAAGTTCGGCTGCAAGAGGGATTACTTCAGCACACGCTACTTCGCCAGGCCAGCCATACGCGCCAGCACCTGGAACACAATCGCGAAATCCTGTTCAGCCATGCCCATGCCACGCGCGGCGGTGAGAAACTCGTTGGCCGCCGCGGTCATCACCAGCGGGACATCGACGCGCCGTCCCTGCTCGAGAGCCAGCACCATGTCCTTTTGCATCATGTCCACATTGAACCAGGCCTCTTCGGGCATTTTCAGAATCATCTCGCCGCGGTATTGCACCATGGGCGATGCGATGGCGCTGTGCGTGAGGACTTGCACGGCAATCGCGCGGTCGATGCCGCTTTTTTCCGCGAGCAGCACGCCTTCGGAGAGCGCAAGCATCTGTACGGCGAGTTGCAGGTTGGTCGCTACTTTTAACGCGAGGGCCAGGCCGTTGTCTCCCACGTGAGTGACGCGCGGACCTTTGCCGGACACGGGAGCGTCGGAGAGATCCTCGAGGATGGGGCGCACGCGCTCGAAGGTTTCGCGCCGTCCACCGACCATCACGGAGCAGCGATTATCGAGAAGCGTGGCGACGCTGGCGGACACCGGCGCGTCAATCATGTCGGCGCCTTTTTCGCGGAGCTTCGCCGCCAGCGCGCGGCTGGCGACGGAGCTAACCGTGCTCATGTCGATAAAAATTTTGCCCGGACCCATGCCAGCAAGCAGGCCGTCCGGGCCATTCGCAATGGCGTCGAGCGCCGCGGAGTTGGTGACCATCGCAAAGGTCACGCCGGCTGCCTCGCAGACCGCGCGGGGCGAGTCCGCCCATTGCATGCCGCGATCGATCAAGGGCTCGGCTTTCGCGCGCGTGCGATTGTATCCGGTTACGGTGTGGCCCTTGGCGAGGAGGCGTTCGACAAACAAGCTGCCCATTACACCGAGGCCGATAAAGCCGACGTGCGTCATGGTCACAGTCTCCGATTGAGCGGGATGAAGGTGCAGGGATAAAAGATAAGTGAGGCCGGGCGCTTCCTATGCGGCGCGGAAAGTTCGGCGCTAAACAGGGGGCTTATCCAACTATTCTAATCGCATGTATGTTAATCGCATGCCTTTAAACCGCGCGTGTCATACCGTGCGGGTCATGCGCGCGCGAGCGGCGCGCACACACGGCGTTTTATTTAACCGGGAATATTTTATCTTCCTCGTAGATAGGAGTTGCCTCGTGCGACGAGAGATAGGTTAGCAACGCTTTGGCGGTTTTCGGGTCCGACACGCTGGTAGAGAGAAAACCGGTGATATCGACGGGAGTTGAAACGTCCACAGGCAGAGTTCCCAGAGGGTCGACGCCGGGGTTATGCATTTCGCTGATATAGGGACCCAGAGCGATTTCCGCCTCTCCTTTGGCCACGGCGTCTTGCACCAGGTTGGCGTTTTGCAGCCACTTTATCTTCGGTTTCAATTGGTCGGTGATGCCCATCTTGTCGAGAGCCGCGAGAGTGATACTTCCGGCACTGCCCCCGGCTGGATCGATGGCGACAATCGATTTCGCGTTGAGCAGCGTTTTCTTGAAGGCGGCGGCAGTAGAGATGTCCACCGGGGGCGCACCTTTTTGCACGGCTACTCCCAAGCGAAGCCTGGCGATGACGGTCGCGCTGTTGGGATCGATGTTGCCCGTAGCCAGCGCTTCGGGGAAGGGTGCAAATAAAATGGACACGTCCAAGGCATGCCCGCTCGCAACCGTCTTTCTGGTGCTGAGACCGGAGCCGTAGGTCACCTTGACGTGGCTCCCAGTCTTGGCGTCAAAGGCCGCGACCAACTTATCCATGCTCTCCTGGATGGGGTTTGGGCATAGGAGAGTGATTTCGCCCTGGGAATGCGCGCGGGCTGAAATGCCGAGCACCAGCGCGACTAACGCCACCGCCGAAAATAGGTGTTTCACAGATCCTCCTCGAGGAGCGGCTGCTATCCCGTAATTGGTTGGTATCGGCGTTAGCGCTCGACACCGGGTCCTCTTCTCTTTTGTAGGCCGCCTGGTTCGCGAGACGATACCGGCGCGTAGTGTAATCCGCGGCATCGACGGCGTCAAATCGTGGCTCCTCTGCCTAGTTCCAGGAGGCGGTTCACTCCTCCGTACACAGATGAGTCGCGAGGAAATCGAGAGCGTCCTGTACTCCACAAATCAACCTGTAGCCGAGGTCAATCTTCCCGGCGAGAACGCCGAGGGCGATTCAGAGTAGTCCACTACCCTCGCATGGCGAGTGTTGACAGATCGTGCCGGCAAAGATTAGCCTCGCGTCTGCATTGCGCGGAACGCCGAACAATCGAGAATCCAAGCGTGCGGAGCGACCCGATGCGTAGAAAAATTTGGCTTCTTACCTCAGCTGTGGCGTGCTGCGTCGTGGCGTGCTGCGTTGCGACGTGCTTCGTTGCGGCGTTTTTCGCTTCGTCTGCTGTGGCGCAGGTGAAACCGCAGGTGAATCGGAAGACGCTCGATATCTACGTGGTGGACGTGGAGGGCGGCAATGCGGTGCTTTTCGTTACTCCCGCGGGCGAGTCGGTATTGATCGACACGGGAAATGCGGCTCCGGGCGCCGAGCGCGACGCCGGCCGCATCGTGGCCGCGGCGAAGGATGCGGGGATTACGCAAATCGATCACCTGATCATCACGCACTGGCATGCTGACCATTTCGGCGGGGTCGCGGAACTGGCTCGGCGCATTCCGATCAAGCGGTTCTACGATCATGGCGCCAACGTGCAGGCCACGCCGCAGACCGACGAGTTTCTGCAGAAGACTTATCCGGCAATTTACAGCCAGGCCAAACACGTGGTAGTGAAACCCGGCGACAAAATCCCGGTAAACGGTCTTGACTGGACCGTGGTGGCGGCTGCGGGAGCGGTGCTCAAAACGCCGCTGGCTGGCGCGGGCAAGGCGAATCCCGCTTGCGCCGATACGAAACCGATGGACGCCGATCCATCGGAAAACGCGCAGTCGGTCAGCAGCTACATCACGTTTGGGAAATTCCGCGTGGTGCACATGGGCGATCTCACCTGGAACAAGGAGATGGACCTGATGTGCCCCAACAACCGGCTAGGCCGGGCCGACCTGTTCATGGTGTCTCATCACGGGCAGGCCATTTCCAATTCGCCCGCACTGGTGCATGGACTCGCGCCGCGCGTAGCTATCATGAACAACGGCACACGCAAGGGCGGGCAGCCGGAAACGATGAAGGTTCTCCATACCTCGCCGGGCCTCGAAGATCTGTGGCAAGTGCATTTTTCACAGTTGAGCGGGCAGGAGTACACCACGCCGGGAATGTTCATCGCGAACCTGTATGACGATCCGCAAGCGAGCATGCCCGTTGCGCCCGTAGCAGCGCCCGCACCTGGCGCGGCTGCGCCTGCCGCGCCGCAACATAACGGCGCCGCCTACTGGATCAAGGTTTCGGCGCAACCGGACGGCACGTTTACGGTGACGAATACGCGAAACGGATTCAGCAAGACCTACAAAGCGGGTGCGCGACTCGATTAATGCTCTGATCAGCGGGCGTCACGGCGCGGCATTCGCGGCAATGCAGTCGACGGTATTCACGGCAGTGCAATCAGCGGTTTTCCTCCACGGCCGCAATTGGCAGTTAAATGCGGGGCCCGCGTGTCATGCGCATCGAAATGTGACGAAGATCATCGGCCGGCAGGGATGGCGATGATATTTGAATAGTCAATAGCCTCCGACGGAATACACATCTGCTGTTCCATTTCCTGCGCGGGAATCCACCGGAACTTCAGAGTGCCGAGCACAAACGGCTTCGTGTAAATCTTGGGATCGTCAACGGTGACGGTTAATTCCATGTGGTTGTGGTCCACACGGGTGTAGCGTTCCTGAACGTGGGCATCGACACTGTGAGGATGTCCAGCGGTGTCGAGCCAGCTGCGGTCATCACTGCCCACCGTATCGATCACCAGAATGTTATCGCCGTCCCAGTGGCCTACCGAATAGCCATACCACATGGACTCAGGTCCGCCCTTGGCGTCCACGTTGGTGGGAAGCGACCGGCCGTCCATCCACACGTCGCGCCACACCCTTTGATACTGGTGCAGTATCACCAGCTTGTTGGGCATGGTAGAAAATGCCATCCCTCTGGTTTCGAAAATCAAATTTCGCGGCAGGCCTAAGGGATCGCAGGTTTTGAGAGGATCGTTTCCGCCCTTGGTGCCGAAATTCACCTCGGGCTTGTTAAGACTGTACCGCTGCTTCCCCATGGCGGTCATCGGAGGTATATCGTCGCCTTTGGTAGCCACGAGCGGGCCCGCCCAGTATCCAGTTAAATCGTGCTTGGGAGCGGGACCGCCACTGCTGGGATCAGCGCGGTTTAACTTGGTATATAGAGTGTTATCGAGGGCGTTGCCGCCGCGGTTATCCTGAGCGATGGCGGCCGTCGAACAGGCCAGGAGTGCCAACGAAGCGATGACGACTTTTGTGTTTACGTCGCGTATTTTCAACGTTCCTCCACTTAACTGGACGCCGGAATCTTACCTTATTTAAGATCTCAAGATCGAAACCCGCACAGCATAAACTAGGCAGCCTGGGGGCGCATTAAACATCTTTGCCAGGTGCACGGCTGTGAGTTTCGTTTCGGGTCTTCCTGAAAGCGTGCGTCTGGACCAGCGGGGGCTTGCGCATACGGGTTCCCCAGCGTTCGAATCGGTTTCCATTCGCCTATTGCGGCAAGTACTTTTGTGACCAGATACGGTTCTGCCGGTTTTCACGCGCAAAAATTGCGACCTGCCCGCTGGGTCAGGTCTGAATCCTGTAGTACGAAAGAAACAGGTAACCGGAACTGCCGTACCATTCCACCGAACTGCGCGTCACCGTAGTCTTCGAGCTGGAGGGAAGACGCCGTGAGACGCCTGCTTGTGATGCTGATGGCCAGTGCGATAAGCGCATCCGCATCGAATGCCCCGGTGGTGAACGTCAAGTCCGCCGAAATCAGTGGCCATGTCATCGGAGAAACCGCAGGCTCTTTTCTGCGCAGAGAGCCCGAAGCGCGGCAGAAGGCCGATGCCTGCCGGCAGCATCCCGATCGAGTCAGTTGTGCTTCTTTTTTAGCAGCGCTCGACTACGGGCAGCGCGCCGAAATCTCGATGTCGCGCCACGTGAGCTTCGTCCTCGACAAAGGAAAGCTGTCGGGGCTGACGATGCCGGTTGGTGGCGGCAGACACGCTGCGATTGCCGGTCTAAGGAAAAAGTTTGGCGCACACCCGCGAAAAACGGCGATTGCCAGCCAGAATATTGCCGGAGCGAAATGGGAGAATTACTTGTTGGTGTGGGAGACACAGGATTTTTCTGTGACCCTTTACCTGGATAATGACCCCGCGCTGCACGACCGGCGGCCGTTGCTCATGGTCGAATCGAGTGCGCACGATCGGGAGTATGCGGTATCGGTGGAGCAGCTCCGTGAGGGTGGCGACGCGGAGTGATAGATGGATTGATAGATTTGTTCGAGTTTTCGGAAAGCAGAAACGAAGTCTGCCAGGAGCGCACGCGAGCATACACAGGTTTGTCGGGGGCAGGTTTGTCCGGGCAGGTTTGTCCTCTACAAATTTGTCGCACGCGGTTTGCCGGGCAGAGTGCGGCGTTATTGTTGCGACGTTCTACTCCTGAAACGGAAGTCGGATGATGCGGTAAGCGTGGCGTAAGTTCCGAACCGCGAATCGCTCCAGCCAGCCTCCGGCTCCGCCGGTTCATCCTCAAAAACACGCAGGGTCTTGTAGGTTGTCGAGCGCTCCACCGGGATGCGGCCTGCGCCGCGAATCCACGAGCGGATTTCCGCGGGACGTAAATACTGCCCATGCGAAGCGCCCGCGGACGTAGAGATGCTTTCATTCATGAGCGTGCCGCCGAAATCGTTGGCGCCCGCCGCGAGGCATTCCTTGGCAAGCTGCGGTCCTTGCTTCACCCAAGCTACCTGGATGTTGGTGATCCACGGATCGAGCATCAGGCGGGACACGGCATACATCCGCAGCACGTCTTCGCGCGGCACAGAAGTGCGCACGCCAGCCACCAGTGACTTCTTCACCATGGGCGCCTCGGCCGCGATGAAACTAAGGGGCACGAATTCGGTGATGCCGCCGGTCTGTTTCTGGAGGCTGCGAATGAGATCGAGATGACGGGCACGGTCGAGCGCAGTTTCCACATGGCCATACATGATGGTAGACGTGGTGGGAATGCCCAGTTCGTGGGCGGTGCGAATAACCTCGATCCAGTCGCGAGTGGAAATACGGCCGGGAGAAATGATGTCGCGGACGCGGTCGTCCAAGATCTCAGCGGAGGTGCCGGGTAAAGAGCCCAGGCCAACATTTTTCAGAGCCGCAAGGTATTCCCTGATGGTGCAGCCGGAGAGTGTGGCGCCGTAGAGAACCTCTTCCGGTGAAAAGGCGTGCACGTGGATTCCGGGGACTTCTTTTTTGATGGCCGCGCACAAGTCGATATATTGCGAGCCCACGGCGCGCGGATCGAGTCCGGCCTGAATGCAAACTTCGGTGGCGCCAAGGTCCCAGGCTTCATGAACGCGGCGGAGAATTTCGGGCAGCGGGAGGAAGTAACCCTCTTCGGCGCGATGGCCGCGGCTAAAGGCGCAAAAGCCGCAGCGCTTGACACACACATTCGTGAAATTGATGTTGCGGTTGACGACGTAGGTTACGCGATCCCCGTTGCGGCGCTTCCTCAGCTCATCGGCAACCGAAAGCAGACGGGTGAGGTCGTCGCCTTCGGCGCTAAAGAGAAGTTCAGCATGGTCGACGGATAGCTCGCTCCTGCTAGAACCTGGTCGAGCACGGAATCGACGGTCATGCGGCCTCCCGATCGCGGCTGACCAGGCCGGCGCTGTCCATCAAGGCCAGCGCGGCACTGCGCAGAGGCTCGGCCATCCAGCGGGAGTCGCGCAGGTACTCGGGGTAAGCGGTGAGCCGTTCGCGCAATTCGAATCCCGCTTCCGCGGTAACCGCCCGGAGTATAGCCACCTGCGGCCAGGCCATTTCCGGGTTGATGAAGTCCTGGGTCACGGGAGAAATTCCGCCCCAATCGTTAATGCCGGAAAGTAAAAAGAAACCATACGCGTCTCGCGAAAGATTCGGCGGCACCTGCAGGTTTACGTCTTCACCGAGTATCAGGCGAGCTACCGCCGCGGTGCGGGCGATGTCGAGCGCGGTAGGTTCGGGCCGGCCCGCGAATGGCGTATCCGGCTTGGCGCGAAAATTCTGCACGATCACTTCCTGGATATGCCCGATAGGTTTCGTGGAGTTCGCGGATTGCAAACAAAGCATCCACGCGCTCGTCGAGAGTTTCACCGATGCCCATCAATATTCCCGTGGTGAAAGGAATCCGCAGAGCGCCGGCGGATTGCAGGGCCTTGAGGCGCGTGTCCGGGAATTTGTCCGGGCAGCGATAATGAGCCTGGCCAATCTCCATGAGCCGGGTACTCGTGCTCTCGAGCATCATGCCCATGCTGGCATTGACGGGCCGCAGCAGTTCCATTTCTTCGCGTGACAGAACACCGGGGTTGGAATGCGGGAGCAGCCCAGTCTCCTCGAAAACCAACTGGCACATGGCCCGCAAGTACTCGATGGTGGTGTGGAAGCCGCGGCGCTCCAGCCATTCGCGGTGTTCCGGGTAGCGCAATTCAGGTTTGTCGCCGAGGCTGAAGAGCGCTTCCTTGCAGCCTGCCTTTTTACCGGCGCGCGCGACGGCCAGCACCTCGTCGGGAGTCATGGTGTGGGCTTTTTCGTCGCGAATGTCGCGCGCAAACGTACAGTAGGCGCAGCGGTCCCGGCAGAGATTGGTCAAGGGGATAAAAACTTTGCGGGAATAGGTGATCACCCGGCCGGTTCGCCGGTCGCGAACGGCGCTCGCGTCCCGCAAGAGATTGAGCAGTTCACTGCCGCCAGCGCGAATCAGGCCACGGGCGTCAGCATGGGAAATGCCCGAGTTCGACAGCACAATTCACCCCATGGCATGCACGCCCTCAGGTTCAATCTTGAAGAGCACACGCACCTCGCCGGGCCCGCGATGCGGATAGCGATCCTGGCCGATATATTTCTTGGCCATTTTGTCGATATGTTCGTCGGCGCCCTTCTCGGTAATCTCGGTTACACGGCCGCGAATCGACAGATGGCGGTAAGGGTTGTCGGGATCCATGAGATCGATTCCCACGCGCGGATCGCGGCGCATGTTGCGGTCCTTCACGCGGCCTTTGGCGGTGTTGATCACGATATGTTTACCATCGTAGTCCACCCATACCGGGGAAACCTGCGGGCTTCCATCCGACATGAGCGTGGCCAACTGTGCGAAGGATTTTTTCTGAAAAATATCGAGATACTTTTCTGGGATCGCAGCCATGGTGGCCCTCCGAAATTCGTTTTCAAGTGTACACTAGGCCCGGAGCGATTAGTACGTGCCATGTCGAACGGTCGCGTGGAAAAAATCGCCGTGGTTGGTGGAACCGGGGCGGAAGGCTCGGGTCTCGCGCTGCGTTTTGCGGCGGCCGGCTTACGCGTATTCATAGGGTCGCGCGATCTGGCCAAGGCGGAATCGGCCGCCAAGCGAATCGGGACCAAGGCGGGATCGTCCGGAGTTACCGGACATACCAATGCCGATGCAGCCGCCGCGGCGATGCTCGTGATTCTCACGGTACCGCTCTCCGCGCAAGCCGAAACACTGAAGTCCATACGAGGCCATCTGGACGCGAGCGCGACCCTGGTCGACGCGACGGTACCGCTGGAGGTTGCGATTGGCGGGCGCGTATCACGCACGGTAACGCTGTGGGACGGGTCGGCTGCACAGCAGGCTGCGAGGCTGGCGCCGCCGGGCGTTTCCGTGGTCGCGGCCTTTCACGCGTTGAGTGCGGAATTGCTGGGCGCGCTTGACCAGGATGTCGATTGCGATGCGCTCATTTGTGGAGATAATGCCGAAGCAAAAAGCGCGGTAGGCGAACTTGCGGAGATGATCCCGGGTGTGCGCGCGATCGATGCCGGTCCACTCGACAACGCGCGTTTCCTCGAACATGCCGCCGCCATGCTCATCGCCTTGAACCTTCGGCACAAAGTGAAACATGCAGGGATGCGCATCACCGGTCTGCCGAAATCAGCAGGTCACGACAATTGAGTGGACGAATAGCGTGAACGAGCGAGCGGCAGATCAAGTGAGTGACGGGGTGGGCGATTCAGTGCGTGATTCAGCGGACAAGTGGCTGGGCAACCCAGTGGAGGAGTAACTGGGCGAGTGAGTCGCCAAGCAAATGCGCCCATGAGGCGACGTCCCATCGTGGCGCTTGCCGGCGGCATCGGAGCCGCTCGATTCTTGGATGGACTCACCCGCATCGTGCCGCCCGCCAGCGTCTTCATCATTGGCAACACCGGTGATGACGCCGAAATGCACGGACTGCACATATCCCCCGACCTCGATACCGTGACGTACACGCTTGCCGGTTTGTCGGACCCGGTGCGCGGATGGGGCCTGCGCGGTGACACGTTTCGCTGCCTCGCATCACTGGGCCAGCTAGGCGCAGACACCTGGTTTCAACTTGGCGACCGGGATTTAGCGACTCACTTGTATCGCACTGAGCGCCTGCGGCAGGGTGCAACGCTTACGGATATAACCCGCGAAATAGCCGGCGCGCTAAAGGTCCGAGCCACGATCATGCCCATGTCGGACCAGCGGGTGCGCACGCGAGTTCGCACCCCGGCGGGTGAACTCGATTTTCAGACGTATTTCGTGAAGCGGCGCGCGCGAGACACTGTGATCGGTCTGCAATTTGAAGGGGCTGCAGAGGCGCAGCCGGCCCCGGGGGTAATCGAGGCCATCGCGGAGGCCAAAGCGATCATTTTGTGTCCCTCGAATCCATTCATCAGTATCGGGCCGATTCTCTCTATCCCCGGAATCCGGGAAGCGCTCCGCGCAAGGCGCCATAGTGTTATTGGAATTTCGCCCATTGTCGGCGGCCGTGCGATTAAAGGCCCCGCGGCCCGCATGATGAAGAGCATGCAGCTGCGGCCGTCGGCGATCGAGGTTGCCAAGCTTTACCTCGATTTCATGGGCACGTTTGTGATAGACAGCGTCGATCGCAAGTACGCCGCTGAGGTGGAAGCGCTGGGCTTGCACGCGGTAGTGACAAATACGGTCATGACCGGCATGCAGCAGCGGAAAGCGTTGGCGCGGGTTGTTGCGCGATCACTGGAATTCTCAGGAACAAAGGCATGATCTTCGCCATATTGCCGGTAAAAAGTCCGCGGAACGCAAAACAGCGCCTGCGCGGATTGATTCCCGCCGAACAGCGCGAGGCGCTGGCACGGCTGTTGTATCGACAGACGCTTGCCGCTCTCTGCCAGGCCGAGCAAATCGATCAAGTGGCAGTCGTCACCAGCGACGCCGCCGTCGCCGAGCACGCACGCGATGCAGGCGCTGTGGTTTTTGGCGAGAACGAGCAGGTGAGCCATAGCGTTTCCGCAGATATGGCCTGCCAGCGTGTACAGGCAATGGGAGCGACCACCGCGCTTTTGGTTCCCATCGATGTGCCACTTGTTACGGCAGACGATTTCACCTGTCTCGCCAGTGCGGCACGCCCAGGACAGATCCCAGAATTAATCGTCGTGCCGTCAGCCGATGGAACGGGAACCAATGCTCTCGTGCGCACGCCGCCCGATGTGATTCAAAGCCGATTTGGCCCTGGCAGTTTTCGCGCACACATGGATCAGGCGTACAGGAAAGGCATCGCCGCCGGCGTTTTGCGCGTGCCAGGGCTGATGTTCGATATCGATACGCCAGAAGATGTGTCGGCACTTCTGGCTCGCGCACCCGATACGCCCGTTTCCGAATTTCTGCGGACCGTATGCGCCTCGAGATAAGCGCGCTCACAAATCTGCCCGAAGTGCAAAGAGGCGATGACCTCGCCCAACTCATACGGGAAGCAGCGTCGCAGGAACGCGCACCGATCGATGGCTCCGTCATTCTCGCCGTAGCTCAAAAAATTGTCTCCAAGGCGGAGGGTGCGGTTGTTGACCTGCGGACGATTCGACCCTCGGCGCTCGCGGAATCCTGGGCCGGCGCGTGGGGCAAAGACCCGCGGCTGATCGAGTTGATCCTTTCACAATCCAGGCGAATCGTTAAGATGGATCGCGGCGTGCTGATCGCGGAAACACGTCACGGATTTGTCTGTGCGAATGCGGGCGTCGATCAATCCAATATGCAGGCCAATTTGCAGGCCAATATGCGATCCAATACGCTGGCCAATGTGCAGGCCCATACGGAAGGCGACGATTGGGCGACGATTTTGCCGGAGAATCCCGACCTCTCGGCACAACGTCTGTGTGCAGCGCTGCGGTGCGGCGCCGTTATCATCACCGATACGTTCGGGCGGCCGTGGCGCGAAGGTCTGGTGGACATTGCGGTGGGCGTGGCCGGCCTGGAAGCGGTGCAAGATTGTCGCGGAAGCGTCGACCGGCGCGGCCGGAAACTTGCCGGAACGATCTTGGCGGTGGCGGATCAGCTGGCCGCCGCGGCGGGACTCTTGATGGTGAAATCCGGCGGCTTTCCGGTGGTGTGCATCCGTGGATATGAATGGCGAGCGGCCACGGGATCGACACGGACGCTCATTCGCAATCCGCAGGACGATCTATTCCGCTAGCAAGCCGCAATAACGATTGCGCCTTTGACGATCAGGGGCGCGCTAATAGCGGGTCCTGGCTCCTCTATCCAATATCCAAATTCAGGGCCTTACATATAACATATAGAAGGTGTGATTAGGTTTCGACCAGGGACTCTAGCTATCCTCCGATACTTTCTAAGTCCGCCTATTATTTTTTACCAATGGCGTCTATCTCCATATGCTTCTCAAATTGAAATGGTCACACCTCAGCTTGGCGCGATAAGTCAGCCGACCGTGGAGAACAACGCATGCAACCGGAAACACGTTCGTGGGATAACGAAATCGGGAAGTTCGCAGGTGTAGAGCGCCGGCGTGTATTGAAATCTGTTGGCGCACTGATTGGTGCATCGGCGATGGCGAACCCGTTGAGTGGGCTGGCGGGCAGTGCGCCGCAATCACACTCGCAAAAACCCCGGACCGAGGGCCTGGGGAAGCGACTGATAGGATTCATGCTGCCCCACGAGCAGTTTCCAGTTCCGCAACTCGTCGAGCTTGGCGCTGCTGCCGAACAAGCTGGGTTCGATCTGCTGGCGGCGAGCGATCATGGGAGTTTCGGCGGCACGTTTCGCGCCCGCAGTCTTTCGCTGGGTCCGTCGAAACGATAATGAGATGAGTCTCGCGTGCGTGGTAGAGAGCGACTGCAGATACATATTTTGAGCCCAGGCTGAACAGAGGCTGAACAGAGGCTGAACAAAAGGCTTTCAATTCCCGGCATGCCCCGGCTCAGGTCGGCTGCGTCCGCGCGCTAAGCGGGAGCGGTAAGAGAGATTCTTCGCTGCGCTCAGAATGACACCCAATCGGACCAGGTCCGCTCCCCTCAAGGACGCCAATGCGGATTCTGCGCTCGGTTTGCTGACTAAGTCGACTCGGATTCGCCGTGATTTCCTGTTGACAGGGCAATAAGCCTGCCATATGGTCCATTTGTTCCAGCCAAGTGCAGTGCTAGGGCCGACTTTCCGAGGTGCCAAATGAAAAGCAAGGTGCTCTTGTCCATTCCTCTGGTCGTTGGTCTTCTTGCTATTTGCAGCCCTGTGATCGCACACCACGGAAACGCGGGCTACGACATGGAGAAAATGACCGTCCTTAAATCCGCAAAGATTACGGCGGTCGAGTGGACCAACCCCCACTGCGAAATCGATTTCGATGCGCCCGACGACAAGGGAACCGTGCAGCACTGGATCGTCGAGGCTCCCCCTCCGAGTGAACTCGTGCCGAAGAAGTGGACGCGCAAAGCGCTGAATCCTGGGGATGAGGTTACGGTCTATTTTCACGCCTCGAAAAACGGCGCGCTGTACGGGATTATTCAGAAGGTGATCTTCCCCAACGGAGACATTCTGCGAGCTTATCCTGACCCGAAATCATAGATGGCAAAGGTTGCGGGGCGACGATGCGGGCGGGGTTCCAGTCGAGCGCCCGGCCTGGTGTGGGAGAACCGCGGGGGCGGAAGTCCGAAGGAGTTGCAGATGAGAGGCAAATGGGTCTCTTCAGTGGTTGCGCTGGCAGCCGTATTCGTTAGCTTGTCGGCTGCGAGCGCTCAAACGAAGGCGCCCGCCTCGGGAACGGCCGCTGGCACGAAAAATGAGATACCGGATTTTTCCGGTCGTTGGGTCGGGAGTCCGCCGACGTTTAGTATTAGCGACCCGGGCGGAAGGAAAACCGGGACGGCGGAAGACGACACGCCGTATCAGCCGGCCTCATTGGCGAAACTGCGTTCTGAAAAGCCCGAAGTCGGCCCCAACGGAACTTTCGATAGCGACGATCCGCGCATCAAGTACTGCGACCCTATCGGGCTGCCGCGCATTTTTCTGGTCCCGAACCAGTTCAGGTTTGTGCAGACGCCTGACTTTGTCTATATCATATTCGAGTACACCAGCTTAGCGTTGCCGGTGGCCATGAATCGAGAGCATCCCAAAGATCCAGATCCCACCTGGTTTGGAGACTCGATTGGCCGGTACGAGGGCGACACACTGGTTATCGATACGGTCGGTTTCAACGACAAGACCTGGCTCGATCATGCGGGGCGCCCGCATAGCGATGAACTGCACCTGGTAGAGCGTTTTCGGCGCCTCGATCACGATCACCTGCAAGTCGATATTACGTTCGATGATCCCAAGGCTTACACACGGCCGTGGAATGGACGCAAAGTCTTTACGCGGACCGACAGGGATTTCATCGAGCATGAGTGCTCGATGTCTGAAAACGAGCACTTTCGGCAGCGCATGATTGATGGAATCATCGCGCCCGGCAAAGCCCAAGTAAACTGCGGGTCAAAACGATTACAGGCGATTACAGGCAATTTACGGCCAATTTACGGGTAGTTTACAGCCGTTGCCGGAGTGCCTGTTTTTCGATCTGCGAACAGTCCGCCGGGCGGAAGCCCCCGAAACGCGTTCCCCAATAAATGCAAATGCATCACCGGCTGGGGGCTAGTGTGTGAGAACGTTTTCGCTGCACGCACGAGCTTTCGGAATGGCCGGTGCCGCGGCATCACTCATGCGTTTGCTTAGACTGCCGAGAGCCCCGCGAATGCCCGCGAATGCCCGCGAATGCTCGAATAGACGATTGGCCGCCTCTCGAAGCTGCGTGTATCGTGTGCTAGCAACCGTATTGGCACGCCGCACGGTTGGCCGCAATCCAAACCGCATGTTGTCCTCCTCACAATCAGGCGCGATAACCGATAACCAGGAAGAGTCACTGCCGCAAATTCCTCTCCGCAGGCCGTCCGTTTGCAGACGATCACGTTTTGCAGATGATCAAGTTTGCAGACGATCGGGCTTGCAGACAATCCAGCTGACTTGCGATACGTCAGCATCTTCGAGTCGGATCTCTGCGTCGCGCCGCTATCGCAGTCGTATGCTGCGCATTCCGGTCCTCGGGCGCTGTCGGCGCTGACGATGAAATCGGTATAATACGCGGGTGGCTAACCGGGCTTACTTGCGTTTCTGGATAGTCGACGATCCCACAGGATCGCGCCAGGCGCTGATTCTCGACCGCTTCGAGCGATTGCTCGAGACTGTGCCCCTCTCGTTGGAACGGCCGGGATTTGCGAGCCTGGTGATCCGCGCGCTCAATTTTAGCGAAACGCCCCTATCCGAATACGACCTGCGAGGGACGCCGTGCGGCGCCGCGGATGTGATCGCGCTGGCGCGCCCCTACATGGCGCCAGATACTGCCTGTGAGGTCGGGGCGTCCTGGGATTTGTGGCAGCGCGATGCCGATACCGGCGCCTGGCGGCTTGGACCTGAACCTCTTCTGATTACCTGCCACGGTGAATTGTACGACGATGGCACGGCTGTCGAGTCCGGCGACATTCAGGTGGACCTGGGATTCGAGCATTTTTTCACGGGCCACGCGGGGCTGCTGGGGTCGCACGGAGCGCGCAGCGCGCCGGCCGATCCGGTGGAGGCGGAGTTCCTGGCGCTGATGCTGCACGAAGAGCATTTGCACGAATATTACGAAAAGACGCGGCTGAATATTCAAGCGCTTTTGAAATGGGTGCGCGCCGCCGAGCAGGCATTGCCCGTCGAGCATTATCAGTTATGGTCAGAGGGAGAAGAGAATTTTGAAGCGCGGCTGGACGAAATCCTCGCTGTACACTAGCGCGGCGCTGGGACTCGGGCTGTGTGCCGCGCCGTTCTTGGCCAGAGCGCACGCGCAGCAGAGTGACGCACCAGCGCGCGTGAACGAACTCACCGTCGCAGGGCTCGAACCCGGCCGCGATTCGCTGGGCGTCGCGCTGAAGCACTTCAAGGCGAAATACGTTTCCTCGAGCGATCCAGGCAAGACGGGCATGAAGCAGTGGGGCGACGCGTGTACGGGACGCTCGCTCGAGATCGAAGTCGACGATCATGCCGTGATTCGAACCGTCACGCTGTCGTCGCTGGCGCCTCAGGATGGGAAGTGCGTCGATCACCGCATCGATGCGCTGAACATGAAAGACTGGGCCACCGGTCGCGGTTTGAGGCTCAGCGATTCCCGCAACCGGGTGACCGAGCTTTACGGGGAGCCTAGTTCGAGTGGACCGTCGACCAAAGACGGCAAAGAACTGGAGTATCTTTATTACATGTTTGATTGGGCCGGGTCTGACGTGCCGCAGGTGATGGAGGTTTATTGCGAACGCGATACGGGGCGCGTGCGCGAAATCACACTGGCGCATCCGAGCCTATAGCACCATAAAATGCGCCCGACACGTCAAAAATGACGCGATTTGCTATACCATGGTTATCCGGACGTTCGCCGTTACGGCGCTTACTGGCGTTCGCATTGCTAATCGGATTGGCTGCTGCAGGAGGGTGCAGTGGCCGGGGTGAACAGGTCGCTGCCGGGCAGCCGGTCGCGACGTCGCCGGCTCCGGAGTACCGGCATGGTGCTCAGTCTGAAGGCGACGGAGAGGCGGAGCAGGGGCCACATTTCGATTCGGCCCCATCCAGCGAAACCGCTGTCCCGCCGGAAATGAAAACTGTGGCGGGCATGGTGCTGGGCAGCAGCGCTGAGGTCGTCGCTTTCGGCGATTTCGCAGGCAATGGCCACGAGCAGGCGCTGGTGGTGAACCGCATCGTCAGTGCACCGGGCGCGACGGGCGGGATGATCCGAGGAAGCGCGCTGCCTCAAACTGCGGCGGTGCCCTTCACCCGAGCAACCGTGATCGAACACGATGGCGCGAGATGGATTGAAGTGCTGCGGTGCGACGAGCATCTGACAAATCCGCGGGGGTTCCTGTCCGGCACGCCGATTTCTCCGGTCACCGGCTGGAGCGTGCAACTGCACGCGGCGGGACACGCGGAAAAAGGGGCAAAAAAAGATAAGCACGCGGTTGGCGCGGTGCAAGAATTTACTTTCGCTCCACTGCAGACGTCAGGGACGACGGCGCCTCCGATTGTCGTGAAGTGGAATGCCAAGGTGAATCGCTACCAGGCGTTCGACCGCGCGAACCGGCAATTTCTGGGTGAGGTTGCCTCGCTCGAGATGCCGGCGTCGAAATTGAGATGAGCAACACTTCTTATTCTTTCACGGGCAATGATAAAGCCGCAAAGCCGGGTGACCAGGCGGGTGATCCCTTAACTGAACCCGCGAACGTGTCCGGCACCGAGCCGGGCAAGTTGCCTGGCGGGTCGCCAGTCAAGCCGCCTGCCGCGCCCGCGTCAGTGCCCGCGTCCACGCCGAAATCAAAATCCAAAACCGTTCGCGGCTGGAAACAGCTGCAGAAACTTTTGCCTTACGTTGCTCGCTGCAAAGGCCAGGTCGCGATTGGCATGGTGGCGCTCGTGGCCATGGGCATCGTGGGCACGCTGCTGCCTCTCACGTTCGGAGTAATCCTGGATTGCCTTTCGGGAAATGCGCAGCCTCTGGGCCGTCTGAGCCGCATGTCCCCGCGGCTGATTCATTTCCTGATCCCCGCTTACCAGCCGGGCAGCGGACGAACGCTGGTGATTTACTGCCTGGCCGCGCTCGTTATCGTCGCGCTGAAAGGAATTTTCTCGTTCTGGTCGCGGTGGATCCTGATCGGAGTCTCGCGCGACATTGAATACGACCTGCGCAACGACCTGCTGGACCGGTTGCTGGTGATGGATCCGGAGTTTTACGTGCGCAATCGCACCGGCGAATTGATGTCCCGCGCCACGAACGATCTCAATCAGGTGCGCATGGTTTTAGGCCCGGGGATCATGTACAGCGCCACGACACTGATCACCATGTTCACGGCGGTGGTGCTGATGGTGCGGCTGTCGCCTTCGCTCAGCCTTTGGGTTCTGATTCCGGTGCCGATTGTGGCCGTGGTGGTCTGGTATTTCGGGCGTGTGATCCACGCCATGTATGAACGCATTCAGGCCGCGCTCGCCACGCTCTCCGCCAAAGCGCAGGAAAATCTGGCGGGCGTTCGCGTGATCCGCGCGTACGCGCAGGAAGAGGCGGAAATTCGCGGGTTCGACGCTCCCAACCGCGACTACGTCACACGCAATCTGAAATTGATTGCGGCGTGGAGCATGTTCATGCCCCTGCTGACGGCGCTCATCGGCTTAACGTTTGTGCTCGTACTGTGGTTCGGCGGCGCGCAAGTGATCCGCGGTCAAATTTCGCTGGGCGAGTTCGTGGCCTTTTACGCCTACATGGTCCAGCTGGTTTTTCCGATGATCGCTTTGGGATTCGTCACCAACATTTTTCAGCGGGGCGCGGCCTCCATGGGCCGGCTGAACTATATTCTCGACGCGCAGCCAGCCATTTGCGACGCGCAGCCTGGGCTGATGCGAGGCGCGAGCGTGCGCACGACGAACGGCGATGGCCATGTCAATGTACCGCCAAATCCGGCGGCGGGTTCCCCTGCTCATTCGGGGGCCGTGGCGGCGCGCGCGGCGGCGGGGGCGGTTTCGACGCCGGGCGCGGTGGTCGCGGCGGTGCCAGCGGCAGCCAATGAAACCCGCATTCGCGGCGAAATTGATTTCCGCCATCTAGATTTCACCTATCCCACCACGCGCACGGATTCTTCGCTGACCACACCTTCGAACAATGGCCATGCTGCCGCGGTGGGGACCCCGGTTCTGCACGATATTAATTTACACATCCCGGCGGGATCGACACTGGCCATCGTAGGTCCCACGGGAAGCGGAAAGAGCACGCTCGCGGCGCTCATCGCACGGCTCTGGGAAGCGCCCCCGGGCACGCTGCTGATCGACGGCCGCTCGATTCGCGACTGGCCGCTCAACACCTTGCGGCGCGCCATCGGATTCGTGCCGCAGGATACCTACCTGTTCAGCGAAACGGTGCGCGAAAATATCGCCTTCGGCGTCGAGTCCGCCGAGGACCAAGCCATCCTGCAGGCGGCGGAAACGGCCAGCATTGCCGGAGAAATCGCGGAATTCCCGGCCCGCTACGCAACGATGGTGGGCGAGCGCGGCATCACGCTTTCCGGCGGCCAGAAGCAGCGCGCGGCCCTGGCTCGCGCGGTCTTGCGCAATCCCCGCATTCTGATCCTGGACGATGCGCTTTCGAGCGTGGATACCGATACCGAAGAGCGCATCCTGCGCGGCCTCAAGGAAATGATGAAGCTGCGCACCACGATTCTGATCTCCCACCGCGTCTCCACCGTCCGGCACTCCGACCAGATTATCGTTTTGCGAGAAGGCCGCATTGTCGAATGCGGCACGCACGACGAACTTCTGGCGCTCGGCGGCTATTATGAGGACTTGTATCAAAAGCAATTGCTCGAGGAAGAACTGCAACGCGCATGAGTGACTTCCGCGAAGAAGAAGCGTTAGGCAAGATCTACGACTCGCACCTGGCGCGCCGGCTATTCCGCTATCTGCGGCCTTACAAGGGGTGGGTGGCCATCGCCGCGCTGTTAACCTTGCCCATCGCGCCGCTGGCCGCTGCCGGACCCAAGCTCTTCGAAATCGCGGTGGACCGTTACATCGTGCCCGCGCTGCGCCACGCAATTCCCGCCGCTGCAGGGGTTCGCGGACTTACCTGGGTGTCGCTGCTGTTTCTGGCCACGCTCGCGCTGGGTTTCGCCCTGCAGTATCTGCAGGTGCGTGTGATGCAGAAAGTCGGCCAGGAAACGATGTACGACCTGCGCAAAGAAGTATTCGACCGCCTGCAACGCCTGCCCATGAGCTTCTACGACCGCACCCCGGTTGGGCGGCTGGTTACGCGGGTCACCACGGATGTGGACGCCCTCAACGACCTGTTCGCCTCCGGCATCAGCGCCATGGTCAACGACGCCTTCCTGCTGCTGGTATTCGTTTTTATCATGCTGCAAATGAACTGGAGGCTCGCGCTCGCGACCTTCGCCGTGCTGCCTTTTATTTTTGTGGTCACCTGGATTTTCCGCAACAAGGTGCGCGACGCCAACCGCCGCATCCGCACCGCGATTGCGCGGATCAATTCGTTTCTTCAGGAACACATCAGCGGCATGAGTGTGGTGCAGCTATTCAACCGCGAGCGTAAATCGCGCGGGCAATTCGCGGAGCTCAATCGCATACACATGGAGGCGTACAAGGACGCGATCCTCGCCTACGCGCTGTTTTTTCCCGGCGTCGAATTCATCGGCGTCGTGGCCATCATCACGGTGTTTTGGTATGGCGGCTTCCAGGCGCTTGCCGGGGTGGTGCCCGTTGGAGTACTCATCGCGTTCATGCAGTACGCGCAGCGATTCTTCCAGCCCATCCAGGATCTGAGCGACAAATTCAATATTCTGCAGGCCGCTATGGCCGCTTCCGAGCGCATCTTCAAGCTGCTCGATGAACCGCTGCCCCCGGAGGCCCTCACCGCGGGATGCGCGCTGCCGCCCGTCAAAGGTGAGATCGAATTTCGCAACGTTTGGTTCGCCTATTCCACCGGACGCAATGGCGCCGAGCCCAAGGAAGAGGACTGGGTGCTGCGCGATGTCTCCTTCCGCGTCGAACCCGGACAGACCATCGCGATCGTGGGCCATACCGGCGCCGGCAAGACCACCACCATCCAGCTGCTATTGCGGTTCTACGACATACAGCGCGGGCAGATCCTGCTGGACGGCACCGATATTCGCGAATTGAATGTGCAGGACCTCCGCAGGCAGTTCGGAATCGTGCTGCAGGATCCATTCCTGTTTTCGGGAACGCTCGAATCGAATGTGCGCCTGGGCACCCCCACCGTGACCCGCGAGGCCGTCGAGCGCGCGCTGCGCGAAGTGGGCCTGGGCGATTTTCTCGATTCCCTGCCCGAGCGTCTGGATACGATTGTGAGCGAACGGGGCTCGACATTTTCCGTGGGGCAGCGGCAACTGGTGAGCTTCGCGCGCGCACTCGCGCACAATCCCCGTTTCCTGATTCTGGACGAGGCCACCTCGAGCGTGGACACCAGAACCGAGCTGATGATCCGCGAGGCGCTCGACCGGCTGCTCACGGGCCGCACGGCCATCGTGATCGCGCACCGTTTGAGCACGATCCAGCACGCCGATCGCATCCTTGTCTTTCACAAGAGCCGCCTGCGCGAGCAGGGCACCCATCAGGAGTTGCTGGCGCAGCGCGGGATTTATTACCGCCTGTACCAACTACAATACAAAGACCAGGAACTACGTGTTTCCGGCTCATCGGCACCAGTGCACGACGCGCTGGCGAGTTCGAGCGCCGGCACTGGCTCGAGCACTCCGCTTCCCGCGCACGACTAATCTGCATGGCAGCTGCCGCTTTTCATGCCCACTGAGCTGCTGATCTCGGCCGGTGAAGCCTCCGGGGATATGTATGCGGCGCGTCTGGCCAAGGCGCTGGCTGCGCGCGCCAACGTGCGCCTGTTCGGCATGGGCGGTCCGCGCATGCGTGAAGCCGGCGTGGAAACCGTGGTCGATTGCGCGGAAGTCTCGCTGGTCGGCCTCACCGAAGTCGTGCGAAAAATGCCCGCGCTCAACCGTGCATGGCGCCGGTTGCTGACGGAAACGCGCCGGCGGCGCCCGCCGTTTGCCATCCTCACGGATTTTCCCGGTTTTCACCTGCATCTTTCCCGCGCCCTTCGCCGGCAGGGCGTGCGCAATATTTATTTTATCTGTCCGCAATTCTGGGCCTGGAGGCCGCGCCGGGTGAACCTGGTGCGGAGGCGCTTCGTTCGCGGCTTGTGTATTTTCCCGTTCGAGGTGGACTTTTATCAGCGGGCCGGCGTGCGCGTCGACTGGATTGGGCATCCCCTCGCCGGCGAGGTTCGCTCGACAATGTCGCGAACGCAGTTCGCAGCGCTGCACGGGCTGGACCCAGATCCGGCGCGGCCCATCATCGCGGTATTGCCTGGAAGCCGGCCAGGGGAGTTGGCGCAACATCTTCCGCGACTGCTCGAGGCTGCCGTGCGCCTGCGGAGCGCGGGCGCTACCTGTGGGCAGCAGCGCCAATTCGTGCTGGCGCTCGCCACTGGTTTAGCCCCATCGCAAATCGCCGGCTATTTGGCTGCACGCCCGGATGTGGCGATTCGCGTAGTCGCCAATGCCACGTACGATGCCCTGGCCTCCGCCGACCTGGCTATCGTGTCGAGTGGCACCGCTACGGTCGAGGCCGCGCTTCTCGACGTTCCCATGGTGGTCGTCTATCGAGTGGCCGCCACTACGGCGTGGATCGCGCGCCGCCTGGTGAAAACCCCTTTTTTCGCCATGGTGAATCTAATTGCCGGGGGCCATGTCGTGCCCGAATTGATTCAGGACGATTTTACGCCCGAACGTGTGGCCCGGGAGGCGGAGCGCCTGCTGCGATCGGCGGATGCGCGAACCAAAATGCGGCGCGGTCTGGCGCTGGTGCGCGAACGCCTTGGCCCCCCGGGCGCCATTGAACGCGCGGCCGCCATCATTGAGGGCATGCTTAGGGAGTGAACCGCCGGGAGTCGTCGAAACAGGGTGGCAAACCGTCTCCGCGAGCGCTTGCGGCTCATCAGTAGAGTTCCCGGCAGTTCCCTGGCGAGGCGATTGACAACTTCGCTTCCCAACAAAGGCTCTGGCAACTCGGAAGCCCCAGTCTGGTATCCTAGTGATGACCCCGCGGAACAGCTTGAGACGCGTTTGACGATGCCTGCAATACATTAATATGATTTCTCGAGTTATGGCCCTCTTTTCAAACTTTCGAAGACACGCTGTAGCCACAGTGGATTTCCTACAGTGCCGTCCGGTGGAGTCACAGCCACTACGATCGCGGCGCGCCCGTCATGCGGTGGCGGCTTTGGGCGCCGTGCTGTTGGCCTGCTGCGCAACGATTGCGACCATGACGATGACGACGGCGACGCTGGCGCAGGCACCCGGTCGCCCGCAGACAGGCGCAATAACCGCCCGCGGGTCCTCATTCCGCGCAGTGTCGTATGAGGTGTACGCATCGCTCTCACCGGCCGATCAGACCCTTTCTGCGAAAGCAACCGTAGAGTTTGAGGCGCGCGAGCCTTCGCGGACCGTCGAATGCGAACTTCATCCCAATCTTCGTGTCAACGATGTGCGGGATGCCAGTGGAAGGACGCTCGAAGTCACCCGTGAGGACGGCAATCCGCTGGGGGTGATCGTTACCCTCTCCGACGCGATTGCTACCGGACAAAGAATCAAGCTTACATTTTCATATGCGGGACCTCTGGCCAACGAAGAATCCAGCCCCGTGCCAGGAGTGCGTCTCGCATGGATCGGAAACGCCGGCGCGTACCTGTTGCTGCCAGCACGATGGTTCCCGCTCACCGATTACCCGTCGAACCGGTACAGTGCCGTCTTCCACATCGAGGTGCCGCAGAATTTTACAGTGGCCGGCACGGGCACCCCGGAAGCCCCAGCGGCTCCCACGACGTTCACTTCGAATGCAGTCGACACCGGCAGCGGTTTGAAGAGTGGCGGCGACACTTCCGGCGCGCCTGCGCTCGCCTATCGAAAGTCAGGGACAGGTGGTGCAGCAGCACCGGGGAATAAAGCCAGCCCCGCGGCTTCGTCTCCATCACGCGCCGCAGCGTCATCTGCGACCAAGCCGTCCGCCGCGGCACCGTCCGTCGCGTCCGCAAACGGCGGTACCTCCAACGGTGCGTCTTCCAATGGAGCCGTGTCCGGTCCGCGCACGGTCTACACGTTTCGCACGCCGCAGCCCGAGGCCGCGGGAACGTTTGTCGCCGGCCCACTACAGATGGTTCCCGTAAAAGCGGAAGGCCTGAGCATCTCCGTGTATGCGCCCGCCGGTTCTGAAGGCACGGCGACATCGTACGGCGAAGCGGCGGCACGCATCGCGGTAACGTTTTCCGATCAGTTTGGGCCGCTTCTGCAGCCCAATTTGACGGTTGCGCAGCTTCCCGACGGCACACTCCCAAGCTTTGCCGCACCCGGTCTGCTGCTGCTGGGCCAGCGCCAATGGACGAGCACGGTAAACACGCGCTTGCTATCGAACCTGGTGGCGGCACAGTGGTGGGGCAACCAGGTAATGGCCGCGGAGCCGTCCGACGTGTGGCTTACCGACGGTCTGGCACGTTACTCTGAGGCGCTCTACATCGAGCAAGCCGACAATAAAGAAGCTATGAACAAGGCGCTCGAGGATTTTGCCGTGGGCTCCCTGATGTATGAAGGCAGTGCGCCCATTGCCGAAGCCGGCCGCATTCTGCCATTTTCAGCGGACTATACTTCCGTCGTCGTGAATAAGGGCGCGATGGTGTTTCACATGCTCCGCGAGCAATTGGACGACGCGGCATTCTTTTCATTGTTGCGCGATTTCTCCACGCAATTTTCGGGCAAGGCGGCGTCGCTGGCGGATTTTGAAAAGATGGCGGAAGATCGCGCGGCGAAGCTCAGCCCGAAGGACTCGGCGTCATCCGCTCCCGGTGGATTTATCCTGAGAAGTACCACCGGCTCCGACGAAGCGTCTGCAGCCGCGTCTCCGAATGGACCGTCGGGCTCCTCGGGCGCAAGCTCGAGCGAGAGCGCCAGCGGGACGATAAATCTGCGAGGGTTTTTCGCGCAGTGGCTCAATTCGACGGGCGTGCCGGAATTCTCGCTGAACTACACGGTTTATCGCACGCAAAAGGGCTTCAAGATTGTTGGCAGAGTGAAACAAAATCTCGACTTTTTTCATATGCCCGTTGAACTGGAAGTGCAAACCGAGGGAAACCCCGAGTTCAAGACGGTCGAGGTGACGGGAACCGAATCAAGTTTTGAGCTGGACGTGTTTGGCCGGCCCAAGCCCGACGGCATTATTCTCGATCCGCACAATTTCATTCTGAAATCGAGTGCGCGGCTGCACGTGCGCGCGATCATCGCCCGCGGCGAAGCGCTGGCCGAACAAGGCCGGTATTACGACGCCGTGCAGCAATACTCGCAGGCGCTGGACGTCCAGAAGAATAATTCGCTCGCCGAATTCCGCACGGGTGAAGCATTTTTCTACCAGAAGAACTATTCCGCCGCGGCCAGCGCCTTTCGCGAGGCGCTCGATGGCGACCTCGATCAGAGCTACAAGTGGGTTGAGGTCTGGTCGCACATTTATCTCGGCAAGATCTACGACATTGCCGGTGATCGTACGCGCGCCGTCAACGAATACAGCAAAGCGCAGCAAACCAATGACGACACGGGCGGCGCGCAAGGTGAAGCCAAGAAATATCTCGGCCAGCCATTCACCGAAGGCGCACAAGCGTCTGCGGGGTAACGCGCCAGCGGATAGCGGCGACGAAACCAGCAGCGTGTGCCTGCTTGCCCGCCCTGCGCCTGTTCCCTATAACCGCAATGCCCGATGAAACAGCGCCGATGAACAGCGCGGCGATGAAACCAGCAAATCAGATTTGTGATCCGCGTGAAAAGTGCTTGTTCGCCTGATTGCCTGACAGGGCCGCCCCGGCTATTTGCGAGCGTGGGGTTTGACGCCGCAAAAACGTACAGCCGTATCACCGATGAGGTGAATGCCTCGGTTTCAAATACCTGACAGCCCTGTTAGCCGCGGCGCAGCAATCCCCTTGTGATGAATGCACACCTGAAACGTTTCGCCCATCCCCTCCGGGTGCAGTAGCGTCTTGAGCAGTAATCGCGCGCGCACGCGCTCAACCTCGCTCGCGCCTGGCGCATAAAGGTCCGCGAACTCGTTTGCGCGGCCCAGCGCGACCAGGAATGCCATTTGTGAAACGCACCCGGTGCGCGCCAGCCCCGCCCGGCTGCCCCACACGTCGAGCGCGGTGAAGTTAACATGCGCGGTCAAATCCTGCTCGCCCGGCGCGAGCAAATAATCTTCGCTGACGCGGTGCTTCGAATAGGCAAGCAGCGTGCCGCGCATGTGCCGCTCGTTGTAGAGTTCCGCTGCCGCATGTCCGTAGTCCACGGTAAGAACGAAGCCGCGGTCGAGGCACCGCCCGACGCCAAAAATCCACCGGCACGCGTCGAGACCCGCCTCGGCTTGCTGTCCTTCGCGCAACCCAATTCCCTGCTGGAGGAAGTATTCGGCAACCTCCGGCGACGATAGCGGCCCGATTTCCTCCTGAAGGTCTGACTGAAATGCTGGCTGGAGTTCTTGCTGGGGTTCTGACTGGAGTTCCGGCCGGCGCTTTTGCTGCCGTTGCTCTGCGACGGCGCGATCGGAAGGCATTTCTTCGCGAGCGCGCCCAGCACGCAAGCCGACATACACTTCGCGCAGGACACCACTCTTGACCGCCACGCGATGCACCGGGAGCGCATCGAGCAATTCGTTCGAAACCACGCATCCAGCGGCAATTTCTTGCGGAAGCTCGGCAGCCGAAACTGCGCGGCCAGCGCAGACATGCTCCCCGAAGGCCGTGCCATGCGCCGCGCAACGCGCCGGCGATTGTTCGACGGCCACGTATCGCAGCGCTTCGTAGAAAGCCGGCAGCTCGCGCGCCGCAAAATCCAGAATTTGCGACGCCAGCCGCCCTGTTCCCGCCCCAGCCTCAACCACAAAAAATTCCGCCGGGCATCCCAAAACCTGCCACATCTCCGCCAGCTGCCGGGCCAGCAAGCGGCCGAAGATGGGATGGACATCCACGGTCGTGTAAAAATCGGCGAATCGTTGCGCCTCCGGGCGACTGTAATAGCCAAATTCGGGATGGTAGAGACACTCCCGCATGTAGTCGGCGAAAGTGATCCGGCCGCGTGCGCGCAAGCTTTTAAGGAGCTGGTGCTGCAGCGGCGTGACCGCCGGCTGCGCCTTCATGTGTCCTGTCGCTGCGGATTGCAGGTGAACATCTCGATGACGTAGTCGTGGAGGCAGTCGTACAGCTGCCGCTGAAATGCCCAGGGAAACTGCTTGTTTTCGATTTCGCGCGGCTGCAGCAGAAACTGGTAAACGTGTACGTCGGCGAGCGCGGCCTTGAAGCGGATCTCGACTTCGACTCCATTAGCCACGGCGCGCGCGTCAAAATCAAACAGCGGATGCTCGTATCGAACGAGTTCGTGCTGCACTTTCTCCAGAAGGTCCGTCGCTGGCATCATTTGGAAAT
The DNA here is from genome assembly GCA_963828935.1 of uncultured Acidobacteriota bacterium. Taxonomy (GTDB): domain Bacteria; phylum Acidobacteriota; class Terriglobia; order Acidiferrales; family UBA7541; genus Palsa-189. The sequence goes on along the minus strand of CAWHGP010000007.1, from coordinate 245,064 downwards.
GCCGCCGGAAACACAGCAGGAAACGCTGCCGGCCACTGGGCAGCGGCCGCGACGCGACTCAGACGGACGCCGTCGAGGGCATATCGGCATCGAGCTCGCCGCGTTGTTTCATTTCGCTCATCGCGCGTTCAAAGGCCGCCAGCGCCTTGGCATCGAAAAGGACGAAATGGATTTTCTCGATGCTGGTCGGACCGTGCAGATGAGTCACGGCCTCGTGCAGCATGATCGCAGCGCACTCCGACAACGGAAAGCCGCCAATTCCCGTGCCAATGGCCGGAAAAGCGATGGTCCGCAGGCCTTTTTCCGCGGCAATGCGCAAGCTGTGCGCAGTCGAGGAGCGCAGCGCCCGCGTCGTGGTGTGCCCGCCCAGCTGCATGCTGGCCGCGTGAATAATGTAGCGCGCCTTTATTTTTCCTGCGGAGGTGATGGCCGCGCCGCCCACCGGTATCGCCCCAATCTCAGAGCATTCCCGCTGCACCAAGTCACCACACTTACGGCGAATGACCCCGGCCAGACCGCCTCCCAGTTGCAGATCGTTATTTGCCGGGTTGACGATCGCATCGGTATCCATCGCCGTGAGATCACCCTGCTGCAGAACGATTCTTTCAGCCATGCTCATGGTCGAAGGATCATAGCAGACACCCGCACGCGGCGTCTGTCCTCGCGAATACCTTGCTCGCTTCCGAAGGGAACCATTGTTGCCTCGTCCGAATACGCAAAGTCGGGACTAAGCCCCCTGTAGTATGCGCTAAATCTGAGCGCCGCCCTGAGCCGCGATTCGGCGCTCGATAGGGTTTCCACTGCGCGCGCGCTTTCAGCCTATCGCATCTTTGACACACACTGCCGGCGCTAAGGTGTAATTTCCTTTAGCGCTTCTTCGTCGAACCCCAGCACGATCCGGCTTCCGCAGATCACCACCGGCCTGCGGATCAAGTTTGGCTCGGCGGCCATCAGACGCAGCGCTTCGGGACGCGTCGGCGGATTCTGTCCCATCTTATGCCGGCGATAAAGCTCGTTTCGCGTATTCAGGAACGGGCGATAGTCGCGCTCGCCAATCATTTTATCCAGGTCTTCAGCCGTCAGGCGGTCCTTACCCAAATCACGCAAGTCGAGTTTCGCACCGCGCTGTTCCAGAAGCCCGCGAGCTTTGCGGCACGACGTGCAACTGGGCTTATGTAGAAATCGAATCGCCGGCTTCGAGCGCGTTACGGCCTTGGGTCTCGTCACGGTGGCTGCAGCTTTCGTTGGCTTGCGCATCCCGCCCTTCGCCCCCCGCCCTTCGCCCCTGCTATTCGCCGCGGAAACGCGGCGCGCGCTTCTCGAAGAATGCGAGAATTCCTTCACGGCTATCCTTGGACTCAAAACACCGGATCTGCCAGCGAATTTCCTCTTCCAGCGCGCGTTCCAGCGTCTCCCGGTGATTGATGATCAGCGTTTGCTTGATGCCGCGCATCACCAAAGGCGGCGCGGCGGCCAGGCGGCTGGCGACCTGCGCACACTCCGCCTCCAGCCGGTCATGCGGCACGACGCGAGACGCGAAACCCGCTGCCAGCGCGTCCGCAGCGTTAATCGTTTCGCCGGTGTAGAGTAGCTCGGCGGCGCGCGCCGGACCCACCATCCGCGGCAAAAGATAGGTCGCGCCAAAATCGGGGAACAATCCGAGCTTGGCAAAGCTTTGTGTAAACGTCGCACGGTCGGACGCAATGCGCATCTCGCAGGCTAGCGCCAGGTTACATCCCGCGGCGACAGCCGGACCGTTGACCGCGGCGAGCACCGGCTTCAGCATCGTGGTGATCGCCAGTATGATTTGTTTTCCGCATCGTAGCAGGCCTTCCAGGTCAGCCGTGGCCTTGCGCTCGCTCGCGTCCCGCAGCAACCGAAGGTCGCCACCGCTGCAAAATGCGCGACCCGCACCGGTTAGCACCACAGCGCGGACCTCGGGATCCTGCGCGGCGCGATTTAAGGCGTCGACGAGGCCACGGCCGAGCGCTACATCAATCGCATTCAGACGCTCGGGGCGGTTCAGCGTAATGGTAGCCACGCCATTCTGCCGCGTGCATAGCACGGGCACGCCCGGTGCCGCAGGCTTTTCCGTCTCCATCATGCGGGACTTCTCCACGATGTTCACTAAATGGGTTTTTTCAACGAGCTGTTTTGCAACTGGATCAGTCCGGCAGGCCCTTCAAAAGCGCCGCAAGCCGGCGGAAATATCGCAATTTCACGGCCTGAGCCATCTTTCCCGGCCCGTTGGTGGAGGGCAGCACGAATACCTGCGCTCCATAGAGCGTGCCTTTCTGCAAGCCAAACTTGCACGTTCTCTGGGCAAACTTCTCGTAAGCGAGCTTGCCGTTGAACGCGACGACACGAGGCGCAAATTCCTCGATTTTCTGCGCCAGTAATATGCGTCCCTCGGCGAACTCCTGACGCTCGATCTCTTCGACATTGCGCGTGGACCTCTTTACCAGGTCCGTCAAGCCCACCCCAAACTCAATAATGCGCTTATCGTCGGCGTGCGTTAGCAGCTCCGGCAATACGCCGGAATCATATAAAAGCGGCCAAAACGGATTGTCACGACCCGAATAATAATGTCCCACGCGCGCGGAGCGATCGCCGGGATTACAGCCGACGACGACCAGTTTCATCCCGCGTCTGAGGTAGTCTGGAAGGCTGCGCATTAAAGTGTTCGCATCAAAGTGCTCGCGTCAAAGCATTCAGTCAAAGCATTCACGATAAAGTGTTGGCAACACGGAGTTCGCATCAAACCGTTCGCCATTAAAGCGCTGGCCTTAATCCCGACACTCCAAATCCCACAGAGTTTACCACGGCTGTACACCGTGCCGCCTTCGCGCGCCGCGCGGTTATGGCCGGGAATTTGCAATGGATCGAACCGGACTGTGCCGATCAAACAACGCGGACAAGCGTTAAAAGAGGGTGGCGGCTTGAATCCTCGCGGAGTATTCGGCGTCTAATTTGTAGGGAGGTTTTGCCTGTGGGTTGTTGCGCGACAAGTTGTGCTAACCTTCTTCCGGGCTTTCTTGGCGTCAGCGCGCGTAGCACGCGCTCTTCTTTAGTGCCAGGTGCGATGAATTTAACCGATCCCAAGCCGTTACCGAAACCGGCGGCGTCGCCGCTTCCCTCGACGATTGTGCGCGAGGATGAAGGCGCGCTCGTGGCCGCGGCCAAAGCGGGTGACCTTGGCGCCTTCAACGAACTGGTCAATCGCTACGAGCGGCGCATTTTTCGCCTCACGATGAACATCACGCAAAACCGTGAGGATGCCGAGGATGCCACGCAGGACGCGTTCTTGAAGGCGTTTCAGCACCTCGATGATTTCCAGGGCGGTTCGCGCTTTTATACCTGGCTGGTGCGTATCGGGGTGAATGAAGCACTGATGCGCTTGCGCAAAAAGCGCCCGAATATCACTTCACTTGATGAGCCGGTCCAGACCGAAGAAGACCTGATCCCGCGCGAAATTGAAGACTGGGGCCCTACGCCGGAGCAGCGCTACGAGCGCGGTGAGCTCAATTCCATCCTTACCAATGCGATCGGTGAACTCGATCCCATCTTCCGCACCGTCTTTCTGCTGCGAGATGTCGAAGGGCTTTCTACCGAAGATACCGCCGAGATGCTCGGTGTTTCCGTTCCCGCGATCAAGTCCAGACTCTTGCGTTCGCGGCTGAAGCTCAGAGAAAAACTGGATCCGATTTTCAGGCGGAGTGCCGGCGCATGAACTGCCGCGGCGTCATTTACGAGCTTTCCGATTACCTCGACGGCGAGCTCACTCAGGACGCCATCGTGGAGATGGAAATCCATCTCGCGCGCTGCAAGGATTGCCGGCTCATCGTGGACACGACGCGTAAAACGATTGAAATTTATTGCCGAGCCGAGCCTATGCCACTGCCGGTGGAGGTAGCGGCGCGTCTGCATGAAGCCCTGCTCAAGCGGCTTTCGCGCAAGCCCAACCTCTAGGGCCGGCAAGCGGTGACCATCCGCAGGTCACTTTGCGGCGCTATCCAGTTCCCCAAACGGAATTTTGCGTCCAACGTCTTCTTTCTCGGCTCGTTCAAATACGCGCGCCGCCACGGCAATATCCCAGATCGCGATGCCATTCGATTTGAAAAGCGTGATCTCTTGGTCCGTCTTGCGTCCGGGAATTTTTCCGGACACAATCTGCGCCAGTTCACACACCTTCTCCCATCTGGATTCGTCGTTGCCAAACGCGTGAAGCAAGTCGCCTGATTCGGTTCGCGCCTGCTCGATCGAATCGACCGCGAGGGTACCGGCACGAGCCACCGCTTCGCTATCCAGTTCCCGCTTCTCGGCAATATTGGCGCCCATCGCGTTCACGTGCACCCCGGGCGCGAGCCAGGCACCCAGCAACACGGGCTGGGTGGCACGCGTTGCGGTAACGACAATGTCCACTCCCCCTATAGCGTCTTCCGCCGAAGCCGCTGGCGTCACCACCACGCCCAGCCGCTCGCTCATATCGCGGCAGAAATCGGCGCGCCGCACCGGATCGCGCCCGAACGCCCGGATTTGCTCGAATCTCCGTACTTGGGCAATTGCCTCTAACTGCGTCCGTGCTTGCGTTCCGGTGCCCAGAATCCCGCATACGCGGGAATTTTGCCGCGACATGTACTTGGTAGCCACTCCGGTGGCAGCGCCGGTGCGCATCTGGCCCAGGTAATCCGCTTCGATGAGGGCAGCAAGTTCGCCTGTGCCCGCGCGATAGAGGACCACCAGAAACCGCGCGCCGCCGCGCGCCGCGGTATACAGTTTCGCGCCCATATAGCCGCCCGTGCGGTCCGCAGCCGCCATGTAATTCAGAACCACGCGATCCGGCAACATAAGACGACGCCGGGGCTGACACCAGTCGTCACCCGAGGCCTGGCGGCGAAACGATTCCTCGACCGCTTCGAGAGCGGTGGGCATGTCGAGTAGCAGGCGGACGTCGTCTTCACTCAGAAGCAGCGTCATTGGAGCGGCCTCCCGGAATCGAGATGCATGCGAAAACGCAGTATGCGTGGGCCGCGAGGAGTGCCTGCGGGATCAAGAATTACCAGTTCGTCTCGCGAGTTGACGGCCATCGAAGCGGCATCAGGCGTCCGATCCTGCGGCTCGCGATTGAGCGCTGTCGGGCTAGGCGCTGTCCGGCTAGGCGCCGTCCGGTTAGGCGAAGTTCTGTCGCGCGACGCTGAATTGCGCGATGCTGGTTCCCCTGACGCCGCATCCACGGGCGTTTCTGCCAGCCGCCCTCCCAGATCGTCGGAGAGCACCGGCTGGCCATTCAACGTCCAGATTTGCAGCCGTGGACTGGCATCGCGCAGTGCAAAAACGTACTTCGGCGAAACTGCCACGGCCACTAGGTGTGCAGCGGAGCTCGCGGTAGCCGCCCACCCTGCGACTGGTTCACCTTGGCCCGAAAATTTCACAATGCGCCCGGTGCGCGCTTCTCCGACGTATACGAATCCATCCGGCGCGGCCGCGGTGGCGACGGGCTCGGCCTGCTGGTTCGCTGAGCTTTGAGGAATGGCAACTTTCCAAACTTTCTCCAGCCGTCCCAGACGGCTCAACACTTCAATCTTCCCGCCGGCGGGATCTGGCACAAACAGCCTGCCGTCGGTGCTCACGGTAAAACTGTACGGTCCCCCGAAACCGCGCTGCGGCGTCACGTGAAACACGCGCAGCAGATCGCCCTCCGGAAAGAATACCCGAATTTCACCGGCCCGCACATTGGCGACGTAGATTCCGCCGCCGCTGTCTACGGCGATCGCGCTGGCCTCGCGCACTGCCGAGTCTTCAAACGAAAGCAGCGCCGTGCCGTCTGCCGCAAATTTCTGCACGAATCCCGTGCCGCGGTCCGCCAGATACACTCTTCCCGCGGCGTCCACAGCCGGACCTACGGGACGGTCCAGTTGCCCCGGCTCCTGGCCGTGCACGCCCCATTCCCCCACGAATTCAATCGCCGGCAATTGCGCCGGTTCCGCGGCTTGTGCCTGCGGGCGGCTTGGCGAACATCCGGCGCCAAGCGTTGCGAGCGCCAGGAAACTGGCCATCAAAATGTCCATCGGGGAAACGGAAGTTAGGGGAGAGCGATGCACGTTCGGATCATTATGTGAAATCGCGCGCAGCCATTTTTGGGGGTTGTCCGGATTCGCTGCGTTGCGCGAGTGAACTTTCCAGCGAGCTACTGAACGCGCCGGCGGCGCTTGCGCGATGCGGCGCAGGCAGGCCATCGCCTGTCCATCGATCGGCTAACCGCGCCTGGATATGGGATTTTGCGCGGAGCTTGGACTGTGCGCCTGGCTTGGGTTTCGCTGCGGGCTTGCGCTGAATATGGGGCCGAGGGTTGGATCGAAGATTGCGCGGAGACGCGTCGCTTTCGGTCACCCGCCGGATCATAGTCTGCCGCATGCGATAAATCCGCTCGACAGCGGGCTGGTCCGCTTCGGCAAAATTAAATTCCGTGCCTGCGGGAGTCGCTCGAACCCGAATCGGAAGCCGGCCGCAAAGGTTATCTTCGACGAAAGCAGTTTCGTACCGCTGCCGCACCACTCCCCAGGTATAAGCCCGCAGTAGTGTGAAATCGCAGAGTTGCCCTTCCCCGGCTCGCGCACCAGCCACCAGATATTGCGGCTTGTCGCCGCCTGGGTCGGGAACCGTATTCAGCACCATCCAGGCTACGACGTGCATTCCTGCCGCATTCGAGTAATCGGGAATGGGGTCCGGCGGATCGAGCTCGACGAAGCGTGCAAGAACCCAGCCAGCGATGGGTGTTTCCTCGGATGCCTCCGCGCTTTCGGGTGAACCTGCCGAAACAGGCCCCCCGGGTGTAGATAAGGGCAATTTGGACGTAGCCAACCCAGGCGACGAGCCGGATTGCGGGGCCGGCGCCGAAACAGCCTCCGGTGGACCAGCATCCGGGGAAGCAGTGCCCGCTGAAGGCAACGAGTTTGCAGCAGGAGCCGCCGCAGCAGCCACCACCGTCTTGTGTGGCAGCACGCGTGAGACGAGCAGCCAGTCTTCTTTCTTATCGTCCTTATTCTCGTCGCCGTCTGCAGCGGATTTTTCGCCACCCTGTTTGGCCGTGTCTTCGCCGCCGGCGGCATCTTCTCCCGCGCCGCTTTGCGCCGAGTGCGGGGCGAAAGTCAATTTTCTCTCGAACACCACAACCGGCACGTTGCGGCCAAACTGAAAAATTCGGGGTGTATCGCGGCCGGGCTCGATGTGTACGTTGCTCAACGCGCGCGTGCGTCCGCTCGCCTGCACCGGCAGAGCCTTGACGCCGGCGAGCAGGCTCGCGGCTTGCTTCCAGAGCGCCGGATCCATCAGCAAGCGGTTATCCACCCAGCCTTGTATGCCGTCGGTGGTGCGCACCTGCGACAGCTCCGCGGTGTGCCGCAAGATCGCGACGCGTTCACCGTAATGCAGCGTCGCTACCGGCTGCCGCACCTGCGCGGTCGTACTCCAGAGCACTGCCGCGCGATCGCCTACATACGCCTCCGCATACTGTGACGGCCGCGGCCTGCGCAGCGACCAGGCCACGACAATGCACGCGAGCAAAATAACCGCCAGAATCCACCGGCTACGCGCCGCAGACGACAAAGCCATCAGAGAGTGCCTTCCAATGTCATTGCGCGTTCATTTCGCGTTCTCGCGCCAGTCTGTAGGTGAAAGAAGCGCGCAAACTAATTTATCAACATCGTGCTGCGGCTGGCGCGCTTTCGATTTTACACGATCCACCGGATCTTCTTCGTTCGTGCGCTGCCGGGAAGTGCGCAGAAATAAACCGGTGGCGGCCGGCGTTTTCGCAGAGAAGTGGTCGCAGTACGCGTGGCCACGTGCAACACTGTTCGGCAAAGTTTGCCAAAGCCCGTCCAGCGGACCCGCCGCCCCGCGCGGCTACCAGCATCCACTGGCGCTGTCCAGAGGGTCATTCGCACTCGCGGCGCGCGGCGCAGGGTTGCTGTCGCTTGACGCGTTCACCTTCGAGGGCGCCGCGGCGCGGCCCGCGAGAGCGAAACGCTGAAAGCGCGCTCACAGCTGACGCGCCGCATGCTCGAAGCTGCGGATCAAAAAGCCGCCAGGCTGCGGACGGCGGTTACGATGCCCGCCACTTGCGGCAGGATCTCGTCTTCGAGCAGGGGCTGATAGGCGCAGAAGGTGTCCATGGCGGCGACGCGGCGCACGGGCGCGTCAAGGTCGTGGAACAGTTCATCGGAAATGCGCGCGGCAATCTCGGCGCCGTAGCCCCAGGAGCGCATATCCTCATAGGCCACGATCACGCGATTGGTTTTGGTCACGGTGCGCGCGATGGCTTCCCAATCGTAGGGCGAAAGCGTCCTCAAATCGAGAATCTCGAGCGAAATGCCGTCTTGGGCGAGTTCCGCTGCGGCCAGTTCGGAGCGATGCACGAGCGCACCATAGGTGATGACACTGACGTCGCTGCCCTCGCGAACGATGCGCGCTTTAGCGAACGGAATCGTGAAATCTTTTCCGGGATAGGGCGAGCGGTTATAAGGCTGGCGGTACAGATGCTTGTGTTCGAGGAACAGTACAGGGTCCTCACAGCGGATCGCGGTGCGCAGCAGGCCGCAAAGATCGAGTGCGGTCGCAGGCATCACCACGCGCAGGCCGGGCGAGTGGGTGAACAGCACTTCACCGGATTGGCTGTGATAGATACCGCCGCCGGTAAGATAGCCGCCGATGGCAGTACGAATAACCAGCGGCGCTGCAAACGCGCCCGACGAGCGCCAGCGCGTGAGAATCAGCTCGTCGCGCATCTGCATCATGGCCGGCCAGATGTAATCGAAAAACTGAATTTCTGGAACGGGCTTCAGCCCGCGCAGGGCCATGCCGATGGCGCGGCCCACGATGTTCGCCTCGGCCAGCGGCGAATTGAAGACGCGCTGCGATCCAAACTTGCGCTGCAAGCCGGCAGTAGCCTTGAAGACGCCGCCCTTCCCTTTCACCAGCGGAAGATTTTCCTCGCGGCTGCAGTCGGCGACGTCTTCTCCAAAAACAACGACGCGCGCATCCCGCTCCATCTCATCGGCAAGCGTCGCGGGAATCATATCGACCATGGTCTTCGGCTCGCCTGAGAACTGCGGCTCCGTCGCAAACGCAGCCGATGCCGGATCGACATCGGGCGAATAGACCCAGCAAGTAATCGGAATCTTTCGAGGGCAGCGCGGCCGGCAGGGCGCGGTCGGTGGCTTCGATGATTTCGCGGTCGACTTCAGCCTCGCTTTGCTCAATCTCTTTTTCGGAGAGCAGACCTTCCCGGATGAGGAACAAGCCGAATTTCGGCAGCGGATCGCGCTGGGCCTCTGCTTCGCGCTCCGACGGGCACTTGTAAAGCTTGTCGTCGTCGGAAAGCGAATGCGAATAGGGCCGGGTGACGTGCGCATGGACCAGCGCGGGGCCCTTGCGCTCGCGGCAATAGCCAGCCGCGCGCTGCAAGGACATCGTAACTCGCCACAGGATCGGTGCCGTCGCACTCCTCCACGTGCAGGTGCGGAAAATTCGACACCAGCCGCGAGATGCTGCCCCCTGCGGTCTGCACTTCCGCCGGGACGGAAATGGCCCAGCCATTGTCCTCGATAAGAAACAGCACCGGCAGCGTCTTCAGGCTCGCGGTATTCATCGCCTCGAAAAATTCTCCTTCACTCGTCATGCCTTCGCCGCCGGAAACGAATACGATTTCATCAGGATGATGGCGGACATGCGCTCCGAGCGGGGCGTGCTGCGCCTGCTCCAGAGCTTGCGGGACCGCCTGGAAATAGAGTGAAGCTTCCGCCGCTCCCACTGCTTGCAGCCACTGCATTCCCGCGGTGGAGGAACGGGCCACGATGTTAGCCGCGGCTGGCCCCAGTGCGACGGCATCTGGCGGCCACCCGAAGCGGGATCGTCCTTGGCGCCTACCGATTGCAAAAGCATTTCATAGGGAGTGACGCCCAGACGCAAGCAAAGCGCCCGATCGCGGTAATAGGGGAAAAACCAATCGTATCCCGGCCGAAGAACCTCTCCGGCCGCCGCCAAAACGGCTTCATGGCCCGCCCCGCTGATCTGGAAATAGATTTTATGCTGGCGCTTGAGCTGCACTTCGCGGTCATCGAGGCGCCGGGACAGGAACATGGTGCGATAGATGCGGATGAGTTGTTCGGCGGCGAGTCCATGGTAGCGACTGGAGTCGAAGGTGTGGGGCTTGGCGGGCGCTTGAAGGGGCATGGGGTTCATTTGACAAAGGTGCAGCAAACCCGATCCAGAAGCAAATCCATTATAGCGAAAGCGAGGATCAGGGGTACCCCTCCCCTGGTTTTTCCGTAAGTGCGGAATCCACGGGACTTCCAGTCGTGGGATTTTGTAAGTGTGCATTCTGCATGGGTTATGGCGGTGTTTTTGGTAAGTGCGCATTCTGGGGAAGTTAGGTGCCAAGCGGGGGATGTGGGCTTTCCTACACTGTCGCGCGAATGGCGCCGCATGTGGCGCAGGTGAGGAAAGCGCGCGGGAGCGATGGAAATTCATGTGCGCGACGAAGTTACCATATTGGTAACTTTCTTTCAAGTGTTAACTTGTTAAGAATCACGCGGGGAAGGGCTTCGAACGCTGAGGCCTGAACAGGTAGGACAGGCAAAGCGCAGGCGTGAACGGAGCGGGCCAAGCTTGTGCGCCCGGCTAATTTGCGCCGGAGCCGCCAAAATGGCCGGGGATCACTTTACCGCCCGAACCCGCAGGGGCCGCTCCCGAAGCGGCACGACTCTCGGGCGTGGTGGTATTTGCGAAGTCCAGCTCGAATTCCTGTTGCGCACCGCCGGGCGCGGTTTCTTTCCAACTTACTCTTCTAAGGTAGGGACGATCTTCGCCTACACGCGTAACATCCGTAATATCGACGTCGATTTCGACGCCTTTAGCCCGCAAAGCCGCCCAAGCATCCTCCAGCTTATGGTAGTTGCCAAAGCGGTTCAAAACCCAATTCTGCCGGCTGAGATTTTCAGGGCCACCGGGAGGGCCAAAGCGATTTCCAATCATGTGACCGGCATCATCTCCCGTTCCGCGGGAAACGCCTCTTTGCGATCCCACATCGCGATAGGTTTCGACCTCCCGGGGCGTACCCAGGCGACCGGAGGCTCGCTTATAGATCTTACCGCCGCGTTCAAATTCGCTGAAGGTGTACTGACCGCGGACATCGGCTTTGCCGTGGGGGCCCGCCGAATATTCGGGCGTGAAAGTTCTGGAGGCCTTTGGCGGCGTTTCTACGACGGGATTGGAGGGGGGAGAAGACTTTATCGTCTTGGCGGTCGCGGTGGTGGTGCCTCGCGGCGCTCCGCCTGGCCTTGGCTTCATCGGGGGCGCCACTGCAGGCTGGGGGGCGGGTTCGGGCTGGGCTTCGCCCTTTTCACCCATGCCGTGCGGACAGGGAACTCGCGGGCCACCGTTCGAGTGGAACTCGCACCCGATGCCACTCAGCGCAGTTTCATCCGCAACTTCCACGATTTTGTGGCCTCCTCCAGCGTCCACCTGGCGCGAACCGGGTTGTTGACCCTCAATCGGCGTGTGATGCTCGTTGACGAAATCAACTGCCTGGTTTCCGGCTTGCTGTTCCGCGGTATTAATTTCGTTGAGGACGTTCTCCATCTCCGTCTGCACGGCCCGGGCGCCGGGAGTGAGGGTATCGGGCGGCACTTCGGCGCGCCACTGATTTAAGGCTGGATTGATTTTCGAGCGGACGAAGCGGAACCCATCGAGGCCCATCCTCGTCCAGCCGTAATAGGCGCCCACGCGGTTGGCCACATCCAAGGCATCGACGACGAACGAGGGAAGTTTGTCGCGCAAGTCGTCCGCGACAAACGACAGGGCTTGGATTCCAAACGCGACACGATCGGTCCAGAGCAAGGCCCTGCCAATCTTGAGGGCGCGCAGGGTGGCGGCGGACGCTTCTCCGGCTTCTACTTCGCCAGCAAGACCTTCGACCGCGCCGCCTCCCAAGGCGCCCGCGCCGAGGGTAAGTCCGAGAAAGAACGCCGTTAGACCTTTCCCAACTGAGGCGCGCGCGCTTTGATTTCCGATGTCAATCAGTTCCAATGCGTGAACAGGGATGAGCTTTTCGTCGTCGTCGTAAAGCCTGACGTATACGACCTGATCGGGATCGAGCTCGATTGGTTCGTCGGTGAGCTTTCCCCAGGGCAGGAGCGTTTGCCTGTCTTCCTTGAACATGCTGTCAAAGACGCCTTCGGAGACGTATTCGACTGCGACTTTGCCCTGGGGCGTCAGATCGGCATGAAATACGGCCGCTGAAATACGGAATAGACCGGTGTTGCGCACGGGAAAGATCATCTTTTTCTCGCTCTCGATGCGAGAAAATTCCTTCTCGGCGGCCTGGCGATCTTTCGGCGGGGTTAACTGCTTGGCCTGAAGGATGCGGGCGGCTTGCTTCCTTTGGAAATCCGAGACATTCCCGGTGATGATGGCCTGGTAGATGATATCGAGCGTACGGCGCCCGTCCGGATTGGCCGCGATGCGGGCCAGATTCAGGTCGGACTGCAGCTGCACAAAAGCGGCGCCGACATTGTCTTCTTCGTTGCTGGAAAGATCGGCAAATCTCTCCCGAATGTAGGCGAAGGGATGCGCCTGGTCCCAGGCTTTGTCGTCAATGTCCCGGGCGGTTTGGGTATCGTCCCAGTCCGGGTCAAATGCGCGTTGTACAAAATCTGCTGCAGGGCGGAGTTGGGGGATGGGAGGGACGGCATGATGATTTTCGGAATAGGCTGCATGATCGCTTAGGGCCGACTGCTGGAGCACATGCGTCAATTCATGGGCGATCAGGCTTCGCCCTGACTGCGTTCCTGGTGTGTAGCGACCATCGCCGAACACAATGTTTTGTCCGACTGTGTAGGCGCGGGCGTTTATCTGCTTTGCGGATTCCTCGGCGACCGCGCCGGTGTGCACGCGCACATGGCTGAAGTCGCGGGCGAAGCGCGGTTCCATAAAGGCGCGTGTCGCGGGGTCGAGAGGCTGGCCGGGGGAGCGCAACAGTTGATGGACCATAGGCGGCGCGGGAATTCCGACTGGCGCGTTCGGGGCAGCGGTCTTCATCTGCAGGTGTTCGTGCGAATGATCGGATTGCTCGCCCTGACAGCTGGAGCACGTTCCGCCACAGGCGCAGGTACGCTGCACTCCGGCAAGAGAGCTGGACGGTGCGGGCAATGCGACGGCAGCCGGTTCCGGCATGCGCATTACCTGCTCGGCGACGTGGTCAGCCTGCTGTTCGTAGATATCTCCGGGAATATTCACCGCGAGCTTCGGTTGCATCCTTATTGGCGCCGGTGCATGTATGGGCAAGGGGCTGAAATCGCGACCGCCGCGCGTTGCTGTTGCGGTATCTGAATGACATTTGGACTCTTGCGCATGAGCCAGCAGGAACCGCTGTGCAGCTTGATTGCCGATCGTGCTATGCAGGTGGCGGTGCAGGTGAAGGATCGGCTGCGCCTGATGACTTTGCGCGGGGTAGGGCTGACCGATAGTCACAGATTTGGCGGGTGCAGGCTGCTGAGGTACTTTCGCTTTCTGTGCAACCGTACGCATGTTCAGTTTACTTTCTTTGGCGTCTGCTCGTACCCTGTGCGATTCCGGTGTATCTCACACGTCGTTCGATCACTTCTTAATGCGGATCGGACTTGGCTTATTTTCCTTTCACTTTCTCCAGATACCCCACGACTCTCTGGTAACACCGGGTGACATCACGCAGGATAACAAGAAAACGGCAACGGCTTCGGGGAAAAAAAACGTATGCGAAGGAGGAGTTTCGAAAAGTCGCCGATGGCGGTCACCATGATTCCGGTCGGGCCGTATGGCTCGCAGCGATACGCCGGTGAATCGGCTTCGTCAATTTTGGTTGTATTGCTCCGCGCCAAACTGAGTCAGTGAAATTTCTTCGCCGGGCAGCAGGAGCGTGTTTCCCCCTCCCACGCCGGTCGCGGAGCATTCGCCATTGAAGTCGCGGACCCACTTGGCCTCGGGAGCAGCGGCGCTATTCGGCACCGCAGCACGAGTGGGCACCAGCATCAGCAAGCCAACCAGACTGAGCACTGCGAGAATCGGAATGCGAAAATGCCCGGTCATCGCGAAGCTCCTGTGGTGGCCTGCCGCTTCGAGTGAAGGCATTAAACTAAAGTGGCGTAAAACTAGAATGATTTCATCGTTTGCCAAACCCACAGCACAGCAATGATCAGGAGCAAGGCGCCGGAAAGTGCGTACAACATTTTGACCAAGCGGCTGACCTTGTCAATGCGCGCCACTAGAGCGCTCTGCTCTTTCGCCATGGATTGCATTGCGGCGTCTACAAAGATCTGGTCATCTTCGTGGTTCTCGAGTGTGCCTCGATAGAGCATCGCAATGATGAGAACCGCTACGACGACTCCCAAAAGCGCCAAAAGTATAATCATGTTGACCTCCAATTGCCCGGTGGCTGTAGAGATAAGTTACTCAAGCAAGTCAGACCGTAGGCCCCAAGAGGCTAGTTGCTGGCTACCTCATACCTCCAACACGGGCCAGAGTCAATGGATCCCAGATGCGGCCCCCGGGCAACGGCCCAGGCGCGGTTGAATCTTTTTGGATGGAAATGGCGCTGATTGTGGCGCTGGATCATGGCGGTGGATCATGGCGCTGATCGGGTTGACTGCCGCGGGAGGTAGTTGTCGTGGTTAAAACATGGTTAAAAATGACGACTCACAAGACCGTGGCGAAATGCGCGGAAGCTACGCTTGCAAGACTTCCAGATTGTGTATACTATGCAGTTGCTTGCGGGCCCGCATTCTCTCCTTTTGCTTTGGGGCCGTTGCTTTTGGGCTTTTGTGCTTTGGGCCGTTGGGCTTTGGCATTGAAATTCCCGAACATCTAATGTAACGCTGCGGTTGGGCCCGTAGAGCCGACTGGAGGACTAATGTCATTGGTGCTACTTTCGTGCTGATACTGAAGGTGATGGTTTTTTTGCTGGCCTGGTTCTTATGCGCAGCGCTTTGCGCACTGGGAATTGCGCCCTTTCTCCGGCGCACCAGGGCCAAGCAAAAACAAGCTCGCCAGGATCTGGCTGCGGCTGGGCGAGTTAGGAACTGGCTCCGGTAAATCCGTGCGGCCGGCTGGCCCCTCCCTGAAACTGTTCGACCACATTTGCAAATTCAGGGTCACCGGGCTCAATCGCTTTGGGATGAGCATCCTTGAAGGGTTGTTCGGCCGGGATTCGGGCGAGCCAGCGCTGGTGAGATAAGCGTTCGTGGTCTGAAAACTCCAGGCGAACGATTAGCGTAATCTGATCTGCGGTGGTTTGGTCCGCGTTGCTCCCGCCGGTGGTGTCTCCATCATTCGCTGTGCCGGCCTGTTGCCTGCCGGGCTGCTTGCCGGCCCTGGCGTTCTGACCAGACCCGGTCTGGACGTCGCTGCCGCCTCCGTTATCCGGTGCGCTGCGGTCGAATTTCATCATGACCTTTTTGCCGAGCCGGAAAGCTTGCTTCCAACGGTCGATGGTACGCCGCGCTTGCTCTGCCGCTTCTTCATTCGAGCCAAAAGCAAAAATCAAATAGGATTGCGCCATGACCTTTGGTATATCGAGTGCGCGTACGGGTGTCAAGTCCCGCACGCTCAGCGGGGTTGGACGTTGGGATTTGACCGCGACGCCCGCTTGCGCAACAATGTCCGGAGTCTTCCATTCCGATGGTGCGCAGATTCATCTCGGTTCTCGCAATGCTCGTCATGGCGACATCGCTCATGGCGGGAACGGGCGAGAGTCTCGCCCCAGGCGCGCCGGACTGCTGCAATGGCACGATGTGCCCGATGCATCGCCCGATGAACAGCAGCCCGATGAACCGTAAAGGTTCGCAAGCGGCCGGGTGTGACATGGACATGAGTCACCCCGCACTGCAGTCTTGCCCGGACCATGCGCCGCATTACGCCCCATCGCTGGCATTCGTGTGTTCAGCGCCGCTGACACTTTTCGCTGAACCGGCGGTAGAACGGGCGCCGGTATTTACTCCTGGCAGCGGACCCTGCGCCACTGCTGGCATCGATTCTCCGCCCCCTCGCCTAAGCGCCTCGTAGCCCTCCATTTCAACCTAAGCGGTATTGCGAAACAGCAGGTTTGACGCGTGTCTCCGCGAGAGACAGCGCGCCGACTGCGGTGCATTTCTGAGAATTGGAGAACAATCCCATGTGGAAGATGGTGCTGTTTGCAGCGGCATTGACTGTGGTGGGCTACCTCGGTGGCGCCACGGCGGCACGCGCGACGATTTTTGGCGGGGTACGGGGCATTGTGCACGACCCGCAACACCGGCCCATACAGGACGCCGAGGTGACGCTAAAGGCGCAGGATTCGGATTGGATGCAAAGTCAAAAAACGAGCGACAGTGGAGAGTTCGAATTCACCGCGGTGCCGCTGGGCAATTACACGGTCACGGTGGCGCTGAAAGGCTTCGAGCAACAGCAGCAATCCGTCACGGTTAAATCGAGCACGAATCCGGTGCTGCATTTCGAGCTGGCACTGGCCACCGTCAGCCAAAGCGCGGTGGTTTCCGGCGCGCCGGTGGATGTGAATGCGACAACCGATTCGGTGACGCCGACAACGCTGCTGAGCCGGAGCGACATTCAGGAAACGCCCGGGGCGGATCGCAGCAATAGCCTGGCGATGATCACCGACTACGTGCCAGGGGCTTACATGGTGCACGACATGCTGCATATCCGGGGCGGGCACCAATACAGCTGGCTGATCGACGGGGTGCCGGTGCCGAATACGAATATCGCGAGCAACGTGGGGCCGCAACTCGATCCGAAAGATATCGATTACGTCGAAGTGCAAAGAGGCAGCTATGACGCCGAATACGGCGACCGCACCTATGGAATTTTCAACGTGGTGCCGCGGACCGGGTTTGAGCGGGACAACGAGTGCGATGTGGTTTTCAGCTACGGGAATTACAACCAGACCAACGATCAAATGAATTGCGGCGGTCACAACCAGCGGACTGCGTATTATGGCAGCTTGAACGGGAACCGCAGCGGCCTGGGCCTGGAGACTCCGGTGGCGGAGATCGTGCACGACAACGAAAACGGCTTTGGCGGATTTGGCTCGCTGATCTTCAACGCCGATCCCAAAAACCAATTGCGGCTGGTGACGTCGCTGCGCAGAGATTATTACCAAATGCCAACCGATCCTGCGGACGCGGCCAATGGCGTGATTCAAGTGGACGGGCAGCATGAGGCTGATGCACTGGTAAATTTTTCGTGGGTGCGGACGTTCAGCCCGACGACCTTGCTAACCGTGTCGCCGTTCTTCCATTTCAACAGCGCCAACTACGATAGCGCTCCGTATGATTTTCCCAACGCCATCACCAATCACCGGGCGTCGACCTATGGCGGGGCGCAAGCCACTTTGAGCGCCATGATCGCGCGCAACAGCCTGCAGGTGGGAGTTTACGGATTTGGGCAGCACGACAACCAGCTTTTTGGCGTGCTTTTCAATGACGGCTCGAACGCGCCAATTGTCAACCGGGAAATCGTGACGGGGAATCTCGAATCGGCGTTCCTCGAAGATAAGTTCGCGGTCACTTCGTGGCTGACGCTGACGGGGGGCGTGCGGCAAACGCATTTCTCGTCGGCGACGACCACGGAAAATGCGACCAGCCCGCGTGTGGGCGTGGCGGTGAAGGCGCCGCACATCGGATGGGTTTTCCGTGGCTTTTATGGCCAGTTTTATCAGGCACCGCCCCTGGTCACCGTGGGCGGCGCGTTGCTGGGAATCGTAAACACTCCGGGCAGCGCGGATAACCCGCAGCAGTTTATTCCGCTGCGCGGGGAACGGGACACGGAGTACCAGTTTGGCGTGACCCTGCCCTACCGCGGCTGGGCGCTGGACATCGATACGTTCCGTACGCGGGTCCATAATTTCCTGGATCACGGGAATGTGAACTACGAGTTCGAAGGCAACGTGGTGACTACGAATATTTTTCTGCCGCTTACGACGCAGGACGCGCTGATTCGCGGATGGGAACTGACGCTGCGCAGCCCTCGTTTGTGGCACCGGGGCCAACTGCATCTGGCGTACTCAAACCAGATTGCGGAGTTCCGGGGAGCGATTACGGGCGGTTTGACGAATTTTTCGTTTCAGCAGGATTACGCTGCGCTCGATCACGACCAGCGGAACACGCTCAATGCTGGATTCGATGTGACGCTTCCGCGAGGCGCGTTTGTGGCGGGCAATGTTTATTATGGATCGGGATTTACGAACGGTTCTCCGCCACCCGATTACCTGCCCGCTCATACCACGCTCGATCTTTCGGTGGGCAAGAGTTTCAAGGAGCGGTTTTCCGCGTCCGTGAACGCGCTAAACGTCACCAATAGCCATCTGCTGATCGACAACAGCAACACTTTCGGTGGGTTTCACTTCGACAATCCATTCGAGATTTACGGCGAAGTGCGCTACCGTTTTCATTACTGATTCCTCCGACAGCTTCGTTTCGCGGTTTCGCGAGAAGCTATAGAGTGGGACGAGGCCGGATGCGACCGTGATTGAGTGCCGGCCGGCTGTGCAGGAGCCGGTGATGCAGCGGTCACGTGTGCAGCGGTTGCGCACCGGCCAGGCTTAAAGTTCGGACGCCGAGATGCCCACCTCCGCCCAAACCAAGAATAAATCCGCGTGGCTCAATGGCACGGTGCTGGGTATCGGCCTGACCAGCCTGGCCAGCGACTGGAGCCACGAGATGGCCACGGCGGTGCTGCCGGCGTTTCTGATTTCGATTGGCGCTGGGCCAGGCTGGCTGGGAGCGATCGAAGGCGTTGCGGACGGCCTATCGAGCTTTACGAAACTGGCGGCCGGTCATTGGACGGACCGGCTGCGGCGGCGCAAGCCGCTGGTAGTTTCCGCCTACGCGCTGACGGCGCTGGCCACGGGCTCACTGGCATTTGCGGCCAATGCGCTCGCGGTGATGCTGGCGCGCACCACCGCGTGGCTGGGACGCGGAGTGCGCACGCCAGCGCGGAAAGCTCTGCTGGCCGCGGCAGTGCCACCGGAAGCTTACGGCCGCGCGTTCGGACTGGAGCGCGCGATGGATACGGTAGGGGCGATTGTCGCTCCCTTAACGGCGCTGTGGCTGCTCAGCGCGACGGGGCACAGCTATCGCCGCGTTTTTTTGTGGACGCTCGTCCCAGGTTTGCTGGCGGCGCTGCTTTTCGGCGTGCTGGTGCGCGAGCGTCCTGCGAGCAATCCCGCGAAATCGTCATTTGCGGCGGGGCTGCGCAATTTGCCGCCACCGTTTCGCTGGTTTCTCGTAGCCGTGGGCGTTTTCGGGCTCGGGGATTTTTCGCACACCATGCTGATCCTGTACGCGACGCGCACACTAGCTCCGCAAATCGGGTTGGCGGCCGCGTCAAGCGTAGCGGTCGGGCTGTATCTACTGCACAACATTTTCTACGCGGCGTTCGCTTACATGGGCGGATGGCTGAGCGACCGCGCCACGAACCGGCGACTGGTGCTCGCAGGCGGATACGCTACGGCGATTGCCATGGCGGCGCTGCTGGTGTCCGGGGCGGGACAGGGGCCGGGAGGGTCGCATCGCTTCGCACTGGCGGTGGTTTTCGTGCTGGCGGGAATTTTCGTGGGCGTCAACGAAGCGCTCGAAGACTCGATTGCCGCATCGCTCGTGCCGCAGGAGCAGCACGGGATGGCTTTTGGCACGATGGCCGCCGTGAATGCCGTCGGAGATTTCGGATCGAGCGTGCTGATTGGCCTGCTTTGGAGCGCATATTCGCCCGCAGCTGGGTTTGCAGCCGCGGGCGTGCTGTTTTTTGTGGGGCTGGCGCTGCTGCTGCGACTGAAGTGACATCGACTGAAGTGACCAAAACAACCTTGCAAGAATAATCTCGTACCCCACGGTGTCGGCGCCGCCCTGCGAATTCATGCCGTGCGGCGAGACAGAAATTCTGAGAATTCCCGCGGTGTGGTCAACAGACACTTATGCATTTGATCTGCGGCGAGTCTTTTCTGGCTCGCCGGTTTTTTATCAGAAATCTTTTGCTCTTTGCTTTTGCCCGAGCCAGGCTCGCATCGCAAGTCCGGCACCCGGCACTCCGAAACAATCCTGCATGGGGGCGGCTTCCGGTTTCCATCCTGTTATGGTAATGTGGCGAACGAAAAGCGAATAAGTTTCGAGGCCTTTTCGTGACCCATTCACTGGTTCCCTACCCCGCCCCGGGCGATCGCGCTTTGCTGCGTCGCGCGCGCAGCGCGGGCACGCTCGTTTGCGTGCAAGAGGTGGTCGATCAACTCGTTTTGCGCGACCCCGCCGGCGAAATCATCACCGCAGTGCGCCACACACCTGCACGCGGGGCACAGTGGGCGCCTATGCCGGACTGGGTGCTGCCGGAACTTGCGGCCGTCTATCGCGACAAAGGGGTGACGCAGCTTTATGCGCATCAAGCCCAAGCGGCTGCGGCTGTTCGGGACGGCAAGAATGCCGTGGTAGTCACGCCCACGGCTTCGGGCAAAACGATCTGCTACAACCTGCCAGTGCTCAATCACGTATTGGAAGATCCCGATGCACGCGCGCTGTACCTGTTCCCTACGAAAGCGCTGGCGCAGGACCAGCTTGCCGAGTTGCACGACCTGGGCGAACGGCTGAGCGGCCAGCTGGGTAACGAGCGCCCAGATGAGCGAAAGGCTAGCCGAGTGAGCGATCGGCTGGGCAAGCGGGCGGCCGGGCGCTTCGGCGTGTTCACTTATGATGGCGACACACCGGCCGATGCGCGAGCAGCGATACGCGATCGCGGGCACATCGTGCTGACAAATCCGGACATGCTACACGCCGGAATTCTTCCGCACCATACGCGCTGGGCGCGCCTGTTCGAGAACTTGCGTTACATCGTCCTCGATGAATTGCACACGTACCGCGGCGTTTTTGGCAGCCACCTCGCGAACGTGCTGCGCAGGCTGCGGCGCGTGGCGAGCTTTTACGGCTCGACGCCACAATTCATCGCCAGTTCCGCCACGATTGCGAATCCTCAGGAACTGGCGCAGCGGCTGACCGAGGCTGAATTTACGGCCATCACCGAAAACGGCGCGCCCGCAGGCGAGAAATTCTTCGTTTTCTACAATCCGCCGGTGGTGAATCGCTATCTAGGCATCCGGCGCGGCAATATTGGAGAAAGCTCGCGCGTCGCGCAGGAGTTCCTGAAGCGGGGCTTGCAAACACTGGTATTTGCCAACAGCCGGCTGCACACCGAAGTGCTGCTTACATATCTGCAGCAGGCAAACCCAGCCGCTCCGGGAGCGCCCCAGCCAGTGCAGGGGTATCGCGGAGGCTACCTGCCGGGCGAGCGGCGGGAAATCGAGTGCGGCCTGCGCGAGGGGCGTATTCGCGGCGTGGTATCGACCAACGCGCTCGAACTCGGAATCGACGTGGGCTCGCTCGACGCCGTGGTGCTGGCCGGGTATCCAGGGACGATTGCTTCTACGTGGCAGCGCGCGGGCCGTGCCGGGCGCCGCAGTGGAGGTTCTTGCGCTGTGCTCGTAGCTTCATCGGCGCCTATCGATCAGTTCATCGTGCAGCATCCGGACTATTTTTTCGGCGGCTCCCCGGAACATGCCTTTATTCAGCCGGACAATCTGGATATCCTGATCAACCATTTGAAATGCGCGGCCTTCGAACTGCCGATTGCCGACGGCGAAAAATTCGGGATGCTCGACCTTGCCCCGATTTGCGAGCGTCTGGAAGAAGCGGGCTACCTGCATCGCGCGGGCGACCACTGGCACTGGACCGAGCAGGCCTATCCGGCAGACGCGGTGAGTCTGCGGGCGGTGACGTCCGACAACTTTGTGATCGTGGACAAGACGGCGCTGGCCAGCGTCGCGGTGGTGGCGGGCAGTGCGAGCACGGCGGCTGCAGGCACGGCAGGGGAAGTGATTGGCGAAGTCGATTTCGCGAGTGCGCTGACAGCTGTACACCCTAAAGCCATTTATCTGCACCAGGGGCAGCAGTACCAGGTGGAGCGCCTGGATTTCGACGAGCGGCGTGCGTATGTAAAGCGGGTCAGCCTCGAATATTACACCGATGCAATTCGCTACACGCAGGTGCGCGTGCTGGAGACGGCCGCGAGCGCGCGGTTCATGCGCAGCCATGCACGCGGGAACCAAGATGCCGGCGGTATTGGCGACGATGGAGCGTGCATGGATGGTGATGGGCGCGACAATGGTTTAATGGGTTTAATGCCGGATTCAGGATTGGCTTGCGGGCCGGCTTCTGGATTGGCTTATGGGCGGGGCGCAGCATCGCGCACGCATGGTGATGTGCTGGTGCGATCGCAGGTGGTGGGCTTCAAGAAAATAAAATTTTTCACCAATGAAAACCTGGGCTCGGGCCAGCTGGAACTGCCGGAAAACGAAATGCACACCACGGCGTTCTGGCTGACGCTCGAAAGGCCTCTGGTAGAGTCGCTGCCGTTCCCGATATGCGAGCGCCAGAACGGGATGCACGGGCTGCTCTACGGGCTGGAATCGGTGGCGACGCTGCTTCTAATGTGCGACCGGCGCGATATCGGCGCGGCCATTGGCGAACGGCCGCCGTCGCCGGGACTCGCCATCGAATGGGACGATCCGCCGTCCGGCTTAGGCGGCGCACAAGAAGAGCGCGAATTCTTCGAGCCCAACCTTTACCTGTATGACGCATATCCGGGCGGGATCGGATTTTCCGAGCCGCTGTACGAAGCGGCCGCGATCCTTTTGATGCGCACGCGCGAGCTTGTCGCAGGATGCCGCTGCGAGAAAGGCTGTCCTTCGTGCGTGGGCGCGGCAGGCGAGCGAGGCGCGCACGCGAAAGAGGCGGCGCTTGCGATCCTCGCACGGCTGGGCGCGTGAGACCCAGGGGACGCCCTGTAGAAGCGCGCGTTACGCAGTAGGAATGCGCTCGACGTGAGCGCGGTACATCCGGGTAACGCGGTACCAAGGAGACAGAAGGGTGGCGGATACGGTGCGCTTCGACCGGCTGTCGCGAATTGCAGCGCTGACTCCGGCACGGAGGCGCGAGCCCATCGTCGAGCCGGTGCGAGGCGACGAAGCTGCACGCGCCGCCGTGCTGGGCGGAGAAGTGGCGCGTAACCGCTACGGCGAGTACGTGGTCGCGCGGCAATGGTACGCGACGCCGGAGATGTGCGTACCGGACGAGCGCGCATTGCGTTTGCTGCTGCCGCGCGCTTCCCACACGCAGCGCAGGGCTGCGTCGGCTGCGTCGCAATTTGCGGCTGCCAGCGCTGCCAGGCGCGACGGGCGTGCTGGGTACGCCGGGCGTGGTGGGCGCTCGGGACGTGCCGGGCGTGCTGGGTGCGCCGACCGGAAGATGGGCGTATGCAGCGGCGATGAGGAGATTGGCCCGCGCGGCGGGGCCAGAGATGCCGGCGACGCGGAAGATACCGCAGAGAGCTTTGCGGGCGATATTGCAGGTCGAGCTGCAGGTCGAGCTGCAGGTCAAGCTGCAGGTCAATTTTCAGACTACGCTGCGAGCGCGGATGCCGACATCGCTGGCGACTTCGCTGCAGACGTCGTTGCGGACCCCGCAACCGATTCCACGAAATGGCTATTCCTCGATATCGAGACGACCGGCCTCGCAGGCGGCACGGGGACGTACGCATTTCTTGTGGGACTGGCATGGTGGGATGGCGGCGGAATCGCGGTCGAGCAGCTCTTCATGCGCGACCACGCTGAGGAGCACGCGGTGCTGCTCGAAATTGCCAGCCGCGTGCGCAAACGCCCGGTGCTGATAACGTTCAACGGCAAGAGCTTCGATTGGCCATTGCTCGAAACGCGTTTCCGTATGACCAGAGCGATTGATCCACCGGAGATTGCCGCGCATCTGGACATGCTGCATCCAGCGCGCCAGCTTTGGCGAGTGAAGCTGGGGACCGCCAGGCTTGCGGAACTCGAAGAACGCGTGTTAGGCGCGGAAACACTGGGGTGGTCGCGCAGCGCGGATATTGACTCCTCACGCATTCCAGAATTTTATTTCGACTACCTGCGTGGAGGCCCGGCGGAACCGCTTGCCGGCGTTTTCCGGCATAACCGCTGGGACCTGCGGGGGCTCGCGGCGCTTGCAGGGCGTATCTTCCGGTCGCTGGCCGATCCGGAATCGATTGAGCCTGGCACGGATGGGGCGCTCGAACTGTATGGGGTGTCGCGGCTGCTGTACCGGCGCGGCGAGCATGAATTGGCGCAAGCGTTGTACGAGCGGGCGCTCGCAGCGGGATTGCCTCGCCAGGTGGATCGCCGTGCGCGGCACGAGCTTGCACGACTGGTCAAGCGGCAGCGCAACTTCGTCCGCGCCGCCGCTCTGTGGCGTGAACTCAGCCATGAACTGGCTGGTGATGGCGGCCCAAGCTTTGAAGCCTGCGAACAACTTGCGATTCACTACGAGCGGCGCGCGGGTGATCCGCGCGAGGCGGCGCGCGTGGCCCGCTATGCCCTTGGCGAGCTGCGCCGCGCGCAACGCCTCGGACTCATCCCGCCGCTGCGGCATGCTTATTTCGCCGCGCGTTTTGCGCGCAGATTGGCGCGGCTGGAGGCGAAACTAGGCTAGGCCAGGACGGCACGCGCGGAGAATGCCCAGGAGGCGCAGGCATTTCGCCGCGTGGATTTGTTCGCGCCTCGCTTCGCTTCTTGCCTTGTGCCTGGCTTCGCGTCCGGCCTCATGTCTGGCTTCGTATTTGGTCTGGTGCCTTTACCCGGCTTTCCCCCGAGCTTGATTCCGCGTCGCGACCGACCCTCAGCCTGCCGGCCGGTCGAAACCCAAATGTGTGCGGCCGTGCGCGAAGATTCGCGCGCCGGGGATGGACACCGTCCGCAGCATGACCGCCAGTTCATCGGCTGTGTAAGCCGCACGCACCGAATCGCAATAAAGCTTGTACATCAATCCAGAATAGTGGCGCCCGTACCAGCGCACGTGCAAGGGATAGGCTATTCGCGAGGGCCGGCGTAAATCGCGTACGAGAATCGCGCCGCCGGGCTTCGCGACACGCGCAATTTCCGCCAGCAGCGACGCTGGTTTTTCCAGGTGATGCAAAACGGAGTTGCATAACACCAGGTCGAAAGTCGCATCGCGAAATGGCAGGCAGCCGGCATCGCCCACAAGAAACGAGACATGCGAGCCGCGCACGTTCTGGTGCTGGAGCGAAGACAATTGCAGACGCCACGCGGCCACGCCCTGTCGAATCATGCTGGGCGAGCGGTCGATACCTACGAGGTGCCAGCCGGGAAGCCGCCGGGCCAGCTTCAGCGCAATCTGGCCAGGACCGGTTCCGACGTCGAGCAGCCACCCGTTGCGATCCGCAACAGCGTTATGCCTGGCGGCGGGACTGGGGGGGCTGCCGGAGCGGGCGGACGGCAGGGCTAACAGTTGCACCGCATGATCCACCAGGGTGTCATCAATTTTTCCGAGATAGGCTTGTGCCGCTGCCGACGAATAGGCTTCTACTTCGCCGGCGTCGTCCATGATTTCCGGCTCGGGCACGCGGGGCAGATGATTCGAAGTCAGCAGCCAGCTCATAAGCGGGAAACGGGTTCACTCTAATTGATTTCGGCCAACTGATTGCGGCGACTGATTCTTACGACGAATGCGGATAGAAATTTACGGGAATTCAGGGCGACGGCAGCATGGCACAGGCGACTCCTGATTGGGGCGATGGGGGCGATTGCGACGATTGAGGCACGCAAGCGCGAGCGCTGTCGGCCAGGGGAACGAGCGGGCGGCGGAGCAGCGTTTCGACAGTACCGGCTCCGGCCTTGCGAGGAGCCGCGGGCGCGGCGGGCCAGCCCATCGCGTGGGTAATCGCATCGAACATTTCGCGCGTGGCACCTTCCACGCTGACGCATTCGCTGGCAAAGCAGCGCAGAAAAACGCCGCCGTCGGGAGTCTCGAACGAGAAAAAATTGGGGCGGCGCATCAAGTCGGTACGGTCCTGATCTTTTTGCTCGAGTGTCTCGCTGTAACCGCCGAAAAAGCGCGCGGCGGCAGCATCGCTCGAGAGGCGCAAGCGGACAACCAGCAGGATTCTGCCGCCAGGCTGGCGCTCAAAAATGGCGTACCGGTCGCCGGCCCACGAGGCTGCCAGATCGTCGGCCCGCGTCTGGCCGAGAAACTGCTTTAGCACCTCATTGACGCCGAACTCGCCAAGGATATTTTCATCCAGCTTCTTCCATCCGCGCGGAAGAATGTCGCCCAGGGGCGGGAGACTGACGGGCGGCTGCGCGACGCCTTGCAAATAGAGATCCGGGTGCAGGATCTGCTGCGTCGAGGTGGGGGGATTTTCGAACACCTTGTGCAGGCCTGTCCAACCGCCCCAAGCCTTCAGGAGATGCTGGACGAATGTGGCTCCCGGCAGATAGGGGAAAAGCATTTCGTCGCGAATAATTTGCGGCGCATCGGCAAGTTCCGGACTGTCGTTGGGATCACCCAGCAGAAGAGAAGGGTCGAGATCGCTGATGTCGCGCGAACTCTTACCGGTATCGCGCAGGATGTAGTCGACCATCGCGACGGTGGCCGAACCTTCGAGCACGCCGGAACGGGCGAGTTCCGCGTCGTCATTGGGCTTCGCCGCATCCTGCCATTTCTCGACGTGGAAATGCTGGTCCTGGAGCGCGTGCGTCAGTTCATGGGCCATGATCATGCGCTGGTCGGCGGGACTGGTCCAGTCGGCAATAAAGAACTCGCGGCTTTTGGGGTCGTACAGGCCGGCAATCTGTTCGGTGAGGAGCGACAAAAGTTTTTGATCGAGAGGATAGCCTTTGGGAATCAGCCCAAGAGCCTCGAGCGTTTTACGATCGGCATCGCGCTTGTCATCCTTTTTGTCTTCGCGCATGGCCTTCACCAGATAATCGCGAATCTGCTCGCGCGAGCGAACGCTTTTTTTGAGCGGCTCGAGTACCGGCAGGGACAGCAGCTTGCTCATCTGCGCGAGAACCTCATCGGCGGCCTGCATGAATTCGGCATCAGCCGTGGCCGGGCGCGAGAGCGCGGAGATTCCTGCCTGGGCAGGCGTCCGAGCGTTCGAGTCGAAAGCGGGAGAGAACAGCGCGGCCAGCAGCAGCGCAAACGACAAAGCCACGCCGGCGCGGCGTATCCAGATCCAGGCGAAGTTCGTGTTGGGTGAGGCCATGTTCATTTTTTGCTTTCAGCGCCGGGAGCACTTATGCCGGGAACGCTCTGCTGTAGCCCGCAACCACGCCATTACATCACGCAGCCATTACAGTATACGTTAGATGCTGTTAGATGCTTTTGCGGGAGCTTCGACTCGAACCAATAGTGCAGCGCAACACTACGGTTGCGGAGGCGGCAGCGGCACTGTGGTGCTCTCCACGCGCTTCCAGGCACCGTCTTGCCAGGCATAGCGATCGCGTTGCTGCCGCCGGCACGTGCTGGTGTCGGCGGTATCGGTATCCGCGCAGTAGGTCAACCGGAACCCGTCCGCACCGGCGTCATAAGTAGAGTGCTCCAAGATGTCGGAGGTCCAAACGGCGGCGACGGTGTGGCCATCGAAATACCAGGCGGTAAAAATGCCTGTTTGCAGGTCATCGGTACGGCCAGCGGCAGTCACAAACACAGCGGCAGGCCCAGGCACGGGCACCAGCTCCAGGTAATCGTCAATAAAATCCTTCTGCGCGTAGCGATCAATGCGTGCGGCCAGAGCGAGTTCGCCGGCCGCCCCGGCGTAGAGACGCACGGCTGACGGCCCACTCAATCCGAAATCAGCCACCAAGGCGTAGGTCGCCGGGTTCCCGCCAAGCCGCACCACGCGGTAAGCCTCCCCTATAGGCGGTTGGTGGATGACGAACGACGCCAAGCGCTCATTGACCAGACGCAGATCTGCGCCACCTGGTGCGCCACCTGGAACAGTGGCTTGCGCCGTACCGGCAGCCATTTGGCCGGCGTTGCGCTGCTCGCCGTTCAGTTGTTCGAGTGCGGCGCGGTCCAGAATCTCCAGTGCCTGCTCCTCCAGCGGTTCCGATTCCGCTCCGCCTTCCGCACGATCGGCGGTCACCTGAGCGGCAAGCGCGCCAAAGGCAGCTTCCGGAGCGTTAGCTGCGATTTGGGGCATCGAGTGTGCAGCATGCAGAGCCACGACGCCGCGGAAGGGCGTGGCCGAGGCCGTTCCAAGCAGGAAAACGAATCCGACACCCGCAATGGCCACCATCGTTAGCGCCATCGTTCGGGGGTTGCGCCTCATCAATTGCCGCAACTGGGCCGCAACCGGGCCGCAACTGGCTTCACGTCCACTAGGAAACGCACCGAGGAACTCTAGTACATCCATGGGCGGCTGCCAATGGCAGCTTTACAAAGCGGCTTTGCAAGCGGACGCGGCTGCGTTTGTATGGCGCCCATTTTGCATGGCGCCCATGCGGATACACAGCGAAAGGCTGGCATCATCGCGGCAGTAGCGGATTAGCACCTTCAGCAGAACGGAGAGCTTACGTTATATGCAACCGTCCCTATAATTGGGCAAGGTAGTTGTCAGGGTAGTTGTCAGGCACTGCGACGACGGAGCGACGAATTGCAAAACAATCGCATTTTAATTGTAGACGACGAGGAAGCGATCCGCGAAGTCGTCACCAGCTTGCTCGAGAGGCAGGGATATCGCTGCTCGTCGGAAAGCAATGGGCGGGACGCCATCGAGCACCTGCAGCGAGCTTCGATCGATCTGGTACTGAGCGACCGAGTCATGCCGGAAATGGATGGCCTGCAGTTGCTCTCCTGGGTACGGCAGAATGACAGTGATATTCCCGTCATCATGATTACGGCGATGCACGACGTTTCGAACGCCATCGAGGCCATACGAAATGGCGCCTACGACTACATTCTGAAACCGTTTGAGAAAGAACAGCTTTTCTTGAGTGTGCGGCGCGCCCTTGAACATCGCCACCTGGTGCTCGAAAACCGCAATTACCAGCGCAATCTCGAACAAGTAGTGGAACAGCGTACGACGGAACTGAAGCACGCCCTGAGCCAGCTGGAACACTCCTATGACGAAACGCTGGAGGCCCTGGGCGGCGCGCTGGACCTGAAAGATGCGGAAACCGAGGGACACTGCAAGCGTGTAACGGCGTTTACGATCGCGATTGCCAAAACCATGCATATCGATGAGGCGGTGCTGTCGCAACTCGCTCGCGCCGCTTTCTTACACGACATCGGAAAAATGGCCATTCCCGACGCCATCCTCAGAAAGCCGGGCCCGCTCAACGACGAAGAACGGGTGATTATGCGCACCCACTGCGCCATCGGATATAAAATGCTGATCCGCATTCCCTTTTTGCGTGAAGCGGCCGAAATCGTGCTGGCACACCAGGAGTATTACGATGGTACGGGCTACCCGCGCGGCCTGCAGGGCGAGGCGATTCCTTTAGGGGCGCGTATTTTCGCGGTTGCCGACGCTCTGGACGCGATGATTTCCGACCGGGTTTACCGCCGGGCTTTATCCATTGAGCATGCACGCAAGGAGATCGAGCGTTGCAGTGGAACGCAGTTCGATCCCAAGATCGTGAAGGTTTTTCTGGCCATGTCCGATTCGATCTGGTCGGAACTGCGCGTCAATGCGCAAACGCCGTTTCGCCTTGCGCCCACGCTCGTCGCGGTGTGAGCGCATCCCGCCACCGTCCTGGCAGCGTTGGACATTGGGCGTTTGACATTTGACCACGCCGCGCTCACGCGGGCGCGATGAGGCAGGAAAAGGCGTATGCCTCAGTTTAAATGTTCTCCGCGTGTCTCGTATTTCGCTTCACACGCCAGGGGGTGACCGATGGTCGCTGTGTTTGGGCGACACGCTTTCGTGGCATGTGCTGGCGACCTGCTTCGGCCACGCGTTTTAGCGGTTTGCGCTGGGGCCCGGGTTGCGGAAATTCTAATCGGCAGGTAGTATTCCGCGAGGAGCGTACTATGGGACTGGTGCCGATCAAGACCGCTTCCACAACGGGTTATTGCGATTGCATTCATGGCTGCTATGAGCTCGCGAGTTTGCGCGACGAAGACACGGGAAAGGGTTACTGCCCGCGCTGCGCTAAAGAGCACCTCGAAATGAATAAGGGCATCGGCCTTCCACAGCCGGCACCGTCAAAGACGGAGGCCAGCACCACTCCGGCTTCTGTACACCCATTGATTCCAGCACCGGCCGATCCGCCTGGCCGGCCGCACTGACGCAATTCCGCTCGAAACGTGCCGATTGCGCGAAGCGCTTCGACATCCTGCATGAGGACTGCAGAGGGCTGGGTGGCCAACCGCAACGTCCTGTTGCGAGGGTGTATAATGGCTGAAGGCGTCTATTTAGCTTTAGCTTGAACTGGTGCGGGTGCGGGAACGACATGCCGATAGAGCCAAAACTGCAAATCTACTTCGACGGCGGCTGCGCCTTTTGTCAGTGGGCTCGCGCGCGCATCGAGCCCTGGGATACGCGCGGCCGGCTGCAATTTGTGGACTATAACGCAGCCGAGACAGGGGCGACCCCTTATTCGCGCGAAGAACTATCCCGCGAAATGCACGTGCACTCCCCCGAGGGCACCTGGTCGAGCGGTTTTGCGGCGTGGATCAGGATCCTGCGGGTGTTGCCAAAACTCCGGTGGCTCGGCTGGCTGCTCAGCAGGGCTCCATTTCGCTGGTTCGGCCCTGCGGTGTACAACTGGATAGCGCGGCACCGCACCATTCTGCCCGGCGCCCCGCAGCCGTGCACGACCGAGACTTGTCCCATACCCGGCTCCGTATCGCCGCGACGGGCTTCCTAAGAGAACTTTCGCGCGCCCTTTGCACTTCAAGAGGAAGAATCGTCCGCGGTACTGAGGACCCTGGCCCGGTGCGCAATCCTCCGTTGAATCCGCCAAATCCCAAGCTTGCTGCGACGCAGCCCGGTGGGGAACCCACACCTGCATCAACGATCCCCGCGACTTCCATTCCGATGCTCGATCTGCGGGCGGAATTCGCGGAGATGGAGAGCGAGGTCCGCGCGGCCCTGGATGAAGTGCTGGTGGCGCAGCAGTTCATCTTAGGCCTGCAAGTGGGCGCTTTCGAGCAAGAGCTGGCAGAGTACGCAGGGCGGCGATTCGGCGTGGGTGTCGCGTCGGGAACCGATGCGCTGATTCTGGGCCTGCGCGCCTGCGGGGTGGGGCCGGGCGACGAAGTCATTGTTCCGACATTTACGTTTGTGGCCACGGCAGGTGCGGTCAGCGCGCTCGGAGCGCGCCCCGTCTTCGCCGACAGCGAAGCAGAGACGCTGAATATCGATCCCGGCTCGGTAGAGTCGCATGTTACATCGCGCACCAAAGCCATCATCGCCGTGCATCTGTACGGGCTGGGTGCGGATTTGGCGCCGCTGATGGAGATTGCCAGCCGGCACAGTGTGGCACTCATCGAGGATA
This sequence comes from uncultured Acidobacteriota bacterium, assembly GCA_963828935.1. Taxonomy (GTDB): domain Bacteria; phylum Acidobacteriota; class Terriglobia; order Acidiferrales; family UBA7541; genus Palsa-189. The sequence continues at coordinate 213,647 of CAWHGP010000007.1, read as the reverse complement.
ATGCGCAGTCGCTCGGTGGGACCTACCAAGGCCGAAAGCTCGGGTCATTCGGCACCGTCGCGACAACGAGCTTTTATCCCAGCAAGAACCTGGGGGCCTTCGGCGACGGGGGCATGATTCTTACCGATTCCGAGCAGATAGCGACGCGTCTGGCAAGACTACGCAATCATGGCCAGAACGGTCGCTACGTCAGCAGTGAGCCCGGATGGAACAGCCGTCTCGACGAGATGCAGGCCGCGGTGCTGCGCATCAAGCTGCGCTACCTGGAGCGGTCGATTGCCGCGAGGCGCGCACACGCGGAGCGGTACACGAAGCGATTCCGCGGGCTGCCGGGCGTGCGAACTCCGCAGGCGCCTGCGGGCCGCGAGCACAGCTATTATCTCTACACGCTGCGAATTGCAAGCGACACCTCCAAAGCGGGTGCCGCTAAATTATCGTCACGATGCGACCGGGTAGCACAGCGGCTCACCGAATCCGGCATTGCGAGCGCTGTTTTCTACCCGGTGCCGCTGCACTTGCAGCCGCTCTATGCTGCGCTGGGTGGTAAACCGGGAGATCTGCCGGTTGCCGAACGGGCGGCGTACGAGGTTCTGTCGCTGCCGCTGTATCCCAGCATGACGGCTGACCAGATTGATTGTGTTGCCGGCCATGTCGAGGAAGTGCTGCGGAAATAGCGCAGACGTAAGTGAGGTCCTGCTGCCCTGCCGCAGAACACGCCAAGGCACGCAAACGCATGGGCAGGCGAGTGAGATAGTTTTATGGCGGCGAGCGAGTGAGGCTAGGCTTCGTTGGCTTGCGCGGCTTCGGCAGCCGCGCCACGGCGCAGTATGAACACGAAGATGCCCACGAATAGAAAAAGGGCAGGGATCAGCAAAACCAGCATAGCCAGTTGAAATGCATGCATGGCGGCGGAGCCAGCCGCGGCCAGCGACGTGTAGCAGAGGATGCAGCCCTGAGCGTGCGCCGCAGGGGCGCAGACAAACAGCAAGCCCAGGAGTGACAAAGCCGCCCAGCCAATCGTCTGGAAGCGCCGAATCATTTTAATGCTCCTTATCGCTTGCTGCCGCTTATCGGGTCCGCAGCAAGCTGATTGTAACGCAAAACCTCGTCACGCAAAACATGCCGCCGCGCTTCGCGGAATAAACCGCGCTCAGTGCCCGCGCAACTGCAGCGCACGCAATCCATCCGGCATGAAGAAGATGACGATCATACAGATGCAGAACAACGTCGAAGGCACGAGAATCAGCGCCAGGCTCAGCTTCTCGTACTTCAAGTGCATGAAGTAGGAAACGATCAGGGCGGCTTTCACCATGGAAAGTATTACTAGTAAAGACAGCATCAATTCCGGCCGCAAGCGCAGGTAGGCCAGGAAAACCTCGAATCCGGTGATGGCCACAAGCCAAATCCAGACGTAGGCGAACAACCTGGTGCTGCCTGCGGGATGTGCTTCGGACCCATGTTCGTGCGTGCTCATGCGGCTGTCGCTCCCTCCGTGGTTACGGCGCCAAATTTCAGGCTCCCCCAATTCACCGACTCACGCTCCCAAATTAACCGACATCAGGTAGATCATCGGGAAGACAAACATCCAGACCAGGTCGACGAAGTGCCAGTAGAGGCCGCTTACCTCGACATCGTCGGCGTCGAACTTGTCTTTCCCGTATCCAAAGGCCATGGTCAGCAGGTAAATAACGCCGATGGTGACGTGCAGCATGTGCAAGCCGGTAATGCCGAAGAAAGCTGCCCCGAAGAGCGGCACCCCCTGAGGCGTGCTCCAGGGTGTGTAGCCTTCATGGATGAGGTTGATCCATTCGGTCGTGTGCAGGATAACGAAAAGCAGGCCGCCCACCGCCGTGAAGAGCAGGTAGCGCACCGTCTTGGCGCGATCGTTGCGGCGCGACGCAGCCACGCCCAGCACCATCGTGAAACTGCTGGCCAGAAGGATAATGGTCATGGCGGTGGACTTGGCAATGGCCGGATAAATCTCAAACGGCCGGGGCCAGTCGGGATTGGCGAGTCGCACGTAACTATAGGCGAGTAGCAGGGCCGAAAAGGTTAGCGTGTCGGAAACGATAAACAGCCACATGCCGAGCTTTTTCGAATTGACGGCAAAGGGCCTCGTGCCGCCAGACCACGGCGAGCTAATGAGCGCCTCATCGATTTTCGTCTCGTGCACAGTTTCACCGTCCCAGGTAGAGAAGTGCAAATAAAAAGACCCACAGCCCATCCATGAAGTGCCAGTAAATCGAGACCAGGTCGGCAGCGGTGGCCTGCGTAATTCGCGAGCGTTGCCACGGCCGGTAAGCCACATAGAACAGGGCGACAATGCCACCCAAAAGATGCAAGCCATGCAGCGCGGTCAAGACATAGAAAAAGCTGCTGCTCGGATTGGTGACCAGGAAAACGCCCTGCGCGGCGAGTTGCCGCCAGGCGGCAAATTGCCCGGCCAGAAATAACAGACCCAACACAGTAGTAATGCTCCACCAGCGGCGGAAGCCATCGGCTTCTGCCAAGCGCATATGTTTGCGCGCCAACTGGATAGTCAGACTGCTGGCCAGGAGCACCAGCGTATTCACCCACAGAATGCGCGGCAGCGCGAATGCAACCCAGTCGTCTCCCAGCCCCTTGCGCACCAGAAACGAACTGGTAAGCGCCATGAAAAACATGACGATTCCGGCCAGGGCGAGCTGAATGGCGGTGTAGTAGGCGCGGCGCGGGATCGCCGGTAAGCCACCACCCGAACCGTCACCGTCTCCATCGCCGCCGGCCGGCACATCGGTGCCGCCGCCGTGGCCCGCATCGATAATCTCGATATCGTCGGTAACTGTGCCTGGCATCTGATCGCTCCGTTAGTGCCTGCGGCCGAGTTGCGCCGAGCCGACTTTCTCCGGGACCAAGGTCTGCGGGATGTAGTCGGCATCATTGCCGGGAACGCCGAATTCGTAGGCGCCCCGATAGACTACCGGCACGTGGCCAGCGAAATTATCAAACGGCGGCGGCGAAGGAATCGACCATTCGAGCGTGGTGGCCTCGTAGGGATTCTCACCGGCAAGCTTGCCGAACTTTAAACTATAGAAGAAGTTGAAGAGGAAAAGCAGTTGCATGGTGATGACCACCATCGCCGAGATGGTGATGAAGTAGTGCACAGCATGCAACGGCGCCAGGAAATTCACGCCCGTAAGGTCCGCGTAACGGCGCGGGTGGCCGACCAATCCCAGGAAGTGCATGGGCATGAAAATGCAATAGACGCCGACAAACGTCAGCCAGAAATGGAGCTGGCCGATCGACTCGTTCAGCATGCGGCCAAACATTTTTGGGTACCAGAAATAGGTGGCCGCGAAAATACCGAAAATCGCGGCGACGCCCATGATGAGATGGAAATGGGCGACGACGAAGTAAGTGTCGTGGAGGTACAGGTCGAGCGATGGCTGCGCGAGAAACAGCCCCGAGAGGCCGCCGGTGACGAAGAGCGACACAAACCCCAGCGCAAACAGCATGGCGGTGGTGAAGCGAATCTGGCCTCCCCAGAGTGTACCCAGCCAGTTGAACGTTTTGATGGCGGAGGGCACGCCAATCGTCATGGTCATCAGCGAAAAGGCGAAGGCCGAGTACGGGCTCATGCCGCTGATGAACATGTGGTGGCCCCAAACGCAGAAGCCCAGGAATCCAATAGCGCACATCGCGCCGACCATGGCTCTGTAGCCGAATACCGGCTTACGCGAAAACGTGGAGAGTACGTGGGAGGCCACACCCATGCCCGGAAGAATCGCGATGTAGACCTCAGGATGGCCGAAAAACCAAAACAGATGCTGCCATAGCAGCGGCGAGCCGCCCTTATGCCAGGTGATGGGAGTGTCGGTAACCACCAATCCGCCAGGAATGAAAAAGCTCGTTCCCGCAGTGCGATCGAGCAACAAAAGGATGCAAGCTGCGAGCAATACTCCGAATGCCAGCAAACCCAAAACCGCGGTGATCAACCAGGCCCAGACGGTGAGGGGCAGACGGCCGAACGTCATTCCTTTGGCGCGCAGGTCCACCGTCGTGGTGATGAAGTTCAGCGCTCCCAGCAGCGAGGCGATGCAGAAAATCCCAAGGCCGACGACCCACAGGGTCTGGCCGGCGCCTTGTCCCGGTCCAGTGATCTGGCCCAGCGCGCTTAGCGTGGGATAGGCAGTCCAGCCGGAGATGGGCGCGCCGCCGGTGACCACGAAGGCGGTGAGCATCACCATCAGGGACACGAACGTCACCCAAAACGAAAGCATATTGAGGACTGGAAAAGCCATGTCCTCGGCGCCAATTTGAATCGGCAACATGTAATTCCCAAAGCCGGATTGCGGCGCGGTGGTCAGCACCATGAACACCATGATCGTGCCATGCATCGTGACCAGCGCCAGATATTGCTCCGGAGTCATCACCCCGCCCGGAGTAAACGGCAGCTTGGCAGCGGGCCAGACCAAGTGAATGCGCATCAGCATGGAAAGCGCCATCCCCGTAAAGACGGAGAACAATGCGAGGAAATAGTACTGAAGGCCGATTACCTTGTGATCCAAGCTAAAAACGTATTTGCGGATGAAGCCGGTCGGCGGATGGTGATGGCCGCCGCTTTCGTGTGTCACCATCGACTCGCTCCTCGCACTCCTGGGCTGGTCCGAATAAATTTACTGGCGTTACTGCTGTTGCAGGGCCGTTTCCTGATCGCGCACCCACTTGTCGTACTCGGCTTGAGAAACGACGTAAAGGAAGCTGCGCATACGATAATGGCCGAGGCCACAGAGTTCGGCACAGGCGATTTCATATTCGCCCGGCACGGTCGCATTGAAATGCATGTGAATCACCATGCCGGGAACCGCATCCTGCTTCAAACGCAGCTCGCGAACGTAAAAACTGTGGGTCACGTCCTGCGTGCGAATCAGCAACTCCACTTCCTGGCCAATGGGGACATACATAGTCGGAGAAACGATGTCGTCCTTGCTCGCAGGGTCGCGCGGGTCCATGCCCAGCGGGTTGCCGCTTGACGCGCTGACCAGCTCCGGCTTGGTCTGGCCCCATTTGCCGTCGGGTCCCGCGTAGCGGAAATTCCAGGCAAATTGCTGGCCAGTGACTTCCACCTGGAGGGCGCCCGGCGCGGCACCCTGGAAGTGCGCCTCGGCCCAGGCATGCTCTCCATACAAGCCCAATCCGACGAAAAGGATGACCGTAGCGACGGTCCAGACAAACTCCATGGTCGAATTGCCTTCAAAGAAGTCGGCCTTTCGTCCTTGATCCCGGTAGCGGAAGATGACCCAGGCGAGCCCCAGTTGCGCGATGATGAATACAATGCCGGTGATCACGAGCGTGCGGTGAAACTGCGAGTCGATCTGCGTGCCGAAATCCGAAATAGCCGGCGGAAACCACCAAATCTTCGCAGCAAAGATATAAACCGTAATAGCGGTGAAGGCCACGATGATCAGGGCCAGGGTAAACGCGATTGTGGTCGAGCCTTTCTCGCCAATTCTTCTGTGCATCGCCTCCGCTCCGAACATTTTGCGACCCTGCCGAATGATCGCTTCCACGATTCGCGGCCCTTTACGCGCGCGAAGCTCGCTGGCCAAAGACGACCATCATATACATACGGTCCGGATTTTCAAGCAGTGATTCACGTCACGCCGCAGCCAAAACTCGCAAACGCACGGCGCCGCGTTGTTGCGGCATCCAGAATGCGCCGGCACAAAGATCAAAAATCTTCGCGACCACCTATGTGGTTAGCTGGTGAAAGTGCTCGAGGCTCGGGGGCCCGCAGGGTCCGCACCGGCACGAGTCTTCGATTTATCGCCGAGGGTTATCGCTGGGGTTTACCGGCTGGGGGCTTTACCGGCTGGGGGCTTTACCAGGCTAGGCCTTATCGGCTGGGCTTTACCGGCTGGGGGTTTATCGGGGCGAGCCGCAGCGATCCAGTTCTCACGCCGATCGATAACGCGATCGATAAGACAATCGATAAATCGTAATGAGCGATACACCAGTCCGAGACACGGGCTTGCGCGTCGGCAGATGGCCGGGCGCGGCTACCGAGTGCCAGCAACAAAAATTTCGGGGAGCGTTTGCAGATCACCGGGGGTGTTTGCTGTGCATTTGTGTGATTGCCCCGATGGGTAAGGCGCATCGGCCAAGCGTACAGAAAACAACTGCCGGGTTTGATCGCTAACGGGAGTTATGCAAAGAGGACAAGACCAGTCCCCGCTCAGGCAATGCCCGGGATTCGTGGTGGTTTCGAAATCCCTTCACGCGGTCACTGACTAGCTCGACCGCGCGGAAAAATTCATCTGTTCCTTTCGTGTGGTGGCGTACTTTACCGCTTTCGAGGTCGGTAATCACTTCCATGCAAAGATTGGTCGCGCGCCGAATGCGTTCGCTAACCAGCACCGAGGTGACGTCGTCATCGTCCCGCCCATGCAACTGATGCTCGCGCAATTGCTGTACCACCTTGGCCGCTGTGCGTACGTAATCCACCGCATCGCGGAACTCGTTGAGCAGGCGCGGGTCGATGCCTTCTGTGCGCAACAATTTTTCAAGTTTTTGCAGCTCGGCCGAAGTTTTCTTGACTTGCAGATTGACGCCCCAAAAACTCTCGCTAGGCACCACCAGCTCAACCACGATGCCCTGCGACACGCCCTCCCGGGAATAGGGCGTGGCCAGTACGCGCGCTTCCACGGTCTCTGCAGAAAGAAAATTCGTCAAAGTCACCCTGCTGCCGTTTTCGGGATAGCTGTTCATTTCCAAAAGGCCGCCGTGGGCGTTGACTTGCCTGCCTAATGCGTCCTGTTTCATCGCCAGGCCTTCAGGGCCGCGCCAACTTACCTCCACGGGCACCGCTACCGGAAAGCGATGCGATTTTCGGCGCTCAACTTTCGTACCGTCCGAGCTTGTCGCGCGTCTAGCCATACAGCTCCTTTTGGCGGCGAGCATTCCTTAGATTTGGTCGAAGGGCTTGCACGAGTGCGATTAGCGGAATCTCACAAGCCAAAAGCAGCATAGATGGATTGCACCCGGGAAGGCTACTGGTCTCAAGGGCAGCAGGGTACAGCAGCTGCGAAGCGGGCCGCCAGCGCAAGCATTTGGGCATTTTCGACCTAAGTTCAGCATTTTCCGATGCTTAGTGCTGTCACCAAATACATTTGTGGCCGCGCCTTCTGAGCATCTAACGATTAAACCGCCTTATCGGTACAGGTGCGGACCTGTACCAACACCCGCCCCAAATCTATCCCGTACGCCAGTGGAGCCCCCCTGGGCCGGCGCGTAAGCTCATGCGCGAAACGCAGAGATAAAGCCCGCACAGTGTCGCAATACCGCACAGCACGGTAAGCGGCGCGCCGCGAATTAAGGGGAAATAATGGGATCAAGAAGTTCTGGCGTAAAACGATTCATGTGCGCGACCGTTCCGGTCGCGTTGCTTTTGGTGGGGGGCACATTGGCTCGCGCTCAGAGCCTGTCTGGCTATCACTATAATCCGGAAGCACCTCCTCCATCGTCCGCACCCTCCGCACCTCCGGCACCGGCTCCTGCACCGGAACCCGCACCAGCACCAGCCCCGTCGCCCTCAGAGCAGCAGGCTCCTGCGCCTGAAGTCTCTCTGTTAGGCGTGCTTAGCGTGAACACGCAGGCGTTGAGTTTTGGCAATGTAAATATCAATGGCGGAGCGCAGCAAACGGTGGCTATTTCCAACCCCGGAAACGCCAACGTCACTATTCTTAATGTTATTGTGACTGGGCCGGGCTTTTGGGCCAGCGGTGTTTCATCCGGATCCATTCTGACACCAGGGCAGTCGGCCGCATTAACCGTGGGATTAAGTCCCTCGGGAGGCGGATCGGTGGGCGGCAGCGTCACTATCGTCAGCGATGCCGGATCCGCAGCCGTGACACTCTCCGGGGCGGGCGTGGCCGCAAACGGACCTGCACACAACGTTACGCTGTCATGGCAGGCCAGCCCATCGTCTGTGGTGGGCTACAATGCTTATGTCAGCACGGCCTCGGGTGGTCCTTACACGCTGGTAACAGCCAGCCCCGTGGCGGGCACCAGCTACCTCCAGACAGGGGTTTCGGGCGGGCAGACGTACTACTACGTGGTAACCTCCGTGGGCACGGACGGCGTAGAAAGCGGTTACTCAAACCAGATTACGGTTCCGGTGCCTTAGCTGCTCTGGCAGCCGCCGAACGGCGGCTGCCACTCAGCAACCAACTCGGCAACGCAACTCAACAACTCAACTGAACATCTCAACGGGCATTACTGCTGCTTGTGGCATCGCGCGGAATGGGCTTGCCATATACTTCGATCTGGCCAAGCTGAATGTATCCGCCGGTGCCATGGCCGCTGCTAGGCATCAAATCGGCGAAGCCCACTTCATCTACCTTACTCAAATCTGGATTGGGGACCCAGGTTTCATTCGATGGCCCGTTGTTGCCGCCGAGCGTGACCACTCGCGCAGGATCGAGCTTAAGCCAGCGGATTCCCGCCAGCGAAAACTCACTCTCGCTAAGTATGGGGATAGAGGCGAAGGTCAGGTCTCCGACTAGCATGGTCCCGTCCGCTAGCTTAACGACGGGCCGAACCACATGGAAGCCGGAGGTCTTGGTGAACCAACGTATTTTGGCCTGACCGGTAAGATCGACGTAGTTGTTCTTTTGCCGGAAGGTGATAGCGAAAGGTCCGGCACACTCGCCCGACCAGACGCCGAACGGTGTCACGTCACTCCCCGGGGTGCCCGTCGTAAGCAACTGCTTGGCGGCTGGCCCATACTGCTTGAACTCCACATTGGGGTCGGTGATATTTTCCTGGATCACAGGAACCTGACCTGTCTGAATTGGCGGCCGCACCCAGTCCACTTTCATAAAGAGCGGTGCCGCGGTGACACCGGGCCGGGCCACGCCAGCGCGCCTGGCGCCGTCCTGCTCCTGGCCTGCCTGCCCTTCTTCGCGGGGCTGGCGGGCAGGTTGTTGTGCGAACAGCGACGTACCAACCATACCGAAGGCGAGAATCCCTACCGTTGTTCCTACGATTGTTCTTGCGATTGTTCTTACCGTTGAACTAATTGATAAGCTATGAGACACCGTGTCCTCCTCTCCGTGGATTGTGCACGGAGATTCTACGAAGCGTTACCGAGATGCGGCCGAGTCTACTCCACGGCGCGAAGGCAAACAATCATTCTTCCATGCTTCCACCCACGCTTCCACGCAGGGGGGAGCAATCGCCGGGACCGGGAGGGCGGGTGTGGCTTAGTGGAGCGGTTCCGGGATCGCAAACGCGCTACCTGCCGATATCCACATGGAAGTGCAACACATCGGAAACATGCCATGCTGCGTCCTCAAGCAGAATGATGTGTCCGTCCAGAACGGCATAGCGGTAGTCGCGGGGTATTGGCGTTAGTTCACGGAGAAGGTCAGGGGGAACCGGGCGCAGACGGCGGCGCATGTTGCGGTCGAGCATCGCACCGGGTTGCAAGCGCGATTCCCACTGCGGCGGCAATCGGTCGCGATCGCGAAACCCGGGAGGCAAGCGATTGCGATGTTGGTTGTACCAATCGCGCACGACAGCGCGATCATGATCATTGAATTTGGCGGGCTGATCGGCGTCATTTTCCTGCGGCGGGACAAGATTCTGAGACCATAGCGAACACAAAATTGACACGAGGAGGATCGAGATACACGCGGCAACGCGTAAAGCCGGCGTTCTCCGCTTCATGTGACACCGCGGTCAGACAGTTTGGTTCAAATACGCGAATGCCCCGCCTGTCGCGGGCGTTATCCCGGGGGCAGCAGCAGCAGGCTCGACTCCGGTGAGAGGTGCGACGTTGTGCGCAGGTTTCGGGAGGGTGAACAGAGGCGCTACTTCCGGCAAGGAAATCGAGATTTTGCCGGCAAGCTCAACTCCAAGACTCCTTGCGAGCGCTGCGCCGACCTTCGCGCGCAAAATCTCCGGGACGCCGTTACCATCTTGCGCGGTTATCCCGGTAAACATCACGCCTAGTTGGTGTCCGCGCCAGCCCAAAAAGTCAATCTGCCGCGTGACGCTCATTATGGCAGGAACGGCGCGCCGCAATGTGTGCTCCGCGGAATCACGTGCATCGGCTCCGGGTTCAGCATCGAGAATCATCAGCACAAAAGCGCTTCCCGAGCGGTCGGCGCGCTTGCGTTCCAGAGTTACCATGGTGTCAAAAACACGCTCACTCAATACGTTCACGCTGACTGATTTATCGTTTCCGACATGCCGATCGTTGTGCCCATCGTCGCCGGCAGGCTGATCCGTTACTCTGCCAGCGGTTTTGCGGTGATAGCAGTGCCCAATCCAGCTGGCCGTCAGCAGTCCTGCCACAAGCAAGAAAATGTGCAATACATCGGGTGGGGAGCCCAACCCGCGCGGCGCCATGCTGCTGGCATGAACGATGGCCGCACCCGGTAAGAGCACGCCCCACAGGAGGGTCGCGCATGCGACAACCCTGTTGTTTTTTATGAGCCCACCCGTTGGCAAACCTACACCCCTAGATCTCCCAGTATGACTGGACCGCCAGATACGGTCAATCGGGGAAACATGGTAGCTCGTCATTTCCTCTTCTCGGTGTTGTAGCAAGGGGGTCGCCGCAAGGGTGTCGTCGCAAGGCTTTTGGCGTCACGCTTCGCGGGAGGCAGCTCTAGAACAGTCGTTCCAATCGTTCCAATCGTTCCAATCGTTCCAGTCGTTCCAGGATTAAGACCGGGAGCGTAATCCACTTGTCTGGTGGAGTTCACGACGAGACGTCGCTGGACGGGCCTTTCGCTTTCCGAAGACGATTCAGTCCATTGTGCAGATAGGTCGCGCCAGGATCCAAGCGTATCGCCTCCTGTAGCGCAGCGATGGCTGCATCGATGTCGCCCTTCCCTTCCAGCAGATCGCTTAGACCGATGTGCAGATAACTCTTGTTCGGCTGGATCTCAATCGCGAATCGCTGCTCGGCAATCGCGCCATCCACGTCGCCCTTCTCTTTCAGCAGTTTGCTCAATTGACTTTTCCAGGAACTTTCGGATGGCTCCAGATGAGCCGCTTCACGCAGCTCGGTTATGGCTGACTCGAGATCGCCGTTCTGCTCGAGCAGAGAGCTGAGTTCGCTGTGCAGATAAGCTCTGCCGGGATTTGCTTGAACCGCGAGCCGCTCTGCCGCGATGGCTCCCGCAAGGTCACCCTTCTCCTGCAGTAACGTCTTCAACCGGGTATGCTCATAGCTGTCGCCGGGTCGCAGGCTGGCAGCTTCCCGCTGTGCGGCGATGGCTCCCTCCAAGTCACCTTTTTGTTTTAGCATTGCGCTCAATCGCGTGTAATGGAGGCTGTCAGCCGGACTAATCAGGATTGCTTGCTGCAGGGCGGCGATGGCTCCTTCCAAATCACCTTTCTGTTCCAAGAGAGCGTACAACCGGGTGTGCACGTAAGCTTCCCCAGGCTGAAGGCGAAGCACCCGTCGCTGCGCAGCAATTGCTCCTTCGAGGTCGCCCTTGGCTTTCAGTAGTTCGCTGAACCTCGCATGCAATTCACTTTTGACGGGGTCCATGTAGACTGCCAGCCGCTGCGCGGAGATGGCTCCGTCGAGATCGCCTTTGGCTTCGAGCAAGATACTCAACTGGAACTGCAAGTAACCCTCATCCGGGTTTTCCCGGATGGCTTCGCGTTGCCGGGCGATGGCGCCATCGAGCTCGCCCTTCTCCTTCAGCAGCGCGCACCATAATCGTACCGTGTAGCTGTCGTAAGGCTTTTGCCGCACCGCTTTTGTTTGCTCCTCAATAGCGCCGTCAAGATCGCCCTTCTCCTTCAGCAGCGCGCTCAGCGTTATGCGTGCGTAAGCCTTATCAGACGCCTGAACAGCCTTCTGTTGCTCCTCGATGGCAGCATCGAGGTCGCCCCTTTGGCGAAACAACTTGCTCAGTTGCTCGTGAACTGACGAGTCGCCGGGTCCGCCGCGCAGCCCTTTTCGTCGCTCGAGAATCGCGAGGTCGAGATCGCCTTTGGCCTCGAACAACTCGCTTAGTTCTATATGGAGTTCGTGTGAGTCGGGCCGGAGGGCAATCGCTTCCTCGAGTTCAGCAATCGCGCCGTCAAGATCGCCCTTTTGTTGCAGCAGAGCACTCAACTGGGTGTGCAGATAGGAGGTGTCAGGATGAAAACGCACCGCCTGCCGCTGCGTCGTGATCGCGTCGTCCAGACCTCCTTTTTCTTTTAACAGCATGGCCCACTTCTGTTGCAGCGCAATGTTATCGGGCTGGATCGTTAGCGCTTCTTTTTGCAAGGCAATCGCGGCGTCAAGATCGCCTTTCTCTCTCAAAAGCGTACCCAGTCGATCGCGTAGATTGGCATCCGCAGGTTTGGCGCGAATGGCCGCGCGGTAGACAGCAATTGCGCCGTCCTTATCCCCCTTCGCCTCCAGAGCCCGTATCAGCCAATAGTCCCAATTCCACGTGGGTTCCAGTGCCACCGCTTTGCGATATTCTTCTATCGCTCCACCCAGGTCTCCCCTGTCTTGGAATGAACGCCCCAACAGGCTATGGGCATAGGGACTCTGAGGATCAAGTCGAATGGCTTCGCGATATTCTGCAATGGCAGCCTCCGGAGTTCCCCGCTTCTCCAAAGCTGTTCCGAGAACCGTGCGCGCATAAGCGTTGGCCGGTTCGATACGGACCGCGGCGCGATATTCTTCCAGAGCCTCAGTCGCCCGTCCTTTGGCTTCAAGTCCTTCTCCCAGAACTGTACGCGAATAGGCGCTCTTAGGCTCCAGCCGAACCGCCTCGCGATACTGCTCCAGTGCTTCGTCCAGATTGCCCTTTTGCTGAAGCGCCTTGCCCAGGACCGTGTGGAAGTAAGAATTGTTAGGTTCCAGCCGAACACCTTCGCGGTACTGGGCAAGCGCCGCGTCGAAGCCGTCCTGTTTTCGCGCCAGGGCCTGGCCCAGGCGAACGTGAGCCGAAGCGAGTCCGGGCTGTATTTTCAATGCGGACTTATAGTTTTCAATTGCGCCGTCGTAATCGCCTTGCTCTGAAAGCACATTAGCGATCCCCGTGAGAATGACCGGATTGCCGGGTAAAGAGGCCAGGGCATTCCGGTACACTTTAAGGGCTTCTTCCGGCTTCTTCTGCTGGAGGAGAGCACCTGCCCAGTTGGCGTAGGCAGAGGAATATAGGGGGCTCAGTTTTATGACTTTCTCGAAGGTCGCGATGGCGGCGCCCAGTTGCCCTTCTCTTCGAAAGACGATGCCTTGGGCATTCAAGGCCCGCAGAGAGGTGGGATCGACGCGCAGAGCGGCTTCGTATTTGTCCTGGGCTTCCGCGAATCGGCGGCTTTCGTAGAGAGCATCTCCCATCGCAAACAGGATCTTTTCCCTGCGTCTCCGGCTCAGGCTCAAGGCTCGCGAGTAATTCGCCAAGGCCTCGTCGTAACGATGCAGCGCCGCGAAGGCCGTGCCCAGGTTCAGGTAGGCATTCGGAGCACGGGGGTTCCGCTGCACTCCCGTTTTAAAAGCGCGTAAAGCTCTTTCATATTTGCGTTCCCGTGCCAGGATCACCCCGAGCAGATCCGAATCCAGGTCAGACAGTATCTGCCTGGCAAGCTCACCGCATGCGTCGCGCAGCCCTTTCGGCGTGACGGAGACCGGTTGAGTCTCACAGGGTCCGATGCCATCGCCGCGAGCGGTGAGAATCATATTCTCGCCGTCCAAAAGGACATCCCCGTACATAACTTTTTCCTTGCGCAGGACCTTTCGCACCGTGGATAGGACGCCTTCGTAGCTGAATCCTTTTATCTCGACGGTGAATTTAGGAGGCGACTGGAACACGGTCGCTTGCGGCGGCAGATAGAAGAGTTCTTCATCAACCTCTCCCCGGCCGTAAGGCCGCATAGCCTGGACGTTGGAAGGCCGTCCGGCTTTCCTTCGCATCGCGGCTAAGGTTTGCAGGAGATAGCCCGTGATCGTTTCACCCAAAAAAGGAAAGTCTTTGTCGGCAGGAGTCTGAAACGGCGAAAACACAACGACGGGCTTCCGTGCTGTCCAGACAACAAACAACACCACCAGGAAGCCTATCGACGTGTAAGGGTGATCTACGAGCCAGCGGAATATGACGGGCAGGTGATGCCCCACAAATACAAGAGCCGACCGAGCGCTATGCCATAGCTTGTTGAGCGGGAACTGCGACGCGCCAAGAAGACGCTCGGCTGACATGGCTCCTCATGGTAATAAACACCGCAATCCGAAGCACCCTGTATTTATTTCAAACCAGTTTGACTACCGATCGTCCCATCTGCCCAGGTCATTATCGTATCCACGAGCAATCCATGGCGATTTTCCATCTTCACGTCGCTGCTAGCCTCACGCCCGGGCGATCACCTGGGCGATCACCTTGCCGATCAGGGCTGAAGCCGGGCGCCAAGCTCATCACTATTAGCTCGCTCGACCTCTTCAGCCGGAGCAATTACCAGGATTGGGGCCGTTACCAGGAAGTGGACCTATCCATTGGAGCCGATGCCGAGACGCTCTCGGCATTGCCGGACAAGCAATGCAGAATGGGTTACGGGTGATCGAGGATTATGTTCGACGGCATACCTCGAACCGCCGAATTGGGGGCAATTTCTGTAAGGGCGGTTCTGTCGCGTATCAGAGTGCCGCAATCGACTTACGAGAGCGCACCGGATAGAGCCGGGGGCGCTTACTGCTCCGCGGGGGCGGGGGCGCGGCCGCGAGGCCCTTCCCCACTCATGTTGCCTAGCTTGGTGCCATCAGCCAGCACCGCCGCAGCAATCCGCCCGTTGGGTCGGCCACTCTTCGATGGTTCCACCAGGACGGTAACCTGGTCCCCTGGCTTAAAGGAATCCTTACGATAGCCGGCGGGATAGATGCTGCTCGGAGCCTGGGTCTCGACAATCCACTGTACCGGTTGGCCGTCTTCCCCTTTTACGTCAAATGTAAGCAAACAATGGGGATTAGACCACAGCCACGCCTTGACGGTCCCTTTCAGGGTAACCGGTTTATCGGTATAAAGCGTCGCACCGCCATGATGTGCGGACAGTGGAACCGAAATTAAAAGTCCTACAGCGAGACCTACCACGATGGCGAGCTTACCTCTCATTGCGCATCCCTCCGTTTGACGGGCCGTTTGACGAGCCGCATGTTCTCGGATTCTTTTCTGAGCCTTACACATAATATAACCGAGTTACACCGCAAAGTAATCCCGCAAAAATCCCGGACTCCGCTAGCGACACGCAGACCGGATCAAGTTAGGCCTCCTGTGCATTGGGGATCCATGCCTGAGTACAACTCGAGGGAGAGCGCAGGCCCAGCCGGCCTTTACAGACTTGACCAGCACCCGAGCACTTCGGGTTCCAGGTTACTTGCCGCTCGCGGAATCGCCATACGTCTTGTTATAGTTGTCGATTTCTGAGGGTGAGCAATACCGCGTCAGGATGTCGATGCGGGGGTCCTGCAACCTCATCGGCATCTTCATCGTCTGCCACGGTTTTGTATAAATTTTCGGATCTTCAATCGTCTCCGACCACTCCAGATCGTCGTTGTCGAGGCGGCGGAATGTCTCTGTTATACGCACCTGGTCGCTCACGGGCCGGCCCGTATTATCGAGCCAGGTTCGGTCCTCCGGCATTGTCCCAACCGTGTGGACCTCGAGTGTGTAATCGTCTATCCACTTTCCAACGGAGTACCCGAACCATCGCTGTTCGCGGTACCCGCCATCTATTTCCACGCCGCCATCCAATAGCTTCGGCAGGGGTCGGCCATCAGTCCAGATGATGCGCCATCGGTTGTCGTACTGATACAAAAGCGCCAGCTTGTAGTCGTCCTGAAAGATTTGGACCCCAAGATCATAATGATTGGCGCGCGGTAGCCCTAGTGGCTCGCAGCGAACCCTGGGGTCATTGTTAAACGCGGGGGCGACCGCATCGGCGCCCTCAAGAGGCTTATGCGCCTTGTACAATTGCAAACCATAGGGAGTGTACGGCGGCTCATCTTCCGGCTTACCGTCGTTGGGCCTTAACTGCACGCCTTTTGCCTGGTTTCCTAAATTTCCTCTCGCGCCCCACAGCCCGACAAGATTGCGCTTGGGAGCTGGCTTCTTCTCTTTTTCCGCTGTTGGCGCGCGGCCCGAGGGCGGCTCAGGCCAAGTCGGCGTAGAAGTGTTCTGAGCAAACGGGTTAACCGGAAAAAGCAGCGCTGCCCCGAACAGGCCAACCATCAATACCCAAAAACGCTTTACCATTTTTGGAGCTCCCTCAGAAGATTTAGCTCTCAATTCTATCCCCTCCCCCAACCCCTTGAGGATCTGCCCGGAGGAACACCAGTGCGGCCTCTTCCAAGTATACCTATATTTATTGCAATTCCGGGTAAGATGCCAGCGGTTTGTGCCGCATTTTGCAGCTTGAGTGATGGCCAGTGGGCCAAAAGCTCTAAAAACCGCCAGGAAGAATTATCTATGAGAAATGACTGCTCTGCTGCTAGGCAATGCAACCCGATGAGCCCGTCAACTCCAGCGCCAGATCAGCGCTCAACGATTTGCCAAAGTAGCGATTGGTCCCAACTCTAGCAGCCGTCGGTCCACAGGGTTACTTTACTTTGCTTCACTTTTCAGCGTTTCACTCTGTGACGTTTGATAGATAAGCCACAACACATTGGGAGACCGGTCCGGTCTATCAGGAATGAGCTCAATTGAGCGGTTCTGCGGTGCGCTGGATTCTGCCGCGTGGCCTTTGTTTACCAGTCCAACTAGCCAGCGAAGGTTTAGGCCTGACGGCTCCCCAAAGTCGAAGTTTGGCCTTCCATAACCGGTTCGTCTTTTCGCCGCTGGAGTGGGTCTCCTCTTGCAGAATGGGTTACTGGGCCGGGCGCGAGAGCGGACGGTACGCAGGATCCCACGGCGGCGGACTATTGGTCGGAGTGGAGATGATGCGCCCACTGCTGGGGTCAATCCATTTGAATGGATTTGTGTTGCTCAGCGAATAGGTGTTGCCAGTGCTGTCGTCCCGATAGCTGCTGAATCCGGAAACGATCTCATCCATCGACTGAAAATTCTCGTCCACGGAATTGAGCTTCTCGATGAACGTCCGTTCCTGGCGGAAGATCGTCTGCATCCGCTGATTGATCGCCATCGCCGCCTCGGCGCTGAGCTGGTTCTGCTTCTGAATCCAAGCCTGGCTGAAGCGGACGCTAGCGGCCATGTGGTTCAGAACCCCTTCTGCCTTGTCGCCTTGGCCCTTGGGCGCGATGAGCGCTTGCAGCAGAATCACGCCCCACCCTATAGAGTCACGCGTGATCCGCGTGGCAGCTTCGACGCGCACCTCCATCTCTTGCTTGTTATGCGTGCACGTGAAGCGCGCCTCTCCGCCATCGGACCGGGAAGGAATGACGGTAGGCCACTGGGCATTCGCCTTGCTCGCCAGATCGGGCCGGTCGTTCACACTGGTGAACTTGAGCGATGGGCACAAGCTCTGCAGCGCCGTCTGACCATACACGCGCGCGAACTCCGCGCCTGGCAAGTAGCGCAACACCAGCGCCAACCCGCCAAGCCCCGCATCGTAAAGGGTGCCTTCGCGATGGCCGATGGCATTACCCATTTGGCTTGGCGGAGTAAACGACGGCAGCGTCGGCTCACCGAGCATCAGATAGGTCATCTTGTCGGCCGAAAGCGAACGCACGTAGGGATTGATTTGCAGTGCGGCCCGGCGCGCCAGCCCGCCTTCGGAATGCCAACCGGCCGGCACGTCCAGCGAGAACGCCTGTTCCAGCGGGTCAGTCAGCCGCACGTATGCAGACACCGAAATGAAGCCACCGGGCGTACTCTGTGCCGCCGCAGTTCCAATCCCGCGAGCGCCGAAAAGCACAAGCCCGAAAAGCAAAAATAAGATCGCGTTTCGCATGAACGAACTCTGCTTCATCCCGAGAGAATGCGAATTCCGCCACGCCAACCGGAGGCGGCATTCTACACCTGATAGACATGCGGGCCGGTCAAGAGCTACCCATACCCGGCATGGAAATGAGTGTTTGAAGGCGGCACCCTTGCTTGCCGGCGACGTTTCCAGCGACGCCGTTGATTTGTACACGTGATGAACGGCGGTCTTGACGGAACAATTGTCGTCAAGCGCCGGACCGCGAGAGGTGCCGTCCGGCAAATTGAAATTCGCCGTCTCACACAGGTACGGCTTTTCCTGCGGTCCCGAAAAGATTGGCCCGGTAATGGGGTAGTTCTTCAGCGCGAGCTGTTCGGCCGGCGCGGAGCATCCTTTGCCATCCGTGAAGAACCTGCAGAGAGTTGTCGCCAGCCTGCAATCCATTTACAAGTTCGATTAGCGCATGCGCTCGAGGATTCGTGTGGAAGCCGGACGTTGCGACTAGGTCGTTCAGCTTGACTACGATCCTCCCCAGCGAAATCGCTACTGAAATTCCGATATAACGCGGTGCGGCACCATCCCGTATAGAATCTCACGTGCGATATACTTCTCCTAAAGTGCCAACACCGATGACCGGCGGAGCGCGATTCCAACCGGCGAGCGATCAATCGCTTTTGGTTCACCTCGGCCAACAGATCACGCTCGATGCTAGTGAGCGTGTCAGAAAGCTACTCCGCTCCCTGGAATCGAAACCGGTCGCGGGCATACGAAATCTCCATCCCGCGTATTGCTCGCTTCTTGTCAAGTTCGATGCGTTGAAGTTGAGCCACGGCGAACTGGAGGCGATCCTACGGGGTTACCTGGACCAACTGGAGGCCGTGCATCTCCCAGAACCACGACAACTGGAAATCCCCACGTGCTACGGGGGGGAGTTTGGTCCAGACTTAGACGAGGTAGCAATCCTGCACGGAATGACGCCCGCTCAGGCAATCGAATTGCATGCTTCGGTTACCTACTTGGTCTACTTTCTGGGGTTTGTTCCTGGCTTCGCGTATCTAGGTGAATTGCCTGAAGCGCTGGCGACGCCGCGTTTAGCCACCCCGCGCCGAAGCACGCCGCCTGGCAGCGTGGGAATCGCGGGTAACCAGACCGGCGTGTACCCGTTTGCGACGCCCAGCGGCTGGAGATTGATCGGGCGCACTCCCCTCGAGATGTTCCGCCCGAAGCGACACAACATGAGCTTCCTGTCGATCGGAGATCACGTACGCTTTATACCGATTTCCTACGCGCGATTCACGGTGCTGGAGAATGCATGAGTATTATTCAGGTCCAAACACCCGGCCTGCTCACCACGGTGCAGGATTTGGGGCGAGAAGGCTTCGGTCCAATGGGCGTTTCACCGTCCGGAGCCGCCGATCCGATTTCGCTGCGCCTCGGAAACCGTCTGGTCGCAAATGCCGAGAGCGCCGCTGGACTGGAGATGACGCTGCTCGGCGGAACATTTCTGTTTCCGACGGGGGCCATCGTGGCGCTGACAGGCTCCGATTTCGGCGCGACTCTCGATAGTGCGGCGGTCGATCTGTGGACGTCCGTTGAGGTTCGGCCAGGTCAAACGCTTCGACTGGGCCCCACGCGTTCGGGAGCGCGATGTTATCTATGCGTTCAGGGGGGAATCCGCGTGACGCCGTTACTAGGTAGCGCGTCGACGCACATCTTAAGCGGCCTCGGCGGTTTCGAGGGTAGATCGCTGCGGAAGGGAGACGTGCTGCACATCGGGTCCGCCATCAGGTCTTTCCGCAAGAGAACGATCGCTCCGCAAGTATCGGAGCGTTTGTCTCCTCGCAAGGTTTTGCGCGTCACTCCTGGCCCGCAGATTGACTGGTTTCCCGAATCGTCGCTCCGCTCGTTCTATTCCGACATGTATCGCGTCGGCGAGCAATCCAATCGCATGGGTCTTCGGCTGGAAGGCGCCCCTGTGTCACAGTGTTACGGCGGAAAGATGATTACGGAAGGTATCTCGCTCGGCGCGGTTCAGGTGCCACCCGGAGGCTCGCCCATCATTCTTTTTGTGGAGCAACAAACCACGGGGGGTTACCCGAAGTTCGCGAACGTGATTTCTGCGGATCTCCACCGCGTGGGGCAGCTTCGCCCCCGCGACGAGATTCGATTTGAAGAGGTTACGTTGGAAACCGCGCGATCCCTGTTAATCGAACAAGAGAGACTGCTGGCATCCGGGGAGTCGATTTTGGAATGAAGCGCGTAGATCTGAATTGCGATATGGGCGAAATGCCGGAGGCCATTGCCGACGGCACTCAGGAATCGTTGATGCGCTCTCTGACATCGGTGAACATCGCCTGCGGGGGACATGCTGGGGACGCACACACCATGAAGGCAACCATCGAGCAGGCGCTTCGTTGGAGGCTAGCGTTAGGGGCGCATCCTGGATTTCCAGACCGCGCGAATTTTGGCCGGCTGGAGTTGGGCCTGCCACCAGAAGTGATCGCTGATTCCGTATTCCAGCAGGTGCGGGCGCTTGCCGACGTAGCCGCCGGTTGCGGCGCTTGCGTGACGCATGCCAAGCCTCATGGCGCACTCTACAATCTGGCTGTTACCAATCGCGCCTTGGCCAAAGCGATAGCCGTTGGGATAGCTCGCTGGAGCCGCGAGGTCGCGCTCGTGGGCCTGGCTGGATCGCTGATGCTGGATGTCTTCCGAGAAGCTGGCTTCCGAGTCGCCGCGGAAGCGTTTGCAGACCGGCGGTACGAGGCCGATGGAACCTTGCGTTCGCGCAAATTTGAGGACGCGCTGATACGCGATCCTGCGGAAGCAGGGCAACAGGCATTGCAGATCGCAGAACGGGGGAGGGTGGTTGCCTGCGGCGGGACCGAAATCGTCGCCAACGCGCAGACCATCTGCATTCACGGCGACACTCCGGGCGCCCCGAAGATTGCCGCCGCGGTAGCGCAAACGCTACGGCAGGCCGGCGTCGAACTCAGCGCGCTCTGGCGGTGACCGGAAGATGATTTGTACGGCTAGCTTTGCCTTTCGGGATTTCTTCGCAATCTCTCGCCTGGCGATTTTTGCCAGAGCCAGTAAACAGGCACACCCGATAAAATGATCACCAATCCTGGCCAGGTGTACTGCGGCTTGTAGCGCAACAATTGCACTTCAAGGAACAAGGCGAGCAAGATATACAACCCCGGGAGTATCGGGTAGCCAAAGACTCGATAAGGGCGTTGCATATTGGGCCGCTGGAAGCGCAATAAAAAAAGACCCAGGACCGTCAGGAGGTAAAACATCAGGACACCGAAAACCAGAAAGTCGAGCAATTGCCCGTACGTACCGGATAGGCACAAAATGGAAGCCACCATGCATTGAAGCCATAGAGCAGCCCAAGGAGTGTGGTGCCGGTTCACGGCACCGATACCTCTGAAGAACAGACCGTCGTTGGCCATCGCGTAGTAAACGCGCGCCCCAGCCAAGATAAGTCCATTGTTGCAGCCAAACGTCGAAATCATGACAGCAATGGCGAGCAGGACAGCGCCGCTTGGGCCAACAATCACCTCGGCAACAGCTGTGCCTACGCGATCGCTGGCAGCGAATTCGATTCCTCGTTCAATGACTGACCCTCCGCCAACGGTTCCATCCAGAGGCAGCACCTTCAAGTACGCAAGGTTGGCCAGAAGGTAGAGTACGGTCACACTTCCAGTACCTAGAGCCAAGGCGAGAGGCAGATTACGCCTGGGGTTTCTCACTTCGGATGCAACGTATGTGACATTGGTCCAGGCGCTGGAAGAAAACAGAGCACCCACCATGGCTAGGCCAATTAACGTCAAAGTATCGACCCACACGGTATTTTGGCCGACCTGATAGGGGTGCCATCCAGATAGGCTCGCGTTCCGCCAAAAATCGCTGAAATTGGAACTCCGTGCTGCCTGCGTGGCGAACACGAAACCCAGGAGTGTCAACCCACCCAGCGCGGCGATTTTTGCAATCGTGAAAATATTCTGCACCATGGCCCCGGTGCGCAGGCCGCGAGTGTTAATCCAGGTAAGAAAAACTATCGAGGAAATGGCCAGGAGGTTTTGGGTGTTTAACCCGACATTGTAGGGACCTAACGCAACGAACCACAATCTATAGGGGCCAAATGTCGCCAGCTTCCAGAGCCACGTGGACGATGAGAACCAGGGGAATAGCACGCCGGTGAAGATCGAGAAGGCGATGGCCACCGCAGCGATGGTGCCAGTCTGGATGACCAGCAGCGTGGCCCAACCGTACAAAAAGCCGCACAACCGGCCAAGAGATTCACGCAAGAAAATGTATTCGCCACCCGCTATAGGCATCGCCGCGGCAAGTTCTCCGTAGCAAAGGGCCGCCATGGTGGTCATCAAACCGGTTGTCAACCAGACAACAAGCAGCAAGCCAGGGCTTCCGACTTGCCGAGCAATGCTGGCGGACACGATGAAAATTCCTGAGCCAATCATCGAGCCCGCGACAATCATGCTTGCGTCAAGCAGGCCGAGACCCTCGACCAGCCCGGCACCTACAGCAGGGTCGGCAACCCTCGACGACTGGATGTCTTCAGGCACAAACACCGGTCCTCAACTTTGCACCAGCTGAGCTAGTTTCAACCTACTGCAATATAAACGCGTGAGGGATAAGCTAAGGATGTTAGGGTCGACCTGGGAACATGTCAATCTCGCCGAGTATGTCTTCTAGTCCTTAGTGAACTTCTTGAGCTGGGAATGGAATTTGGCAAGATCTCCTACGGCTCCTGGGGCTCGTACGAGAGCATCCAGACCCTCCAACGGCAGGGTTACGACGCTGAGCTACTGAGTGTCGACACCGCGATTCAGCCCTATGCCGCATTGAACGAGGCTATCTACGATGGACGACTGTTCTGTCACTACGTTCCCAAAAATCGAAGAGGAACTGCTCGGGCTGCAATATGACACGGGGAAAAACAAGATCGATCGGATCCACCAGCCCTTTCATAGCGAGCGCATCGAGATACACACTGCGAGGGTCGAGAAGATGGACGTTTTCTCATGCCAATCGCGATAAACGGTTGGAAATGTCTAGTCCAGCGCCGCGCCACAGCAAAGTGTGCCTCACCCAAATCTTGTAAGCTTCGCTCCAACAAGCACATGAGCTGCCGCTTCCCACGATTGAGCAGAAGGCGTGCATTTACCCTTCTTCTGTTCCGCTGTCACAAGGTAGTTGTCGTAGGCGCGCGTGAGTAGTCCACGAAAAGCAAAATGATTCTTCCGGTATTTCGGTCTATTGGCCGTGAACAATCGCCGAGACCGACGGTATCCGATTTCTCGAAACATTTTTCATTCCGATTGGGTCACTCCGAACAGCTCCTCGGGAATGAGAGGCCTCCAGCACAATCCATGAAGAAGAACTCTTCGTCTTCGTCGAAGGCGCATCGACATTTCGGCCTTGGTCTTAAAAGCTGGGGGAACATTTAACCTGTACTCTCGCCCGTTTTCGCGCGTTTTTGTTGCCTGTACTCATACTATTCCGCGGAGCAGTCGCCGCATTCCAGCATTTCAAATTAGGCTCTCCTCAGTCGAAACTGCGTTGCCGACCAATCGTTTCACGGGAGTCTTTAATGCAAGCTCTTCGCAAGGCTCAGACGACACTCATGGTGGCAGGTCTGCTGTTTGGCTTTGGCACATCGTCCTCGGCCGCGCCTAAGATCACCATTACCGCGACGCCTTCGTCGCTCTCCTTCTCCGCCAAATTGGGCGCAGGCGAACCTGCCGCGCAGGTTGTTTCCGTTGGCGGCACCTACACGCACTTCGCCGTCAGTGCGGACCAATCGTGGATCGGCTTCCCTACATATAGCAATTCGGATCGAGGCGTGCGCCTCTCTGTGAGAATCGCCGGCTTGGCGGCAGGCACGTATACCGGCCATGCATTGTTGAGTGGCGTGCATATTGCCAATTCGCCGCTTAGCATTCCGATCACACTGGTAATTTCGGCGGCGGCCACGGCCCCGGCAATCACGGGCCAGCCCAGAAATCAGACGGTCAACGTCACACAGGCCGGAAGTTTTTCAGTGGCCGCTTCGGGCACCGCACCCTTAACCTATCAGTGGTCGAAGAATGGCGCGCCGATCAGCGGTGCGACCTCAGCTACCTACACCACGCCCGCCACTTCGAACACCGATAACAGCGCGAGTTTCAGCGTCACCGTACGCAACGCTGCGGGAGTTGCGACCAGCAATTCTGCGATCCTCACAGTCACACCCGCCGCCATTACTCCCGCGATCATCACACAGCCTGTAAGCCAGACGGTCAACGCGGGTCAGACCGCTACGTTCTCTGTAGCCGCAACGGGCACCGCGCCCCTTACCTACCAGTGGACCAAAAACGGCGCCACAGTAGCCGGCGCGACGTCCTCTACCTACACCACGCCCGTCACTGTTGCCGCAGACACGCTCTCGAAGTTCGCTGTCACGGTTCACAATGCCGCCGGCAACGCGACCAGCTCTTCGGCTACCCTTACTGTCGCGTCCAGCGCCGTCACGATCAATGCCGCGCCCGCGTCATTTTCCTTCGCGTTCACACTCGGTGGAACTACGCCGGCTCAGCAAAGTGTCACCATCAACAGTGCCCGCCCGCCAGCAGCCCTGGCGTTCTCTCTGTCTGCCGATCAGACCTGGATCAAACTGGATATAACATCCGGCAGCACGCCGGGCTCCGCAAAAATCTCAGTCGCCGCCGGCAGTCTGGCCGCCGGCACTTACAATGGCCACGTGGTCATTACCGCTGCGGGAGTCACAAATTCGCCTCTGTCAGTGCCCGTCACTCTGGTGATTTCGCCGGCCACGTTGGCTTCGTCGCTCACTATGAATCCGACATCGCTGAGTTTCCCGAACGTCACCATCTCCACCAGCAGCGTTCAGGGTATTTCCATGACCAACTCCGGAACTGCGACGATCAACGTGTCTAACGTCAGCGTCTCCGGTCCGGGCTTCACCGGCTCCGGCGTGTCTGCAGGCCTGATCCTCGCCCCCAGCCAGACCGCCATGCTGAATGTGACGTTCGCTCCTGCAGCGGCTGGAGGCGTTGGCGGCGGCGTTACCGTGACCAGCAATGCGACAAATTCCCCGTCCTCTATCGGTTTGACCGGGACCGGCGTCGCGGCCGTTACGCACTCCGTATCGTTGCCGTGGTCGGAACGCACAGTATCCAGTTCCCTATTTGGTCTAACTGTCGGGTATTTTGAAGGCTTGTCGCCCTCCATGCAATTCGGAACGACTCGGTCGTGGGATGCCTCCAACCTTGATTGGTCTGATGCAAACCCTTCTGCAGGCAGCTACAACTTCACTTATATCGACACGTTCATAGCTTTTAATCAGGCTCGCGGCAGCGACATAATCTATACGTTCGGCAGAACACCACTCTGGGCGTCCTCTCAGCCGACCGCTCCTGGCGCCTATGGGCCAGGTGAATGCGCGCCGCCCGCTGATATGAGCGCTTGGGATGATTACGTTACCGCGATCGCTACACACGCTGCTGGCCGAATCAAATATTGGGAGATCTGGAACGAGCCGCAGGATGTGAACTATTACTGTGGCGACATGCCCACAATGGTCATGATGGCGCAGGACGCATCCCGGATCATCAAAGGAATCGACCCCACCGCCCTTATTCTGTCACCAGGAGTCACCGGCGGCCCGGGACCTGCTTGGCTAAGCACGTTCCTTTCCGCTGGTGCGACTGCCTCCGTTGACGTCATCGCATTTCACGGCTATTGGAGCGCCACTGCCGAGGATGTTGTCAATGTGATTTCCAGTTACCAGACCATAATGGTTGCGAACGGCGTTGCAACATGGCCGATCTGGGATACGGAGTCAAGCTGGGCTGGATTCGGGAATCTGGGCACGCCAACCAGTTCCCAGCAGGTTGGATTTATTGCTAAATACTACTTGCTCCATTGGTCCCAGGGCGTTTCGCGCTTTGTGTGGTACGCCTATGATGGCGGACCCACTTGGGGCGGCCTATGGACTGCAGCCGGCGGCGAATCCCCCGCAGCGATGGCCTATGCGCAAGCGTATCGCTGGATGGTCGGCGCATCCTTGGCCACTCCATGCTCGAAAGACGTTACAACCGGAATTTGGACTTGTACCCTGTCACGAGCTGGCGGCTATACAGCGGAGGCTGTGTGGATTCCTGACCCGACGGATGAAGTTGCCCTTGCTTTCCCTGTTCCCGCACAGTACACCGTCTACCGAAATCTCGCGGGAAATGTCTACACCATCAGTAATCATTCCGTTCTGATTGGCGATCAGCCGATCCTCCTGGAAACGGTGGATTTGTCGAACTAGGCAGATGATTCTTCTGGGCAGTCAATGAATCGCTGCTCCAGAATGCGCTCTGAGTGCAGCCATTCAACCGGACGCCCTCTTTCATGGACATCCGCCCGGATCCTGGAGAAATCGCATGTTTTAGCCGACTAAGCGCTACCTTAGAGACGAAGCGTTGCAGAGAAGGGAGCAGAGAAGGAACAGGGAATGCGAGTTCCCTCCTTCACCTGCTTAAGGGGTTTGTGGTGAAAAGAAGCGGTTTGATGAGGGCTTCGACGTTACAACCTGCTTGCGGAAACTAGCCGAAAAAAAGTTAAAGTAGGAGGGAAACCGACGCCTCAAAGCGTGCAAGGTCAATTGCCAGTGATTTTGGGTGCCGACAACCGGGTACCGAATCGCCGACGATTCAACTCGAAGCCGTCAATTTCCCCATGCTCAGCGAGACGCGGCACACTCTAATTGGCCCGGCTATGAGATTTTTCTAGGATAAAGGTTATCTACCGATGGGAGCCCGAACGGCACGCCGATAATAACCGAGAAACCTTCCGTCAAGGGTCCTCGATAATAGGCGCCCACAAACGATACAAATTTCCTTGCACTTGGCATCGCTCAGACACTGAAGGAGAGGCTTGGCGAGCCTCGGAAAAAGCTGCCTTCGATTCCGTCGGGGCGTCAACGTGGCTATTGTTGTTGCCTCGGTGACCGTATCGCAGCCAACAAATCCCTCCAGCTCCTTCTAACCCAGTTCAGCCGTAGCTTTGTAAGAAGTCCGCGACAAACAGTCCTGGCAATCTGAGTCGTAGAAAAAAAGATGTCCAAGTACGCTCCACGCGGCGTCGGAGCATAAACATGCACCGAAGCGTCTTGCGAAGATTTACAACCAAGACGCCGATTGCAATCCTGTTCGCTCTCTCCGAAGTCAACTTTTTGCACACCGGCGGCAGCCAGGTGTTCGAGGGTCCATTCCGTCAGCAGCCATCCGACCGCGAACCGCTCGTACTTAGCCTCATATCCTGCATATTTATAATGATACGCCCCGTCGTAAAGCTGGCCAATTAGAAAGGCCGCTGGGGAATCCTCAACGTACAGAAGATAGATACGAAGCCATCCCCGTTCCGCCAGGAAATCAAGTTCCTTACGGACCTGCAAGCTGGCTAGGAGGCCCCACCCAAACTTGTATTTCCAGTTTGTCACAGCAATTTTCATGGCGTCTTGAATGCCGATCTCTAGCTCCGGTGGAGTAGAGAAGCACTTAAAACGAGGCGCTTGGGGAAACGCACTGTTCAGAATGCGTCTTTTCCTTCGGAGCTCACGCTTCAATTTCCCCGAAGCGGACTGAAAGGGTTTTCCTGCTGGTGTCGCTAGAGACAAAACAGAATCGTGGATATAAGAGACACGCTTCTGCACCCGCAGGCCGGCGAATTGCTCAATCTCCCGGAAGAGTCTGGAGTGCAAAGATAGGCGCTGAAAACAGACAAAATCGGCCTGATTGCTCCTCACCGCTTCGGAAAGCTGCAACGCCAGAGCGCGATCAATGGCAGGCGATTGGTCACCAAGCCGCGCCCCCTTGGCGATTTCGAGTATTCTTGCTTTGGGACCGAAAATATTCACGAATGCTACTACGGATGAAACTTTTTGTTCTGTCACCAGCCCCACGAGCATGGCCTCACTAATCCCGTCGCGACCAACCGTGATAACGTACGGGCGTACGATTGCGGGATCGTCCCTCAGTTTGTGCAGGTAATAGTCGATATCCGTGTCTACGGAGTGGGTCCAGTTTTCCCATATCGACCTTAGCTCCTCAACGGCTTCGATTGTGGAAGAAACGTGGACGAAGAGCCCCTTTTCTTTTGTCCCCTGCTCTTGCGCTCGTAAATCGGCGAGACTCTCAAAAGAACCATCGGACCGGCCGAAACCACCCGACTGAACCCCGACTCGAGCATGGCACCAGCGCCTATGGTCTATATTCCACATTTATCTTTGCCCCACTGACACGGCGTGTAGCACTCCCTTGTATGCATCAAGGTGCCCACCCGCACCAATCGCCGCCAGCCCTTCCGAATCGGAGATATCTCCGAGGATGCAACTCGAAACCTCGGCGAAGGACTTGTGAGTGGAGAGATTGTCGAGATGAGCGTTTAAGTAGCCATGCTATAGCAGTACGCGAGCGGCGTGGCTGCACCTACATCCCGCACCCCCAGTGATGAGAATGGTCACAATTTGCCTCCCGCTCAGTGCTACGTGGCGCGCTCTAAACTTGCCGGGCCGTGAGATTTCTTGAGAATAAAGGCTGTGCCACCAACGGGGCCCTGATGGATGCGTTCGGGCGCCTCCCGCTTGGCGAGGAAGGCATGAACGGCTTTCGCGCAGCCATCCCACGCGTAATAATCGTCGATCAAGACGAGACCACCTACCAACACATGGTCCCACAACCTCTCCAGGCAGATCATGGTCGATGCATACCAATCGGCATCGAGCCGTAGAACAGCAATCGGCGGAGGCTCAAACGACGGCAGCGTGTCTTCAAAAAATCCCTTGGAAATAGCGATATTACCTTGCGGACAGCCTGTCATTCTGATGCTCTCGCGAAAATCCTCTAGCGGCGCAGAGCAGTTATTATGAAAAGACGGCGATGCAGTGTTAGCCTGCCATTGTTTCGCTTCCGGGCCGTCAATATCCTGCACTGGCGGCAGTCCCTCGAAGGAATCAAAGAAACAGTAGCGACGCTTCGAACCACCGGTTTCGATCATGCCTGCCGACATGCCACCTCTCCAGGTCCCGCACTCGACGATCGCGCCTTCCCCAAGATCGGGGTTGCGGAGTGCAACTCTCATCAGCGCAAGATTTTCGATATAGCTCCTGAACGAGATCATGGTTCGGGCTTTGTATTTCAGGAAGAGCGGAATCGCGCGCACCACGGAGGTCAGATAATTCATTTGAATCCGTCGTTTTCGGCGTTCCGTGACGGGACTTGCCATCGCGTCCTTCGTCAACAGCGCCCCACTTGTAGTAAGTGGATGTTCTAAATGCGCATATTCCCCAACTTGATCGAGTTCATTTCGCATGTGGCTAACCTCCAAAAACAGAGAGATGTCTGACGTGATCTACAAGGCGAAACCTGCTTACTTAACCACTCCCATCCTAAACGGCGATGCGCCTGCCAACGGGAACGGACGTAGCAAGGCCGTCGTCTCTCACAGTCAAGAGTTGTCGAGGACTGTATCGTTCATCAGACGCTGGGCAATTTGCGCTGCCCAGGTGCGGATCGCTAGCTGCGGCAGTTAGTCTATAGTGGCCTGGCTAGTTACGAGGACCGAGCGATTCTCGGCCAACCCGACGTTCCAATCGAACAGTTCACAGAAAGGATTCGGAAGCGTCAAAGGACGTCGCGGCGTGCCGGAGGAGATACCGCGCACATGTCAGTACATATATTCGCACAAGCGGGCGATGCGCGAGACCGAAGTCGCCATAGCGCAGAATCTCGTTCTTTGGCCCGATAAGTTTTCAGGGAGGGCTGTCAAGACGCGCATGAAGATCGTACCAGCTGTGACTGCGCAGGCCCTTCACATAGCGCCGAAGCCGCCTCCCTACCTTGGACCATGCTCGCTTGTGGTGCCGTCCACCGGATCCAAACGCATTCTGATAGTAGATAATACGTCGCATCTGCTTTAACCCCGAACCGATCTCGCACCATTCGCCGGGACTCTCCTCGCCAAAAGGCCCGCTACTGTCCTTACGATATGTATAACGCATCGGCGGGCCTTCCGCTTGTAGGAGCGTGTTTCCGAACTTTTCAAGAGCTGCCTGGTCGACGTACTTAAAATGACGGTAACCAAGCATCCAGAGATGGGCTAACTCTGAAAACCCGTCTTCGACTTCCGCCACAGCCGAGGTCACAGCGGATTCCAACGAGATGTAGCGCGGTCGCTGCGCCACTCGATGCAGGGCTTCGATGCAAACCATATCCATGCCCTCGATGTCGATCTTTAAATAGTACGGCACGCCGTATTCACGCAGGATATCTTCGAACAGGACTGTCTCCACTTCGACGAAATTGAACCCACTTCCCAGCCTCTTGCCGCGCTCTATGAACTTGGTTGAGATCGAGCCATGGATCGTCCTTTGGGAATTTACGGCGAAAGGGACCGTTCCTGACGCGTTGGAAATGGCTTTATCGACGATATGCAGCTGACCGCGTTTCAACTCGGGACAAAACTTCTGCCGAAGTAGCGGCAACAACTCGGGATTCGCCTCGACCCCCACTACGCGGCATCCGCGGCTTAGATAGAACTCGGTATCCTCACCAATGTGCATACCAACATCGAACACAAGTCTTTGGGCATCCATGGCACTACCTCATGCGGCTGCGGTCTTTCTCCGGCAACGCACTGGTGACTGAAGGCGACGTGCACGAACATTGCGTCTGTTAGCGCCCCGTGCTTTGGAGCCGGCACCGTCGTGGTTTCTGATCGCGATTTTACCGACTGCGCTTGGGTTGCCTCAATCGAGCCGACGAAGTCTGGCTAATGTATACCCACAACTCGAGTCACAGACGTCGCTTTAGGGACCGTTTGACGGCACCAGGAATACTCCTTAGGAGAAATCGAAGCGATGGTTGTTGAAATACCGCGGGATGTACCACGTCCAGCGGCATCATGCGGTCAAAGTGTGCGAATTTCTGTATTTGATCTTCGGAAGCATACACCATCATGTTCTGTCGATACCAAATGGCCACGCTGGGATCGTTCCAGAATCGTGCGCGCAGGCAATCGATCGCGCGAAACCCTTTTGCCACAAATAGAGAATGCCAATAACTACCCCATTGCTCGTTCACGTGGTTTGTGCCGCCCTGAAACGGTATTGCAGCGGAAAACAGAACCACCGGCGCAAGGCTGGTCAAATCTTCCACAAAGGAAGACGCTCGGCTAGGCGAGAGGTGTTCCGCAACTTCTACGGAAATAGCCAAATCAAATGTTTGTCTCGATGCAAGGGGTAGCTCGAGATCCCAGCTTAAGAAGGTGCTCTCCGGAATTCTCAGTTGGCTCCTGTCAATATAGGCTCCGTCGATGCCCATCACTTCCGGGACCCCTTGGCGTCTGAACTCAGCGGCCCATGTGCCAGTGCCACATCCGACGTCCACAACGCTTTGTGGCCTAAACAGCGACACTACATAGGGCACGACCTGCTCTGCCGAAGAGGATGTACTATTTGAGTGCATTTCGTAGAAAGCTTTATCGTAGGGAATCATTTTTCTTTCTCCCTTCGGGCGCCTCGGGGTTTGAAGCCTGAACGAGCGCGACTCGATTTACTGTCGCAAGGACAGAGCTCACTGCTAATTTGAGGTATCTAGTTCTAAGAATTACGGTTCGCATGTTGCGACTCGGGTCGAAACCGACCGCGTTTGGCCCACCGCTGAGGTTTCTCTCCGCCAGTTAAAGCCTTTTGAATCACACGCCGGAGCGTATAAATAGGCCGGATCGCCGCTGCTATGCTGACGGCCCAGATAAACTTCAGCCAGTGATTGTTCGCGTAGTGTCGTGATGCGTCCCTGAAATATCGACCATAAAACACGTTCAGACGTTGACGAAACTGTTCCCCCAAAGGCCGACTTCTAAACCACTCTTCGATTTCCACTGGAGAGAGCTCCGCCTCTCCCCGCATTCGCCGCACCACGTTCAGATCAATGCCCAGGCGCAAATACTCCTCCGATTGCGTTAGCTTACGTGCACTTATTGATCCGCCGTGCAGCCGATACTCGATGAGAGGCTCCGGATTGCAGCGAATCATCATTCCGGCTGTTACCATTCGCCCCCACAGATCGCGGTCCTCTAGGAAACCTTTGCGATAGCCGCCCAGCGTCAGCACGTCCCTTTTGCGCATCAAGACTGTGGGATGGATGATTTCGAGAAAGTGAGTCGGGTTCATCGCAGCCCAGCCCCTCTCTACATTGACTGGATTCCCCGCTTTTCCAACGCGTTTTCCGGCGGAGTTAATGAAGTACGCGTAGCTCGAAATCATGCTGCAATCGGAGTTCTGAGCCAGAAACTCGATTTGCTTTTGTAACCAAAATGGGAGCGCTCGATCATCCCCATCCATACGCGCAAGCAATGAAGACGCGGAAATCGAAATGGCCCGATTAAGGGACGCCGGCAGACCGCAATTCGCGTGAGAGGCAAGGACTATTCTTGAGTCCTGCTGTTCGTAGTGGGCAAGGATTTCTGCCGTGCGATCACTCGAGCCATCGTTGATGATAATAAACTCGAAATCCGAAAATGTTTGGCCGAGGACACTTTCGATAGCTTCGCTTAGGAATTGCTCGCCGTTGTAAACCGCCATGATCACAGAAACACGCATTGTTGGTCCTTCTGTCGTCCGCGTCGGATTGTGCAGCTGTTGACGAGCAGTTGACGTTCTCGTTCAGCGCCCCAGTCAGATGTAGAGGCGGACGCAACCTCTCTAAGAGGCCATCCCCGAGCACGTGGGTGGATCTCGGGGATCGCACACAAGTACGAAGGCGATCTTGAGTTGTCGTGCTGCGTCAGG
Organism: uncultured Acidobacteriota bacterium; assembly: GCA_963828935.1. Taxonomy (GTDB): domain Bacteria; phylum Acidobacteriota; class Terriglobia; order Acidiferrales; family UBA7541; genus Palsa-189. The sequence goes on along the minus strand of CAWHGP010000007.1, from coordinate 180,916 downwards.
CAGAGCTATTCAGCTCTTTCGGCGGAGTTTGTCCTAGTGATCGCTTCCCGCTTGCTGCCGGCCGGGCTGGCGAGGCAGAGGTTGCTGCTGTGGGAACCCGAACCGGCAGTATTCTCGAATACCTCTGTGAGGGCAGCCGCAAACTGCTCGACGGTAAATCTTCCTGCGATTGCTTGGTGCGCTTGTTGTCCTAGTGTGCGCCTTAGTACCGGATCGTCGATCAATCGGGATAATCCCTGGCACATCCTTTGAATATCGTACGGGGGCGCGAGAAGGCCCGTGATCCCGTCTTCGATAATTTCTGGAAACGCGCCCGTAGTGGACGCTAGCGTGGGGAGTCCCGCCAACATCGCTTCCACCAGCGCCAAACCAAACGCCTCACCGTCGCTGGGGTGCATATACGCATCGAACGTCCCGAGCAGTTCCTTGGCATCGCTGCGGTTTCCCAGGAAATGAACGCGGCCGTCCAGGCCCAGGGCGCCGCTCATCCGGGTAACTTCGCTAAACAGAAAGCCGTCTCCGATGAGCACGAAGTGGAGTCGCGGGTACTTCTCCACAAGAGCGGACGCGACGCTGAGCAAGGATCGATGGTTCTTCCATTCCATGAATTGAGCCGTATATCCGACGACGAAAGCGTCCACGGGCACTCCAATGGCCGCGCGCATTTCTCGCGGATAGAGCGAAGGCAAAGGGGCGATGCCGGCGTAGACGACCGATTCCCTTCCGATGTGGGAACTGTACGAGTGCGCGCGTTTTACGGCCTTCGATGCGAAGATGATGGGTTTGTGTCGAAAAAGAATACGATAAACATACTTCCGAAACTGTCCCTTCATTGCCAGGGAAATGCCGTGGATCCAAGCCATCGCTTTCGCGCTCGTGCCTTTCCCAGCAAGGGCCGCCGCAACGTATGGCTTCCAGGCCGTTCCTATCACGAGATCGAATTGGCGATGCTTGAGGAGCCTGCGCAGAATCACGAGGCTCTTCAGGGGATTGCGGTCGTCCAGTTGAAACGTGCGGATGCCTAAACTCTCCAGTTCCCGCCTAAATGACGGATCGGTCACCACAAAGCTCGCATGTTCTACCTCAATCCGGTCCCTGGGAAAGCTTCGCAAGTAATCCAGGACAACGTTTGTCGTCCCACAGGGAAAGCCGAAATATCGCGTGACGATCAACACGCGTATGGGGTCTGCACGCTCTCTCCTGCAGGCGTCTTCTTGGACGGGAGCAAGCGATCTGCCGTGCGCTGCGCTGTTTGATGAGATGGCGCGGCCCCTGGCGTCCAGCTGTCCGGACGATTTTCTCAACTCGGAATGACCTCGTGAACCAGATTACCTTCCAGAGCACTCTCTGAAGTGAGCCACCAGAGCGCCGTCCAATTGAGGCCGGCCAGCATCCCATCCGTGAGGAGGCTTGACCATACGGCGCCGCGCCAGGAGTAGTGCGGGATGAGATAGAGGTTGATGCCAAAGTTGAAAAGGGCTGCGGCAGACTGGCAGCCCAGGCGAAGGCTTTGGTGGCCCGCCGCGGTCACCGCGTCGCCAGCGCTCAGTTGAAAGCTGCGGAAAAACGGCAGCAAGCAAAGCCAGCGAACGGCAATGACACTGTCCGAGAAGCCCTTTCCCAGGAGATAGGGAATGACCGGCGCGGCTAACAGCATGGCTACGGCGGAAAGCAGTCCCAGAAGAGCGGTTCTCTTGACGATCCGGACGGCATACTCCGCGGTGGTGCGTATGCCATCGACTCCCTTTCGAAAGAACCGGGGGAAGGCCGCCCCCTGGATAGAGATGATCGGCATCGTGCACACATCGATCAAGCGATAGGCCATGGTGTAGATGCCGTTGGCGGTGTTCATCCCGTAGTGGCCGAGCATGGCCTTGTCGATGTTGTTGTAGACGCCGGTCGTCGAGTAGGAAAACGCAAAGACGGCGCCCTCGCCCATGCGTTGCCGCAGCAGCAGCGCAGAAAACGCCGGCTTGCCGTAAAGCCGCGTGACCAGCGCCAGCGCAATGCACGTGGCGATGGAAGAGACGATCAATGAGGCGACGGCCCATTGCCAGACGGTGCCATGGTGCAAGCGCCAGAGCATGACCCCGGCCAGAAGCGTACGCAGCAGATTGACCAGAAGGCTCAAACCAGCGGTGATGCGCATCTGCTCGAACGCCTGAAAGACCCGGCAAGCGGCGGCCGTAAGCTGCGCGCAGAGGCAGTCCCCGAGCGCGACACAGAGCAGCATGGCCCAGGAATAGGAGTGCGCAAGGTGTGGCCCGATCCACGTGATCAGCGCCACAAACAGGCTGCCCAGTGTGAATGTGGTGACCACGACATTGCCCCAATACAGCGCGAATTTCTTAGGGTCTGGGCTGACGTAGCGCAAAACAACGGAGTCCGTTCCGAGCGCGCTGTACTGACTTAGCAGCGAAACCATTGCCATAGCGCCCACGTAGATGCCATATTGCGTGCTGCCCAACAGCCGCCCCAGGAGGACGAAGTAGGCTCCCTGGCAAACGATCGAAAGGCCCTGGCCGAGGAACATCCAGCCGGCATTGCGGGCAAGCGAGCTGTCGCAAACGCGCCCCCACTCGCGTTTCAGGCTATGCATGGTCCAGGCCCAAGCGGATTCTCCTCGCCCCTTCGGACAATCCCACGCAAGCCACGATATACAAAATCCACATGAGGCTATTCGGAATCACCAACTCTCCCTCGTCTGCGCTGGTAACAATCGTCAAGAAGACAATGCACGCGCACCAGGCAAGGTAAGGCGATCCCCCTGCAGCAAGACAGACGAACGCGTCGCACACGGCTCTTACGAGGGAATAGAGGACCAGGGCGACGCCGATTGCACCAAGGGTCAGCCATACTTCCAAGAAGGCGTTGTGCGCCGAAGGCACTGCCCAATGGGACGCCAGCGAGACATTGGCCGATTCGCCCTGGTAGCCCCTCCAAAAGGCTCGATACCCATAACCGAGGATCGGGTGCTTCATGATGGACGGTATGACCGCCTGCCAGATCGCCGTTCGACCCGTCAAGGTCGGATCTTTGCCCAGAAAAAGCGCGATGTCCTTCGCGTCAGAAACGCCTACGGCGGCGAAGGCCAATGCAATCGCCGTTAGCGCAATGAGGGCAATACTCCTCTCCTTGGCGCGAAGCCTGGAGGCGTATCTGGTGGCGACAAAATACGCCAATAAACACACCAGCGTGATCCTTCCGGTCGCACTCTGCGTCATGACGATCAGGAAGGCGGACAAACCCACGAACACGAGGCGGGCAACCTTGGAAAAAACGCTGGTTGCAGGTGCATACAGAGCCGCCAACAGCAGGAGCGCCGTTGTCATCGAGCACATATTTTTTTGCGGGTACATTCCCCGCCAGGCGCCGGTGTAATCGATGCCGTGTGCCGGGAAAAACACGCACAGAACAATGCTGAGGCCGAGACATATCCACCCTAGAAAAAGCAACAGCCGAATCTGCTGGTCCGGGCTGAAGCGCCGATATAGATAGAACGCAAAGATGGTATTGAGCGCCGCAACGGGCGCCCACTCGAGCGATACCATCGGAAATTGCGACCACAGACAGGACAGAATTACCCACACCGCTATCGCAGCAAACACCTTGTCTCTGCGGCACAGCCGGATGACCGACTTCATCCAGGGGAAGACCAGCACAGGCACAAGAGCAAAGAGCAGAATGGTTACGGCAGTATTTTCCGCTGTTCCCGTTTCGGCGCTTGCCATTGAGCCGAACCTGGCCGCCAGTTCGCCGCCGCCTCCGGTCCAAAACCATGGCATTCCATTTGACGCAAAACAGACAAGCGGAATCATCAGCGCCCAACTGACAGCCAAATCGGAAATCGGCGCGTCTGAAAACGAATTCATCCTGCGTATATTCATATTACTCGCTTGAAAGCTTGAAAAGCGGCAGCCTCCGTCTTCAGTAAGCGGCGGAGAGTTTATTCTCGGTCAGGCTGTCAACGAGTTCCTTATGCTGTCTGACAATCGCATCCCATGTAAATCGCCGACGAAAGGATTTGAGGCCTTCTGCACCGATCCTCGCGCGAAGCTCTTCGTCCAGTAGCAGTCTTCGCAAAGCGTTTGCAAGTTCGGCGGCCGAGTCCGGCTCAACGAGGAAGACACCGCCTTCCGCGGCAATCTCCGGAATTCCTCCCACGCGAGTCGCAACTACAGGAACTCCGCATGCCATCGCCTCGATGTTGACATTGCCGAAGGGTTCCTGCCAGATCGATGGACAGCAAACAATGTCCGCAGCTCGGTACTCCTGCGCAATATCGGTAGCGGCCCGGAATCCTAGAAACTGGACGTTGGGCGGATGGCTTTCGTGCAATGACTTCACATAAGCAGTAGCCCTATTGCTGGATCCACCCGCGTGGGACGAGCCGACTATTTTGCAGGTGGCTCGTACGTTGCCCTCAAGGAGGATTCGCATCGCATCGACGAGGACGTGCACGCCTTTGCTGGGGTCTAGACGGCCGACGAAAAGGATGACCGGAGCGTCCTGGTTCCGAGCCGCAGCTTTAGGCAATGGGTAAAATAGCGCCTCGTCCGCACCGTTGTGGATGGTGCAGGTGTTTTTCAAGTACGGCATGAGTTTTAACGCCTCCTGCCGCATGGCTTCGCTGTTGAAAACTAAGGCGTCGGCAGTAAACGATTTGAACACACCTCGTGCCGTGTAAGGTGCAAGCGAGTTCTGAGCGCGATAGATCAGCTTAGCGCCCGTCGAATGGATTGCCGGCTCCAGCGCTTCGGCAACGTACGGCCAGTTCTGGCAGCACACGATGTCTTCCTTCTTCAGTTGAGACAAGATGGAGCCGAACATGCGGCAAATCATCTGCCTTCTTATCGATCGTGGGACGAACCGCCATCCTCTCATCTTGCTTCCTCGGATCACGGCCGCAAGGATGCGCAATTGCGGCTTGACCAGAATCCGGTCCGCCGCGACGCCCCAAGTATCGTCCGCCTGGGGACACACTACGACGCTGCATTCATCAAAACGCATCATGTTCGCGACGAAGCTCGAAAGAGCCAGACCGGTGTATGCAGAGAACGGCTCGTCCAAGAGATGGTAAACCACGCTTTTCCCACCTTACCCAAATGCTTGCGAGTTGGGATTACCGAGACGGTAAGACAGTACTCTGTTCCTAGTGCCGATCACCCTGGCTGGAGCTCCAGCAACGACACTGAATGAAGGTACATCCTTCGTTACAACAGACCCAGAAGCAACGACAGACCCCTCGCCAACGCTAACGCCCGGGAGGATGATGGATCGGAAGCACACCCACACGTAGTTTCCTATCACAACAGGAGCTCTGGTCATGCAAAAGTCCGGGGATTGAATGTCATGTTCCGCCGTCCATATGGCAGCCTCTTCAGAGATGTTGACGTTGTCCCCGATCGTAAGTCCTCCTCTCGAGTCCAAACGAACGTGACGCGCTATGTTCGTATGCGACCCAATCGAAAGCCGCCAAGGGGAGAGCACTTCCACACCTGGCGACAGCGCGATATCTCCGCCAATCTTGGCGCCAGCAAGCGTTAGACCGAGTAATCGCAAGGATTGCAACGGGGCATACGACACAATCCGAAGCCACGGCCTGATCGCCAGTGAAAGTTGAGCGGTTCTCCGAATCCCGAGAAACCGCCTCAAACTCATCTCAGTTTGCATTTGTCGTTGCACCTTCATGCGATCGACGTGACTTTGAGCCTTCGATGTTCACCGCTACCGTTGAGCTTATTGAAGCGGCGTCGTAGGTATCCCCGGTGTAGGTTGCCGTCAGCGAGTCTGCGCCTATCGGAAGCGTGGTGGACAAGATCGCGCTATAGGCTGGGATGTTTCCATTTTCGAGCAGAATAGGCGCGTCTCCGATCATTACCGTGCCGCCGGAGAGCGCGTGAGTCACCCCCGTCACATCCAGGTACTGCGTCATCCCCGCCGGGTACCGGTAGCTGTAGGTAGAGCCAGTCGAGTTCGTTTTCCAAACCGCCTGCGCCGAGTAACCGCCGGGCCGCTTATAGCCGCAGGTTTCAACCCCTGCGGTTGGCCAGCAGGGCGTCGCTAGTGTCGCTCCCGTCAACCAGTTGAAAACCGCGTCATATGCCAGGACGTTGGCGTTCTCCCCAGTGGAAGTGTTGTACATCTGGCCCCACTGCGGTGCGCCCGGATACGTGTACCAGACGAATCTTGCCACACCGAGCGACTGCTGGATGATGAACGCCTTGACCATGAAGCCTGGCTGGCGGGCTGGCGTCAAGACCGGCTGCGAATCTGTATACCATCCTGCTTCGGTGTCCCACATTGGCGTCGAGACGCCGGCTGCTGCCATTACTGATCGAATGCTGGCGATGATCGGCTCTTCGTCTTCCGCCATACCGGGATTTCGGATGTAGCCGTGGAAGGCGAAGATATCGAAGACTCCGCCGTTCGCCAAGAAGGTTGTCATCCATGTCGCCCCATTCTGCGCGTTACCCGGATACCAACTGTTCGTAGCAGGCGAGAGGATGAGCGCCGCAGGATTGATAGCCTTGATGATGCTGCTGGCGTGCCGGGACATCGCAGCCAGCGTAGAGATGGAACCATGGGAGCCCGAAGTTGCGCCACACCATGCACGGAAATCATTAGGTTCATTCCAGACTTCCCAGTACTTGATCTGGGGATACCGGGTCGCGATGGCCGTAAGGTAGCTGTCCCAGTAGGTAAGGCTCGCAGGCGGAGCGCACTCTCCATGGTAGTCAGCACCAGACCCGGGATTGCTCGGATAAAGGCGTGCCCACTGCGGAGTGAGCCCAAATGTATAGATCATGTCCTTCCCTGCATTTGCGGCCACCCACGCGTCCAAATTCGCCCAACGATACATGCCGATGGAGGGATTATTTGCCGACCAACTAATGTCCTGCTCGTTGTCCCAACTGCGTACCGTCTGATAATCCGCCGCCGGTGTCAGGAAGGAGCTACCTACGGTAAGACCGAATAACGAAGGAGACATGCCGCTTCCCGCCGCAGGAGCGATTAACGCCGAACCGAGCACGCTAGAACCGTTTTTGAAGGTTACTGATCCTTTCGCAGCAGCAGGGTCGACACGAGCAGTCAACGTAACATCCGTACCGTACGATTCCGACGTGCGAGAAACGCTGATCGTAGTCGCAGTTGATCTCAGTGTCCTGGCGCCGACAGTCACCGTCAGCGGCGATGAATTGGAAGACAGGTTGCCGCTGTCTCCGTCATACTTGGCAACCAGCGATTGTGCGCCCGGAATCAGATTGCTGATACTGAATGCGCAGCTCCCATTGGATAAAGTGCAGGTTCCCAGCGTGTTGTAAGTGTTACCGACGAAAGTGACCGTTCCTTTCGGGCTGCTGCCGGTCACTGTCGCGGTGAATGTCACGCCGGTCCCATAGGCCGGCGTCATCGCTGAAGTGGTAAGGGTTATTGTACTTGCAACCCGCGTATCGAGCGCAATTGCAAAGGCAAGAAGCGTCAAGGTGGGCAGTTTGGGCATAAGCCTTTAATTTGTCGGCGCTATCCAACCGCGGTTGGACCCTAAGTGTTATCGGCTCATACAAAAAGCGCGGTTCGGATAACAACACGATCCGTGTTACGACTTTCCACGGCCGGGAAATGCTCGCTCGGGAGTGCTTTTCAGAAGGCGCTGGGATTGTTCCGTGATGGAAACCTGCAAAACCGATGGTTCCTGCTTGGCGGCTAAAAGGTCACTGCAGGTAGGCGGCATAACACGCGAATAGAGCTTTACGTACTCCGCCAGAACGCTAGAATTGCGCCAATGGAAATCCGGTCGTGTTGCAATCGCCGGCTGATTTAGGCACGTTTTCATGGCCGCAACCAAATTGCTTGCGGCGTCGCCGGCCAGGGAGAAGTAGATGCACTGCGTCCCGCCAATCTCTCTGAATGTGGCAATATCGGAACAAACAATTCTGACTTGACTTGCTTGCGCTTCGGCAAGTGGCAAGCAATAGCCTTCGATGCTGGAACACGCGACAAATAGGGAACAATTGGCATACAGCCAGTGCAATTCAGTGTCCGAAATGGAAGTAACAAACTTCACTCGCTCCGACACGCCCTGGGATTTGCTCAACCTGTGCAACGCTGCGGTTTCCGGCCCCTCTGAGCCCACGATGACGAGAAGGCCTTCGAACCCTGCGCGATTCGCCAGGTCTGTGAATCCCCGAATGAGGAGATCGATATTTTTGTTCTTGCGATGCTGGGCCACCGTAAGAACAAAACCTCCGGGCCCGATCCCCTCGAGTGAGGCGGGCTGTGTCGGGGCCTCGCTTGGAATCTCGACATAATTCCCTGTAGCTGCCGTTGGAACTCTCCGAGAGCTGCCGGGAAAATCTCCTCCAAGCGCGACCACGTGGTATGGGAGACGCATGCAATCCCATCGACGGAAGAAAGAAATTGCCGAAGGATCGCCCGATTCGCAAAGTATTGGGGGAAACCGAAATTCTCCGGTATGTCGTAAGGATAGAGATCGTGAAGCGTGACAACCACCGGAGTGCTGAACGCTCCTCGGAAGGCCGGGGCTGGATAAGAGAGGTGAACAAGCCCGGCGCCATGTGCTTTTGCCAATCGCGGAAGCGTAGCCGCATACCAGAAATTGCGTGAAATGGAGTTGTTCTTTATGTCCGCTACCACAAGCTCGATTTGATTCGCGTAAGTTCCCAGCAATGTGCGAAATAAATCATATTGCCAGGAGCCGATCGCGAGAAACACTTGACTTGCAACTCGACTTGAAAGTAATGCTCTCGTATGGCTGGCCGCAACGCGGCAAATTCCAGTGGGATATGAGTCCCGCCCAACACCGCTTACTAGAATACGCATTCACATCACTCCGGGAATTCATTCCGGTCCAAACCCAGCTGATTAAGTTCGTTTGTAGGGCGCTACAGTCATGCCAGAACTAATCAATGGGATGGATCCATGTAGGGATAACGATCGGATATGCAGCCAATGTCAACTATGAAAATGCGGCTCGAGTCTCACGGACGACTCCTGCTGCGCCGCACTCCCTTAACTGGTATTGGTTATGGATCCAAGCGTAGGTTTTTTCCAAACCTGTCTGCAGAGAAATGGTTGGTTCCCAACCAAGATACTTCTGAATGAGTTTGTTGTCGCTGTTCCGGCCATTCACACCTTTGGGAGCATCCAGTTCATACGTGCGCTCTAACTTTATTCCTGCGATGCCTTCTACGATGTCCACAAGTTGATTAATGCTCACTGCTTCACTCGATCCTAGATTAATGGGCTCGATAATGGCCGAACTCATGATCTTTTCCACGCCCTTCAGACAGTCGTCGATGTACATGAAGGAGCGCGTCTGGTGCCCGCTACCCCATATCGTGATGACGTGTTTGCCTGTTGCCTTCGCTTCGATCACCTTGCGGCAAATGGCCGCCGGGGCTTTCTCGCGTCCCCCAAACCACGTGCCCCACGGACCGTAGACATTGTGGAAACGTGCAACTCGCACATTCATACCGAAGTCTTCCATGTAGTGCCGGCACATGCGCTCGGAAAAGAGCTTTTCCCAGCCATAGCCGTCTTCGGCTAGTGCAGGATAGGCATCTGATTCCTTCAATGCCGGGGCCGTAAACCGGTTACCATCATCGGAGGTGTGCTGCAGATCGCCGTTGTACACGCAGGCTGAGGAGGAAAAGAAATAACGCTCAACGCCATACTTTCGCGCCGCCATCAACATGTGGGTGTTGATGAGCACAGACAGCATACACAGGGCCTTATTTTTCTCGATGAAGCCCATTCCGCCCATGTTCGCGGCCATGTTATAAATCTCCGAAGCACCTCTTGCCGCGCGCTCGCAGTTCTCTTTCTCATTCAGGTCGAGTGACAAATTCTCGACATCACGGAACCTTTGATACCAATGCTCCAGCGGCCTCACGTCGACAGCACGGATCCGGCTGTGCCCTTTCTGCCGGAGACACGCAACCAAATTCCCACCGATGAATCCGCCAGCGCCCGTTACGACGATCTGTTTGGTCACGTTTGGCTTGTCCTTTATCAATATCGTTTCTAGATTCCTAGGTTTGTCTTACTCTTTGATCGGGATAGACGGCCCGTTGATTTATCCCGTTAGGATTACGACGGCATTGCTCTGCCAAGTAATGCCTACTGCCGCACAGAAAGTCAGACTTTCAATATCGAACCTGCGCAAGCGAAGAACTTGCAGGCCGATATTCCAAACAAACTTTGGGTTGTTAACCAGATAACGCCTCCATAAACGCCGCGGTTCCTGAGCCAATCGGTGTAACCATTGCAGGCCAGCTTTTTTCACCCAAGGGGAAGCATCTTTGATTTCACCTGTGTGGATATCGAACGCAGCTCCAACCCCCACCATTAGCTTCACATCCAGTTTGTTTAAGAACTGATTCATAAAACGCTCTTGTTTGGGTGTGCTCAGGCCGACCCAGAACACATCTGGCTTCTTTTCAGCAACTAGGGCAACGAGTTCGGCCTCCTCGTTCGAATTCAGAGGGCGGAATGGAGGCGTGTACGTTCCAACTATTTGAAGGCCGGGACATCGTCTCACCAACTCGGTTGCGAGCCGCTCCGCGATTCCATAATCTCCGCCATACAAGAAATGTCGATATCCCCGTGAAACCGAAAAGCGACACATATCCACCATATAGTCGGGACCATATACTCGGCGCATCCTAGTCTGCCCCTGAATACGGCCAATCCATACGAGCGGCATACCATCTGGAGTTGTCATGAAGGAGCGATTCAAAATCCTTCGAAATGCCTCGTCTGACTGAGCCTCGATGACTCCGTGTACCCCGGTTACGCACACATAACCTTTCCGGCCTTCCCGAATTAACGAATCACTCAGCATAATGGCGTCCTGCATGTCGATGGCGCTTATGCCGACACCCAGTATGTTGGTCCGTGGTGCTTGTAGCAATTCCGATACTTTGGGGTTCTGGTTGTTGCCGCTATTCAACGGAGACTCCCTGTCTCGGATTCCCACCGGACAGCAGAAACGGAAGGCCACTTTTCAGTGCCCGGTGGGGGTTTCGCGTAGATGGCGGTCGACCTTGCGGATGCTGCGATCCCGGTGGCCGCGTTTCGTAGATAACTCTGACAGGAACATAAACGATGTCGTTCGCTTCGGATCGACAGGTCTGTTTTTTTTCCTGCTGCATTGCACTTAGTGGCAGTCGCGCGCTGGCATAATTTCGGTTCGAGCTGCGACGAAGGAGCTTGGCGTGACTTGGTACCGCAAGTCTTCGAGTTCCTCCAGCGAAAGTGATTGTCTGCAATATGGTTAGCCAGAATCAGTATTTGTCATCGGGTAACCGCCCGGCCTTCCTACGGCACCCAACACATATACGACCCCGCCTTTGGCACGAACACCTTGTAGCATGGTTAGACGACCAGGTTCCGCTTAGTAGCATCAGTCGAGTCGTTAAAGGTAAAGAACGTCCCTTGGGGACTTCCGTTCGAGCGCCCCATGATCACATGCCGTCACCTAAAATCGGTCAGGCCACCGGCAAGTGTAAGTAGATCGATGGTTGAGCAAGTCGTCTCAATCTCGTAGGCGCCTGGCTCAACTACCTGATCGAAGACACTCACATGCTGAGTCGGTCGCTTCGTCACATCATGGCTTCGTATAGATGACGGCTGAAGCCGCCGATGCTGGCACCTGCGCCAAGCCTAACGCGACATCTGGTAGATAACTAAAGGGGACGTAAACGATATCGCTTGCTTGCATTGGCAGATCCGGCTTTTTGCCCTTCTGCATAGCGCTGAGCGGTATCGGGTGGGTTTCGTAACCATCAGCCGTGCGACGAATGAGTTTTGCATGAGCTGGGGCGGCGGATGAGGGTGTACCGCCGGCCAAAGCAACTGCCTGCAAAATCGTCAGAGTCGCTTCATTGTTTGCCATTGGATAACCTCCCGGTCTTCCGACATCCCCTAGTACGTAGATAATCCCCACCTTTGGCACCAAAACACTATCGCCTGGATCGACGAGCGGGGCACGTTTCAAATCGTCAGTGGAATTGTTAGAGATAAAGACTGTCTGTTCGGATCCGTCTTCAGCGCGTTTTATCGTCACATGACGATCGGCCAAGTCGGTTAGGCCACCAGCCAGTGCCAATACATCAATGACCGACCGGGGAGTGGTGATTTGATACGGGCCGGGTCTAATTACTTGACCAGAGACAGTAACACTCTGGGTTGCGTATTCTTGTACCGTCACTAATACGCGAGGATTGCGCATAATCTTTGCATCTTTCAACGCTCCTTCAATTGCACTCGCTGCCTCAGCTGGGGTTAATGCCGCGACCTTTATGCTCTTATCTGCGATAGGAAGCCGAATCTCACCTTTGTCAGTGACACGAGCTATTTCTTCCACTCTGGCGTGTCGAATACCTGAACACGCAATAGGTCTCCGGAACCAATTAACAGACTTTCTCGCTGCGCAAACAAACCGGTCGTTACCAAGCACAGCAACACGAAGGACGTGAAAGCTTGCGTGGTTTTCGTGCAGGCCCCGGCATAGTATCGACAATTCATCTTAAGTAGCTTTGGAATCATTAGGAACTCCAGTGAACACAATTCCGACATTACCGTTCGCATAGGTACTCAATAGGGCGTGTGCGCGCTTCAGAGATGTTCGCGTTGCGGAGCGATACCTTGCAAGTTGCACTGTCACGTCAGCCATCTCACTGAGAAATCGCGCGTCCCCGAAGCGGATTACCGGCGGAGCATTGATAACGATGAAATCAAACGCCGTCCGCCACTCCTCTAAGCACTGTTGCATTAACTGCAAATCTAGCAGCGCTGAGGGATTATGGACAGACGAGTCGCATGCAAGCACAAATAGGCCTGGCACTCGCGGGTGTTTGGCAACGGATTTATGAACATCCTTGGTCGTAAGGATATCGCTCGGCCCATCAACTGGGGGCCCCCCATTCCCAGAGAAGGCTGGGTAGCTCCTGTCCGACTCAATGAGCAGAACCTTCTTGCCCGCCTGCGCGAAACTGGAGGCCAGGTCCCCGCAGAGCTCATCCTTGTTTTCGTCAGGTGTTGCGCAAGTGACTAGAATCACCTTGATCGCGGTCCCCATCGTAGGACGCATCAAATGCAAACGAAGATTCCGGATGCCGTCACCGTACCTCGATGGTGGATTGTTGGTTGCATCAACTCGGCCCCGTTTTTGGTATGTTGGCACCATGCCAATAACCGGACATCCCATCTGCTCTATTGATTCTTCATCCCAAATGCTGTCATCGAGCAGATCCGTAACAATGGCGCAAAAGCCGCCTACGAACAGCCCAAGCCCTAGACCTGCCGCTAAGTACAAAGGCACGTTCGGTTGCTTCGCAATTGTTGGGATTAAGGCCTGATCGACTACTGCAATAGTGTTCGACTTAAGACCCTGCAGAATTCCCGCCTCTTTTAGGCGTTTAAGCAAATCTTCGTATAGGCTTCGACTTTCGTCAGCTTCCTGATGGGTAATCATGTACTGAGTTGCTCTATCGTTAAGCGCATCAGCTTGTACCTTTTGCTCGTCGTAGTTCTTCTTAGCATTGTAGTAGGTGCGATTCGCTACTGAATAATCATTCTCAGCTCTCTTGGCAATGCGCTTGACCTCCTGATGAACGGAGTTCTCTAGGCTATCAATATTGGCCTGCAGCTCGGCCATCTTCGGATAACCGACGTCAAATTTCACTTTGAGCTGGTCCAACTGCCCTTGCAAAGTCGCCTCTTGGCTACGCAGATTCTGAATCGTTGTGAGTGAATTCATAATCCCTGATGAGGCAGCGCCAGTGGCTGTATTCCCCGCCAAGCTTGAGAGCATTTCCGCGTCGCCGGATTTCGCTGCATCATAGATTGCCTCTTTGAGGATGCGGGTCTGCTCCGTTTCGCTCAAAGTTACAGAGGCTCGCTGGAACTGCTCTAACACGGCAGAATATGCTTGCTGCCGTCCTTGAGCGTCAGTTGTGCCAATACTATAGATGCCAGACTGACGCTGCATCTGTGCCACCTCCGCTTGCAGCTTCTCACTTTCGCTGCGGAGATCAACCAGTTGTTTACCCAGGGCCTCTGATGCTACCTGGGTTGCTTGGTATCCCGTCTCGAAATTGTATGCGACAAGCTCCTGTACGAGCCGATTTACGACTGATGCTGCTAGCTTTGGATCGCGATTTAAGTATTTAATCTCGATAATACGGGTGCCCCCAATTGCCTCGACGGCCAGATTCTTTCGGAAGATCGTCAGCGCCTGAGCTTGCTGTTGCAGCGTATCGCCGTGATTTGTTTGTTCGCGTGCTGCATCAATACTGTGAGACTTCGGGGTCTGCCACCAAAGTCGCAGCCCAGATTTCAGGGCGAATTCATCGGTGTCCTCGAGCTTTAGAGCATAGATGGTTCTCAAGGCAAGCTCATTGGACTGCAGAATTCGCGCCTGCGTCTGAATAGTTATGTCATCTTCGAGAGCATCTGATGAAAGAGGCGCGGCGCCTGTAAGGGTCTCGCGATTTAATCCCTCCGAGCTCTCCTTCTGTACCTGGATCGTACCGGTCGCTACGTACCGGCGCGTCGTAAAAACGCACGCTAACACGCCTAGAAGAAAAGCCCCGCAGACAGCTCCGTATATCAGCAGGCGTCGACGTCGGAACACCTGCAGTAAGTCGCGAAGGGTCAGTTCATTCTTTCGGGAATAATCCACAGACGCCAGTATGTGGCGAAGTGTGGTATCTCCGCGAGATTCTATCAAGCTACCCGTTAATTGTGAGTCGCTCAACTTTCTCCTCCGCATTCTGCCAGAACAGCACTTTGTCGCTTCGCACTCAGGCTGCACCCGAACCCTTCAACACGGCTGAAGCAGTACGGGCCAGAATTTTTATGTCGAGCCATAACGACCATTCGTCCATGTACTGCAAGTCGAGTTTCATCCATTGCTCAAAAGGAATCGAGCTGCGCCCGCTTACTTGCCATAGGCATGTGATACCCGGACGGACAATAAAGCGCCGACGCTGCCAGTCTTCACTAAAGCCTTCATAATCTCGGACTGGTAGAGGTCGCGGTCCGACAAGACTCATATCGCCTTTGAGAACGTTAAAAAGTTGTGGAAGCTCGTCAATGCTCGATCGCCGAAGAATCCTTCCGAGTCGAGTAATACGGGGGTCGTTTGTAATCTTGAAGACTGGCCCGGATACTTCATTCCGATCTTCCAGGTCCGATAGCATTCTCTCCGCATTTAGGACCATGGTCCGGAACTTGACCATGACAAAATGACGCTTATTCAGACCTACCCGTTGCTGCCGAAAGAAAACGGGCCCATGAGATGAAGTTTTAATGAGAATCGCCACAATCACTAATACCGGTGCTAGGAAAAGAAGAAGCGAAGCCGAAACGCATATATCCAAAATGCGCTTAATCACGAGTGGCCACCAGTCACGAATGCCTGTGGAGGTCGCTACGTGTTGATCGCCGTCAAATTCCTCTGCGATGGATCGGGCAGTCTTCAGACCAAAAATGTCACCATTAAATCTTACTATGATGCCATGCAGCTCGCACAACGCCGCCGCTGCGGATGCTTTTTCATATGATGAGCGCAAGGGAAGATACATCGCGACCTCGTCAACCACATTGCAGCGCAAGAACTGGGCCAAGCCTGAATAGCCAGAAATGAGTGGAAAACCAAACCGCTTGAAATCGTCCATTCGCTCCCAATCGTCGTCTATAAATCCCAGCAAACGATACCCCAACTCCGGTTTCATTTCGATTCGTTGCGCGAACTCAATCGCCCGGCAGTTTGTACCAAGGATCAGTATGCACCGCAGATTTCGCCCACGCTTCCGCAGGCCTGCCAGCAAAGCTCGGAGCATGAGGCGCGACATCACCGCCAAAAGCGAGCTAATAAGCCAGAAAATTGCGAGAAACCGATGAGTGATCATTGTGAGCCGAAAAACAACAGCCGTGGCAGCTAAAAAGATCATCGAAAAGCTGATCGCTTTAAGCACATCAATAATTTCTGCACGTCTTGTCGACAGTCGCTTGGATTCGTACAAGCCGCACAGCGAGAATATGATGTGCCATATAACTAGAATCAGACTAAAAATGACGAAGTTCGAGAGCTTAATTCGGAGCGACAAAAATTCCTTTAAACCACCGGATTGGCCCCAGTGCACTACGGTGATAGTTGCCAATCCGAACGACACAAGTATCTGGACGATATCAACTAACTTAAGACCGCCTACAATGAACCGGCGTTTGGCTTCGTTCACTTAAGGTTCCGTGGCAATAACTCTCTAGGGTGTTTTGCTGGCAACTAATTTCGAGAAGGACCGACACAAGCGTCTTATCGCGCTTACCTTGAAGGCAAAAACCTCCCTAGGTCCTGAACACCCGGAGTCTTTTTGGTACCACTCGGCAGGGACTTAATGTCTACCACGCGAATCTGACTTGCTCCGCTTGTTTGTAAGACACTTTACGAGACGGCCGCGAATGAACCCTCACGCACCGGGAACGAGAAGTCTCTGACCTCCGACTTTCACTGGCCCGAACCTCCAAGATGAAATTTGTCTATGCCTTTAGTGTCCCTTACGATCATTCCTACGACAATTCTTGTTACCTGCGCCAACACCACATCAGGCCGCCTCGACCCGGTAGCCGGCCACTCGAATCGCCAGTGATCTCTGGATGATCTGGATCGATACAACCAAGCTGAGGTCGTCGTTTTTCGTCACGAGAACACCCTCCACGCCATCGAGACTACCCCCGCGAACCCGAACGCGCTGACCAACATTTAGGAACGAGTGCTCTTGAAAAGCAACGCCACGCTTTAAAAGGATCTGTACAGAGTCGATTTCGTTTTGCGGAATCGGAGTGCCTCCACTCCGTGAGCCCACGAAATTTATGACGCCGTTTGTGCGCAACACAGACACCCGAGGATCGAATGTCTCGGGAATTCGAACAAAAATGTAGCCGGGGAATAGAGGCAGCTGAACAATGCGACGCCGATCGCTCCACTGACGCTCAGCCGACAAAAGCGGAAGAAATAATTCGATTTGCTTCTTTTCGAGTTCTGCCGCGACTTTTTTTTCATACCGAGGCCAAGTCTGAACTGCGAGCCACACCAAACGTCTATCATCGCCTTCGTTTGCCGTGTGTTCGCTATATAATGTCATGGATCAACTCCGGAATTGGCAGAGCTCCGCTATGCCCGGTCACATCAAAGGGGAAGGCAAGTCATCTTGAGGGCTGCAACTACATTTGCTAATAGGCTGGGAACCTATGCCTTCAGACTGAAAGCATGGCCATTTTGGAACCCCCACCATTCGAAAGCAAGCTAAAACTTTCTATCTAACCAATTCGTTTTTCAAATAACACTGGCCAGCCCACAATACCTTGCCTTTATGAGCATTTATCTCTCGTTCGATGAATATTTCGTGACAGATTAGGCGACTAATGAATTCCGTAGGGAATTCGCGAGCGAAATTTAATCCGCCTACTTACGCAGGTGAATCGACATTGTAGATACTGCTGCTGCAGGCCTCGGTCCTACACTGCGATAATCGGATTGATGTAGTGCCGATGAAAGTTTGCGCAGATATGGCCGGTGCTGCACAATGAGGACGGCACACGTAGCTGCTAATAGACATCCCGGACAGGTGGGTTATTCTCACAGCCCACTGCAGGAGGTCGGGATGAAGAAACCAGCTTACGAGCAGATCCAGGCAAGGAAGGGAAAAGCCAGGCTGGGCATGCTGCAGCATGCCCAGCGCATAAGCGGCAACGTCAGTCAGACCTGCGGTTCTTCGGAGTCTTTAGGGCGCTCTTCTATATCTGGAAGAAATGCTATGAAAAGAATAGCTTAGCTGGTCTTCGCGATCAGCCACGGAGACCGCCACATCCACTATCACATCCCGCCAGAGATCGCGCCTTTGATCCTCCGGATTCGGGAACAGCGCTGCTATGGTGCCATTCGAACCAGTCTCAATCTCCAGTGTCACTATCACTATCACGCCTACGTCTCACCGACGACCATCTGCAAAATACTTCGTCGTCATCGTGTAGGGCGCATTTCACTAAAAAAGTATCGCCCAGGCCTCGTTGCAGCTTTTTCTTGTGCATATACTCCATTATCTGGTGGCTGGAACGTTCACTGGTGGATTTTTCTGCACGACTGGATTGGTGTCCCAGCCACTTCCCAGGGGTAGACCAATATACCGCCCTTGTAATCACCAGATGTTAGTCGGATTTCCATCATGGGTTGGATACCTCCGCTGAGTGGATTTTATCGGCCTTGGCAGCGGGCGCACAACGTCTTTCGGCGGCGGGGCTAAAAACATTGCATGGCAACGGCGTACCAAATAATTGGTAAGGCTGAATCACGCTCAGCTCGAACTAGGGTAACGAACATGGAAATAAGTCTCGAAGATTATGTGAAGCTAAGAAATGCTGAGGGAGGAGACGCTGGCGTGGCGTGGGAAATTAATCACAAGAACGCTGCCTCCGTTGAAGTCTACTGGTGGAATGATGGCCGTAGACCGTCAAGATACCGCATTCATCCAACAGACTATTGCTAACAGGTACGGAAAACGAACGAACGCCCCGGTAGGTATGCACCCCGCCTGCCGGGGCGCTTTATTTGTAACCCGATGAATTCTTCTTTCTCGTCGCTGCCCATCGTTGTTTCATCAACATAGATAACCGTTTCCGCCCTGCAGCACTGATAGCATGGCGTTTACTTGGTGACCGGACACCACTACCGGAAGGCTTCATCCGCAATTATGATCCAGGGTGCTCACTCTGGCGTAGAGCGCCACCGCTTTTTCTGCGTTTGGTCCCATGGTGCGCCTCTCATTCGGTCTCAATGACCGCCATTTCCTTCTTGAGCAGGCGCATCGATTCTTGGCCGTTGTAAAAGATGCGGATGGAGCAGAAGCTGCAGTTCACAAACGGACGTTTATTCCGCGTCACGAAGACGGCCACCTCATGCTTGCAAACTGGACAATCGGTGGTGCCGATCTGCCGTAAGGCGGGCTCCCAGGTAATCGGGCCTGCATCTTTGATCGCGAGTTCGGACGGCTTTCTCTCGCTTGTTGCTGTCATGGTAATGTTTCATAACCTCTCCCGCTCCAATTCGCCCGGACTCGACGCCAGAAATAATCCGGAAGCTGACGGACGAACTCGACAAGGGCATCACCAGCGAAGTCCAGGTTGTTTACCTTCTCGCCGGAATCAGAAAACTCATCGAACGGGATAAGATCAAAGACCAATATGCTGATCTCAGGTTCCATTGTGATTGGGCTCCACATGCCAGCATGGACCGCACTGCAGCGAAGAACATTCTTGACTTGGCGAATCTACGATAAGAATAGAACGTCTGGTAATATCTTTAGTTAGCAACTCCTGCTCGACAAGCGACCTGAGCGACGGAAGGCTTTCCCGAAACTAGTCAGCCAAGTCTACATCAGCCTGACAAACGAGTTATGGAGGCGAATACAAAGCGTACCTATCGTCCGGAGTAAGGCCGCTCACGCGCTGCCCATGCTGGAGCAATGCGCAGCGGTTAAACCCCCCGAATATTTGGCGGAGAGGATGGATTCGAACTCGTGGTTGCGTTTCGCTGGACGTTCGCGATTGAAAGGCAAAAACGCGCCGCCGGAACTCCGCCGATCTCGGCCCCTTTGGTGGCAGATTTGTTGTGTCGAGGGCAGGAGAAGCGTACGATGTGCAAGTCTGAGGTCGCATTCGGAAATTTCGGATGACATGACCGTACCAGTGCTGCAAGGGGGTGAATATGCGGCAGCAAAGATCAGTTTCTCTTGCCGCCTTTCTACTTGTAACGCTCTCCTTTGCTCCTTCCGTTTTAGCCAATGCGGATGATGCTCAACGGCCGCGATCGCTTGCGGGTATATCTCACGCTCGCGTGGTGAGCTTGAGTTTGTGCGAGGGCACGGTCATCGTGCGACGTCCGGGATCCCCGAAGTGGGCTCGCGCCACTGTGAACACGCCGATCCAGGAGGGAGTTTCCATTGCGACGGCAAAGCACAGTTTTGCCGAAGTGCAGTTTGAAAATGGTTCCACGGTCCGCCTCGGCGAGCTCTCCCGTATCGATTTCGAGCAACTGGCGCTCGCTCCGCACAGTGGTCACGTCAGCCATTTGACCCTCGATGTCGGTTTCGTTACCATTAACGTCATTCGCGAGCGCCACGATGAGTACGTTCTGAATGCATCTGGCGCTAGCCTTACGCCACATGGGAAAACTGAATTCCGAACGGATTTGAGCCACGGCCACCTGCGTACGGAAGTTTTTAGCGGCCATGTTCAGGCGACGGATTCTAATCAATCGGAAAAGTTGGGAAAGAACCATGTCCTGTCTTACGACTACCGCGCAAACGTTGCTTTCCAAGTGACAGACACAATTCAAATGGATGAATGGGACAAGTGGATCCAGGCGAGGGACCGGCAGGCAAGTCTGGCGGCATACAGCGATCAAGGCGCCGGCATTGGTGGCCCGCTTTATGGCTGGGACGACTTGATCCCTTTCGGTGGCATGGGACTGCTTCCTGGTGCCTATGGGGAGGATGGCTTTTGAGGAGGTGGACTACGCCGATGAGGCAAGTCACAGCGCCAAATACAACCCTGACAAGCTACCTCCAGGCACGCCAGACGATATAGATTTTAAACAAGGCCTCTTGGCGCTTCACAGTGACTGCTCCCTTTCCTTTCGAGGTTTCATCCGCCCGCGGCCCATCGGCCTCAATCAGGCCGGAAGATGGGACGCATTCAAGACTGATCTGTGGCACGTCCCTTGCCCGTTGTCGCTTCCCGCGCGGCGTCCTCGAAGTGATGGCGCGGGGAAGTCCTGATCGGTTCCAGTTCGGTCTATTGACTAACCAGATACGGTCGTGCAGGCTCGCCAAGCCTATTACCTGGACCGCTAGTCCTTCGCTCAGGCTTCAGGTTCGTCGCGTTTTCTAAAAGGCGAACGTGGCCTGCAAGAAAATTTGCCGGTTTGCCGCGTTCGTGCCACCTCCTGCCGCGGGCAGACCAGCCGTGGCCCCCCCGCCGCTTGTCTGAGCCCCGCCGCCACCGAAACCTTGGGATAAGGCAGTGGACTGGCCAAACAGAGGCGAGGTCAAAGTTCCCACAGGCGTCGCTAAGTTCACGTTATTAAAAATATTGCGAACGTTGATGCTGAATACCACGCTATAGCGACCAGGGTTGGAAGCCCCACCGCCTCCGAATCCAGGATTGAAATTGCGCGGGGGCGCGGCCAAGCCGCCCCGCTGCTGCCCTCCGCCGTTATTACGTCGCCCTGGTCCGGTCGAGTCTTTCGCAAGCTTGCCGAAAGTGATCGTTTTCGTAAGGCGTAGGTTGAGCGAGAACTGGCTGGGCCCGGTCAGGTAATTGATGGGAACAATCGTTTCTCCAGGCTCCGGCACCTTATCGAAGGAGCCGAATGGCGTGACCACGACGTTGGCTGGATTCGATAATGGGCTCGCAAACGCCGGCCGCTGGTTAAAGAGCGAGGTGCCGGCCAGGTCCTGGCCCAGCGTGATGTTGTAAGGCGTTCCGGAACTGGCGGTGAGAAACGGGCTGAGGCGCAGGCCATAAGGCAGCCCCACTGTGCCGCCCAGGAAGACCCGGCTGCGGATATCGAAAGCAGCCCGGCCGTAATCCGCCATCAGGTTGTAAGGATCCGAGGAAAAGCTGTTTCCCCCTGCCGTATCGCTATCGGCATAGTTCAGCGAGTAATAAGCATTGAGTGAAAGGTTCGCTCTTGCCCGGACGGTGGTGTTGAGCACCAACTGGTTCTGCCTGAAGATGCCCTGCGATTGGTACTGATAGATGTTTTCCGCTATCCCATTCGGATACACGCCGCCGGCGGTAGGGTTGGTAGGAACGCCGTTGATCTCCGGCGCATTGACGTTGCTCCCAACCAGTTGGCGCCAGCCGCGCGAGTTCAGGTAAGAAACCGAAACGTTCGCCGCCCTTGTCAGTTGCCGCTCCACGCTTACGGCCGTCTGCATCATCATTGGTGAACGGAGATTCGGCGCGATCTGATAGATCGTGGGAACACCCATGCCTTTAAGCGCATTGATGGCGGGGCAGGCCGCCAGTGAAGTCGGGCAGAAGAAATTCGGTTGCGAAATAATAAGCTCCTGCTCGGTTACGCCATTCTGCCGTTCCGCTTCAAGGACGAGGTTTGGTGGAAAGCGGTCGTAGAAAATTCCCCATCCGGCCCGCAGCACCGTCTTGGGCTTCGTCCCTCCGAGTCCCCAGGCAACGCCCAGACGAGGCGCCCAATCCGCATGATCGCTGATGTGATCCTCCGTCTCGAAACGCAGCCCATAGCTGACCGTTATATTCGGGCGCACGCGCCAATCGTCCTCGACGAAGGGAGATGCGTCGAACAGGGTGACCCTGCCGGATGGATTTCCCGCAATCAGCGAAAATTGGGTGGGGCCAAATCCCAGAAGCCGAATTGCGGCCAAGCTGAGCCCGTTCGCCAGGTCTTGTTCGGTATTCGCGTAGTTATTCAACGAGGAAAATGTGAAAGCACCGTTGAAACCGGTACTCTGGTTCCCTGTCGACATGTTCGCGTCGGTCATGGCGCGGACCCGTACCCCAAATTTCACAAAGTGTCTGGCGTACGCAATAGACGTGTAGTTTTGCAGTTCGTAGAGGTTCTCGTGATCGTCGGTCGTTCCCAGCGAGTTTCCGCCGCCGTTAAAGGCTCCGAGCACGTCAAGCTCCGGCGCGGTACTATAGGGATTCTCAGTCCCGTCTTCGCGCCGATACTGAAAATGTGTCTCGTTGATGATTCTGGAGCTGATCACGTCTGTATCAGTGAGTTGCAGGGTTTGTTCGGTGGTCAGCACGTTAAAAGCGACGGTTGGCAGGGTGAGTCCGCCGATTCCCGCATCGGTTGAGCTGTTCCGAAAATACTGATAGCGCCCCGAAAGCGTGTTGTTCTTCCCAAGTTGATAATCGATGCGCGGGCCGCCGTTCAGGCGCCTGCGTGGGTTGCCTACCGCTTGGCTGCAGGTGATCTGCTGGAAGACTGAGCCTTGGTTGCAGTTGTAGGCCAGGGTAATGGCTGTCACCAGCGACTGGTCGCTGATGTCACGGTCATCCAGATTGAAAGAAAGCGAGGCGTGCTTATTCAGCGGCCCGCCGACGCTGGCCTCAATTTGCGTGGAATCGAAGCCTGCGCTGGTTGTGGCGAAGGGATCTCGCGCGTTCATGAACGCATTGTTTTTGTTGACGGAAACCTGGCCATGCCATTTGTCGGTCCCAGGCTTGGTGAAAATTTCAATTCGACCGTAGCCTATCTTGTCATACTCCGCCGCGAACGGGCTCTGGTTGATGCGGATTTCGCGAATCGACGATTTCGGAGGGAGTTGCCCGGCGGTGAAGCCGTCGATGTACATCTGCCCGCCGTTGGGGCCCGCGGACGGTCCCGCCAGCGCCTCCAGATCCTGTTGCAGCTCGTCTGGATCGTCCGGAAGCGCCTCGAGCTCTTTCTCTGACAACACTACAGCGCTGGCGTTTGCCGAAGACGTAGTATTCAGCGCTAGGGCTTCTCCGGAAACCGTAACTTGCTCTTGTTCGCTCTGCAGCGAGAGCGTGATGTTGAGCTGCTGGATCTGGCCGGACACGATTTGCACAGCTTCCTTCTTGTATGGGGCAAAGCCTTTGACATTAAGTTCCACAGTGTAGGCGCCGGGCGCCAAATTCCCCAGCTCGTACGCCCCAACTCCGTTTGTTGTCGTCATCAGCGTTTGCCCGCTGGATGTCGTCACCTGGACCGGAGCGCTCGCCACGGCGCCGCCCGACTGATCGACTACTTGGCCGCGCAAGGAGCCCGTGCCGCCCTGCGCCAGAAGATTGTGCGCGGCGGCAAGGCTGAATACCACAGCCAAAGCAATTGCGGTGATCAAGCAAAGAGCATGCCGGCCACTTTTCATTTTCTCTCCAGGGTCTTCTCTGGTCGCCAGCGGGGCGAGCCGAACGTCAGGACCATCCTCCGAAACCACGAGTTAAACGGAAGAGGCGCCAGCCTTAAGGCCGGTGATCCACCTGGTTTCCGTTGGTCCCTTTCACTGCGCTGTTTCACGCGGCCCGAGTCAACAACAGGAATCAGTTGCCTAATTATCCGCGCTAATACCGATGCGCCAGTCTTGGGCGGATTTTCCGAGTGCGTGGATCACTGGAGTGTTGCGGTCCAGGCCACCGAGTTCCGACCCGGCTGGAAAGCGCCTTTCATGGTATCGCCGTCGCGGGCCTGATTCGTCATCACCCATGTCACCGCAACCATTGCTGGCATTTGGGCCTGGACTACCACGACGAGTGCTAAAGCGAACAGCGTCGCACGGCACACGTATGACTGCTTTGTTCTTCATTTCCGAAGCTCCACTGGGACGATATCAGGCAATCGGCAAACGTCAGGCGGTGCCGCTGCCCGAAGTCATGATGAAATAGACGGAGGCTTCACCCAAACGGTTACGGGTAACCTCTCGTCTTTAGGAATAAGGCCCAGGTTCAGGACGATGCGTCAGCAGAACGAACGAGGTGCACCGCCGATTCCAGGCACACACGCACCCACGTCCGACTTTGTTCTGAGTTTTGGGACTCGCTAAATTGGCAGTAGCTTTCTCTCTGGCATGCATGGTGCGCAGCGCGTGCAAAAAGACTCATGAGCCGCTAGCGCCAACGTTACGGCACGTGGACGGCCCTCAGAACATCAACTTCAAGCCGAACTGAACGTGGCGCGGACCACCCGAACCGAGCACGGGGTTGGCATTGGTGGTCGTGGTATCGGGGGTGGTACAAGAACAACCGAACCCGGTGAAGCCCTTGGTTGGATCAGTGGCAGCGGGAACTAGAGCGAAGTCACCGCGGTTGAGCAAACGGAAGAACCCTACGCGGAACTGTGCGCTATACCGTTCCCTGAATTTCCAAATCTTAGCCCGGATTATTCGCAGAATTTGATGGCGAAAAAAGAAAGGATGCTCTAAACGGTGCATGGCCTCCAAAGTCGAGGACGTGGTCTAGCGCTCCGATGCAACAGACCTGGCTGCTCCTTCTCCGCTTTCGACATCTACCAATCTGCCGGGAACTGCCTCGATTAAGTGGTTTTTAGATTCAGAAGTGAACTCATCGCGGAAGGCTACAGCCATGCTTTACGTTATTGAGGCCACGCTCGCTCATAGCCTCGGCATCGACGCGCAGGATCACGGGCGCTGCGCTTGGGGTCGCGTCCCATATTAGAGACGGAGAGATAGACGCTCTTCGAGATGGGATTCGCTTTTCCCGGCGTGTTGCCGAATCCATGACGCAGGGAGCGCCGCTGGATTCAGCAAACACAATTGCAACTCGTGCTTGTTCTAATTCTGTTAGAACAACAACTTCAAGCCGAACTGGAATTGCCGATTGGACGATATTCGCGGCCAGTTGCTGCCCGCCCGTGGAGTAGCCGAAGGGGCTGCCAGTGCCGCCACCGGCACTTGGGTCATTGATTAGGGCGCCAGGACTGGCACCTAGCGCCATTGCTAACTTGCGCAATAGTTCACATGGTTAAAGACGTTGTAGACCTCAACCCGCAGTTGCGCGCTATACCGCTCCTTGAATTGCCACATCTTTTCGAACGCGAAATCCACGTCCTGGAAATGGAGGCCCGTGGAACATGCCGCGGCCTCGCGTCACCCAGCGTTCCGTAGGCGGGGGGCGTCAAAATGCCTCCCTTCTGGATGTAGCAGGCGCCTTTGGCACTGGTGAGCGCTGCAAGAGCAAGCTCTTTTAGCGGTACGTTGGTGCCATTACATATTTCGTTGCGTATTCCCGTAAGGGGCCACTGCGGCCGAACGGACAGGTATTGCCATATCGCCACAGGAGCGCTAGCCCACGGAGTGCAGCCAGCAGCCGCCCCGTAACAGGGAATCGGAGTGTCGCACCAGTATTGCTGAAGGCGGAATGGGGACCGCTGTAGTTCCAGCTCTGCCAAACGCCGCTATTCGGGTTTGGAATGGTGCGATCGCTGTTTTCGCCGGTTCCGCCCCAGTCATTCGTGGTGGCATCGTCCGGGCCCCAGGCAAAACCGGTCTGCCAGGCCCAAATCGCGCTGACCTGCCAGCCTTCCAGCATCTGCCCCGGCGACTTGATCCCCGGAATCGCATAAGTCGGCGAGAACCGGAAGCGATGCCGCACGTCGTAGTCGCTGTTCCCGTACTGATATTGCGGGTTGGCCGGGTTGGCCAGCGCCGCGGTCGCCTGCGAGCTCTTCGTCCAATCGTCGAGAGCGTGGGCAAAGGTGTACGAGCCCAGGAAGCTCAGGCCGTGGTAATTCCGGGAGTCCAGGGTCATCTGCAATCCGTTGTAGTTGGAAATGAATCCATTCGTCGTTTGAGCAATGTACTGGAAATAAGGGATACGCGGCGTGGTACGGCCTCGCATTATTTTCAGCCGTGGTATCGGCCGCGCACTTGGTAACGCCGCTTTTGGGCTAGGTCACGACCGGATTGCCGGCGTTGGTCCCGATGCAGGGGCTCGCACCGCCGGCAGCGGAAAAGCGCTGCGGCGTCCCACCCGAGCCCAATGCCGGCTCATTCAGATCAATCGTGTGGATTTCGTTCCAGCCATGGACACCTACATAGGCGACGTCCAAGGTCAGGCTTGTTGGTAATGGCGCGCTGGAGGTCCAAATTCCACTGAGCGGACCTCGGATTTTTCAAATTCGGATCCGTCACCAGCATCGAGCATTGCGTAATCAAGCCAGCTCCGCTCTTCAAGCTGGTCCCGCACGCCGGGCCCGATGTGGAGCTGATCAGCGAGTTGCCCGACAATACTGGGACGCTGCCGCTGGCGCAGCCTGCCGGCGCGGAACGATGGCACAGTTCGTCCAGGTTGGAGCGGGGGAGAAGGTGTTTGGGATGATCCCATTGTTGGTGGTCCCGTATCGATTGAGGACGAGAGCCGCGCCCGTGCAGGTGGCCAAGCTGGCGGAGTTACACAGAGTGTCTCCGTATGGAATTTGATTCCCAGCGACCGCATTGATGGTCGGGAAGCTAGACATCGTGCCAACTCCGGCGCGCAGCACCGTCTTGCCGTTGCCGAAGATGTCCCAAGCGGCGCCAAAACGAGGATTGAAATCCGTCTTTTGGGGACGCGTCACCGCGGACTCGCACGAAACGTTTTGCGCCAGGCATGAGGGAGAGATTGGGCAGGCCGGGACCGACTTGGATCGCCCCTCCAGGCTGATTGGGGTCGAAATTGCCCATTTTGTTGATGGTCGAATGCGGAGCCCCGATATATTCCCAGCGTATGCCGGGAGTCAGGGTTATCCTCGGCGTGACGCGCCAAGTATCCTGCGCGAAGGCGGCATGCCACTGCTCGCGCCATTGATCGGTATTGTTGCCGGTGATGATGCTTCCGCTGAATTCGGGGCACCCATCTAGAAAATTCTGCCAGGCCACGTAAAGCTGACAATACCGTTCTGGCTCGCCGTGGAGGAGTCATCGAATTTGACGAAGACCTGCTCGACGCCAAATTTGAAGGCGTGGTTGCCATGCAGGTAAGAGACTTTGTCGGTGAAGTCGAGCTGGTACTGTGGCCCGCGGATACCATTTTTGCCGCAATTCCCCAAGCCATTATTGGTCGGGAAAACGCCAGTGATCTCCACGCACATAAAACCGAACCCGCTAGCGCCCGTATTTACGCCGTACCCGGTGCCCACGCCAGCTGTACGGGCTTGCAGGATTGACGCCCGTATCCGTCGCAACCGAATTACCTGAGTTGGGCGCCGCTCCTCCCCGCAGGTCATTTACCCAGTCGAATTCGGAGTCCAGGTCCACGCTCCGGCATACTCCTCGGTGTTCCCAACACCCAAAGTGACCAGTAAGGTTGATAAGGACTACCCGTGTCTCGTCGTCTCCCTCGGATATGATAGAAGAACCCATCGAAGTGGTGGTGCTCGTTAGGGACATAATCCACTTTCGCCAACCCGTTGTTGCTCGGTGTCGTGGTAAGAGCATGAGGGGTTATCTGATCCGAGGTGCTTGGATCGTAGGGGAACAAATTCTCGAACGTCGAGGTAGCCGGTTGCGGTACCGTGCAGCTCCCAGCGTGTGCAGCCCCGCGATTTGCGCGCTCAGGTGGGTTAACGCCATTCGCCCGCCCTGATCAAGCGTTACACGCATCGACCATGTTATGAGCGGTATCGGCGGCGGTTCCAGGCAGGTCCGCTGGCACGGTGTACGAAGCTGGATCGAAACTGGTCTGGCGGATAAATTCGCCGGAGACAAAAAAGAAAAGCTTGTCCTTGATGATGGGACCGCCCAGCGTAAAGCCGGGCTGCTCGACCGTGGTGTTGCCGACAGTTTCGACGACCCCTGGGATCGCGGAGAACTGCTTGGCGTCTGTCGCCGCCGCATCGCGGCCGAAGGCGTAGGCCGAGCCGTGAATGCTGTTGGTTCCCGACTTGACCGCGACGTTTACGGACGATCCGTCGCGCCAGCCATATTCTGCCGGAGGGTTCTGCTGGGTGCTGAATTCCTGCACGGAATCCAGCGGCAACTGGTCTACCGCTCCGCCCTTTTGCGCCCCGTTGATGAGGACGTTGCTGGTCCCCAAGTCGAATTGAGTCACGCCCTCGACCAGCAGAACGTCCGCTCCCTGACGCCGCCCATTGGTGGCCGTGGCGTTCCCGTTGCCGCCCGGCGTATCCACAACGCCCGGGCGCAATTGGAGCAACTGCAGGAAGTTGCGTGTGACCAAGGGCAGTGAGGACAACCGCCTGGTTGGTTACGGTGCCGCCGAGAGTAGCATTGGTGGTATTGATCGCCGAGAGGTCTCGGTGACCGTGACGGTCTGGCTTTGCTGGCCGGGCGGCAGCTTCAGATCGACACGAACGTCTTTCAGCCACCTCAAGGACGACGTTGGTGCGTTCGACTGTCTGAAATCCTTGGACCTCGGCGCGCACCGAGTAAGTGCCGACCAGCAAGCTGGGAACCGTATACTGGCCGGAGTCGTCGGTCGTCAACTTCTCGCGTGGTACCGCGGGCCACGTCGGTGATCGTCACTTTCGCGCCGGCGATGGCGCCGCCGCTGGAATCAAAAACGCCTCCCAGAATCGTCCCCACAGCACCTTGAGAAAAAAGAGGAAGAGAAATCGCCAGGAGCGTCACGACGACTGCCAGGACCTCCGCCGCTTTCTTTACAATGCGTGACGATCTGTCCACTTTCCAGGCCACACAATTCATAGAAACACCGCTTCCCTTCGCATGTATGTCATCCATTAAACGAATCGCCGAACACGTAGGAGGGCCGTTTTCTACGCGCTTTGTATTCCATCACTAAGTCGTTTGTCAAGAACGAAGTTGTCAAGAAAATGTAGTCGTCCGTGTCGCGAGCGCGTTCTTATGCCGAGGTGCAGAGAACAAAACCTGAAATCACTGCATCTGGTTAGCGGATGTCGTCAAGAATTTGCCGCGCAATTAGGGCGTGCTGTTCTGGAAACATCGCATGTCCTGAGCGAGGAATTTGGATGACACGAACCCGATTAGAAAACTCTCTGGCAGTTGGGATTGATGGGGGGGGTGAGAGACTCAAGATAATCCTCAATTTTGGCTACGCCCGCCTGTGTCGGGTCCGCGCAGTCGCCATTCGTACCGCCGGAGTAGCGGTCCTGCGTATACCAGTTGTTGGTGTTCGCCGCGGGATCGGGATTTTCGATTTCGTTCGCGGGAGGCGGCGTCGCGTTTTCCATTCCGTCGCTGAACCAGATCGCGTCGCCAGTGCCGAGCATGACGTGATTCGCGTCAGTGCCCCCTTGGACGGCTTGGTGGTAGTTGTCGCTCATCGCATAGTTATTGGCAAGCTGTTTCAGATAAGGAGCGTCTCCCTGCAACGCGTTGTAGAAGTCCATCGCCGTCGAGGCTTCGCCCGTAGATTCGTTGTTGAAAGTGTTCAGTTCGCGGTGCGAGGATCTGCAAACTCTTCAGGATTTTGATTTGCCGAGCGAGTGACGTTAATGCAGCGTCGGAAGCGTGCTTACAGCGGAAAGAATAGCTGTGCAGGTCCCGCAATGTCAGGTTAACTGCGATCTGCCGACTGCGGCTAAGGCTTGTTCGTAAAAATCCTGGGCGCTCCATGCTTCCACTCTGGTAGAGCGTATCCATCATGGTTTGGCATTTTGACCTGGGGCAGGCTTTGAGCGTCGAGTACGTCATCTTCCTTGATAACGCCGTTTTTGAAGAGCAGAAACGCAGTCACGGCGTATACCTCATCGGGCTTTAGCGAGCCCTCTTTCGAGAATGGCATGCCGCGGTTGATGTAATCCCATAGGGTGGTCGCGTACGGCGAGTGCAGCGCCATTACGTTTCCCGCATTGATACAAGGCGCCAGACAATGCGCAGGGGTCGCCGAAGGGTTTTCGGGTTTTATCAACATAGGAGCCAGGCCGCCTGCTCCGGTCGCCCCATGGCATGCCGCGCAATTCTGCATATAAACTTGCGCGCCTTCTTTGGCGCTTCCGCTTCCCGGCGGGAGTTCCTTTCCGGCAGGGCTGATCGCGATATCCCAGGCACGGATCTCTTCTTCGCTCGGAGCCTTTCCCAAACCATAGGTGGGCGACTGTGCCCACGCCGTATGGCAGACCCCTAGGATCATCAGAGGCAGGAAAAATCTAAGCAAGCGCGTTGTGAACGGTCCCATCGCTGGCCACCCTCCAAGGTTGAATCCTGTTGTCGGAGCCTTGTGTTCCGTGTGTTTTGTAGTAATCCGGGGAGACATTAAAGAACTTGGCGAGTTCGGCCTGTGTGGGTTGAACCTGGCCGAGTTCATCGATGCAGCGCGACTGGAGCACGCACTCCTGTCCTTCCCACTTCCAGTCCATACCAAACCGGGTGTGCGCCATGGGATGCACCGCCCCCCGAATCTCGGCGTCTTTCCAGGTCCGGCCCCCATCGGCGGATACTTCCACCTTACGAACGGCACCTCCACCGGACCAGGCCAATCCGGTGATCTGGTAGAAACCGTGAGCGGGCAACTGTTGTCCCCCGGAAGGAAAGGTGATGACCGATTTCGGTCCCCACTCGAAGGTCAACGCGGCGGTTTTCGGGTCCTTAGAGATGTGCCCGTAGTCGTTGTAGGTCATGTAATACCGGTCGACGGCTTTGATTCGCCTCAGCCACTTGGTGTTATAAATTCCCTCAAAGCCGGGAACCAGCAGCCGCACCGGGAAACCTTGCTGAGGGCGCAGCGCTTCGCCATTTTGTCCGTAGGCCACCAGACAGTCGTCCATGGCCTTCCCCAGGCGAATGCTTCCCGCCCCTTTAACCTCCTCCGATCCTTCCGAAACAATCCAAGCGGCTCCCTTTTGCACGCCGACTTCCTTCAGCAACAGAGACAGAGGCACTCCGGTCCATTCGCTGCAACTGGTTAGTCCGTGCGTTTCCTGAACGGTTTTGTATTCGGCTTTCGTGCGGTTTCCCAGGCACTCGAGAAAATGAATACGGGATACCGAAGGGAATCGCTTCAACTCCGCCAGGGTGAACTCCAGCGGGTGGTCCACCATGCCGTGGATCAGGAGACGATATTCCTTAGGATCGATCTCCGGAACAATAGCGCCACGGTGGGTACCCACAAAATGGAGCGAGGAGGGCGTAATAATCCCTACCGAATCCTGAAGCGGGCTCGCCACATGAAACGTCATGCCGAAGTCGTCGGGTGACATTCTTTCGGCCACGGGTACACGTACCGAGGTCACAAAATGGGAGCGCTCGCCATACGCGATCAGGTCCTTGGCACGTTTTGGGTCAGGCGCCGCTGTCTGAGCGCTTGCAGACCCCAGCACACCCACGGTCAACCCGGCTGCGGCGCCGGTTTTCAGGAATTTCCTTCGACTAGGTTTTTTCGAATCCATGGGTCTCTCCTTCGCAGCTTTCTTTTACTTCCTGCCGGATGCACCCTTCCCCGGACTTCCCACTTTTAACGAAATGTATGCCTGTCTGCCCGGTAGAATCAAGCTTAACTTACCATATAGCCTCGGCCGACATCACATGCAATCTCAGCAAGGGTTTGCGCTCTGCTGCAGGGCAGGTGCGGCGATCACGAACTACCAATGGGTATATACACGCAAGCCGGCGAAGGGCGGTTGAAGGTTCCCATGCTCCGCACCGTCGCCGTTTGAGACGGCCATCATCGAACAGTACCGGCGAAGAGAAAACGCGGTGGAAAAAGCCATACGTCTCCCGCCCAACGTGAACCGAGTACTCCAACGGGAGAAGCGGCAAGGTTGATCGTCTGAGGGGAAAAAAACAAGCGACCCCGCGAAAGGGCGAATACCTAGTGAAGAAACAACCTGTTGATTTAATTTTTCATTTGTCGTGGTTGACAGTGTTTGGCAAGCCACAAATAAGTTTCTGGACGCTATTTGCAAGCTGTACGACCTCGCCCTCACCCTGGATGTGAAACTCAATTCCGAGATTTCCAGCTGCGGCGTGATCAATGGCCTCTTTGAGGTTAATTAGGGGTTGGACGACTTCGCGTGGCAAAACAAAGCTGATCCAAACACTCAACAATAGTGTACAGCCCGAGACTACTGTCAATACCCATTCTGCTCGACGGACGAGCTGACGAGAGCTGAGGTGGTCATTTTGTACCCGCTGCCAATTCAACGTTGCCAGATCGGACGACGACTTGAGTATTTGTTCACTTGAAGCCTGAAGATCCGTTGTGACCTGCTGAAATATGGGGTCACGCGCCTCGATCGTCTTGGTAATTTCCGCGTCGAATGATTCGACCTGAGTTCGTAATATATCGATGGGCGGGCTTCTTCGTTCGCGTCTTGCATTCCGCAGAAGGTTATTCAGATCCCGTTCGTACATATCCACAACCTGCTGTACTCGTTCAACAACCGGCTGTTCCGGATGTTGGATGAGTAGGGTTGCTGACGTAAAACGCGATTGGTAAAGACGCACCGCTTCCAAAGCTTTGCTTGTAGTCGCCCGCTCCTGTGGTTCCAATTCCTGAATTTGCTCTAGATTCTGCCTCACGCGGCCAATTGACTCTTGATTGGCTTGGAGTACAGCCGGATCCTGAATGAGGAAGAAAGTTCGTTCTGTCCGCCTAGCTTCCGACATTTCCAGGGAGGCCTGCTCTGCGAGTGTCGATGCCGGTGCGTCTACGGTCGCGAGGCGATCAACGATCGACGCCATATTAAACAAGTAATAGATCGCCAGGAGTATGACGGGAATAAGAATTACCCTCACCAATGCGAGACTGTAGGCAACCCG
The DNA here is from genome assembly GCA_963828935.1 of uncultured Acidobacteriota bacterium. Lineage (GTDB taxonomy): Bacteria > Acidobacteriota > Terriglobia > Acidiferrales > UBA7541 > Palsa-189. The sequence continues at coordinate 147,623 of CAWHGP010000007.1, read as the reverse complement.
CCGGCGGAGTGAGCTACCTTCAGCAAAAACTAGAAGTGGTCCTCGAAATCGCCACCTGAACATTGGCCCTCCTTAGTTCTCAGCGGCAGGCTTAGGATCTGACGTATTTTATCGTATGCTGCGCAGAGCATACTTTTTATCGTACGCTGCGCAGAGCCTCATCGACGCTGGCGCCATGAATGTGGTCAAAGCCTGCGAGCCAGCAGCCTGGCTATGCACGGATAGCTCGCGGCGTCACTCGCCGCCCTCGAATCTCATAGGTTGACCCAAGTTACCTCGGAGCGTATGCTCTGCCTCAAATTTCACCGTTCCTCAAATTTGGCCGCAACGGAGGCTAACGGATGTACAGCAAAAGGCTCTTGGCGTTTGCGTTGCTGGCGCTATTCGCCGTCAGCAACCGGCCGCAAGACAAGCAAGATGGAAGAACCGCGCAAAGCGTTGTAGCCGATGTGGCGAAAGCGACCGGAGCTGCTCGCGTGAACTCGATCCAATACTCCGGCACCGGCTTCGACGGGTACAACTACAGTTGCAGGCCCGGTGGTCCCTGGTCCCAATTCAAACTGACAAGCTATTTCCGCGTCCTGGACTACGAACAGGTCGCCTCGCAGGAAGTTGCCAAATGGACGCAATACAACAAGGTTTGCGGCGCGGGCTTCCAACCCATCATGGGATCGCTTACCGACATGGCCTCCCTGAACGGAGATTTTGCCTGGAGCTACGGCGGACAAGGGCCGGACAATCCACCTGCGGAGGGATCGCCCACGCCAGGAGCGGTGGAGGGACTAAAATTCGAGATGGCTCTTACTCCCTACGGGTGGGTGAAGGCCGCCATGGCTGCCAATGCCAACCCAACCATGGAGACGAAGACCATCGACGGCCAACAAATGACCGTGGTGTCCTACCTGTGGAACGGAAAGCGCAAGGTCAGCGGTTATGTGGACGACCGCAACCTCCTCGCAAGAATCGAATATTGGAATAATAACGACATGCTGGGTGATGTGGATTTCGTAACGAACTACTCAGGTTACCAGGATTTTGCCGGCGTCAAGGTTCCCATGAAAATCGTGCGCATGGAATGTTCCGGGAAAGAGTTCCCTGTAAAGTTTTCCGCTGGCGAAGGGTTGCCAGGCTGTCAGCCGCGGCTCGATCTCACAGTGGCCGGCGTGCAGATCAATATGCCCACGCATATTGACGTCCCTGACTCTATCCGGCAGGCGGGCCAAGCCGGGGCCGAAGGGCGCGAGCTGCAAACTCAAAAGCTGGCCGATGGTGTTTGGGTCATGATGGCCGGAGGCACGCAGAGCATGGCCGTGGAGTTCAATGACTACTCCGTAGTGATCGAGGCGAGCGGCAATGAAGCGCGTTCCCTCGCGGTGATTGCGGAAACCAAGCGACTGATTCCCAATAAGCCCGTCAAGTATGTCGTCAATACCCATCATCACCTGGACCATTCCGGTGGCCTTCGTACCTTCGTGGCCAACGGTTCCACGATCATCACCCACGAAATGAACAAGCCATTTTACGAACAGATCTTCCAGTATCCGCACACCATCAAGCCCGATAAGCTCGCCCTGAATCCGAAACCAGCCGTCTTTCTGACGGTGAAGGATACGTATGTCTTGAGCGACGGCTCGCGCTCTATGCAATTCGACCGGCAGCAAGGTCAGGAGCACGATGACGGACTTCTGCTAGTCTATCTGCCGAAGGAGAAGATACTGTTTCCCTCGGATGGTTTCATGCTGAACCACTTCCATCCTGGCGTGCGCACCACCGTAGGCATGGGGCAAAACCTCCTGGATAATATCCAGCGCTTGAAGATGGATGTGCAACAGGTCGTTCCCGTGCACACCTTTCCCGGCGTATATGCCGTCTCTTTTGCGGACGCAAAGAAAAGGATCATAGAACGTAACGGCGACGGGAACTGAGCCCGGTTGCCGCGGCTGGTTGTGGTACGAGACCTGACCGTTGCGCGGATCGACGATCTCGCGCTTGCATAGATCAAGGATGGACCAATGTCAGAGCTTGGACAGAAGTTCGGCACGAGGGCGTTAGTTCTTTCGCTCGTCGGGATCTTCGTCGCGCTTTTCTATCCTTCTACGGTAAGCCGAACTCCCGACGCGAGTGCCCGGTCATTGCCGCAGGCGGAGTTGGTGCCTTCTTTGTCCAAGTACATGGATGTCCACACCCACATTGACCCGCACGACCCAAGCGCGTCCGTCGAGGCCGCCGTGCGATCCATGGTCAACCAAAATGCCGCAAGACTCTTTCTGCTCACCGAACCGTATCCCCAGAGCGATCCAGAGCGATATGACGCCGAGATCTTTCTGCCGACTGCGAGGAAATATCCGGACAAACTAGCCGTTCTCGGGGGCGGTGGCACTCTCAACGCTATGATTCAGGAGGCCGCTCGGTCGGGCAACGATGGCCCCGATGTGCGACGGGAATTTAGAGCACGCGCGTACGAACTACTTCGGGAAGGTGCGGCAGGTTTCGGTGAGCTAACAGCGGAGCATTTATCGCAACCCTCTTCCGCACTGAAGGATTACGAGTACGCACCGCCCAATCACCCGTTGTTCCTTCTGCTGGCAGATATCGCGGCGGAGCAAAATGTCCCCATCGATTTGCACATGGAAGCCGTTCCGCAGACCATGCCGCTTCCCGCCGATTTGACTTCTCCTAATCCGCCCCAGCTGCCTGCAAACATTGCGGATTTTGAGCGGCTCCTGCAGCACAACCGGGGTGCCAAAATTATTTGGGCACACGCAGGCGCGGACTTCACAGGGTCCCGCACGCCGGCACTTTGTCGACGGCTACTCAAATCACATTCCAATCTGTACATGGAAATTAAGGTGGATCTTGTAACCCCTGGCAAGAATCCTGTGTTTGCCAATGGGAAGATCAAGCCGGAGTGGCTCAGCCTGTTTCAAGATTTCCCCGATCGCTTTGTTATAGGCAGTGATCAGCACTACAGACCAGGGCCGGCAAAGGGACCTCTACGATGGGAGAGTAGTGTAATGCTGCTCAACCAATTGCCGACGGATTTAAGGCGGAAGATAGGAATGGAAAACGCCCTGCACATTTATAGCAAGCTCGCCAACCCGTTGTAAGCTGTCGCTATTTGAAGGCGTCAAAAACAGGAGTGCAATCCGACGCGAACCGAGGCGGTGCCGTCGGAACGCGGAAGGCGATGCTAGGCGTTTTGCAATCCCTGCCAGCAACTTTTCATTCTTCGTTCAAGGTGGCGTAATTCCCATCCTCTGACGTTACGCATGTTTGCGCTTTCATACTACAGCGCAGTTGCTTCGGCAGATACTCAGTCACGCCAAGGCCTCGAGAGGCCGGCCGGTACCGAATCGGATGCTCATTCTGGATGAGCCACAGCGAGTGTGGCGAGAAGTCTGGGTCCCACGATCGCGTTCGTCGGGCTACCCTGCATGCGAGCCGGCGGCGGCTGCCCCAAGGATCCAATCAATATGGCAATTTGCTGAAGCGGCTGTGAAAATCACAGCCGATAACAATCATCGCTCGTTTTTTTTTCCGAGCCTTGGCCGATTACTTGCTATCGAGCTTACCCGGTCGAGGGAGTCCGCGACGTTATCTAATCAACTTTATCGGGAGGCAACACTGGCCGGTTGTGTACTCAAAGCAACTCAATGAGCCGGCTCCAGCCCATCTTTCTCATAGAGGGCCTCGGCGTCGGGTGACGCGAGGTAATCGACCAGGGTCTTGGCGGCTTTCGCATCCTTCACATGGGTAGAGATGAACGCCACACCTTCACTGGCGTCGCCAACTGCTTCGGCAGAAGTCCTACGACGTCGAGACCGGGATTGTCCATTTCGTTGCGGTAGAAAATGCCGAGGTCGGCCTCGCCCGTAGCCACAGAATTTCCCGTGACGCTGGCGGTTGCGCTGAGCTTGATCTTCGAGTCAATTAGGTCGATAACGCCCAGCTTCTGAAGCGCATCTCGGGTCGCGGATCCGTCGCTTCCTGAAGTCGGGTCCACGTAAGCGACGGTCTTGGCCGCAAGCAGCGTTTCCTTGAGCGCTTTGGGTGTGGAAATGTCGGGCTTGGGCGCGCCCTTTTTCACTGCGAGCGCCAGGGTGAGGCTGGCGAGCGTTGTGGCGCTCTTGGGGTCGATGTTGCCCGAAGCAAGCGCTTCCGGATAGGGGGGCAGCAGAATGGATACATCAAAGATCTCGCCGCGCGACACCTGCCGTCTCGTCCCCAAACCCTTGCCATAGGTCACCTTAAGTTTGTAGCCTGTCTTACTTTCGAATCCTGGGACCAGCTCGTCTACCGATCTCCTAAAGGGGTTCGGCACCAGAAGAGTGACTTCGGTTTGGGCATGCGCGGTTAACGAAATGCCGAGCAAAAGGACGCAGGCGGCCACCAATGAGAATGGGTATTTCACGGATTGCTCCTTTGAATCGGCCCGGCCATTCGGCTTCAATGCTCCACTCTGATCTCAGACCATTGCCGGAGGCGGCGTTAGGCAGAGGCTCAGCGAGTCCCCATGTACCTAATTAAATTCAGCAAATACAACAGGCTGCATTTGACGCGTTGGGCTTCGTCTATGACATTTACGCCGGAATTTCGCGATTTAAACCTTTCGTGCGGGCACAATACTCCTCTTCTGGTCCCTTATACACAAAAAGCCTAATGCACAACAAGTCGACGGCGCAGATCATCGTCTTTCACGTTCGGCGTCTAGCGCATGTCGGAATGCGCTTCAGAGCACAGACGCCCGTGTTCGTTGAAATTCATTTCCGGACAGGGAGATATAATGCCCTTTTATCGTGGTTCCAAATCGAAGACCACAGCCTACCTGGAAGGATTACAACATGCTCAAGAATGACGGCAAAATTGAACCTAGCAAAGTGACTCCCGCCAATGTCCTCGCAAACTCTGAAGAGAAGGGCTGCGCTACTTCGTTCTTGACACGGGAGAAAGAGGAAATGGACAAGGGCTGCAGAGCAATCCAGCCAAACCCGAAGGAAGAATATGTACAACCAGACGAAGAGAAAGAGGCTGGCGGCGAAGGATAATATCGTGCGCCGACGTGACAATCGTCAAACCATCCTGTTGTTTGGAGTTGTACTAGGGCTTGTGGGAACCTGCTCGCGCAAGACTCTGCAGACAAGACCAAACAGGAAAGCCATTCATCGCGAACGGCAGAAGCGTCGATGCGGCGGTGGCACAGATCAAAGGGCGTTCCTATACAGATGTTGAGAATCTAGCCAGAGTATGATGGTCCGGTCGCGATTGAGGCGAATCGGACGGTCTTGACGATTCCGGTTTCTAACGCCAGTGCTTCATAGCCAGCCCAGGACCCTGCTAGTTTATTGCTGATGCAAGTTTAGGCTCATCAAATCGGCAACTCTGTTTGGTTTGCCCGCGTCTTATCCGTCACCAATTAACGCTCGACTCGTTTCGTCCGGGGGACTTTCCGTCTCCATTGGAGCGCGACTAACGGAGTTGACATAAAGAGTGCGACTGACATATATCAAGCAGCATATTCACGATAGGCCTAGGAATGTTGCGGTCGGAGGCTTCAGCGGGGAAGGCAACGCATGGTTGCAAAGTGATCAGGAGCAGATCATCGAACGCTGGAGCCGCCCCTCGAAGAACTACCTCATCTATCAAATTCCCATTGAGGACCCGCTGATTCTCACCAAGCCTTGGGCTTCGGCTTCCCGTAAGTAAGTGGTCACTCGCAGCTTCTGATGGTGAGTGGACTGAAGTCTTCTGCACCCACAGCGAGGAGCCCGAGGAGTGGAAGCACATCAACAAGGGCGTGAAGGGTGATTACGAAGACAAGTATAAAAAGTTAAAGGCCGACGGGCCTAATGCGTCGGGATCTCAGCTGCGTGCGAAGGGGCTTAAAACACTGGCTGGGTTGGGACAATTCTGCTGTTCACGAAAGGAGTTCGCATGAAAACGAGAGTGTTGGCATTTTTCTTGCTTGCGGGTGTTCTTGCGGTTTGCTTGCCGCTATCCGCTCATCACGGAAACGCGGCGTACGACGAGAGCAAGGATGTCGTTTTAAAGGACGCAACGGTGACGAAATTCGCGTGGGCTAATCCCCACTGCATTGTTTCGTTCGACGTGAAGGATTACAAGGGCAACGTGGCACACTGGGTTGGGGAATTAGGCAGCCCATCGGCGCTAACACTTGTTGGTTTTACCAAGGCTTCCCTGCAGCCCGGCGACGTGATCACGATTCACATACATCAATCCAAAGTGAACAACGTTGTAGGTCGCATTAGCCGTATCGTGTTTGCGGATGGAACCTCGTTGCCTAAGGTCAGCGAAGGGAGTTCCCCGTATCGCAACGGAGAGGCGTCCTCATATTAATGAAGGCGGTCTGAGGCTGCGTGGTAGCGCTTAGTAGGAGGCCCCGTGGGTTTGTCTGTCGCTAGAAATGCGGTGGAGGCGGCAATCACTCGCCCGCTAATCGCCGTCTGATCTTGCCGGCGGCAACTCATTTAAGGATAGAAATAACTCTGGTATGCGGAACGGATGCTTACCGTGAGCGATCACAACACCACTACTGCGGGAGGTTCAGCGCAGAGCTACTTCAGCAGTGGAATGGAGTCGACCTTCGGTGACAAAGCGGCTTTAGATGCACAGAGAAAGCTACTGGAACCTTCGCAGTCTCGTTCTCCATTTGCGGTTTCCGCACAGTGCACGGCGGGAAGAAACTTGTTGAGAAGCTTGGCAGGAACGACTCCTGCCCGTGCGGCTCCGGACGTGACTTTCAAGAAGTGCTGCATGCGGACTGGTCGATACGACGGTACGCTGCGAAACCACTACCATCGGTAGATTGCCAAACAACACGGTCACCAGCCGTACCCTTTCCATTCGTATCGACGCAGAACTGGCGAGATCGCTACTGCACGTCAGGATTGATCCGCGAGTTCACGAAGGCAGTCGGCGGCCGGGCTTGGTCAGACAGTTGCCGGACCCCGTTTTCGCCGGGCTTTGGCCGAACATCAGTTCTCCAGTCGCCAGTACTTTCCCTTAGAGTCCGCGAGTGTGAACTGTCTCAAAGTTCGGCCTCACCTAAGCCAGAGCACTGCCCCAGCTGCGCTCGAGTTCGGGCCAGCCAACTGCTGGTATCCGGCTGAGCGTTTGCGCAGTGGTTCGAGACATTCTGTCAACCAGTCCTCTGACGCACCGGTTAACCCTGCATAGTGCGAAAGGCCCTACCGTGTAAATCGAGGTCTTCAGCATGCTCAACAGAACAACTGACGCCACATAGGTTCCCAGGATCTCCAACTCCTCTTGAAATCTCGACGAAGCCCCACGGCTGATCAGAAAGCGATGGAACCTCAGCAGGGTTCGCAAATCCGTTTGCAGCATCGAAATCCACATGATGGCCAGTTCCTGGCGCTCTTTGCGAAATCGCTTGGCGACTCCCTGTAGATATATATTGGAACAAAGCAGCCGGTATTCAGCGTCATCCAGCAACCCGGCCCCATTTATAAAGGCCAGTCCTTCCAGCCGGACCATCTCGCCGGCCGCCGTCATCACGGAAGACTCAAGCGCCTTACGTGGAGGACGCTTAAAACCGAGCGCCAAAAACCCGGTGAGTAGACCTACACCGACGGTGGTGAATAGTATGAGTTCAATCATGGTTGAGTACCCCTCGGACCGCCGAGGTGGCCGGGTTCCAATTTCCCCTCCACCTGTCGATACGGAAAAGCCCGCGTAGACGCTCCGCATTGCTCCAGGGCTGAGTCGCCATAGAAGCGTAATCTGGAGCGCAACTTCGGCGAATTCGAGAATGCGATATAGCTACCATTACGGAAGCTATTGTACTTGCCAAATTACTCTTTGCGAAGAGTACTAACGTAACGTACTGGTGTACTAGTGACACCCTCGTCGCAAAATCGCCTAATCTACGGATACGCACCGGCGGGTCGGGATGAGAGAACAGTGTGTATTTCGGCGTAGATTTAAGAACGGTGATGTAGGCGATAGACTACAGCGCTACGAACCGTGGAATTATTCACTTTTGCTGGGGCCCTATGCGTGGTCGGCGACTGATAGCGCTCGACCTCGTGGAAATGGGCGATTCCGATCAGCCCGCCGACGGGTATGGCTTAAAGACCGTCGTCACGGAAATTCAAGGCTTCGTGGAGACGCTCAGTCTTACCGGTCCGATCGGCGTCGTCGGTCATGAGATTGGGACGTGGCTCGCCTACGCCTAGGCCGCTGATGGCCGGGCGACGTGCAGCGACTCGCCGTCTTCGACGCGGCGCTGCCCGGCATTATGCCGGCGCCGTTTCTCGACGATCACTGATTTATGATGCCCCCCGGATCCTTCTCATCGTGCAGCTCGTTATGTTCCACTCTCACCGTATACTTATAGTACTTGAGCGGATCAGCTAGGACGCTGCGCCGAACAAGACCAGAAACCGTGTGATTCTTGCTGGCGAACTGTGACTCGTAGAACGGCGAGCCGTGCGTAAATTCAACAGTGAAGTTGAACTTTGGGTCATTTATCTCCCAGATCACTTGTTCCTGTCTGTCTTTGGAGATACGAAACGGGTCTGGCTTTACGCTTTCAATTTTCCCATTCTCCGCGACCGTAATGGTCACTACCTGGTGACACGGTAATGTGCTTTCCACTCCCTTTGCTATGCTGGCCATGGTCGATCTCCTTTTTGTGAGTTTTTTACTTGGCCGCGATCAATGCCTCGAATCTAGGGTCGCGCCGTAAAGCGTCGAAGTTCGGTGTGTCGCGTACGATAGTCGGCGAGAAGCCAACGTCCAAGGACTTTTTGAGCCAATCCAGCCCTTGAGCCAAGTCGCCCAATTGCGTGTAAACGAGCGCCGCCTTGAAGCGCATCTCGGAATCCTGTGGAGCCATTTGGAGGCCCTCATTCAAGTATTCGAGCGCCCGCTCTTGGTCTCCCAACATTGCATGACAATAGGCCAACACCCCCAGCGCGTAGGCGTTGCGCCGGTTCACCCGCAGCGCGTCGCTTGCGAGCGAATTGGCCTGCCGGTAGGCCTGCGCAGCTTGGGGGCGCTTGTCTCGCGCCCAGTAGTATCCATCGCCTAAGTTCCACCACAGGATGTAATCTTTCGGGCTCAGTTTTACTGCTTCTTCATATGCCTTGGCCGCTTCGTCATAGTGCCGCAGATAGAAATTGGCGCTACCGAGATTGCTATAAGCCGCGTCGGTAGGTCGAATTGCGATCGACCGTCGCAGCGTTCTGATCGCTTCAGCATAAAATCCCTCGTAATAGTAAGTCGTACCCAGATTGGAGTATCCGCGGAAGCTGTCAGGTGCCAATGCCACCACTTGGGAGAACATCGAAGCCGCCTCGGAATAGCGAGCCTGGTGATAGTAGAAAGCCCCCAGGAAATTGTAGCCCGCCCAATACTGGGGGCGCAGTTCAAGCGCCCTGCGGTAGGTTCGTTCCGCCTCTGCGGGCTTGTTAACTTTTTCGTAAGCGTCGGCGAGCCCCCGATAGGCATCGTCGCTGGTGGGATCGGCCGCCACGGCCCGCCCGAACTCCTCAACCGCCTTCTCATATTCCCCTGTGCCGCTCTCGAGCCGTCCTAGACACACGTGCGCGGCGGCAAGCTGCGCGGCGCCGTTCAACGCCAGCTCGCAAGCGCGCCGGGCCGACTGCACCCATTGCGAATCCTTGCTCGCCAGGTATTTTTGCCAGTAGGTCTCTCCCAGCCCCGCCTGAGCCAGCGCGTAATTCGGGTCGAGCGCGATTGCCCGTTTGAAAACGGTGATGGCGCTGTCTAGATTCTCCGTCTTGTCGTAGTCCTGCAGATACCCTCGTCCTTGCAGATAGAAGTCGTAAGCGCCGGGCACGTCAGTGCCGTGGTATGCCAGCGATTCGAGCTCAGGCGGTTGCGCCACCAACTCCAGCATTCTGAGCGCTCCGTTCACCACTTGATCTTGAACAGCAAACGGGTCGGAAGCAGCCGCAGTGATGCTGTCGGCCTTGAGCTGCCGGTGTGTGCCCGTATCTACCAATATGTAATTAATGCGTATTCTGTCTCCCGATCGGCTCAAATTTCCTTCCAGCGCTAGATTCACGCCGAACTCCTGCCGTGCTTCTTCCGCTGTGGTAACCCGCTTCGCGTGCACTTCCGAAGCGGAAATCACCTGCAACGCGTGATTCACCGTGAGTTGTGTGAGCTTCGCCGTCAGTGTCTCGGTCAAACCGTCGCCAAACGCCTTCGCGTTCGGATCTCCGCCGGTCACTTCGAAAGGCAGCACCGCCAGCTGCTTTTCCTGCCCGATCGCGTTGCCGCCGAGCCTCCGGCGAATCGGTTCTCTTACCCCGGGGAGTGCCGCCAATCCCGCGCCAATCACCAGCACGCCGAGAACAGCAGCGGCCACCAGCCGCCCTCGCCTCGTTGCCACGGTTCTAACTGCACCCGAATGCGCAGGCGCCCGGCCTTGTTTCAATCCGTCGAGGTCGGCGTGTATCTCAGCCGCGGTCTGGTAACGTCGGCTCCGATCTTTCTCCAGTGCTTTCTTCAGGATAGTTTCCATCCCGCTCGAGAGGTGCGGATTCAAAGCGCGTGCTGCGACAGGCTCTTGATCGAGGATGGCGTCGATGAGCCGCGAATAGAGCGTCTCGCAAAATGGTCTTTGCCCCGTCGTGGCCTCATACAGCAGCGCTCCCAGAGCCCAAAGATCTGCCCGCCCGTCAATCGATTCGCGTCGCAGTTGCTCGGGAGCCATGTAGGGCGGTGTACCCGCCCCCTCTCTGGTTTCCCCCTGCGTTTCGGTTGTTTCTGCCGTTTCGTCCGCCGCCAGCAATTTTGCCAGCCCGAAATCAAGCACCTTCACTTGGCCCTTCGCCGTCAACATCACATTCCCCGGCTTCAGGTCGCGATGCACCACACCGTGCTCGTGTGCTTCTTCAAGCGCCGCTGCAATCTGCGCACCCAGCGCCGCCGCTTCTGGTTCCGGTAGCGGCCCCGATTTCAGTCTCTCCGCCAGAGACTGTCCCGGCACGCATTCCATCACCAGATAGTCAACGCCTTCCTCCGCGCCAACGTCGTAAATCACCGCAATATTGGGATGGCTCAGCTTGGCGAGCGCCAGCGCTTCTTTTCGGAATCGCCTGCGCGCGGACTCATTCGCCAGCAAGCCGGCAGTAAGCACTTTGAGCGCAACATCGCGTTCCAGACGCTGGTCGCGCGCGCGATAGACCACTCCCATCCCGCCCGCGCCAAGAGGAGAGACGATCTCGTAAGGTCCTAGCTTGACGCCGCTCTTCAATGCCTCGCTTTTCGTGGACGCATCCTCCATAAAACTGCCGTCCCCTTGTTCGTGCGCGTCGATCAGCGACTCCACCTCCCGCCGCAGCATGGGCTCGGCACAAACTTGATCCAGATAGTCCTGGCGTTCGCCGGGTTCGCGTTCCAAAACCGAGGCCAGGACTTCCTTGATTTGCTGCCAGCGTTCGGGCGTCACTTGCGAGCTTCCTTATTCCTTATTCCTTCTTATTTCCCTTAGCAGCCAGGCGCGGGCCGTGGCCCATTCGCGCTTCACGGTCGCGGGCGAAATGTTAAGGGCCGCGGCGGTTTCTTCAATGGAGAGCCCACCAAAGAAACGCAGCTCGACAATCTGGCCTTGACGCCCGTCCAAGATCGCAAGCCTCTTCAAGGCATCATCCAACCTGATAAGATCCATTTCCTGTTTCTGCGGCAACGCAATTTGCGGATCCACACTTATGCGGAGGGCTGCTCCGCGCTTCGCAGCGAAACGATTGCGCGCGTGATCTACGAGGATGTGACGCATGACTTGGGCCGCGACGCCGAAAAAATGGGCGCGGTTTTGCGACTGCAAGGATTCGTGGTGCGCCAAGCGCAGGTAGGCTTCGTTAACCAGCGCCGCGCTTTGCAATGTATGGTCGGGTCGCTCGCGCCGAAGATAGCGCCGGGCGATACGGCGAAGCTCATCGTACACCAGGGGGATCAGCGCCTCGCGCGCATGCTGGTCGCCACGCCCCCAGTTCGCAAGCAGCTCAGTGACCCGTGCGGACGATGATGGGCACATCGACCTACCCCGCTGGGATTTGACCGAAGATAACCCCACAAACCGTTAAAGTAAACGCATTTCGCCTGCCACGCCAGCTTCTTTCCATTACGGGTCCAGAATTTCCTAAGGGAGGTCCGCAAGAATCTCGCGGACGTGTGAGCCAAACCACCAGCGCTTTGCGCTTTATCTAGTGAAGCCACGATGCGGACCTACCTTAGCACTGCGACGCATCGCCTCAAAAAAGGAGAACAATAATGAAAGCGACGACGATTCAAAAGGGGACGTTGTTTGTAGCTGTTGCGCTGTCAGCGCTGGCCTTTGCTGGCGGGGTTAAAGCGCAAGCGAGCTTCGGCGGTCCACTCTTCAGCGGCAAGTTTACGCTTCCCTATGAAGTACACTGGGGCAAAGCCGTGCTTCAACCCGGCAACTACGTCATCAACATGCGCGACATCCATTCTGCGGCCACTGTGTGGTCAGCCGACCTAAGACACGGATTCTTTTTGCCTCCTCCAATCCTTAGTCACAGCGAGAAGGGTCCCACCAAGCTGACAGTGAGCATTCGTGGGGACGCGCGCATCGTTACCTCAATGAATGTGCCTGACATCGGGTATTCCTTTACTTTCACGCCACTCACCAAAGCTGATCGAGAACTGCTGGCGAAGGCAAGTCAGGCACAGGCCGTGCCAATTACGACTGCCAAGAAGTAGCTCTATGCAGATGTTCGACTGTATTGGACCGAAGGGGGTGAACGGAGCCGTTCATCCCCTCATCTCAACAGTTCGATGCTCTCATGATCACCTCTCCTGCTGCACACTGTCTGCGCTATATTCCTCACGATGTGAACCGCCATGTCACGTAGCTACCTCCAAGTTGTCCCAGCCAATCTTCAGGATAAACTGTCGGACAATTCTGTCTCAACAAGACACGGTGTGAGGCGTTTAGGCATAAGAAGATGTTCTGTAGCCTTACAGAGGAGCAGTTTTTATTCCGCCGCACGGTATAGGTGCGGTGGGTGAAATCAATATCGTTCCAGCACGCAAACATTACTTCCCTTTCACGGCACCCGCTATATAGGAAGAACATCAACGCCAGACGTTCCTCGGCGTTGCATGCGGAGAAACACTTTGTCAGTTCCTCGGGATTAGTTTCCGTATAGTAGCCCACATCCTTTTCGTCGAATGCAGGCATCTCCCCGGTTTTAAGGAGCCCGGTGATACCTCGGTTCTTGAGCAAAGTCAGGAGGGATTGAACTCGATTGTGAATTGTGCGCGGCTTGGCACCACCCGCTTTTAAGCTATTCCAATATGCGAAAACATCTTCTCAATTAATGTCGCCGACGTATTTCTTTTCGGTCACTGTGGCGAAGCGATTGAGTTCCCATTGCCAGCGTCGGACTGAACTGGCGTCCTGAGACGCTATGCGTTCTAGTAGGAAGGCATCCATCGCCTCTTGGAGGGTTGTTTCCCTGGAGTTCACTGCCATACCACGGAATTCCCGTTCTTTGCGAATCACAGCGGCTTGGCAGCACTCGCATCTTTGCCGACACTAACCCATTTATCTTTTCCACCCTCGGTCCAGCGCATGTAAAAGGTGCCCGGAAGATTTCTCGCTTTTGCCTGTTCCGGAGATAGATTGACTCGCTTTCCATCCACCGTAGCCCGTACCACTGAGCTCACCGCGCTCATAATCGTTCTCTCCTCTCAGATGTAATACTGAGCGGACGGGAGAAAACGACTTATTCGTAGCCGTTCCGTAGCCGTGAGGCTCTAAGGTATTGATTTTATTAGTTTGGCTGGGAGGCCTGGACTCGAACCAGGATAGTCAGCTCCAGAGGCTGATGTACTGCCGATTGTACGACCTCCCAGCAGGCGGACGCCCCAAACACGGGCCGCTCGGTCGGCCCGAATGCGCGGCGACAACGAACTACTCTAATGGGTTAGCAGCGGGTACGTCAACCGAAGCAGGTGTGTCAATTCTCTCGTATGAGTCACGCCGATCGCATCAGCCGCGGTCGGCGCGCGAAGCGACTGGAACCATCCGGCCTTTGTCGAGTGTAAACGTCAGACCCCGCCATTCGATGCGATTCACCGCGAAACTGGCAAGCCATGTAAAAAACGCGAAGAAGTCATGCAGCGGCAACAGCCAAAGCCTGCGGCGCAGAACCGGATCCCGCAACCCCCAGACGCCCACAACGTATCCTGACGCGAGACGCATGCCCAAGTATGCGGCGACCCACGCCCCTGCAGCCGCCCCGCTTGCAGAAACTAATGCCGCCGCCACCGCCCACGGAAGCCCTTGCGTCAGCACCATTCCAAAATGCCCGCCGGGACGAATGTGCCGTATGCCTACCAGCCAGCGAAGCTCATGCCGCAGATATGCGCCAAGCGTTTCAGAAGGAAACTCCATGTCCACCGGCTCCGGCGCAAGCTCCACCACGTATCCGGACGCCGCAATCCTCCGTCCCACCTCATAATCGTCGGAGTGCAGATCGAGCAGCGCGGCAAATCCGCCAATTTCCTCCAGACGTTCGCGTGTCGTGGCGACCGTGGACCCCATTGCGAACTTCAGCCCTTCGAGCGATCGCGCTACCAGCGCGGCACCGGCGAACGATGCTGAGGAACCCACCGCGTCCATCAGTGCGCCAAATGGCAATGCGCTTCCGCCTTCCTCGTGCGGGTCAATCGCGCGGTAAAGTGCCGTCACGGCGCCGACACGCGCATCGGTAAATGGCGTGATCACGCCGCGCAGGTAGCCCGGGGCAACGCGCACATCGCTGTCGGTGATCACCAGAAATGCGTGATCCGCCTCCTGTGCCAGGCGACACAGCTTGGCCACCTTGTCGTTCGCGCCGGTACGCTCGACCCCCAGCAGCAATCGAATTCTGCGCTTAGGCTTCTCCCGCCGATCTGGAAAATCGCGCATCAGCTGGCGAATCACCGGCACGGCCGCGTCGGATTCGTCACTCGCAGCAAACAGGATTTCAAACTCGGGATAGTCCTGCCGGCAGAAGCTCGCGTAATTCTCGTACGCATTGCGGTCGAGTCCTCGCACCGGCTTCAAAATGCTTACGGGGGGCGCAAAGTCGTGCCCCGGACTGCTCGATACCATACCTGATACCCTACCCTCGGCCCCGGGGCGACTAGCACGTCGGCGAAAAAATCGCCATGCTGCCCACGCACCAAAAATGTAAAAGCCCAGTGACGCCGCTGCACCTGCAAATATCACTTCGCGAAACCCGCTGCGCAGCAACAGTTGCAACGCCATCCCGCGCGCCACTGCGGCGTCCGGCATGGCCGGCATA
This sequence comes from uncultured Acidobacteriota bacterium, assembly GCA_963828935.1. Classification (GTDB taxonomy): domain Bacteria; phylum Acidobacteriota; class Terriglobia; order Acidiferrales; family UBA7541; genus Palsa-189. Next base: position 132,294 of record CAWHGP010000007.1, on the reverse strand, counting down.
TGATCCACCCACGCGAGTGCCACTCCCAGGCAAATTAAGCACACCCCAGCCCAGCGGGTTGGGCTCAAGCGCTCGCCCAGCAGAAATTTCGCCCCAAACGCACCGGTCACATACGCAAGAGAAGTTATGGGCACGACAAAACCCACCGGGTACCAGGAAAGCATGGTGAGGAAACTAAAAAAGGATGCTGCCAGCAGGCCAATCCCTATCCACAGCCAACCCTGCCGCATCGCCCGGGCCACCACACGCAGAATCGCCATGGGCGAAAAACGATGTACCTCGCCAATCTGTTTCATCGCATGCGTGATACTCAGCTCGCCCGATGTGCCGGTGAACACAACCACTGCCAAGATAAGCGCGGTGCGCATGTCAGCGCGGTTCAGCCGGATAAGTTCGAAGGGCGGGTTCCGTGGTTCGGGGAGGCGTGCGGCTGATCAGCAAAACGCCAAGGACGATCAATGCGATTCCCGCCCGCCGCGTCGGAGGGACCGCTTCCCCCAGCCACAAAAAGCCGAGCAGCGGCACCAGCGCGTAGGAAACCGCCGTAAACGGCATCACGAAACTGTAATCGGCCCACGAAAGCACAAGCATGTGACAAACCATGTACAGTAGCATGCACAGCACGCCCACCCAGATGGTGCCGCTGGTAAGTATGTGCAACGCTCCGTTCCACAATCCGGCGCGCGAAGTCACGTCAATCGATCCGATATCTTTCATACCTTTATCGAGGATGGTATTGCCGATCGTACCCGCCGAAACCAGCAGGAACAGCAGAATGTAGGTTTTAATGTGCAGAATTCTCGTGGAAGGCATGTCACGCGCGGGCTACTTAGAGCACCCGAAAGAGCTCACCCCACACCTCTACCGCCAGCGCACCGTTTCGCACGGCAATTCCGCGACAGACCCGCCATCCTCGGCCTCGCCGGAATCTCAATCCGCGCCCGCGCCCGTCGTGCCCGCAGGCTGAGAAACCGGTGCCGTCTCTTTGCGATCGTGCAGGAACCGGAAAAATTCCACACCTTCACGCAGGCGCCGCCGCATCACCTCGGGACTGCGCAGCATCCCGCCCACCATGGAAACGATCTTGCGCGGGCGGAAATAAAACTTCCGGTAGAACTCCTCGACCGATTGGAAAATAACGCCCGACTGTAGATTGGGGAAATTCAGCGCGGCCACCTGCACGCCATGCGTATCCACCAACTCTCCGGTCTGAATCTGCAGCCAGCCTTGCTCCTGCGCCTGCCGATACAGCTCGGTGCCCGGATAGGGAGCGGCCAGCGACACCTGCAGCGTCTCGGGGTTGATCTCGCACGCGAAGCGAATCGTTTCGTTGATCGTCGCAGGCGTCTCTCCCGGCAAACCCAGAATAAACGTTCCGTGAATGGTGATGCCGAGCTGCTTCGCGTTCTTGGTGAACTCGCGAGCGATGTCCAGGCGAATGCCCTTCTTTATGTTATTGAGAATCTGCTGATTTCCCGACTCATAACCCACCAGAAGCAGCCGCAGCCCGTTTTCACGCATGATTTCCAGCGTCTTGCGCGGAACGTTGGCTTTGGCGTTGCACGACCAGGTCATACCGATCTTGCCCAGTCGGCGCGCGATTTCCTCGGCGCGCGGCAGATCGTCGGTAAAAGTGTCATCGTCGAAGAAAAACTCCTTCACTTGCGGGAAAAATCTCTTCGCCTGGGCCATTTCGGCTTCCACACTGTCCGCGCTGCGCACCCGATACCTATGCCCGCCTAACGTTTGCGGCCACAAACAGAAGGTGCATTTCGAGCGGCAGCCCCGGCCCGTGTACAGCGATACGTAAGGGTGTTGCAGGTAGCCGATAAAATAATTCTCAATCGTAAGATCGCGCTTGTACACGTCGATTACGTTCGGCAGCGCATCCATGTCTTCAATGGTCGCCCGTGGTGCGGTGAAGCGAATCTGCCCGTTTTCTCGATAGGCGATACCCTGCACTTCCGCCATCCGCTTGCCTGCAGCTAGTTCGGCACATGCATAATCGAATTCGCCGACCGCTACCCAGTCCACCGCAGGCGCGCCGTGAAGCGATTGCATGGGCAACACGCCTACGTGTGCGCCCACCATGCCTATTTCCATGCGCGGATTTTCTTCCTTCAGCCGCGCCGCAAACCGCGCGTCGTTCCCAAACGACGGCGTGCTGGTATGCAGCACCGCTAGTTCATAATCCCGGGCGAGCGCTGCCACTTGATCGACGCTCAGTCCATCGGGCGGGGCATCCACCAGCTTGCTTCCCGGCACCATTGCCGCTGGCTGCGCAAGCCACGTCGGATACCAAAACGACTTGATCTCGCGACGTGCCTGGTAACGCGATCCCGCGCCTCCATCGAAGCCTTCATAACTGGGCGGATTGATAAAAATCGTTTTCTTCAAGTTGGCAACTTCCTTTCGGTCTGGTCTTCGCCTCAAAATCCGCGCCGCCTGCAGCCTCGCGGTAAGAGACGGCAGTTCCCTTGGCCCAATCCGCACCGATTCCGATGAAGCAGTATTTTACCTGAAATTCCGCGTCACCCCGGTAAAAACGTGCCCTCACACAAAAACCACCCTGAGCGTTAGGGACCGCCCTGGCGCAGACAGCAAATCGTTCACCGAGGCCTTCGTCTTTCGCTTTCGCCTTCGCTTTCGCCCGCCGTAAGCGCTCCCATCTCCCTCTACTGAAGCAGTGTCGCCACCTGGCCGGTGGTGCTCAGCAAATCCAGTTGCGCCTGCTGCCGCGCAAAATCCGCGTCTAGAAACGCCAGCCATTTGTCGTTTTCTTCGAGCAGCGCATTTTCCACGTCGCGTGTGCTTATGCGCCCCTGTTGCAATTGCGCCTGCAGAACCTGCAAATTGTCCTGCGCCAGGACGAGCTCGAGCCGTGCGACTTCGCGGCTCATATCCATTCCCCGCGCTTGGCGCGCCCTGGCGCGAACATCGGCCGTGATCTCGCTCCGTTTGTTCTCCACCTGCGCCTGGGCCGCCGCCACGTTTGCTTGCGCGACACTTACAGCCGACGACGTGCGTGCCGCAAAAACGGGGATCTTCACGTCAAAACCGGCGATCACATTGTTTCGCTGGAATTTATTAAAAAAAACGTCGTAATCATTAAACTTTGCCAGAATGTTGTATTGTCCGATGATTGAAATGGTGGGCCAGTGGGCGCCTCGCTCCCCTTTCAACCGTGCCTCACTCGCGGCGCGCTCTGTTTCAGCCTCTTTAACCGCCACGCTGTTCACCAGCGCCTGCCGAACCAGGTCGGCCGCGGCTTGCGTCGCCACCGGTGGGATATCCTCGGGCATCACTTCGAGCGCCTGTTCAGGTGCCAGCCCCAGGAGCGTGCGCAGTTGGTCGCTCAGCGACTCATCCTGGTCTTCGAGTTGGGCCAGCCGCTGCGCCACGCGTGCTGCCGTTAATTGCGCCTTGGTTACTTCTACCGGCAACTCATACCCCGCTTCCAGCCTTTTTTGCGTGTAGTCGAGAATCTGCTGCGCGCTGTCGCGCTCCCTTTGCAACAGCTCATCCTCACGCCGCACTTTCGCTAGTTCTAGGTACGCGGAGGCCGCGCGCACGATGACCGCGTCGCGTATACTCTGCATCTCCAGCCGCTGCTGCTCAACTTTCTGTTCGGCAGCGCGCAGTTCCCCGCGCCCCGGCAAGTCTAGCAGCGCCTGTTCATAGGACAGGCTGAACAACGCCGGAGCGCCGCCTCCGGCGACGAGCGGAAAGCCATTGGTGTACGCAACCCCCGAGCCGGCATACACATTTGGCAGGAACCGCGAGTGTGTTAGCCCGGCCTCGCGCTGCGACGCTATGTACCGCAGTCGTGCCAGCGATACGTCGCGGCTGCTTTGAATCGCGAGGTTCACAGTCTGCTTGAGAGTTAACTTCCGAGTTTCGCCGGCTGGCTCACCCGCCTGCGGGGGCGCCTGCCCCTCAGCTGTCGACACTGGCACGGTCGACACCGAGACGATCGGCAAAGAAACCGCCGGCTCAGAACGGGTTTGTTGCGCGCGTGCCGTGCCACACATTGCGGCCAGCAGCATGGTAAAACGCCCGAGCGCCAGAATGTTTCCGGTGATGCATCTGGTGCCGCGCCTGGTGCCGCGCCCGCGGCCGCGGAGCGTCACCGCCGCCTCCCGACAATGACCGTTCCAGGCACGATTTGCATACATGAATTCATCACCTGCGCCCTCCTATTCGGGAAGCGTCACTCCCGACAGAATGGAAATCTTATTCGTGGTGCCCTTATTCGTAATGCCCTTATTCGTAATGCGCTCATTCGTAATGTAAAGACTGCGTGGGTTCGAGTCTCGCCGCCTTGTTTGCCGGCAAGTATCCGAAGAACAAGCCTGTCGAACACGCCACGCCAAATGCCAGCACCACCGACATCCACGGCACCGGCACGCGCAGATTCCCAGGCAGCAGCGGACGCACCAGCACCGGGATTGCCAGCGCGATAATGATCCCTAGCACCGATCCGATGCCGCTGATCAAAATCGATTCGATCAGGAACTGCTGGAGTATTTCGCTGCGGCGTGCGCCAATCGCCTTGCGAATGCCGATCTCCCGCGTCCTCTCGGTCACCGTCACCAGCATGATATTCATGATACCGATGCCGCTGACCAGCAGCGCGATGAATCCAATGAGCAACAACACGATCGTTAGCGCGGTGCCAATGCTGCGTGCCGCCCCGAGGATGCCGCTCAGGTTTTGTACCACGTAGTTCGCACCGCCAGGGTGCCGGCTCCGCAATACGGATTCCACTTCCTGGGTGACCGACATCACGACTTCCGGCGAGGATGCCTGCGCATATAGCACATCGATCGAACTATCTCCCGTGTAGTACTCCATCAGTGGAAATGGCACCAGCACGGTGTAACGCTGAATTTCCGACAACCCGAACGTCCCCACGCGTTCACGAAAAACGCCGATCACCGTGAAACTGATCTCGCCCACCCGCAAGTGCTCGCCCACGGGCTCTTGGTTAGGGAAAGCTTTGTCCGCCAGTTCGTCGGTGATCAGGCACGACTTGCTTCGCGACTTAATGTCTTCGGAGTCGATGAACCTTCCTTTCAGGATTTGCAGGTTGCGGATCGCCTGGAAACCGTCGGTCACTCCTACCAGCGCGACGCTTCGTTCCACGCCGTCGGTTACGACGGTCGCTGCGGTGCCGCGTGTTCCCGCGGTCTCCACAACGTTTGGCAGGCTGGCTTTCACCGCGTTCATGTCCCCGATGGTAATCTCATCGCTCTTGACCACCGCTTGCTGGGGATTCACTTCGTAGTTGGCATAGATCAGATTCGACCCTACGCCCTCAATCTGCCCAATGACGTACTGGCGGCCCGTGACCGCCACGGTCACCACCAGAACAATGCACGCGCTGCCAATCACCACGCCCAGCGTGGTCAGAAATGCGCGCAGTTTGTTCGACCACAGTGCGTCGATTGCAATGCGCACGGTTTCATTACGCAGCATCGGTCAACCTTCGGTAAAATAACCTGGACTAACTTTCCGCATTCGCTGCAAACAATATAACCTAGTGGTGACGCCAGCACTACGTTCCAGGGCGGCCGGGGCAACCTCTGGGCCACGCAGTCGCTCCAAATAACGCCACGCGTGAACACGTGTAAACACTGCGTGTACATGCCGCTTGTAAACACTTTTGTTACACGCCGTATAGGCCGTGCAGATGGGGCTGCGTCTAGATTATGGGCATTATTTCGGTTCGCCTGTCGCTTGTCCCTGCATAATGTCTGCATAATGGGAGTTTCGCTCGCCTGCTTGCTTATGCAGGGGTCAGCGTCCGGGCGTTTGCCAATGTGCTGTGCCAAGAACGCATTTGCCAAGCACGTGTATGCGCCAAGGAACGCGCAGTTTTGAAAAAAGCCGGGTTGCGAAGCCTGGTTGAGGAGTTCTGTCGCCGAACTGGCCCAGATGAGTAACTAAGTTGCAGAAGGAAGTTGTTTACGGAGTTGCAGAACGAAGTTGCTTAACAAAGCGCCTAGAACATTTGCGGAGGGTTGATGATCGGCACGAGTCTTCCAGCGCAGCAGACCGATAGAAAAGCCGTGGCCCTGACGAATCGAATTGCGCTCGAGACGCGCCTGCTTCCGACTATCGCCGGTCGCCGCACAGATGCGGGCCAGTGCGCCCGCCATATTCTTCTGCTTGCGCTTCTGTTTCCGCTGCTCCTCGCTATCTCCTCCTGCCATAAAGCCGCAGCCACCACCACGACGACCGGAGTGACTGTCGCTATTTCCCCCACGACCGTGTCTTTGAACGTAGGCACCAGCACGCTATTCACCGGTGCGGCCATGGGCGGCAGTTTGAACACCATCGTTTGGCAGGTGAACGGGACGACCGGCGGAAGTTCTACCGTCGGCACCATCGATACGAATGGAAACTACACCGCGCCCGCGACCGTGCCAGCAGGCGGCACGGTCACCGTCGCGGCGGTGTCCGCCGATCTTTCTACCGTGCAAGCCACCTCGACGGTGACCGTACTGCCGCCTGCGCAAGTCTCCATTTCACCGGTGCAGGCGTCTCTCGCCGCCGGCGCTTCCCAACCCTTCTCTTCCACTGTGCAGGGCGCGCCCACCAGCAACGTAATCTGGCAGGTCAATGGCCAGTCCGGTGGCTTCGCGGCGTTCGGCTTTGTCAGCAGTGCTGGCGTGTATACGGCGCCACCGTCGCCTCCTCCCGGAGGAACAATAACGGTTACGGCAGTCTCGCAGTCCGATCCCACCCAGTCGGCCAGTGCCACGGTGACGCTTTCCTTCGGCACCGCGGCACTTCGTGGCGCCTACGCATTTAGCCTCAACGGTACAAATGCGGCAGGCGCATTTTCTCGCGCAGGGACTTTTACCGCCGATGGTTCCGGTGGCCTGCAGGCTGGCCTCGAAGATGTGCACGATTCCACCGGCGTAAAATCGAGTGTGTCGTTCACCGGCAGCTACGCGCTGGGTGCCGATGGCCGCGGCACCCTGTCCTTCAGCGATGGTTTGACACCCTCGACTTTCCGTATCGTTCTTGCGAACAACAGCCAATTGCAAATCGTTGGATTCGACACTGCCGGCTCCGCCCAAGGCACGGCAAATCTGCGCGATCCATCCACGTTTCTGAATTCGGCGTTTAATGGCGTGTATGTATTCGATTTCTCCGGCGTGGATACTGCCTCGAATGTCGTTTCGCAAGTAGGTGAATTTTTCGCTAACGGCCAGGGATTAATCTCAAACGGCATTGAAGATATCGACGATAACGGCACGCTCGGCTCCAAAGTTCCGTTCACCGGCGCATACTCAGTAGCTACCAACGGCCGCGGCACCGCCACCATCACGACGGGAGCGGCCACTTCCAATTTCGCTTTCTATGTCGTCTCGCGCGGATCGGCGAAATTCGTGGAAGTCGATGCCTCCTCGGCGCCGCGCATCGCCGGGTACGCGGTGCAGCAAACTCCCAACGCGTCCTTCACGGTGAGTTCCCTCACCGGCAACTATGTGTTCCTGCTCACTGGCGTGGCTCCCGCCGGAAGCATCGCCACCGCCGGAAGTTTTTCGTCTGCGGGCAGCGGCACGCTCACAAGCGGCACGCTGGATGAAAACAATAATGGGTCGATTGCCAAAGCGCAGCCCTTTACGGGATCTTATTCGATCGATTCCACGGGACGCGGCACGGCAACCTTTCAGGCGCTGAGCCGAACTTACGCATTGGTCTTTTATCTGACCGCGCAGGGCGGCGCCGTGTTTCAGGAAACCGATTCTTCGATTGCCAGTGACGGTATGGCGGCCCAGCAGAGCGCGCCGTTACCGCAGTCCGGTTTCGCGGGCAGCTATGCCGTCAGCCTGCACGGCAGCGCGCCAGCGGCGGTGCAAAACTTCGTCGGCCAGTTCAATACCGATGTGAATGGCAATTTGACGGCGGGCTCGCTCGACATTGGCACATTCCCCGGCTCGCCGGTTGCAGGAGAAGCGCTCACCGGCACGCTGACGATCAGCGCGGGCGGGCGCGGGACGCTCACTCTGAATCCGGCGGCCGACAATCGCAATTTCGCCGTATATGCAGCCGGACCAACCCTTTTATTCGCCGTAGGCGTCGACACCGGGCGCTTCGCGGCGGGTTCTCTCGCCAAGCAATACTAAGAACGGCTCCGGGTTACCGAGTGTTATTCGTGTGGCAACGCACGGCATCACTTTTGGCGTGCTTCGGCGCCATTCGATGCGCCCTTAGATGCGCCCTTCGATGCGCCCTGACGCAAGCTCCCCCGCGCGCGTTTGCTTTTCCAGCGCCCAGCGCGTAGCCCGCCGTTCGCTCGCCCCGAATCATTTCTTTTGTATCCGTTTCAAGCTATCGCGCGCAGCCTTGTCGCGGGGATCGAGCATGAGTGCCGCCTGATAGGCCTCGGCGGCCCTGTCGGGTTGTCCCTTCTGTTCATACAGTCTGCCCAGCCACACATAGGCCGAACTGTGCGGAGGCGCTTCCGCGCTGCTCGCTACCGCATCGAGATAGATGCGCAGGTCCTTCTCGGCCGCGTCCAGGTCCCGATGGGCCAGAACGAGCATCACGCCGCGATAATAGTTTAACCGGGGGTCGGAACGATTGATCTTGACGGCCAGGTTGACGGCCTGCTCCATGTGCTGAGCGTCTTCGCGATCACGATAATATTCGGCCGCTTCAAAAGCGGGGCCGACGCGGCTGACCGGCATGTTGAGAACTTTCTGGTACTCGGCGTCAGCCTGCTCAAACTTCTTGTGCGTGGCGTAAAGCTCAGCGCGCGCCAAGCCGCCTTCCACCGGATCTATTTTCTCCAGGGCGTCTATCTGTTGTTGTGCCCGGTCTTCGCTGCCGCCTGCGATGCCCGGCGCATTCATGAGGTAGCGAATGAGATCGCGCTGCGCTTCGAGGTTATTCGCATCCAGACTGACGGCCAGGGCAAACTCGCGGCTGGCCTTGCGCGCGGTGCTGATCGCCGACAATGCACCCAGGCGACCCGTTTCTTCCGCTTTGCGTCCCCAGGCTTTCCCTAGCCAGTCGTGGAACTCCGAGCGATTAGGATCGAGCCCGACCGCGCGCTCGAAATTCGCGATTGACTGCGCGAATTCCTGCAGCTCGTAAAAACAACGTCCCAGCCAGTAAGGCAGCGTGGCATCATTCGGACTGGCGTCGATCGCCGCTTCCAGTTCCCGTGCCGCTTCGGCATAGCGCGCGGAGTTATACAACTGCCGGATATTTTCAGGGAGTACGGTGATTTGGAGCGCGGCGGCACGCACAGGCATCGCGCCGCGCAGAAATACCAGCACAACAACGGTGAGCACAGCTGCCAGACAGATAGCAAGGCGCATTCCCGCCGGCACAGGCTGGCGTGTCGCCCGTCGTGACGGCCGTCGTGACAGCCGTTGTGACAGCCGTTGTATGGCCAGTTGTGTGACGGCCAGTGGTGTGACAGCCAGTGGTGTGGCGGGTTGCCTGGGCCGCTGTATCCGGCTCTGCAAAGAGCGGATTGACAAGGTCGCAGCCCGTATATCCCCGATTACAACAGCGGGCACGGAGCGATCGGTATCATCACGCCGGCCAGGCAGTAGCGGGGTTGGCAGTATGGGTCTCATTCCGGGTCGGGGTACACCGCGCGAACTACTAAATTGTCTTTGAGCGGCACGTTCCCGGGCAGCGCCACGAACGTGCCCGGTTGCAGGCCGGAAAGCACCTCAAAATCCGCAGCGTCGGAAATACCCACTTTGATTTCGGTACGGCGCAAGCGGTCCCCTTCCACGCGGTAGACGTACCGGTGCGCGCCCACGATCTGCACGGCGCCTCGCGGAACAATCAGCGCGTTCGCGTGCACACTCACTTTGATCCGTACATCGACGGTCGTGTTAGGGATCAGCTCGAGGTGTTCGTTCGAGACCGTGCAGAGAACTTCGCCAACGTTGCGCGCGCCGCGGGCGACAACCTGGCGGGGCACATTTTCGGTATGGCCGACCCAGGTACGGTCCGGCAATGCGTCCCAGGTCACGTCGACCGCTTCATTCGGCTGGAGTTTGCCAAGTTCCGGCTCGTCAATGTAGGCGCGTACGCGCACCTGGCGCAAGTCGGCGACATCGGCGAGCAGGTCGCCGGTATGAACGAAATCGCGCGCATGCACCGGTAGCGAAAAAAGCGTACCGTTCACCGGCGCCACGAGGCGCGCCGATGCGAGCTTGGCCTGCAAATCGTTCACCTGCCCGCGCGACCGCGCCACCAGCAGCGCCAGGCGCTCGCGATCCTGCGTAGCCTGGTGGCTAAACTCCTGCTTGGCCTTTAGCGCCTGATCGAGAGCAGCAGTCGCCCTGTCCAGAGCGGCCTGATTGCGCGCCACCTCATCGGGTGTCGCGGCCTTTTGCGCCAATAGCTTGGTCAGCGTTTCCTGCTGCCGCTGCAGCATATCGTGCTGTATCTGCGCGCTGCGCAGTTCGTCAACCACGCGAGCCGCGTTATCGGAACGGCCGCCACCTTGCGCATCCTGGAGATCGTTTTCCTGGGATGCAAGTTCCGCGCGAGCCTGATCGCGCTGTGCCCGTATGTCTTTGTCGTCCATAGTCAGCAGGAGCTGGCCGCCCCGCACGGACTGCCCTTCGGTGGCCGTGACGCGGTCGACAAAACCGTCGAACCTGGCGCGCAAGGAATACGGCATGACCGGCTCGACTTTGCCGTTACTGGCAATTTCAGAACTCACACTGCCACGAGTCGCTGACACCACCGACACCCGCGCGGCCGGCCGCCGTCCGTTGACGTACAACAAAACCAGGATCAGCAGTGCGGCGATCGCGAGCAGAAGCCACACCCGTCTACTTAATGTACCGGCCATGTACTCCTCAATTAACGGTGCCCCGGCAAGATGCCGCATTCTAGCAAGTTTACAGGGTAATTTCGGCAGCAAAGTTCTGCCGAGGCGAGCGGCTGACCGCCAGTCGCATCGCATTTCGATGCTCTTGCGCACGTGCAGGTTCACAGCGTCAAAATGCGTGTCCCTGCGAGTACAAGAGGTAACTTGGAGCTTGGTCCTGAAATCCGCCCGGCGCTGTTGCTAGGCGCTGTTGCTAACATAGCAATGTTTGAGGTTGCACGAATAGGCCTTTGTATCCGCAGGATGCATGGACGCGACTGGAAGCAGTTGCGTACGAACGGACCCGTGCCCCGGCGCTACCGATTTCCGGCAACGCCTTTTTTGTGCACAGGCTAGTCGGTGTGGAAGGGAGCGCAAGGACGCCGGCGCTGTTGCTAGGCGCTGTTGCGTCAACTCGGGGATCTCTATATCGGGGGTCTCTATATCGGCGATCCTATATAGGATTTCCCGATTTTCGGGACGCAACCCGGATCAGGAGTTCGCTGGGTGCTTCTCTGTCCCCGCCGCGCCCAGGATTTGATCTCTTATTGGGGACGCCGCATCAAGCTCCCCATGTCAAACTTCATGTAACCGGCCGGGATCTCGAACAGGCTCGACGGCTGCGCGCCCTCCTGAATATTCCGCAGCTCAATGCCACCCGTGGAGTCTGTCGTTTTCACCACACAGTGCAGTTTCGTGTCAACCCACACATTACTCGTGTCGCCGCTGGTCGACACACCTTTGTACTTCACCGTGCTGCGTCCGTTTACTTCCTCGCTGCCCTCCTTCGTGCAACTGCCCCAATTGGAGGCGGCGTTGGCTTGCGCTGCGACTTTCTTCCATTGCGGGCAGGCATCATTTACGTCCGGCACTCGCCAAAACTGGGTGATTAACGGTGCAGCCATCGCCAGCGGAGCCTCCATGTACATGTGTCGCTCCGTCAAAAGCACGATGGGTATGCGTTGGGCCTCATCGATAATGACCGCCGTTGGTCCAAAAGACGCACCCTGTCCCTCCAATTCGGCGCGCACTTTGTCTTTTCCGGCATAGATCTTCTTTATATCTACACTGCGCTCTTTCAGGCTTACCACGTCGGCGGAAAATTCCTGTGCCAGCGCAACATGGGCAAAGACGAAAAAAACGAGTAGAAAAGCACAACGCACCGATTGACGCATAATCGATCGAAGCATACTTGATCGAAGCATACCAGCGCTCCTTTTAGAACGGAATTTCCGGTTTGAACATGCCTCTCGCGCACAATACAACTCTTCTGCGCGCCTGCACAACGAAATTTGCCGCCTAAAAACCGCCCCTGAAGCGGGATGGCGGGGTTCGGCAGTCAGATCGGTGTTTCCAGCACCAGCGCGCGAGAACCAACAAGTTAAGCGAGATGTAGCCATCGATTCACTTCTGGCACTTCGGGCGCTTCAGCGATTCGTCCACGTCTCTTTGGCCAGGTAAGGCAGATCGTGGGCCCAGTCCTCTTCTTTCACGCCGACAGGGTAAATCACGTGCGCCAGATTGTCCTTGGTATACGCGAAAACAAATGCTGCGTGACCAACTTCGTAGGCCCCGTCCGCACGCACCGCCGATTTCTTGGCTGGAGATATATTCGCGGCGATCTGGGCTGCTTCGATTTCCGCACCGCTTCCCGTTAAACCTATGAAGCGCTTATCAAAGTGATCGAGCCACGAGCGCAGCACCTGCGGAGTGTCCCGTTCGGGATCGGTGGTCACAAACACCACCTTGAATTGGTCCGCGGACGCTGGGGGTATTTTCTTGAGCGCCTGCGCAATCATGGCCATCTGCAGCGGGCACATATCCGGGCAATGCGTGTACCCGAAGAACAGAAGCGTGGTAAACCCCTGCGTCTTCAATACCAAATCGAACCGCGCTCCGGACGTATCGGTCAGTGTAAATCTCGGTTTCGGTAGGGGCGGGGAAACCAGCCCGCCCCGGTATGTCGTTTCGGCGCCACCCACAGCGGCGGACGCGGTTATCCTTTTTGGCTCCTGAGCCGGCACACCATGAGCCATGCCCAGCAGCGTGGCCAGAATCAGAATAAACAGCTCTGCGCGCAAGAATCGAAACTTCATTTGACTCGATCGTGAATGTACGCTTAGACCGAATTCACGGTAACACCACGACCGTGCCGAGCATGCCATCCACGTCATGAAGGGCACAGTGATACTGGTAGGTCCCGGCCTTCGGAAAAGTGATCCGGATGCGTGTCGTCCTCGGGGGCAACTGCGGTGACCCAGTCCGGTCCGGCGCTTGTGTCTGAATGAATCCCGAGTTTAGGAAATCGCTGGTCGAACTAATCGTCCCGGTCAGCGTTCCGTCGGCCTCGGGCTTACCAAGGTCAACCGGCATCGTGGGTACAAAGTTTGCGGGCTCGGTGCCGAACGTAACCGTGTGCGGCTCGGTCGGATCCAGGTTAACCCACTCCACAGATTCACCTTTATGGATCCGAATCGTTCCGGCAAGGAAGCGCACACCCGCGCGATACTGCGTTCCTCCTCCGGTTCCCACGATCTCTCCCGTGCCCGCAATTACCGTATTGCGTCCGGATTCGTCCACTTCCTCCCGCTGATCATCGCGATCTGCCAGTATGTCCTGCGCTTGATCTCGCGCCTGGTCGTCGTAGAACCGTTGGCTATGAAGAAGGGCCGCATTCGCCGCGGTGTTAGCGAGAACATGAAGCGTTCCGTCCATATCTGTGTGAATCAGACATACAAACCTATAACTGCCCGCACTGCCCTTCGGGAATGTCACCGTAAACGTTGCGCCGCCGCTCAAACCAGCGGGTGTCGACACGCAGGCGCTGCCGTTGAAATCAGGCCCCGGCCCGCAGCTTACGCCCTGAACGGAGAATGGCGGCCCCGCTGGTGGTGGGGCCAGCGGACGCACCTCTCCCGGCGTTAGGAAGGTAACCGTGTGGACCTCGTTCTTGGGCACAAATGTCCACTTGATGCTGTCGCCCTCCAGAATCCAAAGTTCATTTGGGAAAAAACCATCCGCTTGGACCGCTTCGTCCTTGGTCTCCGCTCCGGCGTTCGCTTTGTACGTTACCTGCGCCTTGGCCGCCTGCGGCACGATGACAGCTGCCAATACCAACACCCAGAAGTACACTGGGAACCGGATCACACACATACGTCTCATATAATATTCCCCTCCACAGCGATTGGATTTTCCCTCGTCCGGTGACAGGTGGGCGGCGGGGACGTGACGCCAAAACTCTCCCGGAATGCGATTGCTTATACTGTTCCCGCGCCGCCGAGTCAATATCCAATTCCAAATTCTTGTGGTGCCGCAGTGCTGAAGGCGAATGCTCTCACGCGCTGGAGTCGATTGTTCCATCCAGTCTGAGGGTGCGAGGTGCGCTTTCCGGTGATCGCAGGTTCGCTCCCTACCGGGAGTCCATGGAATAGCATCCCTTTGGGTGCTAAAAAGCCTGCGCCCAGAGGCCGGCTGTACGTGCTGAAATTCGGAAGGACTATCACCACCGGTACGTGTGGAGTTTCACCCGGCTGGCATTGCGGACGGCGAGGTTCGAAGCGGCCTAAGCTTTATACTTCAAAATACTATTTTGTATTTTGCCAGCCCTTAATTAGCCCGGTAGCTGGATTGTAGCCAAGGCGCGCAACTGGTGCGCCATTCTTGGCTACTTGAGTCGTGATAACGGTCACTTGGTCCCCCGGCTTAAAGCTATCCGCCGTGAAGCCAAAGTTCACCATGTTTGATGGCGCAACCAGCTCACAGCTCCAGTTTACGACCTTGCCGTCATCGCCTTTCACATCAACCTTCAGAAAAACATGGGGATTGATCCAGCGCCATTCCGTCACCGTGCCCTTCAACGTGAGCACTTTATTGTCATACGACGCATTTCCATGATGCGCAACCAGCGGAATCGAGACTGCTAACAGGCCGGCAAGCGCCACGAAACTCTGGATCGCTCTAGCTCTCCTACTGCCCCCATGCCGAGTCATCATTTTCGTCCTGCAACCCGTTCTTCCTGCAACCCGAGTTCTTCCTGCAACGCCGGGCCTCGGATTTGGACCTATACTATATCCCGCGCATCATACGCTTAACGCTCACCAGGACACAATGAATCGTCTTGCCAGAGCGCGTTACAACAGACTCGGATTGCGGCCGCGGTGAATGAGTGAATGCACATACTGCTGCACACCCAACGCTCACAAGCGCAACCGGTTGGGGCCGCAAGGTTTGCGAATACGTTGTTAGCGATCTCACGACTGGCGTATTATGCGCGGAACAGCAGATCCACATGGTAGATCCTGCAAACAGCGATGCGGGTCCGGTATCGGTTATGCGCCCGCACCCATAAGGAGACGAAAATGTCGTGGAAATTTCTAAGCGTGCTGGTGGCCACCATCGCATTTTGCGCTGGCACACCTCTGATGGCCCAGCACGAACCAGGCGAAGCCTTCCTGGGTATCTGGCAGATCAATGCGGCCAAGACCAGCAACTATCCGCAACAAAACCAAATGATCATCAACCTGCCCGCGCCCGACGGCGGCTTCATCAGCATACGCGCTACGATTGGTAAGGACGGTAAGTCGAGCAGCGAGACCCATCCGGTCGTTTTCGATGGCAAACCGCACCAGACCGACGGAGGCGATCCGCGGGAGATTTCCTACAAGCTGATCGATCCACATACGATCGAAAGAACGCAAAATCGCAACGGGAAAATCTCCGTCGATACCGAACAAGTCTCGAACGATGGCAAGACGCTGACCGTCACCCAGGCCAATGCCATGCGCATCTACGATAAACAATTCACCGTCCAGCCCATTGCGCACTAAAGGCGGCGGGCGATCGCCCGGCGAGCGACGCTCGATTCCCGGCGCGCATCTAAATAGCGATCGCCGGGACCTGCTCGGCCGGCAAACGATCGCCAATGCAGGCGCCGGCGGCCGGCCGCTTCGATGCGCGGTATTTTTCGCACGTCGCGGAACCGAGGAATGGTGTATGATCAAGCCGTTTTGCAGATAATTGAGGAGACTTCAGCTCATCTCCTTCCTCTAACGGTTAGGCTCATACCGCAAAGATTGATTTACGAGGTGGCGAATGAAAAGCAAGTTGCTCGCAGGGTTTATCTTGGGCGTTGGTCTTCTAGCCGTTTGCGGTTCGGTGTTCGCGCATCACGGCAATACGGCGTATGCGGACAAAGTCGTGGAATTGAAGCAAGCCACAGTGACGAAATTCCTGTGGTCCAATCCTCACAGCCTGATTTTTTTCGATGTAAAAGATGACAAGGGTACTGTCGTACATTGGGTTGCCGAAACGGCCAGCCCCGAGGCCCTTAGGCTCATCAATTGGAGCAAGAGTTCCCTGGGACCCGGCGACATGATCACCGTCTACATGTACCCCGCCAAAACGGGTAACCCTGCGGGCCGGCTAAATCGTATCGTGCTGGCCGACGGCAGCGTGTTGCATGATACGCAGCTGGGGGGAGACGCGGGGAACAAGAGTAGTTATGGCCCCGATGCTGCCGGTGGGAACGGCAACGGCAACGCAAACGGCGACAAGGACAAGGACGCGAAGTAAGGAAATCGTCGCTTAATTCCACCGGCCGGACAACGCTGGCCGGACACCCCCGGTCGGACAACGCTGGCCGGACAACAGCGTTCAGAGATGCACGAACGACTCCGGTTGGGCGCGGTTGTTTTTCGCGCAGGGTTGCTGTGCTGCAATAAACGTTTTTCACGTGCTGCGTGCTGAAGTCCAGGAGGTATGGCAAATGCGAAATCCGGTCGCCGCATCAATCATTGCTCTGTCGGCCAATTTGTTGGCCGTCCTAGCGCTCTCGTCGGTTGCGATGGCGCAGGAGGGCCGGGTAAATACGCCACCGCCGGGTTACGTGATGGCAGGAGTCCCTAAGATGCCGAACCCGCCCGGCCCGGCTCCCAAGCATGAGCTGACGGGCGCCTGGGTGGGACCGCAAAAAACAGTAATGGGCCCTTTCCCCGATATGACGCCTGCGGGCCAGGCGGCTTTCAAGCTCAATCATCCAGTTCCGTCTGCAGGGCGGGGCGCGGCGGCGCCCGACGCGTTGGCACATCTGGCGGCTACTAACGACCCCTTCATGGTCTGTGATCCGCTCGGGTTTCCACGCGACCTTCTGAACCACGCGGTAAGCATGCGCGGAGGCATCTGGTTCGAACCGGTGTCCAACCGCATGCTCATGCTCTTTGAGCAGCAGCGCATATGGCGCGAAGTCTGGACGGACGGACGGGAACTTCCCAAGAAGGTGGATGTGAAAGGTGCGCCCGATTCTAGGTATTACGGATATTCGGTAGGCCACTGGGATGGCGACAACACCTTCGTGATCGATTCCACCGGCCTGGACGACAGAACCTGGCTCGATGAGATCGGGCATCCGCATACCGTCGACGTGCACCTCGAGGAGCGCTACACGCGCCTGGACCAGTACAACCTGCAGGTCACGGTCACGGTCGACGATCCGAAGTTCTATACGAAGCCTTTTCAGTTGATGCAATTGAATTACTACTGGATGAAAGATCAGAATTTCGAAGAAACCCTCTGCATACCGTCAGAGGCCATCCAGTATCGGGATTCACTGGCCAAGCCGTCCGGTTGGGGTCCGGCGGAAGAACCCAAATAAGGCCGGGGAGTCGTCGCGCGGGCGTTGTGGAACGACGCCTCGGCTGGCGTTGCTGGCTTTTTGAGTGGGACGAACCCAAGACCTTCTAGTTCAGAGCAGGGAGTTCCGAATTTCAATCGTGGAGGATATCGTGAAAAGTGCAATTTCCTGGATTGCGGTGATTGCATTCGTGCTCGGTATCTCGTCGAGCGCTCGCGCCCAAACACGCATTACTCTCCTGTCGCCAGATCCGTTGAAAAAGGAAGTCGATACCATCGTTCACAACTTTGAGATGAAGACCGGCTACAAGGTGCAGGAGTCCTACGGCACCGGTGTAAGTTCGAGAAAAACGGTTGGAGAAGGCGGAGCTTTGGACGTAACACTGCTTTTTGCGCCTTTCGACGACGCACTCAAAACCGGCAACGTCGATAAGAGCACCCAGACCGTGGTCGCCCGGGTACGCCTGGCGCTGGCCGTGAAAGAGGGCGTTCCTAGCCCTGACATTTCCAATGCCGCCGCCGTCAAGAAACTCCTGCTCAATGCGAAGTCTATCGCCACCGTCGACCCCGCTCAGGGCAGCGTCGGGGGCGCCGCCATGCTGGCTTTCGACAAGATGGGCATCACCGATCAGGTGAAGTCCAAGGTCAAATTGTTTCCCGGTGGCGGCGGCCCGCAGAAGTCTGTCGCCGATGGCGAGAGCGAGATTGCCCTGGGTCCTTATCTCAGCGATTATCGCAATCCTCATCCTGGACTCAACCTCGTCGGCGCTTTGCCTCCGGACGCCGCTACCCCAGTTGATATTACGGGATGGATCTCCGTAAACGCGGCAGACCGGAAAGCCGCCATGGCGCTTCTGGATTATTTCAAATCCAAGGAAGCAGCCGCTGTCTGGGAGGAATCCAAGGTATTTCCGGTCACGAAGTAAACATCGTATCGCCCGTATCACCGCCGGTGTCATCGATGGCATTAACGCATTCGCGTTGCCACCGAAAGTCCGCCCGATTGTGTGGCCGCCACTGCGGCCACCGCGATTAAGCTATGTCTGGCGCGAGCCTCGCGGCCGCGCCCTTCCGCACACCACCCAAGCTTGACAACCTGGCAAGTTCCGCACAGAATCCACCCACAACTCTTGAGAGGTGGGCCTTGGCGAACTTCCCAGCCAGTCTGCAGGCTCCCGGCCGGTATAATTTCGCTGCGCCGCCAGCGCAACCCAAAACTTGCAAGCGCGACAACAAAGGCGTGATGCGGAAGTGCGCACTGCTGCCGCCGCTGATGTTGGCGGCTCTGTTGCTCTTCGCACAGAACTCGCCGCAAATCGCTGCCGTCGATCCGTCGTCGGGAAAAGTAAATGATACCGTGAGCGTGACGGGCACCAATTTAGGTAAAGCTACCGTTTCCGCCGTGTTCCTCTCTGACGATAAGAACGACTACAAAGCCACCGTCCTGGAGCAGGCCGACGACAAGATTGTCATGAAGGTTCCGCAGGTGAAAGTCGGCAATTACAACGTCTCCATTCAGCAGGGCGACAAAATCCTGATTATGCCGGTGCATTTCAAGGTCGAACAGTAATTCCTCGCGAGAAGAACTCCCACCCCCCTTCTCCTTACCGACCGGGAATTTGTGCTGGGCTGAATAATTCTCAACAAAAGCAGCGGCGAGTAAATCGCCCGATCTCCACGATGTTTACACCCTTACTGTCGCGGCCGGCGCTTAGTCTTCTTCGTTCTGACAACCGGCAAGGCCCTTTCGAGCAGCGATGCCAACGCCGCATGCGCGCGCCTGTCTGCGTCAGCCGACCGCAGGAAACGCTGCGCCGCGTGATGCCCAAGATAAATTCCGCATAACTCCCACACGAATTGTTCGGCATCGAGGTCGCGCCGAAAGTGTCCCCTCGCTATCGCGTCTTCGGCCAACTGGATCAAAAAAGCCCGCCATTCACCTTCCATCGCCAGGATTTTGTCGCGGACCGGCCCCTCAATGTCGTCAAACTCGAATAACCCGGCGGCCACCGGACAACCGCCCGGCAATCCTGCGCGCTGCGCCCAGCCAAACCACCCGCTAACCAGCGCTTTCAAACGGGGAAGCCCCGCTGGTGCACGCATCGCGGGTTCGACGAAGCAGGCCCTGCCAACTTGCTCCATGTATTGGAGCAACCCGATTTGTACTTCTTCCTTCGACCGGAAATGAGCGAACAGCCCGCTCTTCGACATTCCCGCCTGCTCGGCCAGCACGCCCAAGGTCACGCCCGACAAACCTGACTGGCTCATGAGCGCCAATCCTTGCATGAGGATTCGCTCGCGCGTCGCGATCGCATTTCCCATAACCTCCCGACGAATAGCACGACCGGTCGGTCGCCGTCAAGTTGGTCGGCGTCAAACTGGTGATGGTCAACTCGGCGATGGGTCAAGCCCGGAATCTCGACGCATCCTTAAGCACAGTTCTGTTGCCGCTTATACAGCGCGCATAACGATGCATCGGGAAATCGGCCACTACTTGCACGAGGCCCTATAATGAGGTTCGATTCAAATGCGCTGGTGCGTTTGGTCCCAAGTTGCTCGCCACAGCCATCAACTCTGCCTTGCGTGAAGCAGGCAACTCAGGAGGGCCGGCATTGCTGACATCCGGGACATCCAAATTTGG
Organism: uncultured Acidobacteriota bacterium; assembly: GCA_963828935.1. Lineage (GTDB taxonomy): Bacteria > Acidobacteriota > Terriglobia > Acidiferrales > UBA7541 > Palsa-189. The sequence continues at coordinate 112,165 of CAWHGP010000007.1, read as the reverse complement.
ACTAAGCATTCCAGAAATCGGTATGCCAAGAGTATCGGCGTTGCGTTTCGGTTCGCGCCTAACCTCGGCCGTAAACACGTTGCGCCGAGCCGGTGCCCGTTCTCTGATACGACTTGCATCCGCCATTCTCGTTCTCGTATTGCTGACGGGCTGCCGCACAACGCCACCACCCGTCAGGTCTGCCGATTGGGATACATATGTGGCCGGCTACCTCGACGCCTACTTCGCCGTTCACCCCGACATTGCCGTGAGTAACGGACGCCACGAGTTCGACGGCAAACTTCCCGATTTCAGCAGGGCCGCTCTTGACCGGGAAGTGGCACGGTTGCATGCGGAGCGCGTGCGCGCGGCAGGCTTTGTCGGCAATCTCGATCCAAAACAGCAATTCGAACGCGACTACGTGATCGCCGCGATCGATTCGGATCTGTTCTGGCTCGAATCCGCTCGCTGGCCTTACCGCGATCCCTATTTCTATAGCGGCTCGGTCGACCCGCAGCGTGTATCTCACCCGGCCTTACGCGCCCCTCGATCAGCGCTTGCGTGCGTTTATTGCCTATGAAAAGGCGCTTCCCGCAACGTTGGACCAAATTCGCGCCAACCTGCAAACACCGATGCCGGGCACGTATGTAGACTTTGGCCGCCTTACGTTCGGCGGGCTCGCCCAGTATTTCGCCCACGATGTGCCAGGAATCTTCACGGCGGTTAAGGATGCGCAGCTTCAATCGGACTTGATGGCGGCAAATGCCAACGCGATTCGCGCGCTAAAGTCGCTCGACGCGTGGTTTGCTTCGCAACGGCCCAAGGCCAATGAAAATTTCGCCCTGGGTGCGGATCTTTTTCATCAGATGCTATACTTCCACCGAACGTGTGGACATCTCTCTCGATCAGCTGGAAGCTATTGGCCGGCAGGATCTGCAACGGAATCTTGCGCTCTGAAGGACGCGTGCGCGCAGTTTGCTCCCGGCAAGACGCTGGCCGACTGCACTGCGAAACAGGTGGCGGATAAGCCGCAAGGCAGCTCCGGTAGAAGCTGCGCGTCAGCAGTTGAAAGAATTGCGGGCTTTTGTAGCCGATCACCAGATTGTTTCCATCCCCGGCACCGAAGAGGCGCAAGTCGACGAAGCGCCCTCCGTATCAGCGCTGGAATTTCGCATACATCAATATTCCCGGTCCCTATGAAAAAGGTTTGCCGTCGGTCTATTACATATCGCCGCCCGATCCGAAATGGACGCCGCCGTGCAAAAAGCGTATCTGCCCGGCAACGCGACCCTGCTGTTTACCACGCCCATGAAGTCTGGCCTGGCCATTTCCTGCAATTCCTGCACGCAAATCGTGTGCCCTCCCGGTTTGGACAGGTTTTCGTCGGCTATGCCTTCGCGGAAGGCTGGGCCCATTATTCGGAAGAAATGATGTGGGATGCGGGGCTGGGCGCGAAAAATCCGGAAATCCATGTCGGGCAACTCATGGAAGCGCTCTTGCGCAATGTGCGATTTCTCTCTGCCATCGGCATGCATACCGGCCGCATGAGCGTCGCGCACTCCGAGAAAATGTTTCGTGAGATCCGCATTCGCCGATGCCGGTGACGCCCGTCAGCAAGCCGCGCGCGGCACTTTCGATCCCGCCTACCTGAACTACACGATGGGCAAACTGATGATCCGGAAGCTTCGCGATGATTGGACCGCAACGCGAGGAGGCCGGAGCGCCTGGCGCGACTTTCACGACCAATTCCTAAGCTTTGGAGGGCCCCCTATTCCACTCGTGAGAGCGGCAATGTTGGGACCATCGGCTGGCCCGCCTCTCTGAATCCCAGGCGAAAAAGGCCGGAGGGTCATCGGTGGGAGTCGTGGGCGGTGTCGCGGAAACCAGGAGACCATCTGCCCGATCTGCCCGGCCCACCCAATTGCGAAGCCTTTGCCTGCGCCGAAATTATGCGCGCGCGTTCGGAAGAATCGCGCGATGACTTCAGCAACAATGAGTGTCCGCAGCTCTCCAGGCAAAATAATTAACTAAGGGGTAGACGAGCACCGCGTCTTGCGCAGATCCCTGTCTGGCGGCCAGCGCAAGTTCGCCCGCACCCGTGTAGCGGAGAATAAGCCCACGATGCATAAGCCCAAGATGCGATAACCAGCCCCGGCGAATGAAGTTCCGGCGGACTTTCGCTAACACACCGTCAACGGTTTTTGCGAACCGATCCGAACAAACCATGCTGCCGCAACGTCATCAAGTTGGGAGGGAATCGCTGAGCGATTCCCTCCCCTCGGCTTAGAACGAATACTTCAAAGCAAGTTGAATGATGCGCGGACTCACCACCAATGCCGTAATTTGCCCGAAAGTCGCCTGGTTGGCGGAGAGATTTGGAATTTGAACTGCGCATGGTTGAAGGTGTTGAAAAATTCGGCGCGGAACATCAGCGTCTGGCTTTCGCGGACCGGGAAATTGTTTCGCCACGGCCATATCCCAGTTGTTCTGCCCAGGTCCTAGAACAGCGCCCCCGCCGATATTGCCGAATCCCGTTCCGCCTGTGCCCGCCACACCCGGTGTCGCGCCGATGGTGGGCAGGGCGCACAACACACCTTGCCGAATGGCCGTTCAAATACCCCGGCCCTCCCAGCAAGCCACTGGCGACTCGATCGGTCAAATTTCCCGTTGTCAGCAGGTTTGCATAAGTCATTCCTGGGCATAGTTGCCCCGTCGAGAGGGTGGAGCTGCCTGTGCCGCCATAGAAGATGGACGCGCCGGTGTCGAGTATGGTCAACGGCACACCGTCCTGAATCGTCGTCACGCCTGACCAACTCCAGCCATCCAGCAGCTGTCCCTTGAACCCTTTGTATTCCGGGAAAGGCACATTCCATATGTAATTTGCCACGAAGCGATGGGGGTGATAGTTGTTGTTTGGCTCGTAGGACTCGACGGTTACGGGTAAGTGTTGTATCCCAAACGGCTCGTAATGAAACCGCGCGGCATAAGTGTATGCGGCCTGGAGCTGCCAATCCGTGCGATATCTGCCTGCGCACTGTGACCTGCGCGCTATTGTATTTGTACGACTGGCATTTGTCAACAGTGCCGTGTCGGTGGCGGCGACGCCCAGGTAAGGCACGCGCAAAGGCGCATTCGCAGGAGTATTTGTCCCCAGTGACCCCGGTGAGTGCACAGCTCGTACAGTTGGCGCCCACCAACTGCGCGATGTTGTAACCGGCTTGCGCCGAAGCCTGTCCCTTGAAGGCCCGGACCGGGACTGAGGTGCCTGGTCGATGCCATGGGACCCGACGTAGGCAAGTTCAAGCACCCAGTTCTTAACAAATTCATATTGCGTGTTAAGTTCCACTCGTACGTGATCGGAACCTTGAAGTCCTGCGGGATTGCCGCTTGGCTCATGTTCGAGCTGCAGGGATTCGCCAGGGACGGAGCGGGGCACGTCACCGGTATGGGCACTGACGGTGTCTATCCACCGAGTAACAAATCCAGCGGTTCCAGCAGGTCCTGGATAAATCGGCGTCTGTTCCTGAAACGGATTCGCTAGACTCGATAGGGTGGGTGTCGTGACCGGCGGTACCAGCGCCGGCGCACTGACCTCCAGCATATTCAGTATGGTGTTGCCGGGCAGCACATCATAGAACAGCCCAGCACCGCTGCGGATAACCCAGCGAGCGCTCTGGGTCGGTTGCCACGCTATTCCTACTCGTGGAGCGAAATCGCCCTTCGGTGCCGGTGGATCGGTCAGACTGTTGTTGGAGTTGACGAAAAGTCCAGGCTCGGCTGGTCCCGTATAATTATTCGGCACCACGAATCCTGCCAAGGTGCCTGTCTGCGGCGAATTTCCGGGCAACGGCACGTTGTTCAGTAGGCTTGTCCACAAGGAACTCTCCAAACCGTTCTTGGCCGTGACGTTTCCGTCATATTCCCAGCGTACTCCGACGTTTAACGTGAACCGCGGCGTCACCTTGAAGTCGTCCTGGACAAAGGCGTTGAGTTCGTTGACGCCAAAATATCCGGAAAACGTGGAATTAAAGGCGCCAAATGCCCCGGAGTGTGTCATTGCTCGCCGCCGTTCCATTCGTGTTGCCCGGATTGGCGACACTGCAGGTGCCCGTTCCCGTGAAAGCCTTGCAAGACGCCCTGCCGATCAGGAAGTCCGCCACCGAAGAGAAAGCGAGGTTTCCTGCCGCGTGTCCGGGGAAATAAGTCTTCGCTAGTATGTGCTCCGCTCCGAAGCCAACCCGAAACGAGTGTTTGCCGTGTTCCCAGGATAGCTGGTCGTTCCCCTGGAATTGGTTCACCGGATTGTTGGTGCCGTATTGATAAAAAGCGCCAAGAGAAAAATTCGGCGTGGTGATATACGAAAGCTGGTCCAACCCCGGCTGCAGATCCTTGATGCCCACCTGCGAATTCGTAAACGGAGTCAGTTCCGAATTTTGGATATCAGGCGCTCATACGCGACGTTGACCTGGTTCACCTTGCTGGGTGACAAAATCGATGTGAGCTTTAGAATAGCGGAATGGTTGATATGCGTTTCCTCGCCCGGCTCGCCGGGCAGGAACACACCTACGGCCGTATTGGCGTCCTGCGAAGCGATTCCTGATAACTGGGGATCCTTTTCGTACTGATAACGGCCCGAGAGGGTGTTCTTGCCGTTGATCACGTAATCCCGATTGGCCATGCCATTGTAATCCTTAAATATCGCCGGGGAGGTCAACGTAGTGAAGTCTGCGTTAATCGTGGGGGCGCCGTATCGCAGGCGCGGGAACCAGGTAGCCTCCGCCGTTGGGTAATTGAAGTTGCAGGATACTGATGGCCACCGGGTTGAGTTGCCCAAGGGAGCTGTCGGCGACAGCGTCACACGAATCTGCACGCCCGCATCCTTGTTAGTCTGGTATTTGGTCTGGCGTCGCTGGGATGATTGGCCGGGCACATGGCTGCCGCTAAATTGCCGACGAATGCCTGGCCTGCCGCGTTGCATTGGCTCAATGCATGTCCATCCCGGAGGGCAGCTGCCTCGATTGCCCTGGGGAATCGGAGGCAGCGTGGGGGTCGGTTTCACCGAAGCCCGTGATTCCGTTCTCCTGGTTGGTTTCCTGGTAAGAGATGAAGAAGAACAACTTGTCCTTCTTGATGGGCCCCCCGAAAGTACCCGCCATATTGGTTTGAATTCAGAACTCCTTTGGGCTGGCCAAAGAAATTATTGAACCAGCTGTTGGCATTCAGGGCAGTATTGCGGAAGAACTCGAATCCGCTCCCGTGCAAACTATTCGTGCCGGACTTGGTGACTACATTGACGTTGGCGCCCGGGTTGCGGCCGTAACCGGCATCATAGCTGGATGTTTGGATCTTGAATTCCGCGATGGCGTCCGGAATGGGAATTGCAAAAGACGCGTTGGACTTCCCTTCGGTGCCGGTATTAAAGCTGAACCAGGAATCCACAGAAACCCCGTCTTGCAGATAGGTGTTCTGGCCAAAGCCCGCCCCATTCACCGCGATAAAAACGCTGCCCTTTCCCATCGTGCTTGCGTTTTCGACGTTGGCTGTTGGCTCCCGCAGCCATGGTCAACAGGTTCGTGTAGTTTCGCGTGTTCAACGGAAGCGCTGTCACCGTGTCGCCGGCGGCCACATTACCCAGTGCCGAACTCGTCGTCTGCACTACCTCGACCGAACCTTCACGGTGATTGTTTGAGTTTGCGAGCCCACCTCGAGCGCGCGGTCCAAAACCGCCGTTTCCGTCACGGAAACCGTTAAGTTGGGAATGTCCACGGCTTTGAATCCGCTGGCCTCAATTCTCAGCTGGTACTTACCCGGCGGCAGCAGGCCAAATTTGTACGTCCCGTCCGCCTCCGTCATCGTGGTGCGCGCTTGGGCCGTGTCCGCGCTCGTGAGCGTTACGGTCGCATTGGGAACTGCGGCGCCCGAAGAATCGGTCAGTCTGCCGGTCAGCGCTCCCGTCGAAGAGGATTGCGCTCTCAGACCGGGAGGCGTTACGAGTACCGTTGCGAGGAATAGACCGGTAAAAAGAAACAGCCCAATACGGCAGCGCCCGCGGCGCCAAATCTCGTTGGCCATGCCACTCTCCAGTTCGTCTTAGATTGGCCTGTATGTTGAAATTAAAATTAATTGTTACTTCCGCACCCCGAATGAAGCGTATTTATCACGCGGATTAATCGGGTGTCAAGCAGAAAGCCTCGGCATCCGGCGTCCTGCGAACTCGCAGCCGTGCTGCGCCTCACCCTTTCTACCCGGGTGCGGAAGCGCTTGTTGAGGTGGTAAATGACCGAAAGTCATATGGTCGAGCTAAATCTGAATTCGTGAGAAAAGATAACTCGCGATGCCCAGCAGGATGGTGGTCAGCGCGCCCAGCACGAGAAAATCGGTGGCCAGGCCAAACACAAATACGTTGCTGAAGGCCCCGCGTAGTCCATCCACACCATACGTCAGCGGATTCAGATGTATCAGGAATTGCAGCGGTTTCGGCAAGCCTTGTACCGGAAACAGAGCATTGGAAAAAAAGAATAGCGGCATCACGATGAAATTCATGATGAGCTGGAACCCCTGCATATCCTGCAGAACCGACCCGATGGCCGTGCCGATGGCCGTAAACAACAGGGCGATCAGAAACATGAAAGCTAGGGCTACGGGCAAGAACAGGCCCCGGTGGAAGCGAAACCCTGCCAGTAAACAGAAGACGAATACCACCGCCCCTTGCATCATGGCGACCGTCGCGCCTCCGAGCGCCCGGCCCAGCACAATCTGCAGCCGCGATACCGGCGCCACCAGCGTTTCCTTCAGGAAACCAAACTGGCGGTCCCAGATGATTTCAATGCCGCTGAAAACCGCGGTAAACAGAATCCCCATGGAGATGATTCCCGGCGCGAGAAACTGAATGTAATTCCCGCCACCCGCTTTCGCGAACGTTGGGCCGAAGCCAAATCCCAGCGCCAACAGGAACAAAAGCGGCTGCCCGAGCGAGCCGATGATTCGCGCACGCGAACGAAGGTAACGCTTGAGTTGGCGCAACCACAGAATGTAGATCGCGCTCATCGCTTTGCGCTTCCTCTCCACAGCTTCCGCATCGCGCGCATGCGGTCGGAAGAAGATGCTTCCTCATCGCGGATGGCATGGCCCGTCAGCGAGATGAACGCGTCCTCCAAACTCCTGGCTTCCGTCTGCTCCTTCAAGGCGGTGGGCGTGCCCTCCGCAACGATCTTTCCGTGATCGATGATGGCCACCTCGTTCGCTACGCGGTCCGCTTCTTCCATGTAATGGGTGGTGAACAGCACGGTCACTTTCTGCTCTGTGCTGAGATTTTGAATGAATGTCCAAATGTGGTTGCGCGTCTGAGGATCGAGGCCCAGAGTGGGCTCATCTAGAAAAAGAATTTTTGGCTTGTGCAGCAGCGCGCGCGCCACCTCCAGACGCCGCCTCATGCCGCCTGAATATTGCTTCACGAAGTCGTTCCGCCGGTCCCAGAGCTCCACAAACGCGATGAGCGTTTCGATCCTCTCTCTGCGCTCCGGCGATCGAATGCCGTAAAGAACTCCGTGCAGCTCCATGTTTTCGAGGGCCGTCAACTCCTCGTCCAGGCTCGAGTCCTGAAACACGATGCCAAAGGCGCGGCGCACCAGATGTTGCTCCCGCTGCGGATCGTGCCCGTCGACGCGCAGTACCCCGCCGGTCGGTTGCAGCAGCGTGGTAAGCATCTTGATGGTGGTCGTTTTTCCCGCGCCGTTAGGTCCCAGAAAGCCGAAGATCGTTCCTTCCGCGACCGTAAACGAAATGTGATCCACGGCGCAAAACGCGCCAAAATTCTTCACCAGGTCCTGAACTTCTATCATTGCGTGCAAGGCGCCCGCTTTCTCTTCCCGTAGCAATGCGGCCGGAAAGTTCGCGGCATTGTACCTGTATTGCGGTCTTATTCGGCCAGGTCAAATGCGGTGGCACGGTGGAAAGATCGTCGCATCGCAAAATTCGCGCTCACAATCGCCCCACAGTCGCCCACAATCGCCTGTTCCATCCATAAGCTTCGCCGGCAGGGTCCCCCTGCGCTTAGGCTCGCGAGCGTAACCTCTCGGCAATCATGCACAGATAAGTGCGCAGATAATTTGACCCGCGAGTGAACCGGTTGATAGCATTTTGCGCCGCTATTGCCTGACGATATGCCGTCCCAGGTGCGCGAAGGAGCACGATGACTTCAGCTGCAAAAAGCAACGCGCGATGGATCGCCGCGCTCTGCGCCATGGCCGTCCTTGCAATCGCGTGCCTGTGGGCCTTCCTGCACCTGGGCGGATGGCTGATTGTCGAAGACCCGCTTTCCACCGCTTACACGATCGTGGTGTTGAGCGGACGCATGCCGACGCGCGCCCTCGAAGCGGCGCGTATCTATCGGCAAGACTTCGCCCCGCGAGTCTGGGTGTCACAGCCAGCGAGTGCGGCCGAGCAACTCAATCAAATGCATATCGCATATCTCGGCGAAGAGTTTTATAACCAGAAGGTGCTAATAGCGGAAGGCGTTCCTCCCGATGCCATTCATGTTCTCGAACGGCCTGCGGTGAATACGGAAGAAGAAGTCGACGAAATCGCGCGCGAATGCCGCCGTGTCGATGCGCATACGGTGATCGTGGTCACTTCGCAGCCGCATACCCGCCGCGTGCGTGAGATTTGGAAGCGCCGCGTCGGCAGCGATCCGCGATTGATTGTCCGTTACGTGACCGACGATTCGTTTGATCGCGGCCACTGGTGGCGAACCTCGCAGGATGCCTTCGACGTCATCCGCGAAGTGCTCGGCCTGGCCAATGCCTGGGCCGGATTCCCAGCGCAGCCCGAGCCACACTCATGACCTCGCACAAGCGGCCTGCAGCCCACCCGCAATCGCCGTCGCAATCCCCCGCGCAATCGTTGGCGATTCCCATCGCCCAGGCGTTGAGCGAGGCTTTGCCACTCGTCCTCCTGGGTATGGCCATGCTTTATACCGATCGCCTGTTCACCTTCGGCGACGACGAAGCGACCACCGTCAGCGCGGCCGCTCAGCCGCTGCGCGCGTTCCTGCAGCGTTTTTTTGCGGGTGTCGGCCAGCAAACGCGGCCGCCGCTCTACGATGTCTGGCTGCACCTCTGGCTGCGGATCAGCCATGGTGTTTTTCCTCTGCTTCGTGCGCCTTCCATGGTTTTTTTTCTGCTCGGCCTGTGGATGCTCTCGCGCGCCGCACGCATTCTTGGCGGTGAATCAAGTGCCACGGCTTTGCTGTGGACGGCGGTTCTCTGGCCGTATGGCTTCCTCTATGGCCGCCTCGCGGGCTGGTATGCGTTCACATTTCTGCTGATTTCAGCTCTCACCTGGACGTACCTGCGCTACCAAAACGCTCCCAGCCGCCGGCGCTGGGCCGTCGTCTGTCTGCTGGCCGTTGCGCTGATCTATACGAATTACGCGGGTTGGGCGTTGCTCGCGCTGCTGGGCGTGGACGATTGGCTCCGTAACCGCGCGCAGCGCCGGGCAACCATGCTCCGGCTTTTGGCCACCACCGCATTACTGCTCGTCGTTTTTGCGCCGCTCTGGTTTCATTTCGTCGCCGTCGTGCGCAACGCGGTTGAACTCCCGCACAATTGGAAGACCGCTGGGCTCACCGCGGGATATGACCTGTATGCCCTGGTCGTAAGCGAATCGGTGGCTCCCTGGTTCTGGCGTTTCAGCGTTCCTGCGACCATAGCCGTGGGCGCTGCGTTACTCGCTGTATTCTTTTTCGTTCGTGAAGCAACGCGCCGTTTCTACATATTCGCCGCGCTGTTGTTCGCCGGCATGGATATCTTCGGATTTCTCCAGACGAGATTCCTTCTGCTCCTGGCGCCGTGGTTTTTGCTTCCGGTCGCCGTGGCGCTCGGCACAATCAGATTTCGCTATGCGCGTATTGCTCTGGCCCTGTCCCTGGCAGTTGCAGCGGCCGTCGGATGGTACGGTATTTATGCCCGGCGCTTTTACATCGCGGAGCGGTTTGTCGAGCCATGGGCGCAGATTTCGGCGGAGGCCGCGAAGGCGGTGCAGGACGGTGGCTTGGTCATCGGCAACAATCCTTCGTTCTTTTTCTACCTCACGTACGATTTGCATGCTCCGCAAACGTCTTCGCCGTGGCGCTTTTCCGGGAGTTTGCCCGAAGCGGTCCACCATCCCAGCGTTTGGAGTGCCAGCGGCTGGCTGGCCGAGGGCCGCCCGGTTCGGCCCTACATGCTGTGGATTTGGGGAGTATCTTCCGAGGAAGGGTCATCCGCCATCATGGATGATGTGTCTCAATTTCTGGATAGCCGCTGCGGCGAGCGCGTGGTCCGTCACCTGGTGCACGACGCGGGTAACGAATGGAAGAAACGCTTTCTTCCCGGCTACGACATTCCATGGCGTATAGAGACGCGCCAGTACGCCTGCGATATAGCCGCCACCACACCGCCGGCCGCGGGCGCCGCAGCTCCACCTAAACCGGCGCCTGCCAGAAAATGACCTTCCACCAACACGAATCAAATACGTCTGGAATTGAATACGTCGGGTGATTCACGCGCAGGCATCCGGCGGGAGTTGAATTTCACAGACGCCAGAGAGAGCCTTCTATTAATTAATTCAGCAGGAGCTTAGTAAGCCCACCGCAGCAACATTCCTGCCGTCGTGTAACCTGCGCCCACCGCTACCAGCAGAACCAAGTCCCCTTGGTGCAAACGCCCTTGCGCCACGGCGTCGCATAATCCCAGTGGGATTGTGCCCCCCGTGGTATTCGCCAGGCGATCGATGTTTACCAGCACTTTGGAATCGTCTACGCCCAACCGTTCCTGCATCGCGCGGATGATCCGCAAATTCGCCTGGTGTGGCACGACCAGCTGCGACATCCCGGTGCGTGTAGCCGTTGCGCTCGAGCAGTTGGCACGCCACCTCGGACATGCGCCGCACCGCATACTTGAAAACCTGCGAGCCGGATTGATGGACGTAATGCATCTTGCGATCCACTGTTTCGTGCGAAGCCGGATGAAGCGATCCTCCGGCGGGCATGCACAAGAAGTCGCCGCCGGAGCCGTCAATGTCGTGGTTAAAATCAAGAATGCCGTCCGCGCCCGGTTCCACCGGCTCCACCAGGACGGCGCCGGCCCCGTCGCCAAACAGCACGCAGGTGCTGCGATCTTCGTAATTGACGATCGAGGTCATCACGTCGCTTCCGATGACTAGCGCCTTGCGGTGCGTTCCCGCGCCGACAAATTGCGCTCCGATTGTCAAAGCATAGAGAAACCCCGAACAAGCTCCGGAAAGATCGAAACCCCAGGCATGCTTTGCTCCCAGCCGGTCTTGCACCAGGCACGCGGTCGCCGGAAACAGCATGTCCGGCGTCACGGTGGCGACGATAATCAAGTCGATTTCCTCGGCACTGGTATTCGTTTTCTCGAGAACCTGCCGCGCCGCGGCCGTCGCCAGGTGCGAGGTGCCCACGCCGCGGTCGACGATGTGCCGCTGGCCGATGCCCGTACGCTCGCGAATCCATTGGTCATTCGTATCGACCATTTTTTCGATGTCGGCATTGGTAATCACCTGCGGCGGAACGTATCCCGCGACTCCGGTGATTTTTGCAGCGATGCGTTTGCTCATGCAGTCTTTCCCCCGATCACCTGTGCGCCAAAAGAACCGAGATTTTACGCAATCGCAGCCGGAGTGACAAGAAAACCCCTCGCCGCCTGCATCGGCGTACGGGAAACCGGCACAAAAATAGCGGCTGGGCGAGGCGATGCGGATAGCTATTCGCGGATTTTTTCTTCTTTCTTCTTCTTGTCGAGAGCCTCGCCCCGGAGGTGGTCCGCGCACACGTCACAGATCGCCTTGGACGAAGGTTTTGCGCATAGCATGCAAACTGCATGCTTTTTTTCCATGATCACGTTCCTTTCACGTCCCGGTGTCCGGCACGCTACGCAGGTGTTTGGTCCCCGGTTTTCATCGCTCCCAATGCATAGCTCCCGATGCATGGCTCACCATGCTTTGCTCACCATGCAAGTGGTCACACGAAGTTCCCCGGCCCCGGACTCATAGGAATTCCCCCACCGGCATGAGTGGCGCAGCATTGGTAACACAAGGAAGGCCAGCGTAGCAAACGGACAGCTCAACGAAACCGGCTAGCCCTGGCGGCAGTCCACCGGGGACTGATCTGTAGCCATTGCGGAGGATTCGACCGAGGTGGAGGATTCGACTGAGGCGGAGGATTCGACTGAGGTGGAGGATTCAATCGAGGCGGAGGATTCACCAACCGGGTAGGACCGGGTTTCCAGAGCCTCGAGAAAAACACGCACGACGACGGGATCGAATTGCGCCCCGGCGCAACGCCGGAGCTCAGCCGCAGCCTCCGCGGAAGTGCGTGCCTTCTTGTACGTACGCTCGGAGGTGATCGTGTCGTAAGCGTCGGCGACGGATATGATGCGTGCGCCCATCGGAATATTTTCGCCCTCCACACCGGCGGGATACCCCGAGCCATCATACATTTCGTGGTGATGCAGGACCATTTCGCGAATGCGGGAAATGGCCTGGAGTGGACGGAGCAGTTGCTCGCCAAACGATACGTGTTGCTTCATCGTGTCCCACTCTGCCGGATCCAGCGGGCCGGTTTTGTTGAGGATGGCCTCAGGGATACCCACTTTACCGATATCGTGCAGCATGCCGCCCAGCTGTATTTCCTCGACTTGTGTTTCGCTCAGGCCGAGCCGTGCGGCGATCACGGCCGCATAATTGGCTACTTTCGTCGAATGAGCTTGCGTGTAGTGATCCTTGGCATCGATGGCTAATGCTAGCGCCGTAAGTGTTTCGACCACCGACCGCCGCAGCATCCGCGGCGCGGCCTTGGCCAGCCGGGATCCTCCTCCCGGATGCTCCTTTGCAGCGTCGCCCAGATCGGCCGCCGCCAGGGCCTGGGCAAATTGTTCCAACCGTCCGCAAATTTCCGCGAAGGCGTCGGGGCCGGTGGAAAACAGCCGTTTCAACGTCACTCCAAGATACGCTTCCAAAACGTCCCGTTTCCATTTCTTGCTCTCGTCAGGGTCGACGTGCTCAGCGGTGGAAACGGCATTGCCCCCCTGGTGTTTTGACAGGTACATCGAAGCGTCGGCGATTTGAATCAGTTCCTGCGGCGTGGCCCCATGAATGGGGAAACTGGCGATACCAAAGCTCGCGGTGATATTTTTATCGTGCAGTAATGGATCGCCGGCGAAGTGTAGCTCGCAGCTTTTCCGCGAGCGGCCGGCCCTGTTCGATATTTGTTTCCGGCATGAGGATGACGAATTCGTCTCCCCCATAACGCGCCACGACATCGGAGCGGCGGCAAGTCTCTTCCAGAAGGTGGGCCACGCGATTGAGCACAATATCCCCTTCGAGATGCCCATAAAAATCGTTAACGAATTTGAACCTGTCGAGATCGATGAGTACCAGGGAGAACGCCCGATTCGCGCGGGTCGAGCGTTTCCATTCGGCCGACAGAGCCTCCATCAGGAAACGATGCGTTTTCATCCCCGTCAGGCCGTCGGTGATGGCTTGCTCTTGCGCTTTTTGGAACGTCAGCGCGTTATGCAGGGCTCCGGAAATCAGATCCGCGAGGGTATTCAACAATAGCACTTCTTCGTCGGCGAAATCGTGCCGCTCGGCGGTCTCGACATAGAGCACGCCGTAGAGTTGCTCCGCATAAAGAATGGGCAGCGCAATCGCCGAAGCCGAACCTTCCAGCACCGGCTTGTCCCCGGAGCCGTTCGGAATCGCGCTGGCCACGCATACCTGGCCACTGCGCGCGACCGATCCAACGAGGCTTTCTCCAAGAGCCAAACGCCTGTGCAGTGCCCCCAGGCGGCTTCCGGCTTCCGCCTTGATGACTACCTCTTTGGTCTCGTAGTCGAGCAAGCCGATGCCCGTGTGGTCAAAGCCCAGGCCATCGTGAATGAGCTGGGTGATATTATTCAGCATCTTCTCGGTGTTGAGAGTGGTGATCACGCTTCGTGAAATGTTGTTCAGCAACATTAAATGACGCGCCTTGGTCTGCTCGGCGTGGAACAGGCGCGCGTTCTCGATCGCGATCGTCGCCTGGCTGGCCAGCACCCGCATCATTTCCAGCCGGTCCTTGTCGTATAACTGCTTCTGCAAACTGTGAATGGCCAGCACGCCGATGGCGCGCTCGTTCACCAGCAGCGGGACTCCGCAGAACGAGCCTGTGTCGTGCACGTAGCGCACCCCCAGCTTCTCCGCTTCCACCGGCATGTTCTCGCCCAGCAGCAGCGGCTCCCCCGTGCGCAGGATGTGCTCGGTAAGGTTGTTGCCCGCGGGCCGGTGGCGTTTGGGCTGACGGACACCATCGACGATCTCGAGTTCAAAACGAACCTGCTCTTGCGCGGAATCGTACAACGCGATGTAGAAATTACTCACGTCGAACATCCGGCGCATTTCCGTGAAGATTTTCTCGAACAGTGAATCGGAGTCCAGCGTCGAGTTTAGGGCCCGGCCAATCTCGTTCAGGATGTGCAATTCCTCGGATTTCCTCGACGATTCCTGCATCAGGTAACTGTTCTCGACCGCCATGCCGATCTGTTGGCCCAGTGCGAGCAGCAGTCGCAATTCGCTAGATGCGAAATGCCGGTTATCCGTGGCTCCTAGCAATAGCACACCAAGCTGTTCCTTCGCTTGCAGGCTGATGCCCACAACCGTGCATAGTCCGCTGGCCATGGCCAGTTGCCGGAAGCGTGGGAAGCCCTCCTCATGCTCCAGCCGGGCCCAAGCGGCGTTACTGCCAATATCGCGGAAGACCACCAGGCCGCCGAAGCGCGCCACCATGCGCATGAGCGGACCGTCCAGATGTTCTGCCTCCACGTCGCGGCAAAACGAACTGTCGATCCCCACCGATACCGCCGCCGCCGGCCGGTGCACGTCTGCGTGATGTAAAAGGATTATCCCAGCCGGAAGGCGGACCACACTCAGCAGCCGATCGAGCGCGTGCGACAGCGTGCGCTCAATTTCGCTGCCCACAAAACTCGAAGTGGTCAGATTCAGACTTGCCAGCGCGACGATGTTCTGTTCGATGCGGCGCTTCTCTTCGTCGTACAGCGCCATCACCATCAATCCCGCAACCAGTAATTGCGGCACACTTGCCAGCACTGCGAAGTTTTGCCGCGCGGTAGTGCCCAGGGGCGCAAAGTGGGCTCCGATTACCGGGATGGGCGCCCACATCAGAAAAACCAGCGCAATAAACTTACCCCCGTACGTATCGCGCTCCCTGCTCTCGCGCCAAAAAACCCACGAGATCGTCAGAAATATCAATGCGATGCCGATGGCCGGCGACAAACTCACCTTCCTTAACTCGAAGGCCCCGGCCCAAGCCGCATATCCCACCGCTGCGGCCACGAGCACAGCGACTGGCGCGCGAGCGTTCACATACAGCCGCGCTGCGCAGAGCAGCGCCAGCCCTCCCGCCGCCAAAAGCCATTCATCCGTTACCAGCAGCCATACCGGAGAACCCACCGGCGGTTCCAGCGCCACGCATAGCGTGCTTAAAGCAAGTAGCCACCAGCCGACGGTCCACGCCGCCAGGTGAGGTCTTTTTTTGACCCGATACAAATAGGTGAAAAAAGCGGCGATTAGCACTGTCGCAGTCAGCCGCGCGAATGTCGTGATAATGTTGTTGGCGATCACTATTTTTTTCTAGCGCTTTTTCTCGCGTTGCGCGCCGCTGCCATCGCGCCGGATGCCCCACAGACCCTTACGCCGGATATTTGCGGCCGATCACGAATGATGGTTCTGACCCCCAGTCACTGCCGCTTCCGCGGAAGACAAACCCGGAATATGAAACTATAGTATGAGGAATTTTGAGGGGTCAACGGTACTCGGGTACCAGGAAAGAACATTGCGAGCGGTCTGTGGATTTTTCCAGAGTCCCGACGATACCGTCATTTCGGATGACTGACACTGGAACGAAACTCGTGCCCAGCGCACCAGTCCGGGAATGTACTCCGCGGCGCTTCGGCGGGGTTCGACGCAGCAGCATCGGATCAGATGCTTCGCCTCTCGCGCAATCTCGGGACGCAACCGGCGCGTGATCATCGGTGTGACTGATCGGCAGGAGTGAACGATATGAGCGAACGATATGAGCAATCGACATGAGCAAATCGACATGAGTGATCGACATGAGTGATACGGGAAGATTTTCCCGCGCATTTTTCAGCCTCCGGCGGCCATTTAACCGGTTCGCACGCCGCCCAGGTCGCTCCCGTGCGCGTCCGGTTTGCGCCGTCTCCGACAGGCTATCTGCACGTGGGTGGCGCCCGCACGGCCCTGTTTAACTGGCTGTTCGCCCGTAACCAAGGCGGAACCTTTATATTGCGCATCGAGGATACCGACGCCGAGCGCAATCGACCCGAGTTGGTTGAGGGCATCCTCGATGGCTTGCGCTGGCTGGGCCTCGACTGGGATGAGGGCCCCATCCACCAGTCCGATCGGCTTGCGGCCTACCGCGCAGCGGCAGACCGGTTGCTTGCGACGGGCGCCGCTTACCTGTGCTACTGCCCGCCAGAAAAATATGCGGGCGGCGACGCTGCAGAAGACTGGCTCGGAGGAAAAGGGCGGGCACCGCCGCATCACGCGCTGCAGTTGCCGCGAGGGCCAACCGAGCGGAGCAGGGGCGAGCGCACCAGGTCAAAGTCCGGCGGTGCGTTTTCGCGTGCCGCTCGGCGAGAGCACGCGGTTTGACGATGCCGTCTTCGGGCCGCGCGAAGTTGCGAACGAAGAGATCGAGGATTTCGTACTGCTGCGATCAGCGCGGGAGGATGTCCCAGGCGAAGCCCGGCCTACCTATCAGCTGGCCGCGGTGGTGGACGACATCGAGATGCGGATCACGCACGTGATCCGTGGCGCCGACCACATCTCGAATACCCCCAAGCAGTCGCTGTTGTATCGCGCGCTGGGCGTGCCGCCGCCGATCTTCGCGCATGTTCCGCTGATCCTGGGCACCGATCGCACGCGCCTTTCCAAACGGCACGGCGCGACAAGCGTGGGGTCGTATCGCGATGAGGGATTTTTGCCGGAGGCGTTCCGAAATTTTCTCGCACTTCTGGGGTGGTCGCCCGGCGACGATTCGGAATTTCTGCGCACCCCCGAGCTGATCGAGCGCTTCTCGCTTGAGGGCGTCAGCCGCACCAATGCTGTCTTCGATCGCGTGAAACTCGAATGGTTCAACCAGCAGTATCTGCAAAAGCTGCCGATTGGCGAACTGGTTCCGGCGGTGCAGTGGGAGCTCGAACGGAGCGGGCTGTGGCGGCCGGAGTGGGGGCTCGGGGCGCCGGGCGGCGCGACCGCAAGCGATTCGGGAGGGGCTGCGTGGTTTGCGCGGACTGTAGATCTGCTGCGCCCAAGGACGCGCTTGTTGCCGGATTTTTCCACCTGGGCACGCGCATTTTTCTCAGACGATTTTGCCTATGAGAGCGCGGCGCGGGCGAAATTCTGGAAAGACGAGCGCTTGCCAGACCTGCTCGCGCGCCTGGCCGATGCGCTCGCAGCATTGCCTGAGTGGACCCACGACGCGTGCGACCAGGCATTGCGGCAGCTGGCGGAGCAGGCAGGCGTCAAAGCCGGGCTCCTGATCAATGCGACGCGCGTGGCGCTGGTCGGACAAGGCGTCGCGCCTCCATTGTTCGATACGATGCTGGCGCTGGGCCGCGACCGGGTGGTCAGCCGCTTGCGCCGCGCGCTGCCGGCAGTCGCGGCGGGACCGCTCGAGAGCTGAGCGAGTCTTTACATGTGGCCAGTGGTCGCTACGCGGCCAGGGGTCGCTATCGGGGCCAGCGGTCGACATCGGGCGAGCGGTCGACATCGGGCGAGCGGTCTTCCTATTCGCCAGCGGTCGCTATGCGGCCAGCGGCAGCCGTTCACATGATGGGTGACGCTTTTTCTGACAGCCAGAGCAAGAGTTAGAACAACCGTTGTTTCCCGCCGCTGCAGATCGCCCAGGTTCGCAAGACTAACCTGTAAGAAGACGGCTATTTAAGTTGAGAACCGGGCCGAGGCAACACGATTACTGAATTAGATTCCTGCAACGAGGATTCAGACGATAACCGGGGTACCCAGTTGCTGCGTGATGAGCCGGCTCATGACTTGAGGGAGTGTTTCGCCGGTTTTCTCAAGGACAAACGATCCTGCCGGGTCCGACCAACCCAGCTTGAAACTCGTAGACAGCGCGGAAATCCATATCTGTCGAACGGGCGTATTAGGGCTGATGACGAAGCGCGCTTCCTCGGGCTCCTCAAAAAGCACTTCGAGTTTTTCGCCCTGCCCTTCGACCTCGAAGCCGTGCTCATCGCCAAGGTCGAGGAGTTTCTGGCGCAGTGACTCGAGAGCGGCATCGCATTTCTTGCGGAAATCCTGTTCTTCCATGGAACCCCGTTTGCCCTGGTTTTAAAGGCGGCTTCACAGCTGCTTTTGCAGCGCCTTCGACAGATCGTCGTAATTGATGAGGCCGATGATGGTTTTGACTTTCCTGCCATCGCGCGAATACAGCATGCTGGTTGGCAAGCCGATCAAGCCGCCAAATTTATCGGCAATTTTATCGCTGCCCAGCAGAATCTGATAATTCATCTGCGCCCGCTGGCCGTTCACCGTGAATTGCTGCTTTTGCACGAAGGGCTCAACCACCTTCTTGCCTTCGTCATCCATAGCCACGCCCAGGATAACCAAACCTTTGGGCCCATACTTCTGGTTGAACTCGATCAGCCAGGGAATCTCGACCTTGCAGGGCTGGCACCAGGTCGCCCAGAAATTTACCAGCACCACTTTGCCCTTGTACTGATCGATGGTGGCTTGCATACCATCGAGCGTGGGCATGGGCATGCTCGCTTCTGGCGCAGGCGCGCCACCAGTATCGGCCGCCTCCTTCGCAGCAGGAGAAGTGCGGGCCTTGCAGCCGGCCAGTGCGAAGGCGGCGCAGGCTACGAGCGCCAGCGCGAGAATCTTGCTACGCATTTCGGTTACTCCACTCATCTTCTGCACTCATTGCCAAACTTCTGTTGCCAACCTTCGCAGGAACACTCGGCGCTCAAAAATACTGGGCACCGAGGAAACTCATCACCTAGAAATACTCAGCGCTCACGGATACTCAGGCGCTTCACTTGACGAATCGATTAAGAAACCCCAGCTTACCTGAAAGCCAGGTTAACCGGTTGGCGAAAATCAGGACGCCGACAAACAACAGCAACACGCCGCTTGAAACTTCGACCGCCTGCAGGTAGCGCCGGAAGCGCTGGTAAAATCCGAGAAATTGATTGATCCCAAGCGCCGTCAGCAGGAACGGGATGGCCAGGCCGGCACTGTAGATGGCCAGCAGAAAAACGCCGTGCCATATGGTGTCGCTGGTGGCCGCCATAGCCAGCACGCCGGCAAGAATAGGGCCAATGCACGGGGTCCAGCCGAAAGCGAAGGCGAAGCCGAGCAGGAATCCGCTGGCCACACCCGCGAAGGGGCCGGCTGCTTTCTGGCCCTGCGGATTTGCGCCTCCAAGGCTGCGGAAATGGATGTCGCGATTGAGCCAGCGCGTGAGCGACGGGCCAGCCAGAAAAATCAGCGAGACGGAAATCAGTTGCGGGGCGCCAAACCACGCGGGAGCCTGATCGGCGAAACGCACCGCCACCAAGACACCGATGGCCGCGAGTATCACACCCGCAAGCAAACCCCAGCGGACGGGAATGCGGCCCAGCCAGCCGATCAGGTGCAGTCCGAAAAGGACGATCACGGCTCCGGCAAATGGCGCCAGCAGGTTCTTGTTCTGCAAGAGAAACTGGCCGACAGCGCTCGCGGAAGCTCCAAACGAGATGAAGACGACGGAGAAGCCAATGACGAAGGCAAAGGCCGAAGTCAGCAGGCTGCCACGCGGACGCTCCCCTTGGCGCAATTGTTCGACGCCGATGCCGCTCAGCATCGAGATATAGCCGGGAACGAGCGGAAGCACGCAGGGCGAGAGAAACGAAATGATACCGGCGACAAACGCGGCTAGGATGGAAACTTGCATCAGCTGTGTCTAGTCCTCAGGCTCGTTTCAAGCTCTCGTCAAGTTCGGCCGCCAGGGTGCGCCGAAACCATTTTACAGCATGCCGCGAAGGCTTGGTTGCGGGGGCAACTTGTGCCACATCTGGGATAGGCGGCGGCCGGCGCGCAGCAGCATTTTGGCGGCAGAGGCCCCCTCCCCCTCCCCCCTCGCGCGTTTTTCGTATGTGTTCATTACAAGCGACTTCAAGTCGAACGATTTTGTAAGTGTTCATTCTAAAGACGGCTAAAAACCCATTTTCTGGAAGTGTTCATTTGAAACGGATTAGTACGCAAAGGAACCGTTTGAAACAAAATCCTGGCAAGCCTATTGCGGTATGGCGTGTATTGGGTCTTTTGGGGAATAGAAGCGGAGAGATTCTTCGCTGCTGCTCAGAATGACAAGACAAGAGTGTAACCGCAAAACACTATAACATATCAGTAACGAATTCGAGGCACATGTTTACATTTTGCAAATTGTGTTCGAACGAATGACGTCGGAGCGATGTCGCGCGGTTTTAGCGAATAGAAGACGGTGCGATCAAGTGCGGGATGTTAGGCGCGATGTCATGCTGTCCGCAGATCGGGCGAGATTTTACTTGCCCAGTGGGTCGAGTCAGCTCGCATCGGTTTTTGTCCTCGAACACGACGAGGATTTGCTCCCAGCGAAAAAACTGCCGCATTATCCGCGCCGGGCAGCGAGCAGTGATGATTGATGGAGGCAGGCCTAACCGGCCTTCAACAATGCGTGGCCTCAAGCCACATTCCGAGGATCCCGTTGCTCAGATGGGATGAGAAGGCCGGTCTCCGACGGGATGCGATACGCTCCCAACGATTGACGCGCTCAAGGCGCAATGGAAAGGAGACCGGCTTATGAAAAAGAGTAGCACTGTGGCAACGGGGCGGAAGCAGATTTTCAAACAACCCAGGCTGACCATCGGTTTGGACTTAGGAGACCGAACCAGCCATTCCTGCATGTTAGATGAAGCAGGTAACGTGCTTTTAGAACGGACCTTGCCAACACCCTCGAACGGAATCCGCCAGGCGTTCGGCAGGATCCCGCACTGTCGGATCGCGCTTGAAACTGGGACGCATTCCCCTTGGGTAAGCCGGCAGTTGAGCCAGATGGGGCACGAAGTGATCGTGGCCCATGCGCGAAATGTGCGACTGATTGGCGAGAGCAGCCGAAAAGATGATGAACTCGATGCCCGAACGCTGGCGCGGCTGGCCAGGATTGATCCGGGCTTGTTGGGGCCGGTGCGACATCGCAGCGCTCAAGCGCAAATCCATCTGACGGTGATTCGCGCCCGAGCGGCACTGGTCAGCACCCGCACGGCGCTAGTGAATGCTGCACGAGGGTTGACGAAATCGTATGGCGAGCGGCTGAAGAAATGCGGCACCGAGCAAATGAATCGAGACAGCTCGCAAGGGTTGAGTCAGGAGTTGCGCGATGCTTTGGATCCTTTGTTGCGGGAAATCGAATCGTTGAACGAGCGCATCGCCGAATACGATCACCAAATCGAACAGATCGCCAAGAAAGTTCACCCCGCAGTAGCCCTGCTGAAACAAGTGAAAGGTGTGGGAACACTGATCGCACTGACCTACGTTCTGACGTTGGACGATCCACACCGATTCCGCCACAGCCGGGACGCGGGATGTTTTCTCGGATTGCGCCCCGGGCGTAGGAACTCCGGTAAGAGTGAACCTCAACTGCACATCAGCAAGGAAGGAGATCGTTACCTCAGGACGCTGATGGTGCAAGGAGCGCACTACATTCTCGGTCCGTTCGGACAGGATAGTGACCTGCGGCGCTGGGGGCTGAAGCTGGCCGAGCGTGGAGGAAAGAATGCCAAGAAACGAGCGGTCGTTGCCGTGGCCCGGAAGTTGGCCGTACTGCTACACAAGTTGTGGGTGAGCGGAGAAGTCTATGAACCCCTGCGCAACAATCAGCAAGCGGCCGTAGCGTAGAGTTGGATCGGAAGAGCCGAGCTCAACCGCCGAGTTCAGGTGACTGCGCCCAAGTCCTGGCCCAACTCCCGCCCCAGAGGCGGAGCCAAGGTCGATTCTCAGGTAGCAGCACCTGCTGAATTGAGGACGCCCAACTTGCACCGAGCGAAATAATCGCTCAACAAAAGAGTGCGGATGGAAGGATGGCGACAGAGGCGGCCCCGCTCAAACGCAAAAACCTCCTGGGAGGGAAAACACAAACCGACTTGACACTAACCGGCCTTCTCATGGAAGGACTTAGCTCAGCGCCCCCACCGGTTTATCTTCAGGGCCGACGCCAACAGACAGTTTTGTCTTCGTCGGTATCGATCCGAAATGGGGTTTGGCGGCGTAGAAATCGGTAGAACAACAAAATATCCGAACTAACCAGAGCCAATGACCGTTGCACTCCTTGCCCGACCTCTAAGGAGGTTGTCATGAAAACGCTGTTCAGGGTTACCGGAGGAATGGTTCTCCTCCTGGTCTTAGTGCTTGTAACGTTGCGTGTCACGGGCTTCAATCCCAACGGGCCGAGGCCCGGCTTGTGGCTTTCAGGGAACCTCGTAACGGGTCCTGTGACGGACTGGTCGTTTAGCGACAGTTATCCAACCATTGAAGTGCAGACCGGCACGTGGTATTTGGTCCCTCATTCAGTAACCATTTGGTGCGTTAGCTATCAGAACCAGCTTTATCTGCAAGCCCTTGGGAAAATGTGGAGGCGCAACGTGGCCCGCGACCCGCACGTGCGCATCAAAATCGGAAATCAGATATATGAGGGGACCGTCACGTACGTTAACGATACGGCCGAGTATTGGGGTGTGGCCCAGAGCATGACGAGAAAGTATCAGAAAAAGTGGCCATTGCCGAAGGACTTCGTGCCCAACGTATTTCTTCGCGTAACCAAGAACTAGAAGCATTACTCGACGACATGAGCCAGCTCCTGATAAGTCATGCTAGATTATCGGAACGTGGCCACAACCGTTGCTTTTCCCTAGACAGTAACCAACACCTCTAGAGGCTCCTCACGTTGGCCACATCTTGGCCACAAAATCGGCATTATTCGTTGCATTTCAGGGGATAAAGAGGGGACAAGGGCAACAGAATCAGCAGGACTCATAGAATGTACCGAAAATTCGACTACCACCGTCCGTACCAAACCCCACTGAATATGAGGGCGCCCCGGGCGCAATTTGCGGTTTCATCAGTTAGGACTTAGCGAGTGCTCAGCCGCTTGTCGATAGCTCCGCAATTGGCGGGTGCGACGTCGACCAGTCGTGCTGCTGCTCGCAGGCATGGGCAATGGCCAATAATGTGGATTCGTCGAAGGCGCGGGCGATCAGCTGCAAGCCTACGGGCAAGCCGTCCTGGGTGAAGCCGCAGGGCACGGAGATGGCGGGCAAGCCGGTAAAGTTAGAGGGGCGATTGAGGCGCACGAGCGCGCTACGCACCGATTCCTCGGCGTCGCCTACGCGCACAACCTCGCTGCCAACCGGGGGAGCGGGGATGGGTGAGGCGGGAGCGACGATGGCGTCCGCATCGGCGGCGCCCAGGGCCGCTTCGAATTCCGCGCGCGACTCGCGCGTCAGGGCGCAAGCGGTGAGATAGTCCACGGCGGAAACATCGCTGCCAGCCGCGAGGCGCGCGCGCACATCGTCACCGTATTCGTCGGATCGCGCGGGAAAATATCCGGCGTTCTGGTGGAATTCGCGGGCCTCTGCAAGCGCAATGAGCGTGGACGGCTCGACCGTGGCCGCCACGGTAGGCAGCGAGACCTCGACGAGTTCAGCACCACCTTTTACGAGGCTTTCGAGTGCGGCGTCGGTGAGGCGCCGCACTTCGGGATCGAGTTGCGTCCAAAAGAATTCTCGCGGGCGTGCGAGGCGGAATTGTCTGCGTTCGCTGGCGGCTGGGTGCAGGAACTCCTGGGCTGGGCGCGACGACGGCGATGCGTCGCGTGAGCGCGACAATGACGATGCGTCGCGCGGGCGCGACGACGCGGCGGACCCGCGCGGGGGCCACAACGTCGCGGAAGCGCGCGGCGGCGACAACGTCGCCGGGTCGCGTGGATCGCGGCCCGCGATCAACGCGAACAGCAGCGCCGCATCGGCGGCGCTGCGCGCGAGCGGGCCGACGTGGTCGAAGCTGGAAGCGAGGGGCACAACCCCGTGACGGCTGACACGGCCGAAGGTAGGCTTCAATCCCACGATGCCGCATAACGCGGCAGGCACGCGAATCGATCCGCCCGTGTCGCTGCCTACCGACGCGACGCACATCCCCATGGCGATGGCGGCTGCCGAACCACCACTTGAGCCACCAGAAATGCGCTCGGAGTTCCACGGATTGCGCACCGGGCCATAGTGCGGGTTTTCGCTGGTGATGCCATAGGCAAACTCGTGCATGTTGGTTTTGCCGAGCAGCACAGCACCGGCACGGCGGAGGATGCGAGCTACGCTGGCATCCTCGGCAGGCACAAAATCGCGCAAGATGAGCGAGCCTGCGGTGGTGCGTATGCCGCGCGTCCAGAGGTTGTCTTTGAGCGCGATGGGAATGCCGTGCAGCGGGCCGCGATAGCGGCCGCGGAGCAATTCGCGCTCCGCAGCGCGAGCGTCGGCCAGTGCGCGCTCGCGGGTGACGGTGAGGAACGCATTGACGCGCGAGTCGAGAGCGTCGATGCGCGCCAGGAACATGCGCGCCAGCTCGACCGGAGATATCTCCTTTTTCGCCAGGAGCGGTGCGAGTTGTTCGATGGTCGCAAATGCAAGAGAGTCGATAGCCATGTGGATTGTTAAGCGCGGCGAGCGCGCAGCAGTTCAAAAAATCTTGTCTTGACGGCGCAGGTTCCCAAACGTGCCGATATTAGCGATGATCAGCGCGATGCGAAACTGGTTTTCCGTGCGGATCGTGCCGACGGCGAGCCGCTGGTATCCGAAAGCGAGCCCGCAGCAGGAACTGTTGTAACTGATCTGCGCCAACTCGTTTTGCGCAATGCCCTGCCGCAAATCGTAGCTGAGACCGAGCGAGCCACTCCAGCCCTGGTGGTTGAGGTCGCCGTAGCCGACCAGCGTGCGAATCTGATTGGTGAGAGGCTGCAGAATGGCGTTCGCATCGATGGAATATTGCGCGACGGTAAGCTCGACTTTTTTGTAGGGGTGCATCTTCAGGAGCGACTCGGCGGTGGTGATGCGCTGGCGCGCCGGGTCGTAGTCGATGCGAAACTCGGCATCGTAAGGGCCGCCGGGCGAAATCTTGATGTCGCTCACCACGGGGGAGTACCTGCGGGGGCCATCCGCAAAGGCGAATGGCGTCACCGAATCGAGTGCCTCGAAAACATTGCGCTGGCCGGGCACCAGAGCGCCGCCAAACGTCGGATCGAAATAATATTTCTGCAGCAGCGTCCAGGAGGCGAATTCCTCGGACGCTCCCGAGGCTTTACGGCGGAACAAACGCTGGGTAATCGAATACTGGATCTCATTGGTGTCCGTGATGGTGTCGTCCTGATCGATGCGAATGAAGCGCGAGAAGTCGTTCACGCCGGTGTTGTAGTTGTAGACGATGCCGGGCTCGATGGTGTGTTTCCACTGGCTGCTGCGGCCTTGCCAAACGCGTTCGAAAGCAGCCGGCCGGATGTCGACACTCAACTCGCCGACATTGCGCCATACCGGGATGTTAGCGACCGAGCCATCGAGTACCTGCGCGCCATAGCGCGTGCTGCTGAAGGTATAGGTGGGGGTGACGCCGAGCCAGGCGCCCCAGTGCAGCGGAAGCGTAACGCGCGGAGCAAACTCGCTGCGATCGACGAGCGCCTGGGTATTGGTGGGAGGAGCCAGTTGCACGCCTTGCGCGCTGGTGACTCCCGGATCGCTGCGATGGACGGCGTCGGTAAACGCATCGAATCCAAAATAAAACGGCCAGCGCTTGGAGGGCGCCTGGTCCAGCGATCCGAGGCGCACCTCCGGGGAACTGCGCAGCACGATGGCGGTGCCCGGCTGCTGGATGCCCTGCGCATTGGTCGTCTGCGCGGTGAGGAAGTCCTTGTAATTGTTGGCCGCGAAGTTGAGGCTGAAGCCGTCGAGATTCTTGGTCAGGAATGCGGTGCTTTGGACTTCGGAATTGACGGCTTCACTGAAGGTGGGCGAAAAAACTTCCTGAAAGGTAAGCGAAGTGAGCTGGTTGAAATCGAGTGAAGCGTGCCAGCCGTGCGCGAGCTGCGCGTCAAGCTTGATGTTCAGGCTGTGCCCTCCCTGCCCCAGGCGATCCACAACGCCGAAATAACCGACGGTAAGGTGCACATTTTCCCAGGGCCACAGGCGCACGTCTCCGGTCTGGGCCCATCCGCGGCGGCTGAGCAGTTGCGCGCCGAGTGTCGTATCCGCCCAATCGGAAGGCGCCCAGTAGTAGGAATCCCCCAGGATATAACCCTTGAGCGAGCTATTGCCGAGTTCGGGCATAAGAAAGCCGGACTGGCGCAGCTTTCTGCCGGCGGGCACACTGGCATAGGGCGTATAAAATAGCGGAATGCGAAAGAGACGGAAATTAGCGTTGAGCAGCACAACTTTGCTGTCGACATGCAAAGTGGCCTCGGCGGCGTTGAATGTCCAGTTAGGGCGGCGCGGATCGCATACCGTCACCTGGGCGTGGTAGATGCGATAGGTGGACTGGTCTTCGCGGTCGACCGAGTCGGCCACGAAAGAAAGCGGATTGGGGGTCGCCAGGACGGCAGTGTTGGCCTCGCGTTCGATACGGATGGAACCGGTGACATGCTCGAAGTGGCCGCCGCCGGAGCGGATGTTGTAATCCATGCGGTCGGCCTGCAAGTGTTCGGTGTCATGGTCAAATTGCACGTGTCCGCGCGCGATGGCCTGGTAGGTGGCGGTGTTGTATTCCACGTGGTCGGCACGCAGGCGGGTGTCGGCGTAGTGAATATCCACGTCGCCGTCGGCGTATAGCGTGGGGCCTTCTCGGCGCTGCTGTTGCGCTTCGAGTTTCATCATGTCGGGCGGCGCAGGCGGCGCAGGCGGCGCAGCCTGCGCAGGCTGAGCGCCTGTAGGCGAAACCGCCGGCTGCGGAGAGGTTTTGTCGGGGGGCGCGGCTTGCCGCGGCGTTGCGGGCAACGCTGTGGGGAGCGTTGTGGACACCACGACTAGAACGGCAGCTATAAAGACAACTGTAAGATTGGGCAGCACAGTCATCGACCGGCGCCTGCCGGCGAGGGGGTTGGCCATAGATGTTGTGCGCGGCCTGCGATGCGCCGGGAAGCCAGGCAAAAACCCAGACAAGAACTGACAAGAACTAAGGCAAAACCAGCTCGCCAGCCTAACATCGCGCCAACGGGACTGACAATGCGGGCGTTGCGGCCACGTTCGCACAGGCGGGGCCAGGCTGCACGCTCGGGAGGTTTGAATCGCGGTAAGGCAAGAGCGTTGCTTCGGCATCGTACGCAACTGCAATCTTGGTGACGAACTGCGGTCGGAGCCCGGCGTGGCGATTTGGGTTGACCATACTTTGGGTTGACCATACTCCGGGTTGACCATACTCCGGGTTGACCAATACACAGTAGGCGTCGCGTTACCAGGTACTTTATTGCGGTGACGAGGGCGCGGCGATAGAATCGCGTGGTGCCCAGGCCATGGCCTCGGGAACCGTCCGCAGCGCAAAACCAGACGGTGATCCAAACCTGCACGCAATGCGGCGCCATCAATGGAGCCGAAGCTCGCGTTTGCTGCTTTTGCGACGCTAGCCTCTACCGCAAAAATCCAGAGGATATTTCTGCGCCGACAGCTGCGCGTGACGGCTGCGCCGGTGCGGATGAGGCGCCGTCAGCCAATCGCTTGGCCAACATTGCTGAATCGTCGCATGCTGACGCATTGCGTCGCGAATCGGCGGACGCGGAGCCATCGCATGCTGAACCATCGTGCGCTGGGTCGTCGCCTGCTGAGTCATCGTGCGCCAAGTCATCGCCTGCTAAGTCATCCGAGGACAGTATGAGCGGCGGGTCCGGCAGTAACAGCGGGTCCGATTGGCATGGCGAGTTAACCGACCGGCTGGCCGCATTCCGCGCGCGGAGCCAGGGATTACGAGCGGATGCTAAACAGCCTGCATTTCCATTCGAATCAGCGGGCGAGATGCGCGAGACAACCCAGGCGCATTCGGAGACTCGCGAGATCGCTGTGAAGACGCCCCCGCCTGCTGCACCATTGACTGCGATTTCGTCCCGGCGGACATCGCGCCGGGAGCCTCGCTGGGACGATCACCTGGAAATTGACATTGCGCAGCCGATGCTGGACTTCCAGAGCGCCGATTACTATCCGAGCTGGCTAGCGGGTCCGGATATCGCGAAAGATTGGCAGCGCGACGCACAGTTCGCTGCGATTGCGCCGCTCGTCGAGCGCACCTGTGCTGGAATGCTCGATGCGGCGGTTTTGCTGTTCGCTTACGGCGGTTTTCTGGCGTTGTTCTGGGTACTGGGAGGTCGCTTCGCCTGGTCCAGGCTCGACGCGGTCATCACCGTCGCGACGCTAGGACTTGTGTACGCTCAATACTATTTGCTGTTCACTATTTTGGGCGGTACTACTCCCGGCATGATGATGCGGCGATTACGGGTGGTGAGTTTCAACGGTGGCCAGCCGACAACATCGCAGCTGCTTTGGCGCGCTGCAGGGTATCTAGCGTCGGCCGGCGCAGGGATGCTCGGTTTTTTGTGGGCTCTTTGGGACCGGGACCACCTTACCTGGCAAGACCGCATCTCTCATACGTATCTCACTCAGGGCTAACGGGTTTTTCGACGCCGAAGAACGAAAGCCCAGACCGGCGCGTGCGGTGGCTGCGCAGGCGGGTGGTTTCTAATCAGGGTTTCCTGTGCGTGGTATAATGCAGTGCGTCAAATTATTGGGAGGCGCCGGGTCGGGGAAGTATCCCTATCGGGCGGCGACCCGAACCGGGGAAAATTAATGAGCCGCCTAGCAAAAATTGCCGTTGTGACTTTGTCACTCGTGGTGTTTTCCTACGTGGGTCTCGGATATGTCCTCGGGAAGAGCAATGACGACAAGACGTATCGATCGCTGAGCGTATACGGCGAAGTGCTGCAGCGCGTGCAGGAAGATTATGTGGACGATCCGAATATGTCCGCGGTCACTGCCGGCGCCCTCCACGGACTGCTCGAATCACTCGACCCTTATTCGGGATATCTGAGTTCCCGAGAATACTCGGACTATAAAGAGAAGCAGAAGAACGCGACGCACGGCGAGATTGGCGCAACGGTAGCAAAGCGTTTCGGTTACGTCGTGGTGGTCGCGGTTTTGCCGGATGGGCCAGCCGAGAAAGCTGGGCTGCGCGCCGGTGATATCCTCGAAGCGATTGCCGGCTTCACCACGCGAGACATGTCGGTAGGACAGGCAAACCTGCTGCTCGACGGCGCCCCGGGCAGTTCAGTGAAGGCGGATGTGGTGCGCCGCGGGCGAACCGAGCCGCAACCTATGGATTTGCCGCGCGCCATTGTGGCCATGCCGCACCTGACCGCCGACAAAATCGATGACGACGTGGCGTATGTGCGCCTGCCCGCGTTCGGAGCGGGCGTGGCGTCGGAACTGCGCGAAAAACTGCAGCAATTCCAGCAGAAGGGCGTGCACAAGCTCGTGCTCGACCTTCGCGATTGCGCCAGCGGCCCTATTTCCGAGGGTGTTGCGGCGGCGCAGCTTTTCGTTCCATCGGGTACGATTGCGGTATTGAGCGGCCAGACCGTCACGCGGCAGGAATTCGCGGCGGCGGCGGATAAAGTGGTGTGGCGCGATCCAGTGGAGGTATTGATCTCTGATAGCACATCCGGGGCGGCGGAAGTGGTGGCAGCGGCTCTCGGCGGCAACCACCGTGCCGATCTGGTAGGACAGCGCACGTTCGGGTCTGCGTCCGAGCAAAAAGTGATTCCGCTCGAGGATGGCGCCGCGCTCGTCCTGACTGTTGCGTATTACTACACGCCTGCCAACAAACCGATCATCGATCAGGGAGTTCCCGCAACCGTAGAGGTAGCTGTACCGCTTCCCGATCTGACCGATGACAATGCGCAAGCTCCCGCTCCGCTAGGGGCTGGGCAGCTGCCCTCGCATGACGATCCCGTAGTGCGCAAAGCGCTCGACCTCCTGAAAGTGGACGCGCGTAAGGCGGCGTAAGGCGTAAGGCCGCCGCTTAGGCAGGTTGAGGACGCCATTCGGCCGCACAGTTACTTTCTATTTCTTCTTCTCATCGCAGTTCTGCATTCAACCACCGCCTGTTGGCGCGCGGCCGCTTGGCTTCATCCTGCGAGAATTTCTGCGACTAGCGGCGCCACATGCTTAGCAATCGCGGGCGCTGCCGTCAATCCAGGCGATTCAATTCCCACCAGGTTAATCATGTGCGGGCAACCAGGGTCTCGCGCGATAACGAAATCGGCGATGGTGTGGGCGTCGGGCGGTACCAGCTTCGGGCGAATGCCGGAATAGGCGAGACGCAAATGCTCGCTTTCGAGATCGGGAACGAGCACGCGCGCGCTGTGCAGAAATTCTTCGAGTGGCAGCCGATCGCGCTCGTAGTCGTTTTTTTCCTTGATATATCGTGCGGTCGGGCCGACCAGCACTGTCCCCCACAGCGTCCGCGTCAGGTGCACACCGAGCCCGAGCTGATCGGTGTGTGGCAGCGGGTATACGAGAGCTTTGACGAGATCGGATCGCGGATGCGCAATCTCGGCGTATTCACCACGCACCGGATAGATGCGGTAATTCGTATTGCCGGCCAGTGCGGCGACCTCGTCGGCATAAAGCCCGGCGGAGTTGACGACGCAGCGCGCCTCCACCGTTTCGAGGCTGACCTGCGCGGAGTCGCGCCCCGAGGCGCCTCCCGAGCCGCCCCCCGAGCCTGGAGTATCGCCCATCTCGATGGTGACCGCGATAGCGCCACTACGCGGCTCGAGACCCACCACACGAGCACCGGTCAGAATGCTGGCACCCTGAGCAACAGCCGCGCGCGCGTACGCCTTGACTAGATCTTCCGCCGAGAGGATGCCAGTGGAGGGCACTTCGAGAGCAGCGATGGCGCTCACGTGAGGCTCGCGCTGGCGGATGCGCTCGCGGCCGATCATGCGCAGTCCTGCAACTCCGTTCACGCGCCCGTTTTCCGCGAGACGCTCGAGGGTGGGTAGCTCGGAATCGTGCGAAGCGACGACGATTTTGCCGCAAATGCGGTGAGGCACCCCGTTCGCCGCGCAAAATTCCCGGGTCAAGCGGTTGCCCTCAAGACACAGCAGCGCCTTCAGCGAGCCCGGCACGTAATAGATGCCCGAGTGTATAACGCCGCTGTTGCGCGTGCTCGTGGCCATCCCCACTTTAGGAAGTTGCTCAAGCACAAAAACATCGGGGATGCGCGCGGAAAGTTCGCGCGCGATAGCGCAACCGACCACTCCGCCGCCGATGATGACCACATTCACGCGATCCAATTCCATCGCTGGTTCCCTTTCGTTCAGGCGCTGTCAGTTCCAGGCGTTGTCAGGTCCCCGCCGGCGCCGTTCCACGGTCTTCGTTACAAGTGCGCTCGTTCCCGTGCGGTCGTTCCCGTGCGGTCATTCCGGTGTCGATGCTCCAGTGTCGATGCTCCGGCGGGTCGCTCACGCGGTGCGGTTCAAGCATTTTATTTAAATGCTGCCGAAGATGGCACGGCTCACTCGCGATCTCCCAGGGGAAGAAAATACTGCGTTCCCTTTACCGGCTGCTCGAGCCGGTGCAGGAGCTGTTGCAAGTCGGCATTGCGATTCACGAAATCGATGTCCGAGGTATTGACGATAAGCAGGTCGGCGGCCGAATAGCGGAAGAAAAAGTGCTCGTAGGCTTGCACGACACTTTCAATGTACTCGCGCGAGATGCGCGATTCCGCGGGCGCGGCTTTCTTCGCGATGCGCTCTTGCAGCACATCCGGCTTCGCTTGCAGGTAAATCACCAAATCCGGCGCACGCAGGTCGGCGGAAAACCGCTCGAAATATCTTTCGTAAAGCTTTAGTTCTTCATTATCGAGATTGAGATAGGCAAAGACCTTATCTTTTTCGAACAGGAAATCAGAAACAACGCCAGGAAACGCATCGTCCTCCGCAGGAACGGTGCTGCCGGTTGTGGTGCCGCGCGGAAAACTGAACTGACCGGAATGCCCGCGCGTGCCCGCCAAGCGAGGTGGACCGGCATCGGCGGTTACGTTTTCCTGGTGCGACGCGCTGAGTGCGTCGCGCAAGCGCCGATGGCGCTCCATCAGGAAATACATCTGCGCGGCAAAGGCCGCACCCCGCTTCTCCTGGTAAAAATCAGAAAGGAATGGATTGTCTTCACAGTCGATGATGCGCCGCGCGTGCATGCGCTCCGCCAAAAAGCGGGCGAGCGTGGACTTGCCCACGCGAATGGGCCCTTCCACCGCGATATAACGCGGCGCGTTAAGAGTGGGTGTCTGGTCTGGAGACTTTGTGGAGGGGCCGGGCATGGGGCGCGATTATAGCCGAAACAGGAGGCAGGCTTGGCCTGGACTTCGACGCACTTAAAGAAACGAGGCGGACCCGGTCAACCTTCCGATAACTCACAAACAGCGACAGTCGATGAACCCGAATCCTGGTCTCCGGCATCCAATCCGGGCAATGGGAACCGGCACCGCACAATTAGGGCTGGAACCAACCGAGCAATCCGTAGTTGCGCGGTACGAAACACTCATTCGCGTGTCCCAGGCTGTAAGCGCGCATCGCGACCCTAACAAACTTTTCGAGATTCTGGTAGACGAGCTGCGCCGGGTGATTGCGTTCGACGGCATCGGTATCGCCCAATACGACAAGATCTCAGACACCATCGATTGGCGCGTTTCGGTGCACTGCAATCAGCCGGGCCTTGGTCTGCCGCGGGAATGTACGCAGCAGAAGGAAACCATGACGTGCTGGGTGTACGAACACCAGCAACCGATCGTGATTC
Source organism: uncultured Acidobacteriota bacterium (assembly GCA_963828935.1). Taxonomy (GTDB): domain Bacteria; phylum Acidobacteriota; class Terriglobia; order Acidiferrales; family UBA7541; genus Palsa-189. The sequence continues at coordinate 79,187 of CAWHGP010000007.1, read as the reverse complement.
CTTTCGTCGATCAGGAGACGCGTTTCCCCGACACCATCGAGAAATTCAAAAGACATCAGATTCAGTCTCTCTGCATGCTACCCCTGACCACGGCGCATCGGCGTATTGGAAGCATGTTTATTGCCTGCGAACGCCCGAATGCCTACTCGGAAGAGGAGGTGCGCTTTCTTGCGCTAGTCGCGGACCAAATGGCGCTGGCCATCGATGATGCCCTAAATTTTGAGGCGTCGCGAAGAGCGCAAGAGCAGCTGAAGCTGCTGCTGGATTTGACGAACAGCGTGGTCTCGACCCTGGATTTGCGCCAACTACTCCGAAACATCTCAGCGAACATACGCCAAGTGATGCAATGCGATCTTGTGGGCGTCGGGTTACCGGCTGCGGAAAGCAGCGGCCACTTGCGGTATTACGCGGTAGATTTTCCAGAGAGCCGAGGATTCATCAGGGAAGAAATCCTCATAGCCATCGAGGGCACGCCGCCGGGAATCACGTTTAGAACCGGCGAGCCCTTTGTGGGCACCGTCGCCGACCTGGCTCATCAGAGTCCCGATGCGCCGCCGCTCGCTGAAGGTTTGACGACGGGGTGCATCCTGCCTCTCGCCAGCAGGGGCCGCATTCACGGGATTCTCACCCTAGGCCGCCGTGAAGCACACGTTTTCAGCCGGGACGAGGTGCAATTTCTGATGCAGGTGGCGAGCCAGATAGCCATAGCCGTGGAGAACGCGCACGCCTACGGGCAGATCGCGGAGCTGAAGGACAAGCTCGCGCAAGAAAAGCTTTATCTGGAAGACGAGATCCGCAGCGAGATGAATTTCGAAGAGATCGTAGGCAAGAGCGCGGCGCTGCGCCGCATTCTGCAGCATGTCGAAACCGTGGCGCCGACCGATTCCACCGTCCTCATTTATGGCGAAACCGGAACCGGAAAGGAATTCATCGCGCGGGCCATTCATAATCTGAGCGCCCGCCATGGGAACGCCTTCGTCAAGCTGAATTGCGCCGCCATCCCGACGGGATTGCTCGAAAGCGAGCTCTTCGGCCACGAAAAGGGAGCGTTTACCGGCGCCATCGCGCAGCGCATCGGCCGATTTGAACTGGCCAGTCGCGGCACCGTGTTCCTCGACGAAATCGGCGAGATTCCCCTCGAATTGCAGCCGAAGCTGCTGCGCGTGCTGCAGGAACGGGAATTCGAGCGACTCGGAAGCTCGCGCACGCTGCGGACCGACGCGCGGCTGATTGCCGCGACCAATCAGGATCTTGCCGTCGATGGTGAAGGAGCAGAAATTTCGCTCCGATCTGTTCTATCGCTTGAATGTGTTTCCCGTGCGCATTCCTTCCTTGCGCGAACGCCCCGACGATATTCCGCTGCTGGTCCGCCATTTTGCAGAACAGTTTGCACGACGCATGAATAAGAAGATCGAAACGATTCCCGCGGAAACTTTGACATCGCTGCAGTCCTACCACTGGCCGGGCAATATTCGTGAACTGCAAAATGTGATCGAACGTGCCGTGATTCTTTCGCCCGGACCTGTTTTGCACGTGCAACTCGGCGAACTCCAGTCACAGTCTCCGGCCTCGGTTGTGCCAGTGGCGGGCAATGGCAAAACTTCCTCCCAGAGTAAATGGTCCGGCCGGGGCCAGAACATGCGCAATCTTCTCCAGGACACAGAACGCGAACAGATTCTGAGTGCGCTGAAACAGACCAACTGGATCGTTGCGGGTCCCCATGGCGCGGCGCTTCGGTTGGGAATGAAACGTTCCACGCTCCAGCTTCGTATGCGGAAGCTCGGCATCGCGCGCGAGACCACTCCCGCCGTTTCTTGATTTTCCCTTTGTAATTCCGTGTTTCCTGCCGCCGGACGGCTGCGCTGCAGCCGTAATGCACGTGTGCTTGTGCCCGAAGACTGGCATCGTGCCAGAGGCGTGGCAGCAGCACGATGCTGCTGGCACGCAGATTGAGTTCTGCGATGTCTTCTAACTCGTTGCAGGCCAGCCAGTTCATCGCAACTTTTCTCACTGCCCGAATTTGGCGCGCCAGTTGCATTTGTCATTCGTGGGAGTAAATGGCAGTGCTGAGAATCACGATCACCGACGACCCTTCCGTGCAGCGATGGAACCTGCAAGGCCGGTTGTCGGGACCGTGGGTCGCTCAACTCCAATCGAGCTGGGAAAAAACACATGCGGCGCGTGAAACACGCAAGTGCGTAATCGATTTGGACGGAGTGACCTTTGTGGATCTCGACGGGGAACGGATGCTCACAACCATGATGAAGGACGGTGCCGAATTCAGGGCAACCGGCGTTTACACCAGGCATCTTGTGGACACTCTGGCCAGTCGGCGCAGACACTGCCTATTCAAATTCTCCTGGAGTTCTTGAGCCAGCGTGCTTTTCGGAATGCAGTGCGTGCAGGATCAGGAACGAGAATTCGAACACGCAAGATAAGGAGAAAAAACATGAACCGAACGAAGCTGTTGCTTTCGGGATTGCTTGGAGCGGTGTTATTGCTGGCTTCCTCGGCCCGCGCGCAAGACGAAGTGGGCCATCACGAAGTGAGCGTGCAGGGCACGGGCTTCTTCACCAAAGACTCGCAGCAGAACGGAACTTTTCAACATGCGACCGACACCGGCGGCTTGCTGGTGAGCTACCGCTTGCACTTCAACGCGTGGCTCGCGGCGGAGGCCAGCTACGGCTACGACCGGAACACGCAGGAAAATTTCACTCCTGGCAGCGCATTCGGCATTCAGACCAACGTGCATCAAGCGACCGGGGCGCTCGTCGCCACTCTTCCAGTGGAGGTGGCAAGACTAAGGCCGTACGTGCTCGCAGGCGCGGGAGCACTCGTGTTTGACCCGACAAACAACGCGGGCGGCTTCGTTGCGGGGACGCAGCGGCAAGCTCGCGCGGCCTTTGTTTATGGGGGCGGCGTGGACTACAGACTCATGCGACACGTTGCTCTACGCGCGGAATATCGGGGCTTGGTGTACGACCGTCCCGACTTCGGAATCGCGAGCTTGAGCTCGAACGTGACCACCCATACAGCGCAACCTTCGGCCGGGCTGGTTTTCAACTTCTAACCGAACCCGGTGAGGCCCTGGCCGGTGTCGTGACCGAGCAAACGGCGCCGGCCGGGTTCCCCAATCACGGGGACAGAAATATAGCGAGGAATCAGGGAAGGTCGACAGCCAGAAAAGTTTGAGCGTGGCGTCTGGTCGTAACTACCGGCAGGAGTTTGCGAGGGGGAGGGAGGTTGATCCCATGAAAGCCTTTGGAATAGTTGGCGGCTCAGGCAGGTCAACGATTAAGGCCAGAGCGGTATTGGCGATTTTTCTGCTTCTGTTGGGCGTGACATTCGCAGATGCGGCAGAGCTCAAACAGGATACCCTGCAGGCTTGGGACGCTTACGTTCGTGCGCTCAACTTGAGCGTCGCGGACCGCGGCACCGGAGACAAACCATTTCTATGGGTGGATGAGTCGGCGGATTTAGGGCGGCGCGTGCGAGCGGGAGAAGTGCTGGTAGCGAGCCATGATCTCCGCAAGGTCCCTCACGGACTCATTCATCACTGGATTGGCGCAATGTTCATCCCGAATGCCACGCTCGACGAAGTTACGCGCGTGATCGATGACTATGACCGGTATGCGGATTTCTACCGCACCATCGTCGTGAAGTCAAAATTGGTTGAGCGAACCGATGACTGTGACAAAGTGACCATGTTGATGACGCAGAGGGCGTTTTCAGTGACCGCAGCAGTGGAAACCGATAACGAAGTTCGTACCGTGCAACTGGATCCTAACAGGATATATATTTTGACTAAGTCTGTCCGTGTGCAGGAAATCGCCAACTATGGACGGCAGGATGAGCACCCGCTTCCCGAGGATCGCGGGCCTGGTTATGTATGGCGCATGCTCGGAATGACGCGCATCGAACAGCGCGACGGTGGGGTCTATCTCGAAATGGAAACGATCGGCTTGAGTCGCGGCATTCCCCTCGAGTTTCGCTGGCTCATCCAACCGCTCACAGAAAAGCTTCCCGGAACATCATGTTCGAAATGCTCAATGACACAGGGGCAGCGGTGAGGCGAGAGACCGAATCGTCCTCGGGCAACACTCTGCGCATGGCGGAAGACAGCGCTGGGCCCCGCAAATAATGTGATCAGCGGCATGCGGCTGAATGCGGCGGGCAAACTTCCTACCGCACACCCAAAATGCAATTAACGCTGAAAGACGGAAGTTGTGATCCGCAAACCGCCGTGATTGGGCAGGAATTGCGCGATTTCCCGTTGGTGGGCGACGTGGCCCGCGGACAAACGTCTGGCGGAGGTAACTACTACCATCTGACTCGAAAGCAGTCTATGCGAACCGATGGTTGAGTTTAACTAGTGGCGTGTCGCATCGCGCCGCACCTCAAAGCCATGGTCACGATCGCTCTGCACACATGGAAACGATTCGCTCCACACCGTAAATCCAGCAGGCCTATGGATTGAGGACGTTGCTCGCAGCCGCCTGCTTGACAAGAGCGTCTGCGTCGTCCTGGAGAAGGAAGCCTTGGGTTACGGCGTGCGCCGCTGCGGCCTTCACTGCCTCTACATACCCGGCATGATTCTTGTAACGTTCTTCGAGCGAAAGACGCGGGTCGCCGTTCGCCAGGCGTTCCGCTTTCGTCTTGGCAAAGGGAATCATGCCCCCAGCATAGTTGCAGATCTTGCCCTGGTGGAATCCAGCCGCGACGATGTTCCAGCCCAGATAGGTTCCCAAGGGCGCATCGCGCAGGACGACTGGAACGCCACCCAATTCGTTGCCGTCTGCGTCCACTCGAGGCGCTTTTCCGGCGATCACATGCTTGATGGTCGGGCGGTATCTTCGATGGAACACCCGATCCGTCGACGTAGTTGAAGTCGGGACCCCAGTCGTAGTCGAGAAGTCGGATTCATCAAACCTGTCGGCGCGGAAGGCGGAACGCCCGGAATGGAAGGGAATCCCATGGCTTCCTTGGTCGGCGTCCACCAGATAGCCTTCCCGCAACGTCGGCCACCGACTCGGTGGCGGAGGCGTGTCCTTCATGACCCAGTTGCGGAAATGGAAGCGCACCGCGTTCGTGGTTTCCGTGTACGGCACCGGATTGGCCGCGAACATCCCTTTGCCAAAATTCGGGCCTGGACATGCCGGGGAGGCCAGCGGCTCGAGGTCGAAGCCGCCTCGGCCGCCGCCGTGCGTCGTGCTCGGAACGTAATATCTGCGGACGTTACTCGGGAGGGGAATATCCGATTCACCCGCCGTGCCGATCCATCCGACCGTCAGTCTCAGCGCCCACACCTCTGCGCTACCACCGAGTTCAATGATCTTGGGGCAAGTGTTGTTCGCGGTGCAGCGGTCGAGGACGCCCTTCGGCGGCAGTCCCCTGAGCAGGATCAGGCCAGGGAACCCACGACTGCGGGCCTTCGCTGCCGGCCTCGTAGAGTTTCGAGGCACCGTCCGGCAACGCGAAGCGTGTATTCAGTGAAACTCGGCGGCCGGCGATGATAGGCCAAGCACCGTCATACACCTTGCGATTGTTTTCATCCTGGTTAAAGCCTAGTTGCAGAAAAGCTCTCAGGAAGTTACCGGATTGTGAAACCCCGCGGCCGATGACCCAGGAAATCTGCTGGGCCACTGGATTACGCGTGCCTTCGTCATCGTGCGCGGCGTTCTTGAAGAAAGAGGCCATGTCCCGGAAAGCGGCGAAGCCAATTCCGAGCACGTATGGATCCTGTGCTGTGAAAACCACCTGATAGAGCAACTTTGGATCGAAGCCCCCTTCGACGCATATTTGGGTCGGATCCGGAGTGCCCGGAAACGGGTTGTCAGCGCTGCACTTGGCCCAGGCCCACTTCGTACTCGGCACCGTGGCGGGTCCGCTGACCACGCCAGCAATACTTTCAGAAGCATGCGTGCTGAGAGTCGCCTTGGCGGTATCCAGGCTGACCGGCTTATACGGCACGGGGTTGCTGTTGACTAGCAGCGGCTGCGAGCTTGCGCCGCTCGCGTTGACGATCCTTCCCAATACGAGTCCGGTAATGGCCGAGCCGTCCGGATTCCTGGCGACGGGCACTGTTACGTAGTCATTGTTCGACCCGGGGGCCGTATTGCCGGAGTTATCGCCTTGCCAACCGCTGCTCAAGCCAACGTCGCCATAGTTGCGCTCCGCGACCACGATGGTGACACGTCCGCCCCGGTTGGGGACGTCATGCCACATCAGATGGCTGCTCTTGGACATGTCGATGGGCTTGACCAGAAAGAAGCTGGCGACGTAGTCCACTTTGCCGTTTGCGTTCCTCTTCGCCAGGCGGATGTCCGTGATGAACGCATTGTGGGGATCGTTCGGATCCAACTCGCCGAAGGCTCGGCCTGCCAGGGTCTCGTACTGGCCGGCTTCACCGAAGGAGCGGCCGTCAAAGGCGGGCGACACCTTCTGGTCGATCACGATCTTCTTCACGCGCGCGCGGATTGGTGGCGCCCAGGCCAGCAAAGCAGCAGCAACTACTACGCTGATCCAAATTACTGATCTTCGAACCGTATTGGCAATGTGGCGTAGCATCGATTTCACCTCGGGTTCGGGGCTATGCCGGGCGTCCGACCCAAGCGGGGTGGGACACCGTATTTTGAGTTTCCGACTTGGACTGTTATCGCGCGAATCGTACGCTTCTCCTGCCTTCAAGACAACGAATTTGCCGCACAGCAGGCGCCTTGGCCTGACGCAGATCTGCTTGGACCAAAGGCACGCAGAAACAGAACATCGGTTCCTCTCGGGTGGCGGCGCAGTCGGGCACCAGACACATCGAAACACAGACCAAGAAGCACCCGTCAGTGCTGCGGCGAGGGGTGCCGCGGCGAGGAGTACTGCGGCGAGGAGTGCCGCCGCCGGCCCATAGGCGTAAGCCAACCTGAGCCCGCCCGCCCGAAGCGCGCAGCGTCGTCCAGGTCAGTTGCCCCGCGCACACCCGCCATAGTCCACGAATCCCGCGAACCGCTGAGCATTCCGGCGGAGGTGCTGCTCTCGGTGCAACTGCGCCGTGCGAAACTGTTTGGCAGCGGGAAATCCCGCGTGTAGAGTCTCACTTGTTCGAGAATCAATTCGGAAATGGCGCTAGATAGGAGCGGAGATCCGATGAAATACGTGGCCGCCATCCTGATTGTTGTCGGTGTCTTTGCCGCCGCTGATCTCCGGAGCGACCCGACTGTGGCAGCGGGACAGTCGTGTGAGAGCTTGGCGTCGTTGATGCTACCCAACGCGACGATCACACTCGCACGGACAGTGGATGCCGGCGCATTCGCGCCACCCACTCCTGCGGACGGTGCAGCCCCTGCCGTGGCGCGGGCGGTCACGGTTTCTGCCGGCGTTTTGCCGCGTGGCAGCCACGCTGAAACCGTCCAGCGACTCCGATATCAAGATCGAGCTGTGGATGCCGACTATAAATTGGAACGGCAAGTTCCAGGCCGTCGGCAACGGCGCGTTCAGCGGAACAATCGCCTATGCAGCCATGATGACTGCGCTTGGCCGTGGCTACGCGACCAGTTCAACCGACACCGGGCACACGGGCGGGAGCGCGAGTTTCGCTCTTGGTCATCCGGAGAAAGTGGTCGATTTTGGATGGCGCGCAGTGCACGAGATGACTGTGACCTCAAAAAAGATCATCGCCACCTTCTACGATGCCAGCCCAAAGTTTTCGTATTGGAACGGCTGTTCCGCCGGCGGACGTCAGGGAATGAAAGAAGCGCAGGTCTTCCCCGCGGATTTCGACGGTATTGTTGCAGGGGCGCCGGGTCTCGATTGGACCGGCCGCGCAGCGCAAGCTGTGCGCGTCGCGCAGGCGTTGCAGCAGGATGAGGCAGCGCGTCTGTCATCGGCCGCGACCCAATTGGTGCACACGGCCGTGCTCAAGGCCTGCGACGCGCTGGATGGGGTTAAGGACGGCGTGGTCGATGATCCGAAGCGGTGCCCGTTCGATCCTGCGTGCTGCAGTGCAAGGGCGTCAACGAAGCCACGTGTCTGACGGCCGCCCAGGTGAGTACGGTCAGAATGCTGTACTCGGCTAAGGAAAATCCCAAGACAAAACGCGAAATTACCGGCCTTGAGCCTGGCAGCGAACTTGGATGGACCGACATGGGATGGTCGGTATCGGCTCGGGCAACCGGACTCGATCAGTTCCGGTTTCTGGTGTTCAAGGACCCGCAGTGGACGGTGAATAGATTCAACTTCGAAACTGACATCGTGCGCGCGGAAGAGGCAGACAAGAGCACGATCAACGCGCTCGATCCGAACCTTAAGCCGTTCATCGACCGCGGCGGCAAACTGATTCAGTATCACGGCTGGAGCGATCCTCAAATCTCGCCGGGGAATAGCGTGCAGTATTACAAGCGTGTGTTGGAAGCATTAGGCGGGGCGAGCAAGGTTCAGGGCTCCTATCGTCTATTCATGGCGCCGGGAATGGCGCACTGTGGCGGTGGCGACGGTCCGAACACGTTCGACATGGTCAGCGCGCTGGAACGGTGGGTGGAGCAGAGCAAAGCGCCAGATATTATCGTCGCATCACACCTGACAAACGGCACTGTCGATCGCACGCGTCCCTTGTGTCCGTATCCGCAGGTTGCGGAATACAAGGGAACCGGGAGCACGGACGAAGCCGCAAACTTCATTTGCAAAACGCGGTGACAAGGCTTGGCTTGCCGGTTCCCTCTCTTCGCAGCTTCCTGCGCCACGTCTCACAGCCATTGCATGAGGCTGTTACGGCTTTGCGGGCCTGGGCGGCGCCAGCGGGGGGAGCGGCTTGGCAAACTTTGCCTCATCAATGCGGACGTTGACCTGTACACTCGCCAACTGAGTGACGGCTCGCCCATCCGTCCAGGTAGCCGTCCACTTAAAGGGCATTTTGATTCCGGAGATCAGGCGATAATCCGCATAGTCGATTTGCGTGGGGTTAAAGCCGACCGGCGAGTCGTTATAGCGCACAACGCGCACCAGCAAGCCCGACGACTTGGCAAAGTAGAAGTTCACGGGAGTGCGCCCGTCGCTGCTGCCTTGGATGACGTCGACGTCCACGTTGCCGATCGTAGAAGGAAAAATGACGCGCCAGTCCTTGAGGGTTTGCATGATTTGGGCAGGAAACGATAGTTGCGCATCCAACCGGGCGCCTTCCAGATCGCCGGCGGTTAAAGGGACTACGGGTATGGGCCGATCGTTGGCCGGAGCCGCGAACCACCCCGCGCTGCCGTCATAGGTGGTCGTGAGATCTCCAGCGGGCTCATGAACGATCGTGGCGCGCTGTTCGGGCGCCTTGGCAAACACCTCAACCGGGAATTTGTCCACTCCTCCGAATCCCTGATAGGCGCCCTTGGCGGCAAAGCTGGTGATCTTGGCCAACTGCTGCGCCCCACCCAACGCCTGCAGGTACCTGGCAAATATCTTGTCGACCGAGGAGACGTCGGTAGCCGCCTCCTGCAATGTGTCGGGTTCGACCGGAACTGGAGCGCCATACTGCACAGCCAAATTGGGCGTTACCTGGGGGCGTTCATCGCCGTGATGACAGGAGTAACAGGTGACCTCGCGCTTTCCGCCGAAGTATGTTTTATTGAGGAGATTCATCATTACGATCATCTTGCGCGCGGTCAGTTTTTGCTCCTGATCGTCTGCATACCGTGTCCAATCGCCGCCGCTCTCTTGGACATGGCAAAAGGTACAGTTCTCACCCAGTGACGCGGCGAAAAAACCCATGGTCTCCATGAATTCGTTGACGGGAATCCCGCGCAGCACCTGGACGTTCTTGAACGCCTGTTCCGCGAGTTCCGGTTTCTGTGCCGGCGCGCTCTGTCCAGCCGCCAGCGCAACGGCGGCCAAGCAGACAGATATCATGCCAATTGCGCCGAAGACGGGCTGCCTCGATGTGAACTCCATTTTGCCTCCCATACTCGTCCGTGCACAGACCCTACCTCCATGTCTGCCGCCAAAGCGACTTTCCAAAGCTGCGACGATCCGCAGAAGCACCTAGCAGAATATATGCGCAAGCTCCCCGTCAACGCACCGTGATCATGCGTACGCCTAGCGGAGACCGTACCACGACCTTCACGGCAATGCTGCGAGGACAGCGGCGCCACTAACAGACTTGCTGGCCCGCTGCTCGTATTTCCCGGCCAAGATCTCGACGGTGCCAGGTTCGACGCGGCTCTGTCTTTCCGGGGAGGATCAAACAGGCGCTCAACACCGGGATGGGAATCTTCCCGGTGTGGATTCTCGTGGTTGCTTCCATCGCTGTCTACGACGACAGTAAAGCCCGCCGAACGCAGTTCAAACAGAGTCGATCGAGACCGCGGCGCGAAGCAATGGGCACGTGGCGGTCAAGAATCGCACCGCATGAAACGGTGCGGCGAGCGGCAGCGGCTACCGTTCCCTGTTCTGGTTCTTGAGATCGTTAAAGGTGATGTTGTCCTCGCAGATCATCTCGGTGATGTGCCAAGTGGGTTCGAATTCGAGTTCCCGATAGCCGGACCACACGCGCGTGTAAGTCTTGGGATCGTCAACGGTGATATCTACGCGCAGCTTATCGTGCTCGGGCCGGGTGACTCGTTCGATGACGTGCAATTGGTCGGAATGCGGAAGCCCCGCGCGATCGATCCAGGTCTTGTCGTTAAAGCCGATCGAGTCGATGACCAGCGTATCGCCCTCCCACCAGCCAACCGAGTTTCCCATCCACGAGGGATCTAAATCCTTGGGATGCTCGTGCCCTTCATTCGTATAAATCTCGCGAACGAAGTGATTGAATTCGTACAGGAAGTACACCACGTGGGGGGTCTGCACGATCTTCGTCGGGAAAGGATGAACCCAGATGCGCGGAACGCCCGTGGGGAAGCAACCAATGTTTATGGCGTCGGTGGGATTGACGGGATCGGTCGAATCCGCAACCGCGAGCGGGCCCCAGGACGGCTTGGTAGCCAGGTATCGTTCCTTTCCCCACGGCGTCATGATAGGAACAACGTCCTTATGTGAAGCGAAGGAATAGCCGGCGTATTCGCGGGCGCTTGGAGGCATGTGCGGTTCCCATTCGCCGGAAAAGTCCGGCTCGCCCCACTGAGTTTTCTGTACGTGCCAAGCGCCCTTAGCCGCCGCGGGCTGCGTCTTGGCCGCCGGCGCCGCTTTCTTGTCGTTCGAGTTCTGGGAAGTTTGCGCCAGCAAGATGAAGGAGCAGGCGAGCGCTGCGACCGCGCTAAGGGTAAAGTTCACAAAACGAGTACGCATGTCGGGAAGCCCTCCTTTGCTCTGTACTCGAATTCTCCAGGTACCGGTGGACACCAGCACGGCGGAGAGGTCTTTGCCCACGTGCCTGGGCATGGCACTCAACCGCCCCCAAACAGTCCTCGGACCCGACTGGAATCAGGATTGGCCCGGCGGCGGGGGTGGACCCAGAGGGATCTCTTGCCCGTCGGCATTGTAAATCCGGTAAAGATTTAGGACCTTCTGGCCGTCCTTTGACGCGTGACCACTTACTTTGATCACTTGGCCGGCATGGAGCTTATGGCCGTTCCAGCCGTAATGGACCAGGTGGTTTGGAGCGGTCATCTCCACGTTCCATCGCACCACCTTGCCGTTGGCGTCTTTAGTGTCGAGCGCAATGATCGGGTGAGGTTGGATGAACTGGAATTCAGCGATGGTTCCCGTCATCGTGAGCAGGGTCGAATTGTCGTAGGCCGCGGACCCATGGTGAGCGAGCAACGGCGACCCGCAAATCAGAACGCTGGCCGCCAACATGAGTACTGTCAAACCCGATCGTTTCATCGGTAGGAACCTCCAATTGCGGCTGAGTGTGCCATCGCAAGGCAATTGGTGTCAATCGCCGGTAGTGTCCTGGAAATTAGGACACTACCCAATCGCCGTAGTGCATCAGGTTGAAAGCCGCACGATTTCCTCAATCGTCCAAACGTGGCCGGCAATCCCCGCTTCCCTTGCCGTTCGCGACTGTGAGTTTCTTGTGAACGCGAGCGAAGTTGTACTGCATATAATGCAGTGCCAGGAAATACTCTGGATTCTGCACCTTCCTGGAAAACCCGTTCGTTAGACGAGTGCATCGCCGCATGGACATACGCATCCACTTGACTAGGCGATGGCGGATATGAGCAATCCAAAAAAATCACCAGAAAAATCGCCGCCTTCATCACGGTGTTACGCCGTCGAAGCCGGAATCCTCCCTGGGCTTTTAAGAACGGCAAGAATTGCCTAAGTCCATCGGATCATCGGCCGGGCTGCATCTGCAGCGACTTGTATGCCGGCGCGGCGGCAGGCGAAGAGAGATAATCGAGCAGCGCCTTGGCGGCCACGGGGTCTTTCGCATGCGAGGAAACGAACCCCACCAATGTAGTGGGCGTCGAAATCTCTCGTGGCAACGGACCTACCACGTCGATGCCGGGATCGTCCATTTCGCTGAGGAATGTCAAGCCGATCTCAACTTCCCCTTTGGCCACCATGCACCATTGCTCCCGCGCCGCCTTGCGCGCGCTTGATCTTAGGTTCGACTTGCGTGGCGATGCCGAGCTTCTTGAGTGTCTCTTCGAAGCTGACCCCGGCCGCCGCCCCACCTGTCGGGTCGGGATAAGCAGACGGACTTCGCCGCGAGGAGCATTCGTTTAACCGCTTCGGGGTCGAGATATCGGGCTTGCAGCGCACCTTTGCGCACGGCTACCCCCACAGCAACGCTCGCAAGCGGCGTGGCACTGTTGGCAACGACGTTCCCTGAATCGAGCACTTCCTGGTAAGGCGGCTGCACGATCGGCACGTCGAAAGCTTCGCCGCGCACGACCTGCTGTTTGGTGCCGCCTCCCGATCCGAAGGTCGCCTTGACCTTGTGCCCGGTGTTGCGCTCAAAGCCCGGAATTAACTTCTCCATCGCTGCCCGGATGCCGCCAGGAGCGATGAGAGTGACCTCGCTCTGGGCGTGCGTATTGGACGCGCTTCCCACGACGAACGCGGCGACGAACGCTAAGGAAAGCAGATATTTCATGGCTGCCTCTTTCTGGTGCCAGACGATTCTCGATCTTGGCGATTCTCGTTCTTGGCGATTCTCACGCTTAACGATTCTCGTTTTTGGCGAACTCGTTCTTGCCGAACTATGGCTCGCCTGGTAATGGTCCGAACGCCGGTGGAGGAACGCGGCGTTTTGAGGCAGCCTGATACGCCGAAGCTGCCTTTAAGATCAAGTCCTCCTTGCCCGGATCGGCTCGGAAGACCAGCGAGAACGGCAGTCCCGGGCGCCGGCAACATCGTCGGCGTGTTGTTGTTGGTGGGAATGTACCTCTTCTTGTCCGGGCTGAGTGTAAACGTCGGGTCGTAGACAGTTCGCACGTATCCCGGCCGGCACCAGCACTTCGGTCATCTCCGGCAAAGGGTCCCATGCGAATTTCACCGCGCGTGTCACCCCGGGGTCCGGGCTGAGGCGCCAGGCCAATTTTCCCGGGCGGAAGCGAATAATGCAGGCGCACCACGACATCGAGATGATTTTCCTGGATCACTTTCATCTTCCACGCGGCGCAGCAATTCCCTCAACATGATGTGCTCGTCGATTCCCTGCCGTTCGCCAAGGGGTTGCGCATGTTTTCAGTCTCTTCCCAATTCTTGAAAGCCGCGCGCTGATCGTCGCCCCAGAATTTGGAGCGCGCGTTGAGCGTCGGGAAAATTCGTTAGCGTTCTCGACGAAGCCGCGCGCCTTCCAATCCGCCGCCCGCCTTTGTGGCGTATTGCATGAAATGAAACCGGAAGGAATTCGAGTCCGCCTCCTCCTCGATGAACCGGATGTTCAGGTTTTTCGGAAGCGGCTCGTGTCCGTCCGCGAGCGCCACCATGTAGTCGATCGGCGCCATGGTGCCGGTGCCAAACACTTTGCCGGGCGCAAACTCGGTGGGCTTGATCTTCGCCACGAACTCGGGAAATTCGGGCTGGCCGTCGTCAGCCAGACGGTACAGAAAATCGGGAAAAAATACGGGCACCAGTTGCGCCAGCGCCTCGTTGTAGGAGGGTTTCATCTTCGCCATATCCGGATCGCCCGGCCACAAGTGGATCGACCGATTCCACCAGCGTCGCTCCCAGGTGCTCGCCCAGTATGGTCTTAATTTCTTTGGCCGCGGCTTCGGTGATCGGCTCGTCGGCCTTCACGCCGGGAAACGTAAGCATGGATTCGCGAATCACTCCGATGCGCATGCCCTTAAGCGCGCCGCGCGTCGCCGGACGTGGCGGCGGTGCTTCGAGTATGGTTTGGAAAGAACCGCGGATCGCGGAATCGTCGTGAAGATATCGCGCGGATCGTAATAACCATTCACCGGATCCTTCAGCGCATCGAGCACTTTCGCCGCATCGGTGACGTAGCGGCAATGGATGCCCGCTCGATCGTTGTAAATATCGGCGCCGATAGCGCCCCCATGAAATGAGATCAGTCCCTTTTGCGGCAGAATTAGCGCATCGGAATTGTGATTGGCCGGCCCGCGGCACGATAAGCTGGTTTCCTCGCACAAGCCGCACATCACCAGGTTCGCGCTTACCGCCGCGCCCGATCCCGAACTCGAACCAAGCGATGCGGCGCGCGTGGTGTCATAAACCGTGCTGGGGTTGCCGGCCCAGGAGCTGCGCTGGTAGCCCAGCGTCGGACACCAAAACCTTTGTCGGCTTGTTGCGGCCCTCGTGCGATCGAGTGCGCGGCCGTTGTATTCGGTCATCACCGACTTCGCGTAGATGATGGCGCCCTTTTGCCGCAGCTGCGCGACCAGCGTATGGTCGCGCGCCGGGAAATCGATGTCGTAGCGCGCGTCGGCGCCGCCCGTGCTGCGCATGTCCTTCGTATCGAAGGCATCCTTGAATGAAAACGCGATGCAGTACATCGGCATCTTGCGCAAGTCGGGATTGCTGCCGTACTGCGCGTCGAGTTCCGCCGCGCGCTCGAGGGCGTCCGGCTGCTTGCGAAACTCCTCGCATACCGCGGGAGAGCCCGCCGGAAGCGAGCCCGCTCGAGGGCGCTTGATCGCGATCGCCCTTACAGGTGACCGAGCGCTCGCCGCGAAGGTTAAGCGTGCCGAGCGCGTTGATCTGCCCGGAGTTGGGAACGCCGATGGTCATGCCGTACTGCTGCTGCACGTCCGGATCGGACGCCGTGGGCTCCATTCTGCCGAACTCGATCGGCGGCCCCGCATACTGGTCGAAGTCGGGAAGAAGCGTCGAGATCGCGACTGTCTCTGTCGGGTATTTCACCGGCGCGCCCGCACGCACAACACTCCGGCGACAGGTGGAATCGGCGCTCCATCACGCGTAACCAGCCGGTTGCTCGCGCCGTTGTAGGCTTGCGCGCGGTTGACGTAAACTGTATCAGGCCTCGACAGGTGATCTGGCGGGAGCGTATGGCCTGATGCACGTCGGCAATCGTGGCTTCCGCGAGGTGAAAGCGAAACTGCCCTGATGGCGCGGCATTTGTTTGTGCCTGCGCGGCCTGGGCCTGCGGCGTCGTCTGGGCCCGCGGCGGCCCCTGCGCCCCCTGCGCCCCCTGCGCCATGGTTTGCAGGCCCGCCGATGGTGCTCCTACATTCATGACCATGGCACCGCATAGGGCGGCAAAAAAAAGACTCCGGCCGTTAAACATTTTTACCTCTTTCTCTGAACGTGCGGCTTACAGGTATGAATTCGCGGATTAGACACCGCTAATCAATGTAAGTCAAGCAAAGGAGGAAGTCGGTAGTGGGTCAGTTTGAAATCTGACGGAATTGTGCTCCCGCCCCTGAAGGGGCTTTACAATGTAAAGGTAATGCTGCCCATACTAAATCGTTCTCTCCATCTGAGGCCGAGGAGGGCGTCATGCGGCATCAAAAAATCAATCGAGTCTGTGCCATGGCACCCATCGTCCTGTCGCTCTCGGCCTTTGTCTGGGTTCTGGGTAACGTCTCTGGTGGAGCACAGTCAGGCGGCGATGAAGGGATAGGATTCCACATTTTCTGGCTTCTAATCCTGATGCAAATGCCCTTTGTGTTCGGTTACGTCGGCACCGCCGACCGGACTAAGTGGCGTAGAGTAACTGGTCAAATGGTCCTACAGGTGATTGCTCTTAGCCTTGCTTTTGCTCCAGTAGCTTTTTTCAAACTGTAAGGCAGCCCAACTTTCAAACTGACCCACTACCAGGGCGCCACCTGCGTGGCCAACGGTAACCCACGCAGTGGCGGCAGCGCCCATCGTCATGTTCTTTGCGTGTAGCCCGAACATTCGAGGACCGGCAGCCGCGGATATTTCGGAAAACAGGGATCGCTGACAGAGAGCTCGCAGAGATAAAAAATAGAGTCGCGCGTGGACACGATCCGCCGGGCATGGCCACAAGCGGCGCATAGTCCCGCTGGTGCCGGCGCAGGCATATTTTCTTCAGTCCTGTCTGTCATCTATGTCCACTCGTATGGACTCACTAGGAAATATTTGTTCACTTCGACTCTGTCTGCGAGTTAGCGCCGTTCTCCATGGCCGTCCCAAGTGTATGCCGCTTGGAAGCGCTTTGATTCACGAGTCCCTGCACGTCTCCTAACGTTTCCTCCGCACGTTGGTCATACGTTTTTTTCTTTGCCCTGCATTCATCCAGCGCACGGTTAGCTTCGTAGTAAAGAGTGCGGGTAAAACAAACCAAGCAAACACTGGGAGGTGTTGCCATGAAATATCTATCGATGAAAAAGCTGGCGCAAGTATCTATGCTCGCTGCGATGGCCTTCGCGGCGGGGAGCGCCGTGGTCGCGGCACAGAATCCGATGGTCGGCGGCCACGAAATGTTCCCCACGAAAAATATTGTCGAAAACGCCATTAATTCCGAGGATCACACCACGCTGGTAGCAGCGGTGAAGGCTGCCGGGCTTGTCGACACGCTCGAAGGCGCTGGGCCCTTCACGGTTTTTGCGCCAACCAATGAGGCTTTCGCAAAGCTGCCTTCGGGCACGGTGGAGACTCTTCTGAAACCCGAAAATAAAGACACGCTGTTGAAGATTCTTACCTACCACGTGGTTGCCGGGAGAATGGACCGCAAGGAAATCGGCGAAGCCATCAAAGAAGGACACGGGAAGGCTGTGCTGAATACCGTCAGCGGCGGCACGCTGACGGCCAGCATGCAGGGTAAAGACATCGTACTCACAGATGAAAAAGGCGGCAGCGCGCGCGTTACTCAGGCGAACGTATTTCAATCGAATGGAGTGATCCACGTTATCGATACCGTTCTTATGCCCAACTGAATAGTGCCCCGGCAACAATCCTCGGCGACAAAGCGGAACCCACGCCGTCGGCCAGCACGCCCCAGCCGCAAATCGGATGGGGCGCGCTGATTTTCTGCGGTAGCTGCCGCTCCGGCATGTTTTTGCGTGGCTGATCGGTCGAAGTATTTCGTTTTGTCCACCTCCGCCGGAACAGCCACGTCGAAAAATCCGACCATCATTTCGTCGTAGGTCTGGTCGCCCCAGCGCACGGCGCTGTCCGGATCGGGATTGTGCGGATTGTTGCGCGAATTGTCGTACCAGGCCACGGCTTGCAGTTCCGTGCCCGCCTTCAGCAATCGCGGCTCGGCCAGCCGGTAACTCAGTTGCCAGTGAAAATCGTAATTGACGCGCAGCAACGGCTCGACAGTCGCTCCACCGTTTTCTTCCTATGAACGATGTTGTACTCGAATTGTTTTCCGCGCAGATGCATGTGCGGGAAAAAGCTCAGCAGCGTCGCATCGTTCGGCAGCGTCCCATGCGCTTCCACGCGAAAATCGTCCGACACCCGGCGGGATCAGGAACTCGTCGTTGGTGAGTTGGAAGCGTCAGCACGCGCTGTCTTGGCGGCGCTTTGCGAACACCAGGCCGATGCTCGTCCGGTCAGTTGCCGCGTGGCCATTCGTGACGTAATGCATTTGAAAAACCAGATCGGACCCCGCGGGCACGAACTTCGCCATGCCGGCAGGCCATTGATCCGGCGAGCTGCCTGGCGCATAAACCAGCAAGATATCGCTGGTGGTCCATTGCGCATCCCGGCGGTGCTGCTCATTCGTCATATCCGCTGCCGTGAATGGTATACCGACCGGCGCATCCCGCAGCCAGGCCGAACCAGGCGGCCGGATGTACACCACCGCGTGATGCACGTGCTCCCGCCTCGACGGGCGAACCTCCGACATCTCCACCCATGTATCCTCGGTGAATCCGGTCGGCACGATCTCGTACGTGTATTCAATGTCGCCGCGCGCTGGAAGTGCGACCTCGGTCGGCATTTGTAACACCGCGTCGGGCCGTGCGATATTCCAGCCCGCGCTCCACTGTCACGGCAGGTGGAGCATCGCGCGGATCGCCGGCGGGCGCGTGGTTGTCTGTCCACGCTACCAGCGTCTGTATCTGTTCTCGCGTGAGT
This sequence comes from uncultured Acidobacteriota bacterium, assembly GCA_963828935.1. GTDB lineage: Bacteria > Acidobacteriota > Terriglobia > Acidiferrales > UBA7541 > Palsa-189. The sequence continues at coordinate 60,791 of CAWHGP010000007.1, read as the reverse complement.
GAAGGATCGTTCGCAAAATGGCCGTATCCCGGATCGGCAAACCACGGCGGCATCTCTTTCAAGAGCACCATTTTGCGGATCGCCAGCGACCAATGTCGCGCCTGCTCATAGGTCACAAGCGGCATGGGCGCAATTTCTCCGGCGCGGTGGCATGTCTGGCAGTGCGGCTGCAAAATCGGCAGCACATCTTTGTAGAATGTCGGTTGGTAGGATGTCGGGGCGTCGGACGTCGGTGTGTAGGAGGTCGGTGTGTAGGACCTCGCCCGGTCCGGACTAGGCTCCTGAAAAGCCGCCTCGAAACCGTGCAGGGCGCCCCATCGTGACACCATGCGCGATTCGAGGCGCAGCGGAAACATCGGGATTGCCGCCGCCATGATTGCCAGCAAGACCGCTATTGCGGACGCAATGGACGCCGCTCGCCGCCACGTTGATTGCGGGCGCGTCGCATCTCGCCTCGAAGTCAAGGTATGCACCTTAGCGCATCGAGTGAGACGGGGCGTGCATTCTCGTTGCGCAGCGCTTAGAAACGTTCGGAGCATTTTAAACGCGCCACTCTCGGGCCAGGTCCTCGGCGACTGTCTTGGCGATTTTCTCTGCAAACTTCTCTGCAAGCTTCGCCGCAAACTTCGCCGCGGCGTTCACGACTTCGCCGTCAGCCGATCGATTTCCGCCAGCTCTTCCGGCGTCAGCGCCCAATCGGCTGCCCTGGCGTTTTGTTCCAACTGCTCCGGCTTGGTGGCCCCTGCGATCACGCTCGATACGGTTGGCCGCGCGAGCAGCCAGCTGAATGCCAGCTCGAGCATGCTGCGTTTGCGTTCCGCGCAGAATTTTTCCAGCCGTTCGACGATCTGCCAATTGGATTCGGTCAAGTAACGGTCGGCGAGGCCCTTCAGCGCCGTGAACCGGGTATCGGCGGGCGCCGGATTATCGCGCTTGTACTTGCCCGTGAGCATCCCACTCGCCAGCGGAAAATAAGGCAGCAAACCCAGACCAAAGGCCTGCAGCGCGGGAATTAACTCACCGTCGGCGTCGCGAACCAGCAGACTGTATTCGTTCTGCGAGCAAATAAAACCGGTCAGCTTAAAATGCTTCGCGATCCACTGGGCGTCCACCACCTGCCAGGCGGAAAGATTTGAGCACCCGATGTAACGTACTTTCCCTTGCTGCACCAGATCGTCCAAGGCCCGCAACGTCTCCTCCATCGGTGTACGAGGATCGGGAAAATGAAGCTGGTACAAGTCGATCCAATCGGTTTGCAGGCGCTTCAAGCTAGCCTCGGCCGCCCTCATGATATATTCGCGCGAGGCGCCTTTCGTGTGCCGGCCTCGTCCATCGCTCCGCCAAATTTTGTGGCCAGCACGACGGCTTTGCGACGATCGCCCAAAACCTGGCCGATCATGGACTCCGATCCGCCGCGCTTCCCGTAGATATCGGCGGTATCGAATAAAGTGATGCCGAGGTCGAGCGCCTTGTCAATGACCTTGCGCGCATCGGCCAGCTCGATTCGCAATCCAAAGTTGTTGCAGCCTAATCCCACGACCGAGACTTCCAGGCTGGAGCTGCCCAGCTTCCGCCGATTCATCCGTGCACCTCAATAAAAACAATAGCGCGCACCTTACGCGACGGCAAGACGCGACGGCGAAACACCACCGCGAGACACCACCTGCGAGACACAAGACAGGGTGTCTCCCGGAGTGTCTCCCGGAGTGTCTCCCGGAGTGTCTCCCGGAGTGTCTCCCGAACATCGAACCATTCCAGGGCAAGCTAACTGCCCCGGCGCATCGTGCATGCGAGCATCTGGCGTAGAGAATCCGCACCCGGTTGCCGCATGACGTGGACAGGCGATGAAGTCTAAACTGCGAGGTCTGGCTCATGAATTTCACCGACAAGCTCATTGTCAAAGCTGAAACCAAAGTTAAGCTCCATAAGTTCGATCCGGCGGAAACTTTCGGCTACGAGGACGACGATAAAACTCGGCGCAAGATCGGCAAGTTTGTCGCGCGCCTCGACGATCTGCAATATTTGCTGTATGCCGAAGGCAAGCGAGCGCTGCTCGTCATCCTTCAGGGGATGGACGCAAGCGGCAAGGATGGCACCATTCGCCACGTCATGTCGGGAGTGAATCCGCAGGGATGCCAGGTGACCGCTTTCAAGATTCCCTCTGCGGAGGAGGCCGCCCACGATTTTCTTTGGCGCACCCATCGCGCGGTCCCCGGAAAGGGCTTGATTGGCATCTTCAACCGCTCGCATTACGAAGATGTGCTCGTGGTGCGCGTCCACAAGCTGGTTCCCAGGCAAATCTGGAAAAAGCGGTTTGGCGAAATCAACTCATTTGAGAAGTTGCTGGCGGACAATCGCGTCACCATACTCAAGTTCTATCTGCATATCAGCAGGAAGGAGCAAAAGCGGCGCCTTGACGCACGCATCGACGACCCTAAGAAAAATTGGAAGTTATCGCCGGCCGATTTCGCCGAGCGGCAATTCTGGCCCAACTACGTGGAGGCGTACGAAGACGTTCTTTCGCGCTGCAGCACCGGCTACGCTCCCTGGTTCATCATCCCCGCCGATCACACCTGGTTCCGTAATCTAGCGATTTCGACGATCGTCGTCGAAACGCTGGAAAGCCTGGACATGCAGTTCCCGCGCCCGGTCATCGTGCCTGCCAAGCTTCGTTCCGGAAATTCTAAGCCGGCGAAACCCAGTGACCAATAGGAGTGTCAAAAACCGCGCATACCAGAAGTTTCATAAATTGCCTCGCCTGCAGCTGCGAAGAACTTACGATTTTGCTTTTAGTTTCCTAACTGGTAAACACCGTCCCCAAGGTCGCGCCACGCGCATGCCAGCCAACCAGCCTAGATGTCGCTGCCTTTGCTGGCTTCGCCCCAACCGTACCGCGCATCGGGAGATTCCCGGCCTGTCCGCAAGGCGGGAGCCTCGCTGTCCAAACCCCAGAAGTTCTTGTCGGTCAAAAACTCGACCCCGACGTCGATCACGTCAGGCCCTCGGGGCGCTACCCAGGCCACACGCACTTCGGTCTCCCATCCCTTGTCCAGGCTCACAAGGGTCAGAAGATCGTTTACCGCCACCTGATGGCTGCAGGTGATCTGTGCTCCATGGCGGCTCACCAGCACCGTCTCGGTTGTCTCTTCCCAGGAATGACCCAAGGTCCGCGAGCGCAATTGCACGGGAGTCCGCGACATCAAACGCGGACTACGCCGAAGTCGTCCGTGCAACTCGGAAGCCCACAGGAGCACGTCCAGCAACTGCGCCTTCTCAATATTAGGGGGTGCGGCCACAGCGCAAGCGATATCGGCCGCATCGCGCATGCAGGACTCCAAAAAACGGCGGGACGCGTCGGATTGCCTTTCCTGAAACTGCCGCTGATGCAACTGCGTGGCGATCGCGTCCAGGCGTTCGTAGCACTGCAGCAGAAAGTGTTTGAGGCAGTATGCGTGCTCTTCGATCAAAGCGGCGGCCGGCTCGGTGCACTCGCGGACACTGCAATTTCGCTGCATGCTGGCGCTCTCCACACCCAGGCAGGTGCTGTTGTGACTGGCCATTCAAGGCTGCCCGACGTATGCCAGATTCTATCGAAAACAATATCCGAGCGAAAGCGAAGTCCTTCGCGCTGTTTTCAGAAGGGTCGCTCTAAGTCTTGGGCTTCGGTGTGGTTCCTGCGCGGAGTGCCCGGTCGGCCTCGGCTGCCGCGCCCAGCAGCGGCGCATCCTCGTTGAGAACCAACTGCACAGGTACCTTGGACAGCAGTTCCTCGAATTTTTCCTTTTCACAAAAGGCGCGTAAAAACGTCCCGTCTTTCATCTTGGGTAAAATTTTCGGAGCGATTCCGCCCGCGACGAACACGCCGCCTCGTGCGAGTGCCTTGAGTGCCAGGTTGCCCGCCTCCGCGCCGTAAATCGAAGTCCAAAGATCGAGCGTCTGCACGCATATCCGGCATGAGCCTTCCAGACCGCGGCGGGTAATTTCCGCGGGATCGACGCCCGGCTGGTGAGAATTCGCATGCTCGGCGGCATTCAGGAACTGATGGATTGTCTGAAACCCGCGTCCGGAGATGATCAGCTCACAGCTCACGAATTTGCTGGTCTGTTTTATGTGGCGCCAGAGCCCAATTTCCAGTTCGCTGCGAGGCGCGAAATCGGTATGTCCGCCTTCGGTTGGAGTCACCACATATCGTCCGCCACACCAGTGCAGCGTCGACTCGCCTAGGCCGGTGCCTGCCGCGATCAGCGCTTGCGGTGCTTGCGCCGCGGGAACGCCCGCGTTCAGCGAAATCATGTCCGAAGAGCCCAGCCACGGGAGGCTGTAGGCGGTGGCCTCGAGATCGTTCATCAGCACTACGTGGTGCGTATCGAGCTGCTTCTCGAGCGCGGCGGCTTCGATGCTCCAGTCCACGTTCGTGACGCGCACGCTGCGCCCAATCACCGGCCCCGCAACGCCAAAGCCTGCGGCAGTAACTTTACCTGCCCGCGATGTGCCTAGAACCCCCGCGGCATCGCGCAAAAACTCGGCAAGCACGTCCGCGAATTGCGCGTACTTCAAACTTGGGTAGCGCCGCAAGAACGATATGTGGTAGCCATTCGCATGCGAGCCCGGGTCAGTCTCGAGCGGAGAACGCGCTGCGCCCGATGGAACACTCGATGGAACACTCGGTGCAACGCCCGACGCGCCGCTTACCGCAGGCCCACGCGCATTTCCATCTACAATCCCGCCACCCGTCCCGCTCGCAGCTCCGCGTACAGTCTCGCCTGCGCCTCCCGCTACAGCCTCGACGAGCGCGATGTTGCACTTCGTGCCGCCAATGTCTCCCGCCAGGATCACTTGTTCTTCTTCCCGGCTGGTTTTTCCCCTGCCGGCTTCGCGGCTGGCGATTCCGGCAGCCTTGGCTGCGGCGGCGTGGCAGCCGAACTCGCCGGCGCAGGAGCGCTGTTCTTGTCGCTCGAAGAAGCGCCTGCCCCGAGTAAAGCCGCCGCTTCCTCGTCGACCAGAAAAATGCGCTCGCCGTTTCGCGGTTGCACCAGTTGCGCCGGTAGGGGAGGCTCGGGGTGACCGCAAAGGACTTCGCGCAAGGTCGCAGCTTTATCGCGCCCGGTAACCAGGAACACTATGCGCCGGGCGGCCTCGAGTACCGGCAAGGTCAGCGTCATACGCCGCATACTCAGTTTGGCCACGAGCGGTGTGCTCACCCAGCGCGACGTCTCGCGCAAAATCCGCGAACCGGGAAATAAGGACGCCGTATGGCCATCCGCACCCATGCCCAGAAGCACCAGATGGAAGATTGGAAAGCCGCGATCGTCGCAGGGAAGATATTTGCGCAGAACGGCTTCGTAATTGTGAGCGGCGCGGCCGATGTTCAGAATCTTCGGCCTCCATGCGATGGACATTGTTGGGCGGGATGGGCACACGCAGAAGCAACTCGCGGCGCGCTATGCCGTAGTTGCTGTCGGGATCGTCGGGTGGCACGGCGCGCTCGTCGCCCCAGAAAAGATGCACTCTCGGCCAATCAACCTGCGCAGCGATATTCGCTCGAGGCCAGCAGACGATACAGCACGAGCGGTGTTGAGCCGCCCGAAAGGGCCACGTGGAACTGGCCGTCGCGCGCGATGGCCTGCCAGGCCCAGTCCACGAAGCGGCGCGCGGCGGTGCGCGCCACTTCCTCCGCGTCGGCGCACACCAGCACGCCCGGAAATATTTCGCGCGGTGCGCCGTTACGGTTTACGCCAGTGTCGTCCATCGCGCTCCAGAAGTTCATCGGCTTCGCGGGGTCCCCAGCTTCCCGCCGCGTAATTGGCGAACTGTGGCTGCACTCCCCGCCAAGCCTCCATTATCGGATCGACCAGCGCCCAAGCCGCCTCCACGCCGTCGGCGCGGTCAAACAATGTGGCGTCGCCGCGCATGCAATCGTTCAATGAGCGTCGCGTATGCGCTGCGCTCTGCACCCCCAAAAGCGGCGTGATAACTGAAATCCATGGGCACCGCCCGTCAGGCGCATCTCCTGTCCGGGCAGCTTGGCGTGGAAACAAATAGAAATGCCTTCGTCGGGCTGAATATTGAGCACCAAGCGAATTGGCGGCCACGCCCTGGCCGCGAAAGACCAGGTGCGGCGCGCGGCGAAACTGAATGGCAATCTCGGTCACCTGGCTGCGGCAGCCGCTTGCCGGTGCGCAGGTAAAAGGGCACGTCGGCCCACCGCCAGTTATCGATCAGTAATCTTGCCGCAACATAGGTTTCCGTACTCGATTCCGGGCTTCACGCCTGTTTCCTGCCGGTATCCGGGCACGGGTTGGCCGCCATTCTTGCCGGGCAGCGTGCCGGGCCATACTGGCCGCGAACCACATCCCGCAGCGCGGTTTCCGGTGTGTAGGGCCGAATCGACTTGCAAAACTTTGATCTTTTCGTTGCGCAGGCGGTGGCGTCGAAACGCCGCGGGCGGCTCCAGCGCCACCAGCGAGGTGAGCTGCAAAACGTGGCTCTGAATCATATCGCGCAGCGCGCCCGCATTTTCGTAAAACGCCGCCCGCTGTTCCACGCCCAGGCTTTCGGCTGCCGTTATTTGCACGTGATCGACGTAGTTGCGATTCCACAGCGGCTCGAAAATCCCGTTGCCGAATCGCAGCACCAGCAGGTTTTGTACCGTGTCCTTGCCGAGATAGTGATCGATGCGATAAACCTGCGACTCATCGAAAACCTGGAGCACCGTTTGGTTGAGCTTTCGCGCCGATTCCAGGTCGTGTCCGAACGGCTTCTCGATGATGATACGCACCCAGGAATTTCCCTCTGGCCGCGCAAGCCCCGTCTTGTGGATCTGCTCAATCACCTGGGGGTAGACGCCCGGGGGCGTCGCCAGATAGTAAAGACGATTGCCGCCCAAGTTGATGCTCCCGGTCGATTTCTACCAGCCGTTTGGCCAGATTCTCGAACGCCGCCGGCTGGTCGTACTCGCCGGCCACATACGCAAACGACTGCGCGAACGCCCGCAGTTTTTCCTCATCCACCAACCCTGCTCCGGAGCCTGCGCTATTTTTGCGCACGGCTTCGGTGGCAGTCTCGCGAAACGCCTCATCGCTCGTGGGGGTGCGCGCAAAACCGAGCACGGCAAAGCGCGGTGGCGCCGACTTTTGTGACGCGAGCTCGAACAGCGCCGGGACCAGCTTGCGGCGCGTCAGGTCGCCCGAGCGCCCCGAAGATAACGATGGTGCACGGCCCGGCCGCGGCGCTTGCGGGAGAGGATGGCGTCGGGGTGGTTGCGGCGCTCTCGCTCGGGGCGCGCGATTCATTTGCTGTTGGTGTGGCCGCATCGCCGAAGTCGGTCATCGTGGTAATCCTCAGTGCTTATCGTCGCTCCCTATGGCTGCCGGGACACTGTTACCGTCCTTATCCCTATCCCTTTGCGGTTTTTCCTTCGGCCGTGATCGCGTGGCCGCCGAATTGGTGCCGTAGCGCGGCCAGCATCTTCCGAGAGAACGAATCGGTATCGCGCGACGACAGCCGTTCGATTAGCGAGAGTGTAATCACCGGCGCCGGCACTCCCAGATCTATCGCTTCGGCCACGGTCCAGCGGCCTTCGCCCGAATCCTCCACATACGGGGCGATGCCTCCCAGCTGCGGGTTCTCTTTCAACTCGGCAGCCAGCAAATCAAGCAGCCACGAGCGCACCACGCTGCCGGTCCGCCAGATCTGTGCCACCTGAAGAAGATCGAGGTCGAACTCTTTTTTGTGCTCGAGAATCGAGAAGCCTTCGGCATAGGCTTGCATCATGCCGTACTCGATGCCGTTGTGAACCATCTTCACGAAGTGCCCCGCATCCGTTCGGTCCCACATGACCCCAACCCTGTCGCGGCCCAGGCGCGAGCGTCTCGAAGATAGGCCGCAAGTGGTCCACGGCAGGTTTATTGCCGCCAACCATCATGCTGTAACCTTCGGCAAGTCCCCACACGCCTCCACTCGTGCCTACATCAATGAACTCAATGCCGCGCGCGACGAGCGATGCGGCACGGCGCTGGCTATCTTTATAATTGCTATTGCCGCCGTCGATGAGGATGTCGCCTTTTTCCAGAGTCGGAATAAGACCTTCGATCGTCTGATCCACTGGTGCTCCGGACGGCACCATGATCCAAATCGCACGCGGGCTGGGCATCTGCCGCACCAGGTCGGCAAGCGAGCCGGCTTTCGCCACTCCAGTTCCGGCGACGCGTTCCACAGTTGCCGAGTCCGGGTCGTATCCATACACGCGGTGGCCTCCCCGAATCAGCCGCTCCGCCATGTTTGCGCCCATTTTTCCCAAACCCACCATGCCCAATTCCATCTCGGCTCCGCCTTTCCTAGACGCTTGTAAACCCGGTCAACGACTCGAGTTTGTTCCCGTCTGATTCGTTCCGCTTCGCTGCTTCGAGACCGCGCGGCCGCGCGCCCTAGCTGTCCCCGCGTCCGGCCCCTGCCTCTGCATATACATTGCGCCCGGCCAAATCTGTCCGCAGTTGCGCGGCATTCACAAATTGTATCGTGCGCATCCCCAGCCGTTTCGGTACTTCCAGATTCTCTGGCCGGTCGTCTATGAATATACATTCTTCTGGAATACGCTGCGTCATTTCAAGCGCCAGGCGGTAGATCTGCTCCGCCGGTTTGCGCACGCCTAGATAGCAGGAGGTGAAAAACGCGGTGAAAAACCGCGCGAGTTGAAACGTGCGTATGCGATAGGCATTCAACTCGGCCGACTCGTTATTTAACGTGGCCATAAGATAACGGTGGGGGGCCGCCAACTGCTCGAGCAGAGTCAGTGTTTCCGGGTTCGCGATCGACTGCGAGAAAAGGAAATCGGTGAACTCTTCCCGCGAAAATGGCCGCACGCTGTAAAAAACGGTACGGTCGAGGTAGGTATCGAGCGTTATGCGCCCCATCTCGAGCTCCGGAAATTCCGCCGCGTGCCGCCGCTCGAAATCCGCGGCATCTAGCGCGAACCGGCGTATGGCCGCGGCACGCTCCGCGGTGTCCCATCCGTTCGACAGGATCACGCCGCCCACATCCCAGAACAGTGTGGTCACCTCGGTCATCAGCACCCTTCCAGCGTGCGATTCGCGTCCCAAAGCTCCTGTGGCGGCGCCATGTTCTCTTGTCTCAAAATTAGCGGCATACGGCAAGCACGTACTCACCTATTTCAACACACGCCTAGGAATTTCCCGCCGGATACAGTATGTTTATTCAATCACTGTGCGAGGGCATCCACACCACCGGGAGGTTCTTCATGGCAGATGAAACGGCGGCGCCGAAACCCGGTGCACGCATGGTAACCTGCGTGAAGTTTGGAAAAAAGATGGAGGGTCTCGACCGGGTGCCGTGGAAGGGCGAGCTCGGCCAGCGCCTGTATGACAATGTTTCCAAAGAAGCGTGGAAGCTCTGGATCGAGCACTCGAAGATGGTCATGAACGAGTACCGCCTGAATCCGCTGGACCCGCAATCGCAGAAAGTGATGGAAGAACAGCTCGAGCAATTCTTTTTCGGAGAAGGGTCCAAGCTGCCCGAGGGTTACATCCCGCAAAAGGCCAAGGGCTAGTCCGCACTCACCCTCCCCCGTTCCGGCGCTGTTCGCGCGCCATTGGGGCGCCATTCTGGCATTGGTACCACCTCTGCAATTTTCATTCCTGCTGCTGACATTCCCGCCGATGGAACGCGAAACTGCGCCAGATCAACTATGTTTAACAATTTCTAGCGGCCGGTAACTGGTTCGCCAGGCCCGCGACTTTCCGCAACGCCCTGTAAAGCCTGTGCAGCTTGTCAAGCCTGCAACGCCCGCAAAGCTGGATGCGCCACGGGCAATCGTGGAGTGATGGTGATACGTAGTTGGCCATGCGCGGCGCGCAGCGCCGCTTCCACCTGCTCCGGCATTTCGGCGCGCGCGAAAAGGAAGCCTAAGTAGCTCGAGCCCTCGGGCCACGCCGCGATGAAATCGTGCAGGCGTGCCGTGATTTCCACGTGATCGATTCCGGGCGTGCGAGCAGCTTCGTCCAGGCCTTGCACATCCTCCAGAATGCCGCTGCGCGGCACCGGGATCATCATTACACCCGCTGCCCACGGTTCACGCGGCAGGTCCGCGCCCGGCAATCCCATGGCCTGGCGCACGAGAAGCTCCTCGAGGAAAATGCGCTCCGCCCCAAATCGCAGCGCCCGCGAACACAGCCCGCCGATGGGCCGCGGAGCCATTTCCAGCACCCAGGGACCGGCCTCGTTCACGCGAAATTCAGCGTGCACCGGTCCTTCCGTCAGGCCCAGAGCCTGCGCAGTGGCCGCAGCACAATCAACAATGCGCCGCTGCATCGCCGCAGGCAGGCGTGAGGGCGTGACGTAAATCGATTCCTCGAAGTACGGACCTTCCAGAGGGTCCGGCTTGTCGAACAGCGCAAGAACTCGCAAATGGCCGTGCTCGAGCAATCCTTCCACGGCGACTTCAGCTCCAGGGAGATAGCGTTCGACCAGCACACAATCGAGTTGCGCCTCACGGGTCACTTGCACCTCGGGCGAGGACAGCAACCGCGCGATACGCGCGACAGCTGCGGTAAATTCCGCCTCATTATTCGCGCGAATTACGCCCTGGCTTGCGGACAAGCTGAGCGGCTTCAGCACACATGGAAAAACAGCCTGCGACAGAATCCCGGCGGCGTCCGGTGAATGCAAGCTATCAGGCGAACGCGGGGAATCGGGCGCATGCGGCCAAGCGGGCAGACCGCCGGAATCGGGCGCGCCGGCTCGAACAGAAGATTGGAAACCAGCTTGAGCGCCAGATCGGGCACTAGATCGAGCGCCAGATCGGGCACCAGGTTCGCCGGCAGATTGGACACTGGATTGGACACCAGATTGAATGCCAGGTTGAATGCCAGGTTGGTGACCAGCTTCGACAACGGATTGGCCACCAGACCGCCCAGCGGCCCCGACGGGTTGGCTGCCGGGTAACGTGAAGGAGAAAAACTCCGGAACCGGCAATCCCGCCGCATGCAGAGCTTCGCGCTGGCGAAGCTTGCTGCGGCAATTCTCGACCGATGCGGGCGTGTTGTAGCGCAAGCCGAGAGTACGCGCGGCGTATGCGGCCGCCGCTGTCTGGCGATCGCCGAGCGCCAGGATGGCGCGCACTGGTCTGTCACGTACAGCTGCGATGAGCGCCTGGGCAGCCCGCTCCGCGTTCTCGAAATGCAGCGGAATGGCCCCGTCGGACCAGGGATCATCCAGTTGATGGCAGCGATCGCTGCCGATGATGACTTCGATTCCGAGCTTGCGCGCGGCTTGCGCAAAGCTGCGCGTTTGATAACCGAGCTTGCTGGCCAGCAACAGCAGGCGAGGCGGGGTCACAGGAAGGCATCCGCGCGGGCGCCTAGTTGCGACAGTTCTCGGGATACACTTTTCTCCGAACGGCGTGGTCGCGCCCCCGATGGCTGCGCATCCACGCGGGCATCGGGCTGCGAACGCGTCGCGCCAATAGAAATAAACTGTTCCTTGGTGGGCTCGGCGCAGCAATACCACGGCTCCGTGAAATGCGGGATGGCAGGGCGCGCGGTAATCGCCGGGAGATGCCAGCGCGCGGCCACAGATGTCGCGTGGACCGTGGATATCGGCGGAATTATCGTGGGCGATAGCGGGCTCGCGGCCGCAAGATCTGCGAGCGCGTTGGCCGGCCCGCTGGCCGCTTCGGCTGCGGCTTCCCAGATGCGGACAAAGGTTTCGGTGCGTGTGCGCTTCAACTTGTCGCCCGCCGCGGCCACTTCCTGCACACGCGCCGCCAGCGCGTCGACACGCGGATCGCGGTGCTTCCAGGTGTGGTACAGCGAGGCACCATCGAATTCGCCGAGGTACGCGCGCATGTCCGCGAGTTCCAGCATGCGCGATCCCGCCGGAACCAGGAGGCGGATGCCCAGCTGGATGGGCGCGATATTTTCGAGGAGGTCCTGTTCCACAAGCACGTTGAGAAGATCGCGGTAGCTCTCGAGGGTGGTCCAGGGCGTGAACGGAACGAATGTAGGCTGCAGCACCAGGCCCAGTTCGCGGAAGTGCGCCACGACCGCGAGGAAATCGGCACGGGTGTGGCCCTTCGCCAAGCGCTCGAGCACGGCGTCGTCCACCGATTCCGCGGCGGTGGTGACGAAAAGGCATCCCGTATCGCGCAGGGCGGCGAGATGCCGGCTGTGGTTGAGCAGGTGTTCGATCTTGATGGTGACGTCGTAGCTGAGATGCGGGAATTCGCGATGCAATTCGCGCACGATCGCAAGAGCGTGTGCGGGACCGTTGAAAAAATCGGGATCGCCAAAAGTGATGTGTTCGGCGCCGGCGCGCACCTGCTGGCGAATATCCGCAAGCACCACTTCGCGCGACACGACGCGAAAAACGCCGTTGTATACGGGAACGATGGGACAATGGCGGCACAAGTGTTTGCAGCCGCGGCTCGCTTCCGTATATCCAGCGACGAGATGGCCGCCGTCGGGCAGCATCACGTGCGCGTATTCATGCAAAGGCGGAAGGCCGGTGCGGTCGGGAACGATGAAATTGAGCCGGTCCAGCGAGATTACGGGCGAGATTACGGGCGAGATTACGGGTGAAACACCAGGCGAGTCTGCGGGTGACACTGCGGTTGGCACAACCGGCGACGCGACACGCGAGACGGCGGGTGAGACTGCGGTTGGCACAACAGCCGACACGGCGGCGGACATGGCGTGCGATGCGGCGTTTGAAAGTCCTGCGTCGCGACTTTCGGCCACACCGGCGGCCACGGCGGCTTCCGCTATCACCTGCGCATCTGCTTTCGCCTGAGTATCGATGGACAGCGCCAATTGGTTGGTGAGGCGAGCGGTGAGGTTCGCGAGAGAAGCCTCGAATTCGCCGCCGAAAATACTGTGAACGCCGCGGCCGCGAAGGTAAGCTTCGTTGACGGGGGCATATAGGCCATAAAAACACAGGTGTGCGTGAGGATTGAGCTCCCGCACCAGGTCGATGAGCTGCGTTGCGAGACGCGTCGCCGTGTGCATGGGCACGTAAAACGCCACCAGGTTGGCGGCGCGAAGGGGTTCCTCCCGCAGGAGCTCGCGCGACAAGTCCATGCAGACTACCCGCGCGCCGCGCGCACGGAGCCAAGCCGCCGGTGAGGCCAGCCCGAAGGGCTGGTGGCCCAGTTCGTAGGTCGAGATGAGCACAACGTTTATCGGGGTGTTCATCGTGCCGAACTACTCCTCGCCTGCATTGTAGACGACTCAGTTAGTTGGCAACTGATTTACCGACTTGAAACGATAAAATCTGGTACCCCTCCCCTCGTTTTTGTAAGTGTTGAAAATGCGAGGCTTCAAGTCTAACGATTTCAGAAGTGTTCATTACAGATGGCTTGCAGCCGTGTTTTTTGCAAGTATTCATCGGAGAAGACTTACCGCGCACAACATCTCGCGCATAAATTGCTTACACCTTTGGTGTTCCCAATACAAGTAGTAGTGTTGCCGATGCGTGCATTCGTTTTCAATGTTAACGTACTGGTAACCAAACGTCAATACTAGTTACCAACAAGTATTCGAAACGGCTGCGGAGCCGGCATGACAGACCGGAGTGGTCTTAGCCCGCAGCATCGCAACGGTGCAGGGGAACTCGCTTCAGGAAAGCCGGCCTCGTCAGTGGCGGAGAGATTCTTCGGTCGCCCCGGCAACCTCAGAATGACACCGACCTTGACGATAGCGACGCGCATGGCGACTTTCACGATAGCGACCCGCGTCTCTGCACGTTATGGTGGCCCCCGTTATGGTGGCCACGTTATTGGCGGCCCCGTTATTGGGCGCGGGCGGCTTTACCGCGATAGGCCGGGAGAAACTCTTCGGCGAGGAAGATCTCCAGGGTTGTGGGCGTGGTGTTCTGGGCTGACCGAGGCTCGAGGGCCTTCATATAGCCGTTATTCAGGGCTTCGGCCATTTCGAGCAGCAAATCCGCCATATTCGAAGACATACCCATGCCCAGCAACGCGGGTTTTAGTTGCGCCGGAGGCGCCTGAAAATAACCGAGATCGGGCTTGTCGATCGCGGCGCCGATGACTTTTGCGACCTGGAGATAAGTGACGTCACGCGGACCGAGCAATTCGCGTGTGCTTTTTCCAGCGAAGCCGAGCGCGGCCAGAGAGGCGGCAGCCACGGCGCCAATATCGCGCGCGTCAATCATCGGCAGGGGCAAATCGGCGCGCACCGGTCCCGCCATGGTGCCCATGGACTGAATGATGCCGACTTGCGGAAGGAGGTTCTCCATGAAGTATCCCGCGCGCAGGCAAAGAGCATTCAGGCCCGCAATCGTGCCGAGCTTTTGCTCCAAATCGTGCAGGCCGACCACGGGCCCGCAGCGGTCGGGTTTGTCGGCTCCATAGCTGCTGAGGGCGACCACGTGCTGCACGCCATTTTTCTGAATGGCCGCGACAAAAGCATCGCCAACGCGCTGCTGATAGCCGTAAACGTCAGATGCACTGAGGTTCGGTGGAAACATGATGTAGGCTGCGGTGGCGCCGGAAAATGCTTTGGTCACGGCAGCTGGGTCGGTGACGTCGGCTACAAACGGTTCCGCGCCCTTGCGGGTAAACCGCTCCAGCCGCTGGGGGTCGCGCCCAACCACGCGCACCTTTTGTTTCTTTGCCAGCAGGGTGTCGGCAACGACGGCTCCGGTGTTACCTGTGGCACCAATAACGACATACATAGGCACCTCCGTTCCGTGATCTCCAGAAAAGTCTTGGTCTCTAAGTGCGGTCTCAGGAATTTCGCACCGCAATGAGATAGATGCGGCGGGACAGCGCTGGTATCGAGATTTAATTCACCGATTTTTCATCTGTGTCCACCCGTGGTCACTCTTATGATCGGGCCGATGATCTGGCCGATGACCGGGCCGCTCGGTGAGGGGCCTGACGAGGGGCGACGGGCGTAACGGGCGTGGCGCATTCCAAAGATGCCGACAGCGACCGCGGCGGCGCGTCGTGCCGCTGGAATTGCGTTATGATGTGCAGTTAAATTGAAAGCAGAGGGGACGCCATCTATGTGCGCCGTGTCTAAGAATTCGCTGGGTTCGCGCGATACGCTAACGGTTGGGAATCGCAGTTACGAAATTTATCGCCTGGATGCGCTCGAACGGCGCGGGATCGGGCACGTGGGGCAGTTGCCGTTTTCGATCCGGGTGTTGCTTGAAAATTTGCTGCGGCGCGAAGACGGGCGGTCGGTGCGCACGGCGGACATCGAAGCGCTTTCGGAGTGGCAACCCGTTTCCGAACAGCGCGCCGAGATCGCGTTCATGCCGGCGCGCGTGCTGCTGCAGGATTTTACCGGCGTGCCCGCGGTCGCAGACCTGGCGGCCATGCGCGACGCCATCGCGCGCATGGGAGGCGACGCCAAGAAGATCAATCCCCTGCTGCCGGCCGAGCTGGTGATCGACCATTCGGTGCAGGTGGACAAATTCGGCAGCGACATGGCGTTTGCGTTCAATGCCGAACTCGAATTCCAGCGCAACGTGGAGCGCTACGAATTTCTGCGCTGGGGGCAAAAGGCGCTGCGCAATTTTCAGGTGGTGCCGCCGGATACCGGCATCGTGCACCAGGTAAACCTGGAATACCTGGCGCGAGTGGTTTGCGACACGGCGCCGGATGGAACAGCGGCGGCCTACCCCGACTCGCTGGTGGGCACCGACTCGCACACCACGATGGTGAACGGCCTGGGCGTTTTCGGATGGGGCGTAGGCGGAATTGAAGCCGAGGCCGCCATGCTGGGACAGCCGCTATCGCTGCTGGTCCCCGACGTGGTGGGATTCAAGCTGCACGGGCGTTTACCGGAAGGGGCGACGGCCACCGACCTGGTGCTGACCGTGACGCAGATGCTGCGCAAAAAAGGCGTGGTGGGACGCTTCGTGGAATTTTACGGCACGGGCCTCTCGAGCTTGACGCTGCCCGACCGCGCGACGATTGCCAACATGGCGCCCGAATACGGCGCAACCATGGGATTTTTTCCCGTGGATGCGGAGACACTCGCGTACCTGCGCTTCACCGGACGCACAGCGGAGCGCGTGGCGCTGGTGGACGCCTACACGAAGCTGCAAGGAATTTTTCGCACCGATCAGACGCCCGACCCTATTTTCACCGACACGCTGGCACTCGATCTGGCGACGGTCGAGCCCACACTGGCGGGACCGAAGCGCCCGCAGGACCGCGTACCGCTGCGGCAATCGAAAGCGGCCTTCGCCACGGCGATGGAGGGCACGGCGCAAAAACACGTCGCGGTGAAGAATAACGGCGACAGCTTCGAGCTGGCCAACGGCTCGGTGGTCATCGCGGCGATTACCAGCTGCACGAACACGTCGAATCCTTCGCTGATGGTGGGCGCGGGACTGCTCGCGAAAAAAGCGGTGGAGCGCGGACTGCATTCCAAGCCCTGGGTGAAGACCAGCCTCGCGCCGGGATCGAAAGTGGTGACCGATTACCTCGCGGCAGCGGGGCTGACGCCGTTTTTGAACGAGCTCAATTTTAATCTGGTCGGCTTCGGGTGCACGACCTGCATCGGCAACAGCGGGCCGCTGCCCGAATCGATTGGCGCGGCGATCAAGGACAATGCGCTGGTAGCGGTATCGGTGCTGAGCGGTAACCGCAACTTCGAAGGACGCATTCATCCGCTGGTGCGCGCGAATTATCTGGCGTCGCCTCCGCTGGTGGTGGCATATGCGCTTGCGGGACGCATGGACTTTGACATGGCGAGCGAGGCGCTCGGCAACGACAAGAATGGGAAGCCGGTTTACCTGCGGGACATCTGGCCAACTCCGCAGGAAGTGGAAAACGCCGTGCGCGCCGCGGTGAAAACGGAGATGTATCAAAAGCAGTACAGCGAAGTTTTCCAAGGCGATGAGCGCTGGCGCAGCCTGCCTGTGCCGGAAGGCGACCGGTATGCGTGGGAAGAAAAGTCCACGTACATCAAGCGGCCGCCGTTTTTCGACGAAATGCCACGCGACCCGCAACCGCTGGCCGACATTTGCGGCGCGCGCGTGCTGGCCGTGCTGGGACACAGCGTGACCACCGATCACATCTCGCCGGCGGGATCGATCCAGCCGGAAGGGCCTGCAGGCAGATATTTGATCGAACACGGCGTGAAGGCGGCGGAGTTTAATTCTTATGGGGCGCGGCGCGGAAACCACGAGGTAATGATGCGCGGCACATTCGCCAACATACGGCTGCGCAACCTGCTGGCTCCGGGCACCGAAGGCGGATGGACACTGTACCAGCCCAGCGGCGAAAAAATGACCATCTACGACGCAGCGATGCGCTACAAACGGGAAGGCGTGCCGCTGGTGCTGCTGGCCGGCACCGAATATGGCGCCGGATCGTCGCGCGACTGGGCCGCGAAGGGCACGCTGCTGCTGGGTGTGCGCGCGGTGATTGCCGAAAGCTACGAGCGCATACACCGCAGCAACCTGGTAGGCATGGGCGTGCTGCCACTCGAATTTTTGCCGGGGCAAACTCCGGAATCGCTGGGGCTGACCGGGCACGAAAGGTACACCGTCGAGGGCGTCGCCGCGCTGGCTCCGCATGCGCGGATGCGGGTGCGGGCGCTTGAGGATGCCGGCAAGGAAAATACAGGGAAGGAAAAGGTCTTCGAGGTTGTCGCGCGCGCGGATACGCCCGAGGAAGTGGCGTATTACCGGCACGGCGGAATTTTGCCGTACGTGCTGCGCCAGATGCTGTAAGAATTGATGCTGTGAGAATTCTGCGCTGGCGGGGAGCCTAGCGTGCCGGGCCCCCTGGCGGCGCTTGTGCCGCCTCCAAATTGCAGGCTCAGCGGACGAATTGCAGGCTCAGCAGAGAACGATCTCCGCATTCCTGTTTCTCTGCACGCAACCCCGCGAACCAGCCGGGGATACACAGCGGCGTCACTCTTCGCTCGGATCTTTGAGGGCGACCACTCCGGGTTCCCCGTTATTTTTCCCCCGTAAGGCCGATCGAGTTTCGCCGCGTGAGGATTTGTCGAGTCGGGTCTTGCCGAGTCGAGCTTCGCGCCGAGCCCGGCGCGGCGTTTTGCGGGTGCGATCGCGAGAAACAGTCTGAAGAGGAGTGGTCGCGCCGCGCTTAAGAACGAGAAGAAGCAGCACTCCAGCAAAGACCGAGAGCACGCTCGCTGCCTGCGCATTGCTCATGCCCAGGAACGAGCGTGGGTTGATGCGGATGAACTCGACCAGGAACCGCGCCACTCCGGTGAGGACGAGATACCAGGCGAAGACTTCTCCAGAGGGATGCGGGCCCGGGCGGCCTGCCAGCGCCCATTGCCCGATGCGCCAGAGAACATAGGCAATCACGACAGCGCCGAGAAATTCGTAGATGGGCGTGGGATGCACGCGTTCAGTGGTGGGCACCAGGCCGTTCGGGAAGCTCATGCCCCAGGGAAGCGAAGTGGGCGTACCGTAATCGCCGTCGCCGGAGATCAGGCAGCCGATGCGGCCAATGCCATAGCCAAGCGCCGCAGCGGGTGCGGCTACATCGAGCATCAGCAGGACCTTCATGCGGTAGTTGCGGGCGAGCAACACCAGCGCGGTAAATCCACCAAGCAAAGCGCCAAACCACGCGAAACCGGTCGTGCTGAAAAGCAGCGGCAAAGGATTAGCGAAAAACTCCGAGGGACTTTCAAGCAGATGGTAGAGACGCGCGCCCGCCAGGCCGGCGAGGCCGGTGATGCCGATAATACTTTCCGCATCCACCTCGAGGGCGCGGCGGCGCAGGTCGGCGCGCATGACGAAAAACGCGCAGATGAGGCCTGTGGCGACCATCAGGCCGTAGGTGCCGAGCGTTATGGGACCGAGATGTAGGAAAGGATGCATGCAAACAGCGCCGATTCAAGGGCGCGCGGTCAGGAGCGCCCGTTTAGGAGCACTCGTTTAGCAGCGCCCACTCAGGGGCGCTCGTTCAGGCGCGCTCGTTCAGGAGCGCCGTTCAGGGGCGCTCGTTCCGGGCGCGCCCATTCAGGCGCACTCACTCAGAACCACGCCGCGCGCTTCTCTCAGGCATCCGTGCGGGCGCGCGACATGCCGCGCATGGCGCTCCAAGGCCAGGTGAACACGGTGAGCGGGTGCGACCAAAGGCGCTGTGCCATAAGCCAGGCGTGCAGGTGCGAGCGCACAAGGCCAGCGGGTGTGAGCCGGTGCGTGGCGTCTTCGATCGTGTAGCGATGCCACCAGCCGCCAACCAAGGCGCGGTTCCGTACGGCCTCGGAGCCAGCCCAGCTGTTGGGGGCGCCAGCGACATTTTTTGCAACACTCGAAACGTTGTGGGCGTAATCGTGATTCTGGTGAACGGCCGTCACCACGCGCGTGGCATCCACCACGGCCGCGCCGCGCGAGTGCGCACGCCATACGAGGTAGTTGTCCCAATATCCGCGCCCAATGGCGAGAGAGAGCAGCCCGTCGCTAAAGCCGCGCGTAAAGACAAAGTAATCGATGAACGTGGGCGGACGCAGGACGTTCGCGTGCCGCGCACGGTCCACCAGCGCCTGTGGCCATCCGGGAACACTGAAATCCCAGGGCGCGTCGAGATCCAGATCCCATCGCCGGCCAACCATCAAAAAGCGCGCGAACGCAGTACGAACGCGTTCGATTGCGGCCATGAAGTCGGCAGTCAGCATGATATCGGCATTCACGTAGGCGAGAACGGGCGCCGATGCCGCGCGCTCGCCGCGCGCGAAGAAATCGTCGAGCAGGGGTGTGCCAAATTCGTTGCGGGCGCCGCCGGGATGATGAATTACATCGAGGTCGCGAGCCGCGGCATCCGTACCGTCCTCATCGCCCAGAAGTATGACTTCGGGGCGCGGCTCGAGGTGCGTCCAACTGGCGATGGCATTGCGCTGGATGACGCCGATATGACCGCGAAACGGTTTAGGAATGGCGAAAATCGTGAGCGCGGGTTGGGACGAAGTTGCGGACATTAAAGTTGCGGCCTTGGAAGTTGCGGCCATTAAAGTTGAAGTTACTCGGCAGCCGGGCCGCGGGTTTCCTTTCTGTGCTCAGACTCACGGCTGTGCGCTTGTGCCGGCTGGCGCGGCGAGCCATCCGCCGAATCGTGTGTCGATGCCTGCGACGTTGCGTTCGCCGGTCCCTGTGTCGATACTGGTGTCGCGTGGGCGCCGGAGGGAACTTGCGCGGGGATGCCGGACTTCGGCTTGCGATGGCGCAAACCGCGGCCGAGTTTGCGCAACAGCTTGGTGACGCCCGTAGGATCGGTGGCCCACAAGTCGTCGGAAGCGGCAAGCATGGGCTCGACGGCAGGATCGAGCAGGGGGGAATCGAATGCCACGGTTGTTCCAGCAATCATGGTGCGAATACGGTCCAAGCCTACAATGCGCTGGAAATTGTCGTGCTGGGGCCATTCATTGAAACGATATACGTGCGGAAATCCCGAGCGAAAGGCCATCTTGATCAGTGCGCCTTCGGAAGGGTAACAGCTGACGGCCCGCAGGCTTTGGTCCTCGCCCGCAGGCTCGTCGAAAAGGAGCAGCATCGGCGTCTCTTGCGGCAAGCAAATGCTTTCGACCAGGAGGAGTTTGCCGGTGAGGGCCTGCAGGATGCGCATGGTGCGGAAGGGATTTTCAAGGTGATAGAGCAAGCCGAAGGAAAGCACCACATCGAAGCGGCCGAGAGCGACGAGTTGCGGATCTTCGACGTCCGCGACGTGGAAGGCGATGCCGGGATGGCGGCGCCGCGCTTCCGCGATGTTTGCTTCGCGCGCATCCACTGCGCTGACCTCAAATCCCATATCCCGCAACGACGCGGCAAAGTACCCCACTCCGCATCCGACGTCGAGGACCGTGCGCAGGCCGAGCTTCTGCTTCCACTGCGGCAGGAAGCGTCCCAGAAACTCGCGTCGCGCAGCCATGAACTCGGCCTGTGCGGGATGGTCAAAGATAAATGATTTAGTCATGGTGCTGAACGCGCGTGTCCGGACGGTCCATCATCTCATCGGCATCTGACTTGCATCTGACTGGCACCGAACGGGCATTGAACGGGCACGCCATAGGATCGCATGGGCCAATCATTGTAGCCCAGACAGAGGCGCGACGCGCTGCATCCGCGACCGGTCGCGCAATACGCACTGCACGATTTCGCTTTTTGGGCAGAACGCAACGGGCAGGCGGGTGGGCAAGCGCGGCGCCGGTAATCCAAGCTCCAGCGAGTTGCGTAAGGCCTACCGCGGATTCCATCCTGATGTTTGGAAGCGGTTGTTGTCTAGAAAAATCTTCGCTATCGCTCGCCCCTTGGGTCACCGCTTAGCCCGTCGCGCTGTATGTGAGGGGCTTTCTAGAGAGAATTTACCAGCTTCGCTGGATTGTTTTTCTTTAAAGACGAACTTAACATCGAGATCATGGCGAACCTTGATAGCGCATCCGATACGCGCGGAGTAATGGGTCCAGACAGTCCTGGCCCGCAACCGCCACAACCTGAGCAGCCGGGGCCTCAACCACCACAACCGGAAATACCGCCCGCTGGGCCTGAAGAGCCGCGTCTTCCTCCTCCGGACCCTGAACCGCTGCCGACTCCCGTGCCGGGCCCGATGGATCCGGGGCTGCCCCGTCCCATAAGCTGAGCCACTAAGCTGAACTGTTGGCGGACTCTCCTCGGCGGGCCTCGCGGAGCGCATGAAAGACGAATAGCTCGGCCTAATGCTGCGTGCCGCCAAGTTCGCGGACGATAGCGCCCACAAAGGCCTTGGCGTCGCCAAACAGCATCAACGTCTTGTCCAGATAATAAAGAGGATTATCGATGCCCGCGAACCCCGGGCTCATGCTGCGTTTGATCACCATCACGGTGCGGGCTTTGTCGACATCGAGGATGGGCATTCCAAAAATCGGACTGCCGGTTTCGGTGCGCGCCGCAGGGTTTGTAACGTCATTGGCGCCGATCACGAGCGCCACATCGGTCTGCGAGAAATCTCCGTTGATCTCGTCCATGTCCAGCAGCTTGTCGTAGGGAATATCGGCCTCGGCCATCAGCACATTCATGTGTCCCGGCATGCGACCGGCCACCGGATGAATGCCGAATTTCACGTCCACGCCGCGCTTGCTTAGCGCATCGTAGAGTTCCCGCACCTTGTGCTGCGCCTGTGCCACCGCCAATCCATAGCCGGGAACGATGACCACCTTGTTCGCAGCGGCGAGGATCGCCGCAGCCTCTTCGGCAGTCGCGCTTTTCACCGGGCGTGACTGGTCGGCACTGGTGGCGGCTATCTGTTCCTGACCAAAGGCGCCAAAAAGAACGTTGGAAAACGAACGGTTCATGGCCTTGGACATGTTCACCGAGAGGATAAAACCCGAAGCGCCATCGAGCGCGCCGGCAATAATCAGCAGCTTGCTATCCAGCACGAAACCCATGGCGGCCGCGGAAAGCCCGGCATAAGAGTTCAGCAGCGAAATCACCGTGGGCATGTCGGCCCCGCCGATCGGCACGATCATCAGCACGCCAAACAGGAGCGGAACAACAATGATGATGGGGAACAGCCGCGTATGTTCCGGATTAATCACCAGGTAGATGGCCACGGCCACGGCGCAGGCCAATATCGAAAGATTGACAACGTTTTGTCCCTTGTAAGTGATTGGCCGCTGCGGTAGAACTTCCTGCAGTTTGCCCGCCGCCATCAGGCTCCCTGTGAACGTGAGCGAGCCTAGAATAATTTCCAGCGACAAAACCGCCATCATGAATCTAGGAACCGCAGGCGCACGAAGATAGAATTCCGCCGTACCCACGAGCGTCACGCAAAGAGCGCCGAAAGCGTGGCTGAGCGCCGTCCGTTGCGGAACCGCCGTCATCTGCACCATGCCGAGCGGCACGCCGATGATCGAACCGAGAACCAGGCCGATGGCTACCCAGCGGTAATCCACGATACCGTGTTGAAACAGCGTCCCCAGAACTGCCAGCGCCATCCCGGCCTCGCCGGCCCAGACGCCATGCCGCGCCGTGGCCGGAGAGCTCATCCACTTGAGTGACAGGATGAACAGAACGGTTGCGATCAGATAAATGACTTCGATGAAGCTTGCCGTGCCGGCCGCCGCAGTCATGGCTTTTTCGGAGCGCTCCCTTTAAACATCTTGAGCATGCGATCGGTAATCAAGAACCCACCAACAACATTGCTGGTAGCGGCGATGATGGCCAGGGTGCCGAGCATGGTCGCCAGCGTGCTCTTATGTTCTCCCGCCAGCACGATTGCACCCACCACCGCGATGGCATCGAGAGCGTTCGTAAGCGACATCAACGGTGTATGGAGCAGCGGCGATATCCGCCGGATGACTTCAAAGCCGATGAAACCTGCCAGCATGAAAACGTAAAGACTCGTCAGTAAGTCCATCTTCATCGCAGTCCCTCTTCCTGCAGCAGCAGCGGCGGCAAGGAAAAGTATTCCCGAACCCTCGGGTTGACCACTTCACCGTCGAGCGTCACCAGCGTATCGCGCGTGATTTCGTCGCCCGTGTCGATCCGGACTTTTCCGTCTTGCACCAAATGCATGAGAAACGCACTGATGTTGCGCGCATACATCTGGCTGGCATGGTAGGGACGGTGCTCGATAAATTGATCCATCCGATGATGTTCACCGCGTGCTCCACCACGGTTTCACCCACCCGCGTCAGTTCGCAATTCCCCCCTCGTTCCGCGGCCAGATCCACGATCACGGAACCTGGCGCCATGCCCGCCACCATCTCCGCCGTCACCAGGATCGGCGATTTCTTGCCGGGAATTACCGCCGCCGTGATCACCACATCGCTTTCCGCAACCACGCGCGCCAGCAGTTCGCGCTGCCGCTGGTAGAAGCTTTCGTCCTGCGCTCGCGCGTAGCCCTGCGCATCCTGCGCATCGGACGCCGCAATGGGCAGCTCCACAAAGCGGCCTCCCAAACTCTGCACCTGCTCCTTGGCCACCGGCCGCATGTCGTACGCGGAGGCCACAGCTCCCAGCCTGCGCGCCGTAGCAATAGCTTGCA
Organism: uncultured Acidobacteriota bacterium; assembly: GCA_963828935.1. Lineage (GTDB taxonomy): Bacteria > Acidobacteriota > Terriglobia > Acidiferrales > UBA7541 > Palsa-189. The sequence continues at coordinate 36,802 of CAWHGP010000007.1, read as the reverse complement.
GCCCAGCAACGCCGGCGCCAATGATAAAGACACGCCCGGGAGCAATGGTTCCCGCCGCGGTAGTGAGCATGGGGAAAATTCGAGGCAGCGTATCGGCCGCCAGCACCACCGCCTTGTAGCCGCAGATCGTGGCCATCGAGGAAAGCGCATCCATGTTTTGTGCGCGCGTGATGCGAGGCATCAGCTCGATGGACAATGACGTGACGCCGGCGGCCGCAATCTCTTGCAACGTTTCAAGCGATCCCAGGGGACGCAAAAAGCCGATCAGAACCTGGTCGCGGTGGAACAGCGGAATATCCGCACGCCCCGTTTGATCGTTTGATCCGTAGCACAGCACTTGCACGACGATGTCGGCCGCCTGAAAGACCGCAGCGCGTGCCGGCAGTATTTTCGCGCCTTTGCTGAGGTATTCGGTATCCAGGTACCCGGCAGCGGCGCCCGCTCCGCCTCGACCACGACCTCGAGTCCCGCCTTCGCCAGGGTGGGAAGCACGGCCGGCACCAGCGCCACGCGCCGCTCTCCCGGAAAACTCTCTCGGGGCACACCAACGATCATCAGGATTCCTCCCATTGGACACAGATTAGCGAGGATTGCGGGTATGGCACCGGGTGGCAGGCTCTATTTGGATTTTAGGTTGTAGATATGAGCCGCGTTTTCGGTTCCGATCTTTAGCCGCAAATCGCCAGGCAACTGGTTGAACAGCAGAACGATTTCCTGCCAGCGCTGTGGACCGGCCTGCTCCGGCATCGGGTAATGCTGGTCGCTCCCAATGATGAAACGGTCCGGAAAATCTTGCAAAAGCTTCATCCATTCCGGTTTCAAAGGCCCGCTCGCGCCATTGACCAGCAGAGGATTCATCTCCACATCCTGCGCATCGAGTTTCAGTTCCATGTACAGGTTGGGATGGGCCTGAAGCAACCGCCGGCACAATTCAGGCGTGCGGTACCCGGTATTGTCCCAGCCCGCATGGTCCCAAATGATTTTGGCGCGCGGGTTGTGTGCGAGCAGCCGCTCAAATGCCGCAATATTCGCGTGCAGGTGAGCAGGATTAGGAGGCGATTTCAAATGAGACGGCAGCGGCATGTCTTGCGGCACCGCCTCCATGTGCAAGTCAATCGGCGCGTTGTGCTCTGCCGCGATATCCGCCAGCATCAAAAACAATGGATGATCCGCCGGAGCATATTGGTATGGCGTGGAGGTCGGAAAATGCTCCGCAGTCATCTCGCCGAAACCGATGGCCCCTTGCCGCAGGATTTCCTCCGCGCGATCTTTGAATTTCTTTTGGACCGCAGGTCCCGCGTCCCCCGACTCCACCGCCTGCTGAATCATGGCGTTCAGGGTGCCGCCTCCCCCCAGTACGCTGAGCCTGTCGCGATAATCCTTCGTCGCGGATAAAAGAAGTTCCGAGTCAAACCGATCCTTGGGGGCCATTGAAAATGTCGACGGTGAGGCCAGAAAGAAGATTCTCGCGGCGTTTTCCTTGCGCATGGCCGCAAGGGCGATTCGAATCGAAGCATTGATGTCCGCAGGATCGAGGTGCGCGTGCACATCCACAAAGGGCGACACCGCTGCTACCACGGGTGCCGAGGCGTGCGCCGGTTGCTGAGCTTGCTGCGCTGGCTGCGGTGGCGCGGCGAAAATCAGATGCGCGCACCATGTGAGCAGCAGTACGGCGCATGGCAGCGTGAAGCGCGCCAGGGCTGCTCGGCGCGCAACCCTGCGCACCGCGAATCGGTCTTCCCACCATGTATACAGCAATCGTCGCATGTACGAAACACCTCGAGAACTTGAATGGCTGCCATCCATTGTATCGAATTGGCGCAGGTATTGCCGGAGCCGGTCCTTCAGACGTCATGGTAGCGCAGGATTGTTGCCAACACGCCTCGCGAAGGAGTGCGCGTCGTGTAAAACATTGTGTACAACACGGAAAAGCGCTATCGCGTCGCCAGTAGCCGCTGCACGCGATGTGTTCCTAAAACGTCTTGCGCACGCGCACGTCGACCGCGTAGCCGCCGTTCTGATCGCGCAGCACCGACACGGAAACATTTCGATTTGCCTGGTAATGCAGCTGCACCGTCTCGTTTTGCGTTGCGGTCACATTGGTGCTGAAGGTAAATAGCAGGGCGCCGGTGATCCGTTGCTGGATAGCGACCTGTGAGCCCGGATCGCTCGAACTCGTGCTCGCCAGCGGATCGATGGTCAATTGCGAAATTCCGGCCAGCTTCTCGATGCGTCCGCTGACTTGGCCGCTGACGCCCTGCGCCAGCACCGATTCCGCTCCCAGCGACGCCGGTGTCGCCGGCCCGGTTGCTTGCTCCTCGGCGGTTTTGCCAAATGCGATTAAATTGATGATGTCGGAAGGTGGCAGCGCCGGAGTGGAAGTGTAATTCGTTCGCAATCGATCGAGCGGACCTACGAAGTTGAGTGTGATGTTGTATTGCTGCACGGTAGTACTCATGAATACGTTGACGATCGGCTCCGTGTGCACCGTATTGGCGAACTCGATTGTCCCGTTCTGAACGACATAGCGTTTGCCCAGAAAAAATATATCGCCTCCGGAGAGCGACGTTCGCCCAAGAATGACAGGATTGGCCAGAGTCCCCCCGACGTTCAAGTTGGCCGAGCCTTCCACGCTTAATTGACTGCTTTCGGCGTTCAGATCCTGCGCGGTTTGCACCGAAATGTTCATCTTCAGGTTTTGTTCCAGCGAAGACGGGTTTGGCGCGCTACTCTCGCCCGCGAATTGTCCCATGAAGCTCGCCACATCGAAGTCCTTGGTGAACGACAGCCGGTCGATGAGCACCCGCCCGCCGAGAACTGAATTCCCCGGAGTCCCATTGAGCTGCAGGTTGGCGTCCACCACCGATCGAACGCCTTCGGGGTAACGCACACGAACGCCTTTCGCGGTGAGATTCATGTTGAAGCTGGTTTGCGCACCGTAAATCATGAATCCCGTTGCCGAGACGTTTCCTCCACCGGCCGATGCGGAGAGTTGGCTCAGATCCAGGCGATTGCCTTGCATGTTCACCTGCACATTCAGCATTTCAAATCCCACTGGTATGGCTGCTGACGAGAGGCTCGCATTCTTGATTTGCATTCGGCCCTGGGTCACGGGATGCGCGAGATCGCCGCGCGCGGAAATGTCCAGGTCCGCTTCTCCCGAACTTTCGAGGTCGGGCGTAAATCCTTTCATAAATGCCAGGTCGATCGTGCCTTTCGCCGAGACATTCATCGGCGCAGCACTCTTGATCGGAAGGCTGCCTTGCAGATTCAGGTCGGTGCCGCTGCCTTTCATCTCTGTGGGTTGAAGCGTCACGACGCCGCCGCGGTAATCGAGTTGTATCGGCCGCGCGCTGGCAATCTCCGCCGATTTGTATCCGACAGAAAGCGCCGGTATGTCGACATGGGCTTCGATGCGCGCCGGATCGTTCCACGGGCCGCGCAACGTCGCATGAAGATCGGTTTCCCCGCCAAAATGGGGCCCGCCACTGGGCAGATAAGTTGCCAGCAACATCCCCAGCGGCAGCGCGTGAATGTCCAGCTCGGCGGTCGCCATCTTGTCCCCAGTAAGATCCGCGTCGCCTTTTGCCTGCAGCATGCCTGGTTCGAGATCGGAATGCAGCGTGAAGCTGGCATGCTGTTGCGCCACTTTAAGCTGCGCCTGCGCCGTCTGAATGGTTCGATCACGAATCTGCAAATGCGCGATGTCCAGGTTGGCATCGAGTTGCGGATCGTTGAGTGTTCCATGCCCGGTTGCGGAACCTGTGAGGATCCCGCCAACGCCGGCATTGCGTTCCACCACGGCATGAACTTTGCCCAAGTCCAACCCCGGGATGTTTACAGCGATGTCGTATTCACTGGTGCGCGGCAAGTATCCAACAGTCGCGGATGCTGTGCCCGCTACCGCGCGTATCTGTGCAGTCGAGTGAATAGCATTGCCATCGCCCTGGAACTCCACGGCCAGATTCGTGAAGGGCTCGCTCCAGGCAGACGCCTTCGTTATCGCTAGCGATCCGTGACCGGATGGATTTTGCTCCGAACCGTCGAAGGAAACGTTCGCCGATAAATCGCCAGTCACCGGGTAATGCCGGCCTGCGAGGCGCTGTAGATCCGCTATCGACATATGCGTCGCCGCAACTTGCGCCGTGATGGCACTCGACGGCGTGAAAGACCAGTCGCTCAAACTCACGCGTCCGTTCAAGTTGATTTGGCCTTGCTGCGTGTCCGCGAGGCTGGCATTCTTTAGCTCGATCGCGCTGCCACTCGCGTCCACACTGGTTTTGAGCGTGCGCCAGCGGCTGCCCTCCACCTCGAAATTCTCCGCCGAGGCCTGGCCCGAAATCCGCGGACTTTTTATGGATCCCAGCACCTGCCCAGTGAAATGGGCCGATCCTTGTAACGCCAGCGCCTGCAGAGCCGACGGCTTCTGGCCCGCTGGCGCACTGGCATTTCCAATCGCGGCGATCAACTCGGTGAGTGCGTCGGTGAGTGCGTTCAGGTCGCTGGTATTTAGCTGCACATTCAAAGCCGAGTGATTACTCAAGTCTCCGGTTAGCGACATATCCGCCGCCGCAGTCCGTATGTACGAAGGATTGAACGAAGCGGTTGAATGCAAGCCGTCGTAGCGGACATCGATCCGCGCGTTGACTGGGATAGCAGGGCGGGATGCCGCCGCTCGCGACGCGCCGGTCTGCGGCACGGCCGTGGGCAACGCTGTGGCCGGCAACGGCCCGGTCACGATAATATCCGCGTGCATCGAAACATCATTAACAGACTTCGTCCAGCCGCCTTCCGCCGTAACGTTGGTGTCCCCCAGCAGGCGAACTTCATTTGGAAACATCACGCGGCTAGCTTGGTCGAGCGAAGCGCTCCGCAACGCCGCCGCAAATCGTGACGCGGAGGGACCGGCCAGGTTCAGCATTTGAAATTTCCCAGTCGCATGCCCGCCCAGCAATTCTGCCGCGGCACTATCCACGTACAAGTTGCCGTCCTCGATGCGATACGTGCCGCGAACAGCTCGTGCCGGCATCGACGTTCGTTCCATGCGCAGCAGCAGTGCGGCGCTGTCGAGCGTGCCTGTCACCTTCAGCGCGTCCAGGAATGTTTTATTTGCGCTGTTTTCATAATGCATCGTGCCATGCAGCGCTACGATGCCGGCCGGCAGCGAACCTACCTTCATGATTTCCGCAAGTTCGCCGGTTTGCACCGAGCCCTGATAGGACGCCTGCACCGCGGGATGAGCGTAATCGGAAATTTGTCCGCTGACAGCGAAGCGCGACCGGGCGGTGGTCAGCAAAAGTTCATTCACAACAATGCCGGACGGTGTCGCCATGAGCTCAACCTGCGTATTGTGCACGACGGGATTGAAATTCCTGACCTCCACCCGGCCGCGATCGTAGGCGAGGGTGGCGTGGTACGCGCGCGCCAAATTATTGAGATTCGCCGTGGCCTGAAGGTCGTGCAGGTCTGCGGACAGCGGGATCTGCACATCGTTGTAATCGATTGTTCCCGAATTGACGACCAGGCGCTGAATCGCCATGTCGAATAATTGTGCCACTGTTGAATTCTCGTCCGCCGCCTGCGCCTTCGCCGAACTTTGGGGCAGATTGCTGTGCCCTTGGGCATCGACTCGCAGATACAAACTGGGACGGTCCAGAACGATTCGTTCCAGTGTGAATTTGCGCCGCAGGATCGAGATCACCGTGATGCCCACATTCAAGTGATCGGTCGCAAACAGAGCGGGCTGGCGCGCCGACTCCGTGCCGCGCAGCCGCAGGTCATAAAAGTCCACGCGCAATCCGGTCCAATGAATCGTGAAATTACCGATTTCCAGCCGGCCCCCGGTTGCGTTGTCAGTTGCCTGTACGATCTTCGCCAGCACAAACCGATGGAACGCGGCGGTCCGCACAAAGACAACAGCGGCAGCTGCAAGCATGAAAATGATCGCGAACGAAGCAAGAAGAACCCAGCGAATTGTTTTTTTCCAGCTCATTGCTTCAACCGCGCTGCCCTTTTCGCGATCTCGCCCAACTGCGCAGGACTCGGTGTGACTATGCTGACCTGTCGCCGGCGTGCCGGCGTGCCCTAAAATGACTGCCCGAGCGTCACGAAATACTCAGTCGACTTCACGCCCGGCACCGGCGTCACCCGGTACCCCAGATCGAGTCTAACCGGGCCCACGGGCGTGTCATAGCGCAGGCCAACTCCGACCGAGTTGGTATAATTGTTCGCAAACTGGCGCAAATTGATCGCGCTATAGACGTTTCCTCCATCGTAAAACAGCGCTGCCCCCAAGCCCTTTTTCAGGGGAAGCGGAAAGCGCGCCTCGGAATTAAATATGAACAGCATATTTCCGCCCACCGGCACGCTGATGAGGGTGCACGTGGCGGCATTGGCGGGATTGCTGCAGACTTGCACCGGCCGCTGCGGTCCGGCACCGTTAATGGGGAATCCTCGCAGCGAATCGACGCCGCCTGAGAAAAAACGCTCGCTCAGCGGAACAATGCTGCCGCCAAACGGCACAGCGAAACCCAGCCGGAAATTGTTGGCATAGGTAAGCCAAGGGCGCACGGGCACGTAAAACGCCGTTTGCCCCAGCATGCGCACGAAATTGCTGCTCGATCCGAGCGCCTTGGGCGTAATACCGAAATCCACGGTTTGGTACAGCCCGTGATGCGCATCCAGGGGTTTGTCGCGCGTGTCGCGGAGGTATTCGGCCGAAAGTGTGGAGAGGCGCACCCTCTGGTCTTGCGGCAGCACCAGTTGCGGGATGGTAATGTTCGACAAATCCGTGCGCTGAAAACTATACCGAACGATCACATTCCTGGTTCGCTTCTTATCGAGCGTCTTTTCGACTTGGAAAGACGCTTGACCCAGATCTGCGGTGAACACCGGATTTTCGGTAGTCCTCTCCGCCGAAACGCTGAAGAGCGAACTCCACGAGGAGCGCGAGAAATGCGGATCGGTGTAAGTGAACGAGGCGCGCTGATCGAGTCGCGAAGCAACCAATGCCAGCGAAGCAGTTTCGGCGCGGCCGCGCAGGTTGTGGCGCTCGAATTGAAACGTGCCGCGCGGCCCGAAGAAACTTTTCTGGCTGGCTGTGTACTTGCTTCCCAGGCTGATGAGAGGCAGGCCCGGCAAGGCTACCGTGCCCACCGGGATGTTTCCGCTGCGCGGAATTACTTCCAGCCCTCCGCCGAACTCGACGGCGTTGCGCTTCGATTCGTGCACTGCGATCAATACTTCCTCTTGCGCTTGGCTGCTGATGGGTCGCAGCGTATGGATGCTGGCCCAATCAAAAATCCCCAGACTGTAAAGATCGCCTTCCGCCGTGAGGAATTTACCTTCGCTGACCGGGGTACCCTGCGTCACGCTGGGTTTGGTCGCACGTTCGATGAATCCGGAGTTGGTTCGCTCATTTCCCAGAAGTGCGACGTCGCCCACGCGCGCCTGTGGGCCGCGATCGAGCGTATACACAACATCGAGCGAATGCGCGTCGCCCGCGACCGGAGAGGCATTCGACTTAAATGTGGCATTGAGATAGCCATCATCGAACAGCGCCGCCAGGATTTGGTTGCGGTCCTGCTCCAGAAGGTATGGGGAGTACGGCTTGCCCGGTGCCAGGTTTAACGCGCGGGTCGCCGTGCTGGCCGAAGCAGGCGCACCCTGGTCATCGAGCACGCGCAGGCTGTTTACGACGTCGCGCGGGCCCTCGGAGATTTCAAACGTGACGTCCACCGCGGGTTCGTAATCCTGCACCTGCGGACGAACGGCCACACTCGAGTACCCCGCATTCTTATAGAACGCCGTCAGCGATGCGGTGCTCTTGCGCAGCGCATCGTCGCTGAATTTCCCACGAGAGAACAGCCGTCCTTTCTTGATCTGTGTAAGAGCCTTTAACTGGTTGTCGTCGAAAAAGTGATTGCCCTCAAAATTCACATTCTCCACGCGGTGCCGCGCACCCCGCGAAATCTGGTACACGACGCTCACCCGATCGGGCTGGCGATCCATGCGGGAATTCACCGCCGCGTCAAAAAATCCCTTGGACTGAAAATACGAAACCAGGTTGCGCTTGCCTTCGTCCACCAGGTCCTGGTCGATCTCATTTTCCTCGAAAATAGGAACCAGCCGTTTCAAGGTCCGCTGCGAAATCCGCGCCCCCTCGGCGCGCACAGAAATCAGCGGTCCAGGCTGCATTTCAAAATTAATATTGGCGCGGTTTGTTTCAGGCTGATAAGTGGGAGGGTTCAGATGGACCACCGGCGCAAGGCGCCCTTCTTTTCGCAGGTGGTTGCGAGCGTACCCCACCGCTTTTTGCAACCGCTGCCGCGAATATTTCTGGCCGGGCTTTACCGATGCACCGTGCAGCCTGGCCCACAAGGAACCGAGAACTTTGCGCGCCCCCTGCGCTTCATCGGCGCTCAGGCCCGCGATATCAATCGCGCCGATTCTGGCAATGCGATTGAGATTCACCCGGTACGTCAGATTAGCGATCCTGTGCGCGTTGTCGATTTGCGTGGTGGTCTCAACCGTGGCGGCGAAATATCCGTTGGAAGCAAAAAAATCGAGCAGCGCCTGCTTGCTTTGCGGTAGCTGGCTCTCGACGTAAGGCGATTGCTGCTGTATGTTCACTGCCTGCAAAAGTTGGGTGTATGCGAACGTCTTATCTGCGCCAGGAAAAGAAATCAGCCCGATGTAAGGGGCGGGCTGCAGGATAAATAACACCCGCAATCCCTGCGGCTCGGGCTGGACCTCTACCTGAACCTGCGAAAATTCATTGGTTTGCTGCAAGGCGCTCACCGATGCGCGCATGGCCGACACCGCAAATGGTTGTCCCGGCTTTAATTGCACCAGTGGCCGAAACGCGTCCAGGTCAATGGACGGCTGCGCTGTAACCTCCACCTCGGCAACCGTTCTGCCCTCGAACCCCGCATAAGACTCCGGTTGCGCCTGCTGCCGCGCGCACGCAGGTTGTTGCGACAAAAACGTGAGCGCCAAAAACAATCCCCCGGCAAAAATCTTCCTCGCTCGTCCACCACAAACCAGATTGGTAAGGCACAGGTGAGCCCATCTCACGCCGCGGCCCCATCCGCTCCTTGTCGCGCGATTGCCTGGTCGGTCTCCGCACCGATCAGCAGGATCAGATTCACCAGGTAAATCCAGATCATCAGCATGATGAAGGCGGCAAGCGCGCCGTACACCCGGGGCACATTCGAGACATGCCGGAGATACACGTTGAATCCGTGCAAACCCACAAACAGCGTGATCGCCGCAAACACCGTGCCCGGCGTGAGCCACCGCCAGCGACGCCGCCCGTTCGGCAGGGAGTAATTCACCAGGCTGATCGCCAGGCACATCAACGCAAAGGTCACAATCCATCGCGCAATCATCCACTCGGCGCGAAACGAGCCGCCAATTCCCACGCTATCCGAGAACGAAACTACGATTCGGTGACCTAGAGCCAGCAGTCCGAACGTCCCCAACAGAAAAAGTGCCGCCACGAACGTTGCGCATATTGCGATGCTACGGCGTCGCCAGTAACTTCGCGTCTCGCGCATGCCGTATACCACGCTTAACGATTCCATCAAGCTCACAAAGCCCGACGATGACGTCCACAAGGTCGCCAACAGTCCAAACGACAGAAATCCGCTGTAATCATGTGAGAGACCCAGAATGATCTCGAAAATCGCCCGGCGTGACTCTACCGGAAGGTAGTCGGTGATCCACTGGACAAAGCTTTGCCACAGGTTTGTGGATGGCAGCCAGCCTACGATTGCCGCCACCACGATAAAGAAGGGAAATACGGCCAGCACGAAATAGAACGACATTTGCGCGGCCATATCGGTGCAATCGTCAGTGATGGCGGAGGAGACAACTTTCTTTAGAAGCCTGATCACCGACCTAATGAGGGAAAATGCCGACCGCCGCGAATGCGCGCCGCTGTGCGCCAAACCTTCTTGGTCCGCTTCGGATCCGGGAACCCCCAGACGCCGGCTTGTGGAAGTTTGCGTCGATACCACTTTGCACCTAGCAATCGCCCCGCGTCTCTAGCAGGGGAACAACCGGAACGATGGTGAGATCCCAGGATGCTTCACCGGGGATTAAATCAAGTGTAACCGATATCACCTTTGTTACCACGTATGGAGTGCTGTGCGCGCGGTGGCTGCCACATGCGCGGCTGTCGGTTGTCGCGGCTGATTCTGTTTTGCCGCGCGCAATGGGCCCGAAAGCAATCGCCGTCCGGCTGAAGCCGGACGGCGACGGCGAGATGGATTTGACGCTTTTGAGTTCTGACACCTCGGTTACTATCTGCGTCCCGCTCGTGTCGCTCTCTGGCTACTGCCGCGCTGACCCTTCTTCTCTGGCGGATCCGCTTCGCGATCTTGTGAAGGTACCCGCCCTGTTGCCGGGTCCGGGTCGCGGGACTCGTCGGATATGTCAGGCTCGGGATGATCAATGGGCGTCATACCCGGCCCGCGACTAAGATCGTCGGACTTGCGGTTGTGGCGTGGGGTCATGACATCCTCCGTTTATTGCTCTTATTGCCTGCGGCTACGCTTTCCGCGGTCGGCCCTGTCGTTAGAACCTTGCCTCGCTACGCGGTTTAGCTTGTCGATACCTTGATCGATACGCGGTCATGGCTACGTGGCTTAACTCGACAAGTATGAGAAGCCGTTGCACGGGTGACCATCCGGCAGTTGCTGTAGCCGTCTCATCGAAGAATGCCTGGCGTGGATGGTTATCATCTGCATTTATCACCTTTATGCATGCCGCCCTTCTTTATGCATTGCCGCGCTTCGCCATTTCACCGCCCACAGCGGTAACAAGGCAGCCCACTACAGTAATTGCTGCATCTCCCTACAGCGTTCGCAGCATGGTCGTGTCTTAGCCCACTCCCCTATAGTGCCTCCCGAGCCTGAACCCGACGGGATAGGTTCAAGCCGGCGAGGAGAAAACGAACTATGGTCAGGACCATTCTCTTTATTCTGCTAATCCTTTTGCTCTTGGGTGCTCTGCCTACCTGGCCGTACAGCACCGGCTGGGGATATTATCCCAGTGGGGGTTTAGGTCTTGTTCTCGTCATATTGATTGTTCTCGTGGTGATGGGAGCCATATAAGCGTTACCCTTTTTTGCAACAAGTTGGCGATTCGCAGAGGGGCTCGCCATCGGCCCCCTGCTGGCTTCTGAAGTGGCTTCAGGAGCCTCAATCGCCTACATTTGATGCCTTTGATGATAAGATCACCCGGGGGAGATAATGGCCGCCTCAACATGGAAGGGTTATCTGAGTTTTGGGTTGATCTCGATCCCTATTCGTCTTTCGCCTGCAGCGCGCACAGAGCGCATCAGCTTTAATCAGCTTCACAAAGTTTGCCACACGCGCTTGAAGCAGCCCTTGTTCTGCCCCACCTGCGACAGAATGGTGGAGCGATCGGAAATTGAAAAGGGTTACGAATACGAGAAGGGTCAATATCTCCTGTTTACGCAGCAGGAACTGGACGAAGTTGAGCCCGATACTGCGCGCACTATGGACATTCTCGAGTTCGTCAAGCTCGAGGAAATCGATCCCGTCTATTTCGATGCCTCGTACTATGTGACTCCCGAAGATGCCGGCGAGAAGGCTTATCACCTCCTGACCGAGGCCATGGAAAAATCCGGTTACGCTGGAATCGCGAAAATCACCATGCACAATCGGGAGAACATCGTCATTATCCGGCCGCGCGAGCGTGGCCTTACGCTGCACACCATGTTTTATTCCAACGAGATTCGCAGCGCCGAGGAACATGGCCACACCGACAAGGCCGAAATCAAGGAGCAGGAGCGCTCGTTGGCTCAGCAGTTGATCGAGAGCCTCGCCGCACCTTTCCATCCCGAGAAATATCACGACGCCTATCAGGATAGTTTGGAACGCCTGATTGAAGCCAAGGCTCATGGCCAGAAAATTGCCGCTGTACCGCATCCCGCCCGCGCGCCGGTGGTCGATTTAATGGAGGCCTTGAAGAAAAGTCTGGCCGGCAACCAAGCAGCGGTTGCGGATAAGGATGCCGGTAAGAAGCCAACTTTGGTACGCGGCCCGGTGCGCACCGAAAAGCCCGCCAAGAAACAGGGCCGGAAAGCGGGCTGACACGCTGCTCATCGCCGCTCACGAGATTCCTTGGCCTGCTTCCGCGCTTAAGACTCTTCCGGATGTCACTCTGACGCGAGCCTGCGCATCACATTTTGTGGAAGGCTGACGCTCGAGATCCTTGGCGCATGGGGACCCTGATCGATGACGATCAAGGAATATCGTAAAAAGCGGCACTTCGATGTGACGCCCGAGCCTTCCGGGGCGGACCCCAAAGCCGCGGCCTCGTCAGCCGAAGCTCCGGCGGCATCCCCCGCCAGCCGCCCGGCTGCCCGCAAACCGCAATCGTCCCTCGGTTATGTAATTCAAAAGCATCGCGCCTCGCAGCTCCATTACGATTTTCGTCTCGAATGGAATGGCGTGCTCTTGTCCTGGGCCGTCCCCAAAGGGCCGTCACTCGATCCGTCTGTTAAACGGCTCGCCATGCAAGTCGAGGATCATCCGCTCGACTACGCGGATTTCGAAGGTGTGATCCCGGAAGGTGAATATGGCGGCGGCACCGTCATGGTCTGGGACAAAGGTACATGGATGCCGGACGCGCCGGATGTGGACGCCGCTTTGCGCAAAGGAGAGCTAAAATTTTCCTTGAACGGCGCGAAGCTCAAGGGTTCCTGGGTGCTGGTGCGCACGCAAGGTTACGGCAGCCGCTCCAAAACATCGTGGCTGCTCATTAAACATCGCGATCAATACGCCTCTACCGAAGACATCACCGTCACGCAGCCGCAATCGGTTACCACCAAACGCTTATTGTCCGACATTGCTCGCGAGGGTGGCGGCGATGTCGAGAAGGCTGCCACGGGCGATCCGGCAGCCAAGCCCAAGAGCCCATCGCGGCCGCGGCGACCTGCTTCCAGTACGCCCCGGCGCAGCAAAGAACCGCTTAAACATCGCAAGTGAGACCCGGCGAACCGCGCGTTGCGTAACGCTCTTCCATCCCGCATTCCATTTCGCGTGCGTCCTATGCTCGCCACGCTGGTAACTGAGCCCTTCAACGCAGCTGGGTGGACCTACGAAGAGAAATACGACGGCATCCGGATTCTCGCCTATAAAGAGGGCTCGCGGGTGCAGCTGCTTTCCCGCAACGCGGTCGACCGCACGCATAGTTTTCCCGGAATAGTGGGCGCAATTCAGGCGCTGGGGAGTGCTACGCTGCTGCTCGACGGTGAAGTCGTCTTGTTTGACAAGAAGCACGTGTCCCGTTTCCAGCTTCTTCAGCGTGGCGGCCAAGACCCGATGTATGCGGTTTTCGACTGCCTCTACAAGCAAGCGAGCGACCTGCGTCGGCAACCGCTGTCCGAGCGCCGTGCCGCCCTTGCAGAGGCCGTGCTTCCCGGCAAATTCCTTATGATTTCGAGTGTCCTGGGATCGAACGGCATGGACGCGTATCGCGTCGCCAAGCGCAAAGGCTTCGAGGGACTGGTGGCGAAGGACCTTTCCTCCCCGTATGTCGAAGGGCGATCCACGCGATGGCTGAAGGTCAAGGTGCACCAGGAAGACGAATTCGTGATCGGAGGATTTACCCAGCCTGCTGGCACGCGAAAATTTTTCGGTGCGCTCTTACTGGGAGCCTACGACAGCAGGCCAATAAAGAACAGCCAGCAATTAAAGGACAGGAAGCAAACAAGGAACGGCAAGAAATTACAGTATGTCGGGAAAGTGGGAACCGGGTTTGGTCACGAAACGCTTGCCGCCCTGCATCGCATGTTCGTTCCCCTGATAAGCGATCATTCGCACTTCGTCGATCCTCCACGCGGGAAAGGCATCACTTTTCTCGAGCCCAAGCTCGTTGCGCAAATCTCCTATCAGGAGTGGACCGCCGATGGGCTGCTTCGCCAGCCGGTATTTCTGGGTTTGCGAGATGACAAATCTCCGGCCGAGGTCGTCCGCCCAGCACCCATGGCGTTGAGAGACGGCGCATGACCAACGCCATGACTGACACATGATTAACACATGATTAACACCATGGTTAACACCGTGACCAACACTTTGACCGACACCTTATGAAAAACGCAAAACCAAAAACCCGCTCGAAGCCTCGCGCGAAAGTCCGCCCACTCGCCAAGCCGCCCGAGCCTTCCCCCAAAGTCCCGGCCGGTTCGCGCGCGAATGCCGCATCGCTTGTCGCATCGGGCGCTACCCGGAACAGCGCAACCGCCCTGCCTATAAGCGTCACGCATCCCGACAAGGTCTTTTGGCCCGAGGAGGGTTACACGAAGCTCGACCTCGTGCAATTTTATAATGCCATTTTTCCCAGGCTGTCGCCGTATGTCGAAGATCGTATCTTGTCACTTGAACGCTGCCCGGACGGGATGAACGGCCAGTGTTTCTACCAAAAGGAAAAGCCCAAAGGGCTGCCGCCCGGCACACCGACCAAGCGCATCCGCCATGCGGGTAGCTCTTCTGAATCCACCAATTATGTCGTAGGAGGGGCGCTCGAAACCCAATTGGCGCTCGCCAACCTCGGATGTATCGCCGTGCATGTTACCGGCAGCCGGGCTTCTGCTCCGGGGCAGCCCGATTGGCTATGCTTCGATCTCGATCCGCAATCCGGCAAATTTGCCGACGCCGCTCGCGCATCTCAATTTGTGCGCGAAGCTCTCGAAGCCATCAAGCTCGCTCCCTACGCCAAGACTTCCGGCAGCCGCGGTATGCACGTCTTTGTCCCGCTTCGTGTGGGCCCCGGCACTGAGGAAGTGCTGAGCTTTGCCCAATCTTTCGTGGGACGTCTCGCCGCAGCGCATCCCCGCGAGCTAACCACCGAGCATTCCATCGCGGCGCGCGGCGACCGCGTCTACCTCGACCCTTTCCGAAACGGTTTTGCGCAAACTGTGGTGGCGCCGTATTCGGTTCGGCGCCGTCCGCACGCACCCGTCTCCATGCCGCTGGCCTGGTCCGAAGTGAAAACGTCTCTTGATCCTGCAAGGTTCAATATTGGAAATCTCGCGGGCTGGTCGAAACGCGAGGACCCTTGGAAAGACTTTTTCGGCGCGCCACAGGAGCTCAAACAGGCCGCCGCACTTCTCGATAAACTTTAATCACCCCGGCGCGGCGTCAACACACCTCGCGAAGCTCACAAAGAAAGAAGATCGCTTGGAGCGTGTCTTTCTGCTGCGGCTGTAGCCTCGACACGCAGCCTCGCGCCCCGCGGGTTTCAAACCTTGAGCCCTCTACTGTCCCGCGTTCGCGTTTGCCGAGCCCACCGACAGATGTTCCGGCAACGGCCGGTAGCCTTCTCGCGTGCGAAGGTGGAACTGCTTGGCCTTCTCGCCCGCGAGTTTAACGTTAATTGCGCGCCACCCGCGATTCGGATTGGGCTGCGGATAGTAGCTGATCAAGTAAAGATGCGCCAAATCGTCGCGAATCGACGTAAACGCCTGCTCCTGTTCTTTCCAACTCTTCGCAAAATAGGCTTCGCCGCCGGTATCCGCGCTGATGCGCGCAAACACGGCCGCAGTCACAGCGTCCAGCTTCGCGTCATGCGTGCTGACCATGTAAATCGGGACGCCCTCCGACTGGGCCAGTTCGCCAACGTCTTCGGGCGGCACCATGCTGGAGTTGTCAGGTCCGTTTGAAAAAACCACGACCGCTTTGCGCCCGGTCTGCTGGCCCGCGTCTTTCAGGGTCAGGAGCAATGCGTTATACAGCGCGGAGTCGTCTCCATTCACCGTCGCGCGCACTCCGTGCAATACCTGTGAGCGGTCCGCCGTAAGCGCCGTCTCCCGTGAAAGATCGCGGCTATACGAATAGAACGCGATCCGGTCAGGGCCGTCGATCGACCGGACAAACTGCGCAATCGCGTCTTGGGCAAATACGAAGCCCCGCCCGCGATACATGTAGTTGCTGGTGTCAAACAAAATGTAGATGCTGGGCGCACTTGCCTTAGCGCCGCCGTTCACGGACGAGGCGGGACCCGAACTGGCGTTCGAGCCCAAAAAACTGCTGGATTTGGCGACCTCCTTATTGCCATTATCGCCGGCCGATGCGTCTATACTGCGCGCGCCACCGCTGCCTTCTTCAAAAGTGGCGATTTTCTGCGGTATGCGATCTTCGGCAATCACGAAGTCGGATGGCCCCAGGCCGGTGACGTAGTTGCCCTTCTTGTCGGTCACCGCGACGTTCAGCTGCACCATCTCCACTACCTTGCGGATCACCGAGTTATCTGGCGGGCTATCCGGCGTGCTCTCTTGAGCCCCAATCCACATTGCCGAGCTCGCGAGAAAACCAGGGACGAACAAAAGAAGCAGAAAATGTCGCTTGGCCATCAGATCCCCCGCCTATTCATTTCTAAAGATAATTCCAAAATACCTAAAGATGATTCAAAAAAACTCCCGTTCTTGTTACAGCTCGGCGAAAACAGATCCAGCCATACTCGTTCTGACAATCTACATCAACGAGCGGCAGCAGCTCCGCCCGCGGCGGGCAACGTCTCGGCAGTCTGCGCGGATGCCGCAGACATCTGCGCCGGCGGGATACCCGGCGAAACCGCTCCCGGCACAACACCCGGCATCGCTGTGGACGGTGTTGCCGCGGGCCGCGACGCCGGCGAAGCGCCGGGCGCCTGGTTCTTGCTTTGCCGGAACTCCTCACCGGTTTCCTGCATCGCGCGCAATACTGCCATCCAGTCTTCCGGATGGCTTGCAGCGATTTTTTCTACCATGCGCCGCGTGAGCTGCGGAACCAGCCGGTTCAGCATCACCGGCGAGTACCCCAACTCGTCCGCCAATCGCGCCCAATAAAGGTTGCTCGAGTCCCAGCACTCCGCCAGCAACCGGCTCGAGTAACCCAGGTATGTCGGGAACGGTTCCACGTTCAGCAATTCGCGGGCGTAATTCTGTTCCAGCGCCGGGTGGGGCACGCCAAAATCTTCCGAG
This sequence comes from uncultured Acidobacteriota bacterium, assembly GCA_963828935.1. Lineage (GTDB taxonomy): Bacteria > Acidobacteriota > Terriglobia > Acidiferrales > UBA7541 > Palsa-189. The sequence goes on along the minus strand of CAWHGP010000007.1, from coordinate 19,809 downwards.
AGCCGCGTCCAACTCACTTCCTGAGGATGCTCGGCCGCAAGCGCGTTCAGTTCCTTGCCTGCGCGTCCCCAATCCGCTAACTCTCCCACCGGGACTTCCGACCCAAACCGGCTCCGGAATTCAGTCGCGAGATAAAAAGTTTCCGCAGGCATCATCCGCGGCACGATCTCCTCGGCGTGTCCGCCGCGCAGCGCCCTTTCAATCTCCTCCGATCGTTGCGGAAGCATGCGGTTTGACAGGATACCCATCACTGTCTCACGCAATTTTTCGTTCTGTCCCGCAGCGGTCAACAGTTCCTCGCCCGTGCGCTGGTACAGCGTAACCGCATGCAGCTCCGTCGGACTCACGCCCCACCACCGCGGTAAGACGGCGCTCGTCAGCAGATCGGGCACCAGATCTTCCCAGATAAGCGATTGCCCGTTCTCGGGAACGATGAAATCCTGTTCCACCTGTGAGAGCACATAAGGAAGGTCCGCGAGCGACCCCGCCAGGTGTGCACCGCCACTCGCGGTGCCGCCCCGCCCAAATAGCATTGGCGTCTGCCATGCCTGGTCGCCTCTCATCGTGATCTGTCCCGAAAAATCATGCGAGCGCACGAACAGCGGATTGTGGTGGAGCATCTGCGCTCCCGGCGGCTCGTAGTACGCATAGTTCAATCCCACCAGCGTGTCCCGCAGAAATGATGCCAGTTGGCCCCGCGCCGCCGTCAGCTCCGCCGGCGAACCCGACTTGATGACCTTCGCCAGATTCGTTTGCATCTGCGAAGTCGTGTGGCGCACGTTATACAGCCCCGAGGCCCATTCGGTACGCTCGCGCGTCGTGAATAGCGGACGTGGCATCTCGAACTCGCGAAGCTCGCCCGCAAAGGGCGCCAGCGTATCGCCAATGTGCTGCCCTTCCGCCATTTCATTCAATCCGCGCGCGAGCACCTGGAGTGTATCGAGCGATACCAGGCGCTGATCGTCCAGCACCGCGTGGATCCTGCTCGCCACTTCCTGCCGCATTTGCTGCCCTTCCGGAGTTGTCTGGCGCGGCCCCGCCAGCGTCGCAATGAGTTCATCCTGCGACATCTCTGTTTTGCCCGTCACCTCGCGCGAAAGCTCGCCGAGCGATGCCTGGCCGGCATCGAACAGCTGCACCGCCGATCCTGCATTCGCAAACGGGCCGATCACCGCCTGCCAGGACTCGTTCAGCCGCGCCTCGGGAATTTGCCCCTGCCGCGCCAGGATTTCCCACAGACCGGCGCTTGCTTGCATCGTACCCAGCGCATCTGCGCGCACAATCCGGTCCGGAATACGGTCCAGCGCCTCGGCCACGGCAATCAGCCGGGTAATAGAAGCGTTGTTAAGCTTGTTGAATTCGGAAAACACCACGTATTGGTTGCTGAACCGCGGAAACTTCGCGGCCAGCAATCGCACCGTCTCCGGACTCAGCCGCAGTTGCGGCGATCGCGCGCGATCGATTTCGCTCAACAGCAAATAGACCTGCAACCCGCCGTTCGGCGAACTCTCGCGGGAGAGCGCGAACATCGCGTCCACCAGCTCGTCGGGACGGGTTCCTTTGCCAATCCGCTTGCTCCAGTCCTGCGCAGCCTTGGAATCGCGCATGTTCTTGAGTACGTCTTTCCATACGGCCAGACTTCCCGGAACGTGCGGCTGGCCATCGGGTTCGATTTCTAGCCGCGTCAGCAGCAGAATCAGCCCGGGGTCCGGGCGGAACGCGTGTCGCGTCGGCCCGGGCGAAATGCTGCGTCCCCGGAAAGCCTCGTAAAAGTGTTGTAGCTTGTCCGGCTTCGTAAAGTAAGCCTGCTGCGAGGGGCTCACGCTCGACAGGGCATCAAAATATACCGCTAGCCACCCTTCATCCTTCGCCAGCAGCCGGGTGACGAATTCGCCCGGATTCGAGGGATCTGCTCCCGCCATGCTCTTCCACGCGGACTCTGCCGCCACTCCACCCGGAACCACCACCCGCCCGCCCCGGATCGATAAATGGCTGCCGTAAAAATCGAGCACGCTCGAGTAAGGCTCCAGCCTCGCTAATCCCGGCGATTCCCGCAGCGCCTCTCGCGTTTGTGCGTCGATGCGCGATACCGCCCAATACAGCCGCGCCGTTGCGGGATCCTGCAACAGCGTGTCTACCATGTCTTCGTTTCTGCCGGGCTTGTCATTCTTGCCGCGACGCCCGCGCCATTCGTTCAGCCAGTCAGGCGTCGCGAATACCACGGGAACATTCGTCGTCGGAAACGGGTAGGTAAACGCCGTACCGGTGCGCAGCGTCTCCTCCAGGTCCGCCAGCGGAAATCCGGAATCGATGGTGAGAAAAGCTCTGTCTGCGTCCCCCGTCTCGACCGAGGTGCTGGGTCCGCAAGCTTCGCGCAGCCGGTAACCCAAAATCCCCAGCAATGGCCCCGCCTCAGCGCAACTGGAGACGCGAATCACCCCTTCCGGCCCCGCCAATCTCTGCAGTTCCCTGGCTTGCGCCAGGTATTTCCGCAGCAGCAGCAAAAATTCCGACGGCGTATCAGGCTTTTCCTTGAAGTCCGGATATCCCATCACCACCACGTTGCGAGCCAGCAAAGGCAGCACTTCCTCGGGAGCAATCTTCTGGCTAATGCCCGCCATGCGTAGAAACGATCGCAGCGGTCCCGGTATGGTGGCTGCGGCCGTTTCCTGGCCTGCAGATGACGCGCCAGCCGCTTGCCCCTGGGACTTCGCGCCATTTTGCGCGGAGCGTGCGGTGCGCGCCCGACCGCTCGGTGGCGCGGCAGCAAGGTCGCGCACGCCGAGAGCACCCCCACCCGCAGCGGCGCCCCTTGACAAAGGCGTAGAGAAGCCCGACGCGCTCCCCGGGAGGGCCGCCGACAAAAATGTCGCGATGAAAAGTGTGGATGCGAGAAAAGGAGTTTTCACTTGAAGATCCTCCCACCAGCGGGGGGTGCTCTTACCCTTCCGAATACTCTAAACGCCGTTCGGAGAAACCTCTCCATCAGGCGTGACCCGGGGCCTATCCAACTGGAAACTGCACACGCTCTTCAGTATCGCGGGGAAGGGAATTTCTTGCTTTTATCTTTCTGACTGAAACGTGCTAGCTTGACCGCGCGTTCTTCGTCTCCTATTTAGGCTTGTGCTCGACTGTGTTTGGCCATGGTGTTTGGCCGAGGATAAGCCCATCTTCCTCGGCACGTCAACCGTTGTATCTTGTCGTGTGTCGGTTTCCCCCATGGCACGCCCACCGGCTTCTGCCCCCCCCGTCCAATCCTCTCTTGTGAACCTAACCGCTCCTGTGAACCTAGCCGCGTCCGCTCATTCCAAGTGCCGCGCGGCCTTTTTCAGGTCCGCAATGAACATTCTCAGTTCTGCATGCCGCGTTTCCTCGTCGGGAGCACGCAGTATCGACGACGGATGCACGGTAGCCATCACGAACGGCGCCAGTTCGGAAGCCAACAACTCGCCGCGATGCTGGGTCACGCGAAAAGCACGCCCCAGCAGCGACTGCGCCGCCGTAGCTCCCAGGCACACGATTATTTTGGGCCGTACCGCCGCTATTTCGGCATCGAGCCACGGACGGCACGCCGTCACTTCCGCCGCATTCGGCTTCTTGTGGATACGCCGCTTTCCGCGCGGTTCCCACTTGAAATGTTTCACCGCGTTCGTAACGTAGGTCTTCTCTCGCGTAATTCCCGCTTGCGCCAACGCTTCATCCAGCAGCTTTCCGGCAGGACCCACGAACGGTTTCCCTTGCAGGTCCTCCTGATCGCCGGGCTGTTCGCCCACGAGCATCATCGTGGCCCCGGCACCGCCTTCGCCGAACACAGTCTGCGTCGCCTGCCTCCACAAATCACAAGCCCTGCAACTCTTGGCGGTCTCCTGTAATTCCGCCAGAGATGCATGCTCCGGAATCAGCTTTCCCGACTGGGTCCCTGCGCGCTTGGCCATTCCCGTTCGATGCAGCGCCATTCGCAATAGACGCGGTCGCACCGAAACAGGTGGCTAGTATGCCTCCCGCCTTCCGCGCGTATGCGTACGAAGTGTCCGGGCCAGAGCTCTTTTGCGATGTGAAAATTGGCTCGTGAAAAATTGGAAGGGGAAACGCTGGCCTGGTGCCGAGCTGTCTTACTGCGAAGAGAGCTTGACCATCTCCGGAACAGAATGCCGGCCGGCGAACCCGACAGGAAGTCCAAGGAAAAAGCCTTACTTATTCTTATTTATAAGGACCGCTTAAGGGAAGCGCCCGAGGGGGAACTATAAGGACAAACCAGCGGAAGGAAGGTCCGCGGGAGAATGGCTCGTAGCGCCACGAGCGACCCGAAATGACTCAAGCGGGCCAGCCCATAAACAGATCGGGGCGTCCGCCTCATTACTGCAAGGCGAACCCCCCGAAAACTTCTGCTGCCAACTTCTGTTGCGAACTTCTGCTGCCAAGTTCTGCCGCGAAGTTCTGCTGGGAACTTCTGTTGCGAACTTGCCGGAATTCTGCGACTAAGACGCTTTCGGGTACCACTCGAGCAACCGCACCTCAATCCCCGTGCCCTGCAGCGCTTTCTGGAATACGCTCAAGTCGGTCGGCGGATTGGCGCTGTAGTGATACGGAATGACCACCTTGGGATGAAACGCTTTCACGGCTTCCGCCGCTTCTTCAGGTGTCATGGTGTACGGAAGGTTCATGCAAACAAACGCGACATCGATGTTCTTGAGAGCGCGCATTTCCGGAATGTTTTCCGTATCCCCGGAAATGTAGAAGCGCTTGCCGCCATACGTCAGCACGTACCCGTTGCCGCGGCCCTTGTCGTGGAAAAACTTGCCGGCAGCCGGACCACGCACCATGTTGTACATGGGAACCGCTTCGATGGTCCATTTATCCCACTTCTTGGTTTCGCCGTTTGAGATGGGCTGCGCGGTCGTGATGGTCTTCACCACGGCCGGCGGCGCCCAGATCTGGGTGTCGGACTTGCTGCCGGCTGTAATCAGGTTTTGATCCATGTGATCGCCGTGAATGTCGGTAATCAGGATCAGGTCCGCGGGCGGCAGTCCCGTGATGTTGGCGGGCTTGGCCGGGTCGACCAGAATGTTTTTGCCGCCAGCCTGGATCAACATGGCCGCATGGTAAATAGGCGTGATTTTTACCGGTCCGGCAGACGTGTCAAACGTCTGCACCGGCCGATTCTGCGCTTGCGCGGAAACAGCGAAGGCCGCACAGGCCGCGAGAGTAAGCAGCAATTTCATCTTTTGCAACTCCTATGGTCTGAATTTGTTCCGCAGTGTGACGAGCAGGTGGATGCTAGCACGCAATGGCGCGCCGGGCAATCCCCGCCGCCTGCGCCAGCGCCGAGCGATGCCCGGCAAACTTCGGGTGCGTCCACTTTAATCCGCGATCGAGCCTCAGTTCGTGCTGGCCCTAAAACCTGGTAACCACCCAGAGCGAGCCGCCAATCGTGACCAGGTCCTCCAGCACCGCCACGACGAAATCCGGCGTCCCCAGCGCCTTTACCAGTCGCGAGCGTAGTTGATACCCGCCAAAGGTGCCCACCAGCGCGCCGACAACCCCTAGCAGACCGCCGGCAACCGGCCCCACACCGCCCGCCGTAGCCACGCATGCTCCCGCAAGCGCGCCCATCACGATGCGCGCGATCAACCCGGGGGGCGCAGTACGGCTCGGCGTTTTTGGCAGTTTGTCGGCCACGAGTTCGACCAAGGCCAGCAGGGTGAGAAGCGCCACGGCCGGAATCCCGCCAATCCAGGAAAATGCGCGCGCCACTTTTAGCCAGCCGAGGTGGGTCGCCCAGGCGGTGCACGCCACCGGCGCGAGCGATCGCAACCCCGTGAACAGCCCGATCAGAAAAGCAAACACCAAAGTCACGCCGTCACCATGCGCGCGATATCATTTGGAAAATGCGAGGGTAAGGTTCTGCAGGCGCTTGCTTCTGGATGCGCCTTGTTCGCGTTGCCTGGTTGCAAATAGCCTTCTTGCAAACGACCTGTTTTACAAATCGTTTTTTTACAAATGCTTTTTTACAAATCGTTGTACAAATCGCCTTCTTACGAATCGTCTCTGCGAAACACATGCACGGGTGATGCTTGGTGGGCCGTGCCGGCAACCGCGAATGCCAGCCCGGGTATCGCTTCCAGGGAATGCATTCCGCTTTTCTGGCGACCTGCTTAGTTCGCTGCTGCGGCACGAGTCAAACGCGTGCCATTCGGCTCTTTCTCGAGTGCGATAATCTGATCGGCCTGGTACGGCGCTTCCTTTCCGCATACTCGACAGCGCACGATCACAATGCGGCGCTCTTCGGTATCTTCCCCCCCGGCCTCTGGAAGCGCATTGCCCCTGCCGCAAAACAAACACACCACTCCGCTGAAGCGCTGTTTTTCAGAATTCATATGCATGACTCTTTCGTACCTCCGGAGAAAAATCGAATGCTCTGCGTTTTCGAGGGATGCAGATGATACACCACTCCCTGACAATAACCACAAGTATATGCCTCGGTATAATGATGTAGATTGGTGCTTGCAAGCGATCCGGCAGGTTCTGCGTCCTCACAAGCGGAGAAGCGATTTAGCGGCCTGCCATAGCACGCTCATAGCCGCTGCAGAAGGCACCTACGCTACACATTACAATGGGCTAACGCTCGCACCGATATATCTCGTAGACTCCCATCGGCGAGCCCAACGAACCTTGTCATTTCACGCCGTGGATCTGATTATGCCGGTAAGAATCGAAAAAACGTGCCCGCGCTGCCACGCAGCCTTCCACTGTCAACAAGAAGCGGGATGCTGGTGCGCCGCCGTGTCTGTCGACCCCGCTGTCCTGGCGGAGCTACGCGCACAATTTTCGGGCTGCCTGTGCGAAGCTTGCCTCAAGCAATTCTGCGTGAAGGACGTTCCCTGGTCCTCGGCCAAGTGATCTCCGCGCGCCGCTCGTACGGCAAGTTGGCGGCTGTCTGGCTTCGCCACCCTCCCTGTTCCCGAGCCTTGGCATCGGCCACCCCGAGACCACATCGCCATCGCGCACTCGGTGTATACTTTGGCGCGATTTGTGCCCCGCCGAATACGCTCGCGTCGGGCTTGGAAGCGGACCGAAAATCGTTAGCAGCAAGCGCACTCATGTGAAGTGCTCGCGGTACCCAGAACATCGGTGCTGAGGTGACAGTGGTGCCATCGTCTCGCTCCCGTAAACAGACCAAAGCCGCCGAAAAGAAAAGCGGCTCTGCGGCCGGCCATGCGCCGGTGGCGACAGCAAAACCGCCGGCGCCGCTGCGGCTCCCACATCGGCGCCTGCGCGAAGATCGGGCCGTGCCGCCATGCCCGCAAGAACTGCTGCCGCGTTACACTCCGCGTCTGGGAACGCCGCAGCAGCGACGAGGGCCAGAAGATTGAAAGTCGCATTAATCGGCTTCGGCACCGTCGGCCGCTCCGTGGTCAAGCTCCTCTGCCAGGATGCCGACGGACCTCTGCTGTTGACCCATATCTGCAATCGCAATGTGGAAAACAAAAAAGTCGATTGGGTCCCGGCCAGCGTGCGCTGGACCGAAAGTGTTGACGAACTGCTTTCCTCCGACGCCGACGTTATCGTGGAGCTGGTCGGCGGCATCGAACCTGCCGGTGATTGGATTCGCCGGGCCCTCAGCTCCGGCAAGTCCGTGGTCACGGCGAATAAGCTCTTGATCGCCGAGAGCGGCCCCGAACTTCTTGATCTCGCGCGCGAATCGGGCCAGCGCCTCGAATTTGGCGCCTCGGTCGCCGGCGGCATTCCCGCCATTGTCGCTATTCAGGAAGGCCTGGCCGGTGATCGCCTTTTGAAAATCGAAGGCATCCTGAACGGCACCTGTAACTTCATCCTGACCAAGATGGAGGCCAAAGGCGCCAGTTTTGCCGAAGCCTTGAAAGAGGCGCAGGAACTCGGTTTTGCCGAGGCCAACCCCCGGGACGACGTCGAAGGATTCGACGCCCGCGCTAAACTCGTCATCCTGACGCAGGCGGGCTTGCGGTTGCAGGTGCGTCCCGACCGCATTCCGTGCTGGCCCATTTACACTGTCGAGGCCGTGGATTTTCTGTACGCGCGCGAACTCGATTGCACCATTCGCCAGATATCGTTCGCCAAGAAAGAAGCCGCAAATGGCGGCGTGCATTTGATCGCCGCCGTGCGGCCCGCGCTGATCCCCTCCTCTTCGCTGCTCGCCCACGTCGAGGGCAGCAAGAACCTGGTGACGGCTACCGGCGAGTTTGTGGGTGAAATTGCGCTCTCCGGTTTCGGAGCCGGCGGCGATCCTACGGCCGTAGCCGTGGTTTCCGACTTGCACACGATTGTGAGGAACGGTTCTCGGCCCAGCACCGTGCCGGATGGCTCCCGGCGCGCGACTTCGTCCGGCAATGCAGCTTCTCGGCCGGAAACAGGAACTGCTAGGGGCACAGGTGCAGACACTCACAGCGGCGCTGTGCTGCGCGTCCCCAACTCCGTCAGCGGAGAATTGACCGTGCCGCATTACCTGCGATTTGTCGTCCGCGACCGTCCCGGCATCGTTGCCGAAGTCGCCAGCGTCTTGTCAAAACATCGCATCAGTATTGACGCGCTCCTGCAAAAGCCAGGCTTTCCGCATACCGCGTTGCCGTTTATCATGACGCTTGAGCCCTGCAGCAGCGCGGTGCTCGAACGTGCCCTCGCCGAAGTCGCTGGCCTCGACTTCCACGTGCAGCCGCTCCAGTGTCTCCCCATCCTCGAGGGCTGACACTGCCGCGATGAGTGGAATCGTGCGCCCCTGCCGATCGCGTCCCGCCACCCAAAATGTCTGAGGTTCCGCGCAGCGGCAAATGCTTCCTCAGGCAACCGTTAGGATGCACGGCGAATCTTCCTAAGTAATTCAATTCGTAACTGTTCGTAATTATGGCTAAGTCGGGTCGATGAGGTGGATGCTGCCATGCGTAAAGCGACTCGGCTGATTCAGTGCACCGGTAGCACCCGGCGGCGATATCCTCTGGCTCGGGTTTGCCTGCTCGGCCATGGGCCTGCTCCTAGCGAGCGGCCAGTTAGCCGGCCGGCAACAGCCTCAACAACAATCCCAACCGCCGCAGCAGGCCCAGCAACCGCCGCAGCCCAAGATCGCCGTCGAAGTCAACGTGGTCACTGTCCTGGCCACCGTGCGCGACAAACACGGCCAAATCGTGTCCAATCTCGGCCAAGATGATTTCACCTTGGAAGAAGACGGCCGGCCGCAAACCATCAGCTATTTCACCAGGGAAACCGATCTTCCGCTGACTCTCGGCCTGCTGGTGGACACCAGCGAAAGCCAGCGCCGCGTCATTGACGAGGAGCGCACGGCTAGCCACAGCTTCTTGGATGACATGCTGCGTCCAGATAAGGACCACGCCTTCGTGATTCATTTCGATCGCGAAGTCGAGCTCTTGCAAGACCTGACCTCTTCCCGGGAAAAACTGGAGCACGCGCTCGACTTGCTGAACGTTCCGCAGTTTAGCCAGAGCGGAAACGGAGGCGGAGCAGGTGGAGGCCGCGGAGGAGGTGGAGGACGTCGGAGGAGGCGGAGGCTCTCGCCCGCGGTTTGGCGGCGGTGGTGGAACTTTGCTTTACGACGCCGTGTATTTGGCTTCCGACGAAGTCATCAAAAAGCAGCAGGGTCGCAAGGCGCTGATTGTGCTCACCGATGGCGTCGACCATGGCAGCAAGGAATCGCTCGAAAGCGCGATCATGACCGCGCAACGCGCCGACACTGTCGTCTATGCGATCCTGTTTGCCGATGAACAGCCAAATCAAATCCCATTCGGTTTTGGAGGTCCAGGATTCGGCCAACGCGGCGGCGGCGGGGGCCGGCGCCGGTTTCCTCAGGAAGAACATCCCGACGGCAAAAAAGTTCTTGAACGGATGTCCAAGGAAACTGGTGGCCGCCTGTTTGAAGTTTCCAAGAAGCAGCCCATCGGCGATATTTACCGCAGCATCGCGGAAGAACTGCGTAACCAGTACAGTCTGGGCTACACACCCGATAAAATAGACGCGGGGCCGGCTATCGCAAAATTCATCTCGCGACGAAACAGAAAGATTTAGCAGTTCAGGCGCGAGACGGATATTACGCCGACCGCTAACGAACCCCAGTCCGCGAAACCAGTCCCGCGACGCGTGTTTCTCTAAATGCAGGTGCTATTTGCCACACTTAAATTCGCGGCGATACCTGTGCCCACCACGCCGCAAACTTAGCGTAACCCGCGCTTACCGCGCCGACGCCTGCTCCTCGACGAAATCCGCAAGCTCCAGCCGCAGGTTGCCGGCATTGGTCGAATAGCTCAGGCCGGTTTCGAAATCGATGGCGCCGGCGCGGATCAGCTTTTCGATTTCCCCGTCGAAATACTGCATGCCTTCGTCTCCACTGCCGTCGCGCATGGCGTCCAGCAAGCGTCTTGCCCTCGTTCTCGCCTTTTTCCACGTATTCGCGGGTGCGCATGGTGGACTTGAGAATTTCGAGCACCGCGATGCGGCCCTTGCCGTCTCGTCGCGGCAGCAGCCGCTGGGAGACGACGAAGCGGAAGGCCTTCGAGAAGCGCGTGCGGATGGCCTGCTGATCGCTCAGGGGAAACGCTCCGACGATGCGTTCGATGGTTTTCGAGGCGTCGATGGTGTGCAGCGTCGAGAGCACCAGGTGGCCGGTCTCCGCAGCTTCGAGCGCGATCTCGATCGTTTCGCGGTCGCGCATTTCGCCGACCAGAATCACCTTGGGCGCCTGGCGCAGCGCGGCGCGCAAGCGCCAGGGCAAACGTCGGCGTGTCGCTGTGCAACTCGCGCTGGTGCACCGTGGCTTTTTTGTGATTGTGCAGGAATTCGATGGGATCCTCGATGGTCAGGATGTGAATGGCGCGTTCCGGTCGTTCATGCGATCCACGATGGCCGCCAGCGTCGACGATTTGCCCGAACCGGTCGGCCCGGTGACCAGCGCGATGCCGTTGCGCAGATTCACGATTTCGTCCAGCTGCGGCGGGAGCTTCAGGGTCTTCGAAGGTGGGAATGATATTGGGAATCACGCGCATGACGATCGCGAAGGTTCCGCGCTGCCGAAAAATATTCACGCGAAATCGCGCCACGGTCGGCACCGAGTAGGACAAATCCGCCGAGCCTTCCGTGCTTCGAGCTGCTGCGCGGGTTGCTGGTTCGAGCCCAGCAGATCCTGCGCGATCTGCGCGGTGTGGCGCGGGCAGCAGTCGTTCCAGGCCGCGAAACGTCAGCTCCACCAGTTCTCCGCTGAGCTCGACCTGCGGCGCGTGGCCGGGAGAAAAGATCAGATCGCTCACGTGCTCACGTCCTTCAGCATGGCGGCGATCAGTTGTGGCGTGGAGAAAGCCGGTGGCGAGTGTGGCGTGCGGCCGATGGCCGGGACGGCTGACGTCGCGGCCTGCGGCACTGCAATGCCCGACGGCGATTTTAATTCCGCTTCGGTATCACTATCCTTGATATCCGCGACGCTGCATTCGAGAGTCGAGCGCATGGTCGCAGCATCCGCTGATATCATGATCTCATAGTGTACGGCAGCGCCTGGCGCTACGGACGGTCGACGAGCGCGGCTGTGCTTCGGAGTCATGCCCTGCAGCTATGTCGAGCGTCCGGTTAAGTACCCGCCGACTGTGGCCCTTGGCCCGCCAGATCACGCCCGGATGTAAGCTATAATTTCCAGATATATGACAATGCGCTATCGGTGCTACCCGCCGGTGGCACGGGCTCGGAGACGGTGGCTACGGCGCGCAGATCCGGCGGCGGCTCGCCGCTAGGTCGTGAGCACGCTCCGAGCAGCCGGACGCAAGCCGCAAATCGCCGGGATTCGTTCACCTCCTGCGCGAAGTGTGGCCATTCGTCCGGCCGCAGCGCTGGCTGCTGCTTCTCGGTTTTGGGCTGATGGCCATCAATCGCGCGGCGGGGCTGGTTCTGCCGGCTCGACGAAATTTCTGGTCGACAACGTTATCGGCAAGCGGCAAGTACAGCTGCTTGTGCCCTCTGGCGCTGGCGATCCTCGGCGGCCACGGCGGTTCAGGGCATCACTTCCTTCACGCTCACGCAGCTTCTCTCGAAGGCCGCGCAGCGCATGATCGCCGACCTGCGCAGGCAGGTGCAGGCGCACATCGGCCGCCTGTCGGTCGCCTTTCACGACGCGAACAAAACCGGCGCGCTGGTCACGCGCATCATGAGCGACGTCGAAGGCCTGCGCAATCTGGTCGGCACCGGTCTGGTGGAGTTTGTCGGCAGCGTGATGACGGCGCGTTTTGCGCTGGTCGTGTCTGCTGCGCATCAGCGCGTTCATGACCGGCGTGGCGTTCGCGATTCTGCTGGCCTTCGGCTTCGCCCTGAACAAAGCCATTGGCACCATTCGGCCGATCTTCCGCGCGCGCTCGAAGACTGAACGCCGAGGTCACCGGGCGGCTCACGGAATCGCTCGCGGGCGTGCGCGTGGTCAAGGGCTACCGCGCCGAGGAGCGCGAGGAGAAGGTATTTGCCGGCGGCGTGCAACGGCTGCTCGACAACGTTCTGAAGACGCTGACGGCGACTTCGGTGATGAGCCTGTCGTCGACGGTGCTGCTGGGCCTGGTGAGCGCGCTGATCATGTACCTGGGCGCGCGCCGCATTCTCGCCGGCACCATGACGCTCGGCACGTTCCTGACCTACGTGGCATTCCTGGCGCTGCTGGTCGCGCCGGTCTCTCAGATCGTCAGCATCGGCACGCAGTTCACCGAAGGCATGGCCGGCCTCGAGCGCACCGCGACATCCTGGCGAGAAGCGCGAGGACGCCGACCCGCAACGCACCGTGGCGATCGGAACGGTGCGCGGCGATAGTGCGTCTTCGAAAACGTCGGCTTCGCCTACACCGAAGGGCAAGCCAGTGCTGCACGACGTGAGCTTCGTGGCGCGGCCGGGCAGCGTCACGGCGCTCGTCGGACCGTCCGGCGCGGGGAAATCCACGATCATCGGCCTGATCGCGGCCTTCTACGTGCCCACGGCCGGACGCGTGCTGGTGGACGGCATCGATCTCTCCACGGTGCGCCTGGATAGCTACCGCACGCAGCTCGGGCGTCGTGCTGCAGGATACGTTTCTGTTCGACGGAACGCATCCGCGAAAACGTCGCGTTTTCCCGGCCCGACGCCAGCGAAGAAGACGTTCTGGCCGCCTGCCGCATCGCGCGCGTGGATGAATTCGCGGAATCGTTTCCCGACGAGCTACGACACCGTGGTCGGCGAGCGCGGCGTCAAGCTTTCCGGCGGCCAGCGCCAGCGCATCTCCATCGCGCGCGCGATCCTGGCCGATCCGCGAATTCTGATTCTCGACGAAGCCACCTCCAGCCTCGATTCCGAATCCGAAGCGCTGATCCAGGAGGGCCTGTCCTACCTGATGCGCGGGCGCACCACGTTTCGTGATCGCCCACCGCCTCTCCACCATTCGCCGCGCCGACCAGATTCTGGTGGTCGAAGACGGCCGGATCATCGAGCGCGGCACTCACGCATCGCTCTATGCGCTCGGCGGCCGCTATTTCGACCTCTACACCAAGCAACACGGCCTGCAGGCCAACCTGTTTCTCGCGCCCGGCGAAGGCGATTCCGTGCCCGGGGACTCGCTGCAAGAATCCGCACGCAACGATTCTGGCGACGGGTCAAGCGCCAGTCTGGGCGCCAGTTTGGGCGCCAATTTGAGCGATGGTTTGGGCGATGATGATTCGGGCAGTGGCCGCGCGGCAGCGAATGGCGGCGGTGATGGCGATGTGGGGAGCGGCTCCGCCGATACTGACGCCAGCATAGCTCGCGCCGCGCGACTCCTGAGCGGCACGTCGTGAACTCTCATCGCAGGTAAATGCCCGCCGGGGCCAACAGCCGCCTGCCGCGCAGACGTCTCCGCACAAAAATCCCAATGACTCTCCCGTTGATTCTAACGCCGCCGCCGGATACGCGCCGTCTCCGAGTCCCAGTCTCCGATAAATACCGTTTGTCGGACTTGGCCAAAGCCCATCTCCGCAATAACTGCAAGTGATTGCGCGCGCGGATTGGTTTCGGTAGAATCCGCGTGCTCCAGACATTCAACGAGTCATCACGCGGCGATTGTTGCGCAGTTAGCATCCGGGCGGACAGGCGTGCACGGCTTTAACCCCGGCAGAAGGGCCCTAAAAGGAGGCCGATCATGAAATACGTCATTTCCTGGCGCGAACGTCCGGCAGCATCCGCGAAAGACTATGAAGCCGCGCATGAACGCGTATTGGAGATATTCAAAGACTGGAAAATGCCCGGGAGTTTTTCGGTGCTGCAGTTTGTGGTCCGCATTGGTGATTACGGCGGCTACATGATCGTGGAGACAGACAAGCCGACAGACATTCACTATGTCACCAGCTTCTTTGCGGTATTCGAATTCAAGGTTGAGCCGGTGGTCGATGTGATGGACGCGGTGGCGGTCGAGGTCAAAGCCATCGAGTACCGCAAGAAAAACTTCTCCTAGTGGCCTGTCGCATTGAGTTCGTTGCTGCGGACGCGGCGGGTGGGGGCCAGAGTATCTCCACTAGATCGCCAGGCGTGGGATTAGTAATCAAAGCAACAACTAATGTTTAGCCTGCGACAGGCTACTAGTCAGCACGATAACCCTTCAGCAGTCTCGAAAGTTTGGATTTGGTCGCAATCGCAGACTTCGAATTAGTGTTGCGTCAACTCATGGAGACCGCCCGCCTTATCGTAAACTGCCCATCTCCAAATCTCACCTTCGGAGAATGCGTTTCTCGGGATCTAACATGGCGCGAGAGACGGTTCTCATAGCCGTGGAATGTTAGCCGTAGCCTTCATCGTCCCTGGTATTGCTCGTCGCTGACCTGTTCCATCCAGTCGACGACCTTGCCGTCGAGCTTTTCCTGAATGGCGATGTGCGTCATGGCCGTCGTCGGCGCTGGCGCCATGCCAGTGCTTCTCGCCGGGCGGGAACCAGACCACATCACCGGGCCGGATCTCCTCGATCGGTCCCCCTTCGCGCTGAGCCCAGCCGCAGCCGGCCGTGACGATGAGGGTCTGACCCAGCGGATGGGTATGCCATGCAGTTCGCGCGCCGGGCTCGAAAGTGACGCTGGCGCCTTGCCGCGCGTGCCGGATCGGGCGCCTGAAACAAGCGGGTCGATGCGCACCGTGCCAGTAAACCATTCTGCCGGTCCCTTGCCGGAAGGCTGCGAGCCAATTCTTTTGATGTCCATTCTTAAGTTCTTTCACTGCTTTTTATTTGGTTCTATTTGCTAGCGCCGGCTTACAACTCCTGGCGTGTCGGCCGGAACAGGATCTCGTTCACGTCCACGTCCTCCGGCTGGCTCATGGCGAAGGCGACCACCCGCGCGAACGAATCGGCGGGAATCGCGATTTCGGCGTCATGAACTTGCGGACGCTCTCCGCGACGTCCGGCTCGGTCACGCTGTTCGGCAGTTCCGTCGCTACCGCGCCCGGCGAGATCACCGTCGTGCGGATGTTGTAGGGCTTTACTTCCTGGCGCAGCCCTTCGGAGAGAGCCCGCACGGCATGCTTGGTCGCGGCATAAACCGCACCGCCGGGCCCGACCTTATGGCCGGCCACCGACGAGACATTGATGATGTGCCCGCCTTTCTGCTGCTTCATGTACGGCAGCGCCGCGGCGATGCCGTACAGCACGCCCTTGATGTTGACGTCGATCATCCGGTTCCATTCGTCGATCTTGAGGCGCTCCAGCGGCGACTGCGGCATCAGCCCGGCGTTGTTGATCATGACGTCGATACGCCCGTACGTCTGCACGGCTGTGTCGACCAATCTCTTCACCTGTTCGCACTGGGTGACGTCTGTGGCTACGGCGAGCGCCTTGCCGCCGCTGGCGGTCAATTCGTCTACCAAAGACTGGAGGCGATCGACTCGCCGTGCACCCAGCACAACGCTTGCGCCCTGGGCGGAGAGAAGCCGGGCGGTTGCCTCGCCCAGCCCGCTGCTCGCGCCCGTGATGACGACGACTTTTCCTTCGATGTTATTGCTCATGACTATTACTCATAATCTGGACTCCTGCCTGCCACCCCGATGCTCACGGGATGCTCAGCGACCAGTCATGTGCTCCAGTGCTCTAGCTCTTCGAATATTCCGACCGCATGTTCTCCTTCAGACGCCGTTAATCAGAGTTGGAAAGTTGCAGGGGCCAAGTACATGGTAAATGGGCTGCGATGAGTTGATCCGCATTGCGCACGGCGGTGCCTGCGATGACCACTCGTTTTCAGGAGGCCGTTTCTTTTGATAACGTTCGTCGCCATAGGTGCACCCTGCTCCGAGCCGGATTTTTCGGTCCAGTGATTTCCACACCGAAAGCTGGCGATCTCGCGCCGGAGACTCTCTTTTGACAAAGTTCTGAGCGCTCCGGAAGACAAAACCTGGATTCCGGCGAGTCTTTTCGGCCAAGTAACTGTACTCGCTTTTCTGCCGAATATCTCGCGTAACCCGCAGTCGGTGGCGGCAGCGAATGCGCTGTTCAACCAATTCGCCGGGCAGTCAGTGCAGTTTGTCTGGATTACGGAAGAAAAAGATTCGTCGCTCGTAGACTGGCTCGCTAACTATCCTTTGAAGGGCTTCGTGCTGCTGGATTCAACCGGCATCACCGGCAGATCTTATGGATTAGAACTGCCTGCCACCGTATTCATCGGAGCCGACGAGCCGGATTCAATAGGGTTCTACCGCCCAGCAATTCCAGCAACGGACACGCTGAAGGCAGTGTTGAGAAGGGCGGATTACAACTACTCCGTTGAAGCCCGGAGCAGCTCCAGTTCACGGCATTTATCGAAAGCCATAAAGTACTTTTGGAGGCGCAAGGGCCGCGAGTTCAGGAAGGCCCTCTGAAAATAAGCCTAGCTTCCCTCCTTCCTACACTGTCCACGTCCCGCCATCCGAACTCGAGTACAGGAACCGTTGGCTCCGGCGGGCCGTCCTGGCAGTCTTTTCAGGGATTCGATTTGAAGGGCATAATCGAGCAATTTTACGGTATCAATCCCATTCGGATCGAACTCCCCGCCTCCCTCGACGACGGCAGGCGTTATGATTTTTCGCTGGTTTTGCCTGAAGCTGAGAGCCAGGAGAGGATATATCAGCGCTTTCAGCAGGCGATTCAGGATTACTTCTATCTGACTGCCACGCGGCAGGCTGGCCTGACGGATGTGTATGTTGTAACAACACCAAACTGAGCGCAAACCTCCAGCGGTAAAGCAGCCGGAGCGAGTTCGGCGGAAGCATTTGGTCGTCATCGGGTGGAATTTGAATCCCCTGATCCTACGCGTGATCCCTCCAGTTTCGAAGGCATGCCCAAGGCATTCAGCCTCAGCGCCTTAGACAAGTATGTCTGGAGAGGGTACCGATCAAGAGGAATTCTGTAAGTTTTTGGAAAGGTCACTCGACCGCCCCCTGCTTAACGAAACAAACCTGCAAGGCCTATTCGAATTTCGCGTAGATCGCAGGCCCAACTTCAAAAGGTGATTTCCTCGTTCGCCTCCGCGACGAATTAGGGCTCGCAATCGAGCCCGCTGAACGAGATGTGCAGCTGCTTGTGTTTAATCCTCGCTAAATGAATGCCCTATTTGGGAAATCCAACTTAAGGGTCGATGCGGCAGGTCAACTCCCGATAAGTCGTGCCAGCTCAACCGGTCGATGCAACACCATCTATTCAGTTGATCCGACAATACTTCCCCTAGAGAATCGATCCGTACGGCTGTCCTCAATCAGAACCTAAACAGGGCAGTGTTCCGTTTGAATCAACGCCCGCGAACGAAATCAGCTTCGTAGACTCCTGCAAGTGGACTTCGAGCAAGTGTTGCATCGACCCATTGAGACCGCCCGACTTCTCGGAAGGTTCGATTAAAGGTGGATACTTCTCCCACGGTCCAACGTTGGGAGCACGCGTCTCGGCACCCAACCCCCGCTGGCGTGCAAAATCGCCGCGATAAAGACGGTCCAGTTTCTGTGCTGCTGGCCTTGAATCCTATTTTGTATGGCGTCGGCCCCAGCAGAGCCTGCGATGGAACCGCGCCGCCGATTACACAGCAATTCTAGCTGAACGCCCATCCCGCCGAGACGCCCAGCCAGACTCCCAGAAACCCTAACGACACGCTGAGCACTACACATTCAGGTTTTCCAGCCATTGCCCGTCTTGTGGGCAGCACACGTCTCGTTGCCTTGCCCGTGATTTACATTCGAGATCAGATTAGGGTATCGGCGATGGAGTTCGCCATTAACCGCCCGCGGGGCTGATGACTCCTACCCAATCCAGATGAGGGGAAAGTTTCCGTGGCGTATGTCAGTATTGCCTAGGGTGCAGTCAGTTGGTGCCAGCGCTCGTTATTTCCTCAGCGGTTCCATTGCTAAGGTTCACCCTCTCTGCGTTGCCTATCAGGCACGCTGCTCATCAACATCACCGGTAGCCTGTTGCTTGGATTCTTTCTTGTTTGGGCAAGCGAGCGGGTGCTCATCGACCCCCGGCCTCGGACCCGCGTAAAACCGACTACTTGATCGGCGTTCTGCAGGGCCGCCTCGACAGGATCCTGGAGCGGTA
Source organism: uncultured Acidobacteriota bacterium (assembly GCA_963828935.1). GTDB lineage: Bacteria > Acidobacteriota > Terriglobia > Acidiferrales > UBA7541 > Palsa-189. The sequence continues at coordinate 1,265 of CAWHGP010000007.1, read as the reverse complement.
CCTGACGACGCGCCTGTCGCCACTCGCGGAGGTCCATGTCGCCGGCACCGACCGTCTCTGCGCCGAAGCTCCTAGCGAAGACGCGGCGTCTGCGACCGGTGGCAGACTTTCGTTACGACGCGCGGCTCTCGAAGGGCGCCGCCGAGCAACAGCTGCCCGTCGAGGGAGGGCCCGACGGCTTGATCTGCGCGACGCTGCCCCACGTTGCGGCCGAGGGCGGCGGCCCCGATGACGCAGCCGCCCGCTACGTGCCGGTCGCGCTCGTGGACGGCATCGCGCGAGGACCCCTCATCGCGCACCTATCCCGAATCTGGGACCCGCGCGAGGGTACCGGCTCGTCGGGATCGAGCGGAAAGAGCCATGAAGCCCGCCCGAAGGTCCTTGGCGCGCCGTCGTCGATGACCGCGGTCGCGGTGGCCGGGCGTTGCGGCCGCCGACCCGAGCACGGTGGAGTGGAGCGACGACGTGGCCTCGTGTGAAGTGGTGGGAGGTCGATCGCGGCCGTCTCGCTCACCGTCGGAGACACGGAGTTCGAGAACCTGGCGCCGCTGCCGACCCACGCCACCTGGACCCAGCCCATCCTCTTCGACTCGTGGGCGCGCGAGCGTTTCCGTGGTCAAACCGCGGCCGTTCAGCCGTTTGCTTCGACGTCGACGGACATCATGTACATGGCCGGCGCCCTGGTGCCGTTCCTGGTGGACGACTATTTCGCCGCGGCGTCGGTGGACCAGAACGCCGACGTCGCATGGCAGCTGGCGGCCATCGATTTCCAGTCCTTCGGGATCGCCGGGCCTGATAAGCCTGGCCGCCGAGCATGCCGTCGGACGCGCGCGACCGTACACGCGGAGCTGCGACGCGCACGGACAGGTCCTCGACGCGCAAGGACATGTGATGCAGACGTGCGGCACGGGCAACGACTTCCGCAGCTTCTACAGCGGCCACGCGACGGCCACCGCACACGGCCGCGGCTCGTTTGCGTGCATCACCAGCACCTGCCGCTCTTTGGAGGAGGGATCGCCGATCTCGCGCCCTGCCTTGTCATGATCGGCGGTCTCGGCGGCCACCGGCATCCTGCGGCTCGTCTACGACGAGCACTGGGCCTCGGACGTCATGGTCGGCTGGGCCGACGGCGTCCTCTCGGGCTATGTTTTGCCTTCTCTTCTGCACTTCGGCTTTGGCGGTGAGCGACCCGTTGGCGAGATCCGAGCCGGTGACGTCGCGATGGCTCCCACGCTCTTGGCACGACCAGGAGGAACGGGCGATTA
>CAWHGP010000006.1:0-28343 GCA_963828935.1 uncultured Acidobacteriota bacterium | reverse complement strand
AAACATGCCGGTGATTTCAACTTCCGGCTGCCCCGCGCTTGGCGTTATTTCATTCGCGCCATTTATTTAATGTTTGGCGCTGAAGCCTCGTATCGAAGAAAAGGGCTCGATGTTACGGAAATTGTTAAGGGACTAGGGCAATTCGAATACCGGTTTCGCCGCATTGCGTACCCCTGTAGTGTAGTAGTAACATCGAACCAAGAGCACGTGTGACTGTGAGGAGGTTTCATGTACAAGCTCTTATTGCTGTGCGGTTTAGCTTTTGTGCTTCGCGGTGACCGGGGTGGCCACCAGCGCTTCCGCCCAGGATCCCGATACAAATAATCCCCTGATTTGGAAACGTGACCGTGGCCCCGTTCAGTTTGGTTTTGGCTATCAATACCAGCATTTCGACGTATTTCAGCGGGGTTTCAATACTAACGGCTACAACGTCGACGTCACCGGCCACCTGTTTGACGCGGTTACCGGCGCCGATGGCCGTTTGACCGTTTCTTTGGAAGGAACTGGAGCATTCGGCTTCGGCGGCCAAATATCAACGGGAACGCCTAGTCTTAACGCGAAGTCTCTTTTTCTGGGCGGTGGGCCGCATATCGCCATTGAAAATCGCGGGCGAGTCGAACCGTGGATTCATGGATTAATCGGCTGGGAGCACCTACGATTCACTCAAACCTCAGTTCTGGGCTCAAACTCCGCTCTGGGCTACATGCTTGGCGCCGGATTAGATTTCAGGGTTGGTAGACAAATCTATTGGCGCATCCAGGGCGATTATCTGGGCACCCATTACCAGTCAGATTTGCAATCGAATTGGTCGGTCGGCACCGGCCTAATGTTCAATTTCTAGCGCTCACTGACATATTGCCAAATTGGAACTTCCTTACGCCTCGGAGGTACAGGGGTAATACTGAGTTGTTTGGCTTTGGCATTCCTGGCGCTCCAAACGACTCTTAACCGTCCTAATCCATCAGCGAAATGCTGGCGCTTCCATGTTTGTCGATTCCTAATACTTCCGTGGGAGCACCTGCGTCATTCACCATCACAAAATCACAAATCTCTGAGCGCTAATTTCTTTTGGCCGCCGCAGGCTGGCCTGTGCATGCACAAGTCTTTTCAGCAAAAAGTATTGAGAAAAGAATCCCATCCCACAAGCCCGCAGTGGCTATCCGAGTGGCTTGATCGGCTGACTAGTCGTGGCAGCACCTGAGGACGGCGTGGGAACCTCGGAAGCAGTGGGGATCGATCGCGGCGTAGGAAGTGCCGCCGGGGTCGGTACCGATGGCGGGGTGGGAACTGCTGCTGGAGTTGGTGTCGCTGGCGGAGTCGGAACTGCCGCTGGAGTTGGTGTCGACGGCGGGGTAGGCCCCGCAGTTGGAGTTGGACCTGGTGGTGCCGGAGCTGGACTTTTTTGTTCGGCGTCGGCGCTGCAGGAGTAAGGACCCCTCCAGGAGTTGGTGCGGACATCGGCGATTGCGACGGGGTTTGCGCTGCGCCTAAGGATGAATTCGCACCTGATACCGCATTTTGCTGTGGATCCAATGTTGTGGCCAGCGTTGGCAATGTACTCTCGTGCCGCATGACCCAAGGAAACGACTCGATCAGCAGAAATCCCAACCCGCCGAGGAGAAGCACCGCGGTCAGCATCCGCACCGAGAAAAAAAGTTTTGTAAATTTAGGCCTCATTCGTCGCGGCCTCCGCCCAACACTACGAGAAATGCTAGAACACCATCCGGCAAATTATATTTCAGAAGAGCATCCATCGCATTCCGCATTCCGCATTCCGCATTCCGCATTCCGCATCCCACCCGACCCTCGCCCGGGCGAAACATACAGGCACTTCAATCGCAATAGCGCCACCCGAATTCGCACGCGACTTTGGATGTACACACAACCCATTCCCGAAGCGGTTGGAACCAACTCGCTCCTGGGCTGGCCTCCAGTTACTCCCAAGTTACTCCCGAATTGGGAGAAATAAAACAGAAAGCGGTAAAGCTAATTTCAGTGACGCATAATGATTTGAGGTGGTGCGCCCGGAGAGAGTCGAACTCCCGACCTTCCAGTTCGTCGCCAGACGCTCTATCCAGCTGAGCTACGGGCGCACTGTTTTGGGTTCGCGGCAGCAGCTTACCGCAACTTCCGGGATTGCTTCAACATCGACTTTCGGTCATTCGGTACGATTGAGGTTTCAATGGACGTTTGACCGGGCATCTCAAGCCCAAACCAACGGTCCGCGGCCACTTTCTTGCGAAAGTCCACATCCTCTTTCAGCTTGGGATAATCGTCTCCAAGGGTTTCGGCTGCGTGGCCTATACAAAAGTCTCTCAAGATCAATCACTGCTACGGTGGGATACAAGTCAACTTCTCTCGCACCAGTTTTTCGGTTTTGAGAAACGGCTGAATTTGCCCCTTCCATGCCTTCTCACAGACGTTGCAGGCTAGCCTCTCCGGGGCACCTCGGGCGATTAGGTTAAGTTTCTTTTTTGCCCAGCATGTGCAGCGAACCGAACCTTTACGATTTTTTCCCGAATCGGTGCTTTGGAAATTATGATATGTCTAATGTGCGAATGACGACAATCCTTGTCGTGGATGATAATGAATCGCTGCGGAGAAACGTCTGTTTCCTTCTTCAATGCAATTCTTTTGAAGTGTGCGGTGAAGCAAAAACCGGCGAAGAGGCAATCGAAAAAGTTGCAGACTTGAAGCCGGACATCGTGATTTTGGATGCAAGTCTTCCGCATGGCATCGACGGTTTAGAGGCCGCCCGTGAAATACGCCGAGTCGCGCCTTCCACCAAAATATTGATTTTTAGCCTGCACGATAGCGCCGCTCTCGCATACGCTGTTCAGGAAGCGGGCGCGAATGGTTATGTTTCCAAAGCACAAGGCGGCAGCAAATTGGTGGAGGAAATAAGGCGTCTTCTTTAGGGAGGATCCGCTTGCCTATAGTGTTCCGTTTCCCTTTTACCGCGAATTGGGTATAAGAAATCTGGCCTCTCGGTCACTAATTCAGATCGAGCGTGTATGGAAAACTTGTGAGGCCGGATCCCGAATGGGTGCTTTACTGCACTCATTGCAAAAACAGTTTTGTTCATTCCGAAGTTATCGCCCCGCCGTTTTATGACCCCTTTTACGTCGCCCCCAAGCCCGCTTTTCCGGACGGGGGAGTGAGTTTGACGTGTCCCCACTCAAAAAAGAATCTGTCTACCGGCGGCATGAACTCGTGTACTCCACCACAGCCGGTGCCTAGCTTGTGGGCCAACACCTAGACGTTAGCACCATTCAACGCCGCGCATTTCTTGTAATAACCCAATAAAGCCGCCTAAAACTCCGGTTGCCGCGTCGATCGCTGGTTTTCCGGTCCTTGTCCACTGTCACTACCAATCCCACAATCGCATCAAAACTATGTAGGGTCGCATCGGGAATTCCAAATTGGAGAGTGACTATGAAGAACGTATTTAGAATGTTGTGTTGTTTCGTTTTGCTCTTTGGCTTTACATCCTTGGCTTTGGCCGCCGACAAGACCTGGACCGGGAAAATCAGCGACAGCATGTGCGGCGCAAGTCACGAAAAGATGATTGCCGAACACTCCGGTGGTGGAGCTGCGAAGATGACGGACCGTGAATGCATGCAAGCGTGCATTAAAGGCGGAGGAAAATACGTGTTTGTGATGAATGGCAAGGTTTACAACATCGCCAATCAAGATGATCCTGATTTGCAGACTCATGCTGGCCACACGGTAGAGCTAACCGGGGATATGACCGGAGACACGATTATGGTGTCGAAAATTGTGATGCCGAAGCCGAAATCCTAAGGACCTGACAAGAGGGTGCTGCATTCTGAAAGGCACCCTCTTCCCCCGGCGACGGCTACGCCTTTCCACGCGCGTTGAAGATCGGATGGGGTCGGTCTGGAGGACGGGTTGATTTGTCGCAGACGAAAGCGGTGCGATCCTAATTGACGGTTGCGCCGATCTGGACGCGGCAATATTCGCCAGGCGGAGACTTTTGGCGGGCCTGTAAGATCCGATAAACGAAAAGGCGGTCGAGGCTGTTGCACCGAAAGGTACGGCAAGTTTTCATGTCCAGCCCATCCGGCAGTCCCGCGTAGCCTTGGAGCTTTTTCACAGGGCTCGGCGTGAATGACGCTTTCACACCGTCATATTTTACCTGGAAGCTTTCCGAGCGCACCGTCTCAGCAGCGCCTGTATACAGCTCCGCTGCCAAGTCGAGCGTTTTTTCCGCAGGCACTCCGGGCAGCTCGGCGTCCACGACCGTGCGCGCCAAATGAGCTACATTCAGCCGAAACGTCATTCGTGGCCCCAGCAACATGGGATAAGGCTTCCACGCTCCGGCTTTTTCCGCCTGTTGCCACCGGACAATGATTTTCAGAGCCTGCAGTTGAGCGTCGGTGTCGCCATCATTTTCAATCACAATCCAGAGCTCTTCCTGGCCCCGCCACTCCAGATGCGCCGTCATTTCCCCACCTTCATTTCGCGACCGGCGATGGCTCGAGCACATTTTTTGCCGGATCGACGAAGCTCCGGCCGCGCCGCTCCGACCCCAGCGAAATCGTCACGGCCAGCACCACGATGGTCATGATTTCGAAGCCGGCCAGCGCCCACTGATAGCCGACGCGATCGCGCAGCGCAAATTCCACGGTATTCGTGGGCGCCGCAAACAAGATCCCCAACTGGTACGCCAGCCCCGGCACCAGGCCGCGCGTGGTGTCGTGCGACATTTCGTTCAAATGCACGGGAATCACTCCCCAAGCGCCCTGCACCCCGGCCTGCATCAGAAACGCGCCGGCGGCCAGGGCCACAAGCGAATGGCCGAAGGCCCACAGCGGTATCACCGCAGCGACAATCCCAGTGCGCCGACCATGCTCAGGCGCCGGCCAGCGCGCTCGGAAAGCGCCCCAAAAATGATCGCGCCGACGATCGCGCCGACGTTATACAGCATGGCGATGTAAGAAATCGTCGAGCGGCCGCGCCGTGCGAGGTGCGCAGAAAGTCGGGATACAGGTCCTGCGTTCCGTGCGAAAGGAACATCATGAACACCATCAGCAGCACCAGATATGCGAAGCGCTTCCATTCGCTCGCCACCATGCGCAGCACCGCGCCGGTGCTCGGCGCGCGATGCTGTTTCCAGGCCTCGGATTCCGGCACGCCGCATGCGGATGTAAAGCGCCAGCAGCGCCGGAACGCCGCCCAGCCAGAACATCCAGCGCCAGCCCAGCGTGGGAAGCACGAATCGCGCCACGATCGCCGCCAGCAGATATCCCACCGAGTAGCCGCTCTGCAAAATGCCCGACAGCACGCCGCGCCAGCGCCGGGGCGCCGCTTCCATGGCCAGCGACGCGCCTACGCCCCACTCGCCGCCCATGCCGATGCCGTAAAGAGCGCGCATCACGAAAAAAAATGTGAAGCTCGGCGAAAAACCGCACAGCAGCTCGATCACCGAGAAAAAAATCACGTTGATCATCAACGGGATCCGCCGCCCGTAACGATCGGCGAGCAATCCGAAAATGAGCGCCCCAATGGGCGCACGGCCAGCGTCGCCGTCAGCGTCAAAACGATGGAGCCTTTGCCGACGTGGAACTCGCGCGCCAGCGTGTCCACCAGAAAAACCACCACAAAGTAATCGAAGGCGTCGAGCGTCCATCCGAGAAAGCTCGCGGCTACCGCGTGAAATTGGTCGCTTCTCGTGGAATGCGGCGTATCGGGCATGGACTCGGCTGCGCTGAAGCGCCGGCTAGTTTGTTTGACCGCGCTCAACGTGTCAAACAAATTGTCCGCCGCGATAGCAGTCAATCAGCGAGACACGCCCGCAAAACGCGATAAAGCGCGAAGCGAACCCGTGGTTGAAAAGTTGCAACCTGACTTCCGCGAGGTAGAATGCGCAGCATGAAACGCGCCCGCGCGCCAAAGGTCGCGCAGCGAAAAAACAATCCGCCGCGCATCGACACGCGCGCGCTGGCCGGTGAATCTCGACGACTTCGAGCTGGCCGCCCAGCGCCGCCTTTCCCCCATGGCTTTCGCCTACATTGCCGGAGGCGCCGGCGACGAACGCACCATGCGCCGAAACAGCGCAGCCTTTGGCGAAATTCGCCTGAAGCCGCGCGTCCTGGTCGATGTCAGCCGCGTGGACACGCAGCATCGAGCTCTTCGGCCACACGATGCCGCACCCGATCCTGCTGGCGCCCACCGCCTACCACAAGCTCTCGCATACCCACGGCGAACTCGCGACCGCGCGCGGCGCCCAAGCCGCGCGGCGACGCTGGTCGTCAGCAGTTACGCCACCACCGGCGTCGAAGAGATCGCCGAAGCCACAGCGCATCCGCTATGGTTTCAGCTTTACGTCCATCCCGACCGCGATTTCACTCGCGACCTGGTGGCGCGGGCGGTGGCGGCGGGATGCGCGGCAGTTTGTGTCACCGTGGATTCGCCGGTTTTCGGCGCGCGCAACCGCGAAGCGCGCACCCGCTTCCAGCTCCCCGCCGGCATCAGCGCCGAACACCTCGCGCCTCTTGGCGGTGCCGCGCAAAAGGCCGGCCACGTCGCCGCTGATGGTGTCTATAGCCCCATGACCGATGCTTCTCTCCATGGAAGGACATCGCCTGGCTCTGCTCGCTCACCAACGTGCCCGTGATTCTGAAGGGCATTCTTACTCCCGAAGACGCGCGTCGCGCCATCGATCATGGCGCCGCCGGCATCATCGTCTCCAATCATGGCGGGCGCAACCTCGATACCCTGCCCGCAACGATTGAGGCTTTGCCCGGCGTGGCCGAAGCTGTCGACGGACGCATAGCCGTGCTGCTCGATGGAGGCATTCGCCGCGGCACCGACGTGCTTGAAGGCCCTCGCCCTGGGCGCGCACGCGGTGCTGATTGGACGGCCTTACGTATGGGGACTTGCAGTGGGGGGCGCCGGCGGGGTCACGGAGGTCGTACGCATTCTGCGAGACGAGTTTCGCGCCGCGATGGCGCTTTGCGGCCTCCCCGATATCTCGCGTATCACCGCGGATGTCCTCTGGCATGATGCGCCATAACCCGATCCCTAAAACCCATGCCGCTCGGCAGCACCGATCCGTCCCAGGTGTTGCCACGCCAAGGCTACAATTCCGTTCCGTCACAGACATCCGAAGCCCCGGCGTTCGTCAGGGCAGTCGAGCCCGGGGTCTGAGCGGGATTGCAGCACGGCTGGGCTGGAATCAAATTATGCCAATTAAATTATGCCCATTAAATTATGGTTGCCCGCGCTGCTGCGCGCCCGTTCTTACGCGAATTCTTACTCACTTCCACGGCCGCGAGCACTTGGCGTTGGACCCGCGTACCGGGCTTAACTGGCGCTCTGCACCGCCACCCGGCACAGTCGATAAAGCTCCGCGTAGGTGAAAACGCGACGCTCGGATTTAATTCCCGGCTCTGGCGCAGGATCGAGTCCCGCCTCCGATCCCTGTTCCGAAACCTGTTCCAACTACGGGTGCCGGCTTACCCAAACCCGTCTGGGCAGACAATCGTCGCAACTCGGTCGCGCTCAATCCCAATAGTGCGGTGGCGCGCGCTTCATCCACAAGCATGGGTCTCTGCGAATCTCTCATTTCGTGTTCTCCCCCGCGCGTTGCAACGCGCGCCACCGTGGCCTCGTGCTCCCCGGCCCACTGCTCGACCCCTGTTTGACCCCCTGTTCGCCAGAGGTTAAATCTCTGTTCGTCGGAGTTAAGTCCGTTCGACAGAGTTAAGAAGGACGCTGGCCCAATCTTCCACTGCCAAAATCATATTTTTGTAGATGTCGATATCCCAGCCGTCCCCGACACGAAAGCGTACAGCCTCGTCCGATTCGCCGACGATGGTTCCGCGCAAAGGCACGCGCAAATCCGCCGCCACGACCTGTAAAACCACCGCGTGTCCCACCCAGTTGGCATAAACCGTTGCCCCCATTGCCGGCCTCCTCAGCGCAGTTGCAGCGTGAGGCCATTTTGTTTGCGCTGGCCGCCGGCGGCAATGGTACAGAGGCCCCATCCGCGTAGGAGGAAAGTACTGTTTATGTGTGCGGCACAAAAACACAGATTGATCCGCAGGGGTGATTGTGTCGGCTGGCGCCGGCCGGCATTCTCGACCTGGAAAATATATTCGCGTCAAAACGTCTGAGGTGACTTGGTATGAGTCCGGCCAGCCGATTACTCTTTCTTATTGCACTTCTGGGACTTTGTTGGGAAGAATGCGGCGGCAATCCCATTTTTTTCTGCTACCGTATCTTACGGGACCTGCTGCGCCACTGCCCGCGCCGCATTTTTAACGAAAGCTTGGGGACATGTTCGAAACTATCCGGCACCTGCTGCACACCATCTATGACGTCCAAGGGCTGATCCGCTGGGGCGGATTGCTGATGGTCTGTGTCATCGTGTTCGTGGAGACCGGACTTTTTGTGGGATTCTTCCTTCCGGGCGACTCTTTATTAGTAACTGCCGGTGTTTTCGCGGCCGCGGGCGACCTGAAAATCGGCACGCTGCTGCCGCTGGTCATCATTTGCGCCATCGTGGGCGACCAACTGGGTTACTGGATCGGGCGGGTCACCGGTCAGGCGCTCTATCGGCGGGAGGATTCGTTTTTTTTCAAGCGCCGCCACCTGCAACAAGCCCATGATTTCTACCAAAAATATGGCGGCAAAACAGTAATCCTCGCCCGCTTTATGCCCATCGTCCGCACTTTTTGTCCGCCTGTCGCGGGCGCCTCGGAAATGCCTTACGCGCGTTACGTTCTGTATGACGTCGTGGGCGGCTGCATCTGGGCCGGAGCCACGATCCTGGGCGGATATTCCTTGGGGTCTTTCGTGCCGAACATCGAGCAGCGCATCCAATGGGTCATCGCTGCGGTCGTAATCGTCTCGCTGCTTCCTGCCGCAATAGGCGCTTTGCGCGCACGGAATGGGCGTGTTGCCAAAACCAGTACGATCCCGTAAAGCCAGTCCCGGCCCGCAAGTCAATCCCGAATCCGTTAAGACACCGGCTGCACCGGCACCGCGCCGCTCCCCTTCCCCTCATCTGCCGATGAGCCTCGCGCTTCACCCTAGCAGCACCGAATCTCAGGCTGCACAGATTCCGTCGCGGACTCTCCCCCACCTAATCAAGCAACAGCTAAGCCCGGCCTGATTGGCAAATAGCAGCCCTCGCTCTTCAATATCCCCAGCCATGACCGCCGCAATCCCCCGTTGGATACGGCGGCTGGGAGGCGTATCATTTTTATTCTTTGCGCGCAAAAAGGGATCGCGCGATTTTTCAAGCTTCTGGGGAGGAAACATTGGTAACCCTCAACAAACAGCAGCCGGAACGAACGCGATGAACGCTATCCGCGGTGCGCTGGCTCTGCTTATGGTGTGCTGCGGCTTGTGCTTCGCGCCCGCCTGTTTCCGCAAGACCTGCCTGAGGGCCGCCTCATGCGCTTTCCCGACATATACAAAGATCAGATTGTCTTCAGTTATGGAGGCGATCTCTGGCTTACGACCGCCTCCGGCGGCGTGGCGCGGCGCATCACCTCGCATCCCGGACTCGAGCTGTTTCCGAAATTCTCTCCTGACGGCAAGTGGATTGCCTTCACGGGCCAGTACGACGGCAACTTTAATGTGTACGTCATGCCGGCAGCCGGCGGCGAGCCTCGCCAGCTTACCTTTCTTCCCGACATCCAGGTCATGCCCGAGCGCATGGGCCCGAACAATGAAGTCATCACCTGGACCCCCGACAGCCAGCGCATCGTTTTCCTCTCGCGCCGCAACACTTTTAACGACTGGTTCGGGCGCCTATTTACCGTCAGCGTGCAGGGTGGCCTCGCGGAGCAGATGCCGGTCGACAAGGGTGGCCTGACTTCGTTTTCGCCCGATGGCACGAAAATGGTCTACAACCGCATCTTCGTGAACTTTCGCGGGTGGAAGCGCTACACCGGCGGTTTGGCGCCTTCGCTTTCGATTTACGACCTCAAATCCAATCAGATCGAGAATATCTCCCCGTATGAAGGCACCAGCACTTATCCCCTGTGGCATGGCGATACCATTTATTTTGGATCCGACCGCGGTCCCGACCATCGCATCAATCTTTTCGCCTACGATTTGAATTCCCGCCAGACCCGCCAGCTCACTCATTACACCGACTACGACGTCGCCTGGCCCAGTTTGAACGGCAATTCCCTGGTTTTTGAGAACGGCGGATACCTCTACCTGTTCGATTTGTCCACCGAGCAAGCGCATAAGCTCACCATCTACCTTCCGGGCGACCGTGAATGGACGCGGCGCCGCTGGGACAATGTAAGCAAACTGATCACCGATTTCGATATCTCTCCCGACGGCAACCGCGCCGCGTTTAGCGCGCGCGGCGATATTTTCACGGCGCCTGCGAAGCACGGCAGTATCCGGGACTTGACCCAGTCGCCGGGCGTGCGCGAACACTCCGTATCCTGGTCTCCCGATGGGAAATGGGTTGCTTATGTCTCCGACCGCACGGGTGAAGAGGAGCTCTACATCCTGCCTCAGGACGGCATCGGTAAGGAGGTGGCCATCACTTCTGGAAGCAAGGGCTTCTATTTTCCGCCCGTCTGGTCGCCCGACAGCAAAAAACTCCTGTATGCGGACCAGAAATTGCGCCTGTGGTACGTCGATATTGCCGCCAAAAAACCCGTGCAAGTGGACCAGGCCAAGTACGGAGAAATCATTAATTACACTTGGTCGCCGGATAGTTTATGGGTGGCCTATTCCAAGCCCGACGAAAACACGAACCAGTTTGTAGAGCTTTACTCGCTGGCTGCCGCCAAGATCACCCACGTAACCACTAGCTTTTACAATAGCTACTATCCGCAGTTCGATCCCGACGGCAAGTATCTCTTCTTCCTCTCTAATCGCGACTACAACGAGGTCCTCGGCGTTTACGACAGCGAGTTTTCGAATCCCAAGGCCACCCGCGTTTACGCCGTCACGCTGCGCGCCGACCTGCCCTCGCCCTTCGCTGCGCAAAGTGACGAAGTCGGCCAGAAATCAGAACCGGCCGCACAGGAAAAAACCGAGCCGCCGCCCTCCGGTTCTGCGGATACCAAGACCAACCCCGACGTCAAGAACCTCCCCAAGACGCCCCCTAAAGCCGTTGTGAGGGCCCCCAAGGCCAAAACCGAAGCCGTCCCCGCACCCCCCGAGAAAACTCCGCCAGAAGCTCCAGGAACGCCGCTGCGCATCGATCTCGAAGGGATCGACACCCGCATCGTGGCGTTTCCCATTCCTATCGCCAATATCTCCCATCTCGCCGCCGCCAAAGACCTCGTTGTCTACGGTACCCTGCCGGTAACCGGGCTTTCCGGCCCGGTCCCGGGTGAAGACCCCTCCGTACACGTATTCGATATGAAGGAGCGGCAGGATCACGTGCTCGTTTCGCCCGCGGATAACTTTGCCGTCTCCTTCGACGGGAAAAAGCTCTTGTATTCCACTGCTGGCGATGAGGGCACCCATCACTACGGCATCGTGGATACGGCCGCGCCTCCTGCGCCGCACAAACCCCCCGATGGAGACATCAGTCTCGATCAGTTGCGCATGGAAATCGATCCCCCGGCCGAATGGTCCCAGATCTTCCATGAGGTCTGGCGGCAGCAACGCGATTATTTCTACGAAAGTGCGATGAATGGCGTCGATTGGGACGCGGTCCAGGCCAAGTACGCCGCGCTTCTGCCCTATGTCGCGGACCGCTATGACTTGACTTACCTGCTTACCGAAATGATTGGAGAACTCGCAAATTCGCACACCTACGCCGGCGCGGGCGACTATCCCGATCTCAAGCCCGTCAACGTCGGCATGCTCGGTGTCGATTTCTCCGTGGACACCGACCACGGTCTCTACCGCATCGCCAAAATTTATCCGGGGGAAGATTGGGATACCCGCCGCGTGTCGCCTCTCACCGAGCCGGGCGTCCAGATCGCTCCTGGCAGTTATCTGCTGGCGGTGAATGGTCATCCATTGCGGGTGCCGCAAGACCCCTATGAGCTGTTCCTGAACACTTCCGGCCAGACGGTAACACTCACCGTAAATGACGCGCCTACCGAGCAGGGCGCCCGCAACGTCGTCGTGCGGACGATTGCCAGCGAATTCCATCTGCGCGAGCTCGACTGGATAGATACCAACCGCCGCAAAGTCGATCTGGCCAGCAATGGCCGCGTAGGCTACATCTACATCCCCAATATGGAGGACGATGGGCTCAACGAGTTCGTGCGCCAGTTCTTTCCCCAGATTCGCAAGCAAGGTTTGATCTTCGACGTGCGCTTTAACGGCGGCGGCTTCGTCGATCAGATTATCTTTGAACGCCTCCGGCGCGAGCTGGCGGGCATGCAGTCCGCCCGCAACTGGACGTCGGGAACCATCCCCGACACCGTTTTTAACGGTTACATGAACGCCATCAGCAATGAGTATTCCGCCTCGGATGGCGATTTTTTTACTTATTTTTTTAAGTTCTACAAGCTTGGACCCGTAGTGGGCATGCGCACCTGGGGCGGGGTGCGCGGTATCCGCGGTTACATTCCCTTGGTGGATGGCGGCTACGTCACCCGCCCGGAGTTTTCCCTCTACGGCCTCGACAGCCAGTGGCTGATTGAGAACCACGGCGTCGAACCCGACGTGGTCGTCGATAACCGTCCCGACCTGGTGCGGGCAGGACGCGATCCGCAACTTGAAAAAGCGCTAGAACTTCTCTTACAGGAAATAGAGCAGCATCCCAAGCCGCTGCCCCCGCGGCCCCCCGACCTGCCCGCCTACCCCAGCGGCCCCGGGTTGTGACCTGGGCGCATCTTGACGTGACGAACACGCAGACTAACGCGATTGTCGTCCTGGTAGCATACCGCCCGCGTCACTCTCGATGCGCCGTCGCCGCATCGCCGTCGCCGCATCGCCGCTGCGCATCGCCGCCGCCGCATCGCCGCCGCCGCATCGCCGCCGCCGCATCGCCGCTGTCGCATCGCCGCTGCTGCATCGCCTCCAGTAGCACAGTCATTCCTGGCTGTGCGCTCTTCCCGAACCCCAGCGCCGCCACCGAACGCTCCACGCCGCATTTCGCAGTCGCACATCAATACCGCCCGCGTCACTCTCGAAGCGCCGCTGCCGCATCGCCGCTGCCGCATCGCCTCCAGTAGCACATTCATTCCTGGCTGTGCGCTCTTCCCGAACCCCAGCACCGGCATCGGATCGCTGCTCGCCGCATTTCGCAGTCGCACATCAATACCGCCCGCGTCACTCTCGATGCGCCCCTGCCGCATCGCCTCCAGTAGCACAGTCATTCCTGGCTGTGCGCTTTTCACGAACCCCAGCACCGCCGTCGGATCGCTGCCGCCGCATTTCGCAGTCGCAGATCAATACCGCCCGCGTCACTCTCGATGCGCCGCTGCTGCATTCGCTCCAGTAGCACAGTCATTCCTGGCTGTGCGCTCTTCACCCAAGCTCACTCAGCACAGACCCGGGGCCATCTTCGCCGCGAGCCCACCTAGTGCGCCTTTCAGCTTAGTAACCCATCGTGATGATGACGCTTCGTGATGATGAGATCGGTACTATATCCCCCAGTTATACGCCCCTCGCCGCAATGCCGTGCCGGTACCAGACAAAAGTACGGGCCCGCGTAAAGATTTCTTGCCTCTCGGCGCCTCTACAGCTTATAGGGTAATTTTCATCCCCGGTTATCGGTAACAAAAAGCGCCATTTGCAGCTGGCGGACTTTCGGCCTTCACTGGCGCTAGACGTGCTCTCTCCCATACGGCTTTCGATCCGGACGGGCGAGTGAAATTCGCTAGACGGTAGAAGCCCTCAGGGAGAGATAAAATGGCCGACATTCATGATGATCGCGTAGTAGAAGTCCAGGGAGTACCGGGTTGGATCGCGCCGGCAATTGTGATTTTGGCTTTGGTCGCGATCGCCGGGTTGGGTTTGGCTTGGTATGACTCGTCCCAGCTTCAGGCTGCCCAGCAATCGTTCGGCAATGAGATGAAGGCGGCTCAGCAGAACACCGCGCAGCAGATTGCTACGCTCGAGCAGAAAGAAACTCAGGCCGATGCCGCCAACACCGAGCTGCAAGGCGATTTGGGCGTCGTCACCAAACGCCTCCGAATCACCCAGGGTGATTTGAAGAAATCGCGCGACGAAGCGGCACAAATCCGCGACGAAAGCGCCCAGAAGCTCGCCCAAATGGATACCGATGTTAAATCGCAGCTCGCCACCAAGGCGAGCACCGACGATCTGAACGCCACCAACGGCACCGTCAGCGGCGTCAAGACCGATCTCGAAGGCACCAAGAGCGACCTCAAAATGGCGCGTAGCGAACTCGGTACGCTCATCGCGCGCAATCACGACGAGATCGATTCCCTTCGCCGCATGGGCGAGCGCGATTACGTGGAATTCAACGTCCAGGGCCGCAACAAGCCCCAAAAGATAGGCAATAGCGATCTAACCGTGGAGCTGCACTCGGTGAACACCAAGAAGAATCAATTCAACGTGGCTTTGGTGGTCGATGACGTTCGCACGGAAAAGAAAGACCGCACCGTGAACGAACCCATCGTCTTCTACCCGCACGGTTCGCATCAGGCTGATGAATTCGTCGTCAACTCGGTGAGCAAGGACAAGATCTCGGGCTACATCAGCATGCCCAAGAACGGCGGCACCACCACCTCCGCGTCGGGCAACTAGCTTCACCTTTTCACCAGGTGTTTCATACCGGCGGCGAGGCGATGGGCCTCGCCGCCGTTTTATTTGCGGCAGTGTAGCTGCGGATGCGCACCCGCAACATAATGCCGCCATTCACGGCACGGTATTCGTTAAATCCGGCAGCACGAATCCCAAATTTCAAACCGAGCTAATGCGCTAGACTTGCTGGGGATGCTCGCGCCCCGCCACATCATCTTCACTGCTCTGCAAGGCGCTTTGGTTGATTCCGGCCCCCAGTCATGGGCCGCGGCCAGCGAGGCCCTCAGCGAACTCGCCAGGCAACGGGTTCCGCTCGTGCTCTCCACCACAGAGACACGCGCGCAACTCGAGCCGCTACGCCGGAAAATCGAGCATAGCCACGCGTTTATTACCGAGAGTGGCGGAGGCCTGTTCCTTCCCGACGGATACTTCTCACTCGCGCTCGAGGGCGCTTCGCGCGTCGCCCGATACTTCTGCGTCCCATTCGGCCAGCCATACGCCGCCGCCACCGAAGCGCTTGCGGAGATCGCGGCCGAAGCGCGGGCCAGCGTTGTCGGCTATTCGCAAATGAGCGCGAGGGAGCTCGCGCAAAACACCGGTGAATCGCTGCGCGAGGCGGAATTGTCCCGCGATCGCGAATTCAGCGAGCGGTTCTTTTTTGCCGGCGAAGTCGCCGCCACCGCTCGCCGCTTCGCTGAAGTGGCTCAAGCAGCGGGGTTGGGACGCCATCCCGGGCGAACCCTTTTGGGAGCTGCGCTCTGGAAACGACCAGGGCAAAGCCGTCCGTTACTTGATGCAGCTCTATCGCAAATCCATGCGCTCGCGCTTGAGCTCGGTGGGAATCGGCAGCGCCGCTGCGGATCTTCCTCTCCTCTTGGCCGTCGATCACCCCATCGTCCTGCCGGATGCACGAACGGGCACCTTACGCTCCGACGTCACGGCTCGCTTGCCGAATGCGGTTTGCGGTTCGCTGCCGGGCGCCGCCGGTTGGAATCAGGAAGTCCTTCGAGTGCTTGAAGGGCGCTTCATTAAAAAAGGGTCCTGAGCGCCAATTATTACGCGGGCTCCAAGTAGAGCCCGCACCCGTTACGGAAAAACTAGGCACGATCGGGGCAAAAGAGAGGATTTATTTAGCAGCCTGCACGCAAAGAAGCACTGTACCTTTTCCGTCTGTTAGGCTTAAACCTCGTATTTTTAATCATTTAACTATGTGCTGCGCTTTCCTCCACCGTGGCGATGCGATTGCCCTTAATCGCTTTGTTAAGCGGCTAATTGGATAAACCGATTATCTGGCGTGGGTTAAAACACCGCGCCGTTCTGCCGCTAAGGAGCTTGGGATGCGATTTTTGCGCAGCCTCGTACTGCCCGCCACAGAATCACAGCTCGGCTTGGCCCTGGCCGTCTCTATCGTATTTATGGCCATAATGTTATGTGGATTGGTATGGCAATCAGGCGTGATTGTTTATCAGCGCGACCTGATCCGCTGGATGTGGAATTGGAAGTTTGGCGGCTAGTTCCCTGCTCCCTGCCCAAGCGTTTCCTGGCTGCGAGAGGGCCCGGGAATTGGCGCGGGGCTGCGACCGATTCGCCCGCGGCTAGCGCGCCAAATTTGTCATTTTTGTTGCATTTAAGGCGCGCTTAGAAACGCAGTGAGAGAGCCGCTATTTAGTGAACACGCCCTCGCGAAGCTGGTCGCGACCCACGAAGAATTTCGACGAACGGAACCCTTGGAACATGTCCTGAATTTCTCGATTTTGGTAAATCTGATGGGGCTGCGCGATCGGCGGCGCCGGAACCAATTCGAGGTTTTGCCCGTCGAGAACGCGATAGCGGTGAAGCTGTTCGGGCAGGCGCATATGGAATACCGCCAGCATGACGCCTCCGCTGCGCATCATTTTCGTTAGCTGCGACACCACGCGCGTGGCAGCCTCGCGATCGAGATAATCCAGCACGTCCCAGAGCAATATCGCATCGAAGGTATCCCTGGCGTAAGGCAAATTCGACGCCAGAAAGCGCTCGGCACGGGCGGAAGGCGACGCATCGATAGCTGCGGCAGGTTCACCGGCCGCGGTGGACAATTTCAGCCGCTGCTCTTCCTCGCGCTGAAATTCGATCCAGGAAATCAGCACGTCCTCGGTGTAAACCTTGAAGCCCCGCTCGATAAAAAAATTCAGCGTGTCTTGCCACGGCGGGCCGGCGTCCAGCAAACTCCCGCGGCGCAGTCCCTCGAGTTGCCACAAGAATTCTTTAAGACCGTTGGAGAAGCGGGCTGCGCGAGGCGCGGTTCCGGGCGCGCCATCCCACGAAGTGGTATGCAAAGGCGCTGAAGTTCGCCCCTCACCGGGACGTTGTGGCTCCAGATCTCCGCGCAGTTCCGACACCCAATTTGCTCAATAAACTCATACGACGGTCCGCCGATTCTCGCGCGTGCGCAGCAGTAACCTCAACCTCTTCGGCGCCAGGCGCTACGAACTTGGCCGTCGGCGAGCGAGATTCCTGGGCCTGGGATTCGGCCGGGCCGATCTCGACATGACCGTGGATTTCCGCGCCATCCTCGACGACGAAGCGGCGCGTGATCACGTTTCCCCGGGCGCACCCGGTGGAGCCGATTTGCACGCGCTCCCGGCCATGCAGATTTCCCTTCACGTTTCCTTGAACCACAATTTCCCGCGCCACGATGTCGGCGGTAACCCGGCCGTTTGCACCGATGGTGACCCGCCCTTCCGCAATGCTGATTTTCCCCTGAATATCGCCATCGACAAACAGATCGTCCGAACCCGTGATTTCCCCTTTGATGGCTAGCGTCCTGCTGATCCGGCCCGCCGGCTGCGCGGTAGGATTCGGCGAAAGCGATCGACGTGAGCGCGGCGGAGTGCGTGACCGCTGGCTGGGGCACAGGCGCCGTAACCGCAACCGCGGCTGGCAGTCTCAACCACTGGAGTGGACACCGGAGTTGTGCTTATTTCTCGTGCGGCAGAAGCGCTCTTGTTTTCTTCCGGTTTGCGCCACATGCGAATCTCCTCTGGAAGGCCGCGGAACCGAGCGAGACCCGGCGGGGACTCGTGCGGAGGCTGGGAGCCGAATATAGTACACAGCTATAGGGCTGTAAACTGAAAATGGTACACAATTAAGCAACACGACGCCTTTTATACACTACCTACGGACGGCGTCCGGCAACGCCATGAACGTGAAAAACGCAAGGTCACTTTGTTGACGCCCTATCATGATCCTGGTTCGATTTTACGTTTCATCTCGGAACGTTTTATCTCGGAACTGAGGCCTGCGGGAGAACCAGCCTGGGAGGCTTGATCGACGGGAAGTGTGACTTGACCGGTAGACGTGGGCTGACCTGCGGATCGAGTTTGCGCAGCCGCTCGGCGGCCTGCTTCGGGCAATAGCGCGTTGAAATAGACCTCCTTGATGCTGTACGACTTGCTGCGCTGCTCGACGATCGGCAGTATTTCGATGTGCCAATGGAAATCCTCCGCGATGGTCCGCCAGTACGAAGATAGCTCGCCTTTGGGATGGATCGCATTGGGCGCGGTGTGCAAAACCAGGTGATAGGATTCAGAAACCTGAGTGAGGCGCCGCAGCATTCGTCCGAGAAGCGTGGCCAAGTTGCGGCGGCGGGCCTCCCGGCCAGGCATTTCAAAGAGATGGTTATGCGGCCGAGGGAGCACCCAAGTCTCAAAAGGGACGCGCGAAGCGTAGGGGCAAAAAGCGACATAGTCGCCCTGCGTATCCACCATGCGCCGGCCCTGGCGCTCTTCCTGGCGAACGATATCGCAGAAGACGCAACGCTCCTTGTCGGCAAACCAAGCGCGGGCGGCGCGCAATTCGTAAAGAATCCGCCGGGGGACAAACGTCGTGGCCGTAACCTGCGAATAGGGGTGGGCCCACTCACTGCCGGCCAGGGTGCCGCGATTTTCAAAAACCGCGACGTACTTGAAACGCTCATCGCGCTTCAGATCGAGGATGCGGGAAGCGTAAGCCTGCAGAACGCGCTCGATTTGGTCGTCGTCCATGGCGGCCGAGCGTTTGATTGTGATCGCGCGACTCGATAATGATTTCATGAGCTCCGAGCGGGCGCATCCGATCGTAAATCCCATCCGGCATGCGCCCCGCCTCGCCCTCGATGCCATACAGCGGGTGAAAGTGAGGGATCACGCGGACTTGAGGCTGATTACCGCCGGGAATTTCGAGGAGCGCGGGAACCGCATCGGCACGCTCCGGGCAAAGCGGGCAGCCGAAATCGGGGATGGGGACATCCTCGCGATGTCCCACGCGGACCCAGCTGCGGGTGATGGGATCTTTACGAAGTTCCATGTTTCGGATAGTTAAAACGCCCGGATGTACGGGACTTCAGGTCCGGCACAGGGACGAGAAGATGCGCAACAGACAGAGGCGCTGGAATCAACGAACGTACCGCGCCGGCGTGGGGCCCTCTTCCAGCCGGTGACGGTCCCAGATGGCGCCTTCACGGGAATAGGTGGCCATCTCAAAGTCCTGGGTAAGCTCGAGGCAATCGGTGGGGCAGGCATCCTCACAAAGGCCGCAAAACATGCAGCGCGAAGTGTCATAAGTGAAGGTGGTCAAAACTTTACGGCGAGTGAGGTCGTCGCGCTGCCAGCCGACCACGATCAAATTTTCCGGGCAAGCCAGAGCACACAAATTGCAGGCAATACACAGGGTTTCGCCGGTTTCCGGGTTGATATTCAGCCGCGGCGCGCCGCGATAGCGCTCGGCAATCATGGGCCGCTCGAGCGGGTATTGCTCGGTGTAAACGTTCTTGGGGTTCTGGGCGCGGAACGTCAGCAGCAGCCCTTTCCAGAAATCCACCAGAAACATGCGCCGCAGCAGTTCGATCATAGGAAGCAGTTTGTGGCGCCAGGGTAGAAATTGTCAAGCAAGCGGCGCCTGACGGAAGAGCCTGCGCATGGCGAGTTGGGTGACGTTCGAGCTGCCGATGGAGAATCTGGCCGCTATACCCCCCGGCAGTTTGCATGTATATGATTCCGTGCGACTTGCTAAATGAGGCGTTTGTATCTTGCTGAAAATGGTTGGGTTTTGGAGCGCGATTTTCGCGCTTTTTGCGCGCGGAGCGCGGTTCAGGACGCGATTCCGGAAGGGTATCGGGCCGCGGAAATAGAAACAGGACTGCATGGGATGCAAGCACAGCACACGATAGCACATTAGTGTCAGTTTGTAAACAGTTACTTATATGGTATTCGAACGGGGTATTCGAAAGGGCGGTTCGAATGGCGCGCCGGAAACGGCGGAATGCGACCGCCTGCAATGCTAGAATCTGCGCATGAATACGGCTGAAAAGCGCCCGCGGCTTACGATCCGCCAGGCCCAGGAGGCGGATGCCGCGGCCGTGCGCGAAATCTTCAATGAAGCGATAGAAGACCGACTGGGGACATTTGACGCCCAGCCGCGTTCGCTTCAGGAACAAAAGCGACTGATTCTCGCGGCCGGGCAAGATGTTCGCCATCCGATGTTTGTGGCCGAGGTGCGTAACTGGGCCTGCGGCGTGGCAGCGATCGAACCGCACGACGAGCGGCATGGATTTGAAGACCTGGGCGAAATCGAAATTTTCGTGCGCCGCTCGTTTCGCAGCTACGGCGTGGGCCGCCAATTGATGCGCGTGGCGCAGACAGAAGCGGCGCGGCTGGGGTATCGCAAGCTGGTGGGATACGTGCTGGCCGACAATCACGATAGCCTGCGGCTCTGCCGGCGACGGGCTGGCGGGTGGTAGGGACGCACGAGCAGCACGCTAGGCACGGCAATCGGTTGCGGGACGTTACGGTGGTGGAATATGTGGTGCCTTCGGTGTCTCTTGCACAGTAAGAAGGGGCGCAGTAAATGGGGGCTCAGTAAGTACGGGCGCGAGTGCAGTGCGGGCGCAGTAAGCAGGCTGATGCAGATGCTGCGAATGCCGTCAAATACGTCGAACGGGTCAGAGCGGTTGAAGCTGTCGAACCGGTCAAGTCCCCGTGAACCGCTGGCCCGTCAAATTTATCGAATGAAGAAGCGTGAAGACCTGATGCCAGTGGGCGAGCATTCGACCGACGAGCAACTGATGCGGCTGGCGCTTGCGGAGGCGCATACCGCTGCACAAAACGGCGAAGTTCCGGTGGGCGCCGTGGTGTCCCTGGGCGGCCACATCGTCGGTTGCGCGGGCAACCGGACGATTGGCGATTGCGATCCGACGGCGCATGCGGAAATCATCGCGTTGCGCGTTGCCGCGCAGGCTGTGGGAAACCACCGGCTGACCGGCGCGGTACTTTTCGTGACGGTCGAGCCGTGCGCGATGTGTGCGGGAGCGATGGTTCAGGCGCGGATTCGCGCGAGTGGTTTACGGCTGCGACGATTCCAAAGCCGGCGCCGCGCATTCGTGTTTTGCGATCTTCGATCATCCCGCGCTCAACCATCGTGTCGAGGTGACGCGCGGCGTCCTGGCGGCCGAATGTGGCGGAGCCTTGCAGTCGTTTTTTGCGCTGCGCAGGTGAGTCGACGCTGACGTGCGGCCCGATTGCTGAAAACCGCGGGCTCCATTAAACTTGCAGGTCTGGAGAGGTGTCTGAGCGGTTGAAAGAGCCCGCCTCGAAAGCGGGTAGCCTGGTAAAACCGGGCTCGTGGGTTCAAATCCCACCCTCTCCGCCAGCTTCATAAATGTCCGATCCGGACACGCGGGCGGGTATACGCAAGAGCAAGCAACGCGAGTGGCAGCAACTCTGCTGCCGGACGTCCTCTTTTATGATCCCACTCGGCCCGCGTCCTACCCGGACAATGGCCGGAAGCTCTCCGACGACGTTATGGATCTCTTCATTTCCTTCCTCACATATGGAAAGCAGACGCGAAATAACGTAGCCCCCACAAGGACCTGCTCGCCCAGTTCCCTTACCTCGGCGCGCCGCACCAGGCCCGTGTCGCGGGGCGAGCGGCGGGCTCTTGAGCGCGGGCGGTCGCGGCGCGGAAGAATGCGGCGAGAGCTGCGGTTAGTAGGCATTGGCAACGACGGAAGTTAGCGAAACCGAGGAAGTCCAACGAAGAGCAGAGGAGAAAAAGCATGAAAATAGTTATGGTACTAACATCGCACGATCAACTCGGCAACACCGGTCGCAAGACCGGGTTCTGGCTTGAAGAATTCGCAGCGCCCTACTTTGTGTTCCGCGACGCTGGTGTAGACCTGACGCTCGCCTCACCGAAAGGCGGGCAGCCGCCGCTCGATCCGAAAAGCGATTTGCCGGAAAATCAGACACCAGCCATGACGCGGTTTAAGAAGGACGCGGCGGCGCAAAAGGCTCTCGCCAAGACGGTCAGACTTGCGGATGTGAAGGCGGAAGACTTCGACACGGTTTTCTATCCCAGTGGGCACGGCCCGATGTGGGATCTCGCGGAGAGCCCGGAGTCGATTGCTCTTCTGGAAGCCTTCTACAATTCCGGCAAGACAATCGCATTGGTCTGCCATTCGCCTGGAGTGCTTCGCCACGTTACCTACCAGGGCGCCCCGCCGGTGAAAGGAAAACACGTCACCGGCTTCACGAAGGGCGAGGAAGAGGAGATGCAGCTCACGAAGGTTGTGCCGTTCCTGGTCGAAGATGAACTGCTGCGGCGTTCGTGGAGGCGCTCGCGACCCGGATCGCCGGATTCGACAAGTGGGCGATCGCCAACACGAAACGCCTCGTCAACACCAGCCTGCCGCCGGACGTCGAGCTCGATGCCGGGTGGGACGCGTGCATCGCTTCGCTCGGTCGACCCGCCGCCCAGAATGGGATCAAAGCGCTGATGGCGCGCGGCTTCCACAAGCCGGGGGATGTCGAAAATCGGCTCGGATACTACCTGGGCCAAATCGCGCGCTAGCCCGGCGCCCGATGCGATTCTCAACTCCGGGACGTTGAGGATGGGAGGCGTTCGAAGCCAATCTTGGCCGGCATGTTTCGAAAGTCTGTGGTGATGTTTTACATTTTCTGCACGAAGGAGGTTTGTATGTCTCAGAAAGCCAGCGCCGTAAAGCGTGCTCAGCAAAGCGAAGTCCGGCCTCACCAACTCGGGCAGGAGGTTTTCAAAACCATCTTGTCCGAAGATGTCGATTGGAAACCGTTCCCGGCGTTCCCACCTTCCGTCCGGCTGGCCGTCGTCGTGGGTCAGCCCTCGGAGCCCGGCCCTTACACAATCAGGGTCAAAGCGCCCCACGGCGCGAAGCTGATGCCTCACAAGCACCCGGAGGATCGAGTCTATACCGTGATTTCCGGCGTCTTTTATATCGGACTGGGTGATGAATTCGACGAGAGTAAGCTGGAAGCCTATCCGCCCGGCGCCGTGATCATTCTCCCTGGCAACACGCACCATTTCCACTGGGCGAAATCCGGCGAGTACGTCACGCAAGTAACCGCGATGGGGCCGCTTGGACTGGAATACCTCAGCGCGAAAGACGATCCGCGAAACAACAAATCGTAGGAGGAGTCTGAACAGATTTTCGTAGGCCCAAAAGAATGAGGTTTGTAATCTTGAATTTGGACCATCCCTGTCAAGGTGGCCAGGAACAGTTCTTTTTGAGGCGAAGCCCTAGTGAATGCTTAAGAGTATCGCGAAGAGCTGTCCGCTATGCGTACCAAATGAAATTAGAGAGGCAACATCAATCTCAACTGAAAGGAGCAGTCCGATGAGTCAATCGAAGGTCAAGAATGAGAGCGGCACGAAGGCGACTTGGAAAGCGCCGCACCCGGCGGAACACGGCCAGCTCGATGCTGCGCAAGTCAATCATTTGCCTGAAACCGCCTTCGCGTTCCCGCGTTTGCGCAAAGAGCCGATGACGGATGCGTCGCATGTTCGCAACGCCATCGCGAGATTCGATCAGGTAGAGGGCGCCAGCGATGAAGAACGCGATCTGGCGTTCGCCAACATCAAGGCAGCTGCCGAACATTTCGGTATCAGAATGAAGGAAACGAGTTGGCGCCAACTCGGCTCCCCGTCCCGCAGGGCGGACCAGACGTCCGGGGAAGAGTGAGATAGTGTGGATTTCTAGCCAACCCGCAAAACCAGAGAGTCTCACAGCGCAGCGAAAGGAGAAACGACAATGGCGACGACAAAACACGCGGCAGTGCCCAGCCTGATCAAGGCGGTTCGGATCGCGCAGTACGGCGGCTCCGATCAACTGAAATACGAGGAAGCACCGCTACCGGAGATCGGCCCGGGCCAAGTGCTCGCGAAAGTGCGCTACGCGGGCGTGAACCCGATCGATTGGAAAATCCGCGAAGGCTACATGAAGAAGCTCCGCCCGGCGAGCTTTCCGCTGACGCTGGGGCAGGATTTCGCGGGAGAGATCGTGACGGCTGGCGGCGACTCGGGCAGTTTCCGGACGGGCGAGCGGGTGTTCGGGTTCGGCGAAGGGACCTATGCGGAATTCACGGCGGCGGCGATTACCTACATCGCGGCGATTCCGGAGAAAATGGAGTTCGCGGTGGCCGCGGCGCTGCCGACGGGGGGACTGACGGCCCTGCAGGCAATTCGCGACTATGTGCAGCCGAAGCCGGGAACGCGAATTCTGATCCACGGCGCGGCGGGGGGCGTAGGCTCGTTTGCGACCCAGATCGCCAAGCTCTGGGGCGCGCAAGTGATCGGGACGGCTTCGGGCGAAGACATCGTGTACCTGCGCTCCCTGGGTCACGTGCAGGTAGTGGACTATAAGCACGAGCGGTTTGAAACCGTGGGCCAGGTGGACGCGGTGCTGGACCTGATCGGCGGCGAGACGGCGACGCGCTCCTTCGCGGTAGTGAAGAAGGGCGGCGTGATGGTTTCGACGGTGGGCGCGGCGAACGCGGAGCTGGCGGCGCAGGCGGGGATTCGCGGCGTGAACATGGTGTCGAAGGGAAACCCGGCGGACCTATCGGAGATAGCGGGCTTGGTGGAACGCGGCGACGTGAAGCCACGGATGGGCGAGGTGTTTCGGCTGGAGCAGGCGCGTGAGGCACAGGATCTGAGCCAGGAAGGCCGGGGCAAGGGCAGAATCCTGCTAAAGGTCGCGTAAGCATCGACTTTCACAAGCGCGCGAACCTCGCGCCACGAATCCCGTGAGGCAACGACCGAAAAGCCAGCGACTCGCGAGCGACCGTGATTGCAGGAGTTTTAAAGACGCAAATGGAGGAAGCGAAGAGTGTGGCGCGAATCATGCGGCCGCAACCGACGACGATATCGAGATTGCGAATCTTCCGCTGGTCGATGCTGTCGGTGATACGGTCAATGGCAAGACCGCCGAAAAGTTGATCGCCAAGTTGATGCCGGGAGGACTGTATGCATCGGTTGTCGGGGCACCACGGGATGCCGGGAATTACTCAGCTGTAAAGGTGGTGACGGTGGTCGCGACGCCCGATAGGAAAACGCTGGAGTTCATGGCCAAGGCCGTCCGAGATGGCGAACTGGTGATCCCGATCAGCCGCAAGCTGCCACTCAGCAAGGTGGGCGAAGCTCAAGCCGCCGCGGAGGAGGGTGGCATCGGCAAGGTCTTGCTGGTGGCTTGACGTTATTTTGCAAACAGAGGACACGAAAGGAAAATCGGAAATGAAAAAGGATCCGCGCGGAATCAACCCCGCTTCGAAGCCGAGTGGCGATGGGTGTGTCGAATGCCTGGCGTCACCGAAAGGCTGGTGGTTTCATCTCCGCCGGTGTGCGGAGTGTGGGCACATCGGTTGCTGCGACAGTTCTCCGAGCCAGCATGCGTCCAAGCATGCGGCGACAACAGGGCATCCGATCATTGCCAGCTTCGAGCCGGGTGAGGATTGGTTCTACGATTACGAGAAGCAGGGGATGATCAAGGGTGTGGAGTTGCTTCCGCCACATTCGCATCCGGAGGATCAACCAGCACCTGGACCGGCAGGGAGAGTTCCAGCCAATTGGGAATCGCTGCTGCACTAGCTGGCGTCGATCGATTTTTTATGAATGGGAGCGGGACTCGGGACACCGTATTTGTAATGAGCACCGTATCGAAAGGAGCCATCAATGAACGCGGTACAAGTCGAACAGAAGAGCTATGAGATGCCCCCGCGCGAGGGGATCAGCATCGCGCATTTTCTCACCGTCGCCGACGTCGAGCGATCGGCTCGCTACTACGAAAAGGTCTTCGGCGCTCGCATTCTGACCATGGGTGACGGCAACGCGCCTCCGTACCTTCAGCTTGCGAATATCTGGATGATTCTGAACGTGGGGGGCGGGCCGACCCCGGACAAGCCGACGGTAACGCTCAGCGTCCCCGACCCGAATCACATCAACAGCTTTATGAATTTCCGCGTTGCGGATATTCAAGCGTGCTATGAATTGTGGAAAAGTCGAGGAGCCGAGTTCATCACGCCGCCGATACCCAAGTACGGCGAGATTCGCTGCTACATCCGCGATCCTGACGGTTACATTATCGAGGTCGGACAGAGCACCGAGCTCAAGTACGGTTAGCGCTCGGCCCGGATGGGATTCGGATTTAAACGGTTGCGGATGTTCTCTTGAGGCCTTCCGGGCTGCAGTGTCGAGCCAGTACTTTGGTCTTGATCGATACGTTCGTCCAACGGATTCGTCGTCGCGCTTCTGCCAATTTTGCTTTGAACAGTCACTCGCTCTGACATCGAAAGGAGTACCAAATGGACGGCACAAATGGACTGAAAGAGACCACGCGCGTGACCGCGCCTGTCGCGTCGAACACGCTTAGTGTGAACGTTTTTACCGCCCCGGGAAAGACTATGGTCGGCGAGCGGCCAAAGCCCTTCGGCGAAGCGCTCGGCTTTGACCCGATCACGTCGACTTTAATCTTCGGCGAGTACGACGCGGTGCTGGTGGACGCAATGGGGACAGTGGCTGAGGCCGAGGCTCTCGCGGATTGGATTGCTCTGCACAACCGCAACTTGGAGACCATCTATATAACGCACGCCCATTTCGACCACTTCTACGGTCTGAGCATTCTGCTCGACCGTTTCCCGGGCGCTCGGGCGATAGCAACGCCCAAGGCGGTGAACGCCATGCAGATGTCTTTCACTCCCGTAGTGGAGCGGTTAGCCCGCCGGCTCTTTCCTGGGCAAGTGGCCACCAAGTTGGTTCCACCTGAGCCCTATGAGCACGACACGTTCACTCTCGAGGGCCACGAATTGCGCATCATCGAGCAGGGCCGCACCGATAGTCCCGATTCGACGTCTCTATACGTTCCATCGATCGGCCTGATCGTCGCTGGCGACGTTGTGTACAACCAATGCCGCATGTACGTCGGCGACACCACCCCCGAGAGCCGAAAGAATTGGATCGCGGCGCTAGACCGGTTAGCGGCGCTGAACCCGGCGATTGTTGTCGCCGGTCACAAGAAGCCTGGCGCGCCCGACTCTCCCTCGACGATCCAAGACACCAAGCGTTACCTGCAGGACTTCGATCGGCTGCAGAAAACCGCGACGTCCGACCAGGAGCTGTTCGATCAGATGACGGAGCTGTACCCGCATTGGGTAGCCAATCAGTCGTGGTTGATGTTCGGATTCCCGCAGCCATAATGGTCGGCGAGCGGCCAAAGCCCTTCGGCGAAGCGCTCGGCTTTGACCCGATCACGTCGACTTTGATCTTCGGCGAGTACGACGCGGTGCTGGTGGACGCAATGATGAGGTGGCTGAGGCCGAGGCTCTCGCAAATTGGGTTGCTCTGCACAAGCTAAGATCTCGGGAAACAGATTCGATTTCAGAGAGGAGAACAAAATGACAACAAAAGGAAAAGTCTTGGTGCTAGTCTCGAGCGGTCACGGCTTGCCATTGAAAGATGGCAAGGTTTATGCCGGCGCTGGCTACTATCTCAACGAACTGACGGTTCCGGTTCGCGCCTTGATGAAGGAAGGCTACGAAATCACTTTCGCCAACCCCAAAGGCAACACGCCGCAAATGGATGTCCATTCAGCTGTCGCCGATTTCTTCGGCGGGGACGAGGCCAGGCTTCAGGACTATCTAAAATTCCGCGACAGCCTGACTGGGCTCAAAAATCCAACTCGCATCTCGGATGTCATCGCATCGGGCCTGGATCAATATGACGCTGTTTTCGTCCCCGGCGGCCATGGCCCGATGATCGATCTTCTCGATGATCCCGACGCTGGCACGGTGATGAGACACTTTCATGAAACATCCAAGCCTACGGCGGTGCTCTGCCATGGCCCGATTTCACTTCTCTCAGCTCTTCCGAATTCGACGGAGGTGGTCGGAGCGCTGGCAGCGGGCGATGCCGCTGGAGCGCGGGCAAAGGCTCAAGGATGGATTTATTCTGGATATAAGATGACCATCTTTTCGACGGCGGAAGAGCAGCAGCGGGAGCCGCTTGAGATTGGTGGTAAGGTTCTCTTCTACCCGGACTTCGCCTTGCGTACGGCGGGCGGTGACGTAAGTGTGGTCGCTCCATGGAAGAGCTACGTCCTTCAAGATCGCGAGTTGATCTCAGGTCAGAACCCGTTCTCGGACGAAGCGCTTCTGAAACTTCTTCTACCGGCACTCAACGGGAGAAGAAGTAAGGGGGCTGGCGCATCCTCCGTTGGATCGAGTCTTCGCTACTAACGCAGCCATAACCTACATCAACCGCCGATGCGAATGTTTCCTCGCGCATGATGGAGGGTTGCCCCTAGTTGGAAAGGGGCCGGAAATCGCGATGTCGAAGTATCG
>CAWHGP010000005.1:0-605160 GCA_963828935.1 uncultured Acidobacteriota bacterium | reverse complement strand
CACCTTCATCGGCCCTTCGCCGCGACATGCTGCGCATGATGGGCGAGAAGGAGCAGGCCCGGCGCGAAATGTCCGCCGCGGGCGTGCCCGTCGTGCCGGGCAGCGATGGCATTGTTGCCGACGCCGAGACGGCGCCGCCGACGCCGAGCGCATCGGCTATCCCGTCATCATCAAGGCCTCCGCAGGCGGCGGCGGGCGCGGCATGCGCGTGGTGCGCAGCCGCGACGAACTCATCGCCGGCTTGGGAGACGGCTCGCAACGAGGCCCAGCAGGCCTTTGGCGTTCCCGACGTTTACCTCGAGAAATTCATCGAGCATCCCCGGCACATCGAGTTCCAGGTGCTGGGCGATCGCCACGGCCACGTCATGCATCTCGGCGAGCGCGAGTGCAGCATCCAGCGCCGGCATCAAAAGCTGGTCGAAGAATCGCCCTCGCCGGCGCTCGACCCCGAAGCGCCGCGAGGAATTCGGCAGCCAGGTCGTCGACGCCCTCAAGACGATCGGCTACACCAATGCCGGCACCGTCGAGTTCCTGATGGACGAGGACGGCTCGTTCTATTTCATCGAGATGAACGCGCGCGTTCAGGTCGAGCATCCCGTCACCGAGATGGTCACCAACGTCGACCTGATCAAGGCGCAAATCCGCATCGCCGCCGGCGATAAGCTGGAGGACGCCGGGGGCCGGTCGAATTTCGCGGCCACAGCATCGAGTGCCGCATCAATGCCGAAGATCCCGATACCTTCGTGCCCTCGGCCGGCCGCATCACCACCTTCCAGATTCCCGGCGGCACCGGCGTGCGCGTGGATACCGCGGCCCATGCCGACGCCGTGATCTCGCCCTACTACGATTCGCTGGTCGCCAAGCTCATCGTGCGCGGTCGCGACCGCACCGAGGCCATCGCGCGCATGCGCCGCGCTCTGGAAATGTTCGTCATCGAGGGAATCAAGACCTCGCTGCCGCTGCACCAGCGCATCTTTGCCGATCCCGATTTCGCAGCCGGCAACTTCGACACCCACTTTCTGGAACGGCTCTCGCCCCGTGCCTTCGAAGTAGCAGGGCGCCATGAGCGTTGCCTTCCCGCCGCTCTATGCCATAATCGACGCCGGTTTGCTCAAAACGTCGGAGCTGTCCTTCGCCGAAACGATGGCGGAATCCGGGGTTGAGCTTCTGCAATATCGCAATAAACACGCCACCTCTCGCGCAACTATTTGAAGTTTCCCGATCTTCTTTCCCATGCGCCTTGTCGCACCTTGCCGGATCGCTCGCGTGCCGTGCGCTTTATCGTGAATGACCGTCCCGACATCGCCCTGCTGGTAGGCGCCGGTGGCGTGCACGTCGGCCAGACCGACCTCGGGTCGAGAGGAGGCGCGCGCCATTCGTCGGCCGCGAGCCGCTGGGTCGGCGTCTCCACGCACACGCTCGAGCAGGTCGAGGCCGCCGACCGTACCTCCGCCGATTACGTCGCCTTCGGCCCGGTCTTCGCCACGACCAAAGAGCAGCCGGACCCGTGTTGGGTTGCGGCTTCTTGCCGAGGCCGCGCGCGCACCAGCAAGCCTCTGGTCGCCATCGGCGGCATCACGCTCGAACGCGCCGCGGAAACCTACCGCGCCGGCGCCGATTCGCTGGCCGTCGCCCGCGATCTAATCGCGTCGCCCGATCCCGCGGCGCGGGCCCGAGCTTTTCTGGATGTGGCCGCTGCTGCGGCGGCACCGCAGGCTGCGAAGGGCAGTCGGCCAACGCTAGTCGGAAGTCCGTTACTCAAGCAGGTTCGGACCTCCAGGTAGCTGCATCGCGTGTAGCTGAGGGCTGGCGCAAGCCGTTACGATATCTGGCCGGACTCCACTCCCGTAGCCACCTCGCCGCTCGGCCGCGCCCGCCGACTCCGAGTTTGTCCGCGGCCTGGGCCTGTTCGATTCGACGATGATCGTCGTCGGCTCGATGATCGGCTCGGGCATCTTCATCGTCTCCGCCGATATCGCGCGGCAGACGGGTTCGGCCGGCGGCCTGCTGGTCGCCTGGATCGATCACCGGCTTTCTGACGATCGCGGCCGCGCTCTCCTATGGCGAACTCGCGGCCATGATGCCCAAAGCCGGCGGCCAATACGTCTACCTGCGCGAATCCTACTCCCCGCTCTGGGGTTTCCTCTACGGCTGGACGCTCTTTCTGGTCATCCAGACCGGCACGATTGCAGCCGTCGCCGTAGCCTTCGCGCGTTTCCTCGGCGTTCTGGCCCCGCCATCTCGCCCAACCGCCTGGATCGTCGCGCCCATCCGCCTCTCCGCGAAATATGCCCTGAGTCTGTCCTGGCAGCAGTTGATCGCGCATTCTCCTGATCGTGTTTCTGACCGGCGCCAACACCCGCGGCCTGCGCCTGGGAAAATGGATCCAGAATATTTTCACCTCGGCGAAGACGCTCGCGCTGATCGCGCTGATCGTCCTGGGCGTGCTGTTCGGGCGCAACGCGGCGGCGCTGCACGGCCAATTTCTCGCATCTCTGGGCCGTCCAGGGCGCGCAGACGATTCGCCCCGGCGCGGATTTCCTGAGCGGCCTGGTTCCGGCGGTGACGGCCGCCGCCGGCGCGTTCGGTCTCCTCGTCGCCTTCGGCGTGGCGCAAGTGGGCTCGCTATTCTCCGCCGACGCCTGGAACAACATCACCTTCACCGCCGGCGAAGTGAAAAATCCGCGCCGCGATGTGCCCGCTCTCGCTGGCGCTGGGCACGGCCATCGTCATCACGCTCTACTTCCTGGCGAACGTCGCCTACCTGGTCACCCTGCCGCTGGCGCGAATTCAATCCGCGCCTGACGATCGCGTGGCCACGGCCGTCCTGCAGGCGATTTTCGGCAGCGCGCGGCGCAGCCATCATGGCCGTCGCCATCATGATTTCCACCTTCGGCTGCGCCAACGGCCTGATCCTGGCCGGCGCGCGCGTCTATTACGCGATGGCTCGCGACGGCCTGTTCTTCCGCTCCATCGGCCGGCTGAACGACCGGCACGTGTCCCTTCGCAAGGGCTTGGTCCTGCAAGGGCATCTGGGCGGCGCTGCTGGTGCTGGCGCGAACCCGCCTGGTGGATCCGGCCAACCGGCGCGGTAACCTACGGCAATCTCTATAGCGATCTGCTCGATTACGTGGTCTTCGCCGTGCTGATTTTTTACGTGCTCACGATCTTCGGCCTCTTTGTTTTGCGCCGGAAGCGTCCCGACGCCGAGCGGCCCTATCGCGCCTTCGGCTATCCGGTGATCCCGGCGATGTATATCGTGGCCGCGCTGGCGATCATGGTCTCTGCTCCTGTATAAGACGCAGACCACTTGGCCGGGCCTGGTGATCGTGCTGCTGGGCGTGCCGGTTTACCTGCTTGGTCTCGGCCGTCGGCACCGGCGCATCAAGCGTCCGTAGCTAATGTCCAGGAGCCTGTGAAAAATGTCAGGCACGCGCGGAAAGCAGGCCAGGATGCCGCCATGCTAGGTAAGCTGGATCGGTCAAAATGCAAAGGCTAGACATGCCAAACCAATTGTTCATGCGCAAGCCGCACAGCGTCCTCCTCGAAGAACTTCACGGCGACAATCGCCTGCGCCGCGTCCTCGGTCCCGTCCAACTCTCGAGCCTCGGCGTCGGCGCCATCATCGGCACCGGCATCTTCGTCCTGACGGGCGTCGCGGCGCACGATCGCACCGGCCCCGCGCTGATGCTGTCCTTCGTCGTCTCCGGAATCACGTGCATTTTCGCCGCCCTGTGCTACGCGGAATTTGCCTCCATGGTGCCCGTCGCGGGCTCGGCCTACACCTACGCCTACGCGACGCTCGGCGAGCTGTTTGCCTGGATCATCGGCTGGGACCTGATTCTCGAGTACGCCGTGGCCTCCGCCACCGTCGCGCACGGCTGGTCCCACTACTTCCAGGATTTCCTCGCGTTCTTCCATATCCATTTGCCGCATCGTCTTCACCAACGCTCCGTTCGATTACGTCCCGGAAACCGGCAAGCTGGCCTTGACCGGCACCTGGTTCGATCTGCCGGCGATCGTCATCGCCTCGCTCGATCACCATCATTCTGGTCAAGGGCATCCAGGAAAGCGCCAGCGTCAACGCCGCCATCGTGATCCTCAAGCTCGCCATCGTCTTCTTCGTGATCGGTCGTCGGCGCGCTCTACGTGAATCCCGCCAACTGGCACCCCTTTGCGCCCTTTCGGCTTGACCGGCTTCGGCTTCTTTGGCCACACCATCATGGGCCAGACCGGCACGAGCGGCGAGCCGCTGGGCATGCTGGCCGGCGCCGCCTATCGTCTTCTTCGCCTACATCGGTTTCGATTCGGTCTCCACCCACGCCGAAGAAGCGCGCAATCCCTCGCGCGACGTGCCCATCGGCATCATGACCTCGCTGGTGCTCTGCACCGTTCTTTACATCGCCATGGCCGCCGTGCTCACCGGCATGGTGCCGCTACGACCAGATCAATATCGACGCGCCGGTCTCCGACGCCTTCCGCCAGGTCGGCCTGCCCTGGGCGCAGTTGCTGATTTCGATCGGCGCCGTCGCCGGCATCACTTCGGTGCTCCTGGTCATGATGCTGAGCCAGCCGCGAATTTTCCTGGCCATGGCGCGCGACGGCCTGTTGCCGCCGAATTTTTTCGCCGCGATCCACGAACGCTTCCGCACGCCCTGGAAGTCGACGATCCTCACCGGCGTTTGCGTGGCCACGATGGGCGCGTTCCTGCCTCTGCGCATCCTGGCCGAGCTGGTCAATATCGGCACGCTGCTGGCCTTCGTCATCGTCTGCGCCGCCGTCCTGATCATGCGCCAGACGCATCCCGAGGTGCCGCGTCCGTTCCGCGTGCCCTTCAGTCCCGTCGTGCCCGTCCTGGGCATTCTGTGCTGTCTGCTGCTGATGTTCTCGCTGCCCGCCGAAAACTGGCTGCGGCTGTTCGTCTGGCTGGCCGTCGGCCTAGTGATCTACTTCGCCTATGGCCGCAAGCACAGCGTTCTGGCGCGAAGAGTCGCGCGTGAGGCGGCGGTCGTAAACAGCGCTTCGTCGGCGGTGCAGCGAAGTCGCTAGCTTTTCACCCGGCCGCCGCGAAAAGAAATTGCTTGCTGCCGTCTATCCCGCTCCATCATGATGGCGCCGTGAACGCCCCGGCGCACACAGCAAAGACGAACACAGCAAAGACGAACAGCACAAATTTGTGTGCGCTGCCGGGAAATCCCGCTTCGTCTCCGCGATGTTAGTACTCACTGCCGCACAAATGCGCGAGGCTGACCGGCTCACCACCGAACGCTACGGCATTCCCAGCCTGCAACTGATGGAGAACGCCGGAGCTGCCATGTCCGCGTATTTGTCGGCAGAGTTCCCGAATATCGCATCGCTTTATGTCGTCGTGCTTTGTGGCAAGGGCAACAATGGTGGCGATGGCTTGGTTGTAGCGCGCCGCCTTCGCGAAATCGGAGCCTCGCCGCAGGTTATTCTTTTTGCCGAGCCTTCCGCGCTGCGTGGCGACGCGGCCATCAACCTTAAAGCCTGGCAATCCGCAAACGGCAAGCTGCGTGTGATTACCAGCGAAGCCCAATGGGCAGACATTCGCAAGTCGTCAGCGAAGCCGACTTGATCGTCGATGCTCTGCTGGGTACCGGCCTCACCGGTCCCGTCAAAGGACTCCTCGCTACCGTGATCGGCGATGTCAATGCCGCCGCGGGACTGTTCTCCCGGGGCACCGGGCCGCGCCGGCATGTCGTCTCCGTGGATATGCCTTCGGGCCTTGCCTCCGATATGACAGGTGACGTGACGGAAGGCGACGCGACGGAAGGCAATATGACAAAAGGCCAGGCGGAAGCCCCTGCGGAAGGAGTCGCTGATCCCGCAACACCCGACGCGTGGCCGGTCGTTGCCGCCGAGGCGACGGTTACGCTTACGGCGCCCAAGGTGGGCCAAATGGTTTCGCCGCTCGCCGACCGTGTAGGAAAGCTGGTTGTCCGCGAGATCGGCACGCCAACCGCGCTGCTTGACGAGTTGCTCGAAAACGAGTTGCACAAGAACGAGTCGCGCGAAAACGGATCGCGCCAATCCGGCTCCCCCTCGTCCGTGCATTGGCTTGAGCCTGGCGAATTCCGTGCCTTGCCCATGGTGCGTCGCCGCGACGCGAACAAAGGAACCTTTGGCCATGCGCTCGTTGTAGCCGGCTCGCTCGGGAAGTCAGGCGCCGCCTTGCTCGCCGCCAGCGCGGCGCTCCGCGTTGGCGCAGGCTTGGTCACTGTTGCGACGCCTGCTCCCGTGCTCCCCATCGTAGCCGGCGGCATGCCCGAGCTGATGTCGGCTCCGCTTGAGGCCACCGATGCGGGCACCGCCAGCCTGCGCAATCTTGATTACGGGCGCTTTCCGGAACTCGCTTCTGGAAAATCGGTGCTGGCCATCGGCCCGGGCCTTTCGACGAATGCGGAAACCCAGGAGTTCATCCGCGCCGTCGTAAGTGCATCCGAAATCCCGGTCATCCTCGATGCGGATGGCCTCAATGCGTTTGCCGGGCGCGCGGACGAATTGGCCGCGCGCAAAACGCCTCTGCTCGCCATCACGCCTCATCCCGGCGAAATGGCGCGGCTACTGGCAACCTCCGTGAAAGATGTGCAGGCGCACCGGTTGCGCGTCGCTCTTGACGCCGCCAAGCGCTGGCGCGCTTACGTGGTGCTGAAAGGTTTTCACACCATCCTCGCGACGCCCGACGGCCGCGCTTTCTTCAACACCACCGGCAACCCGGGCATGGCCACGGGAGGCACCGGAGACGTTCTGACCGGCATCCTCGCCGGCGTCACCGCGGAATTTGGCAGCGACAATTGGCAACGCGTTCTCGGCTTCGGAATCTATTTGCATGGTCTCGCAGGCGATCTTGCTGCCGGGCGCTTCGGTGAAGCGCCACTTGTCGCGAGCGATCTGATCGACGCTCTGCCCCAGACATTCGCGGAACTTCTCGACGAGTGGAAGTTCGCCCAATGCTGAAGCGCGGCGAGCCGTTCATCTCGCGCTCGCCAGAAGAAACGGTCGAACTCGGCAGGGAATTGGGGCGCTCGTTAATTCCTCCCGTACTGGTCCTATTGTCTGGCGATCTGGGCGCGGGAAAAACCACTCTTACCAAGGGAATTGTTAGCGCCCTGGGAGTCGCCGAAGAAAACGACGTCACCAGCCCCACATTCACGCTGGTGCACGTCTTCCAGAAAGGGCCCGCTACTCCTGTGAATGCCGGCGCGAACATCGAAGTAAATGTAAATAACGATGTAAATGATGACGCGAGTGCTGAAGAAGTCTCGGTCACCTCTCCCGCCTCGTCGGCACCCGGCCCTG
This sequence comes from uncultured Acidobacteriota bacterium, assembly GCA_963828935.1. Classification (GTDB taxonomy): domain Bacteria; phylum Acidobacteriota; class Terriglobia; order Acidiferrales; family UBA7541; genus Palsa-189. The sequence continues at coordinate 597,840 of CAWHGP010000005.1, read as the reverse complement.
AAAACCACTCGGCAAAGGTCTACCACGTCGATCTCTACCGTGTCGAAGGTTCGGACGATCTCGCCACGCTGGCTCTCGAGGACGCACTCTCCGAACCCGCCGTGGTCATCATCGAATGGTCGGAACGTTTTTCCCTGCGCAGCGAATGGCCTCGCATCAACGTCACCCTGGAACACTGCGAGGGTAATGCGCGGCGCCTCACCGTCTCCGAACCAGTGCTGCACGACGCAAGCGCAGCCGCATCATCGCCGGCAGTCAGGCCAAGCACGCGGCGCCATTAACGGATTGGCTGCGGTGCCTCCTTTGTTGTCTACCCCCGCTGTTGACCTGAAGTTAACCTGAATTCCCGGCACTACTTGTCCTATGACCGAGCGCTACAGCCTGTCTGGGGCCAGCCAGCCTGCCCCAGTAAACCTCAAGGTTTACGCTGCCGAGTTGCCGCTCGGCTCGCTGGCCGTTGGCGTGGACAATATCCACCACGACGTTTACCTGAGCCCGAAATTCACCGAGCAAACCCGCACCTATTTGCTTGAGTTGATCCGCCAGACGGCCAAACTCACCTACAGCGTTGAGAAAAAAAAGACGGTCGCGCTCCTAAGGGCCCCGAAACCGCTGCCTGGAAGCGCCAGCTCCTCGAACTACTGCAAACCTCGCTGACGCGCGCTAAATACGAAAAACAAATCGAGCTCGACCTGCTGCTGCGCGTCGCCCTCATCAAGTTCCTGACGCAGGAAATTGGCCTGCAGTTTGCCACTCTGCTCCTTGAGGCGAAGGAGTGGATTCGCAACCGTGGCGAGTACTTCGAGCGTTCTGAGCAGGCCCACGTCATGAAGGCGCGCCTCGCCGAACTGCAAGCCGACCGCCGCAACATCTTTCGCCAGGTAGGCCAGCATCTTTATCAGATTCTCACCGAACTCGAGGAAAATCACCTCGGCCGTGCCCGCCGCGCCTTACTGGCCGATCAGCAAAGCGCCGCCTATGAAATGCTCGCCAACAGCATTGCTTTTGTGGAGGGTGGCCGCGACGATGTGCTTTTCCTCGAGCAGTACGTGCTCCTCGGCAATTATTTGCGTGACCAGGATCGCTTCGAAACTTTCGACGGCCTCTTCCTCGAATTCTTTCGCGACGTCGTGCAGACCGGCGGCGACTGCGATGACTCCGCCCGGTCTGCCAGCGGGCATGAGGCGCTGACCACCGACGTCATGCAAACGCGTGCGGAGCTCGCTCGCCGCCAGGAGGAGTGCGCGACTCTCAGCCGCCGGCTGCAGCGCGGCGAAAGCATGCTCTCCCGCGTGGGTATCGGCGCCAGCACCCGCGAATTGCGTGCCGCGCTCTCGGAAGACGAATTTCGTGTGCAACAGCTGCAGGAAAAACTTGAGCAGATTGGTCCGCGCCTCGAGACCGTGAAAGCCCAGTCCGAATTCTTGGCCGAGCAGTATCAGAATCGCCTGGGCGATTACCTGAATGAGCCGGAAAACGCGCGGCGCCTCTTCGACGCCACCTGGTCTGGCGATGGCGGCGCAGCCGCGAATGCGGACTCGGTCCGCATCCGCGGCCGCCTGCTCGACGAATGGGTCGCAAAGCTGGAGCAGCGCGGCCTGCTGCCCCACGTGCTCGCCAGCTACGAACTGCGCAACATCTACCACGATTACTGCCCGCCTATCCACTTGCAGCAGCTCAAAAAGGCGCTGGTATCGCGTGAGGAGTTTGACCGTGTCGCGAGCATCCTGAAACAGTTTCCTGCGCGGGAATATTCGCTCGAGCCCATCGATGCCCTGGCCAAAAAACTCCGCCGCTATCCACGCGAGGAGGCCCGGGCCGTCGCCTTGCGCTTCGCCGAGGATTTCATGCGCTTGCGGCGCGACCGCCGCAACTACGAACGCCTCACCGCCGCGATGGAGCGCATCCAGCTCGTGCGCAGCGAACGCACCCGCGAGCTTTCGCTCATGAATAACAGCCTGTACGAATTTCTCCTGCCCTCGGAGGCGCGGCCCGCCCAGGACCATGTCGTCAGTCATGCCGTGATTAAAGCCGACGTTCGCGGATCGACGCGCATCACCCAGGATCTGCTCGCGCGCGGGCTGAATCCCGCGACGCTGTTCAGTCTGAATTTCTACGAGCCCGTGAAACGTATTCTCGCGCAATATGGCGCCGCCAAAGTGTTCATTGAAGGCGATGCCATGGTGCTGGCCATCTTTGAGACCGAATCCAATCGCACCCACCAGCGCGCCGTCTCTAAGGCTTGCGCCCTCGCGCGCCAGATTCTCGCCATAGCCGGCGCCTACAACGAGCGTCCCGACGCCACGGGTTTGCCCCGCCTCGAGCTTGGCGTGGGCGTCGCCTTTCAGGGCTCGGCACCGACCTACTGGGTCGATAGCGATTCGCGCATCATGATTTCGCGCGCGCTCAATCTGTCGGACCGGCTTTCGAGCTGCTCGCGCATCGCCCGCCGTATCCTTGGCGGTAAGCCATCACTGTTCCACCTCTTTGTCTTCCAGCCCGGCATGACCGGCCCCGAGGAAGAGGAAGCCGACGAATTCCTGATTCGCTTCAACCTCAATGGCATCGAGCTGAACGAAGAAGGTTTCGCCAAACTGAAAGAGGAAATATCCTTGCACTGCGTCGAAGCCGAATGTGAAATGCCCTGGGGCCGCGAGTCCGCCACATTCTTCCTCGGCGAGGCGCCCATCGGCGACGGCCTCGACCCCATTCTGTTACGCCGCGGCTTCGTGCGCCAGATGCTGGCCGATGGCACCATCGGCAGCGCCGGTCAGCGCGCGTATTACGAGGTCTGCACCGAACCCAAACTTTTCGAAATGGTACAAGCGCTCTTTATGTCCGCCGGCAAAGATTGAATCGCCGCTCGCCTCATTCCATAATCCTCGCGGAGGCGCAAGGGGTCCGGTGATCCTCCCGAACTTCAAACTCGGCGATCCTTCCCTTCGCGGGAGGGATGGTGGGTTCGACTCCCACACGCCTCCGCCAATCTACTAATTAGAAAGGGCTTGTCATTCGGAATCTGTGCCAATTGATACAATTGTTCCAATTGAAATGCCTGCCAGCTTCTCGATAGCGTCCCGTTGAGTTGCGGGGATCGCGTGCGAATAGATCGCAAGCGTGGTTCGCACGTCCGCGTGACGCATTTGTTGTTGCAAGACAGGCAAAGGCACAGCGTTCTCAGCAAGCTCCGTCGCCAATCCGTGCCGAAATGCATGAAGGCCGGTATCGGTCGTTCGGATGCCGAGCTTTTCTAATACGGGTCTGAGTCCATACTTCACCACATTGTCTCGCCAACGTGGTTTAGTGCCCCGGCGATTGGGGAATAACAATCCCGGTGCGTTTGGCCTCCAGTGATGAGCGAGATAATTCCTCAACAGGGCTTCCAACGCGGACGGCATCGGAAGCATTGCTGTAGAATTTTTAGTTTTTGGTTGGCGTATCTCCCTAGTGTTGTCGTCAGCCGATTTACATACGCGGATTGTCTTGCGGTCAAAATCGAGATCAGCCGTGCCAAGGGCCAGCAATTCGCCAGCCCGCAGACCAGTTGACCGAGCCACCGCAAACATCGTTTTGTACGGCTCCCCTGATACAGCGATGATCCGCGAGGCTTGTTCGCGGGTGAAGAATGCAGCCTTAGCTACGTTTGTACTTGCGCCAAGCTCTATATCGGCAAACGAAACCTGGGATACTTGTCTGCCGCATCGCTTGGCGTAATCCAAAACTGCGAAGACCGCTCCTAGAAGATTTATTACGGTCTTTCGTGAAAGAGATCTCCGTACCTCCGTTCCGAATTGCTGAAGCGTCGATACGTCAATCGTGTGTAGGGATGTGTCCTCAAATCGCGGGAGCACATGCCGCCGTAGGTAGCTCTCTCTTTGTCTAACTGTTGCTGGCGACAAGTGCGGTCCGACTTCGGTACGCCATGCCTTATAAGCATCTCCAAACGTTTGCCCCTTCACTGCTGGAGAAACGCTCCCACGCTTTCTGTTCACCTCCTGCATGGTCCTGTCATGTTCACGCCTCGCTGCACGCTCTGACATGCCGCCAGGGCCAACACGCCCAATCAAATGGCGCACCTTACGGGATCCCAGCGTCCCGTCCGTTAGCTGGTAATCCTCATAATAAAATGTGTACGCGGTGTCCTTTTTCAACTGAAAACAACCCTTCTGAAATCGTCGCTTCGCCACTGGACCTCTTGTCCGTCCCGTGGTTGGCGGCGTTGCGACACGACGAGTAGTAGCCGGCGCGGCGGATTGCAAGCCGGCCTTCGACACGCCGGATGCCGTAGCGTATCCGAGCTCCCGTTCACCACTGTCTAAAAGACTGACAATTGAAGAGCCGTCATGATCCATTGCCTCGATTCTCGCGGTGATGGTCCAGGCGACTGGAACCCGCTGCCATTCCGTCGCTGCATCGTCTACGGTTGATGCGTCTCCTACTGTTCGGCGGAGAACACTTTTCCCCCGGCTGACATTTCAGTCTCCGGCCGGTGAGACCTTTAAAGAAACGCTTGCTGCGGCGGTTGGGCTAAACTTGAGCTTTAAGCACGTGATTAATAAACGCAGCCAAGTCGCCGCAGCAAGGCAATAGAGTTATAGTTTGAGCCAATGACCACGACTCTGGTCGGTGGCTCCCATCAGCCGGTCGTTGCTAACCAGCTTTGCGTTTATTTTTGACACCACCGGGCCGAGCAGTCATGGACTGGTAGGTCTTTGGTCGGAAGACGACAATCACTGAAGGAAATGGAGCGTCGTCCAATGCGCCTACAAAGCGAATCCGGCCTTTCAGGAAACGGATTTCTCCGCGCATTGCCCACTCGTTCCACCATCGTGTATCAGTTCTGGCAGGGATTAGACACACCACTGTTGCCCCTTGTAATGATGAGTGATATGCCTTCTCCATCCAAAGACCGATATCCCTACCGTATGGTGGATTCATCCAACATCTCCCACGCCACGGTTGCCGCAGGCCGTCAATCTCAGGTGAAAAGAAGGCTGAGCACTTCGCATTCGACGCGGTGGCGCAAACGTCTAGCTCAAACCCAAATTCTCTATCAAGCTCCTGAAATACCTCGACCGGTGTCTCCCAATCCCCTCGATTGGACGTGAACACACCCCGATTAAGCGGTGTTCGCTCAGTCTTGTTTCGCTTAGTCTTGTTTCGCTTAGTCTTCTTTTTAATAGTGCTGACTTCTGGTATTTCTACCTCTACAGACTTGTTACTTGCATCACGCCCATGAAGCATTTCTTAACTTTCTTCGTGTTCTAATTCTAGGCAAATGGAACCACGAACGATTCCATTGCTGCCCCGTCTACTTGGGGCGTCCGCCGCGTCAATGACGGGCGGAACTCTTTTCGGCCGTGGACATTAATGTCTCCCGTCGGCTGAGACGCACAACCCATCTGTTACTTCACATTCCCCCCCATTCTGGTCGCTGCATGCCCTGGCACAGAGAGAACGCACACAGCGATCGCCGCCAGGTTTCGGTTGGCTGTCATCACATCGGCCCCTGTGTGAACGGTGAACAAATGTCCAGATGCTGTTCACCGTTCACTCCGCCACTTTCAGATTCGTCTTGAGCCGGAACTGGCCTAAGAAACCTGCAGATCGGACTGAGATAGGGGCCGATAACGTCTCGAATCAACATCACGTCATCGTTTGAAACTCCCAAATCACTTAGACCGACCATCACGCTTGTAAATCCGCGAAACAGTTTCTTGTGCTCGCGGCGGATTCCAGGGTTGTAGCGGTCTATACCGGCCACTCGCCCTTCACCGGCGCGTCCTTCCCTCCGGTAGCATCTGAAGCACAACCCGTGTGCGGCCATTTCTCGAACTTCTCCGCAGTTTACGCAACCGTCAGTCTTTCGTGGCATCGAACCATTCCATCCTTCCCTTAGCGTCGTTGCAAAGCGACCTGACCGGAAACCACAGTGACCACCCAGCGCCATGTCAGCACACTCCCCTGAAAGGCTGTTCTCTTCGGGTAGCTAGCGGCAAGTTTTGCTAACTGTCACCGGTCAAAGCGGTACGCATAGGACGGCGAGTGCTACGCCCCAGCGATGCGCTGGTAAGTTTGTCAAGCGAGACCTATGGTATGGGGCATGGCCTGCCACTGCGAGCTAGCGGGCTGGCAGACCGCATCATGGACAGTTAGCGTACGGAGGTGTACCCGTTTCACTGGAACGGCGTTGTTGTTTTGCTAGGTATGATGCAGAGGGTGTTACTGGGCGCGCTTCCATGTTGGAACGCTGGTTTATCGACACCTCTGCTTTTTCATGACATATCAGACCAGCCTGCTGGAGATGGACTAAACCACTTAGCCGAGTAAGGCTAAATACAAACGGGAAGTTACATGTTAGAAGAATGTGACGCGGATGTGAATGAGACTGACAGAACCGACGCACACCGGGTAAGCAAACACTGGTTCTCAGATTCCGACTGGCCAGACAACGCTCGCCATACTAGCATAAACACGATCACGAAGGTTCGTGACTTTAAGCTTGCTCTCGTTCACTATCTCCGTTGGTAGCAAGTCAGTTATGGGTTGGGCATCTCCACCGGATGATAGGAGCGCTCACGTTATGGTTCGCTAACCATAGGCGGCTAGTGGGCCGGAGATAGAGTAGATATCAGCCACCTCACCCTGCGTCCGCCACACTTTCTGGCAGCTGCTCAAACTGTCAATTAGAGCGATCGTGGGCCATCAGGCAATTCCAACGAGGTATGAATCGTTTTTAGCACCTGCCACGCCCATATTGGCTCCTTTGAGATTTCACCAATTTCGGCTATTGATAATAAACCACTTACAAAGCCCAAATATGAACCGTTTCAGTCGTGGCTGAACCAGCCTACGCCAAGCCCATCGAGCCGGACCATGCGGCCAAGTCGTCCTTTACATCCGTGGGGTGCACGGCTCGGGTAGCGATGAATGGGCTTAAGCATGGTGGGCGGTCAGCCGCAACTATTGCATTGCGAAAATCGGTGTGGAAGACAATGCGAGAACTGAAGTGCGACCGGGGACGCTGATCACAAGTGTGGTGGCGCGAAAAAGAAACCGGGTTTATTCACAAGAAGTGCGGCAAAGGGCTAGCGGAAGCCATCTACCAGTATTCAGGTAAAATCACCTTCGACTCGAAGAAGCAGGCGCACCATTCCTTAACAACTAGAAAAAACTAAGAAGTTGGCTGCCACTGCCCTTGCCGTGTTCTTGACGTTGCAGTTTCTCAACAATCCGCTTTTGGGTATCAATCTGATGCCATTCGATGCCAATCTCGTCAAGGGTTCGACCGTGAGCCAAAACATTCTTAGCGGCGTCTTCTATCGTAAAGAAGACGCCCCCATCCTTCGGTGGTCGGACGTACAGATGGATGGTGCTCTCCATGGAGGTTCCCGGCTTGTGGTATGAGACGTGGGCGATGGCGTTGGTGTCGTTCGGCGGTGGCACGACTTCAGGTTTTCTGCGTGTGTCAGACCACTTTTTGTTGAGAACCAAAAGTTCCTGAATCAAATCTTTCGGAAAAAGTTTGATTTCGATGCCTGCTTCGGACAGGGAAGAATGCCCGTACACCGTCTCATCTTTATCCGCCAGACCGTATACAACACGTGCGACCTTGCCGTTGATAAGACGATTCGTGCAAGGTGTCTTCGACGGCTTGTGAATAGAGCAAGGCTCCAGCGTCGTGTAAACAGTGCAACCGCTCAGATCGACGTTATCCACATCGTCGTTGATCTTCTTGAGAGCACAAAATTCTGCGTGCCTTCCTTCGCCTGTTTCGCCACGGTATCCCGTAGCTAAAACCTTGCCATCTTTTACGACAACCGCTCCGACATACGGGTGCGGTTCGCCGTCGTTCTCAGCGATGCTCTTCCGCGCCAGTTCAACCGCCATTTTGCAGTATTGCTTGTCTTGAGGCGTGAGGATGTGTTCTGCCCCTTCGTCCGTCAGAAAAATGTCCAAGAGGTCTCGCTCTATCGGATTCCCCCTTGTCGTCAGATGTCCGCTTGCGTGAGCACCGACCTGCTTGGCACGAAACGACGCCAATCGTCAATCACGGCCGGATGTTCATCGCGACACCTCAAAACAACATCATCGCGCTGGACGCCAAGACGGGAACCCAACTGTGGCGGTACGCCAGGAAGTACCCGGACGGCCTGTTCCAGCTGCATCCGACAAACCGCGGCGTCGCGCTCTACGGCGACTATGTCTACACGGCGACGACAGACTGTGCGCTCGTGGCTCTTGACGCCGCGACGGGCAAGGAGGTTTGGAAATGTCAGCGGCTTCCGCACATTTTATATCTGCTTTTATCTGCGCGAAAACGATAGCACCCATCGGAAGAACCAATTGGACAGACAGGGGCTGGCCCATTAAGCTGTCACTATGTATCTTCGCAGCTTCCGTAAGGGCCCATGAGTACGTGCGAGGTCCGCCCCTGGCACGCGAGCCGGCATCGTCGCTCCCAACTGCAGGGCTATAGCACGGCATTATTGTCGGTGTCCGTGGCGCTTGGTTTCACTGTGCTCGTACAGCGCTTTTTCCCCTATCCGTTCCTGTTCTTGTTCTTTGCCGCGGTAATGACGAGCGCCTGGTTCGGTGGACCGGCGCCCGGTTCGTTTGCGGTGCTGCTCTCGACAATCGCGGTCGACTACTTCTTCGTGCCGCCGTTTTACTCGTTTTCGATCAATGCCACCGAGGTAAGCTATTTCATCGCTTTTATTGTATGCGCGCTGGTCGCGAGCTGGGTCAGCTCCTTTAAGAAAAATGGCGAAGAGGCGCTGAAGGAGGCGCGCGACCGCCTGGAGCTGCGCGTCGCGGAACGCACCGCTGACCTGCAACGATCGAACGGCGAACTGCGAGAAAGCGAGCACCAACTCCGGCTGCTCACCGAAGTAATCCCGCAGCAGATCTGGAGCGGCACACCCGATGGCTCGATTGATTACTGCAATCAGCGCCTGCTCGATTACGTGGGTCGTACCATAGCGGAAGTGCGCGGCGAGCGTTTCACAGAGATGATACATCCCGAGGACCGAAATAGCTTTCGCGAATCCTGGCAGCGCGCATTGGCCACCGGCGAACCATTTGAGGGCGAATGGCGCGTGTGTGGAGCCGACGGCCAGTATCGATCTTTTTTTACGCGCGGCGTGCCGTTGCAGGACGCCAATCGGCAAACGTTGCGATGGTATGGCACCAGCACCGATATGGAAGAGCACCGCCTGGCGGAACAAGCACTCATGAGAACGCAAGCGGAGCTTGCGCATCTTTCGCGATTCCTCACCATGGGAGAGCTGACGGCCTCGATCGCTCACGAGGTAACCCAGCCGCTTACGGCAGTCGTTACGTACGGGCACGCATGCCTCGAGTGGCTTTCGGTCGAGCCGCCGTCCTTTTTCGAAGCGCGGCAGGCGGCGGAGAGAATTATTCAGGACGGCACGCGGGCCGGCGCTGTGCTGGGCCGCATTCGCGCGCTATTCAAGAAAGAGCCTCCCGCGAAAGATTGCCTGGATATGAACGAGGTGATCCAGGATCTGGCAGTTTTTCTGCGTGACGAGGCCAATAGGCGCGGCATTACGCTGCAAAAAGACCTGGCGCATGATCTTCCAAGAGTCGTCGGAGATCGCATCCAACTCCAGCAAGTCGTTCTGAACCTGGTGATCAACGGCATGGACGCGGTGAGCAACGTCACGGGATCGCGAGAGCTTCGTATCGTCTCTCGGGAACACGGCACACAGGAGATTCTGATTGCCGTCGAAGACTCCGGGTCGGGCCTCAGCCCGGAAATTGTCGGAAAGATTTTCAACCCGTTTTTCACCACCAAGCCGCAGGGGATCGGCATGGGGTTGTCGATCAGCCGTTCGATTATCGAGTCTCACCGAGGCCGGTTGTGGGCCACGCCCGCTCCTTCCCGCGGAGCCATATTCCAGTTCACCATTCCAATCGCTTCGGAGAATTGACGATGAAAGATTCGAGCGCGACCGTTTTTGTCGTGGACGATGACGCTTCGATCCGCGATTCGGTGAAAACACTTTTGAAATCGGTCGGTCTGCAGGCGGAAGTGTTCGGTTCCACCGAAGAGTTTATACAGATCGAAAGGCCGGATTTGCCCAGTTGCCTGGTTCTCGATGTGCGCCTCCCCGGTATGGGCGGCCTCGAATTTCAGGAAGTGCTCGATAAGGCCGCGATTCACATCCCCGTTATCTTTATCACGGCCCACGGCGATATTCCCATGACCCTGCGGGCGCTGAAGGCGGGAGCAGTCGAGTTCCTCTCTAAGCCGTTTCAGAAGCAGGAGTTGCTCTCGGCCATCCATCAAGCCCTGGATCGCGACCGCCTGCGTCGTGAAGAGCAACTCGAGTTCACGGCGTTGCGATCGCGGTTCGAGAAGCTCGCTTCACGTGAGCGTGAAGTCGACCTCGACATTGCCCTGCTGAACAAGATGGCCACGCGTCTTTCCGCAGCCGATCCGGTGCATGAGGTGTTCGAGGAAGTCGTGGAATTCGTGGCCGCGGTGGTCAAGTGCGACTCGTGCATGGTTTATGCATTAGAGGACGAAGAACTCGTGCTTCGCGCCTCCAAGAATCCGCATCCCGAGGCACTGAACAGGCTGAAGATGAGGGTGGGGCAGGGTATCACAGGGTGGGTTGCCCAACATCGGGAACCTGTTGTCGTGGCGCAAAAAGCGTATGAAGACCCGCGGTTCAAGGTCTTTAACGAGCTTCCGGAAGACCACTTCGAATCGTTTTTATCAGTGCCCCTGGTAAGCGGCGGCCGGTTGGTGGGCGTAATCAACTTGCAAAGTCGCGAGCCGCACCGCTACAGCAAGCGCGAAACCAGTCTCGTGGCCATGATTGGTTTTCTGGTAGGCGCTGAGGTGGAGCGTGCACGCCTCGAAGGCGAAAATTCAGAGCTTTGCGATAAATTGGAAACTCGGAAACTCGTGGAGCGTGCCAAGGGCATATTGCAACGTGACTTGCAGATCGGCGAACAAGAAGCGTATCTAACGTTGCAGCACGAAAGCCGGCACAGACGCAAGTCCATGAAAGAGTTCGCGGAAGCGATCGTTTTAAGCGACGACCTCAAGCGCAAGAGATAAACACACGGGCCTCGGTGCCACACAGCTCCGCGTGCACGGCGTGCACAGAAAGATCAACAAGATGTACGCAGGGGATCAGGATTTCCGATTACCATCATCAAAAGTTTGAGTTGGACTTCCGGCAACCCCTCACGCAAACTAGGTCCGCAACATTCAACCAGCCAAGCAGCTGGTTCCTCTCTCCACGCTGTAATGCTCGCGGCGAGGGAGTTCCACATCGGCTTCCGTTCTTCTCTTGGACACAGCGTCGTGTCCATTCCCTAGCTTCATCGCGCTCCATGAAGAGCCAGTAAGCAGCCACTCACGCTGTCGGTAAATAGGTGTTTTTACGCGTCTTAGGCGACGCGTTCCCCAGCATCGGCTGAGGTGTCTTCGCGTTGTGCGGCTTACTGGTATGTGGAGTTGCTGGTAACGAACGATGTTGACTTATTGAGACTGGTTACCTTCGAAGGAGGCGTCGGATGGCTCGACGAAAGGCGTTGCTCGAACGATACCAGGGAATCTCTGCGGAGCGAGAGTCACGCTGGCTTGAGGACGCCGCTTTTGAGGATCCAGGCTCGCAGCCACCGCACGCTTGGAAGGCGTTGCAAAGACCCGTAACGGACCTTTCCTGGTGGCCGCCGCCATCGCTCGACCCGAGGAGCCAGGTACGGAGGACCCACGTCTATGAACAGCATGATCAGGCAAATGTGCGAAATCGGGGATTTCGTACGCCGGATGAGAGTGCAGGTGCGTTTCGGCACTTTGTCACGCGCTCCTCTGCGGCTGCTGCGGCTCGAACTCCGCGAGGGCGTCGTCGAGTGCGACTGGCTGGCGCGCGCTCCGGACCAGTGGGACGCAAACCTCCCACCCAGCGTCGCAAATCGAAATGCGTCTTTACAGGCTCTCGAAGACGCGATCGCGGTTCGCAATCTGTTGTTCGCGACCATGCCCGGGCTCACGAGCGGTGTGTTTCGGGTTTATCGCGAGACGGGCGGCGAGCCACCCACGCTGATCATGACCGGGGTGGCGGATCGCGAAAAATGTGTTCCCACAGGCGTTCGTTCGCCGGCGATGCGCGCAAAGCTGGCCGGTTTCCGTTTCTGGCTGGCCGACGGAGTTCTGACAGCGTTGCACCTGGAAAACAGCACATGAGCGTGTGAGGAGTCGCCCCCTTCAGGAACGCATGGCTTTCTGAATCGTTGTGTCGCTTAAGCAGATTTCTATCTTCGAAAGGAGAAAAAAATGTCCGCTAACCCGGCAAGAGGCAGTACAGCAAGAGGCCCAAGGCTATCGCTCTCCGAAAAATTCTCACGATTGCGTGTTCGACTACGAAACTCTGAGTGGCGCAAGTATGGCGGGACGCTGCTCGCCGGCAAAGTGATGGGCGTGGGAATCGTCCTGCTGTTGATGGCTGTGTTCACCGGGACTTTTCTTCAGTCATGTGTATGCCCAGGCACCGACGCGGCGCCACCCGAAGTCAAGGCCGCCGACATCGTGAATCCGGTGAACACCGCGTGGACGCTGATCGCGGCGTTCCTGGTGTTCGGCATGCAAGTCGGCTTCACCATGCTCGAAGCCGGCTTCTGCCGTTCCCGCGAGACCGTGAACGTGCTCGTGGAATGCGTCGTGGATACCTGCCTGTGCGGCATTCTGTTCTATGCCGTCGGTTTCGCGTTCATGTTCAGCCACGGCAACGGCTTCATCGGCTATCACTGGTTCTTCCTGCAAAACGCGCCGGCCACCTATGAAACCACGGGCGTCGCGTTCCTGGCCGTCTGGATTTTCCAGTTCGCCTTTGCCGACACCTGCTCGACCATCACTTCCGGCGCGATGATCGGCCGCACCGGCTTCGTCGGCGACCTTCTCTACAGCATCTGCGTCACCGGCTTCATTTACCCGATCATCGGACACTGGGCTTGGGGCCCGGATGGCTGGCTGGCGAACATGGGCAGCGCCGGCAACTTCTTCCCGTCGCTCGGGCATGGGCTTCCATGATTTCGCCGGATCCACGGTCGTCCACACCATCGGCGGATTCATCGCTCTGGCCGGCGCCATCGTTCTCGGCCCGCGGCTCGGCCGCAAATTCAAGCGCGATGGCGGCGCTCCCATGCTGCCGCACGATCTGACCATCGCCGTCAGCGGCGGACTGATTCTGTGGTTCGGCTGGTACGGCTTCAATCCGGGCAGCACGCTTTCGGCCATGGACTTTGTCGGCATCGGGCGCGTCGCCACCAACACCACCCTCGCCGCATGCGCGGCCGGCCTCACCTCCATCATTTACGGCTACTTCATGACCAAGAAGTGGGACGCGGGCTATACGACCAACGGATTTCTGGCCGGCCTCGTCGCCATCACCTGCCCCTGCTACTGGGTCAGCCCGACGGGCGCGGTCCTGCTCGGCGGCATCGCCGGAGTCCTCGTCATCCTGGGAGTCGACCTGCTGGAATGGCTGCGCATTGACGATCCCATCGGCGCGGTGCCGGTTCACGGCTTTTGCGGCATCTGGGGAACGCTCTCGCTCGGGCTGTTTGCCTGCGGGCAGATATGGCGCGACCGGGCCGATCTCTCCCGACAACAGCGCTCCGCTCAAGGGCCTTTTCTATGGCGGCGGCACGCAGGTGCTGGTGGCGCAGGTCATCGGCAGCGCCTGCATCACGCTGGCGACGTTCGCGGTGGCCATGGTCGTGATGCTCGCGGTCAACGCAACGGGAACCCTTCGCTTGCCGGCAGAGGCGGAACTCTACGGCATGGACCTGCACGAGCACGGCATCTCGGCTTATCCGGAATACGTGATTTCACCGTTCGCTGCCCCTCCGGCCTGGCTACTCAAATTGCAGCGGCTGAACGAGCCTTAGCCACGCCCGCGCCCAAGGCCATGGCTCGAACCAGTTGCTACTTCGAACAAGCTGACAACTTAACGAGTGAAGACGCTCAGCTCCGGCAATCTAACCCTCTGTGCCTTCGCTGGACTTCGCCCACGGAAGTTCAGCGAAGGCCGAGGAGTAACGCGAAATCTTAGAATGTGTCGCACCGAACGGAGTTCGCCATGCATCCAGGTCGAACCGTTCTCGATAAGGAGATAATAGGAATGACAAAGCTCGAAGCAATTGTTCAGCCGCTCGAAATTTGAAGCCGTGAAGCAGGCGCTCTGATCGATCCGGCGTCGAAGGAATGACCGTCTCCGAAGTGCGCGGACACGGCCGGCAGAAAGGCCACACCGAGACCTATCACGGGCATGAATACAGCGTCGACCTTCTGCCCAAGATCAAAATCGAAATCGTGATGGACGACAAGCTGGTGGACGATGTGGTGGACGCGATCGTGAAGAGCCGCCGCCACCGGAAAAATTGGCGACGGAAAGATTTTCCTTTCCAAGATTGAGGAAGCGATTCGCATTCGTAACCAGGAACGCGGAGTGGCGGCGCTTTAAGTACGGAAGGTCGCGAACGTCCATAGCCCGGGCGGTAACGGGTGCTGTCTGAAACAGGTTGCGCGATCGAAGGAGGTAACTGACACAAATGGTTTACCGCGCAGTGCTCGCTACGCAGATCGCATGGCATCCAATCCCGCGAGTATCCGTCGGACAAGGCTCGGCTCGGCCTGTCGCCAAGGTCCTGGTGGCCACCACGGCCATGCTGGCCTTCATTTCCTATCTGGCGCGCGGCCGCGATCGTCCTGAACGACCTCGCTTCGTCCGCCTACTACGCCGGCGGCGAAGCCGAGCAGTTCATCGGCAAGACCGCTCCCTGGTTCATCCTCGCCACGATGCTGCTCTCCTACGCGGTTTCCCAGGTGTATGTCGAGAGCTGCAGCATGTTCGTGCGCGGCGGCGTGTATCGCGTGGTGAAGGAGGCCATGGGCGGCGACGCTGGCGAAGTTTTCCGTTTCCGCGCTGATGTTCGATTACGTGCTCACCGGGCCGATCAGCGGAGTTTCCGCCGGGCCAATATCTGGCCGGGCTTGCTGAACGAGATGTTCGCCTACGCGCACGTGCACATTCACGTTCGAGCGCGAACGCCACGGCGGCGGCGTTCGCCATTGCCGCGACGCTCTATTTCTGGTGGGAAAACATCAAGGGCATCACCGAATCGAGCGAAAAAGCGCTGTGGATCATGCAGCTCACCACGGTGATGGTGATCGCGCTGATCGGCTGGTGCGCCTACACGCTGCTGGATGCGCGGAGGCCACTTGCCTCCCGCGCCGATTCCCGCGCAATATCGTGCTGACGCAAGCACTCGCTCGGATGGCTTTACGGCAGCCAGCATCCCGCAGCTGATCACGCTGGTCGCGGTTTTCGTCGGCCTGGGACATTCGGTGCTGGCGATGAGCGGCGAGGAATCGCTGGCGCAGGTCTACCGCGAAATCGAGCATCCCAAGCTGCCCAACCTGAAGAAGGCGGCGCTGATCATTTTCATTTACAGCATGGTCTTCACGTCGCTGGTTTCCTTCTTCGCGGTGATGATCATTCCCGACAAGACGCGGCCGCAATATTTCGAAAATCTGATCGGCGGCCTGGCCATGAGCCTGCAAGGGCCCTTTCGTGGCGCGGCTGGTCTTTCACGTCTTCGTGGTAGTGGTGGGCACGCTGATTCTTTCCGGCGCCGTGAACACGGCCATCGTCGGATCGAACGGCGTGCTGAACCGCGTTTCCGAAGACGGCGTGCTTTCCGACTGGTTCCGGCAGCCGCACCCGCGATTCGGCACTTCCTACCGGATCATCAACATGGTGGTGGCGCTGCAGATCGTGATGATCCTCATCAGCCGCGGCGACGTGACGTTTCTCGCGAACCTCTACGCCTTCGGCGTGATCTGGAGCTTCGCGCTGAACGGCATCGCCGTGCTGGTGCTGCGCTACACGCATCCGCAGAAGCGCGAATTCCGCGTCCCGCTGAACTTTCACGATCGCCGGCACGGAAATTCCCGTCGGGCGTCGCGTCTGATCACGCTGGTGCTTCTGTGCGATCGCGGTCGTCAATCTTTTCACCAAGCCGGCGGCCACCGTGTCCGGCATCATCTTTTCCGGCGTTGCTGTTCGTGGGCATTCGAGCTTTCCGAAAAAAGAATGTCAACAGAGCGCGGCAAGAACGCACGTCGAGCTCGATCAATTCAATCTCGCGCAGGCAGCCGACCTGACGCTGGAGAACGTGGGCGTGCAGCCCGGCAACATCCTGGTGCCGGTGAGCACGCACTACGCGCTGTATCCGCTGGAAGCTGCTCTGCGGCGCGCCAAGCGCGGCAAAGCGGAAATCGTGGTGCTGCACGTGCGGATGCTGCGCCGCGCCGCTTCCGGCGAATACGACCTGGCGCCCGATCAGCTTTTCAGCACCATCGAGCAACTGCTCTTCACCAAAGTGCTCGCCGTCGCGGAAAAAGAAGGCAAGCCGGTGCGGCTGGCCGTGGTCGCCGCAAATGATCTGTGGGAAGGCATTCTGCGCACGGCGGAGAATCTGCAGTCGAGCACCATCGTCGCGGGAAGCTCGTCGAAAATGGCGATCGCCGAGCAGGCCCGCGAAATCGGCATCGCGTGGGAGCGCATGCCCGAGCCGCGGCCGCGCGTGACGCTCGAAATCTTCACGCCTTCGGGCCAGGAGCAGATTTTCTATCTCGGCCCGCACGCGCCGCGGCTTACGCCCAAGGAAATCGATCTGCTGCATAAGGTCTGGCTGGAGTTCAGCGAGCAGCTGCAAGGACAGGAAATTCATCACCACGACGTCGTCCACTTCGCTCTCGCAGAAATAAAGGAGCAGATTGAGGCCGGTGATGGTGAGGAAATCCTCAAACGGATGCGAAAACATCTTCGCGATATTCAGGACCGGCGGCTATCGCTGACGCCGACCGAAAGGGACGCGTTAAAAGATGGCCAAAAGTAGCCACCCTTTTTTGCCATCGCCGCTCCGAACCGTTGCGTTCCGATTGCCGGAAGGCTTCGCGTTGAAGTACACCCGCATGGAAGCCATCTTTGAGAATTACACCTCCGATGATCCCGATCCCAGAAACGACGTAGGCACAATGGATCGATGTTGTTGTGACTGGGCTCTACATGCCAGCGTGGACCGCACTGCAGCGAAGAACATTCTCAGACAATTCGACGACGTTCACTCTCTCCTGCGGGAAGGCATTGCAGGGGCATTTTAGGTACACGTACCAGGACGAGCACCGATTTTGTTGGCTGCCGCCATCACCGATTCAAGAGGCCACGCATGTGGACTTGCAGATCGGCAGCCTGAAGGAGTTCAGCGACCTAATAGTTCTGTGAACACCCGCCAAAAACTTTATGCCAGCGGTTCCCGTACCTCATTGCATTGCCTAGCCTGATTTGGCCAGTTTGCATCAGCCAGAAAGAGTTGATTTTGGCTCAGCATGAAAGCATCTAGCAAATTAGGAAATTGACAACCGGGGGCAGTAATGATAGTGGGATGCGACAGATCTTCAGCCAGACGTGTATTCTGGCGGCGCAGCTTCTGGTTCTCCTCCTCTAGCGGATGGCGCTTGGACTTTGGCCCGCGCTTCTGCGGAGTCAGCGCCTCGAGGATGCCGTTGGCCCGCTCACGCCGCCAAGTGGCCAGCAGCGACGAGTACAAGCCTTCCCGGCGGAGGAGAGAGCCGATACCGCCTCGTGTGGCAGCGGCGGCTTCGGCTTCCTGTAAAATGCCCAGTTTGTATTCCGCGGTGCAGGTGCGCCGCTTGGGTTTCGCGACCACTTCGGAATCCGGCCGCGAGGCCAGCAAAGAATCGGCGCCTGTTTTGACTGCCACTCCACTCCGCTGCGGCTCGCCAGGCGAGCCTTCGCTCCGTTCCGCGGCAGCCAAACTCCCTCGAGAAAGAACAACACCAAGAGAATTTCTGTTCATCTCTACCTTTTTCTTTCTCGCCCTGCTCATTAATTAAGAGTACTAAAACGGTCTCAGAGATGTTGGCACGGAGGGTCCGGCCGGTAACAGTTGGAATCGCAGGACCTTCAATTTTTCCGAGGTCTTCATTCTTTAAATTCCCAATTTGGCTATCGCTGAAGGCCTTCTCTACAGAAGCAACATCGGTGGTTTCTACAGCTCTCTCCTCCATTTCGCTTCTCCTTTCGGGACAAGAAACAGTCCCGGGCTGTTGTTAGACGAGCGTTCTGTGACTAGCCCGGTTCTGACATGTTGCGTCCACGCTGCGCCGGAGGAAACGACAGGGACGCCGTGCAATAAGCTAGCTTCTGATTTGGCGACTCCAATTTGTTCTGCCTCGCTGTTTCCTTCGCCGGACGCATCGTGCTGCTTGGTGTAGAGATCGTAGTATCGGCCGCGTGCGGCGTAGAGTGACTCGTGTGTGCCGCGTTCGATGATTCGACCTGCCTCGATCATCAAAATCTGCTGGGCACGCCGCACGGTCGAGAGGCGATGGGCGATTACAAACGTAGTTCTCCCGCGCATCAAGTGAAGCAAGCCTTCCTGGATCAGCGCTTCGGATTCGGAATCGATGCTTGACGTCGCTTCGTCGAGTATCAGAATGCGCGGATTTGCGAGCAGGGCACGGGCGATCGACACTCTCTGTTTTTGTCCACCTGAGAGCTTGACGCCGCGCTCGCCCACAACCGTCTCATATTTGTTTTCCAACTTTTCAGCAAATTCATCCACGCGAGCGATCAAGCAGGCAGATAGAATCTCTTCCTCAGTAGCGTCCGGGCGAGCGAAAGCCACGTTTTCGCGTATCGTGCCGTCGAACAGAAAAGTCTCCTGCAATACCACACCTAGCTGCGTGCGGTAAGAGTCGAGCTCTACGTGGGCAAGATCCACTGCATCGACGAGAACCCGGCCAGACGTCGGAACATAAAAAGAGGCGATCAAGCCGATGGTCGTGGATTTCCCAGCTCCAGAAGGTCCCACCAGCGCCGTCACCGTGCCCGGTTCGGATTCGAAGGTGATGTCATACAGCACCGGCTTGTTGATCTCGTAAGCGAAGTTCACGTTTTCGAAAACCACTTTTCCGCTAATACGATCGAGCCGCTCGGTCCTGCCCGGAAATTCATTTTCCTGTTTTTCGTTCAGAACTTCGCGGGTGCGTTCTAGCCCAGTCAGAGCTTCGGTGATTAGCGGGCCAATCCCAACGATCTGAAAAACGGGCGCGATCAGCATGCCAAGGAAGGCAGTGTAGGAGACAAATGTACCAGGTGACATTCTCCCGGAAAGAACTTGTCGGGCACCGAGCAACATGATCACGGCGCCCAGAAGACCCATCAGGCCGGTAGCCGAAAGGCTCATGAGAGACGTGGCCGTGAGCGTCTTCAGAACATTATCAAGCAGCCGTTGCCCGCCAGCGGCAAAGACCTTTCTTTCCCGCTCCTCAGCATGATAGCCCTTCACAACACGAACGCCGCCAAGCGACTCGGCGAGCCGCCCCGTAACTTCGGCATTTATTTTTGGTCGAGCGCGAAAAATGGGACGAATGGTCTTAAAAGCTCTATTCACCCCGATGCCAAAAATCAGGAGGACCGCGAACGCCACCCCAGTCATCATCACGCTAGTGCGCAAGAGATAGACCAGCGCAAAGACGGCCGTCATCATACCCCCGACGAATTCGATCAGTCCCGTACCGATTAGGTTTCGGACGCCTTCGATATCGCTCATGATCCGGCTGACGAGCGCACCCGTCTTGTTTGCGTCGTAGAACGAAACCGGGAGCCGGCCAATGTGCGCCTGTACCTTCGAGCGGAGTTCCGAGATCATCCTCTGGGCAGATTTTGAGAGAAGTTGGGTTAGAGCGAATGATGTAATCCCCTGAATAAGTGTCGCCCCAACTACGATCAGGACGATTGGCAAGAGAAGATGGATCCGACGGTTGATGAAGACATCATCGTAGAGATACTTCGTAGAGCCGGGAAGAATCAGCCCGGAGAGCCTGTTGATGGCCATGAGTACGAACGCTATCGCCAGGATTCCCCACCGCGGTTTGATGAGTCCCCAGACGTCCGGCAGGAGCTTCCAGGCATGGTTCGGACTAGCTGGTTTTGTTTCCAACTGTCGGTTATTGGAGAATCGCAACGGCTGAACCCCACCGGGCCTGGATGTGGTTCAAGATCAAGAACGAAAGGTATAGACTTACGCGAAAGGCCGAAAATCGGACGCATCCACCTTTACCCCTGCATTTGCGTTCCTTACTTCCTTCACGATGGGCACTAGCCTCTGACTGTTCCAGCGCCATGACAATTTCGCGTGCCCTGGAACATGGAATGCGTTCTGAATCTCTAAAGGTAGCTCGTTTGCTACCGCGGAAGATGACAGTTGGAGCAGTCAGTTCGAGCTTTACGCCTCTGCTGTGCGACCTCTCAGAAAATGCACCGCAAGCATAATGAGGCCCAGGACGAGTACAATGTGGATTAGACCGCTGGAAACGTGAAGCGCAAAAAACCCAAGCAACCAAAGCACAATCAAGACTGCAGCGATTATTCCCAACATTTCGTTTTCCCCTTTAGCGCGAAATCAGCCTCCCTGGCGGTCGCGCCTTGCGCTGAGGTGCCGCTTTGTACATGGAATATCAGTTCGCGGACGACATGCGAGATGATGCGAATACGGAAGTCTGTGCACATGTGCACACTTTTCGATTTAGTTCGCAGAGCCGCAAAGTTGAGGGCCTGCGAGGGTTTGTGATTACTCGTGGAGAACAACGCTCAGGAGGGAAGAGTCGATGTGGAGACCGCCGTTGTTGTACTTGATGAAGCCAAGCTTCCTGAATTTATTCATGAACAAATTGACTCGGGAGCGTGTTGTCCCCACCATTTCCGCCAAAGTCTCTTGTGATATTTTGGCGACCACTTTTTGAGGCTGATCTTGCTCGCCGTAACGAGCCAGAAGCAGAAGGGTGCGGGCCAGTCGTTTCTCGCTAGAATTAAATAGCTGATCGACCAAATCCTCCTCGATCCGAATATTTCGCACAAGCATATGAGACAGGAAGCGGTCTGAGAACTCATGCTCCGTGTGGAGCACGCGAATCATCTCTTGTTTTTCAATAACGAGTACAGTCGTGAGTGTGATCGCGGTGGCCGTCCCCATATGAACAGCCTGTCCTGCCAGACACCCCTCACCAAAAAAATCGCCCGGCCCCAGCATTGCTACAACAGCTTCCTTGCCCAGCTCATTGACAACGGAAAGCCGCACACCACCTTTTTGGATGTACATCACATTCTTGGAGTCGTCACCTTGAGAAAATATGGTCTGTTTTCTTTGAAATTCGGCGACCTTTCTCGCTGCGCCAGCCGAATCGAGAAAAGCTTGGGCGTTGAAAGAAGCAGACTTTTTCTTGGATTTTGTCTTGCTTGACCGGATTGCTTCCATAGCGGGGGACTTACGCGATTAGTATATCACAGTTGTGAAACACCAACAGATGGTCATCGTAAAGAGTCAACCGATGGGCTGCTCACAATCACACACTCCAAGAATTGTGGATATGCTGCGGGCAATTGCTCAATACGAGCGCTGGTCGAAACTAGCGTTCCAAGAGGCGGCGAAGCAATTATATTCGGATGGTCCTGCCTGTTCCAAACGCTAAGTACCCAAAGGAGGGGCCTGATGGCCCGTTGGATTCTGAATTGCCCCGATGCATGAGAGGCTTTACCTATTCCCAGATCGTCACGACTGCAAAGTTCCGCGATCCTGGACTTTAGCTCCGAAACCACCATTTCCCTAAGCTGGCCTGAGCATAAATTGCCCCAACTGCAAGAAGATTCCTCTAGCGATGCCCCCACCTGATGTATGCGGCGGTCTAAGTTCACCGTCGCTCGGACTAGGCTCTAGCAGGCTGCCCTTTTTCGCCTTCCTCACCCTGAGCGATGCGTCTGCGAGAAAAACGAATGTGTTCAATTTGGAACAGTTTGGTCTTAACACTCCTGTTATGAGGACAACATGATTAAAGAATATGACCTTTTTGAAAAAATGCCCGATGGCTCCCTCATTTGGAGAGACTTCGTTGAAGGCCGGGAAAAAGCGCGTCTCAAACTTACCCGCTTGTCCGCATTTTCACCAAACGAGTTCCGCGCCATCCACATTCAAACAAACAAAGTCGTTGCTCGCGTCAAACATAGCGAAGCCTAGCGTCTAGAGGTTGCAAGCCAATGGTGACCAGAGCCAAGTTTGAAGCTCGACTCGAATGGCTCGCCACCATTCGGAGAAGGAATAGCGTCGTGTTTATCTTGGCAGGCCAAGGGAGACTGACAGGCAGGTTCTATGAATATCCTGAAGATTGGATTTTACGGCCACCGTGCATTCAAACTCTTGAAATTGAAGTCAAGCCGAGAACGCTTCACGCCGAACTGTCCGCCCAACAGATTGCGTTGCTTAAAGGTGCGTTGCCGTAGGCTAGTGTATGCTATCCAATCTTCGCAGTTTTCATCGGCCAACAAGATTCAATTCTTGCAAGGATTCTCTCCACATGTGTGATTTTTAGGATTAGATTTATCCTTATACCCACATCCGTGATATAACGTTCCTGTTACGCGGCCAAAAAGACTTGGGCAGACGTATGCCTGCTCAACCCGCATTCAAGGACAGATCATGCCCAAATTCGGTTTATTCGACGCCTTCCACACAGCAAAACCAATTCAGTTATTTCACGCAGATTACATGCAGCAAGAGGGTGAGTACGTGAAAATTTTCGACAAAGGGACACTTGGTGATAATTCCCCTGACCAAGTTGGGGCGCTGAGGCTGGATAAGGGGCAATACGTCAAACAGATCGGGATGTGACTTTTGCAGTCTGGGTCGTGCATGTGTCGAGTATCCTACCGACCGGCTTCGTATTACCGGCGTGACGGGTCAGATCACAAGATGGAATGTCCCACAGCCAACAGCCTTTTCGACGACTATGCCAGAGCCTCGGTGAAGTCCTTCGAGGCGGTAAGTAAACTGTCTGACCTTGTGGGTTCGCATAGCAAGTTTGAGCAGGCTCGGCTCTGCGCTAGGCAAAGACATGCGAAATGCAAAGCAGCCCGGTCGGCTCTAGAGGCACACCGCCTAGAACATAAGTGCCGGAGAACCGAGAATGCGTAGAATGATCGAGCACAACCATTCTAGTGGCTCTGGAGCAATCGATGGATGGAGATGCAGCCACTGCCGATGGTCTCGCCATTTAGACCATCCAATTGGCAAGCTCGATGTGCCCTTTAATATTCGGTCTCGCGCCGAAGCCGCGTTTGTCCGGCACATCTGCGCTCAAGGATGTGAACCGACCACTACCCAATCGTTTCCCAAGAAACGGTGATATACCGAACGGAACCATGCGGTGCCCCGAAGTTCGATGATAGATAATCTTAACTATATCGTATTTCTGTTCCTATAGGAGACCGATCCTACAATCTGGCTAGTATCGCTGTCGAAAGGAACCGCGTGTTCAAGCTTCCTCTGCCACGCATGGATGCGGTGGAAAAAGAAATAGAGGAAGAGTTGGCGCGGCAGAAGCGGGAAAAGCAATAGCGGGTTGGTGGGCCGGAATAGAGTACATATCACCCACCTCACCCTGCGTCTTTACAACGCCCACCCACGGGGCTAATGCTCACGCCGGAATCAAAAGGGCATCCTTAAACCTCAATGTGAGAGGACGCCATGCGGAATCTTCTCTTCAGGGTTGCTTGCGTTCCCCGCCTTAAGCAGCGAACATCCGCGCCGGGCTAGCGCTCCGTACGTGTGCCAGCATTGCACACTCACGCGATTCGGTGATTTTAACCTTGTGACTTGAGTCACATCCCCCCGTGACATAACGCACTGAGATAGATTTGCGGTTGGGGTATTTTGGAGTCCCAGAAGCCAAGTCACAGATCGGAAGTTTGAGGAGACAATTATGAGTATCATGACAAGCACGCTGACTTACTGGTTGATGGCTGGTGGCGCGGTTTTGGTGGTTCTTGCGATTTACGGGAATGCCTCGACACGAGGGAGGACGCGGAGAGTTATCTGAACAAAACCGACGAAAACATGACTTTGACAGGAGGATGGAAATGACAGAAGTAACCCCACTACATGATCGCGTGATGGTCAGGCGACTAGAAGAGAAGGAGACGGCGAAGGGGGACATCATTATCCCCGATAACGCCAAAGAAAAACCTCAAGAGGGCAAGGTGATGTCCGTCGGGGCTGGGAAGATCGAAAAGGGCCAACGCGTTCCGCTCGATGTAAAAGTCGGCGACCGGATTCTGTTTGGCAAATACACCGGTGGCGACATCAAAATCGATGACCAGGAATACCTGCTCCTCCGTGAAGAAGAGATCCTCCACCGCTACTTTGCAGGCTCAGGCTATTTTTCGCGAAGGAGTACGCATGGTTGGCTCCGGTGCAAACCGTTCGCGTTTTTCCAAGATGGGCCAAACGAAAAGCGCAAAGTGGGCCAGACTCAGAGTAGCGAAATCAACATGTGCTAAAGAGCACAGACGTCCGCCTTTGTGGTCTCTATCATCTACTGAACGCTAGATAGAATTTACTGATTAAGGTACGGCCATGTCCCCGGACGGGAGTGACCGCACACGGCGATCCGAGAAGGCCTTTACAGTTTGAC
The DNA here is from genome assembly GCA_963828935.1 of uncultured Acidobacteriota bacterium. Lineage (GTDB taxonomy): Bacteria > Acidobacteriota > Terriglobia > Acidiferrales > UBA7541 > Palsa-189. The sequence goes on along the minus strand of CAWHGP010000005.1, from coordinate 573,245 downwards.
TTCTTGGAAGTCGCCCTTGGCCGTTCTTTGTAGACCTAAAAAGGAGCTTAACCATGTCAGCAAAGACGGACAAGCAACGTCAGGGCGCACGAGATCAAGATGAAAAGAGCGGGCCGCCAGCCGGCCCACGCGGAGGTCAGAAGACCGAAGTGGGCGGCCCGGGTCCACCCGGAAGCTCTGACCCAGCGACAGCGGCCAAAAACAAGAACAAGCCTCTCTTGTCCGAATGGGGAAAAGGCGACAAACACTAAAGAAACACTATATTCTTTCGCTTCACCTCTTTCTGTAATGAGACGGGCAATGATGCTACACCGGCGACGTGTTTTTCATCACATCTACCGTATGCAACGGGTCGTTCGAATTGAGCACCAAGCGGCGAGACCATCAGGCGAGCCCTCATCGCAGGACGGATCGCCGACGGGTCCTGAGGCAGTTGCAATGATGGTGTGCCCGCAGCGCTGAAAGTATAGATGTAGCTCCAGGCTTCAGATGTTGGGAGAACAATGTGTATAGCAAGACAAAAGTCAAGGAAGTATCCGACGAAGCGATGCTCGCCGGCGTGAAACAAGAGATGGCCGAGCCTCGTACGTGTGAATCCGCCCGGGAACAAGATAAAAAGCAGAGCCACGCAAAGAGCCGCAAGCCAGTACGTTAAGTCAATCTCTCTGTCTTCTGCGGACAAAAAGACGAGTCATTGCCCGTTCACGATGAAGAAAACGTCCGTTAGCGAAATCCACCGACAAAGCCCCTATCGTTCACGGGGCGGTTTGGGGTTGCTTCTTGGGAGATCGCCCATTCTATCCATTTGAGCAACACGTGCATTCTTCACGGGTGCCGCAATTGATCTATCAAGGGATGGGGAAACTAGACGTTATTGTGCCTCAAATAATCTGAAATCGCGTTCGCGACAAAAGCGAGGGAAAGAGAATCAAACATGACAGGTAATAAAACAGTAGTTCTCGTAATTTATGCCACTCGCGATGGGGTGGAGCTAGCGACCGACGCATTGGTCACATCGGGTTTTCCTTTGGCCGACATTTTGGTATTACTTCCAGAAAGTCTTGGCGTAGCCGAGGGCGTAGAAACTGGGGACTCGATCGGGGTTCCAAGAAGTATGATCACTGGCGCTGTTGGAGGTGCAGCCGCTGGCGGCGTCCTAGCACTAATGGCAGGAATTGGAGCACTAGCGATTCCTGGCATTTTGCCCGTGATCGCGGCCGCGCCCATCGTAGACGTTCTGGCGGGCATGGGAACGGTAGGTGCAATTGGCGGATTCGCTGGTGCAATAATTGGGATGGGCATTCCTGAAGATGAAGTGAAAGTTCACGAGGCGCGTTTGAAGAAAGGTGGGATTCTCGTCTCCTTACACTGTGCGACTTCCGATGAAGTGACGCGAGTAAAAGAACTCGTTGAACAGACGGGTGGCGAACACATTTTCTTTTCTACGACTGCGTCTTCTTTGATGGGCTCGTCGCCGTAGCAATGATGGATGTTAGACATGATGCACTCACGCATGAACACGACCTCTCCCCAGGGAGGTAGCGCACTTGGCACAGACCGACGCGGAGGGAAAGGAAATGGAGGATAAGTTTAACCTTTCAGACGAGGGCGAACGGTCAGGAGCGACATATTAAGCGTTCATCGCCCTCTTCAGAGCGGGAATAACGGCACCGCTCTCCGCAACTTCGTCTGTCCAAATCTTGAAACTCTCCAGCGTATTCGGGCCGAATGTAGTTGCAATTGCGACGTCAGCCGCGTCACGACCTCGTGCAATCAGTACTCGCCCGATCCTGGGCACGTTGTTCCGAGGATCGAAGATGTACCATTCGCCACCGAGATAGACTTCCATCCACGCGGCAAGATCCGGGACGCCGTACGGCGGCAGGGTTCCTGTGTCGCCCAGGTAGCCCATGCAATACCGGGCAGGAATATTCATACAGCGGCAGAATGCGATTGCCAGGTGGGCGAAGTCGCGGCAGACTCCGGATCGCTCGCTATAGGCCTCCCATGCAGTCCTGGTGGGGCGAGCACATTGGTAATCGAACGTGATTCGGTTATGGACATAATCGCAGATCGTCTGAACCAGCGGCCATCCTCGCTGCGACTGGCCGAATAGCTGCCAGGCCACCGGGGCGAGCAGATCCGTCTCGCAATATCGGCTGCCCAGCAGGAACACCAGAGTCTCCTCGGGCAGATCATTCACGGCATGCTGCTGAGCATAGGGAGCAACAACGTCCGCTAAGCCAGTATCCTTTACCAATCCCGTGCTCGTTATTCGGATTCGTCCGGGAGGCGCCAAAATTCGGCTGCACCAATTTCCGAAGCCATCGTGATAGGCGGCGATCGGCGCTGACCGGTCTGTTGTCAGTTGATCGGGAATGAGAATGTCGGAAACACGGGAACTATGGATGTTTACTGTCAATATGATGGGCGTTGGTTGTGGAAAGCTGTAGATGAACTCATAGCCTACACGGATCCGCATACTTGTGGTCCTTTCATAAACTAGATAATAGGCGTGCCCAAACTTGGAGTCAGGGAGACGATCAACTCAACCCTGGATCTATGAGCGGCCGGCGGCACACTCAGGATTCCCATTGTGGAACCCCGGCGCAACGATTAAAACCTTCTTGACGTCGTCCTGTCTGTTTAAAATCGCACACCTTGGCGGAAAATCAGTTCGGAGCCGAGCCCGCCGCCTTTTGCAACCAAGACCTCAGACACCGCAGCGTCTCTTGCCTCCTTTCTGACCGATTGGTTGCCCAACTTCCGCTACGAATGAATGAGATGAAGGCTCAATGCGGGTAGTTTCAGAGGGCGGACCGAGATCGCCGGGGGAAAAGCTCAACTGAAACGTTTCAGGAATAGAGTTATCTGTGTGGTTCTTTTTGGACAGACACTGCTCACGGCGTGACACGGTCTATTTTTGCCCCGAAGTTTACACCCCATTTCTCCCATGTTGCCAATTGGAAGAAATAGTTTGGTTCTTGACTGCCATCTCTCAGTAGGTCCAATGAACGGCTCCTTTGGTATCAAGAACACCGTAGAAACAAACCCTCTTTTCTTTTTGCCAAAAGTATAAGTAAGGCGTAAACCGTGCAGCAAGCTCGATTTGTGCGTGATCGTAGCGGGGCGCACCGCGTTGTGCTACGTACCGGTCCAGAGGACAATCTGTTGTCGTACTAAATCCAGCGGCGATGATTTTTACGTAAGGTACGCTGGGTATAAAATCGATATTACCGAACTGTAGCTTGTTAGCTGTAAATCAAATTCACCACCGTACAAGTCAGAAACACATCATGGATATCAAAAACTCCATCGTTAGAGACCTTGAATCGTTCTGAGAACGGCGAATCAGGATTTGACTGAACATATGGCTCAATCTGGACATTTGGCCGCACTGAAATCCAACCGCCGAAGAGAGTAATTACTGCAAGGAATGTCGATAGCAATGTTGTCGCGATTGTCCATAAATATCGTCTTGCGGATGGCATCAGGGTTACTGATGGCGTGATCTGTATATGCTTTTTTGCTGCGGCTTTCTTGATATGTTTTCCGCGTCTACTCACGATATTTGCGCCGCCCGCCTATTTTTTCTTCCTCCGCTCCGCCCACCGTTGTTTCATCACCATAGATAATCGCTTGCGCCCTGCTGCACTGATACCATGGCGCTTCCTTGGTGCGTGTGCACCCTCACTGGCCTGTTCGTCTGTGGCCAAAGTGGCTTCGGTGGTATTTGCTCCATCCAGCGCTGCTATAGCTTGGTCAAGTCGATTTCGTTCTGCCTTTAGTTCCTTCACAATTTCCTGAGTGTTCAAGTGCCCTCCTCTTTAATGTGAACCATCTGGCAGGTGATTGTAGCCGCTTCATCCTGACTCGGGCCAACAATTGTTGGGTGGGTACCTGTTGTCAGTGACCGATTTAGCTTGACGCCTCCATCCAATGGGAATAGCGTCCCGTTCATATCCCAAGGTTCCAAGGCCACGCACATACCCGCTTGCCACAGATGTACGGCAGATTAAGGAGGTCACATATGAAACGAGCAGCGTGGAAACTTCTGGTCACTGCTGTGCTGGGGAGCCTAACGGCCTTGGGTGGAGTACAGGCGCAGACGGGTCGGCACAGGATAGGCGCAACGTGCAAAGACGGCTGGGCCAGTGCAGCAACGGGCAGCGGCGCATGCTCTCACCGTGGCGGTGTTAGCTGTTGGCAGTACAGCGACGGCACATGTACAAAGCCATAAGCATTTTGGAGTGAGAATGAAACTGCGATTGCTGGGATGATGCTACTGTGGGCGACCAAACTCACCTGACATCAACTAACTCCGATTCGTAGCCCAGCGCCTTCAGGTCAGATTGCACCACCTCAACATTTCCGTCAGAGAATTTGGTTGCAGCTTTTTCTTGTGGATATACTCCGTACCTCGTGCCTGGAACGTTCACCGGTGGATTGTTCTGCGCTACTGGATTGGCACCCCAGCCACTTCCCACAGGCAGGCCAATGTACCACCCCTTATAGTCACCAGATGTAATTCGGATTTCCATCATGGGTTGGATACATCCGTTGGGTGGAGTCTACCACGCATCCGTCTGGCCGGGCGGGCGTACAACTGTTTTCGTCGGCGAGTTGTCTGACGCTTAGGGCTTGCTAGGGTGGCAAATTTGTTGCGTCGAGAGCAGAAGAGGGTGTAGGCTCCGAAGTCCTCGGGACATTTTCACAACCGGACAGGCCCCTATGCTCCAAAAGCAGTATCAAATTCGACGGTCTTCGGGTCTCCTTCTGCTGGCGATTGCAGGCGCGGCGCTCGTCGCATCCGGGTGCGGGGGCGGCGGTGGCGCATCGAATTCCAACCCCAGCGGCACTTCTGCACCTACGCTGAGCTCGATTGCGGTGACGCCGGCCAATCCTTCCATTCCGAAAGGCGCTACGCAGCAATTCACCGCCACGGGAACATTGAGTGATGGAAGCACACAGAATCTGACGAGTTCCGCTACGTGGAACTCGTCGGCGACATCTGTTGCCACCATCAGCGCGACCGGGCTAGCGACCGGCGTGGCCGCCGGGAGCACCACAATCATGGCGAGTTCTGGCGCCACCAGCGGGCCTACCACGCTGACCGTAACCCAACCGCCGCCCCGCTTCGCCTATGTCGCGAACGGCGGAGACAACACGGTTTCCGCATACTCGGTGAACGCCAGCACGGGACAATTGCGGACAAGCGGCTACGCCTTGGCGGGTACGGATCCCGTTTCGGTGACGGTGGATCCCAGCGGGAAGTTCGTCTATGCGGCCAATACCGGTTCCGCCAACGTCTCAGCTTTCACAATCAATACCAGTACAGGCGCACTGACGGTCGTTTCGGGTTCGCCATTTGCGACAGGTACCGGTCCCGCATCGCTGACGGTGGATCCCAGCGGGAAGTACGCCTATGTGGCCAATACCGGTTCCGCCAATGTTTCGGCTTTTACGATCAATGCCAGTACAGGCGCGCTGACAGCTGTTTCCGGCTCACCGTTTTCCGCGGGCACCAGTCCTCTATCCGTGACAGTGGACCCCACCGGCAAGTTCGCCTATGTGGCGAACTCTGGTTCCAACAATGTCTCCGCCTTTACGATCAGTGGGACTACGGGTGCGCTCAGTGCGGTCTCGGGTTCGCCGTTCGCCGTGGGCAACATTCCCGAATCAGTGACCGCCGAGCCCTTGGGCAGGTTCGTTTATGTCGCCAATTACGGTGCTAGCAACATTTCCGCCTTCACAATCAATTCGGCCACAGGAGGACTGTCGCCCGTTTCCGGTTCACCGTTTACGACGGGCATGAATCCGATATCGGTTACGGCTGACCCTTCAGGCAGGTTCGTGTATGCCGTGAATTTCAATGCGAACAACATTTCGGCCTTCTCGATCAACGCGACTACTGGCGCTTTGACGCCCATCAGCGGCTCACCATTTGCCGCGGCTGGTAATCCCCAATCCGTGACTGTGGACCCCTCGGGCAAGTTCGCCTATGTCACGAACTCCAGCTCCAACAATCTCTCGGTCTACAGCATCGACGGAACATCAGGCGCCCTGACTTCGCTGGGTACCATGGCGGCGCGGGTGGGACCCGTGTCCGTCACCTTGACTAAGGGCACTTCGCCGGTCACCTATGTGCCTCAATTCGCTTACCTGGCGAATTTCGGCGCCGGTTTCAACAGCGTCTCGGGTTTCACTATCAGCGCATCTACCGGCGTGCCCACATCGATCTCTGCGCCGTTTGCCGCGGGCACACAACCGAGGTCGGTCACGGTCGATCCATCGGGCAAGTTCATCTACGTGGCCAATAACGGTTCCGCCAATGTATCGGCCTTCGCGATCAATCCGTCCACGGGCGCGCTCACTACAGTATCCGGTTCGCCGTTTAGTGCGGGAACAGGGCCGCAATCGGTGACCGTGGATCCCTCAGGCAGGTTCGCCTACGTCACCAATAATGGCTCCTCCGTGTCGGCCTACACGATCAATGCGAGTACGGGTGCTCTGGCGGCAATCACCGGCTCGCCGTTTTCCGTCGCTACGAACCCCATATCGGTGACGGTGGACCCGACCGGCAGATTCGCCTATGTCGCCAATTTCAGTTCCTCCGGAAGTCTGTATGCCTTCACCATCAACCCGTCTACCGGCACGCTGACGGCTGTTTCCGGCTCTCCTTTCGCGGCCGGCGACGATCCGTTCTCCGTTGCGGTGGACCCGACCGGCAGATTCGTGTACGTGGCCAACAGGGACGGCAACAACATTTCGGCATACGCGATCAACCTGATCACGGGTGTGCTCACGCCAGTGTCCGGTTCACCGTTTACGACCGGTGTAGGACCTGATTCGGTAACGGTGGACCCCTCGGGCAAGTTCGCCTATGTGGCCAACGTCGATGCCACCGCCAACAGCATTTCGGCCTTCACCATCAACGCCTCCACGGGTGCGCTCACGGCAGTCTCCGGGTCGCCGTTTAACCAGAGCCTTGCGCAACCTACCTCGGTGATGGTGGACCCCTCGGACAAATTCGTCTACGCGGCGAATGGCTTCGGCCTTTCGGTCTTCACCATAAACTCGGCCACCGGCGCGCTGACGGTGCTCTCCGGTTCTCCGTTTAACTTTATCCCGAACGCAAGTGCGGCATCGGTTGTAATCAGCGGAACCATTCAGTAGCGCGGCGTACTGTGGTGCCTAGACGCAACTTGGTGGCGGCGCGTTAGTATCAGAGCCAGGTCTAAGGGATGGCGGGACCAAGCGGTCCGCATGTGAGCGCCCCGCCAATCCGCGCCGTCGGTGTTCATACAAACTTCGCTTTACTGTTTGCCATGAGTGACCCGGTATCAGGCTTACGAACACAAAGAGCTAACGGACACAACGAGCGGCACGCCGCCTAATGCCGGTTAACGGCTATCTTTCGATTAGAGCTATATGGCTTAAAGTTCAGTCGATATGTACCAGCGACATTGACCCAGAAAGGCATCCGCTTGAAATAGAATCTAAGGACAAAGGCTTCGGAGTGCCGGCTACCGGCGGATATATATAAGACATGCCTAAACCAGCTTCGTCTCCCAATGTATTCGCTGTGGCGAATATTACGGTTAATGGCACCTTACTTGGAAGCCTGTCGCACCTCAATCGACGCGGTAAGGGATCACCCAGCAGCGTCCCTGGTTGTTGAATTGGCAAACCAGTTCGGGGGTCTTTTGTTGATTCATATGTCTGCACTCCGTTTACAGATAAAAGCGAACAACCGGGAACATCATTCATTAAAGCAGCCTTAACGGTCGTAGTATCTATCTTAAATATTACTAATAGGAGCATTAAATAGTTGACATGACTCCTGATTGAGTGCCATCGTCGCGGGCATGGAAACTCACGATGCTCGTTCTCTTCCTGCCAAGGCGCAGGAGACCTTGCGCCTGCGCGTGGTGAAGGCAGTTCGGAATGGGATGGCGCAAACGGAGGCCGCTCGCGTCTTTGGGCTAGCGCGGGGAACCATCAACGGCTGGGTGAGCCGGGCCAAGCGGCAAGGCTTGCGGACTCTGCGCGCCCGTCGTCGGGGGCGTCCCCCGCGGTCGCGCCTGGCCCCGCACCAGGCGGCCACCGCAGTGCGCAGGATACTCAGCGGCTGTCCCGATCAGATGAGCTTACCCTTTGCCCTGTGGACCCGAGAAGCGGTGCAACAGCTCTTGTCTCGGAAGTTCGGTGTGGCCGTTTCGGTGTGGACGGTGGGACGCTATTTGCGAGCGTGGGGTTTGACGCCGCAAAAACCGGTACGGCGAGCCTACGAACAAAATCCAGCAACGGTGCGGAAATGGCTGGAAGAAGAATACCCGGCCATTCGAGCGTGGGCACGGCGATACAAGGCGCAAATCCATTGGTTGGACGAGATGGGATTACGTTCGGACCATCAAGTGGGACGGTCCTACGGACGACGCGGCCAAACACCGGTTGTCTGGGGGACCGGGCAGCGTTTCCGATGCAACATGGTCTCGGCGATCACCAATCGGGGGCGGTTGGCCTTCATGATTTTCCGTCAGCGCTTCACCGCGCGGGTATTTTTGAATTTCCTCCGCCGTCTCCTGCGACTGACGCGGAAGACGAGGAGGAAAGTGTTCCTGATTGCGGATGGCCACCCGGTACACAAATCGCGGTTGGTGAATCGATGGTTAGCGAAGCGCGCTGCGCAAATTCGGCTCTTCTGGCTGCCGTCTTACAGTCCAGAACTGAATCCGGACGAATTGCTAAACCAAGATGTGAAGACTAACGCCCTGGGTCGTGTCCGTCCGGTGAACGTGCAGGAGATGATGAGCAACGTTCGCTCTTACCTTCGGATCACACAGGCTAGGCCCAAGTTGGTGCAGAACTACTTTCGCGAACGCCACGTCCAATACGCCGCCATCTGAAAAGTGTCATCAATTTAGTGCTCGGAGTAATAAGTCTAGGTCTATATAGTCTTGCGTACCAGGGTTGGTTATCACGATTCGTGTGTCACTAAAAGCAGGATTCCAATCTATGCCCGCGATCGTGTGCCGCGAGGATAATCTCCCGGTATACCATCAACGTTAATTTCTAGTGGTGCAGGGGGGAGCACGACGCCCCAAGTGAAAAGTGCGAGAAGCGATACGATGAACAGCCCTCCCACAAATCGCCAAAATGAATATTTCTTTAGCCCCGGATCGATCAACATGAAGATGAGCAAGAGACACATACCTAGATAAGTAAATCCAACTGCCCACCGAAAGTAAATGGACAGGATCACGCCTGACACCCCCAGTAGGATCGAGGGAACACCAAGAGATAGACACACAACAACAGCAGGATGCGGGCGCGTGGCAGAATCCACAACGGTTTCAGAATGCTTCTGGCGCCACTCCTTTTGTTTGTTTTCTTCCGTGATCTTGCGAGGCCGTGGCATTGCGGAAGCTTACCGCAACTTTATGTGAAAGGCACAATCCCGTCCTGTTCGTCCTTGCATTTGTGGGCCACATGCGAGTGGTAAGATTTCCACCCAATTGGCCGTTAGCAGATTCTGATTCAGCACCTAAGGTCGCCTCTCTTGTACCTTCGCGTTGAATAAAACATAAAGTAAACGCCGCGCTATTGGACAGATTTTGGCTTACATGGGCGAACTGACCGACGACAAAAAGCCAGTCCATGGCATCCTTGGCTGGTAGCCAGGTATTTGTCCCCAGAGGCTATAGCGGCGGGAAGTGTTGTTCCTGGCTTACAATTGCGAAAATACAGCTTTAAGTTTTCATTTGAAGCCGTCAGTTCGGACGAGGGCAGGTGGCACAGCCTTTCGCGGCCCATAGGGCCTTGAAGGTTTCGTGACATCGCGCTAAGCGCCGATTCAGCCAAGATGAGATGACGTCACTATAGAGAGTGGTAGTTGTGAGCCTTTTGGGGTGATTTTCTCATTGACGTGACTTCAGGCTGCCAGCTTAAGTATCTTTTCTGAGCGAGAATCAGCCTGAGCCGCCGGGAATACAGTCCCAACAGATAACTTCATCTCCCGTGCAATCGTCCGCCACGACTTTCCGTTCTGCCGTAGGGTACCGACCGTGGCAGCATCCACTATCTTCCGTGGCCTGCCCAACCGCTTGCCCTTTGCTCTGGCATGCCTGAGTCCTGAATGAACTCTCTCCACGATTAGATTTCGTTCCAATTCACATTTTATCCGCGAAAGGTTAGCCTTATAGGAGGAGGTCTTGGTGGCGCGTCCCGTTGCTCTGTTTCTCTTTCCTATGACCGTTTTTCAGTTTTGGCAGAATCTTTCGGATTCGTTCAATATCCTTATCACTCCAGAGCCTGACTCGCACATCGCCCACTCTCTGCACTTTTGGAGCAGGGAACTTTTTGCCTGCCAGGTACCGTTGCAGTGTCATCAGGCTGATTCCCAGCTTCTTTGCCGCCTGACGCCGGGAATAGCTACTCAGCAAAGACGCTGCCGTTGTCGTCGCCACGCGCACGTGCGCAAGCGCCCCGCGTCGCTGCCGCGCTCGTTGACCTGGGACCGGCGGAATTGAAGACGATTCTCGTGAGCCATGAGGAAAGTTGCGAGCGGCCATCGAATTGGGCGATGTGCTTGTGGGCGGATAGGAGGTCGTCCCGCACAGAGTCTTCGGCGTCTTCTGGCTTGACAACTTGAATGTCGTGCGATGCAGACAGGCGGTGAACTACCGAACAGCCGTGCGAGTGTCGTCCACTAGACAGCGTGTCGACACAGAAGCACGGAAATGTGGCTTAAACGTGTGTTGATGTTTGCGGCGGCGTTCTAATCGTATACAGTTTGTAAGTTTGTCTGGTGTGCAGGGTTGCCATCTTTGACGCGAACTGGTCCGACTTCTCCGACACTCTGCGAGCCAGGAGGCCATGGAACTGATTTTGTCTCAGTTCAACGAGACCAGGAACGTGGTGGCACACAGCTGCCTATTGAACGACGAAGAGATCACGAGGTTCAAACCGTTGGTCAAAGATTGGTTCAGGATTCAGAGTTGACACATTACGCCCGACGCGAGGGATTCCTCGTTAAAATTGGGAGCACGATCTTAGTGACGCCCGGGTTTCGTTCACCGCAGCTGCAATGCATGAAGGATCGGTGGTGAAGAGCATGTCGACTCATCGAGAATTCGACGCCATCGTCGTCGGTTCTGGCATAGGCGGCCTCGCATTCGCGAGCATCATGGCAAAGCTCCGCAAGTGGCGCGTGCTTGTGCTCGAGCGTCACTTCAAGATCGGTGGCTTCACGCACACGTTCACTCGGCCTGGCGGCTGGTCGTGGGATGTTGGGCTTCATTACGTCGGCGAGATGGGCGAGGGCATGATGGGTCGTCGGCTGTTCGATTTCATAACCGAGGGTGGAGTGAAATGGAACCCGATGCCCGATGTTTACGACGTCTTTGTCTATCCGACCTTGCAAGTGAGCGCGTGCAAAGGCGAAGCAAATTTCCAGCGCACCCTGATCGATAGGTTTCCGAGCGAGCGTGCGAGCATCGAACAGTATTTCCACGACCTGAAATCCACCATCGGCTGGATTAACCGCCACTTCATTGCGATGGCCGCGCCCTCACTACTGGGCCGGATTGTCCGGCTGGTGAATCGGTTTACGGCCAATCTGCCTTTGAGCGTGACGCAGCAATATTTGGAACGGCGGTTTCGCGACCCACAGCTTCGTGCTGTGGTGACATCACAGTGGGCGGACTACGGATTGCCTCCAGGCCAGAGCGCCTTCGCCACTCATGCGGTGATTGTTAACCATTACCTCAACGGAGCGTGGTATCCGAATGGCGGTGCGGGCGAAATTGCCAAGGCAACGGGCGTTGTAATTCGAGGAGCGGGTGGCGAATTGCTGCCCAACCATGAAGTCACAGGTATTCTCCTCGAAGGCGACCGTGCCGTGGGAGTTGAAGTCTCCGTCAAGAAGGGCAAGGAAGGGGGGCACTCAGAATTTCGAGCACCGGTTATCGTATCCGATGCTGGGGCATGGAACACGTTTACGCATATGCTGCCCTCTTCCTCCCTGCCGTTCCGCAACGAGCTCAAATCGCCGCCCGCAGGCTTCGAGGTCGTCGAGCTCTTTCTCGGCTTGCGGCGCAACCCTCGCGAGATGGGCTTCCAGGGGGAGAATCACTGGATATTCTCCTCTTTTGATCACGATGAGATGTACGCCCAGCGGAACGAACTGCTCGACGGTCGCGCGGTGATGGCCTATCTCTCGTTCCCCTCTCTAAAGGACAGAAACGCAAAACGACACACGGCAGAAATCATCGCGCCGCTTTCTTACGGCGCACTGGAGACGTATCGCGAGGAACCCTGGCGTCGACGCGGCGTCGACTATGAATCAGCCAAAAACCGGATCATTCAGGCGTTGCTCGACCTTATTGAGCATCATTACCCTGGATTTCGAGACCTCGTTCAATTCTACGAACTGGGGACACCGCTGACATTCGAGCACTTCACTGCGGCGCCGTCGGGGGCGATTTACGGTTATCCAGGCACGCCAGATAAGTATCGAAAACCTTGGCTCTGCCCTGGCACGCCGATCCGGAACTTGTATCTGACGGGCAGTGACGTGGCTGTGCTTGGGATTATGGGCGCCCTGATGGGTGGCGTAATCACCGCGAGTCGGCTTATTGGTCCCCTGGGGTTCTTACAGATTATGCGCGCGGCCAGCTCATACTCATCTACCTTGCCGTAAGACGCGCCAATTGTCGCGAACTCCTGAACCGAAAGGATGGCATGGCATTGGATAGCCCCGAATCACGGGTTTTGCGAAAACTATCTCTGAAGAAGGCTAGTCGAATCGGGCAGGTCGAGTTTTGAGAGCGTGGTAGCTGCCCAAAAACCCTGCCCCGCCCATAAACCCCTCGAACACGTACCGGCTAACTCCTTTCTGGATGCCCGGTCAAAAGTCGCATCATGCCTGAAAAAAAACCGATTGTGGGCAATCTCCCGACCGGGCAGGCGAAGACTTTCTTCTTACTCGGCGGAGGGAACACCGTGCATGCCCATGAATTCAATCCCCCCACACACGCTGTCCTACTTTGATTTTTACACGTGTGCAATGTTGAACAGTCTTGGCAGCCTGAAGTCGATAGGATTATTTTGAGGAAATATCAATGACAACCGCTGAACTAGAACAGACGAACAAAACCGTCGCATCCGCGAGCACAAGCGTGACCATGAAAGCGTTGGTCTATCACGGGCCAGGCAAGCGCGCATGGGAGGACAAACCACGCCCTGAAATCTTGGAGCCAGGCGATGCCGTCGTTCGGATTAGTACGTCGACGATTTGCGGAACGGATCTTCACATTCTCAAAGGAGACCTTCCATCTGTGACCGATGGTCGCATCCTGGGCCATGAGGGCATCGGCATCGTCGAACAGGTTGGAAGCGGCGTCTCCGAGTTCCACGCCGGAGACAGGGTCATCATTTCGTGTATTACCGCGTGCCTGAAGTGCAATTTCTGCAGAAGGGGTATGTATTCCCACTGTCAATACGGCGGCTGGATTTTGGGCCATACAGTCGACGGAACCCAGGCCGAGTACGTGCGCATCCCGCACGCCGACGGGAGTCTCTACCACTTACCGCTGGGTGGGGATGAAGAAGCTCTCGTAATGCTTAGCGATATTTTGCCAACAGGCTTTGAATGCGGTGTCCTGAACGGACAAGTGAAGCCAGGGGACACGGTGGCGATCGTGGGCGCCGGACCTATCGGACTCGCCGTTCTTCTGACAGCGCAGTTTTATTCACCGGCAGCGATCATCTCGATCGACCTGGATGACAAACGCCTGATGGTCGCAAAACAATTTGGGGCAGACGCCGTAATCAACAGCTGCGATGGGAACGCCGCGCAACAGGTCATGAATCTGACGCAGGGCACCGGCGTTGACGTAGCCATTGAGGCGGTAGGTATCCCTGCGACTTTCGATATTTGCCAAGCCATTGTAGCGGCGGGCGGACGGATCGCGAATGTGGGAGTCCACGGTAAGCCAGTCGAACTGCAAATCGAAAAGCTCTGGGACCGCAACATCTCAATCACGACACGGCTGGTGGACACGGTCAGCACGCCCATGCTGCTGAAGGTCGTGGCGTCGGGCAAGCTGCAGCCACAGAGGCTCGTCACTCATCGGTTCGCAATGGCCGACATCATGAAGGCTTACGACACTTTTGGAAACGCAGCTAAGGAGGGGGCGCTCAAAGTGGTTCTGAAGAATGAGGTGACCAGGTGAGCCCACAAAGCGATCGATATCGAGTAAAAGTGGTCGCGTAACAAAATAAATTCGTAGCTCAGGAGAGAAGAGTATGCCACAAGACGCACATCAAAAAGCCGCAGAGTTCCACGATCTCGCCGCACACGCACATCGTGCTGCTGCGACTCATCACGGGAAAGAAGACCATAAGACTGGGCATGAGCTTTCCCGCCAAGCCATGGAACACTCCGCCAAGGCTTATCAGTTCTCACAGGAAGCTCATCGTAAATCGGAAAGTGCCGCTAGTAAAAAGGAATAAGTCGGCGGCACCCGATTAAGAGTCCGTAAACAGCTAGGTGCGAGTTTGCCCTTTCGCCGGGGCGCCCGAGTTTGCCGACAGTCAAGAGCCTAATGTGAACAAGGTTGTCGTTACACACAGGAACGAGTCTCCTGTCGCATCTTATTTGCCCATGCGCATGTCGACGACTCAAGCAAATCCTCACTTACGGAGGGAAGAAAATGGAAAAAATGATTGATCGTGGTTTGTCCACGAGCAGGCCTGGCAACCGAGTCGGGGTCCGTCACCTGGTTCTGTGTGCTGTTCTGCTCAGTGTGATCTGCGTAAGCGTCACAAAGAGCGAGCCCGCCGTGGACCAAACGCTTCCCTCAAATTATGTCCCGTCGGGCGCGGTTATGTACAAACAATATTGTGCGACGTGTCACGGCGCAACGGCCAAGGGCGATGGCCCTCTCGGCTCTTTCCTCAAGGTGCCTCCGCCGGACCTGACCCAGCTCGCGCAACGCAATGCAGGCAAGTTCCCCTACGAGAATGTTGCGAGAATTCTCCGCTTTGGGCCAGGTCCTTCTGCACACGGCACGTCCGATATGCCTACCTGGGGACCTATCTTCGGATACTTCGACAGGCAAAACGAAACGGCTGTGCAGCAACGCATTAAGAACCTTTGCGACTATCTGGCATCGTTGCAGGAGCGCTAAGAACAGGCCGGCCAAAATGCAATCATTTGAATGCGCTCCCCCCGCCTCGCCCATTTCGGGTGTTATCAGATTCGCCTTTATTTCGCCCGGAATTGCTTTGTGGCGAGAGTCACCGCCCATTATTAAAGGCGGCACCTTAGAAGGAGGGTGTGATCGTTCGTATCAACGCGTCAGGTTGGAGCACCCTTATCAAATTGGCGGCTCAGTCGTTGCTGCGAGAGAAAAACCCGTACCGCAAGCACCCTAGCAAGCAGGAGCCATTCCACAATGCGTTCAAATAACGTCTGCGAGGCACTCAGCGAGATTTTTATTCATCAGGGGATGCTTGGCTGCCTGCTTGCTGGTTGCGATGCCCATATTGAAAAGTGCCAGCAGAACTCTGGAACGTTGGAACGTGATTCCATCAAGAGTCACCCAGGGTTTAGCTCTGATTGAGAGAATTCTGTTCCTTCATCCGGCTCCACGCCGCACAACGTAGCGTGAATCATCGCTTGGTCAAAACTCTTCCCGTTGCCCTGACTGATCAGCCTTTTCGCTTTGTATTTGCTCGTTTTGATCATCCCGCTCTTCTTGTTGATGACGACTTCCACGTGATAACCATAATCTGTCCGGCTAAAGTAGGTCATCTGCCTTACCTCTTCATCTTCTAGGTAAGTTCCTGGGTCAAACCAATAACAGGCGGCGATTATGTGCGGCGGTCCCGCCCGCTGTTTACGGATGCCAGTAAACATGAGGTTCAAGGGAAACCCAGCCAGATGGGCATATCGTGGGTTCCAATCAGCTTCGATTTGGTGAGGAATGTTTGCAATAAAATGGATTTCTCCGGCTCGTGTTTTTCTCATTGGGCATGCTCCTTTGTTTCGCATGCACCAGGAGCCAGAAACACAAAAACCACCCCAAGCATCAGGGTGGTCTGTATCCGTGGAAACTAGCATTCGGAATTCTACATTCCGCACATCGAACGGTTACCCGTTCAAGGCACCGTGGCGTCTCCTACCCGGTTGCCGGACTCGGTGATTTAAGCCGAGTCACTCCTGATGATGAGCATATGTTACCACAACAAGGCTCAGCAACCGCCCAGTCTCCATACCGCATGATTCTCGCGGTCGTTGAGCGAAGATTAAGAATCCAAATTACACACAGGCGGAAGCGCGGCAGGAAATGTTCGGCTCATTTCGCAGAGCGCCCCACAGACACACCTCGATTTAAGTCCAAAAATCTTCAAGTATGCTGATAAGGAATACGGCTGGGATTGGCAGAATCATTAAAGCTGTGACGACTTGGCCAATTCCGCGGGCATGGCAGTACGGCGTCTGGGAATCGACGGGAGAGCCGTCCTCGGGTCACCGGCAAGCATGCTTGATATACGTGGATCGACCGTCCCGTAAATGAGCGAAGCGCATGGCGTCGCGGGAGCAATTTCGGAAACAGACTGAGCCGATCATTGTCTCAAGCCATTCGCCATCAGGGGCAGGTTGACAGCATCGTAAGGTCATGGTAAGAACGGCGCACAATGAACTGTGGACCCACTGAATCGCGCCTAATTGATCCTCCGTCCGGCCACCCATGGCAGGATTTACGGCCGGACCTGAACGCCCCCTCGTGCCTGAGTTTCTGCTATAGGGGTGCTCAACCGCTGAGGGACATTAACTGCACAGCTCTAGTGCATGGGAGTGGCGGTGCATACGTTGCCGATTGCAAGGTTGACTGCAATCGGAGAATCCACCAAGCCTAGACGCCAATTTTAAATTAAGCTTCACAAAGGAACCAATGCCCCTCATGCCATCTGCACCCGTACAAACTCCACTTACCTGCATTATGCCGATTAAATCGGATGCGGATTATCAAGCACTAGCAGCTCTGCTTCCCCAAGCAAAACCTAGTATTGATGCGGCCTTGACTGCCATCGGCACCGTTCACTTCGCTCGTTTTGTGTTTTTGTCAAACAACACGGAATTGGCTATTATCACGACATATGATGGCGATTTTGCCAAATACATAGGTGATTTTGCGGCTTTCATCGGGCCGATTTTTGATGCGCTCTTTGCGCATATTACCAACCCGCCTCCGCTTCCGGTGAACAAAAATCAACCGGAATTCGTTGCCTGGGTTCAGGCCCACAACGCGGTTCCAACCGGTTTTTACAGCGCCTATCCTACGCTCAAGGTTGTGGATATCTTGGCCGAAATGCCGCAGGCAAGTTCCGGGCCGGATGTCCCGGCGTCTCCGGCACCCCAGAGCCCCGCACAGCGCCAATCCCCGCGAGCAGACTAATTCAGGGCTGAATTGCGATGGCCACTCTTGATTCCGGAGACATTCAGGGGTTTGTCCTCCGAGGCTATCGTTTTCCGATACTAAGGCATTTTGTCTTTGAAGTAACGGATCCGCACAAGGCTCGCGTAAACCTGGGAAAATTGGTGGGAGATACTGCTGGGGAGTTACAGATAACCAGTGGCCGAGATTGGGGTGAAGGTAAACCCGACTATTGCCTAAATGTGGGTATAACGTGGTCGGGCTTGGCGGCGCTTGAATTGGATCAAGCGGCTGGCTTTTCATTCAAGTCATTTGTTGCTTTCACGCAGGGAGCGGCGCAGCGGGCCACGATCATTGGCGATATTGGGGATAGCGACCCATCGAAATGGATTGGAGGCCTTGGGTCTGGCCGCGATCACATCATTGTCGCACTGCATACGCTAACGGATGTCTCTCTCCTTGCGTTTTCAACTTTGCTGCGAAACATCCTTCAGATCGGAACGGCGTTCCAAGAATTGCTGGCACTTGAAGGACGCGCCCTTCAGGGCCAAAAGGTTCATTTTGGCTACCGCGACGGCATATCCCAGCCGACGATCGAAGGTGGCCCGGAAAAGAATATCCCCGACGATCAACCCGTTAGCCCAGCTTGGAGTTTTATCATTTTGGATGATCCGAATTCCAGTTATTACGTACCCGAGCCTAGGGCGTTGGGACTGAATGGGAGTTTTGGGGCTTTCAGGATACTGCGGCAGAATGTTGTCGGCTTTGATAATTTCCTCCAGAGCTGGAAAAGGAAGATCGATCCGGAATTTCTGGCGGCGAAGATTTGCGGACGCTGGCGCAACGGAGTGCCTCTGGCCCTGTCTGCAGGAACGGATACGCCAACGCCACCCATCGCTGAAGAAGATCTTAACGGTTTCGATTATGTACCTTCAGCGGCACATCCCGAGGCTGTGGACGATTCAAAAGGTGCTCGGTGTCCAATTGGGTCCCACATGCGCCGAGCGAACCCGCGGAGCGGCGTTGTCATGGGAGGCGGCAACCATCTGCATCGGATTATTCGCCGAGGCATGCCTTACGGCCCTCCATACCAGTCCGGACAGCCGGACGATGGCATCGAAAGAGGGCTCGCCGGTTTTTTTATCTGTAGCAGCCTGGAAAACCAATTTGAATTTTTGATGTCCCAATGGATCAATAGTGGAGGCTTTGCTCCGGGTCTGGAGCAAGATTCTCTCGATCTCATCAACGGTCAGAATGATCCCGCCAGTAGTGTCTTTCAGGTTCCCGCAGGCAATCCTGCCCAATCGCTCGAAATCAGAGGGTTTGGCCCATTCGTGACGACTCGAGGCGGCGCCTATTGTTTTTTACCGAGCTTGACTGCAATGGCCTTTATTTCTCGTTTTAATCCCGATAGAGCTTATTTATGAGTGCGTTCGAGGTTAGTTTTCTTAGTGAGTTCGCTAGCCTTTCCCAGTCCGGACTTTCGCCTCAAGACCTATTCAAGAAGCAAATTGAGTTGCTTCAGGAATGGCTATTTACGAAGCCGAGCGAGCTTTTTTCCGAGCTTCGCGCAAAGGCACCGATCAGGGAATAGACCCACTCACGCAGCTTCCTATCTTTTGGTCTCCTGTCGGTGATCTTCATAAACCGCTTGATTGCCTTGGCAGTAATATTTAGGGACTTAGAACTCCCTGTGGCCTCTTTGCTGGACACGGTTTCCTCCAATCATTCGTTGGCTGGTCTAAGGTGCCTCCATTATCCTATGCGTTGATGGGTGGGACGGCTCTAGTACTCGTCGGGGCATAGCACGGTTCTGGAACGTTAAGTGCGCTGCGATAATTACGGTCGGAAGCCACGGTTGCAAACCCCTTGAAATAAGGTCAGGCATTTTTGTAGCGGCACGAGCCAAAGCGACGCTAATTTCTTGACCATTACACCGCAGGAACCATTCCACAATGCGTTCAAATAACGTCCGCGAGCCGTTAGGGGCGCATTTCCTCGGTTTTATAGACTCGTTCCTCGGCTTGATATGCCAACGTGGGGCGTAATCGATTGAATGTGAACATCTGGCCAAGTTAAGATCGCCAAATGACTGGGCACGTGAAATATGCGCTCCATGTGAACTATTTGTACTAATTGAAAGTTGCGTGTGGCTGCAACGCCGCTGAAACACGGGACTTGGCCCGGAAGTTGGCCGTACTGCTACACAAGTTGTGGGTGAGCGGAGAAGTCTATGAACCCCTGCGCAACAATCAGCAAGCGGCCGTAGCGTAGAGTTGGATCGGAAGAGCCGAGCTCAACCGCCGAGTTCAGGTGACTGCGCCCAAGTCCTGGCCCAACTCCCGCCCCAGAGGCGGAGCCAAGGTCGATTCTCAGGTAGCAGCACCTGCTGAATTGAGGACGCCCAACTTGCACCGAGCGAAATAATCGCTCAACAAAAGAGTGCGGATGGAAGGATGGCGACAGAGGCGGCCCCGCTCAAACGCAAAAACCTCCTGGGAGGGAAAACACAAACCGACTTGACACTAACCGGCCTTCTCATGGAAGGAGTTGGCCGATTTTCCGTTTCAGGCGGCCAATTTCGATAACAAGGCCCGCAAGGCCGTCCTGAATTGGGTGTATATTCCGCTCGTAGCTTGGACCCTGACAGTCCAGCCGCAGGAGGCAATATTCCCATGCGCTCATTGTGCCTAGGATTTGTACTCGCAGCAGCGATCGCGATGACAGTTTCGATTGCAGTGGCTCAGAAGGACGCAGCCACAGGTCCTTATAAGGTCCTGAAGACAGCCAAAGTGGGCGGCGACGGTGGTTTTGACTATCTTTTCGCAGACGCGGGAGCCCGTCGTTTATATATGCCGCGCAGTGGCCCGATGGGGCGACTGACGGTCTTCAATCTGGACACGCTTGAATCGGTAGGCGCGATTGCCGATGTAAAGGCCGGCGGCGCTGTGGTCGATCCGAAATCCCACCACGGGTTCTCCACCACAAAGCCGATCACCATGTGGGACTCGACCACCTTGAAAGTCATCAAGATGATTGACGTGGACGGTCGTCCCGACGGGATCTTGTTTGATCCGTATAACCAGCGCGTGTGGATAATGGCCCACACACCGCCGTATGCCACAGTGATCGACGCGAAGGAAGGTACAGTGGTGGGGACGCTTGACTTAGGAGGAGGAGCGGAGCAAGCGGTGACCGACGGCAGAGGCAAGGTCTACGTTAACCTCTCGGACGTGTTCAAGATTGCCGTGGTAGACGCGAAAAACCTGACCGTTACGGCTCACTACGACGTCAGCTCGAAGGGCTACGGCTTTGGAAGTGGGCTCGCCATTGACGCCAAAAATCACGTGCTGTTTGCGTATTACCGCGAGCCGTCAGCCGAGGTGGTGATTGTGAACGCCGACAACGGCAACATCATTACCACGCTTCCGACTGGCGTGGGTGTAGATACCGTCGTGTTCAATCCCGCCACGATGGAAGCGATCAGTGCAGAAAATAACGGTTCGATGACGTTCATCAAAGAAAGCAGCCCCACCACTTTCGCAGTCGAACAGACGCTGCAAACCAAGTCGGGCGCCAAGACCCTCGCTCTCGACACAAAGACCAATCGCGTGCTGACCATGACGGCCGATTTCGAACCGGCTCCCGCCGGCGCACGGCCAGGAGCGGCAGGACGCCCTGCACGTGGTCCCATGGTACCGGATTCGTTTTCAATTTTGATGGTGGGTAAGTAGTAGACAGCCCACTTGAATTGCCTCCATTCGGATAAATTCCCGAGAAACGCATTATAAAAGGGCGCCCCTGTGAAGTAGGTTGTGGTGGTGCGCATCAACGTCTACAGGAGGGAGCATCATGAGCGCGAAAAGAAACCCATTGCACCAAGGTAACCCTTTCAATCCCAGCGACCAAATCCTCATACTCGAATGCGGCATCATGTCGCTGACCGTGAAGTTGGTGCTTTCGCAGGTACAAAATTATCTACAGTCCACCACCACATCAGAAAGCGAAGGCAAGGCAAATAATCTGCAACTGTCGGCGGCATTCGGCACGTTAATTCTATATTAATTTATTATGGAAGGGTCCCGAATCGCCAAACGGAACTATAATCCGGTATGGGATCTACGGGCCATGGCTTCGAAGGACTTGGGCAAGGTCAGGACATCCTCCTCGCAGTCAACATGATCCCCGCGCTGGTATGGTCTACCCGTCCAGACGGCTCCGCCGAATTCTTCAATCAACGCTGGCTCGACTATACCGGCCTCTCTAGCGAGCAGGCGCTCGATTGGGGTTGGCAAGTTGCCATTCATCAGAACGATCTACCACGTATACTAGAAATATTCCAGGAAGCTCTGAGTCTGGGGCGGTCATTCGAAGTCGAAGGTCGCTTTCGCCGCTGGGACGGACAATTTCGCTGGTTTCTCTTTCGCGGCGATCCTTTGCTGGATGGATCAGGAAAAGTTGTCAAATGGTACGGAACAAATACCGATCTCGAAGAGCGAAAGCGCGCGGAGGACGCCCTTCGCGATAGCGAACAAAGTTTTCGTCTAATTGTTGATGGCATTGCCGGTTTGGTAGCCATCATGACATCAACAGGTGAAGTCGAAGGCGTCAACCGTCAAGCCTTGGAATATTTCGGCAAAAGCGCCGAACAATTGAAAGGCTGGTTAACCGGAGAAGCCGTTCACCCAGATGACCTACCCGGCGTGAGTTCCGCTTGGAGGCACTCGGTCCAGACGGTAACTCCCTACGATGTTGAACACCGTCTGCGCCGTGCTGACGGCGTGTTTCTGTGGTTCCGCGCGCGCGGTCTCCCGCTGCTTGACACTCAAGGTCGAGTTGTCCGCTGGTATGTCCTTTTCACGGATATCGATGAGCGCAAACGATCGAGCGAAGCGATCGAGCACAGCGAGGAGCGGTACCGAACCGTGCTCGAAACCGCTACTGATGCTGTGATCAGTATCGACCAGGGAGGCCAGATTGTCTTTGCGAATCAAGCGACAACTAAAACGTTCGGGTATCAAATTCCGGAAATGATCGGACAGCCTCTGACGATGCTAATGCCTGAATACATGCGTGACCTTCATAAAGCGGGATTTCAGCGTTACCAAAAAACGAACCAACGCCACCTCGAGTGGCAGGGAGCCCAGCTTATCGGCCTTCGGAAGAACGGGGAGGAATTCCCGGTGGAGGTCTCATTCGGCGAAGTTCCAAAAAACGGCCATCACATATTTACCGGGTTCATTCGCGACGTCACCGAGCGCAAGCAGGCAGAAGGAAAAATCCGCGAGAAGGAAGTAGAGCTGCGACAGGTATTGGAACTTGCGCCTCAGCACATCACCGTGCTGGGCCCCGATGGAAGTCGACTTTACCTCAACCAGGCCGGGCTCAGCTATTACGGGCTTACTTTGGAGGAATGGCGGAGCTGCGATCCCCGCAGGCTCTTTCACCCCGATGATCGGGAACGCATGATGAGCGAAGGCCGAATTAAATTCCTGAGCGACTCCCCATACGAGGTCGAAGCCCGTTTGCTGAGAAACGACGGGAAGTATCGCTGGTTCCTTTTTCGGCGCAACCCGCTTCGAGATGGACAGGGACACATCACTCGTTGGTATTCCTCGGCAACCGATATTGAGGATCGCAAGCAGGCTGAACAGAGATTGCAGCACGAGAACGTTGCCTTGCGTGAAGAAATCGATAAGGTATCAATGTTCGAGGAAATCGTCGGGACTTCTCCCGCGTTGCAAGTGGTACTCAGTCGCGTTTCTAAGGTTGCGCCCACCGATTCCACGGTTTTGATCACTGGCGAAACGGGGACGGGCAAGGAACTCGTCGCTCGGGCGATCCACAGGCGATCACCGAGATCACAGAGGGCCTTCGTCAGCGTGAACTGCGCAGCCCTAGCGCCATCGCTGGTTTCCTCCGAGCTGTTTGGCCATGAAAAGGGCGCGTTCACTGGCGCGGTGCAGCGTCGGCTGGGCCGATTTGAGTTGGCCAATGGCGGAACTATTTTCCTGGACGAAATCGGAGAATTACCGGCAGATACACAGGTTGCACTTCTGCGAGTGCTGCAAGAGCGAGAATTCGAGCGGGTTGGAGGCAAGGAACCCATCCGAGTAGATGTCCGAGTGATCGCGGCAACCAATCGGAACTTGGAAGCCGCCATATCAAACGGAACATTTCGCTCCGACCTCTTTTACCGGTTCAATGTCTTCCCGATCGAGGTTCCCCCTCTTCGGGAGCGCGAGGAAGATGTCGTGACACTGCTTGAATATTTTGTCGAGCGATTTGGCAGAAAGATCGGCAAGCGTTTCGGCAAGATCGACAAGCGAACCCTGGAATCGCTGGAGTCTTATGATTGGCCAGGGAATATACGTGAGTTGCAAAACGTTGTCGAGAGATCAGTCATCGTGAGTTCCGATGACGTGTTTTGCGTGGATGAGGCATGGCTATCCAGGAAAGCTAGCCGAGTACCCGCGCGAGAGCCAGAATCTCAATCCCCTGACGAAGAGTTGAGCGGTGAACGGCAGATCATTGAGGCCGCACTGGCCGAATGCAGAGGCCGGATCTCCGGTCCCGATGGAGCTGCGGCCAAGCTTCGAATCCCACCCTCGACCCTCGATTCCAAGATCAAGCGTTTGCAGATCAGCAAGAGCCACTTCAAACTCAGATAACGCAGGACCTCTTCAATCATCGTGAAATCACGATTCTCTCGAATCTCACGAAATCCACAATAGCACCCCCATCTTTCTCTCATTTCTTTCCAAGCACTTACGAATGGCTGTCGTCGTGCATTCAGTGACGTCGCACGCCTGAAAAGATATTAGCAGCCGCAACGCCAGTAGCCAGGAAGAGCGGCATGTATGACCTGCAAGATTGAACGGCTCGTCAGCGGTGAGAACTCGGTTGTGATACGTGTGTGCGGACGGATTCAAGTGGAACACGTGAGCACAGTGAAAGAATTGATTCAGCAGGAGCAGGGTGTGGTGGTCCTTGACCTTACCGAAGTGACGCTCGTCGATCGGGACGCGGTAAACCTGATCGCCATGTGCGCGCTCAAGAATGTTGAACTCAGGAATTGTCCAGCTTTCTTACGTGAGTGGGTTACTAAAGAACGCCAACGTATAGCTGCGGGTACTGAGAACAACGCATCAGGAGCGACCGATGATATCGAAGACGCCTAGCCGGGAAGAAACGAAGGTCGAGTCAGGCGCCCCAGAACTGCTAGAAAGGAGCACGTCTTGAAACAACCAGACGATAGATCGCGCCGCGGCTTTTTGAAGGCGAGCTCGATGTTGGGTCTGGCAGTAGCGTTCGGCCCAGCGACGATCGGCGAGGCATTTGCAGATGCAAAATCCAAATCAACTGAAAAGGACGGCCCCATGACCGAATCCAGCGCTGCAAAACGTGCCGGTGAACAGACAACTGACAACACTGCGATCCGTCCGTTTCATAAAACATTTCCGGCAAGTGACATTACTGAATTACGCAGGCGCATAAACGCGACGAGGTGGCCGGACCGGGAAGCGGTCAAGGATGCGTCCCAGGGCGTGCAACTGGCGACGACCCAGAAGCTCGCGCGCTATTGGGGGACTGATTACGACTGGAGCAAGTGCCAGGCCAAGCTGGAGGCCACGCCGCAGTTCATGACAAATATCGACGGACTGGACATTCATTTCATTCACGTGAAGTCGAAGAATGCGAATGCGCTTCCGGTGATCATCACGCACGGATGGCCCGGCTCGGTCATCGAGCAAATGAAGGTCATCGATCCGCTGACCAATCCAACGGCACATGGCGGGAGCGCATCGGACGCTTTCGACGTCGTAATTCCGTCGCTGCCGGGCTACGGCTTTTCGGGCAAGCCGACTGCGCCCGGGTGGACCCCCGTCAGCATTGCTCATGCGTGGGCGATTTTAATGCAACGCCTCGGCTACACACGATACGTGGCGCAGGGCGGGGATTGGGGAAACGCCGTCTCGGAGACGATGGCGCTGCAGCAGCCGCCGGGATTGCTTGGCATTCACACCAATATGGCGGCCACGGTTCCACCCAACGTTTCAAAAGCTCTTTCGGCTGGCGGCCCGCCGCCCGCCGGCCTCTCGGCCGATGAAAAACACGCGTGGGACCAACTCGATGATTTCTACAAGAACGGTCTGGGCTACGCCCAGGAAATGGCAAACCGGCCACAGACGCTTTACGGGATCGTGGATTCGCCGGTAGGGCTCGCCGCGTGGATGGTGGATCACGACATCCGCAGTTACGAAATGATCTCACGCGCCTTCGATGGAAAGATGGAGGGGCTGACTCGGGACGACGTCCTCGACAACGTCACACTCTACTGGTTGACGAATACCGCCATCTCCTCGGCGCGCCTCTACTGGGACACCGCGCGAATTTCGACGGGAGGAGGCTTCTTTGACGTCAGGGGAGTCAAGATCCCGGTCGCCGTGAGCGCCTTCCCCGACGAAATCTATGCAGCCCCGAAGAGCTGGGCAGAGCGGGCCTATCCCAAACTGATTTACTACAACCGAGTTCCGAAAGGCGGACACTTCGCGGCGTGGGAACAGCCACAGCTGTTCACTGCCGAGCTCCGAGCATCGTTTAAATCACTGCGCTAGTGAAATCGAAGGGAGCGGCGCGCACAGCTTGGGCGCCGCCGACTGACTGTCTGGAGAGAGGAGAAGATCATTTTATGTCCCACCATTACTCCGGTCCTGACTACGGCTTTCCCCATGGGGACGCCCGCCTCGACCTTACTGACCTATATGCCTTCCCCAAACCTGAGGATGCTGGCAAGTCGATCCTGATTATGAACGTACATCCATCCGTTGGCGTGAGCCCGCCCGCGCCCACGACAGACGAACCCTTCGCGCCCAACGCGGTATATGAGCTAAAGATTGATACGAACGGCGATCTCGCCCCCGATATCGCATATCGCGTGCGCTTCTCGCCCTACGAAGGCGGGGGGCAAACAGCGACGTTGCGACGAGTTGAGGGCGCGCAGGCTGCCGGAACAGGCGAGAGCGGGCAGATACGGAAACTCTCGGACGATGCCATCGATGTCTTCCTTTCCATCATCACAAATGGAAAGGTGACGCGAGATAACGTAGGGCCCCACAAAGACCTGCTCGCCGTGTTCCCTTACGTCGGCGCACCGCACAAAGCCCGATCTGTGAAAAGTGTGACCGCCTAAGCGTGAGCGGTCGCGGCGCGGGAGAATGCGGCGAGCGCTGCGGTTAGTAGGCATTTGCAACGAAGGAAGTCAGCGAAACCGATGCAGTCCGATGAAAGCAAAGGAGAAAAAGCATGAAAATTCTTATGGTGCTAACATCGCACGATCAACTCGGCAACACCGGTCGCAAGACCGGGATCTGGCTCGAAGAATTCGCAGCCCCCTACTTTGTTTTCAGGGACGCTGGTATCGAGCTGACCCTCGCGTCACCGAAGGGTGGACAACCACCGATCGATCCGAAGAGCGACTTGCCGGATAATCAGACGCCAGCCATGGCGCGCTTCAAGCAGGACACAGCCGCACAAAAGGCGTTTTCCCAGACGGCCAAGCTTGCCGATATGAAATCGGCAGATTTCGATACGGTTTTCTATCCCGGTGGGCACGGGCCCATGTGGGACCTTGCGGAAAGCGCGGATTCTATCGCTTTACTCGAGTCCTTCTACAATTCCGGCAAGCCGATCTCTCTGGTCTGCCACTCGCCCGGCGTGCTTCGTCACGTGACCTACCAGGGCGCGCCGCTTGTGAAAGGAAAACATGTCACCGGCTTCACGAACGGCGAGGAAGAGGAGATGCAGCTCACGAAGGTTGTGCCGTTCCTGGTCGAAGATGAGCTGCTGCGATTGGGAGCCACCTTTGAGAAGCTTGCGAACTGGCAGCCTTTCTTCGTCATTGATGGCCGTCTCATCACCGGCCAGAACCCCGCGTCATCGACTTCCACGGCTCAAGCGCTTGTGAAGTTCCTCGGAGAGAGAGCCGCTCGCGCTTCTGCTTGAGTTGACGATCACATCGGTTCGTCGTTGTTATCCATCACCGCGGTCTAGGCGATTTCGCCGCCTTGGCCGCGAAGCCCAACACGACACGAAGCTGGGCACCGCGGGGAATTGCGATCCATATAAGGAGGAAATATGTCAGATGAGAAAACAGGAAGCGCCGCAAGTGCGGCTCGAGCGCTGCAGACCACAGAAACAAATCCTCTCGATTTTGTGCCCGACAAAATTCCTTTCGACACCCCGTATGGCCCACCAATATCACTAGACCGAGCGCTGGCGGTTATTCACGCGGTGGTGGCAGAGGCGAAGAAGCGGAATTGGAAGATGAACGTAGCGGTGGTTGATTCCGGCGGCAATCTCGTGGCCTTCCAACGAATGGACGGCGCCATGCTTGCCTCTATTCAGATTGCCGAACACAAGGCTCGAGCAGCCGCGACCTTCCGGCGCGAAACGAAGCAGTTCGAGGACGGCATCCAGCTTATGCATCTCAACTATCTGCTCGCGTTCGATGGAATCATCGCGTCTCGAGGCGGCATCCCGCTGATCGAACAGGGGGTGATTATCGGCGCAATCGGTAGTTCGGGCGGCACGGATTCCCAGGACGACATCGTTAGCAAGGCGGGCGCGGCAGTAATCAACCAACTGCCGGCAACGAACAAATGATCCAAATCTCGAGAAAGCGTTGTGGACAATCAACCGGTTTCCGAGACAAACAAATTTAAAGGAGAACGCCATGACAACTGCAAGCGCACCTGCGAAACCCGCACAGATTCGCGTCACCCGGAGGTCGCCCGCCTATTGGCGCGTCACGATCGACAACCCGCCGATCAACGTGATGGGCCCGGAAATGGTCCGGCAGTTCCAGGAAGTCATCGACGCTCTCGAGGCCGACGAACATGTCAGGGTCGTGGTCTTCGACAGCGCGGTCGACGGCTACTTCCTGAATCACTCCGATTTCGAGGCGAAGCTTGAGGACCTGACCGCTATGCCTGCGGGTCCCACAGGCTTACCGCCTTGGCCGGACTTCCTCGCGCGTTTGACCCGCTTGCCGGTCGCCTCCATCGCCCTCATCCGTGGCCGGGCGACGGGCAACGGCAGCGAGATCACGCTGGCCTGCGACATGAGTTTCGCCAGCCGCGAGAAGGCCATCCTCTCGCAATGGGAGGTGGGCGTAGGGATGGTTGCCGGTGGCGGCCCGATGGCCCGGCTGCCCAGACTCATCGGCCGGAACCGCGCCCTCGAGGTGCTCCTGAGCTCGGAAGACTTAAGAGCAGACCAGGCCGAGGCCTACGGCTACATTAATCGCGCCCTGCCCGACGCCGAGCTAGACGCGTTCGTAGAGGCGCTCGCGACCCGGATCGCCGGATTCGACAAGTGGGCGATCGCCAACACCAAACGCCTTGTCAACACCAGCCTGCCGCCGGACGTCGAGCTCGGCGCCGGGTGGGACGCGTGCATCGCTTCGCTCGGTCGACCCGCCGCCCAGAATGGGATCAAAGCGCTGATGGCGCGCGGCTTCCACAAGCCGGGGGATGTCGAGAATCGGCTCGGATATTATTTAGGCCAAATCGCGCGCTAGGTCGGCGCTCGACGCGGTTCCGAACTCCGGACGTTGCGGATGGGACGCGCTCGAAGCTAAGCTTGCTTGCCAGGACACGGAGGGAAAATTTGGAAATGAAAAAAGACCAGCGCGGAATCAACCCCGCTTCGAAGCCGAGTGGCGATGGGTGTGTCGAATGCCTGGCGTCACCGAAAGGCTGGTGGCTTCATCTCCGTCGGTGTGCGAAGTGTGGGCACATCGGTTGCTGCGACAGTTCTCCCAGCCAACATGCGTCCAAGCATGCGGCGACAACAGGGCATCCGATCATTGCCAGCTTCGAGCCGGGTGAGGTTTGGTTCTACGATTACGAAAAGCGGGGGATGATCAAGGGTGTGGAGTTGCTTCCGCCACATTCGCATCCGGAGGATCAACCATCACCTGGACCGGCAGGGAGAGTTCCAGCCAATTGGGAATCGTTGCTGCACTAGCTGGCGTCGATCGATTTTTTACGGATGGGAGCGGGACTCGGGACACCGTATTTGTAATGAGCACCGTATCGAAAGGAGCCATCAATGAATGCGGTACAAGTCGAACAGAGGAGCTACATAAAAGATGTGCCGAAGGCCGAAGTTCACATTCTCGACGCCGGCCATTTCGCATTGGACACGGCGGCAGATCAGATCGCCGCGTTGGTGCAAGGATTCGTCGGTTCTTCACGCGGGGGGTTTCGTGGCGCGGCAGGCGGGATGAAGTTGCTTTGAGGGGGCGGTGACGGAAGCGTGTATTAGTCCGAACCTTTAAACGAAAGGTTATGTATGGCGGGCAAGAAAACAGCAATTGTAACCGGAGCATCGGGGGGTATTGGCGCGGGTTTAGTCGAACGGTTTCTGAAAGAAGGTTATAACGTCGTCGCAACGTCTCGTGACGCCAATCGAGAGTTGAATACCTCAGGCAGCTTGGTTCTCGTCGATGGAGATATCGGCGCACAACAAACGGCTGCCCATGCTGTCGAAGCAGCAATCAACAACTTCGGGACCATCGATGTTTTGGTGAATAACGCTGGCATCTTTCTAACCAAGCCTTTCACTGACTTCACTACCGAGGACTTCGACGCCCTTGTCTCTACTAATCTGCTCGGATTCTTCTACATCACGCAGCGCACTGTGAAAGAGATGCTTAAACAGAAATCGGGGTGCGTTGTGAGCATCACTGCGGCGCTTGCCGATCGGCCAATCGCCGGCGTAAATGGCTCGATTTCGATGATTACGAAGGGTGGCTTGAATTCAGCAACCCAGAATCTCGCAATCGAGTATGCCAAAGATGGCATTCGCTTTAATGCCGTAGCCCCCGGCGTTGTGGATACACCCATGCACCGGAATGATCCCAACGACGCGACGGTGCAGCCGGTTATGAAAAAGGCGACGGTGAAGGATGTTGTCGATGCCGTTCTTTTCCTGGCACAGGCAAGTCATGTGAGCGGAGAGATCCTCCACGTGGATGGTGCCGCTCCGACTCGTCGTTGGTAGCTGCGAGACGATCGATGTCGTTCCGGCAGCGTGCCTGCGAGTTATTTGAGGAGTGGTACAAGCGGACATTAGGACCAAAGCGAATGTCGGCTCAAATTCAGGAAAGGGCGAGAGATCACTGGCTGGTGCTGGCGCTGCGCTGCTATGGATCGGCTGCTCTTTGCGGACTAGGCTGGGACAGCGCCAACCAAAGTCTGGCGTGACATCGAATAGAGCATTAGCTTCTTGTCAAAGTTGAAGACTCAAGATGAACGATCAACAAAAGAACGGGCAGGATTCTGAAGTGCGGGATCAAGAGATCCGTTCCGCACTCGATCAGCATTGGGCGGCGTCCGATACCAGCGATTTTGAAACGGAGCACCGCATCTATCGCGAGGACGCGGTGCTGGAATACCCGCAGTCGGGCGAGCGAATGCGCGGTCGACGCAACATACAGAACCAACGCGCCAGTCAGCCGAGCAAAAAGCGCTTTACCGTCCAGCGAATTATTGGTGGCGGTGATCTTTGGGTTACCGAATTCATCCTGACATACGACGGCAAGCCGTCCTACACCGTGAGCATCATGGAGTTCACGGGCGACAAGGTTGCGCGGGAAACACAGTATTTTGCCGACCCGTTCGATCCGCCGGCATGGCGTGCCCAATGGGTCGACCACGGAGAACATGGATGACTACCTATGACGCGATCATCATCGGAGCCGGCCAGGCTGGTCCATTCTTGGCGCAGCGCCTGGCTGTGGCTGGAATGAAGGTCGCGATTATCGAGCGTAAATTATTCGGCGGCACGTGTGTCAACACAGGCTGCACACCCACAAAGACCATGATCGCAAGCGCGCACGCCGCCCACACGGTCAGTCGAGGCGCCGAGTTCGGCGTGGTCGTCGGT
The DNA here is from genome assembly GCA_963828935.1 of uncultured Acidobacteriota bacterium. GTDB lineage: Bacteria > Acidobacteriota > Terriglobia > Acidiferrales > UBA7541 > Palsa-189. The sequence goes on along the minus strand of CAWHGP010000005.1, from coordinate 541,845 downwards.
GGCCCCGTAAGCGTGGACATGAAACGCGTTAAGGCCAGGAAGGACGAAGTGTCGGGCGAGTCGAGAATTGCGGTCGAAGCCACGCTGAGGGCGCTGAAAAACTGTACGGTGTATCAGGGCCATGCGTCCTTCGAGTCCTCCAGGGAAGTGAGCGTCGGCTCGGAGAGGCTACGAGCAGAACGAATATTCATTAACGTAGGTGGACGCGCGAGGGTGCCTGAGATGCCGGGTCTCGACCAGGTTCGATACCTCACCAACAGCTCCATGATGGATATCGACTTCCTTCCGCGCCATCTCGTCATCGCAGGCGGCGGCTACGTCAGCCTGGAATTCGCGCAAATGTACCGGCGCTTCGGGAGTGAAGTCATTATTATCGAGAAGGGCTCGCGGCTGATTCAGCGTGAAGACGACGAGATCTCGACGGCCGTTGGGGAGATCCTCGAGCGCGAGGGCATAACCCTTCGTCTCAACGCGAATTGTATCGGCTTTGAGAAGCGGGATGGGGAGATTGTGGCTCAGGTTGATTGCGCCAGCGGCGCTCGCGAAGTGATCGGCACGCATCTGCTGCTTGCCGTCGGACGCCGTCCAAATACCGATGATCTCGGGCTTGATAAGGCCGGAGTTGCGCTGGACAAGCGCGGATATATCGTCGTGGATGACCTGTTGCGCACTGGAGTGCCGGGGATCTGGGCGATGGGCGATTGCAATGGAAAAGGCGCGTTTACGCACACCGCGTTTAACGACGCGGAGATTGTCGCTGCGAACCTTCTCGATCATGATTCGCGCAGGGTAACTGATCGCATCACCGCTTACGCCCTGTACATCGATCCTCCTCTCGGGCGCGCCGGTTTGACCGAAGCAGAAGTCCGCAAAAGCGGCCGCCGCGCGCTCATCGGGCGCCTGCCCATGGCGAAAGTCGGCCGCGCAGTTGAAAAGGGCGAGACGCAAGGTCTCATGAAGATCATCGTAGATGAGCAGACACGCGAAATACTGGGAGCCGCTATTCTTGGCACCGGGGGCGATGAAGCCATTCACTCGATCTTGGACGTGATGTATGCAAGGGCGCCATACACCGTTATTCAACGGGCTATGCACATTCACCCGACAATCTCCGAGCTGATCCCGACGATGCTTGGCGAACTTCAACCGCTTGCTGAGGCAAGCGCCGCGTCCGCTCGGTAGAGCACGGCGGATGGGCAATTCGCAAAAACCAGAGAGTGTCACAGCGTAGCGAAGGAGAAACGACGATGGCGACGACAAAACACGCGCCGGTTCCGAGCGTGATAAGGGCGGTTCGGATCGTGCAATACGGCGGCCCCGAACAACTGAGATTCGAGGAGGCGCCGCTACCGGAGATCGGCCTGGGCCAAGTGCTTGCGAAAGTGAGCTACGCAGGCGTGAACCCGGTGGACTGGAAAATTCGCGAAGGCTTCATGAAGCAGGTCAGCCCGGCGAGTTTTCCGCTTACGCTCGGGCAGGACTTCGCGGGAGAAATCGTTATGGGCGGCGAGTCGGGCCCTTTCCGGACGGGCGAGCGCGTGTTCGGGTTCGGCCAAGGGACGTATGCGGAGTTCACGGCGGCGCCGATTACGCTCATTGCGGCGATTCCGGAGAAAATCGACTTCGCGGTGGCTGCGGCGCTGCCGACGCCAGGAGTGACGGCCCTGCAAGCAATTCGCGACTACGTGCAGCCGAAGCCCGGAAGCCGGATTCTGATCCACGGCGCGGCGGGCAGTGTGGGTTCGTTTGCGACCCAGATCGCCAAGCTCTGGGGCGCGCAGGCGATCGGTACGGCTTCGGGCGATGACGTCGTGTACCTGCGCGCGCTGGGTCACGTCCAGGTAGTGGACTACAAGCAGGAACGGTTTGAAACCGTGGGGCAGGTGGACGCGGTGCTGGACCTGATCGGCGGTGAGACGGCGACGCGCTCGTTCGCGGTGGTGAAGAAGGGCGGCGTGATGGTTTCGACGGTCGGCGCGGCGAACGCGGAGCTGGCGGCGCAAGCGGGGATTCGCGCCGTGAACATGGTGTCAAAAGGAAACGCGGCAGACCTGTCGGAGCTAGCCGGCTTTGTTGAACGCGGCGACGTGAAACCACGGATGGGCGAGGTGTTTCGGCTGGAGCAGGCGCGTGAGGCACAGGATGCGAGCCAGGAAGGCCGGGCCAAGGGCAAAATCTTGCTAAAGGTAATGTAAGCACGGACCGTCACAACCGCGCGTGAACTTCGCGCCACGAATCCTGCGAAGCAACGACCGAAAAGCTACGACTCGCGAGCTACCCTGATTGCCAACCCGAGAAGTCCTCCTTCAGGGTTCATGCTCCCGATATGAGCGGAATGACATGGCTCGACTATTATCAGTAAATGTCGGTCTTCCACGCGACGTCACATGGAACGGTAAGGCTGTCCGCACCGCGATCTGGAAAACTCCGGTTGTGGGACGACAAATGGTGCGCAAGCTCGATGTTGTTGGCGACGCCCAAGCCGATCTGGCCGGTCATGGTGGGGAGCAGCGCGCCGTTTTTGTTTATCAGATGGATGCCTATCAGTTCTGGGAGCGCTTTCTCGGACGTAAAGACTTCATCTTCGGCCAGTTCGGAGAAAACTTCACGGTTGAGGGACTTTCTGATAACGACGTCTGCATTGGCGATCGCTACCGCATTGGTGATGCGATATTTGAAGTGACGCAGCCGCGCGTAACGTGCTACCGCGTCGGTATTCGCATGAATGAACCTCGCATGCCAGCCCTGCTCGTAGCGCAGCACAGACCGGGATTCTACTTTCGCGTGTTGCAGGAAGGAGAAGTTGGGGCGGGCGATGACATTGTAAAAATTGCTGACGGTCCAGAGCGAATCAGCGTGGCCGATGTTGACGCTCTCCTGTATTTGCCAGGACATTCGAGCGAGCAACTGCAACGCGCGCTGCGGATTCCCGCACTTAGCAAGGGTTGGCAGTCTTCATTTCAAGCGATGCTCGCGCAAGAGTCGAGCCCGAAACCCGTCCAGGGAAATCCGGGACTCGCGAATGAGGAACAAGCACCAGCATGGCCCGGATTTCGGCAGATGCGAATCGCGAAGATCAATCAGGAAAGCGATAGCGTAACTTCCCTCATTCTGGCGCCCATCGATGGGCAGCCTCTCCCTGTTTTCCAGGCAGGTCAATTTGTCGTCTTGCGCTTGCATCTCGATCCTGGCAAACCGCCCGTTCTTCGCAGCTATTCGTTGTCTGATCTGCCCGCAGCCGATCATCTCCGCATCAGCGTCAAAAACGAATTGAATGGGATTGGAAGTTCATTTCTATGCAACCGTGCGCGAGAAGGCGATCGATTGGATGTTAGTGCGCCGCGCGGAAGCTTTACTCTGCGTCCCAGCCAGAGTCCTGTGGTTCTCCTGAGCGCTGGAGTGGGCGCAACGCCCGTGATATCGATGCTGCACGCACTCGCCCTTGAAAAATCGCAACGAGAGATCTGGTGGATCTATGGAGCGCGCAATCGTGCTGAGCATCCATTTGCAGAAGAATCGCGTTCTTTACTGAAACAGCTCTCTCGCGGACGAGAATACGTCGTCTACAGCAGGCCCGCTGCGAACGACCAAGTCGGAACAGACTTCGACGCTCCCGGGCGCATTGACACAGCTTTGCTGGAGCGAATTGGCGTGCCACAGGGTAGTCACTTCTATCTGTGTGGCCCGCCTTCATTCTTGCAGAACATGGGCGATGGGCTGCGAAACTGGGGTGTGCTCGCCGGAAATGTGCACACGGAAATCTTTGGTTCTCTCGAGGCGATTACCCCTGGTATGGCGCAGGTTCATCACACTCCTCACCTGCCACAAGGGCCGCGCGGATCTGGTCCCCCAGTCTCATTCGCGCGTAGCGGGATTACCGTCGCTTGGGATCCGAAATTCGGGAGTTTGCTTGAACTGGCGGAAGCGTGCGACGTTCCGGTCAGATGGTCGTGCCGGGCCGGAGTCTGTCATACCTGCATGACTGGTCTGATTGGCGGATCGATTATTTATAACCCTGAGCCGCTGGAGAAGCCCGCTCCCGGGAACGTGCTCGTTTGCTGTTCCCAGCCAGATGCGCATGTCGCTCTGGATCTTTGAGAGAAACGGGAGGAGTCGAATCATGCGATCCCGCCACAGTGACTTCACCTTTCATTTGCGCGGCTTCCCGCAGCACCGGCTGGATCAAGATCCGTCGATCATGAAGAGGCATTTATTTATTTCAGATTCGGCGCGTCGCGCACTCGGTGTGGGCGGCATCGTGGGATTGGTCACACTTGCCTTGTGTCTCGGCGCGAATGTACTCACGAGGTTTCACATCATGAATACTGCCAGAGCAGAAGACAGTTTGATCGGCGCACTGCAGCGCGGAATTTATCCTTCACTCAGCGACGAAGGCGCCATGCCTGACTTGGATGGCGCCATCGGCTGGCTCAATTCAGTTCTCTTGAGCCGCAAGTCGCTTCGCGGAAAGGTTACGCTCGTTAATTTCTGGACTTACACGTGCATCAACTCTATCCGACCGTTGCCGTACCTGAGGGATTGGGCGGTAAAATACGACGACGCGGGCCTTGTGGTGATCGGTGTGCACACGCCGGAATTCTCGTTCGAGCACGAACCGATGAACGTACAAAATGCGGTCCGCAATTTGAATATTGCTTTTCCGGTCGCAATCGACAGCAACACCAGGATCTGGAATTCATTTAATAATCAAGCCTGGCCCGCCCAATACCTCGTCGACGCGAAAGGGCGAATTCGCTACCACCACTTCGGAGAAGGAGATTATGACGAGATCGAGCGCGTCATTCAGGAACTCCTGAAGGAAAACGGAGCAACTGGTTTCTCCTCTGACACGGCCAGCGCATCCGGTGTTGGTATCGAGGCCGCTCCTGACTGGGCGGATGAGCGATCTCCGGAAACCTATATCGGATATCGCCAGGCTCAGAATTTCGCCTCGCTCGAAAAACTGCATAAAGATTCGATCCAGACTTTCAGCACGCCGGCGAAACTCTCTTTGAACCATTGGGGATTGAGCGGGTCTTGGAACATAAATGCCGAAAGCGCCGTGCTTCAGGCAGTACATGGAAAGATCGTGTTCCGGTTTCACAGCCGCGACCTGCACCTGATATTAGCTCCAGCAAAGGACGGGAAACCTGTTCGATTCAAGGTCACCTTGGACGGCGCTGCTCCCGGAGAAAATTGTGGCGTTGACGCCGCCCCGGACGGCACTGGCGAAGTTCACGAGCCTCGTCTCTATCAGCTCATCCGCCAAAAAGGTTCAATCGTAGACCGAACCTTCGAAATCGAATTTCTCGATCCTGGCGTCCAGGCTCTTGACTTCACGTTTGGTTAGAGCCTTCGAGGAGCGAAAAGAACGGCGAGTTCACTTGGTCATGAACTCAGGAGGTATCCATGAGCACGGCACCAGTTCACCACGCAAGTAACAACGATCGGACCGCTCGGTTTTGAATACGTCCATCCGAAGAACGATCCGCGGAATGAAAGCTCCGAGACGTAATAATAAGAAGACGCTCATTTTTGAAAGACAAGGACGAGCTATGAAACGGATGGCTTTCTGGCTGGTTGCAGTTGCTGCAGTAGCTGGCGTTTTCACAGCCATGTCCGCCGCGTCTGGTCAAGCCGATGAAGAGGCCTCTCCAATATTTGGAATCAAAATCCCCCGCGGATACCGCGACTGGCCCATGATCTCCGTGGCCCATGAAGCAGGCGACAACAACGATTTGCGCGCGGTTCTCGGCGATGACGTCGCGATGAAGGCCTACCGGAAAGGGACGCTGCCTTTCCCGGAAGGGACCATCATCGCGCGCCTTGCTTGGGTACACGCCGCATCGGAGAAAAACGACAAAGTCTTTGGCCGCCATCAATCTTTCGTTGCTGGGCCCGCTATCAATGTGCAGTTCATGGTCAAGGACTCAAAAAAGTACGCGGCGACCGGCGGCTGGGGATTCGCCCAGTTCAAAGACGGCAAGCCCGATCCTGCAGCGAAGCTCGATACCTGCTTCCCCTGCCACGTGCCTGGCAAAGCTCACGACTATGTCTTCACCTATTACGCGCCTTGATTCTGCGGCGAAGAAAGAAATCACAAATGAGCAGCGCTGGTCGCACTCTCGGGTCTAATCCCTCGGAGGTCGCCCAAGGCAGGCGCACTATCAAGTCATACCAGCCTGGACATCTTCAGAGATTAGAGCGACCTGTGCATTTGCGACCGGCCACGATCAAGGCCCCTACAATGCGTAGCGCGCGAATTCGACCGGCCGATTTCCAGACGCCCCAGCCAAAGGCGGTGACAAGCAGGGCGTAGAAAGCAGCGGGCAGAAGCCATAGCGGCCTCGTTGGAGCGCCGACCGCGGAAAGCTCACTGGCCGTTTGAGAGGCGGAGCTGTAATCCTTCCACTGCATCGGAACAAAAACGTTCATGCCAACGTAGAACAGCGATGACACGATCCCGCAGACGAGCAATATCTTTCGTAGCATCTTCATGTCACATGGCTCTACTCACGATTACACTGTCGGCCTTCGATTGGCGCCCGCTCTAACTCTACAAACGCGAAACCACGCTGTTCGTGCACGGTGCGTCATCTTCCGGTCACGAAGAGCGGTATCAGCTCACTATTCCCTTTCGCCTTTGATTGACACGAGAGGGTGGCGGGCGTATGTTCTGCGCAGAAATGAAGTCGAAATCGGGCCTCCCGGCGTGTGAACCTACATCGACAGATCGAGAAGATTGAGTCCGGTTGCGAGACCACTTGACTTCGAATCGGGAGGACTGAATGAAGTATTTGTTTTGCGCTTTGCTTGCCACCTTGACCCTCATCCCTCCGATTGGAGCATTCCCGCAACAACAAGCCCCGGTAATGGGACCTGCCTGGGCTTTCCCGGTAAGGGATAAGGTCCAACCTCCTCCGGAAGATCCTACTACCCTCGTGAAGGTGGCGGGCAGTGCCAAGACCTACACTCGGGCGCAAGTGGACGATCTCATCAATCCCCCCGATTGGTTTCCCGAGGAACATCCGGCCATGCCGTCAATCGTCGCGAGGGGTCAAGGCGACGTACGCGCGTGTGACTCCTGCCATTTGCCGAATGGAATGGGCCACCCGGAATCCGCCACGCTCGCCGGCTTCACGGCGACATACATCCTGAGTCAAATGGCTGACATGAAGAGCGGCGCCAGAAAAACCGGCGGCATCATGGATGTGATCGCGAAAGCCATTTCGGATGAAGACGCACGGCAGGCGGCCGCATATTTTGCGTCCCTTCGACCGTTCCCATACATCAAGGTCGTCGAAGCGACGACAGTGCCGAAGAGCTATGTGGCCTTAGGGGGCATGCGCCTTCCTTCTCCATCGGGCGGCCAGGAACCGTTGGGGCAGCGCATCATCGTCCTCCCGGAAGATCCGGAGCGAATCCTGGCCCGTGATACCCATGGCTCGGTCACCATTGCTTACGTGCCGCAAGGAAGCATTGCGAAAGGAAAGGAATTGGTCACGACTGGAGGGGCGGGCAAGACCGTTTCTTGTATGGCCTGCCACGGAGAGTCCCTGAAAGGGCTGGGTGACATGCCACGAATCGCGGGGCTTCAACCGATCTATATCTTCCGCCAGATGTACGGCATTCAACACTGGAATCGCGTGGGAGCCTCTGTTGCGCTGATGGAGCAGCCCGTGTCGAATCTGTCGGAGGACGATATGATTGCCATAGCTGCTTACGTGGGGTCGCTCGCTCCGTAGGCGATGCAAACGCACAAACGTCTGAGTACGAGACACAGCAGGAACTTTGGACTCCTTGAGTTTGTCGTCCGATTCGTGCACGGCACTTCGGGGCCGCCAAACCTGAAGACAGGCAAGCCTTTCTCAGTGCGTTATCTATTCGTCCCATCAACTTGGTCCAATCTAGCCGCCGGAACATGTTACGGCGGTAAGCAGCTACGCTGGCGACAAGCTTGTTGCGCCACACGGGCAGGGGAAACGTAGAATGCGCGAGGTTTACGGTATGCTTCGCTTTTTCTCCAGGAGCTTTCCCCCGGCGGAACTCCACCGAAGCGAGTGCAACAAAAGGAACAGACGGCGCGGCGAACGCTGCCATCAAACAGGTGCTCGATACTTATACCGAAGCCTGGAACCGCTGCGATTCGCACGCGTTGGCTATGCTCTTCACCGAGAACTGCGACTACGTGGTCGTGGGCGGAGGCAATACGCACGGCCGCGAAGCGCTCGAAACCTCGTTCGCCAGGAACTTCAACAGCAATATGAAGAACAGCGCACGGACCGATTCCATCCGGCGCATGCGCTACCTGACTCCAGATATCGTTTCTCTTGACGATTATTGGGTGCTGAACATTCCGAACGACGCGAACCAGCAACCCCGTAAGGGTTATTACAACTGGATTCTGGTCCGGCAAGACGGGCACTGGCTGATCGCTCTTCACCATGCCGCTCAGTTCGCCGCAGCTCGGCCCACACAGGAAAAGTAGACCGGCCTCGCAAGTAAGGACTCGTGCGCCCACCCGCGGCAGTCAGATAGGCGCCCAGGTCATTCCATATCAGAACCATGGTGGGCACCTGACCACCGTTCTGCTTTGCGGTCTCAGAACGGATGGCTTCGTTGCGAGAGGCGATGAACACCGCTCGTAGGAGAAACCCATCGCTGGGCTACCGTGCCCTGCACGCCGAGCCTATGGCGCGGCAGGCCAGAACAGATCTCGCTCGACCGCGTGGCCTGGGAAGCAAGAAAGACTCCAGCCGGCGGAGGCGTGTTTTTTCTTGGCTCCCCCCTATAGCACTTCTCAGAAACTCTTTGTGCTTTAAGGTGCCATTCGGATAAGCCAAATTCTCGGAAGAGAATTTAGCGCTTTTCGATCGGCGGGGGCGCTTGTGGAGGCTTATTCTTCTGATCAAGTCGGCACAATCCGCAGGGAAACGGTTTGCCGTGCTTAGGACATTTGGTCGCACTCATTCATTTCACCTCGGCATGTCGGGAAGACTAAGAAGCTATTGCGATCGAGATTTCTTCCACTTCAACGAAGGTAATTCTGAGTTAGCGGTGTGTTTGAGATAGGCCTTGGCATATGCAGTGGCTCGCTCTTTGCCCTGTTCTATATCATCCACCGGCTCGGAGGGCGCGATCCACTGCTTAGCGCGAACATTGTATACGGACACCTGCACACCCTGAGCATTATGCTCTGAGAATAACCTCAGATGTTCACTGCCCACTTCAACATCAGCCCAAACACCTTCATCCAACATTTGCGAAAACTCCAGTCCGCCCTGGATGTGTACCCGGGCCCAAACCAACGATAGCGAGAATTTAGAAACTGTCAGCCGGCAAGCTCATATTTCTACGTCTGTGGAATCAATCGATAGGCGTGATGTTATCGATTCGATTGTCGCAAAACTCCGTCGCGGCTTTCAATGCGTCCTCTTCGCAGTCGACCGCTCGTGGCGGATAAGGTTCGTAATGTTCATCGTCGAACATCACACAATAAGTCCATTGCTGCCCGGCCTCACTCATTACGATCTGGCAGGCCTTATAGACGCATGTGTGCTCTGCTGACATGATCCTCGATGCGAACAATTTCGGGTTCGATCCGATGTAGCGCATCACATCTTTCTCACGGTTCGTTAGGCCATCGCAATCCCATCCGCAATCGCGGTTTCCATCGCAGACATCGTTGTCCACCAACTTGCGGGCGGTCAAAATGCAATCAGCAGATGCGCTTGCCCGTCCTTCATTTCCGACACATTATCATATTCGCCTTTGCTTCGCCCAAAATTATTTTGTCAGCGAGAATCACGGTGAACGCATGTTCGTTGAAACGCTCGGGCCACAACAGCTCGCCTTCCTTGCGATGCACGACGCGGCCCCTGACTGGAAAGGTCCAGGTCTCGTCTTTCTCCGCGACGATTGGAAGCGAGATCACCGTCCAGGCTCCGGGCATTCTCTGTTGCGCGTGCGCGGAAAGATCGCCGACGTGGAGTCGTTGCATCATAATCAAATGCCAAAACGCATCGCGGTCGGAGAAGCGTGTCGAGAGCGTGCCGTCATGGAAGTATTCGCGGATTTGTGCTTTGCTTCGCTCTACGTCTGCTTGGGATTTTGCGGATCGTCCTCCACCATTCCATGCACGCCCTTGCCGGTCGCGGTGCCGTCAGCAGACGTCGCGACCATCCGGCCGCCTGCGTGTTCTTGAATTCGGTAATGCCGGGGCCGAAGTTTCTCGGCGACTTGTTACCGCCTCCGATCGAAGAAGACAAGCCGTTGACGGTGACGATGGGAAATCCCTGCAATTGCGGGTCCGTCACACCGGTAACTAGGCCGTAAGCGCTGGGGGGCGTCAGGTAGTCGCCGGTCTGCGTATTGCGAAGGTAGTGATTCCAACCGAGGGTTCAGGTTGGGCGCGACATATTCTCCGGATGAGTCCGAGACCAGATTTCGGGCGACGCCCGTCCGCGAGTTTGTAACCGCGACAGCGGCGCCAGCGATGACTCCGCCCGATTGGTCCGTAATGGTCCCCCAAATTCGTCCGGTATTAACCTGCGCGAAAAGTGGCGAGCAGAAAAGCGTCGACAACATCATGAGTACTTTGTCTGCGATGCTGACCAGAGCCCGAAAGTGGTAATACGTCACGGGGACCGTTAAGATGGCGGACCTGGCATTGCTAGACGGCGGCGTGAAGCCGGAAGCGCGATGCTCTGCGATGGAGCAGGTCCGTCAAAAGATGTTTGTAACTTTGCTTTCGCGGAAGGGTCATGGGCCATGCCGCGGAGCCATTTACGACGATGTCTTCCATCCTGGCATGATCGGAATTTGTGCCGGGGAATTGCTCGGACTCCAGGTCGAGGACATTAAATACTGCTCTGGCAGCGTGTGTCTCAGGCAGCGGCGCGCATTAGTTGCGTGGTTGCGGCCACGAGATGGAGACGACGAGAATCACGCCAACGAAAACGGTGGCCACGGAGTAGAGTAATGGTCAAGATCGCTTACGGGTCAGCCAGTCCTGGCCGCTGCTTCTACGACACGAGTCTTAAGTAGTTCGGCGAAGCCTTCATCCGCGATGTGCACATGCGGCAGATGCTCGCGTTTCGTTCCGGGCTGCGGCCGACGCAAAGGAGCTACACGATGAAAGCAGTACTGCTGCATGAGTATGGCGGCCCCGAGAAGCTGAAGTTTGAAGACAAAGTGCCCGATCCGCAGGTGAACGGAGACGCAGTATTAATTGCGGCAGTCGCTGCGAGTGTGAATCCGATTGACTGGAAGGTTCGTTCCGGTGCGAGACAGAAGGATTTCCCGCTGACTTTCCCGGCGATTCTTGGCCGCGATGTCAGTGGCGTGGTGCGCGTTGTCGGCTCAAACGTGACGCGCTTCAAGCCCGGTGATCGCGTGCTCGCGTTCGCGAATAAGACCTATGCCGAATTGGTGGCAGTACCCGAGTCGGGCGTAACACATTTGCCCGATGGGGTGGACCTGGCCGATTCGGCGGCGATTCCGCTGATTGCCTTGACAGGAGACCAGTTGGTACGCCGTGCGGCGAATCTGCAGCGCGGAAACACAGTTTTGGTAACCGGCGCGCTGGGCAGCGTAGGGCGCGCGGCAGTGCATACGGCGAAGAAGATAGGCGCCGAGGTGTTTGCAGGCGTTCGAAAGAAAAATCTGGATGATGCCCGCTCGCTCGGCGTCGCGGGCGTGCTGGCGATTGATGATGAGGAAGCCATTGCGAAATTCCCCTCAGTGGATGCAATTGCCGACACGGTTGGCGGAGCGGTTGCAGTGAAGTTGCTCGGCAAGGTAAAGCAGGGCGGCGCCTTTGGCTACGCTGGGGCATTGCCGGAGGGCGCGGCGGCGCAAAATCCGACGCTGGAAATTAAGCGCGTGTTTGCGCAGTCTGATCCGTCCAAGGTGCGTGAGTTTGCGGATGACATCCGCGACGGCAAATTCGTTCTGCCTATCGGTCGCCGGATGCGATTGCGTGATGCCGCCGAGGCGCACGTGTTAGGCGAGAAGGGGGCTATTGGGAAGATCCTCCTGCTGGCGCCGGATGCACAACAATGATTTTCTCACTGGGACTGCTTGGAGCTGGCATGACGCCGCTTCCCGCCGTATTTTTATTTCACTGTGACCGACTTTGTAATCGATGGTGTGCTCTCCACGCGGCCCCGTAACGAAGTTACGTAATAACAATAGCTGGCATCAGCTTTCACTTTGGTATCGGTAAAAGTGGTCTTGGAGATTGGCGAGTGGGTAAGCTTCAGACCGGCTCCTGTGAAGAAACGGGCAGGACAACTTCCGTCGATGCGATATACGTTGTAGGCGGTGGCACCATTGGACGCTGGCCAGTTTAAGACAATAGAATGGGTTTTTGCATAGGCCGATGAACAAAATAGCGGCAGCGTCAGCAGAGCGAGCCAGCGTTTCGTCACAGGTGTTCTACTCCCTTTCTTTACGACTGAACCGCGCACGCATGAAGTCATACTTCGCAATCCACAGATTACGGCCCATGGTCACCGCGAGCAACCGTTAAACCCAGAGGAAATTCCAGCGCCAAGCATCGATTCGACCAGATGTCGACTCGCACAATGATCGTGCTCAACAAGGATTGTCGTCAGCAAGATCGCAGCCGGCAAGAAAGTTGAATTTCGCCTCGCGAGCTCCGTGGTTCACGTGAAACCACAACATGTCCGGCAGGGCTCCCCGAGCAATGTCTTCTTAGGGACGGTGGCATCCGAAAGTAATCGATGGCTGAACATCGCGGATAATTATTTCTGTATGTCGGCCCAATCAGCTCGGTCCGGGCCCGGAGGCAAGCGCAGCTTCGATATCTTGCGGGCGAACCCCAACCCGCCTTGCCGCCTAAAAGTGGGCGACGACAATCGTCAAGTCGTCACTCCTCTCGGTCGTTCCCGACCACTGCTCCGCCGCCGTAGCCAGCGCCTCAATCGTAGCGTGCGGCGGCGAATCGAGGTGGCGGAGCATTACTTCGATCATCCGTTGCAGGCCAAATTCCTCGCCTGCGGCATTCTCTACTTCAATTAAGCCGTCGCTGTACGCCACGAGCACCGAATGCTCTGCGATCTCGATCGTTTCCTGCTCATACCGCCCGTCCTCGAACATCCCCAGTACTGTACCTCCGGTCTCGAGACGCTGAATCCGGTTGCCCGCGAAATATAGCGGCGGCGGGTGGCCGGCGTTCGTGTATTGGAGTCGATGCGTGACCGCATCGTAGACACCGTAGAAAAATGTTGCAAATCGCTCGTCTGAACTGCTGCGATAGAGATGCTGGTTGAGATGCGTGACGACTTCCGCCGTGCCTGTGGGCCCCTGCCCATTGAGTGTCGCCTGGCTGCGCAGTGCGGCCTGTAAACTCGCCATCAGCAGCGCAGCCGAAATGCCCTTACCGCTGATATCCGCCAGAGCGATGCCCAATCGCGACGGTCCCAACGGCAAAAAATCGTAGTAATCGCCGCTCACGATTTGTGCGGGACGACAGATGGCATCGATTGCGACGCCCGCGATGGATGGCCTTTCCTTGGGAAACAGCTGCGCCTGAACCTCTCGCGCGACCGCTAGTTCGTTCTCCAACTGCTGCCGCCGGGCCTGCTCCTTGATCAGCGTTCCCACGGATGCAGTCATGGAATTGAAGGATTGCGCCAGCACGCCAAGTTGGTCGCGCGGTTCCACGCGAATGCGGTACGAGAAGTCGCCTGCTTGAACATGTTGCGTGGCGCGGTAGAGATCGCGAATAGCGTTGGTGATCGTGCGCGTCAGAAAGACGCCCAGCACCAGCGCCCCGGCCTCGATCACCAGGAATACGCCGCTGATGATGAGCAGCGCTGTGGCCGCCGCCCCCCCCAGGAATCCAGCCCCGCTAAACAGACGCTGGTTCAGAAGCGAGGGGCGCGTGTCGAAACGAATAAGCACCGGCACGCGGGCGCGCGGATCGGCGATGTCGGTGGCGTCCACAGCTTCGAGCCGTGCCAGACCGGCTATGGGGCCATCAAACAAATACGCCGGGGGCGGCGCTTTGCGTTCGGGCTCTTCGATCAGCGCTTCCCGAACAAAGATTCGCCCGGCGCGCTCGAGCGATCGCGAAGATCCCTCACTCGCATTATTTCTTGGGCGTAACGTCTCCACTTCGACCGAGCCGATACTGGGATCGAGCGTCGCGAGCAGTTCCGGAGTGAAGGGCACGGACGCCGAAACGATCACGCGCGTTTCACCATAGCGTCGCTCGGTGACCGCACGCAATGCGAGTTCATGGTCCATATACACCAGGCCATAAAATCGGATATGTGCCGGGTCCGTAGACCGCTGGAGCAACTCTTCGCCGACGCCAATTTTTACTTGCAGGCCTGGAAGATTCGCTTGCTCATCGGCCAGAACACTCGCAGACGCTGCGGAGCCCGCGGGCGGGACGTCTGTCGGTTTGCCGGTCGCCGCTGAATCCAGGATGAGCGATGTGGCGAAGGTGTCCGCGGTCGAACTTAACTCCTCGAGGCGCTCGTCGATGTCCGCGCGAACTAGATAGGCGCCAAATTGCCAATACATCAGATAGGCGGACAGCGCGGCCATAATCAACACCAGCAATAACGGCACCACCGCGATAAATACGTACGCGACAATCAGGCGGTTGCGCAGGCTCCATAGCAAGTGCGCACGCGCCCACGGGATTCCACGAGACACAAACAAGTAGCCACCCGAGAAGATCAACAGAAAAGTGAAGACTCGCTCTTCCGGGGTCCGGGCAAAAGCCACACCCTCCCACCCCACCGCCTCCATCACCGCCAGCAGGCCGCCTAGCAGCAGGAGAGCCCAGGCCGTGCGATCGAGGAGCGTCGTCCGCTGCCAAAGTGAACGTATGCGATTTGAGAGCGATGGATTCATGCCATGTGCGCCGGTGTTGACTGGACGGAGCCTGACAACTGTTTGTCAAACGCTTGACCATTTGTCAAACGCCGTCAAACGCTTGTCCAATAGTCCGCTAGGCCAAAGGGCTGCGGCTCGGCAAAACTCCCCAGCACCATATCAATTTACGGCCAATCTTACAGCCAATCGCAGCAACGCAACGCAGGAAGTAGACTCCGTCGGCAACAGGTTTGGTTTCCGGCTCGCGTCGCGCATAATAGTATGCTGATATTCTGGTCTTCCGCCGTCCGCTACATTTGAATACAGCAGAAGCGCGGGACCTGAAGCCGGTAATCAGTTACAATCCACCGAGCCGGGATGGATGCCAGTTCCTGCGCCGGCCAGGCAAGCAACGCTCCGCTGGGAAACAAATGAGGGCGGGGCTAAGGGGGCAATATTATGAAATTGGGTTCCAAGGGATGGATTAGCAGTGCCCTGGCTGCGACGGCGGTATCCTTCCTGACACTCGCATCGGCGTTCGGTCAGGCGGCATCGCAGCAAATGCCTCCGGGGGCGACGGGAGACAAGCCGCTGATGGCCGAACAGGCGTTCAAGAATGTCCAGCTGCTGAAGGGCATCTCGGTTAAGGAATTCATGGAGACCATGGGCTTCTTTGCAGCGTCCACGAACAACAACTGCACTTCCTGCCATGGCGATGCCAGCGCTGGCAGTTGGGAAAAATACGCGGACGACACACCCATGAAGCAGACCACCCGCAAGATGATGATCATGGTGGACGCCATTAATCGCAGCTATTTCGGCGGAAAGCGCGAAATGACCTGCTATTCCTGTCACCGCAACGCCGACCGTCCCAAAGCCACGCCCACCCTGGCGGAGCAGTACAGCACGCCGGCTCCGGAAGACCCTGAGGAGATTACCGCACAGGCACCCGGCGCGCCTTCTCCCGACCAGGTTCTTGACAAGTACATCCAAGCTCTCGGTGGCGCGCAGAAGCTGGCCGGCTTCACAAGCTTCGTGGCCAAGGGCATGTATCAAGGGTACGACGATACGTCGCCGAACCCGGTAGAAATCTTCGCCAAAGCTCCCGGCGCATTCTCCCAGTTGGTTCATGGCGGCAATGGAGAGAGCGCCTGGGTCGATGATGGCCGCTCCACCTGGGTTCTCCAACCGGCCGTCGATGCACCTGTGCCCTTGGTGTCTTTGACTGGCGGCGATCTCGATGGCGCCCATCTGGAATCGGACCTGTATTTTCCCGCGCGAATCAAGCAACTCTTCAGCAATTTGCGGGTGGGTTATCCGGTCAGCGGCGCGCTGAGTATTCTTCCCGATAAAACCGGCGCCGGCTATGACGATCGCACACTCACCATCATGGAAGGAACCTCTCTCGGTGGAAATAACGTGAAGCTCTATTTCGATCCCATGTCCGGACTGCTTGTAAGGATGGTGCGCTACACCAAACTGCCAGTCGGAAACATCACCACCGAGATGGATTACGCGGATTATCGAGACGTTTCCGGAATCAAGATACCATTCCGCGTGACCAAAACATGGGTGGACGGCCGCTCGGTTACCGAATACGAATCGATCCAGGTGAACGTTCCGGTGGACGCATCGAAATTCGCCAAACCAACGGTACCCAGCTCGTCTACGGCCGCGAGCAAGTAGCGTTCGAATCTCGTCTCGGCCACGTCGCCACACGTGGCCGGGACTCACCTATTAGTAAGGAATCATTCAGGAATCGACTGGGGCTGGGTTTCGCGACTGAGGTTTCGCGACTGAGGTTTCATGATCGAGGTTTCGTGACCGAGGTTTGCGCCTCTGGTTTCCCCACAAGAGAGCTTTGGCGTTTTGTCGATAGTCAGCAATCGGCTGCAGCTTCCGAAAAGTTGATGCCAGGCGTGCGCTACACCATCCTGCACATGGAGCAGCGTGACGCTGCGGGCTGATTCAGCACTACTGGCCGGCAATCGCCGGCACTGAGCGAAGCATTGGTTTCGCCGCGCTCATGCGCCAGCAGGGCTTTGGTCGTTTTGAATAGACGCGTGAGGAATTCCGCGTCGGATTCGATGACAGGTTCTTGCGGCAACCATGATTGGCTCGCTGTGCCTGCCGGTGCAATTTGGGATCGGATAGAAAGGTTATGGAAATACAATGCTTGAAAATGGGGCTCCGCTGACACAGTTGAAAGATCACATCGGCGTACCCGATTCCGTCGGAAATTTCTCCTCCCGCGCCAGCGCCACCATTTCCACCAAAACCTCTCGCGCCTCTACCGGACTCCGCACTTCCCGCAAAAACGCGATGCGCACCCCGCGTAAGCCCTCCGCGGTTTTCAGTCGCACCTGAAACCCCAGCCGGTCGACTGCGGTCATCGTCGCTTCCTGCCCTTCGGTTCCGGCAAACGTCTTTGCCAGCACCACCAGCGCATCGGCGTGACGCGCATTCATGTGCTGCATGATGCTGCCGGCCATGTCTGCCAGCGGATCAACTTGACTGCGATCGTATTCCGCCGCACTTACCCAGCCCATTACGCCGAAGCCGCCAACGTAATAGACATCCACCACGGTCATGCGGAAAAAGGAAAAATCTTCGAAGTCCACCCAATGCTTGCTGTTTTCGTAGCGTTCCAGGTAAAGTTCGCGGGCTCCCGCCACCTCCGGCGCCGGCGCCGCCAGCACGTTTCCGAGCAACGTGACGCGAGCCTCTCCCAGCGGATCGCCGCTTTCGTGAGCTTGCGTCACCAGCAGGCTGGCCCGTGCGTCTGCCTGAATATTTTGCGTGTGCATCGCCATGGTGCTGATCAGGAAAATCGGCCGCCCCTGCCTGTCCACCGCATACGGCATCACCGACCCAAAAGGGAAGCCCGGTTGCTTTCGTGACTGTGTTGAGAGAGTTCCCACCCGCCCCAGGTCCACTACGGTCCGTGCCCGTTCTGCAAACGTTGGTTCGGCGGCAGCCGGTTGACTACTTGCCGCGCCTGAGCCCGCGTGCTTTCCTCCGCTTATCGAAGCCATGGCTGCTCCCCGCACATCGTGGATTCGTTCACCGCTACAAGTTACTCCCTGTCGCGCAAGAAGCTAACATGTAATAGCTCGCCCGGCAGCGTAAAATGAACCATATATACATGCGTAAGATAATAGAAATGGTCGCAGTCCTGAAATTCTCTCGCGCCTTAGTCCTGAAATCCCTGCTGTGACCGGTGAACCCAGCTCCGGCGAACTAGCGTCCGCGAACTGTAGCCGTCGAACCGTGGCCCGCGAACCGTGACTCACGACTCGTGACTCACGACCCGTTACGACTTGACCGGCGAGCTGCCGCCCAATTTCCCCGGGAGTCTGCGCCCCATCCCTCACGACTTAATTTACGCGTAAGATTCGGTCCTGCGGCCCGGGTGCTACCGGCGAATGCGCTTCAAAGTAGCCCATCAGCGCGTCCACATCAACCACCCCCACAACCGGATTGCCGCCCTCGCGAAACATCGTGAAGCCATCGCCCCCGTCGGTCAAAAAATCGCTGGCCGCAACGCGCACCGGGTCCGCCGGACCGATCGCATGGCCGTGCAGTTCGATCGATCCTGTCACCACGTGCTGGCCCGCCGGCGCATGGAATCGATACTGATAAGTAAATCCCTCGGAAACCTGCAGGATGTCGGGCCGGCCCTTCCCCCGAAACTGCTGTTCGAGCAGTCGCCGGATCATGTCGCCCGTCATGGTGAGTGTCGTCACCTGGTTCGCGAAAGGCTGCACCTTGTATAGGTCGCCATAGGAGACCTCACGCTGTCCACGCGAGTCGGCCGGCACGGCAATCGATGCCCGAATCCCGCCTGAATTCATGAACGCGATCACCGCGCCGCCTTTGTCTGGCGCGCTGGCGCTGGCGAGTTGCGCGTCCGCGATCACATCGCCTAAAGCGGACTCGCCTGCCTCATTCGTCACGCGGCCGATTTCGCGCGTGACGCGCCCCACGGTGCGGTTGGCGATGCGTGCCGCCGCCGGCCGGTATCTCTCGAGAATCGCCGTCTGCGCCGGGTCCTTGGCCACCTCCCGCGTCACCACTTCGTTCCGTGCGCTGACCTTTACGATGGCGTCGCTGTCGCGATCGATGGTTAGATTCACCCGCGTAAAAAGCCGACCGAACGCGCCCGCGCTCGTCACCGTATGCCCGTCTATCTCGCAGTTGTAAAACTGGTGCGTATGCCCGCTGATCACCACTTTAATCGCTGGCGATAACTTGTGCACCACGGCCGTGAGGCCGCCATCGAAATTCACGCATCCGTTGGGATCGGCCGGCCCGTTCGCCGGGTGCTGCTGACCGCCCTGATGAATCAGCAACACAATGGCGTGAACCCCGTCGCGTTCGAGTTGCGCCGCCGCATTGTTGGCTACGCCGCTCTCTTCCAGAAATCGCAGCCCCTGGGCGGATGGCGCCGGAATCATCGTGGCCGTGCCGCGAAGCGTTTCGCCGATGAACCCGATCCGCACGCCGCCTTCCGTGCGCACGGCCGTCGCCGGCAGCAGCGTCCCACCCGGGGCCTGGGTCCTCACCACGTTCGCGGCGAGATACTGGAAGTGTGCGCCCCCCGGTTTATCATCGTCTTTCTCGTCATCTTTCTCGTCATCGGCGCAACCCCCCGCCTCGGGACATCCACCCGCAATTCTACGCAGCAACGCGGCCGGCCCATGATCGAGTTCGTGATTGCCAATCGAGGTGACGTCCAGGTGCATCGCATTCATCGCTTCGATGGTGGGTTCATCGTGAAACAATCCCGAGATCAATGGGGAAGCGCCCATCAGATCGCCCGCGGCCACCAGAATCGAATTGGGATTATCGCTTGCCGCGTTGCGCAGGTGGGTCGCCAGGTATTCGGCCCCTCCCGCCGGGACCTGATTCACCATGCCTTCCGCGCCGGCAGGCGGTTCCAGATTCCCGTGAAGATCGTTAATGGCGAGCAACTGCACGACGACCGTGCGGCCCTGGGGACTGGCCGCTGGCCGCCCGCCCGCGGCCCCTCGGTCAACAAAGACGACCGCGATCATGGCCGCAAACACAACCGTGAACACAACCGCGCACACGATCGCGAACCGGGCCGCGAACGGCGCCAGAACCGGCGCAATCCGCCTCGCCATCATCGTCACCTCCAAGGTCTATAGTACCTGCCCTGCCGCCGGCCACACAATCGCCGCTGGTCGATTAACAATTGGTAAATGTATCGCGCAAGGCGGGCCATCGCCGGACTCAAAAATGAGTCACTGCTATCTGTTGACAAACTAGTAATCTCATGCTACCATTTCATATGTCCGCCTGCCGTGCTCCGCATCGCTGCCCTCTACCGCTAGTTAACTCCCTGCGAGTCACCCGCGGCCATCGGCGGCAACATCCAGAATCCATCCCTTCCAATGCCATCGATAAGGTGCTAAATGCCATTGAATCAATAAAGGCACACCTACAATCACCCATGGATGAGTTCGTAAGCCGTGCGCAATCATATCGCTACAACCTCATTGACCTGCAACTCCTTGCGAATGATATCCTTGTAGAATTACCGGGGGGGCACCCCCCTTCTGTCTCCAAAATCCGGCGCCGGCCGCTCCAGCCGTTGTGGACGGCCGCGAGCCGTCGTCAGCAGGGGTTGCGCAATGCCGTCTCGAATTGAAGACTACGCCATGATCGGCGACTCCGAAACCGCCGCCCTGGTCGCGCGCGATGGATCGATTGACTGGCTCTGCTGGCCCCGCTTTGATTCCGGCGCATGCTTCGCCGCTCTTCTCGGCACTTCCGAGCACGGCCGCTGGCTGATTGCACCTCAAAATCCGGCAAAACAGGTTACCCGCCGCTACCTTCCCGACACTTTGATTCTCGAGACCACGTTTGAATGTGAAACGGGATCGGTAACGCTCACCGATTTCATGCCCCTGCGTGGCAAGCAGTCGAATCTCGTGCGTATCGTGAGTGGCGCGCGCGGCGAAGTTGCCATGCGTATGGAATTCGTCCTGCGCTTCGATTATGGCGAATCGGTTCCCTGGGTTACGCGGCTGAACGGCCATTCGCTTCGGGCTATTGCGGGTCCGCACATGGTCGTCCTGCGCACCAGCACGCCGGTGCGCGGAGAAGGTTTGAAAACCGTCGCGGAATTTACCGTGAAAGCGGGAGAAACCGTTCCCTTTGTCCTGAGCTATGCCGCCTCGCATCTATCCATCCCCAAACCGATCCATCCGGCGAAGGCGCTCGAAGAAACGGAAACGTTCTGGCGCAATTGGTCTGGTCAGTGCACCTATCAAGGCCCCTGGCAGGACGTCGTAAAGCGCTCTTTGATCACCTTGAAGGCGCTGACCTACTGGCCGACGGGCGGAGTCGTCGCGGCGCCCACCACGTCTTTGCCTGAATGGATCGGCGGCCAGAGAAATTGGGACTACCGCATCTGCTGGTTGCGCGATGCCAGTTTCACTTTGTGGGTTTTGATGTATGCCGGATATTTTGAGGAAGCATCGGCTTGGCAAAATTGGCTGCTGCGCGCGGTGGCGGGCAGTCCCGCACAGGTGCAGATCATGTACGGTCTCGCGGGCGAGCGGGACCTGCGAGAGTCCGAATTGGACAGGTTGCCCGGTTATGAGGGATCGCGGCCGGTGCGCGTGGGCAACGCGGCCGCTCAACAGCTGCAGCTTGATATCTATGGAGAAGTTGCCGGTGTGATGGATTACGCACGCCGCGGAAATCTGCCCAGGAATCGTCCCAGCATCGTACTGGCGGGGGCCATGCTCGAACATCTGGAGAAAATCTGGCGCGAGCCCGATGAGGGCATCTGGGAAGTTCGCGGGCCCCGCCGCAATTTCACCCATTCCAAGGTGATGTCCTGGCTGGCGTTTGACCGTGCGATTAACAGTTGCGAGCAGTTCGGCTTGAAGGGACCGGTGACCCGGTGGCGTGCCGTCCGGCAGGAGATCCATGACGACGTTTGCCTGCGGGGATTTAATCGGGAAATGGGTGCCTTTGTCCAGTCGTACGAATCGCACAATCTCGATGCCAGCCTGTTAATGATTCCCAAGGTTGGATTTCTTCCGGCCTCCGACCCTCGCGTCCAGGGCACCCTCGCTGCCATTCAAAACAACTTGGTTCGCGATGGCTTTGTAATGCGGTATGACACCCGCGAAACTTCCGACGGATTGCCGCCGGGCGAAGGTGCGTTCCTCCCCTGCAGCTTTTGGCTTGCGGACGTCCAGGTATTGTCGGGGCGCTACGAGGAAGGTAAACAGTGTTTTGAGCGGTTGTTGGGATTGCAAAATGACGTGGGCCTGCTGTCGGAGGAATATTCTCCGCGCGAACAGCGGTTGTTGGGAAACTTCCCTCAGGCTTTTACTCACGTGGCTCTCCTGAACACGATTTTTATTCTTGATCGCGCGACCCGGTCAGCCGCCCAGCACGTTAAGCAGCCCGCCGCCAACCCGGTTGTGGAGGAAAAGCCGCTGGTGCCTAACGCAGAACCGGCGCCCATAAAATGAACTCCGGTCTTGAATCGATCACCGTAGACGTGGTCAAATCACCCCCGCTCGACCTGTGGCTTTGGAGCCGAGCGTGGAGGAGGCCCATCGTGAGAAAGTCGCTTAGCGTTCTGGTTTTTCTGGCGCTTTTTGTGTCTGTAATTCGCGCCAAGCCGCCGCAACAGGCCGGTGGCACAACTGCTGGCGCAACGGGTGACACGCCGTCCTGGGCCTACGGGTTTACCACGCCTGCAGGACCGCGTCCCACAACTCCTGCTGCTCCTCCTCCCGCGGCCGCAGCACCCGCGCAGCCGGACAACTCGCCAAAACAGGTTCCTGGCAGCACTCTAACCTTCACCCGTGCGCAGATTGGAGATCGTTTCGGTCCGGCCGATTGGTATCCGGGCGACCATCCGGCGATGCCGGATGTTGTGGCGCACGGGCGCAAGCCGGACATATTTGCTTGCGGCCTCTGCCACTATCCCAACGGAAAAGGCCGCCCGGAAAATGCGGATGTGGCAGGTCTTCCGGTAAGTTACTTCGTGCAGACGATGATGGATTTCAAGAACGGTGCGCGAAAGAGCACGGACTGGCGGAAAGCCAACACCAACAACATGATCGGCTTCGCGAAAGCGATGTCGGATGACGAGATAAAGGCCGCCGCACAATATTTTGGCGGGCTGCAGGCAGGCCCGTGGATCAAGGTCGTCGAAACCGATACCGTGCCCAAAACGCGTGCCAACGGCGGAATGTTCCTGGCGCTCGAAGGGTCCGAGCGCGAGCCCATCGGACAGCGGATCATCGAAGTCCCCGAGAAAACGGAAGCAACCGAGGTACTGCGTGACGCGCATTCGGGATTCATCGCCTATGCACCCATCGGCAGCATCAAGAAAGGCGAAGCGCTGGTGACCAATGGTGCGGGTAAGACAACTGCCTGTGGTGTCTGCCACGGAGCGAACCTGCAAGGCCTCGGCCCTGTTCCAGGAATTGCGGGGCGCTCGCCGAGCTATTTGGGTCGCCAGCTTTATGACATGCAGCAAGGTTCGCGCAACGGAGTATGGTCAGCCCTGATGAAACCGGTGGTCGTCAATCTGACCAACGATGATATCGTCGTGATCGTCGCCTACCTGGCCTCGCGCGGAGGTCCTGCCGTGGCCGCCAGCTCCGCCCCAAGTCCAATCGCAAGTCTCGCCGCCAGCCCCGCTGCAAGCGCCGCCACGGCCTCCTCGGCCGGAGGGGACTCGCTCGTCGCCCAAGGCAGAGCTCGCTACGAGAGCTACAAGTGCTACGACTGTCATGGTAAGAACGGCGAAGGAACCGACGACGCGCCGGATTTGGTCGGGACCCATCTCGATGCGGCCGGAATTGCGAAGTTCCTTCAGAAGCCGAGCGCTGACGCGGATGGAAAGGGCATGCCGACGATTGCCGCTTCCAGCCCCGATCTCCAGCCGCTGGTTGCCTACGTGATGAGTATAAAAAGCGCCCCTCGTTGAGGCTAGAGTGCCGCGACGCACTCGCGGTGCGGGCGCAGGACCCGTCGGACCCGGTGGAGTTCGTTGCAGAAGCCCGGCCGCATCGTCACATCGGCGCGCGCATAGCGGGAGCAACGTGGCGGCCCGAGAGCAGTTCCTAAATCCAGCATGTGGGACGCTGAAAATTAGCCGCGGACAACCAGCGAGTTAGCGCCAGTTGTCCGCACAGGTTCACCGACCCCGGCGCTTACCTTCGCGCAGCGCTGGTTGCGTGGCGTGCCTGCATCTCGCGAGTCAGATGCGGCACGATGCCGATGATCCGTTCGATCAGCATCAGCTGGCCTCGGTGATGCATTTCGTGTTCTTTGACCGAAAGGAGCATCTCGAAACGGCTCTTGGAAGCCGGGGTCGCTCCGGCAGGGAACGTTACTCTTTCGGCCAGAAAATTCTCCGTGAGCCCTTCCAGAAAACTCGCCCATTCGTTGCCCGAGGTGCGGAGCAGTTCTATGGTTTGTTCCTTGCTCCGCTGGACCTTCTCTTCCGCCATCATCCGTTGCATCAGCGACGGAAAATCGAATCCTTCGAGCGTCGTGCGCCTGTCCTTGGCGTGAATCTGATGCTGGAAACCGTGTGCCACCGACATGTGAGCCAGCAATTCGCCGACGCTGCGCACGTCGGGAGCCGCGCGGAAACTGTATTTGTCCTCGGGAATTTCTTGCGCGATGGTGATGGTATTTTTCCGGACGGTGCGAAAACTTTCGGCGAGCTCCTTGCCTCCGTAATATGTCAAATCGTGTTCTCCTTTAATTCAAACTGCGATGGGATTGTTCGAGCGGCAGGAAGTCTAACACGCCGTCGCAAGAACATTGCTAATCCGCGAGCGCCTGCCGCCAGATTGTAAATGCGGAGAGTAAACGTGGCGGAAGCACAATGAGTGATGCTTAACTTGATGATCGACAATTAATTAAGCGGCGAGCGTATTCGTTGCGAGACAGCCGAAGCCGCCAAAAGCGCCGGAACCAACGAGGCGCGCCGCCGCCAGGCAAAGCGGCCGAAAACCTCAGGCCAGCTTGAGGCGCATCAGCTTGCGAGCGTTGCCTTCGTAAATTTTCTGGCGATCTTGCGCCGAGATGGGCAGCTCTGTCGATGCAGCGAATGGTTTCGCGAATGTATCCAGGTCCTTTTTCAGGATCGAACGGCGAATCCGAAGCAAAAAGAACGCGATCGACGCCAAAGAAATCGAGGCCGCACTCCATGGCGGCGCGCGAGCCGAATGTGGCCGTGTCGGCGTAAAACATTTTGAAATATTCCTGCGGCCGATTTTTCAGGCGGCGGCTGTATACCGCGAGATCTTCGTCATCGGTACGGGCGCCCAGCTGATCTAGGCCAGGGCCGGTGCGTCCCGAAAAATAGGGAATCATCGCACCCATGTGATGGGTAATAAATTTCAGACTGCGGAAACCGGTCGAAATAACCGGCAAATATGATGCGCGCCATGAAAATGCTGGTCTCGTAAGGCCAGCCAAAAACCCACCAGAGCTCGTATTTGGATTTTTTTTCGGTCAAGTAATCGGGAAAATCGGGCCCGCGCGTGGGGTGCACCCAGATGGGCACGTTACGTTCGGCCACTTTCTCGAAAATGGGCGAGAACTCAGGTTCATCGAGGGGACGGCCGTTCACGTTGGTATAGATCTGCACGCCGCTGGCGCCCAGCTTCATGACCGCGCGGTCGATCTCCTTTACGCACGCAGCAACGTTGTTCATAGGCAGCGAAGCGATAAAACCGGGGAAGCGGTCCGGGTATTTTTGTACGAGTTCGGCGAGTCCATCGTTGCCGAGTTCGGCCAGCTCCGGCGATTTCTCAGCGTTGCCGAAGGCCTCGATCGGCGGGGAAGCGAGACTCAGCACCTGGACGTAACCGGGGAAGCGATCCATCTGGCGAAATCGCACGTCCAAATTCACAATCGAGGGAATACCGCGGACTCTTTTTTGCATGCTGGCGCTCTGATCGGCCAGTGTGAGCATCCGGTCGTAGAAGTTTTGCGGGAAAATATGGCAAAAAATATCGATCTTCATTCGTTAGCCTCCTTTCGGCGACCAGCAGCACCAGGAATCAAGGGCGCGGTCGTGGAACAGTATCGTAGCGATAATGCGTTTGGGAAGTTGTTTCATGGGCGGCGAAAGAATACGGCACTCCAAAGATGGCGCCGGAAGAACATAGTCATAGGCCAGGGGCTTCGGGCACGGTTCGCGGTGGGCACAGGAGGGAGTGGAGAATCACGAGCGTCAAGCCTCCCGAAATCACCGGCTGTTGCACCAGCAGCCGGACCGTCAGCGGCATCGCCTGGAGAGCGTCAGGAGAGACGAACAGTCCTCCCAGCCCCAAAAGCACGGCTAACCCGGCAACCATAAAGGTGCGATCGTCCCAGTCTACTTTTCCCAGCATTTGCACGCCGTGCATGAAAACAATTCCGAATAACAGCGTCGCCGCCGCCGAAACGACTGGTTGCGGAACCAAAACCAGCAGCATGTCAAACTTGATGAACGCGCCCAGCGCAATCAGCAAAATGCCGGCGGCCAGCGTGGCATAACGCGATCCCACACGCGTAGCTCGCAACATGCCCATATTGTCGGGATAGACGATGGTGGAGAATCCCCCGACGATGGCGGCAAATACGGAACCCAGCGCCACCGCAAAAACTCCCTGCGCCATGCGTTCCGGCGGCAGCTTTTCATGGCCCCAATCGGCGACCATCTGATACATGGCCATGGACCCCATGCCAGCCGGAACGAGCACGAGCAAGAATACCAGGACGAGGCTGGGCTCGACCGTGAAGCCGAACGGGAACCATTGCGGCGCGACAATCCAGGGCGCATGCCACACGGCTGAAAATGAGATAGGCCGGAAAAACGCGTAGCACGCGGTGCCGGCGGCGAGTCCGAGCAAAATTGCGCCGCGCCGAAAATGCGCTCCGCCCCACAGCGTGGCGCCTACCAGGAAAGCGACGCTAACGGTCCCCGCGAATATGTTCAGCAACGGGAAGCCGGGGCTGGCGGGGCTGCCAATCCAGTTGGGCAGCGCTACATTCGCGACCTGCATGATCGTCAGCATGACGATGGTGCCGGAAATAATTGGCGCGCGAAGAAATCGCGCGAACAGACCAACAAAACTCCAGCTTCGAATGGGCACGGTAAGCACACACCAAATCAGCGAAGCGGCGAAGAAGGAACCGTAGGCGGAGCCCAGGCCGCCACCTTGCAGGTGGCCCACCGCGAGCAGAGCGGCGAAGTTGCCGGCGTAGGGGCCCTGGATGACGGGCAGCCGTAGCAGCAGGACCGACTGCAGAATGGTGATGATGCCGCAGGTCACAAACGTCATACCGTACAGATAAGCGATCCGCTCCGGCGAAAGAGCGAATGATCGCCCCAGCAAGCTGGGGAAGACAAACATGCCCGTCATTCCAAAAACGTTTTGCAGTCCAAGGACGAGAAGCTGGCCCAGGGGGAGGCGATCGTTAATCGCCACATCGAAAATCCCAGTGTCACGAATGCGGGCGGTAACGACTGGAGGCGCGGCCATGGAATTTATCTGTGACGTGTTTTCAGCCGTGCAGCATCATCGCATGGGCGGTTTGGGCGGTCCGGAACTTTGCTGTTGCGTACTTTGGTCCTGCGTTTTCTCAACCGAGCGAACCGGAGTTTCCGGCTTCAGTCCGCCATGCCGTCGGGCCAGCGTGTTGACACCATTCTTCTCCCAGTCGCCAGCGACGGCGTTGCGCGCAAACTGTTCCCAGGCCGGATTCCAATCGCCCAGCGAATAGCCGTGCCAGGGGGGACGGATGGCCAGTGCGGGCAGACCAAGCTCCTTCCAGATATTCCGCGCGCGTTCCATGAACTCGAGTGCAGGCAGAGCCAGCGGAGACATCGGATATTTGAGGGTGGCGTCGATGAGCATGGTTGAGTCCATCGCTTGCGGACCGGATTTCGGCGCGTGCCCGGTGGAGCGATAGGGCTCGATGTGCACATCGTCGACGGGATTTGAGCGATAGGCGAGCGACCACACACCGCATCGGTATTCGCTGGGATCGATATCTTCGCTGACGGCGATGACGATTTTCCCGCAGTCCGCAAGCACGAGAAGCCGCGCCCTGCAATCCGCGCCACACTTCGGTGCGCGGCGTGCCGTTCGCGAATTGCAGGAAAATAACCGGGCGCACGTTGCTGAGCGGCTCGTGCATCACGACGCGGCGGATACCTTTGATGGCCAGGTGATCGCGCAAGTGGGTGAGGAACATCGGCTCGTAGGCGACCCTCTTGATCATGCTCGATTCGCTGGGCGTAACCTGGCTGATGATCGAGACAAAAACCGGCGACCGGCGGTGCGTGATGGCCGTCACCTGCATGGACATGTTGTAGTCTTCGAGCGCGACGTAACCGTTGCTCTCGCCGAAGGGCCCTTCGGGCTCGAGCAGATCGGGATCGATGACGCCCTTCGATGACGATCTCGGAATCGGCCGGCACCTCGAGATCGACGGTGACGCACCTGGCCGTGCGGATCGGAGCGCCCGCGACGCCGCCCGCCACCGTCATTTCATCTCGATCGATGGCGCATTTTCTGCGGACCGGTGTAAACGACGACGGGCGCGCAGCCGATGACGATCGCGCAGGGCATGGGCTCGCCGCGGTCGCGATACTTGAGCCAATGGAGATAGCCGCCGGCGCCGCCGATCCGCGATGACATGCGCACGCCGAGCCGGTCGGTATTTTTCAGCGCGGCGCGGTAGGTCCCCATGTTGCGCACGCCGGTTTCGGGATCGCGGGTGATGCACAGCGTGGCGGTAAGGTAAGGCGCGGAGTCGAAGCCGGGCGTGGAGATGGGCACGGGCAGGCTCGCGAGACCGCCTTCGGGCCGCCGGAGATCGTCGCCCGTGACAATCACTTCCTGGCAAGGCGGCGCAGTCACGGCAACGGGAGCGATGGGATTCGCGATAGCGCGAGCCCAGGCGGCGCCAATTTCGTCAACGGCGCGGCCCATGCCGATGGCATAGATCTTCGGCGACGCGGCGAAGGCACCGACCGCAACGGGAATATCGTAACGGCGCCCGCGGGAATCGACGACATTGGTAAAGAGAAAAGCGCGGCGATCGTCCTCGGGAATGCCACCCAGAAACTGCCAGCGCACGAGCGGATGCAGTTCGGTGTCCTTATTGATGGGGCGGTCGATGCGCACGAGCAGGCCGGCAGCGTCGAGCGCCGCAAGATGCGTTTGAAAATCGAGGCTGGGCCGTGTGAGCGCGGGCCGCTGCGGCTGCGACTCGCCGGTTATCTTACGGTGCTGATTCATCTGATCGGTTTCAGTCATCGGATTCGCGCTTGCTCTGCGAGACGATTGTATCGAATGTGTATCGAACGGGCTTCTCGAACGCCTTCGCGCCGTTACTTCCGGCGCGTCATTCCAAGGTGCGTCATTTCCACGAATACAAGCACGACGGACAGGATCGCGGTCACGGCAAGCTGCAACAGCTGCCAGGGCAAGCAGGTACGAAATATTTCGCCGTCGCGCCCCTTTACATTCGCGAGCGAAGCGGTGTACGCAATTTGCGTGGGCTTCAGCGCATTGGGCGGACCCATCGTGACCACGGTCACGATGCCCACGAGCACCATGAGCGGGATATGGAGTTGCGGGGCGATAGGCACCTGCATCCGGGAAAACAGAAAGTCTCCGGGCAAGCCTTGTCCGAAGGCCATGCCTCCCAAGAAGGCCACGATGGGATAGAGCGAACCGTATACGAGATTTCCGGCGCTCGAGAGCACTTTACCGAGCAGCGCGATTTGTCCTGTATCCACCATCAGGTATACCGTCGCGCTGCCCACGACGAGGGTGGCTATGCTGGCGCGGCTGCGCTTCGTGGCAATCGTAAAATCTCTTCCAGGATGTGCAGGCTGGGAGCGAAACGGATAGCAGACGAGCGCGGTCACCAGAATATAGAAACCCGCAGAGGTAAAAATATTGATGGAGATCGGAGCATATCCCCAGGCCGCAACGCTGAATCGCAAACGCTCCATCTGCGCGCCAATCGCGGGCATCCGCGTTGCGACAACAATCAGGACGCCCAAGAGAAGCGGGGCATACGCCCTGAAAAGCATCCAACCGGGGAGCGCGGGCCGCGGCGCGGCTTCCGGGATGGCGATACCCGCTGCATCAAAAGTTTGCGGCGCTACTCTGCGTTTGGCCGCGCGCCCATAAATATACAGCCCAGCGAGGGACATCGCGGCGCCGGCGATCAGCATGACAATGTAGTCGGCAGGCCAAATTTGCGTGAACAAAATGATGGCGATGATGTTGCCCAACCCGACAACCCAGAAAAGCACCTGGGATCGCCATTAGAAAAAACGGAATCCAAGAATCTTCAGGAACGCCAGCAGCGAAAGCAAGACGAGCGGGATGCTGAGCAAACCGGCGACGCGGACAATATCCACGACGGGCACGTGGCTGGCGGCATTGGAAATGTTAGGCGCAATGAAGAGGCTGTTGAAAGGAAGCGTCCACGAAAAATAGGCAAGATAACTCGTCGTCGCGTGAACGCCGTCGAATCCCAGCTCCACCAGCCCTGGAATGGTCACCGGGTAGGTGGCAAAACCGTTGAATGCGCCGATAAATCCACCAACCATCGCTACCAGTGCGACGGCCCGGCCTTGCTGATCCCAATTAGGAATAATCGATTGCACCGATTCGAGCAGAACTGCCAACAATCCGGTATTCCGGTACGTTTGTCCGAAGATCTGGCCCGTGTAGAGAACCAGGAAGCCGGTCCACATGGCGAGGTTGCCCCACAACGATGCTTCGATACTTTTTAAAATCGACATGTGGTAATAGGCCAGTACAATGACCAACTCGACGACCCAGGCAGAAAGGCTGGCGCGCAGCGCGTCCAACTTGAAAATCAAGAACGCCGAGAACAACACGGCAAAGGGCAGGAGTGTAATAATGAATTTGGCGGCACTATCCAAACATTTCCTCCGTGTCGCACACGCGGGGCATCGTGTTCGTTAGCGGCGAACGAGAGTATACCCGCTGCCGCCGAACAGCTGTACGGAAATCCCGATGATAAACGAAGACGATCCCCCCAAATTCCCGAGCCAGTGGAGAAACCGTGAGAATAGACGTGCACGCGCACTATTTCCCCGTGGAATACCTCGACCATATCGATCGCCTTTGTGGAAGTCAGAACACCCTGCAAATTCGCAAGAACAAGCTCTCGTCGGACGGCCCATCGGGACTGGACGGGCACTTGCGCAACATGGAACTCGCGGACGTGGACATGCAGATTCTTTCTGTTTCGAGTCAAATGCCGTATTCGCCAGATGAAACTGCCGCCGTGGACGCCGCCAGGCATGCCAACAACATTTATGCGGCGGAGGTAGGCAAACGCCCCAAGCAATTTGCGGCATTTGCTTGCACGCCGCTGCCGCACATAAAGGCATCCATCGAGGAAATGCGCCGGGCGCTCGATGAACTCGGAATGGCGGGCGTGACGGCGGGAACGACAGTGCTGGGGCAAAGCATCGCCGATCCGGCGTTCAGCGATTTTTTCGCGGAGTTGGACCGGCGCGGAGCGGCACTGCTGCTGCACCCGATGGGCGATAACGCTGGATCGCGAGTGATCGAAGCGAGCAAGCTCACCTGGCCGATTGGAGCGCCGCTCGAAGACACGATCTGCTTGCTGCAACTGATGCAGGCGGACATTCCCAAGCGCTTTCCCAACGTGAAGATCATCGTGCCGCACCTCGGCGGGTTTGCCGCGTTTCTAGCGGTGAGACTCGATCGGTTGAGAAATCAATTTCTAGATCCGTCGGTCACGGCACCGAGCGAACAGGCGAAGGCATTTTGGTACGACTCGGTGAACGCGAATCCGTGGGCGCTGCGCTGCGTCTGTGAAGTCGCCGGGGCCGAGCGCATTTTGCTGGGTTCCGATTATCCGTTCTGGCACGACGATGGGTATGTGCAATCGGTCGAGTACGTGAGGGAAGCGGGGCTGAGCGCGAGAGAAGCGGAGGGAATTTTGGACGCTAACGCGGCGCGGGTGCTCGGCCTGTAACTGTTCGCGCAGCACTGTTTACGCACGGGCATCTGGCTCAACCCTTTGTTCAACCCGTTGCCCGAACTTATGTTCGAGCGCCTTGTCCATCGGCTCGTGCCAATGGGCTAGTCCAACGCTTTGTGCAATGCTTTGTGCCAGGCGCGGCGGAGAAAAACGTGAATCAGGTGCCGTTTGTATTCGGCGCTGCCTTCATGGTCGTCGGTCAAATCCGCAGCATCCGCAATCGTGTCCGCAGCCTGCGGGAGGCGCTTCTCGGCGTCGACGAGAGCACCGGTGAACAATTCTTCGGCGCCTGGCGCGCGGCTGGGGAAAGGGCACACGCAGCCGAGCGCGACGCGCGCACGAGTGAATGTACGGCCGCCGTCCGAGGTCTCGAGCCACAGCCCCAAGCCGAGCGTGGGACGCTCGTGCACCTGAAATTTCATGTAGGCGGCGCGGTGATCGGGTCAAGCACAAGGAACCACGATTTTCGTCAGGATTTCGCCCGGCACCAGATTATTGGTGTAAGCCCCCGCAATGAGCTTCTCGATCGGGATTTCGCGGATGCCGCCCGGCCCCTCGACTGTCACCGTGGCTCCCAGAACCAGAAGCAACGTCGCCGGATCGGAATGCGGCTCGGCGAAACAAAGATTTCCTCCTAGTGTTCCCGTCGCGCGCACGCGAACATTGGCGACCTGCGACTCGAGTTCCGCCAGAACGGGCTGATTCTCGCGAACGAGTGCGGATCGTTCGATGCTGCGATGCGTCGCTGTCGCGCCGATTTCGATTCCACCGTCGCGCAGTTCGATGGAATCGAGGCCGGGAATAACTTTCAGATCGATCAGGTGGCCGTACCGCAAGGCGTCATGTTTCATGGCCAGCAGCAATTCGGTCCCGCCGGCATAGATGCCGGCGTCGTCGCCATAGTGCGCGAGCATCTGCGAAGCTTCACGTGCGCTGGCTGGCTGATGAATCTCGAAACGGGGGAGTAAGGTCATGCGGTTTGCGCGCCGGAACGAATTGCGGTTTTCATGCGCCGGCGGGTGCCTTGGTTTTGACTTGCTGCGATCCGACGTGCTGCGACTTGACGTGTTGCGATTTGACGTGCTCTGACTTAACGTGCTGCAAAGCTTTCCAAACGCGCTCGGGCGTTAGCGGCAGCCTTCTGATGCGCGCGCCGGTGGCCTGATAAAGCGCGTTGGCGAGGCAAGGAGAGATGGGATTTACCGCGCCTTCGCCGCCGCCCTTGGCGCCGTACGGCCCGACGCCGTCGCGATTTTGCACCAGCTTCATGCGATGTTGCGGGCCAGATCGGAGAATCGCGGCACGCGATATTCGAGCATGGTGCCGTTCATCAACTGCTGCCCGTCGTAGATCAGTTCCTCGAATAAGCCAGCGCCCAGCCCCATGGTGGCCGCGCCAAGGTCCTGGCCTTCGGTCATGGCGGGATTGATGGCCAACCCCACGTCGCCGATGGTCACCAGCGTATCGAGCGAGATTTTTCCGGTCTCTTCGATCGAGCGCAATCTCCACGCCTACCACGCCGATTTCCCAAAAGACCGGAATGAGGTCCAAGTCGCCCGCCTTGCAAGATAAGCGCGTCCGATGATGCTGCAGCCCTCCATCTGGAAATATCGCTCGAGGATTTCGGGCCAGGTCAGACGAGTGTCCCGTAGCGGACGCCGCCGCGCTCTTCGATCAATAGGTCCGCGGGAACGCCGAGCACTTCCGCCGCCATGGCCTTGCATTGCGCGATGGCTTCGCGGCACGCCTCGAGCACCGCGCGGCCCATCAACGTGGTGGTGCGGCTGGCGCCGGTGGAGCGCTCGAACAGCGTGACGGCCGTGTCCGAGCCAACCAGTCGCACTTTCTCGAACGGGACGCCCATTTCTTCCGCGGCGATTTGCGCGAGAACGGTATGGCTGCCCTGGCCGATCTCCGTGCTTCCGCTCAAGCACCGATACCGAGCCGTCGGCGTACACCTGCACCATCGCCAGCGTCACCGGATGCGCGCCCGCATCGCTCGCCGAGCAACACACCGAGCGCCCGTGCCCGGGCGCGAGCGGCGCCGGCGTGCAGCAGGCGCGCGGCTTCGCGCACGTCGCCGGGAACATCGGCGTCGATGGGCCGCATTCCGGGATGAATCGATTCGCCGCTCTCGGCCAGATTCCGCAGCCGAAACTCCACCGGATCGCAGCCGATCTTCTCGGCCAGCTCGTCCATCTGCGATTCACCGGGAAAAGTGACCTGCGCCGCGCCCAGTCCGCGATAGGAACTTGCCGGAACCGTATTCGTGTACACCGCCAGGCAATCGATCTTCACGTTCGGAATGCGATAGGGCCCGACGATGCGATTGGCCGGCCTTGCGGCAAACCATGGGGCTGTTTTCCGCGTACGCGCCGGTATTCAGGTGAATCGTCGCCTGCCGCGCCACCAGTCTGCCTTGCGCATCGACCGCGGTGCGAATGCGCACGCGAGCGTCGTCTCCGCGCGTGGTGAGAAAAGCTTCTTCGACGCTCAGCTGCAGTTTTACGGGCCGGCCGGCCTTCCACGAACACGCCGCGACCAGCGGCTCGATCTTGGTGTAGGACTTGCTGCCGTAGCCGCCACCCACGTACGGCACGATCACGCGCACGCTGTTGAGCGGCAGACCGAACACGCTCGCCAAATCGTGGCGCACCATGAAGGGATGTTGCGCCGACGAATACACCGTCAGCCGGCCCCTGGGGTCGTAATCCGCAATGGCCACGTACGGCTCCATGGCGTACGCATAGACCATCGGGAAGTAGAATTCGCCCTCGACGACGTGCGCGGCCGAAGCGAACGCCGCGTCCACGTCGCCCCACTCGACGTGCACTGCCTGGCAGATATTCCCCGCCGCGCCGGGAAAATCGTCGAAACCGCGAAAGGCGCCATCGGCGTAGTCCTTTTCGTGGACGAGCGGCGCGCCCGGCGCCAGCGCGGAATCCACATCCAGAACGGGAGTGAGTTCTCCGTACTCGACGAAAATGTTTCCCAGCGCTTCCTGCGCCGCCAATTCATCTTCGGCGATCACCGCCGCAACCGGCTCGCCCACGAAACGCACCTTGCCAATCGCCAGCAGCGGATGATCCTTCACACCGTGGCCGTAATAGGGGTTGAGTCCAGCAAGCGTCGTTGCCGGTCAGTACGTCGATCACGCCGGGCGGCGCGTTTCGCTTGCGACGCGTCTATCGACAAAATTCTGGCGCGCGCGAAGGGGCTGCGCAGAACCTTGGCCCAGGCCATGTGATCGACGACCATGTCGCTCGTGTACATGGCGCTCCCGGTAACCTTGGCGATGCCGTCGCCACGAGGGACGGAATGATTGACGACGTGAAATTCGCTAGGGGCGGTCACGACTGCTCTCCCGAACGTTGCAATTGCGTGACAGCCTGACGAATCGCCTTCAGAATCGGCAGATACCCGGTGCAGCGGCACAGATTTCCATTCATGTGCGCGATGATTTCGGCATCGGTGATCTGAGGTGGCTCACCAGCTTTTTCGTCGCGCTTGTCGTGCAACTTTTCGTCAAGCAACGCTTTGGCAGCCAGGATCATGCCCGGCGTGCAAAAACCGCATTGAAAGGCAAACTGATCGAGGAAGGCCTGCTGCAACGGATGCAGGCGGCCCGCTTCGTCCGCCAATCCTTCGATCGTGGTGACGCGCTTGCCCCGAACTTCATAGGCGAGATAGGTGCATGCGCTCACGGGAAGCGCCATCGACCAGGACGGTGCAACTGCCGCAAACCTGGGACTCGCAGGAGATCTTCACGCCCGTGAGGCGGCAGCGCAGACGCAGGACTTCGGCCAGCGTTTCGCGCGGCTCGATTTCGATGCTAACCGGCTTCTCGTTTAGCGTGAAGGCAATGTTCATGGATGCGCTGAGAATTGTCCCTGGATGTTGCGGGCAAATTCGGCGAACAATTGCGTCGCGCGGCGCCGTATGGGGACCGCGCCCAGAGTAGCCAATTTTCCCAGAACTTCGACCGACGCCTCGAAATGCATCTGCGTGCCAGGTGATGCGGAGTTGAGCGCGACGTGCATGACGCCCGTAATGCGATTGAGTCCCATGGAATCGGAGCCTTTGAGGCTGGCTTTCAAGAGCGACGGCTCGGCCGCTTCGGTGATACGCACCTCGACGTTCAGTGTAATCTTGAAAGGACCAATTTTGTCGCATACCCGGGCGGCATAGGCTTCCGTGCCGTCCTGAGCGGACGCCTCGACGCTTTCAACGCCAGGCAGCAAGCCTGCAAAACGCGGCGCGTCGCGGAGGAGCTTCCAAACATCTTCGCGTGGAGCAGCCAGCGGCAATTCCTCGGCAAGCTTCAACATCATAGGATGGCAGGCACCGGGTGCCTGGCTGCTGCGAATCGTTCCGGGCACAATCTGAAACCGTGTACAACCGGAGTCTGCATGCACGAGCGGAATGGCCGCGTTTGCGCAGCGTTAAAGGGCACTGGGTGTGACCGTCCGCTGCGCGAGATCGCCAAGCAGCGCTGCAATCTTCTCGGGGCATTCGACCGGCGTGAGATGGCGTCCGCCGGGAATTACCGTGAGCGTCGATCCGGGTATGGCAGCATGAAGATCTTGCGACATGGCCACGGGCGTGGCGAAATCTTCTTCACCGACAACTACGGAGACGGGTACGCGGATGGCCGCGAGTGTGCTCCTGAGGTCTTCGCCCCCTAGCAGCGCGCAAGAGGCCTGATAGCAGGCGAGGTCATTCGCCAGAAAAACTCGCGCCAGGGCATGCACGCGATCCGCGTGTGCCAAGCGGAAGGACTTGC
The DNA here is from genome assembly GCA_963828935.1 of uncultured Acidobacteriota bacterium. Classification (GTDB taxonomy): domain Bacteria; phylum Acidobacteriota; class Terriglobia; order Acidiferrales; family UBA7541; genus Palsa-189. Next base: position 505,136 of record CAWHGP010000005.1, on the reverse strand, counting down.
CAAACCAGCGGTCCAACTGTGAAGGCAGCATGCGCTCAAAGCCATCCTCGGCGGCCTTCTCGCTACGCTTGCGCCAATTCTCCACGGCCGCGGGCCCGTACCACGCGGTGGTGTCAATCAAGGCCAACGCACTCGCACGCTGTGCGTACGCATCCACGAAAGCTTGGGCCACGCAGCCGCCCATCGAGCAGCCGGCCAAGATGGCTGACGGCCAATCGCAATCGTCCAGCAGGGAAGCGAGGTCATCGGCAAACTGCCGGGCCGTATACGGGCCGGCCCGCCGCTCCGACGCTCCATGCCCGCGACAATCGTATGCCAGGATCTCGAAATCCGGTGCGGCCACGGCGACGACGCCATCCCAAACACTGGTGTCGAGGCCTAGAGAATGAATCAATACGAGGCGCGGTTTGTCCAGTCGCGGGTACCGGCGGTAGAAAATCTGGCAGCCATCCTCTGTGTGAGCATTGCCAGTTGCCGGTTGAACCATGCGTGCACCCCCCTGACTTGAAATAATATTTAATCGACATTAATCGAGCGGTTTTCGCTGCGTCCGCAATAAACGCAGCAACAAAAATACCGAAATGACGGGCGCAATGATTCCGGGCGTCGTCGCCGCTAACTCACTCGATCGTATGCGGGCAGAGTAAGGAACTCAACGAACTGCGGCGCCAGAATCAGCTCCCGCAACAATTGCGCCGCTTGTCTGTACTGTCCGGACTGGAACTGCTGTTCACCCACAGACTTTTGAAACTTTTCCAACTCTTCGTCAATCGTCTTCAGGCACAGTTGCGCGTCGACCAGGCGACCATCGTTCAGATGGCTCTTGTGGTGTATCCATTGCCAGAGTTGCGCACGGCTAATCTCGGCGGTTGCGGCATCTTCCATCAGGTTGAAAAGGGGGACACAGCCCGTGCCGCGCAACCACGACTCGAGATATCCGATTCCCACGGCGATATTCTGTCGCAGCCCGGCTTCGGTAATAACGTCTTTGGGCGGGATGAGCAAATCGGCAGGGGTAACATGGACGTCCTCGAGTTTCCGCGCAATCTGATTGGCATCGGGCATGTGCTTGTCGAATACCTCTTTGGCAAGTGCCACCAAGCCCGGATGCGCAACCCAGGTGCCGTCATGGCCATCACCCACTTCCCGTTCCTTGTCCGCACGAACCTGGTCCATGGCCTGTTGATTCGCCGCCGCGTCGTTCTTATTGGGAATGTAGGCCGCCATACCGCCCATGGCATGCACCTCGCGGCGATGGCACGTCTTGATCAGCAGCTTGCTGTAGGAACGCAGGAAGTGCGTGGTCATGGTTACGCGTGCGCGGTCCGGCAAAACCATGGTGGGATCGTTCGCGAATTTTTTGATGAAACTGAAAATGTAATCCCAACGGCCGCAATTGAGGCCCGCGGAATGTTCCCGCAACTCGTATAGGATTTCATCCATTTCGAAGGTAGCGAGAATGGTTTCGATCAAGACCGTGCCTTTGATTGTTCCGCGCTTGAGGCCCAGCGTATCCTGGGCGTAAATGAAGACGTCATTCCAAAGCCTGGCCTCGAGGTGACTTTCCGTTTTCGGAAGATAGAAATAGGGACCGGTGCCGCGCGCGATCTGTTCGTTGGCGTTATGCCAGAAAAATAAACCGAAATCGAACAACGATCCAGACATGGGGTCGCCGTCGACGAGCGACATGCTTCTCCGGCAAATGCCAGCCACGCGGACGCACCAGCAGAACCGCTATCTTGGAATTGAGGGCATACGATTTTCCCGTCTTGGAATCCGTCGTAGGAGATCGTACGCCGCACGGCGTCCCGCAGATTGTGCTGGCCATCGATGACGTTGACCCAGCTGGGCGTGATCGAATCCTCGAAATCCGCCATGAACACGCTGGCACCTGAATTTAGGGCGTTGATGACCATCTTGCGGTCCACGGGGCCGGTGATTTCCACTCGCCGATCCAGCAGATCGGCAGGGAGCGGCGCGACGGTCCACGTCGCTGTTGCGAATTTCGCGCGGTTTCCCGAAGGAAATCGGGACTTTTCGCCCGCGTCGAGGCGCGCCTGTCGCTGGACCCTAGCCGCCAGCAATTCCCGGCGCCGGGGACCGAAGCGCCGTTCGAGATCGACGACGAATTTCATAGCCTCGGGAGTCAATATTTCGTCGATCTGCGCGGTACGCGTCCCCAGGATTTCTACGCCGTGAGTTGCGTCGACTTTAGTGTTGGTGCCAGTGTTCATGTCCGATCCCTTCCTGTGCTCTCAGGCTTCCTTCATCGCCATTTCCGGAGCTGGGGCGTGTCGTTTTTTCGGCAAGGGCATCGCGCGGAGCACAGAATCCCAGAAGCGACGCACACAGCGCCAGCGCGGCGCTGCCATAAAACGCCGTGCTCCAGGAGCCCGTCCTTTCAAACAGCAATGCCGCCAGCCCGCCGCCCGACAATGGACGCCACGCCCTTCGAGCTGTACAGAAAACTGTAATTGGAGCTCGAGTTTTGCGCGCCAAAAAAATCCGCCGCGGCCGGCGGAAATAGCGCATAGATCTCGCCCCAGGAGAAAAACACCAGCGAAAGGCAGACGATGAACCAGGTCGACGAAAGGCGTCCCAGCGTCAGCACGCTCAAAAGGCTGACGCCTGTATCGCGAAGGCCACGATCATGGTCCACTCCCGCCCCGCATGATCGGAAACCCATCCCCAGAAAACGCGGCCAATGCCATTCGCAAGCGGATTCATCGTCAGTGCGACGGTGAGAGCAGCGGCACTGATCTTAAGGCTGCTCGGCCACCGGAGCGACTTGCGCGGTGACCATCAAGCCGCCGATGCCCATCATCAGCATCATCAAGTAAAGAACGTAAAATTGCGGAGTGCGCAGCATTTCGAGCGAATTGAACTGCTCGGTTTGCCGCCGGATGATCGGTTTGGTCGACGATTTTTAGTGCAGCAAGAAATCCGGGCCCGGATTCTGCAGGAACTGCGCGGCGCAATACGATCGCCAGACCCTGCACGATGCCGGTGTAAAGAAATGCAGTCGCATAATTGTGCACGCGAATGATGTAGGCGATTTCCGGAATGAACAATGCGGCGCCGGCGCCAAACGCGCCCACGATAATCCCGGAAGCCAGGCCGCGCTTATCCGGGAACCATTTCAGCGCCATCGACACCGAACCGCAATAGACCAGCGCAGCGCCAACCCCGCCAGGGCGTAAACGAAATAAAGCTGCGGGAGTGTGCGCACGCGTCCCGAGACACGGCCCATCCCGCGCCGCAAAGCAGCCCGCCAAAAGTCATGAAAAAGCGCGGGCCCCAGGCGGTCGATCAACCAGCCGGAAAAGCGGCATCCCCCAGGTTTCCACGGCAATGAAAAACGTGAATCCCCACTGAACTTCCGATAACTTCCAGCCCGGTGGCGGCGATGATGGGCTTGACGAAAAGCGTCCATGAATATTGCAGGTTCGCGATCATGATCATCGCGACAACAGCCGCCCCCAGGCGGAACCAGCGATTCATGCCTCGTCACCCAAGAGCCGGCAGCCTATGGTCCGTGGTTTGCGCCGACGGCCGCTCATTCTTGTGCATGGAAACTTTCTCCAGCAATTTCGTGCAGGCGTAAACCGCTCGTGTATGCGGCATCGTCACGCCGACATGTTCCCCGATCTCGATGGCTGCGCCCACGATGGCTTCCAGTTCCAGCGGTCGTCCCGCCTCGAGATCCTGCAGCATCGACGTTTTGTGTTCGCCGATTTTTTCGGCGCCAGCGATGCGCTGATCGATCGACACCGGAAGTTCCATCCCCAGCTTGTTGGCAACCGTCTCGACTTCGCCCATGATATTGCGCACCAGCGCTGACGTTTCCGGATCGCGCGCCATCTGTACCAGAGTCGCTCCGGTGAGTGCACTGATCGGATTAAACGCCACATTCCCCAGAAGCTTCACCCAGATTTCACCGCGCAGCCGGGTGGTCACCGGCGCGCGAAGGCCGCCCTTGATCAGGACTTCGGCAACTTTTCGGGCGCGATCGGTACGCGTGCCGCCGGGTTCGCCAATCGAAATGCGATGGCCTTCCGTGTGGCGAATCACACCGGGCTCCAGGATATCGGTCGAGAAATATACAATCGATCCGAGAACACAGCGCGGATCGATGGAGTCGCCAATCACACCGCCCGGATCGACACGGTCCAGGTGCATGCCCGTCCGCTCCCCAGCCCCGATCTGAAAATACCACCAGGGCACGCCATTTTGGGTGCTTACGACCGTAGTGTTTTCGCCAATTAGCGGCTTCAGCTGCGGCGCGAGCTGCGTCAGACTATGCGCCTTCACCCCCAGCACAATTACGTCGGCGGCTCCCGCGTCGCTGAGCGCTCCGATCACGCGCGGATGCACGGCAAAATCGCCATCCGCACTAACGATGCGCAGGCCTTGCTGCTGCATTGCGCGAAGGTGCGGACCGCGCGCGTAAAGCGTCACGTCCTCACCGGCGCGCGACAGGCACGCTCCGATGTAACCGCCCACCGCGCCAGCACCCGCTATTAAGATCTGCACGCGGTCCTCACCGTTATTGCGAGAGAACGGCGGCGGCAACCGCGCCGCGCTGTATTTTGCCGGTCGCGGTCCGCGGGATCGTCTCGAGAATATAAATTCTCTTCGGGCATTTAAAGTCGGCGAGCCGCTCGCGGCAATAAGCCAGGATCGCCGATTCGGTTTGCGGTTCGCGAAGCACCACGGCTGCGGCGACCTCCTCGCCCCAGGAGGGATGAGGAACTCCGAAAGCGACCGCTTCAGCCACCGCTGGGTGACTCAAGAGCACTTCGTCAATTTCCCTGGGCGCAATCTTTTCTCCACCGCGATTGATCAGCTCTTTGAGGCGACCGGTGAGAGTCAAGCACCCGTCTTCGTCCAGAAATCCCTGATCGCCCGTGCGAAACCATCCGTTCGTGAAGGACTTCGCATCGGCCTCAGGATTTTTCTCGTACGCGGTGATGACGCCGGGCCCTTGAATCACAACCTCACCGCGCTGCCCCATGGGCAGATGGATCCCGGCAGCGTCCATGATGCTTACCTGAACTCCTGTGCCAGCGCCGACCGACCCTGGTTTGCGGAGGCCAGGCGGCAGGAAATTCGAGCACATTTGATGAGAGGCTTCGGTCATGCCATAAGCTTCGAGCACCGGGGCGCCAAATACCCGCTCCATCTTCTGCATCATCTCGGGTGGGAGAGCCGCGCTGCACGAACGTATAAATCTGAGGTTTTCACAGCCGGCCGGGCTTCTTTCGCCAGCACGCGTAAGAAGGATTTGATGAATCGTGGGCACGGCGGAATACCAGGTCACGTCATATGCAGCCACCGTCTTCCAAAAAGACAGGGGATTGAACTTCGCCGGCACGGTTACGGCGCCCCCGGACAGGAATGTGGAGAGCGTCGAGGCCACCAGGCCATGCACGTGGAACAAAGGCATCGCGCAAAAGGAAACGTCGTCGCCGCACAATCCGTACGTGGCTGCGATGTTGGCGGCGGAAGCTGCAAGGTTGCGATGCCGCAGCGGCACACGCTTCGGGCGGCCGGTGCTCCCGCTGGTGTGGAGAACGAGCGCGACGTCGTCAGGTGTCGGAGCCTCTGCCGTATGCCCGGAAGCGGACGCGCCCTGCAATCGCACTACACCCTTCTCGTCCATTTGCACGGTGTAGGTGGGAACGCGGTTTTCGGCCGCGCGCCGCGCCTCTTCGGCTCCCTCGGCTGGACAGAGGACGATGCGCGCGGAGGTGTCCTCAAGGTAAAAACTAAACTCGTCGTGACGGTATCCAGGATTCAGTGGCGCGGCGGTGCCCGCGAAAGAAGCAGCCAGAAAGGTGACGATTGCCGGCAAGCCGTTCGGCAGCACGGTCGCCACACGATCGGTGCGGCGTATGCCGAGGGAGGCGAGGCCATCGGCCATGGTCATGACCTGGTCCCGCAGATCCGCGTACGTCAGACGAATCCCCATTTCGGGCAAAATTACGGCGGTGCGATCGTCTGGCGCCGCCCGCAGCAGTTCGAGCAAAGTCCTAGGACCAGAATTCATGGTGCGATCATATCCTGAGAGATCGTGAACATGTCCCGACATCCTTGTCTCGATTCGCCGGCCACAACGCCGACGGCGATGCCGTGGGCGCAGCTAATCGTCGGAGGCGGTCCCTGGGAGGGTGTCCGCCTGCTCGGGCGACTGCTCGTGCCGTAATTCAGATTGACGTAACTCAGATTCCTGTGGCTGCGACGCGTGCAACTGTCTGTCGGCAGTTGGTGGAGTAAAGAGCGCGGCGGCCGTAACCACCTGTTGTACGGCATCAAAATACCCGCTGCCTACAAATCGCTGGTTCTTCACCGCCCCGTAACCGTGGTCACGCTCGTTCGCGAGCTCTTGGTCCTGCAAACGGCAATACGCGCTCAGACCGTCTTCATGGAAGCCACGCGCCAGCTCAAACATGGAGGCATTGAGCGCGCGAAACCCGCCCAGGGTGATGAATTGAAACTTATAGCCCATCGCAGCTAGTTCCAGGTGCAATCGCGCGATGGCAGCATCGTCGAAATCCTTGCGCCAGTTAAAGGACGGCGGGTAATTATAGGCCAGCAACTTGCGTGGGAACTTCGCCAAAACGGCCTCGGCGAATTCCCTGGCTTCCGCTAAATCCGGTTTCACGGTCTCGCACCACAGGATGTCGGCATAAGGCGCATAAGCGATGGCCCGCGCGATAGCCATTTTCACGCCGCCACGTACCCGGAAAAATCCCTCGCTCGTGCGCTTGGCCGTAACGAACTCACCGTCGCGTGGGTCTACATTGCTTGTCAGCAGGTACGAACTGCCAGCGTCGGTGCGAGCCATAACCAGGGTGGGAACGCCCATGACGTCCGCCGCGAGGCGCGCTGCGATCAATTTTCCAATCGCCTCCTGGACGGGAACGAGGACATTGCCGCCCAGCCGTCCCAGCTTCTTGATGGAAGATTGTTGATCTTCGAAGTGCACGCACGCAGCGCCGGCCTCGATCATGGCCTTCATCAATTCGAACGCGTTGAGATTTCCCCCGAACCCCGCCTCCGCGTCGGCGACCACCGGAGCAAACCAATGGGTACGGTCATCTCCTTCGGCATGATGAATTTGGTCAAAGCGCGTCAGGGCTTGGTTGATGTGCCGAACCAGGTGCGGGACGCTGTTTGCGGGGTAGAGGCTCTGATCGGGATAGACTTCGCCGGCGTCATTCGCATCTGCGGCCACCTGCCATCCGCTCACGTAAATGGCCCGTAAGCCAGCGCTTACCTGCTGAATCGCCTGGTTTCCGGTCACGGCGCCCAACGCGAGCACATAAGAGTCGTCGCGGAGCAAATTCCAGAGGCGCTGCGCGCCCAGAAGCGCAATCGTATGCTCAACGTGCAGGGAACCGCGCAGTTTTTCCACGTCACTCGCCTGGTAAGGGCGCAGAACGCCTTCCCAGCGCGGGTTAGATCGCCACTCCGCCTCAAGAGCCAGGAAATTGTTATTTTCTGCCACGGTCAATTCCTCAGCAGTGCCAATCATACCAGCAACAGAAAGCTGTCGCCGTGGGTGAGCCAATTCGCGAGCGCGCAATCAGCTTCAACGTGATTGCAGGCAGGCCGGATCGCCAGCGTAACGGATCGGCATGTATATGTCTGATTGGGCATCGCTCTGCTTGGCTTTCCTATCGCGCGTGCCTATTGAATGGTACAAGTAATAAGCGTTTCCCCCTTCCAGTAAGTGTCTCTACCAGGCCGCCCTTGGATCGCGTCAGCGGTGTGTACTGCCCGGCCGATTATTCGGTGTGGCCAACGCGCACTGCCCGGCGATAGTTGGGCGTGAGTTTGTGTCTTAGGGGACGACAAATCATGAGCAAAGTCGAATCAGTCTACAAGGCCGGCGCCCATGGCCGCAAATCGCAAGATGGGCGCGCCTTTTGCGCCCTCGGGTGCCGATTAGCGACGCTGCTGTTGCTGGTTTCCTGCGCAATCACCGCCCAGTCGCAGGCACCGGACGATCTCAGTAATCGATCACTCGAGGACCTGATGAATATCACGGTGACCTCGGTTGCAAAAACAGAGCAGACGCTTTCGCGCACGGCGTCGGCCGCATTTGTCATCAACGCGGAGGACATCCGCAACTCCGGAGCCACGAATATTCCCGACTTGCTTCGCACGGTGCCCGGAGTGGACGTGGCACAAATTGACTCCAACACCTGGGCAATTTCGATACGCGGCTTTAATGACCGCTTCAGCAACGAACTGCTGGTGATGGTGGATGGCCGAACCGTGTACACACCTACGTTCGGCGGAGTTTTTTGGGATGCGCTGGACCTTCCGCTCGAAGACATTGACAGGATCGAAGTCATTCGAGGGGCGGGCGGATCGATTTGGGGAGCAAACGCCGTGAACGGCGTGGTCAATATCATTACCAAGAAGGCTTCTGAAACACCGAAAACCCTGGTTGTTGGCGGCGGAGGAAACCTCGATCAGGGCTTTGGAACAATCCAATACGGCGGCAACCTGGGCGCGAGTACCAGTTACCGCGTTTACGGCAAGTATCTCAACGAGGGCCAGCTTCCGGATCTTCCCTTAGGAACTCAGAACGACGCCTGGGAAATGTTTCGGACTGGCTTTCGCCTGGATAGTGCACCTTCTACAAAAGACACATTGACGTTCGCCGGAGACCTGTACACGGGGCATGAGGGCATTGAAGGAACGGTCCTGCCATCGATAACATCAGCGGGGACACATCCCGAACAGATGGAAGTAGACCTTTCGGGCGGATTTATCCAATCGATTTGGAACCATGTGAGTTCACCTCGCTCCGATACGAGTTTGCAAGCCTCCTTTGATCGCTACTCACGCCCGGACGTCCTGGGGGACACGCGAGACACTTTGAGCATCGATTTTCAGCACCACCATGTTTGGGGACAGCGACAAAACATTGTGGGAGGATTCCAATATCGCTATTCAGCCGACCGAGCAGCCGGAAGCCTTTTTATTTCATTGAACCCTGCGGCTCTCAACACGCAACTGTACAGCCTGTTTATTCAAGACGAAATTGCTTTGGTCAAGAACCGCGTGTATCTGACGGTGGGAACCAAGCTGGAGCACGATTATTATTCGGGTTTCAACCTGATGCCGAGCGCGCGTGTGGCCTGGACCATCGATAAGCACCATATGGTATGGGCCGCAGTGTCGAGGGCCGTACGTACGCCATCCAGTATCGACGCGGCGGTGCGCTTGAACTTTGCCGGCTTCACGGCGCCAAACGGGACGCTTATGCTCATTAGTCGCGTTGGTAATCCTAACCTCAATCCGGAAGGATTGACCGCCTGGGAATTGGGGTACCGCGCGACAATTCGGCATAACCTCTCGCTCGATCTCAGCACGTACTACAACAATGACAGCGACCAGGAAACGTTGGAGCCGTCAACGCCTTTTTTTGAGACCCTGCCTGCCCCGCCTCATCTCGTCGTTCCGATGACTTACGAAAACCTGATGCACGGAGACAACTACGGCCTCGAGGTATCGGGGCACTGGAAGGTAACCGACCGCTGGGTTATCAGTCCCGGATACGCCTTCGAACAAATACACATGCGCCTTGATCCTACCAGCCTGGACACGGGATCGGTGGCTTCGGTCGAGGGAAGCTCCCCCACGCACTCCGCGCAGTTGCGGTCGCATGTCACACTGCCTCACAGTTTGGCATGGGACGGCTCCGCTTATTTTGTGGGCCGCTTGAGCGACCCCCAAGTGCCCGCATACACGCGGCTCGACAGTGGCCTAACCTGGCAATGGAGAGAAGGAATTTCACTCAGCGTAGTTGGGCAAAACCTGCTGCAAAAAGAGCACTTGGAGTTCACGGACGGAACCAGAAGCGTGCAGTCGGCGCTCATGGCACGCAGCGGCTACGTTAAATTTACCTGGCATTTTTGATCGAACCGGAAATGGAATCTGACCTCATCCGCGAATTCATTCGGCCTGGCCAGCGCGAGCAGTGCACCCGGGCACTCTTTGCTGCCGCATTAGCCGGGGTCCTGCTGGCCTGTTTCCTGGTCCCTACCGCGCTTTAGGAGACGTCGCGGTCCCCAGCGAATACCAGCTGAAAGGAGCTTTCCTGCTGAATTTCGCGAAATTCATTGAGTGGCCAGCCGCCGCGTTTTCAGGCGACAAAGCGGTGTTTACCATCTGCGTATTCGGCACCGATCCATTCGGTTCTGCGCTGGATGACATCGCGCGCGGCAAGCTCATCGACAATCACGAACTCTCCATTCGGCGATCGAGCAAGCCGGCGGAGTTCAGAACGTGCCAGCTAGTTTTTATTGGCGATGCCGATAACAAGAGCGTTCCGGCACTTCTCGAAAGCCTGAAGGGCACGAGCGCGCTGGCGGTCGGCGAAAACGAAGGCTTCGCCCAGCGCGGCGGCGGCATTCAGTTTGTGCTGGAAAATGGCAAGATCCGTTTCCTGATCAACGTCGATAGCGCACAGCGAGCCGGCCTCAAAGTCAGCTCTAAACTGCTGGCCCTGGCCCAAATTGTTCACGATGTAAAGGGAGATTGAGTGAGTTCGTATAACGATCTATCCATACGTCATAAGTTGCAGGGGATCGTGATGATCACCTGTGTCGTCGCCTTGTTTATCTCCGTCGCCGTGCTCACTTTTTACGAGCGCGCGACGTTCATTCGTGAAAAGAGCGAGGACCTGGCAGCCTCGGCGAAAATGGTGGGGACCAACAGCACGGCGGCGCTGGCGTTTCGCGATCCGGCGTCGGCCGCCGAGATCCTGGCCGCGCTGTACGCGAAGCAGCACGTGACCCAGGCTTGCATTTACGACCGGGACGGCAAGGTGTTCGCTACTTATAGCCGGAACCCGGCACAGGGGTTTGCACCACCTGCGGTGCAGGGCGACCAAACCATGGTTTCCGGGCGGCAAATGGCGTTGTTCCAGCACATCGTACTGGGCGGTGAGACCATTGGCACGATATACATTCAGGCGGATCAAGGCGACCTGAACCAGCGAATCGGAAGCTTTCTGGAGATTGCCGTCCTGGTATTGCTGGCTTCACTGGCGGTTGCTTACCTGTTGTCGTCACGCCTGCAGAAAGTGATCTCCGGCCCTATCCGCAAACTCGCTGAGACGGCGTCGTCTGTATCCGCTCGCGAGGATTATTCCATCCGTGCCACCAAAAGCAGTGACGACGAAATCGGGTTCTTGTTCGATCAGTTTAATCGCATGCTCGACCGCATCCAGCAGCGGGATTCCGCCCTGCAGCACGCGCATGACGACCTTGAGAATATGGTCGCCAACCGGACTTCATTCCTCAACGCTCTCATCGAAAACAGCCCGCTGCCGATCATGGTTTTGGATGCCGGGCGGCTCGTGCAACTGTGCAATCCCGCGTTCAAGGAGTTGTTCCAGTATGGCCAGGACGAACTGGTCGGACGGCCTATTGTAAATACGTTGGTGCCGGCAGAGTTGCTGACCGAATTAAACGATATATTCAAACGTTGTTTCAGCGGAGAGACCGTCAACATCGTTACCCGCCGTCTGCGCAAAGATCGCAGCGTGGTGGATGTCGAAATGTACGTGGTGCGCTTGCACGTCCGTGGCGAGCCGGCAGGCACCCTGCACATCTATCAAGACATCGCTATCCGCAAGCGTGCCGAGCAGTCCATGCAGTTGGCGAAGGAAGCCGCCGAGGCCTCCAGCCAGGCCAAGAGCGATTTCCTGGCGAACATGAGTCACGAAATACGGACCCCCATGAACGGCATTATCGGCATGACGGAGTTGACTCTCGACACCGAATTGACGCAGGAGCAGCGCGAATATCTCGGTATGGTCAAGAGTTCCGCGGCTTCCTTGCTTTCTTTGCTGAACGATATTCTCGATTTTTCCAAAATTGAGGCGGGCAAGCTCGATGTCGAGGCCATTGACTTCAATCTGCGCGACATGCTCGATGATTTGCTCACTTTGCTGTCGCTTTCCGCGCATCGCAAGGGCCTGGAACTGGCTTGCAATGTCCTCCCCGGGGTCCCTGACGGTTTGATAGGCGACCCCACGCGCCTGCGCCAAATTTTGGTCAACTTGATTGCCAACGCCGTCAAATTCACGGTGCAAGGGGAAGTGATTGTTCGTGTGGATGTGGAGGAACAAAGCGGAAATGAACCCGGTGTGCTCCTGCACTTCAGCGTGTCGGATACAGGACTCGGAATCCCCGCCGAAAAGCAAGGAACCATTTTCGAGGCGTTCACGCAAGCCGACACCTCCATGACACGCAAGTACGGGGGCACCGGGCTGGGGCTGGCGATTTCTTCGCGACTGGTAGCGAGGATGGGAGGCCGGATGTGGGTGGAGAGCGAGTTTGGGAAAGGCAGCACCTTCCACTTCAATGTGCGTCTGGCTTCGCAAACATCCTTTGCCAGGCCCGTGCGCGTTACCGGGGACATGCTTCGCGACCTGCCCGTGCTGATTGTGGACGACAATGCCACGAACCGGCGCATTCTCGAGGGCATGCTGCACGCTTGGCACATGATTCCTACGGCCGCCGAGGATGGCGCGTCGGCGCTCGTGCTGATGGAAGCGGCCAAGGCCGAAGGTCAGACTTTTGCCCTGGTTTTGCTCGATGCACAAATGCCGGGGATAGACGGATTCGAAGTGGCCGCGAAGATCAAACACGATCCGCGTCTGGCAAATGCCGTGATCATCATGTTGACTTCGGCAGGCCAGCGCGGCGATGCGGCACGCTGCCGTGAATTGGGTATAAACGGCTATCTGTCGAAACCCATCCGGCGCAGCGAGCTTCTGGAGGCCGTGAAACTTGTCCTTGGGCCGCAGAGTTTGGGAGCCACGCCGGGCCCCCTGGTCACCGTGCACTCCCTGCGGGAAAGTGAGGGACAATTGAAAATCCTGCTGGCCGAGGACAATCGCGTAAACCAGGTGTTGGCGACTCGGCTGCTCACGAAGAGGGGACATCGGGTTTTGCTGGCGGAAACCGGTAAACAGGCCGTCGATATGTCGCAGCGCGAACCGTTCGACGTTATTTTGATGGATGTGCAGATGCCCGAACTGAGCGGACTCGAAGCCACGATGGCGATCCGGCAGCGAGAAAAGCTGCAAGGCGGGCATACGCCCATCATTGCCATGACCGCGCACGCCATGGTCGGGGATAAACAGCGCTGCCTGGATGCGGGCATGGACGCGTATCTTTCTAAACCACTTGAAGTGAACGATCTTTTCGCGATGATCGACCGCTTCATGCGGCCCGTAACTACAGCCATCCCGCCAGCGGTGGAATTGCCGATTGCCTAGTAGGCTCGCGTTTCATCCACCCGGGTCGGCATCGTGCGGCACCATGCGAGTTCACAACACATCAGGCGAGGGCAAACATCGGCCCATAACTGACACGGCGCATGCCCTTAATAGTGGTAGGCGTGTCCGCGACGCAATAGCGGGTATTCAAAGTATGTCCACGATGCCCGCGCCAATCCATAGGAAACGGCTGCGGCGGCCACGCTGATGGTCAAGCTTGCCCACGGACCAGGTTCACCCCATGAGGCGCGCACCAGAATTTGTCCGAGAAGCCTCACCGTCAGGTGAATAAGATAAAAGCAATACGAGACCCGGCCCAATTCACGCAGCCAGCCTATCCGCGCAATTCTCGCGATGGGTTCTGAATTCCTGGCTATCGCTAGAATCAAAATCAGGGCGTAGAAACCTGCGATCCAGGTATAGCCAAGCGAAATCATGATTTTTGCGTTATACGCTGGAAACCAGTGCACCAAAGCCGCCACGCCCGCAAGCGCTATGGCGAAAGTCTCGTAAAGCGTCCTCCCATGGGTGGGCAGCCACAAACGGAATCGGTCACTGCGCCACAGCAGTGCCGCCAGTATTCCTATCGCAAACGCGTCGGCACGGCAGGGCATTAGCAGATAGGCAAAATCGAGTTGGTTGTTGGGCACTGGGAAGCGGTGCTGGACCCACAGTCGCAGCAGCGGTGCCGCGCCGATGACCAGAAACAAGAACCCCCACAGCGCGCGGCGAGGAAGTGCGCGAATCACTGAGGGCACGATCAGGTAAAATTGCTCCTCCACAGCCACCGACCAGGTGGGGACGAACCAGGCGCCGGCAATAACCGAGTGGCCCAGGAGCCCAAAATTTTGCAGAAACAGCATCAAGACAAGATACTGATGCCGGCCATCGGGTTCGGCCCCGCCCGCCACGTGCACTCTCAGGAAATTCCCGGCAGCCGCCATGACCACGATGTAGGCCACCATCCATGCATAATAGATGGGAATAATCCGAAAAAAGCGTCGCAGATAGAAAGTGCGGAAATAACAGGGAGAGCTGCGCACGTCCAGCAAAATACCGCCAATCAAAAAACCTGAGAGGACGAAAAACAGGTCTACGCCGGTCCACCCCATGCCGATGGTGCGCGCAACGGCGACGTAAACGGTTCCCAGGCGGCCAAATGCCAGGCCGCCGGCATAAGCATCAAACGCGAAATAATGGCCGATGACGACCATGAGGATGGCGACGCCGCGAAGTCCATCGAGTTCCGGGATGCGCCCCGGGATACGCCTTGAAGAGGTCGAGTCCGGCACGGTTTCGGCAAAAAAGTTAGCAGCCAAGCACAGAGGGGTCAAGCGCGGTGAGCTGAAATGCCGCGCAGTCGCCATATCCTTGTAAACTATCGTTGTGAACTAAGGGTGAACCAAGGGTGAACTGAGGGTGAACTAAGGGTGAACTAAGGGTGAACTAAGGGATGGCCGCTGTGTGCCGGTTGTGTCTGGTTGTGTTGCGGCAAAATGGCCAATACGCTCGGTGCCGTGAGAAAGACGGAACAAAACCATTTGAAATCGAAGCTCACTGCACTGGGACTTGTGGCCACCGTACTGGCAGGTTCCGCATGGTTGATGGCACAGGGGCTGCGGCCAGCGAGCACCTCGGCATCAACTCCAGCGGCCCGCACGGAGTGTTTGTCGGTGCGGAGCCAAATCCTGGGCCGCTCCGTGGCTTATTGCGTTCTGCTGCCTCCCAGTTACAATCTGGAAAAAACTCGCCGGTATCCCGTTCTTTATCTCCTTCATGGTTTGGGCGATAACGAGCAGATGTTGCTTCGCTCCGGTGGCATGAGCCTGGTCGAAGATCTTTGGGATCAGCACCGGATTGCCGAGTTCTTGATTGTGACACCCGCGGGAGGCTCGACTTTTTATATCAATTCCCAGGATGCAGCCACGCGCTATGAAGATTTTTTCCTGCAGGAGTTTATGCCCGCGATCGAGCACCGTTACCGCACGGCGGCGGGCCGCACAGAGCGAGGGATTGCCGGAATTTCGATGGGTGGCTATGGCGCGCTGCATATGGCCTTTCGCCATCCTCAGATTTTTGGATCGGTGAGTGCGCACAGTGCCGCGCTTATCGATAAGGCTCCTGTCTTGCAGACCGGGCCATCGGGCGGCACGGGCCGTTTGCAGTTGTTTGGCGATGTGTTTGGATCGCCCATCGACCGCGGTTTCTGGGACCGCAATAATCCTATAGCGCTGGCAAGAACCGCCGATCTGGCCGGACTAAAAATTTACTTCGATTGCGGTTCCCAGGACGGCTACGGATTTTACGTGGGTGCTACACAACTCCACAACGTGCTCGCCGCCCGCCATCTACCGCACGAATTCCACCTTTACCCCGGCGGCCACACCTGGGAATATTTCTCGACCCATCTGCCTGCTTCGCTGGAATTTCATTCGCGGGCCTTTAGTACGCAACCCCCTGACAAGTAAGGGCGGACATGTAAGCGACTGAGTTAATCCGCACGGGGCGTCTGTCGGCCGTCAATCCATCCTCACAATACGCGTGAAACGTTAAGATTTTTTAATGAGCGAAATTACTGTAACCCTAAACACCACATGCGGCATCCCACCATTGTGAGCGTAAGTCCCCGGTATGAAGGCCCCGATGTCCATCGCTCGGATACCTTCCTTTTTCGTCCGCCTTTGATCTGCGCTCATCAGATCGCCTAAGGAGACCACAAATGAGTGAAAAATCGGTTTTTCCGAACCAGCGGCAAAACACCGCATCGTCCAGCCCTGCGCAATCGACCAGTACGCAACCGGCTAATACACAGCCTACCGGCACACAATCAACCCCGGCGCAACCCGCGTCCCCAGCTTCGAAATCTGCTTCTCAGAGCGCTGCGCCAAATACTTCGCAGGTACCGCAGCAGGGCAGCCCGCAAGGCGGCGCCCAACCCGTTCCTGCGCCATCGAGCATGGCAGCTGCCGACCGCAGCTCACCGCTCCAGCCAGTGGAAGAGCAAAGCCTGTACGACCGTATGAATCGCATGTCCGAGACGATCGCGCGGCGCGCATTCGAACTATTTGAAAGGGATGGATGGGCCGATGGCCGCGATCGCGAACACTGGTTGAGAGCGGAGGCGGAATTTTTGCATCCGGTTCACGTCCACATCAAGGAATCCGATCTGCAGCTCACGGTGGACGCTGAACTTCCCGGTTTCACCGCCGGCCAGCTGCAATACAGACTTGAGCCGCAGCGCCTCACGATTATTGGCCGGAAAGAAACCGCGGCGGAAAATAAGTCCAGCAGAACAGTTTATAGGGAGCAGTGTTCTCAAGAGGTCCTGCGCGTGATCGAGTTGCCTTCGAAAGTCGACGCCTCTCGGGCTTCCATCGATTTAAAGGACGGCGTTCTTGAATTCACTCTGCCCAAATTGATGGTCGCGGACAGCACCGGCTCGCAGGAACGGTCAGGTTCGCAGGAACAATCAAAGGCAGCCGCGTCCGGACGGTAGGTTTCAGTTCCATTCGGTAGTTTTAATTCGGAGCAGCCGCCCCGGTGCGCTGCACCCAAGCTGATTTACCGCGTCCAGTACCGCAATCGGTGGTAAAACACCCTGTGCTCCTGCGCGGCTGCTTCCGAATTCTCTTTCTGTACGACGTGGCGGAAGCTTTCGACCACCAAAAGCTTGCAGCTTTGCTGGGTCCGCGGGCGGCCCCGGTGCGGCACGTTTTCCCGCGTCGTACCCCGCAATATGTGCGATTCGAGCAGGCGCCGGTCGTGGAGCTCGGCGAACCATTGACGCTGAGCACGGGAGAACACGTCACCTGTTCCATGAAGTATTACGCGTTCGCCGTCGTAGTCGTGCAGGTTGATGTGCCGTGCGAATGTGACTGGAACGGCTTGCGCGTGCAGGCCGCACGCTGGATCGATGACGATGTACTTCGAACGTACGCGCGAGAGGTCGCCGAGCGCCACTTAGAGCATGTTGCGGCCGCCGTGATTCGTCCCAATCAGGCCTGGCTGCAGGAAGAATACCTGATCATCAATGTGAACGACATCCGGACGCCCGATGGTGAAACGCCCATCGCGTCCGACTTGCTGGCGACGCATGGCCCCGAGATCGCCCAATTGATCCGCGGCGAGTTAGCTCCCCTGGCGCCGAAAGTTTCCGAGGAAATACTGGAAACCAGCATTTCTTATTTTCCCACTGACCTAGTGGTAGTCGGTTCCGCCGCGGCATTTGTGTACGACCGCTCCGAAGACGCTGCTGCCACGGGCCAGGTTCTGGAATATGCGAAAATGCAGCTTCTGGAGGCTCGCTACTACGACAGCCTGATGAGCCGGCTGCTTTCCGAGGTCTACGATGTACTGGAGGAAAAACGAAATTTCTTGCTTCGGCGCTGGACACTGCCTCGCGACGCCAAACGTTTCAACACCATCCGTCTGGACGTGATGGAACTCACCGAGCGCATCGACAACGCGATTAAGTTTGTCAGTGACGTGTACTACGCCCGGGTTTACCGGCTCGCTGCCGACCGCGTGGGATTGCCCGAATACCGCACACTCGTGGACGAGAAGTTGCGCACGGTGGGCGAGCTATATGACTTTATGGTCGATGAATTCAATGAAGCGCGATCGTTTGTCCTCGAAGTTGCCGTCGCCATCCTGGCGTTGCTGGACGTCATTTTCTTGCTGAGAGGGAAGTGACCCACTGCCTTGCGGCCGATGTCTGCCAAGCCATGATCTCTGCCACCTGGCGGAAGGGAACTGCGAGTGGCTAAGAAGAAAAAGCCGAGGAAATTCACCGCAGCCAACGAAGCCCGGCGCCGGGCCCGCGACGTCGCCGGGATGCCGCCCATTGAGCGCATCGTTCAGGACAAACGCCGAAAACCGCCCAAGCACAAAAAGATCCCGCTAGACGCGGGTAACCTTTAATTTGAGTACCTAGGCTCCGCCGGAGCCTAATTCTTGGACCCTCAGCCGGGTTTCGCTTCAGGAACGATTTCTCCGGGCAGAAACAATGGCGGTCGTGGCACGCCCAGAAAACGTGCCAAACTCTCGGATATTTTCTCCAGAGCTCGCTTGCCAAATCCGACGCTGGCTACTTCTATTTTTCCGTCCGGTGCGATCAGGAAATAGGTGGGGACGTTCGTGAGTCCGTAGCTATTTGACACTGGATAGTCGTCCTCATCGAGTAGAGCGGGGAAGGTAAGGTCGTATTCCTTGCAAAAATCTTTCGTGTCTTCGGCATCGTCCTGCGAAATTGCCCAGAAACTCACGCGATTCCCGCCGTAGGTTTTGTACAGCCGCTCGAGAAAGGGCAAGGTGAACTGGCAGACTGGACAAGAAATCTTGAAGAAGGTTGCCACCACTGGCCCGCGCGCCAGCGCCTCAGCAAGTGAGCATCGATGACCACCGACGTCTTGCAGCGTAAACGAAGGAGCCGGTTGCCCTACGTTTATGGTCTCGCGCGTATGCTTTCGTGTCATGGCGGCGCCGTCTGAGCGCAGTAAACAAAATACGATCGGACAAGAATCTTACCGCAGATTATCCCACCCCAAGAAGTAAGGAAATAATGGATTCCACCCGAGGGCGCGATTCGGGGGGTAGTTTTTTGACCGCCGTGGTTTAACCGCCGTGCTTTAGTCGCCGTGCTTCCATTTTTTGTGCGCTTCGTGCGCCGCGATCAACAACGGATCCCACACCGTGGCAAACGGTGGAGCATACGCCAGATCCAGATGCAGCATATCGGGCAATCGCATCCGTGCGTGCAGCGCCACTGCGGCCGCATCGATGCGTTTCGCTGCGCCGTCTTCGCCAGCCATCTGGCAGCCGAGCAGCCGGCCGTCTGAAGAGTCCCAAATCAGTGTAACGACATGCGGCTTGCCGCCAAAATATTTGGCGCGGGTGGCTCCTGTGATCGTAATCTGTGCCGGTGCGAAACCGGCTTCACGCGCCTGTGCGACACTCAGTCCGGTACGCGCAATCCCCAGCTCAAACACCTGCGTCACCAACGTGCCTACGATGCCCGCGAACTTCGCATCGCCTCCTGCGGCGTTTTCGCCCGCCACCCGGCCTTGCTTGTTGGCTGTTGTGCCCAGCGGGAAATAGGTGGGCCGCCCGCTGACCAATTGGACTGTCTCGGCGCAATCGCCTGCCGCGTAGATCCCGCTCTCATTGGTTTGCATGCGTTTATCGACCGCAATCGCACGACTCTGCCCCAGAGCCACGCCCGCATTCGTCGCCAGCCCGGTGCGCGGCCGGAGCCCGGTCGCCAGCAGGGCAAAATCGGTGGCGATGCGAGTCCCTCCGTTTGTTCCATTCCCATACTCGACGGCCGTAGCGGGTCCGCCTGGCGCGCCGGAAATGACGCACGCTTCCGAGTGTTTATGCAGAACGACGCCATGAGTGTGCAGCACCGCCTCGACCCGGTCGCGGATTTCCGGCTCGATGCCCGCCAGCACTTCGGTCGAGCGTTCGAGCATGGTGACTTCAATTCCGCGCCCGGCGAAAGCGTCGGCAGCCTCAAGTCCGATGTAGCTCGATCCTACAATTACGGCGCGGCGCGGCCGTTCGCGGTCGAGAAAGTCGCGCAGGCGAACCCCATGCGCAAGGTCGCTGAGAGTGAAAACATTCGGCCGATTGCTTCCCGAAATTTCGATGCTGGGTTCACCGCCGGTGGCCAGCACCAATCGATCGTAGCCGATCGTCAACGGTTGCGATCCGTGGGCCAGAGCGTGGACCAGCTTTCTCGCGGGCTCGATTCGGGTGACTTCATGTTCCGGGCGAACGTCAATCCCGCGCTCGTTGCGAAAAAACTCCGGCGTATAGACTACCAGGTCCTCGGCACGCTCCAGCCGGCCCGCCACAAAATACGGCAACCCGCACGCGCCATAGGAAACAGCCGTGCCGCGTTCGAGCACCACAATTTCCATGCGCGCGTTCGTACGACGGGCCGCGCTTGCCGCGCTCATTCCAGCAGCCACGCCGCCGATGATGACCAGACGCTCATTTCCCATGGAAAAGCTCTCCGCGCAGATTACCGTTACCGATTACCGATCAACTTACCGATCAAGGGCACCAATGGGCCCGGAAATCCGCAGATGAAATATACCGCTGGATACGCATCAGGCGCGCAAACACAATAGATCAACGTGCGGCTACACCCACAAATATCTTACGTAATCCCCGGACAGCTTGCGACGTGCCCAGGGATTTCGTGCGAGGGCGTGTGCGCACAAGCGTCCGGCAAATCTACGATTAGTGAATGTGGCGGGTCTTTTTGGACATGTAGTCCATCAGCAGATACTGCCCCAGCGTGTAAGGCGTCGTGAAATAGGCTTTGCCGCGGCAAATCTCCGCGACTTTCTGCACGAAATGAACCAGGCTGTAGTCGCTGGCCAGCATGAAGGTATTGATCATGATGCCGGCTCTTGCGGCACTTCGCCACTTCTTCCAGCGTTTGCGTCACCACCAGGGGATCGAGTCCGAACGCATTTTTATAGATGCGCCCGTCTTCCAGCGTCAGCGCCGACGGCTTTCCGTCGGTGATCATCACGATTTGCCGCATGTCTTTTTTCTGCTGCGACAGGATGCGCTGCGCCAGGCGCAGCCCCTCGCGCGTGTTCGTGTAATACGGGCCCACTTGCACGCGAGCCAGCTCTCCCAGCGGCACTTCTTCGGCGCTGTCGTGAAACAACACCAGGTGCAGCGAATCGCCCGGATATTGCGTGCGAATCAGGTGCGAAAGCGCCAGCGCCACGCGCTTGGCGGGCGTGAAGCGGTCTTCGCCGTAGAAAATCATGCTGTGGCTGCAATCGAGCATCAGCACCGTGGCGCATGAGCTTTGGTATTCGCACTGGTGCACCATTAAGTCCGGTAATCGATCTCGATGGGCACGTGCGCGCCCTCGCGCCGCACCGCATTAAATAGTGTAGCGCTGATATCCAGGTTCAGCGTGTCGCCGAATTCGTACGCCCGCGACGCTCCGCCCGATTCGACGCCGGTGGCCAGCTCCCGCGTATCGTGCCGCCCGAAGCTGCTCTTCCCGAGCGAACCCAGCAAATCCTTCAGCGTGCGGAAGCCCAGAAAATCGATGGTCTTGTCGGTAATCTCGAATCGCGTCTCGGTTCTGCGCGTCGCGCTGGCCGCCAGCGCTTCCGCGCGGCATTTTGTCAGGAGGCGGCGTCACTTGCGGCGGCGTCTGGCCGTTGATGTAACCCTCCTGCATCAGCGCTCGATCAGCCGGTCGACCAGTTCACGCAATTGCTCCTCGCTCTTGCCCGAACCTTGCTTTCGTCAATTCTTCCATCAAGTCCTCGGGCAGCAGATCGCCTTCGGCGAGCGCGTGCAGAATGGCCTGCCGCAGCATCTCCATCGTTTGGTCAGGATCGAACTCCGAAACTCCGTAATATTGCGACTCGAAGCCGCTCTGCAGAAAGAAATCGCCCAGCGCTTGATCAGCTCCTGCAAATCCACTTCGTCGGCAGCCTCGCCCGTGTAACGCGAATAGCGTATGTATTTCAAGCGTCCTGCTCCTGGAGCCCGGCGCGCCTCGCTGAACCTTCACCGCCGCCACTTGCACCGATGCCACCATGGTTAACGCTGTCATCGCCGCCGCGGTTAGCGAAGATCGCTCATTCTTTTCGCCGGCACGTCTGGATACCTTGCACGGACGCCGTCACGCATCACGCCCGTCGCCGACCATCACGCCCGCATCGATCTCAATTATATTGGCGCCGCGGCGGGCGGTTCGACGGCTCGCGCGGCTCGTGCGGCTTAGGCCGCTCCGCAAAAAATCCGCGCTCCTCGTTGCGGCTGATGCGCTTGTGCGCCCACAGTCCCTCGAGGATGAATTCGCCCGCGGCGGCCACCAGCGCTGCATCCGACTTGCCGCGTCGCCCCCAGCCTGTCCACGTGTTCCAGCAAGCCTTGTATGCGCCGCAGCGCAGCAAGTTGCTCGATGGCGGAAGCGCCCTCGGGCACTTTCAGTTCGCCGCCCATCTCAAACCACTGCACCACCGGCTGCACATCCGCGCTGCTCAGATACTTCGTATACACCTTGCCCACCGCGGCGCGGATCAGTTCCCGCGCGATGGCGTCGGCGCCCTTTAGCTCGCCTTCGTACTCCAGTTCCATCTTCCCCGTCATCGCCGGAATGGAGGCATATACATCGACGATCCGCGCGGCGACGTTCGCTTCGTGATTGCGCGCGCCACGCTGCTCGGCGCTGCTGACCATCGCTTCCATGCAGGCGATCGGCAGGCGCTGGCTCACGCCCGAGCGGCGATCCACGCGCTTGTCTTCGCGCGCCAGGAAGGCCACCTGTTCCACCACCTCGCGCAAATATTCCGGAACCGCCAGTTGCCGGCCGCAGCCGCCGCTCCGTCCAGGCCTCCTGCTTGGTGATGGACATGCCTTCCTCGACGGTCGCGGGATAGTGCGTGCGAATTTCGCTGCCCACGCGGTCTTTGAGCGGCGTCACGATTTTTCCGCGCGCCGTGTAATCCTCGGGATTGGCCGTGAAAACCAGCAGCACGTCGAGCGGCAGCCGGATCGGATAGCCCTTAATCTGCACGTCGCCTTCCTGCATGATGTTGAACAGGCCCACCTGCACTTTTCCGGCCAGATCCGGCAATTCGTTGATCGCGAAAATGCCGCGATTGGCTCGCGGCAGCAGGCCATAGTGCATGGTCAGTTCGTCGGAAAGATCTTTGCCGCCGCGCGCGGCTTTGATGGGATCCACGTCGCCGATGATGTCGGCGATGGTCACGTCCGGGCGTGGCCAGTTTTTCGACGTATCGCGCCTCGCGCGGCAGCCAGGCGATCGGCGTATCGTCGCCGCGCTCGGCAACCAAATCGCGGCAGGCGCGGCAGATCGGCCGCAGCGGATGATCGTGAATTTCGCAGCCGGCGATGTAGGGAATCTCCGCGTCGAGAAACTCGACCAGCCCGCGCAGAATGCGGCTCTTGGCCTGGCCGCGCAGTCCCAGCAGAATAAAGTTGTGCCGCGCCAGAATGGCGTTCGCGATTTGCGGCAGCACCGTCTCTTCATACCCGTGCACGCCGGAAAGAGCGGCTCGCGCGCCTCGAGCTTGCGCAGCAGGTTGGCGCGCATCTCCTCCTTCACGTTTCGCAGCGCTTGCCGAACCTTGCCCGCGCGCCGGCGCCACTCGCCAATCGTCGTGGCCTTGCTCGACGGCTTTGCTCCTGCTGATCCTGTTGCCATGGGTCCCCAATCCTCCGTGCATTCGATCAATGTGCCAGATCAGACACGCTCCGACCACTGCACAAAAAAAGCCTCGCCTTTCGCGAAATATTCGGGTTATCACGAGTGATTGCGCGACCGTGACGGAATCACCTGCACCGCACCACTCTCACCGGCGTACCGGGCCACTCACACGCAAGCCTGATTCGCCCCATTACGTAAGGACGATCTAGTCGCGACCTAGTGTGTTAGACGCGTCCAGCCCTCTTGTATTATAGGCCCAACCGCAAATTCGCGATGGCCACGGCCGCGGGTGCAGATAAGGATTCACTCCCAACTCGCGGGCGAAGAGCTAGTTTAGTCCATGACCGTTTCCGGCCGTCTTCTCGCGCATGTGGCAATCCGCGCCAGTTGCGGCAGCAACTCCTTGAAGTTGCTCGGCCAACCGGCTGCGCCGCTCAGACTCGGCACGCATTTCGAGTAACTCCTGCAGCGTGTCCGGTCGAGCGGAAGTTCGCAGGCGAGTTGGTAGGCGAAAGCGCCGCTCCGGATCGTCTTCCGGCATCGCGGATGTCTCCGGCCGCCCGCCCCATGAACCAACCGCTGGCAGTTCTCGAATAAGCGCGCGCAGTTCGCCGGTCACCTTGGCAGGTCCCGGCTGCGCGTCGTCCGCTTCAATGTCGACAGTCGCCTCGAGATATGATTTTCATCGTGAACCTCTCGAATCCGGAAAACCCTCTCGCCAATGGTGGCAATGTCCATTCGACCATCGTCATAAGTTTTTGACGATTCGCACCGCACGCTGCCCGCGCGATGCGTCCCCCCGCAGCGCGGACGAAATGTCCGTCGGCTCCTTGGAGCCCGCGCACTACGCCGAATGGCGCATCCTGCTCCACGGCATTCCCGATCATCAGCTTATAGCGCGGCTCGAAAATGTGCAGCGGCAGTGGTTTCTTCGGCAAAAGCACCACGTCAAGCGGGAAAAGCGGAATGCGCAGGCTTGCCATTCGGCCATTGGAGTTCCGTTTTCCCGTCAGTGCGCCGGCTCGAAGTAGGCCCGTGAGGTATAAAGCTGTGCCAGAGCGGTTTCCATTTCCGAGAGGGCGTGCTGATCTCCGGTGCGCCGGGCGGCTTCGATGCCGTCGGTAAGGCGCCGCCGCGCATCGTCAGTCCGCGAAAGCTTGGCGAGCAGCTGGCCGTATTGGAAGTAGCCGGTGACGTAATCGGGGTGCGCGGCCAGAAGCTTATCGAAATTTTCGATGGCGGCGGCATTTTCGCCTTGATTCCCGCACTCCACGGCCAGCCCGTAACGCGCGAAAGCGTCGTTGGGATGCGCGGCCACAAACTCCTCGAGGATTTCGCGGCGCGTCTTCTTTTCTGCGTTTGGTTCATTGGTCGAGTCTCGCGTATTATACCCGCGGGCGCGCGCATAAATCCACGTGGTTTGCCTCGCAGGCCAAATTTATTGGCCCGGTCAACTCCATCCTGTCAACTGCATCCTGTCAACGCCAAGGAGCCGCACGTGCCGAAAAAACGGGGCCAGAAAAGGCGCATGAATCCATGGTTGAAGCTGGCCGTGAATCTCTCCGCAAATATCGCCGCGAATCTGCGCGCGAAACAAGGGCAGGCGGGTAAGCGAATCGCGCACCGAGATGGTCGAGGTCGTGCTCCCTCAGGACGCCAACGTGCTCGGCAACATCCTCGGAGGCCGCGTCATGCACCTGGTCGATATCGCGGGAGCCATTGCCGCGCATCGCCACTGCCGCAGCCACGTGGTTACCGCCTCGGTCGACCATCTCGACTTCCGCAATCCCATTCTCATCGGCGAGCTGATCGTGCTCAAAGCCAGCGTGAACCGGGCCTTCCACACTTCGCTCGAGGTCGGCGTAAAAGTATTTTCCGAAAACGTGCTTTCCGGCGAGCGGAAGCACACCACCAGCGCTTATCTCACCTATGTCGCCGTCGATGCGGAAGGCCGTCCCGATCCCGGTCCCGCCACTGGTGTGCGAGACCGCCGAGGACCGCCGCCGCTTTCGCGACGCCCTCGCTCGCCGCAAGACTCGCCTCGCGCACCGCTACAAGCGCACCCGTAAAACCACCACGCCCGCGCCGTCCCGCGCGTCGATGTTCCGCAATAATGTTCGCCACAATGTTCCGCAATGTCGTCCGCACGACATTCGCGAACCCGCCGAGTACCAGATACAAGGCGACGCCTCCATTCCGCAGGCCGTCCTTGGTAGCACAGACATTCCTGTCTGTGCGCCGCCGGCCTCTTTGCCAGCCGCCGGCCCGACGTGGACCGTGCCGATCCCGCTGCATGCCGAAAACGTTAGCTGACCGGCCCCACCCACTCCGGCGTCGAAGTCGGCTGCGGACTTCCGCCGGCGGGCTCCTCGCTGATCGCCAGCGCCTTCGCCATCAGCATCGCCTTCGCCGGGAGGCATCACCATCAGCACTTGCCCTGCGGTGTTCGGACGGAAAATACCCACGCTGATCGGCGCACCTTGCTGCGGCACCACCCATAATTGCAGCGTGCGGCCCGGCGGCATTTCCGGCATCTTGTCGGCCGCCAGCACCAGTCCCATTCCCGGATTCCAGTACGCCGCCACCGGTGGCATGGCCGGTTTTGCCGGGCTTGAACTGCAGGCGCCGGGTCGCGCTGGCGCGCCAATAATGTTCAGCGCCTGCAAGTAGCGTCCGCGTTCGGAATCCAGTGCGCGGCTGCGCTGTTGTTCCTGCGCGCCCTGCCGCTCGAGCACCGCCACCTCTCTCGCGAAAATTGCCGCATCTGCAAAGGTGGTATAACCCGCGAAAAAGCAACCAGCGCCGCGGCGGCCACCCAAGCCCATGCCGGAATCCACGGCACGCTCCGGCGCTGCCTGCACGACCCTTGGCAACTTCATCCGCACCGCGATCTCGTCCACCCCCGTTGCAGCGGACGGCATCTGCATCGGTCTGCCCGCCGTTCGGCCGATATGGCCGCGAGCAGCTTCCGCCGCAAAGCCGCGGGAGGCTCGGCAGGCGGCGCGAGGTAACTCAGATTCGCCACCAAAGTGCGAGCCTGCGCCACGCCCGGAGTGCACGTCGGGCATTGCCGCGCCAGGTGCTCCTCGAGCGGCGCAAGCTCGGCGCCCTCAAGCGCGCCCAGCGCGTAGGCTTCGTACAATTCCGCGAGTTGTGCGCAGGAGGCCATCCCGATCGCTGATACCTCTCGTCCTTCTCCAGGGATTCCGCGCAGCCGCAGCAGCCCGCCGCGAATCCAGCTTTTCACCGTGCCCAGCGGCTCGCCGAGCGCCGCCGCGATTTCGCTGTGCGTCAACCCATCGAAAAATGCCATCTCAATCGCGCGCCGCTGCATCTCCGGCAGCTCTGCCATCACCGCACGTACTCTTACGGCACGCCGTTCCTGATCGATGCGCAATTCCGGCGGCCTGCGCGGGTGCCGCCGCCGAGCCGGTGGCGGATCGGCTTCGTACGCCTCCTCGAGGCGCCGCTGTTTTTCGCTTTTCAGCCGCAGAAAATCGAGAGCGCGGTTTCGCGCCATGGTAAACAGCCACGGCTCGAGTGGGCCTCGCGAAGCGTCATAGCGGTCCGCATGCCGCCAGAGGTGCAGAAACACATCCTGAACGATTTCTTCGGCAGCTGTGGCTTGCTGCGAGATGCGCAACACCAGGGAGTAAACCGGCCGGGAATACCGGTCGTACAGCGCTTCAAGCGCGCCCGAATTTCGGTCGCGAAGCTGCGTCATCAGGGCTGCATCCGGCAGCTCATCTCTTCCCGGCCCGAGCTGGACGACCGACAAAAACAAATGAGAATCTTTCTGCCGCTCCGCACGTTGGTAATACGGCTGCGCGGTCCAGCCGGATGAAGCGGCGCGACCTCCGTAGTTACTCCGGAGGGGCATCTTCAACGGTTCATAAGCGTGCCATGGACCCGACAAAGAGCACAAAGAATACTACGAATCACGAAATTCGGTTCCTGTTCTGGGCCGCGGTGCCTGCATCATGACGTTGCTGGTACCAGCAGCGCGACGCTGGCGGCGATCTTGCCCGCCTGTTCCACGCAAGCGCCCAGCGAAGCGCCGGCCAGGTAATTTCCGGCCAGAAATATCCCCGGCGTTTCCCTCACATTCGCGAAGATCCGCGACCATCCGCGCATGCCCGATGTTGTATTGCGGTATGGCGCGTCCCCAGCGCGCCACATGAATCGCGGCGGGACGCCCGGATATGCCCATGACGCTCGAAAGCTCCTCCTGCACGATCTCTGCGATTTCATCGTCGCTCTGCCGGCAAATGCCAGGGTCGGTGGCGCCGCCGAGAAAACTCGTGAAGCTCCGCGCTGTGCGAAGGCCGCTGGAGCATCATCGTCCGCCGGTTTTCCAATAGCGGCCAGTTTCCCGAAACACGCGGACGGTGGAAATAAAGCCGAGTTCCAAACCGTTCCCAGTGTGCGCAAGTTTTCGGTGCGCGGCACCAGGAAGCCGAAGCCCCGCAGCGCTTCGTCGTCCCGGTCGCGGCCGCCTGGTTCACTGCCTGCGGCTCGCCAGAATCGTTCGAATCTTTCGAACCGCCGCATGGCCCGCGGCGCGTCTGCCTATTCGCGCGAGCCGGTAACCCATGCATACCTGCGCCACGCTTGTGTATTCGATTTGCGCGAAAGCATGGAAGCAAATCGCGGTTCGATGCCGGCAGAAGCCGCGCCGCCTCCTTGGTAGGTGTGGCCACCACAATTGCGGAAACATCCAGAAGGTGCGCTGCGCCAGCCACGTCGTAGCCGACTTCGAAACGAGCGCCAGCCGCCGGAAACGCCGGTGCTGCGGCGCATGCGATACGTACTGGTGAAGCGCGGTAATCTCTGCGCCGCAAATCGGCGGCCGTGCCGAGCTTGTTCGCCAGCGCGTAGTAAGCGTGGCGATGCCATGTTTGAAATTACACGAGGGACGGGCGCGCCTCCGCGCGACCGCCGTGCGGCGCGATTTTATCGCCCCCTCTGATGACGCTGCCAAAGCGCTCTTCGAGTTCGCCGCAATCCTGGAAAAGCGCTGTCGAGACTCAACTTTTCCGGATCGCCTGCGTACACACCGGAGACGAATGGCGCCACGAGATTCGTGAGAAGGTCCTCGCCAAATTTTCGCCGCACGAACGACGCAATCGATTCGTCGCTCGTCCGGCGGCCGCGTGCGCGCGAACGGCTCGCGCAGAATTCGCAGCTTGGTTCGCCAGCCGATCAGCGGCGTCGCAAAAATTCACGCGGGGCCCATGGGCACGCGCACCAGCCGGCCGCGCAGTAAAATATAGCGGGGAGCGCGCGGATCGGCCCGCAACAGTTCGCCCGCGAGGCCCAATTCCTCGATCAATTTGGCAAGCGGTTCGGTCGCCGAAAAACTCTGCG
Source organism: uncultured Acidobacteriota bacterium (assembly GCA_963828935.1). Lineage (GTDB taxonomy): Bacteria > Acidobacteriota > Terriglobia > Acidiferrales > UBA7541 > Palsa-189. The sequence continues at coordinate 476,244 of CAWHGP010000005.1, read as the reverse complement.
GCCCGACGTCGAAATGAAATCCGTCCCTTTCGATCGGCGTCGATGACTCCGCCGAAACGCCTGCCGCGCTCGAGAAGGATCACCGGGAGCCGCGCTTTTCCGCAGTCGCCAGGCGCACGCCAGGCCAGAGATACCGCCGCCGATGACGAGAATGCTCACGAAATTTCCGGCGTGCGCACACCGAAATACACGGAAGTCTTGATCCCGGTGGTATTTTCGGGAATCACGCGCGAAGCATGCAGGCGATCTTCACAGCGTCTTCGAAAATAAAGGCCGCTCGGCCAGGCGCTGCTTTTCAAGGTAGGGATCGAAAAGCATGGCCACGTTGCGAATGAAAATCCGGCCCAGAAGCGTGGCCCGAATTTCGCCGGGATCGATCTCGACCAGCCCGTCCTCGACAAAAGGAGCCAGTGCGCGCCACTCCGCGGCGAAATAGGAATCGAAATTGACTCCAAATTCGGCTGCGATTTCGTCCTTGCGAATGACGCCGTGGCAAAGCAGGCGATTGATCACCGCGCGGCGCAGCACGTCATCGCTGCTCAGGCGATAACCGCGCATGGTGGCGATCCCACGCCGCTCGACGGCTTCAGTATAGCCCCTACTTCGCGATGATTTTGCGCGTACGCGTTCCCGATGCCGCTGATCGCGCTGACTCCCATACCGTAAAGGTCCGCGCCCCCTTTGGTGGTGTAACCCTGAAAATTGCGATGCAGCGTGCGGTCGCGCTGCGCCACCGCCAGCTCGTCGTCGGGTTTGCGCGAAATGGTCCATGCCGATATATTGGTATCCGGCAGCCAAAAAGCACTCGAGGCCGGTACGGAAAATGCGAAATTTCTCCATGCCCTCCGGCAGATGCGCTTCCCAAAGCGCCTTGCTGTTTGCGCAGCCAGGGCACGTGCGCGTAGCTGAACATGGCCACGCGATCGGGCGCAAGTGTCAGAACCTCCTCGACAGTCTGGCCAAACCGCTGTGCCGTCTGATACGGCAGGCCATAAATCAAATCGACATTCAGGCTCCGAAATCCCAAAGCGCGCGCCTGGCGATGAGTTCGGCGGGTCATCTCCAGCGGCTGCACGCGATGAATGGCCTGCTGCACCTCCGGATCGAAATCCTGTATACCCAGGCTCAGGCGATTGAAGCCCAGCCGCCGCAGCGATTCGAGATGGCGCACGCTCGTCACCCGAGGATCGACCTCGATGCCAATTTCCGCGTCGGGGGCAAACGTAAACTTCTCCGCCGCGAACCCGAATAAATCTTCCATCTGTGCCGGTGTCAGGTAGGTCGGCGTGCCCCCGCCCCAGTGGAATTGCACCACCGGCCGCGAGCCCGCGACATTCTCGGCTACGTGCGCGATTTCACGCTTCAGGGTGGCCAGGTATGGAGGAGCGGCGCTGTGATCCTTGGTGATAATCACGTTGCACGCACAGAACAGGCACAGGCTCTCGCAGAATGGAAGGTGCATGTAAAGCGATACAGGCGTCTCGAATGCTGCCGCTTGCGCGTAAACTTCTTCCAGGTCGGCGGGGCCGAAATTGTCTTGCCACACGGGCGCCGTGGGGTAGCTTGTATAACGCGGCCCTGGGCGGTTATATCGCGCCAGAAATTCCTCGGAGATATGAAACCGCTCGCGTTCTAATTCGAGCGTGAGGTCCGCCCCGGGTGTGCCCGCTGCCCGCGTCCCTGGCGCTTTCCCAATCAACTGGGGAGCCGGGTCGCCCGTATTGGCGGGCGTTGGCAAATCCAGCGGTCGCAAATCACTCATAGCCGCAACTCACTCATAGCTGGGCCCGCTCACGTGCACTGCCGACCCCGCTGATGACGCGGCCGGCGCGGCGCTCGACAACCCGGCTCTCGCCTGCGCTGCAATTTGCGCGCTTTGTCCCGCACGCACAAAGGCCAGCGCATTTTCCACCGGAGTGCTCGGCAAAATTCCATGCCCTAAATTTAAAATGTGCCCAGCTCCGCCCGTTCGTTCCACCGCATGGTGTACCGCGTGCACAATTGCGTCTTCAGTTTCGAGGAGCACATCTGGGTCCACGTTACCTTGCAGCGCGACGCGCGAGCTCAGCAGCTTGCGAGCTGCGCCCAGATCGACGCGCCAATCGACGCTCAGTACATCGGCGCCGGTTTCGGCAAGGTCCTCCAAAAGATGCTGCGTGCCTTTGCTGAACAAAATCACCGGCGTGTCGCCTGCATCCAGTTCGGTGAGCAGCAGTTGCGTTGCCGGCAACTCGTATTCACGGTAGTTTGCCGCGCTGAGTTCCCCCGCCCAGGTGTCGAATAGTTGCACGGCTGCGGCGCCGGCCGCGATCTGCGCCTTCAGATATTTCGCAGTGGCACGCGCGATTTTTTCAAGCAATAACCGAAGTACATCCGGCTCGCTATCCAGCATGGCCTTCGCGGCCGGAAACCCGTTCTGCGAGCGGCCTTCGATCAAGTAGCACGCCAAGGTCCAGGGCGCGGCGGCAAACCCCAGCACCGGCACATCCGGCCCCAGTTCACGACAAAGCATTGCAATTGCGTCGCCTACGAAACGCGTTTCACGTCCCGGATCGAACTCCGCCAGTGCCGCAACTTGCGCTGTCCTCCGGATGGGCTACTTGATCACCGGTCCCGCATCGCCCAACTCAATCGGGCGCGCCCATCGCCTCCGCAGGAATCAGAATATCGGAGAACACAATCACGGCGTCCACGCCCAGCCGCCGAAACGGCTGCAGCGAAACTTCCGCCGCCAATTCAGGATTCTTGGCCACTTCCAGAAACGCATATTTCTGACGAAGGGCGCGATACTCGGGCAGGTACCGTCCGGCTTGACGCATCATCCAAACGGGTACGCGGGGAACGGGCTGCTGACGGCATGCGCGCAGAAATAGCTCCCGGCGATTTTGACCGCCGGCGCGTCCGCCATAGGAAACACCCGATGAACGGCTAGGTGAACGGGTAGATGGAAACGGCACACTCATGCTGCCAGTTTGCCGACCGATCTTCCTGCTGAACTTTTCTTCATAGGCACCGCGATATCACATCTTCCACAGCATCATAACAAATCTGCCTACGGCGCGCACCGCATCGCCCCTTCACCGCGGTTGGCCACCGACGCCACTCGGGCGCCAAAACGCCGCACGCCACCGCGGCGACGCTTGACCCCCTAAATTCTTTATCTCGCTATATGCTATATAATGACGTGTTACCTGCCACTATGGTGAGCTACCTCGTTCTTTTGACCGTGCTGTGTTACGCCGCCAGTCTGGGCGGCTATATCGGTTTTTTGGCGAGCGCGCGGCGTGGCGTCGGCGTTGCGGCCACAGTGTTCCTGATGGGTGGCATCGTGCTGCATTACCTGGCCTTGATGGACCGCTCGCGCTGGTCGCACACCGTTCCCTACGACGACCTGTACGGCTCGCTGTCGCTTTTTGCCTGGCTGCTGGCAGCTACCTATCTGGGACTCGAGTTCTACCACCGGCAGCGCTCGGTCGGTGCATTTGTCCTGCCGGTGGTGCTGGCGATTTTTGCGGTAGCGAGCACTGGCACGTCCACGGTTGCCAAACCTCCGCAAGCTGGAGGACCGTTGCTCGCCTTGCATATTACGATGAACGTGCTGGGCTACGCGGCATTCGCCCTTTCTTTTGTGTTGAGCCTTATCTATCTCATTCAGAATCGCCTCTTGCGCAATCGTCGCCCCGGTAACATCATCTGGCGGTTCCCGGCTCTCGAAGTACTCGAGCGCATGAGCCGCAGCAGCGTTGTCGTGGGACTCGCTTCATTGCTCGTAGGGATCACCTTCGGCTTTTTATGGATGAACCGCATCTGGGGCCATTACTGGAATGGCGATCCCAAGGAAGTTATCACACTCGTAATTCTGGCGGCATATGCCGGTTACTTGTGGCTGGGCCGCACCACTGCCTGGCGTGGCGCGCGAGCGTCGGCACTGTGTGTGTTCAATTTCGTGTTTGTGTTGTTTAGTTACAGCATCGTCAATTTGTACCTTTCGAGCTTTCACCGGTACTTCTGAGGCCCGCACCCATGAGCACGCCGTGGACGCCCGATGAATATCCCGATGAACACTTGACGCGCGCCGATTGCGATTGCGGCAGCGGACCAAGAGCGGTTCCAACGCACTTGGACAGAGTCGTGAGCGGGGCCATCAGGCTTAACAGGTACCGGCGTGCCGCGTCCGGTGTGAGGTCTTTGGCGCAACGCCTGTAGCACAAAGAAGGAGAAACGCGAGCTCTCGTGGATATCGTTCTCATTGGCCTGAACCATCGCACCGCGCCGGTGGAACTGCGCGAGCGCGTCGTCTTCACGCCAGAGGAAGCGCTGCGCGCCGCGGAGGAATTGCGCTCCCGCGGAGTGCTTCTCCGAGACGCTGGTGCTCTCGACCTGCAATCGCAGCGAGCTGTACGGTGTCCCGCCATTCCCGCCGAAATCGGCCGAGGATAGCGCCGGAGCGATGGAGCTGTTTCTGGCCACCTTCCACCAGATCGAGCCGGCCATGCTGGGCGGCAGCCTGTACCGGCGGCGCGACCGCGAAGCGGTGCGGCACCTGTTTCCGCGTCGCCGCCGGCCTTGATTCGATGCTGCTGGGCGAAGCGGAAATTCTGGGTCAGGTGCGCGAAGCCTATCGCATCGCGCTCGATCACGGCGCCACCGGGCCCGGTGCTCAATCGCATGTTTCAGAGCGCGCTGGAAGTGGGCAAGCGCATCCGCTCGGAAACCGATATCGGCACGCGGCCGGTGTCGGTGGCTTTTGCCGGTGTAAAACTTGCGGAGCGCATCTTCGGCAGCCTGAAGGGCCATTCGGCGCTGATCCTGGGCGCCGGCGCCACGGGCGAGCAGGTGGTCGGTCACCTGCGCAACCGCGGCATCGCCTCGCTGCGCGTGGCCAACCGCTCGCCCGAGCGTGCGCGCGAAATGGCCGCCCGTGTGGGCGCCGAAGTTGTGGACTGGAATGCTCTCGATGCCGCTCTTGAGTGGCCGGACATGATTGTCTGCTCGGTGGCGAGCCCCGAGCCGGTATTTACGCGCAGAATGCTCGAACGCGCGATGGCTGCGCGTTCCAACCGTTCGCTGCTGGTCATCGACCTGGGCATCCCTCGCAACGTCGACCCGGGCGCCGCCGGCCTCTACAATCTTTATCTCTATGGCGTGGACGACCTCTCCGAAATCGTCGAGCAGAATAAGCGCGCGCGTGAATCCGAAGTGCCTCGTGCCGAAGCCATTGTCGAACAGCAGATCGCGCGCTTTGAGGCCTGGCAGGCCAGCGTGGAAACCGGTGTGGTCGTCGCCGAACTCCGCGCGCGCCTCGCTGTCGAGCGCGAAGCGTTCCTGAGCGAACGCCTGGGCTGCATGTCGCACCTTTCCCCCGACGATCGCCGGCAGATTGCTCAGCTCATGGATGAATTTCTCGGCCGCGTGCTGCTCGAGCCTGCCGAGCGTCTGAAAGGCCTTCGCGATCTGCGCAGAAAGCTGCAGAACCTCGAAGCCCTGCGCGACCTGTTCCGGCTCGGCAGGGAAGAGCCGTGAACCCTCTGCGCATCGGCACGCGGGCGAGCGCGCTGGCCCAGTGGCAGGCAGAAAGCGTGCGCAAGCAGCTCGCTGAAAAAGGCGTTGCGGCTGAATTGGTTTTGGTGCGTACGACGGGGGATCGCGACCCGCATGCACCGCTGCGCACCATGGCCGGCAAGGGCGTCTTCATCAAGGAACTGGAGGACGCCCTGCTCGAAGAGCGCATCGACCTTGCCGTCCACAGCATGAAAGACGTGCCCACGGAGCTGCCTGAGGGCCTGCTGATTTCAGCGATTACGAAGCGCGAAGATGTGCGCGATGCGCTGGTTTCCCGCGAAGGTTTGTCGCTCGACCGGCTGCCTCACGGCGCACGCGTGGGCACCGGCAGCTTGCGGCGCCAGGCGCAGTTGCGCCACTACCGGGTCGACCTGCAGATGGCCGACATTCGCGGCAATGTGGATACCCGGCTCGCGAAACTCGACCGCGGCGACTACGACGCGATCGTGCTGGCCAAGGCCGGACTGGAACGGTTGGGCATGGCTGGTCGCGTCTCCGAAACGCTTTCCCCCGACATTTGTCTTCCGGCCGCGGGCCAGGGCGCCATTGGCATCGAATCCCGCGGGGCGGATGCCGCCGTTCTCCAGGTGCTCGCCAAGCTTAACTATCTCCCCACGCGCATCGCGGTCGATGCCGAGCGCACTGTGCTGGCCGGACTGGGTGGTGGTTGTCAGCTTCCGGCTGGGATTTGGGCGCACATCGAGGCCACTGACTTCGTCATTGATGCGTGCGTTCTCACCGCAGACGGCAGCGAATCGCTGCGCATCCGGCGCAGTGGATCGCCACATCGGTGGGCGGAACTGGCGCGTCTGGCCGCTAGCGCATTGCTCGATCGCGGCGCCGCACGCCTCCTGGAAGTCGTAGCGAGTGAGACGTCAGTTGCGGAACGGAGCCCTGGCTTCGAACACTAATGGCGACCGCCCGTCGAAAGCCGTTCGCAACTAGCCGAGGCCGGTCGCAATTAGTCGGAAGCCATTCGCAACTATGATGCCCGCTCACGGCCAGAATCCATGAATGAACCGCACGAGCTCTATAAAAATCACGGTAATCCGCGCGCCCTCGAGGGACGCCGGATCGTCATCACCCGCGCTCCTGAGCAGGCCGAAGATTTTGTGAGACGTCTGATGGAGCTGGGAGCCGAGGTTCTGCCGCTCCCCATGGTGCGTTTTGCGGACGCGCAGGACGCTGCCCCAATGGACCTCGCCATCACCCATCTGAACGAGTTCGATTGGGTGATTTTTACGAGCGCCAATGCTGTCCGATTCTTTCTCAAGCGCTGCCGGACCTTGGGTTTGCCATTTGAGACCGACCTGACGGCTGCCCAGATGGATACCCTGGTAGATACCCATGTGGATACCCACGTAAATGCCACGGCGCCCACCAGGCCTCTCATTGCCGTTGTCGGCCCCGCCACGCGCGATGCCCTCGAGATACAGGGACTGAGCGCTACGGTGGTGGCGGCACAATCGAGTGGTGCGGGACTGATCGGTGACCTCGTCGGCCAGATAGCCGGAAAACGGGTTTTGTTGCCCCGCAGCGATATTGCCACCGGAGAGCTTCCTGCCGGATTGCGCGCGACCGGGGCTGCCGTAACGGAAGTCGCTGCGTATCGCACTTTGCCGCAAGAGGCGCCGGATTCGGCGGCATCGTTCGATCACTTCGTTATCACGACCCTTCGCAATGGCGACGCGGACGTCATCACTTTCTTCAGCCCTTCCGCGTTTCACCATTTTGCGAACGCGATGGGCGAGGACGCGTTGCGTGCGATCAGTGCCCGCGTCGCATTCGCGGCGCTTGGTCCGGTTACGGCCGCCGCCATCCGCGAAGCGGGCATTCGGGTCGCCTGCGAAGGAACGGCAGCGACAACCGACTCGCTTGTGACGGCACTGGCGCAGCATTTCACTCTGCCGGTACCTGCGTCTTCCTCGCCCGAGGTGCCCGCCTCATCTGAAACCACGCCGTCGGCCGAGCCTGCCCTGAAAAAAGAGAGGCCTTCATGACGTTCCCCACCGAGCGTCCGCGGCGTTTGCGCCGCACCGAAGCGCTTCGCGGGATGGTTCGCGAAACCCGCCTCACGACGCGCGGCTTTGTGTATCCCATGTTCGTCTGCCCGGGAACCAACATTCGCAACGAAGTTGGCTCGATGCCCGGCGTTTACCAGCAGTCGGTGGACTGCTTTCTCGAGGAATGCCGCGAAGTCGAGTCCTTGGGAATCCCCGCCATCATTTTATTTGGTGTTCCAGAGCAGAAGGACGAGCGTGGCTCGGAGGCTTGGTCGCCCACCGGCATCGTGCAGCGCGCTATTGAAGCGGTTCGCCGTGCCAAACTCAATCTGGTGGTCATTACCGACGTTTGTTTGTGCGAATACACCAGTCACGGCCACTGTGGCGTTGTCGAAAACGATCGAATTCTGAACGATCCCACACTCGAGTTGCTGGCCGACGAGGCGTTGTCTCACGCCCGCGCTGGCGCCGACATCATCGCGCCCTCCGACATGATGGATGGCCGCGTGGCCGCCATTCGCCGCGCGCTCGACGGCGCGGGTTTTGCCGACCTGGCCATACTTGCGTATGCCGCGAAGTATTGCTCGGGGTTTTACGGACCATTTCGCGAAGCTGCCGACTCGGAGCCGAAGTTTGGCGATCGCCGCAGCTATCAAATGGACCCCGCGAACGCCCGCGAAGCTCTGCGCGAGGTGACCCTCGATCTTGAGGAGGGCGCGGACATGATCATGGTGAAGCCCGCTCTCGCCTATCTCGATATCATCCGCCAGGTGCGCGACCGCTTCCAGGTTCCGGTCGTGGCCTACAACGTTAGCGGCGAATATGCGATGGTGAAGGCCGCGGCGCGCAACGGATGGCTCGATGAAAAACGCGTGGTCCTCGAAATCCTCACCGCCATCGAGCGCGCCGGAGCCGACATCGTGCTGACCTATCACGCCAAGGACGTGGCTCGCTGGCTCGCACCGTGATGACTGGCCGCGGAGCGCCCGCAACCGCTCGCCGTCGCGGCCCGTTCCCTCGTCACAGTTCCATCGTAGTCTCGCCGCAGCAACCCGCCAAGGGCCAGGTAAATGTCATGTGGAATGTCATTCTGAGCGCAGCCAACAATCTTTCCGGCATTACCGCGCAGTCGCGCAGCGTCGCCTCAGATCTTGCGTGCCCGATCGGATTTCGCAAACAACAATGGTTTGATATTCTTCGAAGTTGGCGGGTGGCGTGCACAATGCAAGGACTCAAAACTTTAGGGCCGTCGCAGCACTGGCCGTACGCGCTGCGGCCCTGCCTCCCCCCATCGATGAACGATGAACGATAAAAAAATCTCCGTCCGCGTGTGACGGCTCCCATGTCGAACACCCCGCGCACCCGTTCTCAGCAATCGCGTTCGCAGCAAATCTTCGATCGCGCCCGCGAAGTTCTCGTGGGCGGTGTCAATAGTCCTGTGCGTGCGTTTGGCGCCGTCGGCGGCACGCCGGTGATTGCGGATCACGCGTCCGGCGCGCAACTCTGGGACGCCGATGGTAAAACCTACCTCGATTTTGTGTGCTCCTGGGGCGCGCTCATCCTGGGACATGCGGATCCGGGGATTGCGGCTGCCCTTGCCGACCAGGCGCTGCGCGGCACCAGTTTCGGCATGACCACCGAACTTGAGGTTGAGCTGGCCAGCATGATCCGCGGTGCCATCCCTTCGGCAGAACGCGTCCGTTTCGTGAGCTCCGGCACCGAAGCGACCATGAGCGCCGTCCGCCTCGCGCGCGCCGCCACCGGCCGTGACCTTATCCTCAAATTCGACGGCTGTTACCACGGTCACAGCGACGGTTTCCTCTCGAAGGCCGGCTCGGGTTTGGCGACCTTCGGCATTGCCGCCTCCCCCGGCGTGCCGCAGGCCGTCGCGGCATTGTCCCTGGACGCTCCTTTCAATGATCTTCCTGCCGTCGAGCGCCAGTTCCGAATGCATCCCGACGCGATTGCCGCCGTGATTGTCGAGCCGGTGGCCGCGAACATGGGTGTCGTTCCTCCCGCTCCCGGTTTCCTCGCCGGACTGCGCGAGTTGACCCGGCGTGCCGGGGCGCTGCTGATCTTGGACGAGGTCATTACGGGTTTTCGCCTGTGCTTTGGCGGCGCGCAAAACCTATACGGCATCGCGCCCGACTTGACCATCCTCGGGAAAATCATCGGCGGAGGTTTGCCCGCGGCCGCTTACGGTGGCCCCCGAGATCTCATGGAGCGCATGGCCCCGGTGGGACCGGTGTATCAAGCTGGTACGCTCTCGGGTAATCCGCTCGCCATGCGTGCAGGCATCGAAACCCTGAAGCGGCTTGCCACGCCTGGATTTTACGACTCGCTTGATTGCAAGAGCACGCAACTTGCCAATGGCATTCGGCAATCGCTCGCGGCCACCGGAGTGGCTGGACAGGTTGCACAAGCCGGTTCACTGCTGACGTTGTTCTTTGCGGCCGAGCCCGTGGTCGACTACGCGTCTGCGTGCCGCTCCGACACTCGTCAGTTCGCCCTGTTTTTCCAGGAAATGCTCAGCCGCGGTGTGCTGCCGGCACCGTCCCAGTTCGAGGCGTTGTTTGTTTCCGCCGCGCACACCGGCCACCATATTGAACGCACCACGGAAGCTTGCCGTGAAAGCCTATTGGCCGTGGCCGCCAACTTCGGGCCCCTGGACCATCAGACTCCCTGAGAAGGAGCCGGCATTTGCCAGCCACTCCAAGCCGGCGATTACGGGTGCGGCGAGTGCGGAGCCGGTGAGTGCTGGTGGGAGGATCCTGGACGACGGTTATTCAGATGCACACACCCGGTACTTCTGTACTACCTGTACAACTGTCCCTTGGGACTATCCTTACCAAGCTCACCAGCTCCACTTGCTGTAAGCATTCTGGACACTCGAGATGAAATTCCCCGCCACCACGGTACGGTCGCGACTTGAAACGGTTCAAAATCGCCCCGCTCATTCTCCGCGCCTAGTAAATCATTGCGGCGAGCAAATCGCCCATGATCCTCAGTATCATGCGCTGATTCAGAACAGCTCCGAAATGATGTTCCTTCTCGATGCGGACGGCTGCATCAGATTTGCAAGTCCCGCTTGCACGCCCATTCTCGGCTACACACCCGAAGAACTCGCCGGCCGCAGCTGTCTTACGCTGATCCATCCTGGTGACCTCAGGCCCACCGCGGCGAAGTTGGACGAGTTAATTAACGCGCCGGGCGCGACGCGCAAGGCTGAATTTAGATTGGTCGCCAAGGACGGCTCCTGGCGCTGGATCGAGGGTCTGGCCGCCAACCTGCTTGCCGAGCCCAAGGTCCGCTCCATTGTCGTCAACTCGCGCGACATTACCGAACGAAAACGCGCAGAAATCCAGCGGCAAGTATTTTTCGAGGTCATCCATGCGTTGAACGTGATCCCGAAACTGGACGAGCTCTTGGTACAGATCCATCCTCGCTGCAAAAAGTGATGTATGCCGAGAACTGTTTTGTGGCGCTTTACGATCCGCAAACGGAGATGTTTCATTTCCATTTCTTCGTGGATCAATTCGATGCGGCCCCGCCCCCGCAACACGCTGGCCGCACCTGTGCCGCGTACGTATTACGCACCGGCAAGCCTCTGCTGATTCGACAGGATACGTTCGCCAAGCTGGTCGCCGAAGGAGATGTCGAGATGTTCGGCACGCCCGCGCCCGCCTGGCTCGGCGTGCCGCTGCGCACGCCTTCCGCGACTCTGGGTGTGCTCGTTGTGCAGCACTACACGGATGAAAACGCGTATACCGAGCGCGATTTGGATTTGCTGAATTCGATCGGCGGCCAGATCGCCCTGGCGATCGAACGCAAGCAGGCTGAAGACACCCTGCGCAAGCAGCAAAAAGAAAACGAAATTATTTTCCATTCCGCGCCGTACATGATCTGGTACAAGGACACGCGCAACCGCATTTTGCGCGCCAACCGGCAGCGCTGCGCAGTCGATTGGGCTGGATGTCAGTCAGGTTGAGGGCCGCTCCGCCTACGACTTGTTCCCCTCCGAAGCGGTTCGCTATCACCAGGACGATCTGGAGGTGGTGCGCACCGGGGCCAGCCCAAGCTCGCCATCCTGCAGCCCTACCGACTGCCTTCGGGCGAAGTTCGTCTCCTGCGCACCGACAAGGTCCCTTACCGCGATGCGGCAGGGGAAATCGTCGGCGTGGTGGTTTTTTCGACCGACATTACCGAGCGGCAGCGCGCCGAAGATGCCATGCGCCGGTCGGAGGTGAATTATCGCTCGGTGGTGCAGGGCGCGCCTTACGGAATCTGCCGGGTCAGCGACCGCGGACGGCTGTTCAACGTCAATCCGGCGCTGGTGCAGATGCTCGGGTACGGTTCGGAGGAAGAATTGCTGGAGGTCAATCTCGACCGCGATATTTTCCTCGAACCGGGAGAGCGCGCGACCATCGTCGCACGAACGCGGCGAGACCTTCGAAGGTGCGGAAGTGACCTGGAACCGCAAAGACGGCACGCACATTCAGGTGCATGCTGAGCGGCCGGCCGGTGCGCGATCCGGAATGGCCGAGCACGTGCTACGAGCTGATCGCCGAAAACGTCACCGAGCAGCGCGTCGCTCGAAAAACAGTTGCGGCAGGCGCAAAAGATGGAGGCCGTGGGACGGCTGGCGGGCGGCGTGGCCCACGATTTTAACAATCTGCTGATGGTGATTCAGGGCCACGCGGAACTGCTTCGCGACCGGGCGCGAGAATGTGGGAGGCGCCGATCGGAACCGTTCCGGCTCAGTGGACGGCGATGGTACTTGCGCAAAGTGGAACAGATCCAGAAAGCCGCGGAACGCGCCGCGGGATTCACGCGGCAATTGCTGGCTTTCAGCCGCATGCAGGTGCTGCAGTCCAAGGTTATCGCCCTGAACGAGTCGTCGCGGAGATGGGCAAGATGCTTCCGCGCCTTATCGGCGAGGATATCGAGTCTGGAGATTGTGCCGAGTCCCGATCTCGGACGTGTGAAAGCCGATCCCAGCCAGATGGAGCAAGTGATCTTGAACCTGGCAGTGAATGCGCGCGACGCCATGCCCAAGGGCGGCAGACTCTCGATTGAGACCGCGAATGTCGAGATCGACGAGCCTTTGCGCGGCGTCACCCGCCGATGGCGCCGGGCCCCTACGTTTTGCTCACGGTTTCCGACACTGGCGTGGGCATGGATCCGGAAACGCAGGCGCACATCTTCGAGCCGTTTTTCACTACCAAGGAAGTCGGCAAGGGCACCGGCCTGGGCCTGGCGACCGTATACGGCGTGGTGAAGCAGAGCGGCGGCTACATCTGGGTGAACAGCGAAAAGAATCGCGGCACCACCTTCCAGGTTTACTTGCCGCGCGTGCCGCAGAGCGCCGAGTCACCCCAGCCGCCGGCCGCGGTAGGAAGCGCCGTTTAGCGGGTTCGGAAACGATCCTGCTCGCCGAAGACGAGAAAGACGTGCGCGGAAATCGCGCGCGAATTTCTGACCTTGGCGGGATACAACGTGCTCGAGGCGCGCGACGGCGCTGCCGCCATGGAGATCGCCCGCCGGCACGAAGGGCCGATTCATCTTGCTCATCACCGATATGGTTATGCCCAGGCTGAGCGGCAGGGAACTGGCGGCAGTCATGGCGAAGATTCGGCCCGAAACGAAAATTATTTACATGTCGGGATACACGGAAGATCCGGCGGGACCCATCGAAGAACAGACCGGCCAAAAATCCGTGATGCTCACCAAGCCGTTCAGCCGCATGGATCTGGCTCACGCGGTGGACGCAGTTCTCAAGTCATGAAAGGCGCCCCGGCCGCAACTTTCGCTAAAGCGTAAACCCAGGGCCCGCCGCGTTGTCGTGCTTGACGCCCGCTCCGGAATCCGCTAAATTGCCCTGTCATGAGGCCGCGCGCGCATCATCGCCACCATCATCATCACGGTGCCGAACCGTGCCCGCGGAGGCTTGAGTAGCCGGTCAACAACAGCACTCATTCACCCGCTGGCGCGGAAAACGCCAGCGGGTTTTTTTTTTGGCTCGAGGAGGCTGGATGCAACTCGATTTTGCGAAGCTCGACGGGCTGGTGCCCGCGATCGTGCAGGATGCCGAAACGGGCGAAGTGCTGATGCTGGGCTTCATGAACGAACAGGCTTATGCGGAGACGCGCTCGTCGGGCGCGGTCACTTTCTTCAGCCGCACGCGCGGAAAGCTGTGGCGCAAGGGCGAGCAAAGCGGGCACACGCTGCGCGTCCGCGAAGTGCGCGTGGATTGCGACAACGACACCGTGCTGGTGCGCGTGGATGCCGCCGGGCCCGGCGTCTGCCATGAGGGCTACCGCAGCTGTTTCTTCCGGCGCCTGGAAGCCGATGGCTCGGCTGCCGTCGTCGACGAACGCACGTTCGATCCGCCGCGGTCTACGGCGAAGGGGCGCGCCGATGAAGCCGCTGCGGCTGGGCCTGCCCAAGGGCAGTCTTGCAGGACGCGACGCTGCAACTTTTTGCGCGCGCCGGCTGGCGCATCACCGTCAACTCGCGCAGCTATTTTCCGGCGATCGACGATCCGGAGATCACCTGCATGCTGGTTCGCGCGCAGGAGATGGCGCGCTACGTGGAAACCGGCGCGCTCGATGCGGGCATCACCGGCCGCGACTGGGTGCTCGAGACCGGCGCCGACGTGGCCGAAATCGCCGAGCTGCCTTACGCCAAGCAGAGCCTCGCGACGGTGCGCTGGGTGCTGGCGGTGCCCGAAGAGGCGCCGGTGCAATCGGCGCGGGATCTCGAAGGCAAAGTGATCGCCACCGAAGTGGTGAACCTCACGCAGAAATATCTCGAGCGGCACGGCGTGAAGGCGCGCGTGGAGTTTTCCTGGGGCGCGACCGAAGTGAAGGTGCCGCAACTGGCCGACGCCATCGTGGAGGTCACCGAGACCGGTTCGTCGCTGCGGGCGAACCGGCTGCGCATCGTGGATACGGTGCTCGAATCGCGCACGGTGTTTATCGCCAACCACGCGCGCCGCGGCGGACCCGTGGACGTCGGAGAAGATCTCGAACCTGGTGCTGCTGCTGCAAGGCGCGATTGCGGCGTACAACAAGGTGGGCATCATGCTCAACGTGCGGCGCGAACATCTGGACGCGTGCTGGGCGCGCTGCCGGCGCTGAAAAACCCGACGATCTCGACGCTTTCCGATCCGGATTGGGTGGCCATCAACACCATCGTGGATGAAGACGTGGTGCGGCACCTGATTCCGCGGCTCAAGGCCGCGCAAGCGCAGGGCATCGTGGAATATCCGCTGAATAAGATCGTGCTCTGATGCGCATCGCCAAGCTCACCGACGCGGTGGCCGGAGAAATCCTCGCTGCGCGCCAGCGCAGCGATGCCGACGGCCGAGCGCGTGGCCGCGCGCATCATCGCCGACGTGCGGCGCCGGCGGCGACGCGGCGCTTTTCTAGCTGGGCGCGCCGGCTGGACAGCGTGCGGCTTACGCCGCAAACGCTGTGGGTGAGCGCGCGGGACCGCCGCGCCGCGACGCAGCAGGTTCCGCGCGAGCTGCGCGCCGCGCTGGAGCATGCCGCGCGCAACATTCGCCGCGTGGCCGAGCAGCAGCGGCCGCGATCCGTGGAGCATCGCCGTCGAGCCGGGCGTGCGCGTCGGCCAGCGCGTCGACGCCGCTCGAAACGATCGGCTGCTACATCCCCGGCGGCCGTTTTTCGCTGGTTTCCACGCTGCTGATGACGGCGGTTCCGGCGCAGGTTGCCGGCGTGAGGCGCATCGTGGTGGCGTGTCCCAAGGCCAATCCGGCGCTGCTGGCCGCGGCCGAACTGCTGGGGATCGAGGAAATCGCGCATATCGGCGGCGCGCAGGCCATCGCCGCGCTGGCCTACGGCACGCGATCGGTGCCGCGCGTGGATAAGATTTTCGGGCCGGGCAATCGCTATGTCACCGCGGCAAAGCGCTCTGGTGAGCGCCGATTGCGCCATCGATATGCTGGCTGGGCCCACGGAAGTTCTGGTTGTGGCCACGCGCGGCGAGGCGCGCTACATCGCCGCCGATCTGATCGCGCAGGCCGAGCACGATGCCGACGCCGTGGCGCTGTTTGTCACGACTTCGCGGTCCTGGCGCGGGCCGTGCGCGAGCCGTTGCCGAACAGTTGAGCGTCGCTGCCGCCGTCGAATCCGGCGTGGCGCTCGCTCGCGGCGAATGGCGCCATCCTGATTGCGCGCAACGTTGCAGAAGCGGTGCGCTTTGCGAATCGCTTCGCGCCCGAGCACCTGAGCATTCCTGGCGGAGAGGCGGCGCTGCGTGCGCAAGCTTTCCGCGCCGGCAGCGTCTTCATCGGTCCTTGGAGCGCGCAATCGGTTGGCGATTACGCCAGCGGCACCAATCACGTGCTTCCCACGGGCGGCGGCGCGCGCTCCCGCGGCGGGCTTTCCACGTGGGATTTTGTGCGCTGCACGAGCGTGCAGCAGCTTTCGCACGTCGGGATTGCGCCGGCTGGCGCCGTGGTCGCCGCGCTGGCCGACGCCGAGGGGCTCGTCGCGCACGCGCGTGCCGTCGAGGTTCGGGGCGGGTTCGGGGCGAGGTGCGCGAATGAAATCGGCGGCCAAATCGCGCACCACGGTGACAGCGAAAGTGCGGCGACGAAAAGCTCTGCGCCACAAAGTGTTGCGCACGAAGTCTTGCGCGGAACTTGCGACATAAACGACTGCGCACGAAGCAGTGCGCGGCATCGCGTACTTGCGGGTGCGCCTTCGGTGCGGAACCTCGCGCCCTATGCCGCGCCGGAAGAGGGCCGCGCAGGGAAGCTGCGGCTCGATTTCAACGAAAACACGGTGGGCTGCTCGCCTGCGGTGCTGCGCGCGCTGCGCCGGATCACCGCCGAGCAGCTGGCGATCTATCCCGAGTACGAAGAATCCACGCGGCGGCTGGCGCGGCACTTTGGCGTGCGCCCCGCGGAGATGCTTCTCACCAATGGCGTGGACGATGCGCTGCGCCTGCTGATGGAGACGTTTGTCGAGCCGGGCAACACGGTGCTGATTCCCGAGCCGACGTTTTCGATGTACCGCTTTTTCTCCGAAGTCGCCGGCGCGCGGGTCGAAGCGGTGCGCTACGATGATGCCGATGCGCTTTCCGCTGGAGGCGACGCTGCGCGCACTGAAGCGCTCGCCGCGCATTCTGTTTCTGGCGAACCCGAACAATCCCACCGGCACGCTGCTCGATCTCGCCGCGCTCGAGCGCATTCTGGACGCCGCGCCGCGCACGCTGGTGCTGGTGGACGAAGCTTATTTCGAGTTTCGCGGAAGTGACGGTGCTGCCGTGGATTCGCCGGCGCGCCCAATCTGGTCGTCTCGCGCACGTTCTCGAAGGCGGCGGGCCTGGCGGCGCTGCGCCTGGGCGCGCTGTTCGCACGCGACCGATCTCGCGGACGCGCTGCGGCGCGCCTTTACGCCTTATCCGGTGAACTACGCTGGCCCTGGTCGCGGCGGAGGCGGCGCTCGGCGACCGGAGTTTTCTTCGCCGCTACGTTCGCGAGGTGCGCGCCAGCCGCTGCGAGCTCGCGCGCGGCCTCGAGCGGCTGGGCGCGCGCGTGTTTCCCAGCGGCGCGAATTTCGTGCTCGCCGATTTTGGCGCGGGCGCCAGCCGCCTGGTGCGCCGCCTGGCGCGCCGGGGCATTTTGCTGCGCGACCGCGCGTCGGAGTTTGGCCGCGATGGCTTCGTGCGCATTACCGCGGGCACGCGCGCGCAGACGCGCCGGCTGCTGCGGGCGATCGAGGAGGAGCGGTGAAATCGGCGCAAAGCGCGGCGAAATCGCCGGCAGCCCAAGGCAAGCCGGAGCTGCCAGACGCAGCCAGGGCCAAAGACCACGCCAGCGTCGCAAGATCATGATGCGCAGGTCCGCACGCAGCCGCATCTGCGCCCAAATTGATCATTTTCGATGTGGACGGCGTGCTCGTCGACGTGCACGGCTCGTTTCACCGCTCGATCATCGATACCGTGCAGCATTTCACCGGCAAGCGCGTGACCTACGCCGACATTCAGCAATGGAAGCGCCGTACCGGCTACAACGACGATTGGCGGCTGACCACCGACTGGGTGGCATCGCTCGGGCGGCACGTCGAATACGCCGAAGGTGAAGCGCGAGTTCCAGAAGATTTATTGGGGCGTGAATGGAAAGCGCGGCAACGTGTGGCGCGAGCGCTGGCTGGTGCCGCGGCGCCGCCTGGAGCGCTGGGCCAAGCGCGCCGAACTGGCGCTGTTCACCGGCCGCACGCGCCGCGAGTTGAGCCACACGCTCGACCGCTTCGGCGTCAGCGATCTGTTCCGCGCGCATCGTGACCATGGACGACGTCGAGCAGCTCAAGCCCGATCCCGAAGGGCTGCTGCGCCTGCTCGACGGCGCCGACCCGCGCAGCGCGATTTACCTGGGCGATGTGCTTGACGACGCGCTGGCGGCGCGCAGCGCGGGCGTGCCGTTTTTGGGCGTGCTTGCGCGCGGCAGCGACGCGCACCGCGTGCGCGCCGGGCAGTTGCGCCGGCACGGCGTCGCGCGCGATCCTGCACAGCGCCAATGAACTGGAGAAATACTGGAAATGAGACGCGCGAGCTTGCATCGCACCACCACGGAAACCGATATTCGTCTGGCGCCTCAATCTCGACGGCCGCGGCCGCGCCGACGTCTCCACCGGCATTCGCTTCCTCGATCACATGCTCGAGCTGGTGGCGCGGCACGGCGCGATGGATCTGGAAATCGAGGCCAAAGGCGATCTGGACGTGGACCAGCACCACACCGTCGAGGATCTGGGCATCGCGCTGGGCGAAGCGGTGCGCAGGCGCTGGGCTCGAAGCGCGGCATCCTGCGCGCCGGATATTTTCTGATGCCCATGGACGAGACGCTGGCGTCGGCGGCCATCGATTTCAGCGGCCGCGCGCACTGCGTTTGCCAGTGGCGATTTGCGGCGCGCCGCGTGGGCGACCTGCAGACCGAGCTGGTCGAGGATTTCTTCCGCGGCTTCGCGCAGGCGGCGGCGGCCAACGTGCATCTGCGCCTGCTCTACGGCCGCTCCTCGCACCATCAGGTGGAAGCGCTCTTCAAGGCTTTTGCGCGCGCGCTGCGTTTTGCCGCGACGCGCGACCCCCAGTTGAAGCGCGTTCTGCCCAGCACGAAGGGGCTGCATCTGAAGAGTCGAGAGAGCGGGACATGACGGTGCGCGCATGAAAATTTCCCTGGTCGAATACGACGCCGGCAATCTGCCGTCGGTCGAGCGCGCGCTGGCGCGCCAGGGCATCGAGACGCGAACGCGTCGCCACGCCGGAGGCGATTCGCGGCGCCGAGACGCTGATTCTTCCGGGCGTCGGACACTTCGGGCAGTTGATGCGCACGCTGGGCGCGCGCGGCCTGACCGCGCCGCTCGCGGAGGCCATCGCGCGCGGCACGCCGCTGCTGGGCATCTGCCTGGGTTTGCAGGCGCTTTTCGCCGAAAGCGACGAAGCGCCCGGCGATGCCGGCCTGAGCATTTTTGCGGGACGCGTGGCGGCTCTGCCGGCCACCGCCAAGCTGCCGCACATGGGCTGGAATCAGCTGCGCCGCGTGCGCCCGTCGGTGTTGCTCGAAGGCGTGCCGGCGAGCGCCTATTTTTATTTCGCGCATACCTACGCGGCGCTCGACGCCGGCGACGCGGCGGATCCGCTGTCGCCATGTGCGATCACGCGGCGCCGTTTGTGGCCGCGCTCGAGCGCGGGAACCTCTTCGCGGTGCAGTTTCATCCGGAAAAATCGGCCGAGGCACGGGCGCGCGCGTGCTGGCCAACTTCGTCGCGCACGCGGCGCCACGCAGGCCGCGGCGCAGAGCCGCGATGACGCTGGCGCGGCGCATCATTCCTTGCCTCGACACCGACGGCGAGCGCGTCGTCAAAGGCGTGCACTTCGTCAACCTGCGCGACGCCGGCGATCCCGCGGCGCTGGCCGCGCGCTACAACCGCGAAGGCGCCGACGAGCTGGTGGTGCTGGATATTGCCGCCTCGCGCGATCACCGCCCCACGTTTCTCGAAACGATTCGCCGCGTGGCCGCGGAGCTGGCCATTCCGCTTACCGCCGGCGGAGGCGTGGCCACGGTCGACGAAGGCCGCGCCATCTTGCGCGCCGGCGCCGACAAGCTCACGGTCAACACCGCGGCGCTGCGGCGTCCCGCAGCTGCTTACCGAACTGGCCGCCGAATTTGGCTCGCAGGCCGTGGTGCTGGCGATTGACGCCAAACGCGTCGGCGACCGCTGGGAAGCCTTCGTGCGCGGCGGCCGCGACTCCGGCGGACTGCGATGCGGTCGCGTGGGCGAGCGAGGGCGCGTCGCGCGGCGCGGGCGAGATCTTGCTGACCTCGATGGATCGCGACGGCACGCGCAGCGGCTTCGATCTCGCGCTTGACCGCGGCCGTCTCCGACTCGGTCGGCGTGCCGGTGATCGCCTCGGGCGGCGCCGACACGCCCGCGGATTTTCTCGACGTGTTCGTCGAAGGCCGCGCGGACGCCGCGCTGGCGGCTTCGATTTTTCACGACGCCATACAAGGCCTCGGCGAACTTGAAGCGCTTTCTGGCCGCAGCAGTGGCGTTCCCGGTGCGCCTTACGGACACGTGATAGATCATCGTGATTATCCCCTGCATCGATCTGCAAGATGGCCGCGCCGTGCAACTGGTGCACGGGCGCAAGCGGCGCCTGGCCGTCGACGATGTCTTCGGCCTGCTCGAGCGCTTCCGCGAGTATCCGCTGCTGCATGTCATCGATCTCGGACGCCGCCATGGGGAAGGGAAGCAACGCGCGCCTGGTGCGGCGAGCTTTGCCGGCGGGCGCCCATGCGCGTGCGCGTGGGCGGCGGCATCCGCACCACGGCGCGCGCCGGCGCGCATCCTCGATGCGCGGCGCCGAGAAGATCATCGTCGGCAGCGCGGCGTTTCGCGGCGGCAGCGTGAACCGCGCTTTTCTCGTCGCGCCTCGCCGCCGGGTCGGGCGCAAGCGCGTCATCGTCGCGGTGGATACCGAAGGCGGGCAGCATCCTGGTTCGCGGCTGGCAGGAAAAGCTGCGCTTGCGCCCGGAGGAAGTTTTTCCGGAGCTGGGCCGCTACGCCTCCGAGTTTCTGTGCACCTATGTGGACGCGGAAGGCACCATGCGCGGCACCAATCTGCGCCTGGTTTCGCGAGTTGCGGCGCGCGACGCAAGCTGCCCATCACCGCGGCCGGCGGCATTCGCAGCCATCGCGAGGTGCGCGCGCTCGAACGCCTGGGCATGAACGCGGCGGTGGGCATGGCGCTTTACCTCAATCGCCTTCAATGACGCCTAGCCTGGTTGTCGGCGCATAGCGTGCCGGTATCTGCGACTTCGACTCCTGCAGATGCGGTTCTGCTGCGAGCTGAGATTTCACGTTCGCCATAGGCAATCTGCTGCTAGAATTCGGCGGTTCGCGGCACTGAGCAGAGCTGTCCTCCTTCCTTCGAAGGATTCCTCCGAATGAAACGGTACGGCGAACATCGCATTCCCGGCAGGCTGTTCGTCGTCGAAGGCATCGACGGCTCCGGGAAATCCACGCAGCTGATGCTGCTGCACCAATGGCTCAAGGCCGAAGGCTACGGCGTGGTGTTCAGCGAGTGGAACTCCTCGCCGCTGGTGAAGGACACCACCAAGCGCGGCAAGAAAAAGCAGCTTCTGACGCCGGCGACTTTCAGCCTGATCCACGCCACCGATTTTGCCGACCGCACCGAGCGCAACATCATTCCGCTGCTCAAAGCCGGCGCCGTGGTGCTCTGCGACCGCTACATCTACACGGCTTTCGCGCGCGACGCCAGCCGCGGCATGGACCCCGAATGGATCCGCGAGTTGTACGCCTTTGCGGTGAAGCCCACGATCGCCTTTTATTTCCGCGTGCCGCTGGAAATCGCCATGAAGCGCATCAACGACGGCCGCGCCGGCTTCAAATTCTACGAAGCGGGCATGGATTTGGGCCTGAGCGACGATCCCGAACGAGAGCTTCCGGCTGTTCCAGGGCCGCATCCTCGAGCGAATACGAAAAAATGATTCCGGAATTCGGCCTGACGGTGATTGACGCGACGCTGCCGATCGAGACGCAGCAGCAGCAGATGCGGCAACTGGTGCTGGCCAAGCTGACGCAGGCGCGGCAATTGCGGGTGGCCCCATGAAAGAGACCTACGGCGTCGTCGCTGCCCGGACATGGATCTCGACGACCTGGTCGGCAAGCTCATCGTGATCGAGGGCACCGACGGCGTGGGCCGCTCGACGCAGATTCGCCTGCTGAAGGAATGGCTCGAGCAGCAAGGCCACGCCGTGCTGGATACCGGGCTGTCGCGCTCGGGTCTGGTGGGCAAGAGCATCAAGCGCGCCAAGGAAGGCCACACGCTTGGCCGCATCACCCTGAGCCTTTTTTACACCACCGATTTTGCCGATCGTCTCGAAAATGAGATCGTGCCGGCGCTGCGCGCCGGATTCGTGGTGCTCACCGATCGCTATATCTATTCGCTGATCGCGCGCGCCATGGTGCGCGGGCTCGATCCCGCCTGGGTGCGCAACATCCATCGCTTTGCGCTCAAGCCGGACGCCGTCTTCTATCTGCGCATCGGCGTGGATGAGCTGATCCCGCGCGCCGTTTTCACGCGCGGCTTCGATTACTGGGAGTCGGGCATGGATTTCTACTCCACCGAAGACATGTACGACAGTTTCCGGCGCTATCAGAGCGCGCTGCTCGAGCAGTTCGACCAACTGGCCGAAGAATTTCACTTTGAAGTGATCGACGCGCGGCCGGAGCCGAGGTGATCTTCGAACAGTTGCGCGAGGGCATCTTGCGAGTGCTGACCAAACGCGCCGGTGCGGAAAGCGCCAAGCCGGCGTTGCCGCCCCGCCAGGTACTTCAGCAGTGCCCGCGATAGTGCCAGTGCCCGCCCCGGCGCCATCTGACGAAAAAGACGAACCGGTTACGGTGCCCGATTCCGAGGAATCGGCGGAAGACCATCGCAAACGCGCGAGCCGGACTCGCTAGCAGATTTGATGCGGGCACGGGCCCAGGTGCGCTTGTAGCAGCGGCATACTCCGCTGCTACGACTGCAGGCGACCCTCGCGTTTTCACTGGTGAAAAAGAATGGCGCGCAATTTGTCTCCGCAGTCTCCACCGACCCCGCCACCTCTCGACGGTCTTCACACGCACAGGCTGAGGGCGCGCACATTGGGCACGCGCGGAATGGCTTCGCAGCTCGGCGGGGCGCCTCCGTCCACCGCTCTTGAGGAGTCGCTGCAGCGCGCGCTGCGCAAGCAAAAGAAAGCCTGCAAGAATCTGGAGGACGAGAAATCCATACACGACCTGCGCGTCGCACTGCGCCGCTGCCGTTCACTGGCCGAGGATTTCTCCGCGCTCGATGTGCATCCGGTATGGCGGCACCTGGCCAAGGCATGCAAGAAGCAGCAACGCGGGCTCAACGATCTGCGCGACGTCCAGGTCATGGCCGGATGGGTGCGACGACTCCAACTGAACGGCAACTCTTCAGACGGCTTCCTCGCGGCCGCGCTAAAAAAGGACGAGCGCCGGGCGCGCCGCCGGGCGGCTAAGTCCCTCGAGAACTTTCCAAGAAAGCGCTGGAAGGAATGGCTGCACACCCTCCCCGAGCGTGCCGAGCTGATCCCCGTGGGAGAATCTCGGTTGGTGTCACTCGCGATAGATCGCCTCAGCGAGGGGCACGAACTCGAACATTACTGGCGCAAAACACACGACGCGGCCGCGTGGCACAAACTGCGGGTGGCTATGAAGCGCTTTCGGTATACGGTCGAAAGCTGTCTGCCGCAGCAGCGGGCCGTGTCCAAGAACGCGCTCGAGCGTTTGCAGGACATATTGGGTGACGGCCACGATCTGGATGTTTTGCGCGAGCGTATTTTGCGCCTGGCAGACGACAAGAATATGCCGCAGACAACGCGTGATAAGTTGCTCCGGCGGGTGGAACGCGCGCGGCGAGAGTGCGTGGATCGTTATGAACGCGCAATTGTTCCGGGCGGTAAGCGGCCAGGCATGAGTCGAAATCAGAACGGTGGGCCCAAAGGCGCATCTTGTGTGTGGGATCGCTGGCGTGGAAATCTGGCGCGGCTCGGGAACCTCAATCTTTCAAATGGCGCAAGGCCCGCGACGGCATCAGCCAAGCCAGCGTAGCGCGCATCGGCGAAAAATCTTCTATCTCCAGGCAGGCGACCCCCGCCTTCTTAAGCGCGGTGATGGGTGTTGAGGCGCGGACGGCCAGCGCGATGAAATCATCGATATGCGGCGCATGCCCGAAGCACATCACATCCTCATCCGTAAGACGCGCGAGTTCATCGGCCAATCGAGTGGGTTTTGCGTCACTCTTTAAGGCTTCGGTGGCACGCATCTGTTTAGGATCAAGGTCCAGAACCTCACACACGATCTCCCCCGTCTGAACTGCGCGCACGTAAGGGCTGGTCAGCAATTGCGTAGGTTTCACATTCATTGCGGAGAGTCCCTTGGCAGCGGAGCGGGTCCGCGCAATACCCTTGGACGTCAGGTAACGTTCTTCCTCGGGAGGGCAGTCGGGATCTTCACGGTCAATGGCGATTCCGTGGCGCATCAGGTATAGAAGCATAAGGGACGGTTGTCCTTGATTGGCGCCCAGCGCCGAATTACCAACCCGAATTACTAGCCCGGATTACTAACCCGGATTACTAACCCGGATTACTAACCTAGGATCGCAGGTTTGCGTTTCGGGCTCAAGCCCGCAGGCACATTTCAAGAAACCTGTTTCGAGAAAGCGGGTCTGTTTCGAGAAAAATTCGACAAAAAATCGTGCTCTTGGCCGGCCTAAGCTGCAGAACGGCGCGGCAACGCCGCCGGTGAGCGGCGCACGCCGGTCAGTGTACCGGCCCGGGCCACTCGATCATTAGGTGTCGTTGAAGATCGTCGCGCGCGACCTACGCGCACGTGCACGCCAAAAACCTCTTCGAGAAATCCTGCCTTTCGGCGCAATTCCGCGAAATCGAAACGCGCGTCCGGCGCCGCGGTCACTCGCAGCCAGATGGTTTCGTCTTGCAAACGAGTCTCGATACGCCGCACGGCTTGCGTGCCGCCGGCGTCGAGCGCCACGGCGATACGCAGCAGCGCCGCCAGTTGCCGCACGCGATCGTCCTTTCCCGGGCGCGAGCGAGCGGTAGAGCCGGTGATGCGGTTTAGGTGATGGCCTCCGCCGTGATAACGCACCAGGCACGCGACCAGCGCCTGCTGATGCCGGCCCAGTCCCGGGATGTCCGCGTTGCGCACCAGATATTCGCCATGTTTGTGATAATCGCGCGATTCACCGCCAGGCCCACTTCGTGCAGCAGCGCACCCAGCTCCAGCGGCACGCGCTGGTTAGGCGGCAGCCCGTGCACCGGCGCGAGCTGGTCGAAAAGTTGCGCGGCGAGGCGCCGCACGTGTTCGCAATGCGCCGCGTCGGAGTGCATGCGCGCCGCAAATCGCCGCGCCTGCTGGCGCAGTGCCTTCAGCGCGTTCGTCATGCGCGGTCGCCGGTCCGAAATGCGCGGCCGCCAGATCGTGCAAGATTCCCTCGCGCACGCCCACGCCGGGCACCACCATTTGCCGCGCGCCCAGCCATTCGCCCAGCGTGTTGAATACCACCGCCGCGACGCCGATCACCTCCGCGCGGTCGCGACGCACGCCCAAAGCTTCCATCCGTTCTTCGACGCCCAGCCCCAAAATTCCCCACAGGCGCTCCGCCAGGTGGCTGCAGGCTCAGGGTATTGAAACCGGCCACGCGCGGGCCCGGCGCCAGCCGCGCCAGCGCCTCGGCATTGCCGCCGCACGCGACCACCGCGGCGCGTCCCACGCGCGGAGACCGCGCGGCCATGCGATCGCAGCATCGACAGGATGTAACGCCGCAGCCGCGCAAACGATTCCGGCGTGAACGAACCCGCCTGATCGAACATTTCCATCAAGCGGACCGTGCCCAGCGGCAGCGCCAGCGCGCGCTCCACTTTTCGTCCGCGCAGGAAACTGATCTCCAGGCTCCCGCCGCCCAGGTCAATGATGGCGCGCGGAGCAAACCTTCCGCCCGCCGCCGCGAAAACTGCCTCGCGCACCAGGCGCGCCTCTTCGGCGGCGTCGATGGTCGGTAAGCTCGATTCCGGCCTCGCGCAGAATGCGCGAGACCAACGCGTCGCGATTGGCCGCTTCGCGCACCGCGCTGGTAGCCACGGCGGAGTATTCCGCGACGCCATAACGGTCCAGCATGTTGCGAAATTGCACGAAGGTCTCCACCGCGCGCGACATCGTGCGCGAGTCCAGGCGCCGCTTGGTGAACACGCCATGGCCCAGCCGCACCGTCCAGCGCGCGTTCGCCAGTTCGCGAATTTCGGTCGCCGAGCGGCCCGCGCCACGACCGCACGAATCGCATTCGATCCCGCATCGAGCGCGGCGATCAACAGTGGCGCGGAGTTCACCGCCATGGGCGCACACCTGAAAGAGAATCAAAAAGCAGGGAATTTCTGTGCAGGAAACAAACAGCAGTTCGTTGGCACTTGCTCAGTGGTGCCTCCGAAGCCCAAGGTTCGTTGCCCGGGCTGAGGGCGGCAATGCGGTTCCGCAGCTTCAACGCGACTCAGGATACCACCGTGAAGAAAAACCCTAATTAAATTTTTGTAATAGTGAGCGGGAGCGAACGTAGGGGCGACAGCCGTACAGATTTGACGCTGCCCTTTGCTGGACAGGCCTCAGCGGATCACACACCGTGCCTGCGTGCACCTCCCCCGCGGCCAAGCCAGCCGCGAGGCAAGTTACCTTTGACGGACGCGAGTCATGCTGCCGAAAAAAAACGAGGGAAGCTGCGCCACCGACCTCAATCAGCAAAATAGCACGGCTCGCGCATCGTAACTATTTCTTGTCTCCTTCACAAATCGCAGTGCCGCCGAATTGATGCAATAGCGCATTCCCGTTGGCCCGGGACCATCGGGAAAAACATGCCCCAGATGCGCCTCGCACTTCCGGCACATCACTTCGGTGCGCGCCATGCCGTAGCTTCGATCGGTCTCCGTCTCCATCTTCGATTCGTCCTTAGGCGCCGTGAAACTTGGCCACCCGGTCCCGGAATCAAACTTCGTTCCCGATTCGAAAAGCGGCTCGCCACAGCAAACGCACTCGTACGTTCCGGGCGTTTTGGTCTTCCAGAATTCACCGGAGAATGCCGGCTCGGTCCCCTTGCCGCGCGTGACGTGATACTGCTCGGGCGTCAGTTGCGCGCGCCATTCGGTGTCGGACTTCTCAACTTTGTCGCTCGATAGTTTCTCGCTCATAACGCCTCCTCGACTGGGGCTGTTGTTGGCTGCGACTTCATTTTACCTCCAGAAGCGGCGGGCACGGGCCGGCTGGCAAAATAGCACTGCACTTTGCCTGATGTCGTAGCTCAACATCACGGATGCGCATTCGCCGGAGCAGGCGTGTTTGCGGTAGCTTCCGACGCCGTTTTGGCATTCAAATCGTCGAAAATCTGCTTTTCGAGTTTGTACACTTCCGGCCCTGCGCTGGTCCGCGCGTAAACGCTGCTCACCGGCGGAGCCGACACCTCTATCTCCATCTTTTTGCCCGATCCGTTGGTGAGTGTCACGTGCACGGGAGGCTTGGCCAATTTGCTCTGCGATAGCCGCCGGCGGCTTGTCGTAAATCTCCTGCGCCCGCGCCATCTTCCAGCGCCGCAACGAACGGGCAGGGACTGCGCCGTGCTCCTTGCCTTGTCACGGCCGCGCTGGATGACCAATTGTCGCCGCCGTACCCCCGCCGCACTCTTGACGCATTGCGAGGTCCCATTCTGATTGCGCACGTCGATCTGTCTGATGTCAGTCTCGGAGAAGTGCACGCAGCTGTTTATCGCGCAGATCGCTGAATTTCTCATTGAGCGCTTTGTACAGCGCGTCGTTCACGCGGAAAATCATGGGCCGCGAGGCGTCGCGCGCGAAATATTCACCGGCATCCTTCTTTCCGATCTGCAGTTCCGCCGCTTGTCCGTTGGCCCCGTGGAATGAAACCGGATCGCCGGGCTCGCAAGCCCGTACTTGCCATTAAATCCTGCTCGCCCGCCTTTTCGCTGACATCACACTAGTGCGTGATTTGCGCCGTTATTCACCGTCTCGAGAGGGAAGTGATCGCATTCGAATCGCCCGGAGCCGCGCGCGGCTTCTGTATCGTCCACACTTCGTCCTTTTTCGTCGCGGCGATTTCGCCACCGGGGTTGACCAGGTCGAATGACGTGCATCGATAGGCGGACAACGCCGAGCACCGCGCGGTCGCGCAAATCCTCCACCCCTTTATCGCTGGTAGTCAGCAGGGTATCGGCGATCAACGACACGTTCTTGGTGTCCTCATCCAGCAGCACGTAAACCGACGACCCGGAAAAA
This sequence comes from uncultured Acidobacteriota bacterium, assembly GCA_963828935.1. Classification (GTDB taxonomy): domain Bacteria; phylum Acidobacteriota; class Terriglobia; order Acidiferrales; family UBA7541; genus Palsa-189. The sequence goes on along the minus strand of CAWHGP010000005.1, from coordinate 448,269 downwards.
TCTTTTCCGCCGAAGCGCAGCTTGTGCTTGCTCCCGTTTTTCATTGTGATTGCTCAGCGTTATGCCGGATGGTCCAGCCCGAACGAAGTGATCTGCTCCGCGGTCAGCCGGGAAGGTGCGTCGGTTTGCAGCGAGGCAATTTGGCTGGTGATGCCCGTCAGCCGCGATTGGTCGGCGCGCGTCGCCACCGGCTGCAGCATGTACCAACCGTCCGGGCGATGCTCGAATGTCGCCGTCGTCCCGGCGCGCTCGAGCGTAACGCCGGTGATGTCGTCCGCCGAGCACCGAAAACGCCGGCTTCGACGTATCTTGCCGGCGTTTCGCTCGGCGGGGTGTGCTTCAGCTCGTAAAAGTAAACGAATGCAGCCAGCGCCGCCGCCACCAAAAAAATAATGCCGGTGCTCTTTTTCATGATTGCTTAGCGCCGCCGAATCCACAGCAGCGCGCCCGATAGAATGCACGATGCCCGGCAGAAAAATCAGGCTGAGCCAGAAAAGCTCGCGCTGCTGCGTTTCCGTCAGAATCACGCGGCGGTTGGTGGCGCTCTTGGGACGGATGGAGATCAGATCCTCATCCTGCGCCAGCCAGTTGACGGTGTTCAGAAAAAGATCGCTGTTGCGCTGCAGCCCCGCCCACTGATTTGCGGCGAAGCTCGAATTCCCTATGACCACCAGGCGCGCATCCTTGGCCTGCCCGGGCGTGCCGCCCGCCACGTCGGCCTTGCGCTCGGCGGAAACGCCCAGCGAAAGCGGCCCGGCATTGTCCTTGGCGGGATCGTAGGTGACTTGCTTGGTTTTGAGATTGGGAACCGTAAAGCTGCGCTCGGAGGTTTTCAGCAGCTCGGTCTCGTCGAGTGGCGTGGCTTTGGATTTATCCGCGATGGAGACCGTGCGCGCCAGCGGAAAAAACGTCATGGTGCCGTTGAAATTTCGCGTAATCGGGCTGGTCCCGTAATCCACCACCAGGGGCACTGCCGGGCCCGTGCCGAACATTCGCCCCACTCCACTGGCGTCGATCACCACGTTGCTGCCCAGCGCCACGTTCCAGCTTTGCAAAACGTCGCCGATCTTGGGATCAGTTTCCGGATCGAACAGCATCAGGGCCTTGCCCCCGCCGTCCAGATATTTGCCGACCATCTGCGTTTCCTGTGGAAACAGAGCCTGCTTGGGGCCGGCCACCACCAGAACGCTGCAATCCGCCGGGACCGCGCCCTCCGACACCAGGTTCACGGTCTTCGTTGTGTACCCTTCATTCTTCAGCGTGCCGGCCACCCCGCCGTACCCTTCCTGTTCGGTCGAGGCGATGTCTCGCTCTCCATGGCCCTTGAGGAAACAGATCGTCTTCACGGTGTCGCGCGTGACCTTGAGCGAGGCTGTTGGTGACGTCCTGTTCGGTGGTGCCGGAGAGCGTCTCGTTATGCGTGCCGGACGAGACCACCACGTCGTTCATTTTCGTCACGTTGTATTGCCGCGCCACTTCCGGCTTCTCCTGCGGATCAATCTCCTGGTAGTGCACGTGCGGACTCAGGTTCGCATATTCGGTTACCAGATCCTTGAAATCGGTGTCCGGAGTTTTCGCGAAGCGAATGATGTTCACATCTTTTTGCAGTCCGCTGGCGATGCGCCGCGACTGGTCGGAAAGCGTATAGAGTTTCTCGGTGGTGGCATCCACGCGCTTGTGGTGCCGAAACCCGAGAAAATTCACGAATCCCGATAATCACCAGCGTCAGAATCGTCAGCGTCAGCGTGTTGGTTCCCAGTTTCGCGGACCGATGCCCAAAAAATGCCGCCAAATCGCGGTAACTCAGCGCCACCGCGGCCAGAAATAAAATTCCGCCGCCGATCAGCAGCCCCTTGCTCAGCGCGTGAGCTCGTTTTGGGTCGTGTAACGCACAAAGCCGGCGGCGGCCATCGCCACGCCCAGCGAGGCCAGCCAGCGCCGCTCGTGCCTCCAGTCAAAAGCCATTTCTCCCATCCCTCCTCGTCGCCATCAGGCGCCAAATGCGCGCCATAAATGCGCCTGACACGCTGCCGCAGCCCTGCCGCAACGGCCTACGCGCGGCGCCAGCGCATCGAATCCACGCTGCGCACCGTCAGAAAAACGCCCAGAAAAATAAAACTCAAATAAAAAATCAGGTTCGAGGTATCCATCACTCCGCGCGGAAAATCGTCGTAGTGCCGGAACACCGACAAATATTGCAGCCCCGCCGCCCAGCGCCGTGGTCCCCGAACCGAAATCGATTACCCACAGCAGCAGGATGGCGCCGAACGTCAGGATCGCCGCGATCAGTTGGCTCTCGGTAAGCGAAGAGAAAAACGATCCGAGCGCCAGCAGCGCGCTGCCCAGCAGCAGCGCGCCCAGGTACGCGCAGCCGAGCACCCGCCACGCCGCGGCCGGTTCGCTGTGGGCAAACATGTAGATGAAGTACGCAGCGGTGGGCAGCAGCATGATCACCAGCAGCGTCAGCGAGGCAAAAAACTTGCCCAGAACGATTTCCGTATCCGTCACCGGCGAGGTCATCAGCAGTTCCATCGTGCCGCGTTTGCGCTCCTCGGCGTACACGCCCATCGTCAGCATCGGCGTCAGGAACAGCAGCAGCGTCGACAAAATACCGAAAAAGTTCCGCACCACCAGCGACGGCACGTCAATCGCGGAAGGTCCCGCCGAACTCCAGCGCCTGTTCGTCCGGCCTCGAGCGATTCCTGGATCAGCACGATCAGCAGGCGGTTGAAAAAATACGCGCTCAGGATCAGAAAAACGCCCACGATCACGTAGGCCACCGGCGACACGAAGTAATGGCCCATTTCCTTGCGATATACGGCGTAAAGGCCTTTCATCTCCCGCTCCTCAGTTTGGCGTCTTAGTTGGCGTTTTCGCTCGCTGTGCGGCGCGTCCTCGGTGGTCAACTGCAGGAAAATGTCCTCCAGGCTGAGGTTCACCCCGCGCAATTCAAATAGCGGCCAGCCCTTGCCCACAATTTTGCCGCGATCTGGCTGCGCACATCGTGTCCCGCGGCCGATTCCACGCTCACGGCGAACCGCCCGGGGCGCCGCCGGCGGGCTCCACGTCCACTTGCCGCACGCCTTGTATTTGCTGAATCGCTCCGCGCAGCGCGGCTCTCGTCCGCCTGCGCCTCGAAGTGCACCCGCTGCCCGCCCTTCACCTGCGTGGTCAGATTTTCCGGCGTGTCCACCGCCGCGATTTTACCTTTGTTGATGATCACCACCCGGTCGCAGGTCATGCTCACTTCGGGCAGAATATGCGTCGACAAAATAATGGTATGGCTGCCGGCCAGCCCTTTGATCAGGTGCCGCACCTCGATGATCTGCTTGGGATCGAGCCCGATGGTCGGCTCGTCCAGGATAATCACTTCCGGATCGTGCACCAGCGCCTGCGCCAGTCCGACCCGCTGCTTGTATCCGCGCGAAAGCTTGTGGATCAGTTCGTGGCGCTTATCGGTGATATTGGTTTTCTCGATCGCGTCGTCGATGCCGTTCCCCGGCGCTTTTCCGCCGGCACATTTTTGATCCGCGACACGAAATCCAGGTAACTCTCGACCGTCATGTCCGGATACAGCGGAGGAATTTCGGGCAGATATCCGATGCGCCGCCGCACTTCGAGCGAATCGTTGAAGACGTCAAAGCCCGCCACGCTCGCGGTCCCGCTGGTAGCCGGCAGAAAACTCGTCAGCATGCGCATCGTGGTGGTCTTGCCGGCGCCGTTGGGACCCAGGAAGCCTAGAATTTCGCCTTTGTTCACGGTGAACGAAACGTGATCGACCACCGTCTTCTCGCCGAAATAACTTCGTCAGGTTCTTGACCTCGATCAATGCGAGCCTCCGCGCACTACGCGCGCCTTGGAATGGTCAGCATTCGGCCGTAAACCTGTGCGCCGCGCCGGCACCCCTCATCGCGATGCCATGGAGGCACACCTGCATGTAGACGCACAACCAGCAATTAAGATGCATGGCCTGGCAAATCCGTTTCGCTCGGAGCGGTCTTGCCCAGCGCTGTCTTGTGGTGAAAACGTGGTTCCCGCTGGCGTTGAAGCGGCAACTGTATCACGAGTTCCTTCGGGACAAGTATGGAGTGCTTGGCGAGAGCCGCCAGCCGCTCAGCCACACCCTAATGGACGTGAAGCAGACGCGAAGCGGACGTGAAGCGGAATTGAGGCGCTATGCTGTTAGTTAAACAGTCGACAGTCCCCTTTTGGCCGCGGTATGCGGTTGCACCGTGACGAAACATTGTAAATATCCGGCGACCAGAGGACGAAAAGCGCAATGCAGCCTCGTTTTCTTGCACGCGGCGCGGTTGACAGTAACTCTCTGGCGGCATCCTTTGCTCCGTCGGGTATCCTCGGGTACGCCGCGATGCTAGCGTAAGAACATCTTCCATTATTGCAGAGGAAAACAACATGTCTGACTCGGGAACGAGCTTGGGAACGGGCAACGACGCTATGACGCTAGGCGTTGAGCATGCACGGCGGAGCACGCGAATCTTCCAGGCGGTGCCCCTGAGCGTGTCCGGGCAAAACCGCATCGGAAATCTTTTTTTGGAGTCCACGTCGGCGGTGTCGGTGAATTGTCATGGTTGCCTGTACCCGTCGCGCAATGAATACCGCCACGGTTCTTGGGTCACCATTGAAGTTCCCAATCAGCAAGTCAATACCTTGTCACGACCCGTACGTGCCCAGGTTAAATTTGTCCGCTTACCGGGCAGCCCACAAGAGCTTTATCTTGTCGGTGTTGAACTCGAACATCCCGCTAATGTCTGGGGCATCAATGGCGTTCCCGAAGACTGGCTCCGGTTTCCGAATTTGGCGACTACCGCAGCAACGCCATCGTCCACGTCAACGGCCTCCGCGGCTGCCGGTGTTCCCGCGCTGCCGGCCATGAGCGAACAAAAAATCCACATTCTTCCGGGCGTCACCGATCCTGCATCCACGCAGCGGGAATCTTCCGCCGGCGGCGAACGCCCCCGTGCCACAGAAGTTGCGCAAACGCCCGGTACGGTCGCGACGGCCGACGACCCCGCCGTCACACCGGCGAGCATGACTCCAGCTACCGTAGCTGTCGCGCCCGAACAATTGCTGCGACTAATCGAAGGCAAACTTCAGCAGGCAGCGGAGAAGGCCGTATCCACGGCCTTAACCTCGCGGCTCAATACCGCAGTCAATCAGGCTGTAAAGGCCATCGAGAACTTTAGTCAGGCTAGCCTCCGGCAAGTGGAGGCACACTGCTCCCAATACCGTGAAACCCTCGTAGCCGCAGCCAGAGAAGACCTGCTTGGCCGGATGAAGGCTGATCTTTCCGAGGTGAGCCAGGAAGTGCGGTCGCAAGTCGAGGCTTTCTCCTCCAAAACGTTGGAGACGGTTCATCATCTCGAAAAAACCGCGGGGCGAGTCCAGCCGATGTTAGAGGCGGCGCAGACGTCGCTGCAGGCGACGGCTGGCGAAGTACAAGAACACTTCTCCGCGCGTCTGCGGGAAGCGGCCGATCGCGCGACCTCGGAGTTTAGCGATGAGGCCGGTCGCCTGTCGCAGCGGCAGCTTGCACGCCTGGCCGAAAAAGCCCACGCGGCAGGCGGCGAAGCGGCACGCGCGATCGATGCCCGGTCCGGCGAGGCGCGTTTGCAGCTCGAATCCGCGGCAGGAGCCGCGCTAGGCGAGTTTCACGAAAGAGCCGGCATCGAAATCGATCTGGCGGTCGGCGAATCGCGCAAGAACATTGAAGCGTCGCTTGAATCCATTGCTGCTGCGGCGACCATCGCCGCGCAAGAGCGGCAACACGCTGCGCATCAGCAACTCGCGCGCTCGATCGAACAGAACATTGAGCAATTCCGGCAGCGGCTGGCCAAGATCGTCAATTCGTCCCTGGTGGCGGCGATGTCCGCTGTCAACGAACACTCCAGCACGCTGCTGCAGACTTTCGCGAAGGAAGCGGAGCAAGAGGCACAGAAGACCGATACGCATTCAGAGGCTGGTTCGCAGGTTGCCGCAGATTGACATGCTGTGGAGTTCTATTCGCGCGCTTCTGGCATTTGAGCCGTCTAATTGGGCCTTCTAGCCGAGCCCTCTAATCCGGCGTATTAATCCAGCGTATTAATCCAGCATTTTAATCCAGCGCTCTAATCCAGCGCTCTAATCCAGCAAAGATGGGTCCGTCCGAAGCACGCCTGGAGGTATATCGTTACGCCGGGCAAGATCGGTCAAATCATCCAGCTTGGCTTCCACTTCACGCACACTCGACTCCAGAATTTCGCGACCCGAGTCTAGTGTGATCCCCGCGTTGCCCTCATAGAGGTCTATTCCAGACTCAGTGTTCTCGTGGCTTTTTGCCTTATCGATGGCTTCGAGATACCGGCGAAGCTTTTCTTTTCGCCGGTGAAGCTCGCGATGTAATTTCTCCGCGCGCTCGCCGATCCATCGCGCTTTCTTCTCCGAGTACGACGGAGCCGGCGTCGGTGCCGGTGGGTTAGAGGATGTTACCGGCTCCGGACCGACCAGCGAAATATTGTTCTCCATAGCTAGCCTGGCTATGTCCGCGTTCGTCCAGACGTGCGCCGCATCGGGGCCGGCCGCCGCTGGCCTGCTGACTTGCCCCGGCTGAACGGGTTGCGTGTTGGCTGCCGCCCGCCCTGGAAACGCGATCAATGCCAGTGCGAGTGAGGCCAATAAAAGCACCTTTCTGGCATCAATCTTTCTCGCATCAATCTTTGCGGCTCGCCGCTTTGCCGGCTGCGGGCGCGCCGCGTGGAAGTAGCGCTCGCAATATAATAATTGACGGTGAGACATCGGGTTGCGCATGGATTCACCCCACGCGGAAGGTACCGCGAATGCCTGACGACAGAGAATCCGCAAAAGTGCCTAAGCGTATGCAGGAATCCCTGTATTTTTCGCCTCCGGGACGTCTTTTCTCTGCTCTGCCCCAGCGGTCCTTGCACCGTTCTTTACACACTGTTGCGGCTCGCCGGAGGCACGATTCCGTTCAAGCGCAGATAGACGGCCATTTGCCCGTAGATATCATTCGAGTGTGAAAGCAGGAACCAGAATATGCGCGCCCGGGTGGCAGCACCCATGAAACGAGGCCCCTGAACCGTCTCGACAATGGTTGTATCCGTTTGTTCTTTGAGCAGCGCAGTTCCGTAATCGTAAGAATCACTTAGCGCTTTGAGAATCTCGGCCTTGGACTTTGCGCTGGCCATCGCGGGCGCGGCGGTTTTTCCGCCTACCGATTTCAGGAGTCCCCCGTTCACTTGCACCACGTGCAGGATCTGTTCGCCGAAGGTGCGTTGCGCCGGCGTGGTCTTATAACTGAACTTGTCTTCGGGCATTGCATCCGCGATATCCATCATGGTTTTCTTTTGCGCCTGCCAATCCTTCAAAAGATCGCCCAGCACCGTGGCTCGTCCTGCCGAGGACTGGCTTGCCTGCGGTTTACCGGCGGCCCGCAAAGCGGGGCTGAGGCTCACCGCCACTGCGATCAAGCACGCCACGAGTTGAAATCCACGTACCGTTAACCCTTCCACCAAGACTCTCATCGACCCTCCCTTCGCGCCTGCATAACCGACGCGACATGTTTGCGTTAATCAAAATTCTGTTGTCGCGGTCCTGATCATGGCCGCATAATCGCGCGTCCACGCTACCGTGCAACATCGGAGGTGGTCGAGCTTAGCATAGGCACCGCGCCCGCAAGGAAATCGATATCAGTTCGCGGGCGCTTGCCTACAGCGCGGTTGCGGCAGCAAATACCGGGTATTCCCGGTAGCTCGACTGTAATCGATTAGGGTATGTTCCTGGTGGAAATGCAGGTAAGTCGCCGCTCCTTTCAGTGGCAAGTGCGTCAGTACGCAGTGGCACGCTAGTCGGTACGGTCAACCCGGATGGAAAAGGAGAACGCATGATCGCTGTCGTGGGTGTCTTCCGGTCTAAGGCGGATGCGGGGCAGAGCGCTGTCGCGCTGGGTTCTCTTGGAGTCGACAGGAAATATATCACGCTCCTGACTCCGGAGTCCTCCGAGAAAGACCTTCGGAAAGAAATGGCGGAAGTCCCGCAGAGCCAGGGCGAGCAGCCAGGCATGGTTAAGGCGCTCGGAGCGGTGGCGGGCGGAGCGGTGGGAATGGGGCTTGGTGAAGCGGTTGCGAGCCTTCTAATTCCGGGAGTGGGACCGGTGTTGGCCATTGGGATAGCGGGAGGGGCACTGCTCGGGGCGATTGGCGGTGGAGCCGCCGGCGGAGCCCTGGAAAACTCGGTGTTCTCCGGCGTCCCGGAGGAAGAGCTGTTCGTTTACCAGGATGCATTGCGGCGGGGGCATACGGTGATCGTCGCCATGGCGCAAGATGAAGATCAAGCGCAGGCCGTGCGTGGAGCGTTTGAGCGCGCGGGCGCCGAGAGCATCGACCGGGCACGTGAGATGTGGTGGGTTGGCTTGCGTGACGTGGAAAAGGAGGCTTACGAGTCCCAGGGCCATGACTTCCAAGCGGACGAACCGGCGTTCCGGCTCGGTTTTCACGCTGGGTTGCGAACGCGGCAGAAAAGTAAATCCCCGGAAGCGGTGGACGCGGAGTTTGGCGACCGCAACCCCACACCTCAGGAACGGGAGGCATTTCGTCGCGGATACGAACGTGGCCGAGCGTATCGGCAGTCCACGGAGAACCCCGGAAAATCCGCTGCGATCTGAGTATTGGGAGTACGTTCGCCGGGAACGCGCTAATTGCCGGGCCTGGCCGCATTGTGTAATCTTCCGCTCTTGATCCGATCCTTCTAACTTAAAAAAAAGGGGGACGCCCGTGCAAATTGCAGAAAACCTCCAAGACCTGGCTGAACAATTCGCTCACGTCATGCTGTTCCAATGTCCGCAGTGCGGGCGCCCATTGGCGTCGGCCTGTGCGAGCACGGAACAGAGTCTCGAAGGCGCGGATGCGCACTGGTTTAACCCACACTGCCATTGCGGATGGACAGGATCGGTAATCGGCATGACGGCGGTGAAGCACTGGGTAGAATCCTGGGAACGCACCGCGCCCGTCGGACCGGACGTTGCGGGCTCGTGCGACTCCCATCCCTCCGGAAAATAGGCCAATTAGCGTCTATACAGCAACAACCCGATAGCAGCCCTGGGTTTGTGAGTGGATTCTATGAGCAGCCCCGCTTCTTAACAGGTGAGTATTTCTTGCGCGTTGTCATTGCCGATGATCACGAAGTTGTGCGCCGTGGGGTAAAGGCCCTTTTTGAGAGCAATGATCACTGGATTGTGTGCGGAGAGGCAGGGGACGGGCAAGAGGCCGTATCGCTGGTAGCCACGTTGCGGCCCGACCTGGTGGTGCTGGATGTCAGTATGCCCGTAATGAATGGACTACAAGCCGCAGCGAAGATTCGCCAGGTATCGCCGCGCACAAAAATCGTGGTCCTTTCTATGCACGAATCGCCCTACATCACTCAAGAGGCACTGCTAGCCGGGGCCGACGCGTTTCTGCCGAAGTCATCGGCGGGCACGCATCTGATTCGCACGGTCAAGGAGCTATTCTCGACCGAACCGGACGTTGTAGATTCGCGCTAGCCGCTTTTCTGTCTTGCTACATCCGCCTGCGTCTCATCCAACCGTCGACTGAGTAGTCATTCCATTCTCGAAAGAATAGCAGCAGGAAATAGATCAAGACATACACCAGTTGTATTTCCACGATGGCCCATTGTTGCAGGATATTCATTCCGAACAGCAGCGGCATCATGAACAGCGCTCCGAGAAACAGCGTGTAACGTGTCGCAGCTCCGGCCAGAACGAGAAATCCGATCGCGGATTCAAAGAAGGGCAACGTGTAGGCAAGCACGCGAACCGAGGCCGGTGGCAGAAACGTGTGAGAAAACTGCTTCACGGTATCGTTGATGAACTCGCTGTAGATGCTCAGACGCACCATTCCGTGAAGCATGACGGAGAGGCCCAAGCCGAGCCGCAGGATGAGATAGGCCAGCGCGCGATCCGTACGGGCCTCGGGATCGGGATACGCACGTTCGTCCAACACCGGACGCGCGGATGAGGAGACATTTGCCTGAGCGCGAGGATCTATACGCGCCTGAGTCGCAGATTGAATCGGCGTTCGACTTGTCGTTTCGCTCACGGTTAGCGCTCCTCGCTGTTTCTTTCTGTGACTGGCCGAGAGGTAGAAGGCCACCTTGCTTGACCACGTCGCTTGACCACTTCACCTCGCCAGGTCAATTCACTTGTCCGGCAACTGTGTTGCTAATGCGAAAGAAGGTACATCCTGGATCGCGGTGTGAAAGCTTATGAACATCTGGTAGCGGCCATTTGCGTTCGTCCAGAGGCGCGAAGCCCAATAAGGTTTTCCACCATACGGCTGGTGCTCGGAAACCATCATGACCGCGTCCCCGAAATCGAACATTCGCGCTTGTAGCAACGGAACGGCCTCGTTGGTCCGGACGCCTGCCTGCTTCTGCTTGAGTGTCCTCGCGATGCGGTCGGCCTTGGTCAGCGGATCGCTCCCGGCCGAATCCACGATCAAACAATCGTCGGTAACCTGGGCGCCCCAGACATCCATATCGCGCACGGACGATCCCGTTTCCATCAATTGCCAGGATGAAAACGCCGCCTGCTCCGCGGGCGTTGGAGGGGTGTAAGGCACGGATTTACAGGGATTGATGCACGGCGTGGCCACGCCCGCTTCGCTGGGCACAGCGGCGTCGCCGGCCGGTGCCTGCGCGAGTTGCGTGATCTCGTTGATGTGCAGGAGCCGCCAGCCCGCCGAGCGTTTGATCCAGACACGCAAAATATGTGTCTTTCCACGCGCGATCAGAATCACGCCGGCGCTCCCGGCTGTTCCATTGCCATAGACATGCGCCGCAACTTTCGCGTCGCTCCAGATACCCGCGGCGGGTTTGGGCACTTTTACGGGTGCTGCTTTTGGTGTGCTGACGCTGGCACCGGCACTGGTGCTGGCACTAGCGGCGTTTTTTGTTGCAGACGCGCCGTTTGAGGCTGCGCTGGGCGGCAGGGCCAGAAGAACTTCTTCTTTTGAGCGGATGATGCCGGTCGGATCAATCCAGGTGAAATCGGGATCCAGCAGCCGGTCGATTGTAGCGGTGTCGTCTCGTTCAAACGCGCGCACCAGCCCGCCATTGGCCTGCAGGAGCGCCTGTTCTTCAGTGGTTGCAGCGGGACTCGTTGCCGCCGGGCTGGTCGCGACAGGGCTCGTTGTCACGGAGCTGGCGGCGGGATTGGCCCCCTTTGCGTTTCGCGACGATGCGGAGATCGAGGACGCGGACACCATGGCCACTGCCGCCGCGCACAAGCAGCACAGGATTCCGGGAGCTCGCGACTTCGTGACAAAGTTTTTCGTGGGGTATTTCATAAGTTTTTCATGCTCCGCCCTTTTTTCGCGGGGATAGCCACGGGCCGGATTCTAGTCCGGCGGGGCGTTCTGGGCAAGCAGGGCAAAGCTGGGTCCGCCTGACGATCTCGGCGGCAGTTTCGGCAGTTTTGAGGGATTTTGGCTTGGGAGAGGCGGCTGCGGGAGAATTGTCTACCATGCCCACATTTCCAACACTGCCGATTAGTTCGCCTGAGTCCCTTTGTTTTTCCAAGTCGGGTCAAGCTTGACAAGAATAGACCGTGACGTGCGTCAAGGACTGGGCAGCGTAAAGGGCGAGGGTGTATAAGGGTTCCGTCAGAGTGTGAACAGAGACTCGAAATGAGGGAAGGCGACATGAGGAAAGTTTGGGCGACTTTATCAACGCTGGGAGTTGCGATTCTGTTTTTGGGCGGATTGAGACTCGCAGCGCAGGGCCGTGGCGCCGGTCAACAAGGGCAAGGGGGCGCAACAGGTGCCCAGCAGGCGCAGGAGGGGCAGGGCCGTCGAGGCGGACCGGGCGGGCCACCACCTCCGAGACAGGAACCGCCGAGATCGACGCGTATTGAATTTCCTTCGCTATTTTTCCGCGAAGACTGGAAGATCGATTCGAACGCACCCAATGTGAATAACGCCGAAGAACCGGAGCAGCCGATCACCCAAGGAAACGCCGCAAACCCCAATTTGGAAGTGCACGTATACGGCGATAAAGCCGGCACTCGCATTTCGGACCAGACCTACAACAACCACCTGACGTATGCCATGACGTTGCTCTGCACCTCCAACTGCGCGATCACCCTCAGGGACAAGAACAACGATGTCGATTTGAGCGGCGCGGCAACAATCCGTTGGAGAACCCGCGTGAGCGGTTTTCGTTATCTACGCCCAATTATCAAACTTGCGGACGGAACCTGGCTGATTGGCGATAAGGCGACCACCATGTCAACCGCCTGGGTGGTGTCAGAAATTCAGCTGGTGGATGTGCGCTGGCGTCGTCTGGACATCGATAATGTCATCGAAACCGGGGACGGCTACTGGGTGGACTATCCAGACCTCAGCAAAGTCGAGGAGATCGGCTTCACGGACCTAATGCGTGGCGCCGGACACGGAAGCGCGGGCGGTTCGCGCTTAGATTGGATTGAAGTATACGGCAAACCAATTCCGCGAAATGGCGCGGCGACAAAGAGCAGCAGCCGCTAAAAAATGACCGTGAAAAGAAGTCTCACAACAAGATACTGAATCCCTCCCGAGAGCCGAAGGGATCGACTGGATTCTAGGCGCATCGGCCACCTCCCGGTAAGGCGGTCAGGGTTATCGGGAGGATGCTTCTCCTCCCGTAGACTGTTCTAAAGTGGTTGAATGCTATGCTTCCCAACCATTGATTACAGACACTAAAGGAAGTGGCGCCGCTGTCACGGCATGACGCGCTCTATTTTTTGCTCTGGGGTTTACACTTGACCATAGTCACTGGCAATATCGATTTTGTTGCCAATGAAACGCGAATTTCTCGGGAAATGCAACCGTGAGTTCGAATCTAAGCGGGTAGCTGCGCACACGTCTTCATCACGCGTTTCCAAGCAAACCCCTGCCCCATAGACCTTCCTTGCGATAGTCCAACCTTGCGATAGTCCAAAAAAGAGTTTGACGGCAGAGCTGAGTCGTGTTAAGACGCATCAACCAGAAAGGCAGTTGAACAAGCTCGAGTCGGGTTCCTAAGAGGAGAGTGTACATGCAGTCCGCAACGCTACGGATGGTTTGCACCCGCCTGCGCCTAGCTTCTACGTGTTTGACGATACTCCTGGGATGTATTTCACTATTCGGTCAATCCAATACTGGACGCATTTCCGGAGCAGTTACGGATCAATCCGGAGGTGCTGTGGCGAACGCTCCAGTGACGGTCACGAACGTGCAAACGGGCGTTGCGCGAGATTTGACGACTGACGGGGCGGGAGAATACGTTGCCACGGGTTTGATTCCGGATGCGTACTCTGTCCGTGTTGCAGTCACGGGCTTCAAGACGTTTGAACGGCAGAACATCCTGTTGGAAATCGGCAGAGACGTCCGTGTTGACGTTCAGCTCGTACCCGGTGAGATCGCCCAAACGATTCAAGTAACCGAGGCGGTCCCGATGATAGATACCTCGACGGTTACGATCGGTGGAACGCTCAGCAATCAGACCATCAACGACCTGCCCCTGAATGGCCGCAACTACCAAAACTTGTTGGTCCTGCGCCCCGGCCTACAGATTACTCCCGGTGGGGGATCGCTGACCCAAACCACAAATGGCCTTCGACCCGAGGACGAGAACTATATCGTCGAAGGATTGGATGGCAACGACGCGTTTTCCGGCCAGAGCATAACAAACTCAACCCTGCCGTCCGGAGACGCCGCCACCATCCTGCCCATCGATGCCATTCAGGAGTTTAACGTCGAGGTGGATGCGCCAGCGGAATTTGGCCGGAAACCGGGGGCGGTGATCAACGTTGGACTGAAGTCGGGCACGAACAACCTTCATGGCACTGCGTATGCATTTGGCCGGGATGGCGCTTGGGGTGCGCAAAACTTTTTCAGCACGACACCACCGCAGGTAGGTCTGGAGCAATGGGGAGGGAGTGCCGGCGGACCCATCGTCAAAGATAAACTCTTCTTTTTTGGCGCGTTCGAGAATCAGCGCTATGACGTGGGGGTTTCCGAGAACCTCCTGCTCCCAAGCTCGGCCAGTGGCGCAGGCACAGCGGTGAGCGTTCCGCAAGCCGAAGCGGCGCTGGCAGCGATGTGTCCAGGTGCATCTTTCTGCACAGGGAGCGCTTTCGTCCCTAATTCGCTGAGCCTAAAGTTGCTGCCGCTTTTTGGAACGAACACATCTACGACCACGGCTAAAACCCCATTTGGTACCCCCAACATCATCAACATAAACAACGTTGTAGGCAAGATCGACTATACCCTCAACTCACATAATACGTTGAACGGTGCGTATTATTTTGGTAACGGCACGGCAATATCGTATGACGCCAACTACACGAATCCTTTGTTTCAGAGCACGGGCCGCCTCCGGTCCCAGTTTGTAACGACGAATTGGACTTACGCGCCCAATTCTAGTTGGGTGAACGTAGCCCGGGTCGGCTGGACCTACTATAATCGCCCCGTATACACAGTGGACCACACTGCAAGTGCGGAGTCCGAATACGGACTGAACACTGGCGTGACCGATCCGAACCTGGGCGGCTTGCCAGTGATCACTTTTAATAACACCTTGAATAACCTCGGTGGCGGTAATAACTGGCCTAGTCTTCGAGGTCCAAATTCGAATTATGACTTCGTTGATCAAGTTTCCTACCTACGCGGCAAGCACGCCTTTAAGTTCGGGGGTGAGGTCCTGTATTCCAGGGTGACCAATGGCGCGTTTACTAGCGGCCGAGGGGAGATTTTCTTCAATGGCGGAGCTGCCTTCAAAGGCTCTACTCCATTGGAGGATTTTCTCGCTGGCCTTCCGACGAAGGGAACTATTCTTGCGGGTAATGCCTCACGGAACGTGACCCAGACGATGTACGCAGGTTTTTTTCAAGACGCCTGGCGCGTGACCCCGAAGGTAACCTTGAATCTGGGGTTGCGTTATGATTACAACTCGGTGCTGAAGGAAGCGAATGATTTGATTGGCAACTGGAGTCCGACGGTCGGGCTGGAACAGGTGGGGACAAATATCAAGTCCCCGTATAACGGCTATCACAAAGACTTCGCCCCGCGCGTAGGCGTGGCCTGGGACCTTTCGGGAAAACAGACGACCGTTCTCCGCGCGGGAGGCAGCCTCGTGTATGACGATATGCCGATCACCTTATTCATCTACCAGGTGGGGCTTAATGGCCATACGGTCGGCCTCGCCTCAGTCCCCACCATATACGGGCGTGAGACGGCCACCAATGGCGTCTATCTGAGGTCCCATAAATCCCACTGGTGGTATTGGCAGCGCCGCAGTTACCCTGACTCCGGCAAACGGGCTTACCTGGACTGTTCCGAACTCTACGACCCCTGTATTCCCGGGGTCGGCGACCGGGTCCAGTTCGTTAGTTTGCGGCAATGGCAACCCTGGGCAACCTGCGCCTTGCAGTACCGTCGCCATGGACCCAAACATCAAAACCCCTTACGTGGGCACCTGGACACTGAGCCTGGAACACGCGATCACCAGTAATCTATCATTGGAAGCGGCGTATGTTGGCGATCACGCAGGCAATCTGCCGGGGATTGTGGACGTCAACCAGATTAACCCGCAATCTCCAGCGGAAATCGCTTGTGGCCATTGCGAAGCGAACGCCGACCGCCCTTATGGCGTTCAATACCCCTATCTAGCGTATATCAATGAATTCGAGAGCATCGACCGGTCAAATTACAACGGCCTGCAAGTAACCCTGACCGCGCGTAATTTTCACAATTTGTCGTATGTCCTAGGCTACACGTATAGTCATGCTCTCGATGACTCGTCTCACTACTTTGGTGCGAACACTCCCCAGAACAGTTTAAATCCTGGCGGGGAGTATGGGAGTTCCTCCTTTGACGTCCGGCAGCACTTTACGTTTTCTACGACCTATGACATACCCGGCAAAAAGACGTGGGGGCAGCTCCTGGAGGGCTGGCAGCTCAATTCCATTGTGCACCTGCAGAGCGGACTACCCTGGACGCCGGAGGACACGGGCGACGATATCAGCAAGTCGTTGGAAGATTCGGACCGCTGGAATTTTTCCGGAAATCCAGCCGATTTCTCGGGTTATGTCCCCGGTAGCTCCCAAGCGATTAAATACTTTCCCGGTAGCGCCGCGCCCGCTATTTGCGTGAACAAGGCTAGTTCCGCCGCCACGCTGGCAACGTATGGTTGTTACGTATCGGCCAACGGCAACTCGGTATTAACACCTCCGGCCATTGGAACCTTCGGAAACGCGGGCCGGGATATCTTCCGCCAATTACCCTTCAGGAATTGGGATCTCTCCCTATTCAAGATGTGGAGATTCAAGGAGCGGTACTCTGTCCAATTTCGGGCCGAATTCTTCAACGTGTTGAACCATCCAAACTTCGGCGATATCCAGACCACGCCTACGACTGGCGGTGGCAATCTGGGCGCGGAACTCGAGACACCCGATGTAGCGGCAACTAACCCAACTCTCGGGTCCGGAGGGCCCCGCGACATCCAGCTAGGACTGAAGCTGATCTTCTAGGGAAGTCCCGAAAAAGTTGCGGCAATCGTGGGCGATGAGGGAGAAGCGGTTTGGGCGATCAGCCCGTTCAGACCAGTTCGGTGAAACGCATGTGCACGCTGGCCAAGATGAGCCGGGCGGGATTCTATCGGTTCCCGCCCGAACCCGCGAGGCCAGACTCCGATTTGGCAGTTCACGCGGGAGTTCAGGCTGGCCGCGCTGCAGCGGCTCGAAACAGGGGCTTCGGTCGCCGAAGTGGCGCGGGCCTTTGAAAGCGGCATATGCGGGTAAATTTTGTGCTTTTGTAACAGTTGAGAAGAATCTAGGTGCGCACCGGATCAGGTATTAAATGTTGCGGACGCTCGTTAGTCGACGCTTGACTCTTGTTTGTGGAGCTGGACGACGAACGAACGCTTCCTATTGGGTTATTTTGATCGACCCAGATTTCTTGTGGTGGCATCGCGAGCATTGGAACCAAGTTTAGGAAAGATCCGAGTCTTCCAGTACCGCAGATTGATTGCTCAGCCGTTCCTCAATTTGAGCGATCAGGAGGCACGCTGCGGTGCTGCTGCGGCGCGTTTTGAGCGTTCGAATAGGGCTTTCCCTCTCCGCCACGTTACTTTCCTTTGTCGTCTCGTGTGCTAGCAGGGTCGCCGACGAATTTGTTATATTCAGCAATTTCTGATGGCGAACACATCATTTCCGTGACGTCGAAGTCTTCAGGAAGCAACCGGAAGGTCAATTTATTGAGCGCTACCCAGGGTTTGGTGTACATCTGCGGGTCGTTGATAGTCACGGTAAGTTCCATCGTGCCGTAATTCACACGATGGAAACGCTCTTCAACGCGCAGGTCGCTGCTGTGCGGACGTCCGGCTCGGTCAATCCACGTTTTCTCAGAAATGCCCGTGGTGTCGATGACGAACGTGAAATCGTCTTCCCATCTGCCGACGGAATAGCCAAACCATCGCGTTTCGGGATTTTGTGGTACTTTGCGTCCATCTGTCCAGGCAACGCGCCATACCTTGCCAAATTCGTAAAGGATCATAACGCTTGATGCCCTGCCGATAATTTGAGTCGTTCTGAGCTCATAAAGATCTTCGCGCGGCATGCCCTGGGGATCGCAAGCGACCACCGGATCGTTTGTGTTCCCGGGAAGAACGCTTCTAACGCCGTTGCTCGGTTTAGTGAGCTTGAGTTTTTCCAGCCCTAATGATGTGTACGGCAACTGATGTGCAGGCTTGCCATCTTCGGGCATGGAGCCTGCGCCCAAAGCCTGGATTCCGTTGCTTGGATTCCAGACTCCGAAAATATCACGCTTCGGAGCTGCAGCTTCGGATTGAGCACGTGTCAAGTAGGGAACGGGCTTGCGTGTCCAGCCGTCGACAGCAGGCGCAAGATTTGGAGGTCCAGGCCGTACTGGGGGAGTTTGGGATCGGCTCGCAATCGGAAGAGCAAAAAGAACGATTACGAGGATAGTTGGAAATATAAAAGATTTCGCCATTCGTCCGGCTCCTCTGCTCGCGCGATTATCTTACAGAACGAGGGGAACAGCAAAAAATAGATAAACTCCTTGCGCGGTTTATGCGGGAAGAGTTTGTTTGGTGGTTCAAAGGATTTTTCCTGAGCCGCTCAGAACTGACTCAAGCCTGCGGCCAGGTTCTATGACTTGCGATCATGAGGATCGAGAACGAGCCAGGGATCATGGGTCCGCGGGGGTGCCTCTGGTTAAGCCTCAGACATACGAATCCAAAGCAACATTGTATTTAGTGGCGGAAGAGGAGGGATTCGAGCCCCTTCCGAGTGAGAAGCCGAAGTCGCCGCCGGGAAGAAATGGTGCAGTGATCAGGCGCACGGCGAATCCAAACGTCATCAGACAACTCAAGAAGTAGCCACAAGAACTAAAGTAGGCTCCCTTTGCGCAATTCATCCGCGGTGTGTTCCAACTGTGTGTCCAGCTCCGAGAGACGCCGTCAGCTTAACTGGTCGAAGGAACAGATTTTGATGGTGTTCGGAGCAATCGGAGCAGCTAACAACCTGTGATATCCTTTCGCTTCGTGGAGAGGGGATTCGGATGCGAGTTACGCTGTTGGTGTTGGCGGCAAGTCTGCTGTTTATAATCGGCGGGTGTAAGCCGGCAACTCCTACGGTGGAATACGCGCCCATGACCACGGTGCGAGATGTGATGAAATCCATTGTCGAGCCGAGCGCCGATTTCTTGTGGGATTCCGTGGAGACCGTTGCTACCACCAAAGGAACGGAGAAAAAAATGCCGCGCACCGATGATGAATGGCTTGAGGAGCACGAACATTCCGTCGCCCTGGTTGAAGCCACAAACCTGCTGCTTATCCCGAATCGTCACGTCGCCAAGCCGGGTGAGAAAGCCGATAATCCAGATTTCGAGCGCGAACCCCAAGAGATCGAGGCCATGATAGCCAAAGATCGGGCTACATTCCTGAATCGTATCGGCGGGCTGCGCCAGGCATCGCTCAAAATGTTGAGAGCGGTCGAAGCCAAGGATGTTGCGGGAATTGAAGATGCCGGCGGAATCTTGGACAAAGCCTGCGAAGATTGCCATACGACCTACTGGTATCCGCCGGACAAATGACATGCTTTCCTCAAAAGCGCTTCAGATATCAAGCGTTGCTTGAATGGAGTGAAGTGCGCTCGCGTGCAGCAGGTTACATAGTGGGATCTATGTGGTGTATAGTGCCGGGTCATAACAAAACGGACTAGGGGGAATGTCGAGCGTTATCTTTACAATTGCGTGGCAAGCGGATGTTGGCAGACCCGAGTTCGCGGGCTAAGAGACCAGATTGGAGGTTCACTCCGTGAGAACGAGAATTCTTCAAACATTGGTTATCATCTTCTTCGCTGGGTTCAGCGCTTCAATTCCTGCTGCGGCCCACCATGGTGCTGCTGCGTTCGAAACTGATCCAGCAAAGAGGCTTACTTTGAGAGGCACCGTCGTTGAATGGTTCTGGGCCAATCCGCACTGCTTCCTGCAGTTTGACGTAAAAGGAGAAGACGGAAAAACGGTGCGATGGGTGACGGAAACCAGTAATCCGCCAGACATGATTAACCGGGGTTGGAGCAAGAGCACTTTCAAGCCTGGGGACACTGTTACTGTGGTCGTGCGCCCAGTAAAGAGTGGTAAGCCGGTGGGTAGCGTCATACAAGTGACGCTTCCGAGTGGGCAGGTGCTCGGCACTGCCAGCCAAGCTGCGCAATCGCCAGGTTCTGGGGGGAATTACTCCAAGTAGGACGAATTGATTCGAAGACTCCGGCTGATTGCTGATTAACGGCGCTATTGCTTTTGAGCAGTTGTCCAAAAGGAGTGCGTATGCCCAGAACTAAGCCATGGATGAAATTGGCCTTTCCTGCTGCAGGATTGCTTCTCGGTATGCATATTCCACTTTTGGCTCAGCAGCCTCAATCGCTCGACGAAAAAACCGCTGAGCAGGTTTATAAGAATATCCAGGTACTGAAAGGCACGCCGGCAGACCAATTGGGCCAATCGATGCACGTTATCAAAGGTTCACTTGGCTTGGACTGCGAAGAGTGCCATGTCGTCGGAGCGTTTGACAAAGACGATAAGCCTCTCAAATTCGTTGCTCGCCAAATGATGCAGATGGTGGCGGACTTAAACAAGAAATCGTTCGGTGGGCAGCCAATAGTGACCTGTTACACCTGCCATCATGGCAGCCCCTTACCGTCGAGCACTCTCGAACTGCCCGTCGCAGTCGCAGAACCAGGTGCAGAAGCCAAATTTGAACTCCCATCAGCGGATCTAATTCTCGCGAAGTACGTGGAGGCGCTAGGTGGAGAGCAAGCGATCCGAAGGGTTTCGAGTAGAGTCATCACGGGGACGCAATACATTCCTACGGGGCCGGGAGGAACGATACCAACCCCCGCAACAATTGAGCGCGACCTCAAAGCTCCAAATCTTGTTCTTAACATTTATCGTACGCCAGCATATACGATTGCCGATGGTTTCGACGGGACAAAATCCTGGTCTCAAAGCGCGCAGGGGCGAGTAAGCGAAGCGCTTGCAATTGACCAATCTCGGGCGAAGCGAACTTCTGATTTCTACGAACCACTGGACCTGAAAAAGGAATATTCGCAAATCAGAGTGGCAGGCGTGGAACTTGTACGTGGGCGTGCGGCCTACGTGCTTATTTGCGAACCGCAAGGCGATATTCCGGAAAAGCTTTATTTCGACACCTTGACGGGTTTGCTGTTACGGAAATGGACTGCATTGCCGACGCAGGCCGGGAATAGCCCGTTTCAAGTTGACTTCGACGACTACCGTGACACAGGCAGCGGTGTTAAATTTGCTTATCTGATAAAGATGTACCCCGCCGGCAGTCGAACTGAACTTGCGCCGACAGCGACGATTAATGTCAGTAAAGTAGAAGATAATGTTCCAATAGAGAACACGAAATTCAACGAACCGCAATCCCGCCAAGCCCTTCGATAACCAGACCTCGGAATGGGGCCATTGGGTGTCGATAATTGAAATGTGTGGGACCGCGCCTGATAAATGAAAGTCGTTAGGGCAGTACCAGCATTTAGGCGGTTTTGCGCTAGTGTTCTTCAGAAGCCATTCCCGGGGGTTTTAATTCTTCTGCCAAATACCGGGAGAAGTTTGGTGTCCGCAGCGGCGCACTGGGTCTTCAACGTCGGTGTTTGGCTCGGTGTCGATCGGCCGAAACCCTATCCGGGAATCTTTTGATCCGCTGAAACCGTGGTTCAAGAATTCGAGGACTATTTGACAGACTCGAATGTCGCGAATCCGAGCGATCGCGAAGCTGAACTCAACATCCCATCGATATCCCCTTGCATTTTTAGCTGTTGAATGATAATAACCCCGCTCATTGAGTGTCCAACATGACTGAACCGGAGGTGTGGCGATGTTCGAGTGTGCCGATGGGATCTATCGACTGAGCGGTAGAATAATCGTTCTTTGCTGCCTTTTGACAGTTACATCGTCTGTTTGGGCTCAGAGCTCTTCGACCGGAGCGTTGACCGGGACAACCACTGATTCTTCCGGCGCGGTCGTAGCGAACGCTATGGTTACAATCACAAGCCTCGATACCAATCAATCGCGAACTGAAACAACTGGAGCGGACGGAAGTTACAAATTTAGCTTACTGCCGCCCGGTAACTACCGGGTGAAGTTTGAGGCGACCGGGTTTACGAGCGTAGAAATCCCGTCCATTGCCGTCCAGGTTACGGAAACTGCAGTGCTTGACCGCGCTCTCCAAGTGGGCGCCACGACTCAGACCGTTAGAGTCGAGGGTGCCGTTGAAACCATACAAGCGACCAGCGCGACGATGGGGCAAGTGTTGACCAACAGAACTGTAACCGAACTGCCTCTAAATACCCGCAACTACACAAACCTTTTGACGATGTCGGCAGGCGCTAATTCGAATGTCACCAACGCCAGCCTGCTCGGAAAGGGCGTGACTTACATCGCGACTAACGGAGCGGGATATGCGCAGAATAATTTCTCACAGGACGGCGTAGATGTGACCTCCTATTTGAGCTTCAACACCGGCCAGGAAGCCTTTTCCGGTGGCACGTTCGTGATTCCCATTCCGGATGCTATCCAGGAATTCAAGGTGCAAACCTCGAGCTCCGATGCAGGCTATGGACGTAACCCGGGCGCCAGTGTGAACGTGATCACCAAGACGGGCACCAATGATTTCCACGGTGATGCGTTTGAGTTTTTTCGTAACAGTGCCCTAAACGCCAACAGTTTTATAAATAACGTCCTTAGCGAGCCGAAAGGGGTTCTAAACTCGAACCAATTCGGTGGCACGCTTGGCGGCCGGATCCTCAAGGATAAGATGTTTTTCTTCGTTTCCTATCAGGAAACCCGCCAAAAGAACAGCATTTCAGGGCTTGGTGAGTCTCTGCCCACGTTGGATCCAATTCCCTTAGAGGATCGCGGCACCTGCCCAGCGGGCTGGACGACGCTTTCCCAGTGCAGTGCGGCCACGGCGAAATTCGTGACTGACCTGGCGGCCAACATGTGTCCCGCGAATAAGCCCGCCAGTACTGCAAAGGCGTTCCAAACAGTTGCGGCCGCAAACACCACGATTCAAGTGCTGTGCGCACCGACAGTGGCTAATCCCCTGGCCAACATCAATCCCGTGGCCATCAGCATTTTGCAACTCAAGTTCCCTAGCGGCAAGTATCAGGGCCAGTATTTGATTCCAAGCTCGTGCAGTTTCGGCGGAATATGTAACGGAGCCGGTTCGACGACTGCCTCTCACCTCTTTGTCGATCCAGCCACCTTCACAGATCACAACGGTCTGGGCAACTGGGATTACGTGATCAACGGCAAAAACACCCTATCGACCAGATATCAGTATGACGTCGATCCGGTTAATGCTGGATTCCCAGCTCTGGATTCCACTTCCCTTGTGGGCCCCTTTTTGCCCGGGCAGGGAATCACCATCACTCATACGAACCATCAGGCCATCGTTAGGCTTACTTCCATTCTGACCCCGAAGCTTGTCAACCAGTTCAACATAGGTTATCAGCGCATTCTGACGGACAGCACGGATCTGCAAACTTTCACGAATTCCCAAGTGGGCATCTCCGATGTGGTGCCAGGTTACGATAACTTGGATTACTTTACGCTCACCGGCGCTTTTTCTTTTGGATCCCACAACAGTTTCGGGGTACACGATGCCGTCAATCAGTTCCAGATCAACGATCAGCTTTCTTGGGAACACGGAAAACATTCTATACGCGTCGGGTTCGGAGCCTGGCACGTCCAGCTGAAGACCTTTTTCCCTTCACACGCTGTAACATCAATGACAGGTAACGTTGCCGATTTCCTGATCGGCGACGCATCCTGTCAGGCCTTCACCGGAGTTGGCGTGTGCAGTCCCTCCAACCCTGGCAACACCAACGGATTTTCAACTAGTAGCCTTGGCGGGGGCGTGAGTCAAAATGCGCTGTGGTCGGGTTATTTCCGGCTTAACGTGTTTAGCGCCTTTTTTCAGGACGATATTAAGTTAACTCCGCGACTGACGGTGAATGCCGGGGTGCGCTGGGAGTACGACGGGAATCTTTATTCAGGTCAAGGTTTGGAGAGCACTATTTGGCCCAGCTTAGTGGCCCTGGCGCCGCTTCCGGGAAACACTCCCCAGACCGGTAGCATGGCGGGATGGGTTGTGCCTCAAAACTTCCCGGGACCGGTCCCTCCGGGCGTTTACGTGAACTCGAACGACGGACTGACTAATCCCAATGCTCCGTTGACCAATTTTGCTCCCCGACTCGGATTGGCCTGGCAGCCCACGAAGAGCGCTCGCTGGGTCGTGCGTGCCGGCGCTGGCATGTACTATGACGCTACTCCGGGTCAAGCGCTGGCAAATGTGTATGAAATCTCTGAGCCGGGCATCATCTCAGCTCCTAGCCCGGTCACTCTCAGCTCTCTGGCGCAACCGCTTCAGACGCAATCAGCAATTTATCCGGGGCCGCCTGGGACGGCGGGATGGACTACGCGCTGGCTGGACACATCGGTAGTCATTCCGGCGATCTGTCCTACGCCTAGCGTGGCAAGTCCCTGCAGTTCGAACCTGACCGCAACTGGCACCCCGCCAATTCCGACGACACCATTGTTTTATCAGTGGAATCTCAATACGCAGTACGAGTTCGCTCACAACTGGGTGCTCGAGGTTGCTTATGTAGGCTCGCATGGCATCCACCAATTGCCTCAGTCGCGAGCGGGTTCCTTGGTACAAGGCAATGGGGGTTCCCAGATAGGCGTCAACCTTGCGCCGCTGGCCACTGATCCGGAATGTACAAGTTGCCAGCTCACACATGTGACCACCACAACGGCGGCCAATGTGGCCGAGCGGGTACCTTACCTGGGTGTGAGTCCGACCTATGCAATGTTCTTGCCCAACGGCTTGCTGAAATATAATGGTTTGCAAGTCACCGTCCGCAAGCAGCTTTCCTACGGGTTGCAATTTCAGGCGAATTACACCCATGCGTCCGCCTTTGATACCGAGCCCTTCGGGTTCAACACGTATCCTTACATAAGCGAGCAGTATGAGCCCAACAACAACTATCATCCCAATCGTTTTGTGGTTAATTTTCTGTGGAATCTTCCGGTTCCACGCTACTCTGGGGTGATGGGGCGACTCGTGGATGACTGGAGTGTGTCGGGCGTGACAACCCTGCAAGACGGCACATTCTTGACGGTAACCGACAGCGGGGGATCTGCGTTCTTCGGTGGAACCGGCTCGGGATCCACAGGTACGTTCTGCCCTGGGATGAGCGCTTCCAATCTGCTCACCACGGGGAGTATCGAAGACCGGGTATCGAGCGGACTACTGGGCGGTCCGGGCTATTTGAACGGAAAATCCCAAGGGGTGCTGTGCAATGCCCCTTATTGGAATGGAAGCTCCTTCGTCGCTCTCGGTCCTGGTCAGACGGCTCCCGCAGGGGCTCCCTCGGGTTTCGGCAATTTGGGAGGCGGCAACTTCCAGGGGCCGAACCAATACAACTGGGATATGTCACTGGCAAAGGTGATTCGAATCAAGGAATCCCAATCGATCCAGTTCCGGGCGGAATTCTATAATGCCTTCAATCATCCGGAGTTTAATATTCCAAACATCAACGCTAACACCGCCACCTTCGGGCAGATTGTCAGCATGGTGGCATCTCCTCGGGTCATTCAGTTCGGTTTGAAGTACCTTTTCTAGGGCATCAGCAGAGGGTCGAGGCGTGGCGGGTCAGTTTTCAGAAACTGACCCGCCACACGTACAAGTGCCGCAGATTGGTTGACACGTTGCTCTGAGGAGACTATCATGGCGCCCTTAACAGGCAGACCTGAAGTCTCAAAACCCCATGCCCTCAATTCCTGGTGCGGCCACAAAAATAGGCACTGACGATTGCAAAGCGAGAGTGCGGCTCAACGAAAAGCGGGCGATCAGAGAGGCGGCTAACTCATAGAAATCCGGTTAAGGTTTTGTAGCCGCGACGGCAGGAAGGACAATGTAAAGTAATCCATGAATTTAGCACATGCACATTTGTTGATTAATCATTTTCCGGTCATCGGCACTATTATCGGAGTGGCTCTCTTTGTTAGTGCTCTTGTTGGGAACAATGCGGACCTGAAAAAAGCCAGCCTCCTACTCTTTCTAGGGATCGCCCTGCTATCCATACCGGTATACATGAGCGGTAACGCTGCGGAACAGGCGATTAAGAATCTCCCAGGTGTTTCAGAACAATCGATCAGGCG
The DNA here is from genome assembly GCA_963828935.1 of uncultured Acidobacteriota bacterium. Taxonomy (GTDB): domain Bacteria; phylum Acidobacteriota; class Terriglobia; order Acidiferrales; family UBA7541; genus Palsa-189. The sequence goes on along the minus strand of CAWHGP010000005.1, from coordinate 422,470 downwards.
ACATGAAAATGCAGCGCTGCCAGCATATGTTCTTATGGAGATCACAGGTGCAACGGCTTGGTTTGGATTATGGCGGTTTCGCAGAACTTCCAGCTTTGGGAGCGGCACGCTGGCTACGATGTTGGTTCTTTGCCTGATCACGGTTGGTTTGATGGCGAACGCCTCCAACCTGGGCGGCCAAATCCGGCATCCGGAGATCGTTTCCAACGTAGACGCAAGTGTGCCAGCGGCTTCGTGGCTAAGTGTCGATGCCAGGGCTATCGGCCGTTTCGCAGTGGGCGGAGCGGGCGAATCTCGGTGGGTTTGGGCGACATGCCAAACTCTGCACTTCATCGGGCTGACTCTCTTGATGGGCATTGTATTACTTGTGGATTTGCGAGTTCTCGGTGTAATGAAAAACGTGCCCTTTGCGGCTGTGCATCGGCTGCTTCCGTGGGGTATGTTAGGCTTTGCGCTAAATTTGTTTACGGGCATGGTCTACTTCGTGGGTGCCCCGGAACAGTACATCAAAAATCCGATGTTCTACTGGAAGATGGCTTTGATGTTAATCGCCGGAGCAAATGCAATTTATTTCACTTTGTTTGACGGCCCCTGGGATTTGCGTGCGAAAGATGTGGCTTCGTTCAAGCTCAAGGCGATTGCCCTATCCGGAGTTGCTCTGTGGGTGGGAGTGATGTTCTGCGGCCTAATGCTACCATTCCTGGGAAATGCATTCTGAATTGACCGGTCCAGAGATGATGCCGAAGGGTCTCTGGAAGTGCAGCATTATTCTCGAGCGGGGTGCAGATTGTCTCTAGGTTTGGCGGTCGTGTTGGCTACCATTGTGGTCGTGGCCACCGTGGGAGCCATCGGCTACCTGATCGATAAGACTGTCGACCATGTTGAGCCTGACCAGGATCGACCAATTCCCGAATCCGGCACGTTGAAACCTGTGGGTTCTTTGGTGCGTTCAAAGGGGGAGCAGGTTTGATCAAAGAACTAAGTTGCTGGCGAACTGTCCGCAGGTTAGTCTCATTCTTCCGATAAAGTTCAGGATGGTCATGCGATGAATTTTCTCCTTAAGCTTGAACAGATTCCGTTTTGCGTATGGTTGCGGGAGTCTGATTCTGTTTGGGCATTTCCAATGTTCCTTTTCCTGCATACCTTGAGCATGTCGATTGTTGCTGGGCTGAGCGCTACTCTTGACTTGGTCTTTCTGGGCTTTTGGCCCAAACTGCCCACCAGTCCGCTCGAGCGACTCTACGGGCCGATATGGCTGGGATTTTGGATCAGCACGGTAACCGGCACCGTTCTCGCTGTTGCGGATGCGACGACGCGACTCACCAACCCGGTCTTCTACGTTAAGATGGCGTTTGTCTTTGGAGGTGTGTGGCTTCTAGTACTCATGCGCAAGAGGTTATTCCAAGATCCGGAGTTGGATCACAAGGTTCTTCCCTCCAGCGCCAAGGTATTGGCGTGGGCCTCACTCGTATGCTGGCTCGGAGCCATCACTGCTGGCCGATTACTGGCTTACCTCGGACCAGTCGCGGGGTTGGGCAATATCAATAATCAATAGTCTGGGGCGAGCTTCCTGTCTGGCTCTCTCACCATTCAATATATCTCGCAGAACTGCGCGCTTGGAACTTGTCCGCCTACGGGTGGGTTACAGCATTGGTAAGTAGGAAATAGACAGAAGCGGATATTACGGAGATCCACAACAGGAGCTCCACTAACCCCGCCCATTTACCGACCGCTGATTTTTCTTCAGCATGGGTCCAGGCTGGCGTTCTCTTTTGAACAACTACGTGCCAGATCAGCGCCAGCGGAGTGAGTACTCCCAGTTTCACACAAAAGCCTGTATTGGACACGTACGTCGTAGCGTCGGCTGAAAACAGCAAAAATCCACCGAGAAAGGCGACGCAAAATCCGATCCAGTTCCAGGCAAACAGGCCGTCAGAAAGCTGGGCGGCGCTCATTCGCCGTCGGCCTACGCCCATAAGACGTAAATCCACGACAACGCTGCTCCCCAACCCCACGGATAGGCCACTAAAATGAACCCACTCGATTATCGGATACATCCATGACGAACCGCGAACCGCGACGCCCCAGGGCGTGTTGTCCAGCCATTTGACGAAGGCCTGCAGTGTTTCATGCATGCTGTGACGATCGGTAAGGCCTTGGTGCCTCCGCATTCACGCTTGTGCGAGCTGGCCTTGTGTCCCCAATTTATCCCAAACCGGTAATTGGGGCGATTTCCAAGCCGACAAGGATTGCTCCTAACCAAAGCACAATGGAAGCGACGGCGAGAAGTTTGGCTGCAATCGGCATCACAGGTGCCCGATCCCACTTCGCCACGTTGCATTGCACAATCAGGGTAAAAATGACGGCCATGACGATGACCAGCATCTTAACGCGAAAAGGTGTCACCGCCGCGTAGTCCCCGGCCTCAGTAGCGAACAGCAAAAAGCCGGAGACCGTAGCGAACCCCAACCCTATCCAAGTCGAGGGCTGAAGCTGTTCGGCAAGTGCAGCCAAGGCCCGATTACGATTGGCAATACCGAGAATTCGTAAATCCAGCAGCACGATAGTTCCGACGCAAAAAAACAGGCTGCAATAATGAACCACCGATATCAGCCCATACAACCACCTAGACTCAGCAAGTCTCGCCACCCATTCGGCGTGTTGAAGCGTTTCCCACATTATTGGCCTCTTTGTTAGCGCGCCTGGACACGTGGGTGGCTGATAACGAGCTTAACCAAAGACCCAAAAGCTACGTCGCATCACTTCTGAGGCAAACTGGAAGAAAGTGTTGATTTTGGGACCCGACGAATAGTCGGTTTGGGTCGTACACCGGCGACGTTTTCCGGCAGGATCTCGAGGATAATCGCTATTTCTTAGAAGGATCGCGAATAACAACGCCACCTACCTGGTTGTTGTAATCCCCGAACTCACTAGGAGAGCAGAGCAGTTCCGGAATGTCGAAATCGGGCGGCATCAAGTGGAGCGGGAGTTTGTCATCGGCCAGCCATGGTTCGGTATACATCTTCGGATCGGTAATCTTCATCGTGTATTCGATGGTGTCAAGACTGACGCGATGGTAGGTCTCCTCCACCTGCAACTGATCACTATGCGGGCGGCCGGCGTGATCGATCCAGCTTCTGGGATTCAGTCCCGTAGTTTCGACGACGAAGGTATAGTCATCCACCCATTTGCCCACCGAGTACCCGTTGTAGCGCGGATCGGGATCCTTGGGCAATTCCCGCCCATCGGTCCAGATGACGCGATAATTGCCGTAGAACGGACTCAACATCACCACTTGCCGGGAGGTCTGAACCACGTTGATGGTCCGGAATTCCCAAAGAAACATATACGGAAATCCCAGCGGATCGCATTTATCTGCCGGATCATTGGACAGCGCGGCGTCCACTTGTCGCACCCCTGGTCCCGAGGGATGATTGGCTTTGAGTGCCGCTAGCCCTGCAGGCGTATAAGGCAGCGGTTTGGTGATTCCCGTCTCGTCCGGGTGCCCTCCTTCCTGACCGCGTCCTCCAGGAAGAAGCGCCACGTGTTCAGGTGCACCACTAGTCCCTAGCGATTGCGCCGAATCCCAGATGCCAGAAATGTCACGGCGCGGGGCTGCACCGCCAGGCTTTTTGTCCTTATATGAGGACCGCGATGGCGGGATATTATTCCATTTCTCTGGCTTGGCCTGATCTGCGGCCGCCTTAGGCGCGGCAGTTTGGGCGCGCAAAAGCGGAGAGGTTATCCACGCTGCCATCAGCATCATGATCCAAACCACCAAGCGCTTGGACATTTTGGCAATCCCCCTGGGGTTTCTAAGCTTTTCCATCAGTCTGAGATTGTAGGCCACTCTATATTGGAGCACATCGTTCAAACACACCTCATCGCCTCGCTCAGCCGGCGTTCTGCTTGAACTCTTGGCCGTTGATCATAATTCGGCCTCTGACCTCTCCGACGGGCTGCTTGTTCTTCGCCGGGGCTATTTCTGCGCTGACTTCGTCTCCAGGCTTGAAGGTATTCTTGGTCCAGCCGCGGCTGCTTTGGGTTACCGGATTCCAGGCCTCTACAACCCAGTGTGTGATGTCGCCGCTGTCGTTCTTAACGTCGAGCTTCAGCAAAACGTGAGGATTGGCCCAAATGTATTCCGTCACCGTACCCTTTACGGTGATAGTTTTCCCTGTGTCATAGGAGGCGGCGCCGTGGTGAGCGAACAGGGGAACGGAGGAAACTAAGAAACACAACGCGAAAGCCATAAACCTGAACTTGTTCGTCATCCATCCTCCAAGTCTCTGCGGGCGACGCGTTTCAGTCTTGCACAAGCGCCCGAGGACAGCTTGAGTACGCGGAACCATATCACTGCACGTTTTCTGGTGTCAATTGCTTTAATTGAGGCTATCGCCGCCCAATTTAGATCTCAGAAAAATCATTTGTTTGCCATCTGAGATTGCGGAATATTGACTCCGTTCCGCGTGCCGTTGCAGCTACAAATGCCGGCTGCAGAAACATATCGATGAGCAAGGGTGCCCCGGAGAAAAGAGCCAAGGTCCAACCGGACTCAAGATGATGGTCGTTCGTTTTTGCCGGAACAGTTGTGGCAGTTCTGCTGAGCATCTGAAAAGCGTGTGGTCGGGCAACCTACCGCCGATGACGCGGAACGCGACCGCAACTATGCGACTGGTTGCCTCAGCTATTTCTGAGAAGGGTCCCGAATGACGACGTGACCCACTTGGTTGTTGTAATCCCCGAACTCGCTAGGTGAGCAAAGCAGCTCCGGAATGTCGAAATCGGGCGGCTGTAAGTGTAGAAGGTGTTTGTTCAAGGCCAGCCATGGTTCGGTATACATCTTCGGATCGGTAATCTTCATCGTGTATTCGATGGTGTCAAGACTGACGCGATGGTAGGTCTCCTCCACCTGCAACTGATCACTATGGGGGCGGCCGGCGTGATCGATCCAGCTTCTGGGATTCAGTCCCGTAGTTTCGACGACGAAGGTATAGTCATCCACCCATTTGCCCATCGAGTACCCGTTGTAGCGCGGATCGGGATCCTTGGGCAATTCCCGCCCATCGGTCCAGATGACGCGATAATTGCCGTAGAACGGACTCAACATCACCACTTGCCGGGAGGTCTGAACCACGTTGATGGTCCGGAATTCCCAAAGAAACATATACGGAAATCCCAGCGGATCGCATTTATCTGCCGGATCATTGGACAGCGCGGCGTCCACTTGTCGCACCCCTGGTCCCGAGGGATGATTGGCTTTGAGTGCCGCTAGCCCTGCAGGCGTATAAGGCAGCGGTTTGGCGATTCCCGTCTCGTCCGGCCGTCCTCCTTCCATACCGCCACCGTTAGGGAACACAGCCGAGTGTTCCTCAGACCCAGTGCCACCAATTGATTGTACGGCATCCCAGATCCCCGACAGGTCACGCCGCGGGGCGGCACCGCCGGGCTTTTTGCCGTTATATGCAGCCCGCGATGGCGGGATATTATTCCATTTCTCCGGCTTCGCCTCATCTGCGGCCGCCTTAGGCGCGGCGGTTTGAGCGTATAGAATCGGAAAGAATATTCCTGGTGCCATTAGGGCCAATAATGAGAGTTCCAAGCTTTTGAACATTTGCCGGATCCCCCTCGGCCTGCGTGCTGCACGTTTTTGGTAGCGCCTGCGAGTAACGCCGCGAAATTGCGCAGAACTACTCAGCTACTATAGCAACGCCTAAAAACTGTCAAGTCATATTATGTTTGCAGGTAAAATGAAAAACGCGCATGCGTTTTGTGGAAATATTCGGCCGGGGCAAATATGCCGGGAGGAGTCCCGAACCTAAGATGATGTTCTTTCGCATTGCTGGACTGCTTATTTTAAGCCTGCTGAGCATCTCAATAGCATATGGTCAGGTTGAGCCACGATCCGTGCCTCGCGCCGGAACCGGGACGAAGCCATTGATGGCCGAAAAAGTTTTCAAGAACGTCCAGGTTCTCAAGGGGATCTCCGTCAAGGAATTTCTCGAGACTATGGGTTTCTTTGCAGCCTCTACACCCTATAGCTGCGGCACTTGCCATGGGTACACGACGGGCGGTAGCTGGGAAAGCTATGCGGAAGATACGCCGATGAAAAAGACGACGCGCAAAATGATCCGCATGATGGATGCAATTAATAGGACTTACTTCAAAGGCGCTCGCGGAATAAGCTGCTACTCCTGTCATCGCAATGCCGATACGGACAGGCCGAAGTTCATACCGAGTTTGGCTGATCAGTACGGTGTTCCGGCTCCTGCAGACCCAGAGGAAATTCCTGAACAGGCTGCCGGTGCGCCTTCGCCCGATCAGGTTCTCGAAAAATACATCCAAGCTGTTGGCGGAGCAGAAAAACTGGCCAATTTCACGAGCTTCGTTGCGAAGGGAACTTATCAGGGGTACGACGATCCGGGTAAGAATGTTGTAGAAATTTATGCCAAAGCCCCAGGACAATTTTGTCAGGTTGTGCATGGTTACAATGGAGACAGCACGTGGGTGGATGACGGCCGTTTGGCGTGGGTCGCCCAGTCAGAGCACGATGCGCCGGCGCCTGTACTGGCTTTGGCTGCAGGCGATTTGGATGGCGCCCATTTGGAAGCCGAACTGTACTTCCCGACGCACGTCAGGCAACTACTCACCAGCTTGAAGGTGGGTTTTCCGATCAGTGGCGTCGCCAGCATACTTTCGGAACGTCTCGGCGTAGGCGTGGACGATCGCGAGTTGATTGTTATGCAAGGGATCACGGCTGCCGGCAATGACGTGAAGCTTTACTTCGACGAAAATTCAGGACTGCTTGTGCGCATGGTTCGCTATACCAAGTTGCCGGTGGGCTGGGCTCCTACCCAGATCGACTTTGCCGATTATCGCGACGTTTCCGGAATCAAGATGCCCTTTCGAATAACTAAGACCTGGGTCGACGGCCGTTCAGTGATCGAGCTGACCTCGATAGAGCTGAATGTTGCGATCCCAGCCGCAAAATTTGATAGGCCAGCCCCGCCTCTGTTATCCAATTAGGGCCTGCTAGCATTCCCATCGTTCGCTACGGGTGCCTTATTTTTTCGAGCGCGATGCGATTGATTCGATGGTGCGCCGAGTGGCTATTTCTGCTGTCTTTTTTGTTTTGCAGCTTCGTCTGAGTGGACGAAGACGGCGATGCAACCCGTACCTCTGAACCCAAATAGCGAGCACGTGGTGTGATCGGTTGAAGGGTCTCTAATCATCGCCTCAGTAACTCGAACGAGAGTAAAGATGTAGTTGTTTTCTGGAAGGGCAGCGGCCTGTCTGCCTCCCGGATCCGGCACATTTTGGAGCCATGCCCCTGTCTGCGCGTCTACTATACCAAGTGAGTCTACAGGAGGTGTACTCCTGTCAGCTGACGTGAAGCAAAATCGCGCGTCCCCAGGGTTGTACCAGTCCTCGTCACCGCCTCCGATTTGTGTGATCGTGGAAATGACTTTGCCATTCGCCGTATTCAAGATCACCGGCCCTCCGCACGTCAGAAGTAAATGCTGCGACGGACCTAACACCTCACCGCTGGCGTGGCAATTACCTGGTTTCAGTGTCCGTTCGACTTTCATGGTCTTGGGATCGATCACTGCAATTTCTGCGAGTCTGTTGTTGGTTCCTCCAGTATTACGGTATCCCGGCACGGTGATGAAGAAACGATGGAGGGCCGGAACCCATACTGGCTGTTCTAAGCCGGTGGCACCAACAAATGTAATGTGACCAGGCACCTGATAAGTATCGCCAGAGATGAAAGTCGCGTATGGGTTCGACGGAGTTGGAGGAGTGGAAGCCATGGCTGCGAGCGGTTGATTATTCGGCACTAAAATAATGTGATCGGTTGTGTCGTATCCGAGCTCGTCAGCACGATCGCAATGGGGGCCACAGTCGGGAATCGCGGTGCTGATTGATTTTATGATATGCAAATAGTTGGGCGAAGTTGGATCAACGTCGGCCACCCGAAACAATACTATTGCCGTCGCTCGCCCAAAGCTTTTTATCCGGAGTAACCAACACGCCGCTTGGTCCCACACCGTTTGGAGGGGGTGTAGTAGCGTTGGCCTTCGGGTCGCCTCGGGAAGTCTGTGGGCCCGCGAACCGGGAAATCCGGCGCACAAACAAATTATTCTCGGTATCGATGACGTCCACGCCAAAGTTTGATCTGTCTGCGAAATAGAACTTCTTCGTTCCGGCATCCACCCAAACAATGTCAGAGGTTACGAGCGGGTTGCCAGGGATGGCGATCACGCCCGCGAGTTCAATGGGCGCCTTGTTATTGCGCTCGCGTGCCGCGCTGCTCTGAGCGAGGACCTCTCACTGTAACCATGCGCTTGACACTGCGGAAAGTTCAGAGTATAGGATCGTGTGGCAGAAACAGACATCCGATTCGGGCGCTCGGGCAACATCATTGTATCAGGAGGGGGCATATGATTAAGGATAGGACGTGGAAGCGTTTTTCATTTGCCGCAGTCGTGGCGTTCATCTGTTTTGCTGTGACTGCTCTTGGCCAACAGCGGCCGGCGCCAGACCTTATATTATCCAATGGCAAAATCATCACGGTTGATAACCGTTTCGCAATCGCTCAAGCTGTAGCGGTAACGGCCGATCGCATCGTAGCCGTTGGGACTAATCAAGAAATCGCGCGACTCGCCGGTCCTAATACGCGAAGAATTGATCTCGGCGGCAAAGCTGTGGTTCCCGGGCTCATTGATGCGCATGCGCATCTGATGCGCGGGGCAGAAACCTGGACCACCGAGGCGCGATTCGATGACATCACGTCACGTAAGCAAGCGCTCGAAATCGTGCGCACGAAGGCGGTCGCGCTAGGGCCGGGCCAGTGGGTTTATAACCTGGGTGGCTGGTCTTACGATCAGTTTGCCGATAACCCGACGCCTCTAACCAAGCAGGAATTGGATCAGGCCGCGCCCAATAATCCCGTGTACGTCCAATTTTCCAGATGCTGCGCTTTCATGAACACGAAGGGAGTTGAGGCCATGGGATTGGCCGGTATGAATCAGCCTTGGATCGAGCGCGACTCCTCTGGAAAACCGACCGGAAGAATAAACGATCCGGGTCTAGGGCAGATGGCCAACAAAATTCCGCGGCCATCAAAAGACACTTATCTGGCTAGCGCTACGGCGATGATCAAGGACTTGAATCGAGTTGGCTTGACAACCGCCGGAATCTCAGGATGCCCGAAAGATAACACGGACGTCTACCAGGAAATGAAGCGCAAAGGTGAGTTGAGCTTCCGCTTCATGTGCATGGTCTCCGCCGGAGGGGGGGGAGGCGGCCGCGGGCCGGATGCGTTGAAGCGAACCGCTGAGCAGATTGGGCAGATTAAACTCTTTCAGGGTGATGACTACATTGACGATGTGATGTATGGGGAAAGTATTAGCCTCAGCGATAATATGCTGGCCCCACACACCAGTTATACCCCGGAGCAGCTGGCGGATTGGCGGCTGCTCGCAACGGAAGTAGCCAAACACGGTATGCCTTTGCAACAACATGCCACCATATCGGAGACCTTCCCGGCATTTCTGGACCAGATCGAAATTATCAACAAGGATTACCCGATCAGGAATTTGCGTTGGGCCTTTGCGCACGATGATCAGCTTTCTGCAGACGACTTGGTGCGTATGAAGAAGTTGGGGATGTGGGCGGCGGTTCGCGCAATACCGCCCGTGATGGGCGCGATCTTCAATCGCGTGCACGGTGATCGGTCCTATGACATGCCGCCGCTGCGAATGATTCAGGACAGCGGAATCATGTGGGGATTCCATACAGACACGAACGAAGTCAATCAGTACAACCCATTCGTGACTCTATGGTTCGCCGTTACCGGCAAGATGCTCGGCGGTCGCGTGGTGAACCATCAAACTATAACCAGAGAAGAGGCTTTAATCGCGCACACGCGCAGCAACTCGTTTTTCGTAATGCGAGAAAACGAACTCGGTTCAATCGCGCCGGGCAAGCTGGCCGACCTGGTGGTGCTAGACCGTGACTATCTCACCGTACCGGCCGACCAGATCAAGGATATAAAGCCGGTAATGACGATGGTCGGAGGAAAAGTGGTCTACGACGCGCAGGCGAAAAAAGAAGTCAGCCGCGCTTCGCGGTAAAGGCAGATCCGATGCCGGACCAGCCAGCAGACAAGGGGAAAGCGCGCCTGGGTTTGTTAATTTCTGTTGCCGTACTAGTGGCGGTGGGCTCATGGTTTCTCTATCGGGAATTCGGCGCGCCGTCTTTTAGGCGCTACGAAAGGCGTTTCCGGAGCTCATACTCCGACTACCTACGGCAAGAGATCGCCCGTCGTTCAGCTGACGAACAGAAGGTTCTCGCCACTCCGGATTATCAAAAACTAGATGCTTCGTTGAAAGGCCAGCCTGATAAGGACGCTCAGCCCAAACGCGATCAGTTCATCAAGAGCAAGCTTCCGGGCGAGACTGCATCCGAGCTTCAGGGTGTTCTTCGGAATGTCCAAAACATGGAGACGAAGCCGCGGGAGTGGAGTCTTAAGCCGGCAGGTGGTGGACTGGGCTACGTTGCCGGTCCGGGACTCGTCGATCGCTGTCAATCCTGCCATCTAGGTGACGATCCTTCGTTAGTCCCTGCAGGAATGACCTTAACGAAAGCATCCTTGGGAATGGATGGCAATAAAGACGCACCGTTTGCAAGCCATCCGGATCCAGAGTTGCTCGCGATTCACCCTCCGGAGAAATTCGGCTGCTCGTCTTGCCATGGTGGCAACGGCGGCGCAACTGAATCAGTCGAAAGTGCCCACGGTCAAGACGGGAAATGGCCGATACCGCTCTATGCCCCCGAGAATTACGAGGCAGGGTGCCAACGGTGTCACGCCAGCGACATGATTACTGAATACGCTCCAGTCCTCAGTCGCGGCAAAGAGCTATTCCGAAGAAATGGCTGCACAGCTTGCCACGTCTATCAAGGCTTTGATCGTGAGAATGAAGCAGGCGAGGTACGGCAGTTACTCGCCCAATTGCAGAATGATAGAAGGGCCAAGCTCGTTCGGATCGCACAATTGAACAAGGCGGGTGATACGTCCAAGGATAACGCCGCGGCCAGCCGGAATTATCAGGAGTCTGCCAACCTGACCATGGCGGTCAGCAATATTGACGCGCAGACCGGCGACCTTCAGCGGCGCACGAGCCAGGGTCGCCAGGTGCCTGACAAAATAGGTCCAGACCTCGGCGAAGCTCGGGTGAAACTCGTAAAGGAGTGGATCCCTTACTGGCTCGGTCACACCCGCGAGTATCGGCCGGGCACTAAGATGCCGCAATTTCCATTTAAGCCTGGTGAAGCCGAAGCCATCGCAGCCTTTGTCTGGCAAGCTGGCGTAGAAGGGAGCCCCGCCCTACCGAAACGGGCACCAGGCGAGCCCGTGCACGGCAAGGAGCTTTTTGAAAGCCGAGGCTGCTTGGGTTGCCATTCGATTGGCGAAGGTGATTCCAAGATGGGGGGCACTTTTGCGGGTAATCTAAGTCGCGAGGGTGAAAAGGCCAATTACGATTGGATTGTACGCTTTATTCTCGAACCGAGCCTGCGAACGCGCCCGTATTGTGGTTTCGAGAGAAAAGGCATTGGACCGGAAGACTACGCCAAGAAAGGTCTGCCCTACGTTTTTGATCTCGATCATGATAAGTGCCCGAACGATGGCAGGGCGATGGTAACTACGCGACCGAACGTTATGCCTAGTTTTCGGCTTACTGATCAAGACGCTCAGGACATAGCCAGCTTTCTGATGACTCAAAAACGTCCCGATTTCCAATATCCGGCAGCGCCTTACATGGACGATCCGCAAACCGCTCTCAAAGGCAAGGAACTCACCATCATATATGGCTGCGAGGCTTGCCATTCGGGTCCAATAGGGGTTATCGGCTGCTGTACGCCCAACTCTCACCCAATTGGAAAGGAACTCACCAGAGAAGGCGATAAGACAATAAAGGAATTGAATTTCGGCAAGATGGTCAGTAACGCAAAGAACGGACTTCTACCGGATGGCAAGCCGTCTCCAACTGGTCCTTGGTACAGTCTGGCCGGGTTTGTCAAAATGAAACTGACCGATCCCACGGCATATGAGACAACCGGCGACAAGCCCAGTCCAGCCGACCGCATGCACATGCCCAGGCCAGACCTTACCGAACCAGGCGACGCCGATGCCCTGACCACTATGGTCATCGGAAGCGCGCAGCCACCTTTGCCTGAAGATTACATATACAAGCCCTCGCGAGACAGCCTTGCGATCCAAGATGGTTGGTGGATTATCAGTAAGTACAATTGTACGGGCTGTCACCAAATTGCTCTGGGTCAAAAAACTGCCCTAATGGACCTACCGATGTACCAGGGCGAGAATAAAGCCAAACTGCCGCCGGTCCTGGTAGGTGAGGGAGCACGAGTGACTCCGGAATGGCTGGCGGAGTTTTTGCATAACCCCTCGCTCAGCCCGACTGAGACGCATCGGAACGGTGTGCGGAGTTACCTCGAACTCCATATGCCCAACTTCCATCTCACTGACGATCAGATCCGTAAACTGGTGCTCTTTTTTCAGGCCATGGTACACGAGGGTCAGCCCTATGTTCCTCAAGAGCTTAAGCCTCTAACTCCGGAAGAAAAGTCAACCGCCCGCCAGCTATTCACCAGCGCATCTGCGCCCTGTCTAAAATGTCATGCGACCGGTGATCCGGCGCACGATAAGATTGCTACTGCGCCCAACTTCCTCCTGTCTAAGGATCGCTTGCGTCCGGATTGGATGCAACGCTGGATCACCAATCCGCAATTGATTCTTCCTGGCACAACTATGCCTGCGGGCCTTTTCAGCCGCGACAAAGATCGCTGGGTGTTCTCCGGTCCACTCCCCGCGAGTGCGCAGGCATATCACGGTGACCAGGCAGATCTGCTCGTCCGCTACATGCTCCAGATCACGCAAGAGGAGCAAAAGAGTCTTGTGACACATAGCCCGGTTTTGACGGGTGGAAAGCAAGCTGAGCTGAGATTCAAACGCTTTAACGACACTGCTGCTAACTAATCTGCCTTTGCGAGGCTGAAAAAGCGCGTGAGTGCACTGCCTTGAGCTGACTCTATTTTGAATCAACCAAGGTTGCGTTGAGGGAGGACGGATTGTGTTTTTCTGGACAGGACATCTTGAAGGCTATTTCTGCCGCTGCGGCGCACCGCAGATGAAGTCTCCTGCCCTGACTTCTCACATTTCTTTGCTGATTGCGCAGGATGACGACGTGTAAGCATTTTTAAAAATCATCCTAGTGTGTTGTCGGCGAAGCCACTTCTTTGAATGGCCTCGGCTCTTTCGTTCCATTACCTTAAGCCCACATTACGCAAACAATCGTGAGATGTGGGTAGTGGGTCAGTTTGAAAAACGCGGAAGCATGAAGGTCAAACTGAACCACTACCGAGATTCAAAACAATTGACATCAGGTCCAAATGTGTGATACTCGCACGGCTGTTGTTGGGCCGTTCAAATGGAACTGCCGATGACGTGGGAGAATACGCCGCCCTGAACTTGATACCGAGCGCGTATATGGTCCGCGTGGTAGTCGCTGGGTTTAGAACCGTCAAGCGGCAAAACATCCTTGGGTTGCATTGAATTTGGAAATTGAGATGTCTAGGTTTCAGAGTTATTAATAGGGAGGCGATGGCTAACCGTGGGCTTACGTCGGTTCCACATCGCTCGTGAGGAGTCCGCAATGTATGCAGGGCGACTGCGCTGGATTGCGAAGCAAGGCAGCGGCGCGTTTTTGGTCTTGCTGGCGGCACTATGGAGTTACCCGGCCTTCGCTCAGGCCGACATTATGGGTTTGTGGAGACCGCTGCCGCGCAACCAGGATGGCAGCGGGATGGTTGGAGACATCGCGGGGATACCGGTAACCGATGGGGACCGTTTAAGGGTGGCAACCTGGTCGCCGGAGAATTTTGACGTGACGGAGTGGGCCTGTCGGCCGCACTCTTGGGACTATTCCTTGGAAGGCCCGCTGTCGCCGATTCGGTTTTGGGCGGAGATCGATCAGGCCACACAGAAGTTGATCGCTTACCATGGGCATATCAATCAAGAAGAGCAAGAGATCACGATTTGGATGGATGGCCGCCCACATCCGCCAGATGCCGCATTGCATACTTGGAGCGGATTTTCCACGGGAGAATGGGACGGCGATACTTTGGTGGTGACCACAACACACCTGAAGGAGACTTACATCCGCCGCGACGGACTGATGCACAGCGATCGGGCCACGATCCGCACGCGCTGGCGGCGGATGGGGGACTATTTGCAGGCCACATCGATTCTTTACGATCCAGTGTATATGACCGAGCCTTATATCCGGAGCACCATGATGTGGGTCAGTGATCCCAACATGCGCATGGATCCGTATCCGTGCGAAGAGGCCACCGAGACTGCCATACCGCGCGGTACGGTGCCACACTTTCTTCCTGGAAAGAGTGCCCTGCCGGCGTTGGACAAAGAGCTGACTGATCGTTTTGGCACCCCCTATGAGCCGCGATTGGGGGGAGCAGCGACCATGTACCCGGAATATATCGGGAAGATGAAAGCGATGCCCCGGCCGCCGAAGGTGGCCACGGGAGTTACGGAGGGGGGGCCATGAAGCGTTGGTGCATGCTGGCCGTTTTCGTGGGTGTAGCTTTGCTGGGGACGGTGGCACTATATTCACAGGCCGGTCAGTCGGGTCAGGCCCAGCAGGCCATTTGGGCACCGAAATTGAGTGGACCAGCGCCGGGGGAACTAGAAATCCTGCCGGTCCAGGGCAACGTGAGCGTATTGATCGGCGCGGGGGCGAATATCACGGTGCAGGCGGGCGACCAGGGCGTAATTCTGGTGGATACGGGAACGGCGGCCATGACTGGCAAGGTGCTTGCTGCCATAGCCAGCATCTCCAAACGGCCGCTTCGGTACATTATCAACACCACCGACCGGGAAGATCATACTGGAGGGAACGCGAAGATCGCGCCAACCGGTGAGATCATACCGTTCCGGGAACCGGATTACACGGCTGGTCCGCAAGGGGCGCTGGACACGCACCGGGCGGCGATAATTTCATTTTTGGGCGTGTATAACCGGATGGTTACGGCGAAGCGAGACGACGGCTCATGGCCTGACGATACTTATACCACGCCACAGAAGAGACTGTATTTTAATGATGAACCTGTAATGATCATACATATGCCCGGAAACACGGACAGTAACAGCATCGTAGTATTTCGCAAATCGGATGTGGTGAGCACCGGGGACTTGCTCGATCTTACCGAATATCCGCTAATCGACCTGCAGGCTGGGGGAAGCATCCAGCAGGTGGTGGTCAGCCTGAGTCAGCTGATTGAAATAACCGTGCCTCGGGCCAATGCGGAAGGCGGCACGATGGTGATTCCGGGGCACGGGCGTATATCGGATCACGCCGAGGTGGTGTATTATCGCGATATGGTGGTGATCATTCGGGACCGCATTCAGGACATGATCAAACGGGGCATGACTCTGGAGCAAGTGAAGGCAGCGCGGCCCACCCTTGATTATGATGCGCGGTACGGAAATCCAGGCGGATCGTGGACCGCCGACAAGTTCACTGAGGCAGCTTACCGGAGCCTCAAATCTGGAACACAAGCCGCAAAGGAGACGGGGCAATGAAAAGCAGAATCCTGATGTTGGTAACGGTCATGATGCTGGGTGGAGCGGGGCGCGCCTTGGCCCACCACTCATTCACGGCGGAGTATGATTCCACAAAAAAGACCGAGACAGCTGGGGTTGTCACAGAATTGGTTTGGCGTAATCCGCATTCATTTATGAGGATCGATGTAAAGGGGCCAGATGGAGCAACAACGTCGTGGGCGCTGGAGTGGGGCTCGGTAAGTCAGTTGTCAAAGGATTCGATCACCAGGACAACACTGAAGCCGGGCGACTATGTTGAGGTGCAGGGTTCACCGGCGCGGGACGGGGCTGCCCGTCGGATGCTGATCGGAAGCATCAAGCGGCCGAGCGACGGATGGGAGTGGAAGGGAAGAGTACAGTAAGTAAGACACTTCAGATAGTTTGCCGAGGCGAATGTGAAAAGCACGAGGAAACCGGTGTTGTTTCTATTTGTTGCCGTGCTGGCGCTTAGTTTGGGGGTGGCTGATGAGGCCAAGGCCCAGGAGCAAGGTGGACGCGGGGGAGCGGCGCCAGCCGCTACGGCGCGAGCCTCCGCGCCGAAGGATTTCACTGGGTATTGGGTGTCAGCGGTGACTGAACATTGGCATTTGCGAATGCTCATGCCGCCGAAGGGTGATTTTTCGATGCTGCCATTGAACGCGGAGGCGCGGCAGCTGGCGGGGATGTGGACTCCAGCCCAGGACGCAGGGAACGAGTGCCGAGCGTACGGGGCGGCGGCGATTATGCGAGTGCCGGGACGGCTCCACATTCATTGGGCCGATGATAATACTTTGCAAATCGACACAGACTCGGGGACCCAGAAGCGGCTGCTTCATTTTCTAAACGGGGCAGCGGCGCAACAGGCGGTGGCGGCGGCGCAGCCGGATTGGCAGGGTTATTCGGTGGCTTTTTGGGCGGGGGCGCCGATGGGGCGTGGGGGAAGGTTGCCGGGCCCCGCTAAGGATCTAGGGGCAACTACGACGAAGATGAAAGCGGGTTACCTGCGGAAGAACGGTGTACCGTACAGCGCCAATGCCACGCTGCAGGAATATTTCGATACCTTTACTGAGCCGGACGGCAATTCCTGGCTAGTAGTTAGTTCGATCATTACGGACTCGCAGTACCTGGCCGGTCCCTATGCTACTACCAACCACTTTAAGAAGATTCCCGATGGCCAAGGCTGGGATCCTACGCCCTGCCGCGCTGACCAAGTCCGTTGAAGCGGTAGAATTTTTTTCGGCCACAAGAGATCTTTGTTCCGGATGGTTTAGGACATTAGTTCCGCGCAGCTCTCAAATTGCATCAACCTTATCGGCTGCCCTCACTCGAGGACGAAAGCACCTTTGAAGTGAGTTTCAGAGGGTATGCTGTTGGTTCAGCCGTCACTAATCGGAGAGAGGAAAGACGAATGAACGCACGATACATGTGTGTGGTAATGCTGTTCGCCTCCAGTGCCCTGTCGACAGCGGCACAGCAACGCGCGGTGTCTGAGCCACCGGCACTGCGACTCCGACTAACGAGCTCGGGCTTTGCCGATGGCGCAAACTTGCCATTGACGTTCACATGCTACAACAATGGCGGTAACGCACAATCCCCACCGGAAAACGCGATGTCTCCGCCGTTTTCCTGGGCCAACGCGCCCAAGGGAACCGCTAGCTTCGCGCTGATCTTGAACGGTCCGGACAATCATCCGAACAAGGGCATCGACATGGAGATGTTTTGGGCGATTTGGAACATCCCACCGGGTGCATCACAGCTTTCGCAAGGCGTGAAGCTGGGGCCCGAACTGCCCGATGGCAGCCGTCAGGCTACAGGAGGGCGGGGGATCGTGGGCTATCGCGGACCGTGTGCACCTGCTGGCGTAGGCCGGCTGCACTACTTGTTTACGTTGTACGCGCTTGATCAACCGTTGAACGTTCCCGGAGGGGCCACGGAAGCTGACGTGAAGAAGGCTATTGACGGACATATTCTCGGCACCAGTATTTACGTAGGCGCGCTGGAGCGCTGAAGAGCCCGTCGGCAAAGGCTCAGTCCGGTTCCATGAAGATCGGAGGAGGGATGACGCTTTAGAAGGATTGCGGCTGTCGCAATCGGAACCGTACTCAGTTGTGTGGTTGGTGTTGGGGTTGGCCAACGGGCAGGCTTCGGCTCCCGGATCCGGCCAAGGAAGCGTCGCCGATAAGGCGGAGTTAGCAAGAACGTGCAGCTTCTCAAGAGAATCTCGGTCCAGCGAGTAAAAGATCTCCCCGTTCAGGCACTCATCCCGCAGCTTTCCGTTAAAGCTCTCGCAGTAGCCGTTCTCCCAGGGACTGCCCGGGCTCGATGTACAGCGTGCCCGTTCCGATCTTCCCCAGCCACTTCCGCAGTTCTTTGGCCACGAACTCGGGGCCGTTGTCAGACCGAATGTGCTCCGGGATCCCTCGCCATACCATCACATCTGCCAACGTCTCGATTACCTCGTAACTCCCCAACCGCCGGGCCACTCGAATCGCCAGGCATTCCCGTGTGTATTCGTCGATCAGCACCAGCAGGCGCAGCGTCCGCCCGTCGTGCGTCATCGCGCTCACGAAATCATAGGCCCAAACGTGGTTAGCCCGCTCTGGCCGCAGCCGCACGCATGATCCATCGTTGAACCATAGCCGCCCTCTTGGCTTCTGCTTCTGCGGCACCTTCAGCCCCTCCCGCCGCCAGATGCGCTGCACCCGATCCTTGCCCACCTGCCAGCCCGCTTTACGCAACTCCACAGTGATCCTCCGGTAGCCGTAGCGCCCATATTCACTGGCCAGTGCAATAATCGCTTCGGTCAAGGCATCCTCGTCGATCCTCTGGATCGCGGCATAGCGTTGTGTCCTTCGCCACTGCCCCAGCAGCCGACAGGCATGCCGCTCGCTCACTTCGTACTTTTCGCGCGCATGCTCCACCGCACAACGCCGCCGCTCAGGGCTTAGAAGTTTCCCGATGCCACATCCTTCAGGATCTGCTTCTCCAAAGACAGCTCTGCTACCAAACGCTTCAGCTTCGCGTTCTCCCGCTCCAGTTCCTTCATTCGTTTGGCTTGATCCAGCTTTAGGCCGCCGAATTCTTTTCTCCAGCGGTAGTAGGTCTGCTGGTGATCTCAGCTTCCTTGCAGGCTTGCGGTGTGGTTTTTCCGTTCGCGATTTCCACTTCGATCTGCCGCAGTAGATTCACGATCTGCTCCGGCTTGTATCTCTTCATCGGCATGTCCAGCTCTCCTTTAGAGTGATTTTCTCTCACTCCCGCTGGACTAATTCAAGCCGGTCAGGTCAACTGTGACCGACTGCGTTTGCGTGCCCACCTTCATGGCAACATCTAACACCGCCGTCTAGGTCACGCTAACCGTTGCGGACGGAACCTCAGCGCGGCCAAATCCAGCTACCTCAACCTTCACCTGGAAGTTGCTTGGCGGCAGCAACCAAACTTGTATGCGCCGTCCGCTCCTTTAATCGTGGTTCGTACTTGGCCAGTGTCGACACTAATGGCCGTGACAGTTGCATTCGGAGTCACAGCGCCTGACGAGTCCTTAACCGTGCCACGTACGATCTCGTCGGCAAAGGTGGCACGTGCGCCGGGCTGGCACTCAATGCGAAGAGCCAGGTTCTGTTCGTCGCCTGCCGCAACCCCCAAACGATGGTGATTCTCAATGCTAACGACGGCAAGATCATCACCACCCTGCCCATTGGTACTGGCACGGATGGCGCCGTATTCAACCCCGCAACGATGGAAGCATTCAGCTCGCAGAGCGATGGCACGCTCACGGTGATTAAGGAAAACAGCCCCACCAGCTTCGAGGTAGAACAGAACCTGACAGACCATGCCCGTTGCTAAGACGCTGACGATTGACCGGAAGACGAACCACATCTTGCTGATGTCGGCTGAGTTCGACTCCGGCTCCGCCTGGGGCACCGGCACGACCAGCGGGCCCGCCCCGTGGCCCCATGCTGCCGGGCTCATTTGTACTTCTGATGGTCGGCAAGTAGGCCACCCCTGGAAACGAGACGCGTGAACGTGCGGCCTTGGCGCTTTCAACGGCATTTGCCATTTGTTGCGCGGTCTGTTCATTGGCATGTGTGAGCTGAGCTTGATAGGCGCCCGTGGCAGTCGTGACATTCTTTTGTTTGAGTCTGGCCGTGGCAGTCGCTCCCGCGTTTGCTGCGCCCGCTTGTCGCCCCATTGTGAGGAGTAGTTGACCCTGGATTACCGCCGGTATATGCTTCCGCGCGCAGAAATAATTGAAATCAGAAGTCCCGCTGGAGGTTCATTGTGTACTCCGTGCGAATCCCTCGGGTGCTGAGGAATCGCTGGGCGTCACTCTTTGTGTTCCTGTTAACGCTAGGGGCTCCAGCGCTGGCTCAAGTCGACCTACAAGGTTCGTGGCGTCCGCTTCCACGCAAACAAGATGGAAGCGGAATGGTTAGGGATATCGCCGGGATTCCAGTGACGGACGGCGATCGGGCGAGAGTGCGAGTTGGTCTCCGGAGGACTTCGACACCACAGAGTTGAGTTGCCGGCCGCACGCTTGGGACTATTCGCTGGAGGGTCCGCGTTCGCTCCAATCCGGTTCTGGGCCGACGCCGATCCACATCACGCAGAAGATCATCGCTTACCATGGCCACGTCAATCATGGAGGAGCAGGAGGAGACGATCTGGATGGATGGCCGCCCGCATCCTCCCGAGAACGCCGTGCACACCTGGAGCGGATTTTCGACCGGCGAATGGGACGGCGACACTTTGGTCGTGACCACGACGCACCTCAAGGAGTCATACGAGCGGCGCGACGGACTCATGCGGAGCGACCGAGCAACGGTACGCACACGCTGGCGCCGCTTGGGGCAGCTATTTGCAAGCCACGTCCATTCTTTACGATCCGGTCTATATGACCGAACCCTACATCCGAAGCAGCATGATGTGGGTCGACGATCCGACGATGCAGATGCCCCCGTACCCATGCGAAGAGGCGAGCTGATAGCCCCGTCCCGCGGGGCGCGGTTCCGAACTTCCTTCCCGGAAAGAGTCCTTGCCCGCGCTGAACAAGGATTTGACCGATCAGTTCGGAACGCCCTATGAGCCGAGACTTGGAGGAGCGGAAACGATGTATCCGGAGTACATCAAGAAAATGAAATCCATGCCTCGGCCTCCGAAGGTTGCCGCTCCGGCAACCGAGGAAGCGCAGCCATGAGGCGATGGCAAATGTTCGCGCTCGTGGCGTGTCTCACTTTGCTGGGACCGAGCACCTTTATTCGCAGTCCAAAACCGGCATGTGGGCGCCGAAACTGAAGGGGCCCGCCCCCGGGGAAATTCAAATTCTTCCGGTCCAGGGCAATGTGTGGGTGCTGATCGGGGCAGGCGGCAATATCACCGTGCAGGCGGGCGAAGATGGCATCCTCTTGGTGGACACGGGAACGGCCGCTATGAGCGATAAGGTACTGGCGGCCATCGCCACGATCTCCAAGCAGAGCCTCAGGTACATTGTCGACACGACGGATAGTGAAGATCATACGGGAGGCAATGCCAAAATCGCTGCAACCGGCGAAATCATTCCGTTTGACGTAGGCGACGCCGCCAAGGTCCAGAATTCGCTCGATACGCACCGGGCTTCGGTGATCTCGTATCTCCGCGTGTATGACAGGATGATCGGGGCGAATAGCAAATCGCCCGCGCGACCGGAAAGCCGACTGGCCAGACAACACGTATTCCTCGCCGGAAAAGAGGCTCTACTTTAATGGTGAAGCCGTGGTGATCATGCATATGCCCGCGAATACGGACGGCAACAGCGTCGTCTTTTTCCGCAAGTCCGATGTGATCGCTAGCGGGGGATTTGCTTGATCTTGCTGAGTATCCGCTCATCGACCTGAAAGCCGGCGGAAGTCTCCAGGCGATCCTGGATAGCCTGAATCGACTGCTCGAGGTCGCCGTTCCGAGCGCGTACGAGCAAGGCGGCACGTTGGTAATCCCGGGGCATGGCCGTATCGCGGGCTTCGCCGACGTGGTGTACTATCGCAACATGGTTGCCATCATCCGCGACCGCATTCAGGATATGATCAAAAGAGGGATGACGCTGGAGCAGGTGAAGGCGGCGCGGCCGACGCTTGATTACGATGCGCGATATGGGAACCCGGGTGGGAAGTGGACCACGGATGTGTTCATCGAGGCAGCGTACCACAGCCTCAAATCTGGAGCACAAGCGGGGAAGGAACGGGTCAGTGAAAACTAGAATTCTGATGCTGGAGCATGGGCTCACCATTCCTCACGGCGGAATACGATTCTACGCGAAAGACCACGGGGCCGAATCCGAAGAGCTGGATCGATTAAGTTGTCAGGGGAGTTGGAAATGCCAAGGCGCTTTTTAGTCTCGGCGGTAGTACTAGTTGCACTATCAGGCTTCTTGCCCTTTCTGGGCGCACAAACCGCGCCGGCCAAAGGCGCGGAAGCCAAGGCCATGCCACCGTGGGATGATGCCCCACCGCAGAAGGCCGCGTACGCTGGGATCACGAAGGGTCCCGCTCCACGCCGTGATTTGTCGGGATTTTGGAATGGGGAAGCCGAGGGGGGAGCCCAGGCAACGGGGGCGCTGGAGCACCCGGCACTGGTACCGGGTCACCCGGTGGGTGAACTCGGAGGACAAGCGGACGAGAGGAATGTTGCGCGTCCCTTAACGTACACGCCTGCGGGGCTGGCAGCGCTTAAAGCCAATAAACCGGCAGCAGGAGCCAGAGGAGTTCGCCCCGGCCAGCAAAATGATCCGGTAGGCATCTGTGACCCAGTGGGGTTTCCCCGAATGGCCCTTTCCCAATTTAGAGTAGTCGAGTTCGAACAGACGGCGAACCAGGTGATTGCCGTGTATCAACCTTTTTACGCTTGGCGCGTCATCTGGACCGATGGCCGAGCGCTTCCGGATGTTAAAAGTGGTGCCGAACCGAGGTGGAACGGGTATTCAGTGGGCCGCTGGGTGGACGATTACACTTTTGTGGTCCAGACGGATGGGATGGATGAGAGGACTTGGCTTGATAATGCTGGCCGTCCACACACCGCCAATATGCGAGTGGAGGAACGATACCACCGCGTGGATTCTGACACTTTGGAGCTCACGCTCACCATTGACGACCCCGAATACTATAAGCAGCCTTGGCAGGCCTTAAACAAGTTCGTCCTCCATCGTTTGCCGGACGACTTCGACGTGGGGGAATCATTTTGCTCCCCATCGGCGATACCGGAGTACAAGAAGCTACTTGATAATGTGACGGCGGACAAATAGTCAGAGCCATTGTTGGAGGTCATGTCGGTCCGTAACATCCGGTCGTGCCAGGCGAGTCAGAATAGATTAAGACATTGATCCTGTTATTCGAATCGGAAATTCCAGTTAGTATGAGGTTCAGACTGAACTTTTGGAAGGAGGGTTCCTTTGAGAACCAAACTTACGGTCTTTTCCCTGGTGGTGGTGGGCCTGTTGGCGGTTTCCGTTCCGTTGTTCGCACACCACGGGGCCGCGGTGTACGACACCTCGAAAAAAGTGACGGTGAAGGGAACGGTCACGCAGTGGTTTTGGGCTAATCCCCACTGCTTCCTGAAGCTCGATGAGAAGACCGACAGCGGTGAGACGGCGCATTGGATTATAGAATCCGCAGGCACAGCGAGCGTGGCCAACCAAGGCTGGAGCAAAGCTATGTTCAAACCCGGGGATGAAGTGGTTGTTGACGTGACTCCCTACAAGAACCAGTCTGCGACCAACCCGCTCGGACGTTTTGCCGGCAGCCATATCGTAATCAATGGTCGAGAGTTCACCGGCGGAGGCGCAGCCGGTCGCTCTCCGAATGGTTAGCGTGAGTGCCGCAACCACTAGTGGTCCGAGCCCAGGCCAGGCTCGGTGTGTTGCTTGCGTGTAGTATTCGGAAGCTCAATCGCAAGTTGGAATCGGAACGTTGGAGGATTTCGCAAATGCCAAAGCGCTTCGTGTTCGCGGCGATTGCCTTGCTTGCAGTATTTAGGTCCTCACCGATTCTGCGCGCTCAAACCGCCACGCCAACGCAGTCAGCAGAGGCGAAGCGCGACAAGTGGAATAGTGACCCGTTCAATGGAAATGGGAGGGACAATCCGGCCCGTAACAAGGGAAAGGCAGGTCCCGCTCCGCGCCGTGACCTCTCTGGCATTTGGGATGCCACAGAGTCAGGGGGAGTCCAGGCAGGTGGCGTGGCTGAACATCCAGCTATGTTCGCCCAAGGAGATCCTAGGCCTCGGTCAGGGCAACCTAACGAGAATGGTATTCCACATCCCATACCTTACACGCCGTTGGGAGAGAAAACCCTTGAGTCCCATAAGCCGTCGGGAACATCAATCAGATCAGTCCCTTCCTTCCTCGCAAATGATCCATATGACAGCTGTGAGCCGGTAGGGTTCCCGTACACGGAGAGTTTTGAGTTTAGGACGTTCCAGCTGGTTCAGACGAAGAACCATGTGCTTTTCTTGACTGAAATGAATCACGATTGGCGCACCATTTGGACGGACGGGCGAGAACTCCCCAAGAATCCCAAACCACGATATAACGGGTACTCTGTTGGCCACTGGATGGACGATTACACTTTCGTGTCCGAAACGGTCGGACTGAATGAAAAAGCTGGATCGATCATGCCGGCCGTCCGCACAGCAAGGATGTGCGGGTTACGGAAATATTTCACCGGTTGGACAATGACAGAATGGAACACACGGTGATTATTAACGACCCGCAGATGTATACGGAACCGTGGATGACTCAAAATAAGCTCGTTCTCTACCTGCAGCCCCCCGATTTCGATATCAGAGAAAATTTCTGTGTGCCGTCAGAAAACGCGGAATATAATAAAGTAGTTGGCGTAAACACCAAGGAAGCCCCGGCCGTGAAGCCGAACCCCGAAAACAAGTAGCTAACGCGAATATCCCGAAGCCGCTGATCCGGATCTTCACTGCTTCGGCTCATGATGAAGTTTGACGTACCGCACGTGCGTTATACCCGCTCCTCGCGGATTAAATGCGCTTACTTATCGCCAAGTTTGGCACGTTAGGAATCACACAGACCCGGCCCATCGCTCGCTCAGAAATCTAGTTCGAGCCAGCGCTGCACTCTCGGCTAAGTCCCAAACCGAATCTGTGCAACAACTCGGCGTCTTTGCAACGTTGAAAAGACTCCGCGAATCGGCGGAGATACTCCTTCGTCGGAATCTCAGCTGATCACTTCAACCAGCGGCTTCGCCGATAGTAAGCTTTGGCTGTGGAAGTATCGCCATCCGGGGTCACTTGCAGGTTCAGTCCTGCACGGGCTATTGCTCCGGCTTCCGGCACCGTAAACAACCCCCATGACGGTCAAAGGCAGTGCCAAGCCCAGATCCTCATCGGGCCTGCGGCCCCACCTAATGTACGGCCGAACCTATCGATGTGGGGCATTGCATTTTCCACGCTGCTTTTTGATGAGCATTGCGATGCTGGTCGCTTATCGGCGTAATGGTTTCTCGGCACGCGGATTTGGTTCGCCGCGAGGTACCCCTTCGGCCAAAGAGGACAACTGGTCTGCGAGCGGACATCGGTGCTGGCGAGACCACAATTGAGCTTGACAGACAAGCGAAGCATTTGCTATATCCCACGCCATAAAAAATGCGGAACGCGAGCCGTTCCGATTCTTCTATCTCCCCAAAGGGGGACACTATGGGGTGTAAGCGCCTGTGTGTGGTTCTCATCCTTATTGTCTTGTTTTCCGGAACAACCCTCATGGCCCAGACGGCGTCGACGGGCGCGTTGACCGGAAGAATTACCGATGCTTCCGGCGCCGCGGTGCCGAACGCCACAGTCACGGCTACAAGCGTGGATACCAGCCAGACACGAACCACGATGACTGAGGCGGACGGCACGTACAAATTCAGTTTGCTGCCACCGGGCAATTACCGGCTAAGAATTGAGGCCAACGGATTCAAAGCCGTCGAGATTCCTTCCCTAACCGTATTGGTTACGGAGACGGAAGCGATGGACCGGGCTCTCGAGGTGGGTGCCACGGCGCAGACGGTTACGGTGGAAGGTTCGGTAGAGAACATTCAGACCACCAGTTCGGCAATGGGGCAAGTGCTGACCAACAGAACGGTGGCGGAGCTGCCCCTGAACACCCGCAACTACACAAGCCTCTTGTCGATGTCTGCGGGAGCCAACTCCAACGCCCCAAACGCCAGCCAGATTGGGAAGGGCGTTACCTACATTGCCGTAAATGGCGCGGGCTTTTCTCAAAATAATTTTTCACAAGACGGCGTCGATGTCACTTCCTATTTGAGCTTCAACACCGGTCAGGAGTCCTTTTCAGGCGGCACTTTCGTGCTTCCCAATCCCGATTCCATTCAAGAATTCAAGGTCCAAACCTCGAGCGCCGACGCGGGCTACGGGCGCAATCCCGGCGCGAGCGTCAACGTGATCACCAAAACAGGCACGAATAACTTCCATGGAGACGCGTTTGAATTCTTCCGCAACACCGCACTAAATGCGAATAGTTTTATCAACAACGTTTTAGGTGAGCCGAGAGGGGTTTTGAACTCCAATCAGTTCGGGGGCACATTCGGCGGACCAGTCAAGAAAGATAAGCTCTTCTTCTTCGCCTCTTATCAGGAAACCCGCCAGACGAACGGTATTTCGGCATTCGGCCAGTCAGTAGCCACGTTACCTCCGATTCCGCTGGAAGACCGCGGCACCTGTCCCGCCGGTTGGACCACGCTGGCCCAGTGCAGCGCGGCGACAACAAAGTTCGTAACGGATTTGGCGGCCAACATGTGCCCCGGCAATAAACCGGCCGGTACGGTTAAGAATTTCCAAACCAGTGCCGCCACGAATACCACCATCCAGGTGCAGTGCGCGTTGAGCCCGGCCGCCCCGCTGGCGAACATGAATCCTGTGGCCATCAGTATTTTGCAACTTCGGTTCCCCAACGGCCAATATATGATTCCCGGCTCGGGCGTCGGCTCGGGGGCCAGCGCAGCTTTCGCGAGCGAGGGGTTTGCGGATCCTGCCACATTTCGCGATCACAACTTCTTGAACAATTGGGATTACGTGATCAATAGCAAGGAAACCCTCGCCGCCCGTTATCAGTACGAAAAAGATCCTATTTCCGGGGGTTTCCCGTCCAACGATTCCAACTCTCCGGTTGGTGTGTATCTGCCTGGGAATGGTGTGCAGATCACTCACGACAACCAACAAGCTATCCTGAAACTTACCTCGGTTTTATCCACGAATGTGGTGAACCAAGCAAATGTCGCCTACCAGCGCATCTCGACGGTGAGCTCGGATCTAACTCCCTTCACGAATTCGCAGGTGGGCATCGCGGATTTGGTGCCGGGATACGATCAACTCGCGTCCATTACCACTCCGGGGTTTAGTTTCGGGGCCAACACTAGTTTCGGTGTGAACGATATAGTTAACCAATTCCAAGCCAACGAGCAGATTTCCTGGCAACACGGAGATCACTCGCTTCGGTTTGGCGTAGGTGCTTGGCACGTGCAGGTGAGGACTTCCTTCCCAGGGCATGCGGTGCCGTCGGCGTCATTCAACTCGCTTGCCGATTTCCTGATCGGCAGGGCATCGTGTCAGGCTTTCACCGGAGTTGGCGTCTGCGGGCCCAACAATCCCGGCAACACCAATGGTTTTTCAACCAGTAGCAGTGGCGGAGGAGGCAGTGAAAATGGCCTATTCTCCAATTATTTCCGCCTCAACGTGCTGAGTGGTTTTGTTCAGGATGACTACAAGTTAGCCCCGCGTTTAACGGTGAACGCCGGACTCCGGTGGGAATACGACGGCAACATCTACGAAGGCCGGGGCCTAATGAGCAGCATCTGGCCCAGCTTGGCGGGAACGGTGGCGCTTCCGGGCAGCACGCCGCAGACGGGCACCCTGGCTGGATTTGTGGTACCGGCCAATTACCCGGGCCCCGTCCCGCCGGGTGTTTTTGTGAACAGTAATGATGGGCTGACCAATCCCAACTCCCCTAAAGACGATTTTGCTCCGCGTCTCGGGTTCGCCTGGCAACCCACGAAAAGCGCTCGTTGGGTTATGCGTGGCGGCGGCGGCTTTTTCTATGATGCCACGCCAGGACAGTCATTCATGAATGTGCTCGAGATCTCCCAGCCCGGATTGATACCCAACGCTAGTCCAAATACACTCGCCACTCTGGCACAACCCTTTCAGTTCGGGCCGGCCGTTTATCCCGGACCGCAGGGCACTGCTGGATGGGTCACTCGGTGGCTCGACGTATCGACCCCGATACCCGTGGTATGCCCCGCGCCTCCTTGCAGTTCGAACCTAACTTCATCGGGCGTCGGGCCGGGTTTGAAGGTTCCTCTGATGTACCAGTGGAATCTCAACACCCAGTATGAGTTTTTGCACAACTGGGTGCTGGAGGTCGCTTACGTCGGGTCTCATGGCATCGATCAGCTGCCTCAAACCCGCTCCTCATTTGATGGGCATCAAGGACAGGGAGGTTCTGAGATTGGTTTCAACCTCGCGCCTCTCGCAACCGATGGGCACTGTTCCAGTTGCGCGCTCACCGGAGTGACCACAAGCACTGCGGCGAATGTGATTGAGCGCGTGCCTTACCTGGGTGTAAGTCCGACTGCTTCGCAATTCACGTACAACGGCCTGCTCAAATACAATGGGGTACAATTTACGGTTCGTAAGCAGATATCCTACGGATTAACCTTGCAAGCCGACTTCACCTATGCCCAGGCTCTCGATACCCAGACGGAAGGGTTCAACACCTACCCCTATCTTGCTCAAGTGTATGAGCCGAATAGCAACTACCATCCGAACCGCTTTGTGATTAACTATGTCTGGAATTTGCCTGTCCCCCGTTACAAGGGGCTCGTAGGTCGTTTGGTTGACGATTGGACGTGGTCCGGCGTAACCACGAGACAGGGCGGCCTGCCGCTGACCGTAACGGATAATGGCGGATCGGTATTCTTCGGCGGCACCGGCTCGGGCTCGAACGCGACATTTTGTCCGGGGATGACGGCGGCCAATTTGCTAACTACAGGGAGCATAGAAGATCGCGTCTCCAGCGGATTGCTGGGCATTCCGGTCGGAAGCTCTAGCGGTGTGGGTTATTTTAACAGCAAGACCCAAGGGGTGCTGTGCAATGCTCCCTATTGGAATGGCAGTGCGTTCGTCCCGCTCGGTCCCAACCAGACCGCTCCCGCAGGAGCGGCTTCGGGCTTCGGCAACGTGGCTGGCGGTAGCGTGCTGGGACCTGGCCAATACAATTGGGACATGTCGCTGGCAAAACTCATTGCCATCCGGGAAGGCCAGTCGCTGCAGTTCCGCGCCGAATTTTTCAACGCGTTTAACCATCCACAGTTTAATTTGCCGAACACGGCCGCCAATCAGTCGACGTTCGGGTTAATCAGCACCCAGGTGGTGGCTCCGCGCATCATTCAAATCGCCCTGAAATACATCTTTTAATGAGCGGCCTATACTACCCATGAGGCCGCGTCCTACGGATCTGAGCCTGGACAAGGAAGCGCTGCAGTCGGTGATTCGAAAAAACGGGAGAATCTGATAGCCTTGAAGGCCGCTGCCGGGCAGACGAGGCCGGAATATGCCTTCAGTCAGCGGTGTGCATACGGCTTAGTGCCGCTGGCGGCATCAAGCCGCCACTGTCAGCCTAGGCGGTCAGTGCGGGGAGTGTCTGGCTTTGGAGGTGGATACCAGCTTTGCCAGCCGGAGGGCGACGCGGGTGCCGGAGGGGATCATGGCCGAGCGCAGGAACCCGCAAGTGATTTGCTGCGACAACGGGCCGGCGTTTTGCGGCCTTAGGGAGTTTCAATGCCCGTCAAGGTAGGAAGCTGTCGAGGCCTTGGGGGATGAATGCCATGAAGGCAAGGTGAACGGTGTTGAAGATGGCGAGACGGGGCGAGATGAATGCGAGTGTCTCCAGGGTGATATTGCGTGCTGCGGGAATGGCCGCATTTTGCCTGCTCGGCTGCGTGATCGCGCGCGGCCAAGGAACCGGCGCAGGTACGGAACAGAAGCCACAGTTGGTCGAGCAGGTGTTCAAGAATGTTCAGTTGCTCAAGGGCGTTCCGGTGGAGGAATTCATGGAGACGATGGGTTTTTTCGCCGCCTCCACCGGCCTGAACTGCACCGATTGCCATACCGAAGACAGCGGAAGCGATTGGGCTAAGTATGCCGACGACACACCGCTCAAGAATCGTGCGCGCATGATGATCCTTCTGGTGCAGACGATTAACCGGACTTCGTTTAGTGGGCAGCGCATGGTGACCTGCTGGACGTGCCACCGGGGTACTACGCACCCGCGGGTGATCCCCGATTTGGCGATTCAATACAGCGAAATGCCGGACACTGAGCCGGATGAAATCGTGGCCAACAGGGACGCATCGGTCGATCCTATCTTCAACAAATATATCCAGGCCATCGGTGGGGCACAGCGCGCGTCGGCTGTGACGAGTTTCGCGGGGAAGGGCACCTACCAAGGATATGAAACGGCGTTGGAGAAGGTTTCAGTGGACGTCTATGCAAGGGCTCCGAACCAGCGTGCCACGTTTGCTCACATGCCGGACGGCGATAGCATCTGGGCTTACGATGGGCGGGCGGGCTGGCTGTCTGCTCCGCAAACGCTGCGACCGCTTCCTCTGATTCCGCTCACTGGGGACGATCTCGCCGGGGCGAAGTTTGACGCCATAGTGTCTTTTCCCATGAAGATCAAAGAGTCATTGGTCGACTGGCGAGTGGGGTTTCCGGAGAAAATCGATACGGCCAAAGAAGAAGTGCAAGTGATACAGGGAAGATTGGTAGCCGGGGGGCTTCCTGTTAAGTTGTACTTTGATTCGACTTCGGGCCTTCTGCTGCGCTACGTTCGTTATTCGAATTCGCCCGTGGGCGTCGTTCCGACGCAGGTAGATTTCTCGGACTATCGTGACGTGAACGGGGTGAAGATGCCCTATCAATGGGTCGTGACCTGGACGGACGGCCGCTCGACGCTGATCATGAGCGAGCTACATGCGAACGTCGCGATTGACACCGCGAAGTTCGGCAAGCCAATTCCGAGCTGGCGGACAGACAGATAAGATCGGCCCAGCGGAATTCAGACCGAGGTGCCAATCAGGTTTTAAGGTGAGGAATATCGGTCTGACTTGCGGACGGGGATGAGTGTATGATAATACCAATCGCGAAGGTTCTTTTTCGAGGAGGTAGCGAATGAAGAGCAGGTCGCTCGTGCGGTTCGTGCTGTGTGTTGGATTTCTCGGTGTTTGCGGCTCTGCGCTGGCACATCATGGAAGCGCGGCTTACTCGGAGAAGCTCATTGAACTCAAGCAAGCAACGGTGACGAAGTTCATGTGGGCGAGTCCTCATTGCCTGATCAATTTCGATGCCAAGAACGACAAAGGGACCGTCGAGCATTGGGTTGTTGAAACGGGCCCGGCTACGAATATTGGGCTCATCGGTTGGAGCAAGACTTCCATCGCCCCTGGGGACGTAACTACCGTTTACGTGTATCCGAGCAAATCGGGTGCCCCGGTCGGCCGCCTCAACAAGCTCGTGCTGGCCGATGGGACGGAGTTGCATGATACGCAGCTTGGTGGAGCCGCCGGGAAGAACCGGTACAACGTTCCTGGCCAGGGGCCAACATCCGCTCCCGATGCGGGTTCGAACAGCAAGTAACGGCAAATAGGGGAACCGTCGCCGAGACGCGATAGCCGAAGCGCAGAGAGGGAGAGACGAGCGGGCATTTTGGCTCCGATCTTTCGGAAGGTCTGGCTTGGGCAATTGGGTCGGGTGATGTCGCCCGTGTTACGTGCAGAGGAGAAGGAAGATGCGAAATCGAGTCGCTGAAACAATCGCTGCTTTCTTTGCGGTAGTAGCGCTTTCATCGACTGTTGTGGCGCAAACACAGCCGCAACAGCCAAAGAAGCAGTTCCCGACAGGCTTCGTGCAGCAGGCCGACGAGTATGTCGGCGCGGGAATTCCTAAGATGCCGAACCCGCCCGGGCCTGCTCCCAAGCGGGATATAACGGGCGCTTGGGCGGGACCAATAAAGACTACGCGAGATCCGATGCCCCCGATGACGCCCGCGGGCGAGGCGCGGTTCAAGCTCAATAAGCCTGAGTCTGTGGTGCGTCTGGCGGCCACCAATGACCCCTTCGCGACGTGTGATCCGCTCGGTTTTCCGAGGGATCTGTTTAATCACGCGATCGAGAGCCGGGGGGGAATGTGGTTCGAGCCAGTGGCGGACCGGATGATCATTCTGAAGCAGCACCAGCGTGTGTGGCGGGAAGTGTGGATGGATGGGCGCGAACTGCCCAAAAACATCGACGCCAAAGGGTACCCTGATTCGAGATTTTACGGATATTCGATAGGGCACTGGGATGGGGACTACACGTTCGTCATCGAAACGACGGGACTGGACGAGGGATCCTGGCTGGACGAGGCCGGGCACGTGAAGAGCAGGACCGCGCACATCGAGGAGCGCTACACGCGCGTGGACCAATACACCATACAGTTGACGGCCACGCTGGACGATCCGAAGTTCTACACCAAGCCGTGGGTATTCTTGAAAGCGAATTACTACTGGATGAAGGCGCAAGATTTCCAGGAGGTTTTCTGCGTCCCATCGCAAGCCATCGAGTATCGGGATACACTGGCCGTACCGGCGGGTACGGGAGACGAAGCGGCCAAATAAGTTAGCACTCTGATTTGCGTCCCCCTCACCCAATACTATACAAGATTCGATCTGGCCTTCGGAGGGTCCAGCGAAATTCAGAACCCAGGCGCCAATCAGGTTGAAGGTGAGGAATATCGGTCTGACTTGCGGACGAGGATGAGTGTATGATAATACCAATCGCGAAGATTCTTTTTCGAGGAGGTAGCGAATGAAGAGCATGTTGCTCGTGCGGTTCGTGCTGTGTGTCGGATTTCTCGGTGTTTGTGGCTCCGCGCTGGCACATCATGGAAGCGCGGCTTACTCTGACAAGTTCGTTGAGCTCAAGCAAGCAACCGTGACGAAGTTCTTATGGGCCAGTCCTCATTGCCTGATTAATATGGATGCGAAGGACGACAAAGGGACCGTCAAGCATTGGGTTGTTGAAACCGGCCCGTCCACGAACGTTGGGCTGATCGGTTGGAGCAAGAGTTCCTTGGCGCCTGGGGACGTGATTGACGCCTACGTGTGGCCCAGCAAAACGGGTAATCCGGTCGGCCGCCTCAATAAGATCGTGCTGTCCGATGGGACCGAGCTACATGATACTGTGCTTGGTGCAAACGGTGTGAAGGCCCCATACAAACCCGATAAGGATTCGAGCGGCTATAACGCCAAATAGCGGAACTGTCGCCGAGACGCGATAGCCGAAGCGCAGAGAGGAGAGACGAGCAGGCATTTTGGCTCCGATCTTTTCGGAGGTGTGACTTGGGCAAATGGTCCGTGTTAGGTGGAGAGGAGAAGGAAGATGCGAAATCGAGTCGCTGAAACAATCGCTGCTTTCTTTGCGGTAGTAGCGCTTTCATCGACTGTTGTGGCGCAAACACAGCCGCAACAGCCAAAGAAGCAGTTCCCGACAGGCTTCGTGCAGCAGGCCGACGAGTATGTCGGCGCGGGAATTCCTAAGATGCCGAACCCGCCCGGGCCTGCTCCCAAGCGGGATATAACGGGCGCTTGGGCGGGACCAATAAAGACTACGCGAGATCCGATGCCCCCGATGACGCCCGCGGGCGAGGCGCGGTTCAAGCTCAATAAGCCTGAGTCTGTGGTGCGTCTGGCGGCCACCAATGACCCCTTCGCGACGTGTGATCCGCTCGGTTTTCCGAGGGATCTGTTTAATCACGCGATCGAGAGCCGGGGAGGAATGTGGTTTGAGCCAGTGGCGGACCGGATGATCATTCTGAAGCAGCACCAGCGTGTGTGGCGGGAAGTGTGGATGGATGGGCGCGAACTGCCCAAAAACATCGACGCCAAAGGGTACCCTGATTCGAGATTTTACGGATATTCGATAGGGCACTGGGATGGGGACTACACGTTCGTCATCGAAACGACGGGACTGGACGAGGGATCCTGGCTGGACGAGGCCGGGCACGTGAAGAGCAAGACCGCGCACATCGAGGAGCGCTACACGCGCGTGGACCAATACACCATACAGTTGACGGCCACGCTGGACGATCCGAAGTTCTACACCAAGCCGTGGGTATTCTTGAAAGCGAATTACTACTGGATGAAGGCGCAAGATTTCCAGGAGGTTTTCTGCGTCCCATCGCAAGCCATCGAGTATCGGGATACACTGGCCGTACCGGCGGGTACGGGAGACGAAGCGGCCAAATAAGTTAGCGCTCTGATTTGCTTCCCCTCTCCACTGCCCAGCGGCCGTTAGGCATGCCGCTCCGACACTCGATAGGTCGCGCGCGCAACTCCACAGTGATCCCCCGGTAGCCGTAGCGACCGTATTCACTGGCCAGTGCAATAATCGCGTCGGTCAAGGCATCCTCGTCGCTCCTTTGGATCGCAGCATAGCGTTGTGTCCTTCGCCACTGCCCCAGCAGCCGACAGGCATGCCGCTCGCTCACTTGGTACTTTTCGCGCGCATGCTCCACCGCACAACGCCGCCGCTCAGGGCTTAGAAGTTTCCCGATGCCGCATCCTTCAGGATCTGCTTCTCCAAAGACAGCTCTGCTACTAAACGCTTCAGCTTCGCGTTCTCCCGTTCTAGTTCCTTCATCCGTTTCGCTTGATCCAGCTTTAGGCCGCCGAATTCTTTTCTCCAGCGGTAGTAAGTCTGCTGGGTGATCTCCGCTTACTTACATCTGGCGGCGGGAGGGGCTGAAGGTAACCGCAGAAGGAGAAGCCAAGAGGGCGGCTAGGGTTCAACGATGGATCATGCGTGTGGCTGCGGCCAGAGCGGGCTAACCACGTTTGGGCCTATGATTTCGTGGGCGCGAAAACGCACGACGGGCGTACGCTGCGCTTGCTGGTGCTAATCGAGGTATACACACGGGAATGCCTGGCGATTCGAGTGGCCAGGCGGTTGGGGAGCTATGAAGTAATCGAGACGTTGGCAGATGTGATGGTATGGCGAGGGATCCCGAAGCACATTCGGTCTGACAACGGCCCGGAGTTTGTGGCCAAAGAACTGCGGAAGTGGCTGGGGAAGATCGGAACGGGCACGCCGTACATCGACCCGGGCAGTCCCTGGGAGAATGGCTACTGCGAGAGCTTTAATGGAAAGCTGCGGGATGAGTGCCTGAACGGGGAGATCTCTTACTCGCTAAAGGAGGCGCAGATTGTGATCGAAAAGTGGCGGGTGGAATACAACACCAGGAGACCGCACTGGGCGCTCGGCTATAGGAGGCCGGCGCCGGCGGCCTATAGCCACCTGGTTCCACCAAACTGAATTTCGCAGCCAAATGACTGTGATATAAAGCTCTCTCAGTTCTCCTGGACTAAAATCTCGACCCGGTCAGCGGTCCCGACCGACGATTGGTATACGTCTTCTATGACAGCGAAGGGACCTTTCACAGCGACAATTGCAAGCACAAGCCAGGAGATATCTCCCTGCGCGCCAGTGCTGAGCAAATTTTGGGCGAAATGATCGCGCATGAAATTGGCCATCTCCTATTGACTCTGCCATCGCATTCGGAAACGGGAATCATGCGGGGCGCTTGGGACTTGAAAGACTTGCCTGATATCGCCCATAACTCCTTGTTCTTTACACGATCCCAAGCCGTAATTCGGCGAAGCAATTCTTGAGTGGTAGCTTCCTGTTGGCGAAGAAATCTCTCGGCCGAACGTCAACGGGAACCGCGTTTTCTCGCTAACCCGCTGTGCCAGTGTTTCGCCCGACACCAACGCCATCACCAGATAGCTCGTGCCGCTTGACTGCTCCAGCCCATAAATCGTCGCGATGTTGAGATGATTGAGCGCCGCCAGTATCTTCGCTTCGCGCTGGAAACGGCGAAAGCCGCTGGGGATCGTGAGCAAACGCTGCCGGCAGGACCTTGATGGCTACGTCGCGCCCGAGCTTAGTGTCGTGCGCCTGGTATACCTCCCCCATGCCGCCCGCACAATCGCGCCGATGATTTCGTAGGAACCGGGGAGCGGATGAAGCGAATTTAGCGCTGATTGACTGAATGACCTTCAGGTATTTCGGTAATGCTGAGATTAATATGTCAATCCGCCGTGCAGGCTGATGGAGATTCCGAGTATAATCCGTCCGGCTGCAAGCCAAAATGGACATTCTAGGTTCAAGGAGGAGTTTCGTGCGACCATTTTACCGAGGCCTCACAGTTGCAGCGGGAGCTGCAATGTTGGTGTCGATGGGATGGGCCCAACAGACCTCAACTACAAGCCCGTATAAAGTGCTGAGAACAGCCAAAGTTGGCGGCGACGGCGGTTTTGACTATATCTTCGCAGACACCGAAGGGCGCCGTTTGTACACTCCCCGCAATGGTCCGATGGGGCATTTGGCTGTTTTCAACTTGGATACGCTCGAACCCGTAGGCGAGATCGACAACGTTAGCGCCGGCGGCGCCATGGTTGATCCCAAATCGCACCACGGGTTCTCCACAACGAAGCCAATCACCATGTGGGACGCGATGACCCTGAAAGTAATCAAGACGATTGACGTCGACGGCCGTCCCGACGGGATCATGTTTGATCCATACAATGAGCGTGTGTGGGTGCTGAGCCACACGCCGCCGTATGCCACGGTGATCGACGCGAAGGAAGGTACCGTAGTTGGAACGATTGACTTGGGAGGACAACCGGAGCAGGCGGTGAGCGACGGCAACGGTCATTTGTATATCGATCTGGAGGACAAGGGCAGCGTCGCGGCTGTGGATGCCCAGACCCTCAGGGTAACTGCCACGTACGATCTCGCCGGCAAAGGTGGCACGTGCGCCGGGCTGGCACTCGATGCGAAGAGCCAAGTTCTCTTCGTCGCCTGCCGCAACCCCCAAACGATGGTGATTCTCAATGCCAACGACGGCAAGATCATCACCACCGTGCCGATTGGTGCTGGCACGGATGGCGCCGTATTCAACCCGTCTACGATGGAAGCATTCAGCTCGCAGAGCGATGGTACGCTGACGGTGATTAAGGAAAACAGCCCCACCAGCTTCGTGGTAGAACAGAACCTGACGACCATGCCCGTTGCCAAGACGCTGACGATTGACCGGAAGACGAACCACATCTTGCTGATGTCGGCTGAGTTCGCTCCGGCTCCGCCTGGGGCACCGGCACGACCAGCGGGCCCGCCCCGTGGCCCCATGCTGCCGGGCTCATTTGTACTTCTGATGGTCGGCAAGTAGGCCACCCCTGGAAACGGAACGCCTGGCCGGGACAACCTGATCGAGCGAGCGCGGTCGGAGGTAGCTCGTAAATCGCCGGCCAGGCCACTCCCATGCGACCCTCAGGGTGCGC
Source organism: uncultured Acidobacteriota bacterium (assembly GCA_963828935.1). Classification (GTDB taxonomy): domain Bacteria; phylum Acidobacteriota; class Terriglobia; order Acidiferrales; family UBA7541; genus Palsa-189. Next base: position 385,358 of record CAWHGP010000005.1, on the reverse strand, counting down.
AAACATAGATAACGAGACCACGATGGAATAGAGCCCGAGCAGCTGTTCAAGAAGCGCTGCACGGGACGACGTGACCTCCGAAACGATCAAGCTACTGGGATTTCGGATCTAGCAGGAATTTCCGACTGGGACATTTGGCTCGTGCATGGTACGTTGCTCTCGACATGGACACAACCAATTTGCATCCGGAGCAGGCCCTGACAGCTGCTCGCCCTGAACTATATGACTCTATTTATCAAGACGCGCGTGATGGCCCCGGCCGGCTGGAGGGCCGTCGTGTAGGAACACCATCGTGTGGAGATCTATGAGAAAGTACGCACATCCCTATACGCGAGCTATTTACTGGCTTTGCCGTTAGAGGGTAACTCGGTGTCGCCAATCTCTTTGTTATATTCCGCGAGCTCGGAGGGTGAACACATCATTTCCCTAACATCGAAATCGGCCGGTCTCAAAATGAACTGTAACCTGTCAAGGGCCATCCAGGGCTTCGTATACATTTTAGGATCATCGATCTTTACGCTGAGTTCCTCGACCCATTGGTCGGCTTAGTGGTGTTCAACTTTGCCAACCCAGCAGGAGTATAGGGCAACTCATGTTCCGGCTTACCATCTTCGGGCATTGCCCCCGTGCCCATTGCCTGGATTCCGCGATTACCTGGGTCCCAAGTCCCAGAAATGTCCTGGCTGGAGCAGGAGGTGCCTTCTGATTCTTCGCTGGCGCCGGTACGGATCGGTCCCAGCCATCAGTTTGGGCGACTACAAGAGGCGAGCACATTAACACTGCAAGCAGCAATCACCGCAATCAGCGCAACCGTCCAGGCCATATCTTTTAACATCACTAAAGCTCCTTTCACACTTGGAGTATGTCTGTCCATTCAACTGCGGAACTCGAATGGAAAATTGGGCGATGGATATCAACACACACCCACACCAACGCAACGATGCGAGATTGGGCGTCGCCTTTCAATTACTGCGGCGCCGGTCCTGTGGTGCTCAGAACCCGGCCATCGGCGAGCATGACCTGCCGGACACGACCGATCGGTTGGCCGTTCTTGGCATAGTAACAGTGACTTCGTCACCAGGCGTGAACGACTGTCTGCTCCAGCCACGGTTGACCATGTCAGGCGGGTCTCAAAGTGAAAGTCGCCCACGCCACTCTCCTCGGCGTCAAATTTTAGCTTGACAGAACGGGGCTCTTTAATATAACTAGCGTGCCAGTTGTCGGGGTTTGTGACGGGTCTCCACGACCTTGGGGCGGCGGTTCAACTTTGGTGCGAGGTGTGCGCGATGAGGTCGAAAAACAGCTGGCTTGTTGTTTTTCTCGTATCGGTTCTGTGGGTGCCGTCTCTGCTGTCCCAGTCGGCGTCGACGGGGGCATTGGCAGGCACGGTTAAGGACTCGTCAGGTGCCGTAATTCCGAATGCAACTGTTACCGCCATTAGTGTGGACACCGGCCAAATGCGAACCACGATGACAGGGGCGGACGGCGCATACAAGTTTAGTTTGCTGCCGCCGGGCAACTACCAGGTGAAAGCTGAGGCAGCTGGATTCGGCACGGTTGAGATTCCATCCGCAACGGTCAGCGTGACGGAGACGGCGGTATTAGATGTTGCGCTACAGGTGGGTACGCAAACGCAGTCGGTCACGGTGCAAGGTGAAGTTGAGACACTTCAGACTACCAGTTCGGCCCTGGGCTCGGTAGCTACCGCGCGAACCGTGACGGAAATCCCCCTGAACACCCGGAACTACACGAACCTCTTGGCTTTCTCTACGGGTGTCTCTGGTAACGTCAGCAACGCCACCACGCTTGGCAAGGGCGCAACGAACATGGCCGTCAATGGGGCCACCACAGGCCAGAACACCTATTCCCAGGACGGGGTGACCGTCAATAATTATGATTCTGTGGGCGGTGTGTCGGAGGGACAGCAGTTTGGCTCGTTTGCGATGCCCAATCCAGACTCGATTGCCGAATTCAAGATCCAAACCTCAAGCTACGATGCCGGATACGGTCGGAATCCTGGCGCCAACGTGAACGTGGTGACTAAGTCCGGCACCAATAACTTCCACGGTGACGTGTATGAGTTCTTCCGAAATACTGCTCTCAATGCTAACGACTTTTTCCTGAACCAGGAAGGCGTGGCGAGGCCGACGCTAAATTCAAATATATATGGCGGGACGCTCGGCGGCCCGGTGAAGAAGGATAAACTTTTCTTTTTCACATCCTATGAGGAAAATGATCAGACCAATGGGTACGCCGCGTTCAGCAAAACACAAGGCACCGTTTTACCTCCGATTACCCAGAATGCCTCTGGCAGCCGTGGTACGTGCGGGCCGGTACCGTGGTACACGATTGCGTCATGCAATGCAGCCGGTGCAGCTTTCGTGACATCACTGGCGCAGAACATGTGCACCCACGCGCCAAAGAACGGGCTCCAAGTGATCACATGTCCATCGGCGGGCCACGGCGATCCGTCGGGCTTGTTTGGCCTTAATCCCATAGCGATCAATGTGCTACAGCTCGCGCTGCCCAATGGCAGCTATTTGGTTCCCGGATCGGGCACCTCATCTTTTGTGAGTCAGAACTTCGTGGATCCGGCGCTCTCAAAGGATCATCAGGGCATCGGTAACGTTGATTATGTGATTAACAGCAAGAACACCTTCTCCGGCCGGTACATGTACGAATCGAACCCGCTGACTGGCAATTTCGAAGCGACGAATTCCCAGGAGGCGGGCGACTTTTTGCCAGGTACCCCTTTTACCGAAAGTAAAGTAAACCAAAGCACTGTCGCGAAACTTACTACGACGGTGTCCAATAACGCGGTGAATGAATTCCGCGCCGGGTACCAGCGAGATCAAGCGATCGCCAGCCAGGACATTCTCTTCACCGACCAGCAAGTGGGTCTCCAGCCCTTCGTCTCGCCATTCACCCCTGCAGCTACGGTCTCCGATTTGCCACTATTTACCATTTCGGGTAACGGCAACGGAAATATGTCGTTCGGATACCATCACGGTTACGGCAGCACCAACGTTCGTGAGAATCAATTTGTGATCGCCGACCAGTTTTCCTGGACCCGCGGCAAGCACACGTTCCGGGCAGGCGTCGAAGACGATCGTGTGCAGAATGGTTTCCTAAACCAGAGCTCATCGTTGGGAACGCCGTCATTCCCAACGTTTGCTGACTTCCTGATCGGTCGGTCGGCTTGCGGCTCGGACCCCGTCACGGGGCTTCCCATCGTAACGACTCCATCCGCGGTGAATCCCGCTGGATGCAACGGCTCCACGAGCGGTAAGGCTAACGTTACGGGGGCAGGAGGTTCGTCGGCCGCGAACGGCCTTATCGAAACGAATATCCGTGTCTTTCAGCTAAGCATTTTTCTTCAGGACGATATTAAGGTGACCCCGCGGTTCACCCTGAATTTGGGACTGCGGTGGGAGTTGGACCAATACCCCACCGAGAATAACGGGAATCTGAGTAACTTCTGGCCGAGTTTGGCGAACGCAGCGCCGCCCCCCTTCGTCACGGTTCCAGGCGGAGTGGGGGAGAGTCTTGCGGGGATTATGGTGCCCAGCACGTACACCGGCCTCGTTCCGACGGGGGTGTATCAAAGCCCCCTGCCCTACGCCGAGGAAAAAGGCGCCCCCTGGGACAATTTTGCCCCCCGAATCGGGTTTGCCTGGCAACCGACGTCCAGCAACCACTTGGTCCTGCGCGCCGGTGCCGGGTACTTCTATAACGTGTTGGGCGGCCACGATATCGCCCGGTTCGATCTCTCGAATCCGGCCCACGGAGTCCCCACCAGCAATTCGCCGATTGCGAGTCTGTACGATCCGTATGCTATTAGCCCTGGGCTGGTTTCGGCCGGTAACGGCAATTTCGGATTTGTTCCTCGCTGGGTGGATATATCGACTGTTTCGACGAATCCTGCGGCGTTCTGTCCCGGACCTCCTTGCAGTTCGAGCACCGCCACTACGATGTTCGATCCCAACATGACGGTCCCGCTGACCTACCAATGGAATCTGAACGTTCAGTATGAGTTTCGGCCCAGCTGGGTATTGGAAGTCGGTTACGTGGGGTCGAAGGGCATACATCAGGCCTCTCCAGGCGCAGCGAACACTGCAATAGGTGCGGACGGATCACCGACTGGAAACCCCTTCAATTACGCACAGCTGGTCGGAGTTGGTGCGCCGTGCGTAAGTTGCTCGATCCCTGCCATCGCCACTGCTCTTGGTGGCAAGAATACGACCCAAAACGCGATCCTCCGCGTTCCGTACTTAGGAGTAAGCCCCACGGCTACGTACGACCAAACGAATAGCAATTACAAATACAACAGCCTCCAAGTGACATTGCGGAAGCAGCTTTCTAAGGGGCTGCAGTTGCAGGCAGGCTACACCTGGGCCAAAGGCCTCGAGCAGTATCCTCAGGGCATCAACGTTTACCCCTACCTCGTGCAGTCTTATGCGCCAGAATACTTCGTCCGCCCGCAGCGTCTGGTGGTGAACTACGTTTGGCAACTGCCTCTGGGCCATGAGAAGGGTTTTCTAGGAAAGGTGACGGAGGGTTGGGACTGGTCGGGTGTGGTGATCCTTCAGGACGGCCAACCACTCGATTTGAGCGACAGTACGGCCGGGTCCATATTCGGGGCCAAGGGCGGCAACGCTACTCTGTGCCCGGGGTTTACGGCTAAGACTGCAGTTACAACGGGCAGCACCATTCAGCGGATAACAAATGGGTTAACCGGGGACGGCTGGCTGAACTCTGCAGCTTTTTGTCCGGCGCCAACAATCGGAAATGGAACGGGTTTTGGCACGATGGCGGAAGGTGCGATTCTGGGCCCGGGCCAGAATAACTGGGACATGGCCTTCGAGAAAATAATCAAGATTCGCGAAATGAAGAACCTCCAGTTTCGAGCCGAGTTCTTTAATGCCTTCAACCACCCGCAGTTTGCTTCATTTCTGGCTGACAGCGATCCGACCGATCGGCAAATGACCGCGACAAACGGCGGGACAAACCACGGCGGAAACCTTTTCGGATCGATCAATGCCACTTCCGTGAATCCACGGGTAATACAGTTTGCTTTGAAGTTCTTGTTCTAGTAACAGACTCACTCGACCTCACTCGGGAGCCAAATCCTAGGTGGGGTCGAGTCGAATCAAGTGTTGACAGTGGAGTAATTTCGTACACTATCGGGCAACCCCCCACCGTCGAGGAGGGTTTTAAAGTAGCACATAGGCTCTGCAAGGCAGCAGTAACGGCGATCGCTCTTCTCGCTTTAGCGATTCCTTCATCTGCGCATTACTCGTTTGGTGCGGGGTTCAATGTAAAAGCCTGTCATGACATGATGGGTACCTTCGCCAAGTTCGATTGGTCCAACCCGCACAGCTCTGCTGCTAAACCCTTCAGCTTCGGGTTCTCCCGTTCTAGTTCCTTCATCCGTTTCGCTTGATCCAGCTTTAGGCCGCCGAATTCTTTTCTCCAGCGGTAGTAAGTCTGCTGGGTGGTCTCCGCTTCCTTACAGGCTTGCGGTGTGGTTTTTCCGTTCTCGATTTTCACTTCGACCTGCCGCAGTAGATTCACGATCTGCTCCGGCTTATACTTCTTCATCGGCGTCCAACTCTCTCCTTTAGAGTGATTTTCTCTCACTCCCGCTGGACTAATTCAAGCCGATCAGGTCACTCGCGCGGGCGCCGCAGATTCCGGCAGCGAAAATCCGTGAACTGGCCGAAGGCGGCTACATCACCCCGGCCGAGCCGGTGGTGTTGATTGGGGAATGCGGGACGCACTTGGCGACGTCAAAAGCAACTTGGGACTGCGCTGACCCCGACTTTCAAGATGCAGTACCCGGGATATCCAAAGGATGGACGCGCTTCGATCAGGAAGACCGAAAGCTGCTGAGCGATCCCAACCTTGCGGCATATTACCCTCCGGATAGAGTCATCACAGCGCTGGCGACCTACAACCCGACCCAGATTCCGCCGTGGTGCGGGGCCGTGTGCGTCGATAGCGGAGTGCCAGAGCCGGCAGACGTGTACGAGCGGAGGATGAGAGGATGCAAAATGCATTGCGCTTCCAAAAAATGCTCGTGGACGCGGGTGGACACCTTACTCCCGGCGCTAACACCAATGCCACCACGTCCCGGGTATTAAATTGCACCATGAGATGATGATTTATGCGGAAGCGGGTGTTAAACCCATGCAGGTTATCCAGGGAGCCACGAAGTGGTCAGCGGAGATGATCAATAAGGATCAGGAATTGGGTACCATAGAGGCGGGAAGCTCGCCGATGTGATCATTGTGAAGCAAGATCCGCTGCAAGACATCACCAATCTGCGTCAGATTGACAGCGTGATTTTCGACGGCAGGGTTGTGGAACTCGGATATCACCCTTGGTATTCGGATCCTTTCCGGAGAATATCTGGCCACAATCCTCCGGTGGAGGCATTACAGTGGGCCGAAGCCTTTAGGAAAGCAATGTTCGGCGAAGGACGAGGCCCTGCGCTGGGCGATCCCGTGGAGTCCCCAGACCCCGCCATCGAAACAATCGATCCCGTTATGCTGACAGAAGGAAGTCCGACCGCGACTGTTTTTCTCAAGGGATTCAACTTCGTGCGCAAGTCACAAGTGCTTTTCAAAGGCATCGCTGTACCATTGAAGGTGGTAAGCCCGGGCGAACTGCAAGTCACGATTGATACCAGTCTGCTAAAGGAAGCCGCGTGGTTTGATCTCGTTGTGAAGAACCCGTGGCCACTGAATCGCGACACAGGACAGCCGTGGGGAGATGGGACATCCAACAAGAAGCATCTCATCATTAAGTATCGATATTGATCACTCGCCGCAAGGCCTCGGCAGCGCGAGTCGCGAGCGGTCCAGGCGCTCATTGTAGTCGACTTGTCTCGAACGATTAACTGAATAATATAGTACATGAATGGCTTGTTGTGATAGCGTGCGCGCATGGGAGACCCAGCGGGAGTGCGACGCCAGAGCACAGTTGCTAAAAGAAGGAATGCACCAGTCCGAAGTGGCCCGCCGGATAGGAGCACATCGGCAATCGGGTGCTGGGCGCGACAACTGGAAGCGACGGGTCGGTCGGGTTTGCGGAAAGCCGGGCGGGCCGGGCGTAAGCCTCGGCTGAATGCAGAAGATCTGCAAAAGATTGCGCGCGGGCCCAAGCGCAGACCGGAAGCTCTGGGCTACGAAACGTGACTGTGGACAGCCGGGAGTGTGACGCATTTGATCGAAGAAGCGCATTTGACCGCAGAAGAATGTGGCGTCCGTTACCATGTCTCGCAAGGATGGCGCATCCTGCGGCAACTGGGCTGGGTTCCAGCGGCCGAGCGGGCGAGCCTTGCTGGTAGTTCTGTGTGTAGTTTTTATGTCAACGGTTGCCCAGAAAAAAATATTCCTGAACGCATCCGTGCGTTACCCCCTGGGGGGCCGCCGCCACGCGCGGCCGACGGACATCCCGATTTGTCTGGAGTGTGGTTTCCCAACGGTGCAGGCATTGATTTGGAGTTTGTGACTCCGGACGACGCATTCGATGGCACCCCCACCGCCGACTCAGAGGCGCGAAGGCAATTCGATCCCAAGGTAACACCTGAGGAGAAGCCTCCCTTCCAGCCTTGGGCGGCAGAAAAATCAAGGCGATCAGCCCGGCAGAGCATGAGCTAGGAAAGTCTTCTGTGAAATGTGCGCCGTTCGATCGCCCTTGATGAAAATACCTCGAATGACCTACTAATCGGAGCATTAAATAGTTGACATGACTCCTGATTGAGTGCCATCGTCGCGGGCATGGAAACTCACGATGCTCGTTCTCTTCCTGCCAAGGCGCAGGAGACCTTGCGCCTGCGCGTGGTGAAGGCAGTTCGGAATGGGATGGCGCAAACGGAGGCCGCTCGCGTCTTTGGGCTAGCGCGGGGAACCATCAACGGCTGGGTGAGCCGGGCCAAGCGGCAAGGCTTGCGGACTCTGCGCGCCCGTCGTCGGGGGCGTCCCCCGCGGTCGCGCCTGGCCCCGCACCAGGCGGCCACCGCAGTGCGCAGGATACTCAGCGGCTGTCCCGATCAGATGAGCTTACCCTTTGCCCTGTGGACCCGAGAAGCGGTGCAACAGCTCTTGTCTCGGAAGTTCGGTGTGGCCGTTTCGGTGTGGACGGTGGGACGCTATTTGCGAGCGTGGGGTTTGACGCCGCAAAAACCGGTACGGCGAGCCTACGAACAAAATCCAGCAACGGTGCGGAAATGGCTGGAAGAAGAATACCCGGCCATTCGAGCGTGGGCACGGCGATACAAGGCGCAAATCCATTGGTTGGACGAGATGGGATTACGTTCGGACCATCAAGTGGGACGGTCCTACGGACGACGCGGCCAAACACCGGTTGTCTGGGGGACCGGGCAGCGTTTCCGATGCAACATGGTCTCGGCGATCACCAATCGGGGGCGGTTGGCCTTCATGATTTTCCGTCAGCGCTTCACCGCGCGGGTATTTTTGAATTTCCTCCGCCGTCTCCTGCGACTGACGCGGAAGACGAGGAGGAAAGTGTTCCTGATTGCGGATGGCCACCCGGTACACAAATCGCGGTTGGTGAATCGATGGTTAGCGAAGCGCGCTGCGCAAATTCGGCTCTTCTGGCTGCCGTCTTACAGTCCAGAACTGAATCCGGACGAATTGCTAAACCAAGATGTGAAGACTAACGCCCTGGGTCGTGTCCGTCCGGTGAACGTGCAGGAGATGATGAGCAACGTTCGCTCTTACCTTCGGATCACACAGGCTAGGCCCAAGTTGGTGAAGAACTACTTTCGCGAACGCCACGTCCAATACGCCGCCATCTGAAAAGTGTCATCAATTTAGTGCTCGGAGTAATAAATGCGTTGTTCCACAGCGATCAGGAGCATGTGATCGAGCGCCTCAGCCGTCCCTCTATGAACTACCTCATCTACCAAGTGACCATCGAGGATTCCAAGGTGCTGACGAAATCCTGGCCGTCAGCTTCCCGTCGTTGGACGCTGGGTCATGAGGGCTTGCAAGAATACTTCTGTACGAATAACGAGGAGCTCGGGGAATATCACTTGTTAAACGAAAAGGAAAAACAATTACACAAGGATCGAAATTAGTCGCGTTCAAAGGTGAAAGGCTTAGGCTGTCCAGAGCTGGTGTCGAATCCTCAGAAATCGATCTCGATACGAAAAATGCGGCTACGATAAAGGACAAACCTTAGGCTAGGGAAGCCCAATGTCAGGATAAGCCGTTCTTTGTCAAATCGATTGTAACAGACAGTATCGTTCTCAGCCCCTTGCAACGATTGATTTGAAATTCTAGGGCGGACGCACCATGGATTTCCTGGGACCAAGCCTAAATTTGCACGATTTCATAATCTGAGTCGGCGGAACTACAGACTGAGCTTTGTCGTCACGGGTCGCTCTCTTGGTCCGCATAGCCCTGCGTCGGGAAAGCTCCAGCTTCCCGTGGCGGAAGAGAAGGTCGTTTCAGAGGTGCATGTCGGTGAAGATCGAGCTCAAAATTCGCCAACCCTGACACAACTCCAGCAAGCTCGCGCGCATTCGCACCGTGCTGGTTGCATCTGTTTTGGGGACAATAGGTCCTCTCCGTTGCGTTGGAAGCATGTATTTGGCGATAGCCCTTTCTACAAGTCTTCGCGTGCCGTTTCGCAAAACTGTTGACATGACTCAAGAACAGTGCTAAACGCCTCATATTGCCGGTGATTAGATACCTAAAAGCTGCATCGCAATTTAACTTAGTCAACGGCCCCAAAGAGCGCTCAAAGGAGCGGACATGAGTTGCGACAAAACCAAGCACGTGAAACGTGAGAACGGGTTTCTAGGTGACTTACCGGGGACCTCCCGCCGACGCTTTTTGACGTCGGCTGCGGTGGCCGGAGCAGGCGCCCTCTTAGCTAGCCGGCCCCGCGAACTTGTTAATGGGCGCGGCGACCTCGCTCATTGAGTCGCCGTCCGAGCTTCCCAAACTTGGGCGAATTGACATACACGGCCACTTTACGCCGCCGATTTTAATCGAAACGATGGGTGCCGCCGAGCTGGGTGGCTTCGCCAAATGGACTCCCGAAAAAGCCTTGGAGGAGATGAACACCTATGGAGTGGCAGCGGCCATCACCTCGATTCCGCCACACTACGATCCGGCCACTGTGGATAAAATCGCGCGGCCCTCTAACGAGTTTGCGGCGAAGTTGGCGAACGATCATCCAGGGAAATTTGGCATCTTCGCGTTTCTTCCGCTACCACACATTGACACCGCACTCAGGGAAATCGAGTACGTCTACGACACCCTCAAACTCGAAGGCGTCGGGATGTATACGAATTACGGCGATAAGTGGCTTGGCGATTCCCATTTCGATCCCGTATTCGAGGAACTCAACAGGCGCAACGCGATCGTCTTCACCCATCCCATTACCGCCGATTGTTGCAAGGAACTCATCAAGGGCGTCGGGGATGGCACGATCGAGTGGCAGACCGATACCACGCGCGCCTTTGCCAACATGCTCTTCAACGGCGCCGCTTTCCGCTATCCCAATGTGCGCATGATCTTCTCGCACGGCGGAGGAACGATGCCGTATTTGGTCGAGCGTTTCCGCGCGGCCGCGCGCGGCCCCAATCAGAGGGCAAATTTCCCAAACGGTTTCGACGCTATCGCCGCGAAGTTTTTCTATGACACAGCGTGGACCTCGAACGATGTGGCACAATCGGCGCTCAGCAAAGTCGTGCCACTGTCGCAGATTCTCCTGGGGACGGATTATCCGGCACGCACATCGGCGAGCACGTTATGGGGCTGCAGAACTGCGGCGTCTATACGCAGGAGCAGCTCCAATTGATCGAGCGCGGCAACGCCCTGACTCTCTTCCCCAAGTTTAAAGTGTTATCGTAGACGTAAGCTCTTCCCCAACGAAAGGCGCACAGCATTTTTTCACTCTTTTCGAAGGGTAAACAGTCACAAAGACCATCTCATTACAAGGTTTCGGTCGGTGAGGCTGGTGCTTAAGTGCAGATCGACTCGCCAAGCCGGACAAGTAGGGACTCGGCCTCCGTCGATCGGTGCCAAACTCCAACGCGCAAAAAGTTCAAGCGACCACATGACCACAGTAGAGGTTAGGCTGCCCCATGACTGGAACGAACCGAGACGAGATCTTTCATGCGAGCGAATAAGACATCGTCGCAATCTAGTTCCCGAAGCAAGCACCGTCAAAGAACGTTTGGTATGGTTTTAGTACTCAGCTTCACAAACCTATCACGCACAACTATTGACCTCGTCCGGTATCGTGGGTAAACTCCGCGAACAGAGTTCCGTGTCGTAGCAACCAAACTCGCACGCCTTCAAATCCTCAGACAATATGTAAGGGGGAGAAATTTTATGACTATTCGGAACCAATCACGTGGCGTAATTGCCCTAGCTTTTGCAATGTGTTTCCTGTCGATTGCTGCACCTCTCCGAGAGCACGCGCAGTCAAAAGGTGCAACCCAGACTCTGGAAGCGGTACCCATGTTCCGCGTGGACCCCTTCTGGCCGAAGCTTTTGCCGAATCGATGGAGCATGCAGCAGGTGACCGGCCTGTATGTGGAAAAGAAAAACGACCACGTCTGGTTTCTGAATCGCGGAGCATCAGCAGACGGCGATGAAATTGGGGGCGAAGGCAATCCGCCACGCATCGCCTGTTGCGTGCGCGGACCCGAGGTGATCGAACTCGATCCCGAAGGCAATGTGCTCAGCGCGTGGGGTGGACCGGGTTATATTCCGCAATGGCCCACAGCCCTACAGACCATCCTGGTGGATCGGGAGGGCAACGTCTGGATAGGCGGCACCGCTCCCCAGGATAGCATCCTCAAATTCACTCGCGGTGGGAAGCTCCTCTGGGACTTCGACCACCGACCGCCGAAAGATTCGCCACCACTCAAGGAAAACAATCAGCAGACTGATATTCTATTATCTAAGGGTCGTTTTAATCTGGACGAGGATGCCCACGAGCTTTACGTGATCAATTGGAAGCGTGTCCTCGTATTTGACATGGACACTGGCGCTTTCAAGCGCGGCTGGGGTGGCCACGGTATGGTCCTGAGTGAGATTTCCAATGATCCCATTCCGCCCTACAAATGGATGGGCGCTCCCCCTCCAGAAGAGAAGAACTTCGTGCCGGACCTGCACTTCGTGGACATCTCTAATGATGGGCTGGTCTACGTTGGCGAGAGGGGCCAAGACCGCATCTCGGTGTACACCAAGCAGGGCAAGTGGCTGCAGGATTTCTACGTCTCACCGAACACACCTGCCCGCGGACCTGATTGCGGTGGTCTGCCACCAAATACGAAGATGCCTCCCTGTGGAACTACGTACAAGATGGTCTTCTCAAAGGACCCGGAGCAAACCTATATGTACGTGGCAGACGGGACCAATGACTGCGTCTGGATTCTGGACCGAAAGACCGGTAAGACGCTCGGCTCATTCGGAGGCAACGGAAAGTACGCGGGCCAGTTCCACTGGATCAATGCTATCGGAGTGGACTCAAAAGGCAACATCTATACCGGTGAGGTGGAACAGGCCAAGCGCATTCAGAAGTTTGCGCCCATTACCGCAGGCAATCGTGCTCTGATAGGGCAATGAAACAATTGCAGAGCCGACACGTCCCAATTAGCACGTCATTCCGCAGCCTTTGACAGAACGGCATTGGGGAATGAAGGGCCGAGTAATTGTCCCACTTTGTGTGATGGATGGAGGTCTGGCGAAGGACGACGGATTATCTGCGGAGTATAGTTGGGCCTAAGGATGGTATTGTAGTGCTCCCGTCTAAAACTGGACCCATGAATTATTGAGCCCCGCATAATATAGTGACATCAGAACAGGTCTGCCTGAGCCCAGAAGCCAGTTACGAGCGTGGTGCGTCTGCGCATCCGGCGAAGAGCCCTGCGGGCATAATGGCTCATCTGCCAGAAGGTCTGCGGACAGAAGTTGGGCAGTTCGTGTCGTTTCCAGTAGCTCCAGAGATACTCGACTGGATTTAACTCGGGAGCGTAGGCGTCCCAAACCACCAACAGTTTGCAATCGAGATGATGCGCGAGATGCTGGAGGAACTGAATGACCTGTGGGCTGCGGATCGAGCCTGAGAAGAGTCGAAAGTAGAAGTTCCACCAGGTTACACCAGCCATCGCGGACAAGGTTTTCCAATTGAAGTGATGCCTCGCGGTGCCCAGGTTCGGCAACGATGCGGTCTCTGGCTCAGCCCGCTTTCATCGACGAAGACGATGACAAACCCTTGTTTTTGGGCTTTTTTTTAATCTCTGGCCAGCGCTTGCGCCTCCACTGCGCAATAGCTCGCTCATCGCGCTCCAGAGCTCGTCCCGTCGGGCGTTGGCAACTCCAGCCGAGCTGTCGCAGCAGCCGCCATACATATCCGGTGTGATAGGCGATCCCGCATTCCTGTTCGATCAAATCCGCCACCCGCGCTGCAGTCCACAATCCGGTGTCATAGCCGAACGCTTCCGGTCCGCGCTTCAGAGCGCGCTCGATCCGCTCCAGGTCTCGGGCGCTCAAGCGTGGCTTCCGTCCGACTCGACCAGCTTGCTCCAGGCCTGAATGGCCTTCTTTTTCCAGTTGCTGCGCCCAACGACTGACCGACTGGCGATGCACACCGACTTGTCGAGCGACTTGCGACTGACTGACGCCCTTTTCAAGTAAGCGTGCTGCCCGCAGACGCCGCTGTTCGAGTCCGGCAAAGTCGCGTCGTACACCTTTAGGATTTCCCATGCCCGAACGATGGCATGGAATCCCGGCCATGTCACTATATTATGTGATAGACAATAGGTAAGATCAGGGCCTCCAAATAGGAGGCAACATGGGCAGGAAACCACGCGTAGATCGATCCCCGGAAGAAAAGTGGCAGATCGTGCAGGAAGGAATCAAGAGCGGTAGCGTTTCGGAGACGTGTCGCCGTCAGGGGATCGCTACGAGCCTTTTCTATCGGTGGAAGGATGAAGCCGAGCAGGGAGCAAAGGCAGCGCTTGGGGGGAGAAGCGCTGCCGCGGCGGAAACCGAGAAGGATCATCGCATCCGGCAGTTGGAACGAACGCTGGGGAGGAAGTCGCTGGAGATCGAAATCCTAAAAAACGTCGTGGGAGAGTGAGCTGTGGTGAGGTTTCATTCCCAGGCGCGGGAGATGCTGACTCAGGGTTATACAGCTACTCTGGTGGCGGCGACGTTGGCCATCAGCCGGTTGAGTCGGTGCTACCAGAAACGGCCGCGAGGCAGCCGGGCGGATCGAACCTACGACGAGAAGATCGTGATCGCGTGCGGTGAGAAACCCGCGTACGGGTATCGCCGTGTAGCGTGGTGGCTGCGACGAAAGGAAGGACTGGTGGTGAAGCGCAAGCGGGTGTTGCGGGTGATGCGCGAGCGGAGCTGGCTAGTTCGCTGCGAGCACGACGGAAGAAAGAAGGGGGCGGGGTGGAAGCAGCCGGGCCAAATCAGATCTGGCAGTAGGACCTGACCAAGATCTGGGCGGGTCCTGCCGTAGGTTGGGCGTACCTGGTCTGTGTGATCGACTGCTGCACGCGAGAGATCGTGGGCTGGAATCTCTGGCATCGCTGCCGGACCGAAGATGCTCTTCTAGCGCTCGCACAAGCGGTGCTCAAACGGCTGCCCTCGGGCAGCCGCGAGGAGAACGTGACGCTGACGACTGCTAACGGGACACAGTTCACTTCGTCACGCTTCCTGGAAACGCTCGGGCGGCTCGGCATCACCTATCGGCGGACGGCCTATCATCACCCGGAAGGCAACAGCTACATCGAACGGTTCCATCGCAGCTTGAAGGAAGAGGAAGTCTGGACGGCGGAGTATCGCAGCTTAGAAGAAGCGCAAGCATCGATCGCTCGTTGGATCCAGGAATACAATCACGACCGGCCTCATCGCCGAGTCCAAAATCGTACTCCCCACGAGGCCTTCTTAGCTTTTGCAGTTGACCTAAAAAACGAGACCCTGACAGTCTAAATTAGTGGGGAGCCCTACACGGGTACTTCTGGGAAGTCCTTCCTTTTCAATCTTACTTCTGAAAGAAAAGGATTTAGCGGAAGAATTGGTAGTGGCACGATGTACGACAATGTGGCTCGGCATGCATGGAGTCCCCCGAATTTTCCCCATACCGATCAAGACGCGAACGTGAGGTATGCGCCTCGGAACGGCACCCTAAATGGCCACGCGCTTTGGCCGAAGCTCAGGAAAGCAGCAGATTCACTATCGAATTGCGACCGCTCTCCGGCGGAAAGACCGTCTGCCTTCTAAGCACGGAGCTCGAATCCACGCCTTCTATTTGTTCCTTTGGCTTTCCAACCTTTTCAATACTTGGGGCGTCTGCTTTTCGCTCAAAGCTAACCCCAACGACACGTCACACCCAAGTCCCTGTCAGCTTCAGAGTATGCCCTTGCGCTCTTCGACCCAACGGACACCGTCGCGATCCTGACGCGTAATCGCAGAACGGGCCAGACAGTGCATCGGATCACATTGGCAGAAACCGTAGCGGGTCCGGAGTTCCAATACTGGTTGAGGGGCGAGAACTCGGCTGGGGCGGACATTTTCATAGGAATGAACCCACTCAAGGATGGGGCCGATGGCCGGACGAAGGGCAATATCCGGGAAATTCGCCATCTCTATCTCGACCTCGCGCACTGGAGGCCATTCGCAACTCGCCTGAAGTCCCGACACCGAACTTTGCCCTCGATACCCCTCCCGGTAAACACCATTTGGAAAGTCGAAGGATTGGACCGGGAACAGGCTGAGTCCAAGCTCGCCAGGAATCAAACGAGATTTATCACGCACGCGATTTCATGATTAAGGAAGATTCGCCGGAGACAGCCCGGCATCTGGGCAGCGAATCCGGGCGGAGACTGTCGGCGGGACACAACTGCCAGTCTGAACCGGATTGGGCCTATGCCAAGCGCGCGCTGGCGCCCGGCGACGAGATGGAAGAAATCATCCGGCGGATAGCAGACTTTCGATCTGCCGACAAGAAGAACCCTGAATACTACGCGCGTCACACCGTTGAAAAAGCTCAAGCGGAATTAGCGAAACAAAAGGAGACCGAAAGTTCTCCCGACGTACAGCCGACGCAGGCAAGAAAGATTGGCGTCGATCACTGAAGTGCTGGAGGAGTTATGAACAACGCGAACCGCGACAAAGCTGTTCAAGACGACCTTCAGCAGATTAAGGAGGAATCGTCGTGCTACGACAAGGCGAATATGTCGCAGCGACCGAGGATTGTCAGGGGCGTGGATTTCAAATCTTCAGTGTGTATGTAGACAGAGGTGTCTCCGGCAGAAAGGATTCCCGACCCCAGTTGAACAGGATGATGGAGGATGCTCACCAACGGAGATTCGATGTGGTCGTGGTGGCCCGATTTGACCAGTTCGCCCGTTCCGTGTCGCATCTCTTGCGTGCTCTGGAAACTTTCAACGCGCTCGGGGTTCAATTCGTGTCGCTGGCAGAACAGGTCGATACCAGCACACCCACAGGAAAAATGGTATTTACGGTGTTGGGGGCGGTGAGTGAACTGGAACGAAATCTAGTCGTTGAACGTGTTCTCTCAGGACTGCGACATGCACGGGCAAAGGGCAAGCGGTTGGGCAGGCCAAGAAAGATGGTGGACACAGCCAGGATTGCTGCCCTGCGGCAGAATGGAAAATCGTGGCGAACGATTGCACGGGAGATGAAATTATCGGTTGGGACTGTTTTTGGTGCCGCGCAAATCTATTCAAATACGCTCAGTTGTATTAGCTGCTCAGAACCTTCAGTGATTCGAGCAAAAATGAAAAGGGCGCGAGTGCTGAAGGGAAAGCAGCCTAAAAGTTGACGTGCGAACATCTCGGACCATGCGTTCAAGCAGCCCCAACCGCTACGTTTGCCAACTTCCCATCAATCCGTCGTGGCACTGGCACCGGCCAAGTCGAAGTACATATCGCTTCCGGCAAGTACGTCGACCGCATCCTGGGAGGTGCCCACCACTGTAACGCCCGCGAATACATTTTCAGGTTTCAACCGAGCCCATGACCTGAGCCAAACGATGTAACAGAAGCCACAGAAGTTCCACAACGGTGCTACGGCCTAACAAGTGCCACAGCCGTTCTACGAATCAGCACGTACAATGGCAACTCCGGCTTCGACGATCTCGCGAAAGACCTTTCGAACCTACTTGTGCACGGCGACGATGTACCAATGGTCGATACACATCCATCGGCATCACGATCCAACGGCATCGCTGGCGGAAGCAGAGCAAGAACGCACGGGAGACTACGACATCCTCAGCGATCCCCTGCAATATCCGCGCTGGTAGTCCTCCGTGTACCTGCAGACGACGCATTCGGCGGCCGAAGGAGTCAAACATGGCGTAGGTCGGTCGAGGTTCGCCAGCGCTGCAACCGGCGCCGTTAGAAGATCTTTTCGCTCTATGCAAATACCAGCGAATCGCGGCTTTGCCCATCCTCGTAAATGGCTCGCAAATTGACGCTCCTGCGGCAGACACTGTGCTTCATTCGACAACGCGGGCCCTGGCCATCCACTCGGCCTGCGGCCCCAGTGTTAGATTGACTCCCGGGGGTTGTGGATATCTCTCAATGTAAAGTTCTGATTTCCAAAACACTTTTTTCTGGAGTGAGATTCCCGCGTGGGCAAGATTCGTTTACGGACTAAATTTCTTCTGTCGATCGTGGCGGTTTCCGCCGGCCTGATGGCCGCCACGCTCCTTATCGTCAGCTATAGTGTCCGCAAGCGAGTGCGGGAAAACATTCGTGAAGAGTTGCGCAACTCCGTAAATACCTACCAGAACTCCGAAAAGCAGCGGCAGGACACGCTCGCCCGATCGGCGTCGTTGCTCGCCCAACTGCCCAACGTCCGCGCCCTGATGACTACGGAAGACAACGCCACCATACAAGATGCTTCCGCGGACGTATGGCGGTTGAGCGGAAGCGACCTGCTCGTCTTAGCGAATCGCGCGGGAAATGTAAACGCGCTGCGAGCCAGCAGCGTCGGTGTTTCACCGGGCGCGGCGCAGGAACTCCTGCGGCATTCACTCGATCGAGGAGAATCGCGAGACTGGTGGTTTGCCGACGGCCATTTGTACGAGGTGGGAATTCAGCCAATCTATTTCGGCACGCCTTCCCAGAATACGCCCATCGGGCTTCTGGCCCTGGGTGATGAGATTGACGAGCGCGCGGCAAGAAAATTCGGCAATATTGCATCGAGCGAAGTGGCGGTAAATTTTGGAGAGATCACGGTTGCCAGCACACTCAATACGGCACAACGAAAAGAATTGGCCCAACAGATTCACCGAAATACCAAGAGCTTTCCCGGCGAAACGGAAGAGGTTCAGCTTGGCACCGAGCGATATCTAGCCGAGACGGTGAATTTGTCTCCGGGTGGAGGTTCCGCGGTCTCCCTGACAGTCCTAAAATCGTTCGACAAGGCCACTCTGTTCCTCAGTGAATTGAACCGCGTGTTGATCGGCCTCGGATTACTCAGCGTTCTGTCAGGAAGCGGCCTTGTGTTCTTGATCTCGCATACTTTTACCAAGCCTCTCGCAGCACTCGTCGCAGGCGTACGTGCCTTGGGGCGGGGCGATTTTAGCTACCCGCTCGAAAGCAGCGGCGGCGACGAAGTTACCGAAGTCACGAATGCTTTCATCCGGATGCGCGCCAGTATGGAAAGTACGCAGAAAGAGCAGAAGCAGCTCGAGGAGCGGTTGCGACATGCGCACAAGATGGAGGCTGTAGGCAGGCTGGCGGGAGGCGTAGCGCACGACTTCAATAATTTGCTAACGATTATCATGGGCAATGGCGATCTGCTGATCGACCGCGAAGGAGCGGATGATTCTGATCGGAGGTGCGTGCAACAAATTCAGAAGGCTGCTGGCCGCGCAGTTTCCATGACGCGTCAACTGCTGGCGTTTAGCCGCATGCAGGTGCTCCAGCCGTGCGTTCTCGAGTTGAACGCCGTTGTCGCCGAGATGGGTAAGATGCTGCCTCGATTAATCGGCGAACACATCGAATATTCGTTCATGCCCGATCCCAAACTCGCGACGGTGAAAGCAGATCCAGGGCAAATCGAACAAGTCATCTTGAATCTTGCCGTCAATGCGCGGGATGCGATGCCGGATGGCGGCAAGCTCTCGGTGCGAACGGCAAACATTTCGATCAACGAAGTGGAAGCGGTCCATCGTCCCCCGATGGTCCCCGGCGAGTATGTATTGCTGTCTGTGACGGACACGGGGCACGGAATGGACGACGCGACGAGGGCTCGCATTTTCGAGCCGTTTTTCACCACCAAGGAAATTGGAAAGGGAACGGGGCTCGGCCTGGCTACGGTCTATGGCATCATAAAACAGAGCGGCGGTTTTATCTGGGTCACCAGCTCGCCCGGGAAGGGCACGACCTTCGAAATTTATCTTCCGCAGGCCGCTGGAGTCGCAACAGAACCCGACACGGACGGAAGATCCTCCGACATTCCGCGCGGCAGCGAGACGGTTCTCGTGGTCGAGGACGAAGAGGGTGTACGCGAACTGGCTTGCCGGTTCCTGCGTGCTAAGGGCTACGACGTGCTTGAGGCCAAAAATGGCCCGGATGCGCTACAAATCGCCGCCCAGTATCCTGGAGTAATTCACTTGGTGCTGAGTGACATGGTCATGCCCAAAATGGTTGGCACCGAACTGGCGGAGCGCTTGAAGAGTATTCGCCCGGATATCCGTGTGGCGTTTATGTCAGGCTATTCCGAATTTTCACGAGGAGACTCGAGACGTGCCTTTCCGCAAGCCCCCGTTCTTCAGAAGCCGTTTTCTCCGGTTTCCTTGGTCGGCATCGTACGCGAAGCGCTCACACAACCGCAGGCCCAACAGGAGCAATATCTGAAAGAGTGCCGCGTGAGCTAGATGCTCCGGAACTTTGCTAGCCATTTCACCGGGGGCAGCTGACGCCGAGTGTTGCAGGAGGGAATGATGCAGAGGAAGAGCCACGGCGGAATTCTTTTAAACATTTGCATAGTCGCGACTTCGTTGTGCGTAGCTTCATCTGCGACCCGCGCACAGGAGAGTCACAGGCTGGCGCCTTTGAGCCAGCCGCCGACCGAAACTGAGCCGGAATCGGGAGCCCTCCCGGAACTGATTCGCGATCTGCAAATGGAGGTGCAAGCGTTGAATTCGCAATTGACCGACCTGCGAGCCGAACAGCAGCGCACGGCGGAGGAGACGCGCGCGCTTCGTCACGAGCTGGATCTAGTGAAAACGCAAAAGGTTCCTGCCACCGAGGTGCCAGTGAATGTGTATTCGAAGAACGGCATGAGAGACTTGACCGAACAACCCGTTGCACCGCAGTCGCCTGCCACTGTTGAACAAGGCAGCACAGAGGACCGTGTTACCAAGCTGCAAGAGAACCAGGAACTCACCGAGGCCAAGGTCAACGACCAGTATCGGACCAAAATCGAGAGCGGATCGAAGTACCGGTTGCGCCTCTCGGGATTGGTCCTGCTCAATTTGTACGAGAATCATGGACTTGTCGACAATCAAGATTTTCCGCAATTGGTGGAACCGCCACAATCGAATCCACTGTTTGTCTCTTCGGGTGCGTTTGGCGGCTCCGTTCGGCAATCCCAACTCAGACTCCAGACCTTCGGACCTGATATCGCTGGCGCACGGACCAGCGCCGATATCGCATTTGATTTCGCCGGCGGATTTCCGAACCAATGGAACGGCGCTGCAATGGGCCTGGTACGTCTGCGCACCGGCACAATGAGGCTGGACTGGACCAATACCTCCATCGTCGCCGGGCAAGATGGATTGTTTTTTGTCCCGCTCGCTCCTACGTCGCTTGCAACGCTCGCAACTCCCGCGCTGTCCTACGCCGGGGACTTGTGGGCGTGGACGCCGCAGGTGCGTATCGAGCGCCGCATCTCGCTGTCGGATGCATCGAGTGTCGTGCTTCAGGCGGGAATCCTGGATTCACTTACTGGAGACTTGCCTCTTCCGGGTTACAACCGTTACCCGAGCTGGGGCGAATTGTCGGGTCAGCCTGCATACGCTGTCCGGATTGCGTGGAATCATCGTGCATTTGGCCGGAATCTCACAATTGGAACGGGCGGGTATTCCGGGCGCCAGAATTGGGGATTCCACCGGGCCGTTGACGGGTGGGCCGGAACGGCAGACGTTACGCTTCCCGTCGGAAAGAGATTTGAGTTTACTGGAGCATTTTACAGAGGCCGCGCTGTGGCGGGGCTTGGCGGCGGAGTTGGTCAAAGCGTCCTGCTCAATGGTTCGTTCATTGACCCTGCTACGAGCTTCGACGGGCTCGACTCGGCGGGAGGATGGGCGCAGTTGAAATTTAAGGTCACGACAAAATTTGAAATCAATGGTGCTGTCGGGCTGGACAATCCATTTGCAAGCGAAATGCGCCTGTACAAAGCGAATTCAATTTATCCCGTGTTATATACAAGAAATCTCAGTCCGTTCGTGAATTTCATTTACCAGATACGCTCGGACGTGCTCTTCTCGTTGGAATATCGCTGGCTGCAAACATCGGTACTTGACGGTAGTCCAAATAGCGCAGGCCACACTAACCTAAGTCTAGGGTACCTGTTTTAGTGCGAACGTCGAAAACAGTGGGGCGAATGGGCAAACTCGGCAGTGTAGCCTCCGTGTGCTTCTACGCGTGCGCCCTACTCGCACAGAAAGTGCCGCCGCCTGTGACTATTAAAGTCGAGATTGCAAATTCGAGTGCGGAACGGAAGGCCGCACCGGCGAAGGGCAGCGGCGATGTGTCGAACGTGGTCGTCTGGCTGACTCCGATCGATTCCGATGCGCCCGCACCCTCAGCGATTTCGTCTGCGCGACCAATGCCCCAAATCGCGCAAACAAACAAGAGCTTTGACCCACATGTCTTGGCCGTTCAAGTGGGAACGGCAGTCCGATTTCCGAACAAGGATCCGTTCCTCCATAATGTCTTTTCGCTCTTCAATGGCAAGAGCTTCGACCTTGGATTTTACGAGGCGGGCTCCAGCAGGACGGTGCGTTTCGACCGGGCCGGGGTGAGTTTTATTTTCTGCAACATCCATCCAGAAATGAGCGCGGCGGTCGTTGCGGTCGACACGCCATACTTTGGAATATCGGACCGGGCAGGCCGCGTGAACATCCCGAATGTGCCCGACGGAAAGTACCAATTGAACGTTTGGTATGAGCGCAGTCTGCCGGGAGACCTGAAGAGCGCGGGCCGCGTAGTCACGATTTCCGACACGGCACGATCTTTGGAATCCATTCGGGTGGTGGAGAATTCAGACTTTACGCTCGAACACAAAGACAAGTACGGGCAGCAATATATTCCGCCGAACGACACCACTCCCGGCTACAACCATCCTTAACAAAACTCTGTACGCCGCAGGAAGAAGCCGTCACGCACTGCCAGGAACGCTGGTTTTCATGTCTTGCTTGCTTGTTCATCCGTGCACTGTTCTTCCGAAGTTGGTGACTTGCACAACTCGTCCTATCGATTTGCTGGCGCACAATTCGAACTGCTGCGGTCTGCCTAAACGGGCAGGCTAGCGAGCATTGCCAATCCTTCACAGCTGATGCCGCATTCTCAAATTGATCTTTGACGTCCGAGAAAACCGGTTGACTGGCCAGATCGAGGAGAGATCGTTACTTTTATGGAGGTCAGTTCATTATGCTCATCCCGTTCTGCGAGGCTGTCGGTCGGTTCGCCTGCTCCAACTTTAAAATCCTATTGTGTAGGTCTTCGAGGGTATTTGGCTCGGACTTCATAATGGCTTTTGCCGTGAGGCATTTCAATTCGTGGACACGACGTCGCTGCTCGGTGTATAGCAATTAACGGCACGCTTATCATGTTTAAGTCGACCCCGGTCACGTATCCGAGGCGAGTGTGATGCTTAAAGTTGATGTTACTAATCGGAGCATTAAATAGTTGACATGACTCCTGATTGAGTGCCATCGTCGCGGGCATGGAAACTCACGATGCTCGTTCTCTTCCTGCCAAGGCGCAGGAGACCTTGCGCCTGCGCGTGGTGAAGGCAGTTCGGAATGGGATGGCGCAAACGGAGGCCGCTCGCGTCTTTGGGCTAGCGCGGGGAACCATCAACGGCTGGGTGAGCCGGGCCAAGCGGCAAGGCTTGCGGACTCTGCGCGCCCGTCGTCGGGGGCGTCCCCCGCGGTCGCGCCTGGCCCCGCACCAGGCGGCCACCGCAGTGCGCAGGATACTCAGCGGCTGTCCCGATCAGATGAGCTTACCCTTTGCCCTGTGGACCCGAGAAGCGGTGCAACAGCTCTTGTCTCGGAAGTTCGGTGTGGCCGTTTCGGTGTGGACGGTGGGACGCTATTTGCGAGCGTGGGGTTTGACGCCGCAAAAACCGGTACGGCGAGCCTACGAACAAAATCCAGCAACGGTGCGGAAATAGCTGGAAGAAGAATACCCGGCCATTCGAGCGTGGGCACGGCGATACAAGGCGCAAATCCATTGGTTGGACGAGATGGGATTACGTTCGGACCATCAAGTGGGACGGTCCTACGGACGACGCGGCCAAACACCGGTTGTCTGGGGGACCGGGCAGCGTTTCCGATGCAACATGGTCTCGGCGATCACCAATCGGGGGCGGTTGGCCTTCATGATTTTCCGTCAGCGCTTCACCGCGCGGGTATTTTTGAATTTCCTCCGCCGTCTCCTGCGACTGACGCGGAAGACGAGGAGGAAAGTGTTCCTGATTGCGGATGGCCACCCGGTACACAAATCGCGGTTGGTGAATCGATGGTTAGCGAAGCGCGCTGCGCAAATTCGGCTCTTCTGGCTGCCGTCTTACAGTCCAGAACTGAATCCGGACGAATTGCTAAACCAAGATGTGAAGACTAACGCCCTGGGTCGTGTCCGTCCGGTGAACGTGCAGGAGATGATGAGCAACGTTCGCTCTTACCTTCGGATCACACAGGCTAGGCCCAAGTTGGTGAAGAACTACTTTCACGAACGCCACGTCCAATACGCCGCCATCTGAAAAGTGTCATCAATTTAGTGCTCGGAGTAATAATCGCTACCTTCTCATCATTATCGGTAGCCAAGTGTTCTAACTGTTGCGCTCGTGACAATACGGCTCTCTCTACGGTAATAACCCGCTGTGACAAGTTGTGAGTGTCTAATTCCAGTACGCATCTATAATAGAGCAACACCGATGGCCCGCACCAGAATCCGCGTGATGCCATTCTCAAGCTACACCGTGAAGCATTGGGATGCATCACTGGACCGTAAGCATGGTTGTTATCGCATGTGTGATCGACTTTGAGGTCCCGACAACGGTGACCGTGTAACTTCCCGTTGGTGTCCCTGTGTCGGATGATGAGGTGGTTGGTGTCCCTGCTGCACAACCCGAGGATGACAAGAGCGTAAGACTTATAAAAAGTATAGATGCAAACCCGAAAGCCAGCCTCATCCACTTTGTTCTTACAAATGCGAATATGAGAATAGCAATAGGTGCGAGCATTGCACCCAGTGAAAAGGGGGTTAGCGACACTCCAAACCCGAAGGGAGACTGCCGAACTGTAGAAGATGCGGCACTGGTTGTAATTGTTAATGTGGATGTTATCGAGCCGGAACCCGTAGTTATGGCTGCCGGGGAAAATGAACATGACGACCGTGAAGGAAGTCCCAAGCAGCTAAGCGATACAGGATTGGGTAAATGCCCCGAATCGTGAATTGACAGTGATCGTATTTGTTCCTGATCGTCCAGTTTGAACGGTGACGCTTGACTGAGTCGTTGTAGTTGTAAAGTCACTGACAATGATTTGGACCGGGCTTGTTGGAAGAGACGTTTCCACCCCGCCATTGTTGATACTGCGGGCTTCGGTATCTACACCAAGTGGGCAGATAACTCCTGGAGTGTTTCCAACGGCAGTGCTACAACTACCCGACCAGCTAAATGACAGTGCGCAGTGATTTGGGTCAGAGCCACTACCAGCCAGGTTGACGGCTGCACCATTTGGTCCTGTGCTGTTCACCAACTGATTCGTACCCGCATCTGTAGTAGTAAGCATTGTTGCCGCCGCAGCCAGGGCATTTATAAGACCGAATCCTTCTGTATTGTTTGGTGTAGATTGTAAAAGGCCCGTCAGCGGAACGGCTGTGCTCTTCAGTGAATTCCGAAGGTTAGCTCTTGCTATGGCTGCTGAATTTAGCGGCGAGCTAGAAAGTAGGTATGGTGCCATCTGCAACAGAAGTGCCGTTACACCTGCTGCGTGCGGCGCGGCTGCCGATGTTCCAAAGAAGAAGCAAGGCGTCATTCCTAGATTACATTTCGTGGAAACTGAGCCGTTGCCAAAGCCAAATCCACCTGTGCCCGTGATAGATACACCGTCAACACCAGTGATGTCAGGCTTCAAACGGGCAGGACCTTGTGGCGTACTCTCGGTTAAATCTTGACTACTAAAAGTTTCCGTGATGGTTGCGGAAGGAACGGCACCGTTCTGAGCATTTGTAGCCCCAATAGAGACAACACTGACTGGAGACCCGCCTGCGTCCGATTACGCTAGGACACTCCCAGACGGCGTGTGGATCTACAGACGAAAGCGGACGAAGTCAGGTTCAAGGTGCCGAAGGTACGCACGCTGCCGTTTGAGACGGCCATCATCGAACGCTACCGGAAAGGTCAGTGGAAGAAGCATTGGTGGAGATGTATCTTGCGGGAGTGAGCGTATGACGAGTCGAAGACATCAGCGAAGCGCTATGGGGCACGCGGGTCAGCCCGAGCACGGTGAGCGAGCTAAATCAGAAGATCTACGCGCAGATCGAGACCTGGAACAACCGGCCGATCGAGGGGAACCGCCCTTATGTGTTTCTAGATGGCTTGTGGCTGAAGCGGAGCTGGGGCGGCGAAGTGCACAATATGTCGTTACTGGTGGCGATTGGCGTGAATGACGAAGGATTTAGCGAAGTGTTGGCAGTTGCCGAAGGATCGAAAGAAGTCAAGGCCAGTTGGACGGCGTTTCTGCGGCATTTGAAAGAGCCCGGGCTAAAGGGCGTGCGGCTATTTGTCTCGGACAAGTGTCTGGGGCTGGTGGAAAGCCTCGGGGAGTTTTATCCGGAAGCGCGCAGTGGCAGCGGTGTGCGGTGCATTTTTATCGCAACGTGTGGACGGCAGTGCTGACCAGCAAGGTGAAAGAAGTGGCGGCGATGCTGAAAGCGATCCACGCGCAGGAAGATCGTGCGGCGGCCCGGCAGAAAGCAGAACAGGTGGCGGCCAAGTTGAAGGATATGAAGTTGGCCGACGCGGCCGAGCATGTGCGCATAGGGATTGAAGAGACGTTGTACTACTATGCGTTTCCGCGGGAGCACTGGCGGAGTTTGCACACCAACAATCCGCTGGAACGGTTGCTACGTGAAGTGCGACGAAGAACGCGTGCTGTGGGTGCGTTTCCCGATGGCAAGTCGGCGCTGATGCTGGCGGCAGCAAGACTGCGCCACGTGGCCGGCACGAAGTGGGGCACGCGTCGCTATCTGGACATGAACCGCCTTGCGGAAGCGAGCGAAGCGGCATGAAGCAATGGTTTGGAACACACGAAAGAACTGGGTGCGGTCGAGCCTGCCGCCCTTTTGGCTTGTGAACAGGTAATTGGAACCGCCTGGTGGCCTCTTCCGCAGCCAACTCCTGACTGCCGTCCGCGATAGTTCTTCGATCCATCCAGCCTCCAGGCCGCCTATTTGGCCCCCTTGCGAATCGTAGAGGCCGATCCTGCCTCGGTCAATCGCAACACGTCATCCAGCGGGCGGCGAAGCGATGCGATAGGAACTGGGCGAATGGTTCCGATCTTCGCGGAATACGAGAATTGTACTTTCCTGGTTGTTAGTTCAGAATTCGCTCAACGCATACCATGAGAACGGCTAGGAGCGTCTGCGATGCGACAAGCGCTATCTACTTTCCTATACGGTGCGTTTGTAGGAACTGTGCTCGTGACAGGGATTGCAGTCTCTACGTTCCTGTTCAATATAGGCGGTCGCGGATGGGATTATCTCAAACGTCGGACAACGAAGCAGTAGTTCACCGGCGGACCCCCAGATACAACTCTTTCTGGCGGATGAAAACTGACAAAATCAGGCTAGGCAGCCAACCGACTTATGGACTTCCCCAACGAGCGGTTTTTGGCAGGGGCCCTTCCGGCTCGTCTGGCCGTTTTTGCTTCCCTCGCCCGCGGATGACCAGCTCGATTTTCATTGAGCGTGAGCCTAACCAGACGTCGGTGCCGCTCCAACAATAGGTGGCGCTCCACGGCGACGATTATCTAGCCACGTCAGAACGACCGCACCCAACCCTATCGTCCACGCGACATACTCGACGAGATAGCCAACGGCGGCCAACGAACTGGCAACGACCAGACCAAACACCAATCCACCGGCAAGGGCGATGATTCTCGCGAGGACCGTGATGCCAACAACCACCACAATGCCCAACGCCACTGAAGCGTATGGACCCCTCTTGATCCCAAACCGATCGCTTACGAAACGGCCTACCTGACAGGCGATTCCGGCAAAGCCAACAAGCATCAACACGACGATCAGAATCATGCCGAACGGTACCAGAATCAGCAATGGAATGCCGACGATCGAGACGGCGAGCACCACAATAGTGATGATGAGCAGGGGCAGAAAGAGAACTTCCGCCAACAGCCCGATGAGGCCTGAGCGAAGTGGTTCAGTCGCGGCACGATTCGCAATTGATTCCACTAGCGGACCGCCCAGAGCCACGACCACCAGTGCGCTTAGTATTAGCATTGTCATACGTAGCGCGGTCCCTAGTAAGCCACTGGCCTGGGGGAATGGGCGCCGAAAAGTAAAACCACGCGCGAACCGCTGATTCAACGGAAACTGTGCGCCAAAACCGACGTTATCAACCTTTCCATACGTGTGCGCACTGGGTGAGCGGGTTAGGGTGCCGCCGACCACCGCAACGTCTCCCCTCACAACAGCGTCAGGCCCCAGGTTCAAGGAGCCGCCTACAACCGTGACTTCCCGTGTAACTTCGCCGTCGATATCTGCCGAGCCGCCGATAGCCACCACATCGCCATCAACGACTTCGTCCCGCCCGACTGTGACACCGCCACCGATGCGAACGAGATCGCCGCGGTGCGTTTGTGTTCGCCCGGGCTGTGTTGGTTCCGGCTCATTCGCATTCTCGCCCGTGTCTGCCTGTGAACCTGTTGCAGCGGAATCCGCACGAGCCAGTTCCCGTTGCGCGGAGGCATCCAGGTAAGTAACTCGAAGAATTAGCTCGGCGTCCTGTCCGAGCCGCTCGCGCGCTTCGCGCGCAGTTACCGTGTCGCCGTTAATTGCGATGCCGCCATCACGAATCTCGATGAGTCTGATGTCGCTGTTGCGTTGATGAGGCACCAGACCCACACCATCCCGCAAGGTCACGACGTCGTAGCGCTGTCGGAGTTGATCGCGCAAATTCGTGATATTCGGAGATGTCTGACCGAGCACGAACATCGCGGCACTGAAGATCAGAAGAACTGCACAAGCAACTACTACGTACCTCAATCGAGTGGCCATAATCAAACCCGCCTTGAACTCCGAGTTTCCCAGTTCTCGTGAATCAACTGTTTGAACGCGTATATCGCCAATAGGGCAATCACCTCCACTGCCACGAAGGCGGCGGTTACGGATGGAGCAGCGATCGTATCGCTGACTGCTGCCCCAATCCGTTCCGCAATCCACCACCACTTGGCACCTTGGCTCGCTAATCCCAAGAGCCATACCAACCCATGCGAGAACATAACGGCACTGTGGACAATAAGAACAACCGCCAGCCCACGCAGTTCATAAATCGAGCCAAAGCCTGCGATACCAACCACCAGCACAGCAGCGATTCTGGCAAAACGCATCACGAGATGGCGACGGGCGCGGTCTTGCCAAGCCGCTTGCACGGCACGACCCACGAAGTCGGGGCTAGGCTCGATTGGACGTATCTCGGCTACCAAATGGGCGAACAATATCTCGGCGAGAGGATCTTGCCCGCTCTGTTCGGCCTGTAGCCAGTTTCGCTCGTTCGGCATCCGTATCACGACAGCCCTTACTGACCACTGCTCCCTATACGGGGATCTCTTGCAAGAGGTTTCAGCCTTCGCCCGTTGGCGCGGGACTCCATCCTTGGGCCGCAAGGATCGACGCGAGTTCTTTGCGCGCCCGGTACAAATAAATTTTCACAGTGCCGACCGGCACGCTCATGGTGTCCGCAATCTCTTGAATGGATAAGTCTTCCCGGTACCGAAGCACAACCACCTCTCGGTATTCTGGCCGGATCTGGGACAACGCACCGTCCACTGCACGCCTCAGCGCGCCTGTTCCGCGAGGGCGTCAGGCCTGCTGTCAGATGATGTGACGGTAACGCCCGGGCGACCGGCCTCTTCCTGGGCATCGAGCGAGACGATGGTCGGTCGCTTGAGTCGAAGATAGTCGATCGTCACATTGTGAAGGATCTGGAAGAACCAACTCCGGAACCGACGTTGCTGGTCGTAGGTGGATAGACGGTCGAACGCACGCGTGAACGCTTCCTGTGCGAGATCTTCCGCCAGTGCACGGTCTTGAACCATGCGAGTTGCAAGGTTCACGGCCGGCGTCGCATAGCGGGCTACGAGCGCGTGGTACGCCGCTTGGGAGCCGCCAAGCGCCTGCCGTACCAGTTCGGCGTCGGTGGGTGTCACTGGTACCCTCTGTACGAGTTAGCTGCTGACCCGGTTTCAATGGTGGTTATAGGGCGTCGCCCCGCACGCATTTCGGGATTTGCGGCGTGCACTTTTCACGGATGAGTTTCAAAAGGCGTCGCTGATGTTTTTGTTGTGGTTCGGCTGGATCAAATTTGGTATGAAGCTATGGCACTATTCGACAAGGGGAGCGCGCCGTGCCTAAGGTTGTCAGAAAGTCTCGTAGCACGACTCGCATCGTACGCATCACCAAGATCGAATCGCAGCTGCGGAAGGCGCTGCGGCAGAACGACTCGGTGTTGTATAGACAATTGGCCCGAGAAACGAAGAAATCGGCAATTCGGCACGCCGTTCGTGCTCCTGAGCAATTAGGCCTCAAGGTTCACCTCTATTCCAAACGAGAAGATGGAAGAACCCGCATGGGGCGAAACCCGCTAACCGGCCAGCCCGTTAGGATCCAATATAGACTAGGCGGTAAACGACGCTGGCGAAATATCGACCAGGGAATGCTCGCGGCCTTCCGAAAAGCATTGGGTGGTACTGCTTCCGAAAGCGATGGAAAAGATCTCTTCCCAAGTCTCTGGGGCAGGATTGGCGACACCATCTGTGATGACTGGGACTTCTGCGAACGAGTCAAGATTGGGGATGATGCCTTCATGATCCTCGCAGGCTTGGTTCTGCATATTCTCAAGACGAAGATGGACATCGACTCCGATATCGTTGTGCCCCTTTGTGTTATCGCATGGCATAAAGGACCTGAGTTCATCTGTAATTGTCCGAAAGAAGATAAATCGAAAAAGAAAAGGAACGAAGAGGATGATTAGAAGAGCTAAGTATCGCTGTTTTTTAGCCGAAAAGAGACTGGCTCTTCGCGCTCCTCCAGTGCTTCGTAAAGCCATGAAAAGGAGACCGTTTACGCAAAAACCTAAGCTGGCGTTAGAAGCGTTCCGTTGGCTGGCGCTTGACGGTCCGTACAGCTTGGTTGGGGTTCTGGGCCTTTTCGATAGAGGCAACGTGGCGGGCGAACTTGACTGGCCTCCCTATGGCGCGAACATGTGTTTTCGTAAGGAAATGTTCGAACGATACGGTTTCTTTCGGACAGATCTGGGCCCTCCTCCCGTCGAAGTTGGTGGCGAGGACACAGAGTTTGGCCGCCGCCTGGTTTCGGCGGGAGAACGTTTGCGCTACGAAGCCTCTGCCGCTGTCTATCACGACGTTGCCGAGCAGCGCCTTTGCAAAGGGTATTTCTTAGTATTTTTCTTCAATCTTGGAAGATCGGTGGCGCGCCAATGGGGGCGCGGACCAGATATCTGGGGAATTCCTCGGCGCTATTTTAGTATTCTTAAGACAGTCACTACTTTGTTCACAGAAAAATTGCTGCCGTGGATATTCTCCCTTAACCCGCAGAGGAGATTCTTTCACAAGGTCGCGGTCTGGAAGAGCGCCGGGGAAATCGCGGAATTCTATCGGCTCGCTCGCAGCAAAGACTTCAAAGGCAGCATGCCTGAGAGGAATTCAGCTCAGTTTTGAACCAAGTGAACGCTACGACTATAGCAGATTCAACGCTCTCTGACGCGCTGAAGTCCGCCGTGTCGAGGAAAAGGTGGTGAGTCTTGGCGTCGAGGCCCATGGTTTTGGCGCCGTATTCCGTCTTGACGGTGTCCACCACGCTGAATTTATCCGGCGAGTCCTCGTGGAAGATGTGGATACTGCCTTCGATGGTGGAAACGAAAATCATGCCGCTTTCGGGGTCGTACGCGGCGGCATCGGTGCCGGCGGTGAAAAGGCGGCGATGTTCGCGGTCGACTGCCAATGCGGTGGGACTGCCGGCGGGAGCGACGGGCCAGCGCGATTTCACTGCGAGCGAGCGGGTGTCGATGGCCGCGATTTCGTTTTTGTCGGAAATGCAAGCGTAGATCATGCCTTTGCCGTCCGCGACGGCAAATTCGGGAGCGCCTCCGAGATCGATGGTCTTGACGACTTCGCCGGTTTTGGCGTTGACGCCGGTGGAGTTGTGGCTATCGCCATTCATGGAGAAGGCGTTCTTGGACGCCGGATCGTAGACCATGCAGTCGGTGTCGGGATCGGACTTTGCTGCCAACGGTTTTCAGTGTTTTCAAATCGAAAATAGTGATTTTTGCGGCGGTGCCGCTGATGAATCCATGATTGAAATTCGGGGGCGAGCGCGACGCCATGCTGGCGCGCAAATCCCGGGATGACGCCGATATTGGCCCCGCTATCGGCCTCGATCACCTGGACGGCGGTGCCTCGGGAAAGATAGACGCGACGAGCCGCGGGATCGACGGTGATGTAATCGAAATATTCCGTGGTGCTGCCGGGGGCGGCATCGAACTTATACGTACTGAGCAAGTGGTAGCTGCTGCCGGCGGCGAACGCGATCGCAAGACCGCCAATCAAAAACGAAAACAACGCCACGCTCGCGGCGCAGGTACGGAGAGAGGAGCACTTCATGAGCAACCTCCATGAGTTTCGAGGCCGAAAGGCAATGGCGGAATTGTTAATCGCAGCACCTTAAGGCGAGATTAGGGCTATTACGCGACCTCGTGCGCATAAACCCGAACCTTGCAAGGACAAGGGGCGGATAATATTTTCCATCTGCTCGCGGTATCGCCAGGAGGCCACTTTCCGATAATTTCGGTAATCTCAATGAATCAGCGCAACACCGCTTTTAACTGAAAGACGCTATCCGCTTTGCTGAGGGCACAGCGATCTCACGCAATAAACGGCAGGGCCACGACTTTCTCCCACAACGTGGCCGTTTCTCCACTCTGTGAAAACATGACACGGACGTACCAGGGATTTGGGCCGGGCCATTTGGTCAGCCCGCTCTTCCCTTTGATCGAATTGATATGCACGCCAAACACATGAAGCTCTTGAGGATTTCGTATCTGACCCAGGGACGCGCGTAGGCATCCGAGCCGATGAGGATGCAGGTATTGCTCGTATTGTCTAACCCGCCGGCACTCTCTGCGATGGTCGCAAAACCTATTTCATTCTCGCCCGGTCGGATGAGTAAAGAGAGCTAGAAATTACCAGATCAGTTTCAACGCCAACTGAATGATGCGGTCTGCGCCCTGCGTGGCAGTGATCCGGCCAAGCGTCGGATTAATATCCCCAGCCGTGTCTGACAACAGCATCCCGCCTGGCGGCTGCATGTTGGTGTGATTGAAAACGTTAAACATCTCCGCCCTGAATTGCAAGTTTGCGGTCTCGTTTCGGATGTAGTTGTTCTTAAACACGGAGAAATCAACGTTCCATAAGCCGGGTCCGATGATCACATTCCGGCCCAGGTTGCCTCGAATGTTGGCACAGGTGGTCGCTGCCAGCGCCGCGGAAAAACCTCGCCCGCTGCTATCGCAATACGGCGCGTTGGTAGCAGTCTTTGGCACCAGCCCCAAGCACTTTGGCAACGAACTATTGAAGAATCCGGCGATGTAGCTGAGGTTGTTGTGGTAATTCGGATCGATCAGGGATGGCTCACTGCAACCCGGCATGAGCTCTGGTGGAGGGCCAGTGGAGATGATTTCGCCCAATATATCGAAGCCCATTTGAATGGGGAAGGGAATGCCGTCCGATACTACGCCGATCGTCCCCAATTGCCAGCCACCGAGAACTTTTTGTCCCACAATCCCCAGAGCCTTCGTCGTGGGGACATTCCATATGCCATTGATAACCAGGTTCCTGCGGACATCGAAATCACAAAGACCTTTATCCAGACTGAGGTCCCACCAGGGCCCATTGGAGTTATCCAGGGAGAACGTGTCACTCGCGGTACTGCCCGATGAATCGTCTATGCACTTGCTGAAGGTGAAAGACCCTTGTACCTGAAAGCCTCGGCTCATCACTTTGCTGACTTTTACCAGCATGCCTTCGTACCAACCGGAGCTCTGGAACATGGTGCCCGCTTCCGTTGTGCCCGAACTGGTAACGATGCTCGGGTTAAGAAGGGCAGCATTCGCTATCGCGGAAGGCAGTGGACCGCCGGCCCCGTGCCAAGGGGTCGGATAAACGTCACCGACTCCGTTCACGAATGTCGGCATAATGGTGTTGACCGAGTCGAACTCCATCGGATTATGGACAGAACGCGACCCGTTGTAGCCCACCAGGACCGTCAAAGTCTGGGTGATTTGCCGCTGAATGTTCACATTCCATTGGGTTACGTAGTTGCGCTTGATGTCGTTATCCACGTAATACCAACTGCTTCTGGCTAGAGGGACGTTCAAGGCTGCTGACGCGAGTGCCGGAACGCTGTAGGGCCATGTGCCTGCCGGGGGAGAAGCGAACAGTCCGCTGCTGGAGCCCAGGGTTGCTAGTTCTGACCGACCGACACCGCTGGTACCCGTCTCGTTCGCCAGGGCGTATGGCAGAGGCAGGACATCGAACAAGCCTATGCCCGCTCGCACGGAGGTTTTGCCGTTATGGAAGGGATCCCAGGCCAAGCCGATTCGGGGTTCGAAATTCTTGAGCGTAGGGTTGCGCGTCCAATACGAGGGCCTTTCGGCTGAACTCGGATCACCCGTCGCCTCAGACAATCCCGCCGCCGCCACTGAGGGGAGCGGACAGGGAGCGGCAGGGAATAACGGGGAAGGCAGCCGAACGCTGCCAATAAATCCGCAGGGGAGTATCGTGGTTACTGTCGGCATAATCAGCATTTCTCCGTTAGGGCCACCCCCGTCCGTGGTATTCGGGCCCTTGCCTCCGTCGTACGGAATGGTTGACATCTCATAGCGGAGTCCCAGGTTCACAGTCAGATTGGGACGCATCTTCCAATCATCCTGGATGTACCCGCTGAATACCTTGTCGTACAGGTACTGGTTACCATTCAGCAACGGTATGTTCGGGTTGAACTGCGCTAATATCGACTGCTGTGCATTATCGGCCAGGAAATTCACAATCGAGCCGCAGGTCGGGTCATAGTTGGCCCCAACGCCGGCCGACGCGCCGGCCTTTAGACAACCCGCTTCTGCTGCCGTCGGAGTCGCGACAGCTCCGGGAGTTAACACCAACCCGGTGGAGCTAAAGACGCCGGTGCCGTTGGTGTTAACCTGTGGAAAATTCTCGAACTCGTGATAGTTCAAAAAGGCGAACCCGAATTTGATGCTGTGCCTTCCGTGGGTCCAGAAGGCGTCGTCGTAAACCTGAAAAATCTGGCCCCAGAAGCTCTGCGAGGCGCTCGCGTTTGCCCCGACAACTGTTGTAACGCCTGTAAGTCCCGAAATGGCGGGTGCATAAAAGTTTGGGGATTGAAACGAGGCCGGCGGCACAGGTTGACCCGCAACGTTGGGCCCAAACATGCTCAGCGCCGGGTTGGTAGCGGCTGGATTTCCGGAATAGGCTGCCGGAGCGTAGCCGCCGAGAGCGGTCGTGCGATCCAACCCGACACGCACCGAATTCGCCCAGGCCGGACTAAACACGTGTGTTTCTCCGAGCACCGCCCCGGTGCGGAAAGATTGGTCCAGGGTAGTTGTATCGTTGAAGGTCTTGGGGTTCGAGAATGAAGAGGGGTCTCGAAGGTACGTAAAGAACATGGTGTCTTTACTCGTCAGGCTCTTGTCCGCACGGAAGGTGAAGAAGTTCTCCGTAGCATGCTGGATCCCCAAGAATGGAGCAAAGGCTTCGTTGGGATTGCACGTTCCCTTCAGGGGGCCGGTCACCGTGACTGGCACGCACGCTGCCGCCGCATTGCTGGTGGGTTCTGGATAAAGAGCCAGATACGGTGCGATAATCGGGGAGATTGGCGTGGTTACGACGGCGCCTGTGGAGAGATTTGTAACGTGCCCGTTGCGAACCGCGTCAGAAATGGTCACCTGA
This sequence comes from uncultured Acidobacteriota bacterium, assembly GCA_963828935.1. Taxonomy (GTDB): domain Bacteria; phylum Acidobacteriota; class Terriglobia; order Acidiferrales; family UBA7541; genus Palsa-189. The sequence goes on along the minus strand of CAWHGP010000005.1, from coordinate 349,802 downwards.
TTGACAATCGGGATGCTTGCATCCTTACGCACACCCTCATAGGCCGCAAAAAGGAAGATGTTGATTTTGGGCACCTTGTACCCGCCATCGGCTCCGAATTGGTTCTGATGCAAAGCGTTCTTAGCCAGTCCATTGGCATTGCTAAAGAAGTCTGTGGCGTCGAACGCATTATTGCGTATAAAGTCGTATGCAGCTCCGTGGAACGTGTCCGTGCCGGATTTCGTGATCGCGTTGATCACTCCACCCGACGTGAAACCATACTCGGCGGAATAGTTGCTGGTCATGACGCTGAACTCCTGGATCGCGTCCACGCCTAACTGACCACCCAGCACGCTGCCGGGTCCGTTATTGGAGTAGTCGTTCATTATTATGCCATCCAGGCGGTAGCTGTTTTGGGACGGGCGAGCACCCGAGATGCTCAATTGAGTTCCCAATCCACGCCCACCAGCACCTCCGGGACCTGTGATAAGCGCGTGATCCCGTACCTGTTCGACGCTGGGTTCGAGAGTCGCTAACTGTGACCAGTCACGCCCGTTCAAGGGCAATTCGCGCACGGTGGTGGCGTTAACGTTTCCCGTAATCGTCGAGGTTTCCAGATCGACCTGGGGAACCACAGACGTAACCTCAACGGTCTGGGTAAGCTGGCCCACCCTTAAAGGAACGTTCAGTTCTTGTTTTTGGCCCACCGTGAGCGTCAGCTTTGCCGTAGCGGTGTTGAAACCTGTAGCGGAGATCGATACTTCATAATCTCCCGGTATTAGATTGGGTACAGTATATAAGCCAGCGGTATTGCTGTCGGTTTCCTCAGTCACGTCTGTTGCCGTGTTTCTCACGGACACTTTTGCATTCGGCACAACTGCCCCTTGCGAGTCAGTGATGGTGCCAGAAAGGGTGGCGCCGGCAACCTGCGCGTAGGACCGCTGAGACATCGACAGAGCAAAGCAGAGAACAACAAAACAGAGACACGACTGCAAAACAAGAATGTTCACTGCTCTTCGCTTGCTAGCCATACGTCACCACCTTTTGTGACTCATTCTCCTTCAGGCCATTTCAACCTCAACAGTCTGGAGCGAATAGGATCGCGCGGGAAACTTTTAACCTTCACAGAACAGCGACCTGTTACAGATGGAATGAGGCGCTTCTAGCACAGCGTCTAAACTCTGTCAAGTACAATTAGAAACCATTGCACATGATCATGAGGCAGTTTCAAAAGCGCCACAGCCTTCGTGATGTGATTGCGCCCCGGCGGGTCTCGCGTGTTGGAATCGTCATCAACCCGATGCAGGCTCCGCTGGTAAAAGGAAAACACGTCACCGGCTTCACGAACGTCTATGAGAATCCGGGTGGGTACTGGCACTTGATTACGACCAAGCAGGACAGCGATTTAGAAGATCAGCACTTCGACGGCAAGGAGGCCGGACGCCCCGAAGTGGCGGGCCACCTTTCGTCAGGCAAGCTCCGCGACATCATCGCGCGGTCAAAGGAAACAATCTCGGCGTTCGCGAATACCAACCCTGACGGTGGGCTGCTGGTGATCGGTGTCTCAACAACAGGCGAAGTTAGGGGCCTTTCGCACGTAAATGACGCACAACGAAACAACTTGATGGATTGTCATTCATGGTTATCAAATCATGATTCAAAAACGAAATTGCATGACTGCACTACTGCGACGGGACCTGGTAAAGTCTGCCTCATTTATACGCCCTACTCACGGAACGCGATCTGCGAAACACCCGACCGCGAAAGACACGCCTGGCGGCGGCAAGGCGCTCAAAACGTCCTATTAACCGCTGACTAGAAGGACACGCTCCGACGCGACAAAGGAATAACGGTTTTCGAGAACGAGAAGTGCTGCGACTTTGACAAACGCGATCTCGATATAGCGCTGCTGGCAGAGTTTTGAAACGCGTTGGTGCACTTTTGCATGCATCCCACCACATGACGCAAGGATTCATTCAGCTCCGCAACTAATTCTTGACCGCGCGTACATAAGCGCAGGCGCCTCTGACCGGCAAGCCTTTCTACAACAACCTGGCCATCGAGTTGTGCGGTCGCATTTCCTACGGTCCACTGCGTACGGTCGTCTCTTGGAGACTCAGGACACCCACACCGGGGCAACGACCTTGTTTTATGACAAGCCGCGTGTGCCTTGGGTTCCAGAAACCAAACTCGCTTTGCGGGCGGGTGACCAACTGACCTTCTGGCCGTCGGAATTGCTGGAGGAAAGCCGCGTTTCGCTGTTCGAGTTGGCATTCGATTTCCCCGAGCAGGCCGGGCTGAACACGGGATTCGTTATGGAGTACTTGGTCTTCGGCAAAAGTCGCTGGGCCGCACGTAAACCCGGCATCGTTTGGTTTGGAACACGTCGCTCCGCAAAATTCGTTCGGGCGTACCTGAAACCGAAAATCCATGTTTTCCGCATCGAGTTGCATTTTCATGCAGCTTGGCTTCGGCGGCATGCAATCTATGACTGTTTTGATTTCCACCGAATACCTGAGCTCGTCATGCGCCGTCATATCTCTTTCTGCAAACTTGATTGGGATGCCGTAACCCATCGCATACGCCAATCCGTTCCCAACGCGGCGCTCGCACTACGTAACCTCAGTTGGGAAGAAGATGACCTCCACGCGACGTTGCGATTTCTCAGACGAGAACTTCGCTTCACGAACACCCACCGATTTCTTGTACCTCTCGCGCTCAATGACTTGCCGGCGCGTGCACTGAAGCAGTGGGCGGCCCAATGGCCAAAGCGTCCCTCCCGCCTCGCGGTTGAGACAAAGAAATAGAAACCCAAATAGGAGGACCAAATGAAGGTCGAAATCACGAGCGGTAGGTTGGTAACCCTGAACAGCCAGCAGCTTCGTGAATACATGAAGCACTGCCAAGAGTGGTTGAACAGGATTGATCCGGAAACGGAACAACCGTACGACTGGAAAGTATTTGGAATTTTGACATTTCAGGGCTTTGTCACGCCTTCAAGAGCTCGCCAGTTGTTCTCCCGTTGGTTGAGGGGAATTTGTAAAGAAGTGCAACCGCATTTTTTCGTCAATTGGTTTGTCGTGGTTGCCCATGATCGCTGGAACAAAGAAACCTGTATCCATTTTCTGCTAGGTGGTTCGGAAATCAGCTATCACGCCCGTTGGACTGCCCGCTGGCAAGACCTCAGCGGCGGTGACGCCGCGATTTCTGAATACCGCCCTGGCGCTTTTGTAAGGCATGTCCTAAAGAACGCGCACGCTAGTCAGTATTTCGTTGCTGCACTGGATTTATGTGGATTTGGGACCTTCGAGGTCGGTTGAGTAGCAAGTAGATTCGCAAAACTGCGGCATTCTCTGCGTGGCTGACGCCTTTTGTCTGCCCGCTAGCAAAGCCTGTTCCACCCAGTGGCCAAAGCGTCCCTTTCGCCTCCTGTAGTGGACTCGTGCGTGCGTTGGTGATGACGAATTATTTACTTAGAAGGGCGAATTCTAGCAGGTGCAGTTGAGAAGGAGCACCTACGAAAATCCACAATTCTAGCGGGCCTAGCGAGTTTCAGGACTTTGGAAGTTCAGGCTGTATCCGTCGAGACAAAAAGCTAAAACCATAAACAGGACGAGCAAATAAAGGTCGAAATCAAGAATGGATTCGTAATCTCACTAAAGTTGCGGAAACCGACGCCGTCAAAATCGGGCAAGACATTGGTGGTGGCAAGCACACGCGGCGTCAGATGCTCCAACGTCAAGGTCCGAGGTGTGCGGGGGCGCGTCAACGGCAACGCATTCATTGACGCCAATCACCGCTAAATCTTGGTGCCGAACACGAAAGATCGAGCCGAGCCGGATGCAGGCCTACGCCTCTGCCTGCTGCTCCGAAGCTGTTCACCCCAGCCGAGGTCGCGGAGATCACTGGTTTCTCAGCGGACCACACTGATGACGCTTACGCTTCACCACAGGTTGCGTAGCCGATGGTAATACCGCCGATAGCTGGACGGATTGTTGGCGGGTTTGAAGTAGATCTACCGCTTCCAAGAAGTGCGACGCCGTAATCAGCCGCAGATGCTTTCCCACCAACCCGCGGCGGGGATGTTGCCCGCATGCCCGTCGAATAGAACAGATTGCTAGGCCAAATACTGTAAATATATGTGTGAGGCCAATTGCCAATAGCGCTCCCCGACAGACGGAGGAAAGGTCTCCATCTGCAGCCGAGCCATCACGTCTGCTCACTCCCACCGAGGTAGCCGAGATAACCGGGCTCTCAATCGAAACTCTGGCGCGGTGGCGCAGCCAGAAACGGGGCATTCCGTACGTGAAGATCAGCCGTAATTGCGTGCGGTATCGGCAAATCGACCTTGACCGCTGGGTTGGCGAGCATATAGTCCGCGTCGCAGTAGACCAATCGCAGTAGACCAATCCGATGCGGAGGGCCTAACGATGGCAGTCTATCGACGCGGAAAAATCCGGTGGTACAGTTTCGAGTTTCAAGGCCGGCGAATTCAGGAGTCACCCGGCTTCGCAAATAAAACCGCTGCAATACGAACCGAGGCGAAGCGCAGATCGGAGCTGCTCGACCGGCGTGCAGGATTCACGAAAGTCAAGTTGGCGCCGAAATTTGAGGATTACGTTGAACAATTCCTGAAATGGTCAGAGGAGCAGCACAAGCCGAAGATCACGCTTTACACAAGTGGAACTGTCAGACGCTGATACGGTTTTTCAGCGGCAAATACCTCGATGAAATCACAAGTGAGATGGTGGAGGACTTCAAATCGGCGCGCAAACACGAGCCGCGGCAGAATGCAAAAGACAACAGACTGGTCACGGGCGCCACTGTGAACCGAGCGCTGACAAACGCTCAAACTTCTCTACCACCAGGCAGAGCGTACCGGCTATGTGGTCAAGAATCCGGTCGTCGGCGTCTCCATGTTCCGGGAACCGGTCGACTCGATGCGCGTCATCACCTTCGAGGAGCAGGCTGCCTATCTGACCCAGACGAGTCAGCCGCTAAGCGATATTGCGAAAGTCATGCTGGAAACTGGCATGCGGCCGGAAGAGGTTTTTCGTACGCGGAGTGAGAACATCGATTTCAAACAGAAAACCATTTTCAATCCGTTCGGTAAGACGAATGCTGCGCGACGAATTATCCCGATGACTGACGATGTTCTCTTTGTCCTCAAAGCTTGGGTTAAAGTAGCGACAGAACTGGGAACTCCATTCGTTTTTACCTCGCCCCGCAATATCCAGAGGCCCATCGGCAGCGTCAAGAAGGCACACAAAGCAGCCGCCCAGCGCGCGAACATTAGGGTCATTTCCGGTTGTACGATCTGCGTCATACCTTCGCCACAAGAGCCGTTGCGGCCGGCATGAATCTTCCGACGCTGGCCGCGATCCTGGGGCACGCGAGCATTCAGATGACGATGCGCTACGTTCATCCCGCAGCAGAGGAGAAACGGCAGGCGATGGAGAAGTTTGAAAAGTTCCGCACCGAGGGAATCATCAGCGCCGCCGCGGCCCAACAAGGTCACGCGGTCACTACAAAACCCACTACAATGCAGCGGGTGAACTGATGCATGCAAGTGCTAAGTCATTGAGAAGAATGGCGCGCCCGGGGAGACTCGAACTCCCGACCCTCTGCTTAGAAGGCAGACGCTCTATCCAACTGAGCTACGGGCGCTCCGTTTCTAACTGCATTACTTTACTATAACTTACGAGCTAACTGAAGTTCAACTCCTACCAGATTTCTTGGAACACCGGGAACAACATGCTTCGGCAACTCAAAACCGATGCCGATGCGCTCGGCTACTTCTTGACGGAATGCGGCATCCTTATCCATCTTCGTGTAAATCTGATTCATTGTTTTAGGAATGTTTTCACCGTCGCTCTTCTTGGCATGCCCTGTCCAATAATCAATCAGTGCCTGAGGCACACTGTTTGACTCAAGGTGAGTGACACGATAACGGCGCAAGCCGTGAAGGCCCTGCTTTTCGATCCCCAATGCTTTGAGAATCGGATGCAGCGCACGGCGCAGAAAATTGTTCTGGCGCAGCGAAGAGCCATTGCGAGCCGCAAAAATAAAACCTCCCTTGCGGTCGCCGATGAAGTTGCGCAGCATCGCCGCAACGGAGGAGTGCAGTTCAACGATGCGATACGCCGACTTGGTCTTCGGTGTCTGAATGTTTCCGCTCCACACCGACTGTTGAACCTGCACAGCGTTTCCCAGGAAGTGCTGAACCTCCAGCCCGAATAGTTCACCGGCGCGGAGCCCAGAAGCCGCGAATAGGATTAAAATCACCTGCTCCCGTGCCTTCACCCCAGTGATGAGTTTAGTCAGTTCCTCACCCGTGAAAGACGGACGTCGCTGAAGTCCAATTTCTGGTGCGTCAGCAAATTCATAATCCCACTTTCTCGGATAGATAGGGTTGGCGTCATCATCCTTCAATGATCCAACGACCATGGTCATCACTCGACAATATGTGCGGATGCTACTGGGACTCAGGCCCGCCTCGTCCAACTTGGAAACCAGCATCTTGAGAGTACCGTTCTTCGCGTTGGTGAGTGGAAAATCACCAATCAGAGGAAGGAGCCATTTGTTAAGCGCCATCTCCCAATTGATAACGGTTGCAGGCTTGACTGGCTTGCGCTTCCTGGTTTTCATTTGCTTTAACCAGATGTTGCTCTGCTCGCGGAAGGTAACTCCACTTTCGCCTTCCACGACATTCCTGAATCGCTCCACTGAATTAGCGCCGAATGAGTTCACAATCTCGACTTTCCGGCGATCGCGCTCCGGCTTAGTCAAAAGTCCCAGTCCAGACACAGGGCAAATCTTGATGCTCCGCTGCACCCGTTGGTACTGTCCCGGAACGTCCAATCGAAATCTCACTCGGTACCAACCGCCTTCTTTAACTATCGTTCCATTCTGGCCTGAACGACGCGACATAGATTTTCCTCTCCGTCGCTGTTCAGCCGTCGCTTTCGGGATGGTATCATTGCTTAGGAAACTTTCATCAGGCATTGCCTCGATTCTCGCGGTGGTGGTTCAAGCGACTGGAACCCGCTGCCGTTCCGTCGCTGCTCCGTCTACGTGGAGCGTCTGCCTCGTGAATGACGGGCAGAACTCTTTTCGGCTGCGGACATTAACGTCTCCCGCCGCTGAGACGCATAACCTATTTGTTTACTTCACCTCCCGCCTCCTCCGTTCTGGTCGTCGCAATGACGTTCCTTGGGCACCCCGAAGGACGCTTACACAGGCTCCAAGGAGGTTCCGTCTGTCCTGTCATCACATCGGCCTCTGTGTGAACGGTGAACACTTTTCCAGACGCTGTTCACTGTTCACCTCGCCACCCTCGGCTTCGTCCTGCGCCAGAGGTGCCGTGAGAAATTTTGAAATCGGACTGAGATAGGGGCCGATAACCTCCCGAATCAACATCACGTCATCGTTTGAAACTCCTAAATCGCTTAGACCGACCATCACGCTTGTAAATCCGCGAAACAATTTCTTGTGCTCGCGCCGGATTCCAGGGTTGTGGCGGTCTACACCGGCCACCCGATCATCACCGGCGCGTCCTTCCTTCCGGTAGCACTTGAAGCACAGTCCGTGTGCGGCCATTTCTCGAACTTCTCCACAGTTTACGCAACCACCTGTTTTTCTTGGCATCTAACCATCCCATCCTTCACTTAGCGTCGTTGGCAAAGCGACCTGACCGGAGACCACAGTGACCACCCATCGGCATGTCAGCACATTCACCCGAAAGGCTGTTCCCGTCGGGCAGTTAGCCGCAAGTTTTGCTAACTCTTTTCGTTTCCTTGACCTTAAGTCGCGCCAGAGCACCCCCTGGTACCCATGCTTCACAACAGTATTTTGACTTAAGGCTGAATTTTTGTCTTCATACTATATTTTACAAGATTGGCCTTTCTTTTTTGAAGGTTTTTGCTCCCCGGCACGATTTGTTTTCGTTGGGAGCTAACAAAAGCGCTCATGGTATGAAAACCCATAGACCAACACTGGCTTGGGCGTCAACTAGCAGTGGAACGGATTGACAGTTGCTAAACTTAGCCCAATAGGCAAATGCTCCACACTGGTAGCACGAGCTAGCCGACGACGGGCGCAGAAGGAGTGCGACCCCAGTGTCTTGACAGCGTATCGAGTCGAGAGTAATCCGACGCTCAGGGTGCATGCCGCCAGAGTCCCCTGTTGCCTCAGTCTCCGAGCCTTGTGTGGAAAACCGCTCTTGAAAATATGGAGCCATTTGCCAATGGCAGGTGTCACCACGATTACCGGACGACAGATGGCTGTGCTTCATACCAGTTCCGAGGTGTGGCCATGATGTGGCCACGCATAACCTTCCCGCTGGCGTGAAGGTGCCAACCAGGTCAATCGTGAACCATACAGACACACCTGGGCAGGTGGCGAGGTTTGGTGGAAAGCTGCGCTCAGCGCCACATTGGCGTTGTCGTGTGCTGCTATTAGGTTTGGAATAGGGCTGCCGAATGGATTCCACGGTTCTGCCGTGCCAAAGGAATTGACGTGCGGTCTACCGTGGAACGTCCTGGGAGGACTTCCTTATCGTGACCTCGACGACCACGGTGGAGTGACCACCGTGAGCGCAGGAATTCCTTGGTACCTCAAACGGCGGTGTGCTGTCAACGAAAATCAGCTTATCGATTGGATTTTTATCGGTGGCATTTCAACGCCGCTCCGATTGTTGTTCGTTTGGGCGCTAAGCAGCCATGGAGTGACGGCCTACGGGCTATCACAGAACCTGCCTGGATGGGATGATAAGAGGGCTCACCTCATGGTATGGGAACCATAGCTCAGACTGGCTCGGGCATTAACTAGCAGTGGAACTGACTTACAGTTGTTAACATGCCTACCTAAGTCAAAGCCTACCTAAGTTAAGCTCTACCTAAGTTAACGCCTACCTAAGTTAAGGTCGTTAACATTCCTACGACTCGGCAGATGAACGGCAGCCAGAGTTAAGCTCCCACAACTGCATATGCAGGTTTGGAGTGGACAAAACGCTTGACAGCCGCTTCCAAAGTGTGGTACGCTAACAGGAACTATAAGTTCGCATGTATCACCGCACGCCGAGACGTTGTCCAATCCAAACCAGTTGTTTTTGAGGTTCCTCCGTGGAACGACTATTTCAAAGCAAGAAACAGGCGGCGCGTATTCTTGGCGTGTCCGAACGCACACTGCATAAACTGATTGTTACCGGCCAACTCAAAGCCAGACGTATAGGACGGCGGGTTCTAATCCCGAGCGATGCGCTTGGTAAGTTCGTCAAGCAAGACCATGGCATAGGGCATGGCCTGCCACGACACGCTATCAGGCTGGCAGACCCCATCCTGAACAGTTAGCGCAGGAACGATGTAGTGGGCAGCCTCAGCGGCATCGACCTACAAATGGGGCGCTAGGCTAAAATACTTTTCAAATAGTCCCAGATTTCAAATCTGAATCTTGTATAATTAGGATGAGGGCAAAAAAGTAGGCTGTTGGGCTTATCTAGGCTCATTCTAGCGCGGCTGCCGAGGGTTAGTAGGACAGAGTGGTGGCTAGGGTGACGTCGTGGCTGGTCGGTGATGCCACAGTTGGTTAACATAGCATCTGAGTAGTTATAGCACGCCGAGACGAAGTTCAATCCCATAGTACTGTTAGAGTGCAACGTGGACACGAATGTCTATTCGACCGACCACTTGTACGTTGCGGCGTTCTTAGTTTGCAGCGGACATAGTGTTATTGGAACCCAGCGCAATGATTCCAGAGTTTCATTTGTTTTTAACAATTCACCGGAGTTGGCTGCCGACGTAGCCAGTTTCCTTGCAGATGGAGTAATACCAGCACGGCACTTCAGCTTTGAACTCCTGAAACTGAAGAGGATGCTACATGGGGGACAATATGTGAGCAGAATAGAGAAAAATGAAATCAACCGAGGAGTTAATAGCGGTACTTGATGCGGCCAGGACATATATTGACAAAGGTTATTGTGTGTTACGCATTCCCGAAGGCAGGAACGATTACCTACCTACGGGGTGGCCAGACTTACGTTTGAAGAGAAAAGACCTTCCAGACAGTTTCAAAGATGGCGATGGCATCGGACTGCTACTGCAGCCCAGCGGTCTAACAGATGTTGACTGCGATTGTCCGCAAGCCGTAGATGCCGCACGAATACTCCTGCCTCCAACTGGGATGGTGCATGGACGCCTCAGTAACCCCCGTAGTCACTATTACTACCGCGAGACTGGCATCTCTGCCACGAAACAATTCCAAGACCCCTGTCTTGTTAAGAAAGATGACTCGGAACGTACGATGTTGGTGGAACTCCGTGTCAATGGCCAAACTGTGGTACCGCCCTCAATCAACCAGAAAAGTGGAGAGCCGATAGAATGGGTATCAGAGGGTGACCCAGCGACTGTCGATGGAAGTGAATTATCTCGGTGGGTGGCACAGGTCGCTGCGGCTGCGCTGATTGCCAGAAACTGGCGGCAGGGCTCACGTCACAATGCAACTCTGGCTCTGGCAGGCATGCTCTTGCGGGGCGACTGGAGCCAAGAGGCCGTAGAGCAGTTCGTCTTGGCGGTCTGTACTGCCGCAAAGGATGAAGAACTAAGCTCCAGGCTGCAAGATGTAAGAAGCACGGCTAAGCGACTTGAGGATGACCAGACTGCCACCGGTACGCCGACGTTGGAAGAAATACTTGATAAAGCCATTGTCGCAAAGGTGCGGGAATGGCTGCAACTACGTTCCCATGTAGATGCGGATGCGAGTTCCGTAGACCACCACCATACCGACCTGGGAAATGCTCGGCGTTTGGTAGCACTACACGGGCACAATCTACGCTATTGCTCAAAATGGAAGCAGTGGTTAGTCTGGAATAACTCACGGTGGGTACCTGATGACACGGGCGAGGTGCAGCGGTTGGCTAAAGCTACCATTGAGTTTATACATTCCGAAGCGGGTAGTATGGCCAATGGAGCAGCCATAGAACTCAGGAGGCATGCATTGCGATCAGAATCAGAAGCGCGGTTGCGGGCAATGGTCGAGTTAGCAAAGACGGAACCGGGGATTCCTGTTATCCCAGAGGCGTTGGACGCAGACCCATGGTTGCTCAACTGTCAAAACGGCACGTTAAACCTCCGTACCGGTGAACTGCTGTCACATAACAGGGAACACCTTTGTACAAAGCAGGTGCCGGTAGATTTTGACTCGCAAGCTACATGCCTCGTGTGGGAAGCATTTCTTAACTGTATCATGAAAGGACGAGTGGAACTGATTAGGTTCCTCCAGCGTGGGATTGGATATTCACTAACGGGCATGACCAACGAGCAGGTTCTCTTTTTATTTTATGGTACTGGAGCAAACGGGAAGAGCACGTTAATTGAAACCATCAGGCATTTACTTGGAGACTATGCCCAGCAGGCCGACTTCAGTACGTTTCTGGAGAGAAAGGGTGATAGTCCACGAAATGACTTGGCCAGCCTAAAGGGAGCCCGCTTCGTGGCAGCCGTAGAGGCTGCGGAGGGACGTCAGATAGCGGAAAGTGTCATTAAACAAGCAACCGGTGGCGACACCATTCGTGCTCGCTTTCTGTTTAAGGAGTTCTTTGAATATAAGCCTCAGTTTAAACTCTTTCTGGTCGCCAACCATAAACCCAAGGTTACCGGAACGGATGAAGCCATATGGAGACGGATTCGACTTGCTCCTTTCGAGGTTACTATTCCGGCTGGGGAACGCGATAAAGAGCTACCAGACAAATTGCGGCGGGAACTGCAAGGCATCATGGCTTGGGCTGTCCGGGGATGCTTAGACTGGCAGGCGAATGGTCTCGGTGAGCCTGTTGAGGTAAGGGATGCGACTGCTGCTTACCGACAGGAAATGGATATTCTGGCCGAGTTCCTGAATGACAAGTGTATACAGGGGCCGAAGGCAACTGTCCAAGCAGGGCTGATATACGAGTCTTTGCAGACATGGCTGTTGGAGAACGGTGAGCAACCCATGACGCAGAGGGCATTTGGCATCCACTTGCGGGAGCGAGGATTCCAGCCTGGTAGGAGAAGAGGAACCCGAACCTGGACAGGCCTAAAGCTTAGGAAAGCGGATGAAGATACGGATGAAACGGACTTGACAGATGACACAATGGACACGAGGTTAGGTTCTCTGTTATAACGCGAATCACTTATAGAGGTACCTAAAACATGCGTCCAATCCGTCAATGTGTCAAATATCTTCGTTTTCATCCGGTCTGGGTGGTAGTTAGATGTGTTTTACGACTGGTATGGGCCAAACATGAGTATCAATACCATGATGAACTGTAAATGGCCTAACTCTACTATAATGTGTAGATATTACTCCGAGCACTAAATTGATGACACTTTTCAGATGGCGGCGTATTGGACGTGGCGTTCGCGAAAGTAGTTCTGCACCAACTTGGGCCTAGCCTGTGTGATCCGAAGGTAAGAGCGAACGTTGCTCATCATCTCCTGCACGTTCACCGGACGGACACGACCCAGGGCGTTAGTCTTCACATCTTGGTTTAGCAATTCGTCCGGATTCAGTTCTGGACTGTAAGACGGCAGCCAGAAGAGCCGAATTTGCGCAGCGCGCTTCGCTAACCATCGATTCACCAACCGCGATTTGTGTACCGGGTGGCCATCCGCAATCAGGAACACTTTCCTCCTCGTCTTCCGCGTCAGTCGCAGGAGACGGCGGAGGAAATTCAAAAATACCCGCGCGGTGAAGCGCTGACGGAAAATCATGAAGGCCAACCGCCCCCGATTGGTGATCGCCGAGACCATGTTGCATCGGAAACGCTGCCCGGTCCCCCAGACAACCGGTGTTTGGCCGCGTCGTCCGTAGGACCGTCCCACTTGATGGTCCGAACGTAATCCCATCTCGTCCAACCAATGGATTTGCGCCTTGTATCGCCGTGCCCACGCTCGAATGGCCGGGTATTCTTCTTCCAGCCATTTCCGCACCGTTGCTGGATTTTGTTCGTAGGCTCGCCGTACCGGTTTTTGCGGCGTCAAACCCCACGCTCGCAAATAGCGTCCCACCGTCCACACCGAAACGGCCACACCGAACTTCCGAGACAAGAGCTGTTGCACCGCTTCTCGGGTCCACAGGGCAAAGGGTAAGCTCATCTGATCGGGACAGCCGCTGAGTATCCTGCGCACTGCGGTGGCCGCCTGGTGCGGGGCCAGGCGCGACCGCGGGGGACGCCCCCGACGACGGGCGCGCAGAGTCCGCAAGCCTTGCCGCTTGGCCCGGCTCACCCAGCCGTTGATGGTTCCCCGCGCTAGCCCAAAGACGCGAGCGGCCTCCGTTTGCGCCATCCCATTCCGAACTGCCTTCACCACGCGCAGGCGCAAGGTCTCCTGTGCCTTGGCAGGAAGAGAACGAGCATCGTGAGTTTCCATGCCCGCGACGATGGCACTCAATCAGGAGTCATGTCAACTATTTAATGCTCCGATTAGTAACATAAACAGAAACAGGACGATGACATGTGACAACTGCTTTACGAAAGAGGTTATAACTATGGTTATGTCTGACGAGGAAGAGTGTGAGTTAATCACAGCAGGGATAGCGAAGTTCATTGATAAAACGGAAGAAATGTATGAGCGCTATGGGTTACCAATACCGAAGGGACTCATGAAACTTAAACGCCGTAATCAACGAGCGATGATAAAGGAGAGCAAGGAGGAACGATAGGTGGCGACCATAGGTATGGAGCAAAGGTACCAGGCACAAGCATGCAGCGACCCTCAGGATGCGACTGGTAGTTCTGTAGTGATTACCGTAGATGACTGCATACCTACTGAAGAATGCTGACATGGAAGCGAGCTTAGAGTTGGAGTAGTGCAACATGGGAGCAGCACAACGAGCACCAAGCGGACGACCGAAGTCAGAGTTATCGTCAGAGGTCAAACATATACCTGAACAGCATCAGGTAACGGTAGGGCATTCTCCTACATTTCCATCCAAACTATGTGGAACTACTGTCCCCCAACCACAAGTGCAACGAATTCTCTGTAGGTATGCGAGCGGGGCGAGCGTCAGACAAATAGCCAGGATGGAAAGAGGGATAGAGCGACCGTCGGCAAAATCGTGAAATCTGAACAGATGGAAAGTTACGTCATTTCGATGAGAGAACGATTCTTTGCGCTCGCGGATGATGCCATCACCAGTGTCCAGAAGGCTCTGCAAGCCGGAGACTCCGAGCTTGGGTATCAGCTTTTAAAAGATGTGGGCATCGTGCCCTCTAAGCAATGGATTCCAATAGAGAATGCGGAACCGATTAACGATCAAGACGACCGAGTCCGGGGAATCATGGTTAAGATGGCTGCCATTGCTGTCGAGAGAAATCGAGTATTCAAGACGCCCTTTCCAAGAATGGATGCGGTGGAAAAAGAAATAGAGGATGAGTTGGAGCGGCAGAAGCAGGAAGAGGAATAGCGGGTATCACCCGTGTCTACTGCCCATGCAGGTTCTACAACTCGCTACATCCGCTAGGGGCGGCACAGCGCATTTCTCACTCCGCAAACCGCAGTGTATAATTTCCTGATGTCACAGGACGGCTACTGGCAGCCCGTAGTTCGCTGCAAAACTCCAGATTGCGTAGACGGGAATCCAATCTATCTCCCTCATCCCGACCTCCCGGAGATCACGGAACCGCAACCGAACTGGCCCGCAGAAAACTGGCATCCCTTACTGGTGTGCAAATACTGCGGCCGCGGCTATCACTACCGCGCAAAAGACGTCGAATGGATCAGCACGGACTATTACACTGGGCTTCCGGACAATGATCTGATGCTTCTAGCTGAACTGCGTTGTGCCCAACCAGACTGCGAACATCTCGTAAAAGTATATTTGGGCTCCGACGTACGTAAGAAAATCCGCGAAATAAACGGCAAGCTGAAAACGGGAATCGGTGACGCAACCTGTGATGCGGGCCACGCCCCTGCGTACCCTCTGGACGTGCTCCAAATAAATTCCGTAGATGAACTAGAGTAGTTTCCTGCAACGTCTCGGTAGTGTCACAAATAGTTACGCCGTTGGTGCGGCTCTTTACTTTCAATGTCTGAACCCCTTGGTGAGACAATTTGAATTTACACGCTGTCGTACACCGTTTCTCAGCACTAGTCGCCAGAATGGGACAATTGGATCACTGCTGGACTCTGAACAAAGGTCACTGTCGAGGCTTCAAAGCCTGCCTTTACGGACTAAGGTAGTGCATTACTTCCTCGCACGCCAAAGCTATCGGGGAATTATGGTCAAGATGACCTCCTGCACTATTGAAAGAAACCGCGTGTTCAAGACCCCTTTGCCACGCATGGATGCGGTGGAAAAAGAAATAGAGGAGGAGTTGTTACGGCAGAGGCTGGAAGAGGAATAGCGGGTTGGTAGGGCCGGAATAGAGTACATACCAGCCACCTCACCCTACGTCCGGCAGACGTCCTGGCAGCTATTCAAACTCTCAATTAGAGCGATTCTGGGCCATCTGGCGTTCCCAACAAGCTGTGAATCATTTTTAGTACCTGCCATGGCAAGCCACATCGAGATAACCCAATTGGATGGGTGTGTCAGCTCATTCATGGCGTTTTCTTGGTGTGGCCTACCGGGGTGCCCGGATCAAAATTCGCCGCTAATGCCGTAATAGGGAGAGTCGGATATATGCAAGATAGACGATTCAGTAGGACGCCCCCGGCGAATCTTTGCAACCGCCCGACCCCCAGAGCACCAGGTGCGCGCACACCAGCCCCCGACCCCACGCTTGGCACACGGGCACGCGTTCTGGCATCAACACTGGCCAAGATCATGTTTTGTGACTTCGATGTGATTGTGGGGGTCGGAACGGACGCTGTTACGGCTCCAGCAGAGTGCACGGGGAGTTTCATCCGGTTAGACGACTTGGAAAGGCTCTGCCAAGAATAACCAGGCGATCATGTTGTGGAGAGGTTCTTGCCAGCCGGTGATGTCCAATGTGCCGGTCGGTGACTCTGGATTGAGAAAGACGCCCTGGGCACATCAGCTTGGACTGTGTGTGGCAGCGGGAAAGCCATTCGGCCATGCTGTCAAGCAGGGACGCGTTCTTTACTTCGACCTTGAGAACGGGCGAGAGGAAATACTCGGCGTGGGTCGCTCGATCTGCGGGTACCTCGGCGTTGAAGGGTTTTTTCCTGCGGAGTTCTTGGTACTTTCCGCCGACGGCAACACGCCCTCTATCGCGCTAGGTTGGCCAAGTCCCGATAGGTCTCTTATCTAACACTGGCACTGGCTTTTCAAGTGGATTCCCAGTCTCCGAGAAGCCCGTTTCACAGGCTTGAAGTCACGGCATGTGCGCGTTTTATTTCACGAGGCGACGATGGGGTTCTGTTCGCCGCCTCCCTTAACGTCCTACCTCAATGTCAAGTCAAGATCTCAAAAGGTCAAGCACTGACCCTGAATCGATCGAGCTGTATCATCGCCTCCGGTGATGGACGAATTGTTCTGGCACTGCAGATTGTTCGTCACCGTATCGCTAAAGACCTGTGTCGGGGCGCTGTTGCTCTGAACTTGAAGGTTACCGTGCACGTTGTTGCCAGTAATTTGTGTTGGGGCCGTGTTGTTTTGGTCCTGCAGGTTGCCGCTAACAGCGTTGTTGTAGATAGCGGTCGAG
Source organism: uncultured Acidobacteriota bacterium (assembly GCA_963828935.1). GTDB lineage: Bacteria > Acidobacteriota > Terriglobia > Acidiferrales > UBA7541 > Palsa-189. Next base: position 333,178 of record CAWHGP010000005.1, on the reverse strand, counting down.
GCACTGTTGTTTTGAACGTCAAGATCACCGCCGATCGAGTTTCCCGCGCAGGATGATGGGGATGCGGAGCCAATCTGAACAGCAGTTCCATTGTGCTGAAACTGCAGATTACCTTTTACGGTCGCGCCGCAAATCTGGTTGGTTGCCGCCCCGGCTGGAATATTCTGGATCTGCAGGTTGCCGTAAATCGTGGACGATCCGCCGATCGAGAAAGTGCCGGTGCCGCTGATGTTTAAGTTTCCGCCGATTGTCGCGTTACTGGTAATCAGCTTCCCGCCGCTCTGTGTTACGTTCCCGGTGACATCGCCGTTAGTGATGCACGTGGTGCCGCTGGAGATGTTTAGATTGCCCGTGACCGTTCCACTGTAGGTCACGGTGCAAACCGATGTCGGTGTCAACAGGTATGCCGATCCGTCGGCGAACTGCCCTACAATTTGACCTGAGTCTTGACCCTGATTGCCACGCCTAGGGCCATCGGAGCAGAGCCAGGCGGGATCAGAGAATTCAGGTCCTGTGCCATTCGTGGGGTCCCACACGAAGCCGTGCGCTCCGCTGCTGTTATCCAGTTCACCGACCACGAGGCCCGAGTCATTGATTCCTTCAGCTGTCCCGGAATCAAACCCCGTGGGCACCCCTAGGTCAGTGACGGCATAGCTCCCAGTCCCATTAGGCTGCCAGATGACCGGGTGCGCGGACGGAGCGTTCGAGAAGCCGACAATCTCTCCACCTGCATTCATTTTGAACGGCTGGGTTGCCGACGCCCCAGGGGTGCCCGGAAGTATCTGAAAGTTGCCAGCGCTCCAGACCACGGTCGATTGCTGGCCGCGATCGCCGCCCGATGCTGCGCCCACCAACGACTTCGCTATCGTTAACGTCAGCCCCTGCCCCACTTGAACATCCCGGCGTGTTAAGAACCTGGGAGGTACCGGTACTGTACGTGTATAGAAACGGGGTGTATTCACCCACCGCGCTGGCAACATCGCCTCGGCTGTTGATTCCATAGCCGAAGTAAACGTTCCGACGCTTCATGGATGTTCAGCACCGAACCATTTGCGTAGATAAAATGTTCTATTCCATTGGAATCGTTTACAGTACCCGCGATTTGCCCGGCGTCATTGATGCCCGCCGAAACGGCATCCGAGCCCCCCATCGTGCCGAGGTCGATGGTATTCCCTTGGCTCCAGAAGAGGACGTGGAAACTTCCGTTTGCCGTATAGGCGGCGATGTTGCCACTATTGTTCAACCCAGTGGGAAAGAACCCCCCTTGGAAGGTGATTCGGGTAATCGTGTTATTGGGGTGCGGCGCTCTGCGCCCTCAATCCTTCACTTGCGGTCATCAGAATCCCTAACGCGAGTGCATCTGCAAAAAAGCGGACTGTTCCAGGCACAATTGATCCGCGTATAGTGGCTCCTTGAGGTCGATTGAATTTGGGGCCGATACCGGACGGGAAAGGTCCGGCTTTGTAGACGTTCAGGGTGTCGTTTTTTTTAGGTAAACTGCGAAAGCCAAGAAGGCCTCATGCGGAGTGCGATTTCCGACCCCCGATGAGGCCGGTCGTGATTGTACTCCTCGATCCAACGAGCGATTTGAGGCCCGCGCCTCCTCTAAGCTGCGTACTTGCCGTCGCCGCCACTAGTGTGGTCATGTTGCCTTGCGTCATCACACACCTCTCCCCACAGATGGCCAAGGCTGAAGACAGAGGTTAAGGAGTCCCCGTTAATCCCTTCGACTTGCGTTTTCATTTTATTCATTTTGTTGGCTGCGATAGTAGTGCCGGTCACCCGCACCGACAGTTCAGGCAGGATTCGAGCACTACTTGAAAACGAAAATCAAACATCGGCCCTCGCACTCCATTTTGCCGCTTGCACGGGTATGGCGGGCTAACGCCTTCTCTCCGCTCCTAGGGCACCACCGATTTGGTGCCGCTCCATCCACCCGCGCTACCGCCGCCGCTGTAGTGCCATCGAATGTTTATCTTGTCCTTGGTGTCGGTGGAAGAAATACCGGTAGAGAACGTTCCGCCCTTCCGGAAGCTTACCGGTCCACCGTTACATCCATTGGGCACGGCAACCGAGCCTTGGTAAACCAATGGACTATTTTGTTCGCCGCTGGGATACCAGTCGGGGCTGCCTTGCGCATCCGTGTAGCTTTGGTTCGCCAGCGGAACGACCAAGATTCCGCTACCCGGACCAGAAACGCAGGTCCACGCGAACGTCACCGTGGCCCCGATGAAGCTGACGGTGGCGGCGGGGTGGCTGCCCGGCATGGTGAAGTCATAGCCCGCCTGAAGCGTATCTCCCGCGCTCAGCGTGAGGTTCCCCTCCATGGCTTGCGGTCCCATCGAAAGCGTGGTTTGGACGACCGGTGTCAGTAGGTACCCCGTTCCGTCTGAAAAAAAACCAACAATTTGGCCCGAGTTATTAATCGCTTGCGCCGTGCCCAAAACCATCCCAGAACCGGGCGCGATAAGAGAATTCAGGTCCTGTATGCCATGAGTTGGGTCCCACACGAAGCCGTGGTTTCCGTAGAGTGCGCTATCCATTCCTCCAACAACCACGCCTAAGTTATTGATGCCATACGCGTAGGCGTCATAGGCCCCTGCGGGCAGCCCCAGGTTCACGACGATATAGCCCCCCGCGTTATCCGGCTGCCAGATGACTGGGATCGCAGAAGGAGCGTCTGAAAAGCCAGCGATCTGCCCCCCCGCATTGATCTTGATCGGCTGAGTGGCTCTTGCGCCAGGCGTACTCGGAAGAATCTGAAAGTTCCCACCGCTCCAGACGATCGACGACTGGAGTCCGCAAGGCCCGCCCCCTCCGTCGCCCACGGCGACGTCGCTATCATTTACATCAATCCCAATCTCACCCGAACATCCCCCCATGTTAAGGTCCTGGATAACACCGTTGGCGTAGAGGTACGGAGTGCCACCACCCACATTACTAGCGACATCGCCCCGGTTATTGATCCCAATGAGGTAGTAATTGTTTGTCGGCTGGCCGAGGTCCAGCACCGAGCCGTTTGTGTAGATTTAAGTATCTATTCCGTGGGAGGTGAGTACCTCGCCCGTGATTTGGCCAGCGTCGTTGAGACCCTGCGCGACGGCTTGAGAACCACCCATTGTGCCGAGATCGGCCATGACCCCGTTGCTCCAGAAGAATACGTGAGCGTTGCCGCCCACATATCCGTAGCCAACGACATTGCCACTGCTGTTTATCGCCCCCGGCCAAAAAGAAAAAGATGCCAATTTGGTAACGCTGTACTGCGGGGCAGCACTCTGCGCCATGACTTCTTGACTGAGAGTGAGTAGAGCCGGCAGCGGGAACAAGAAGATAGCAAGGCGGGCTGTTTTAGTCGCCCGGCGAAGACTCATCATGTCTAATTCTCCTTATGTGTACTTCTCCTTGACGCCGTTCGTCACTTTTACATCGCTGCTTGCCCATAGTTGGCACTCGTCTGGTAATAGTGGAGAATGGCGGGCACTAGTTGTCTTCCGTTGGTCTCAGCACAGACGGGAAGCTGGATTTACTCCGAATTGCAACTGCTAGATGCCTCGCAGCTAGTTCCGCCGCTCTTTACGACAGTGTGCGTGCATCTACTGTGGGCGAGATGACCTTCCTGACGCCAAACTGAAAACTAAGTATTGATGAACCTGGGTAGGAGCCTCAGCCCGTGCACTCCATTGGGCCGCTTGCGGGATATGTGGTGGGGGTGCTGGTGAGAGACTCTGCTTATTCACCTCCAGTGTCAAGAGATTTTTTCTGCGCATCGCAGGGTAGCTACGGGCGTCTAATGGTGTAGGCCTATTTACTCAGAAGGAAGCAACTTAAGTGAATAACACTGTAGCAATCCTGCGATATTCGGTAGACAGAAACTGCTGGCCCGTCTTGAAGATTCGGGGACAAAGGGAAGATCAGACACTCCGATCATGGGAGGGAGGGGCGGTCTGCCCGAAGCGGACCTTGCTGTAAAGTTCAGGCTTCAGATTCACGATATGGCCGTCACCGAGTCCTGGTTGTAAGTTCTGCATGCCTCCTCTGTTTATAGAACGCCGAAGGTCTCCACGAACCGGACAGGCACAATTCATGCGCGTTCGCCCGGTCGATTCAGATTTTCCTGTGGAATATTGCACTACCTTCAACATCTCCCGGGCAGGCGTATACGTGAAGACTTCGGCAACCCATTACGTCCTCGGCATGACACTCCATTTGACACGCGATTTCATAGAGGCCGATCCGAACCGTGAAGAAATTATGGGCGCAGTGGTACGGGTCGATAAACTAGAGGACGGTAAATTTGGTGTCGCAGTTGACTTCACGTCAGCGATGTAGCGAAAGGAGCGGGCCGATGCCGAATTCAGATCAAGAAATAAGCGACAGAGAGAAGGCTCTCGTGGAAACGGCCGAAGGGGTGCTGCCCGACTTTGTCCAATCATGCCGTCAAACCAATAATGACGTGGTCATAATCCACCAAGACTCGTTCGCGGCGGACTACCAGGAGGAGGAATATCGGCTTCTAGGGATGGCAATTAAGGTGGCAGGAATCTTCGGGAAGGAACTCCGAATCATCGGTAAGAACAGGGAGACGCTCACTACAGGAATGAAACCTCAGCTACTCCAATAAGTATCGTGGGTGGTGCTCCGCTCTTTCATGTTAGTCTGACGGTTTCTTCGGTGGACGGCCCACCCCAATAATCCCGATACACTCGCCTTCTACGGTCTCATCAATTACGATGGGCACAAAATCCGCTTTGGCTTTTGCTGGCGGCTGCACGCCACCCACTATCACAGTAAAGTTTCCCTTTTGCGTTTCATCTATTATGATTGGTTCAAAATCGGCTTTGGGCTTCTTGGTGGGCGGATGATTCGGATTGCTCTGTCCCTTTTTCTTGCTCGGGCGTGATTTGCGATTCTTGGTCATAGTTCCCCTTTGTGAATTACACGCCAGGCCCTCTGCTACCCCCACACAATCAACCTACACTACTGAACGGCTACTATCCTGTATGTTTCAGAGTCAGTTTTCCTGCCATCCAAGCTTACAACCCACCTCAGCTTTGCTGTATTCCCTTTAAACTCCGCCTGGATATCATCCACAACTGGCATACGGCAACTGCGTTGGTTGATGTAGTCCATCTTGAAGGCGTATTTGCTATTACAGTTGACTAAAGCCATCCGTCCATCGGGTAGTTGGAGGGTGAGAGTAGCCCCGCTAACCTGATAGGCGACATTCCGTGGCGGCATAACGTTCGTTGACGCAGAACAATTGCTGTCGCCGCAATTTACATTCGTATGCGCATATCCAGGGATGACGGCGCTATAGCCTGTTTGATGGAACTCCCTACCGATGACCTTCACATCAAACGTCTGTCCGCCCGACATCTTCACATTCTGCGCACTCCATTTGGGGCCAATTACTTACATACTGGAGTGCTGACTGCACGCCAACGCTACAGGCGATTTGGGTATATCAAAATGCTGCCTATCGGCCTCTCACCCCGACTGTCGCACAGCGTTCCTTCAGCGCATATCCAAGTTGATCGACGGCGTCATATGACCACTGATAAGCCAAGTGGTTTCCAGCTATTATGTCGAATTTGTGCCCCTGGTATTGAACCGGAGTGAACTTAGAAAGTTGGAGGGAACAGTTTGTCAACTTCGCTAGATGTTTGACAGCCGAATCGCCATAAACGAACATCACCCGTGGGTGCAGCGTCTTCAAGAGAAAATCGAAGACACCCGTGGTTTGGTGTTCCCTGGGTAGGGCGGATTCACGTTTCGACGAACGATGAAAGACATTCGTCTCAAGAACACGTGCCGGATGCGCCGCCTTCAACAGCCTTTCGATCCTCTTCCGCGTCGGGCCGAGGCGACGATGACGATCAAAATATTCCTTAAGCCATCCGGCCTTGTCACAACCGTCCCGGACTGACCAGAATGGCCAGAAAGGCGTGTCAGTACCGGGATTTATTCCGACGAGAAAGACCTCGCACCCGAACGGGGAGCCTTCACATAGAAAAGGCCGTCCCAGAGCACCACATGCTGTATGCAGGTCACGATCAAACGCGACAAGTTCGGTTGCCTTGGGCAATGCTGGCCTCCAACAATCGGCCAAGTCGAACAAAAGGCTCTAATATATGTAATTCCCTTACGGTAGCTTAAGGACACCTCAGCCCGCGCACTCCATTGGGCTGCTTGCGGGATATGTGGTGGGAATGCTAGCGTGACAGTGTACTTATTCAACGCAGGTGTCAAGGCATGGTTTACACGACCAAGCTGGCGGTCACCCCTGTGGCGAAAAAAGCGATCTGGTGATCCATCAGGATTCATTCGCGTTGGAATATCAGGCTGATGAACTCCTGCCGCTGGGGCAAGCCATCAAGTTCGCTGGTCTCCACGGCAAGGAACTGCGAATCATTGGCAGGAACAGGGAAACCCTTGCCGCCTCGCCAAAGCCGCAATTAGTGCAATAGGATTTGTGGCCTTCAAAGATGTCTGCAGAGTTTGTTAGGCAGGAGGCGGCGGTGGTGGAGGCTCAATGAGGATTTTGTCAACGCCTGCATCACGCACGATTGTCAGTATTTGCATGACTGTACTGAACGGTATAGAGGGGTCGGTACGCATCCAGAGAACTCTCTGGGCTCGAACCTTGAAGATGTCGTTCAAGCGGGACCCAAGACGTTCCAGATTCGTGTCTTCCTCCGAAAACTGAGCTTTCGTTACCCCGAAAGAGTAGACTCGAAACCGTTCTTCTGGGGCCTTCTCTAGGTTTATTGATAGTAGAAAACTATTTTTGAAACTAAAGGGACTATCTTTCTGGTTTAGTTCCTGACGCGTTGGTAAGTAAAGTCCCCCAGGAGTTGCACTTGTAACGACTTCACCAAATTCAGCTTTGGCACCCTCTTCGTCTTGTTTTCCGAGTAGCGCCATACCCAGGTAGTAGTGCGCCTCGGCGGATTCTGGTTTGATTTTGATTGCTTCGCGGCACTCTGCAATGGCGCCATCGAAATGGCCCTGTAGCCTTAGGAGAAAACATATTGCACTGTGAGCTTCAGGGAAGCCGCCAGGTTGGAGGCTTATCGCATCGCGGTATTCAGCGAGGGCGCCATCCAGATTCTTCTGATTGTAAAGGTCTTCGGCATGCGTGTAGTGTTTCTGTGCAGCCTCGGTCGTTCGCTGTGGTGCGGTAATGATGTAATAGCCCAGAACCCCTAAGGCGAACGCGAACGCTGCTATTAAGATGGCGACCTTTGAACGTGAAGGTAGATTCGCCACGTTGCCTCGTACAGTCAGTTTCGTCGTGGCGATTGATCCTGCAACTGGTACCCGGCTGACCGGACTGGATTCAGTCGCAGGCGTTGTTAGCGAGGAAGTGTGTTCTTCAGGCAGCCGTGGAAGAGGTTGTGGCGACATAGTTTCAGAGGACTCCGCCGCGCTCCTTGCTCCAACGTTTCCTGCTGCGTGCACCTTCTCAGAAGGTCGAGATTCATCTTGACTCTCCAGCTTCTTGCGTTCCGCCTGTTCAGGAGACTTTCCACGTTCATCTTCAAGCCGCGCTCGCTCAACTGCAATTCCACGCTCGTCCGCGTCGGAAACACGGGACTGACTCCCAACGTCCGAGATCGCTGAACTGTTTTGTCCAGCTTCTTGCCCAAGAGCCAGTATCTTGAGGAGCTTCTGAAGGCCGCGTGCATAATCCTGTCTGAAATCCACGTGCTGCACCCGGCGCAAGCGAAAGGGAACCGTGCAGTCTCGATACATGACGGGGATGACGGTTTTCTGTTCCTCCAGGGCGAAGGAAACCTCGTCCATGACATTCGTGGAACTTACAGAGGCGGCGGAGAGAATTACCACCATCCGCGGGCAATTCGTCAAAGCATCTTCGACCGTACGGTCCCACCGGTCGCCTGGCTGGATGTCCAATTGATCCAGCCACACATTTGCACCCGCGTCCTTCAGGTCTCCGGCTAACTTAAGGGCGAAGTCGGAATCCTCACGGCTATAGCTGAAAAACGCTGCTGGCGCGCCTTGTTCCACAACTCCTCTGATATATCAGGAACTTTTTCCGTGTCTCGCCAAGCCTACCTAGCGCTAGTATTTTGTCAAGGAATGCTTTTCCCGCATCGTAAGCCCCCTATATGCATCCAATGGTGTATACTGAATGCATGCCAAAACTAAGAACCAACATTTATCTGACCAGCGAGCAGAAAAAGCTGTTGGAGAAGCTGTCAGACCGGACGGGAGCACCTGTTGCGGAACTGATTCGCAGGGCGATTGACGGCTATTTGTTGGTGAGAAAGAAGGAATTGAAATGAAGCGGGCAGCCATCTATTGCAGAGTCTCCACCGCGAACCACGGCCAGAGCGTGGATATGCAGTTGCACGATTTGAAGAAGCTGGCTGAACAACGTGGCTTCCAGATTGTGCAGGAGTATAGCGACCAAGGGATCAGCGGCTCCAAGAGTTCACGCCCAGCGCTGGACGCCATGCTGGCTGATGCCAAACGGGGTAAATTTCAGATATTGCTAACCTGGCGGCTGGACAGGCTCGGGCGCAGCACGGCCCACTTAATTCACCTGCTGGAAGATTTGAAGAATAGTGGAGTGGAGCTTATTTCGTTCAGTGAGGGACTTGGACTTCAGCACCGCCAGCGGCAAATTGTTTTATACCCTGATATCGGCCTTTGCAGAGTTCGAGAAGAACGTTATCGGTGAGAGAGTGCGGGCAGGCTTGAGGAATGCCCGGAGCAAAGGCACCAGACTGGGAAGACCACAAGTGACGGCAGACGCCTCCAGAATTGCTACCCTGCGCTCACAGGGAGCCTCGTGGCGCACGATTTCAGATACTTTGGCAATCAGCACCAGAACGGCTCGAAGGGCTGTCCAAAGGCGTGTGGCATAAACCTCATCCCAGCCGATGCTGTAACTCCCATGGATTCAATGGCCATTTCGAGTGAATTTCAGCGTGGCACAATCAACTGATTTTGGCCGTCTCATACGGCTCACCCAGCGACCGCTAGCCCGAACAACTCGATCAAATCTGATTCTATGGTGCTACCGGGGTTAGGCGCACGCCGCTATGATGTATTGTTCCAGGGGCGCACCAGATAAGTCATCTGATTTGTATCGTGCATCTCAAATTCCCCCCCCCCGAAGATACAGTTATTACTCCGAGCACTAAATTGATGACACTTTTCAGATGGCGGCGTATTGGACGTGGCGTTCGCGAAAGTAGTTCTGCACCAACTTGGGCCTAGCCTGCGTGATCCGAAGGTAAGAGCGAACGTTGCCCATCATCTCCTGCACGTTCACCGGACGGACACGACCCAGGGCGTTAGTCTTCACATCTTGGTTTAGCAATTCGTCCGGATTTAGTTCCGGACTGTAAGACGGCAGCCAGAAGAGCCGAATTTGCGCAGCGTGCTTCGCTAACCATCGATTCACCAACCGCGATTTGTGTACCGGGTGGCCATCCGCAATCAGGAACACTTTCCTCCTCGTCTTCCGCGTCAGTCGCAGGAGACGGCGGAGGAAATTCAAAAATACCCGCGCGGTGAAGCGCTGACGGAAAATCATGAAGGCCAACCGCCCCCGATTGGTGATCGCCGAGACCATGTTGCATCGGAAACGCTGCCCGGTCCCCCAAACAACCGGTGTTTGGCCGCGTCGTCCGTAGGACCGTCCCACTTGATGGTCCGAACGTAATCCCATCTCGTCCAACCAATGGATTTGCGCCTTGTATCCGCCGCGCCCACTCTCGAATGGCCGGGTATTCTTCCTCCAGCCATTTCCGCACCGCCGCGGGATTTTGTTCGTAGGCTCGCCGTACCGGTTTTTGCGGTGTCAAACCCCACGCTCGCAAATAGCGTCCCACCGTCCACACCGAAACTTGCCACATCGAACCTCCGAGACAGAGCTGTTGCACCGCTTCTCGGGTCCACAGGGCAAACGGCAAGCTCATCTGATCGGGACAGCCGCTGAGTATCCTGCGCACCGCGGTGGCCGCCTGATGCGGGGCCAGGCGCGACCGCGGTGGACGCCCCCGACGACGGGCGCGCAGAGCCCGCAAGCCTTGCCGCTTGGTCCGGCTCATCCAGCCGTTGATGGTTCCCCGCGCCAGCCCAAAGACGCGAGCGGCCTCCGTTTGTGACATCCCATTCCGAACTGCCTTCACCACGCGCAGGCGCAAAGTCTCCTGCGCCTTGGCAGGAAGAGAACGAGCATCGTGAGTTTCCATGCCCGCGACGATGGCACTCAATCAGGAGTCATGTCAACTATTTAATGCTCCGATTAGTAATATGCAGTGTGCCGCACGTCTCGTCTTCAGCCTCTTTAGGCCTCTCTTTTCTCAGGAACCGTGGCATGACTTGTGTACTGTTACTTGCGTACCATGTACAGAAGTTCGGAGAGAGCTTAGGCTGGACAGCAGTGGGAGAAGATGACACGCTTTTGTGCATCTAGTCCATCTAGCATCTTTGTTTGAAAAGGTAGGTGTTTTGTGCTCACCCCAGAACAGAAGCGGGGTCATGCTGGGTGCAGACGTGTAGCGCAGCACATTATCATTGGTGGTAAGCGCTTACAGCATGTGGAGACATATCATGGTAGCTATGATTTGCAATCGAAAAGTGGCTCGTATCAAGTCGAAGTGAAGACTACCACCCGTGATCGCGTGTTTCTTACACGCAGTCAGAAACGACGGGTTAAAGATCCACACTCAGCTGGAAGTTATTTCGTTGCGGTAGCACGGGAAATCATACGTTACAAATACAAGTTGTATATCTTCGACACGCGCGCTGTATTGGAGCACAGAAATGGCCTGTGTTTTCGCTGGAAGAGCGCGAAGCATGCGGCATTGCTTAGGTGCAAGGTTGACAAAAAAGGTGTTGTTCATGGTCTTATTCTCAGAGGAAAGCAGGTGACTTGTATTCACGCTACAGCCTTGAAGGAGGCCCCACTTCTAGGCTGATACCACAATACGAGACCGTGTTTGTTTAACATCTGGTCCGCAATGGCCGTTCGCACCAGAGGGATGGAAAAAACCTAACAGACATCTTTTGCCGTTGAGCACGCCAACATCAATTACATGTCGCAACACAGCATCGACACACTCCGCTTTTTGAACAACACTCCGGGCCAACATTTCCAGTCACGTGATCCCCAGCGCTTTCATCGCCGCTGTCATCGGATCAGAGAAAAACACGGGGTCAACTCGCTCCACGATCTCACCGGAGACTTCGAGAAAGTTCCTTTTGTTTTCAAGTGGGATCAGTGCCTTGCGTGCGCCGTTATCCATTGCTACTTGCAACGGCTCGGCCAGCGACCGAATCGGCTTTATGTTGCCCTGGATGCTCAGGTCGCCGAGGATCACAAGGCCGGCCTGTACCGACATTCTCTTTAGCGCCGAGTAGATGGCGACGACCAAAGCAATCCCTGCCTCGCAAGGAACGTGATTGCAGAGCAGATCGATTGCCTCCACGTGGAAATCGGTCGTATCAACCTGCTGGCTGATCGCCATCTTGACCTTTTGGCCCATCAAATATGCGAAGGCGCGATTAATCGACTCTCGCATCGGGCCTTCGACTCCACCGGCGATCTTGAGCTTACCGGTGCCGGGGGAGCAACCGACTTCAAGACGATACAGACCGACCTTGCCCTGATCGTCCACCGATGATGTGTACACTGATCCTGACGCCAAAGGATCCAGCGAGATCATGTCTCGCCCGCCCTGTTCCGGGACGCCGACGAACTTTTCCTCTCGTGTTTCGTTATCGATCAGTGAAAACGACGTTTGATGAAACTCGAAGGAACCCATCTTCTTGAGTTGTTCCTTTACACGGCGACGGCCTTCGAGGGACAATTCGGTCAGTTCGGCCACCTCTTTCTTGGAAAGTTCTCCATTCGGGTAAATCAGTTTGACCAAGCCCGAAACGGTCTTCCGCACCGCCTTTACATCACGTGATTTTAGGTGCGGTCCCAAAGAAAAGTTACGGTCGAGGACTTCGGCGAAAGTATGCTTCCTCAGCTCTCGCAGGGCCTCAGCCAGATAATCCACAACAAATCCATAATGATTTGTGAAAAACTCCACCTTCATTTTTGGCATTTCCCAGCCGGGGATGTAGAAGTGGATTCGGTCAAGGAACGCCATATCCTCTCGGATCACGTCGGGCATTGGTATAAACAGATGCGACGACCGCACCATCACTTCAACGGGCTGATTCGTGTTTCCGAACATGGCGATAGAAGCCATGCCTGACAGGGAATCCTTTCCACGAGCGAATGTCCCCGACTCGCAGTAGGTCTTGAGCGTAGTCACGACCTCCTTAGGCATATTTTGGAGGTCGGCCACTTCATCGAAGCCGATGGCGTCCCAGATTCCGACCAATCCCATCTTGCCGCTGGCCATATTGAAAAACAGATTGGCCACGGTAGTTGGTCCAGTCAGCAGTATGGTATACGGTGACAACTCTTGATATCCGTAGCTCTTCCCCGTTTCACGCGGGCCAAGTTCCACCAAGTTATAGTTATTTTCGGTTAGCGGTATCAGTCTCACCAAGTAATGCAATTTCTGGCGGCGGTTGAAGTATGAAGGTTCGAGTCCGATGCTGCGCAGCAGCAGGTCGATCCATTCATCGGTGGTGAATTGGTTGCGGCACACCCGGTATTCTTCAAGATCGAAAGTCGCAAGCTGGATCGGTTTCAGGCTGTCGATCCAAAACGGACTGCGTTTGCCCTTCTGCTCTTCGTCGAATGAGTGCCGGATGTCCAACTGCGCCCAAATTCCGCCCATCAGCAGGCGGTCATACTCCCGCAAGTAGTGTTCAGGGATGTGTACGTACTTATGACCGAAATTCTTCAGCTCGGCCCAGTACTTGTCGTCTTCGGACACATACCGTACCTGCACCTTGTCGATGAAAGTGTGCTTCCCCTTATCCTTGACCATCGACTGTGCCTTGTTGGCCTCATCGGGACGGACGAAGTTCGAGGACAGGGTGTTGTTGACCACCTTCAGCCCCGCATCGATGGCCACTGGGTCATTGGTGGCACAATATTTCCCCAGCAGGTATTCAAGGACAAAGACCGGAACATTGGCCCCCACCTTCACCTTGCGGACCAAGTCCTTGCGAACGACTTTGCCCGCGAACACGGATGTCGCTTTTCGGTCTAGCTCTGGCATCGCTCATCCTTAGATTGAAATAGTGACATCGACCTTAGTGTTGCTGCCAGTTCGGCTCCGCTGGTGGCATCGAGCAAGCTAACCCCTACCGTCTTCTGTGAATTCTCCTCGACAGCATCACGGTGACGGTGTTCGGTTCGATCTGTTTGTGATCGTTCTCCGCAATTCTCAGCTTGACTTCGCCGGTGGCATCCTCGAAGCCGTACGAGGCGCTTACCGGGACCGACACGCACTTCTTGTTGGCCCGGAGCTCGACCCGCACCTTGGGCGGTTCAAATCCGAAAAGGCTCGCTCGCTCTGGCTTCCGGCGATCTGGACCGAAAAGAACCTTGTGGTCAGTTTCGCCGTGCCCGGGGTTAGTGACCACTGAATGCCGCTCGGGCGGACCGGAGAATTTCGCCGCTGAGCGCATCACGACGACGGGAATGATCAGTTCTTGTGGAGATAATCCGCCGTGGAAATACGCTCGCGCCTCCACCCTTCGACTTGAAAACAGCGAACGTCCAGGGAGTCGCAATATCGAGTTCGCTTTCGACGCCCAAGCGAAGCCAGTGAGGTCCGCAGATACGACGGCTCGGATGTTCCCCCGACGCCTACCCAGACCCGGCGGTGCAGGTCCGCAGTCTTGCCACCGGGGGCCTCGATCTTCATGTCCTCGCCGATTTCCTCGCCAAAAAGATGGCCGTGGTCGGCGGCGAGCACAATCGTCTTGATGCCGAGGTCGGCCAGCACCCGGACGCCTCGCCGCAAGTCGAGCAGCACTCCGTCCATCTGGCGCCGGGCTTGGGCCATGTTGTCGGCCTCGCACAGCTCGTCGATTTCCTGCGATGTGATCAGGACCAATTGAGCGTTCTGAATGCCTTCCTTGACCTTCTTGCGCGGCTTGGGGAGCAGGTCGTCGAGCTTGGCATCGAAGACCGGCACGCCGGCATTTTCCTTGAGAAAAGCCACTCGGTCCTTGCGGTCCTTGATGACTGTGCCGTCGATTTGCAAGGCCCAGCTTGCCGCCTCCCACGCGCAACCACCTTGGCCGATTCGTCCGCCTTTGGCAGCAGCGCCGCCATGCCGATCTCGGTGATTGTGGGGATGGTCCCAATCGCGGGCTCGATCGTCAGCTCGAAATCATCCTTGAGCAATCGGCCAACTCACGAGCCATCTCGAACCGGAGGGCATCGACCCAAACGTAGGCGACCTTGCCTTCGCCCAAGAGCGGCTTCACCTGCTTCTCGAAAATATCCCGCTGCTGGAGAAGCCCTTTGATCGGGTGTTTTGCCTTGCTGAAACTGCTTGACGAAGTGCTTGGCCAATTCCGAGCCGACCTCGGTGTACCGCTGCTCGGCCTTCGTGATTAGCTTTTCCAGCCCGTGATGCTGGTCGCTGGCAGCGAACTCAAAGTTGTACTTGCGGCTCTCCATATGGCGGTGATGTGTGTCGAGCAAGCACCACGGCTCGTCGCCATCGGCGTAAGCCTTAACTAACGCGGGAACGGTAGTCGGAGCCGTCTTGATCCCTTCTCAACCCGGTCGGCTTCGACCAGGACCTCGGCAGCGGAACAGATCAGCGCCCATTGAGCCTGGATCGGCGGAGTCACGTCGGCCCAGAATCGGGACAGGCGACACTCAGCCAATTGCAGCGATGTCGGGGTCGCCATCTTTAACAGTTCGCTTTCCACATGCACGAGCAAAGCCCGCTCGACGCACAAGAACGTTTCGTTTTCCTTGAGCGGTTCCACGGGCAGTTCAAGCTGGCCGAGGCCAAGTTCCTTCTCGACCTTGTTGGCAACGGCTACATAGCTGTCCCGCACGTCCCGGCTGTTTCGCCATGTACGTGCCAATCGCACGCAGGCATCGATACCCGCCCTATTGGTCGCCGCGGAGACCGAAGAGAGCGACGATGGCACTTGCTTCTTGAGGGCGGCGAACAAATCCGTCAGCAAGACATGCCGCCCCAACCGGACCCGCCAATTCGACAGGGCTTCGGCGGCAGGGAGTTCGATGTCGAAGCTGACTTGTAGCAGGTGCCGCAGTTCCTTCTCGGCTTCCTTCTTGCAGATTTCCTCGTCGTGCTGATCGCTATGCAGGAATGCCAAGGCGACCTCTTGCGGGTTGGCCGAGCCGAAGATCAACGTCAGCACGCCCGTCGATATGTCCTTTCCCTTGTCGGCCAGGGAATTCAAATCGGCCAGTGACAGCTTGCCCGACTCGACCTGCCGTTCGATTTCGGCAACCTGATCCTCGCCCAGAATCGGCTTCAGGGAATTCCGGGCCACGACGGACAGCCGGGTATTGCAAGCGGGTGGCTGCTGCCGGGGTTGCATGATGACCCCGGCGCAATCGAGTTCGATCAGGGCGCTATTGGTCTCAGTTCGCTCAATCGGCACGTACACGACTAGACGGGGCGGTTGGCCGTCGTTGAGAAGGTGATCGATCTCTCTTCGCAACTCGGAAGAAGCTGCCGTCGTACCGAGCCACGGTTGTGTTCGGCAATTGGAGTTCCGCAGCCACGGCACCGTATGCTTGCTCCGGGTCGTACCAGACCACCAGCCCCTGCTCATCGACCTGCTTGGCGATCAGTTGAACGAGTGATTCGGTGACGACGGCCATCACTTCACCAATCCCTTGTGGCGAAGCTGTTTGCCGATGGAGGACCACTCATATTTGCCTTCGAGGAGTTCCTTCCAGTAGTCCTCCGCTGCTTTCCACGGAACGAGTTCGTGAAGGGGAGCAATGTTGAGGACAACACCGTCATTTAGATCGGGTGCGAGATGCAGATCCGCAGCCCTTCGCAACTTGTCCTCAAAGTCTCGCAATTCGGAAATGAAGTCCTCTTGCCACTCTCTATCCTTTGCAAGCCGTTTCGCCTCCTTCATAGGTGCTCCGCCGGCACTCTGCTTGCTGAGAATCGCTTCGAGCCGACTAGATTCGAGCCGAATCTTTGGTTCCAGATAGTTGACCAGCACTTTGAACAATATGTCTTTGTTTAGCCGATGACAGTAAAGCCAAACTCCATAATTACGACTTGACGATTGAAGGAGCCAATAGATGGGGGCTTTACGTCGGCTCTTCGAATAACGCGACACATGGTCGTCCCAAAAGCCGCCTTTGCCCGTCCTACGAAAATAGTCCCTTATGCTCTTCGCCGACAAAATCTCGCATATCTCTTCTTCGATTGCCTCAGCACGATCACGCCACACCGATTCCAGACACGCTCGCATCGCTTTCACAATGTCGTCGCCGGATTGTGGGTCATCTACAAGGCACCCGTCCCATTTGATCGCAATGGGGTAGTCGGTCGCCGGATTCTCGCTTCTCTTTGCTTTGTTCCCAAGCATTCCGTTGGAGGAACTTGGCACGGATTCACACAACTGATCGACGGTGGGAGGCGAATACTTTGCACACACTTTTCTAATGTCCCAGCGACCAAATGTACAACCTACAGCCCACGAGATCGTGCTCTTTGCAAGATTCGGCACGATGACGGGATCGACCACATTGAGGTCTCGCCGTGCTTGCACGACTTGTTTTGGATGGCAGCGAGCCGATAGCGCGACGAGTTCGACGCGTCGGTCAGCAAAGTACGATCGCTTGGTGATTTGACGGGCGTAACCTAAAGTTCGACCGATCTCGTCAACGAGTCGCTCGATTGGTAGGGAGAGCTGCCTACCTAATTCCGGGGCAGAGGAAACAGGGCGACTTTCTATTGACCAAGGGTGGACACCGATAGTGCTTGTTAGCTCCTCGCGGGCTGATGTGGGCATGTGCATCTTAGCGAAGAACTGTTGCTCAATAGCCCAGTGATTCTGCAGAATCCCTAGAATCCGTTCGTCGGCTTCATTTTGAAGGTCTTTCGCATAATCCCGAAACGATGAGAACCCCACTTCAAATGGCGCATGGAACTGCCGAGTTGTCTCGTCGTAGCGCAGAGGCTTTGCCTGTAACAGAGCGATTTCTGAAATAAGCGCGACGATGCGTTGCCGACTTTCGACATCGACATCTGGAACGGGAAGTCTGCCGACCATTCTGACGTTGTAGTGACGCGCTGCACTACCGGACTCAACGGCATCGCCTAATCCGATGTTGATTTCGATTAGCTGACGAACCAATCGAGTCGTTAGCCATGCCAACAGGTAAAGTTTGGCGTCGATCTTTTCGATATGAACCCCGGGCCCTACCGTCCCGGTGATACATCCGTCTGGCAGAATTCGCGGCGAGAATTCGCTGGTGGTGCGTTCGGGATAGGTCAGCCCACCTTTGAAGTAGAACTCAAACTCTCGTAAGGCGCTAATACCGGGTGTAGATCCTATCGCCTCTCCGTGAGAGCGTGCGTAATCCTTCATTTCTTCTGCATCGTTCTCCCACTTCACGAGTAAATGAATGTCATCCCAAAACAGTTGATACTCTCCACCCTTTGCCAGAGGAACCCAAATCGCATCACGGCCTATAGAGTCGATGGCCACTTCCCAGAACAGGCGAATAAAGCGAAAGTCGTCTGATGTTTGCAGCCCAACTCGTGATGCGCCCCACGTGCCTTCCAAGCAGCCATACTCCTTAAAGAGTCGGGCGACTGCGGGCCCAACCCAGTATGAGATCACGCTCAGCGGCAATTCCCGTAGCGAAGAAATAAACCGAATGTCAAAGTTCCGAGCGCGGATGTCTTTGCGAAGGCCAAGTTCTTTGTCTGATGAGGCTAATTCTGAAACAAAAACCGGAGCGGCATTGGTAGTGTCCGTGACGACGTAAGCGGCGGCCTCTACCAATGCCTCATCCAGAACGCCAAGCCCAAGATCAGCCGCAGCGTCCAAACCGACATCGCCGAGCAGAAACTTCTTGCGCCACGTCTCCAAGAGAGGTAAAAAGAACCCAGTCCGAGAAGACAGAACCCCCACCTTACCGTTCTTAATGCGTGACGCTGCCATCTCTACAAATGCTGCGTACATGTCGCGCTTGCCTGCGGGATACCAACGGCCTAACAGGCGCTTCGTTGAAGGGACGGCATCTCCGAAAGGTGGATTCATCAGGATTACGTCGAAACGCCTTTGACACAATTCAATGAACGCAAATCCGCGTGCCGCATCATCAGCAAATAGTCGCTTTTGGAAACGATGCCCGGAGTTTGCTTTTTCAGCATAAAGTCGAAGCGCCTCCGCCACGTGATGCTCGGCCCGCTCGAAGAACTGATCATCCGTAAGGCCGGACAAATCGAATAAGACCACCTGCTCGGGCTTCCCGGCAAGTCGATCCATATCCGATTGAGTGAAGAGCAATGGTTGCCCCTTGCGATCTATAGCTTGGGTGCTCTCGCGAACCCATTGTGTCTTTGCTGCTTCGACCACCTCACGTATTTCCTCTTCAATCCGGAGAAGTGCGCCCGCGTCGCCTGCGAGTTTCATCTTGTCAAACACTGTGTGGACAACTTGGCCGAGGAGTTTCGGCTCTATCTCTGAAATGAACTCCTTGAGCATTTCTGCTTCCCCGGGCATAGGTTCAGCGCAGACAAGGTTCGACCGTTTAATTTGGATTCGTTCTTTCCTTAGTCCCAACTGCTGATATGCACGCTGGCAGCGCAACCAGAGGGCAAGGCCAGCGATCTGACTCGCCCGAAGGTCGATGTCGATGCCATGCAGGTTGTGAGCGAGAATCAGGCGGGGAACATCCCGCCGCAGCGCCTCCAGTGTGTCGTACTCTGTCTGAAGTGCAGCGCCGAGGTTAGGATCGGAGTAAGCCTCCTCGTAAATAGTCTGGAGCAAGTCGAAGCAATACAGCAGGAAATGTCCGCTGCCGGAGGCGGGATCGAGGATTCTCAGGTCTCGGGGGTCTTTCTTGGGGCGACAGCGTACGTACAGCGGGAGCCCGAGCAGTTCTTCCTTAGAGAGATCATCTCGTTGAACAGCGGCATCGGCGGGCGGCTGTTCGCCTTCTTCCAGGAAAATCTCGGTTGATCGACGAATCAAGTACTCGCACTGCTCCTTGAGCTTGGTGTCCCCCTTTCGCATTTCATACCAAATGCGTCCAAGGGTATTGTCAGTCAGGAACTCGACCACATAACGCGGCGTGAAGAACTGGTTGCGGAAAGCTAGTTCGTAGGAGTTACGAGGGGCTTGGCTTTCTTTTCGGGCTTGATCACGAAGTTCTTTTGGCGTGAAGTATTGATAAACCCATCCAATAGTCTCGTCGCTTGACCAAATGGCCGGCCATTGGTCACGTAGTTCAGTCTCGTCCGGTTTGATGCCGCCTGTGTTTAGTAGGTTCAAAACCGCATCAAGCGTGCTCTGGCGAGGGTACAAACGGTTTGCAGGGTCGTTCGGACTAAACAATACGCCAATTTCGTCGGAGAGCAGGCTGCCGAGCCAGTCGAGGAAGTGCCGATAGGCAATATCCTGATGTCCTGCATTGAACAGGCGTTCGTCCTCGGGATGGTCTGCGAGATAGAATTTCACACCGTTGGAGTGGACGCCCCGACTCACTGCTTCCCGGAACTTTTGGCCGCCGACGTAGACTTCCCGCGCCTCCATCATCTTGTAGGCACAGAGTCGGTTCAGATGGGTGAAGGCGATTTCCCGCAACAACTGGTCGAGTGCGTCCTTCGGTTTGAAGCCACGAGCCTTGATGTGTTCGAAGTGATCGAGAATGTCCTTGCGAGCCGCTTGCTCCTCTTCTGTCAGATGGGTCATCTTGGCGTTCGGATTGGCAGTGACCACATCCTTTTTGGCAAAGATGCCGTACTTGCCCTCTAGGTCTTGTGAAATGGAATCTTCGAGCAGCTTGCGGCATTGCGTTACGACGTTGCGGAGCTTGTTGCGAATCTCTTGGTTCATAGTCACACTGTTACTCGTGGCTGCAACGCCGCCGGTACTGAGCATTGTTCACTCCAGAATGATGATCGCGCCTTCATCGATGTACTTCTGAAGTGAATCCCGTATTAGATTGAGAGCTTTGTCGAGTTCTTCCTGTGTCTGAATGGGGCGATTGAAGAACTCCGAAACCCGAACCTTTCGCACGGGTGCTTTCTTCTCGCCACCAATGGACACTTCTTGTAGCTTGACCAAGACCGACGATTTCAGCCCACCGGCGGCGGCAAGGTCCGATTCCATTTCAGTAAGGCTGGACTGGCCCAGCGACGTGCCCCGTTTCACCGATTCCTTGTCTTCATCGGTGCCAACCCGACCCTGTAGCGGCGACAACAGCACAGCGGCCATGCTGGAATTGTTGGCCACCAGCGGTCCCCATTCGGCGCGGTTCTTAACCTCACCGATGGCCGACTCGTAGGAATTCTTTCGGCGGTCGAACAGTTCGCAATAGGCATCGCGATAGGCATTCATCACCGCCTTGGTACCGGAGGCGATGTCATCCCAAAAATCAATGAACGTCTCGGAATCCAATTGATGTTTCAGTTTCTCAACCGTGGATGCGAGTTCCGGCGAGGCGTTGTGAGCGGCAAGCCGGTGCCACACTTGATCCGTTGCTTGCCGGGCCTGCCGCAGAATGCCAATGGCCTCCGCATTGAGTGACTCACGGAGCTTCCGCACCTTATCTCGGGTTTCCCCGAAGTCCTTGCCATTCTCAGCGAGAATGCGAACGCAATCGTCGGAAGCGGACGATTGGATTCCCATCAATGTCTGCTGGTAGTCGGACAGCATAGACCGAATCGGAAGCCGGTGTGCTTCAGCAGTGGCCTTGAGCGGATAGAGCTTTTCCAGTTCCTCGGCGGCGACTTTCTTGAACGCCGTGGCGATGGCACCTTCTTCCACATCGACTTCTTCTCCGGTCAGGTCTTCAAGCTGCTGGACAGCTTGCGTAAGGGTCTTAAGGCCGACCGATTGTCGAGGTGAGAACAGAGACGACCGGAACGCTGGATTGTTGGTGAAAGGAGTGCGACAGGCCGTGTCTTGGTAATTGTGAAAGCGGTTGCCCTGGTAGGTAACTTCGACCTCATTCGCCCGGAATAACGTGGCGAGGATCAACCGCAACATGTCGCGTTCCCAACCGTACGGCGTGCCGCCAAATCTCTTTTCCAACGCCTTGCCCATCCGACTGTCTTTGTTACCGTAACTGTGTTCGCTCTTCAGATAGTCGAGAACTTCCTTCGCAACATCGGCGTTCGTGTTGACGATGTTCTTTTGGCCATCCTTGACGACCAGCCCCAGTCCGTGATCGCCGACGTAGAAAACGTTGGGCAGTGCCTTGAGGTCAGCCGCCTTGAGGATGTGTTCGGCCTCGTCACCCTTCAGGGGCCGAGAACCCATTTGCAACTTCGGATACAAGTCAGGAACAACCTGCCCGAAGAGTTTCTTTAAGATTTCGCCGAGGCTCTTGCCCAAGGCGGACGCATCTTTCTGCACACCCCGGAACATGCCTGTTCCACGCTCCATCGCCTCAGTCAGCTTGTCCCGCAAGCGGGTTTCGAAGCCGTTCTTCGAGTTCTTCTCATCCTGAAGGCACGTTGCTTCGTCAGGGCTGATCTTTTGCTGGGCGCTGAGTTGGTTGTACTTGTCTACCATCTTTCTAGAGGCGTGAAGCTGGCCCACCAACTCATCGATTTCGGGCGTCAAGCAGAATAGCCAGTAGATATCGTTCTCATGGAACTTCTGCTGACTTTCAGTGCGAATGTCCTCAATACGCTTGGTAAGTTCATCGGCATCCTCGGCCACGCACAGGGTGAGCGGAAGTTCGCCCTCATCGCCAATACCTGCGCCATCGATGCTGATGCCGATGCGGAATGAGCGGTTCTGAGAGCGGAAGGTCTTGAATTCCGGCTCATCAAAAATTTGCTGGAGTGCGGTACGTGTCAGTTCATTCCGATCACGTGGCTTTGGTTCGAGATGGCCCCTGCGTTCCGTTTCCCAGTTCTTTTCTTGTGCGGTCTGGAGCTTCCATCCTTCCTCGGTATTACGAATGAACTGGGCAGTATTCAACCGCTTAACAGCGTCTTGAACCTCACCCAGTGGTGTTGCCTTGCCTACTTCATCTACCAGGACAGCGGCTAAATTGGCTTCTGTTCGAGGCAGGTCACGAATGAATTCAAGGAGGCAGATGGCCTTAGCCGTACGCAATGCCCAACAACGATCTTGAGGATCGTCCTTGAACCGTTCGGCAATTTGATATATGTCGGTGCGCTTCTCGTTCGAGAGGTTGCCCTCAACCAGCTCGAACACTTTATCGAGCGTCACAAGTGCCCCAATGGCCTTCTTTGCGAATGCTGTGCGATCCGACACTAGCATCTCGTACGCCTGCTTGATGATTGTACGGTTGCTCCCACCATAATGCCGTGGAGCGCCCGGCTGAAGTCGAATCCCGGACATGATCCCGATGCAGAGATCAATGTAATGTGGTGGGTAGGGGTAAAAGTTAATGAAATCACTTTCATTGATGTCCGTACGACGAGTCGTGCGTTCGAGCCGTAGCGCGGCGTTCAACTGGCCTTGGTTCTCGGAGAAAAGTTTCTTCAGCGTTTTGTCGGCTTCGGTTTTCTTTGCCAAAACACGCTTGGTAGCAACTTCCCGGATGTCGGAGGGGGCGAGATCAACGCGGTAGCGAAATCGGTCCTGCAACTTGGCCAGTTCAACCCGCTTGGAATCAATAGCAGCAACCACTTCATCCAACTTTTCTTGTGATGTGACAACGATCCAGCACGGAGCGATGATCTTGCGCTCCTTCAGCAAGTTCTTACCGACCTTGCCAAACTCTTCGATGGTCGCCCGTAGGTCTTCGATCTTGTCACCGCTGCGAGCAACGTGTTGGCCTACTTCATCAATAATGAACACAAGGGCTTTACCCTTACGGCGGCGTCCCCAGAGGTCAAACGTGCGCTTGACCACCTTGCTGACGGATATCGATGCGTCTCGATTCCGTTGGGAGTGCGACCACGAATCCGCCGAAGGATAGAGCTTATTATCAAGCTGATTCAGAATGGCGCTCGCACGTGATAATTTCTGGGCTCCCATGCGGACTGTATCCCAATCTTTGTTCAGCAGAGTCTTGCAGGTGGATATGAACTCGGGCAGTTTGCCTTCGGCTTCAAGTTCAATTTCCAGTTCTGCAATGTCAAAGTCTTCCGAGTACCCAAGCTCACGCAGGAGGACTGTGTACATCAACTCGGCAATTCGCTGCGTGACCTTCCTTGTGTCGGCCTCCTTCGCAACTTCAAAGAGAATCACCTGAGTCGGTATCTTGGCATTGATGAGGTCAAGCAAGTCGCTGATCCGAGTGTCGCTCTTTTTAGGGTCGGTTAATCGTTGCTTGAAGAGATCGGCGAATTTGCTGCCCAGAACCGTGCGGTTCTCCAGTGCGTAACCGAGGTTCTTGGCGAACGAACTCTTACCGGACCCAAAGAAGCCCGAGACCCAAACGCCCACGCTTTCATGAGGATCGCCGGGGGCCTCACCGACGGCTTGGAGGAGGTCGTGGTACTGTTCACGAATGCTATCGGTGGCGACATATTCCGTGATTTCATCATGGACAGATTGCTCGTCCGCCTGATCGACTTGGATGATTTCTTCGATCTTGCGGCTGAGATCACGTGTCAGCAGATCGCCGATCGTCTTCATCCGGTTACCCTGTTCCTCAGCCATAGATTTTGACTCGATAGTTGCCCAGCGCTTCGCGATCTTTCAGGTCCATGAAACGCAGCCCCGTCGTGCCTTCGATGGAACCTGGATAGAACAGGATCGTTACCACCTTGGCCTTGCCTTGCATCTTGTCGAGAAGCATCGACATGTGGAAAATCCCTGGCGACATTGCTGCAACACGGGTCAGAAAGACGACCGAATTCTCCGGGCTGATTGACGCGACTCTCTGTGCGACCAAATCCCATAGCGGAATCCACACTGTGCTCGACAAGTACGTGGCCGCCTGCTGCTGGGCCTCAATGTAGCCTCGCTCTTTTTCCAATTCGATGACAGCTTCCAGCCCTTCGTCATCGTCCTTTTGATTAACCTTCTCTAACGCCGACCAAAGCAGTTCCGACATCGGGATAATGTGAACATCTTTGCCAGCAGCTTCTAGGCGAGTCGCCAACAACCTGATCTCCCGACGGAGCTCCCATTCATCGGTCGGGTCGTACCGCATGATCGCAAAAGGCAAATCGTGGTAGACGTTGATCCGGGGCGGAATTGCCTTCAGGTCGCTCTCCAGAGGAGCGATGCTATCTTTGAGCGAGGACATTCGCATATTCCTCAAGAGTTTCAGTAGGGAAGGTCAACCGGGTGACACTGCCTGCAACGTAGTACTTCAGCAACTCACGTTGGTGAGCTTCAAACAGAAATTGCTCCACTCCTTCTCTCGTCAAGAAGAACAGTTTCCAGTCCGGCAATGCGATCAGCTTTGCTCCTGACGGTTGGTGCTGTTTCAAATAAAAGGCGACGTACGCAAACGACTCGATTGGAAAGTAGACCGCAGTGATTTTTTTGTTGACGACCCCTTGAAGTACACCGAAGTCGCGCAGAGTCGATAGCAATCCTCGGGCAACGCGGGTGATCGTGGGCGTGGACCAATGGCCGGTCATCTTCCCGTTATCAACCCATGTCGCCAAAGCCCGCTGGACATTCTGCACATTAATATCTATCAAACCGTCTGCCCGCATCGGCATAAGAATTTCAGTAACGGCATCATGAAGTAACAGGTCGGCACGAGCGGAGTGGAAATACAACAACCGGTCCAAGGCAGCAGCGGGGAACTTTCTCTGGGTCAGTACGACCAATGCCCGAGTCACCGATTCTTCGGTGAGATATCGCTGTCGAAAGATCGCCAGGATATCTTTGACACGAGATCGGGTTGCTTTCCCAAACACGTTATCTTGCTGCATTCGTTTGATGTTTTCCATCACAGAAGCAGTGAAATCCCAATGCGAAAGCAGCACTTTGGTATCCCCGATCAAAGCGCCTGCTTTGATTATCCTTGATGAATAAAGAGCCGAGGATCGAAACTGCTTCTCTTTGCTGAGTATGTCTCGGGCCAACGTGCTTGATCCGCGCACCACCGTCACCTTTGCTTGCCCTTTGCCGTCTGTATTGTTGCTCATTAAATGGCAATTCACCACTTCACGGAATCTTTTTTATCCTTGGAACGCTTCCGGCGTTCTTGTGCATTATTTGTGAACATTTTGGCGATTGAAACCCGCTGGTTCTTAAGGCCATCTGTTTATGGCCAATTGCGTCGAATTGTGTACTCATGTTGTTTCGATGAGGGCTGCCGCCGCACTTGAACACGGAGCGAACTCATGTAGACTCCAACAGAGTGAGTCCATGCGTGCATGATCTCTTTGACCGATACGCAGATGTTTTTGAATTCTGAATAAATAGAATGAGCGGCACACCCCTCAGCAGGACAGCAGAATAGCTTCACTATGGCGCTGGATGCCTCTTACTAATCGGAGCATTAAATAGTTGACATGACTCCTGATTGAGTGCCATCGTCGCGGGCATGGAAACTCACGATGCTCGTTCTCTTCCTGCCAAGGCGCAGGAGACCTTGCGCCTGCGCGTGGTGAAGGCAGTTCGGAATGGGATGGCGCAAACGGAGGCCGCTCGCGTCTTTGGGCTAGCGCGGGGAACCATCAACGGCTGGGTGAGCCGGGCCAAGCGGCAAGGCTTGCGGACTCTGCGCGCCCGTCGTCGGGGGCGTCCCCCGCGGTCGCGCCTGGCCCCGCACCAGGCGGCCACCGCAGTGCGCAGGATACTCAGCGGCTGTCCCGATCAGATGAGCTTACCCTTTGCCCTGTGGACCCGAGAAGCGGTGCAACAGCTCTTGTCTCGGAAGTTCGGTGTGGCCGTTTCGGTGTGGACGGTGGGACGCTATTTGCGAGCGTGGGGTTTGACGCCGCAAAAACCGGTACGGCGAGCCTACGAACAAAATCCAGCAACGGTGCGGAAATGGCTGGAAGAAGAATACCCGGCCATTCGAGCGTGGGCACGGCGATACAAGGCGCAAATCCATTGGTTGGACGAGATGGGATTACGTTCGGACCATCAAGTGGGACGGTCCTACGGACGACGCGGCCAAACACCGGTTGTCTGGGGGACCGGGCAGCGTTTCCGATGCAACATGGTCTCGGCGATCACCAATCGGGGGCGGTTGGCCTTCATGATTTTCCGTCAGCGCTTCACCGCGCGGGTATTTTTGAATTTCCTCCGCCGTCTCCTGCGACTGACGCGGAAGACGAGGAGGAAAGTGTTCCTGATTGCGGATGGCCACCCGGTACACAAATCGCGGTTGGTGAATCGATGGTTAGCGAAGCGCGCTGCGCAAATTCGGCTCTTCTGGCTGCCGTCTTACAGTCCAGAACTGAATCCGGACGAATTGCTAAACCAAGATGTGAAGACTAACGCCCTGGGTCGTGTCCGTCCGGTGAACGTGCAGGAGATGATGAGCAACGTTCGCTCTTCCTTCGGATCACACAGGCTAGGCCCAAGTTGGTGAAGAACTACTTTCGCGAACGCCACGTCCAATACGCCGCCATCTGAAAAGTGTCATCAATTTAGTGCTCGGAGTAATAAGTATTCTGAGGCTTGACCGCAAAAACGCGGCGGACGAGCATACGATGGAAAGCACGGACTTGGTACACGTGGGATTGTAATTGCAACTTGAGCAGTTCGTTAGGCTGCCAGTTGAGTTATCGTTTCTGAGCCAGACTCAGCCTGAGCCGCCGCAAACGCAGTCCCCACCGATAATTTCATCTCCCGTGCTATCCCACGCCACGACTTTCCATCCTTTCGCAGGGCAGCAATCCTGTTCACGTCCACCATTTTTCGTGGTCTGCCCAACCGCTTGCCCTTTGCTCTGGCGTGCCGCAGTCCTGAGTGAACACGTTCGACGATCAGATTTCGTTCCAGTTCACTCACCGCCCCCAGCACCGTAAATATCATCTTACCGGTCGGCGTGCTGGTATCAACCTGTTCGGCTAGTGATACGAATTGAACCCCCAGCGCATCGAAGGTTTCGAGAGCACGCAGCAGGTGAGATACCGACCTGGCGAACCTGTCAAACCGAGCGACCACCAATACATCAAATCTGCGCTGGTGGGCGTCCTCCATCATCCGGTTCAATTGGGGTCTGGAATCCTTTTTGCAAGAGACGCCCTTGTCCACATACACGCCAAAGATTTCAAACCCCCTGCGCTGGCAATATTCTTCAATCTCGCGGGTTTGGACATCTGGGTTCTGACCATTGAGCGTGGAGACCCTTGCGTAGATCGCCGCTCGGATGACAGCGGGTGGCGGATGAACAGATTGCGATAGACTGCGGGTAGCCATTGTTGCCTCCAATCCAGGCGACTGTGGTCAGGGGCGTCACGCGGCGCGAACCGTGTGGCGTCCCGTTACTTCAACATTTTATTGGATGCTCGCAGCAACCCTTTCGATTGGAGCCTCCCGATTCTGCTCACCGGAAGGGAACCGATACGAAATGAGGCCAGACCCTCCACCACAATGCGTTCAAATAACGTCAGCGGGGCGCTGGGGGCCGTTTTGATTCATCAGGGGATGAATACTGCCTGCTTGCTGGTTGCGATGCCCATATTGAACATGGCCAATAGGGCCATGTTGATTGCGGCTCATCAACGGCTGCATTTTGGCTGGCAGAGGATCAACACAGCCGGATAGCAGGTCGTCACAGCCGCATCGATGCCCGGCCTAGATAATTTCCATTGGGAGGGGTATGCGCAGGATGGCACCTGGCGATGCGATAGGCCTCTTGGAACAACTTCGGAACACTTAAGGAAGAAGTGGAGCGCTTTTTTGCCTTCTAAGCGACGAAAGAACAACGACTTGAT
Source organism: uncultured Acidobacteriota bacterium (assembly GCA_963828935.1). GTDB lineage: Bacteria > Acidobacteriota > Terriglobia > Acidiferrales > UBA7541 > Palsa-189. Next base: position 305,249 of record CAWHGP010000005.1, on the reverse strand, counting down.
GTTTTCAAGTTTCTAATTAGAAGGCAGACGCTCTTTCCAACTGAGCTACGGGCGCCTTGTTTACTAATACAATCCTATCATCGAGTTAGTTGCCTTGGATTCTGATTCTGTGAATCCACGTTTTCTCCGTTGTACCCAATTTTGTGCCCACCAAGTGGCTTTGACGGCGGCGAGATCCTGTTTGCGTTGATATTTTCTTCGCCGCCTGCCGATCAGTGCGTGCTGGCGCCAGATGCGCTGGATAACCGTGTGCGACAGAGGCAGATCGAACTCGCGCTTTAGGCGAGCAGCGCCGAAGTTGGGCAACTTCTGACGCAGAGCCAGGACTTGCTGCTCGATCTGGGCCGGAGTTTGATGTGGGCAGTGATGATGGGCGTGATTGTGTTCGGTAACCTGGGAGGGCCGTGCTGCTGGTAGCAACGCAGCCACTTGCGCAACGTCGGCACGGTGGTGGCGAACAGACCGGCGGTCGGGTCGAGGCCCCGCTGCTGGGCCGATTCCACTAAGCGCAAACGACGGTTATTCGCGTCTCTCAGTTCCCGAATGAGATCAAAGTACGGGGCGGCCATGTCCACGCGATTTTACTGGCCTTTCAAGTGGCGCCCCAAGGGCCGTGGAAGAGACGATCGCTGCGCGTCCTTGGAAATCGCTCGCGATACCGCCACGACGGCGACGCGGCCCTCATCTCCGCCTCACGCGAATTTCCAATTCCCTGCCCCGCTTCCCGCTCAGACACAACAACTCTGCTAGGGGATACGATGAACCTTTCCAATCCAAATTCCGGCGTTGTGTTTACAGACTAGCGTACGTGTCACTATATTGCGCCGCAATCGGGCAAGGGCCTCCAATTCCCGGCTCCAACCGACGTTGGTCCTGCGAATGTGTACAAATTAAGAAACGGAGGGGGCAAAGCAATGACAAACGTCGTTCTGGTGGCTTTGTAGACGGCGCTGGCTGGGAAGGCGTTTACAAAATTCTGAAGGCGGATGGCTACAATGTGAGCGTCGTGCAGAATCCTACGATCTCGCTGGCTTCTGACCCTGTTGTCATGATGCGGAATTTCAGTTGTCTTAGTCTTGCAGAACCGTGCTTCCGGGTTCTTCTGCGCGTATAACAGACGCGGATTCCGGTTCAAGATATAGAATTAAGATACAGAATTAAGTAGGATATGAGAAATCACGATGGTCCGCAGCCGGGACTCTGAAGTGGTAATTCGCGCACTCTCGCAGGGCGAAATTCTGGAAAGAACCGATGGATAGCAATGCCGAGTTAACCGAAAACTCTAGGCTACAGGTTCGCGGTATTCTGTTTGGTATAGCGCTAAACGCAATAATTCCTCTTATCCTGTACCGGCTCTCTAAACGCTACATTTCGCCATCGGAGTTAACGGCTCTGGCCATTGCTGCTGTCTTCCCGTTTTCCACAAGCATTTTTGACCTCTTGAGACACCGGCAGTTCGACCCGATTTCCCTTGTCATCCTGCTCGGCATCGTTACGAGCGGTATCGCGCTTCTGTTTGGTGGTAGTCCCCGAATACTCTTGCTCCGCGAATCTCTGTTTACAGGAGTGTTCGGCCTAGCCTGCTTTGTATCGTTACTGTGGTCCCGGCCCCTGATGTTTTATTTCGGACGCCATTTTGTGGCCGGTGACGATCCACGGAAGCGGGAACGGTTCAACGCAAGTTGGGAATTGCCTCAAGTGCGATTTGCAAACCGGCTTATCACAATTGTGTGGGGCACCTTGTATGTGGCGGAACTCGTCGTCCGGGTGATCTTGATCTACACTCTTTCCACTCAACCGGTTTTGGTATTGTCACCAGTTCTCATCGGCAGCACTACCGTCTTTGCCATCCTTTGGACTTTCAGCTATGTTCGTCGCGTCCGAGTGCGCGTGGCGGGAAGCATCTCTTTCAAGGCGGCGTGAAATTGTGCTGAGTCCAGCAACGGTAGAACAAGTCTTTACCGCGATCAAGCCATCCGGAACGCTTGGCGCGGTAGTGGGGACTGGCCGGTTTCACCAATACGTTCAATGTGTGCGAGTTCAAGAATGGCGGGCGCTGATCTTGCATCACGCGCGGACCAGGTGGCCGCAAGTATCCAAACGAAAATGTGTTTGCAGAAATTGAACCATCGAGGAAGGTCGTTGTCAGCGCGCTTTGGAGCCGCAATATCGCTTAGCGATTGAATTGGTTTCCTCGGCCGTAGGAGCTGTCATACGCTGGTCGCAGGCATTCGAGTGTTCAGAAGTTGCTAGCTGTCTTGAACACATCGTGGTCCCCGCCAATGAGCAGAATTTTGAGCGCCCGTCGGCTGAGGTTTTGCGTAAACCGGCAGCGGCTAACCATCGGTAGCGGGGGCGTGGCGCGATTGACGCCTGTGCAGACAAACGTTGAGGGCGATGCTCCCCCCGCCGGCATAGGGTCGGCTGGCGAAGCGAAGGATCGGAGAGAAAAAGGATCGGAGAGAAAGAGGATATGAAGCCGATAAGTCGTCCGAATGGCGAGGCCGCTTCAGCGAGCATCACCAAGCGGATTCAAGAGCTAGGGGATTGGAGAGGAGAGACCCTCGCTCACGTCCGCCAGCTCATCCACGATGCCGACCCCGACATCCAGGAGGAGTGGAAATGGGTGAAGCCAACAAATCCAGGAACCCCCACCTGGTCCCATGACGGCGGCGTCTGTACAGGGGAATCGTACAAGCAGGTCGTGAAGCTCACCTTCTTTCGCGGAGCCGCTATCAAAGACCCGAAGAAGCTCTTCAATTCCAGCCTGGAAGGGAACACGCGGCGTGCGATCGACCTCCGCGAAGGGGACAAGATCAACGAAGCTGCCTTTAAGCAACTCATCCGCGCCGCCGTGGCGGCCAACTCCGCAGCACGCGCCGAGCGGGCGACCAAGAAGAAATAAGCCCGGCTCTCAGGGAGTAAGACGTACGAACGGCCTTTCGCAACAGAAGGGGACATAGGCCTGAGCTGAGCGAGTCCAAGGAAAGTAGACGATGATGGCGAGCACAAGGAACCAGCGTGATTTACGCCGGTCGACGGACCCAGACTCCAGTGAACGTCAGCGCAGCACGCCGTCCTGAATGGAACCGGCACCTCGCACCTGAATGTGTAGATGGTGTACTCGGCTGCCCAGGTTGGAGAACGATTGGCGAAAGATTGTCAGAAGGTTAGAAGACCATTTCTATGTATTGACGTCCAATCGTCATTCGCGTAGCGTTCAGTTATGGCTAAGAAGAAAAAATCGAACAAAACAAATAAGGACGCCTCTTTTGCGAATTTGGACCGTCTCGGCGGAAAAAAATTGGTGCAGCCCGGTGCTGAGGGGTCCTCACGCGGAAAAGAATCGCGTAAACATTCGGTGGGTGGCACTCGCCGCGGGTCCGGCTGAACTGGTTTTGCGCGCATTCTCTGCGCATCCTCGACCCTGTATAGACGCGGACCTTGCTCCACGCGAGCTGATGCGCACGCCTACCAGGAACGTTTAGATTTCTACGTTACACAGCCAAAAGTTTTTCCCACCCGTTTAAATATTCACAACTATTGGCTCGCAAAAATTGCGAGTTAATCTTTAAGGTTTACAGGTTATCCCGGCCAACTCCTGGTGTTGCTGATACCTCCGATTATAGGGGGGACGATCGAAATGCTGTTTGATTCCTTTTTTCTTGCAGGCTTCGAATGTTCGTCGCACCGTTTGCGTGATGGCAAGCGGCTGGATCTGTTGCGCTCCACACGCCATGATGAATTTGCCGAGTTCGACTACCGCTGCGTAAGGGAACTAGGCTTACGCTCCGTGCGTGAAGCATCCGATGGCATGTGATCGAGGCCGCGCCGTACCAGTATGATTTCTCTTCCGTTCTGCCTATGTTGGCTGCCGCAAGGAAAGCAGGCGTTCAGGTTATTTGGGACATTTTCCATTATGGCTGGCCGGATGATCTCGATATATTCCAACCTGAGTTCGTGACTCGATTTGGCGCACTCGCCCGGGCCTTCGCGCTGCTGCTCGCGCGTGGAGGCGAAAGTGTCCCTTTTCTGTCGCCCGTCAACGAACCGTCTTTTGTGGCCTGGGGCGGAGGCGATGCGGGCTTTCTGAATCCATTTGCGACGGGCCGCGATTGAGATATTAAGGCCCAGCTGACACGCGCGAGTATAGCGGCCATCGAGGAGATACGCGCGGTGCTGCCGTTTGCACGAATCGTGCGATGTGAGCCTGCGATTCACATTGCGGCTCAAGAAGACCGGCCGCAGGATCGCAATGCGGCCGAAAATTACCGCCTCGCACAATTTCAGGCCATTGATATGTTGACGGGGCGGTTGCGCGCGAACTTGGGGGGCAAGCCGGAGTACCTGGACATTCTTGGTCTGAACTTTATACTACAATAACGAATGGATCCACAATGGTGCGACTCTCTACGCCTTTCATCCGCAATATAGTCCTTTTCATCAACTCACCGGGGAGTTTTATCAGCGTTATCGGAGACCTGTATTTGTCGCCGAAACCGGTATCGAAGCAGAAAACCGTCCGGGTTGGCTTGCTTTTGTTTCGGCGGAGGTGCGTTTCACAATTGAATCCGGCGTGCCGGTTGAAGGTGTGTGTCCGTATCCCATCCTTGATCACCCCGGCTGGCTGGACGACCGTCGTTGCTACAGCGGCATCTTCGATTATGCGGATGATTCCGGCAGGCGCGAGATCTACCAGCCCCTTGCGCACGAACTCAATTACAACAGGCTGCGTTCGCCAGCTTTTTCGACAAGTTCGCCGCACCGAAGACAATGGCCTGAGATAAAACGGCAAGCCCGTTTGGCCTTTTTGCATTCACTAAATCTTCGCCTTCACGCTTCCCGCGAGTGTTGCAGGTTACGCACCCTGTGCTATATCGAACATCAATTTAGGCCGCCGTCCGTGCATGCTTGTATCTGCCGCTATCCCCAATAGCGGCAACCTGAATGGGAGGACTACAACATGCACCGTGCACATCGATACATCACGGCACTATTGCTAACCGCCGCCTTTGCGGCACCTGTCACAGTTATGGCTGCGCCTGCACCTCAGGCCGTAAGCATTAGAGTTTACGATAAAAACCACAAGGACTATCACAATTGGGACGACCGGGAGAATCATGCCTGGGGACTGTACCTGACAGAAAACCACAGAAATCAGCATGAGTTTAAGAAGGCAAATAAGAAGGAACAGTCAGACTATTGGAACTGGCGCCACAGTCACCCAGACTAAAACCAACTGACCCAATTTACGCGGCATTCGCCGAACATTGCACGTCCGGTCCCAGCTGTTATGGACCGGACGTCCAGGCTTGGACGTCCAGGCCTGGAACCTGTTGGTCGCGGCGACTAAACCGCTCCGTCGGCATGCCCGCCTAGGAATTGGCGGGCCCGCGCTGCCGCGTTTCGCCGAACCGGCTTAAATGGCTCGGCTTTGAGGCACGCGCCACAGATCCGCGAGAATCACTATTTGTTCTCGGCCCGCAAAGCGTGCGCCGCAACGTCGCAGGCATTTTTCACTGAAAGTCGCTGACCGGGATTCTTCGCACCCACTATGCGAACCGTTTCACTACTTCCCAGCGTTCTTATCGGTCAACGGCCGTAAAGTATCGCCGAGCAGGTCTGGTGCGATGGTGTCGCGTTCAAGGTGCGGATATCGCTCGCCGCCGTAATACTTGATCTCGTACGTGTGCACGAAGCCGCTGTTGTTCGCGGTTATCATGATTGGTTGTTTGCTGGTTTTTGCTGCGCGGATGGCATCGACGATACCGTCGACCGAGAAATCGCGCCCGTTCACGGCCGTGATACGCATGCCTGGAGCAAGTCCGGCATCAGCGGCGGGCTCGCCCGGAATAATGTCGGAGATTCTGCCATTGTCTTCGCCAGGTTCTGCGTGCAACGTGAGCCCGAGCGAGTAGCTCAAGTCTGTCTCCCCCTCGACAATTTCCTTAGCGCGAATGTGCTGGTTTGGGGCGGTGGTATAGGCCAGGCGCCAGCCACCGCCTTCGATGCCGCCGAGCGGCGCATGTTCGGTTATTTCATCGATGCGTGCGTGAAAAAATGAACGCCAGTCGTGCGGGAGAACGCCATTCAAAGCGGCGATCACATCATCCAGCGTATAAGGAATCAGTTTCGGGGGTGTGCTGGGTGCGCCGTAGAACGCCCGGCAAAAATCGTCTAGCGATTTCTGGCTGTGCGAATCGTGGCGAATAATCACGTCCGCCTCTAGCCAGACGAGCCAGCCCTCATCGTAGAAATCGACGCTCCTTCGCCACGATGCCCAGTTGCTATTGGGGACATCGTAGAGAAGTTGCGCAGACACTGCGGTGTCTGCCAGCGGCCGCCAAGTGCGTCCTGGCCAGTGGTCGAGATATGCCGCGTTGGCGGCCAGTGATTCGCGATAGTCTTCCGCGGTGCGCAGACCGGAGCGCGCAGCAATCATCTCGCCGATATACTGCGTAAGCCCCTCGTAAATCCATAATAAATCGCCCTTCATGGGCTGTTGAAAATCTGGCGACACCAGCCCCGCCGGCCGGCGATACTTTCCGTTCCAGGAATGGGTGAATTCGTGCGACAGGAGCGAGTTGAAATATTCGTTTGTATCCGCACCGAGAAACATCCGCTCCGGAGCGCGTTCATCACTCGATTGGTGATGCTCCAGCCCATTTGCATAGAAATAGTCCGTGAGTGACAACAGGAAATCGTAGTGGTCGTAATGGCGCGCCCCAAACAGCGCACCCTCCTCGCGCACTAGGCGGCTATAGGCCTCCACCTGTTCGGGAGTCATTTCCAGCGCGGCAGCGCTGTCCGCCGCAATATCCAAATGGTGAGCTGGCTGGATCTCAGTGGCCAGCGGAACGGAACGAAAATATTGCCCAACCAAAACGGGCGAGTCTATGAGCGTGCTAAGAGGCACCGGAGCGAAATCAATCTCCTCGCCGTGCTGCTTGGCCACCGTCAGCGCGGAAGCAAATTTCCATCCTTGTGGAAGCCGCACGCTGGGCTGATAAGTTAAAGCATCGCCGGCCCACCCTGCCGGATACAGTACCACGAGGTTCCACTCGAGAACGGCGAGCACCGGGTCGGCTGTCGGTCCGGCCGAAAACCCCTCTCCGCGCGCCGGCGAGAGGTAATCGTAGGCCGCCTGCACGGAATTGACACCTGCGGGGACTTCGATTTGAAATGCATACAAGTCCACGTCATCACGACGCCACGGAATTGTTTTGCCGCCGGCGGTGAATTTCAGCCCCACCAGATCCGCGATCGGGCCGTCGGGCGCATGCTCTCCAGGGATCCATTTGGGATAATAAAGCTTCAGCGTTCCCGGCGTAGCCGGAAAGTCGAGTCGCGCATGGAAGATACGCCGCGGGGCTTCTTGCAGGTCCACCGTTAGGTGGAAAGGACCCAGCGTGGCCCCGTTTTTCGCCGTGGTTGTATTTTGTTGCGCGAAGGTTGGCATTGCGACGGCAAAACTGGTGGCCAACAATACTGCGAAACGAAGCAAGTTCCCACGGACACGCGCTGCCATCTTAATTCCTCCGTCTTCAAGCACCATCCCTAATCCCTGGCTAAGACCAATTATCACACACGCCGAGTGGAACTTTCCGGGTTTTGCCGCCGGACCCCACCACGCCAATGTGACCGTTCAATCTGTTCGCAGCAGGAACGAGTTGAAAGGATCTAACGGCCGGACTGGCGCCCGTCATTTACCGGTAGCTGTTCCGGCGTCCCGCTCGCCGCGACCGAACCGCCTCAACCGATTGGCCCACTGTGGAATATTTGCCCCGTTTTGCGTTATGCTGGCTTCCCTGAAAAGTCCCGCAATCACACATCCGCTTAACTTCAGAACAAAGCTTCGTCTGCGCGGGAAAGCCGGCCCAGGCTCATCCATCAAAACGGGATGCTGGCAGGTGGCCACTGCGCGCCCTTTTTACGGTTCTTCATCACCTTGTTCGTCAGAAACGTTTTTTGACAATTGCTGGCCGCTCCCACGAAACCACGCCAGACATGCCCATAAAATCGCTCGTATAATTAGAGCCTGCACTTCAAGAACGAGTCGTTACGCTTGAGGCGCATCCGCCATGGCACAGATCGAAAAACGCCTTCCGGAAAATATTGATGGCGATTTCTACGTGGATTCCAGTTGCATCGATTGTGATGCCTGCCGCCAGATTGCTCCGCAAACGTTTCGCGATCACGGCGGCCAGTCGAGCGTTTATCGGCAGCCGTCGGCAGCGGACGAATCCCTGCGTGCCATGATGGCTCTGGTCACTTGTCCTACCGCCTCGATAGGAACGGTTTCGCGCCGAAGCGCGCGCGCGGCGGCGCAGGCATTTCCCACGCGGGTGACTGACAACGTTTATTTCTGCGGATTCACTTCAGAGGCCAGCTTCGGAGCCTGGGCGTATCTGATCGTGCGGCCGGATGCAGACGGCGGCAACGTTCTGGTGGATTCGCCGCGATTTACATCTCCGCTGGTTCGGCGCATCGAGCAGTTGGGCGGCGCGCGCCTGATGTTTCTTTCGCATCGTGACGATATTGCCGACCATGCCAAGTTCGCCGAGCACTTTCATTGTCCGCGCGTGATGCACAAAGGCGAGTCTCCGGCGGCCCTAGGTATCGAAACGATTCTCGAAGGCACCGAAGCAACCCGCATCGACGAGGACCTGCTGGCCATTCCCACACCCGGCCACACGCGCGGCCATCAGGTTCTGCTCTACCGCGATAACGTGCTATTCACCGGCGATCATCTCGCCTGGTCGCCCGTTCGCCAGACGTTGACGGCTTTTCGCGATGTTTGTTGGTATTCCTGGGCCGAGCAGACGCGCTCGATGGCGAAACTCTTGCCATATCGTTTTGCCTGGGTCTTGCCAGGACATGGCAGAATACACGGCGCTTCCGCCGAAGAAATGCGCGCACACTTAGCGCGGTGCGTAACCTGGATGGAAACTACAGAATGAAAACTGCCGCATGATTACACCCGGGCCAATGAACTATGTCTTGTTCTTGGGCGTAGGCGGCGGTACGGGCGACGGTTGCCCCGTCGCCGCTGGCCCACTAGGCGCTGGCGGATTCTGCCCGGCGGTGACCGCCACCTGCTCGCCATTCTCCAGGGCGTCCGGCGGATTGATGACCACGGCGTCCTCCGCGGTAATCCCGTCCAGAACTTCCACGCTGTTCCCGAGGTCCCGCCCGATGGTCAGCTTCTTCAGCGATGAGGCGATTGTCCGGGCCGACCACAGCCGCCATCGTCCCTCGGGCCGAAACAGCAGCGCGTTGATGGGCAGGGTCAGCCGCTGGCCGGACAGTTTGGCGTCAAAGTGCACCTGCGCGTACTCGCCCTGCAGCAGCGTGCCGGTGGGATTGGGCACGTCCACTTCGGTGAGCAGAGTGCGCGTGCCCGGGTCGATGGCATCCGAGGTGCGCACCACCTGGCCGCAGAAGTTGCGTGCCGGGATACTCGGTGAGGTCCAGGCAAGCCTTCAGTCCCGCGTGCATGGAGGGCGCGTAGGTCTGCGGCACGGAAACATACACGCGCAGCGGATCGGTCTGCGCGAGATCAAACATTTCTTTGGTGGAAATCCCGCCGTTGCCGGCATTGATCAGCGTGCCGATATCCACGTTGCGCGCCGTGATTACGCCGGCAAACGGCGCATAGACGTGCTTGAAGATTCCAGATCTTCGAGGCGCTTCACGTTGGCTTCTGACGACTGCACCATGGCCTGCTTGGCCGCGAAATCGCCGTTGAAATTGTCCACTTCCTGCTGCGACACGGAATCGCTCTTGAGCAAGTCCTGGTAGCGCGCCGCGGTGAGCGACGCCAATTTGACGTTGGCCTGCGCGGTGGCCAGATCGGCGCGAGCCTGCGCCAGTTGTGCATCCACTTCGGGCGTATCGATCTCCGCCAGCAGTTCGCCTTTATTCACGTGGCTGCCGATGTCCTTGTACCATTTCTTCAGGTAGCCGTTGGTGCGCGCATAGATCGGAGAGTTGACGTAGGAATTGATGTTGCCGGGCAGCATCAGTCTCCGAGTCGCCGCTCACCGGCGTGGCGTGAATCACCGCGACGTACGGCACCGCCATGCGATCGGTCTGCTGCGCCAGCACCTGATGCTCGGTGCGCCGCTGCACCAGGCTGTAGACGCCCAGCACCAGCGAATATCAGAAAAACCACAGAAACCAGCGCAGCATCCGCCCCCGGCTGCCTGTTGCCCGTCATGCGACCTTCCATTCGATTCGTTTGGCACGCGATTGTGCTGCGGAGCTCTGTACGCGTCACGCTCATTCCTGCGACTCTCCTCGTCGAAACTCACTCATCTGCAGCTCGTCGCAAATTCCATCGCCATCGTGCGTGCGTCATACGTGATCGGCCGCGCCCGCGGCGCTCAGCGACGTGCCGGGCTTTTGCCGCCGGTGCACCAGCGAAAAAACGCAGGGCACGAAAAATAAAGTCGCGAACGTGGCCACGATCAGCCCGCCAATCACCGCGCGGCCCAGCGGAGCGTTCTGCTCGCCACCTTCGCCCAAGGCCAGCGACATGGGCACCATGCCGATGATCATGGCCAAGGCCGTCATCAGCACCGGACGAATGCGCACGTAGCCCGCTTCGAGCGCGGCTTCCGTGGAGTTCAGTCCTTCGGTCATGCGCTCGCGCGCGAACGAAACCATCAGGATGCTGTTGGCGGTGGCCACGCCCATGCACATGATCGTCCCGGTCAGCGACGGCACGCTCAGCGTGGTGTGCGTCAGCAACAGCATCCACAGAATCCCCGCCAGCGCTCCCGGGCAGCGCCGTGATGATGATGAAAGGATCGAGCCAGGACTGGAAGTTCACCACGATCAGCAGATAGACCAGAACGATGGCGACGCCACTCCAGCGGCCAGCCCGCGAACGAGGACGTCATGGTGCGACACCTGGCCGCGTCGCATCGAGTTGCGTGCCGCGCGGGAGCTTGTTGGTCAAATTCGCCAGCACTTTCTGGATGTCGCTGTCCACGCCGCCCAGGTCGCGCCCTTCGACCGAAGCGTAGACGTCGATCATGGGCTGATTGTTGTAGTGCGTGATCAGCGCTGGCTCGGCATTGACGTTCAACTGCGCCAGGTTGCCGAGCACCTCGCGGCGTTTGCGTGGCGGAGGAGGAAATCGGGATATTGTCGAGCGTCTGCATCGAATCGATCTTGTACTGCGGCACCTGCACGGCTACGTTGTATTCGATGCCGTTCGCTGGGTTCACCCAGAACGACGGATTGATCTGGAAGCTCGAGCTCAGCGTCAGCAGCAGGCTGTTGGCCACGTCCTGCTGGCTGAAGCCCACCGACAGCGCCCGGGTGCGGTCGACGTTCAGGAATAGCGTGGGAGAGGAGAACAATTGCTGCACGTGCACGTCCACCGCGCCGGGGATCAGCTGCATCGCGCTTGCGTGATCTGCTGCGCCAATCGCGTAATTCGGCCTGCTGGTCGGCGCCGATGAGCTGAATATCGATGGGAGCGGGCACGCCGAAATTCAGAATCTGGCTGACGATGTCGGCCGGCTGGAAGAAAAATTGCGTGCCGGGAAATTCCTGGGCCAGTTCGCTCGCGCAGTTGGTCGATGTAATACCGCGTCGACATCTTGCGGTCGGGCTTGAGGCCGATCAGGATTTCCGCGTCCGATTCGCCGATCACGCCGGAATTGCTATAGTCGTGTTGATGGTGCTGTTGAACAAGCCGATGTTGTCCAGAATGTTGCCCAGGTCCTCGGCCGGAATCACGCGGCGGATCAGGTTATCCACCTCGTCGCATTCCCGCGCCGTTTCTTCGACGCGCTGGCCGGCGCGGGCCCGCATGTGCAGGCGGATCAGACCCGGCATCCACGCTGGGGAAGAAATCGCGGCCCAGCACCAGCCGATGGGCAGCCGAAGCCGCGCAAAACAACAGGAACAGCAGCATGAACATCCAGGCGTGCTCGAGGCAAAAGCCAGCGCACTGCGATAGCGCTCGCGCATGCGCTCGAAGCCCTGCGCGAAGCCGCGCTGCGCGCGGGAGAAGATATCGTTGCCGGTGGCGTACTCCTCGCCGTGATGGCCCTTGAGCAGATACATCGCCAGCGTCGGCACCAGCGTCCGCGACAGCAGGTAGGAGGCCAGCATGGCGAACACGACCGCTTCGGCCAGCGGCACGAAAAGGAATTTCGCCACGCCGGTCAGGAAAAACATGGGCACGAACACGATGCAAATCGAAAGCGTGGAGACCAGCGCGGGCACGGCGATTTGCTGCGCGCCGTCGAGAATCGCGCGCACCGTCTCCTTGCCCTGCGCGAGGTTGCGGTTGATGTTTTCGATCTCGACGGTGGCGTCGTCCACCAGGATGCCGACGGCCAGCGCCAAGCCGCCGAGCGTCATGATGTTGATGGTCTCGCGCAGCGCGCTCAGCACGATGATCGAGATCAGCACGGAAAGCGGAATGGAAATGGCGATGATCAGGGTGCTGCGCCAGTTGCCCAGGAACAGCAGGATCATCAGCGCGGTCAGGCACGCGGCGATCAGTGCCTTCGCGAATCACGCCCTGAACGGCCGCGCGCACGAAAATCGACTGGTCGAACAGCGGCGTCATCACCAGTTGCGGCGGCAAGACCGGCGGCGATCTGCGGCAGCTTGGCGTAGATGTTCTTGACCACGTCCAGCGTCGAGGCGTTGCCGGTCTTGTAAATGGTCACCAGCACGCCGCGCTGGCCGTCCATGCGCACGATATTGATCTGCGGAGAGAAGCCGTCGCTGACCGAGGCCACGTCGCGCACGTAGATGGTCGCGCCGTTGACCGTTTTGATCGGCAGGTCGTTGATCGCGGCGATCGTGTTGGTCGAGCCGTTCATCTCCACGTTGTATTCGGTGGGCCCGATCTTGACCGATCCCGGCGGGCAGCGCCAGATTCTGCGCGCTGATGGCGTTGATCACATCCACCGGCGACAGCCCCTTGGCTTGCAACGCGGGAATGTCCACGTTCACCGAGACCTGGCGCTGCTTCCCGCCGTAGGGCCAGGGAATCGCGGTGCCCGGCACGGTGGACATCTGCGTTGCGCACGATAATTCGTGGCGTAATCGAACAGCTCCTGTTCGGAAAGTCCCTGGCCCTTCAGCCCCAACTGCAGGATCGGCACGTCGGAGGCCGAATAGGTGATGATCAGTGGCGCGCTGATGCCCGGAGGCAGTTGCCGAATCATCGTCTGCGAAATCGCCGTGATCTGCGAAAGCGCGATGCGCACATCCGCGCCGGGCTGAAAAAAAGTTTTGATCACCGAGCGGCCCGCCACGGTCTGCGATTCGATGTGCTCGATGTTGTCGACCGCCGTGGTCATGATGCGCTCGAAGTTCGAGACGATGCGGTCCTCCATCTGCTCGGGGGAAAGGCCGCTGTAGTTCCAGGCAATGCTGATGACGGGAATATCGATGGCCGGAAAAATATCGGTGGGCGTGCGCATCAGCACGATGGGCGTCATCAGAATAATCAGCAGCGCGAACACGATGAAGGTGTAAGGCCGGTTGAGCGCGAGTCTTACGATCCACATGCTGTTCCACCCGTCCTGCCCTGACTTTCGTGCCGGCTAGTTCCGCGCGCCTCTAAGTAGTCGAGCGCAAGCCTTTGTTTGAGCAACGCGACCACACCCCGACCTCGATTCGATGCCGCATAATGTTGGCAGTTATACCGTGTGGCGCCGGCAGCAAACTCTTCGATTTTCAGGACCATAGCCGGCCGGGCACTATAGGGCTCTGGCCGCCTGGCGACAGAGCATTCGCGCAACCAACCCCATCGTGATTATACCAAATAGCGCAAATCTCCTGCTGGTCAGTTCGTAACGTAATTACGTTTGGCGAATCCGCAACCAGCTGCGGGCGGCACTGGTCGCATGGTATGCACATCTCGGGGGTGGCGGTGTTCGACCAGCGAAGAATCAACGAGCAGCCAGTTAGCAGCGCCAATTTCTGATGAGCGCTCTAGTGCATTGTTGTTTTAGTTCCTTCGGTATAGTCTCCGCCTCATGAGCAAACCAACCGGTTTCTCGCGACAGAACTTCGCCACCTTCCTGGTCGTCTCCGCGGTGGTGCTGGTCGTCGGTCTTAGCGAGCGTGGGTATTTATCCACCGCCATGGCGCGACCTCCTGCATTCGTCGCCGTGGCCGCAGCGCCGGCAGCTGACGAGTGGGAATCCACCATTCGTAAATTCGAGGAAGCCGATAAGATCCATCCACCTAAACCAGGCAGCATCATTTTCACAGGTAGCTCCAGCATCGTTCGCTGGAACACCCTGGCCGCTGACATGAAGCCGCTCGAAGCCGTCAATCGCGGATTTGGGGGATCGGAGATGTCAGACGTCACCCACTTCGCAAAACGGATCGTTGTGGCCTACCGGCCCCGCGCAGTTGTGCTCTATTCGGGTGACAATGATTTGGCGGCGGGCTCGCCCAAAACACCGGAAAGCGTCGCCAACGACTTCCAGGAATTCGTCCAAATCGTTCATGCTGATTTGCCCGATACCTGGATCTACGTCATCTCCATTAAGCCTTCCAAGCTGCGCTGGAACCAGTGGCCGAAAATGCAGGCGGCGAATCGCCTGATGCAGGATTTCATCCGTACGCAAAAGCGTGTGCAATACATTGATGTGGCTTCCGCCATGTTCGATGCGCGCGGCAATTTGCCAGCGGATCTCTTTGTCGCGGACGGCTTGCACCCCACCCCGAAATGCTATGCGCTATGGACGTCGATCGTCAGACCGGTGCTTATCGAGCGGTTTGGTCCGGGTGCGAGAGCTTCGCAAAGCCATGGGGTGGCGCCGCGCGTCAAGGTCGCGATGGAGAGCGCCGCCGGCGCCGGCTAAAAATACGGCCTGGACACACTGCTGTCGAAACACACGCGAGGCCAAGACTCCATTTTATTGCCGGTTTGGATTGATGTCGTAAACGTAGTGGAGTGTTACCGTCGAACGATTTCGAGTGGCGTCGAGGTAAACATATTCTTCGAGTTGCCGGCCGTCGTGCGTAAGATCGAATGTTCGCCGCAGATGTAAGCCGTCTGGCGTCTTTTCTTCCGCCACCAGGCGGGTCCCTTCCCAATGTGCCGCAACTTCTCGATAATTGTCGTCTTTCGGCTTTTGCAGTTTTCGTCCATCCGTAAAAAAGACGCGCTTGCGGGCCGAGTCGTCGGTGAGGTCGGCCTCGGAATTCTTGAGCGTGAAAGTCACGCCTGTCGCGGGATAAATGTACTCGCGCATCGCGGCCGACTGCGTTTCGTCGCGGCCGTAGCTACCACCATTCGGATTCCCACCATACGGTCCGTTGCCCCCGTACGGTCCATTGCCCCCGGGGTAGGGCCGACCCATAGGTCCTCCTCCGTACGGTCCGTTGCCCCCGTACGGCCCATTGCCACCGTAGGGACCATTTCCTCCGTAAGGTCCATTGCCTCCCACGGGTCCGGCGCTCCGCGTGCCGCTTCCGGCGCGTTGTGCATCTTCGATTTTCGCCCGCGCATCGTCGCTCGCGTCATGATCGAACTTCCAGTAGCCGGAAATGTTCTGCCGCGCCGCTGGTTGGTTCTCGGGCGCTGTCGAAGTCGATTGCGTCGATGGTGTCCTAAGCACAGGCTGCGACGGTGCAGGCTCAGAATCGGGACGGCTTCTCGTCGATGGTTGCGCGGGTGGCAGCGGTCCCGGGGGCGCTTGTGCGTGCACGCTAATCGCCCCCGCGGCCAAGAGAGTACTCAGCAACCCTAGGATCATGACTGCGTTAGGTCTGATGGTCACGGCTCACCTCAACAATCACTGGAGAGTTCCGCTATCAAAATGCCGGACCTCTGCCCCGACGTAAAGACCCTACAGAAGAAGATGGCCGCTATCGGCCCGGAGTTGCATGCCCGGAACTGGATGACGGATGCCGCCCGAGCTTAGCGCGTCCCAGCGTACGAAGCCAGTTGCACGCAGAGAATTACTCGAGAAATAATTCTTGCGCAGCAATCCTGCGCAGCTTGGCTGTCGAAAGCCGGCTGTAGAAATTCGCTCGCAGCGGTATATTCTGACTGGAGAAAATAAGGATGATCACGCCCGAGGTATACCGAGCCGATCACGTCGGCAGTTTTTTGCGTCCTCCCGAAATTCTGGAGGCGCGGCAACGGCTGCAAACCCAGCCCGATCCGTCTCATCACGATGCGCCAGCCAGCGTCGCGGCACAGTCGCTGCGAGACCTCGAAGACCGCCACATTGTGCGCGTCCTCGCCAAGCAAAAAGAGCTGGGATTCGACATTTACACCGACGGAGAACTGCGCCGGCGCAACTTCATGAGCGATTTCACCGACGCGGTGGAGGGCTTCGATCTGGATGATGCGGTCGGCCGCGCCTGGAAAACTGGACAGGAAAAGAATGGGCCCGCCAGCCGCGTCGCAGGCATCGTCAATGCCAAGCTTCGGCAGGTTCGTCCGCTAACTGGACACGAATTGCAATTTCTGAAAGAACACGCACCTGGTCCTATTAAGATGACGCTGCCGAGCGCCACGCAATTTCCGTCGATTTCATTCAAACGCGGCGTCACCGACAAAATCTATGCGGATCATTCGGCTTTGCTGTGGGACATTGTCGAAATCATGAAGGCCGAACTGGCGCGCCTCGCCGAGCAGGGTGTTCAGTACATACAGATCGATGCGCCGCGCTATAGCTACTTTATGGACGAGAAGTGGCGGGAGTGGATTCGCACGGAGCTCAAGATCGAGCCCGACGCGCTGCTTGCCGAATCTATTCGCGCCGACAATGCGTGCTTCGCGGCCGCACGGCGCCCCGGAGTGACCCTCGCGATCCACCTATGCCGTGGGAATAACCGCAGCCACTGGTACGCGGAAGGCGGATACGATTCCATTGCCGAAAAATTATTCACCACCATGGCGGTGGATCGGTTCCTGTTGGAATATGACGACGAACGCTCGGGAACGTTCGAGCCGCTGCGCTTTATTCCCAGAGGCAAAATGGTGGTGCTCGGCTTGGTCAGCTCGAAGCGTCCGCAGATGGAAGATCCCGGCATGCTCGTGCAACGAATTCGGGAGGCGTCGCGATATATTCGTCTCGAGAATCTCGCGCTGAGCCCGCAATGCGGGTTCGCTTCAACCATGGAAGGGAACCTGCTCACCGAAGATGAACAGTGGTCCAAGCTTTCGCTCGTCGCCGAAACCGCACGCGAGGTCTGGACATAAAGGTCTGGGCATATAGGCTCGGGCATAAACGTTCATTACACTATTTCAGCAGCGGAATGCCGCCGGGCGGTGGCGGTGCTGGCAGCGATTGCAGAAAGGCGTGTATATCGGCTAGCTCGGCGCCGGTCACTACTTTGGCGGTGTAAGGCGGCATCTGACCGGTGGGCTGGCGCACGTATTTGATCAACGCGGCGAGCGGTATCGGATTGGGGCCGAGGCGCGGTCCTGTTGCTGCGGCACCCTCCGCCTGTCGCCCGTGGCACTCGTAGCAACCATCTCGCGTGAAGAGCGCCTGCCCATTTTGCGCGTTTCCGGCCGCGGGGGAAGCGGGAGCAGAAGCAGTGCCAGACGCAGACGCGCTGTTTTGTGAAGGCGGCACGGACTCGAGGAAAGCATAAACGTCAGCTAGTTCCGCGCCCGACACGTCCTTAGCCGTGAAGGGCGGCATGGGCGCGAGCGGCGAACGAACAATACTGACGAACGCTGCAATGGGTTTTGACGTTGCCGCGATGGGCGGTCCCGGAGCTGCCGTTTCCTTCACCGTTCCTTGACCTTCGACGCCGTAACGCTTGTCACAGCCCTGGCTCAGATAAATCCGCTTGCCATTCGCAACATTTCCAGCCGGCGCGCCAGCTTTACCGTTAGGCGAAGGGCGTGTGGTTTGTGCCCGCGTAGCGAGCGGGATCGCAGCCCTCGCTTGAATGCGCACCCAAATCATTGCGAGCAGGCCCAAGGCGACAATGGTCACGCGCAGAGCGCAGGATTGGCGGCGCCAAACCAGAAGCCGGGACCGGCGTCGCTCCCGCTGTGCCTCGCACCGGCCAATTCTCTTAACGTAGGAAGACAAGCGGACAGTCATCGTTCCTCGGTCCTCACCTTTGTCTTCGTTCTGCATCGATTCTTCTGTGCCGTCGCCCAGCTCAGTTACGTGCATCGTTCTTTGAAATCGCGCGCTTGGGAATCCGGCCGTTCCGAACCGGGCACCGGGGCATCAGCCGCGTCAGAAGCACTCTTTTCGGAAGCTGTTTTGTCGGACTCTGATTTGTCGGACATCGTCATCGTCACAATCCTTTCAACGCTCTCTCGCGATAGGCGCTTTAGTCCAGAACTTGTTTGAAATGCCACAAAGGTGTGTGAACCCGTCGTTTTCGCGCATTTTTGTGCCTGTTTTTGGCGCTCTCCGCACGGCGATTCTTTCCGGGAGGCATGTATTCTTGGGAGGCAGCGCTTGCAAGACGATGATTCCGCGGGAAGTGTGGCGTGGTCTTTTCTTTTGGGGGCCCACAGCCGGCAGCGGCCAGGGACCCGGCAATTTGTAAGTGTCAAAGCAATGAAGTTGTCGCAAAAAACATTTTGTATGTAGCTGAAAATAGAAAAGGGAGTCGGGGCAATACGACGCCTTGAAGTGGTGAGGACAACCGCAGGCAGCGGCGTCATTGTGTGGAATGAGAGTACGATTCGAAAGTGAGGCGCGCCTCACGATACGCATTAACGCTAATCACCCACACGTTAATATGTACTATGTAGTTATAGACGGCATTAAGCGCTCCATACCAGAGCCTCAAAAACAGCGAGCGCCGGGCGGGAAGAGGACAGCGGGAAAGGAAAGGGCGTCTCAAGTTGGATGTTGTAAATAAACAGGGGCGCGCCAACCGGCCGCCCCTGGATGGGTTTGGGGATCGATGGCGGGTTAAACGCGCAATCCGCCGAGTAGATACAGCAGCAGCACGATAACGAGTACGGTACCGACGATGCCGAGACCTCCGCCGGTTCCCCACCGGGAGTAGCCGTAGTAGCCCCCGCCGCCGCCGAACAACAGGACCAGGATAATAATCAGGAGCAACATGCGAATCTCCTTCCGAGACTGAGATACGCGACCTACAGCGTCCCCTCATCGCGCAGCGCTATATTGCGCGGGGTTACCTCCGGAGTCGATCAGGACAAGTCGTTAGCGCAAAACAGGAAGTTCCTGTAGGCGAACTATTCCAATGTGTCCACGTTAGAACCTGCTGCGCCCATCATGACCGATCCTGTAAGGCAAGGCTCCTTCAGGCACCCTTCGGACCAATGATCACATCGTCATATTTGCTCGCGGTGGCCCGCAGCGGACGCCAATAAACCAGGTTAAGATCGCGGCGTTCGGCGAGGTCTGGAGAAGTGAAGGTTCGGAAACGGAGGAGCCGGGTGCCACTTACTTATTTTTCCCGATAGCCATACCCGAGAAAGACCCCCACACTGCCGCAGGAGGAATTGGCTGCACGCTCGGGCCAAATCACCGAAAGGGATTCTTCGCTCCGGAAATGCGCACAATCGCATCGGCGCCGGTGGTGTGGCACAATCAAGTGTCTGAAGGGGAGGGGTGTAGCAACTTTTGTTGAAACGGTATACCGGGCATTTTCGCCCACAAGCATAACCATGCCTGGACGGTCAAAAACGAGGGTGACTATTGTCTGCCTGACGAGGAGGTACCACCATGAACAAAGTATTCGGGACTATTTTTATGTCTTTAGGGCTGTTCGCGCTCTCACAGCCGGTTTGGGCGCACCATGGATTTGCGGGCCGATATGACGAAGAGGCTCCGGTTACCGTCACCGGAACTGTGCTCGAGCTCCAATTCATGAATCCGCATTCGTCGATTATTTTCGAAGTGAAGGATGCCAAGGGTAATGCCGTGCGTTGGCAGGCTGAACTCGCCTCAGCCACGGCCATGCACAGAGCCGACGGTTGGACCAAAGATACTCTCAAGGCGGGAGATCGCATCACGATCACGGGTCCCCAGAATAAAAACGGCCTGGGCGATATGAATCTGTCGCACGAGAGCAAAATCACCATGGCCGACAGCGGGAAGGTGATTCATAACAGCATCAAGGCTGAACAGACGCAAGGGCAGCCAGGGGCCGCGCCGGCACCCGCACAAGCGCCCGCAGCCTACTGAGTAGCTCGGATCGAGTAGCGCCGTCACGGTCTCGAGAGGGCCATCTTTAGACGGGCCATGGCGCAAGCTGGGTGAGGATACGCTTTCCCGCCGGTGTCTGGAACGAACCAGGGGACTGGATCCAGCGCGCCGGAACGGTGGTGTGTGATGAACGGGTGGTGTGTGTGATGAAGGTCGGCGAGAAGGCAGGGTGTTGGTTGGCGGTCGGGCTGGCCTTGGCGGGTGTCGGGAGGGAGCCCAGTTTGGAAATGCGCTGCGCTCAGTAACGATGGCAACCTACTCATCGCAGGGGCCACGGGTGAATCGAGTTCCGCCAAGGGTATCAACGGAAACCAAGAGGATACCTCGATGGAGGCTGCCGGAGCCGTTTACGTATTTGCCCGCAGCGGAGCGGCGTGGACACAACAGGCCTACGTGAAGGCTTCAAACACCGGCGGACCCGACGTGGGGTACCAGTTCGGTTATTCCGTGGCACTGAGCAGTGATGGCAGCACTCTTGCAGTCGGCTCGACCAGCGAACCCAGCGTCACCACTGGCGTTAACGGCAACCAAGCGGACACATCGGCCCCGGAGGCCGGCGCAGTTTACGTCTACACACACCAGGGCACAAATTGGGAGCAGCAAGCCTACGTCAAGCCTTGGAACACCACGACGCGTGGCGTTCTATTCGGTTACTCGGTTGGATTGAGCGGTGATGGCAATAGTCTCGCTGTCGGCACCTACGACGAGGAGGGCGGCAAAGGCGCCGTCTACGCGTTCACTCGGAATGGCGACAAGTGGGCGCAACAAGCGCGGCTTCAGGGGTCGAATGCAGAGCGCGGCGACTCGCTCGGATGCTCGCTCGCCCTCAGTGACGATGGCAATACGATTGTCGCGGGGGCGTTCGACGAGGATGCCATTCTGGTTGGTATCCAGCCGCCCGACGCGGGCGCCCATGACGAGCCGGACGATACCTCTACCGGGGCGGCCTATGTTTTCGTCCGGTCGGCCGGGAAATGGTCGCAGCAGGCTTACATGAAAGCATTCAATACTCGGCCCAACGACCAGTTCGCGTGGGCCCTGGCGATCAGCCGAGACGGAAACACGATTGCGGTGGGCTCGCACCTCGAAGATAGCGGGGCCAAGGGCATTAACGGCGATCAGACCGATTTCTCAGCGGAGGATTCCGGAGCCGTTTACGTTTACACACGCAGCGGCAGCACGTGGAATCCGGCGGCGTACGTCAAGGCGACAAACCCGAAGCCTGGGGCGGAGTTCGGCATTTCGGTCGCGCTCAGCGCAGACGGCAAAACGCTCGCCGCCGGTGCGACCAGGGAAAACAGTGCTGCCAAAGGTGTGAACGGCAACCAGGCCGATAAAGCAGCTCCGAACTCTTGCGCCGCATACATTTACTACTAACCGATACACTTACTGATGGATGGCGGTAAGCGAAGGGGAGAAGTCTCCCGCCGCCAATTGGTTGATCCGGTCTTCTGACAAGACTCAGTTTCTCCCTGGACTGACGGCGTTCCGCAGCAGCATTGCCATAGTTGTAAATTCTTCAGAGCGTGCAGACCATTACCGTCAAACGCTGGTACCGAGTTTCTGTATCGCTCGGATTCGCCGCTGTGGTTATGACCATGCAGTAAACGCCGCGGAAGGCCTGACCTATTTGGGCCTGTTGTTCCATTGCGGCACAGTCGTATAATGACTAGCAAATTCGAGAGGAGCGCGTAGTAGACTTCAGTACAGGGCATCTCAGGGCGTTTCAAGTCGGGACATAAAAAGCTTAATGAAAAACATAAAGACAAATAAACGAGCGGCGGCAAAGAGAAGGAACGGCAGCTTCGACGTAGAAAACTTTCTCAATTCGGCTGGTGTGGCCAGAACGATCATGGAGTTTGACCGGAAAAAGACGCTGTTCTCCCAGGGCGATCCCTGCAAGAACATGATGTACATTCAAAAAGGAGCGGTGAAGATCTCGGTGGTCTCACAAACGGGCAAAGAGGCAGTGGTGGGAATGTTGGGGCCGGGCGACTTCATAGGTGAAGGCGGCTTGGCGGGGCAGCCTCTGCGCATGGCGACGGCGACGGCCGTTACGCCGGTGACGGTAATGATGATGAATAACAGCGAGATGTTTCGAGTGCTTCATTCGGAAAGTGCATTTTCCGATCGCTTCATCACCTACATGCTGGAACGCAACGTGCGGATTGAGGAGGACCTGATCGACCAGCTCTTTAACTCCAGCGAGAAACGACTGGCGCGAACGCTGCTGCTGCTGGCGCGGTACGGCAAGCAAGATAAGCCGCAAAGAGTGCTTCCCAAAATACCTCAGGAGACGCTAGCGGAAATGGTTGGTACGACACGCTCCCGCGTCAATTTTTTTATGAATAAATTCAGGAAAATGGGTTTTATTAAATATAACGGAGGGCTGCAAATAAACGCTTCTCTTCTCAGTGTCATCCTACACGACTAGCCAAGAGTAGCGGACCCGCGGCAATAATGCTCGTACGTGCGGTGGGTTCTGGAGTTAATCTGTTGGTCAACCGGATGGTAGGTCATTTTCTGCGGTAACCCTGCGGCAAACCAAGCAGCAAGCGGTAAACGATTCCGTGAATGAGCGGTCGTTGATGGCTGTTCCTGGATGGCTGTTCTTGGATGGCTATTCGTTGATGGCGTTTGACAGAAGGCCACGGAGCCCAGTGTTTTGCACTGTCGCTGGGCCGCGTGGCTCCTGACAATTCACTGCGTTACGGCCGGGTTGTGAGGGACACGCTACCGATCGACGTTCCGATCACTTCGCCAGAGACTACCAGTTCGACGCGGCGATTCTGCTGACGCCCTTCGGCCGTGTCATTTGTCGCGACGGGCTGAGTCTTTCCGAATCCCTGCGCCGTCATGGACGATGCGGGGATGTTTTCCTGAGCGAGGTAATCGCGAACCGAATTCGCTCGTTGTTCCGACAGAGTCTGATTCATGGTATCGCTGCCGACGCTGTCGGTATTGCCTTCAATGGCCAGCCTAAGATCCGGATACGCCAGAACGATTCCGGAAATCTTGGCGAGCTTCTCACGCGCTCCGGGGTGCAGCGTGGATTTGCCGGTGTCAAACAGCACGTCGGACAAACTCACAATAAGGCCCCGGGCCGTATCCCGCGTGGCAAAAATGGCGTTGAACTGTTGGAGCAATTTGGCGCGCAGCTCTTCGCGATCCTGTACGGCTTGCTTGAATTGTTGATCTGAGTTTGCAGCAGCAAGGCGATTCCGTTCCGACTCCGCCTCGGCGTTTCTTTGCGACTGTTGCGCGTCTGCGGTGGCTTGGTTAGCGTCAGCGGCGGCGGCGCGATTTCGATCCGACTCCGCGAGAGCATTTTGCTGTTGTCGCTGGGCTTCCGCGGTAGCCTGATCGGCCTGCATGCGGCGACGGTTGGCATCGGCAGTTGCGGCCTCTGCATCGGTCCGAGCCTGCATGTCGTCCCTGGATTTAGCACGCGCATTGGCCAGTTTGGCCGCTTCGGCGTCCTTGTCTGCGTTTCTGCGGTCGGCATCCATGCGCTTCAAAGCGATTTCACGGGAGTCGTCCGCCGTCTGCACGACCTCGCGCGACGCGGAAATGAGCGCCTTCGTGTCGACGTGCTTCATCGTGCCCATTTCGTCGGCCTGCTTCATCTGGGTAGCGGCCTTTTCATAGCTCTCGGCGGCATAGTTGTCGGCGCCCGCGGACTTGGCGATACGCACGGCGTTGCGCGCCTCGAAGAATTCGAGCGGAAGCTTGGAATTCAACACAACTGGGTCAAAGTGATAACCGGTAGGAATGTAACCGCCGCGATCGATGAGTTCATATTTCGCGTCCACGGCTTCGCTGGTTCCGACCGTGTCGGGGCGAATCGCGTTTTCCGCGATTACCACATTGCTGGGGCGGCGCACCGCATAATAAGGCTCAGCGGTCACGATAAGTGCAAATGCCTGCAAGTCTGTCGTGACTACCAATTTACTGCGGTGGTTATTGCCCACCAAAACTTCGCCTAAGTTTACGGCTCGCCCTTCGGGAGAAATGGCCCACATCACGTAGGTCAGATATTCCGTGCCAAATGAGGTGGGCTTAGCGAGGCTTGCAAATTCAGCCTCGATAGCCACAGCGCCACGCTTGCTTTCGACCTTGGCTTCGCCGGAAACGCCGGGCATCAGATCTGTACCGCGGAAACCGATTCGTGTGGAACCGCTGCGGTGTTCGTATTTAACCGCTGGTGTTGTGCGGCTGACGACGTTCTCGCCATATGTCGGCGCCTCGTTCTGATCTCGGGAATCTGAAGTTTGCGCTTGAGCCAGAGTAGCTGAGGCCAAGCACACAAGAACTGCCAAAAGTACTGCGGGACTTTTCAAGTGAATCTCCTTAGTACAACCGTGAGGCGTTAGTATCGTTCTTGACCGACACGAATACTGTGCGTTATTGCACAGTGTGCGCGAATTATCGAAATAGACACGGGGTGAGACGTTGGACCAAGAGCGCTCAGAATGCCATCTGGGTACGTTTAAAGGGCGTGTGTGTTCTTATGGTACTTCCCGAACAGTCCATTACCTACTTAGACCTATGCAGAGCAAGGAATTTCGAGTACGGATTTACAGAGACTTTAGGTGATGCGAGCAGCACGTTAGGCGGCGCAAGCAAATGGACAAGAACCTTCACGCCAAGCCACCTCTACGACAGCTGACGCCCGGGTTCGGAGCAGGGCTCAAGGCCGCAGCGATCTTTCTCCATCGCTGGATGGGCGTAGCTTTATGCCTTTTGTTTTTGATGTGGTTCTCGTCTGGATTTGTGATGATGTATTGGGAATACCCGAGCGTCTCGGCAGCCGATCGCTTAATCCGGGCAGCGGCACTGGACCCCCTCGCAATCCGGCTCTCGCCGCAGCAGGCTTACGTACAACTGAAAACAAGCTGGTCCCCCGACAAAGTGGTCCTGGAGGTGTTTGACGGCCGGCCGGTCTATACGTTTCGCTTTGGCGAAGACGAGAAAACAGTCTATGCCGACAATGGCCGGGAACAGGCCGATTTTCCTCCGGAAATAACTTTGCGGGTGGCCTCAGCCTGGGCGCGACAATCGACGGACACGGCAAAGATGGAGGAGCTCAGCGAAGAAGACCAGTGGACGGTCGCGGGAGAGTTCCGCGACCTGGAACCGATTCGCAAGTACACCTGGCCCGATGGCGAGCAGGTATATGTTTCGACGGTGACCGGCAAAGTTGTGCAGTACACCACACGCGCGGCGCGCGCCGGCGCATATTTGGGGGCTATTCCGCACTGGCTGTACTTCACGCGATTGAGAAAACACGCGCGTCCGTGGAGCCGATTGGTCATTTGGAGTTCGGGGTTGGGAACCGTCCTGGCAATACTGGGCATGGTGATCGGCATCTGGATCTATTCACCCGCAAAGCGCTACCGCTATGCTGGGGTTCCTTCGAGTATTCCTTACGTGGGGCAGAAACGTTGGCATGCGATTTTAGGATTGAGTTTCGGACTATGCGCTTGTACGTGGGCTTTCAGTGGCATGCTCTCGATGGATCCTTTTCCCCAGGTACAGGAAGGGAATTTGGATGAGGTCAATGCGAAATTCGCGACCGCGCTGCAAGGGAGCTTACCCGAGTTGAAGGCATTTGCCGCAAAGTCTCCTCAGGAAGCGCTGCTGCAAATCGGTGCCGCATGGCAAACCAGGCGGCTGGAGCTTGCTTCGTTTGCCGGAGAGCCTTTGTATTTGGCTACCGGCGCGCAAAACCAAACGCGCATCATTCCCATGGTAGGAGAAGGATTCGCGCAATTTTCAAGCGAGCAAATCATGCCCGTCCTGGAGCAAGCAGCACGACCGGCCACCATCACGCAAACCCGGCTAATCACTGAGTACGAGTCATACTACCTGGATCGCCATCACCGACTTCCGCTACCGGTGATTTTCGTGCAAATTAATGACCGGGACAGTTCCAGCTTCTACATCGATCCGAAGACTGCACAGATTGTGCAAAGCTATAATTCTCATTCGCGGCGGAATCGTTGGCTGTATCACGGGCTGCATTCTATGGATTTTCCATGGCTGTATAAGCACCGTCCGGCCTGGGATGTTGTGGTGCTTGCGCTTTTGGCCGCGGGCGCCTCTCTTTGTGTCACCTCGCTGATGCTTGCGTGGAGCGTCGTGCGGCGGAAAATGGTCTTCCGAACGCGGAACACCCCATAGGGCAACGACGGTCGTCGCTGAGTTCGCATTTTAATGCAGAGGACTTGGTCTGAAGCGTGATCTGGTTACCCGGCCGAGCCGGCGCGCTGTTTGTTGACATGATTTTTCCAGGGGATTAGACTCCTCACGCATTTGAGACTTTTGACGTGATGGAGTGGAGTAATCCCATGACTGAAAACCCTGTGAAAGAAAACCTTATTAGTAGAAACCCCATTAGTAGAAACAATGACCGGAGGTTGCGAATCAGAGCATTCGCGGTTCTTGCCGGCCTTGGCCTGCTGGCGTTGGGTGTTGGTTTAGGCGCGCAGACGCAATCCGCGCCAAAGTATAAGGTCGACTGCGACTGGCCGAAGCCTCTGCCGAACAAATGGAAGATGGGCGGCGTCACGGGCTTGGCAGTAGATAAGGACGATAACGTTTGGGTCTATGATCGCCCGAACGACCTAACCGACATTGAGCTCGAGGCCGAGCTCACTCCGCCGATCGCGGACTGTTGCGTGCGGCCACCGTCGATGATTCACATCGACAAGGAAGGCAACGTTATCGGGTCATTTGACCCGCCGCAAGGCCACGGCATGGCCGTGGACAGCAAAGGATTTGTCTACCTGGGAAATGCCGTTAACGGCATAGGGAACGTGCGCAAGTACGATCCGAAGACCGGACAGATGCTCGCCGAGTTGCCTCATGTGCCCGATGCGCAGCCAGGCGGGGGCGGCGGTGATGCGGCGCCGGCCGTTCACGTTCCGGGCCACGGGAGTGCGGGACCGGTCGCAGGTTTTATCACGCCTCCTGGCGGTGGCGGACGCCGTCAGCTGGATCCCGCGGCTCAGGCGGCCCGGACGGCGGCGATAGCGGCATTCCGTGCCAAGTATCCCCCGACGACGCCCATGATCGTGGGCGGAATCGAAGAAGTTCGCCTGGACGAACCGGCACACGAACTCTACGCCGCAGACAATTATCTGGGCGGTCGCGTGATGGTGTTTGACATGGACACGTTCAAATTCAAACGCGGCTGGGGCGCGTATGGACACAAACTTTCGGAGATAACCACCGATGACAAAGACCGCGAATATACCCCTAATGGGCCCATGCCCAAGGAATTCCGGGGCCACCTCACGTTGAATGTATCGAACGACGGGCTGGTCTACGCCGCAGATCGCATGGCCAACCGCATCGATGTGACCACCAAGGACGGCAAGTTCGTGAAGGAGTTCATCATGGCTCCATGGACGGGTATAGGTGGTTCCACCGGCGGCGTCATGTTCTCGCCCGACAAGGCTCAGAAGTACTTGTACATTTCCGATCTGACGAATAACCACATTTGGTTCCTCGATCGCATGGATGGCAAAGTCGTGAGCCAGATGGGCAGTATGGGCCAGAATGCGGGCCAATTCTTTGGGCTGCACATGATAGCGGTAGATTCGAAAGGCGTCATCTACACAGGTGAGGTCTTCGCGGGCGAACGCGTGCAGAAGTTTGTAGCTGCCAAGTGAGAGGCTAGGCGAAGAACGAAACCTGGCAGGCGGCAGTTAGCGGGCGGGCCAGGGCTGGCGCAACACGTAGCGCGAGCATAGGCGAGCAAGACGCAACACGACCGGCGCATCATTAAGCAGCACGAAGGGAATGATGCTTGATGCGCCGGTTTTTTTTATTCGTGTTGCCTGCAGAATCGTTTCTTGCCGATAAAAGAACACCGCTGCGAGGTGCTCCCCACATACACTTGGTTCTTGTGATCCGGTGAGCTTAGAAGTGCTAGCTCTTGCCCATGGGGCGCTCCGTGGCAGACACCTTCGACATTGTTGTGGCGGGCGCCGGGCGAAATAGTCTGGTGGGTGCCGCTTATTTGGCGAAAGCGGGTTTTAAATACCTTATTCTGGAAGCGCACTCACGGATCGGTGGTGATACCCGATCGGAGGAGCTGACCGGCCAGTCGTCACCCCATGATCGGCCGTTCATCACGAAGGCGCGCGGGGCGGCTGAGCGGGGAGCTGGATATGGTCACTCGAAATAGCTTCGCCGGCCCGTCTGGATCAACTCATACATCGCTTTGATCCCTTTCAAGCGTTCGTAGCCGTCCCGAATTTCGTTCTTGAATTTCCATTGGACGCGAAAAGGCTGGCGACGCTGTTCCGAGCTGTCAACCTCAGCGCAACAGCGCAAGCAATTGGACGGAGATGGTGAGCTGGCCAGCTCGCACCGGTTTCTTCTGCATCGGTGGGCGATGCGCAGCCGTCGATAATTTTGACCGAAGGCAAATTAAAGATGAACCTGTTCAGGGATGCTTGGGTATGAGGGTCTTGCCAACTTTATCAATCACAGTGGCGATTGTTCTGCTTTTAAGCTGGCCGACCCAGACGGCGGCCTACGCGGTACTTTCCCATGAAGCCATCATCGACAGCGTATGGGACACCAACATCCGGCCGCTACTCTTGAAGCGTTTTCCTGGGGCGACACCTGAACAAATAAAAGAGGCACACGGCTATGCATACGGCGGGGCGATTATCCAGGATATGGGCTATTACCCGCACGGGAGTTTCTTCTTCAGCGACTTGACCCACTACGTGCGCAGCGGGGACTTCATTCTGGCGCTCCTCCGCGATTCCACTGACATTAATGAGTATGCTTTCGCGCTTGGGGCGGTGGCTCACTACGCCGCGGATAATGACGGCCATCGGATGGGAGTGAATCGCGCGGTACCGGTCCTATACCCAAAGTTGCAAAGGAAATACGGGAACTCGGTGACGTATGAACAAGGCCGGCTGCAGCACGTGAAGACGGAATTCGGGTTCGACGTTCTGCAAGTTGCGCGCGGACGTTACGCTCCGGACAGCTACCACGATTTCATCGGTTTTGGAGTTTCGGCCGCGTTACTGGAACGAGCGTTTCAAGAAACGTACGGGCTGGACCTCAAGAGCGTTCTGTCGGATGAAGACAAAGTTCTAGGCTCCTACCGTCATGATGTCAGTGATCTGCTTCCCAAAGCGACGCGTATTGCATGGAGCCTCAAGAAGGATCAGATCCTGAAGGACCAGCCTGGTATCACGAAAAACAAATTTCTCTATAATCTGTCTCGCGCGGATTACCGGAAGAGCTGGGGAAACACCTACCAGCCGCCCACCGTGGCCGACAGATTTCTGGCGTTTCTGATCCGGATAATTCCCAAGATTGGGCCGTTAAAAGTCCTGCAGTTCAAAACACCCACTCCCGGTGCGGAACGCATGTTTGAGGCAAGTTTTAATGCAGCTCTGGATCGCTACCGAGGCCTGCTCAGCGAGGCCGGCGCGGGCCAGCCGAATTTGCCCAACGACAACCTGGATACGGGTGACACGACAGGGCCGGGAAAATATCGCCTCAACGATGAGACTCACGCCAAGCTGCTCGACGAACTGGGGAAACAGAATTTCCGCGGCGCTTCGCCGGAGATGCGCACGGAACTGCTCGAATTCTTCGGCCATCCGGACGCTGCTTACGCGATGAAGCGGAAGCGAAAACAGTGGGCCAGAGTTCTGGCTGAAGTTGAGGAATTGAAGATGGCGGTTCCAGCTACGGCAGCGACCAGCGGCGCAGATCCGCCGTAGCGGTATTTTTGGTAGCGCTCGCCGGGTCCTCGCTCGCCGGATGCTGGCGGCAGTCCGCATACCGTGGCGATTCAATCCACCTGTCGCTGACGAAGTGCCGCTGCGGGATCCGAACTCGATCGATGGCTCAGGACGATGGTGCCGCAGGAGATTGCAGTCCATGGCTTGACTTGAGAGGGCTAGGGAATTAGTATTCGCGGCAGAAACGGTGTGGGGTGTCTTATGAAGACTTTAGCTTCATTATTCGTGCGCCAAAAGTTGTCCAGATGGGTGAGCCTTGGAACCACGCTGAAGGTAGCGGGGGTGTGTCTGGGGCTGCTGGTTTGCTTACCGGCTCATTCTCAAACTCTGGGCCGGATCAGTGGAATCGTTACAGATACCAGCGGCGGCGCAGTCGTAGGAGCCACGGTCACGGTGACCGACGTGGGCCGCGGGTAATACCGCGAACGTCACCACGGATACCACCGGAGCGTACTCCGCCCCCGATCTGATCCCGGGCACCTACACGGTTCATGCCACGTATATGGGCTTCAAGGCTTTCGACCGCCAGGACGTCGAAGTGGGGGTAGGCGGAGACGTGCACGTAGACGTGACGCTGCAGACCGGTGAACAAAACCAAACCATTACGGTCACGCGGCGAAGCTCCAGCCATCACCACGACCAACGCCCAGCTATAGGGAACGATCACCGGAGAGGCTCTGAGTGACCTTCCCTTCTCGGGCCATAATTATGTTCAGTTGCTCGGCCTTCTCCCGACGTTTCAGCTCAGGCCGGGCTCCGCAGCCGGGCCGTCACAATATAATCGAACGGCCTGCGCGGTGAGTACAATGTTTACGTGCTCGATGGCGTGGCCGACCAGATGACCTACTACACGACTGTAGGCCATCAACGCCGGATACCCCGCCGGCGGCCCTGAGCAAGCCGTGTTACTGCCGACCGACGCCATTCAGGAATTTAACGTCGTCGAGAATTCCAAGGCGGAGTTCGGCTGGAGGCCGGGAGCGCAACTCAACGTAGCCATCAAGTCGGGAACCAACTCGATGCACGGGACGGCCTTCGCTTTGGGACGCGACACTGCGCTGATGGCCAGAAACGCGTTCTTCAGCACCAACCTCCCGTGGCCTTTGAGGATTTCGGCGCGACCTTTGGCGGACCAATAAAGAAAGATAAGCTCTTCTACTTGCTGGGTTACGAAGGACAGCGCTATGACGTCGGAAACCCGAAAAATATAAGCGTGCCCTCGCGGCGCGGGCTTGGGATCTGCGAGCAGCCTGCCGGACGCGATTACTGGCCTGCAAACCATGGTGTACGCCGAGTCCGGCTCAGTCTGAACCTGGCAGGTTGCGTCGTCAGCGCCTACCGTCATGCACCCCGAACAAGGGCTTGTTCAGCAACAACACCAACAGCACCACCTTTCCAGTTGACTTTCTCACCGTTGGTGGAACGGATAATGGCGTGGGCAGATTGGATTACCACTTGAACGCGCACAATAACTTGAGTGCGGAGTTTTTCGATGGCGACGGCTTCGCCGTGGCGCCGCTCACAATGCCACTCAGCCGTACTGGTCGACGCCCTTCGAGGTACACACGCGCGTGGCCCGGGCGTCGTGGACCTGGATTCCCAATTCCACCTGGGTCAATGATTTACGATTTGGCTGGGACAGATATCCGCAGCTACGAATTCTCCCTCGTTATCGATTGCACTCCGGCGGTCGGGTGCGCCGAATTACGCAAGCCTCGGCTTCGTCGGCGGGGGGACAACGTGCGGCATTTCCGACCATCACCATCTCGGGGTTCAGCGGCGCAACCGGCACCAATGCGCTGGGCGGCGCGGCAGGCACTTTCGACACCAGCGGTATTTAGCGCTGGCTGGATACCGTTTCCTAGACGCACGGGAACCACATCTTCAAGTTCGGCGGTGAGTTCGTGTTCGCCCACCTGGACACCAGCCTGAACACCGACCAGGGTAAGGGCACCTTGAATTTTAACAACACAATGCCGTGAACGCGTTTACCGGGGCCACGGCCCTGGATAATTTCATGGCTGGCGTGCCTACAGCAAGACACTGCTAACCGGCACTGTTCCGCGGCAATTTCATTACCCGGGTTTGCCGGATTTGTCCAGGATGACTGGCGAATCTTCCCGCGACTCACGCTGAACCTTGGGCTGCGATACGAATATACCGCGACCATCCACGAAGCTGAACAATTTGATCGGGCAATGTCGATATCGGTACCCCAACCGGAATCATACAAGCGGCAACCGGCAGCCCTTTGTACAAACTGGATCCCTGGGCCTTTGCGCCGCGCTTTGGCTTGGCTTGGGATGTGACCGGCAAGGGCAAGACGGTGGTACGTACCGGCTTCAATATCATCTACCAAAATCCGATCCATTCAAGCCTTTCTCACTCCCGGTGCAAGCGTGACACGTCCCTACGGGATTACCCCTGAACAACGGCAGCACGACCCTTAGACGCCAGGGCGGCACGATCAACTACGCAGAATCTGAGCCTCTGCGCCCCGTCCATGGCGCGGTCAATACACCCTTCTTTGCGAGCTTCGTCGGCACCAACTTGCCGGGATCTGCACGCCACGGCTACCTGCGCCATCGGAGGCGTCATTAACCACCTGGAATATCCCATGGTCCTGAACTGGAGCTTCGGCATGCAACACGCTATCACCAACAACCTTACGATCGACGCTAATTACGTGGGCAACCATGGGCAGCACCTGTTCGATTTCGCCGATCTCAATCAACCACTTCCTGGAGCGAACACGAATCCTGCTGCCGAAAATGCGCGGCGCCCGTACTTCGCAACGCTTCCCGTATCTTGGACAAATGCAAGTTGCTGGTGGGCAGTCTACCGGCTCTCTCTAACTACGATGCGCTCCAGGTGGTCGCTGACAGAGCGCGCCAGCCATGGTCTGAACTTTATTGCCACATATACCTATTCTCATGCCTCGGACACAGTAATCGTCCGATCTGACGCCGCTTGTTCCTCAAGACAGCAGAAATATAGGTGCGGAGTATGGAAACTCTTCGTTTGATCTTCGCCATCGGTTCGCGTTCGGGCCTTCGTATTTCATCCCAGGGAAGAGCGGGTACGCCCAGATGTTGCAAGGCTGGCAAGTCACGTCAACCGTTAAGGTATGTTCCGGAGTTCCCGATTAACCCAACCGACGCCGCCGATGATATGAGCGGAACCGGAGAAGGGCAGGATCGCTGGACGCTGGTTGGCAATCCCCACGACTTCAACGGGTTTGGCACAACTGCGACCATACCGTGCTTCTACAACCCAACCGGGAATACCAGCCCTTTTCTCCAAAGGGTGGCATTTGCACGGCTGGGCTGCCGACGGCGTGCGTGACGGCGGCGGCCGCCGAGCCGAATGGTCCGGCGGGAGTGGCCAACAACACTGGCCTCGCCGAGTTGAACCGCTTGGGCTGCTACATGATGGGGAGTGCCGTGATCGTTCCGCCGGCCCGTGGGACATTTGGAAGCATGAGCCGGTACGCGATCCGCTCTCTAGGCTTTGGGAGTGGGATGTGTCGATCATAAAGACCTGGAAACTTAAGGAAAGGCTCACTACCCAGTTCCGGGCGGAGATCTACAATGTCACAAACTCGACCGTTCTTCGCCGCCCAAGCGCAACCCTTAGCAGCCCGTCGACCTTTGGCCAAGCTCAGGCCACGCCCGACGTCGGCGTAAACAGCCCCATTGTCGGAACGGGTGGCCCGCGTAAAATCCAGTTTGGACTGAAATTCTTGTTCTAAGTTATCCGATTATTTGTCTGGTTATTTAACTGGCTTGGGTGCGCCATCGGCAGCGTAGGGCCGCGTCCCGGCCATTGCATCTAGCGTCTTGCCATTCGGCAGAGTGACGGTCAGGATACGGCCCATCGGTTTGCCGTTCTTGACCGGTTCTATGGTCACGGTGATTTCATCGCCGGGCTTGAAGTCCGCCTTGCTCCAGCCACCATTGACCATGGTGACTGGATTTTGGGTCTCCCCGATCCAGTGTGCCACCTGTCCGTTATCGTCTTTCACGTCGAATTGAAGAAGGCAGTGGGGATTAGACCACGCCCAGTCGGTTACGGTGCCTTTCAGGGTCACTTTTTTCCCGGAGTCGAATGCCGCGTTTCCATGATGCGCGGAAACCGGAATACAAGCGCCCAAAAGTCCAACCGCCAAAACAAACGTCGGGATAATTTTCATTCTCATTGCAGTTACCTCCACCCAGAATCAATCTTCTCTAGATATCAGGCTTGGCACATTTAGCTAGTTAGATGATGCAAAATCCTTTGGCCACAAAGGCCTAATCGAATTATTCGGCCCATAGAGGCTGGCTATTTTTCAGGTGCGCTGCCGCCACTGGAAGGATTGCCAAACAGTTTATTGTATTTCTCCATCTCCGACGGCGAGCAGTACATCTCCATGACGTCTGTATGCGGATTTTCTAACTTCATGGGAAACTTGTCCATGGCGGTCCAGGGCTTTGTATATATTTTCGGGTCATCAATGACCACTGTCAACTCCAGGTGGTCGTGATCCACGCGGTGGTATCGTTCTTCGACACGCAGTTGATCGCTGATCGGACGCCCGGCGGTATCCAGCCAGACTTTGTCTTCTGACATCATACCCACGGTCTGAACCACGAGCGTGTTGTCATCAGCCCATTTTCCTACCGAGTAGCCGTAATACCGGGGCTCTCGAACTTCCTTGCCGATGAGCACCCCGCCCTCCACGATTTTCGGAAGCGGGCGCCCATCGGTCCAGACGACGCGCCAAGTCTCGGCATATTCGTACAAGATGGCCACTTTGTAGGGATCCCCCATGATCTGCGTCTCTCGAAGATTGTAGAAATTGGCGCGCGGGAATCCCATCGGTTCGCACTTATCTCGCGGGTCGTCGTAAAACCCAGGCAGCACCGCATCGACGCCTTCGAGCGGCTTGTGAGACTTAAATAAGTTTAGTCCGTAAGGCGTGAAAGGCAACTGATGCTCCGGCTTCCCGTCGTTGGGCATGGCCTTCACACCATTCGCTTGGATGCCATCGCCCGGCCCGTTGGCCGGCGCCCAAGTTCCGGAAATGTCATGACGTGGCGCGGGTGCCGTGGCGCTCGCTGATTTCTTATCCTTGGCCGCCCCCGGTTGCTGGGCAGGGGCGTTCTGGGCAAACGTCTGCAACGACGCGAGTCCTGCCATAACAATCATTGCCGGCCACAGACGACGCAACATGGTCGAAACCTCGCTTCTAAAATTCTGTTTTCGATGCAAGCTATTTAATACACGCTGTAAGGTTGGTAATTCAACGATAAAGCGTGCTCGGCCCCCGGCTTAGCAGCACCTGCGGTGTTTTGAATCGAAATCGACGGGCCAATTCTATACTTTTTTCGGGCGGCATCGGTAGATTTGAATCGCAATACTCTCTAACGCGGTCGAATGACTGCCGCAGATCGTACAAGCACAGCAGTGAGCGCCTTCAATATATAGCGCCGAGAATTTGGTGGTATTACCCGATAGCCATTTTCTCGCTGCACGCTACGCTGACAATGCTTTTAGGTTCTCACTGAAAGGAGACTTCGCATGCCGGATAAAGGTCAAACCAAGGACGGTAAGAAGGACCAGGGCAGCAAGGGCGGTGGTCAGAAGGGTAGTAGCGAGAAGAAGGGCAGGGAGTGAACCAGGCGGGCTGGATTTCCTCTTAAAGGACCAAAGTCCAGCCCCCCTTCTCGTGCCGTTCAGACGGCTTGACGGAAGACTCGAGAGTTCGCGGAAGCCAGCGATCACGCACTGGTCAGTCCCTGAGCGATCCCTCTAACAATTTGCCAACGATTTGCCTCTAAAATGCCCCACCAGACACTCGTGCATCGCCAAATAGCCGAGAGCGATGTTACCTGCATCATCACCGCACGCTTTTCTGCCCGCAGGAGCGAGACCGAGTGCCGTTCGCCTGAACAAGCGTGGCTCCCGTTAAAGCCTGGAGACGAAGTCACGATTGTGACCAGCGCTGTAGCCAAAAGTGGCTCGCCAGTGGTGCGCCTTGCTGAGGCCAGACTTGCCAACGGCCAAGTGATGAGGACAGAAGGGAAGTATGATGGCAGAGCCGAAGCCGCAGCAGACCATAAGGCGAATGCCACTAAGTGACCTCCTTTACCCACTATTGCTTTACTCACTATTGCAGGGAGATCCGAGACAGCTTTATCGTGGTATGAAGAGCAGGCGCGTTTCGCGCCGGTGGAGTGCAGCGGCGATGTGGCGCCGCCGGGCGATCCCGCAATGCGGCGTGTTAGGGAGTTGATTCCATGCGCGGGAGTTTATCCTTGGCGACACTGGAATCGGGACCGGCAACTGAATCGCGAAAGGATCTCAAAAATGCTTAAATTTCTGGGGATCTCCACGATGGGACTTGCGGTGTTGATGTTCTCACCCATTGTGCGTGCTCAAACTGCTCCAGCGGCTGGGTCGGGAGCCGTTGTGGACCCTAACGATCTGGAACAGCATGTGGATGGCTGGGGCCGGCCCGTACCGAAGGCTGTGGAGGGTAAGTCCGCTCCTGCTCCGGTGCATAACATTTCTGGAACCTGGGAGCCAGCCAAAGGGTGGCGGACTGGAGTTCAGGCACAAGGCGCGTATAACTATCCAATGGACGGCAAGCATCCGCTACCTTTCACGCCTCTTGGGGAGCAGATGTGGAAGACCCATAAGTATGGAGATGGATTCGGGAATTCTCCCGTGGCCGAGGTGAACGATCCTTTTGAGATGTGCGACCCGATCGGGTTTCCGCGCATAAATCTGCATGACCTGCGGGCGGTGGAGATCGTGGAAACTCCGAAAAAGGTGCTGCTCGTTTATGAAAATGATCAGGTGTGGCGGAGCATCTGGACCGATGGACGGAATTTCCCCAAGATTACCGAGCCGCGGTGGTACGGCTACTCGACCGGCAAATGGGTGGACGATACCACGTTCGTCGCCGAGACGGTGGGGTTGGATGAAAGAACGTGGATCGATAATGTTGGGCGTCCGCACACCAAGGACTTACGCGTGGAGGAACGGTTCCACCGGGTGAACCATGACATCTTGGAACTCACGGTGACCATCATTGACCCTACGCTGTACACGAAACCGTGGAACGCCCTCGACAAATACCCTTTGCGGTTGCAATCGGATAGTTTCGATATTCGGGAAATGGTCTGCTCGGAATCAGAGGCGGCTGAATACAACAAGGAAATCGCCGCCCAAGCGGCCGCCGAAGCGAAACGGAATGCAGACACGAAGAAATAGTCGATAGTTGCACTTACATTTTCTTCGTGGGAATTCGGTGGGCCTGCTCAGGGCAGCTGGCCCGGTCGTTTCTGAGTTAGCTGTCTGAGTTAGCCCCGTGGGTTTACGCGGGCTCTTCGGTAGCGTCAGGATAACTGCCGGCAGCGTACGTCCCCCCCCCGCTCCTTAACTGCCTCCGAAGATTCAAGCGGTCGTGGTCGATGGCGGCCTGCATACAGCGCTGCAAACTGAGACCAGGACTGGTCACGCCCTGCGGCTGATTCTGCTTAACAGGATCGTTGCTTGGCCAAACTACTTGACAGGGAGAAATCTCTGCAGCCGCTCCCCGGCGAAAACTTCTCCAGTGTAAATGTTGCCCTTCGAGTCCACCGCTTCCATGTGCAGGCCGAAGAACTCGCCGCCGTTTTGGCCCATCTGCCCCATCTGGCCAAGAATCTTGCCATCCTCGCGGCCCAGGAACCAGATGTGATTGTTGGTGAGATCGGAAATATAGAGAAGGCGCTGCTGTTTATCGGGCGAGAACATCACACCACCCGCGGAACCACCAGCGCCCGTGGACGTCGCAAGTGTAAATTCCTTCAGGAACTTGCCTTCTTTCGTGAACACCTGGATACGGTCCGCACCGCGATCGGCGGCGTAGACCAGCCCATCGTTCGAGATGTTCAGCGTCAGGTGGTTCCGGAACTCCTTCGGTTCCGGGCCGCCAGGCTTGTATTCGCGGTCTTTTTCGTCCGTAGTAATTTCCGACAGCTTATGCCCATAGGCGCCCCAGCCTCGCTTGAAAGCTAAGGTATCCAGGTCAAACACCATTACGCGTCCGCCCAAATAGCTATCGCTGCAGTAAAGCTCGTGATCTTTGTCGTCGATACGAACTTCTTCGATATTGCCCACAATCATCGGAGTTGTCGGAGGGTACTTCTCGCGGAACGCTTTTATGGCCGCCTGCCGAGCCGCTACGGCGTCAGGATTGGGCTGCGGCCGTTGCGCGCCGAGCGGCCGAATAAAATTTGCCACAGGCCCGGCGCCGCCGTGACCCGGAACGTGTACATCGGCACCTTCATCCTGATTCCGACCTGCGCCTCCCTCCCTTTCGGGTGCGCGAGGCACGGTGCCGAGGAGTTTGCCGGTCTTGGGATCGTATTTGTGGACGCTATCGAGCCCGTCAACCGTATTTCCGGTATATATGAATCCTTGGGCATCCACCGCCATGCCGTGTCCTTGCGGCGGGTTGATGTAGCCGATCACGTTGCCTTCTTTGTCAAAATGAATGAGCGAGGGAGGCATTTTGCAGCAATCGGCAATAGGCGGATTCAATTCGGCCTCGAGCTCAATATCGGTCAGATCATTTGGACGGTCGTACGCCCAGACATTATCGTCTTTATCGACAGCCAGACCCGTTATCCCACCGATCTTCCACTTATTCGGCAGCGGCTTTGGCCAGTCGGGATCAAACTTGAATTTCGGGACCGCTTCCTCGGTCGCGCCCATCACAGTATAAAAATGGTTCGCACGAAAAAGACTGGTGCCAAGCACCACAGCGCAAACAGCCAATAAGGTGAGGCCAGCCACTCTGGCCCAGGTGTTCGTCCGTATCCAATGCATGTTGGGGAATCCTCCTGGCAAACTACGCGCTGTCTCAGGAACGAGGGCGGTCGCGTGTCGCTCAAAACAAGAATAAACGTGGAAGCGAACTCAGGACGACGACCTCAGCCACTTACGCGTTGCGCGACCTTGAACCCCGTCTCCTCGATCAGCCGCCGAATCTCGCGCGGGGTAATCTGATGGGAGTCGAATCCGATCTGGACTTCTCCACTCGGATATGCGGCTTTGACGCGAGCGATACCTCGGTACTTCTCCAAAATCGTCTGAAGCCCGACAGCACAGGTCACGCAGGTGAAACCCTTTACAGTCCAGTGGACGCTCGCGTTCTCAACAGGCGTCTTTTCGGGTGTTCCCAATTCCAGTAATGAAGCGCCCGCGCCAGCACCTGCCAAGCTCTTAAGGAAATGGCGACGATACATCATTATTTTATGGCTCCTTTACAGTCAGTGCAATTAACCTCCGTGCAGATCATGTGCAGCGATTTGAGCTTGGCCGCATACTTGGTGAGCGTCAGGTTTCCTGGCGTGACTTGGTGACATGTTGCGCAGCCGAATTGTTGAAAGTTGGCAACCTTCACATTTTCATCCGCCGTTCGGCCCGCCTGCGGTACCTGCACGATCACTCTCATGGAGGTTAAAAGCGAGGAACAACCTTCAAAGCCTTTGCCAAGCGTCTTGCCACGCGCAGTGAAGCCCAGCGTTCCGTTCGCAGTCAGGGTATGACAAGTCCTGCAGCCGTGATTATCAAAGAGATACTTGGCCAGCTCGTCGGAACTCATGCGCGCTATTTGGGCGTCCGACAGAGTGTTACGCGGCGGTGCCGCTGCGCCCGTCTTTTGGAGCTGAGCAGGCCGAGGAGAAGCGATCATTCGCGATGAGCGCAAGAAAGACAGCATCACCACGAAACCGAGAGCCAACCCGGCAACGACCGCAACACGAGCCCACACCCCACGGGCATTGAGCTGCCCTGAAAAATTCATGCGATTGACTCCTCGTCAATCAGGAAGAGCCTATTGGTAACTCCAGAATGCCCACTTATATACTCAAGCCCCTTCGGAGTAAACCAGAAACCATCCTTCGAATTACGAAACCTCCCGGGTGAGGGGAGTACACTCGTTGACCTCGCCAGAATGGCTGGCGTAGAATTCGTCATCACTTGTAGATCGACCTGTAGCTCGGTTATGGGGGCGTCTCTGTGAAAGAGGTGCCATGCGCGTAGCGGCGAAAACTGACTGGGCCATCGTCGCGTCGGCTCTGCTTATAGTTGGTCTGTTCACAGCCGGTGTTGTGGTGGGCGCGACTACTGCTACTGAAGGACCAGCTACTCCTGAGGGCACCTCCCGATTGGTTTCCGTTCAGCAGCTTCCCGACAACATGAATGATGTATGCACGTGGGATGAATCCGCAGGCGCCGATCCCGATGCCAGCATTGATTCGCCGGAGGAGCAGACTCTATTTGCCGCTTTGCAGCAAGACCCTTCTTCCGCGTTGATGGCTGCGGCGCAACAGCGAGAGTCCAGCTTTCCGCACGCGGAACAAGAGGAAAAAGAGGCTGCAGAGGCCAGAGCCCACGGAGCGCGCATGCCGGTGCGCACGATCCGCGATACGGCTCCGACGTATAGCGCAATGGCGGTGGACGTCAACTCCAATGAAGTGATCCTCCAGGACAACAATTTGTGGGAGTACCAGGTATTCGACCGCTTGTCCCCGACCCCTGCGGGACCCGACGACATCACCCTGCCGAAACGGACGGTCCGCGGCGACAAGACGCTTGATTCAATTTAACAATGGGCTTTATGTGGACCCGGCGAGCGGCGACATCTTCTCGGTGGAATCGGACACCGGGGACAGAATGGTGCGCTTCCCGCGCGATGCGAACGGCGACGTGGCGCCCAAAGCGGTTCTGCATACTCCGCATCGGGTGTACAACCTGGCCGCGGACGAGAGCAAGCAGGAGATTTTCGCTACGGTCGAATATCCTCCGCAAGTAGTGGTTTACCGCAAAGACGCCACGGGCGAAGAGAAACCGTTACGGACGATCGAGGGTGACGATACGGGGTTGGACGCGCCGCATGGCATCGCGGTGGACGAAAAGGATCGGCTGCTGTTCGTCAACACCTGGGGACATCACAGCAATTTCACCGTGGCGGGCACGGGGAAGTGGTTTCCGCCCGCGATCAAGGTTTACACGCTGGATGCGAACGGGGATGCCAAGCCGCTGCGCGTGATTACCGGCGACAAGACGCAACTGGATTGGCCGGCGGCGATGAAGTTCAATCCGAAGACCGGCGACCTGTACGTGGCGAACGACATCGGCCAATCCGTGCTGGTCTTCGCCAATGCGGCCAAAGCGCAGGGCGACGTAGCGCCGGCGCGAGTCATTCACGGGCCGTCAACGCGCCTGCGGAATCCCACGGGAGTGGCTCTGGACCTGAAGAATAAAGAGGTGTGGGTTTCGAACCTCGGAAACTCTTCGGCCACGGTGTATCCGCTGATGGCGGATGGAGACGTGGCGCCGCTGCGCGTCATTCGCAGCGCGGAAGAGAGCAAGCGAGGCGTGAATTTCGGGCAGGACCGCGGCGGTCACTTACGATCCGATACGCCAGGAAATCCTGGTCCCCAATTGAGTGAACCATCCGCAGATTGCGGTCTTCGCCAGGTCGGCGAAGGAAAACACACCGTATCTCAGATCGATCGAAGGCCAGAAATCGCTTCTGGGCAGAACCATGCACGATCTCGCGTTCGACGCGATTCACGATGAGATCGTGGTCACCAGCCCTCTCGCGCAGGCGATCCTGACTTTCCGCGGGGCCGCGAACGGAGAGGAAGCGCCGATCCGGTTCATTCAAGGAGACAAGACGCATATCAAGGGCCTGGGCGCGACGGCGTCGGGAAGGTGAGCATCGACGCGGTGCACAATGAAATCTACCTGGCCAATGGAGATGAAACGATTCTGGTCTTTGACCGGCATGGCCAACGGAAACGTCGCTCCCAAGCGAGTGTTAGGCGGGCCCGCAATACGCAAGTTGAAACTTGGGAGGCGCGAGCGGAACCTGTGTTCGCATCGACCCGATCCACAATCTTCTGCTGGTGCCGAGCGGCGGGGTTAGCGGGAGGCGAAGGTTCTGGTTTTCGATCGAACCGCCAGCGGAAATACGCCGCCGAAGGCGATCATCCAAGGGCCGGTGGCTATGGGCAATCAGTTTGAGGTTTATGCTCCGAAGTTGCGGCTGATCACTTATGCGACAGGGAGGCAATATCGAGATCTGGAAAATTCCTGAAAGTGGCGTGAGCACGGACCCACCTTTGAAGATTCCGGCTCCCCTGGGAAGAGGGGGAAATAACGAGACTGGAATTGTTCTCGATCCTCTGCACAAAGAAGTCATCATTGCCACGGCAGCAGGGAACAGCATCATGACGTTCTCGGTTCCGGAGGTATTCGACGATTGGCCAGCGGGGAAAGCCGTGAACTCATCGGCGCCGGCTCGCTAGGACTTTCCAGTAACTGCGCATTGCGCGCTCGATTCGTTTTGTGGCCTGTTTGCTGTGTTTCTTGTGGGCCGCGCCCCCGAGAATGGGCTAGAGAACCCTCTGACAAATCAGCCTCCTGCGCAATCCTGCGGTGCATTATCGGAGTTTATTGAACGGTATAACGGTGCGCGACTGGCGACAGATCGAACACCTTCGCGCTTTGCTCAACGTTCCGTTTCCTGCAGTCGATCTATAAGCGCATGTACTCGCGCGCTTTGTGGCGCAAGGCGCAGTGCCCGTTCAGTCAGCACGCGCGTCCATTCCATCTGCCCCTCTTCGAGTCGAATCTCGCCAAGCGATACCAGAGCTTCGACGTTGTTGAGGTCGAGTGCGAGTGCTTGCTCATACGCCGTGCGTGCGTCGGAAACGCGGCCTGCTGCGCGATACTGATTTCCCAGACCCACTAAAAACATGGGGCGATTCGGTGCCATCGTCGTGCTGCGTTCCATGTACCTGATCGCCAGGTCAGACTGCCCCATGGAGGCATATGCGAATCCGAGCAAATATGCGCCGTCCGCATCCAGATCGCGCTCAGGATCGAAGCCGGTGATAGGCGCCGCGTCCGGCCGGCGGAAAGGGTTGAGCTCTTTTGCGATCTTGGACGTGGTTTCTACGTACAGCGAGCGCGGGGTACGCAACTCCAGTGTGGGACGATCGTCGGTGTTGAAGTCCGCGATGTTGCGGGTGAATGCGTTGGCTTCGTTTTCACCGAGAATTTGTGCCCCAAACAAGGCAAAGGGGCGCCAAATTCCGATCGAGTTTAGATCCTCCGCGACACCGTGCGTGTGCGTGAAATCTTGTTCAAGACGACCGTAGTTCCAGACGACATAGCCACGAGTGCCCAACAAAAGCAAATTGCCGGGCGCAGAAGTCCAGACCTGCATGTGGGGAAACGCAGCATGGAAAGTCGCCACCAGGAGATCCAGATCGTCAGGCAGCAGTCCCTGCGAGTGCACGCATTGCACGAAAATACCGCCGGCTTTCAGGCGTGCGTCGACAACATGGTAGAACTCAAGTGTATCTAATGAGGCGGCGCCGGCAACCCACACATCGGAGAGATCCGAAGATAGATTCGAGATGACTACATCGTATTGCTTTGGAAATTCGAGAAGGCGGTTGCGCCCGTCGCCGATAATCAGGTGCACTCGCGAATCGTCGAGTACCTTGCCCGTGTAGGAGTCGAAGAACCTGGCGGCTTGTGCCACGGCCGGTTCCGGCTCGACGATGTCGACTCGCTGCACTGGGTAGCGCGCGACGGCGGCTGCGGCCATGCCTGTGCCGAGGCCCAGCACCAGGACATCGCGGGGAGCCGGGTGGAGAAGCATTGGGAGATGACCCAGGAGCAACTGGTTGGCGACGTCAGTGGGATCGGTTGACGATTCCGTCTGGCCGTTGGAACGAAAGAAAAGGGTCTGACCGGTTGTGTCAACCGAGATCGTGGCCTTCCTGCCATCCTGGTAATAGAGAAGCCGCATTCCCTTGACGATGTCGCCGAACGTCTGGTCGGTTGACAAGCGAGGCGCAACGAAACCGATCCCGGCTGCAAACACCTCACGAGGCCAGGGAGGCAGGACTCCTGCAATCAGCAGCGCGGCGGCTGCCGGTGACAATGTCCACAGGCGTGGAAGCTTCGGTACGCGGATGCGCCACCAAACTGCAACGCCCGCGGCAACGGCGGCCAGCACGGCAAACTTCATCGTGGCGCGCAAGCCTATAGTGGGTATGAGAGCAAACTCAGCCAGGCACGTACCGGCGACCATACCGATCATGTTCGCAACATAGGCGGTGGCAATCGGACGGCCAACCCGATCCGCGGCAACGCCGCAGGTGCCTATTACTGCGGGAAACATCGCGCCCAATAATAGGGAGGGAAGTAAGATAACCATGGCCGCCGCGGTGAACTGCGCGGCAATCTGCCGGACAAAGGAGTCCCGAAACAGAGGAAAGAAACGAGCGAACAAGAACGGGATTCGTTGCAGCAAAACCAGCGAAAGAGCGAAGGACAAGGCCATCAAAAACGCTAATAATACAAACCATTGCTGGTGTCCTGCGCTGGTTCGCTGCGGGTAGCAATAGAGAGCACTGCCGATTCCTATGCCACTCAGCGCTACTGCGATGGATGCCGTGTACACATATATGGAGGCGCCCATGACCATCAGGGCCAGGCGAACCCAGCCGAGCTCAAACGTCATTACGGCGAGTCCCGATATTGTGAACGCAATCAGGATCAAGACTGCAGACATGTGATCGGAGGAATCGCCAGTCACGCCACGTGTCAATCCAAAAGTCACCGAAGCCGCATCCGGTAGCGCAGAATGCTTGCGCGCCCGCATGTACGCTGAGAACGCGACGCCACCCACAAAAACATTTAGAGCGGCGGCCAAGGCACCGGTAGAGATCAAGCCAACGGCGGGAAGCAATCCATAAGTCATTGCGACGGCGCCTGCGGCAGCACCGAGCGCAGCGAATCCGTAAATTTCGCCCCCGCCGCGAACGGGCCCGCTGTCATTAACAACTGCGCAGCGGGCGAGCAATGGCAGTGACCCACCCACGAGGATCGCAGGCGGCAGCATAACAAGAG
This sequence comes from uncultured Acidobacteriota bacterium, assembly GCA_963828935.1. GTDB lineage: Bacteria > Acidobacteriota > Terriglobia > Acidiferrales > UBA7541 > Palsa-189. Next base: position 260,332 of record CAWHGP010000005.1, on the reverse strand, counting down.
CGCTCAGAACCAATTGCACCCACGTCAAAAAATGCCCGTGACCGGCGGAAGCGGAAGATGGATACACGGCCGGGTGTAGCGCTGCAACCACGTGAAAAATCCACAAGCTCGCAAACCCATAGAGCGCGGCTGCGAGCTCGATGGCTGCAAAAGCGATCAGGCTTAAGTGCGGACGGCGGTCGGCCAGCCACCCACATATCCAGGTCCCGATAGTCAAGCCGCCGATGAAGGTTACCGCCACGGCCAAGGTCACGAGCGCTGTATCACCAAAGACCAAGACGAAACTGTGCAGCGACACAAGAAGGTACACCAGGGATGCGGCGCCGGAAGCGCTCGCCGCGATGAAGATGAATGGTTTCCCCAAGGTGTTCACCGCGCGCAATCATATCTCAATCGTGCACACGCTTTAATTCTCAAGCGCGGCCCGCCCGGGCGTGACCGGGCGTCGGCCGGGGGCCAGGCGTTCGACCTTTTTCTGTTCCCTAGCCCTTACCCTTTACTAGTAGACGCTCGTCCATATGGAACCAACTTGGATGAAGGAAGTTGGGTCACTCGGCCGCCTCGGGCACACAGTGGTCGTAGGACTTCGAACCGACCCGGTCGGCCGACGCCAACGGTAACTTTTAAGAACGAGCGCGACGAACCGTCGCGGCAAAATTAGTTGACATCGAGTTACAGGCTATGATATTTAATCGCGCAAGGTTTCTGTGTGTGTCCGATCGCCCGTTACGATCGCTCCGTCACAACTAATTAATACTGCGAGGTGTGTAATTATGGGTGGTGCCGACTTGACGTGTGGGAAATCGCTGCGGGCCATTATCAAAAAGGCGGCCTGTGCGCTATTCACCGCGACCGCTGTGCTTGTGCTTTGCCTCCCGATGTTTTCGCAAGCCAACCAAGGAAGCATACAGGGGGCGGTTTTGGATCAGACCGGCGGCGCCATTTCCGGCGCCATGGTGACGATCGTCGACGTTGCACGAGGCGTCACGCGAACGCTGGTTGCGGACACTGCAGGAGAATACGTCGACCCCAATGTGACACCGGGAACGTACACGGTGCGCGCCGAGGCCAAAGGCTTCCAGACGCTTGAACACAGCGGCGTGGTCGTAGAGGTAGGACAAAACATTCGCGTCGATCTGACGCTGCAGCCCGGCCAGCAAAATCAGACGATCACCGTCACGGGAGAGGTCCCGGCGGTCGATACTACCGATGCCACGCTGGGCGGGGCCGTCAGTAACGATTCGATCCTCGCGCTGCCCTTGAACGGCCGTAACTTCGAGCGCTTACTTCAATTGCGCCCAGGGGTTGTTACCAGTCCGGGAAATACCTCGGGAGCCTCGTCGACCAATGGCCGGCGTTCAGGGGCTGACGTTTTGCTGGTGGAGGGTATTCCACAAATAGAACTAACCACCGCCAACAGCACGCTGAATGGAAGTTACAAAGGCGGCGGAGATGCCAGCAACCTTCTTCCCATTGACGCCATTCAGGAATTCAGCACCGAACAAAACCCCAAAGCGGAATTTGGCTGGCGGGATGGATCGGTTATCAACGTTGCGGTGAAGTCAGGCACCAACAGCCTGCACGGCACCGCCTACGCATTCGGCCGCGACGCGAGCGCGACTGATGCGGCCAACCCCTTCACCCACACCGTTACCGCAGCAACGCTGGAGCAGTTCGGCGCGTCGGCGGGCGGACGGGTTATCAAAAACAAAGTTTTCTGGTTTGCGGCTTATGAAGGCCTTCGAGTGAACGTGTCGGACCTGACCGTCGTCACGATCCCGTCGGACATCGCCTTGCCAACGCCGCTGGGTGCAAGCGATCCAGCGAACCAACTGAGCATGGTCAACGCCTGTAAGCCGTGAACTCGGACGCGGGGCGAAACGATTAATGCGCTCAGCGCGCAATTGGCGGGTCTCAATCCCACGACTTGTGTGGTTACGCCCGCGTCGGCGACATTCGAGAATTTGTTTCCTTTCAATACGTCAGCGTCGAATTCTCTCGTGCCTGGTCTCCCCAACACTGCGCCGCTCAACAATGGGCTGTTTAAAGGGGACTGGGACATCAGCCAGCATCACCATTTGACCGGCATGTACTATGTGTCGAAATCCACGGCTCTTTCGACCAGCGGCAACCTGCTTCCTCAATGGAGCAGCCTGATTATCAACAACACCCAGATGTACGATGGAAACTGGACCTGGACCCCGAATTCCACTTGGGTGAATACCGCAACGCTCGGCTATTCCTATGGTGCTGACCAACTGGCTTACGGAGACCAGAGTAAATTAGCTTCGAGTCCCTATCCCAGTGGATACAGCCTGAATACCGGCGTGACCAATCCCCTCTACGGCGGCCTGCCAAATATAGTGATCAGCAGTTTCAGCGGCTCTTTGGGTGTTGGCGGACGAACGGGTATCCGCGGCCCGGACGGCGAGGCCCAATTCGAGGATGCCGTATCTTATCTGCGCGGCAAGCACGCTTTCAAATTCGGCTTCGAGTATGTGGATGCCGTTCTGGACCAAGACGCATATGGCCAGGCGCAGGGAGTGATCAAATTTACAAACTTGCAAAATTTCCTGACGGGTACTGTAAATACCGCCACGATTTTGAACGGCGATCCTACGGTAAACGTCCGCCAGCACTGGTTCGCGGGATTCGTTCAGGACGATTGGCGCATCACGCAGAGGATCAACTTAAGCTTGGGCCTGCGCTACGAATACTACGCGGCTCCGACGGAACGCGACAACCTCCTTGGCAACTTCAATCCCAATGTGAACCCGGCCACCACTCCTGCGGTGCAGCAAATCGGTCCGGGTCAGTCGGCGTACAGCCCCGAAAAGACTGACTTTTTGCCGCGCGTGGGCTTCGCGTGGGACATTCGAGGCAACGGCAAGACGGTCGTGCGCGCGGGAGGCGGCCTGATGTCGAGCGTCGTACCGGTTACGGCTTTGACTCCGCAGGTACCGTGGGGGGCGAATTTCCCCAGTATTGGCATTAATACCACGGGTACGTCCGCAAACGTGCATACACCGAATCCCCTTAGTTTTTCGGGCGCCCAGGTCACCTGGAGCCAGGCAGGCCCGATATTCCCGTTAGGCACCTCCGGTCCGTCGTGCACGCCCACTGTGCCATGCTCGACGGGTGCGCTGCCTGCGACTTTTACGCAACCCAAGTCCGCTTACTGGAACCTCGACCTTCAACGCGTCATCACCAACAGCACGACCTTGGACGTAGCTTACGTCGGCAACCATGGCTATGACGAGCAACACACAATTGATCTCAATTTTCCGGGAGTTGGCGCTGGTTACACGCCCGCTGTCATTGCGAGTTGTATTGCTGCGCCCAGTTCGACAACTTGCGCCCCGAGCGCAGCGGCGATCGCAGCGGCCGAGCCCTACCACGCCCTCTTTCCTTACCTGAACTACATCATTGAGAATCAGAGCAACTACTATTCGAACTACGACGCATTGCAAGTCACGCTCGATCAGCGAGTTTCACACGGGTTGAATTTTCTTGCCGGTTACACCTATGGCCACGCGCTCGATATTTGGAGCAAGAATTCAAACGGCTCTCTCCTGCCGTCAGACCCCAACAACCCCGGCCTGAATTACGGAAACAGCGATTTCGATATTCGCAATCGCTTCACGTTTTCGCCGAATTATCGGATCCCGGGGATAAAGACACCCGGGCAGATGCTCGAAGGCTGGTCGGTTAGCGGTATTTTGACGCTGCAAGGCGGCCTGCCATGGTACCCACTCGATAACACCTCCGATGATTGGCTCGGAACGGGTGAGAACAAAGACAATTACGCTTCTACGAATCCAGGGATTGTGCAACCCTGGAATTACACTGGCCCTGCGTCCGCATTCACCGCAAATTCAACCCCGATTCCGTGTTACGGAAAGACAGCTGGCTGCACTCCTGTTACAAGTCCTGCGTATACGGCGGCGATACAGGCGGCCTGCACGACCGCTGCGACGGCTCCCTACGGCGGTCCCACTACCCAGAACGGCAAACTTGCCCTTGCCGCACTCTCGAATTTCGCTTGCTATGATCAGAACGGTGGCATTTTGACGCCTCCGGCCTACGGGACCATCGGAAACGAGGCCCGTAACATGTTCAGAAGCCAACCGTATTACAACGTCGATCTGTCAATCTCAAAACTGTGGCGTTTCAACGAACGATTCAGCGCCCAATTCCGGGCGGAGTTTTTCAATCTTTTCAACCGTGCCAACTTCTCGACGCCCGCGCCCAATAGTGCCTCTACCGATCCATCTGGTGGTCCCACCGCAGGATTTGGCTACGCTCAGAGCACGCCGGACACGGCTAACCCCGTGCTCGGTTCGGGCGGCCCGCGGCACATCCAGTTCGGCTTGAAGTTGACGTTCTAACGGTCGCAGCGGACGCTCAAGATTTGGCCGGGACTAAGATGCGTCTGAACTGCAGGAGTCCAGTACCGGTAGGGTGGGCCTCAGGAAAGTAGCGGGGGAGCCGGGTAGTTGCAACACCCCCCAGTTGGAATGCGTCCCTGCACCGGGCAGGGACGCACGTCTGTCAAATAAGATCGCTCCCACCGTTTAGCCCCGCGAAGTGCAAGCAGATAGTGCCACCTGCCGACCACGTGCGGCTGTCCTCCTTTTGGTAGTCGCCTCTGGCGAAATTGCGCCCACGAGTTTTTCTATAAGCGGCGACATGCCGGAACCGTTGTGCAGACACCCGTACGATTTTCGTTCGCATGTTGGCAAACGACTAGCTCCAGTTGGTAGAAGAGCAGGTGCTCGCGCTGCGGCCCGCAGAGCGCCAATGGAGTCCATGAACAAGACACCGGGAAGTCAGAAGCGGAGCCGGATGATGCGGATCGATGGAGGGTGGGGCGCCTCTGCGGGAACTGCTGCGCAGCACGGAAAAAAGACGCTGAATGGCATGCTTGGCGCTGAAGAGATCGCCTATGGGGGAGGAAGCAAGGCGGTCTGGAGGTAATTTCTGTCCTATCTGAAGCTGCGCCTTCTAGCGCAAGGCTATTCGAGCGAAATTATTCTGGTCAGAGCAGGGTCAGTACGCGCCAGAACCGTCCGATTTCTTGTCTCCGCGATCTCCGCCGCCAGAGCTATCCCTTAACGAGGTGCCATCGGCAAGCACAACATGATCAATACGGCCCACCGTGTTGTTCACCTTGGATTGGTGGACATGTACGGTGATTACGTCGCCCGGCTGCACGGAAGCCTTCGTCCAGCCTATGAGGCCCAGCGCGGATGGGCTGCCTAACTCAGCAACCCAATGTGCGACGTTGCCCTTATCATCCTTCACGTCGAACATCAGAAGCGAGTGAGGATTGGCCCACGTGAATTTCGTCACCACTGCGCCCTTTAGCACTACCAGTTTGCTCTCGTCATACGCGGCGTTTCCGTGATGTGCGGACATCGGAACGCTGACGGTCAGGGTGCCTGCCAACAAGAAAAATGCTGCCAGTTTAGTCTTCATACACCACTCCTATATCAACTGAGCCATATGTATGGTGCCCCGGCCAACATCTTCCCACAGCGCCGCAACTTTTGTCAGCGTTCTGTTAATCAACGTTCTGCTAAACGGGTCGGAAACCAACCACCACCAGCCGTCCTATTTGTTGCCCTTCTCGTATTCATCCTTCGTCTTTTGATCGATGTTCTTATATAGGGCGAATATAGGGAGGACACTAAGTGTTGTACTTTTAGTATACTTCAGTAGCAGCCGGATGTCAACTCCGTTGCTCCTATCTCAGTCTAAGGGGCCTATGGAGTTGTAGGTTGGCCCTTTGGCGGAGCGGGCATGGCGAACTTCGACGCGTCAATATGCGCATTCGGCTGAATCTCGCTCAGCTGGATGGTTGATCGGCCGTCGGTCCAGGTTACGACCCAGTGGAAAGGCATCTTGACTCCCGCCACATCCCGATAATCCGAGTAGTCCACCTGTGCGGGAATGATGCCCACGGCCGTGTCGCTGTAGCGCACCTGCCGCGTGAGAAGACCTGTCTCATTATCAAAGTATAATTTGGCCCCGGTGTCGCCCCCTGCCGCCTCCTGGATGACGTGAACGGAGCGATCGTCAATGCTGACCGAGGGAAAGCCGGTGCGCCACTTAAACTCTTGTTTAATCCGCCCGGGAAACGACAGAGAAGCGTCCATCTTGGCGCCTTCCAGATCGCCTCCGGAAAGCGGGAGCACACGCATCAGTTTGTCTGACGCCGCAATCCACCCATGACTGCCGTCGTAAGTGCTGACGCTGTCTCCGTGTTGCGTATGGATAACAGTGGTGAGCTGATTGGGGGCATTGGCAAAAACTTCGATGGGAACTTTCTCCGAAAAGGTGTCGTAACCCTCGTAAGTTCCCTTGGCGATAAAGCTGGTAAGTTTGGCAAGCTGCGGCGCTCCGCCAATCGCCTGGATGTACTTATCTATAATTGGATCGGCGGAACCTTGGCTGACAGGGGGTGCCGTGGGATCGGCGGGGTTGCCTGCAATTTCGACCAGGTCTGGATCATCTGGCGGGGCACTGTACTGCTCCAGCAAGCTGGGAATGGCCCCGGGGTGGTCGGTGGCACGATGGCAGGTATAGCAGGTCACCTTTTGCTTGCCGCCGAAATTAGTCCGATTGAGTGTGTTCACCATGATAATCATCTTGCGCGCAGTCTGCTTCAGCGGCGTGTCGATGGCATATCCGGCCAAACTGGTGTCGCTCTCGGTAGAATGGCAATCAATACAGTTCAAGCTGGTGGCGGCCGAAAAGAACCCCATCGTGTCCATGAATTCCTTCACGGAAATGCCTTTGAGCAGCTGCACGTTCTTGAAAACGTCTTCGGCCATCAATGGCTTCTGCTCGGGTTTCTGCGCGGGTTTCGGGCTGGCCGCCTGGCTGTGTGCTGCCGGAATCCCGATGAAATACCCCATTAGCGCCGCCAGGACGTAATGAGTTACGCGTTTGGATCCTGCATTCATACCGGATATTCCCCCCTGCGCCCGAGCGTGTGCTTGCCACACAAGACTCGTAAGGTACCGCCCTGCTTCTGAGCCCGCGCGTCTACTGCCGCAGATTTAATTTAAGTTTTTCCCATCGAGGATACCGAAACGTTCTTATTAACGTCAAGGTCATCTAGTCAGCACAAGCCAAATAATCAATGAACTAAATCGAAACATTCCGCACTTGCCCCCAAGGCTCGGCTGTCATATGGTGTTGCCTAGAGAGCCGCTTGAAACGGTTGTTCACATCCGGACGTCTATGCAGGCAACGATGCGGTTTGTGCTTTGCACGTTGGGCTCGAGATGCCAGTTTGACCGGAAGGTATCGTGCGGCGCAATGTGCCTCTTGGAATGCGTTAGATAAAGGAGCAAATGATTATGGGTTTAAAATCGAAGGTCAGTAGAAGAGCTTTGATGAAAGGTGGGCTAGCGGCGGCGGGGCTTCCCGTAGTTTCGAAATTAATGGGCTCGCCTGCTGTGAGCGAGGCGAAGGCGAAGGCCACCGACCTCTCGTTTGCAGCTGTCCCAGGACAGAAAGGGGGCCAGGATATTACCGGAGCCTACGAAGTGGACCCCAATTGGCCAAAGCCGTTGTCGGGCTTGCCTGGAAATGAGCAGTGGACCTGGGGATCGGGTGAAGCCGTTTTCGCCGAGAACCCCGATCGCGTCTTCATCCTGCAACGCGGATCGCTGCCAAACATCAAGAAGCCAAAGACGATCGACCTTCCGCAACTCGGGCCGAGCATTACTTTTCCCATTGGACGCCTACCGTGGCGCGACGCTACAGCGGCCAGTCCGCCAGGCGAACTCGACGGTCCGAACCGTGGGACCGAGAATGTGGACTGGAAGTGGCAGAACTGCATCGTTACGGTCAACGCCCAAGGCGATATCACGGAAACGTTCCCTCAGTGGGACAGCATGTTGCGGCGCCCGCACTCCGTCTACATCAGCCCCTACGACAAGGACAAGTACGTCTGGCTGGTAGACGACTACCGGCACGCCATTTTCAAATTCACCCATGACATGAAGAAGCTGGTGCAAACCATTGGGACACCCAACGTGCATGGTTCCGATGCCACACACTTCTACCGGCCGACCTACATGAGCTGGCTTCCTGACGGCACCTTCTTTATCGCCGACGGATATGTCAACACGCGCGTAGCCAAATTCGATAAGGATGGCAAATTTATCCTGGACTGGGGGCAAAAGGGCACTCCCCCGAACGAGACCCGCCCAGGCTATTTTAACGGCGTACACGGACTCGCCATTGACGTTCCCAGCGGCCGAGTCTTCGTCAGTGATCGGAATAACCACCGCATCCAGGTGTTCGACACCAATGGCAAGTTCCTCTACTTGTGGAAGATCGGAGATCAGCCTTCCGACCTGCACCTGATCCACTTGTCCGCCGCCGACCGGCATATTTGGGCCTTCGATCGCGGCACGAACAAGATGATCAAGTATGACTTGGAAGGAAATTTCATGTACTCCTGGGGCACGTTCGGCGATTTCCCGGGCGGCTTCTGGGGTGTGCATGGGATGCACGTGGACCAGGACGGTAACGTGTACACCGCCGAGGTCGACAACGGACGCGCGCAGAAGTTCGTTCCGAAGAAGGGTGCAAATCCGGCTATGCTGATTGGTCCAGGCGTCAAGCCAGTCTGGAGCTAACAGCAATTCCGCGCTGGCTCATTGCTGACACCGCCAGCGTTTATATTAGTCGGAGGCCGCTGCGATCAAACATCGCAGCGGCCTCATTTGCGTCAAGACGAACGACCCGCTTGAAAAGGAAGGTGTAACAGAACACCTCGGCAGCAATGGGTGGGCCGCACACTGGTGCCGATCAGGAACCTTTTGACCCGTTACCGTTACGCTTTCCAGCGTGCTCTCTCGCCAGGATTCGGTACAGCGTGGTGCGGCTGATACCCAGCAGGTCCGCGGCGTGGGCCTTGTTGTGAATGCGATCCACAACCTGCTGTGTATAGCGCCGTTGCATTTCCTCCAGCGGCACGATGCCTTCTCGGCCTTCACCGGGATTCACCGGATCGTGGCGGCGCGTCAAATGCTCCGGTAGATCACGGACGTCGATGATATCCCCTTCGGCCATAATGCAGGAGTGACCAAGCACGTTCTCGAGTTCGCGAACATTTCCAGGCCACGTATACCGGCCCAGCACCGCCTGCGCGCGGCGCGTAAGGCCGCGAATCGGCTTTTGCGACTGGGCGGAGAACGCGCGAATGATGTGACGCTCCAGAAGCGGCAGGTCCTCTCTGCGATCGACCAGCGGTGGCAACCAGATTTCCATCATGGAAAGGCGATAGTACAAGTCTTCACGAAATTTATTTTCTGCCACCATAACCCGCAGATTCCGGCTGGTTGCAGCGATTACACGCACGTCTACTTTGTGGGTGACGGGGGAACCGACGCGCTGTATCTCCTGGTTTTGCAAGACGCGGAGGAGTCTGGTCTGCGTCGGCAAAGGCACATCGCCGATCTCATCGAGCAGCAGCGTTCCGCCACTGGCGTACTCGAAGATTCCTTCTCTATCGCGAATAGCCCCGGTGTAGGCGCCTTTCACAGCTCCGAACAATTCGGTTTCGAGTAAGCTTTCCGTCCAAGCCGAGCAGTTGCAGGCAACAAAGGGGCCCGAGGCTCGCGGTCCAAGACGATGCAGCGCTCTGGCGGCAAGTTCTTTTCCGGTCCCGGTTTCACCTATCAGCAGCACCGTCCTGAAATGCGGTGCCACCCGGTGAATTCTGCGAAACAGTTCGAGCATTAGCGGGCTGCGCCCCACCATCCCTTCAAATTGAAAAGCGTCTATCAATTCGCTTTCAAGTTGCTGGCTATGCTGGCGGAGTTGGGCATTTGAAAGAAGTTCTCGAATGCGAGCCTGAAGCTTGACGATCGGAATCGGTTTGGTGAGATAGTCGCAAGCCCCCTTTCGTATGGCCTCGACCGCGGATTCCGTGGAGTATCGGTCGGCCATTAGAATCACATCGATTCCAGGGTCCATCTCCAGAATCCTCTCCAGGATGTGCATACCGCCAAGCTGCGGCGTCAGCATATCTAACAAGACAATGTGAGGGCGTTTCAGGCGAACTAGTTGAAGGCCTTCAGTTTCATCCGTGGCACCAAACAATTCGACGGATTCTTTTTCCAATGCCTTGTGTATCGATAAGAGGTTGCCAGCGTCTGCATCAATAATGACCACGCGCAGCACGATGTTGCTGGAACCGCCGCGCTGAACCATCTTTTCAGCTATTTCAGTTTCCATAAGCCGCCATTTGAAGGCTCTCCACCCCTGATCGCAAAAAGCAATTATTCAAACGGCGGTCAGCGCATTATCCAAGGAAACCCTAAAGAGCACGAGTCTCACTATTATTGATGAAGTTGACATGCTAACACGCTGAATTCACGAGCAAATTCGTATCAAAAAAATGCTCTTAAATAGTAACTACATGCAACCGCCTTCGCCCGCCCCCACCAGCTGAGATTCGAGATCGAGCTGTCCGCTTTTGAAACAGATTCCCGTAGGTGGTGCACGCTCAACGCGGCCACGACTGTTCCCGGCTGCAGTGATCATTTTAAATACCCAAGATTCATTGTCTTAAGGGCGAGGGTAGAACGGTACCGCCGTGGCACACAACGTGCCACTTAGGAGCAGGGCTCACCAGTAGTGTTCCTCGCTCGGAACAGCCGACATTACGAAGGAGCGCACCAACTTAGTTCCATCATGCCGGCCACCTCCGCAGAACAGATAAGCCAGGCCGAGAACGCGCCACCGGTAGTTGAGTTTTCGCCCAAGAACTCGGGCCATTCACCGGACAAGCGCGGTCGCGAAGGCGTGCGCAGATTCCTATTCGTTTTCGATTTCTGCCTGATATGGATCAGCGCGGGCACGGCTTTGGCTGTTTCTCTCCCTCGATCTAAGGCGCTTTCGCCCGGTATTAGAGCCGCGATCGTGCCTGCTGGAGCAGCAGGCTTTCTTCTTCTTTTCTCCATTCTGATTGTCATGTTTGCGCGGATCTACGGATTGTATGAACTGCCGTGGAAAAAAGGTTCCCGCGAAGACTTCGACTCGCTTGGCAAGTCCGTCTTGTCGGCGGTGGCAGTTGCCTGGGGTTGCATTTACCTGTGGCATATCGAATCGGTGCCCACGGAGACTTTGGCTTGGGCGATAGCGGCGACGTGGGCATCACTCGGCGCGTGGCGCATGTTCATCCGCTCGCAGTCGATTTCAGGGGTGACAGGGAAAAGAAATATTTTGATCGTTGGCTGCGGGCCCAATGGGGTTCTGCTGCGCAAGCACTTGGAGCAGAACGCCGACATTGGTTACGTCTTTAAAGGTTATATCGACAGACGGAATACCGGCCTGCCCCCCAATCCCGCGCGTAATAGGGAAGAGGGCCTGATTCTGGGGCCTGCTGACCAACTACTTTCCATCGCGCGCGCGCAATTCATCGATGAAGTGTTTATCAGCGTGCCGAGCGACCGGCACCTCGTCAAGGAAGTCGCGCGGTACGCAGAGAGTGCTGGACTACAGGTGCGCGTGGTGCCCGACATGTACGACGGATTAGCAATGGGCCAGTCGGTTGAATACGTTGGCCATTTTCCAACGATGACGGTAAATGAGTTGTCGATCCCCACGCTGCAGCTGATCGCGAAGAGGTTCGTCGATATTGCCGCTTCTGCATCGTTGCTGCTTCTACTCTCGCCGTTGCTCACACTGATTTCCATTGTTGTCAAGCTAGATTCCAAGGGACCGGTCCTTTACCGATCGTTGCGCATTGGAAAAAAGGGAAAGACCTTCAGCTGTTTTAAATTCCGGACCATGGTGTCGAATGCCGAAGCTCTAAAGGCACACCTGAATCATCTGAACGAGCGCGACTGCATTCTCTTCAAGATAACTGATGATCCGCGTATCACACGAGTGGGAAGGGTCCTCAGAAAATTCAGCCTCGATGAGTTGCCGCAGCTCTGGAACGTGCTCAAGCAGGACATGAGTCTAGTGGGGCCACGCCCGTCGGTGCCGGGGGAATACAGCCAATATGCGCTCGAACATCTGCGGCGGCTGGATGTGGCGCCAGGGGTGACCGGGTTGTGGCAGGTGACGGCGCGAAGAGATCCGTCATTTGAAAGTTACATCACGCTCGATAAGGAATACGTAAACAACTGGAGCTTGGGACTCGACTGCCGAATCTTGCTGAAGACCGTTCGGGTGGTCCTGGCGGGAACGGGCCAATGAGGGCGCCGCTTAGCGGTGGACTTTTACATAGCCAAATATGCTGACGCAATTCAAAACGCGCTTGACCCGGAAGCTTTCTACACCGCTGGCCCAGAACACCATGTGGGCTTTAGGTGGCTATGGAATGCGGCTATTTATTCAAGCGGCCTATTTCATCATTATCGCGCGATGTCTCGGCCCTACGCAGTACGGGGGGTTCATCGCGACCACAGCACTCACGGCAGTGCTTTCTCCTTTTGTTGGCCTGGGCTGCGGAAGTCTGTTGATCAAGAACGTAGCGCGCGACCGGCGGGTTTTTCCCGACTATTGGGGCAACGGCCTGTTCATGACCGTCGTGTCCGGATTAGCTTCTGTCGCTCTCGTCATCGGCGTTTGCACGGTTTTATTGCCAAAAGGCATCCCGCTGCAAGTGATCGTGTGCGTATGCATCTCTGATCTAATTTTTGTCAAACTTCTCGACGTCGCCGCCTGGGCGTTTCAGTCCTTTGAAATGTTTTCGCAGAATGCCCAGTTGAACGTGCTCATCAGCATGGCCAGGCTTACCGGTATTGGGGCCCTGGCGCTCGCGGTGCACCGGCCCACTGTTGCTGCCTGGACCGCGGTTTACCTCGCCGGTTCTGTGGTAGCCGCATGTGTTGGAGTCGTCTGGGTCACCGCTCGGTTGGGCAAACCGAAACTGGCCTTACATCGCATCCGGGGCGAAAGCGCGGAAGGTTTTTGTTTCGCCGCCAGCCTCTCGTCTCAGACCATCTACAACGACATTGACAAGACCATGGTCGCGCGATTGTCGACGCTCGAAGCGGCCGGAATTTACGCCGCGGCGTACCGGCTCATCGACGTGGCCTTTATACCCGTGCGGGCGCTGCTGAACGCCGCATACCCAACTTATTTTCGTCGCGGCGTAGACGGTATCCAGGCCACGCTTAAGTACGGACGGCACCTGCTTCTTTTGACTCTGCCATACCCGTTGTTCGCCTTTGCCGCGATCATGTTCGGCGCACGCTTTGTGCCCTACGTACTCGGCCGGGAATATGCTCACGCGAGCGAAGCGCTGCAATGGCTCGCCGTTATACCGCTGTTGAAGACCCTGCAATTCTTTATTGCCGATGCCCTTACTGGGGCGGGGCATCAGGGATACCGAACTCTGGCGCAGGCTAGCGTGGCCGTGTTCAACGTACTGGTCAACTTTTGGGTGATTCCCGCCTACGGCTGGCGCGGCGCGGCTTGGTCGAGTTTGGCAAGTGATGGCCTGCTTACTGTGGCGCTTTGGTCGGTAGCGGCTGGGCTGCTGATGCGCCAATCGAATACGCGGCAAATGGTGAAAGTTCTGTCTGAGGACCCATGCTGAAATTGCTGGAACGATGGTTTGTGGTCCTGATGCTGCTGTTCCTGAGCGATGGGATCGTCTGGATCATCATCGGGGACAACGAGTCGAATTTCGTCCGGCCCGGGGGCAACACCGCGCTGCATGTGTTTCAGGTTTTTCTGTATTTCGTGGCGATCCTGTTCACAGCGCGCCACTGGAAAGCGTTTGCGAGTGGCTTGGTGGCTGGGCGTTGGGTACTCGCATTGTCATTGTTCGCCATAGCTTCTGTGATGTGGTCCCAGGACCCCAGTGGTACCGCGCTGCACAGCTTGGCCCTGCTCGCAACCACGTCATTCGGCGTTTATTTTGGATCACGCTATACGTGGCGAGAACAACTAGGACTGCTGGCCCGCACCTTCGCCGTCATCATGGCGCTTAGCGTGGTCTTCGCGATATTTCTGCCGCGCTACGGCATAGATCACTTCCTGCACTGGGGAGCCTGGCAAGGGGTATTCGCCCAGAAGAATCTGCTGGGCAAAGCCATGCTGGTCTCGGTAATCGTCTTCCTGTCAGCGGGTAAATTGATGTCGCGCTACGTGCGCTGGTGCGGCATGGGCGCAAGCGTGTTGCTGATTGGGTTGTCCCGATCAAAGACCGCGCTCGTTCTGATTCCCATATTTCTGATTTTGGGTGCGCTTTATGGCCTGGTACGGACTAAGTGGTCCACCCGGATTCCAATCGGGCTGATGATCGGCACGACCTTGGCCGGTCTGGCAGCTGCAGCTTTCCTGAATGCTCAATGGGTTCTGGCGGCGATGGGGCGCGATCTGACTCTGACCGGTCGTATCGGCCTGTGGAAAGCCGTGATAGACAGAATATGGACGCACTTTGCGCTGGGCTATGGATTCGATGCGTTCTGGATGGGTATTCGAGGGGAGTCTGCAAACGTAATCCTGGCTCTGGGATGGGCTGCAAAACACTCGCATAACGGATTTCTTGACCTGCTGCTGGACCTCGGTTTTGTGGGATTCAGTTTTTTTGCAATCAGCTATTTCATCGCATTCCGCGGTGCGCTTCGGCTGGTGGCCACTGGCAACGGAGCGGGAATTTGGCCGATGCACTATTTGGCTTTCACCCTTCTTTACTACCTGACAGAAGGTCAAATGTTGCGGCAGGACAGCCTGTATTGGGCGCTATACGTAGCTACCGTCGTTTCCGTATGCCTGCAGACGCAGCTCGCTGCGGTGACCGAATCAGAGGAAGCAGAAGACTCGCCAGCCTTGGAAAACAGCTACACAAGAGGACCTTCAGGCCTGGCGGCGGTTCCTTCATGGGATGGCACCCGTGCTTGACCTGCCTTTGGTTTCCACCGTTATCCCTACTCGGAATCGTCCCGAGCTGGTTACCCGGGCGGTACGCAGCGCACTGGCCCAAAGCTATCGCAACCTGGAAGTAATTGTCGTCATCGATGGCCCGGACGAATGCACCCGCACCGCGCTAGCGCAGACTGATGACCCCAGGCTGCGCGTGATCGCACTGGCTGAAAGTAAGGGAGGCGCGAGCGCACGGAACTCCGGCGTGGAAGCGGCGCGAGGCGAATGGATCGCTCTACTGGACGATGATGATGAATGGTTGCCGGAGAAGACCGAGTGTCAGTTGCGGATCGCACAACAATCTCGGCACCGGATACCGATTGTATCGTCGCGCTTCATCGCTCGCACACCGCAAGCGGACTACCTTTGGCCCAGGCGTATCCCCGATCCGAGCGAACACGTGGGCGACTATCTTTTCTCTCGGCGGACGTTCTTCAAAGGGGAAGGGCTGATGGTCACGCCTACCCTTTTCACGAAGAGGGATCTCTTGTTAGCAATGCCATTTCGTGCGGGTATGCGCAAACACCAGGATTGGGATTGGGTGCTTCGCGCCAGCAGTTACGCAGGCGTGGGTATCGAATTCGAAAGCAAAGCGTTGGCAATTGTGTACATGGAGGAAAACCGCCCGGGCATCAGCAACCTGGATGATTGGCAATACTCACGTTCATGGATCCGCGAAATCCACCCATACCTCACGGATCGAGCCTACGCCGCGTTTCTGCTTACCGTAGTTGCAGACCAAGCGGCGCGACAAACAAACATGCGGGAGTACGGCACGCTGCTGCAAGAAGCGATGCGTGACGGCAAACCCCAGGCTTTCCATTTGTTGCTATACGCCGGCATTCGGTTGTTCCCGCGCGAACAGCGCCAGCAGCTCCGTTACTGGCTGCGGAGCAAGTCGTGAGAATCGTGCAAGTAGTTACGCAGATGGAAGCGGCGGGCGTCCAGCGTGTCGCTTATCTACTGCACCGCGCCCTGCTCAAATGCGGCCATGATTCAGAATTGTGGTTCCTGTACTTCAAGCGTACCGCCTATGCAGGCGCCGGGATTCATGTCCTATGGGATCACAAACCTTCAGCCCTTGAAAACATCAGCCTGGTTAGAACTTTGTTTGCCCGCGTCCGCGCTCATCGGCCGCACGTGATCATCGCGCATACCTACTACGCCAACATTCTTGGACATCTGGCAGGTCTTCTGGCGGGCACCAGGACGCGACTCGCGGTGCAGCATAATCCCGTTCAAACCTTTCCATTTGTAGCTGGGCATCTCGACCGGATATTTGCCTCCCTGGGTATTTACAGCGCGCAAGTGGCCGTGTCTGACGCTGTAGTGGATTCCATGGCGGCATATCCCGCCCGTGTCAAGGACCGCATCCATCGCGTCTATAACGGCATTGAATTCGGCCAGGACCAAGTACCGTCATGGTCTCCTCACCTGAACCACGTTCCAGTTTCCGTCCCCAAAATTCTGAACGTCGGCCGCCTGTCAGTACAGAAGAACCATCAAGCCATGCTGGAAACGATGGCGCGGCTTCCGAACGCCCATCTAGTGCTGGTGGGCGAGGGTGAGATCAGGGCGAAGATCGAGAGCCAGGTTAAGGGCATGAAGCTTACCGACCGCGTCACGTTTATAGGGGAGGTTCCTCCCGAAGATGTGCGCGCCATCATGAACTGTTGTGACCTGTTCCTGTTTCCGTCCCTTTGGGAGGCCATGCCCATGGCACTGCTGGAGGCTATGGCTGCCGGTATGCCGATTGTCGCCAGCAATATCCCGGCAAATTATGAAGCACTTCAGGATACCGGCGTACTCGTTCCTCCCGAGCCGGCTCAGCTGGCCGCAGCAATCAGCGAATTGCTCAATAATCCGGCCGCAGCCGCCAAGTTGGGCAGAAAAGCAGCTGCCAGAGCGCACCACTTCACCGTCGACTCCATGGTTGACGGCTATGAGCGGTTGTTTACAGCGGGCTGCCGCCCAGCGCCCTCAAGGGTCGATCGGCATGCACCCGTGCAAGCTAGCCTCAGTCCTGTCTTACGGTCGGTCGAAACTGCTGGCGAAAGCAACAGGAGGCAGCAGTGAAGACCATGAGATCCGAAACGGCTGCGCAAGATACGCCATCCGTGTGGCTAATGGGTTTGCGCGTCGATCCGATCAGCGACAGCGACGTGGTTCACTTGGTTTCCAAAGCGATTCGAAGCCACACAAACTGCATCATCGCGAATCACAACCTACATAGCATCTATCTGTGGTACCACGAGCGCCGCATGCGCCAATTTTACGATGGAGCGGAATACGTCCATATCGACGGGATGTTTCTTATTTTACTGGCGAACATGCTGGGAGTGCCGCTCAAACGGGCAAATCGTGCAACGTCACTCGATTTTTTTCCTATCCTCGCGCCCCTGGCGGTAAAGGAGAATTGGCGAATTTTTTATCTGGGGTCAAAGCCGGGCGTGGCCGCGCGCGCCGCAGCCAAATTAGAGGCGAAATATCCAGGACTGCAGATACGCACGCGTCACGGCCATTTCGACGCGAATCTATTGGCGAAACAAAATCGCGAGGTTGTAGAGGAAATTAATGCGTATGCGCCTCACGTGTTACTGGTAGGAATGGGAATGCCACGGCAAGAAATCTGGATTATGGAAAACCGCGAAGACCTTGCTGCGAACGTTGTTTTCCCCGCCGGCGCGTTCATGGACTACATCGCGGGGGAGATACCAACTGCTCCGCGCTGGCTTGCGTCAATTTATCTCGAGTGGATGTACCGGCTTGTTACGGAGCCGACGCGGCTTTGGCGCCGCTACCTGGTGGAACCGTGGTTCGTCGCGGGACAGATCGCCAGGTATTACACAGGATTCGGGCGGCAATATGTCGCACCGCAAGACACCCACAATGACTAGGTCTTCCCTTCACCTTACGCGGCGCAGCTTCCTGGTGGGTGCTGCGGCAACAGCAGGCTGTGCATCGCTCAGGATTCCCCCAGCCTCGGCCGAGGCCAAGTCGCTGTGCGCATACGCCGCGGAGAAGGGAATTCTTTTTGGCAGCGCGATCAGCATACCTGGCTTACGCGATGCGGCCTATTCCGCAGTGATCGGTGGCCAGTGTGGCATCACGGTTCCGGAAAATGCGCTCAAATGGGCCGCCCTCCGTCCCAACCCGGATATTTACGATTTTAAAGATGGCGATTTGCTTTATGAATTTTCCAAATCGCATGGCATGCCGTACCGGGGACACGCGCTTGTTTGGCACGGAGGACTGCCAAAGTGGTTTGCAGGAGTGGTCAATGCGGGAAATGCAAGAACGATGATGGATCAGCACATCTCCACGGTTGTCCGGCACTACGCCGGGAAAATGCACTCCTGGGACGTTATCAATGAAGTTGTAGAGATTCCGGACGGCCGCCCCGATGGTCTGCGAATCACTCCGTGGCTCCAGACGCTTGGTCCCGACTACATCGAAATGGCGTTTCGCGCTGCGCACGAGGCGGACCCGAGCGCGACTCTGGTGTACAACGAGAACTTTCTCGAACCGGAAACCGCGGCCGCCGAGAGCAAGCGCACGGCCGTCCTGAATTTGATCACCACCCTAAAGAAGCGAGGTGTTCCGGTTCAAGCCCTGGGAATTCAGTCCCACCTTTATGCAGAGGCATTTACCACGGGCCCGAACTTCAGGCACTTTCTCGACGCCATCGCCGATCTGGGCCTCACTATTTTCATCACCGAAATGGACGTCCGCGACAAAAACCTTCCCGCGGATATTGCGGAGCGCGATCGGGTCGTCGCCGGCCAGTATTTCAATTACCTGTCCTTTGTTTTGCAGTGTAAGGCAGTGAAGACTGTCCTGACGTGGGGCTTGAGCGATCGTTACACCTGGCTTGCAGATAGCCAGCCGCGTCCCGACCGGTTACCCGTTCGGCCTTTGCCCTACGACGCAGAATTAAATGCAGGCCCGTCGTGGGACGCCATAAGGCGCGCCTTTCAGCAGGCGCGTCGCAGCTGAAGGTGCAGCTTTCGAACTGGCGAATTGTGACCCAAGACAAATTGTCGAGGGCCATCAACATTTCAGAATTGAGATCCAACTACTGACCACAAGAGAGGAAATGGGCATGGAAAATCAGATTGTTCGTGCTGGGGGGGCCCAGCCCGAGGCTGGGGCACCCCAAAGAATAGAACGCCGTGGTAAGCCGCGCATGATGGAACAAACCGTTGAAGCAGACGTTTCTTTCGCCGAGATGTGGCGGGTAATGCGCAAACGGCGAGCGGTGATCGCACTGTCGACGGTGTTGCTGTTTGGGGCGGCCGTCGTCTACACGCTGTTTCTCACGCCGAGGTATAGGACCACTGCGGTTATCGAGTTCAATAAAGCGAATGCGGATTCACTCGCTCTCGATGACGAGCAGGAAACGCTGAGTGGTGCTAATGCGGTGGACTACAACGTCACGCAGCAGACGCAAGTCGCGGCTCTGCAGAGTGACACGTTGGCGCTTCAAATCGTGCACGATTTGAAGCTCGAAGGACGCCCGGAATTCACGCGCAAACAATCGCCCATGGATTATCTCCGTCCTGTTCCTGACGAATCAAATCTACCGATCGAGAAAGCTGCCTATCGGCGCGCCATTCTTCTGAAGGCCTACCACAAGGATTTGAAGGTGGAGCCGGTGGCAGGCACGCGGATGATTTCAGTACAGTTTCTCGATCCCGATCCCGAGATATCGGCTCAGATCGTAAACACCTTGATAAGCGATTACATGGAGCAGTATTTCCGGACCCGCTATTCGGCAACGGTACAGGCGTCCGACTGGCTGTCCAAACAACTCGATGATTTGAAAGGCCAGGTGCAATCGTCCCAGCAAAAGCTGGTCGATTACCAAAAGCGGGCGGGCATTATCGGAACCGATGAGACGCACAATATCGTCATGACGCGCCTCGAACAAATCAACCAGCAGCTGACCGCGGCCCAGGCCAATCGAATCTTGACGCAAACGATCTGGCAGCTGGCCAAAACCGGTAATCCGGAACTGCTGTCAGGCCTGGTCAGCGCTTCCGTATCGACCGGAGCAACGGCCACGCCCAACTCGCTCACCTTGATCGAAAATCTTCGCGCGCAGCAAAATCAGATCAAAATGCAATACGCTGAAGCGGCGTCCAAGTACGGGTCCGCATACCCGAAACTCATCGAGCTGCAGACCGAACTCAATACACTCAATGCCAGTATTCAGACTGAGATTACCAATCTGGCGGGCCGCGCTCAGAACGATTACCTCACCGCGCAGCAGACGCAAGACGCCTTGCGCGGATCCTTCGAAACCGCCAAAGCGGAGGCCAATCAGCAGAATGACAGCGCTGTGCAGTA
Source organism: uncultured Acidobacteriota bacterium (assembly GCA_963828935.1). GTDB lineage: Bacteria > Acidobacteriota > Terriglobia > Acidiferrales > UBA7541 > Palsa-189. The sequence goes on along the minus strand of CAWHGP010000005.1, from coordinate 240,073 downwards.
TACGATTCTGAAGCATGAAGCGGATTCGAGCCGCGATCTTTACGACGGCCTCTCTAAGAAGCTCAAGGAAGCGGGCGTACTTGCCAGCTTGCACTCTTCGAACATCGTTATTGTCGATCCCGCCCGGGCGTCTGACCGGCCGGCACGGCCGATTGTGCCGCTTAATCTCGGGCTCGGTTTGCTCGGCGGCCTGCTTTTCGGGGTCGCTGGCGCATTCGTGGCTGAAAATATCGACGAAACCATTTCATCGCCGGAACAGGCCGAAGAAGTCTCTCTGGTGCCCTCTCTCGGTTTTGTGCCCCGATGGAAGCGGCAATTGGATAACAAGAAGAATTCGAAGGCTAACAGCTTGGCCGCGGGTGCGGGCGTCCTGGTTGTCGCTCAACCCCATTCGCATGCCGCAGAGGCCTATCGAAGTCTGCGGACGTCGATTATGCAATCGATGCGCAGCGGCCAATGCAACGTCCTGCTTGTCACGAGCGCCTTGCCGGAAGAAGGGAAGACCACAACCAGTATCAATTGTGCGGCCGCGCTCGCCCAGCAAGGTGCACGCGTCCTGTTGTGCGAGGCCGATATGCGCCGGCCGAAACTGTGCCGCGAACTTGGTCTGAGTACGACCGTGGGGCTGACTTCTCTGCTCGCCGGTGGGCCATGGAGCGAACTGCCGCTCAAACTGCCTGGTCTGCCCAAGTTATCGGTTATTCCCGCCGGGCCGAGAGCCTCTTACCCGGCGGAATTGCTGGGGTCTCAGGCCATGCAGGCTCTGATCTCCCTGTGGCGCTCGGAGTATGACTACATCGTCATCGATACACCGCCCATCTTGTCGGTTACCGATGCCGCGGTGCTGGCGCCGCAATGCGATGGTGTTGTGCTGGTCGTGCGCTCGGGGGTGACCTCGAAGAAATCTCTTCTTCGCGTGGGGGAGATTTTTCGCCGCACGCAGACGAGAATTATTGGCACGGTACTAAACGCCTTCGACGTTGAGTCCACCGATTACGTTCATTATTTTGGATACAAACCCACCCCAGAGATTGGCAGTGGTTACTACACGTCAGACAAAAACTAATTGAACATGCAGAACGGAGCGATCGTATGAAATCAGTATTGCCATGCGCCATTATGAAGTCATTTAATCGATCAATAGCGTTGTATCGGGTACGTTCAACTGGATGTCCTGCGGAGTTTCCTCACACTTTGAAACGATCTTACGGATTTACCGTCTGTTGCGGACTGTTCCTCTTGTGCCTGACCATTTCATCCCCCAGCCACCTTTTCGCGCAGAACTTTGCGCAGCCGAGTGTCATCACTGCCAGTGCCAAAGCAACAACAGATGACGCAACTGTCGCAAGTGAGGTCGCGCCCGGCGGAGTAACGAATGAATCAAAGCTGCGAGTTGGGCCGGGCGATCTTCTCGCCGTGACCGTTTTTGACGCTCCCGAATTGACGCAAACCGTGCGCGTCAACGATGTAGGGGATGCTTCCTTTGTGTTCATTGGCGTTTTGCACGTAGCCGACATGACTACCGATCAAGCGAGAGAGGCCATCGCGCGCAAGTTAACAGATGGGAACTACCTTCTTCATCCTCAAGTGTACGTGCTCATTCAGGAGTACGGCACGCAAGGGGTATCGGTGATGGGTCAAGTTCAGAAACCAGGCGTCTACCCGGTATTAGGAAGGCGCACCTTGTTCGATGTTATCTCCGAGGCGGGAGGTACCACGTCCTTTGCCGGCTCCACGGTAACCATCAAGCGCAGTGCGGATGGAACAATCCTCACGATTCCGTTAACAAGAAATGCGGAGGCAACATTTACCTCCGACGTGCGACTTATGCCCGGTGACCAGGTCATCGTCCCGCGCGCAAGTATCATATACGTGATTGGTGATGTGGGACGCCCGGGTGGTTTCGTCATGCAAAACAATGGCACGATGACAGTGCTGCAAGCCGTGGCTCTGGCGGGAGGCCAAACGCGCACAGCTTCCATGCGCCATGCGCGGCTGATTCGAAAGACGGAGCTGAATTACAGTGACACGCATATATCGCTTACAAAAGTCATGAATGGCAGCCAGCCTGACGTAGACCTGCTGCCTGACGATATCCTGTACATCCCGAACAGCACAGTAAAGTCAGTGGTATACCGCGGCGTCCCGGCAATTGCGCAGGCTGCAGGTAATGCCGCGGTCTATGCCGTGATTCCCTAACCTAGGCGAACGTTCCGTTGCGGAGGATCTACAAAAAGTGGGCGAGGTTCCCAGACAGGATCCAATCTTCCTGTCGCATTTTTGAGTGAGGATGGGATCGTGCCGCTGACGGCAGAGACAACTGACGTCAGCGGATCACCGCAAATTATGGAAGTGGCGGTTGGCTCGGAGCATCCAGTTGCCGATGCACCCGGCACAAAACCATTTGCCCGGCTCGAACTGCGCTGGCTGACGCGCGGGCCGGTGCTTACTTCTCCGCGGCGGAGGTGCGTTTCTTTGAACACTTCGGATAGTTCCAGCCACAGCTGGCATGCCCGTCGTCCATAACGACTCGGTGCTGGCACACACGCCGTTCGCATTTTGACCCCGCGGCGCAAACGGCGTTCCACCCGTTCTTGTCAGACCCTTCGTCGCAAACCGCACGCTCGACCTTGACGGAAGCCTCTTGCCAACCGACTCTAACGGAAGCTTCACAGCAAATACGGTCGCGAATGACGCTGGCGGCAATCTGGTTGACATTAACCACGGCAATGCCGCCGTTACCGGAAGCTTTCATGAGAAAAACCGGGCTTGGACTTATAAACCGAGCTTAGGGGCCGACGGTTGGCAAAAATATTCCGAAGAAGGAAAAAGCACCGGCCAAGAATTGAGCCACCGAAATGGTGTTACATATGGGGCGCTTGCTTAGGTTGAGGGCGAAAACTGCTTGCGTTTACGGCAACATGACGGCCAAGGGAACAGTAATCAGCTGCAGCGACCAAGGCAGTTACAGGACAAGGACTTGCGGGTGCCTGACTCGTCGCGGTTTTGGAGGGGTCGGAGGGGTTGGGTTCGCCCCTGCGTGTTGGCCTCAAGACTGGGCGGTGGTGACGAGTAACCTACGCTGGCGATTGACCATCCAACAAAGAGACACTGGTGGTGACACCCTGCGGCACATCTTCAACCCGCTGGCTGCCCTGCACAGCAAGCACGTGGAGGGAACGGCAATGACGAGATTCATGGTTACGAAATTCTGGCTGGCAATTATCGCCATCGGCGCATTGGCTTGTGCGCCGAACCCTGCGCAGGCGCAGCACGGAGGAGGAGGGCACGGCGGAGGCGGCGGTTTTCACGGGGGTGGAGGCGGGGGGCTCCGCGGAGGTGGCAGTTTTCGTGGAGGCGGCGGGGTATCGCGTGGTGGCGGCATCGTGAGCGCCGGCGGCGCCGGAAGTTATCGCGGTGGCTTGGCTGCGCCTCGGTCTGCGGGAGGGGGCGGCGCATACCGGCCAGAGCAGAGCTTTGTACGTCCTTCGGGAATGAATGGTGCCGGAGCGAATCGTGGCTTGAATGCCGGTACTGGTGGCACGCGTGGCGGCGCGATGGGTGCAAATCGAGGCCAGGCGGATGGGCAATGGCATTCGTTTGGAGCGCCCGGTAGCTCGCCGGCGACAGGGGGGACTTCGGCAACCGGAACGGCGCGCGGCGCCGGGCAGTCGTTTTCGGCGAATTCTGAGAGTCGCGGATCGAATTTCAGCGCCTTCAGTGGCAATCGTGCGGGCGCATCGGGAACGTCAACAGTCCGCAGCTGGTCTGGCGAGGGTCACAACATTGTCGAAACCACAGCGCGGCCGGCAGCGAATGCAACGGCGGTATCGCGCGCGGCGGCTGGCCCGGTTGGCCCGGTCGGCTCGTTTGGCTCGGTTGGTTCGGGGGGATTGGGAGCATTCCGTGGAGCGAATGCCCTTGCCGCGGGAGGGGTGCAGGGGCGGGCAAGTGCGAGACAGTTTTCCGGTACCGGTACCACCTCAAAGTTGGGCGTGAGCGGTTTCGGCATGACAGGGGTAAGTGGCGTAAACGGGTTGCGCGCACCGGGATTTGTAGGTAACGGACTGAACCGGTTCGGTGGCGGATTCAATTTCCCTGGCCGCTTTGGTGCTAACTTTGGGCTGGGGCTTGGTTTTCGGCGGCCTTACCAGCCGTTTCGCTTTGGCGGCTTTGGTTTTGGCGGCTTTGGCTACGGTTTTGGATTGGGATGGGGCCTCGGCTGGCCGGGCTGCGGGTGGGATTGGCCGTATGGTTTTTGTGGCCCACTCGGATACGGCGGTTTGTGGCCGTGGCCAGTGTATGGTTATCCGGCAGGTTATGGATATGGATACGATGACGGATATTACGCGGGCGACCCGGGCCTTTCGTACGATACCGGCGCGGGATACGGCACGGATTCGGGGAATGCGAACTACGGAAATCCGAATTACAACAACGGCGGCAACCCGGACAGCAATGCGGGTGCGCCCCCTGATTCTGCCAATCCGTCCAATGCGGTGCCGGCCGGCGCGTACCCTTCGACGCTCCCAGCGAATCCCAATAGTGGTGTGAAGGCCGCCACCGGGAATCAGGCGAACGGGCCGGCGAGGCTATATTTTAAAGGCGGGACAGAGTTTGTGGCCGGCGATTATTGGGTTGCCAGCGATAAACTTCATTATGTGGGAAGCGACGGAGTCGAAATGACAGTTGATTTTGATCAGCTGAACCTCCAAAAAACGATTGATGAGAATGCCAAGGTTGGCGTGAGGTTTTGGTTGAAGTCGGCGCCGGCCGGTTCGGCTGGGCCGACGGCGGCACCGGAAGCGCCAGGAGCCCAAGACACGCCAGGAAATGGTATAGCTCCGAATGCGGGAAATAACGGGCAGCCGCGAGCGGCGCAACCAGCGCCGAAAAAAGACGAGTTATAGGGGGAGGCGAAGGGCGCGAAGATCCCATGCGGCCGGATAGCTCCATAACGCCGATAACTTCATAACTCGTATAATTAATTGTTCGGATAGCTCATAACTCATAAAATGACCGATAACGGGCAACAATTCCGGCGCGCACGATTCGGGTGAGGTCGCATACGCGGCGGCATGGATCTGACCTCCGGCCGAAAGGACGTGAGCCATGGCTAGCAAGGTCTCCAGCACCGTAAAACGCATTGGCTGGCTGGCGATGCTTCTGATTGTGGGAGTACTTGCGCCGTTGCTGGTCGCGACTGGAGCATACGCGCAAGCCGCGGGGCCAGGCAGCGATGATCCGCGGAACCTCCCCGGACAGCCCATAAATCCCGCGACTCTGCCGAGGAGCTCGCCTACCGCGGCCGAAGCTACTCGCGCGCCGGAACCGCCTCCCACGCCTATTGACCCACAGGTGAAAGTGATCGAGGACAAGATGGCGGCTGCGGGCGTGCTGCATCCGACGACACTGGAACAGGCACGCAAGGCCTATCAGTTTTACGCCCAATTTGCGGGAGCGCCGGAAAACGTTGCTCGTGTGGAGAACCGGCGCATTCCCGGTCCCGCAGGGGATATCCCGATTCGACTGTACGCGGCGCGCACAGGTGGGGAACTGCCCGTACTAATTTTCTACCACGGTGGCGGGTTTATCACGGGGAGTTTGGACACACACGACGCGCCACTTCGGGCCATAGCGAATCGTTGCGATTGCCTGATTGTCTCGGCGGAGTATCGCCTGGCGCCGGAGCATCATTATCCAGCGGCCACCGAGGATGCCTATGCCACGGCAAAATGGGTGGCCGACCATGCCGCGGAAATAGGCGGCGACCCTCAACGAATCGCGGTCGGCGGCGACGGGGCGGGCGGAAACCTGGCGGCCGTGGCCACCTTGATGGCGCGCGACGGTGGCGGTCCCCACTTGACGTTTCAAGTGCTGATCTATCCAATTGTGAACTCTTTGATGCTCACCCATTCCTGGGTGGATTCTAAGGACCCGATCCTCACCAGCGACGCGATGCTGGCACAGTGGGCAGCGTACGTTCCCGTCAACACCGATCCGCAGACACCCTATATCTCGCCCACCAATGGGGACCTGCATAAATTACCCCCGGCGCTCATCGTTACCGATACCCAGGATCCATTACGCGACGAAGACAATCAGTATGCTCTGGAATTGCGGAACGCGGGCGTTGCCGCTAATTTTGTGCTCTGCCCCAACGTGATTCATGGATTTTTCTTGATGGGTGGGCAAGTCGACGCGGCCAAACAGTGTGTCGAGAGTACAGCCGCAGCCTTGAAACAAGCTTTCCAGACAAAACCGTAGAGGTAATTGGGCGCGGCTTGTGCGCGCTTAACGGCTGGTTGCAATGCGTGTGCAGGAGCGCGTCCCGTCGTTCTTAGGTTGTGTTCTTAGGTTGTGTTCTGAGGTTGTGCGCCGCGCTCCTTCCCAGGTCGAGATTTTGCCGGGGAGTACCGCGCAGCGCTAAAGGGCGTAAAAGGGAAGTATCGCCGCGCGCTTTTACGATTCGAGCGGGTGATTCGTGATGCCCCAAGCGGCGTTGGACCGGTGCCGGCTGATGGCGCGTGCATGCCTTCTAAAAAGTGTGAATCGCGCCAGAGAATGTATTCGGAAAGAATGCATCAGAAGGCGGCGGAATGAGGGGGGACCCGCACTCCGCGAGTAGCCGCGTGTTATGGTTTAAGCATCGAATAAAGCTATGACTTCGACTAGATTGGCGGGGTTGGTCATTTTGTTTTTAGTGTGTTCACCGGCGCACGGTCAGAATTCAGACCAGCGCGTATTCGCGGGTGACTTGGCGGAGGCCGGGGATGCGCGAGCGACGACGGTGGGAGCGCGGGTACAAGACGGTGGGGCCGTAAGCACATCTCAGGCATCCCAGACGCCTGTCAAACCCGCGGCTGCGGCGGGACAAGGCGCGCCATCATCAGCCACACCGCAGCAGAGTGATGATTCATCCCCCCAGCAGAGCAAGCGAATTTTGTGGATCATTCCAAATTATCGGGCGGTGAGCGCGGGGACTTACCTGCCTCCGCAAACGGCTAAAGAAAAATTCAAGCTGGCCACCGACGATAGTTTCGATTACTCCTCGTTCGTGCTGGCGGGGCTTCTGGCGGGTTATAGTCAAGCGACGAATGCGACGCCCGAATTTCAACAGGAACTTTCGGGTTACGGCCGCTATTACTGGCATTCGTTCGTGGATGAAGCGGTCGGGAACTACTTTACCGAGGCCATCATACCGTTAGCGACTCACGAAGATCCCCGCTACTACACTCTCGGAAACGATCACGGCGCGTTACACCGCACGGCTTACGCGATAAGCCGCCTGGTGGTCACCCGGACGGACGCCGGCGGCAGAAGTTTTAACTTCTCTGAAATCGTGGGAAATGCGCTCGGCGCCGGAGTCTCGAATGCGTACTATCCCGCGCAGGAGCGTACGCTGGGCAATAATGCGGACAAGTGGGCGACGCAAATCGGTATTGATGGAATCGCGAATCTTCTGAAAGAGTTCTGGCCCGACATCCGGCATAGCGTCTTACGCGAAAAGCAGTGAGAGTATCGGCGTCTGGTGTTTTGCGAAGGTCGCCAACGGTTCGTGGTTAGGAAGCCAAGTACCCGACGCAACCTTATTCCCAATCTTTGGTAGCACTGCGCTTTCGCAGCACTGCGACGTTATTCTGCGCAGCGGCGGGTGAGACCGGCGGGTGAGACATTTGCTTCCGGTAGCCGGCACATTTGGGCGGGTGGCATGCCGCGCGTCAATCGCGGACAACACAGGCACAGGCACTGGGAGATTCGAGGAGGCGGATCATGATTGAACGGCGCGATTCAGAGCGTTTGGCTTTTCGCGCGGTGGCCATCGGAGCTACTGCTGCGGGTGCGGTGGCCATCGGGGCCCTGGCAATTGGAGCGGTCGCCGTTGGCGCATTCGCGATAGGCGCGTTGTCCATCGGGAAGTTGGGGGCGCGCAGGGTGGTGATTGATAGCGCGAAAATCAAATCCCTCGACATTGAGGAGTTGAACGTGACACGGCTTCGAGCGGTTGAAATCGCGGTGAGTGACTCGCTCCAGTTGCCCGAAGGCGATGCCGGGCGCAAGCTACCATCCTGAAAGCGTTACGGACGCAGGCATGACCGTTTGAAATAGAGTGGGGATATCCATGACGCTTGGCAGCGGCAACGGAATCATTGACGTATCCAGCAAACATTCGGTGGACGAAACGGTCGAGAAGCTCAAGGCGATTTTGCAGGCGGGGGGAGTTACGCTCTTCGCCATGATCGACCACGGCGGAGAAGCGCAAAAAGTCGGAATGAAAATGCCTCCCACCAAGCTGCTGATTTTCGGGAACCCCAAGGCAGGTACGCCGGTGATGCTCGCGGCGCCCAGTAGCGCCATCGACCTTCCTCTGAAAATCTTGATTTGGGAAGACCCTCAGGGAAAAGTATGGGCCAGTTACAGCAGTCCCGCCTATTTGCAATCGCGGCACAGCCTGCCACCGGAGTTAGTGGCCAACATAGCCGTGGTAGAAACGTTGGCAGCCAAGGCCGCAAGCTGACCGCGAAGTTCGAAAGGCCGATGGCAAGAGTGCTGGCCGATACCTCATCTCGTATTTTTAGACGCAATTCGAGTGCACGCGCCATTTGGCCCGGTCGTCGTTCTTATATTTCCTCAGGTGTGCGCGGTCGGTCTGCGCCGACTCGCACCAGGGCGCTTATCGGCATCGCCCGATGTATGGCACCCTGCGATCGTCGCCCGGCAGCCAGCTGGCGTTCGGTATCAGGCGGTGTTAGGCGGCTATGTAATACCCTCGATCAGCCCTGTCCCGAGCGGCCATGAAGAGCAGATGAATGGAATGAGAAAACACTGTGGTTCACTTGGCGGGTGTTGGGGTGTATAAGTTTGCATAGCTGGGCGGTCAAAATAGAAATCGCAGGTGAATGCGCGCAGGCTGAAACACGCGGTCCAGTCATCGCAGGTGAACAAGACTCGAATCGCTGAGAGCGCCCGGGTTAACGGCCAATTCTTGCGGAGGTTCTATGCGTAAGCTTTTGTCAACAACCACTGCTGTTTTGATGCTCGTATTGCCAGCGATTGCCCAGGATGCCGCAGTCGGAAAGGAATACGACATCACGATCGCGACCGAAGACAGCAACACGTATGTCGGTGCTTACGGCGAGGCGATGATTGGGTCGGTTGTCTTCGACGTGCCCAACGCCAAAAAGACGGAGAAGTATCATGTTAAGGTCACCGAAATAAAGAAGAACCAGTACACCGGAAAGCAGCAAGCCTCCTGCGACTTCCAGCAGGTGGACGGAAATAAGAAGGGAATGTGCAACGCTGCTCCCTGAAGAGGGTGGGCAACCCCAGCCGTCATCGCAATGCGGATCAAACGGGGTGTTCGGAACAATCCATTCGATGGCTCGTTGAACCGCCCGTGCGGGTGCCAGGCCCCTGAAACCAGGCATTTTCCCGGGGGCGTCTTTCAGACCATTGCTAGGACGCTTCCGCAAAATCACGTGGCCTTACTCCCTCGGATAAATGATTTGGCTCGAAATCAAAGGAGGGCACGATGTTGTACATACGAACTTTGCTGCGCGGCGCGGCCATAACGACCGCAGCGCTTATGATTGCGTTCGCCGCACCGTCTTTGGCCGCCGATATCGTCGACGATTGGGCGACAGTAAAACTGCCGCCGCGGCCCGAACTCAAACCGGTCACGGTCGAAGGATTGACGACAGCTCTGCTCATTCTGGACATGTCGAAGACCGGGACATGCGGCATGCGCCCGCGCTGCGTGGCCTCGGTTCCCAATGTTAAGCGATTGCTCGACGCTGCGCGCACTGCCGGGGCAATGGTATGGTACAGCCTCTCCGCCCCTTCAGACGCGGTCGATCCAGGGATTATGCCACGCGACGGTGAATGGGTGCGCCAGAACGGGCCGGACAAATTTCTCGGCTCGAATCTGGAGGAGAAGCTGAAGGCGCGCGGCATCAAGACGGTCATCATATGCGGCACTTCGTTTCAAGGTGTGGGCATTGGCACCGGCACGGAGGCGGCGCAGCGCGGCTACAACGTGATCGTGCCAGTCGATTGCCTGTCGTCCGAGGACACCTACATGGAACAATATTCGGCGTGGCATTTCTTCAAGGGCGGCCCGGCCGTCGTCACCCGACAATCGACGCTGACACGCAGTACGATGGTGAAGTTCTGATAGGCGATCGTATCGCGGTTCTGCGAGTTTCGCTGGTGCAGCCGGCGGAACCCCTCGAACACAGCGAGGAACCTGGCAAGCCACGCTTGCCCATTCAATCGCGGCTCTAGCGAATCTTCGTTTCTGGCGGCGGCAGCGCAGCGTCCCGTGTAAACACCCCTGTAAACAAAGGTCTGCACCTGCGCCGTGTCATAGTCCCGCGCGGACAGCGTTTTTTCATGGCGTGGCGCGCGCAAATCGGAGCAAATAACGGATACAAAAGAGCCCGCCGGTGTTAACACCGGCGGGCTCTTCGCAAAAGTTTCGGCCGCAGGCCGAAACGATATATTCGCGGTCTAAATATCGTAGTAGAGGTGGAATTCGTAGGGATGCGGTCGCATCCTCACGGCATCCGCCTCGTTCTTGGTCTTGTATTCGATCCACAAGTCGATCAAGTCCTGCGTGAACACGTCGCCCTTCAGCAAATACTGGTGGTCGTCGCTGAGCGCCTTCAATGCTTCGTCCAGCGAGCCGGGCATCGACGGTACCTTCTGCGATTCTTCCGCCGACAATTCGAAGATGTCCTTGTCCAGCGGCTGACCGGGATCGATCTTGTTCTCGATGCCATCGAGGCCGGCCATCAACATCGCGGAAAAAGCCAGATACGCGTTGCACGACGGATCCGGCGGACGGAACTCGAGACGCTTGGCCTTCGGACTGGGTGAGTACATCGGAATGCGTACGGCCGCGGAGCGGTTGCGGCTCGAGTACGCCAGGTTGACCGGTGCTTCGTATCCTGGCACCAGCCGCTTGTAGGAGTTAGTCGTCGGCGCCGAGAACGCGGAAATGCTGCGCGCGTGCTTCAGTAGGCCGCCGGCATACCACAACGCCGTATCCGAAAGACCCGCATACTTATCGCCGGCAAACAGGGGATTGCCCTTTTGCCAGAGCGATTGGTGCGTGTGCATGCCGGAGCCGTTATCCCCAAAGATGGGCTTGGGCATGAACGTCACCGTCTTTCCGTATTGGTGGGCCACGCTCTTGATGATGTATTTGTACTTCATCATGTTGTCGGCCGATTGCAGCAGCGTGTCGAAGCGCAAATCGATCTCGCATTGCCCGGCGGTCGCGACTTCATGGTGATGGCACTCTACGTTCATCCCGCACGCCATCATCTGCGTCACCATGTCGGTGCGCAGATCCTGGAAGTGGTCGGTGGGAGGCGCGGGGAAATAGCCTTCCTTGAAGCGCGGCCGATAGCCCAGGTTGTGTTCTTCACGGCCACTGTTCCAGCGGCCTTCGTCGGAATCGATGTAGTAAAAACCATGCTGCGCGGCCTGGTCGAAGCGGATACTGTCGAAAACAAAAAATTCCGCTTCCGCCCCGAAGAATGCCTGATCCGCGATACCCGACTTCGCGAGATAACCCTCCGCATTCCTGGCAATGAAGCGCGGATCGCGGCCGTAGGGTTTTTTGCTGAGCGGGTCCACGACGTCGGCGAGCATAATCAGCGTGGGTGCCTCCCGGAAGGGATCCATGAATGCCGTATTCGGGTCCGGCATCAGCAGCATGTCCGACTCGTGAATCGATTGCCATCCACGAATCGAGCTGCCGTCAAACCCGTAACCTTCCTTGAACACCTCCTCTTTCAATTCATGAATAGGATAGCTGACGTGTTGCCACAAGCCCGGAAGATCGGTGAAGCGAAGATCAAGTATTTTTGCGCCGTTTTTGGCACCGAATTCTATGGCTGCTTTTGGATCCATGCGCTCTCCTTTTTTTAACAGCAGGATTGGTACCAGAGATGTGGAGGTCCCGGCAAAGTATCCGGGAAGATAACGTAAACAACTTGCACCGTCAATCGCGTAACACCGGCCATTCCCCGGAAGCGCCCAACCGCAAAGGGCGCGCCACCGTCATTCCGGCGCGAACTCCCATTTCGAAATCATTGGTGCGTTGAGAAACACAAGGAAGCTACAGTAGCCGCGCCCCCCATCCGAGTAAAACGAAAGTTTTCGATCAGACAGATCAGGGTTTTGAATTCCGTGCGCCATCGATCGAGGTCCAGGGGCACCACCGGCAGGATCGACGCGGGTTTCGGCGCGCCGAACGGTTCTTCGCACGGTCTTCCCGGGCTCTGCCAATGCCAGATGATGACGGCCGAGGTCCACGCGAATGCGGCTCAGTCGTAATATTCGGAGCCCAGGTGCGTGATCAGCTCTTCGCCCATCATCCACCGCAGCGTGTTTTTCATCTTCATGGACTGGATGAAGAGGTCGTGCTCGGGGTACAGCTCTGGCGCACACATGGGCGATTTGAAAAAGAAGCTGAGCCATTCCTGAATCCCGTGCAGGCGCGCACGCCGCGCCAAATCGAGGAACAGCACCAGGTCCAATGCGATGGGCGCGGCAAGGATCGAATCCCGGCAAAGGAAATCCACTTTGATTTGCATCGGGTAGTCGAGCCATCCAAAAATATCGATATTGTCCCAGCCCTCTTTGTTGTCGCCGCGCGGCGGATAGTAGTTAATGCGCACCTTATGGTAGATGTTGCCGTACAGGTGCGGATAAAGTTTCGGCTGCAGGATGTATTCCAGCGCGCCCAGCTTCGATTCTTCCTTCGTCTTGAACGATTCGGGATCGTCCAGCACCTCGCCGTCGCGATTACCAAGAATATTTGTGGAGAACCAGCCGCTCAGCCCGATCATGCGCGCCTTAAGGCCGGGCGCGAGAATCGTCTTGATCAGCGTCTGGCCGGTCTTGAAATCCTTGCCGCAAACCGGCGCCTCGTACCTGCGTGCCAGTTCCACCATCGCGGGAATATCTACGGTGAGGTTGGGTGCCCCATTGGCGAAGGGCACTCCGGAAGTGATCGCTGCCCAGGCATAAAGCATGGAAGGCGCGATGCCTGGATCGTTTTTTTTCATGCCCTCCTCGAACTTGGCCGCGGTCGAATGAACTTCCTGAGGCGTCAGGAAAATTTCCGTCGAGCCACACCAGATCACCACCAGGCGAGACGCACCGGAATGTTTGCGGAACTGCGCGATGTCTTCCTTGATTTCGAGCGCCAGATCGAACTTCGTCTTGGCCGTTTTCACGTTTGGGCCATCGAGCCGCTTGACGTAGTTGCGATCGAACGCGGCCGTCATCGGGCGGATGCCGCTAAGAAATGTTTTGGCCTGCGCGAGATGTTCGGGTGAAAGTACGGCGGCGTGCACCGCCGCTTCATAAGCGGTGTCGGGGAACAGGTCCCAGCCTCCAAAAACCAGATCGTCCAGCGACGCGAGCGGCACAAAATCCTTGATGAGCGGGGTGCGTCCCTCGGTCCTTTTTCCAGCCGGATGGTGCCCAGCTGGGTGGTCGAGCCCACCGGTTGCGCGGCGTTGTTGCGAATCAGGTCGACGCCAGCCATGAATGTCGTCGCCACCGCCCCCATGCCCACCGTGAGAATGCCCAATTTCCCTTCGGGCGGTGCAATTGTAGTCGGCCGACGCATTCTTTATTCCCCCTGTTGAATGGTTCGAGTAAACGGAGACGTATGATGCGGAAAGAGCGAGAGAATTGCAACGTTCAATGCAAGTTCACGGCTCGCGACCATTCATTGTAACAGCGGCCGGGACCGTTGCGCCTGGCCTGCGACGCAGCGCCGCGAGTAATTTCTCGACCGGCAGAGCGTTCAGCACGTCAGTTTTCTCCAGCCATCCACGCCGCGCCGTCTGCACGCCGTAGCGCATCGATTGCAGTGCGCGCGTGGAATGCGCGTCGGTGGAAATAACCACGCGGACGCCGCGATCTTTGGCCATGCGCAGGTAGGTATCCTTCAGGTCGAGCCGGTCGGGCGCGGCATTGCATTCCATCGCGACGCTATGTTCGCGTGCTGCGTCCAGAATGCGCTCCATGTCGTATGCGAAGGCGTCGCGGCGCAGCAGCAGCCGCCCGGTCGGGTGTCCGATGATCTGCGTTTGCGGATTTTCAATCGCTGCGAGCATGCGCTCGGTCATTTCGCTGCGCTCGATTCTCATGAAGGAGTGGATGGAAGCGACGACGATATCGAGTTCGGCCAGCACATCGTCGCTCAGATCCAGCCGCCCGTCTTTCAAGATATCCACTTCTATGCCTGCCAGAATGCGTATGCCCGGATCGAGAGCGTTGGCTGCACGAATCCTGGCCGTGTGTTCGCGCGTGCGCGCTTCGTCCATGCCGTTAGCGATGGTGACGGCTTGGCTGTGATCGGTGATGGCCATGTACTCGTAGCCCATTTCACGCGCCGCGGCGGCCATGTCCTCGATGGAATGCCGGCCATCGCTCGCGGTGGTATGCATTTGCAAATCGCCGCGCAAGTCGGCAAGTTCGATCAGCCGCGGCAGTTTGTTTTGCTCGGCGGCTTCGATTTCGCCGGCATTCTCGCGCAATTCCGGGGGAATAAAGCGGAGCCCGAGCTTGGTATAAACTTCTTCCTCGGTTGTTCCCGCCACCCTTTGTCCATCGACGAGCGACGTCAGCGCGTATTCATTGAGCGTATAGCCCCGCTTGAGCGCGCGTCCACGCAGGGCCACATTGTGTTCTTTCGAGCCCGTGAAATAGATGAGTGCGGCGCCGTAGCTTTCCGGTTGCAGCACGCGCACGTCCACTTGCAGTCCATTCACCAGGCGAAAGCTCACTTTATTCTCGCCCCGCGCGAGTACTTGCTCGATCAGACCGTAGCGCGCGATATGATCTGCCACCGCGGCGATCTTCTCCGGGTCCTGATTTCCGGGAGACAGAGTGAGCAGCAGATCGAGATCGCCCGCGGTTTCCTTGCTGCGGCGCAGCGATCCCGCGGGGGAGATGGCTTGAATTACCTTTGCGGGCGAGGCTTGTATATTTGTATTTGCGGATCGATTGGCGCGCGCATTGCCGGGTGCGTCGCCGGCCGCGTGGCCAGGTGTGTCGGCGGGCGCAGGGGTGGGCGCGTCGAAGCTGGCAATATAGCCGGCAAGTTTCGCGGCTTCACGCTCGACAAAATTCAGCAGGAACCGCCCTGCCGTTTTCTTGAAGACCTCGATAGACTTGAGAATATTTTCTTCGGTTTTCTTGCCGAAGCCTGGTAGATCGCGCAGTTTGCCTGCGCGTGCGAGCTCCTCGACCTGCTCGATGGTGCTGGCCTGGAACGCCTCCCATAACAGGCACGCTTTCTTGGGGCCGAGCGACTGCAGATGGAGCAACCCGAGAATCTCAGCGGGATATTTTTTCAGTAGTTTCTTGCGCAGGCTGTAATCGCCGGTCTCGAGGATTTCGCAGATGTGCTCGGCCATGCGGTCGCCGATGCCCGGCAAAGCGGTCAGTTTCTTGCGATCGTGCGCCAGTTCTTCGATGGAATCGCTGAGCGTGGAGATGAGATCGGCCGCGCGGTCGTAACTGCGATACCGGCCGATAAGTGCGCCGTCGATTTCCAGGAGTTTCGCCGTCTCGCGAAGGATTCGTGCGACATCGCGGTTTTCCATCGCACGCAGCCGGGCTATGGTTCGAGGACGGAGGCGAATATCAGAGGCGCCACGATGGAAGCGTCCGATTCAATCACGAAGCGGGGCGTGTTGCGGTCGAGTTTGCCCCAGGTAATCTTTTCGTTGGGAACCGCGCCGCTGTAGGAGCCATAAGAGGTGGTGCTGTCGGAAATCTGGCAGAAATAACCCCACAGGCGGCACTCTTCGCGAAGATCCTGCACGATCAGCGGTACAACGCAAATAGGGAAGTCGCCGGCGATGCCGCCGCCAATCTGAAAAAATCCGATGGATTGCGACTTCGTATTGGTTTTGTACCACTCGATCAGCGCGGCCATCTGCTCGAGCCCGGATTTCACCACGTGGAAACTCGAGATATCTCCGCGTACCTTGTTGGCCACAAAAATATTCCCGAGCGTCGAGTCCTCCCAGC
The DNA here is from genome assembly GCA_963828935.1 of uncultured Acidobacteriota bacterium. Classification (GTDB taxonomy): domain Bacteria; phylum Acidobacteriota; class Terriglobia; order Acidiferrales; family UBA7541; genus Palsa-189. The sequence goes on along the minus strand of CAWHGP010000005.1, from coordinate 224,008 downwards.
CGGGCGTGAAAACGGGAAGATTCTTTTCGCAGGCGGCCACGATCCACGAGTCTTTCGGATCGATCTCGTAGAACTCCGCGATGGAGTTGCTGCGGATAAGCTGATACATGAACTCGTAAGGGAAGTAGCGCCGTCCTTCGCGATCGGCCTGCTGCCAGAACTTCAGGACCTGGCGTTCGATCCGGCGCATGGCCTCTTCCTCGGGAATGCAGGTGTCGGTCACGCGATTCAGGCCCTTTTCGCGCAACTTCAGCTCTTCGTCATCCGACAGGTTGCGGTATCCCGGCACGCGCTTATAGTGGTCATGCGCGACGAGATTGAAAATATCCTCCTCGAGATTCGCGCCCGTCGTGCAAATGGCATGCACTTTGTCCTGGCGAATCATCTCCGCCAGCGACAGTCCCAGTTCCGCCGTACTCATCGCGCCGGCCATGGCCAGAAGCATTTTTCCGCCCTGCGCGATGTGCGCGCGATAGGCGTCCGAAGCGTCCACGACGACCGCTGCATTGAAATGACGGTAGTGATGCTTGATGAACTGCTGCACGCTCATGACGGCGCGCTCGGTTTCAGTTTTGGCGACGGGATTCATTTCGTTGCATCGTAGACTACCCGTTGATGCGTTGCAAGCTTTGCGAACGACGGAAATGCGTTGAAGAAAATCAGCACTACCGTCTTTTCTCGAACCGCGCATAAAAAAGCAGGGCGGCCAGCGATTTCCCATCTGGCAGCGCTCCCCGTTGCATCATGCGTTCGAGTTCGCGCATGGAAAAACGGCGCAGCGAAAGCCGCTCATCCTCCTCCGGACGAGCGGTGCCGGCCGTCAGGCCCGTGGCCAGAAAAACCCACATGCGCTCGCTCAGCAGGCCCGGCGACGGGAAAAAATCCACCAGCCGGTCCATGTGGCGCGCCACATAGCCGGTCTCCTCCGCCAATTCGCGGCGCGCGGCGGCGCTCGCGCGTTCGCCGGGTTCGATGTGGCCGGCGCTCAACTCCCACAAAAAGCGCCCCACGGCGTGACGATACTGCCGCACCAGCAGAATGCTTCCGTCCGGAAAGACGGGAAGCAACACCACCGACCCCTGATGCGTAACGACATCACGCGTGCAAATCACGCCACCTGGCTCCGACACCTCATCGCGGCGCACCCCAAACGCCTTCCCCTTGAAGATATCGCGGCTGCTCAGAACCCTGGCCTGGCGCCCGGACGCTTTGCTCGCGGACGCTTTGCGCGCGCGTGTTTTGCTGACGGCAACTTTCTCAGTGGGCACGTGTCCTCCGCTCAGAAGAGTTTTTCAATCCCGAGATGACGCGTACTATCTTGCCAAATACGAGCCGCGCCAACAAAGGCTCCTCGTCACCGAGCCGAACGCCAGTTGTAATGTCGAACTCGCGCGGCCTTAGTGGACGGGAACAGGTGCGCTTATTCCTGATGATGAATTTCTGCGATTTCTCAAAATTTTCCTTCGCGCGTTCATCTTAGCTAGCCCTTTTTCCGAGCGGCGCAGCGCAATGCAAGCTTTCGCCATTACGTAACAGAACATCAGAAACCGAACATTATCCTCCCACGCCAGAGGCCCCTCTGCACGCAAATTGCCCCAGGCAATTCGCTTGTGGGGCGCCGATCAATCTGTAATCTGGCTGTAACCTGACTGTGACCTGAATTAACGTGCTGATGATGTGCGGTTGAACGCCAGCGCCATCGGTTGCCCCAAACCGTGCCTCCCGCTATAGTGGTCGCCGGATGACTCCTGCAAGCACAACGTCGATAGGGATTAGCGCGATCATCGTGGACGACGAGAAACCCGCCCGCGACGAGCTGGCCTTTCTGCTCAAGAGTTTTCCGGACGTCAGCGTCATCGGTCAAGGCAAGAACGGGCTGGAAGCCATCGCGCTCATCCGGGATCGCAACCCCGATCTGGTCTTTCTGGACGTTAAAATGCCGGGACTGGACGGGTTTGGTGTGATCCGAAAGCTGGTGGAGCGCAAGGTCAAACTGCCGTACATCGTATTCGCCACGGCCTACGATCAGTACGCCGTGCAAGCTTTCGAGGTCAATGCGGTCGACTACATCCTAAAGCCTTTCGATAAGCAGCGCGTATCTCGCGCGATCGAACGCGCCCGCAAAATCCAAAGTGCCGAGGCGTCACCTGCGGAGCGCCTCGAAACGTTGGTGAGCCAGCTCGGCAGCCGCGGCAACCAGCCCATAAAGCTACTGGTGAAATCGCAAGGGCGTCTTTTTCTGATCGATGGGGCCGAAATGGTTTGCGCTTCGATCGAAGACGGCACCATCACGATTTCCACGCGCGATCTCGAGGGCGTTTCGAACTACCGCACAATCGAAGACCTGGTGGACTCGCTGAACTCCGACCGCTTCTGGCGTCCGCATCGCTCGCACTTGGTGAACATTAATCACATTAAAGAGGTGCTGCCCTGGTTTAAGTCCAGCTACATCCTGAAAATGGCCGACCGGCGCCAGTCGGAGATTCCCGTGAGCCGAGCGCAGACCAAGCACCTCCGCGAACTTCTAAAAATGTAGCTCGTGATAGACTTTCCGCGTACCGCCGTGGCGGACTTTCTCCAGCCTCACCATGGATTTTTCACTGACTGAAGACCAGCGTCTGATTCGCGATACCGTCCGGCAATTCATGGAAGCCGAAGTCCGCCCGGGCATGCGTCAGCGTGACCACGAAGAAAAATTTGCCGCTGCCGAACTGCGTCGCCTCGGAAATCTGGGTTGCTGCGGCATGCTGATACCCGAACAATGGGGCGGAGCGGCCCTGGACACCCTCTCCTACGTGCTGATGCTCGAGGAAGTAGCGCGGATCGATGCGGCCATGGCCGTGGCGCTCAGCGTGACGAACTCAGTGGCGGCGTGGCCACTGTACCGGCACGGCACCCATGCGCAGCGACAGCACTATTTGGCCCGGCTGGCGGGTGGCGAGATGCTGGGAGCGTTTTGCCTCACGGAGCCCGGCGCGGGGTCGGATTCCGCGGCGATTGCAACGCGCGCGGTTCGCAGCGGCGACACCTACCTTCTGAACGGCTCGAAGAGCTGGGTGACCAATGGCGGCGAAAGCGGGCTCTACATCGTGTTCGCCAAGACCGATCCCGCCGCGGGCGCGCGCGGGATCACGGCTTTTTTGGTCGAACCCGGCTTCCGAGGTTTTCATGTGAGCAGGTACGAGGATAAAATGGGTCTGCGCACTTCCCGCACGGCGGAGGTTGCGTTTAACGATTGCGAGGTGCCTGCTGAAAATCGTCTGGGCGATGAAGGTCAGGGACTCAAGATCGCTCTCGAAGCGCTTGACGGCGGCCGCGTAGGCATCGCCGCGCAGGCATTAGGAATCGCGCAGGGCGCGCTTGAAGCCGCTGTAAGTTATGCGCAGCACCGTCGCGCGTTTGGCAAGACCATTGGCGAGTTTCAGGCGATTGCGTGGATGCTGGCCGATATGCACACTGAACTTGAGGCTGGGCGAGCGCTGGTGTGGCAGGCCGCGTGGTTGCGCGACATCTGGTTGCGCGATGCCGGGTCGGCGCGCCTCGGCGCGGGTGCGTCTCGCGCCAAATTGTATGCGGGGGAAATGGTGAATCGTGTTGTTTACAAAGCGCTGCAAATTCACGGAAGCATGGGCTACTCGCGCGAATCCGATGTGGAGCGGATGTATCGCGATGCGCGCGTGCTTTCGATTTACGAAGGCACCAGCGAAATCCAGCGCCTCATCATCGCCCGCGATTTGCTTGCGCACGGGGCCCTGCCGTTAACTTCCAACGCGCAGTCTTCGCAACCCACGAGTGAAGGGAGCTGCTAGCGTGGCGCAGCACAAGAGGGTTTTGAGCGGCATGCGCCCCACCGGGCGGCTGCACATCGGGCACTACTTCGGCGCGCTGCAGAACTGGGTCAGGCTTCAGAACGATGCGCAATACGAATGCTTCTTTTTCATTGCCGATTGGCATGCGTTGACGACCGATTACGCGAATACGTCGGGGGTGGCGCAGAACAGCATCGAGATTGCCATTGATTGGCTCGCTGCTGGACTCAATCCAGCGAAATCGACGCTCTTTGTGCAGTCGGCCGTTCCCGAACATGCCGAACTGCATCTGCTGCTGTCGATGATTACTTCGCTGGGCTGGCTTGAGCGCGTTCCGACCTACAAAGAATTGCTCGAGAACATCACCGATAAAGACCTGCACACCTATGGATTTCTGGGTTATCCGGTGCTGCAGGCGGCGGACATTGTGATGTATGGCGAGCCGGCGGCGGATCTGTTGGTTCCGGTGGGCGAAGACCAGGAATCGCACGTCGAACTCGGCCGTGAAATCGTACGGCGCTTCAACCTTCTTTATGGATTTACGGTAAAGCAGGAATTATTCACGCGCGAAAATTTGAAGAGTTTGCGCGCCCTGCTAAATCGTGTGGGATGGCCTCCAGCTATTGGCCCGGCGAGCACCGCTGAGAGGCTCGGCAGTCTCGGCGATAGCCTGCCGTCGTCGGCGCCCGTAATCGAGGCGTGGCTGCACAAGCTGGCCGCCGAAGCGGGCCTTGAAAATTTCGTGTCGAGCGTTGGAGATCTCCGCAAATACTTCGTCTGCTCCGAACCGTTGCGCGAGCCCGCCGCGATGCTGACCGAGACTCCCCGCGTTCCGGGTACCGATGGCCGTAAGATGTCGAAGAGCTACAATAATTTCATCTCACTCAGCGAAACCGACGATTCGATTCGCACCAAAGTTCGCGCGATGATCACCGATCCCGCGCGCAAGCGCCGGCAGGACCCCGGCAATCCCGACGTGTGTCCGGTTTTCGACTGGCACAGGCTGTTTCCCGAATCGCAAACGCCCGAGAAACGCGCGCGCATCGACCGCATCAGCCTGGAATGCCGCACCGCTGCGATTGGCTGCGTGGAGTGCAAGAGCCTGATGGCCGATGCGCTGATCGAGTGGATCGAGCCGGTGCGCGCGCGTCGCGATGGCTATGCGGCCGATCCCGGCAGAGTGCTCGAGATTCTTGACGCGGGTTCCGAACGAGCGCGTGTTGTGGCCAGGAATACGATGGCACGCGTGCGCGAGGCCGTATTTGGCTGGCAGACCTTGCGGGCAAATCTCACGCCTGGCGGAGCTGCATCTAATGCACCCGCGGCGCCGGGGATCACCGCAACCGATACGCCCACCGATGTGCAGGTAGGCAACTGAAATGGCCGCGTCTCCCTACAACATTCATCTGGCGGTCTACCATGGACCGCTCGACCTGCTGCTCGATTTAATTCGCAAGCAGGAGATGGATATCCACAACATTCCGATTGCCACCATCACAAGCCAGTATCTCGAATACCTGCACAAACTCGAACAACTCGACATCGATGTTTCCGCCGACTTCATCTATATGGCTGCGACGCTCATCCTGATCAAATCGAAAATGCTGCTGCCGCCCGATCCCATCGCGGGACCCGAAGATCAGGGCGATCCCCGAGCCGAGCTCGTTTCCCGGCTCGTAGAACACGAGAAATTCAAGAATGCGGCGCAGCTTTTGTTTGAAAGACAGCAACTCGAGGCGCACGTCTGGTCGAAGCCGGACCTGTCGCTATACCAGGGCGAAGATGTTCAAGGGGAGCTCGTCGTTTCACTCGTGGATCTGGTGCGCGTCTTCCAGCAGGTCCTCGAGCGGCGCAAGGAAGTCGCGCGCATCGAGCTGACGCATGACGAATTCACCGTCGAGAAGATGATGGAGATACTGCGGAGCCAGCTCCTGGCTTCTGACGAGGACCTCGAGCTCGTGGCGTTTTTTGAATCGTGCCCAGCGCGATCGGCCATGATCTGCGCTCTGCTCGCGGTGCTCGAACTGGTGCGGCTGCAAGCCGTGGTATTGGTGCAACGCGAGCTTTTCGGGCCTATCCTGCTGCGGAAGCATAAAATGTTCGGCGCGCTTTTCGCCGGCGGTGGTGCTGGCCAGCAGGGCAATGCACCGGCCGAAATGGCCGGGTACGCGCTGGACGACGCGCCCGATGGGTCACCCAGCCAGCCCGTTGATCAACCGCACACATTCGATGAATCGTCGTATGGAACACGCGATCGAAGTTACGATCAGGCCCGTGAGCAAGCACCCGTTCAAGCGCCCGAGCTAGCGCCCAAGCAAGCGCCCGAGGAAGCACCCGAGGAAGCACCCGAGCTAGCGCCCGAGGAAGCACTTGATACATCACCTGAACAATCACCTGGAGAACCATCGGAAGAGACGCTCCTAGCCCTGAGCGATTCAGTCGATGGCGCAGTGGAAAGCACAGCGGCCGCGCCAGCTGGCGCCTCCGCCGCGTCCGTGGATACTGCAGCCGGCAAAGCACGTTCTAAATCTCGCAAACTCCCGCATGCCGCGCTCGACGCGATCGACGAGCAATGACGAGCAATATTGAAGAGCAATATTCATGAGTCTGACCTCCATCGAATTAAAAAGCGCCCTTGAAGCCATCATCTATGCGGCCGATGAGCCCGCCACCGTCGACCAGATGGCAGCCGCGCTTGCGGAAGAGAAGCACGTGGTGCGCACGGCGCTCGACGAGCTCGTGGGAAGTTATGGCAGCGACGAACGCGGCATCGAAATCCGCGCCGTCGGCGGCGGTTATCGTGTGTACACCAAACCGCAGCATCACGAAGTCGTGCGCCGGTTTATCAGGAGCCTGCGGCCGCCCTTGCGCCTGACCATGCCCGCTCTCGAAACCCTCGCCGTGATTGCGTACAAGCAGCCCGCCACACAGCCTGAAATACAGGAGATTCGCGGCGTCAGCTGTGCCGGTGTAATCCAGACGCTGCTGGAGAAGCGTCTGATCACCACGGCTGGGCGCAAACATGTCATCGGCCGTCCGATTCTCTACCGCACCTCGAGGGAATTTCTGATGCGCTTTGGTTTGAGCGATGTGGACGAGCTACCCACCCTCAAGGAGTTTGAGGCGCTCGCCCGAGAAGCGCTCGGCACCGAGGATGGTGTCGCTGTCCCTGCGGTGGACGAGCCGCCAGCGGCATCTGCCGCCGATGCGGTTGGCGATTTCTTGGCAAGCGAAAATTCGGAAGCCAGCACAGCCGATGCCGCCGGTACTCCAGGCGTTTCCAGCGATGCCGGCGTCGCCGGTGATCCGCGTTCCTCCAGCAAGGCCGATGTTGCGTGTGCACCCGGCGTCTCGAGCGAACTCGGTGTCGCTGGGGACACCGGTTTCTCCCACAATTCCGACAATAACGACGCGCTGTCAGAGACGTCCGGCTCGGCCGCCGACGGCGAGAACCAATCACAGAACGCACTCGTGGGTGCGTCACCAGATGATGCGCACGAGAAAAATGGCAACGACTTCACCGGCGCTGCCAGCGCGGCAGACGATACATCGCACGAGCCCCCCAATCACGCAGCCGGAAGCGACGCGGGCTAAAATTTGCATGGAGGTTGGGCCGCTGCTGCGGCCTCTACTCGATCGTATGCTTGAACGCTTACAGAAAATTATCTCCCGAGCCGGAATTGCCTCGCGGCGCCACGCCGAAGAGCTCATTCGCAGCGGCCAGGTGCGCGTGAATGGGGTTGTCGTGACCGAGCTGGGGTCGAAAGCTGATCCTGAGCACGACCGCGTGGAAGCCGCTGGCCAGCTTGCCGAATTGCCTGCGCAACCCGGTTATTACCTGCTCAACAAGCCGGCCCATGTAGTTTCCACGATGTCCGATCCCGAGGGCCGGGCGACCTTGCGTCACTTGCTCAAGGGGCTTCCCGGAGTTTTCCCCGTCGGCCGGCTCGATTACGACGCGTCGGGACTCGTGTTGCTCACGAGCGACGGCGGACTCGCCGACCGCATTTTCAAAAATTCCGCGCGCATGCCACAAGTCTATTGGGTCAAGGTGAAAGGAAAACTCAGTGACGAAACGCAGCGACAGGTTCGCGGCGAGGCACACGCGCGGCTGCGGCTGCTGCGTGCGCCCGGAGCGGCCGGACCCGATGCCACAAATCCATGGTACGAAGTCGAAATAGGTGATACGCGGCGTGACCTGCTGCGAACCGCGCTGTTCGCGCTCGATCATCCGGTGGAAAAAATGAAGCGCGTGAAATTCGGCCCGCTCGACTTGGGTGATCTCGAGGAAGCACGCTACCGCAGCCTCGAGCCCGCGGAGATCGAACAGCTTCGCCAGGCCATCGGCCGCGCCGAAAAAGCTCCACGGGCGCCCGCCACGAAATATAAGAAGCGGTTTCGGCCTGGTCACGCTTTTCAGCCAGTGAAAAAAACCGCTCCCGGACCGATGCTGCCGGCGTTGTCAGCGCCATCGAGCCCGGCACAAATGAGTTCTGCGCCTGCCGCGCCGCCCCGCATGTCCACTGCATTGCCGGACCAAGCACCAAACCGATTGCCAAATCAGTGGATGAATCGGATGAATCACCCGCCCGCGCAAGCATCCGCTGCCCCGCCGCAGCGAGGGTCGGCACCGGGCCAGCAATTTCATAAGCCCGGACGCGGCCCGTCTGAACGAGAACGATATCCCTCGAATAAGGGACGCTCGCGTCCCTCCTCGCATGATGCGTCGGCGAGACCGGGATCCCCGTCGCCGGGTCGCGCGCCCTGGCGCAACGTTTCGTCGCGACCTGGCCATCCACCGCCGGACCGTCCACAATGGCGCGGACCGGCCTCGGGACCTGGTGGTGCGCCAACGAACGCTCCGCCGTCGCACGGCACATGGTCAGGAGCTGGCCATAAACCTCCCGGGCGCCCGCCGTGGCGCGCCGCGTCTCCTGGACCTGGTCGTGGGCCAACGAACGCTTCGCGGTCACAGGGCACATCGTCAGGGCCTGGCCATAAGCCTCCCGGGCGCCCGCCGTGGCGCGGAGCACCGTCAGGTTCCGGCCAAGCTCCAACGGGTTCTCCGCCGTCGCACGGCACATGGTCAGGGCCTGGCCATAAGTCTCCCGGGCGCCCGCCGTGGCGCGGTCCGTCATCCGTGCCCGACCGTGGACCGAAGGGCCGTCGGCCATCAGATCGCAAATCATCCGTGCCGCCTGATGCGCCATCAGCGCATACGCCTTCAGGCCATGCTTCGTCGGAGCATGCGGCGCCAGAGCGTCCGCGGTCAAACCGCTCACCGTCGCGCAACACGCCGTGGGACCGGGGACAACGTTGACCGCGGCCAACGAAGCACTACCCCAATCTCGGCCGAAAGCGCTAGACGAGCAGATGGCGGAATCGTTTCGTACGGCGCGCACGATCGCGGTAGTGGGGCTTTCTTCCAGCCGCGGTCGTGCGAGCTACGGGGTCGCGCAATATCTTCAGTCTGCCGGCTATCGCATCATTCCTGTGAATCCGAATGAAACCGAAGTGCTCGGTGAAAAAGCCTACGCGAGTCTCGATGCGGTTCCCGACAAGATCGATATGGTGGATGTTTTTCGTCGTTCTGAATACGTTCCGGAAATTGTCGACGCCGCCATTCGCGTCGGTGCGCGATCCGTGTGGCTGCAAGAAGGCGTTGTGCACGAAGAAGCCGCCGCGCGTGCGCGTGCTGCGGGGCTCATCGTGGTGATGGATCGTTGCACTTTGAAAGAGCACCGGCGTTTGCTGCGGAGCTAGCTCGGTTGGTGGCTTCAGCGGCGCGCCCTCGCGACAACGCAAGCCGCGCAAAGCTCTCGGAGCGAGTTGATTGCGCCAAGCACTGCGACAGAACGCCCCGGAAGAATGCCCGCAAGTTGCCAATCTAAATGCGCACAATGCCGCTCGCAATGCTGGGCGGGATGAAGAGCTCATGAAAAAGGAGTTCACCAAGTTTGTTCCAAGACGCAATCTCGCACCCCGGCGTATTTCGCCAGTACTGCTGGTCGCCGCGTGGGGCTTGCTGGCCGTCATGACACCGGCGGCGGCCACTACCAAGTGGAAAGCGGCGGGCCAGCGCTGGTGGGCGCACGTGCAATACCTGGCGAGCGACGAACTCGAGGGCAGAAATACGGGCAGCGCGGGCTACCTGAAAGCGGCCGAATATGTTGCGCACGCGTTTCAGGCCGCGGGTCTCGATCCCGCGGGCACCGCTGGATATTTCCAGGATGTGGCTTTGGACGTGAGACAGATGGATGAGGAACACTCGAGTCTGGCTCTCGTCGCCGCGGACGGCACAGCCGAACCGCTCGTTCTCGGCGAAGACGCGATGCTCAGCGCGCGCAGCGACGCCGGCACCTCCGGCGATTTGCCTGCGGCATTTGTGGGCTACGGCTTCGCGGTACCCGAATTGCATTTCGATGAGCTCGCGGGAGTTGATTTGCACGGCAAAGTTGCCGTGTATCTTGCAGGCGCTCCGGACTCGCTGCCGGAAGATTTGAAAGCGCACTATCAATCAACAGCGGAGCGCTTTAAAGCGCTCGCGCGCGCCGGGGCGGTGGGCGTCGCGGTGATTCTCAATCCGAAAACGCAGGAGATTCCGTGGGCGCGTCTGGCCGCGGGGCGCTTGCAGCCGGTGATGGATATCGCCGAGCCAGCGCTGGCCGAGGTGCGCGGTATGCCGGTGATCGCGACGATCAATCCCGAGCGTGCCGACAAGATTTTTGCGGGCTCAGGACATTCGATCGCCGAACTGCTTGCGGACGCGAGTGGCGGCAGGCCGCTGCCCAAGTTTCCGCTGGCTGCGAAAATACGCGCGAATATCGCGGTGAAGGAGTCGCAGGTACATTCGCCCAACGTGGTGGGGCGGCTCGTCGGTAGCGATCCCGCCATGGCGCCGGAATTCGTGGTGATCAGTGCGCACCTCGATCACCTGGGTGTGTCGCAGCCTGCGGTGCAGACCGCCGTGCGGGATTATGCGTCCGGCCCTGTGGTCCAGCCTGGCGTCCAGCCTCAGACGCAAGCCGGCGCTGCCCAAAAAACGGCGGGCAACGGCGCTAGAACTGCCGGACAGGTTGTCTACAGTGGCGCCATGGACAATGCCGCCGGAGTGGCTTCGCTGATCGAGATTGCGCGATGGTTTCACGATACCGGTACGCTGCCGAAGCGCTCGCTGATTTTCCTTGCCGTGACGGGAGAGGAAAAGGGCGAGCTCGGATCGGCGTTTTTTTGCGCGCATCCGACTGTGGAGCTCGACAAAATTGTCGCGGATCTGAACATGGACATGTATTTGCCGCTGTTTCCGCTGAAACATTTGCAGGTGCAGGGCCTCGGAGAATCCACGCTGGGGGACGCGGCTCGCGAGGTGGCGCGCGCGAACGGCGTGGAAGCGCAGTCGGATCTCGAGCCCGGGGCCAATCGGTTCATTCGCAGCGACCAATACAGTTTCATCAGGAAAGGTATCCCGGCGGTGGCGTTCAAATTCGGTTACCTGCCGAACACGCGCGAGAACAAGATTTATTACGATTTCGTGCACACGCGCTATCACGCCCCCGCGGACAACACGACTAATCCGGATATCAATCCGGTGGCGGCGGCGCACTTCGATCGCATCGTCGCCGAACTGGCGCTGCGGGTGGCAGACGCTCCGGCACGGCCTGCGTGGCATGCGGACAGCTTTTTCCGCAGGTTCGCTGGTGCGCCGATTTCGCGTTAAGGGACTTCTTTTAGGTCACCCCGTTTTATTGTATGGACACCCGTTTTACGTTACCCGCCTTTACGGCGCCGCGCGTTCAGACACTTGGCGTGAAGTGAACGCGTTCGGCGTGCGTCAATCGTGCGCGGTGTCGTTCTCTTCCTACTCTACGGTCTGTTGCCTATCTTCGCCATTCACTCTGGGCCATTCATTCCGGGCCATTCATTCCGGCGCGGATGCGCAGGATTTCCGCCATGCGCGCGCGCAGGCGTTTCTCGAATCCCTGGTCGGTGGGCTGGTAATAGCGCCGGTCGGCGAGATTGTCGGGCAGGCACGTCATGTCGGCAACTTTATCGGGAACGTTGTGGGCGTATTGATAGCCGCGGCCATAGCCCTGGTGCTTCATCAAGGGGGTCGCGGCGTTGCGCAAATGTAGCGGCACGGGCTCGGCGGATTTATTTTGCAAGTCGCTTTGGACTTCGTTGTATCCGGTGTAGAGCGCATTCGATTTCGGCGCGAGGGCCAGGTAAACGGCAGCCTGCGCGAGGGCTAAATGACCTTCGGGCACGCCGATGAAGTCGGCGGCCTGCATGGCTGCAACGGCCACGCCCAGCGCGGCGGGATCGGCCAGGCCGATGTCTTCGCTCGCCATGCGGACCAGGCGGCGTGCCACGTAAAGCGGCGCTTCGCCGGATTCAAGCATGCGCGCAAGCCAATAGAGCGCGGCGTCCGCATCGGAGTTGCGCACAGACTTGTGCAGAGCGGAAATGAGGTTGTAGTGTTCCTCGCCAGCCTTGTCGTACTGCAGGAATTTGCGTTGCAGCGCGGTGGACAGCAAGTCTTCGGTTAAGACACGCCGCCCGTCGGCCCGTCCATCGGCCTGTCCACCGGGCTGCCCGCTGGACGGACCTTCGGGGACGGAGGCGGGCGCGGCAGCGCGTACGAGTGCTTCCAGGGTGTTGTAAGCGGCGCGAGCATCGCCATCGGCAAAGATGGCGATGCGTTCGAGAACGCCGCCGGCCACTTCGATTTTTTCGCGGCCGAGTCCGCGCTCGTCGTCGGCGAGCGCGCGGCGCAAGAGTCCAGTGATCTGGTCGGACGTAAGCGCCTGCAGGGTGTACACCCGCGTGCGCGAAAGCAGCGGAGCGATGACCTCGAAGGAAGGATTTTCAGTGGTGGCTCCGATGAGGGTGATGGTCCCGGCTTCGACGTGCGGCAGAAAAGCGTCCTGCTGGGCTTTGTTGAAGCGGTGCACTTCATCGACGAAAACGATGGTGCGGCGACCGGCGCGATGGGCGTGTTCGGCAGCAGCCATCACGTCTTTGATTTCGCGGATGCCGCTGAGAACCGCGCTGAAGGCGATGAATTCGGAATGGGTGCGGCGCGCAATCAACCTGGCCAGGGTGGTTTTTCCGCAGCCCGGCGGACCCCAGAGAATCATCGAGCCGAGATCGTCATGCTCGATGGCGACACGCAGCGGCTTGCCCGGGCCGAGAAGCTCCTGCTGCCCGGCGAACTCCTCGAGCGTGCGCGGGCGCATGCGTTCGGCGAGTGGCCGCGAAGCGGCAGCGGCATCGTCGGGCTCGAGTTTGGCAAAAAGACTCATCTCTGTGTTTGCATTTATGGCTATAAAAACAGACGGTCGCTCCGGCCTCCCTATCCTTTACCCCTATCCTTTACTTTGATGCGCGACGATGGCCGCGTGCTCCGTCCTTGTCAGGCGAGTCCGCGCTGCCGTGCCGCTTCGTAGAGCAAAACTCCCCCGGCGACGGCGACATTGAGCGAATCGACCGGCACATCCGCAGCGGAATCGGCAAAACAGGGCGCGTCCCAGTCGGTTTGCGGAATGCGCACCAGAGCATCGGCGGAGCGCACGATTTCGGCAGGCAGGCCTGAACCTTCATTACCCATCAGGAGCGCGGCGGGCCCGCGCCAATCCACGTCCCAGGGAGCCAATACTCCGCGGGAAGATGCACCTGCTGCAACACCGCTGGCAGGCTCGCCGCGAAAGTCGCCCGGGCACGTGGCGTAGACCGTCACCCCCGCGATGCGCAATTGCGTCAGCAGAACGGGTGCAGCAACGCCGCGCAATATCGGCAACCGCAGCGTGGAACCGGCGGAAGCGCGCAGCGCCTTGGGTCCAAACGGATTTGCGGTGCCGATGCCCCCGGCGGGACAAGCGGCGATGCCAGTGGCGCCAAAAACGTCGGCGGTGCGCACGAGTGCGCCGACGTTGCCGGGGTCCTGCACGCCCAGCATGGCCACGATGAGAGGTGTGCCGCGCACGAGATCGTCAAAAGTGGCGGCATGAGGGCGCACGAGAGCTGCGACGCCCTGCGGCGTTTCCGTTCCGGAGACGCGTGCAAACAGAGAGTCTGTGGTGGTGAGGATACGCGCGGTGGGAGGAATCATGGCGCCGATTGCCGCCAGGTGGCGCGCTCCAGACTCGCTGGCGAGCACGGCGACGATTTCGAGGCCCGATTGCAACGCGATTTGCAGGGCTGTGCGCACGAGGCGGGCGCCTTCGACGCCGACGATTTCTTCGTTCGATCCGGACGGCTGGTGGGGCAGCGTCGACACAGTGTTGCTTGCCGGGGCTTCGGTGCCGTCGGGTGGTCCCGCGACCCTGGAAGCGCGGGGGGCGCGTGCCGTTTCACCGGCGAGGGCGGCGCGAAACTGCTTGAGCCAGCGATTATCGCGACTGGTGATATGCTCGGCGACACGCACGCCGCCGGCGTTCGTGTCGGGGTTCGTCGAAGTCGCCATATGCGTGAGACTACGCCAGAATCGACGGTTTCTGCATACATTCGTTCACTTGTGATTTTGTAAGTCATTGAAAGCACTCGCAAACAGGAGTCTTGCGTACGGGGGTACCCCCCCCGTAAACTTCGTAACGATATCAAAAGAAGGTACTTGCGGTGGAGCGGCTTGCATGTATGTGAAACTAAAGGACAAGGAATCCCAAAACAGCGGAAAGCGGATTAGAGCGGCAGGGATTGGGAATGAACAACACACGACATCACGCGAAGCGCACCCGCCAGGATAGGATTCCGATGTCACATGGGATGGTAGCACCTATGTGTATATGTGTCAACATATACTGATAGGTACTCTATTCGAATTCACATGCGTAGATCAAAAAGTTTGCGCGCGCGTCGCTTATCCAGTTTCTAGCCGCTTGTATGGCGCAAGCGGCCCGCCCTTCGTCAAGCGAAGGACCGGAGGCACCCAGACGCCTGAGCAAGGGTGCCGTCCGTACGAGCCGGGTACCCGAGGCAAGCGAACGGGGAAGTGCCGGTACTGTACCAGCGTGCAAAAGGCCGCCCCGTCACCAGGCGAATCCGCAGGCCTGGGGGCGCGCCTTCCAGGTTGCACAATCACGTTTCGATTTTTTTCTTGCCGGCCACGAAAGTGTGGAGGTGGATTGTGCGGCGGGGAGGAGAAGAGTAGGATTTGCCAGCCCGGATGCACGTGCGCGGTTGCGGGTCGGGGAGAAACCATCTGGGCGCAGGAGCCGGCGATGAAATGGAAACTGGCGAGTGGCGCCGTATTCGTTTTGGCGCTGGTGTGTGCCGCGAGCATTGCGGCACGCCCGGCAAGAGATCGCGGGTCGAGCAAGCATAACGATAAAACGCCCATCAAGATGATGGGGGTAATCGCGGTGCCGGGAAATCCCCTGGTGAGTTCGGACATTGCCTGGATGGACGAGGGCACGAAGCGGTTTTACCTGTCGGACCGCTCGAATTTCGGGATCGATATCATCGACGCGGAAACGAATCTGTTTGTGGGCCGCGTCACCGGGTTCGCGGGTGCAAATAACGGCGCGACTCCTCCGCCGAACGGGCAGGGCCCGAATGGCGTGCTGGTAACCCCGAACAAAAAAGTGTGGGCAGGCGATGGCGACAGCACCGTGCGCGTGGGCGATGTCGACCCGACGTCGCCCAGTTATTTGAAAGTCATCCAGTCGATCAACACGGCGATTCCCGAGTGCGGAGCGCATTGTGATCGCGCCGACGAGATTGGATACGATCCGGCCGATCGCGTGATTCTGGTAGCGAATAACCAGCCGCTGAGCGCGACGCCCACGACGCCACCGACCCGCGGAAATCCTTACGCGACGTTTATATCTGCGGACAGCTACCAAGTGCTCGGCCACGTGGCTTTCGAGGGTGCGACCGGGCTCGAGCAGCCGCTGTGGGTTCCCGAATTGCACCGGTTTTTTATTACCGTGCCGGGCTATCGCAACAATGGAGGGAGCAACGGCGGATTTGCAGAGATCGCGGTGCTTGATCCCAAAACGATGAAGGTGGAAAAGAGCTTGAAACCGCCCAACTGCCACGCCAGTGGCGAAACGCTGGGCGCATCGGGTCACCTGCTGGTAACGTGCGGCGGGCCAATGGTCCTGAATGTGACGGATGGCAAAGTGATTTCCACAATCACGCAAATCGGCGGCGGCGATGAGGATTGGTACAACCCAGGTGACGGCCGGTTTTATTTCACAGCCAACGATAAGGCCACGCCGCCGGTGGGCTCGCTGGGCGTCATCGACGCGGCCACGGGCGCGTGGATCGAAAACGTGCCCGATCCCGGCGGGCGGCAAGCGGTAGCGCTGGCGGCGAACAATCACATATTCACTCCCGTGCAAGTCACGAATGCCATCGTCAAAGATCCCTCGACCGATCACACGGTGTGCACGCAATTTGGGTTTAGAGGCACCGGGTGCATCGCGGTTTTTGCGCATGCGGACACCGGTGCCAATCAGAATCAGAAGAAATAACAGGGCAAGAAGAATTCAGGCCTGGGACGGGTGGCGGGCATCGCAAATTTGGCGTGTCATCGCTTGCGACTGGCGCGTGCGGGTTGCGCAGTCATGCAGCAAGCACCGCGAGAGGCGCTTGCGATTGGCGGGCCCAATAACTGGAGGCGGCGGCCTCGGCGTGTTGCGACTTGGCCGGGTGGTATGGTAGTTTGCGGCGACGAATTAATTTTGTGGAACGGGCGATAAAATTCACAGGAATCCGGTCGGGGAAGTGACCGAACGGTAGAGGTAGAAAGACTTTGCCGGCTGAGCTGTTGAAAATTTCAGCAGTATCGCCCGACAGCAGCACCATTCGTTACGCGGCCGAGATGATTATGCGCGGCAGCGTGGTTGGCGTGCCCACAGATACGTTTTATGGACTGGGGGCCGATCCATTCAACCTGGCGGCGGTAGAGGAAATTTACCGGGTGAAGGGACGGCCGGAAAATCGCGCTCTGCCGGTCCTGGTAAACTGCATCGAACAGTGCCTGCCGCTGGCCGCGGATTTGCCCGATAATTTTTTGAAGTTGGCGCAGAAGTTCTGGCCTGGATCGCTAACGCTGATCGTGGAAGCATCGAACCGGATTCCGCTGAAGGTAACCGCGAACAAGGGGCGGGTGGCGCTGCGCTGGCCAAAGTCGCCGGTAACATGCGCCATCATCGAGCAGATGGGCTCGCCGATCACCGGCACGAGCGCCAACATTTCGGGCTTCCCCTCGTGCTCGAACGCCAACCAGCTGGTGAAACAACTTGGGCAGCGGCTCGCGCTGATCCTGGATGCAGGAGAAACCGGCGCCACACAACCGTCGACCATCGTCGATTTGCGCGGGGAGGAATGGCGTGTGGTGCGCCGCGGTCTGATCACAGAGGAAGAAATACAGCAAGCGCTGGGATAGCGGCGCGGTTTAATGGGATTTGAAGATGGCGCCGCACAACATTGTTTCGCGGGAGAAAAGGCGGCTTCGAAGGGCAAACGACGGCGCCCCGCGGGCGCGGGATGGGTCGTCGGGCCGTGGAGAGATTCTTCGCTGCGCTCAGAATGACAGCCGAACAGAAGCGGCGGTTTACTGCCTGCCGGAATATCGGAGTGGTCCCTCGTCAAGAAATGCCTGCTGCTGGGACATGATGTCAGCTTGCTCCTTAGCTTGCTACCGGTCGTGCGCCGGGCTAGCGGTCCAACCCTAGAAAATCTCTGGAAACACGCCGGCAAAAAATTTCATGGCTTGCACGACAGAAGCCTAGTTGCCGGAAGCGGGCTGAGAGTTCAAAGGCAGAGCGATCTCCGCAAGAAAGTCGTAATCGCCCGCAGGCGTTAGTGCGATGTTTCCGAGCCGGCGGCGATGGACGCTGATGTTGTCCATATACCAGAGGCTCAAATAAGGCAGGTCTTCGCCGACGATCCGCTGCACTTCGCCAAACAACTGGCGGCGGCGGACGAGGCTGGGTTCGACACGGGCCTGGTCGAGCAGGGCATCGAGATGCGGATTGCGGTAATGACCGCGATTGGCGCCGTTGGGCGGCATGCGGCGCGAATTAAAGATGAAATCGAACATGTCGGGATCGTCATTGCCTCCAACCCAGCGCGCATAATAAAGCTGAAAACTCCCGCGGTTGATATCGGAAAAGAGTGTGGCGATTTCGAGAGAACGCAGGTCGAGATCGATGCCCACGCGGCGCCACTGATCCTGCAGCACGGCGCCGAGCGATCGTGCAGCTTCATCGGTGGAAGTTTTGAGCACCAGGTGCAGGCGCATGCCACCCAGTTCGGGGCGGCGCGGGTAGCCGGCGGCCTCAAGAAGTTCGGCGGCACGTGCGGGATCGTAGCCGAAATGCGCGATGCCGGGATCGTACGCCCAGCTATTCGGCGGGAGCACATCATCGGCCACGCGAGCCTGGCCGCGCAGCAAGTAGCGCACGATCGAGTCGCGGTCGGTAGCATAGGCGAGGGCCTGGCGGACTTCGCGGCGCGCGAGCGCGGGATCGTCGAAGTTAACGGCAATGTAGGAATAATTGGTTCCGGGCTGCTCGGAAACGCCGAGCTGATTGTTCCCGCGCAAGACGGCAACCATGTCGGCGGTGAGTGAATTCACTTCGATGTCGGCGGAGCCCTTGCGCAATTCGAGCGCGCGCACCACGGCGTCGGGCACCACGCGAAAATGCACTTCATCGATGGCGGCCGCTACGCGGAAGTAGTTAGGGCTGCGTGCGAGCACCACGTCTTCGTCCTGGCGAGCGCTGACAAAACGGAATGGGCCGGAACCCACGGGATGAGCCGCGAAATCGGCGCCCGCTCCTGCTGGAACAATGCCCATCGCGGGGCGCGCCACATTCCACAGAAAAGAGGCATAGCGCTCGGTGAGCCGGAAGATCACCGTTTGCGGATCGGGCGCGTCGATTTGCCGCACCATGCGGAACGATGAACGCTTGGGGGTGGAGATGGCGTTCGAGAGAATCGAATCGAAAGTAAATTTCACGTCGGCAGACGTGAGCGGGCGGCCATCGTGAAAGTAGATGCCGCGGCGCAAATGAAAAATATAGGTGAGTGGGTCGGGCATTTCCCAGGTTTCAGCAAGGTCGCCGCGAATATTCATCTGCGGGTCGCGTTCGACCAGGCCGCTGAAGAGCAAGCTATGCAGGCGCTCGGATTGGACGTCGGTGCCGATGCGGGGATCGAGACTGGCCGGCATGGATTCGATGAGGAACGTGACGGTGCCGGGCGGCGGGAGGGATGGACGCGAGCAAGCGGCGAGAAAAGCGCAGGCGCATAGCAGCAGCGCGCCACAGATGGACTGGATGCGCTGGATGCGGCGCGCCCGGTGCGGCACGCGGCCGTCGCTCTGTGCGCTCGCAGCAACAGGGGCGCGCCGAACTGCGCGATGGCTGCAGGCGATTTCAGCGCGGCGGTGCATAGCATATTTTGCCGAGGATGGCGGGCCGCGCTGCTCCCGTGGCACTGGGAAGATTCGACGGACGGCGGTGCAACGTTTCATTGGCGAGAAGCGCAAAGGCGAACGCTTCCTTCGCATCGGCGGGCACGCCGAAGGAATCCGAGGAGAGGATTTCGATTCCGGCAAGCGCGGCGCCCAGTTGCGCGACGATCAAGGGATTGCGCGCACCGCCGCCGGAGACAATGAGTTGTGTCACAGGGGTCCGCGGCAGGACCCAGCGGTGAATCGCGTCCACGATCGACAGGGGCGTCAGCAGCGTTGCGGTGCGCACCAGGCCGGCAGCCGCACTGCGGTGGAGCCGGCCCCACTCGAGGATGCGCTGCACACAGGTTTGGCCGAATTGCTCGCGGCCAGCCGTTTTCGGCGGTGGACGCCAAAAATACGCATCGGCCAGCAAATGGTCGAGCAGCGCGGGTTGCGCCTGCCCGCGCGCAGCCATGTCCGCGTCGCGATCATACTGCTGCCGGTTGTGGGTAAAGTGGCGCACCAAACCGTCCACGATCATGTTACCGGGTCCCGTATCGAACGCAAATACATCCTGAGGCCGGGCGCGGCGAGGAATCACGGTGAGATTCGAAATGCCGCCGATGTTGAGGGCGGCGCGCGCTTGGCGATCGTCGCGATAAAGAAGGTAGTCCACAAAAGGGACCAAGGGCGCGCCCTGGCCGCCGCAGGCCATGTCCGCGGGTCGAAAGTCGCCGACGGTGGTGATGCCGGTGAGCGCGGCGATAACGGCGGGCTCGCCAATTTGTAATGTGGAAGCCACGGGCGCTCCGACGAAGGGCGTCGCGACACCCTGATGATAAACCGTCTGGCCGTGCGATCCTACAAGGCTGATGTGGCGAGGGCTCACGCGGAATTGTTTGCACGCTTGAAGCGCCGCGGAAGCGAACACCTGACCAAGACGGAAATTGAGCTGGCTAATCTCCGCGGCTGGGGCCGGGGCGCCTTCCGCGATACGGAGCACCGCGGCGCGCAGGGCGGGCGGGAATGGCACGGTCGTGAAATGCTCGAGCCGTGCATGCGCGTTCGCAATGCTGGCGGTCCGTGTATGCGCGCGGCTGACAGTGCGGCCGGCGGAGCGGAGGCGTACCAGCGCGACGTCGATGCCGTCCGCCGAGGTACCCGACATCACGCCCAGCACGAGATGCGAGCGGGAATTGTTTTGTCTCGAGGGAGGAGCGCGGCGGCCTTCGCGGCGTTCGCGCCGCGGTGCTGGCGATGGTCGCTGGCGCTGCGGCTGCGGGCGTGACGGTGACTGCGGTCGGGGCCGTGGCTGTGACGGCGGGCTATGACGCGGGCGTCATGAGATTTGCTTTTTCAGCTGGGCAAGAAGGTTCAGTGCCTCGACGGGCCGCAATTGATCGAGGTCGGTGGCACGCAAGGATTCGATCACTTCGCGCTCGATGGTGGTGAAGGGCACAGGTGGAAAGGGCAAGAGCTCCGCAAAAAGCAGCGGTTGCTCGCTCGAGCGATTGCGGCCACGACGGCGGGGGTCAGCTTTTCGCTCAATTGATGCTCGCTCTGTTCGTGCCGATGCAAGACTTCGCGGGCGCGCTCGATCACCGAACGCGGCAGGCCCGCCAGCCGGGCGACTTCGATGCCGTAACTCTTATCGGCGCTGCCTTCTTCGACGCGGCGGAGGAACACGATCTCATTGGGCGTTTCTTCGCACGGAGACGTGAATGTTCTTGACGCCGGGAAGCAGGTCGGCGAGCTCGGTCAGCTCGTGGTAATGGGTCGCGAAAAGCGTACGCGCGCTTGTCGAGCTTTGCAGGTGCTCCACCACGGCCCAGGCGATCGACAGGCCATCAAAGGTAGACGTCCCGCGGCCAACCTCATCGAGCAGCACCAGGCTGCGCGGCGTGGCCAGATTCAGGATGGCGGCGACCTCGCTCATTTCGACCAGGAACGTCGAGCGGCCGCGCGCCAGATTATCCGCCGCCCCGATGCGCGTGAAAATGCGGTCGGTGAGCGGCAGCCGCGCCTGTTCGGCGGGCACAAACGAACCGATCTGCGCCAGCAGTACGATCAGCGCGGCCTGTCGAAGATAGGTGGACTTGCCGCCCATGTTCGGGCCAGTGATCAGCAGGATCTGATGCGTCGTATCGTTCAGGTACAGGGCATTGGGGACAAAGCGCTCGGCTTGCAGCTCGAGAAGTTGCTCAATCACCGGATGGCGTCCGCCGATGATGAATAGCTCGCCCGTATCGGAAAATTCCGGGCGCGTGTAATTGCGCTTGGCCGCAAGGCGCGCCAGATTGGCGAGCACGTCGAGTTGTGCCAGGGCGGCCGCGGTCCGGCGCAGGCGCGGCGACTGCTGCGCGATCCAGGTGCGCAGTTCGGCGAATAAGCGGCGCTCGATTTCGGCGATGCGCTCGTCGGCATCCAGAACTTTGCTTTCGTACTCCTTCAATTCGGGCATGGTGAAGCGCTCGGCGTTGACCAGGGTTTGCTTGCGCTCGAAATCGGCAGGCACCAGGTGCAGGTTGGCTCTTAGACACTTCGATATAATAGCCAAAAACCTGGTTGTATCGGATCTTGAGCGAAGCGATACCGCTGCGCTTACGCTCGCGTTCTTCCATCGCCGCAATGGTCTGCCGGCTGTGCTGGCCGAGGTCGCGCAACTGGTCGAGCTCGCGTATGACAGCCGCGTCGGATAATGCCCGCGTCGGAGGCCAGCGCGGGTGGATCTTCCGCGAGCGTTTCCTCCAGCCGCTGGTGGACGTCGGCCAATTCGTCTGTTTCGTCATGCAGCGCGGCGAGCCGGGGCGCCGCACAGTTTGCCAGGAACCGGCGAAGCAGCGGGATACGCGCGAGCGAATGGCGCAAGGCGGCGAGGTCGCGCGGCGTAGCCACGCCCAGCGTTGCGCGGCTGGCGAGCCGTTCGAGATCCTGTATGCCGCGCAGGTTCTGGCGAATCTCCTCGCGCAGCACGGTGTGGGATTTCAGCTCCGCCACGGCGTCCAGGCGCGCGGCGATTTCGCCGGCGATTCATCTCGGGCCGCAGAACCCATGCGCGCAGCAGGCGGGCACCCATGGAGGTGACTGTCTGGTCGATGGCGCCGAGCAGCGAGGTAAGCGCCGGCTGGCTGGCGGTGCCGCGGGGGGCGTCTTCGGCGTAAATTGGGGCGACCAGTTCGAGATTGCGGACCGTGACGGGGTCCAGCACCAGCGCATCCTGCTGCTCGTAGTAGCGAATGGCATCGAGATGCAGGAGTGCCGCAGCGCTTTGTCCTCGGTTTTCGCCGATGTTTCGCGCAAATAATGCAGTAGCGCGCCAGCCGCACACACCGCCTGGCGCGTGCCCGGCGAGGCCGAAGCCTTCCAGGCCCTTCACGCCGAATTGCTGCGCAAGGATACGCTCGGCGTAATCGGTTCGAAAAACCCATTCCTCGAGGCGCGTCTCCACGCCGTCGCGAGTGGCGGGGAGGGCGGCATCGGCGTCGCGCGGCGGAGCGGCGGGAACAAGCCGTTCTGGCGCGGCAACAAAATTTCGCGCGGGCGCAGAAGCTGCAATTCGTCACGCAATTGTTCTTCCGCAGCGGCGCCAGCGAATTCCGTGGCGCGAAATTCACCGGTGGAGACATCGACGTAGGCCAGGCCGATAGGCAGGCCGCTCGCGCGCGCGCGCGACGGCCGCCAGGAAATTATTTTCCTTGCGGGTCCAGAACGTGCAGATCGGTGGCGGTTCCCGGGGTAATCACCCGAACCACTTCGCGCCTGACGAGTTTTTTGCCAGGACCGGGCTGCTCCATCTGTTCGCAGACGGCGATTTTGTATCCTGCACGCAGGAGCCGGGCAATGTACCCCTCGGCGGCGTGAAAGGGAACGCCGCACATGGGCATGGGCTCGCCGCGCTCGCGGTTACGCGAGGTCAGCGTGATTTGCAATTCGCGGGAGGCGACAATGCATCCTCGTGAGAACAGCTCGTAGAAGTCCCCGAGGCGGAAGAGCACCAGGGCGTGAGGATAGCGCGTCTTGATCGCCTGGTATTGCCGCATCAGCGGTGTGGTAGCTTCGAGCATGCAGGACTCGCGGCATTATACCGCCGCCACGAAAAGCCATGGGCTTTCCGGACGAAGCCGGGCCCGACGCCGGGTTGAAAACTTGCGAATATTCCCAACACAAGGAAGTTGAAGTAAAGCTGCGGGTCACTGACCGCAAAGCATTGCTGCGCCGGCTGGCGGCGCTTCGGGCGCGCGCCGTGCACCCTCGGATGCATGAAATGAATACTCTTTACGATACGGCCGACGGTGCTTTGGCGCGCGTGGGCAGATGCTGCGCATCCGTGTGGAGCGGCGAGGGCGGCAATCGCCGGGCGGGGCATGGCAGAGAGTGGGGGCGCTCGGTAAAAACGAGGAAGTGGTTACGCTGCGCACCAAGGGCCAATCGAAAGCGGGGCAGTAGAGGACTTCAAAGGAGCAGCTTCGACGACGCCTGACGGTGGCGCTCAAGCCGAGCGCGGCCGACCAGATACAAGATTCGCGACGAACGCGAAGTACGTGTAGGCGATGCGCGTGCCAGCGCGGAAATCCTGGAAGCGTTTGCTCTGGCACCTCAGTTCAAGTACGAAAAATATCGCACCACCTATCGCCTGCCCAGAAGTGCCGGCATGGTCGAGGTAGATCTTGACGAGACGCCCATCGGCAATTTTCTAGAACTCGAAGGCAGCCGCAAAGCGATCGATCGCGCCGCCAAGTGGCTTGGATTCGGACCTGCCGACTACATCGTGGAGAGCTATGTGGCGCTCTATAGAGGGCAGCTGGCGCGAACCGGCGAGTGAGTTCCCAGAATGAAACAGGAGGATGGTTACCTCTGCCGGATATGGTCTTTCGCCCGGCAGGTTCCAAACAAGGCTCGAAACGGAAGCGGGCGAGCAATGGCTGACGCATGCCCGCCAACCGATCTAGTTTCGACGACCCAATCGAAGGCGCGACACTCGAAACACCTTCCTGCGTGTCGTTCACGAAATTTTCACTGCCTTTGCGCAGTCTTTTCTTGACAAAGTTTGCAACACCCTTTAACTAATTCAACTACGTATATTTTGGTCGCAATGAGCCATTTGGCGGAGCATGGGCCATTACGGAACAGCTTGCTCACGGTTCGGAAGACCCTTGGCAAAGTGTTTGCGCGGCGCGATGGGGCCCAATTGTCAGCTGGTTCTGCGTCGAGCGGCCATCAGCCAATTGTGCGTAGTGTAAAGACCGACTAGGGAAGCACATCTGTTTTTGCTGACCCGTGATCGGGTTGTGCACCCGGCCACGGGTTTTTTTTTGCTGTGCGCGGCAGGGCCGGTGCTGGTCCATACCGCCGCAGAACGGAGATTTGCGATGCTGCACGCTACAGAAGTGCTGAGAGGCGAGGCGTACGACGTCAAGGGCCACTTTGTGGGTCGGGTGGCGGAGCTGTTCATCGAGCCTGCCGACCAGCCAAACCGCGTGGCGCGCTATCTGCTCGGACGAGGTAAGTATCTGCCCTTGCTGGCGAGGTACGATCAGGTTTCCTTCGTCGCTCCGGGCGTTATCAAGCTGAAGGTCGAAGAAAAAGATCTCGAGCACTTCCATCCCAATGAGGCCTGGCTGGGCGTGCGCAAGGATTTGCTCGACCAGCAGATCATCGATACGAGCGGCCGCAAGGTGGTGCGAGTGAACGACGTTGATCTTGCCGAGCATCGCTCGGACGGAACGGTGGAATTGCGGGTGACCGACGTCGACGTAGGCCTTACCGGGGCCACGCGGCGATTGCTGCAAGGGCTCGCTTCGCCATCGTTAATCCGCCGCATCCAGGAAAAACTTCCGGCGCGCATCATTCGCTGGGAATTCGTGAATTTGATCGAGCCCGATCCGCTGCGGCGCGTGAAGCTGCGCATCACGCACGACAAGCTCGAGAGCATGCACCCCGCCGACCTGGCGGACATTATGGAGGACCTGTCGCCCACCGAGCGGCAAGCGATCATAGCCTCACTCGACGAGCAAACGGCGGCCCAGGCGCTCGCGGAACTCGATTCGCGCTTGACCTCGCAGATCGTCGAAAAACTCGAACCGGGGAAGGCCGCGGACATCATCGAGGAGATGGAGCCGGACAACGCGGCCGATGTGCTGGCCGAACTGTCTCCCGAGGTCTCCCAGGACGTGCTGGGCGAGATGCCGGGAGACGAAGCGCGGGAAGTTCAGGCGCTCCTGAAATTCGACGAGAGTTCCGCCGGCGGCATGATGACCACCGATTTCGTGTACGTTGGAGAAACGGCGACGCGCGCGGAAGTAGTGGAATGGATCCGGCGGCAGGAGGTCAAGATCGAGCAACTCGATACCGTTTTCCTGATCGACAGCAACGCTAAACTATCGGGCACCGTAGCGGTCGGGCGTTTGCTGCTGGCTCCGCCGGAACAAGAAATGGTGGGTCTGAAATCCGAGCCGCTGGTTTCGGTGACCGCCGATGCGGACGAGAAAGAAGTTTTCGAGCTGTTCGATAAATATAATTTGCGCGGCCTGGGCGTGGTGGATTCCGAAGGCCACCCGATGGGCGCGATTACCGCGGACGATGTGGTCACGCGGCTCTGCACGCATTTGTAGCTTTTCGACGCAGCACAGCAATTGCGTAAGATGGCCATGAACTTCACTTCGATTAACGACTACGTCGAGCAGTGGCGCGTACGGAGTGTGCATGTCCGGCGGAGCGGCCGGCGGACGTGGCGGCGCGTGGCCTTGCTGCTGGCGGTTTTGGGCCCGGGGCTGATCACCTCGAATGTGGATAATGACGCTGGCGGCATCTCCACGTACTCGCTGGCCGGCGCGCAATTCGGCTACATGCTGCTGTGGTCGCTGATTCCCATGACCATCGCGCTTTACGTTACCGAGGAGATGTGCGCGCGGATGGCGGTGGTTACCGGGAAAGGGCTTTCCGATCTCATCCGCGAGGAATTTGGATTCCGGCCAACTTTTTTCGTGATGGTCACGGGATTTTTGGTGGATTTAGGCAATGTGGTCGCCGAGTTTGCGGGTGTGGCGTCGGCCATGGAGATTTTTGGCGTCACGCGGTACATCGCCGTGCCGCTCGCGGGACTGCTGGTATGGGTGCTGGTGCTGCGGGGCACGTACCGGCAGGTGGAAAAGGTTTTCCTGGCGCTCTGCACGTTTTATCTTACGTATTTATTTTCGGCCATTTTGGCGAAGCCGGACTGGCTCGATGCGGCGAGACACACGGTGATTCCCACGGTGCAATTCAACAGCAGCTACCTTTTGATGGTGACCGCGCTCGTGGGCACTACGATCGCGCCGTGGCAATTTTTTTACCTGCAGGCGGGCTTCGTCGAGAAGCGCATCGGGCCGCGACAATATTCACAGGCCCGCGCGGATGTGCTGGCGGGCAGCATCACCTGCATGGTGATCGTGTTTTTTATTATCGTGTGCACGGCAGCGACGCTGTACACTTCGGGCCATCGCACAATTGCCGACGCGGCCGAGGCGGCTCGCGCCCTGCAGCCCTTGGCCGGGAAATGGGCCGCGATGCTGTTCGCCTTCGGGCTGCTGAATGCGTCGTTGTTCGCCGCGTCGATTCTGCCGCTCTCCACCGCCCACGTGATCTGCGAAGGGCTGGGGTTCGAGGCGGGGATCGATCACAAGTTCAAGGACGCTCCCATTTTTTATTGGCTATATACGATTCTCATTGTCGTGGGCGGCGGCCTGATTTTGATTCCACACGCGCCGCTTTGGCGCATTCTCGTGCTCTCGCAGGTCGCTAACGGCGTCTGGCTGCCGATCGTGCTGATTTTCATGATCCTGCTGATCAACCGGCGCGACTTGATGGGCGATCAGGTCAACGGGCGGACCTTCAACATCGTCGCCTGGATCACGAGCATCACCATGATCGCGCTCACGCTCGTGCTGATTTACTTCGGGTTGTTCCATCCGTCCGCAGCCACCGGAGCGGGTTTGTAAGTGCGAGCGGTTGGCGCGCGGCGGTATTCAAACCGGCAACCGCACCGTTGCGCACCCTGGGATGCTGTGTTAGCTTTGCGGTGTAAAGAGCCCCTGTGAGGAGACCGGCTGCCTTTCACAAGGTTCATAACCGGGCTCCGCTGGGATGGTGACGAGGGTTCTTGTAGGTTTCTGCGCAGGTTCCGCAAAGGTCGCTTGAGATTCCATACGTGAAGCCGCCCGAACTGCTTGCACCCGAAAATCGCGAAGAGGCGCGCCTGCTCGACAGCCTGGATGCGCGCCGCCTGCCGCAACACATCGCCATCATCATGGACGGGAATGGGCGCTGGGCGCAAAAGCGCCATCTTCCGCGAATCGCCGGCCACCGCGCCGGCGTCCAATCGGCACGCGTGGTGATTGAAACGTGCGCGCGGCTGCGCATCCCGGCGCTGACGCTCTACGCGTTTTCCCTGGAAAATTGGCGGCGCCCCAAAGCTGAAATCGATTTCTTGATGCGCCTGCTGCGGCAGTACCTCCGCGCGGAACTGCCCGTGATGCACCGCAACAACATCCGGCTGCAAATCATCGGGCGCCCCGACCAGCTTCCGCTGGGTGTGCAGGAGGACGTGGAAAAGGGTATGGCGCTGACCGCGGCGAATACCGGGATGTCACTGGCGGTGGCGCTGAACTATGGCGGCCGGGCGGAGCTGGTGGATGCGTTCAACGCGATTTTCAACCGGGTGCGCGAAAGTAGCAACGGACACCTGGCCACGTTTCGTGTGGACGAGCAGATGATCGAGGAGCATCTCTATACCGCTGGTTTGCCCGACCCCGATCTATTAATCCGCACGAGCGGCGAGATGCGGGTAAGCAATTTCTTGCTGTGGCAGATCGCTTATGCGGAGATTTACGTAACGGAAACTCTATGGCCCGACTTCAGCCGAGCCGAACTCTACGCCGCGCTGGTGGAATATCAGAAGCGGGAGCGGCGCTACGGTGGACTCGCGACGGGCGACCGGCGACTGCAATCGGCCCGCTGACGCGCAGCACGACGAACGCATCCCGATAACGCGCATCCCGTTGACGCGCGTCGCGCAACGCACGTGAGGTTCGCTCACGATACTTCGCGCCTCGCCGTGCCATACTCCCGATAATCCTGATACTCTCAATGATCTTGCCGGCGTGCGAAACATTCGCGAAAGCACTGCGTCGCTTGGACGCGCAAGCGTGCGCCACGGGAAAGTGTGTCGTGCGCCGCCCATCGCCGGTCTGCCAACCCATTTTGAACGTCCTATGACGCTGCCTGCCTTGTCGACGACGGTCATCCGGATAGCGACAGCGCTGATATTGATACCTATTGTGGTAGCGGCGGCTTGGTGGGGTTCCACCGGGTTGATCGCCGGGTTTGCGGGGCTGGTAACACTGCTGGCACTGCTGGAATTTTTCTCCCTGGGAGAACACGTCGGCCTTCACGGTTATCGCATCTGGACGAGCATTTGTGCGCTGGCTATTATTTTTCAGCAATGGGCGGCGACCGAGGTGCAATCGCGGAACCTGGGCGGCAATGCGCGGCTGACCATTGGGTCGGCGCACGCAGAACTGCCGCTTGAGCTGGTGCTGTTCGTGTTTGTGCTGGGTGCCGCGGCGATCGCGTTCCTCGCACGCACGCCGCTCACCCGGACGATCGGCGACCTCAGCATCAGCGCGGCCGGGCTGCTTTTCATTGCGCTTCCGTTCAGCGCGCTGGTGCGGCTGCATGGCATACCCGTGCTGGGACCTCGGCTGCTGCTATTCACGCTGGTGCTGGTCTGGGCGGGAGATATGCTCGCTTATTTCGTGGGGCGCTGGTTCGGTCAAACGCGCATGGCGCCGGAGATAAGTCCGCATAAAACGTGGGAAGGCGCGGCGGCGAACCTGCTGGCTTCACTCGCAGTGGGCGTCCTGTTTGCATACTGGCTGCACCTGGACGCGCGCGACACGGTACAGATGGCAGGGCTGGCCAATGTTGCCGGCCAAACAGGCGATCTGCTTGAGTCGGCCTATAAACGCAGTGCGGGCGTTAAGGATTCGGGCACACTATTGCCGGGACATGGCGGGATGCTCGATCGTATCGACGCTTTGATTCTGGCAGCGCCGGTGGTCTGGTACTATTTCGAGCTGGTGCTGGCGTCCCGGTCCTGACCGGTTTTACAAGTACGAATGGGAGAGGTTCCCGTTACAGTTTAGTTATCAATGGGACTATGAAGAATATTGCGATCCTCGGTTCCACAGGCTCGATAGGTCGCCAGACGCTCGACGTCGTGGAGTCGTTCCCGGAACGCTTCCGCGTGGTCGCGCTGGCGGCGGGGCGAAACCTGGACGAGCTCGCCGGCCAAATTGCGCGACATCGACCGGAGATTGTCTCGGTCGCCGACGCGGCGCTGGGTGCCCAGCTTCGCGATCGCCTGCTATCTGCGCAAACGCCCGGTGCGCAACGCCCCGGTGTGCAAATGCCCGATGCGCAAATGTTCGTTGCGCAACGCATCGCAGCACAACGGGGTGCCTCGCCGGCGGTACCGCCAGGGCTGCCCGAAATCGAGTGGGGCAGTACCGGAATGTTGCGTGTTGCGACGCATCCACCGGCGGATATCGTGGTTTCCGCCGCAGTGGGCATCGTCGGCCTGGAAGCGACTTATGCCGCCGTAAAAAACGGTAAGCAGGTGGCGCTTTCAAATAAAGAAGTTCTGGTGGCGGCGGGTGAACTAGTAATGGCGGCGGCTGAGGCCAGCGGCGTGGCACTGCTGCCGGTGGATAGCGAACACAACGCCATTCACCAATGCCTGCGCGCCGGGACTCACGACGAGGTTCGCCGGCTGATTCTGACCGCCTCGGGAGGCCCATTTCGCAAGACTCCGCTGGCGCAAATCGCTGCGGCGACACCCGAACAGGCGCTCGCGCATCCGAACTGGCAGATGGGCCGCAGAATCACGATTGATTCCGCGACGCTGATGAACAAAGGTTTTGAGGTGATCGAGGCGCGCTGGCTTTTTGACATGCGGCCGGACCAGATCGATGTCGTCATTCACCCGCAGTCCACGATTCATTCGCTGGTCGAATATGTGGATGGTTCCATCCTGGCACAACTAGGCCCCGCGGATATGCGCATGCCCATTCAATATGCGCTAACCTATCCGGAGCGTGCGGCATCGAAAGAAGTACGACTGGATTGGAGTGGGCTGCGCCGCCTGGATTTTGAAAAGGTATCGACGCGAAGGTTTCCCTGTATGCGCCTGGCTCGAGAAGCGCTGCTGCAAGGCGGCGCGCAGCCTTGCGCGCTGAATGCCGCGGACGAAGTTGCCGTGGCGGCATTCCTGGAACGGCAAGCTGCCGTTTACGGGTATCGCGCAGGTGATCGAAGGGGTATTGGAGCGAATGCCGCGCGCCACGCTGGGAGGCATGGATGACGTCCTCGCCGCGGATCGCGAGGCGCGCCGGCTGGCAGAGGAAGAAATCACGCGAACTGCCGGGCGGCGCGCAATGCCGCCATCCATCCGAAGCACGAAACAGATCGTAAATATATAGGGAGCAGGTCTGGCCGCAGCGCCCCCGAACCGGAGCCAGCGGACTTTCACTCGATGACAGCGAAGGGGCGGGCAGCCAGAAGAAACAGTTGAAGAAAAAGAATCGATTTCTGAGAGGGATATTGACGTGTTAACTGGAGTCGTGGCGGTAGCCATTGGCCTGGGTGTGATGGTCCTGGTTCATGAGTGGGGGCATTTTGTTGTGGCTCGATTATTCGGTGTGCGCGTCGAAGTGTTCTCCATCGGTTTCGGCCCGCGCATCTGGGGCGTGCGCCGCGGCCCCACCGATTACCGGCTGAGTGCTGCTGCCGCTGGGCGGATACGTGCGCATGGCCGGCGACAATCCGGCCGAAGAACGGCGCGGGCGATCCCGACGAATTTCTCTCGAAACCCCGCTGGCAGCGTGTACTCATCGCGCTCGCCGGACCGACAACGAATTTCCTGATGGCGGTGGTTCTCACAGCGGTGCTTTTCATGGCGGGCGGCGAGCAGCCTTCCTATGCCGACAAGCAGATCGTGGTCGCCGGTGTGATGAAGGATTCCGCCGGCGCAAAAGGCGGGGATCGAAGCCGGAGATCGGATTGTCGTCGTTTGCGGCGTCAAGAATCCCACCTGGGACCGCGTGGCACTCGAACTGGCGCTTTCCGCTCCCGGTCATATGGAGCCGGTGGTCGTCGAGCGCAATGGCCAGTTGGTTTCGCTCAGCGTGCCGAGCGAGCCGCAACCATTTGCGGCGTTGGGATATCCGCCCGAACCCGTCATCATCGGCACGGTCAGCCCGGGCATGCCCGCCGAGAAAGCAGGCTTATGTCCAGGCGACACGATCGTAAGCGTCAACGGCCAGCAACTGGAGAGTCCCTACCAGCTATCCGAGCTCATTCAGCAGAGCGAAGGTACCCACTGCGCTGGAGATTCTTCGCGCGGCGGCGGACGTCCAGAAAACGGAGATCACAGCCGATCTGGGGCGATCCCGGCGACGGAATGCCGCGCTGGGAGATCGGCATCACGCTTCCGTTTCGCCACTTCGTCGCAGGCGGTATTCGCTGCCGGGAGCGTTCGTTAAGGCGGGCGAATTCCACGTCATCCTGGCCGACAAGTTGATTTATGTGGTGGGGCAATTATTCACCGGCAAGGTCTCGCTGAAGCAGGTGCAGGGTCCGCTGGGCATTGTGCAGGCGTCCAGCGCGGCGGCCAAGCGCGGCTTTGGCGATCTGATCAGTTTGATGGCGCTGGTGAGTCTGAATCTGGGCATCCTGAACCTGCTGCCGATTCCGATTCTCGACGGCGGTCATATCCTGATGCTGGGCATCGAAGGTGTATTGCGACACGATCTTAGTCTCAAGATTCAAGGAGCGCGTCGTCACCGCGGGCATGGTCTTCCTGTTGCTGGTATTTCTGATCGTCATGTACAATGACGTCCTGAGGCTTTTGCCCGGTCACCACTAGTCTTCGATCAGTATTTTGTCGGTCTTGCGTGTCCGCCGTGCGACCAATGCGAGCCACCGCTCACCCACCCGGGTTTCCGCCGGTGAGCGTCTAAACGCGCACAGCGAGCCGGGACGGTTGCGCCTGGCGCTCGAAGGGCGTGGTATGAGGCTGACCCGCCAGCGCCGCGTTCTGCTCGAAGTGATGGATCAGGCCGAGCAGCACCTCTCGGCCGACTCCATTCTGGAACGCGCACAAAAGATCGATCCTCGCGTACACCGCGTCACCGTCTACCGCACGCTCGAGATGCTCAAGCGCCATGGCCTGCTCGACGAACTCGACCTGCTGCATATCCACGGCCACCGGCACTTTTACGAAAGCCACGGACCCGCGCGACCACATCCACGTGGCCTGCCTGCGCTGCGGCAAAGTGCGCGAAGTCGAAAGCGAACTTTTCGAGCAGTTGAAGGGTCAGATTGAGCGCGACACGGGAATACACATCACCGTCACGCGCACGGAAATCGGCGGGCTACTGCGAAGCCTGCCGCCTCACTAGGCCGCTCACTAGGCCCTCACTAGGTTTGTTCAGGCGCGCCAGTCTGATCCTGTAAATTTCTGGAGTGATTTGCTTGCGCCAGAGCCTCACGCCTGCGTTGGGGAGGTTGGCAGCGCGTCGAGCCGCGTAAAAAATTCGCGGGCATGTTCGATGATCGGCGGCAATCTGACGACAGCAATTCTTCGGCACCGCTGAACTTTTGTTCGTCGCGCAGACGTTCCCAGAAGCGCACTTCGAGTCGCCCTTCCGTCAGCGTGTCAGAGAAATCGAACAAGTGACTTTCGATGCTGAGGTGCGTGCCATTGAAAGTCGGACGGAAGCCGACGTTGGTTACGCCGCCTGTAGAGCTGCCCACGCGACGCGAGTCTCGGTGGCGTAAACGCCGGTCTTTGGCAACAGCTCCTGCTCCGGCGCGAGATTCAGCGTGGGAACAACGATGGTGCTTCCGCGTCCCGTGCCGCGCCCAATCGATTCCGGTCAGAGCGAAGGGCCGGCCCAGCAGGCGCGCGGCTCGGCGACGCGTCCTTCGGCGACCGCACGGCGCACGGCCGTGCTCGAAACCACCTCGCCGCCAATATCTACCGGGGGCGACAATCTCGACGGCGAAGCCGAGCCGGCTGCCAATCTCCTGGAGCAACGCAACATCGCCCGCCTGCTGTGCCCGAAGCGAAAGTTTTGCCCCACCAGAATCGTCGTTCGCGTGCAGTTGGTCCCGACCAGAATTCCGCGCGACAAACTCCTCCGGCGAAATGCGCGAGCCAGCCGGATCGAAACGCAGCACCAGCGCCGCATCGAGCCCGACGGACTCGAAGCCTGCCAGCCTTTGCGCCAGCGTCTACACCAGAGGCGGCGCCTGCGCCGGCCGCAGCACCTTCAGCGGGTGCGGATCAAATGTCACCACGGCGGCCAGGGAACGCGTTTGCTCGGGCGCGCTCGACGACGCTGCGAAGAATCTTCTGATGGCCCAGGTGCATGCCGTCGAAGTTGCCGACGGACAGCACCGTGTGGCGTGCCCGGCGCTCGCCAAACGCCGATTCTACCGGTGCGCCAAACTTTTCCGCCCACTCTTCGAGGCCGGGCAACACCGCGAGCTCGCTCACGCGCGCACCTCGAAGCTCAAACCGTCATAGGCCAGTTGCACCTGCGGAAATCCTTCGCGCACCAGGCGCTCGTTGGTCTCCTGATGCGGCAGATCGTGGGCGATGTGCGTGAACCAGGCGCGGCGCGGTCGGAGCTCGGCTACCAGCGCGAGCGCCTGGGCCACCGTCTGGTGCATGGGGTGCGGCATGTCGCGCAAGCGCGTCGAGCACCAGGTCGTCCACACCGCGAAGCAGTGCCTTCGATTCCCGAGGCACGCGGCTGAAATCCGTCAGGTAGGCCATGCCGCCGACGCGAAAGCCAAGCACCTCCATGTCGCCGTGCTCGGCCGGCACCGGCGTCCACCGCACGCCCAGCAACTCGAACGGCCCGTCGATCACGTGCGTGCTGACCAGCGGAATGGGACTGAGTGTCGGCTCGCCGTCGAACACATAGGCGAATGTGCGCCGCAGAATCTCGAGAGTTTCAGCGGAGGCATAAACCGGCATAGCCGCACCCTGGCGCATGTTGAAGGGCCGGATATCGTCGAATCCCAGGATGTGATCGGCGTGGGAGTGCGTAAAGACGATGGCGTCGAGGCGGTCGAGCTTCTCCCGCAAAGCCTTGAAAGCGAAAATCGGGCGTGGTGTCGATTACCGCGTGATGGCCGTCGCGCGAAAGCAGCACCGAGGGCCGCGTGCGGTTGTCGTGCGGATCGTTCGAGCTGCAGACGCGACAGTGGCAGCCCAGGCTCGGAACGCCCATCGATGTGCCGGAGCCCAGCACGGTCAGCTGCAGAGATGCTCCTTGCGCGGGCAGGGAAGCAGGCACCTCAGAACACGCAATCCGCCGAACTGGAAGTGGAGGTCGTGTATCGTTTCGCTGTCATGCAGTCCAAACCGCAGTCCAAACCGCATCCAGACCGAGGAATTTCGCCGAAGCCTGCGGAGTTCCTGCAGTCTAAGAATGCGCTTTAGCTTTTTCCTTCATCGCTTTGGCTGCGGCCTTGGTCATTTCCATGTACGAAAGCTTCAAACTTCCCAATACATCGACCAGCAGCCGTTCGTCCTCGGCGGCGAGGTTTCCGCGCGTAGCCTCGCGCAAAGCATCCAGCATATCGACCAGCTCGCGCGCACCTTCCATGTCCAGCATGGCTTCACCCGTGCGCGGATCCGGGTACGCACCCAGCAGCATCGCGGCATTTTGCGCGACAAAATTGATCAGCATCTGCAAGCCGCGCGAAGGCTTCGGCTCATTCGCTGCATCGGCTGCTGTCGCATCTGCCGTCGTGGTCCCCGCTGACCCGCCACGCGCCGGGCCCGCGTCCGAGGGCGACGAAATTAGCGAGGAGCCCGGAGCATTCGATTGCTTCGCGGGTGGCGCCGTGCCGGCTGCGGAGGATGGCTTGACGGGTTCGGCGTCCCGCTTATGGCGCTCGTCGCGCACAGCCTCGTCACGAATCTGGCCGTCGGCGCTAAATAGGCGCCGGTCGATTACTTTAAATGATTCTTCCTGCGTCTGGCCCTGCTTCGGGTCTTGCTGTGCCTCTTGCTTTTGGTCGGGTGTTGGATCGGGCAAAATGCGTCTCCGTATCAAACCGCATAGAAATGGCAGCGATCACAGAGTTTAGCATTCGCCGCCGCACCGCGACAATAGAGCGCCGCGAACACAGGATTGTCAATTCGCGGCGTGTACCGTAAGGTTAGGGCTTCCTGCGGGAGGAATGCGCTACCGTGAGCATCGCCAAACCTTCTAAACACAAACCTAAACACAAACAAGAACGTAGTAAACAAGAACGAAGTCGCCGAGAAACGTCGCAGCGGGTGACAGCCTCTGCAACTTCTACCGGCAAGATTGCAAGTGGCAGACTGCCAGGAGTCGCGGCAGCGCGCAGCAACTCGCTGCGCGGGGAAAATCGCGTTTCGAACGGTCGCGTATCAAACGGCGGCGCAGGCCGGAACAAGCGGCTACGTCCCGCCATTGGCGCACTTTTCGAGGCGTTGGTCGCACTGCAGGCTCGACTGCGCGCACCGGGCGGATGCCCGTGGGATCGCAAGCAGTCACACGACTCGTTGCGCCGGTACCTGCTCGAGGAAACGTACGAGGTCCTGGACGCACTCGATTCCGCTAATCCTGCGGACCTTGCGGGTGAGCTCGGCGACCTGCTGCTCCAGGTACTCTTTCATGCCGACCTCGCGCGCGAAGCCGGGCTCTTCGATATCGGCGACGTCATTGAGCACATTCACGCGAAAATGGTTCGCCGTCATCCGCACGTGTTTGGTAGCGCCAAGGTAAGCACGGCGGCTGAAGTGTTAAAGAACTGGGAGAAGATTAAGGCCGAGGAACGCCGGTTGGCGACGCTAGGATCTGCATATAAAGCAACGCATGAAGTATCAGCGGTTGAAAGCGCGTTGGACGGCGTCTCGCGCACATTGCCAGCTTTACTTGAGGCCCAAAAATTGTCAAGCAAAGCCTCAAAGGTAGGATTTGATTGGAAAAATACGCAAGACGTACTTGATAAAATTGCCGAGGAGACTTGCGAACTTAAAGCTGCTTTGGAGAGTGGTGAACGCGTGCATCTGCAGGAAGAGTTGGGGGACTTGCTTTTTGTTTGCGTCAATCTCGCGCGTTCCTTGGATTTCGATGCCGAGC
Organism: uncultured Acidobacteriota bacterium; assembly: GCA_963828935.1. GTDB lineage: Bacteria > Acidobacteriota > Terriglobia > Acidiferrales > UBA7541 > Palsa-189. Next base: position 187,568 of record CAWHGP010000005.1, on the reverse strand, counting down.
TGGCACTGAAAAGCGCCAACCGAAAATTCGCTGCGCGTTTTCGCGAGATGGAGCGGGTGGCAGCGGATCGTGGACAGGCGCTTGAAGACCTCGCCTCCGAAGAGTTAGAGGCTTTGTGGCAGACGGCGAAAGAGCAAATCTATAAACGTCAGGCTATACGTTAGATAGCTAGATTGGCTCATTTGACGCCTTAGATATGCACCCGCACTTACACGGACCAGGAGCTTGCGGTCCTCGGCCGGTTCGATCCTCCGCCTAATGCCAGCGTTATAGCTACTCCCATCAGAAAACCGCCAATATGGGCCCACCAGGCTACTCCTCCTTGGTTTTCCTGGCCCAGCGTGGTCACACCGCTCAGGAATTGAATGAGGAACCAATAGCCGAGCATCAGCAGTGCCGGCAGCCGTACCGTAAAGAAAAAGAAAAGCAGCGGGACAAGCGTGAGGATGCGAGACCGCGGGAACAACACGATGTAGGCACCCAAGACCCCGGATATGGCCCCGCTCGCTCCGATCGACGGCAGGGCCGAATCCCAGTTAGCGACGATATGAATGACGCCAGCTCCCAAGCCGCATATCAAGTAAAATATTAAATAGCTTAAGTGTCCCAGTCGATCTTCCACGCTGGCCCCGAAAACCCAGAGAAACAGCATGTTCCCGAGAAGGTGAAGCCATCCTCCATGGAGAAACATGCTCGTGGCTAATGGCAGCAGTGCGAGTTCAACCTGCGAGGCTTGGGGCCGGTCTCCGGCACCTTTGAGTAGCTCTGCGGTGCGTGCTGGGACGACGCCGAAACTCTCGACCAGGGCTGCTCCTGCCTTTGCAGGCAGCGATAACTGGTAGAGGAATACCACCACGTTGATGACAATCAAGAGGGTGGTGATGAGAGCAACGCTGCGGCGTTTATTTTCCGCTCGAAGAGGGATCATAAGAGGTTCATGCGTTACTGGAGTGTCTTCTTGGCCTTAACTTCTTTGCCTTAGCTCCTGGGGACTTGGCCCGCGAAGCGGAGCTTGACTCCGATCCGGATGTGGCGATGATCCGCCCGTCGATGATCCGCCCATCTTGGAACGCCGCAGGGTAGCGATCTCCGCGGCTCATCAGCGTTTCGATCTCCGCGATTGATTTAATACCGCCGCGCGCGCCGCTAGCTGTGCAATTGAGTGCGGCGGCGGCGCAAGCGAACTCGAGTGTGCGATCCAGCAGCCAGCCCTGAAGCAGCCCGTAATTGAAGGCGGCGTGGAATATATCGCCGGCGCCGGTGGTATCCACGGTATGCACGCGAAATGCACGGCTGTAATGGAATGTCTGTCCATCCCACAGTAATGCACCGCCCGGTCCCAGGGTGGCACCGGTCACGCGGCATCCGAACCGGCGTTGGATCTCGGGAAGGGCTTGTGCAAGATTGTCAATTCCGGTTATGCGCTGCGGGAATTCACGCGAACCGATCACATAATCCACATGCTCCAGTAGTACTTCAATTCCGCTGTATAGGTTGTCGATGTCGGCGGTGACTATCACTCCGGCCTCGCGGGCCCATTGGGCTGCCGTGGCGGCCGGAGCTGTAGGGTGTCCGTCAACGTGCAGCAGTCGCGCCGAGGTGATCCACTCTTTGGCGATCTCCGTTGGTTCCAGATCCAGGCGCGCGTCGCGCTGCCACAGAATGGTGCGCTCACCGCTGGAGCGGTCGACCAGGATGAAGGCTTGCTGGCTCGCGCAATGAGGGACCTCGATCAGATGCGCCTCAACCCCTTCACGACTAAATTCGCCGCGCTGCATACGCCCCGCAGAGTCGTCCCCGATCTTCCCGATATAACGCGTGCGCAAATCCCATCGCTGGCAGGCCACAACTGCGGTTGCCACCTGGCCGCCCGGGAGGGTTTCCGAAGAAAGAATCTGCAGCTTCGAATCAAACGCGGGGAAATGTGGCACATGAATGATGGTGTCGACAGAATTGATTCCGAGCCCCACAAGATCTATGGTCGAGGACGCTCGCCGCGCGACTTTTGGCAATTTCTTCGGCGGGCGTCTCGCAGGCATGCCAAGACTTTAAGCGAATGAATTGAATTTGCAAGCGTCGGCAGAGGCCACCGCGATCGGTGAATCGTGCCGCCGCATCGGTCCAACAGAGAGTTTCCAGCGGCAAATGCTTCGGCGGGTCGTGTTCTGGCGGCTCACCGGGAGGGCCATATAAACAGTACCGCGGATAGCGTTTGCGTGTGCGGCAAGGCTATGATAGTTACATGCATTCGGCGTTCTTGTTTTCGTCGCGCGATTATGTCGTTTTCAGTTGCGTGTCCGGGGCACGCTCGGAGCCGTCGGCGCGCCGACATTCCCATGCCGGCTCGTGAATCCGAGGCCATCGTTCTCCGCACCTTTCCTCTCGGAGAAGGGGACCGATTGGTCAGCTTTCTTGGCCGTGCAGAGGGGCGCATGCGGGGCGTGGCCAGCGGCGCGCGAAAACCGAAAAGCAGATTCGGCTCGACGCTGGAGCTGTTTTCGTATGTGCGCATCTGGTTCTATGAACGCGAAACGCGCGACCTCGTGCGCATCAACCAGTGCGAATTGATCGAATCGTTTTTTACGGCGCAGCGCAGCTACACTTCAGAACTCGCGCTGTCGTTGCTCAGCGAGATCACCGAGGCGGTGCTTGGCGAACGCGAGGTGGCCGAGGCCAATTTTCGCCTGCTGCTGGTTACCGCGCGCGCGATTAAAGCTGGAGCCGATCTCGCCGTTGCGCTAGGATACTTCGCTTTGTGGACGGTGCGGCTCGGCGGGTGGCTGCCGAACCTCGAGCGCTGTGCGCGCTGCGGCGCGTCGCTCGGCAATGGGGCTTTCTTAATGCCGGGTCACGCCATCGTCTGCGCAAGTTGCCGGGTGTCTGGCCAGCCAAGGCTGTCCAGCGGAACTTTAGATGTTGGGCGAAAAATGCTGCAGAGCAAACTTGAGACATTAGCCGCCAGTTACAATGATCGCGATGTCGCGGCACACGAGAGCACTAAGGAATTAAGAAACCTCATGTTTAACATTATTGAGGAGAAGATTGAGAAGCGCTTGAGAACCAGGAAACTTCTGGAAGAGAGTGCAGGGTTGGCCCGTGACATCTAAAGTACAACGTGACAGGCAAACAGGTTTAACTTTCCAGGACCTTCTCTTTAAACTTGAGAAGTTCTGGGCTGAACGCGGATTGCATACTTCAACAGCCGTATGACGTCGAGGTTGGTGCCGGCACCATGCACCCGGAAACATTTCTGCGAGTGCTGGGGGCCGCACCGTATCGAGTGGTTTACGTTCAGCCGAGCCGTCGGCCGGCGGATGGACGATATGGCGAAAACCCCAATCGCCTCTATAAGCATCATCAGCTTCAAGTAATACTCAAACCGGCCCCTGCGGACGTTCAAGAACTCTACCTCGAAAGTATTCGTTCGATTGGTATCAAGCTCTCTGAGCATGACATCCGTTTCGAGGAAGATAACTGGGAGGCGCCCGACCCTGGGCGCTTGGGGCATGGGATGGCAGGTCTTGCTCGACGGCCTTGAGATTACCCAGTTCACCTACTTCCAGCAATGCGGCGGGATGGACTTGAGCCCCGTTTCGGTGGAGCTGACCTATGGGCTCGACCGCATCGGCGCGTATCTGCAGAACGTCGACAACGTATTTGACGTGAGATGGTCGCGTCAGAAGTCCTATCGCGAAGTCCGGCTCGCAGAGGAGCAGCAATTTTCCGCATATAGTTTTGAGTTTGCCGATGCTTCCAGGACGCGCAAGCTTTTTGACTTGCACGAGCAGGAGGCCGCGAACCTCCTCGATGCTTATGAAAGCTCCAGTAGAGATTTAACCTTAAGGCGGCGCTTTCCCATACTCGCGGCCTACGATCAGTGCCTGAAATGCTCCAATTTATTTAATGTGCTCGACGCGCGCGGTGCCATCTCCGTTACCGACCGTGCCACGCTGATCGGCAGAATCCGGCGGCTGGCGTGCCGCGTGGCAGCTGCGTACCTGAGTCAGCAAGAATCGCCGGACCAGGCCCACGAGCTAGCCCGGGAGCAAGACGGATCCGCAGGTGATGGCGCAGCCATTGTAAATGCGCCCCGGGGACGGGCATGAAGTCAGAACACGCGGAGTTCCTGCTCGAAATTGGCTGCGAAGAGATACCCGCAGGGATGATCCCTGGGGCCGCTAAAGAGTTGAAGGCGATACTTGAGAAATATCTAAACACCGAAAATCTGCTGGGCGATGCGGAGATTGAGACCTTTGGCGCGCCCAGGCGGCTGGGTGCGCTTTGCCCTGGCGTGCGTTTACGGCAGAAAGACGTTAGACGCGAAGTGACCGGGCCGCCCAAGTCCATTGCCTTCGATTCCGATGGCCGCCCGACCAGAGCAGCGGAAAGCTTTGCCGCCAAGCAGGGCGTGGAAGTGTCAAGCCTCGCCATCGTGAATACTCCGCGGGGCGAATACGTCTGCGCGACCCAAGTCATCCCTGGCCAAGCCGCTGCGGAGCGGCTGAATGAAATAGTTCCCCGCGCGATAATGGAAATCCCCTGGCCGCGAACGATGTATTGGACCGCCGCCTCCGGCGTGCGCTTCATCCGGCCCATTCGCTGGATCGTGGCGTTGCTGGACGGCAGGAAGTCTGCAATTTGAGCTGGGCGGTGTTGCCGGCGGGCGCATTTACCGCGGGGCATCGGTTCCTGGGAAGCGCGCGAATTCTGGTTGCTGGGCCGCAGGATTATATTGCCAAGCTGCGTGCCAACTTCGTGCTGGCGCGACCCGACGAACGCCGCAAGAAAGTGGATTCGGAGCTCGCAAAACTTGCGGCACAAAAGGGACTGCGCGTGAATGCGGACGCCTCGCTTGCGGAGTCAGTGGTCTACCTCAATGAATATCCCACGGCCATCCTGGGCGACTTTGACAAGTCGTACCTGGCCCTTCCGGAGGAAATCCTGATCACCGTGATGCGCGACCACCAGAAATATTTTGCGGTGCGCCGCCGGGACGGCCAATTGGCGCCGCACTTCCTGGCGGTCATTAATCTCAATCGCGATCCCAAGGGACTGGTGCGCGCGGGGCACGAGCGCGTGCTGCGCGCGAGATTCGCGGACGCCAAATTTTTCTGGGAGACGGATCAAAAATGTCGGCTTGCCGACAATCTACAGAAACTCAAGCATGTGACTTTTCAAGTAAAACTTGGAACCTACGGGGACAAAGTCGAGCGCGTCCGCGCCCTGGCGCGTTGGCTCGCCGAACAGTGGTTTGCGCGCGGCGTTCATGAGTCCAGCGTCGGCGACGCGGATCGTGCCGCCGAACTTGCGAAATGCGATCTCGTAACCGACATGGTTCGCGAGTTCACCGAACTGCAAGGCATTGTTGGCGGGCTCTACGCAAAAGCTCAAGGAGAACCTGAACAGGTGGCCTCCGCGGTCTACGATCATTATCTACCCGTCGCCGTCGACGACCCCCTTCCCAGAAACCTGATCGGCTCCATCGTCGCGATCGCCGATAAACTCGACACGCTGGTCGGTTGTTTCGCCGTCGGATTGATGCCGACCGGATCAAGCGATCCTTTCGCTTTGCGGCGCGCCGCCCTGGGCATCGTTAAGATTATTCTTGAACGCAAACTGCCACTCTCACTGGGTGAGGCCGTGGCCGCCGCGGCCCGGGGCTTCCAGCAATATCCTCCCAAACTGCACGTCAGTGGAGATATCGAAGGGCAAGCTTTACAGTTCCTGGTCGACCGCGCCCGGCACATTCTTATTGAGCGCGACGGCTTCGCATATGATGAGGTAAATGCGGCCTTCGCCGCCAGTGCCGATGACCTGGTAGATGCGGTCGAGCGCATTGCGGCCGTGCGCGCCATTCGCAAGACGCGAAATTTCGATCCGTTGGCCGTTTCGTTCAAGCGTATTCGGAAAATTTTGGAGAAGGCCGGCCCGCGCGAGAGCTGGAGTCTTCCGGCGATTCGCGTGGAGTTGTTTCAAGAAGACGCCGAGCGCAACCTGCACACCGCGGCGCGACGCGTGGCGCGCGAGGCGGACGCGCATAAACGCGCGGGCCGCTACAAGGACGCATTGCAAGGTATTGCCGGACTGCGGCCGGTGGTGGACGATTTCTTCGATCAGGTGCTGGTCATGGCCGAACAGAATGACGTAAGGCGGAACCGCCTTACGCTGTTAGCGGAGCTGCTCGGAGAATTTTCAACGATTGCCGATTTCTCCGAACTCGCTTCGGCGGAGAAGTCCAGCTAGCCGTTTTGTCTTGGTCTGATGCATCGCTTGAAGTGTATTTCTTTAAAAAGTGATGCCTTTACAATTTGATGTTGCACATGATTTCTTGTCGGCATGCCGACAGCAGCCTGTGGCGCCGTCCTCGCCGTCCCGCACTTACCAGGCGTGCGACGCGCCGAAAAGAAATCGGAGGGTACAACCGTGAAGTACGTCTATTTCTTCGGAGCGGGTAAGGCTGAGGGAACTGGCAACATGAAGGAAGTGCTCGGCGGAAAAGGTGCCGGACTAGCTGAGATGACACGCATCGGTCTGCCGGTCCCGGCCGGTTTTACGATCACTACCGAGTGCTGTGATCATTATCTCAAGCGGGATCGGCACTACCCGGAGGAACTCCGCACCCAGGTAGCGGCAAATTTGAACCACCTCGAAAAAATTACCGGGAAGAAGCTCGGCAACTCGCATGACCCGCTGCTGGTGAGCGTCCGGTCCGGATCGGCGCGGTCCATGCCAGGCATGATGGAAACCATATTAAACCTGGGCCTCAACGAAAGCTCGGTAATAGGGCTCGCGGAGCGCACGAAAAATCCGCGGTTCGCTTGGGATGCCTACCGCCGCTTCGTGCAGATGTATTCCACAGTGGTGATCGGACTGCCGAAGGAAGACTTGGAAGCCAAGCTGCGTTTCTTGAAGCAAAACGCGAACATTTCAGACGATACGCAAGTAACAGCTGAACATTGGCGGCAACTGGTGGGCGACTATAAGGCGTACTACCGGCACGCCACGGGTCACCCATTCCCTGAAGATCCCATGGAGCAACTCTGGGGCGCCATTGGCGCCGTTTTCCAATCCTGGATGGCGGAAAAGGCGGTTACTTACCGCCGCGTGGAACACATCGCTGGCCTGCTGGGAACCGCCGTCAGTGTCGTGCAGATGGTTTTCGGGAATACCGGAGATACCTCGGGAACAGGCGTGTGTTTTACGCGCGACCCTTCCACCGGCGAGAAAATACTTTACGGCGATTTCCTGCTGAACGCTCAGGGTGAAGACGTGGTGGCTGGCATCCGCACGCCCATGCACCTCGATGAATTCGAACGCCGCATGCCCGAAGTATACCAGCAGCTTCAAAAAGCTCGTGAACTACTCGAACGTCACTACCGGGACATGCAGGACATGGAATTCACGGTCGAAGAAGGCAAGCTGTACATGCTGCAGACGCGCGCCGGCAAGCGCACTCCAGCCGCCACGTTCAAAATTGCTGTCGATATGGTGGAAGAGGGATTGATCTCTCGGGAGGACGCCCTCGAACGCATCAATTCCGGTGACATCGAGCGGCTGTTTTACCCGGTCATGGCGCCTTTAGCCTCCGGCGAACAGTTGACGCAGCGTAAGGTTTGCGTCGGCATCAACGCCGTGCCCGGTGCAGCGGTTGGCAAGGTGGTATTCACCGCGCGCGAAGCCGAGGAGTGGGCCGCCAACGGGGACAAAGTCATTCTCGTGCGGCGCGAAACCAGTCCGGAGGACGTCGGCGGTATGGCTGTGGCGCAGGGTGTGCTCACTGCGACCGGAGGCAAGACCAGCCATGCCGCGGTGGTGGCGCGCGGCTGGGGAAAATGCTGCATCGTCGGATGCGAAACGCTGCAGATCGATTATGCAGCGAAGCAAATGTCAGCCGACGGACACACCGTGCATCAGGGCGACTGGATTACGCTCGATGGCAGTGATGGGGCCGTATACGAGGGTGCCATCCCGCTCGTGACGCCACAGATGCCCGAGCATTTTCATACTGTCTTGAAATGGGCGGACGAGATTCGCCGGTTGAACGTCCGGGGCAACGCGGACACGGCGCAGGATGCGCGCAAGGCTCGTGAGATGGGCGCCGAAGGTATCGGCCTATGCCGCACCGAGCACATGTTTTTCAAAGATTTCGAGCAGCCCGAGCGCAGTGCCGATCGGCAACTCGCGATTCAGGAGATGATTATCGCCGATAACGAGCAAGCCCGCCGCCGCGCCCTCGCTAAGTTAAGGCCTTTTCAGCGCCGCGACTTTGCCGGAATTTTTCGCGCCATGGATGGCTTTCCCGTCACCATCCGGCTGATCGACCCGCCATTGCACGAGTTCGTGCCGCATGATCCCGAGAAACAACGAGAACTCGCCCACAAAATCGGCGTGTCGCCCGAGACGGTGGCCGCCGCGTGGAGCAGCTCAGTGAATCAAACCCGATGCTGGGCCATCGCGGGTGCCGCCTTTCCATCACCTATCCGGAAATTCTGGAGATGCAGGTAGGCGCCATCATTGAAGCAGCCACTTGAATGTCAGGAAAGAAGGATGCAAAGTAGTTCCTGAGATCATGCATCCACTAACCCTCGACCGCAAAGAACTGAAGATTTTGGTCGATGCGACCCACCGTGTCGGCCGACGCCATCCTTCGCGAAGCTGGCGCCGAAATCGAGTATCTGGTGGGCACGATGATTGAATTGCCGCGGGCCGCCCTGCTGGCCGACGAACTTGCCGAGCAGGCTGAATTTTTCAGTTTCGGCACAAACGATCTGACGCAAACGGTGATGGGCCTTTCGCGTGATGACGCTGGCCGCTTCTTGCCGGAATATCTCGACGAGTCGAAGGCCGCCATCTTCACCACTGATCCGTTTCAGACGCTTGATCGCGCAGGCGTGGGACTTTTGATCTCGTGGGCCATCACTCGCGGCCGCGCCACCCGGCCAACCTTGAAAGTTGGCATCTGCGGCGAGCACGGAGGCGATGCGGCCAGCGTGAAGTTCTGCCATCAGCTGGGAATGAACTATGTCAGCGCCTCGCCCTACCGCGTGCCCATAGCCCGGTTAGCCGCCGCACAAGCGGTCATCGAGGCCGCACGCGCCGCAAAACCGCCAGCTCGCGTCCGCAAGAGTAAGAAAACAGTGGACCGCGAGAGCGCGAAACACCCGACCGCGGCCGCGCTGCCAGGGGATTGATCGTTTGCCGAGTCTGGTCATCGGAATCTGTGGCGGCACCGGTTCGGGCAAGACCACCATCACCGATCGGCTGATTGCCGGCCTCTCCGAGCGCAGTGTTCTCCTTCTTCAGCAGGACCACTATTACAAGGATTTCCCGAATCTACCGCTCGACGAGCGTGCGAAACAGAATTTCGATCATCCGGATTCCATCGACTCCCCGCTTCTCATCGAACATGTGCGCGCATTGCGGCAGGGGCTATCGGTCGAGCGCCCGGTCTACGATTTCAAGCGTCACCGGCGCGAAGCGTTCACGTGTCATCTTGATCCCTGCCCGGCGTTAATCGTCGAGGGCATCCTGGTGTTTGAAAATGAAGCCCTCCGCAATTTCATGGATATTAAAGTTTTTGTGGATACCGATGCCGACCTGCGCTTCATCCGCCGCCTTTCGCGCGACATGCGCGAGCGAGGCCGCACGGTCGAATCCGTGGTGGAGCAATATCTCGCTTCGGTGCGGCCCATGCATATGCAATTCATCGAGCCCTCCAAGCGCTTCGCGGACGTAATCATCCCCGAAGGTGGATATAACGACGTGGGCATCGATCTCGTCGTACAAAAGATCCGCTCTCTTTTTCCTCCCACTGGCGTACCATAAGGTCTCGCTGCCCGAGCCACACACACAGAACGATGGCCTATGCAGTGGTGCTCATTTCCCTCGGTTGACGTGAAGAGAACCGCGTTACCTATCCCCGGATTTCTCGCCGTGGCGATCTTCAGTTTGCTTTTTGCCATCGTCTGCTCGGCCGCCCCTGCAGCCCGGCTGACCGGGCGTGTCATTGACGAAAATGACAGTCCAGTAGGCGACGCGCAAGTGTTCGTCACCGTCGAAGGCGTTGGATCTGCCGAAGCCATTACGGACCAGAGCGGAAACTTTGAAATCGCTTCCTTGAACCCGGGAAAAGCGCACCTGCGCGTTCGCAAAGCCGGTTTCTTCGAAATCTCCGATCAAAACGTGGAGTTGAACGATGGGCAGAACGACATCACCTTGGTTTTGAATCACGAAACAGAGCTCAAAGAGCAGCTTGAGGTAAGATCGCCCACCGCGGAGATCGATACTGAAAATACCGCGCATCAGGAAACTCTAGTTCAACATGAAGTATTGGATGTCCCGGTCGCCAGCTCTCATGACCTCAATCGATATCTAGTTGCCATGCCCGGGGTCGTCCAGGACGCCAACGACCAAATACACGTCTCAGGGGCGCGCAGCGACGAAACTGAAGTAGTACTTGACGGTTTTGAGATCAACGATCCTGCAACTAACACGTACGATTCCCGGCTGAATGTCGACACCGTTCGACAAGCCACTGTGCAGTCGGGGCGCTACGGTGCCGAGTATGCCGATGCCGGCGCCGGTGTCCTGGCACTCGACACGACGGTGGGCGATGATCGCTTTCGCTTTGGCGTGACGAACTTCATTCCCGGCCTCAGTTTTCAGCAGGGTTTCCATCTGGGCAATTGGTATCCACGCGTCACTTTCTCCGGCCCTCTCAAACACGGACGCGCATGGTTTTCCGATGCCGCAACATTCGAGCATACGTTTACGCTGGTAAGCGCCCTGCCCCAAGGAGCGAATACCACCGTGCAGTGGGCTGGGCGATAACCTGTTGCGCGGCCAGGTTAACGTGACGCCGCACAATTTGCTGCAGGGAACCTTCCTGTATAACGACTTGGACGCCGTCAATGTAGGCTTGGCTCCGCTGGCCCCCCTTTCGACGACGCGCGAACAGCGCAATCACCGCTCCTTTATTTCGGCGAAGGATCAGATATCGGTGGGGCACAGTCTTGTCGAATTCGGTGTGGCCGCCGATATAGGCACCAACCGCCTGATACCGCAAGGCACCCTTCCCTATGTCCAAACAACGACCACAGCTTCCGGGAATTACTTTGAAGCGCTGACCCAGCAGTCTCACCGGCTGCAGTTCCTCGGAAATGTCCTCGCAGGGTCGCGCCACTGGCATGGCACGCACGAGGTCTCCGCAGGCTTCAATGCGGCCGTCGTAGGACTAAACCAACAAGCGGCGCGAACGGAAATCGATACGGAGCGCACCGATGGCACCCTTGCCGATCGCACGACTTTTGCCGGACTGGCCACACCACGAATAACCGACACGCAAGCCGGCTTTTACGCGCAGGATACCTGGCATCTTGGCAAGCGCTTCGTGGTCTCGGCCGGCTTGCGCGTGGACGGCGATCGGCTTACCGTGGCTGCTGTCGCCGGCCCGCGCGCAGCGGTTAATTTTCTGCCTTTTGCGAATGATCGCACGAAAATCACCGCTTCCTGGGGGCGCTTTCATCAGCCTGTGAACGTGTCTCTTTTTGAGATGGGACTGGACCAGCAGCGTGTCGATACCTACTACGACGCGACAGGCAGTGTGGTAATTTCCGGGCCGGTGATCAGCCAGTTCCGCGTACCGACGGGATTGCGCCAGCCTTTTTTTGACACCACCAGTGGCGGCTTCGAGCAGAGCCTGCGCAAGTCGACACTTTTAGGCTTGAATCTGACCGCGCGCAGCGGAAGCAACGGCCTCGCCTACCAGGACCTCAGTCCAGGCCTCGCGGGCGGCATCTACCAACTCGAGAATGGCCGCCGTGATCGGTACCGCGCGGCCGAGGTGTGGCTGCGTCACTCGTTCGGCGATCAGGCCGAACTGTTTCTCGATTACACCCGCGCCAGCGCCACGTCCAATCAGGTTCTCGATCCTACGCTCGGTGCCCTGTTTTTCGTGGCGCAGTCCGGTGGGGCGGTGCCGTGGGACACGCCGAACCGTATCGTCTCGCGTGGATGGACTCCGGTACCGCTGTGGCACCTGTTTGTAAGCTATTTTGCGGAATACCGCACGGGCTTTCCATTTAGCACGGTGAACACGGACCAGCAACTGGTCGGCGCGCCCGACCGCCTGCGCTATCCGGGATATTTCGATTTGAACCTCGGGGTCGAAAAGCGTGTGCGATTTCGGGGGCGCGAGTGGGGAATCCGCGTGGCCGTCATTAACCTCACCGACCACTTCAATCCCGACAGTGTGGTCAACAATGTGGACGCGCCGCAATTTCCCTCCTTTGCCGGAGGGGCCCACCGCAGCTTCACCGGCAGGCTCCGATTAGTGGGACAGAAATGATTCGCGGGTCCGCAACGACTAGGTGGCCAGAACGCTATGTTTCCTCAGCCCCAACGGTGGCCCTCGCCGTCGATTCGCGGAGCGCTCAGGTGGGCATCTTCAGAAAGAAATAAAGCCCGAGGAACAGGAAAATAACGTCGGGGGACCATGCCGCCATCAGCGCGGGTAGTTGCCCTACGGCGCCCATGGCTTCAAATAGAGCGGAGACGGCCCAGTACACCACCCCCAGGCCCACCCCTACCACCACGCCGCCCAGCGCACCTCGCGTTCCCACCAGAATCGAAAATGGGATGGCCAGCATGATAATGATTGGCGCAATTAACGGAAAAGATATCTTTTTTTGTAGTTGGACCGAAAGTGCGGCCACGTCAAAACCAGCCTGGCGCAGCGTGACGATATAATTCCGCAGTTGCCACCAGTTCATCTGAAAGGCCTGTCGCACCTCGCGGTGGAAATAGGCCGGAGGTTCATCGAGTTCGGGCAGTTCGTAAACCGCGAAAGGGGAGTAGGCGCTCACCCGGCCATCCTGGAAGTCCCGCACCCATCCCGATTCCAGTATCCAGGCGTTCTGCTGCGGCTCCCAGTGCGCGCGGGCAGCGTAGACGCGGCGCCGAAGAGAAAAAGTCCGCGGGTCGAGCTCGTATACGCTGAGATCCCCGAATAGCTGACGATCGGGATCGAAAAATCGGTAATTATAAATTTTGGCGGCCAGGGGATTGCCAGGTGCGCTGGCGTTCGCGGGATCGTTTCCGGTGTTGCCAAAAATCCATTGGCGGCCAGGCCGGAAATATGTTTGTGCCGGGCGGCCTTTGATGATATTGCGCAATTCGTTTTGCCGCTGGTTGGCGTAAGGCAGGTAGGTATCGTCGAGAATTACCAGCGTCACGGCAAAAATCATCCCGATCATGAGCAGCGGCAGCGCAATGCGATACAGACTCACCCCGGCGGCCTTGAACGCCACCAGTTCGTTATTCTTGGCCATGACGCCCAGCGTCACCAGGATCGCCACCAGGCAAGCCAGGGGCGCCAGCTGGTAGAAGAGATAGCAGCACAGATAACGGAAATAGTTCACAACGTCCAGCAGTCCCGTGCGGTGCCGCGCGATGTCGTTGAGCAGATCGAAAAACGTGAACACCTCGAACAACAACACGAAACCCGCCAGCAGCAGCGCAAAATAAAAAAGGAAATTCCGCAGCAGATAAAAATCCAGGAATTGCGGGAAGCCGCCGCCCGTCCGTTTCTTGCGGGTAACATCGAAAGAGCTGCGCCCGCCTTTTTCGGCAAGCGCGCTGCTTGCTTCGATCTTCTTTTCCGCCGATGCAGGCTCCAAACGCTTGTACCGGGCGGTTTTCCAGCGCCGCCAGTCCGTCCACCGGGCGAGCGCATGGCTTAGCCGTCCTTCGTCATGCATCCGCTCAATCCGTGGCAGCAGCGCCAGCCCGATTGCGCTGATGGCGATATTCGCCGCCCAGATGCCAGCCCACGCCGGCAGTTTGCCTTCCCGCGCGAATCCCGCCCCTACGGTAAACACCAAATAGTAGCCGCACACGATGGCCACCGCCGTCAGAAAACCGGATGTGCGGCCTCCACGGCGTGGCTGCGAGCCTACGGGCAAGGCGATGAATGCGAAGGCCAGGCAGGCCGCCGGAAATGCCAGCCGGCGTTGAAACTCCACTTGCGCTTCGCGTTCGTTTGTCCCATGTTGCTGGCGGAGTGACGCCATGGAACGCTCCGCATTCGTAAGCTCCAGCGCGTCCCCTTCTTGGCCTTCGTTGACGGCGACGGACAGATCGCGTTGTGCGAACGCCGACAGTCCGTAATGGTTCTGATCATGCAACGAATAGTCGTGGACGCTTCCGTCACGCAGGTGCAACTCCAACTTGCCCTGTTCGCGGTCGGCAATTACAATGGCTTCGTCCGCGAGCGTGAGACGTGAAACGTCATCTGCGCCCGATTCCGCCAGGAAAACGCCCCGCCATTGGGTGGCCGCGGCGGAAACATCCTGCACGTAAAGTACCAGGTTAGGAAACCGCTCATCGAACACGCGCGGTTGAACCTCGGAGGATGCTTGGCTGGCGCGCATGTGCTCCTCGATGCCGCGCATGGCGTGAATCGAAGCGGGGCCGAGCCAAAGGGTCATCGCCAGCGTCGCGCCGAAAGCCATGATCGCGAATGCGCCGATGGGCACCAGCAGCCTGCGCCACCCCATGCCGAGTGCGTTCATGGCGATTAATTCGCTGTCGGCGGACATCCGGCCCAGCCCGATCAGCACGCCCACCAGAACGGCAATGGGCAGCGAAAACGACAGCACTCCGGGAAAGGCGCTGGCGAACAAGCGCACGACTTCCCAGGGCGCGCCCGTATGGCGCACCACCAGATCCATCATTTGCACCAGTTGCGGCACGAAAAACACGAACGTGAAGATCATTAAGCCCAGAAATGCGGCGGAAAGAATTTCGAGGCAGATATAGCGATCGATGATGCGCATCGAGGATAGCTTATTCTAACACGCTGCCCGCGCCATGCTTGGGGACACTGCGGATATGAACCGAATTCATCTGGTCATTCTCTGGCATATGCATCAGCCGCAGTACCGCGACCCGGCCACCGGCCGCTATGTGCTGCCCTGGACCCGGCTGCATGCTCTCAAGGACTACTGGGGCATGGTACGCGTGCTCGAGGAATTTCCGCGCGTGCATGCCACCTTTAACGTCGTGCCCTCGCTGGGCGCGCAGCTCGAAGAGTATGCCAGCGGCCATTTCGACGAGCCTTGGTTTACCCTCGCGTTCTCCCCAGCCGACAACTTGCTTACGACCGAGGACAAAGCGGAGATTCTGCTACGCGCGTTTCAGGTGAACCGCGAAAACATGCTGGGCCGCTGGCCTCGCTACGCGGAACTGTCCGATTGGACGCAGCAGTGCCGGGCGCGGCGATGTTCGGCTTGCGCGATTGGCGCGACTTGCAACTGCTCTCGCAGCTGGCCTGGATGGACGAGGAATATCTGGAACAGGATCCCGTCGTCTCGCAGCTAGCGCGCAAAGGCTCAGATTACAGCGAGGCCGACAAGGAGCTTCTGCGCGAAAAGCAGCTCGAACTGCTGGCGCGCGTGCTGCCGGAATACCGCCGCGCGCAGGAGACCGGGCAAATCGAAATTTCCACTACGCCGTTTTATCACCCGATTCTGCCGCTGGTGTGCGATACCGAAATCGCGCGCGTGGCCAATCCTTTGAGCCTCGCTCCCGCATCCGCCATTTCGCCATCCCGAAGATGCCCGCGAGCAATTGACGCGCGCCCGCCAGTATCACGAACGCCTATTCGGCCGCGCGCCGGCGGGGCTGTGGCCGTCGGAAGGGTCGGTTTCCGATCAGGCGCTGGCGCTTGCCGCCGAACTGGGATTTCGCTGGTTCGCCACCGATGAAGGCGTGCTGGGCCGCACGTTGAACATGGGTTTCGGCCGAAACGACGAAGGCGTGCCGTGGAATGCGCGACCGGCTCTACGCCCCGCTGCGCCTGCGTTTGCAGCCAGCGGCAAATCACCGGATTTTTTCGCGATCACTACCTTTCCGACTTGGTGGGCTTCGTTTACAGCCGCATGGACGCGGGTGCCGCCGCGGACGATCTCCACCGGCCGCTTGCGCGCACATCGGCGAACGCGTGCAGACCAGGACCGGCCACTGACGGTTTCACTGATTCTGGACGGCGAAAATGCCTGGGAGTATTTCCACGAGAATGGCCGCGAATTCCTGCGGCAGTTTTATCGCCGCATTGCGTCGACGATCCCGATATCCGCGCGCTGACCGCCAGCGAAGCCCTCGATGCCGCGGGCGAAATGCGCACCGTGTCCGAGCATTTCTCCCGGCTTCCTGGATCAACGCGAATTTCGACGTTTGGATTGGGCACCGCGAAGACGTCGCGGCGTGGAATTTGCTGGCTGCGGCGCGGGATTTCTACGCCGCCGCGCTCGCCAAGCGTACCCGCGGCGACGGGGATGCTCCCTCGGCCAGCGCAACTCGCCGCCGCGTACGAGGCGCTGCTCGCGGCCGAGGGCAGCGACTGGTGCTGGTGGTTCGGCCCCGAGCATTCTTCCGCCAACGACGCCGAATTCGACGCCTTTTTCGCAAGCTCCTGAGCGAAGTTTACCGCTCGCTGGGTGCCGGCGCGCCCGATGAACTGGCCGAGCCGATCAAGCGGCAGACCGGACAGCGGCAGATCATTCTGCCGCCGGCGGCTTTCTCGATGTGCGCGTGGATGGCCGCGAATCCAACTATTTCGAGTGGCTGGGCGCCGGACTGTATTCGCCGGAGGCGCGCGACGGTTCCATGCACGGCCGCGTGCGTGTGCTCAAGCAGCTGCGCTATGGCTTCGAGTGCCGAACATTTATATCTGCGCGTAGATGTGCTTGGAGACGTGCTCGCGCGGCGCGGCGATCCGAATTTCGCGTAACGCTGCGCGGCGCCGAGGAAGTTGCGCATTGTGGTGCGGCTGGCGCAAGGCAAACTTGCGAGCTTCCAGGTGGAGACCAAGGATTATTGCCTGATACGGGCCGCACGCGAGATGGTGACGGCAGCCTTCGAGCGCATCCTCGAGATTTCCATCGCACGCGAGCTGTTGCCGCTGGGCGATCGCGCTTCGTTTTCGCTGAGCGTGGCCCTGTGGGAAGGCGGCCTGCCGGTGGATTTGCTTCCGGCGGAGGGCTGGCTGGAAGTGCATTTGGGAGCTGAGAATTTCGCATGGCCCCCCAAGGCCGTAAAGTAAGCGGTCTTTGTCATCCCCTACGGTGCAGCGTCGCGGGTCATCGTTTCGGGTCATCGTTTCGGCCGTGACAAAAATATTCGCGCACAACTAGAAAAGCAGGATGGCCACATCGCTGGGATGCGCGCCGACCGGAACCATAGTCAGCAGACTCGAAGTTCCGGTAGTCGCTCCCGGCGCTGCCGACGGTCCCGCGGCAGGACCGCGTAGCCGGATCACTGCCAGATCGTTCGAGTCTTCATTCGCCACCAGCAGCAAGTCGCCGCTCGGATCCAGCCGGCAAACCCCAGGCCGCCGGCCGACCGTGATGGGACGATCCAGGTGGCGCGTATCGGTGGCTGATGCGATAACACGCGTCCCGCCGACGCAATCCGAAATATAGAGTTCGCCCGCGCCGGAGCCCAGCGCGCCTTCTAGCGGCGCCAACCCCACGGGCATGGATTGCACGATCTCCGTCGTCCAGGTATTGATGATCTCGATCTCGTGTGAATCCGGCACGGTGACGAAAAGTTCTCCGCCATCGGGTTTGAGGAACATGCGGCCCGGCGTGCCGGCCAGTTCGAGATTTGCCAGTAATGTGCGGCGGCGAAGATCGACGGCGGAAATTCTGCTCGCGTCGGCGCTGGAGACAAACGCAACGGAGTTGTCGGGTAATACCACGATCTGTTCGGGATGCGACGCGACCACAGCCTTGCCCAGAGGGGCGAGTGTCGCGGCATCGTAAAATTCGAGTGTGGAATCGTCGTGCGCGGGCACCAGCAGGGTGCGTCCGTCCGGTGTAACGTGCGGAGTCCACGGCCGCCTTCCCGTTCTCGCACGCGCGATCACTTGTTTCGTTGCCGTGTCGATCGCGATCAACGTGTTCGCACCCGATGCGGTGACGTAGGCCCGGCGGCCGTCGGGCGAAAACTCGATACCCACTGGCGCGTTGCCGGTGGAGATGCGTGCCGTTATCTTGGCGGTGGCGGCGTCGAGCACCCAGGCGTATCCGCCTTCGGTCGACACGCCCCAAATCTGTTTTTGCGGTGGCCGCGCGCCAAGGCCGGCCGGCGCCGGGCCCACCGGAATGGTGGCGATGGTGGAGAGGCCCACCAGATCCACCACGGACAGCGTGCCGTCGGCAGCATTGGCAACGTAGGCGTAGAGGTGCAGGCCAGGACGCAAGAAGGAGGGACGGTACTCGCCGATAATTTGCGCCGCCGCGAACCCCGCGAGAATCACGGCCAAAAACAGGATGCGGAAGTTGGGTCTGCGTGGCATGGAATGGAGTTCGCGTGGCCCGACATTCATGCCGCGCGGACGCGGTTAACGGTATTTCACCGAGCAGCCATAAGGCCGCGTAGCAGGCATGCTCACCGGCTGGCCTGCGGTGGCCTCGGTCAGCGCCTGCGCGAGATAGTTTTTGGCGCCGGCGATGTCCGAAACAGAAGTGCTGGGGCGGTTATCGATGGCGCCATCGTAAATCATGGTGCCCTTAGGATCGATGACGATCATCTGCGGAGTGGTCTTCGCATCGTACAGATGTCCAATCTGGCCGCGGGGGTCGAGCAACGCTGCGGTGGGCGCGGCGTTCATGCGTTTCAGGTAATCGTTCTCCTGAGACGCATTGACATAACCTTGTTCGCCAGGCGCCGAGGAGATGACGGTGAGCCACACGATACCCTTGGCAGTCCACTCCTTTTGCAGTCGTTCCATGTTGCCGCTCTGGTAGTGCTTCATGGTGTAGGGACAGCCCTGGTTGTGCCACTCGAGCACGACGAATTTGCCGCGAAAATCGGAAAGTTTGTAGGTCTGGCCGTTGCTGGCGGTCCCGGTGAAGTCAGGCGCGGGCTGGCCCACGCGGATTGCGAGGACGGGCGCGGCAGCGATCGCCAAACTCATGGTCAGAATAAAGAGGTAGAAAAGTCGTGGCTTCATTTGCGGCTCCTTTCATGCATTTTTCCGGCGCGTTCTGCAGTGGCATACACGCGGATCGTGCGAGACCAGGGACGCTGCTTCGATGCCACCAGCCTGCGTTTCTTCGTTGCATTCGCCGGTCACAAACCAGCACGATGGACGCTCGAGCCTGCCGCGCGACTGCTTAAGCGAACCTTAATCTACTATGATCGCTCGTTCAAACCAACACGGGCCGCTGCGCGAGGCATTGCGCCGAGGCTGCACATGGCGCCGGAATATCCGCTCCTATGCGCACGCGCCTCGGTATTCGCTTTGTTGGTGGCGAATAGGCTTGATCCCCCAGCCCCATTTTTTCGTAAGTGTTCATGCTAATAGAGATCAAGTCTCACGATTCTGTAAGTGTTCATTTCAGAGCGTTTGCAGGCCGACTTTTCATAAGTGTGAATTCTAATGGGCTTAGTACTTTCATTACGTAACTTACTTTCGATGATCGATGCAGCGTAACACATTGTTTAGATTAATTAAACAGTTATATTTACTGATTAGTATTAGAATGCCGTACGAATCCAGCAGAGACAGCAAGCGGAGAAGCGATTTTGCGGCTGACTTCGAGCGGCAGGCGCGCGCCGTCCGATCCCGTACAGGCCAGACGTCCGATTTAGGGGTGGTGTACGCTGACGACTTCGCAGAGTATCGGCGTTGCAAGGCGCGCGCTGGCCTGCCTATGAACTCAGGCGTTAACATTCTCGCGTATGGCTTCAAAGTGCCTGCGGCTTCTCTACTGCGCCGGAGTTCCTAAAAAGGGAGGTGCTAAAACGATGCACGAGGCATCTCCGGGAATTCTGGAGACGGCTTAGTGTCTGCATTATAGTGTTACGCGGAACAGCCAAAGGCCCGATACTTCTTCCATAAGCGAAGCGCATGGCCATGATCACGATACTCGGTGCAGGCGGGGTTATCTCGAATGAATTGGTGAAACTGCTCGCAGCGGCGAAGCAGCCATTCAGGGTCGTCGCGCGCAAGCCGGTTAATGCGCCGGGCGCTGCGGAAACGGTATCCGCCGACCTTGCTGACCAGGAGCAAACCGTTCGCGCGGTGGCGGGCGCGAGCATGGTGTACCTGCTCGCGGGCCTGAAATACGATCACCAGCTTTGGGCGGAAATGTGGCCGCGGATTATGGGCAACGTGATCGAGGCCTGCAAGCGTGCGGACGCCAAGCTAATCTTCTTCGATAACGTGTACATGTACGGACGGGTGAGCGGCGCGATGACGGAAGAGACGCCCTTCAACCCTTGCAGCAAGAAGGGGGAAGTGCGCGCAAAAATCGCGACTTCGCTGATTGATGCGTGGAAGGCGGGCACCCTCACCGCGATGATTGCGCGCGCAGCAGACTTCTATGGACCCGCAACGCCGAATGGCCTGCCGAACGTGCTGGTTTTCGAGCCGTTCTCGAAGAACCAGAAAGCGTCCTGGCTGGCAAACGATGCCGTAGCACACTCCTACACGTACACGGCGGACGCGGCGTGCAGCCTGGTCATGCTCGCCGAGAGCAAATCCGCGTGGAACCAAACCTGGCACGTGGCGACGACGCCCAATCCGCCAACGGGGAAAGAGTTCGTGGGCATGGCTGCAAAGGAGTTCGGCGTCGCTCCAAGATACCGGGTCCTGAGCAGGCCGATGGTGCGCGTCATCGGGTGGTTCAATCCCCTGGTCGGCGAAGTCTACGAAATGCTCTACCAGAACGATTCACCCTATCGTTTCGATTCCACGAAATTTGCGCGAGCCTTCGGTTTCTCGGGAACACCGTACGCGGAGGGAATTCGTGCGACGGCCGCCAGTTTCCGGAAGGCGGCCCCGGCGGCAAAATAGCGAAGTTTGCAGAGGAAGTTTGCAGAGGAAGTTCGCAGAGGAGATCTGCGGAGACGAATGAAGGCCGAGAGAACGCCGCCGTGCAAAAGGCGAGGTACGCGGCACCGGGCCCAGGCAATTTACAGACAGCCATGCGAATGAATAAAGGAGCGGACAAAAATGAAACCAGTGCTCATCGCCGGGATTATTCTCGTGATATTGGGGATTGTTTCATTTGGCTATCAGGGCCTCACCTACACGACACAAAAGAAAGTTATCGATGCAGGCCCAATTCACGTGAGCAGGGAAGAACAACACCACATCCCATTTCAGACGGTGCTGGGTGGCTTGTTGATTGTTGGCGGCATCGTCCTGTGTGTGACAGGCATCAGAGACGCAACCAAATAGGCGTGCTTCTGGAAGTCAACGACTGAAGCTGCCGGCACGGGTGAGAAAAACCCTACCTTCGAACGGCCAGCGAACACCCAGCCAGCGAGGCCAGCTACGTCGTCGCAACCGCGCCGACCAATTTGTCGAGCGCTTGACGACTGGGCGCCTGACGAGCGGGCGCCTGCTGCCCGGGCGCTTGATGCGCGATGGGTGGCGTGGCTAGAGGCGCGGCAAACCCCAGGTTCGGAAAATCGAAGCTGAACGGCACAGCAAAATGAAATTTGTCCCAGAACCGAATCTTCCGGCTGACTGCGAGCGGCAAGCGCACCGTCACGAAACGTCCGCCGAGTTCGAGTCTGGCGTCGGTAAGGCCGACGCTCACGTAGTCGATGCGCAACTTTCTTTTTAGGGCTACTGCTACCATGCACTCGCTTGCGGTCAGGGCCTTACCGGCACGAATGTCCTGCCAAGTCACGTTTACTTTCATATTTTGATCCTCATTCTCAAACCAGCGCTTTTTTGGGCGCTTTTTGGGCGCTGTTTGAACTGGTATGAGGAATATTACGCCAATCTCCATCTGCTTTTAAAGGGTCTGCTTGCGAAGGGTTTGGTTCCAGAGGGTGTGCCTTTAAAAGGATGCAGCTCTTAAAGAGCGGAGTGGGTCGCGAGGGGGCGAAAGCGGGCAAACTCTTGGTCTTTGGGCTTGGTCTTTGGGCTTGGTTTTTCGGCTTGGTCTTTCGGCGCGGCAGCGAAATCGAGAATGCCACGGTTTCCTGTTCGTATCCTTCTGTTCGTGAAGGTACGGGGCAGACGAGTTGAAGGGCCAACCAAGAGAGCGGCAGAGAAGGGCACACGAAGTTGAATGGAAGACGCAGGGGGCGGAGTTGAACGGCAGAGGAAGTGAAGGGCAGCACGAGGTCGAATGGCAACGAGGTTGAATGGCAGGCGGGGATAGCGGCGGGCTACATGAGAGACCACCCTGAATGGCCTCTCATGATTCGATCAAGATACCCCGGTCACGGTTGGTCTTGTATTGGTCAAGCTGTGGCCCGAATACCGGTCAGGGCCGGGTTTGGAGCTGGCCCAGGGGTTGGGCCGCTTGTGCGCTGACGCGCTGCGCGATGATTTTTCGGACATTTTCGTAGAGCGCGCGGGCTTGCGGCAGGGATTCGATGGCCTTCAGCAACCTGCGGATCGTCTTCGAGTTCGACCTGGTAGCCGGCCGGCAGGCCGAACACGGAGATGAAGACTTCCTTCTTGATCTCGCGCTTGATCCAGTCGAGGTTGGCGGCGATGTCCGCGTCGGTGTAGGGGATCTTTTCCTTGTCGAGATGGCTGCGGAACATGCGTCAGCACGTCGTCGTCGACCACGAAATCCTTGGTGATTTCCGGCTTGGTTCCCAGGAAATAGGTGGTGAAGCTGCCGACGCCGCCCTGATAGGGGAAGAAAACGTCGCGCCGCAGGAGCAGTTCCTGGAAAGCATTGGGCTTCGGCTCGGCTCACCGAGCACGTCCGGAGTGATGCCGCCGCCGCCGAATACCTGGCGGCCGCCGTCGGTCAGCTTGACTTCGGTGGGCTGCGGGATTCTTGTGATTGTAGAGGTAGTCGTACAGCGAAACGTCCTTGTAATCGCGCTGGATCAGGCGGCCGCTGGGCGTGTAGTAGCGCGCGGTGGTCAGCGCCAGGCCGGTGTTTTCGCTCAGCGGCGAAACGGTCTGCACCAGGCCCTTGCCGAACGTCTGCTCGCCCACCACCAGGCCGCGGTCGTGATCCTGGATCGAGCCGGTCACGATTTCCGAAGCGGATGCCGAGCCGCCGTTGACGAGCACCACGATCGGCACCTGCACGCCGCGATTGCCGCGCACCGCGTAGTAGCGGCGCTCCTGCGAAGCGCGCCCGTGGTGCGAAACGATCAGCTGGTTCTTGTCCAGGAACATGTCGGAAACCGCCACCGCTTCGTTCAGCAAGCCGCCGGGATTGCCGCGCAGGTCCAGGACCAAGCCTTCGAGGTTGGCGGCGTCGAGTTGCTTGAGCGCGGCGGCAAGTTCGGTATCGGTCTCTTCGTTGAATCGCGGAGAGCCGCATGTAGCCGATGCCCGGGCGCACCACGAAAGCGACGTCCACGGAATGCTTGGGAATCTCGTCGCGCGTCACGGTGAAAGTGATCGGCTGGTCGTAGCCTTCGCGAACCATGGTGACGTGCACGACGGTGCCCTTGGGGCCCTTCAGCAGGTCGGCGACTTCCGAAGTGGTCAGCCCGTCGGTGGGTTTGCCGTCCACGGCGATGATGTCGCCGGGACGAATCCCCGCTTTGGCAGCGGGCGAGCCGGGCATGGGAGCGAGCACCACGGTGTGATTTTCCTGCGGCCCAACGGTCATGCCCACGCCGTAATACTTGCCGCGCTGATCTTCGCGCAGCAGGGCGTACTGCGCGCGGATCGAAGAAAGTGGAGTGCGGATCGAGCACGCGCAGCATGCCGGGAATCGCGCCGTCGTACAGGGCGTGGTCGGTGTCGACGGGAATCGCGTAATCCTGCTGGACGATGGAGAGCACGCGCGTGAAGTTCTTGATGGAATCCTGGAGGTCGGTGGTGCCGGCGGCGGTTGCGCGCACCGGAGGACCGTAGATTCCCCCGAGAACCGCAGAAAAAACCAATACGCCAAGAATTAGCAGCGCGCCACGCCGCTCGGGTTTCATCGCGTCCTCGCTTTTAGGGTTCCTCAGGTTCTAGCGCTTTCCATCGGCGCCTGGAGTATAGCACGATTTTGCGGGCTATTTGACACCCCTACAAGCCTCCTCTATGATGCAGGGACACGTATTTGTCGCACAAACCCGCCTTGATCCGGTGTGGAGTTAGATTTGGCGCTACGGGCAGCGTTAGCGGCGAGGCGACGGAGTGCAGCACGGTAACAGTCAGGTATCTGGTCGCATCTGCCAATGCTGAGCATCCCTCATCTGGTCATCATCTTTCTGGTGGCGCTGGTTGTCCTGGGACCGGAAAAATTGCCGCAAGTGGCGCGCATGCTGGGCAAGACCATGGCCGAGTTCCGCCGGATGACCGCCGACTTCCGCGTACCAGATCGAAGACGAAATGCGCGAAATGGAACGGCAGGCGCGAATCAAGAAAGAAGCGGCCCTGGCCGAAGCTGCGGTGGCCACGGCAATCGGCGGTCCACAGGCTGAGAATGCGCAGCCGGGATCTGGGGGCGCGCCGGCGGTCACGATACCGCGGGCGTTTAGCGAGCCGGGGGCGAGCGACGAGGCTGCGGACGAGAGTGTGGCCGGGACGCCGGGTGAGACTGCGGTTGGGACTTCGGTTGGGACTTCGGCTGGGAGTGCGGATCCGGCCGAGCACGCCGCTGCCGAACCGAGTCTGAGCGCAGTCTGAACGGGTTCTGAAGCCGGTTCTGAATCCGGTTCTGAACTTGGGCACAGTTCCGAATCCGCGCACACTGCCGAACATACTTCCGACCCTTCTGGGCATACTCCTGACCGTAGGCATACTGCTGACCCTGGGCATACTGCTAGCCCTGCATCTGATCTCGCACACAGCGAACCGGACCACTTAGAAAAACCAGCCGATGGCGACTTCCATCCCGCCTGACCCGATAGGCCAGTTGGCCGAGGCCGACGAGGGCGGCAAGATGTCGTTCTTCGACCATCTGGGCGAGCTGCGCAAGCGGATCATTTATTCGGCGGCGGCCATTGTGCTGGGCGCGTTTGTCGGATTTGCGGTCGCCAAGCCGGTGCTGGCGTTTGTGGCGCGCCCGATGGTGATCGCGCTGCGCGCCGCGCACCTCGAAGACAAGCTGATCTTCACGCATCCGGCGGGCTATTTGAA
This sequence comes from uncultured Acidobacteriota bacterium, assembly GCA_963828935.1. Taxonomy (GTDB): domain Bacteria; phylum Acidobacteriota; class Terriglobia; order Acidiferrales; family UBA7541; genus Palsa-189. The sequence continues at coordinate 162,493 of CAWHGP010000005.1, read as the reverse complement.
CCTGGTCATCACACTGGGCCTCTATCTGGGCGTGGTGTTGGCATCGCCGTATGTGCTCTACCAAATTTGGCTCTTCGTCGCGCCGGGCCTGTACAAGCACGAAAAAAAAGCGCTGGCGGCGTTCATCGTGCCCACGTTGGCGCTGTTTTTCATCGGCATCGCGTTCGCCTATTATGTGATCCTGCCGTACCTGCTGCGGTTTCTGGTCAGTTTCCAGGGCAATGGCCCTTTTACTCCGCTGATCAGCATCGAGGAATATTTCGATCTTGTCTTGATCGTTTTGCTGGGCGTGGGCGTGGTTTTTGAGTTGCCGATGCTGATTTTTGTGCTTTCGCTCTTTGGCATCGTCACGCCGCAATTTCTGTGGAAGAATTTCCGCTACGCGATCCTGATTATTTCCATCGTGGCCGCCATCATCACGCCGACGCCCGACGCCACGACCATGCTGATCTTCATGGCGCCGATGATTCTGCTGTATGTTGTCGGTATCGGTGTTTCGGCGTTGGTCGTGCGCAAGAAGCGCCGCACGCAAGAAGCGCTGGAGCGTGAGCGGCGGGGATAAAATGGGGCGATACTTAGCGAGTAAGCTAGAGCGATAAAAATTGGTCCGGCAAATTCGAATGAATCGAGAAAGAGGGCAAAATCCGGTGTTGCGAGTGGCGTTGCGACTATTGCGTCGGGCGGTGCTGCGCACGAGGTCGCGCACGATGCTGCGCGCGTTTGCTCCCGTTGGGCTGGCACTGGCTTAATAGCTTGCGGGGGGAAGCAGGACGGCGCGAGCCAAGCGGCATCAACGGATGCAGGCCAGCCGGGCACAGCCGCGCGGTCTTCCGGCGGCCACGCGCCCGGCCGCAACTCCACCGGCCGCGCCGCCCGCTGAAACCACCGGCGGTTTTGACGGCCAGCACGCCTACCAGTATGTGGCCGACCTGGTCGCCATCGGTCCGCACAGCGCAGGCACCGACGGGCGACCACCGCGCACAGCAATACATCGTTGGCAAGCTGCAGAGCTTCGGCTGCCCCGTGGATCAGGAGGACTTTCACACGCCGACGCCCATCGGCAACGTCGCGATGGAAAACATTGTGGCCAAAGTTCCGGGGGCAAGCCCCGATATCGTGCTTTTCACCACGCATTACGACACCAAGCGCCTGGAAACTTTGTGGGCGCCAACGACGGCGGCTCTTCGACCGGCGTGATGCTGGAGTTGGCGCGGCTGGTTTGCGCGCGGAAGAATGCGCGTCACGGTCTGGATGGCTTTCTTCGATGGCGAAGAGGCCTTCAATCCTGACTGGAACGATCCCGACAACACGTACGGCAGCCGCGAACTGGCGGCGCGCATGGCCGTCTCCGGCGACCTGATGCGCGTGAAGGCCATGCTGCTGGCCGACATGGTCGGCGGCCGCAACCTGCACGTCAAGCGCGAAGCCAATTCGACGCCGTGGCTGACCGACCTGGTTTGGTCCACCGCCGCGCGGCTGGGGTACAAAAACATTTTCCTGTCCGACCGGAGTGCCCATCGAGGACGACCACTTGTCTTTTCTGCATCGCAACGTTGCGGCGGTGGACATCATCGACCTGGACACTCCGAACGACGTCCCGTACTGGCACACGCCGCAGGACACGCTCGACAAGATCAGCCCGCGCAGCCTGGCTATCGTCGGCCATGTGCTGATTGCGACGCTGCCGCAACTCGAAGAGAAATTTCATCCTGGGGCGCATCCGTAGAATTTCGCTCGAGATAATTTTCTCTCTCCGTGCCTTCTGCAAGCGCTTTGCACGCCCTGCCACGCCCTCTGCAAACTTGAATGCTGCATTACGGAAGCCGAGTGGCGTGAAATCCTCTGGCGCCGCGGGCTGGTTTGCCGGTGAGTGCTCTCGGGCGGTCCGGTGCGGTGTGTTAAAGTGCGTAACTTCGCATGGAAACACCAGAGATCGCTGCTGGGCACAAAACGCGCAAGGACACTCGCGACAGTGTCGACGCCGGGGTTGCCACCGTTGTCGTCACCGGGTTGGTCGGGGTTCGCACCGGGGTTCGCAGCGGGGTCCAGACCGGGGTTGGTGGCAGTGCTGATATCGGGATCCGGATCAGGATCAGGGTTCGTTCCAGCACGGGGACGTACGAGGTGCTCTACGGGGCCGGGATTGTCGGTAGGTTATCCAGCCTGTTATCCGGCTTGATGCAAAACGCGAGTGGGGGCGCGCACTCGCTTTCCGCGAACACCGGCGTGTTTCTGCTCTCCTCGCCGCGGGTCGCGCGGCACTGGCAGAAGGAGGTTGCGCGAGGAATTGGCGCGCGAAATTTGCGGGCCAGCGATCTTCTTCGACGATCGCGAAGCGCCGAAAACATCGCCACCGTGGAGCGGATTTGCCGGCAACTGGTTCGCGCCGGCGCCGACCGGCGCGCCGTGCTTGTGGCGGTAGGCGGAGGCGTGGTCGGCGACGTCTGCGGGATTCGTCGCGGCCAGCTATCTTGCGCGGAGTGCGGCTGGTGCATGTGCCCACCACGCTGGTTGCGCAGGTCGATAGCGCCATCGGCGGAAAAACGGGCGTGAATCTGCCGGAAGGGAAGAACCTGGTCGGCGCATTTTATTCGCCGCAACTGGTGCTCGCCGATCCGCCACGCTCGCGACGCTGCCCGCCCGTGAGTTTCGCTCAGGCATCTACGAAGTCATCAAGTACGGCGTGATCGGCGACGCGCCACTATTCCGTTATTTGGAAAAGAACATCGACCGGCTGGTGGCAGCGCGATACCGCACGCGCTGGACTTACGTGATTCCGCGCTGCATTCGCGGCCAAGGCGCGACGTGGTGGGCCGCGACGAGCGCGAATCGGGCCTGCGCGAGATTCTGAATTTCGGCCACACCTTCGCGCACGCGTTCGAGACGGCCACAGCGTACCGCCGCTACCTGCACGGCGAAGCCGTCGGCTGGGGAATGATCGCTGCGGCGCGTCTGGCAACTTTGAGGGGATGCTTGCTCGCTGCGGAAGCCCGGCGCATCGAAACACTCGTGCGGCGGGCGGGGCCGCTGCCTCCTTTGCCGCGAAGCCGAGGCCGCCCGGCTGGTCGAAATCATGGGCGCGGATAAAAAGACGCGCGGAGGCAAGCTGCGCTTTGTGCTTCCGCGAAAAATTGGGATGGCGGAAACGGTCGCGGGCATCCCGATTCCGCGGGTACGCCATGTGTTACGCGATTTAAGCAAGCAGGGTGTCCCTGATGCGACAGCTGTTGCGACAGCTGATGCGAGCGACAGCTCCGATGGCTCCTGAAGACCACGCCGAGGCACGCCTGGCGGGGACACGTCCGGCCGGCGCGGTGGATGACGCGAGCGCCGCGCGGCAGGTGCGAGAGATGTTCAGCCGCATCGCACCGCATTACGACCTGCTAAATCACCTGCTTTCTCTGCGATTTGACATTGCGTGGCGTAAGCGGCTAGCGCGGCGCTTGCGAAGGTGCTGCGTCAGCCGGGCGTTCGCGCGCTGGACCTGTGCTGCGGCACGGGTGACCTGACGCTGGCACTGGAGGCGCAATCGCGGAAGCACTTCTTGCAGGGCAGGGTTTCACAGGGCGAGATCTCACCGGGCGGGGCCTCACGCGAGCGGAACTCACAGGTGCCCAGCGGTGGGTATCACGGTCGGACGGCGGCAGCGGGCGCGCCAGCGCAACGCGCACGTTTTTTGGGCGCTGATTTCGCGCACCCGATGCTGATGCGCGCACGCGAAAAGGCCGGCAATCAGCACTCGCATGGCGCGCACCGTACGATTGAATTTCTGGAGGCCGACGCGCTGCGATTGCCGTTCAGCGACGAAAGCTTCGACCTGGTAACCACCGCGTTTGGCTTTCGAAACCTGGCCAATTATGGCGACGGCCTGGCGGAGTTGCGCCGCATCCTGCGGCCGGGCGGCTCGGTGGCTATACTCGAATTTGCCGAGCCGGAAAGGATGGTTTTCGGCCGAGTGTTTCGCTTCTACTTCCGGCGGGTGCTGCCAAAGATCGGCGGAATCATATCGCGTAATGCGCAAGCGTATGGGTATCTCCCAAACTCGGTGGCGCGCTTTCCGCCACCCGCGGAACTTGCGGGGTTAATGGAGCACGCCGGATTCAGGGAGGTGGCTTTCGAGCGCTGGACCGGCGGGATTGTTGCGCTGCACAGCGCCATACGCTAACCGCGCAGTGCCAGGACAGCAATGTTAATTGTGAGAGAAGGGTAGCGCGTTAGAAAAGCTATTCTTCGAGGCCGAGGGCGCGCACTTTGTTGAGCAAAGTTTTGTAGGAGACGCCAAGCAATTCGGCTGCGCGGGTCTTATTCCATTTGGAGGAGCGCAGGGCGGTTTCGACCTTGAAGCGCTCGATGTGCTCGATCGCGCGCGCGGTCACTTCCTGCATCGTACCTTCCCACTGAAATCCCTCATCGAGCATGCCCGCGGGGATCTGCCCGTCGGAGGGGCGCGGGGCGGGAAGCTGCAGCGCCTGGGCGTCGATAGCATCGCTGTCGCACAAGATGGCGGAGCGTTCAATGGTGTTTTGCAGCTCGCGCACGTTGCCCGGCCAGCTGTAGGAACGCAGCGCGGCCCGTGCTCCGGGCGTCAGCGTCAACCCAGGTTTGCGGAATTCGCGGCGGAAGCGTTCGAGAAAAGTGTCGGCCAGGAGCTGCACATCTTCCCCGCGCAGGCGGAGAGGCGGAATGGTAATGGGCACGGCGGCAATGCGGAAGTACAAGTCTTCGCGAAACGTTTTCGCAGTGACGGCCGCGCGCAGGTCCTTGTTGGTGGCGGCCACGATGCGTACATCCACATCGATGGTCTGCGTGCCGCCGACGCGATCGAAGCGGCGCTCCTCGAGAACGCGCAGGAGTTTGGACTGGATGGCCAGCGGCAATTCACCGATTTCATCGAGGAAAATCGTTCCGCGGTGAGCCATCTCCATCTTACCGATTTTGCGCGCACCCGCGCCCGTGTAAGCGCCGCGCTCGTGTCCAAAAAGCTCGTTTTCGACCAGCCCTTCCGGGATGGCCGCGCAATTCAGTGCGACGAAGGGCTGCGCATGCCGGCGCGAGAGGTGATGGGTGGCGAGGGCAAAAAGTTCCTTGCCCGTGCCGCTTTCCCCCAGCAGCAACACCGTGGAGTCGGTGGCGGCAACGCGCTGGACTTGGAGCGTGGTGGCCTGCATGGCGGGGTTTTCGCCCACGATGCGGGGGAAGCCGAAGCGCGCGGTGTATTGTTCGCGAAGGAGCAAGTTTTCGCGAAGCAACTCCTGCTCGCGCGCGGCGCGGGCCACCAATAGATTCAAGTGGTCGAGATCGATCGGTTTCTGAACGAAATCAAACGCACCCTCTTTCATGGCGGTGACCGCTTCTTCCACCGAGCCAAATGCCGTGATCAGGATCACGGCAATGCTCGGATCGGCCAGCTTCGATTCGCGCAGCACCTCGAGTCCGGAGCAGCCCGGAAGCTTCAAATCGGTGAGGACCAGCAGGTAGCGGCGTGAGCGAACCTTGGCGACGGCCGCGGTGCCATCGGCGGCTTCGTCAACCTCGTAGCCGGCACGCTCAAGCGCTTTGCGCAGCATGGCGCGCAGCTCGGTTTTGTCCTCAACCAGGAGTAAGGGCTCCACTAGGGAGGTTCTATCACGAATCGGCGGCGCCGCATGATCGTCCACGCCGGGATGTATGGAGGCAGGCACCGGGAGAAGAGAGTAAACGTGAGTAGTGAGATCTAGAATTGCAGCCCTACGGAGGCGTTCGGCCCGAAAGAGTTTTCGATCAAGTTTTCGTTCACGTTTTCGTTCAAGCCTTGTACCAAGTTTGTACCAGGTTTTTTTGTATCAGGTTTTGATTAAGTTTTGATCAAGGATTCGACCCGGTGGCCGGTGCAGGGTTCGCGCCCGTACTGTTCGGAGGCTCGGTGCCCCATCCAGGATCGCCGCCGGCCTTGCGCAACGCGTCTTGCAGGTCGGAAACAGCCTGCTGATCTTTCTCCACATCGGCTTTTTTCGTGTCGATTTTGGCTTGCGTGTCGTCGAGGTCCTTGCGGCTATTCTGTTCGCGCAAGGCCACGTTGGGATCGCTATAAAATTGTTGCTGCTTGAGATTAAATTCGCGCTGCAGGATGTCGAGTTCTTTCGAGTCCTCCGCCAGCGTCTTGCGCGCTTCGGCAAATTTCCTGCGCCACGCAGCTTCATCTTTCGGGGTTTCGTCGGGAGCCGGCGTCTTGCCGGGGGCGGGGGCGGCAGCCTTGTCTGCCGGCGCGGGTTCCGCAGGGGTTTGTCCCACGACGGAGACGGCGCCCTTCAGCTGTGAAATGTCTTCGTTCGTGTAGACCTTGACCGGCTTCTGGTCCTTTTGTTGTTCGCGGGCCTTGCGAGCGGCCTCGACGATGGAATCCTGTTGCGGGTTAGCGTGCACTTGTGGCGCGACGGCGCAAAAGGCCATGGCGAGAGCGATTCCCACGATAGGGAAGGCCAGTTTATGGAGCATCATGGGCACAACCGCCTTTCAAGTGGCAGGGACGTAAGCTCGTCAAGTCTAGGCGCTCGTTGCCAAGGAATCAACCTTCGCCGAGGCTTGTCGGCTCAGTGGTAACCAAACGATAAACTCGGCGCCGCCCTCAGGCCGGTTGCGTGCTTCGACGGTACCGCCGTGCTGCACGACGATTTTCTGCACAATGGCGAGACCGAGGCCAGTGCCATTGGCCTTGGTGGTGTAGAACGGCACGAAGATGCGAGACAGGTCGGCAGGCGGTATTCCTGGGCCATTGTCCGAGACAGAAATGCGCTGCGCCAATTGACCGCCCGACTGCTCGAGCGACCCACGGAGAGTGACGCGGCCGCCGCTTTTCTGGCTAGCTGACTGGCCGGGTGTCCCGGTCGCTCCTGTCAGGTTGGGGGCGGCCTGGTTGAGGGCTGTCCGGTTTACGGGCGGGGTGTTGGCCGCCTCGGCCGCGTTGCGCGTAAGGTTGAGCAGAGCCTGGCGCAGCAAGGCTTCATCACCCGAGATATTCTCAAATTGGCCGTCGCGGTTAAGTTTGACGTCGGCCGCCATGTCGCAGACCTCCGCGATCACGCGATCCACGAGTGAACCGACGGCAATCTCCTCCGCCATCAGGTCCATGGGCCGGGCAAATTTCAGGAACTCGGTGACGACGTGGGCCAGCGCGCGAGTCTGCTCGAGAATGCGCAGCGAGTTTTCAGCAATATCGCCCTGGGACTCGCCACGGATGAGCTGCGCATAACCGGAAATGGTCGCCAGCGAATTCTTGAATTCATGCGCGATGCCGGCGGAGAGTTCGCCGAGTGCGGCCAGGCTTTCCTTCATCAGCACCTGGCGCTGCAGCGCAGCCAGCTCGCTCAGGTCAGACAGCAGGCAGAGAGCGCCCGTAACCTGGCTGGGAGCGGCATGGCCGGTGGCCACGTGCCCGCCATTCTTCAAGATGGGCGAAATGGTGACTCCCAAGTGACGCACTTCCCCTGCAGGCGTGGTGTATTCGAACTCTTCGCGCCGGAAGGTGCGACCTTCGCGCAGGCAGACGTCGAGGAGTTTCGTGAGAGGCGTTTGCGCTCCCAGTATTTCGGCATAGCGGCGGTATCCCAAGGCGCGCACCCCCAGAGCCACCTCGGCCGCTGGGTTGGCGCTGGTAATTAGCCCTGCGGAACTGACGAGCAACAGCCCCGAAGGCATATTGCGGGTGACGGCTTCGCTCAACCGCTCAGTCTGCTGGGCGCGTTCGCGATCGCGGCGATGCAGCGCAGCGAGCTCTTTTTCCTGATCGCGCAGTTTCTGAATGACCGCTTGCATCGAGGCGGCCATGAACGCCGTGGGGTTGTCGGTGGAGGGTTTGGGCGAAAACAGATCGTCAGACTGCGAAGGCTTGCCGGCCAGCATCCGGCGCAGCATATAAGAAAAAAGGTAGACGCCGGCGAGGGTTACTACAATCAGCAGCACACCGGCGAGCAGCCACATCACGCCAAGCTGCGGGGGCGCGGGTTGGTCGAGAAGCGCGATCAGGACGATTTTCCCGAGCGACATTTTCGCCAGTGACACTTTCGTGAGCGAGATTTTCGCGAGCGGCGCGTGCGAAGCGATCCGAATCCTCAAGCGATTCCGGGCGATCAGCGTGTAGATGGTTGACGTGTGGATGGTTGAAAAGATAGAAAGCATATACGTCCTAGCGCACGTTCAGAAACGAACGGTACCATGAGAGGGTCGCCGACCCGAAGAAAACCACGAGCATGGCTCCAGCGCCCAGAAATGTACCGAAGGGCAATTCGAAGTCGCGGCCTTTTTTCCCTACAGCGATAACGACCACACCAATGAGGCTCCCCAGCAGCGATCCCAGCAAGATGGTGAGCAAGGCGCGCTGCAATCCCAGAAAAGCTCCGGCCATAGCCATCATTTTTACATCGCCCAGGCCCATGCCTTCGCGCCCGCGCGCGCGGAAGTAGCCCTCGGCCACCAGCCATAAAAGACCGCTGGCGACAATCGCACCGAGAAGAGCGTCCACAAAGGAAATTACCGGAGGCGGTGGCGGGTAAGCAAACAACAGACCCGAGAGCCAGTGAGCGGTCCCATCGACTGGTTTGGTAAACAGGCTGATGAGCAGGCCCAGCGCGAGGCCGACGAAATTTACTTTGTCCGGGAGGATGCGCTCGCGAAAATCGGTGACGGTCAGTATCACCATCAGTGCCGCAAATATGGCCCACTTGAGACCTTCGGCAGTGAAACCAAAAACCAGGTAGCAGGCGACAAACAGCAACCCGGTGGCAAGCTCCACCGTCGGGTATAAGGGCGATATGCGGGCTTTACATTTGCGACAGCGTCCGCGAAGGATGAGCCAGCTGATGACGGGGATGTTGTCGTAAGGCTCGATGGCGGCGCTGCAAACCGGGCAGTGCGACGGCGGCAGGACTATCGATTCCGCGCGGGGAATGCGCAGGATGCAAACATTGAGAAAGCTGCCGATAATCAGGCCGAACAGGAATACGCCGGCGATAATCACCACCTGACTGTGCCACAAGGGGCCACCCGGTCTCAATCGTCCTGGGCTGAAAAGTGTCCGAATCTTAACACTGGTTCTTGGGGCCGATTCTTGATGCTGGTTCTTGAGACAGGCGCACGTAGCCGGGAATTGCGGCCATTGGCCAGAGCCGTCCGGCGATGCGGGAGCGGGCAGCGGCGCCGCGCCGCGATTGCCTGTGCGATAATTTGTGACGATGTCCTGGATCGAGGAGGCCGTCCGGCGCTACGAGCACCGGCGCTGGACGACGGACGATAACCGACGGGTGCTTCCATTTGACTGGGGGCTCGAACACATTGGCGGGCCGGCGAAGGCCAGCGACGATCCGCGAGCGTTCTTGGACGCGTGGGTGGACCGTACCCTCGCACACAGCGACGAGTGGTATGCCGCGACGCGAGCCACCGACGCTCATCTTCATGCGGCGGAGGCTGCAGGGCGCGACAGGGAACTGACGTTCACCAGCCAGGTGCATTCTCCGTGGCCGGCGAACAATCTGGTGCACGCGCGCCTGTTTGCGGTGCGTGACACGGGCCCCGCGGTGGTGGTGCTGCCGCAGTGGAACGCGAAGTGGGATTCGCAGATAAATATTTGTCTGTGGCTCAACCGCATGGGCATCACGGCGCTCAAGCTCTCCATGCCCTATCACGACCGGCGCATGATTCCGGGACACGAGCGCGCCGATTACCTGGTGGGTCCCAACATTGGCCTGACGTTGCAAGCGAACCGGCAGGCAGTGCTGGATGCGCGGCGTTGCGTGATGTGGCTCGCGGAAAGAGGATACGGCAAGCTGGGCATCGTGGGCACGAGCATTGGCTCGGCGGTAGGCTCTATCACGATGGCGCACGATCCGCTGGTTCGAGCGGGAGCGTTCCTGCATGTTTCGACGTATTTCGCAGACGTGGTGCGCACGGGAATGAACACTTCGCATGTTTGGGAAGCGCTGCACACGGAGGTCAGCGCCGAGGAACTGCGGCGTTACTGGTCGCCCATCAGTCCGTTTCCGTACCTCCGGCGCATGCGCGGAGGCACGCAGAAAATGTTCATGGTCAGCGCCACGTACGACCAGACGTTCTGGCCCGAGTTTTCCCGGGAAATCATTCGCGAAATTGGAAAAGAAGGGATTGAAAACGAAGTAATGCTATTGCCGTGCGGCCACTACTCGCTCGAGCTTGCGCCATTCAGCTATGCAGCGGCACTAAAAATGGGGCTGTTTCTGTTCCGGCATCTGGCCTAGGCGCATCACTTGCGACTTCTCTTGCCACCGTCGTCTCTTGCAACGGATTCTGTAAGCGGGAACAGCGCACGATATTTTTCCGGCAGCGCCCGGGGACGGCCCTCACGATTACAAATGACGTGCAGGGTTTCGCCGGTAGCCAGCAGCGCGCCCGTTGCGTCGTTTACGATCTGGTAGGCAAACCGGATGGTGCGGCGCCGCGAATCGGCCACGCGGGTGCGGATCCGGAGGAGATCGTCATAACGCGCGGGGCGAAGATGCCGGCAATGCGATTCAGCGACGACGATAAAAGTGTCGTCGCGCAGTTCCATTTCCTTGTAAGCAACGCCCGCGGCGCGCATGAGCTCGACGCGTCCGACCTCAAAATACATGTAGTAGTGGCCGTGATAGACCATACCCATCTGGTCGGTTTCAGCGTAACGCACACGCGTGGTGATCTCGGCCCAGTCGTGCGGCGCGTTAGCGCCCACTTTGGCGGGCGATGACTGGCCAACGGATGTAGGACCGGGGGATGGGGGGAGGGGGCCGCTCTCATTGGCCGGTCCAGTGCGGCCTGCGTTTCTCAAGGAATGCGGTCAAGCCTTCGCGGAAGTCAGAGGTGGCGCGGATAGCGACGCTCTCTGCGATGGCGAGTTCCATGCGGCGGTCCACTTCTTCTTCACTGGGCCGGACGAGCAGGCGCTTGGTGGCGGATACGCTCGCGGGGCTATTGGCGATGAGGGCAGAGGCGAGCTCAAGAGCAGCAGGCAGCAATTCCTCGGCGGGAACCACGCGCGTCACCAGCCCCAGCGCGCACGCCTGGTCGGCAGTCAGGATCCGGCCGGTGAGAAGCAAATCGCGGGCAATTTTTTCACCTACCTGCCGTTCGAGATAGAGCGCGACCAGCGCCGGAATAAATCCCACGCGAACTTCCGTGTAGCCCAATTTGGATTGTTTCGAGGCGAGCGTGAAGTCGCAGAGTGTGGCGATACCGCAGCCGCCGGCTAGCGCCGGGCCGTTGACCGCGGCAATCAGCGGTTTTGGGTAACTCCACAAGCGGCGAAACAAGCTCGCGGTGCGACGGGCGTCGGCCAGATTCTCCTCCGCAGATTGCCCGGCCAGAGCCTTAAGTGCCTCCAAGTCCATTCCGGAGCAGAAGGCGCTACCGGCGCCGGCAATCATGACCACGCGCACCGGCCCCGTCTCGAGAGCGCCCAAGGCGGAGAGCAGTTCTTCGATCATTTCTTTGGAGATGGCGTTGCGTTTCTCGGGGCGATTGAGCGTAATGGTGGCGAGGTCGCCACCAAGACTGGCGTCATAGTCGAGAGCGATGGTGGTGTACGGCATGAATTCAGACATATTTTATAATCGGCGCTAGTGAGGTGCTAATCGGGTGCTAATCGGGTCCTAATCAGATCGGGCACAACTTGGGCACCGGGCCTTGCCGTAATCAAGCGTTCATCGGCGTCATCGAGCGTTAGTCCAGCGCTATCGAGCGTTAGTCCAGCGCTATCGGGCGTTAATCCGAGCGCTATTGGGCGTTAATCCAGCGCTATTGGGCGTTAATCGGGCGCCGAATACTTCTCGCGAATCTCGTGCATTTCAACCATGGCCGGGGCCAGCGCAGCCAGATCGAACCCGGTGGCGATGCCGTTCTCGGAAAGCACGCGAACCACAGTTTCGGTGGCGACGTTGCCGACCAGATCGTCGCCAGCGAATGGACAGCCCCCCAGTCCTGTCAGGGCCGAATCGAATCTGCGGCAACCAGCATTATAAGCGGCCATCACTTTTTCCGCAGCGCTCTCCGGCCGGCTGTGCAGGTGCACACCCAATTCGATGCCGGCTGCAGCATCCTTGACGGCGTCATAGAGCGATCCCACTTCTGCCGGAGTGGCGGTACCGACAGTGTCCGCGAGCGAAACGGCGCGCACGCCCATTTCCTTGAGCCAGAGCAGGGTTTCTTCGACGATTTCAGGGCCCCAAGGCTCGTCATAAGGATTCCCGAAAGCCATAGAAATGTAGACGACCAGGTCCCGGCGCGCGGCGTTGCCGGCGGTGTGCAACTGTTCGACCAAGGCACGCGATTCCGAACGCGACATATTGGCATTAGCGCGGCGAAAATATGCGGAGATCGAATAGGGATATCCCAGGGTGGTGACGCCGCGTGCGGCGAGTGCGCGTTCGGCGCCCTTTTCATTTACGACGATGCCGATAATCTCCGGCGAAGCGGCATCGGCGGGAAGAGAGGCAAAGAAGGCCTCGAGCACGGCTTCGCTATCGGCCATTTGCCGGACGTGTTTAGGCGACACGAAACTGACGGCATCGATATGGCGAAAGCCGGCATCGACCAGGAGCCGCAAATAGGCGGCCTTGCGCTCGCTGGGTATTTGTCGCGGCAAACCTTGCCACGCGTCTCTGGGGCATTCGACGATTTTTATGCCGCTGGTGGTGCCGGTATCGGTGGTGGTGTGCACAGGAACTTTGGGCGTATCCATGAAAACAGGGAAAGATCTCCGGGTGTCAGTTTACGGCGCTAGGTCTGTAGAACCCCGGTTTTGAATTCGCGCACTTCGGGATTCAGCGCCGCGGCATCGAGCGCACAAATCAGCGCTTCGCGAGTTTGCGCCGGATCGATGATCGCGTCCACCCACAGGCGGGCGGCCGCGTAACGCGGGTCGGCCTGCTGCTGGTAGGTATCCACGACGGATTTGCGGAGTGCCGCAACCTGTTTGGCGGAGAGTTTCTTTCCTTCGCGCTCGAGCTGCTTCAACTTAATTTCCGCCAGGGTGCTGGCAGCCGCGTCGCCACTCATCACCGCAAAACGCGCGGTAGGCCAGGTAAAAATAAATCTCGGGTCGTAAGCCTTGCCGCACATGGCATAGTTGCCAGCGCCAAAGCTGCCGCCCAGGATAACGGTTATTTTCGGCACCACGCTATTGGCCATCGCATTGACCATCTTGGCGCCCGCGCGAATGATGCCGCTCGATTCCGCTTCCTTGCCAACCATGAACCCGTTTACGTCATGCATGAAGATCAGCGGCACGAGGTGCTGGTTGCAGTCGAGAATAAAGCGCGCGGCTTTGGCAGACGATTCGGTATAAATCACGCCGCCAAACTCGACGCGGCGTTCACCCGACGCCGCATCGATGGTGGGAATCTGCATCTTTTGATTGGCCACAATGCCGGCAGCCCATCCGCCGATCCGCGCGTAGCCGCAGAGAAGCGTCTGGCCGTATTCCGCGCGATATTCCTCGAAATGGCCGCCGTCCACGATGCGCGCAAGCACTTCCCGCATGTCGTACTGTTTGCCAGGATCGGAGGAAAAAATGCCGTAGATTTCTTCAGCTGGATAGGCGGGCGGAACGGACGCGATGCGGTCGAAGCGGGGTGGAGCAGGGTGTCCGATCATGGCCACCAGCGCGCGCAAACGCGCAATGCAAGCGTCGTCGTCGGGTTCCCGGAAATCGACCGTGCCGCTAACCTGGGCGTGCATGCGCGCGCCACCCAATTCCTCGGCCGACACGCGCTGGCCAATGGCCGCCTGCACCAGGGCGGGTCCAGCGAGAAACAGGCCCGAGCCGTCCGTCATCAGGATGTGATCGCACATCACGGGCAAGTAGGCGCCTCCAGCAACGCACATGCCCATGATGGCAGTGATTTGCGGAATACCAAGGGCACTCATCACGGCATTGTTTCGGAATACGCGGCCAAAATCGTCGGTGTCCGGAAAAACGTCTTCCTGCAGCGGCAAAAATATGCCCGCCGAATCCACCAGGTAAATTGTGGGGATGTGATTTTCGATGGCGATGTTCTGCGCGCGGATCACTTTCTTGGCCGTCATCGGAAAGAACGCACCAGCTTTGACGGTCGCATCGTTGGCGATAATCATCACCTGGCGTCCCGCGAGGTGTCCGAGGCCGGTGATGACGCCCGCCGCGGGAGCTCCGCCCCATTCCTGATACATCTGATATGCGGCGTAGACGCCCAACTCGAAGAAATCTGTTTTAGGATCAAGCAGCCGGGCGATGCGCTCGCGTGCCGTCAGGCGCCCCTTTTTGTGCTGCGCCTCAATCGCTGACGGGCCGCCGCCTTCGTGAATCCTGGTTTCTTCGTTCTTGATTTCGCCGAGCAGATCCACCATGCGACGCGTGTTCGCCGCAAAGTCGGGAGAGGCTTGCTTGATGTGGGTTTCGAGCAGCGAACTCGACAAGACCGGGAACCTCGGCAAATGACAAGCTAGCGGCGCGCAGCGGCCGGCCAACAGTTTACCTTGTCTCGCAAAGTGCAAAGTTTAAATTGTTCGTCGTTCTTGGGCGATATTTGCAGCTACCGGACACTTGCTGACTTTACCCCGGCTGACGTTACCCCGGCTGAGGTTACCTGGGCTGGCGTTACCTCAGCTGACGTTATCCCGCGAACCGGCAGGTCATCGCAGGCGTTTTCTACGGCCGAGCCAGGCTATTCCGGAATTGTTACTCGCGCGTGCGCACATGTGCGCGCACAAAGTCCACGATTTCCTGCGTGGCGGTGCCGGGCAGAAAGATGCCCGCGATACCCCCGGCCTTAAGCGCAGGAATATCGGCGTCAGGGATGATGCCGCCCACGAGCACGGCAACATCGGTCATGCCTTTCGCGCGAAGCAGGGCCATCAACTCCGGACAGATGGTATTGTGCGCGCCGGAAAGAATGGACAGACCGATGACGTCGACGTCCTCCTGCTCGGCGGCGGAGGCAATCATTTCGGGTGTTTGGCGCAATCCGGTATAGATCACCTCCATGCCGGCGTCGCGCAGCGCGCGGGCAATGATCTTGGCGCCGCGATCGTGGCCATCGAGTCCGGGCTTGGCGATCAACACGCGAATTTTCTTGTCAGTCATCGTTAGTCGTTGTCAGTCATGGTCAGTCAGTGCTAGTCATCGTCAGTCTTAAGAGCGGGCATAAAAGCGGGGCATAAAAGGCGCGGGCATAAGTGTGAGCAAGTCAGGTTACCGCAACTTCCTGGTAAGTCCCAAAGACACCGCGCAGTGTGTCGCAGATCTCACCGAGGGTGGCATAAGCCTTTACCGCGTCGTACAAGAACGGCATCAGGTTCTCATTGCCTCCGGCGGCATGCGCCAGGGAATTGAGGCGACGGCGGACCTGTTCGCCCGAACGATTGGCGCGCAATGCGCGCAAACTATCGTGCTGATGACGCGCGACGCTGTCGTCGATATGGAGGACCTCGAGGGGCTCCTGCTGGGCTGTATACGCGTTCACACCGACAATAATCTTTTCGCGACGGTCGACGGCTAATTGATATTGATAGGCAGCCTCGGCGATCTCGCGCTGCGGATACGATTGTTCGATGGCGGAGACCATACCACCGAGCGAGTCGATCGCGGCGATGTATTCGCAGGCTCCGCGCTCGATTTCATTGGTCAGCGTTTCCAGGAAATAGGAGCCGCCGAGCGGATCGGCGGTGTTGGTGACGCCGGTTTCGTGGGCGATGATCTGTTGGGTGCGCAGCGCGAGGGTGGCGGCGTGCTCGGTAGGCAGCGCCCAAGCCTCATCGAGCGAGTTGGTATGCAGCGACTGCGTTCCGCCCATGACCGCGGCGAGGGCCTGTATGGCGGTGCGTACGACGTTGTTGTAGGGCTGCTGCGCGGTCAGCGAGCATCCGGCGGTCTGCGCGTGAAAGCGCAGCGCGCACGAGCGCGCGTTTTGTGCGCCAAAACGCTCGCGCATGACGTTGTGCCAGATGCGCCGGGCGGCGCGATACTTGGCGATTTCCTCGAAGAAATCGTTATGCGCGTTGAAGAAAAAGGATAAGCGCGGGGCGAAGTCGTCGACCGCCAAACCCCGGCGTACGGCACGCTCCACGTACTCGATGGCGTCGCGCAGGGTGAAGGCCAACTCCTGGATCGCCGTCGATCCCGCCTCGCGAATGTGGTAGCCGCTAATGGAGATGGGATTGAACTTGGGTGTATGGCGCACGCCAAACTCGAGGGTGTCGACCACCAGACGCAGCGATGGTTCAGGCGGAAAGATGTACTCCTTCTGCGCGATGTATTCTTTCAAAATGTCGTTCTGCAGAGTGCCGGAAAGCGTTTGGAGGCTGGCTCCCTGCTTGTCGGCCACCGCGAGATACATCGCCCACAGGATCGCGGCAGGCGAATTAATGGTCATCGAGGTGGTTACGCCGGCGAGCGGAATGTGGTCGAAAAGCACTTCCATGTCGGCGAGGGAGCTGACGGCCACACCGCATTTCCCCACTTCACCGTGGGCCAGCGCATGGTCGGAGTCATAGCCCATCAGCGTGGGCAAATCGAAGGCCACCGATAATCCCGACTGGCCCTGCGACAGAAGGTAGCGGAACCGCGCATTGGTGTCCGCGGCCGCGCCAAAGCCGGCGAATTGGCGCATGGTCCACAGCCGCTCGCGATACATTGCCGGATGAATGCCGCGCGTGTAGGGCGGTTCTCCGGGACTGGCAAGGCTGCGCGCGGGTTGCCAGCCGGCGAGGTCGGCCGGAGCGTAGAGTCTGCGAATGGGATAGCCGGAAACGGTCGTAAATTTTTGGGGAGGTGAGTTGGGAGGCGGGGAGTCGGGGTTCTGCTGCTGGCTCATGCGCCTAACTCCCATACTCGCTGAGCGTCTCTAATAATAGATGAACAGGCCTACGGCTGGACTTGTTGTGAAACCGCGGGCTGCGAGACCCCGGGCCGCGAAACCGGGAGCAGCGAACTTATTTGCGAGGGCAACACGCTGGCCTGCGACGGCAACCAGCTGGCTTGCGAGGGCAACAAACTGGCAAGATCGGCGAGCACATCTTCCGGCTTCCAATCGTTGTCATGATAGGTGCGATAAACCGTGCCCGCGGGCGAAATGATGGCCGTGCACATCGAGTGCGTGATTTGCCCGTCCTGTTCACTCAGAAAAAGATTGAAATATTTCGTGACGTCCTTGGTTTCCGAAGCAGGCAGCGCGGCAAACTCCCAATGAGCGAATGTTTGCCGGCCTTTATCCGGCACGTACGCGCGCGCGTAGCTGCGCAGGACTGGCGGAGTGTCGTATTTCGGATCGAAGCTGATGCTAAGCAGATGAGTATCGGCGTAGAGTTGCGGGTTTTTCGCCAGCGCCTTGTCGATTTCCGCGAAGTTATGGGTCATCAGAGGGCAGTAATCCGGCAGCGGACACCGGGTGTACATAAACGTAAGCACGACGGCGCGGCCTTGAAACTGGCGCAGGCCGATGCGCTTTCCGTCCTGGTTGACAAGCGCAAAATCGGGGACAGGCCCGGCCGTTGACGGCGGCTGCAATTCACTCGCAGGCTTGCCGCCGTTGCCTTTCTTCACGACGACAACCTTTTCCAGCCGCACACCTTTGTCGCCGGCCACTACATCGGCGGTGATCTGGTCGCCGGGGCCTACCTGATCTAGAACGTGCGCGTCGGCGACCGGGTAAGGCATGGTCATGGCGCTCATAAAGCCGGGGATGTCTTTGTGATCGATCACCAAGTGCTGCTGGGCCTTGTCCACGCTGACGACTGTGCCCTCGAGGGGGTAGTGGTGCTCACTGGCCGACGCTGCTGACTCCTGCTGCCCGGAAGACGGAGCCTGCTGGGTTTCTGTCTTCGACTGGCAACCCGGCAGCGAAATTACCGCCAGGAGCAACGCGACCGGCCAGGTAACCGGTGTCCATCTCATTTTTCGCAACCTCTACTTTGGCGAGTTTGGCAGCAGCTGTACGGTTTCCTTCTCGCGCAGAATCTCACCGTTGGCTGCGGTACCGGGTATTAGCGTATCACGAGGCGACGTTCCCGCCCGGGCGTTTGCGATGGTGATCTGGTTGACATCGAGGGTGCGTCCCATGGCGCGTTCAAAATTGACGCGCGCTTCCACGAGGTTCACCTGGGCGCGCACTTCCGCGGCGGCCGCGGCGCTGAGGGCTTGCTGGTCGGTGACCACGACGAAAATCGTAGACGCGCCCAGTTGCAACTTCTTCTGGTCGGCGTCGAGCGTCTCTTCCTGAAGGGCTCGCGTCTTTTGCGCGGCTACGACGGCGGTGCGATCTTCCTGCAGGGTAATCTGCGCGGTTTGCACGTCGACGGCTACGCCGTTGATGACTTGTTGGAGCTTGGCCTGATCCTGCCGCTGAGCCAGAAGTGCGCGCGCGTTATCGGCCTGGGCGACGCGGTTGCGGATCGGGAGGCTCAAGGAAAGCTGCGCTTCGAACTCCGGGGCCTTTCCGGTAAACAGCGAACTGAAAGCGGGGCCCACGCCCCCGGAGGCGGTGCCGATCACTTGCCGCGAGGTGGCCGGTTCGAAAATGGGTACTAATGTGCCATTTTGATTTAGAACCATTAAGGGTGCGCCATTCGCTCCGACAATCTGGGTGGAGGGATTGCTGACCGGAGACGGCGCGGAAAAGAGGGACGAATTGCCGCCGAGGCCGGTGGAGGCCACATAGCCGGAGAGCGTGAGCGTGGGCAGCAGGCCATTGTGTGATGCGCGCACATTAATATCATCGGCGTCGATATTGACTTTCGATTCGAGCACATCGGGCCGTTTGGCGACTGCTTCGCTCACGGCGGCAGCGAGCGGCAAATTTTCGATGGGTGGCGGGGTCTGCACCGCATCGGTGGGAATAATCTCGACGTTGATGAGAGCGGGCGCCACGGGATCTCTGGCGATTACGCTCATGAGCAGACTCTGCTGTTGGCGCTGGGCGGTCTGCGCGGTGATCAGGCCCTGCTGGGCGGTGGCGAGCTGCGCTTCGGCACGGACGATTTCAATGGGCGCGAGAGTGCCGACTTCCACTTGCCGCTTGTTGTCGTCATAAAGCCGCTGGGCCAGGTCCACGGCGCGCACCTGCACATCCACGTTACCGCGCGCAAACACAAGTTCCCAATAGTCATTCTCCACCGCGGTGATGTCGGTGATCAGCGATTGCTGGAAAGCATAGTCCACCACCTTTTTCGTGATGATGGCGATATTGATGTAGCGGTTGTTGACGGTGCGGCCAAAGCCATTCAGTAACGGCTGGGAGACGGAGAGTTCGCCGATACTCTGGATGGATGGGTCAAACAAGACGGCAGACGAGGTGGTCGAGGTTCGCGTATTGTCCAAGAACAGCGAAATATTTGTGCCCAGGTGAAAGTTCTGACTGTACCCGACGTTCAGGATTCCTGTGTGTGTTGAAAGAAAGCTCGCGGCGGTGCCGACGCTCGCGCCAGTGCCCGAAGTCAGGGGGTTATTGACCGGAAGTTTGCGGGAATCGATGCTGGCGGTGGACGTCAGCAGGGGATCGAAGCTAAGCGTCGGTGCGTCGGCGAAGGCGAGCGGCGTTTGTACGATGTTCACACCGCGCTGGGTTCCGCCGCCTTTGGCGCGCAAGATGTCGGTCTCCGCTATCCAGGAATAATACCGATTCACCGTGATGTCCGGATTATTCTCGAGTGCCAGCTCGATGGCGTCGCGCAAGCTCAGTGAAAGCTTGCCGTCATGAATAAGCGTGTCGATCTGTGGAGCGTTCGTGTATTGCTGCGCACCGAGGTCTATGCTGGTGTAGGGCAGCCAAATGCGGGGAAAAAACGGCTTAGGCCGCGTGAAGTCCGGACCCGCTGAAACTGTGAAGGGTGCCATGGGTTGAGACTGCGCGGGAGCAGGCGGCAAATCGGCCGGCGGAGGGGGCACTGGGGTCTGGTTCTGTGTGCCGGCGGGAGCTGGAACCGGTGCTGCTTGCGAAGGCGCGGGCGGTTGACCCTGCGTCTGAGTCTGACCAAGAACCGTCGTCACCGGCGCCAAAGTCATCCATCCAGTGAGCGCGGCAGCAACGATCGAACGGCAGAACTTTCCAGTCATTCGTATTCCTTTCCTGTAATCGTTCGCAAGAGCCGGACGAACCTGCAAGTGAGGATGCGTCAACTTGTTAGAACGTTGGGCAGGCCCTAATTGTTTCAACTATATCGGCAGGCTTCGCCTCATCTGTCATCGGCCGGGCAGAAAAGCCACAGCAGTCTACCAGTGCATTCATTGGCTGGCAACGGCGACGCGATCTCGTTTTTTGTCGAATCGCCCGGGAAATGTCGTTGTGTGCACGTCCTGCTTTGCCAGCCGCTTTGCCAGCCAACGACTGCGGCGTGTATTGTTCGTAGCGACAATTATTCGTAGCGACAATTAAAGGAAGAGGTCCGGGTCCAGCAATTAGCAATTAACAATTAGCAATTCGCGCCGGGGCGGTTTCAAGCGGCTGACCACATCTGCATCTGCTTCGCGATCACCCGTCAAAACCGTCCGGTTAAATTGTGCTAGAACTTGCATGCCCGAAAAAAGAGACTACTCGAGAATATGACCCGCAACATCAAGCTCACCATCGCCTACGATGGGGGCGACTTTCACGGATGGCAGGTTCAGCCGGGACAGCAAACTGTGCAGGGCGTTCTGATGGATCTGTTGCGGCGAATTACAGGGGAAATGCCCGCGCTTTGCGGCGCCGGCCGTACCGACGCCGGCGTGCACGCCTGGGCACAAGTGGCTCATTTCAAGACGGAATCCGCAATTAGCCCCCACCAACTGGCTGGTGCTTTGAATGCGTTGGCGCCACCATCGATTCGTATTCGCGATGCCGCGGAAGTGTCCCTGGATTTTCACGCCCGGTGGCTGGCGTCGGCGAAGACCTATCACTACCGTATCTATCGTGGGCCGGTGGTGCCGCCGTTTTGCTGGCGCTACGTTTGGCACGATCCGCGGCCACTCGATTTTGCGGCGATGGCACGGGCGGCGCGATGTTTCGAAGGCGAACATGATTTCAGCTCGTTTGCCGCATCGACCGGGTCGATGGAAGAAGACCGCGAGCGAATCATGACTCGCCGGATTGCTCTGTCGGAGATAGTGCGCTGTGAGGGTCCCTTAGCGACCTCGATCGGCTGGATGACGTCGCCGGTTTCGATAGCTTCCTTGGGCGAACAAGCTGGCAGGGCCGAAGAGTGGGTTTACATCGTTCGCGGCCGGTCGTTCCTTCGAAACATGGTGCGAAAAATCGTGGGCACGTTGCTGGAGATCGGGCGTGGCCGGATGGGGCCGGAGGACATTGCCGAGCTATTCGAGGCTCGGGACCGCACCCGCTCAGGTCCAGTAGCGGCGCCGCAAGGGTTGTGCCTGATGTCGGTGGAGTATCGGGCGATGGAGCATCCCGGCGAGTCCGCTGGCGAAATCGAGAGAGTATCCGATGACGGCCTTGAAGACGCGACAGAGGAGGCCGCTAGTTGAAGCCTTGTATGCTGTGTCCGCGTTACAGCGGTCCGCGCGGGTCCATCGCGTGTCCATCGGGGGTCCATCGGGCCTGAAACGCCTCCGGACAGCGACCGCAGGTAAAGTAAGAGTGAGCCGCCATGGAAGCTACCGGGCACGCGAGCGAAAATCAGGCGTGTGTTGTGTCGCGCAACCGAGCGACAGGAGAGGTCATCGCACGCCTGGAAGCTACCCAGCCTGGCGATTTGCCGGGCATTCTTCGCCGAGCAAGAGCCGCGCAAGCCAATTGGGAAGCACAGCCTGTGTCCGCTCGCTGTGCGCGCGTGCGGCGCCTTCGCGAAGTCCTGTACGAGCGGCGCGACGAACTGGCCGCGTGTGTGACGGCGGAAACGGGCAAGCCGCAGGTCGAGGCGCTTTTCGGCGATGTGCTGATCGCTCTCGACGGCGTGGAATATTACGGACGCCACGCGGGCGGATTTCTGCGCGATCAGCGCGTGCCGCATCATAACATTGCGGTAAAGGCCAAGTCGGGAAAATTACGCTATGAGCCCTACGGCGTTGTGGGCATCATCGCGCCCTGGAATTATCCTCTCGCCATTCCGCTTGGCCAGATTGTGCCGGCCTTGCTCGCGGGCAACGCCGTAATCCTCAAGTGTTCCGAGCTGACACCGCGCTGCGGCGAACTCATTGCCGAATGTTTCGCGCAGGCGGCGTTTCGAGGCGATCTGTTCCAGGTGCTTCAGGGCGGCGGGGCGGTGGGCGCAGCGCTGGTGGAGGCGCGACCGGACAAAATTGTTTTCACGGGAAGCGTGGCCACGGGCCGGCGCGTCGCCGAAGCATGCGGCAGGCTGCTCATTCCCTGCGTTCTGGAGCTAGGCGGCAAAGACGCGATGATTGTCCTGGCCGATGCCGACCTGGAAGCGGCATCGAGCGCGGCGGTCTGGGGCAGCTTCACCAATTGCGGACAAGCGTGCCTTTCCGTGGAGCGTATTTACGCCGAGCGCGATATCGCCAAGCGTTTTACCGAGCTTTGCGTGGCGAAAACGCGGGAGCTCAAGCTCGGGCCGGGAAGCGATCCTGAAAATGAATTGGGGCCGATGATCGACGGTCTGTCGGCCGATCGCATCGAGGAGCAAATCGCCGAAGCGGTCGCGCACGGGGCGCAGGTCCTGTGTGGAGGCCGGCGGCGCCCGGATCTTGGCCCAGCCTATTTTGAGCCGACAGTCATTGCGATCGTGGGGGCTGCGATCATGGACGGTGCGAACGTAGGCGCTGCGAACATCGACGCTGCACTGCACCATACGCTGAAACTTCTGCAGCAGGAAACGTTTGGACCGGTTCTGACGATTGTCGTGGTCGAGAATGCCGAGCAAGCCGTGACATTAGCGAATGATTCGGCCTTTGCGCTGTCGGCCAGCGTGTGGACCCACGATGCCCCACGCGCACAGTTGATGGCCGCACAAATTCGCGCAGGCGCCGTCATGATCAACGATGTGGGCAGTTACTTCGGTATTGCGGAGGCGCCACACGGCGGGCGCGGGTTGAGTGGCTGGGGGCGCACACATGCGCGCATTGGCCTAATGGAAATGGTTCAAGTAAAATACATAGATGTCGACCGCCTGCCGGGCTGGCATAAGCCTTGGTGGTTCGGATACGACAGCGATTTGCGCGAATCGGCCGTGCGCTTCATCGATTTCCTATATGCTCCCATGTGGCTGGATCGCTGGCGCGGAGCGGCGGCGGCGTTGCGCCATCTTTTTCGCGCAAGGGTGCGCGGCAGGGCTGTTCGCGGGCGCTACGGTGGTTGAACCGGGACCCGCGCCGCGTCGCAAACACTGCGGCAAAGGCCTCTGAGTTGTGGCGATGCCCCAACGGGTTTTCAGTTTTTTCAGGCGATGAGTTTTGCCCCCAATTCGATTACGAATTCAAGAACAATGAGAATGCCGAACGTCAATGCCGAACGTCATGCTGAACACCGGAAGGAGAGATTCATCTCATGGCTGATCCCGCAAGTACGGCAGAAGCGGTAGCGAATAGCACTGCCGCCACGGCGGACGCGGCCGCTGCCGCGGCGACGAGCGTACCCGTGGAACCAGCGCTGCCTAAAATCAAAGTCCGCAAGCACAAGCAGCGCTCCTGCAACGAAAAAGATGCCAAGGGTAAGCTGTGCGCCGGCCACCTGAAGCGCTGGTACGACTACCCCAAAGAGATTGCAGCGCTGGTCGGGCCGGAGGAAGAAATTTATCGCTGTGAATTCTGTAAGACGCTTTACCGGCCCGATCCGCAACAGTTGTCGAACAGCTTTACGCTCCGCTATTGAATCGCAGGTCTGGCTTGCAGCAGATGTCTGCAGCAGACATCTGTGGCAAATGAAGGAATGCCGTGGATACTGGCCTTCGAAAAATAATGTGCGGCACGGGTAGCCCATGGCTAAATTGAATCGGACGCAGGTCATTATGCGCTGGGTGGCGGTATGCGCTATTCTGGCATGCATGACCACGCTGTCGGCGCGTCCGCTCCGCTTCACTCGTCCGCTCACGGAAATCACGACGGATGCGCGCGTGCAGCA
Organism: uncultured Acidobacteriota bacterium; assembly: GCA_963828935.1. Classification (GTDB taxonomy): domain Bacteria; phylum Acidobacteriota; class Terriglobia; order Acidiferrales; family UBA7541; genus Palsa-189. The sequence goes on along the minus strand of CAWHGP010000005.1, from coordinate 138,470 downwards.
GGCGCTGGCCCGGCTCACGGCCGAGGCCGCTGCGACCACCGATGAGCAGGTGCGCATCACCGAGATTCCCGCGCCTCCGTTCCACGAAATGGCGCGCGGGGAGTACCTGGGCAAGCTGCTGGCGGGCGCAGGGTTGCAGGTACATACCGACGACGTGGGCAACGTCATTGGCGAGCGCCCCGGCAAATCAAAAAGCGACATGGTGGTGATCGCCGCGCACCTCGACACCGTGTTTCCAGCTAATACCGATGTACGCGTGAAGCGAGAAGGCGGACGCTTGTACGCGCCCGGCATTTCCGATAATGGCACGGGGCTGGCGGCGCTGGTGGCTCTGGCGCGCGCCATGCGCGATGCGAAGATCGAAACCCGCTCCACGATTATGTTTGTCGCCGACGTTGGGGAAGAGGGCGAAGGGAATTTGCGTGGCATGCGCAAGCTGGTGGAAACGTATCGCAAGCAAATGCGCTACGTCATCGCGCTCGATGGATCGTCGACCGATTACGTCACCACTGCGGCGCTGGCGTCGCGCCGCATTGAAATCACCGTGGCCGGACCGGGCGGCCACAGCTGGTCGGATTTCGGCGCGCCAAACCCCATCCATGCCTTGGCGCGCGGTGTGGCGCGTTTTGTAAAGATTCCGGTGCCTGAAAATCCGCGCACCACTTTTAACGTTGGAGAAATCGAGGGAGGCACCTCGGTAAATTCCATTCCAGCAAAGGCTTCTATCAAGGTAGACCTGCGCTCAGAATCGGAACCGGAACTGGGCCGAATTGAGACGAGATTTCGCGAGGCGATTCAAGCGGGCATCGACGAGGAAATGGCGGCGGCGCGGGATCGCGGGATGGCCGCTAAGGGGCTAACTTCCACGGCGCAAGTGCTGGGCATCCGCCCGGGCGGGGAGTTGGCTAGCAGTTCTCCGCTGCTCGCCGCCGTGCTGGCGGCTGACGATTTCGTGGGGAATCGGTCGCGCATCGAGCGATCTTCGACCGACGCAAATATTCCACTTTCCGTGGGTATTCCGGCGATTTCTATCGGTGCTGGCGGACATTCGACCGGAGCGCACACCTTTGACGAGTCCTACGATCCGGGGGGCAGGGAACTCGGCCTGCGGCGAGTGCTGATCGCGCTTCTGGGCGTAGCCGGCATCGATTCCGCGGCTCATGATGGGCGGCCGTAACGCCACAACACACGATATAGACTGGGCCATGTAGCCGAGGCATCCTACTAGAGCGGGCCGGCATGTGTACAATTCGCGAGTCTCGTTCGCGAGCACCTCGCGCGAGCGCCTCACCTCACCTCATCCATGAAGCGGCCGACGTAGCCTGAAATTTGTCCCAAAACCTAAAAGCCGATCTGGTGCTGGCCTTTTGCACCGTTATCTGGGGAGCAACCTTTGTAATCGTCAAGGATGCTCTGGCGGACGCCTCGGTGTTTGTATTTCTGGCGCTACGCTTCGTGGTTGCGGCCGCGGTGCTGCTGGTCATCTACCATCGCGAAGTGAGGCGTCTATGGGGGGCGGGATTCCGCGCTAGCGCACTGTCTGGAGGTGCGTTAATGGGCAGCGTGCTTTTCGGCGGTTTCGCTTTGCAGACCGCGGGCATCCGGTTCACCTCGCCGTCAAAGGCCGCCTTCATCACTGGATTTTCGGTGGTCCTGGTGCCCATGCTGCTAGCCGTTTGGGGGCGTACGCGTGTTCACGTCTGGGTGTGGGTGGGCGCCCTTACGGCGCTGGCCGGGCTGTATTACCTGGCTGTTCCGTCAGCCCGTGAATTCTCGCGGCTGAACCGCGGCGATTTGCTGGTCTTGTGCGCGGCGGTACTGTTTGCCGTGCACATCATTGCTGTCGGGACGTACACAACGCGTCATTCACCGGCAGCTCTGAGCCTGGCGCAGGTGGTGATGATGGCGTTGCTGGCGGCGATCGCTGTTCCGGTGCTTGTAATTACCGGCTGGCAAACAGCACGAGTGCATTGGACAGCCGGATTAGCGGGCGCAGTGCTTGCTACGGGCGTCCTGGCAACGGCGCTGGCATTTTCCGCTCAGGTGTGGGCGCAGCAACACGCCAGTTCTTCGCACACGGCCATTCTATTCAGCCTCGAACCGGTTTTTGCCGCGATAACGTCGTTCGTATTTTTGCACGAACGCTTGGGAACTCGCGCGCTGGCCGGGGCGGGGCTGATCCTGGCGGGTATCCTGCTTGTGGAACTGCGCGGCTCCGGCGAGCCTGCGGCTCCGGAATCGCTCGCGGAGCACGGCAACTTGTGATGATTGGCGCGATGAACGGGCCGATGAATAGGTTGATGCAGCGGCCTGCGGTCCTCTTTAGTCTTTGACGTAATTTGATGGGAAGCGATAGTGCCGCAGCGATGCAGATCACTTCGCCAGCGCTCTGGGCAGTAGAGGCCCGCAGTAGAGGCCCGCAATAGAGCCCAAGACGAGCGGTCGAGGACGGCTGCTAGCGGACGGGCGAAGATAATTTCGCGTCCACGGAGTCCACCGGTCCATACATCGGCGCCACGGGGTGGTGGGCACGTTCGTAGGCGGTTATCTCCGCTTCGTGTTTGAGCGTGACGCCGATGTCGTCGAGTCCCTCGAGCAAGACCTGCTTGCCGTAGGCGTCGATTTCGAAATGAATCTTGAGGCCTGTGTCCCCAGGCGCGGCTTCGGTTATGGTCTGGCTCGGGAGGTCCACGGTGAGTTGGTATCCCGGCATAGTCGCGGTGCGGGTGAACAAGTGATCGATCTGCGACTCCGGCAGCCTGATCAGCAGGATGCCGTTCTTGAGCGAATTGTTGAAGAAGATATCGGCAAAGCTCGGCGCAATCACCACGCGAAACCCGTAGTCCAGCACGGCCCAGGGCGCATGCTCGCGGCTCGATCCGCACCCGAAATTGGCGCGCGCCAGCAGTATCGATGCACCCTGATAGCGCGGCAAATTCAATACGAAGCTGGGATTAGGGACTTCGCCTGGCAGGTAGCGCCAGTCGTAAAACAAGACGCGTCCGAATCCTTTGCGGGTCAAACCTTTCAGGAACTGCTTGGGCACCAGCTGATCGGTGTCGACGTTGACGCGATCGAGCGGCGCCACGAGGCCTGTGTGTCTTGAGATCGGTTCCATTGGTCTTCTCTCGGTCTGTCGGCCTAGTCTCCCGGTCCAGTCTGGCGGTCCAGTCTGGCGCCCAAACGATTTCTTGCGTAACGATGCGTCCGGTGCTGGCACATAGATCTATTCACTACTCAGTTACTTAACGCTCAGTTACTCATACCCAGTTAGTCATACGCAGTTACTCGGGCATCTCCACATCAAGCTCGCGCACGTCCACGAAATGGCCGGCAATGGCCGCGGCGGCGGCCATGATCGGACTTACCAGGTGCGTGCGTCCGCCTTTGCCTTGGCGTCCCTCGAAATTACGATTTGAGGTGCTGGCACTGCGCTCTCCCGGCGGCAGGACATCGTCATTCATGCCGAGGCACATGCTGCAGCCAGAGTCGCGCCACTCGAATCCCGCATCCCGTGAAGATGCGGTCGAGGCCTTCCCGCTCCGCTTGCACCTTCACCACACGTGAACCAGGAACGACGAGTGCGGCCTTAAGCGTTCGCGCGACATGTTTTCCGCGAACGACCCCGGCTGCTGCTCGCAAGTCTTCGAGACGCGCATTGGTGCACGAGCCGATGAACACGCGGTCGACCGGGATGTCCACCATAGGGGTTCCCGCGCGCAGCGCCATGTACTCGAGCGCGCGCACGGCGGCCTTCTGCTCGTCAAGATCGACGAATGAGCCAGGGTCGGGAACCCGTCCGGTGACGCTCGTGACCATTCCCGGATTAGTGCCCCAGGTAACTTGCGGAGAAATTTGCGAAGCGTCCAGCTCCACTGTGGAGTCGAATATCGCACCCGCATCGCTGGGGAGAGTTTTCCAGTGCGCGACCGCCTCAGCGAAATCCTGGCCACTGGGGACGAAAGGACGCCCTTCAAGGTAAGCGAAGGTAGTCTCATCCGGCGCGACCATTCCCGCGCGCGCGCCGCCCTCGATGGTCATGTTACAAACGGTCATGCGGGCTTCCATCGAAAGCGCGCGAATAGCTTCGCCAGCGTACTCGATTACGTGATCGGTTCCGCCGGAAATGCCGATTTTACCGATCAGCGCCAGAATCATATCTTTAGACGAGACGCCTTTGGGTCGCACACCGTGGAAAACCGCATGCATGGTCCTGGAATGCGCTTGCTGCAGGCATTGGGTGGCGAGCACGTGCTCCACTTCACTGGTGCCGATCCCGAACGCAAGGGAGCCAAACGCGCCATGTGTCGACGTATGACTGTCGCCGCAAACAATCACGAGTCCTGGCTGGGTAATGCCCAGCTCCGGCCCGATAATGTGCACGATCCCCTGGTTCCGGCTGGCCATATCAAACAGCAGAATCCCGTTGCGCTTGCAGTTTCTCTCCAAGGCTTCGAATTGCAGCCGCGCGTCCTGATCCACGACGGGTAAGTCGCGATTTTTGGTAGGTACCGAATGGTCCATGACCGCGAAGGTCAGGTCAGGGCGCCGCACCCTCCTGTTAGTTGCTTCGAGGCCCGCAAACGCCTGGGCCGAAGTCACTTCGTGGATCAAATGCCGGTCGACATAAATGAGCGGCCGTTCGCCGGGCGTGTCCCGCACGACGTGCGCCTGCCAGATTTTGTCGTACATCGTTTGATGGGAATTCAGATGGGAATTCGGATGAGAACTATTGTTCATACTGGTGTTCATACTGGGCGCCATGTTAGCACAAGTGATGCGCCGTCCTTGCCCGGGTAGCGGCTCGCACGGTGGTTGCTTTCACGAACGAGGTCGAGCGCTTCCGCGCACCACTGGCGTCCCCGGATGGTATACTTCGAGTACACTTGGGCTTCCCGCGCTCCTGCGGCCGCCCCGGGAAACAGTATGGGTGCTTACCTTCATGAAGTCGCCAGCTGGGCTTGGAACCGCAAGTTCATGGCGACAGTGCTGGTCGTGATCACGTTGTCGATTGGTATTCTGATCGGCACCGTTATTTCTGGACATGTGAGCGCGACGCACGTAGCGGTGGCGACAGGTGCGACTCCGCTGGAACTGCCTAATCCGGTTTCGCTGTCGCACTCCTTCGCTGCTATTGTGAACCGCGATGAACCCGCCGTCGTCAACATCTCCACCACCCAGGTGATCGAGCGCCAAGACCAGCAGCAGACCCCGCGCGGGCGCGGTCAGGATCCATTCCAGGACTTTTTCAACCGCTTCTTCGATTCTCCCAACCAGGGGCCCGAGGCCGAACGCAGCCTGGGTTCGGGCATGATCGTGGACAAGAAGGGCTTCATACTCACGAACAATCATGTGATCGAGCAGGCCACCAAAATTCAAGTGCAGCTGAACGCGGATCCCACTCTATACACTGCCAAACTGATTGGCGCGGATGAGGAAACCGATCTCGCCGTCATCAAGATCAGCCTCAACCGCGATCTTCCGATCATTAAACTGGGCAATTCCGATGGTGTGCAGGTAGGCGACTGGGTGCTGGCCATCGGCAGTCCGTTCGGGCTGCAGGCCACGGTCACAGCCGGCATCATTAGCGCCAGGGACCGTGGCAACGTCGGCCGTCAATTTCAACATTTCCTGCAGACCGACGCCGCCATCAACCCAGGCAATTCTGGCGGTCCACTCGTGGATATGGCGGGACAGGTGTGGGAATCAATACCGCGATCATGACGGGCGGGCGCGGGTATGAAGGCGTGGGCTTCGCGATGCCGTCGGCGATGGCCATCGGCGTTTACAACCAGATTATTGCGCACGGCAAGGTCACACGCGGGTCGATCGGCGTCAGCTTTTCTGAGCAACAAAGCAACAATCCCATCGTGCTGCGGGACCTCGGAGCACCGTTCGGGATTGTTATCCAGTCAATCGAGCCCGGGAGTCCCGCCGACAAGGGCGGCCTGCGCGCCGGAGACGTAGTCACGATGATCAATGGCCGTCCGGTCAAGACCGGCAGCGAACTGGTGGACCCGATCGCCCAGACGCCTATCGGCGACAAGGTGCATGTTACCTATTTGCGTGAGCGCCAGCAGCGAGAAGCCTCGGTTACCGTTGAGGATCGCACCAAGATTTTTCCCGATCGCGCTGGAGCTCAAAACGAACAGCTCGAATCTGTACCTGGCGTGCCAGCCGTTTCGACCCCTGCGTTGGGCATGGAGATTGAGGATCTGACTGCCGAGCGTGCGCGGCGCGCCGAATATCAGAATTACCATGGCGTAATCGTGACAGAGGTGGCTCCTGTAAGCTTTGCTGAGGATATAGGATTTAAACGAGGCGACCTGATTGAGGAGATCAATCATCTTGCGCTAAATTCGATGAATGATTATCGTAAGTCCCTGGCGCTTCTTAGGCCGGGACAAGAAGCGGTTTTCAAGGTCCTGCGGCACAGTGAAGGGGATGGCGACCGGCTCCTCACGGTATTCCTGGCGGGCGTGATTCCGCCTGCGGACCAGTAGGGGCGGCGGATGGCGAGCAAGGTGAACTGTTAATAAGTGGCGGAGCAAACCCAGGCATGCGCATCCGATACCAACCGCACGATCATTTTCGCTGCGACACCGCGCAGATAAGCGGGCTGGCCAACCTGCAGGCCAATTTTTGGCATTCAGGGAGAATTCTGACGTTGTCTCTCTGCGCGTTTTCTACGGCGCTGGCAGGGCATTGCGCGACGATGGCCGTCCGCGATGCCGCGGCGACGACAAAGAATGCCGGCGCTGACTCAACATCCAAGGCGTCTGCGGCGTCGGCGTCTTATGATGACTCGTCAGCTGTACACGCGTCAGCTGCACACGCGTCATCTGCTGACTCGGCGTCTGCTCACTTCTCATCCGCGACACGAACCGACTCTGCACGCACGACAACGTCCTCGACAGGCGCAAAGGCCGCGACAAGCAACATTGGAAGCAGTGGCAACAGTAGCCATACCGGAAAGACAGCGGCAAAACGGACCGCAGGGAACGGTGCGGCCCGCAAGACGGTGCGGGAGCGTGGACCGGTGGCACCCACGGCGCAGCGCATTTCTGAAATTCAGTCTGCACTGTCCAGTCAGGGCTCCTACCAAGGCGATCCCACGGGGCGGTGGGACGATGCGACGGTCGATGCTATGAAGCAATTCCAAGCCGCCCATGGGCTTAACCCGTCGGGCAAACTCGATGCGCTCTCGCTGCAAAAACTGGGGTTGGGCTCCGACACTGCTGGCCGTGGCGCGCCATACGTTCCCACTGCGGCACCGCAAGCTTCGGAGATGCCTTCTCCGGTTGCGTCGAGCGGCGGTTCCGATGTTGATTCCGAGAATCCTTAGGTCCATTCCGCACATTCATCTGCAATCTTCACCAGTCGGTTTTTGCGACCCAGTCAAATGAGCGAGCCGGCTCGGCGACTCTGACCCGAGCGTGGCGGCCGCGTCGCCGAGCTTTCCGTTTGCGATGCACGATGAAAGCCCCTGCGGCGAATACAGCCTGAGGCATATTTAGTGTCTTCTAGTATCTTCGCGTGTCCGTGGGGCATCTTACCCGTAGGGGCCCATAGGGCTGCTGGAGACGCCTTGTGGGGACACTCGATGCTTAGCTTCTTTCGCGTTTCAGCACGCGTTTTCTTGGTTCTTTGCGCCATTTTGCCTGCGGGTCTTTTCGCACACGCTCAAGGGCCATCGGCTGCGGTTCCTTCGAACGCGCCGGTGAGCACCACCGTCACCGTTCTCGGGCCAAAGTTCGCGCCGGCGCCTTCTGTAAGCAAAGGAGACGTGTCTGTTTATGACGGGAAGACACGCTTGCAGGTCACGAACTGGATTCCAGCGCGCGAAAATGCCGCCGCACTACAACTCGCACTCGTGATCGATAACTCCGCGAGCGAACTCGGCGTGGGATCGCAACTGGGCGATATCGCCCGTTTTATCCGCTCACAGTCCGGGAACACGGCGGTCGGAGTCTTCTATGCGGTCAACGGAACGGTGCAGGTAGCATCGACCTTCAGCACCGATCACGACGCTGTCGCCAAGACATTGCGGCCCCCGCTGGGAGTGGCGGCTGGCGATTCTCCCAGCATTTATGTGTCGCTGAGCGACCTGGTGAAAAACCGCTGGAAGCCCTCCGGCGGCCGCCGTGAGGTGCTGCTCATTTCCGATGGTGTCGACGGGCTGGACCCTGGCCCGGACAGTCTTTACGTGCACAATGCCATTGAAGACGCGCAAAAGGCCGGGGTAGTGGTGCATACGGTGTATACCGGCAGCAGCCTACGTTTCGCCGCAACGTTTCGCGGGCAATATGCGCAGTCCAATCTGGAAGAGTTAACCAGCGGAAGCGGCGGCTTCGGATTTTACGAAGGCATCACGCCGCCTGTTTCGTACAACCCTTTTCTCCAGCAATTGAATCAGGTGCTGCAAAACCAGTAGTGTTGACTTTCCGTATGCCCGTTAGTGAAAAGAAAAACGGCGAGCTACGCGGAATCGACGTGCACATCGAGCAGCGAGACCTGGAGATCAAGTACCCCAAGCAGGTGTTTGTTCCCGGACAACCCGCGAAATAATCCCGCCCGATGCGCTTTGACCGCCAGAAACCCGCTTATTTGCGGCGCGTTAGCAGGCGCTATCGCGCTGGTTTTACGCCTTTGCGTGGCTATCGATTTTTAAGCGATGAGAAGCGAGCCGTACGCGGCATTCACGGTGGCATCCTCGGCGGTATCTGGTGTACCATCGCCAAAGTTTGCCGAGATCCCCGCGCTGGGGCGTCCGACGACTTATGCGATGCTCGAGGTGACAAACAAAACTACAGTACAAAAGGAGCGATGCAGATGAAACGAATTTTGATTTTGGCCGCGTGCCTGCTTAGCCTGGGCGTCGCAGCGTGGGCGCAGGTGGACGCCGATTACCAGAGTTGGATGAAGAGCAATGCAGCTACGGCTGCGAGTCTGCGCAAGAATTTAGACGCCAAGACCAGCGATGCCGCCGCCACTGATGCCAAGACGTTGCAGGATAATTTCGCCAAGATGTACGCGTACTGGCAAAAGAAGAATGTCAGCGACGCCATGAAGTTCGCGATGGACGGCCGGGATGCTTTCAAACAGGTCGCCGACCTGGCGTCAGCAGGGAAATTCGACGACGCATCGGCAGCCATGAAGACGGGCCAGGCTACGTGCGCGGGCTGTCACATGGCGCATCGTGAAAAAGCTCCCGACGGATCCTTTACGATGAAGTAGCCGATGAAATAATGCTCTGAGCCACTACCACAGCAGAGGAACAAGGCGGAAGCGCGTGCGCTGGCAGTATTCAGCGTAGCCGGGCAACTCCCGACGCAGGATTCGTTCTTCGCCCAGCAGGCGCAGCACGATGAAGGGAATCACCAGCGCGAAGCCCGGCAGCGCCCAATAGGAACCCAGCGCCAGCGGTGTAAACAACAGCACGACTATTGCGCCGAAATACATGGGGTGGCGAACCCAGCGGTACGGTCCCGTGGAAATTACGCGCTGGCCGGGCGACACCTCGATGATGCGCGATGCGAAGCTGTTAGTGGCCATCACCCACGACGTTATGAGCAGGCCGACGAGAACGAGCGCCTGGGAAAAAAACGTCGCCCACAGCGGCAGGTGCGACCATCCGAAGCGATCATCGAATCCAGGAAGCAAAAGAGCCACAAAGAAAACCAGACGGGCGATCCGAATGATCGCCCCTTGCTCCTCGATTTTTTCCCTGGTTTGCAGACGTCGAGCAACCAGATTTTGATCGGTCCTGTAGAAATAAATCGATCCGAGGGCCATAGGGATAAATACAATCGCCAGATATAGCCATGCCTGCCAGTAGGCCAGCGAACCCGCGGGGAGAAAAAGCATAAGGGCGACAACGCCGAACGCAGCAAGAAAACGGAATATGAGCTGGGATTTCAGATTTGGCGAGTGTGGCATCGGTGCAGAACCTGGCGATTACAGCGATCTTTCGCAATCAAGACGATGGGAAACGCGCGCCCTATGCACAACTTTCACAGGGATTTCTTCGGGCGTCAGATTAATCCTTGCGGATCCGCTTCCTGAGGCACGCCCGTTGCAAAGCGCAGTCGCGCAGTGGTACATTCCCCGTTACCTGGATTCCAAATTCGCAATTCCAGATCAAATATGATGCAGTCGAACAAGCCAGGGTACGGCATCGTCAGCAAGACGAATGAGAACAACAAAGAGAGAGGGAACATATGATGAAGCGAGAACGGTTCTTCCGTTGGGGGCTGGTGGCTCTGTTGGCAGTGGCGGCGGTGATGTTGGGCAATGCTAGTGCTTGGGCGCAAGGTTCGACGCCTGCCCCATTTAGTAAGGTGACCGTATCGCCCGACGTGGCGAAGCGGACCTTAATGAAGGCCGTGATCAATGCTGACACCGCGCGAGCCATTGTTGATGCGTGCGTGGAGTGGCAAAAGGCACAGCCGGGAAATGTGACCATCGTAATTTACGTGCTGTCGCCGACCGGCCAGATTATTGACTCGCACCAAATGGACGGAGTATTGCCGATCGGCGCGGAAACAGGTTTGATGAAGGCCGAGACTGCGCTGTACGCGCGATCGACTTCGGGTGCTGTGGCGAGTCGGTTCAAGGACGTAGATGGCCGGCTGATCCGGTTGGATCTCGGAAAGGAGCAGGGTCTGTCCTATTACTTCGTTTCGGGTGGCCTGCCGATCGTGGTGGACGATCAACTTATTGGCGCGGTGGGCGTGGGCGGTGGAAACGCGGATGAGCAGTGCGCTTACCAGGCGCTCGTGAAGGTGCTCGGTCCGCAGCCTCCGATAGCGCAGCCCACACCTCCTGCAGCTCCAGCAGGCGGACGTGGTGGTGCGGGTGGCGGCGCTGGCGCTGGTGGAGGCGGAGGCCGGCCACCTCAGTAGCTGCCGACTACAACGGGCAACAGGTAGAGCGAAGTTCAGATAGCGAAGTTCAGACAGAGAAGTCAGTAGAAAAGGTTTGCAGCGTCCGCCGCCCGCGGTTCGGTGACGGCGGCGGACGGATGGGTAGTGTTGATCGATGCGCACCGCGATTTTCGCGGCATTGCTGTAGCTCGCCAGTTTTGCTAAACTAAACGTTACAGTTGCACCGCATATTGTCCCTCCCGTAGGTGCGCCGCGCACTCGAGCGCAGCCTCCGGCGGAGGCCTATGGTAACCGCCATCGCTCCAAGGGTCTTCAAAAATTACATTAATGGCGAGTGGGTCGAATCGGCAGGCGGGCGTGCGTTCGAAGATCGCAATCCTGCGAATAACGACGAAGTGATTGGAATCTTTCCGGATTCCAGCGATGTGGACGTCGCTGCCGCCGTGGAAGCCGCGCGCAGAGCCTTTGCGTCCTGGCGACTGGTACCTGCCCCGAAACGTGCCGAAATTTTGTTTCGCGCCGCAGAAATAATTCGTGAGCGCAAAGAAGATCTGGCGCGCGAGATGACACGAGAAATGGGCAAGGTGCTGGACGAGACACGCGGCGACGTCCAGGAAGCGCTGGACATGACGTACTACATGGCCGGCGAAGGGCGCCGGTTGTGGGGACAAACGACGCCTTCTGAGCTGCGCAACAAGTTCGCGATGTCCGTGAGGCAGCCGCTCGGTGTCTGCGCGCTGATCACGCCATGGAATTTCCCCATGGCCATCCCGTCTTGGAAAATCATGCCGGCGCTGGTGTGCGGAAACACAGTGGTCATCAAGCCCGCGGAGGATACTCCGCTCTCGACCTATAACCTGGTACAAATACTCAATGAAGCCGGTCTGCCGCCGGGGGTAGTAAACGTCGTCAACGGTCAAGGCCCCAACGCCGGCGCGCCATTGGTAAAGCATCCGGGAATTTCGGCGATCAGCTTTACAGGGTCTACAGAGGTTGGCCGGTCGGTTGCGGAAGCGTCTGCGGCATCGTTCAAGCCCTGCCATCTGGAAATGGGCGGAAAAAATATCCTGATCGTCCTCGAGGACGCGAATCTGGAACTCGCGGTTGAAGGCGCGGTATGGGGTGGATTTGGCACCACGGGCCAGCGTTGTACGGCGGCGAGCCGTGTGGCGGTGCACAAGAATATTTACAAGCAGTTTCTGGAGAGGTTTGTTGCGCGCGTGAACTCACTGAAAGTCGGGGATGGCCTGGATCCCGGCGCGCAAATGGGGCCGCTGATCAACGAAACGCAGTTGCAAACCGTGATGCACTACGTCTCCATCGGCAAGCAGGAAGGGGCCAGGCTGGCGGCCGGAGGCCATCGGCTGAGCGATGGCGCGCTGGCGCGAGGGTGGTTCCACGAACCCACCATTTTCGCGGACTGCGATCCGAAAATGCGCATCGCTCAGGAAGAAATTTTTGGACCGGTAGTAGCGGTGATACCCACCGACGGCTTTGAGGACGCACTTAAGATTGCCAACGACGTATCGTATGGCCTTTCGGCGTCGATCTACACGCGGGATGTGAACAAGGGATTCGTGGCCATGCGCGACCTGCACACGGGAATCGTTTACGTGAACGCGCCGACGATTGGAGCCGAGATTCATCTGCCTTTCGGCGGCACCAAGAACACGGGAAACGGCCACCGCGAGGCCGGCACGGCGGCGCTAGAGTTCTATTCGGAGTGGAAAACGCTGTACGTGGATTACTCCGACCGCTTGCAGCGTGCGCAAATTGACAGCTAGAATGTCAAGCAGGGCTAGCGCGCGCGGCATGCGCCTGAAGAGCTAACCACATGGTCGATTCGGTCCTCAACGCGAAGCGGAACCAGCAGATTCTAGCCGGGATCGTGCGCACCTACGTGGCCACGGGTGAGCCGGTATCGAGCCTGGCGGTGTCGCGCCTGCACTCTGAGGGGCTGAGCCCTGCAACCATTCGCAACGTTATGGCCGAACTCGAGGAGGCGGGCTACTTGTACCAGCCGCACACCTCTGCGGGCCGGGTGCCTACGGCGTCGGCGTATCGCTTCTTCGCACAACAGATTGCCCCCAAGGCGACACTGAGTGAAGAAGACCGCAAATGGATTCGCAGCGAACTTGATGAGGCCACCACGCCCGAGGAAGTCACCGAGCGCGCCGGACACGTGCTGGCGGCCGTATCGCATGGGATTGGCATCATTGTCATGCCGCCGGTGGCACGCAGTTTGCTTGAGCACATTCGGTTCCTGAGTTTGCCCGACGGGCGCGTGGTGGTGGTGCTGATTTCCGCGGGCGGCGAGGCGCGCGATAAAGTATTGCGGCCCGAGCACGAATTTACCCAGGCGGAACTCGATCGCACCGCCGACTATCTCAACCGGCATTACGGTGGCTGGGCGCTTGCGGCCATTCGCACTGACTTGCTGGCCAAGCTGGCTTCCGAACGGGAACGGTACGACCGTCTGTTGCCGGCAGCACTGGAGTTGTGCGATCCCGCGGTGCTGGACCGCAATCAAGGCCGGCAGGTTTACGTCGAGGGAACCGCGCAATTTGCGTCGACGCCGGAACTGGCTGGAGCGGAGCCACTGCGTGAACTGCTGGCGGCGATTGAGGAGAAGACCAAGCTCGTGACGCTGCTTAACGCTTGCATTAATGCGCCCGAGCCGGTGCACATTCAGATTGGCGTAAAGGAAATCAACGCAGCGGGGGAACATCTCTCGCTGATCACGGCTCCTTACCTGGTGCGGGAACACGGTCAGGGATCGCTCGGAGTGCTTGGTCCGATGCGCATGGAATACGAGCGTGCGATTACCGCGGTTGCCTACGTGGCGCACGCATTCAGCGAGATCCTCAGCCGCACCTAGAAGGCCGAAAAATTGGATGGCGGTTATGAGCAACGACGAATTAAACGAATCGAACGAAAACAAGAATGATGAAAGCGCCAACGACGTGAAATCGAAAGACAAGAAACGAGTCATCGAATTCGGCCGGTCGCCAAAGCCGATCCCGTCTGCGCCGGAATTTGCTCCGGACCCGGCTGACAACGATGCCGCCGAGAGTACTCAAGCTGGCGATACGGGGTCAGAGTCCGGGGGCAATCTGGCCGCGCACGTCGCGCGCCTGAAAGCCGAGAAAGACGAACTGATGCAGACGCTCGTCCGGCGGCAGGCAGACTTCGAGAACTACCGCAAGCGGATCGAACGCGATCGCGATGAAGAGCAACGTCGCGGTGTGTCCCGGATGATTTCCGATCTTATCCCGGTGCTGGATGCGTTCGAGCGTGCCCTCAAAGCGCATGACGACCCTGGGTATGAAGAATACCGCAAAGGCCTGGAGCTGATTTATAAGCAGCTCTGGGACGTGCTCGCGAAGCATGGCCTGGAGCGCCTCACGGCCGCCGGGGCGACGTTCGATCCCCATTTTCACCAGGCTATTGAGCGCGTGGATACGCGTGAACACCCGGACGGCGCGATTCTGGAGGTTTTTCAGGATGGGTATACGTTTCACGGCCGTGTGCTGCGGCCGGCAATTGTGCGCGTAGCCGTGCACGCTGGCGGACCAGACGACGGGGCCGATAAAGATGAGGCTTCGCTGTTTCGACACCGGACGAACTGACGCGTTTCAGTTTGGACGGGTGGTAACGACGGTCGCGCCAAATTCGTTCGAGGTTAATTAATTCCTATGGTTTCTCCAGCGAAGACCGACTACTACGAGATTCTGGGTATCGTGCGCACGGCAACATCCGACGAAATCAAGTCGGCTTATCGTAAAGCCGCGCTGAAATGGCACCCGGACCGCAACCCGGAACAGAAAGAAGTAGCGGAGGGCAAGTTTCGCGACGCTACCGAAGCGTACAGCGTCCTGTCGGACGCGCAGAAGCGCGGGGCGTACGATCGCTTCGGCCATGCCGGCCTTTCGGGCATGGGGAGCGATTTCAATCGCACGATTTTCGACGAGTTTCAGGACGTTTTCGGCGATTTCTTCGGATTTGAAGACGTGTTTGGGCGCGGAGCGGGCGGGCGCGGGGCGCGTTCGCGAGTCCAGCGTGGCGCCGATCTCCGTTACGACATGCGTTTCAGTTTTGAGGAGGCCGCGGCCGGGGTCACGACAAAACTGCGCATTCCGCGGCAGGAATTGTGCAGCTCCTGCAAGGGAACCGGCGCGAAGGCCGGGACCGGCGCCGCGACTTGTGAAACGTGCGGCGGCCGTGGCCAGCTCCATTATCAGCAGGGATTTTTTTCCATCAGCCGCACCTGCCCCGCTTGCCAGGGCGCAGGACAAGTGATTCGCGCGAAGTGCGCGGAGTGCCACGGAAAGGGGCGCGTCGAGCGTACGCGCAGCATCGATGTGCGCATCCCGCCCGGCGTCGACTCGCAGACGCGCATCCGCGTGCCCGCAGAGGGTGAGCAGGGCGTTAATGGCGGCCCTCCCGGCGATTTATATATCGTGCTGGAAGTCAGCGACCACGCGTTTTTTGAACGGCGCGGCGCCGATCTTTACTGCACCATTCCTATCAGCATCACGCAGGCGGCGCTGGGCGCGGAGATCGACGTTCCAGGGCTCCTGGGCGAGGAAAAAGTCACGATTCAGGAAGGCACGCAGACCGGCTCAACAATCCGTTTGAAAGGGAAAGGCCTTCCCGATCCGCACGGTGGCGGCAAGGGCGATCTTTACGTCAACGTGCGTGTGGTCACGCCCACCAAGCTTACGCGCGATCAACGCCGCGCTTTACAGCAACTGGGCGAGATGCTCGAGGTAGAGAACCGCCCTGCCGAGCGAAATTCCTCACTGTTTGAAAAGGTCAAAGACATCTTTGGCTAGCCTATAGCCCAGCCTATAACCTAAATCCGTTTTGCGATGGCGAGGCGCGAGCCGCGGCAGGCGCAGACCTTGGCTGGGCCCCCTGAATTGCGCGTCGATTTGCGGATAACAGTTTGCTTCAGTGGCTGGATTCATGCGTCGTGTCGAGCAACCAAGCGACGAACCCGGCTCGGTGCGGTATGGATTTCTACCCCCGCATAAAAAATAGTCACAATAAGGAAATAGTCTGTGTGGTGCGTTGGTGTTTGCCGCGTCGGATGCAAAACGCGACAGGAGTCCGGCGGGCGCAGCAAAGGGAGATGCCCATCCTTCTTGGGTGATGTATCCCATTGAGGTGAGGCCCGGCAGCCCGTTGCGGAGATGCCCAGCAGGGAGACATTAGTGCGCAGGCGATTCTTCGTAGAGCAGTTTGCGGACGGCAAGGCGCGGCTGGCAGGTGAAGCAGCCCATCACCTTGGTCGTGTTCTGCGCGCAGAACCGGGTCAGGTGTATGAGTTGAGCGACGGCCACTCGTTATGTTTGGCGGAGGTCGCGCAAGTGGATCGCGATTCGGTTGATTTCCGGGTCATCGCGCCAATCGCGGTCCGGGAGCCCGCATGGCGGGCCAGCTTGCTCCTCGCCGTGGTGAAATTTGATCGGTTCGAATGGGCACTGGAAAAGGCTGTCGAGCTTGGCGCTGAATCCATCACGCCATTAGCCGCCGATCGCTGCGAAAAGGGCCTGCTTGCCGCGGCGCCCAGGCGTGCAGAGCGTTGGCGAAGGATTCTTCTCGAAGCCGCGCAGCAGGCGCGATGCGTGCGTGTGCCTACCTTGCGACCGTTGCTAGGCGCGCGTGACGCCTTCGCCTCGCAACTGAATTTAGAACGAGTGCACCTCGGAATAATGCTTTCCGAACGCAGCGGAGCTGCACCCCTACGGCAGGTCCTGTCGGAAAGCGCAGGGCGGATAGCGCGATTACGTGAGGCCCTGGCAACATCTGGACTTGAAATTTCACTCGCGGTTGGACCTGAGGGCGGCTGGACCGATGGAGAGTTTGAGGCGGCGTTAACCGCCGGCTTCCGTGAAGCCGCGCTTGGCGGCAACATCTTGCGCACGGAGACTGCGGTCGCGGCCGGCCTGGCCGCGGCACATCTGTACTTCGACCCCTGAGCTAAATCAGAGGCGGCACGCACGGTGCGCGCCGAACAAGACCGGCGATATTGTCTCCGTACTTGTCCAGGCCACAATCTCGTGCGACCGCAGTGAAACGTATCGGCCGGGCCCGCGTCCAACATAATGTACGAACATGCGGAGCGCCAGGCGCTGCGTTTATGGCGCGTGAGCCGCAAAGGCCACTGGCACCGCTGGCGCATCGACGTTATAGCGTGGTATAAACAAGCGGATTCACTTAAAAATCATGGAGCAGATCGTCAACTCCAGTCCGCCAGAGAACGCCGAGCGGCACTCTCCCTCCGGTTTACATCGCGAATTGAAGGCGTGGGCGCGCGATTTGGTGATCGCGCTCGGCTTGGCCATGGTCATTATCGTGTTTTTCTACCAGCCGGTGAAGGTGGAAGGGACGAGCATGGCGCCGCTGCTCTCCGACCAGGAACGCATCTTTATCAACAAATTCGTTTATCACTTCGAACCCATCGAACGGGGAGACGTAATCGTGTTTTGGTACCCGCTCGATCGCAGTAAATCGTTCATCAAACGCGTGGTAGGGTTACCGGGCGATCAGGTGGAAGTGCGCAACGGGCGGGTGTATATCAACGGAAAACCTTTTGACGAGTCTTACGTCCCACCCCAGTTCGTGGACATGTCCGCTTACGGACCGTTCCGCGTGCCTGTCGACGAGTATTTCGTGATGGGCGATCATCGCATCAGCTCGAACGACTCCCGGATCTTTGGCCCCGTGCCGGCGGGTTTCATTTACGGGAAGGCGGTTTTCGCCTACTGGCCGTGGGACCGCTTCGGCACGTTATCGGAATCGGCCGGTGAGCTCCTAAGATCGAATTCACTTTCGAAATCGCCTGAAGTACAAATAAAATCACGATGACCTCGCGACATGAAATTGGCAAATCCAGAATTCACAAATAGGGTATTCTCAAGCAGAGTATTCTCATACAAAGTATTCTCATACAGAGTCCTGGCCATTGGTTCCCACGGAGGGCCCGCTGACCGACATACCCGCAAGCTCCGCCACCCTCGCCCTCGAGGATGGCCGGGTTTTTAAGGGGCGCGCGGCGGGGGCTCGTACCCGGCGCGGCGGAGAAGTCGTTTTTAACACAAGCCTGACCGGCTATCAGGAAGTCTTCACCGATCCCAGTTATGCTGGACAAATCGTCTGTCTTACCTATCCCCACATTGGAAACGTGGGCACTAATCTCGACGACCAGGAATCGGAGCGTCCGTACATCGAATCGCTGATTGTGCGGGAATTTTCCGATCTGGCGTCGAATTGGCGCTCGACGGAAACTGCGCAGTTTTATCTGAGCCGGTACGAAATCCCCGTCATTTGGGATTTGGACACCAGGGCGCTGGTGCGGCACATCCGCCGCATGGGAGCTTTGCGTGGCATCGTAGCCACCGACGGCACGCCCGCTGAACAGCTCCTTGCGGAAGCGCGCAATCTTCCCAATATGGCTGGGCTGGAGCTCGCGAGCACGGTTACCTGCAGAGAATCCTACCCATGGACGCGTGGCTCAATCGACCTCGCCGCTGCTCGCTGGCGCGAAGGTCCGGATGGCGCAGCGCGCGCGCAGCGCGGTGTCGCGAACAGCGAGCCAGCAGCAGGTGTGAATACAGTCAATAGCGCGTCTGGGGAAGAAGAGCGGCGATACCGTGTGGTGGCCTACGATTTCGGGATCAAGCAAAATATTTTGCGGCTGCTTGTCGATAGCCACTGCGACGTCAACGTCGTTCCGGCGCAAACTTTGCCCGAAGACGTGCTAGCGCTGAAGCCGGATGGCGTTTTTCTATCGAATGGGCCTGGCGATCCCGAGCCAATCACCTACGCCGTGGAATCGATCCGCAGATTGCTGGGGCGTGTGCCGATTTTTGGCATTTGCCTGGGGCATCAGCTCTCGGGACTCGCACTGGGCGGAAAGACCTACAAGCTAAAATTCGGCCATCATGGGTCGAACCACCCGGTGAAGCACCTGCACAACGGGCATATCGAGATTACCGCGCAGAATCATGGGTTCGTTGTGGATCCGGAGTCGCTGCCATCGAGCGACATCGAAATCACGCACGTCAATCTGAATGACGGAACGAATGAAGGGATACGGCACCGCTCGCTGCCGTTCTTCAGTGTGCAATACCACCCGGAGGCTTCGCCGGGACCTCACGATTCGCACTACCTGTTTCGCGATTTCATCGACATGATGGAGCAGCAAAGGCCTGTAACGCAGCGGCGGCGCAGCAAGACTCGCACGGGCAACGCCGCGGAGCAGGCAGGCTAAGCGCTTCATGCCCAAACGCACGGACATACACAAAATTCTAATCATCGGCTCGGGGCCGATTGTTATCGGGCAAGGCTGCGAGTTTGACTACTCGGGAACGCAGGCGTGCAAAGCGCTGCGCGCCGACGGGTATTACGTGGTGCTGGTGAATTCGAATCCGGCGACGATCATGACCGATCCGGAAGTAGCTGACCGCACTTATATCGAGCCGCTAACGCTCGATACGATCGAGCGGATAATCGCGCGGGAAAAACCCCAGGCGCTGCTTCCAACCGTCGGGGGGCAGACCGCGCTCAACCTGGCGGTCGAGCTAGCCGAGGCGGGTGTGCTCGAGCGGCACGGGGTCGAATTGATTGGCGCATCGTTGCGGGCCATTCAGGTGGCCGAAGACCGGCTGCGATTCAAGGACGCCTGCCGCAAGATCGGGCTCGACGTGCCGGCCTCGGCGGTTGTCAGCGATGCGCAAGACGCGTTGCGGTTAGCCGACCAGCTCGGATACCCCGTAGTGATTCGGCCGTCGTTCACCCTGGGGGGGACGGGAGGCTCGATCGCGTACAACCGCGAGGAATTCTCCGAGGCGATTGCGGTGGCGCTGGACGCGAGTCCCGTGCACGAAGCGCTGGTTGAGGAATCGCTGCTGGGCTGGAAAGAATTTGAACTCGAGGTAATGCGTGATTTTCGGGACAATTTCGTGGTGATTTGCACCATCGAAAACCTAGATCCCATGGGGGTGCATACCGGGGATTCGATTACCGTGGCTCCTGCGCAAACGCTGACCGACAAGGAATACCAGCGCATGCGCGATGCGGCGGCGGCCATTATTCGCGAAGTGGGTGTGGAAACGGGTGGCTCGAATATACAGTTCGCCGTCGATCCCGCCACGGGACGCATGACGGTGATCGAAATGAATCCGCGGGTGTCGCGAAGCTCGGCGCTGGCGTCCAAGGCCACGGGTTTCCCGATCGCAAAAATCGCGGCGCGGCTTGCGGTGGGTATGACACTCGATGAAATTCCCAACGACATTACGCGCAAGACGCCCGCGTGCTTCGAGCCGACTATCGACTATGTGGTGGTGAAAATCCCCAAGTGGCAGTTCGAGAAATTTCCCGGCGCGGACACCGCGCTCGGTACGCAGATGAAATCAGTAGGCGAAGTGATGGCCATTGGGCGGACATTCAAAGAAGCGCTGCAAAAGGGCATACGCTCGCTCGAACCGCACACGCCGTGGCTGGCGCCGGCGGACGCACCAGAATCGCTGCTGCGCGAGAAACTCGCCACGCCACGACCCGACCGCATTCACTGGCTGATGCTCGCGATCGAACGCAAGCTCCGCCTGGGTGAAGCGGAATCGCTGACGAAAATCGATCCCTGGTTTCTGCGGCAGCTTTATGAAATAGCCGCGCTGAATCATCGCCTGGCTGCGGTTACGGCGGAAACTGTCACACCGGAACTTCTACGCGAGGCCAAGCGGTGCGGGGCGAGTGACGAGCAACTGGCGAAGATCTGGAAGAGCTCGCCGGCAACCGTGCGTGAACTGCGCGCGCAAGCGGGCATCACTCCGGTGTTCAAACGCGTAGACACGTGCGCCGCGGAATTCGAATCTTTCACGCCATATCTGTACTCGACCTACGAAGATGAAGATGAGTCCGGCATTACCGAGCGGCCCAAAGTGGCCATCCTGGGGAGCGGGCCAAACCGCATCGGGCAAGGGATCGAGTTCGATTATTGCTGCTGCCATGCGGCCTTTGCGCTGCGTGAGGATGGGTACGAGACGATTATGGTGAACTGTAATCCCGAAACCGTCTCGACCGATTACGATACTTCCGACCGGCTGTACTTCGAGCCACTCACGCTTGAGGACGTGCTTTCGGTGGTCGAGCGCGAACGCCCCCAAGGCGTGATCGTACAATTTGGCGGGCAAACACCGCTCAACCTGGCGCTCGATCTCAAGCGCAACGGCGTAAACATCATTGGCACGGCGCCGGAATCGATCGATCTCGCCGAGGATCGCCGGCGGTTCGGGCGCTTGCTCGAGGAATTGGGCATCCCGCAGCCGCGCGCGGGAACCGCACTCGTCCCGGAAGAAGCGGTGAAGGTGGCGAGGGAGATTGGCCTGCCGGTGCTGGTTCGGCCCAGCTACGTGCTCGGCGGGCGCGCCATGGTAATTGCCTACGATCTGCACACGGTGCAGGAGTATGTCTCCCGCGCGGCACTGATGGGACCTTCGCGGCCAGTATTGATCGATCAATTCCTCGAGCAAGCCACCGAAGTCGATGTCGATGCGCTAGCCGACGGCGAGTCGGTGGTGATTGGCGGAATCATGGAGCACATCGAGGAAGCGGGTGTGCACTCCGGCGACTCCTCTTGTGTTTTGCCGCCAGTTTCGCTTGCGCCGGCGGTGATGGCGCGCATTCGCGACTACACCAAGCGGCTGGCGATCGCACTCAACGTGGTGGGGCTCATGAACGTGCAATATGCCATCCAGCGCGAGACGGTGTATGTGCTGGAGGTAAATCCCCGCGCTTCGCGCACGGTTCCCTACGTGAGTAAAGCGACGGGCGTGCCGCTGGCGAAGGTAGCGGCGCGGTTGATGACCGGGCAGAAGCTTTCCGCCATGCGTTTGCCGGTGGTCGAACACGACGGGGTTGCCGAGCTTGCGGTTCGAGATTACTTCTCCGTGAAGTCGCCGGTATTTCCGTTCAACAAGTTCCGCGGCGTGGACACGATTCTAGGGCCGGAGATGCGTTCGACTGGCGAGGTGATGGGGATCGCGCGCTCCTTTGGCGAAGCATTTGCCAAGGCGCAGCTTGCCGCGGGGCAGCGTTTGCCTCGCCAGGGCACGATCTTTCTTAGCGTCAATGACCACGATAAGCGGCACGTTGTGCCGCTGGCGCGCGAACTGGTGAGTTTGGGCTTCAAGCTGATGGCCACACGGGGCACTGCGGCGGCATTGACAGCGGCAGGCGTCGAGGTGGAGCCGGTATTCAAGAACAATGAAGGCCGGCCTAACATCGTCGATCTGATCAAAACGGCTCGTGTGGATTTGATCGTTAACACACCGCTCGGCAGGGAATCGTTCTACGACGAAAAATCCATTCGCCGAGCCGCAGTGCGTTACAACGTGCCCTGCATTACAACATTGGCCGCGGCGCAGGCGGCCGCGCGTGGCATTCGTGCTTTGGTGGAGCATTCTTTTGAAGTGAACGCCCTGCAGGACTTGCACTTGCGCGCGCCGAGAATTGCCGCCCAGAATCAACCTTCGAGTTGAGCACACGGCAAGTGATGCGCCGCCGCGCTGTTAGGGAACCAGCTGCTGCCGGCCACCGAAACGCTGCGTTCGATCTGCGGAACGAAGCTCTAGCTGGCTTTTTTCTTCGGCACTTTCGCGCCTTTCTTGCGGGCTTCAGAAAGCCCGATGGCGATGGCCTGCTTCCGGCTTTTTACCGTGCCCCCTTTTCCGCCCTTCCCCGATTTAAGCGTGCCGCGCTTCTCTTTGTGCATGGCCCTCTCGACACTATCGCTCGCAGCCTGGCCATACTTACGGCCCCCCGATTTACCTTTTTTGGGCGGCATGAGTTTCCCTCCATCTCGTTTAGAGGCAGGAGGCGCGGAAAAGTTACAGCTTGGTCACGCCACTGCAAGGCTCACTGCCACGCCTAACGGCGCTCAAGCGATTGTATCGACTACGATGTCGCGCCATTTGCCGGTCATCATTGCCGGAGACAGGATTGCCGGAGACAGGACGCGCATGTATGATGGCAAGTCCGATGGAGTGTCATTGTATCCCTGCGGCTGATATCCCCCACTCGACCCATCTGTATTCCACCTATATCGAGAATTTCCCGGCAGTGGCGGAGTTTTATGCACATCCGCCCACGGTCGAAGCCGTACGCTCGGTAGCCGGGACGCGCACAGCGCGATCTCAACGGCGGGATCGTCGGAATCCATGCGGCGCGCGGTGGCGGAGATTCTGCGACAGAAGAACCGACAATTTGGTTCGGACGCTTCAGTGGAGGCCAGTCTGGACCGCTTTGCTGCCGGAGCGGTGGCCATCGTCTCGGGCCAGCAAGCAGGGCTGTTCTCTGGCCCCAGCTATACCTTCTACAAAGCGCTAAGCGCCATTCGCTTAGCCGATGAATTGAGTGCGGAGGGAATACCCGCGGTGGCCATTTTTTGGCTTGCTACCGAGGATCATGATCTGGCCGAAGTGAATCATGCATTCTGGCCGGCGCGCGAAGGGCCGGTGCGCCTGGAATTGCCCGTGGAAGGTAGCGCGGTGCGGCGCGTGGGGGAAGTTCCGCTTGGGGAAGGTGTAGCAGGTCTCGTCGAACGTGCCGTTGGGATGCTCCAGGGGCTCGGTGCCGAGGAAATCGGCAGAGCACTGGCCGAGTCGTTACCGGCGGGCGAGACTTACGCGTTCGGCATTCGCGCAAATTATTGGCGCGAGTTTTTGCGGGGCGCGGTCTCATTCTGCTCGATCCGCTTTCTGCCCGAACTGCACCGACTGGCCGCGCCTGTTTACCGGGCTGCGATCGAGCAGCATGCCGCACTGGGGCAGGAACTGGTGGCGCGAACCAGCGCGCTTGAGCGCGACCGATTTCACGCACAGGTAAAAGTAACCGAAAGCGGCACGCTGCTCTTCGTTAACGTCGATGGCGAGCGGTTGCCCTTGCGGGCGCGGAATGAAGAATTCCTGCTGGGCCGCCGGGTGTTTTCCGCTGCCTAACTGCTGGAATGGCTGGGATCTTCGCCCGAATCGTTCAGCCCCAACGTTTTGTTGCGGCCCGATCATCCAGGACCACTTATTGGCTACGAGCGCCTACGTCGCCGGTCCTTCCGAAATCGCTTATTTTGCGCAAGCTTCGGTGGTGTACCAGCAACTGCTGGGGCGTATGCCGGTGATTCATCCCGCGGGCGAGCTTCACGCTGGTGGACGCGCACGCCGTGCGCTTGCTGCGCAAATATGGTCTCGAATTTTCGACCTTGCGCAGGGACCTCAAACCCTGCGCGTGAAGATGGAGCGCGACCTTTTGCCGCGGGCGCTCACGCGGCAGTTTGAAACCAGCGAAAAAAAACTACGCAAAATCCTGGCGGATTTGCGGGCAGCCGGTGGCCAAGCTCGATCCCACGCTAGCGGCTCGCTCGACACGGCCGAAGGGCAAGATGATCTACCAGTTCACCAATCTTCAGGGGAAGGTGGCGCACGCGCTCTCGTTCCGCTCGTCGGTGCTGGACGCGCACTTGAAGGAATTAGCCGGCCGGCTGTATCCGCATGGTAACTTGCAGGAGCGCACGCTGTGTTTCCTTCCGATGCTGGCTTCGCAAGGTCCTGGGCCTGCTCGATGAGCTGGCCGGAACGGATTACCCCGGCGGCCACCCAGCACCAGGTTCTTTATCTGTGAAGTGATTTTTTCGCGGTTGTTGAGCGGGCACAAATTCCAGTTCGGAGGGCAGGGATGAAAATCAGCCCGGGAAAGCAGAAGGGCCTTAAGGCGGTTGCGGATTCGCGCGGAGTGATCGCGGCGGCGGCCATGGACCAGCGTGGGTCGTTGATGAGCGCCATCGCCAAGGAAAAAGGCGTGGACAAGAAAGCAGTGACGCCGCAGATGATGGCGGAATTCAAAGAAGCGGTCAGCCGCATCCTGACGCCGCATGCGAGCGCCATTCTGCTCGATCCCGAATTTGGCCTGTCGGCCGCCAAGGTCCGCGCGAAGAATGCCGGCCTGCTGCTGGCCTACGAAAAAAGCGGGTACGACAACACGCAGCCCGGGCGGTCTGCCCGACCTGCTGGATCATTATTCGGTGCGGCGCATGGTCGCCGCTGGCGCCGACTGCGTGAAGATCCTGCTGTACTACGCGCCCTTCGGATAAGCCCGAGATCAACGAGACCAAGCACGCCTGGGTGGAACGCATCGGCGGCGAATGCGCCGCCGCCGACGTGCCTTTTTTCCTCGAGTTTGTCGGCTACGAAGAGGGCGCGGACGAAAAGGGCATCGAGTTCGCGCGCAAGAAGCCGGAAATCGTCGCCCGCAGCATGGAGGAATTCTCGAAGCCGCAATACGGCGTGGATGTTCTGAAGGTGGAAGTGCCGGTGAACATGGCCTTCGTAAAGGGCGCGCGCGCCTGCAAAGGCGAGGCCGCCTATTCGCGCGAAGAAGCCAAGGAACATTTCCGCCGCGCCGCCGCGGTGGCCAAGAAGCCGTTTATCTATCTGTCGGCGGGCGTGAGCAACGAGACGTTTCATCGAGACGCTCGAGCTGGCCGCCGAAGCGAACACCAATTTCTCCGGCGTGCTGTGCGGCCGCGCCACCTGGAAAGAAGGCATTCCCGGTTTACGGCAAGCAGGGCCTCAAGGCGCTGGAGGACTGGCTCGCCAATCAGGGCGTGGCGAACATCAAGAACGTGAATGCGCGGCTGGGCGCGGCGAAGCCTTGGTTCGCATTTTATGGCGCGGCGTCCGCGTGCGGCCCTCAGCTAGAAAATCGCCGGCACGGCGCAAGGGGAATGCGCCGGCCGAGCGCCGCGGCACTTCGGGCATTCGCATGGCGGAACTTGCCGTCAAGACCGAGCGGCGCACGCAACTGGTGGACGTCACCGCGCGGGTGGCCAGGCTGGTGAAGGAAGCGGGCGTTCGCAGCGGCATCTGCCACCTGTACGTCTCGCACACCACCGCCGGCGTGATCATCAACGAGCACGACGATCCCGACGTGGCGCGCGACATCGAGATGGCCTTCGACCGCCTGGTGCCGCAGGACGCCGGTTATCGCCACGCCGAAGGCAACTCCGACTCGCACATCAAGGCCGCGCTGGTCGGTACTTCGGCAACGATTTTTATTGCCGATGGCAAGCTCGACCTCGGACGCTGGCAGGGAATTTTCTTCTGCGAATTCGACGGGCCGCGCGACCGGCGCTTGCAAGTCAAGATCGTCCCCGACTATAACGAATGCCTCCACTCGATAGCATGTACGCGGCTAGAACGATGCGTGACGGTACGACGCACTGGCTCCAGTGTCGGCTATCAGCGATGGTAAATCCCTCGCGGACCGACTCACTGGGCATCTATATTCAGGTGCCTTTCTGCCAGACGAAATGCACGTATTGTAATTTCCATACGGGGGTCGCGGCGCGCAGCCTCTACGCGCCCGTATGCGCGCGCGGTCGCGCGAGAAATCGGCGAGCATGCGGCCTTGTATTCGCGCAGCGGGTCTGGAGCATGCGGTGCTCGGCGGCGCAGTCGGCGGCGGTGTCGACACGATCTACCTGGGCGGCGGAACGCCCAGCCTGCTCGATCCCGCCGATCTTGCGCGGATCATCGGATGCCGTGCGCGCGCATTTTCCTGTGCGACTGCGCGAAGTGACCCTCGAGGCCGATCCTGAAACCATTCGCCGCGATAATGCCGCCGCCTGGAAGTCTGCCGGCATCAATCGCATCAGCCTGGGCGCGCAGTCGTTTCAGGATACCGAGCTTGCTGCCGCGGGCCGCATGCATCGCCGCGACGATATTGGTCGCGCGATTGACGTTCCTGCGGGCCGCGGGATTTGCAAACGTCAGCCTGGATCTGATTGCCGGCCTGCCGCACCAGACGGCGCAAAGCTGGCACGAGTCCGCTCGAGCAGCTGCTGCGGCTGCGGCCCGAGCACATGTTCGATTTATTTGCTGGAAATCGACGAAGGCAGCCGGCTGGGCAGCGAAGCGCTTGCGGGTGGCAGCCGCTACGGCGCGGCGGCGATTCCCGACGACGACGTCATGGCGGCCTGCTACGAGCTGGCCTGCGCAGAGCTGGCCGCAGCCGGCTACGAGCACTACGAAATCTCCAATTGGGCTCTGCCTGGGTATGGCTCGCGGCACAATCTGAAATACTGGCGGCGCGAGCCGTACTTCGGATTTGGCGCCGGGGCGCACTCGTTCGACGGCCATTATCGCGCTGGGCCAACGCGCACGATGCCGCGGCTATGTGGCGGCTATCGAGGCGGGGCGCCTGCCAGTCGAGCAGCTGCGGCGAGGTGAGCTCGCGCGAGGCGCTCGAAGAAGAGATGTTTCTCGGGCTGCGGCAGCTTGCCGGCATCGACCTCGAGCGGATCGAAAAGCAGTACGGCGTCGATTTTGCACCCGCATCGCGGATTTGCGCGCGCAAGGCTTAGTGGAATGTAAGGGCACGTGGTCAGCTTGCGCCCGCGCTTGACCGTATCGAACGAAGTGTTTGTCGCGCTGCTCGATTGAACGGTGATAGTGCGCACGGCAATGCGTTTCGACGGTCGCGACTGATTCAGCCGGCGGGGCATTCGTCGGCGCGTATACCTTCTCATGGCACTGTTGGCGCACGTTTTGATCTGACGCGTCCAGCTGCGGCAACTTGATATAAAATTCAGGCATCGGATGATGCTCGTTCTCCCGCTGAGGCGCGCGTGGATTTTTCACTGACCGACGAACAGCAGCAGCTTCGCCGCACCGTCCGCGAATTCGCCGAAACCGGAAATCGCTCCGCATGTCATGGAGTGGGATGAAGCCTCGCGTTTCCCTTCGGAGCTGATTCCCAAGCTTGCCGAGCTGGGCCTGCTGGGCGTGATTTTCCCCGAAGCAATACGGCGGCGCGGGGCTGGGCTATCTCGAATATGTGATCGCCATCGAGGAATTGTCGCGCGTCGACGGCTCGGTGGGACTGATTCGTGGCGGCGCACAATTCGCTTTGCACCAACCACATCTACAAATTCGGCAGCGAGGCGCAGCGGCAGAAATACGTGGTGCCGCTGGCGCGCGGCGAAAAACTGGGTTGCTGGTCGCTTACCGAGCCGCAATCGGGCTCCGATGCCGGCGGAACGCGCACCACGCGCGCGGTTCGACGGCGACGGTTGGGTAATCAACGGCGCGAAAACATTCACCACCAACGGGCATTACGCCGACGTGTGCGTGGCCATGGCCGTCACCGACCCAGGCAAAAGCACGCACGGCATTTCGGCGTTCATCGTGGAAAAGGGCACGCCGGGATTTCCGTCCCGGGCAAGAAGGAAAACAAGCTCGGCATGCGCGCGAGCGATACCTCGGAGGTCGTTTTCAGCGATTGCCGCGTCCCGGCGGAAAACCTGCTGGGAGAGCAGGGGCAAGGGCTTCGTCAACACGCTGCAAGTGCTCGACGGCGGACGCATTTCGATCGCCGCGCTGGGCGCTGGGAATGGCGCAGGGCGCGTTCGACGCCGCCACGAAATACGCCAAAGAGCGCAAGCAGTTTGGCCAGGCCATCGGCGAGTTCCAGGCCATTCAGTTCAAGCTGGCCGACATGGCCACGGAAATTGCGGCGGCGCGCCTGCTCGTTTATCATGCGGCGTCGCTCGCGGACCGTTCCCGCCGCGCGAACACGACGGCGCGGATGGCGCGAGGCGCTTCACGCTCGAATCCAGCATGGCCAAGCTGTATGCCAGCGAGGTCGCGGTGCGGGTGGCAAGCGAGGCCGTGCAGATTTTTGGCGGCTACGGCTTTATCAAGGATTATCCGGCCGAGAAATACTATCGCGACGTCAAGCTGTGCACCATCGGCGAAGGCACAAGCGAAATTCAGCGGCTGGTGATTGCCCGCCAGATTCTGGGCAAGCCGGCCGCGAGCGAGTAAGCGCGGATGATCGCTTGAATTCGCATTTACCAGATTTGTTGTCAGCGGTGAAATGCGACAGGCCGTTCGATTGATCCTGGAGTTCGATGACCACCATTGCTGTGACGCCATCATGCGATGGATTGCGTTGATGACGAATGGGCCGCACGGATTCGCGCCGGCGACATTCGCGCCGTCTCGCGCGCCATCACCGCGATCGAGAATCACGATCCCGCGGCCGATGATTTGCTGGAGCACCTGTTCCCAGCCACAGGCCGCGCCTATATCGATCGGCATCACGGGCGCGCCGGGCACGGGCAAAAGCACGCTGGTCGACCGGCTCGCGGCGCGCTATCGGGCAGCCGGGCCGGACGGTAGGAATCGTTGCCGTCGACCCTACGAGCCCTTACACGGGAGGCGCGATTTTGGGCGACCGCATTCGCATGCAGGCACACGCCACCGACGACGGAATCTTCATACGGTCGATGGCCACGCGCGGATTTCTGGGCGGCCTGGCGCGCGCCACTGCCGATGTGGCGCTGGTGCTCGATGCCGCCGGCAAGCAGATCGTGCTGATCGAAACCGTCGGCGTGGGACAAGATGAAATCGATATCGTGCGGCTGGCCGATTGCACGGTGGTGCTGCTGGTTCCGGGCTTGGGAGACGACGTGCAAAGCATGAAGGCCGGCTTGATGGAAGTGGCTGACATTTTCGTGATCAATAAAGCCGATCGCGAAGGCGCCGACCGCCTCGAGCAGCAAGTCGCGGCCATGCTGCAGTTGGCGGCCTGCGCCGAAACAGGCCCGAGCGCGCAGCCGCCCATATTGCGCACCACTGCCACCGAAGGCATCAGGAATCGCAGCACTGTTCGACGCGCATCGAGCAGTTCCGCGCGCGGGCTGGATTCGAGCGGAGAACGGCGCGCCGGGACGCTTGAGCACTGGAAAGAACGGCTGATCGATTGCTGGAAGAACAAGTCGCCGAGCGCGCGCTGTCGCGGGGAATGGTAAGCAGCTACTCGACACGCTGGCCGCCGAAGTGGCCGATCGAAAGAAAGCGCCCGTACGCGGCGGTGACGCTGAGATGATGGATCCGCGCCGGGCTTGCGCAATTGTTGATGCGGTGGTCGGAATGAGTCGGGAAATGAGGCCGCATGCGGTCTGGGCGACCTGGAATTTCACATCTTGAATGACGGCACATTTCGCCTGGATGGCGGCGCGATGTTTGGCGTTATTCCGCGGCCGATGTGGGAGCGTGTTGCGCCTCCGGACGAACGCAACCGCATCACTCTGGCGATGAACTCCCTTCTGATCCGCGCAGCGGGGAAGTGGATTCTGGTGGAAACAGGCGCGGGCGACAAATGGGACGCGAAGCGCCGCGACATCTACGCGTTCGAGGGACGCCGGCTGCCGGATCAGCTGGCCGACCGTGGCGTGCGCCCGGAGCAGATCGATGTTGTCGTGAACACCCATTTACATTTCGACCACTGCGGCTGGAATACGCGAGTGGTAGAGCGGAAAGTGGTGCCGACATTCCCTAATGCGCGCTACATCGTGCCAGCGCGGGGAATTCGAGCACGCGCGAAATCCCACCGAGCGCGATCGCGCCAGCTATTTCCCCGAAACTTCGAGCCGATGCACGCCAGCGGCCAGTGGGAATCTGATCGACGACGATCGCGAAATTGCGCCGGGCGTCGAGTTGATTCGCGCGCCGGGCCACACCAAAGAAATGATGATCGTGCGGCTTTCAGGCGGCGGGCAGACCGCGGTGTTTCTTGCCGATCTCGTGCCCACCACGGCGCACCTGCCGTACCCCTGGATCATGGGCTTCGATCTTTACCCGCTAACGACGCTCGAAAACAAGAAAAAATGGCTGCCGGAAATCGCGCGGAACGGCTGGCTGGCGCTTTTCGGTCATGACCGCGAAGGTGCGCGCTGCGCGGCTGTGCAACTGGGTCCGAACACGGCGGCAAAATCAGCGCCGAGCCGGTGACCGTGGAATAACTGCGTGTGGAATTCATTTTCTGATCCTGTGAGAAAATGTGGCGCAAGGGCATTAGGAAATCCTGAACAAGTATAATCGCGATCAGATTAATTAAAAGGGTGGCCTGAGCGATGGCGAAAGCTGTAAACACACGTGCGCCCAAGGCGAGGGCGGCATCCGGCGCAACACCGAAAACGCTGGGGAAAGTTCAAGCCGAGATCGGAATTATTGGCGGCAGCGGTCTTTACGCCATGCCAGGCCTCGAAGCGGCGCGAGAAGTTCGCATGAAAACCCCCTTCGGCGATCCTTCCGACGCGTTCGTGGTGGGCAACATCGAAGGCCGCCGCGTGGCATTCCTTGCGCGCCACGGACGCGGCCATCGATTCATGCCCTCGGAGATCAACTACCGCGCGAACCTGTACGCGATGAAGCTTCTCGGCGTCGAGCGCGTGATTTCCGTGAGCGCGGTAGGCTCGTTGCAGGAGGAACTGCGGCCGCTCGAATTTCTGATTCCCGATCAGTTTTACGACCGCACGCGCGGCCGCGTGTCGACATTTTTCGGCGACGGTATCGTCGCGCATGTCGGATTCGACAAGCCCGTATGCCCGCAGTTGGGCGGGGTGCTTGGGGAGGCCTGCGACGCCGCCGGAGTGACAAGCTCACCGCGGCGGAACGTACGTGTGCATGGAAGGACCACAGTTTTCGACGCTCGCCGAGGCTCACGTGCACCGGCAATTGCGCTTCGAGGTCATCGGCATGACGAACGTGACCGAAGCCAAACTGGCGCGCGAAGCGGAGCTGTGCTATGCCACGCTGGCGATGATTACCGACTACGACTGCTGGCACCCGGCAGCACAGCTCGGTGACCGTCGCCGAAATCATCGCCAATCTGAACCGCAATGCGGAAAACGCGCAGAATGTTTTGCGCGCCGCCGTGCGGCCATGCCCGCCGAGCGAACTTGCCGCTGCGGCAAGTCGCTGGCGCACGCCATCATCACCGATCCAGCGCTACATCCCGGCGGCAGCACGGCGGCGCTTGTCGCGCGATCGTTGGGAAATATCTTACCTAGAGGCCTACTCATGTCCCTGCTCGTTGTTGGTTCGGTTGCATTCGATGCGCTCGAAACACCGTACGGAAAAGTCGATCGCACGCTCGGCGGCGCGGCCACCTATTTTTCGATCGCCGCCAGCTGTTTCACGCATGTCAATCTGGTGGGCGTGGTGGGCGACGATTTCACCGAGCAAGGATCGCGCCGTTTTTAGGGGCGGCGAATCGACATTTCGGGCCTAGAGCGCGCCGCGGGCAAAACGTTTTTCTGGTCCGGGCGCTACGGGCAGGACCCTAACGAGCGCGTGACGCTGGTGACCGATTTGAACGTGTTCGCGACGTTTCGTCCGAAACTTGCCGGAGTCGTTTCGCAGCTCGCGACACGTTTTCCTCGCGAATATCGATCCCACGCTGCAGCGTTCCGTGCTCGAACAGATCAAAGACACGGCCGCAAACTGGTGGCGCTGGACACCATGAATTATTGGATCGAGGGCGCGCCAGCAGAGCTGCGCGCCATTCTGAAACGCACCGACGTGCTGATGATCAATGATGCGGAGACGCGCATGCTCTCGAGCGAGCACAATCTTCTGCGCGCGGCGCGACACATCTTCTCGATGGGACCGCGCACGCTGATCATCAAACGCGGCGAGCATGGCGCGCTGATGGTTGATAGCCGCGGCGTCTTCGCCGTGCCCGCGTTCCCGCTCGAGGAAGTGCACGATCCCACCGGCGCGGGCGACAGTTTTGCCGGAGGCTTTATGGGCTATCTGGCCAGCTCGAAGCGGCATGTCCGACGCCGTGCTGCGGCGCGCGATGGTTTACGGCTCGGTGATGGGCAGCTTTGCCGTCGAGCAGTTCGGCCTGGAACGCCTGCGGAAGGTCACGCGGCGCGAAATCGATGCGCGCGCACGTCACTTCGCCAAACTCACCCAGTTCCGATTGTGAGTGCGCCGTGCGCCGTAATCGTCCTCACGCGCGCGGGCGCCGTTCATTGTGCTCGCCCGATTGTCGGCCGCCTGGGCCGCAATTTTGCGCGCCATATCTATCGGGTACGATTGTTCGGAGCGAAAGCGCCTGGTGCGGTGTATGCTCCGGCGCGTGAGCGGCACGACGGCAGGCCGCAGCCACACTTCGCCACGGTCACGTGCTCACGGTCGCGCGACGCGTGGCGGACTACAGCGTTTCGCCCTTCGCCGCACGAGTAAAATCGATGCATGGCTAAATCGATTCGATCGCGAATAATGTCGCGCAGCAGGCGTCCTGCTGCTGATTCGGTGTCGGAGCCGCACCCGGACATTGTTCAGCCACCGGCACTGGCACACGGGAGCATCGTTCGGATCATTTCCCCCGCGAGTGCCGGCGACGCAGGCGCGGTGAGCCGCGGCGTAGCAGAACTAGAACGCCTGGGCTATGACGTTCAGCTGGCTACACCGCCGATGCAGGCCGACAGCTATTTTGCGGCGCCTCTCGATGCGCGGCTCGCCGAGTTCACCCAAGTCCTGCGCGATCCGGAAGCGAGCGCAGTGATTGCTGTGCGCGGCGGCTACGGCAGCGCGGAGCTGCTCGATGGCCTAGGATGGTCTCGCACGTTGGCAGCGCAGCCGACCCCGGCGCATCTTGCGCAATCGAACGCAGGATTAGCACCCAAACTACTCATTGGCTACAGCGACATCACCGTGCTGCAGATTTATTTGTGGCAACGATGGCGCTGGACAACAATATACGGACCGATGGTTGCAGCGGGATTTGACGGAGGCGCCGACCGGCCGGGAGGTTATGATCTCGCCTCGTTCCTAAGCGCAGTGGGTGCGGCCGGTGCCTCTTCGAGCGAGGACACCACAGGCCGCGCGGCACCGTCGCGGCTAAATTGGACGATTCCTTTGTGTGGTGAAATTCTCGCTGCGGGCACTGCGCCGGGAATCTTGCTGGGCGGTTGCCTTACGCTGCTGCAAACCACGCTGGGCACGCCTTGGGAAATCGATACCCGCGGCGCCATCCTGCTGCTCGAGGATCGTGGCGTGAAGCCGTATCAAGTAGACCGCATGCTGGTGCACTTGGCGCAAGCGGGAAAATTTCGCAGCGTTCGCGGCATTGTTCTGGGCGATTTTCCCGATTGCGACGCTCCGGCAGGCAGCAGCGTGACGGTGCGCGATGTTTGCCGCCGGATTCTGGGTGGCCTCGGCATTCCCGTCGTCTTCGGCGCAGCCGTCGGGCACACACCTCGCCCGATGCTTACGGTTCCGCTAGGGGTTCGCGCCCGGTTAATCGCCGCAGGGGAAGGGAAGCTCGAAATTTTGGAGCCGGCGGTCTCCTCGAAACAATGATGTGCATCCGGCGCAATCACTTGAGCGATACCGGTGCGATCACCTGCGCATTCCATTTACCTCATCGGCATCGGCGGCGCAGCGATGGCCCCGCTCGCGGGCATGCTCGCCGAGCGCGGCTATCGGGTCACCGGTTCAGATACCGGCGTGTATCCGCCCGCATCGACGCTGCTCGCAGGCCTGGGTGTGCACTGGAACGAAGGTTTTCGCGAAGAGAATCTGGAGCCCGCGCCCGACCTGGTGGTCATTGGCAACGCCGTATCGCGCGGCAATCCTGAAGTCGAATTCGTCCTCGACCGCAAAATCCCGTATTGCTCGCTGCCCGAAGCGCTCCAGGAGTTTTTCCTTCCCGGCCATGACACGATCGTGGTCACCGGCACGCACGGAAAGACCACCACCACGTCGATGCTCGCGTGGATTTTCGAAGCCGCCGGCCGCCGCCCTGATTTTCTGATCGGCGGCATGGCCGAAAATTTCGGCAAGAGCTACGGGCTTGGCGGCGGCGTGGAATTCATCATCGAAGGCGACGAATACGACTCGGCTTTCTTCGACAAAGGGCCAAAGTTCCTGCACTATCGGCCGGACGAGCTGATCATTACCTCTCTCGAATTCGATCATGCCGATATTTATGCCGATCTCGCCGCCATCGAATTGCAATTCCGGCGGCTGGTGAATTTGATTCCGCGGCGTGGGCGGATTGTCTGCTGGGGAGGAAGCCCGGCGGTGCGCGCCGTCGTATCGCACGCTTTTTGCCCGGTGGAAACGTACGGATTCACGGATGATAATGATTGGGTGGCCGCAGACTTCGAGACAATTGAAAACGAAACGCATTTTCGCGCCGTGCGTCACGGCGAAGAGCGCGCGCGGCTCCGGCTGGGAATGGCGGGCCGGCACAACGCCCTGAATGCTCTGAGCGCCATTGCCATTGCCGATGGCCGGGGCATCTCCCGCGAAGCGATCGAGCGCGCCCTGGCCACCTTTCGCGGTGTTGCGCGGCGGATGCAGGTGCGCGGCGAAGTCGCGGGAGTCACCATCGTCGATGATTTCGCGCACCATCCCACCGCGATCCGCGCCACCATCGAAGCCGCACGCAGCCGCTGGCCGGGCAGCCGTTTGTGGGTAGCGTTTGAGCCTCGTTCCAACACCATGCGCCGCCGCATTTTTGAAAACGATCTGGCGCGTCGCGCTGGCGATGGCCGATGGCGCGGTGCTTGGCCCGGTCAACCGCCCGCATCTGCTCTCCGACGCGGAACGGCTTTCGCCGGAGCGCGTCGTGACCGCGTTGCGGGCGGAGAAGCGCATAGCCGGCGCTTTCAATTCGTCCGCGGAAATTGTCGATTTTCTCGCCGGAGAATTGCGCGAGGGCGATGTGCTGCTCGTCCTCTCGAATGGCAGCTTTGACGGCTTGTGCGATAAGCTGCTCGCGCGTCTTTCCGAAAAAGCGTCCGTGTTGCGGGACACCCGATGAAGTCTGCCCACACCGTCGATAGCGCCATTGTGCCGGGCAGTGCCGTCGCCATAAAGACAAAACGCTCGCGAGGCCGGCAGAATTTTTTATGCCGCTCGGCCGCCGCCGCGACACTGTGTATATCTCTGCTGATTGCGGCCAACCCGGCGCGAGCGACCATTCGCTACGAGGTTTCCGTGGCCCAGCCTTCCGCGCATCGATTTCATGTCACGATGACGATCCCGGACGTCCACGGAAGCGTTCTGGTCCAGATGCCGGCATGGAATGCCCTGTATCAGATTCGCGATTTTGGATACCACGTGATCGATCTTCGCGTGGCAAATGGTCCAGAAGATGGCGGAACCCCGAACTCCAGTGCGGCACAGGGTATCGGGCGGGAGGGCGCCCACACCGATGCCGGCAAGGTCGAGTCGCGCCCAGGCGCCGTCACGCGTCTCGACAAGCAGACGTGGCGAATCGCGGGAGAAGGTGCTGTGCGCATTGAGTACGGCGACTACTGGGATGAGCCGGGTCCGTTCGGGACGCAGCTCAACGGCGAGCACGCATTCATCAATCTGGCCATGGTGCTGTGCTATGTACCCGAACGGCGCGGCGAAGATGTGCAGGTGAAATTCACCGACCTGCCGACAGGCTGGCGCGTGGCGATCGAGCTGCCAAAGCCAATGTCTCGCCTGGTATCGCCCGAGGTTCTACGGAGGCAACCGCGGACGCCAGCACGTTTTCTGCCGACAGCTACGATGCGCTGGTGGATGCGCCCGTCGAACTCGGAGCGTTCGACGAGTTTACTTTCCAGGCCGCGGGACGACCGATCCGCGTGGTGG
The DNA here is from genome assembly GCA_963828935.1 of uncultured Acidobacteriota bacterium. GTDB lineage: Bacteria > Acidobacteriota > Terriglobia > Acidiferrales > UBA7541 > Palsa-189. The sequence goes on along the minus strand of CAWHGP010000005.1, from coordinate 102,079 downwards.
TGCACGGAGAGCCGCAGGACCACGCACGGCTAACGCAGCAGCTTACGCAGATTGTCGAGTATGAGACGCGCCTGATGGGCGACGCTCCGTTCAAGGAGTATCTGTTCCTGTACCACATCGGCCGGGATTTCGGTGGCGGCGGCATGGAGCACGCCAATTGCACGGCCATCGCCATTCCATCGTCGAACGCGATTCTGAATGTTACCGCACACGAATTTTTTCACTTCTGGAATGTCAAGCGCATCCGCCCGCAATCGCTCGAACCCGTCGACTACACGCATGAGATGTGGACGCCGTCGCTGTGGTTCGCCGAAGGCTTCACGAATACCTATGCTGCCTACACGCTCGTGCGTACGGGCCTGTGGAGCAAAGCGCAGTTCCTTGCCGATTTGGGCGATCAGGTTACCGAGCTTGAAACGCGTCCCGCGCACCGCTGGCAAAGCGCGGAAGAATCGAGCCTCGACGCCTGGCTTGAAAAATATCCCTTGTACGATGAGCCCGATTTCAGCGTCTCGTACTACAACAAGGGCCAATTGCTGGGAGTCGTGCTCGATATTATCTTGCGCGATGCCACCGACAACCGCGCCAGCCTCGACGATCTTCTGCGAAAACTCAATGAGCAATATGCGCAGCAGGGCCGCTTCTATGCGGATAGCGTGGGCCTTCGTGCCGCGACGGACGAAGTGCTGCGGGACGCGCACTCCGACGCAAAATCCGCGATCGCCAATTTTTTTGACAGAATACGTGGCCGGCACATCGGAAATTCCATTCGCCTCCTGGTTTGCTCGCGCCGGCCTCCTGCTGAAAGAACGGGGCCAGAAACGCGCAGCTTTCGGTTTCAGTCTTTCGCGCAACGCGGCGGGAGCCGCGATCATCTCCGACCTCGATTCGGACAGCGGTGCCGCCAGGGCCGGCCTTCATGAAGGCGACGTGCTCGACGCGCTCGATGGCGGCGAGGTGCCACGCAATACTGCGCGCTGGTTGCGCGGTCACCAGCCGGGCGACTCCGTTTCCGCGCGCACCCGTCGCGGCGTCGTCGAAAATAATGTATCCTTCGCACTCAGTGAAGAACCAGCCCACTTCTATATCGTCGAGGAGACGCCGCAACCCAGCGAAAAGCAGTTGCGCATCCGGAATGGATTGTTCCAGGGCGTGACCTCCGCCGCGACGCCTTCCGCGGCGACACCAACTGCCGCGGAAAACTTCGCGAGGGAAACGAGTGGCGCTCGCTAAACCAGCTGTCAGGCGACCCGCTCATCAAAATGTTGCGCTCGCGAAAGCCGCGCAACGCACGCCGTCGGGGAATGCCGTTCTGACGAATGGCGCACTGGCATTTGCGCCGCAACAGCGCGCCGTGAATTCTTCGGCCACTCTGCGCATGATTCGCACCGCCATATTCACTCTCTACCTCGCCCTGTTGATCCTGTTCGGCGGACCGCTCCTGGTGCTCTACGGTCTAATTTTTGGCGCGGACGAAACCTATTACCGGGTGGGTGTGGATGCCGTGCTTCTGATCGTGCGCGCCGTCGGAATTCGGACCCGCGTGGAAGGACTGCGAAAACATTCCTCCGGGCACCTGCCTGTTTGCCGCGAACCATGCCAGCAACATCGATCCGCCAGTTCTGGTCGGCGCAATCCCGCGGCGTATCGGGATCCTCGCGAAAAGATCGCTGTTTGCCATCCCCATTATGGGCAAGGCGTTTCGCATGGCGCATTATATTCCTGTGGATCGCGGCAGCGCGGAAAGTGCGCTGGCAAGCTTGGACCTCGCCGCGGAATATATGAAGCAAGGCACCTCGTATCTCATCTATCCAGAGGGCACGCGCAGCGCGGACGGGCGCTTGCTGCCTTTCAAACGCGGCGCGTGTATGTTGGCCATCAAGGCAGGCGTTCCGGTGGTTCCCGTCGCATGCATCGGCGCGCAACACATCCTGCCGAAAAAATCGCTGTGGATCAGGCCTGGAGAAATCGTCGTGCGTTTTTGTCCGCCTATCGACGCCACGGAATACACACTGGCGCGGCGCGGGGAACTTGCTGAGCGGGTACACGCGGCGATCGCAGCGGCTCTGCCGTCCGAGCAAAAACCGAAACAACAACCTCACACTGACCAACGGTCCGAACAACAATCCAATCAGCCGTCCCGCAAAATTCCCGGAGCACAGCCGGCAAAAACCACACCGGCAATTAATTTGAGGGTGAATCTACAGGCAGGCGCGCTTTTAGCGCGGCAATTTCGGCCTCAAGTTGCCGAACCGTCTGCACCAGTTCCGGTAGGCGGTTGATGGCCGCCGTATTCTTGAGCCATTGGCGGTTTTCCACCGCTGGCGAACCCGAATAGCACTTTCCCGCGGGCACATCCCCAGCCACTCCGCTCTGCGCCGTGATGATTGCGCCGTCACCGATCGTCAAGTGCCCGGAAATGCCCGTTTGCCCGCCAAGCATGCAGCGCTTGCCGATCACTGCGTGCCCGCGAAGCCCACCTGGCCGCACAACACGCTATCTTCTCCAACCGTGCCGCCATGACCGACGAGCACCAGATCGTCGATCTTCACGCCGCGCGCGATCAGCGTCTCGCCCAATGTCGCGCGATCGATGCAGGAATTGGCCTGAATCTCGACGTCATCTTCAAGCACCGCGATGCCCGCCTGCAGAATCTTGTGCCACTGGCCGTCGGCCTGCCTCGCGAAGCCGAACCCGTCCCCTCCGATAATCACGCCGTTCTGCAGGATCACGCGGTGGCCGATGCGGCATCCCTCCCGAACCACCGCGTGGGCGTGCGCGAAAAAATCGTCGCCGATGCGCGCGTCGCGATAAATGGTGACGAAGCTGTGCAGCACGGCGTTTCGGCCGATTCGCGTCCCATCATCGACAAAGCAGTAAGGGCCAATGTGCGCACCGCTGCCGATCTGCGCCGTTGAGGCGATCACCGCCGTCGGGTGAATGCCGGGAGCGTAATGCGGGGCGGTATGAAACAGTTCGATGGCGCGTGCGAAATCGAGATACGGATTTGCCGACCGCAGCGCCGCCAGCGGTGAGTTGTCCCGGCTCCCGATCGATGCCAACGTCTTGCGGCGATCAAAACCGCCGAGGCACGCGGTGGTCCGAATCGCCTGCCGGTATCGCGGATTGGACGACAAACGTCAGTTCGCCCGGCTGCGCGTGCTCGATTCCGGCCACCCCGATGAATTTCGCCCTCCGGATCGCCCTCGATCTGGCAGGAAAGACGCTCCGCAATTTCACCCAGTTTCATTCCATCTCTCCCGGCCCGCACGATCTTGAACAGCTCGCCTTGCGGCCCAATCGAAAAATGCAATTCACTCTAACATCACAGCTGCAGCGGTGGCAGGAGCCGCATCCGGTGAGAGCGCATTCCAGGACGCGCCTTCTGACCGTCGAGAAAGCTAATCCGCCGCGGGGACCTGGCGTATCGAGAAGCGCGGAAATCTCTTCGGCAATTTTGATGCGGAAGTGTGTTGTACGGAGCTTGTTGCTGAAATGTCAATCGGAGAAAAGTTTCGGCTGTGAGGCGACGGCGACGGCTGGCTTGCGGCGTGCAATGCCCACCACGCCAAGGACCGTCATCTCGGTCAGCGCGTTGCGGGGAACGAAAATGCGCAGCGTCGTGCCGTTCAAATCCGGCGGAGTGATCTGCACTCCGGAATCGAGCAGCGCCAGAAGATCGTTGGTGACCACTCCTTCGAGTGTTTCGTTGTCGCGGAATTTTAGCCGCACCCACAATCCATCGAGCTTCGGGCGGCTCAGAAATGCTTTGCGTTCCGGCTCGTAGTCGGCGTCGAATTCGCGAACAAAATAAATGGCGCGCACATCCTTGAGCTGCACCGGGCGGTGCTCGCCTTCGGTGGTCAGCAGATCCACGGGCGCCGACAAGTCGCAGCCGCGACGGATTGAGGTATCCGTTCAGGGACGTGCGGTCGGACAACACAACGACAACTTTTTTATGGGTGGAGGTTGCGGCGCGTATTCTTCACAAGCGGGCAGCGGGTGGCCGTGACATTTGCAAACCATCTATTTGTATGGTATGTTTTGCCCGAAGATTCTGTCAAGTGGTTATTTTTCAGGGGCTTAGGCCAGGGGACGCCGCCTCTTGACTCAAAAGAAGCAGATCCTCAAGTCCGCCTCCGTCATTTCCCTTATCACCGTTGTCAGCCGCATTTTGGGTTATGTGCGCGATCAGCGGATCACGCTGCTGCTGGGCACCACGCCGACGGCGGACGCGTTTGTGATGGCCTATCGCATTCCCAGCCTGCTGCGGCGGCTGGTCGGCGAAGGCTCGATGACGGCCTCGTTCATTCCCGTTTTCACCAACTACCTGGCGAATGAACCCCGCGCGGAAGTCTGGGAGTTCGCCAACCGTCTGTTTTGGACCTTGGCCGCGGCACTGGCGGCGATTACCGTTCTCGGAATGGTCTTTTCCTCGCGAGGTGATTCGTCTTTTCACGTTCTTTTCGTCCGGGCCAGCCGCAATGGGATCAGGCCATCCATCTGAACCGCATCATGTTCCCGTACATTTTCTTCATTGGGCTGGCGGCGCTGGCCATGGCCATTTTGAACTGCTTTCACATCTTCGGCACGCCCGCCGCGACGCCGATCTTGCTGAACCTGGCGATCATCGCGTTGCTCGGTGGCGCGGTGTGGCGGCACTTTTCGAGCCCTGCGGTTTCGCTGGCGGTGGGAGTGCTGATCGGCGGGACGCTGCAATTCCTGGTGCAGGTGCCGCAACTGGTGCGCAAGGGGATGCATTTCGATTTCGGATTTGCCTTTCATCACGAGAGCGTGCGCTCGGTGGCCGGCCTGATGGCGCCGGGATTTTTCGGGATCGGCGTCGCGCAGATCAATTTTTTCGTGGACACGATGTTCGCCACCTCCAGCCGGATGCCGCCGGGCAGCGCCACCGCGCTGTATGTCGCCGAGCGCGTGATGGAGTTGGTTCTGGGCGGATATGCGATCGCCGTGGCCACGGCGATTCTGCCGATGATGGCGCACCAGGCCGCGGCGGGCGACTACGACGGCCTGAAAACGACGCTGGCGTTTGCGCTGCGCATCGTGTTCTTCATTACCATTCCGGCGGCGGTGGGCTTGATCGTGTTGCGGGAGCCCATCATTCGCGTGCTGTTCGAGCACGGCCAGTTCGTGGCCGAGTCCACCGGCCTTACCAGCCGGGTGCTGTTTTACTACGCCTTCGGGCTGCCGGCTTTTGCGGCCATCAAGCTGATCGTTCCGGCGTTTTATTCCACGCATGATACGCACACGCCGGTGCGCATCGCGGCCTGCACCTTGGCGCTGAACATCGTGTTGAACTGCTGTGCCTGCGCTGGTTTTTCCCCATCTTTCGCAACGGCGGCCCGGCATTGGCCACGGTGGTGGCGGCCTATTTCAATTTTCTGGCTCTGTTTGTTATTTTTCGGGTGCGCTTCGGCCGGCTGGGAACGCTGCAGATTCTGGTCTCGATGGCGCGGATTGCAGCCTGCGCCGGGATTGATGGGCGCGGCGTGCTGGCTGGGCGCTGCGCCTCTCGCATTTCAACCGGTATCAGGATTTTCTGCCGCGCCTGGGTATTTTCACGCTCCTGATCGCTGGGGGCTACGGCGATTTACCTGGCGCTGGCATGGGTTCTGCGCTGCCACGAGATGTCGGAAGTGTACGGCATCGCCGTGCACGGCGAGCATGAGCCGGTCGGTGCCGCTGGCGTGATTCCGATGAGGAGCCGCGCATGACGCTCGAAGCCGCTCATCAGCGCGTTTCTGAATTACGTCAAGGTCGAGAAGGGCCTGGCGGCCAATACCATCGCCGCCTATGCGCGCGACCTGCGCAAATTCGCCGCCTTTGCCGCAGAAGCGCAGGCTTGCAGCTGGAGGCCGTCGACGCGCGACGACATCGTCGATTTCCTGGGCAGCCTGTACCGCGAGCGCCTCGACAGCCGCACCGTGGCGCGTCATCTGGTCTCGCTGCGCAATCTGTTTCGTTTCGCCCTGGCCGAAGAAGCCATCTCCGGCGATCCAACGCTCAACCTGGAATCGCCCAAGGTGCGGAAGTCGCTGCCCTCGTATCTGCGCATGGAAGAAGTGGACCGGTTGCTGGCGCAGCCCGATCTGGCCACGCCGTATGGCCTGCGCGACCGGGCCATCATCGAAGTGCTTTATTCCACGGGCTTGCGCGTCTCCGAGTTGGTCGATCTGCGCGTCTCCGACCTGGAAATGCGCATGGGCTGCTTGCGCTGCATCGGGAAGGGTGATAAGGAGCGCTTGGTGCCGGTCGGGCGCAAGGCTCTGGCGGCGGTGCAGCAGTATCTTGGAGACGGCGCGGCCGGCGCTTCGTGCGAGCGCCGCCCGGGAGCGCCGCCGCCGCAGAGTTTATTCATCAACCGCAGCGGCACCCGGATCAGCCGCATCGGAGTCTGGCGAATCTTGACGCAGCACGGCAGGCAGGCGGGCATCCGCACGCACTCTCGCCGCACAAGCTGCGGCACAGCTTCGCCACGCACCTGCTCGAGCGCGGCGCGGACCTGCGCTCGGTGCAGTTGATGCTGGGGCATGCGGACATTTCGACGACTCAGATTTACACGCACGTGGTCGAGGAGCGCCTGAAACAGATCTACAAGGCGCACCACCCGCGCGCGTGAGGCCCGGCATCGCGGACTCGGCAGTCGCGCAGACTGAAGTAGCGGCCTTGAGCCGTGAGCCCCGCGGAATCGACCGGTTCGCCGAGCGCGCTCAGGCGCCTGACGGCGTCCGCACTCTTTGGAGACGGACAAGAGAATGCCTGATTACATGTACATGCTGGAAAGCCGGCTTTCCGCCGAACAACGCGCGGCGATGTGCGCGTGCAGGAACTGGCCGCCGAGGCCGGCTCAACCTCTATCTGACGGGCGGCGCCGTGCGCGACCTGATTTCCGGCATGCCCATCCGCGACCTGGATTTCACGGTCGAGGGCAATCCGCCATGCGCGTGGCCCGCGAACTCGAAAAAGGCGGCGCGCACATCGTCACCGAGGACGAGAAACTGCGCCACGTCGAGTTGATCTTTGCCGGCGACGTCGACGGCAGCATCGCCGCCGCGCGCGAAGACGTCTACGCCCGCCCCGGCACGCGGCCCGAGATCCGCTGGTCCACGATCATGGAGGATCTGCGCCGCCGCGATTTCTCGCTCAACGCCATCGCCATCTCTCTGAACGCGGCCTCGCGCGGCCTGCTGCTCGATCCCACCAACGGCCTCGCCGACCTCGAGAAGCGCGAGGTGCGCGCGCTCTCGATCCACAGCTTCACGAATCAGCCGGTGCGGCTGCTGCGCGCCGATCCGCTACTGCCGCGCGCATGGACTTCAAGCTCGAGTCGCGCACCGAGGAATGGTTTGCGCTGGCGCTCGAGCGCGAACTGCTGGATACCATCCCTCCCGAGGACGTCGGCCGGGAGTTGCGCCAGGTGGCGCGGAAGAAAAGCCTGCGGCGATTCTGAAGGCCTGGGAGGCGCGCGGCCTGATCGGCACGATTCATCCGCAGCTGGCGCGCCGCCATCCGGACTACGAGATGCTCGCTCGCATCCTGCGCGCGCGCGATGAACTCGTGCAGCCGGCTTGCGGCCCCGGCTCTTCGGGCCGGTCACCTGCGCGGCGCTGCGTAAGCTGAAGCCGCGCGAACGCGCTGCCGCGCTTGCGCGGCTGGATATCCGCCGAGCGAAATAGACGCTGTCATGCAACTCGAAGAGGAAGCGCAAAAGCCGCCAAAAATACTGGCCGGCCGCAAGACAGCCGCGCCCGGCGATGCGTTTGCGTTTCTGGAGAAACTGCCGCCGCACCTGATGGTGTTTCTCCTGGCGGAGGCGTCGAACGCCAAGGCTGTGAACAAGGTCCGCAATTACCTCCACAAGTGGCGGCCGCTGCGCCAGGCGCTGCCGGCCGCCGAGATGGAACTCGAAGCGTTCGGGTTGGCGCGCGGCCCGAAGTTCGACAAGGTGGTTGAAGATTTCTTTCAGTCTGCAGCTGCTGGCAAGGGCCGCGACGCCGGAAGATCGCATGCAAGCTATTGCGCAAGCTTGCCGGCATCAAGGAAGCCGAAGAAGAAAGAAGAAAAGAAAAAGCCGACGAAAAACTGAAGAAGAAGCTCATGGGCAAGAGAGTGGTGCCGAATCAGGCATCCCGGCGCCTGCAGATGCTGCAAAAGCGGGCAAGCGCAGCGCCGTAGCCTCCGTCGGTGCTCCAGGTGCAGGCTCGCGGCAAGGTGCTCCCGCCAAGGGCCACGAGAAAAGTAAGCTTCCCGCGCAGCAGAAGCGACCAACAATGTCGTCGATACACGTGCCAAAACGCCGCCTAACGGGGATAAACCGCACGGCGGCGCGCGGTCTGCTTCTAAACCGCTGGCAAAATCCCGGGCGAAATCGCACGAGACTAGCACACACAGACCCATTAAACTAAATGCGCACAAACACCCGACTCTCGCGCCCTCATTCTCAGGTGCGGCCTGCGTTTTCCACCGGCGCCGGTGGAAAACCCCTGGAATCGCTTGCCGGCGCTCTGGAAAATTCTGCTGACACGGACTACAATGAACGCGGCATGGAAACACCGCGCTTCGTTCATCTGCATCTGCACACCGATTACAGTCTTCTCGACGGCGCCTGCGACATCGAGGAACTGGTCGAGCGAAGCGGCGCGGCGGCGGCATGCCCGCCGTGGCCGTCACCGATCACGGCAACCTCTTCGCCGCCGAGCATTCTACCACGAAGCCACCACGCGCGGCGTGAAGCCGATCATCGGCTGCGAAGTGTACGTCGCGCGCGGCAGCCGTCACGATCGCGGCGCGGACACATCGCCAGTACGCGACAGCCGCCAGCGGCAACGGGCGAAGCGCATCCGCGGAGCCCGGCCAGCGCGGCACGAATCATCTGGTGCTGCTGTGCGAAAACGCCGAAGGCTACCGCAACCTCATCAAGCTGGTCTCCGCCGGCTTCCTCGAAGGCTTCTATTACAAGCCGCGCATCGATTACGACCTGCTGGCGAAGCACAGCCGCGGACTGATCGCGCTTTCGGCCTGCCTGAGCGGCGCGGTGGCCGAGCCTCTGCTCGAGCAGCGCTACGACGACGCGCGCGACGGCGGCCCACCGCCTGCAGGATATTTTCGGCAAGGGCAATTTCTTCCTCGAAGTGCAGGACCAGGGCCTGGACGTCGATCAGCCCGGTCAATCGCGACCTGGTGCGGCTCTCGCGCGAGAGCGGCATCCCGCTGGTGGCCACCAACGATTGCCACTACCTGACGCAGGCCGACGCGCGCGCGCAGGAAGTGCTGATGTGCATCCAGACCGGCAAGACCATGTCGGACGCGCAGCGCATGCGCTTTGCCACCGACCAGTTTTATTTCAAGACCGCCGAGGAGATGGCGCAGGTCTTCGGCGAACTGCCGGAAGCGCTCGAACGCACCGTGGCCATCGCCGAGCGCTGCAATTTGCGCATCGAGCCGGTGCGGAATTCGTTTCCCGATTTCAAGGTGCCCGAAGGCCACACGCTCGACAGCTATTTCGAGCGCGTCGTGCGCGAAGGCTTTGCCGAGCGCGTGCCGTTTCTCGAAGCGCTGCCGAAGCAGGGCCGTCTGCGCCAGCCGCTGGCCGAATACGAGCGGCGCCTGACCGACGAAATCAAGATGATCAAGCAGATGCGCTATGCCGGGCTATTTCCTGATCGTCTGGGATTTCATTCGCTACGCGCGCGCGCAGGGCATTCCGGTGGGGCCGGGCCGCGGCTCGGCGGCCGGCAGCCTGGTCGAGCTACGCGCTGCGCATCACCGACGTCGATCCGCTGCAATACGATCTGCTGTTCGAGCGCTTCCTCAATCCCGAGCGCGTTTCGATGCCCGATATCGACATCGATTTCTGCATGCGGCGGCGCGGCGAAGTGATCGAGTACGTCACGGGAAAATACGGCCGCGCGCAACGTGGCGCAGATCATCACGTTCGGGACCATGGCCGCCAAGGCGGCGCATCAAAGACGTGGGCCGCGCCATGGACTTGCCCTACGGCGACGTCGATCGCCTCGCCAAGCTGGTGCCCAACCAGCTCAACATCACGCTCGAACGAAGCGCTGAAGCAGTCGGCGCAACTGCGCGCGGCGATCGAGGGCGATCGAGCGCTTCCGCGACCTGATGGAAGTCGCCAAGCGCCTCGAGGGCCTGGCGCGGCACGCCTCGACGCACGCCGCGGGCGTGGTGATTTCGCCGGAGCCGCTCACCGACCTGCTGCCCGCTGTACAAGACCAACCGCGATGAAATCACGACGCAGTACGACATGAAGGGCCTCGAGCGGCTCGGCCTGCTGAAGATGGATTTCCTGGGCCTCACCACGCTGACCGTGCTTGCCGACACCGTGAAGCTGGTCGCGGCCAATCGCGGCGTCGAACGTCGACCTGGACACGCTGCCGCTCGACGACGCGGCCACCTACGAGCTTTTTGCGCGCGGCGATACCACCGCCATCTTCCAGTTTGAATCGCACGGCATGCGCGACATCCTGCGCCGCTACCAGCCCACGCGCCTGGAAGACCTCACCGCGCTCAACGCGCTCTACCGTCCCGGCCCGATCCAGGGCGGCATGGTCGACGACTTCATCAACCGCAAGCACGGCAAGAAAGAAAGTCACCTACGATCTGCCCGAGCTGCGCGAAATTCTGGAAGAAACCTACGGCGTCATTCTGTATCAGGAACAGGTGATGCAGATCGCCAACCGCCTGGCCGGCTTTTCGCTGGGCGAAGCCGACATCCTGCGCCGCGCCATGGGCAAGAAGAACCGCGAGGAAATGGCCGCGCAGCGCGAGAAATTCCTGGCCGGCTGCGCGGCGCACAAAGTTCCGGCGAAAAAGGCCGAGAGGCATCTTCGACCTGATCACCGAATTCGCCGGGTACGGCTTCAACAAATCGCACTCCTGCGCCTACGCGCTGCTGGCCTATCAGACGGCGTGGCTGAAAACGCATTACCCGGTGGAGTTCATGGCCGCGCTGCTGACCTCGGAAACCGGCAACACCGAGAAAGTGGTGAAGTACATCCACGAAGCGCGCGGACATGGGCATCACCGTCCTGCCGCCCGACGTCAATTCCAGCGATCTGGATTTCACGCCCGTGGGCGAGGCGATCCGCTTCGGCCTGCGCGCCATCAAGAACGTCGGCGAAAACACGGTGCGCGGCATTCTCGAAGCGCGCGAGAAGCTCGGCGGCTTCCACTCGTTCTTTCAATTCTGCGACAGCCGTCGATACGCGCCTGCTCAATCGCCGCGTGCTCGAAAGCCTGATCAAGTCCGGCGCCATGGATTCGCTCGGCGCGCGCCGCGCGCAGCTCTTCGCGGTGATCGACCGCGCCATGGAGCGGGCGCAGAAATTCCAGCGCGAGCGCACCAGCGCGCAGCACGGCCTTTTCATGGGCGGCGGCGCCGCGACCGAGGCCCGCGGAGCCGCAGCTGCCCGACGTCGAGGAGTGGCCCGAGCACGAATTGCTTGCCGCGGAATTCGCGACGCTGGGCTTTTACATTTCCGGCCATCCGCTCGCGAAACACGCCGCGCGCTTGAAGGAACTGAGCGCCGATCGACCTGGCCGCGTCGAGGGCCGCCGCAACGGCGAAGAGATCACCGTCGCCGGCATCGTGGTGGCCATGCGCGCCGATGCGCTCGCGAAAGGGCGACCGCTGGGCCATCCTCACGCTGCAGGATATGACCGGAGTGCTCGAAGTGCTTGGCGTTTCCCGAAGCGTTTGCGCGTCTCGAGACCATGCTTGAAGTCGGATGCGCCGCTGTTGCTGAGCGGCCGCGTCAACGTCGAAGAAGCGGGCACGCGCCTGGCATTCAGGAAGCGCGGCCGCTCGAGAAGATCGCCGAAAGGCTCGACGTGGATGCGCGTCCGCGTGGACCTGGGCGCCATGGACGAAGGCACGCTCGACCGGCTGAAGGAGCTTTTCGCGAGTTCGCCGGGCCCTGCGCCGATCGCGTTCGATCTGCTCGATCCGGACGGCTCGGTGGCCACGCTGCGCTCCAATCAGCGCGTGCGCCTCGACGAGCAACTGTTGGACGCAGGTGCGCGAGATGTGCGGCGCGGATGCAGTGGAGGTGGTGCGTTGAGCGCCGCATAGAGAAACGACGCTCAATAAGGACGCGTGAACCGCTCCGACAATTCCGGACGCACGAACGTCAGGCGATCCCACCGTGCAAACTCGCGAGCGCGAAATCGTTGAACGAGCGCGAGGTCGACGACCTTCGCAGGCTCGCCGCTCCGCCGCTATTCGGACATTGAGCGCCTCCGCGCGCAGGTCGCCGAACTTGCGGCGCGAGTTCTACACGCATCTGGGCGCCTGGCAGCGCACGCAGCTGGCGCGCCATCCGCAGCGCCCTTACACGCTCGATTTCGTGCGCCTCCTTTTCACCGATTTTTCGGAACTGCACGGCGATCGCGCCTTTGGCGACGATCCCGCCATCGTCGCCGGCTTCGCGCGCTTTCACGGCCGCCCCGTGCTGGTCGTCGGCCATCAGAAGGGCCGCGACACCAAGCAGCGCCTGGCGCGCAATTTCGGGCAGGCCAAGCCGGAGGGCTATCGCAAGGCCCTGCGCCTGATGCAGCTTGCGGCCAAGTTTGGCCGGCCGATCTTCACGTTTATCGATACGCCCGGCGCCTATCCCGGCCTCGACGCCGAAGAGCGCGGCCAGGCCGAAGCCATCGCCAGCAATCTGCGCGAGATGTCGCGCCTGCCCGTGCCCATCATCGTCACCATCACCGGCGAAGGCGGTTCGGGCGGCGCGCTGGCCATCGCCGTGGGCGACAAAGTGAACATGCTCGAGAATTCCGTCTACTCGGTGATTTCTCCGGAAGGTTGCGCCTCGATTCTGTGGCGCGATGCCGCCAAGGCCGAACTGGCCGCCGAGGCGCTGCGCATTACCGCGACCGATTTGAGCGAAATGGGCATCGTGGACAAGGTGGTCGCCGAACCCGAAGGCGGCGCGCACCTCGACCATGAAGCCGCCGCGCAATTGCTCGACGCCGTTCTGGTGCGCGATCTCGATGAGCTTACCTCGATGCCGTTACCGGAGCTGTTTGCAGCGGCGCTACGAAAAATTCCGCCGCATGGGGCAGTCCTTCGTGACTGGATAAACGTTACTTCATAAGACATTCCCGCAACCCAAGCCGAACGTTCGCCCCACCTTCGTTGCAAGCTTTGGAGCTGATCTTCCGTCTGGAGGACTCGCGCTGCAGCCGTTTTTTACTCGGCTGAAATGGTCCGACCCCAGCCAGCAACGGTAGCCGATTAGCTACGTCCCCGGCCGGTTGCTATTGTGGCAGCGCGCGATTTTGCGCTAGCCTGCAATATAGTGGAGACTGGTTCCGCAGCCCCGAGGACGTATCTGCACGTATGCCCGAGCCCTTTCGTCCCTACGAGCACCTTGTCAAGATCAAGGTGCTGGGGAAGACTGTCGAGGTTCCCGAAAGAAACTCTGTTCTGCGCTGCTTCCAGTTCCTGAGTCCCGGAAACCATTCCGTACGGGCGTTTCTGCTGGAATCAGGATTGCCAGTATTGCCGCATCCGCGCCAAGCTGCCCGATGATGACGAGACCCGCGACATGTTGAGTTGCAAGTTCATCGTCATGGCGGGCATGGAAATCAGCGAACTCAGCCCCGAATTGAAGCCTGCCTTACGGCCTGTTCTCCGCAAATAGCTCTCCTCGATTCGCCTTGCTTCCCAGCCAAGTTCACCGCCGTTTGTGCAGTATTATTGGGAGAAAAAGTACTATCGGGAGAACGAACCAGCTCATGAACTGGTCTTAATCCTGCTACAATTTGCAGGGTGGCGCTGCCCGTCTCCAGTCACACCGAAAGGTTGCTTCGCATGGCCGTCACGCGTTCCAGTTTGTCGGAAGGGAACCGGCCACGCCAGGCAAGCCTTCTGGGCCGTGCTCGTCTGCAGCCGCAATCGTTCCGCCGCGACTGTGCCACTCGGACCGAGCCTTAAAATCGAGCCTTAAAGATGTGGCTTGTACGCCATTTCAGTGTGATAAGATCGCGCTCTCATGGTATCAACATCGCTTGGGGGATGCCGTTGAAGGCCAGAACTAAGTTTGGCATCGGTATCGGGATCATTGTGGTCTCGCTCTCGGCGCTGGCTTGGATGGGCGCGAAAGAGAGCCAGACCTACTACCACACCATCTCCGAACTCCCCACGCTCAACGCCGCCGCGCGCGCACCAGCGCATCCGCGTGGGCGGCGATGTCGCGGCCGGCTCGATTCAGCATATGCCGGGCCGCGTGGACTTCGTGCTGAAGGAAGAAGGCAAGACCCTGCCGGTCAGTTATGTCGGAGCCGACCCGCTGCCGGACACGTTTAAGGACGGCGCGCAGTGCCTGGTCGAGGGACACGCCATGCCCGACGGCCGTTTTGTCGCCGAAACAAGTTCAGGCCAAGTGCGCGTCTAAGTATGAGGCCGCGCCTGGGCAGGGAAATTACGGCACGGCGCACCGCAAGCCTGCTTCGCGCGCGGATCACAAGAGCTAAACCGAATCGGGGGTAGTTCGTTGGATCTGTTTGGATCGTATGCCCTGCTGCTGGCCTTCCTGTGCGGCTTGTATGCCTTTGGCGGCGGGCATTGCCGCCATCATCACGCGCAAGCCTCTGCTGATCAAGAGCGCGCGCAACGCCGGCATGGCGGTCTGCGTGCTGATCTGGCTGGGGTTCGCCAGCCTCGCCTATCTTTTCTTCACCGACAATTTCTCGATGGCTTATGTGGTCGAGCACAGCAACCGCACGCTGCCGACCTTCTTCAAGATTCGCGGCCATCTGGGCGGGGCAGCAAGGCTCGCTGCTGTTCTGGAGCTTCCTGCTTTCGATCTACGTTTTCTCCGCGCTGTTCGTCTATCGCGGCAAGCATCCCGAACTGATGCCGTACGTCGGCGTGGTGCTGCGCCGGAGTGCAGCTTTTCTTCCTGACGCTGAATAATTTCATCGCCAGCCCGTTTCAAGTTCTGGGCGCCGCCGGCCGCCAACGGCGCGCTGCAATGGATCTCGCGCGGCGACGGCAAGGGCTCGAATCCGCTGCTGCAATATCCGGAGATGGTGATTCATCCGCCGATTCTCTATTCCGGCTATACCGGCTTCGCGATTCCGTTCGCCTTTGCGCTGGGCGCGCTGCTCGGCCGCTATCCCGGGCGAGAAGTGGATTCACCTGACGCGCCGCTGGACCATGATCGCCTGGGGCTTTCAGGGCGTGGGCATTTTGCTGGGCGCGCACTGGGCCTATGCCGTGCTCGGCTGGGGCGGCTACTGGATGTGGGACCCGGTGGAGAACGCCTCGCTGATGCCGTGGCTGACCGGCACCGCGTTTCTGCATTCGGTGATGATGCAGGAAAAGCGCGGCATGATGCGGGTCTGGAACGTCTGGCTGGTGTTCACGACGTTCCTGCTGACGATCTTCGGCACGTTCCTGACGCGCAGCGGCGTGGTCAGTTCGGTGCACGCCTTCGCGCAATCGACGCATCGGCCCGTGGTTCTTCGGCTTTATCGGCCTGGTGCTCGTCGTCTGCCTGGTGGCGTACTGGCGCAATCGCGACTACCTGCGCAGCGACAACCAGCTCGATTCGCTGGTCTCGCGCGAATCGAGCTTTCTGTTCAACAATCTGATTCTGCTGGTGGCCTGCGTCGCGGTGCTTTCCGGGACGCTCTTCCCGGTGCTTTCGGAATGGGTGCGCGGCACCAAGATCAGCGTGGGCGCGCCATTCTTCAACAAGGTGAACCTGCCGATCGGCCTGTTTCTGCTGTTCCTGACCGGCGTCGGACCGCTGCTGGCCTGGCGCAAGACCTCGATGAGCAGCTTGCGGCGCAATTTCGGCGGGCCGCTGCTGGTCGGATTGGTCGCGGGCGTGGTGGGCATCGCGCTGGGCCTGCGCGACTTTTACGTCACGGTTTGCCTGATCCTCTCGGTGTTCGTGACGCTGACGATTCTGCTGGAGTTTTATCGCGGCGCGCGCGTGATCGCCGCGCGCACCGGCTCGAACCTGTTCTCGTCGGTCGCGCAGCTCACCATGCGCAACACGCGGCGCTACGGCGGCTACGTGGTGCACTTCGGCATCGTGCTGATTTTCATCGGCATCTCCGGCACGGCGTTCAATCAGGACAAGCAGATGGAAATGCCTGCCGGCGCGCAGATGAAGATCGGCCCCTACCATCTGACCAACCAGACTTTCGATTCCACGCCAGGAGCCAATTACACTGCCGAGCGCGCCACCATCGCCGTGGACCGCGGCGGCAAGCAAGTCATCATGCTCTATCCCGAGCGGCGTTTCTATCCCGCGAATCAGGAATCGGGCACCATGGTGGCGATCTATTCGACGCTCAAGGAAGATCTTTACGTCGTCTATGCCGGCCGCAGCCCGGACACGCAGCAGCCGGTGATTCACGCGTATCTGAATCCGCTGGTGAAATGGATCTGGCTGGGCGGCGCCATCGTGGTGCTCGGCACGCTGCTGGCGTTGGTGCCCAACCGGCAGCCGGTGCTGGCGATTCGCGCGGTGGCCGAACCGGCCCCTGCGGGCACGGTCGCCGTGCCGGCCCGGATACCCACTCGCGAGACGGATAATATGGCGGTCATGACTGAGTCTTCGCATGACGGTTTTCGACGCGGACGTCGGTACCGCTTTAACTCGCGCCACGACAATATTCGCGATGGGCGGCTCATGAAGCGGCCTGGTGCGACTCGCGCCCGTACTCGCGCTGGCCGTGGCGGTGACGCTTTCACCGGCATGCTGCAGGGGCAAAGCTCCGACCGCGCCAAGACGCTCGGGAACAAGCTGATCTGCATGTGCGGCTGCGGTGCAGATGTCGCACGGCAGTGCAACCATCGTGGGCTGCACGGTCTGTCCGATGCGCGAAATGCTGGCAGGAAATGGATCAGCGCGTCTCTGCGGGCGATATCCGACGACCTGATTTTGCAATCGTTTGTGCAGGAGTATGGCGAAGCAGGTCCTGGCGGAGCCGCCGACGCACGGCTTCAATAGTCTGGCGTGGGCGATCCCGGGCATCGCGTTTGCTCTGGGGCTGGCGGCTGGTGATTGCGGTGTCATTCGCCACTGGCGGCATCGGCCGTCGTGGCACCGGCCCGGCGCGGCCCGGCGATTTCGCCGGAGTTGCTGGCAGCGCACGCCGCGAGATCGACCGGCAAACCAGTGACTACGCGAAACGCGATTGACTGAGCAAGTGCTTGCGGAGCGGCAGGGAATCTGAGATGACGATTCTTCGCCGACGTTCCGGCAAACATCGACGCGCTGGCGCTGATCGCCTGCGTGGCGCTCACGGCGGCGACCTGATTTTCATTTTTTTCATCGAGCCGGATCGCCTCCGATTCGGCGCCGCACCGCTCGCATCTCGATCAGTTGATGGAGCGGCGCGACACGATTTACGACAATCTGCGCGACCTGAAGTTCGAGTACCGCACCGGCAAATTCGCCGAGCAGGATTACGAGCAGATGAGGCAGACGCTCGAAACCGAAGCCGCGCTGGTGCTGGCGGAGATCGAGACGGTCACCGGCAACGAGGCGCGGCTGCCGCGGCGCGATCCCAACGTGCGCGGCGCCGGCTAGTGCTTCGCCGGAGGCGGTGCGCCAGCAGGCGTGCGGCTCGTCAGCGGCGTGTATAACCTCGCGGCGAAGTGGCAGCTACATCGAAGTTCGCGTGGCATACAGAAAACTCCTTGCGGAAATGACTGTGCACGAAAGCCAGTCGCGCGTGCGACTCACTGCACTTGTCGTCAGGCTCGCTTAGCGGGCCATCCGGGCGCACTGGTGCGCTGCTTGCACGCGGCGCGCTGCTCGCGGCCTTGCTTGCTGATTCTTTGTCGCGGCTGCGGCGGCGTGCGCCGGCACCGTCACCGGCGTGGTGCAGCAACGGCACCAACGGCAAGCCGGCGGCCGGAGTGGACGTCATCCTGATCCAGCTGCAGGGCGGGATGCAGCCGGTCGCCAACACCAAAACGGACGCGCAGGGAAAATACAAGCTCGATAATCCGGCCATCGGGCAAGGGCCCGATGCTGATTCGCGCCGTCTATCGCGGCGTGATGTTTCATCAGCCGCTGACTCCCGGGCAAGAATACGGTCGACGTCACGGTGTACGAGCCCTCTTCCGACGCCAAAACGGTGAAGGTGGGCTCGCGGCTGATCGTCTTCCAGCCCAATGGCGCGAACCTGCTGGTCGGCGAGGAATACTCGCTGCAGAACCAGTCGCAGCCGCCGGTGGCCTATTTCAACGAGAAGGGCGATTTCAATTTCGAGATCCCACCGGGCGCGGAACTCTCGCAGGTCTCGTCCTGGGGACCGTCGGGCATGCCGGTGGTGCAGGGCACCATCGACCGCGGGAAACAGCAATACGCCATCGCCTATGCGTTTCAGCCGGGCGATAACGGCGTGCGCCTGTCGTACCAGGTTCCGTACGCGTCGAACCGCGCGACGCTGCGGTTCACTTCGCCACTATGCGGTGCAGCGCGTGATGCTGGTGGCGCCGCCGACCGTGCAGGTTACCAGCGCGGGCTTTTCGCCCGCGGGAACCGAGCAGGGATTTAACCTCTACACGCGCGACGCCGTGCCGTGCAGGCTCGCTTTCGATGTCTCCGTTTCGGGCACCGCGCCTCCGCCTTCCGCCAGCCAGGCACCAGGGCAGGCAAGCGACGCGGGACAAGGTGCGGCGGGGCAATGCCGCCGCAGAGCCAGGATCAGGTGAATGGCCGCGATTCGGGCGTGACCATTCAGGCCCTGCCCAACCGCCTCGATAGCTTGAGGTGGATTTTGGTCGGCGGATTTGCGGCTCTGTTCGCGCTGGGGTGCTGATGACTGTGGCGGCAGCCTGCCGGCATGCTGGTGCAGGGCGTGGCGGGCAGAAGCGGCGGCTACGTCCGCTACCGTGAAGTTGCCGGTGGCCGCCAAGCGGACCGCGCTAGCGGCCGCGAGGCATCTCGCAGAGCAGCGCGCAAACCGCCGGCAGTGGCGCCGACGCCGTCGCACTTGCGATGACGCCACCGGCAGCGGCTCGGCCGCGGCGCTCGGCTGTGGCCGCCGCGCCAGTGGCGCCTGGAAATCGACCGCGAAGTGGAACAGAGCCTCGACGGCCTGAAGGACCAGCTCTTTCGCCTCGAATTGCGCCGCCAGGCGGGCACCATCTCCGAAGAAGAATACGCCGAGGAGCGCAACCGCACCGAACAGATCCTGCGCGAACTGGTCCGGGGCTGAGCGTGCGGCGTGGCTACATCTTTCCACCAGGCGCGCGAGGAAGGCTCGCGGCGGCCTAGCCATCGAATTCCAGAATATCGAGAAGCGTTATGGGGCGCGTTTCGCGCTGCGCGGCGTTTCGCTTCAGATTGCACCGGGCGAGTGCGTGGCGCTGGTGGGAGCCAACGGCTCGGGCAAATCCACGTTGCTGAAGATTGCGGCGTTGCTGGTGCGGCCATCTCGGGCAGGTCGGTGACGCTTCTCCCAATGCCGCGGGACACTCGCGAGACTGGACGGCGCGCGCATCGACCTGCCTGCGTCAACGGCCGCCGCCACATGTCGCCGGGGTGGACAGGAGATCGTTTCGCCATCAAGCGCGCGCATCGGGCTGGTCGCGCACCAGATTCTTCTGTACGACGAGCTGACCGCCGAGGAAAACCTGGAGCTGTTCGCGAAACTGTATGGCCTCGACCGGCCGCAGAACGCGCCGCCGCGGCGCTCGAGCCGGCGGGGCTGGCGCGGCGCGGCCGAAGATCTGGTGCGCAAGTTTTCGCGGGGCATGCGGCAGCGGCTGGCGATCGCGCGCGCGCTGCTGGCCGATCCGGCCTGCTGCTGCTCGACGAACCCGCGACGGGACTTGATCCGGCGGGCCAGCAGTGGCTCGGCGAGACGCTCGGGCGCCTTCGCGATGACGCGGCTGCACCATCGCTGATGAGCACGCATGGCGCGCAGCGAAGCCCACGCGGTGGTCACGCGCGCGGTGCGTCTGGCGGCGGGACAGATTACGGAGGACTCCGGTGCCGCAGGTGATCCGCGGCCGATTCTCGCGGCGGCGCTGGCCGCCGGGCAGGAGGGTTGAGTGGCCGCCGCTTTCGCAGACACGCGCATCAGACGGTCAGCGCGGCGTTTCGGCCGATATCACCGATAGCAGGGGAGCGCGGCTCGAGCGCTCCGGTCGGTGGCCACAGCCCGCAGATCGACGCTGCTGCGCCCCGCGGTCGCGCTGCTGGCCAAGGAACTGCGCACCGAATTTCGCACGCGCGAACTGCTGGCGACCACGCTCGTCTTTCGTCCTGATGGTGCTGGTGCTCTTCAGCTTTACGTTCGATCCCACGTCCGCCGAGTCGCGCCGCTTCGCGCCCGGGCCTGCTGTGGCTGGCGCTGCTGTTTGCGGGCTCGCTGATGCTGCATCCTTCGTTCACGCGCGAACAGACCAACGACACGCTGGCGGCGCTGCGCCTGGCGCCCATCGAGCCGGTGGCCATTCTCGCCGCGAAGATTGCCGCGAATTTCTGTTTTCTGCTGTTGGCCGAGTTGATGCTGCTGCCGATTTTCGCCGCGCTTTACAATTTGCAGCTTGCTGCCGGTGCTCGGGCGGCTCGTGGTGGTGTTGTTTCTGGGCACGCTGGGGCTGGCCACCATCGGCACGGTATTTTCAGCGATCTCCTCGCAGGCGCGCATGCGCGAATTGCTGCTGCCGCTGCTGCTGCTGCCGGTGCTGGCGCCCGCGCTGATCGCGAGCGCGGAAGCCACCGTCGGCCTGTTTGACGATCCGGCGTCGCTTGTCGCCGGTGTGGACGACGTTTCTGGCGGCGTTCGACGTCATTTTTTTGACGGTGACCTGGCTTTTCGGCGAATATTTGCTGGAGGAGTAAAATGGCGCACAGCATGGCCATCCAGCTACGCGTCTCGACGACAGCGAGTTGCAGCCCGCGGGCAGCCGACGGGCTCGCGACCCTGGGTGTCGCCGCGCTGCTGGGCGTGGCCGGCTATTGCGCGCTGTTTGTCGCGCCCACCGAGCGGACCATGGGCCTGATCCAGCGCATTTTTTATTTTCATGTGCCCAGCGCCTGGACGGGCTTCGTGGCGTTTTTCATTTCCTTTGTCGCCAGCATCGCCTATCTGCGCGCGCGCACGCCCAAGTGGGACTGGCTGGCGGTGTCGGCGGCGGAAGTCGGCGTCGCCTTTTTCACCGTGGTGCTGGTGACCGGGCCGATCTGGGCGAAGCCGGTGTGGGGCATCTGGTGGACCTGGGACGCGCGGCTGACCTCGACGTTTGTGCTGTGGGTGCTGTACGTCTGCTATCTGCTGCTGCGCACGCTGATCGACGAGCCCGAGCGCCGCGCCGTGGTTTCCGCGGTATTCGGCATCTTCGCGGCGTTCGACATTCCGCTGGTCTATTTTTCGATCTGGTTTTTTCGCACGCAGCATCCGCAGCCGGTGATCGGCGACGGCGGCTCCCTCGATCCGCGGATGCTGACGAGTGCTGCTGCTGTGCTGGGCGGCGCTGCTGGGCGTGCTGGTGCTTGCTGATGCGCCAGCGCTACCGCGTGGAGGCGCTGCGGCACGAGGATGTCGAGCGCGAGCTGCAGGATTTACGCGCGCGCACAAAGCGCTGAGCGAACGACGTCGAGTACGGGCAGGGAACGGCGATCGGTTGAGGAGGTCCATGAAAAATCTGAATAGCCTGATGGCGGCGTACCTGGCCGTCTGGGCGATTTTTTTTGTGTACCAGTTCACGCGTCTCGCGGCGGCTGGCGCGCCTGCAGGACGAAGTCGAACGGCTGAAGGAGAACCTGAAGCGATGACGTTGCGAAGCCGCGCGAAGAGCGACCGCGCAAATGAAACCTCTGCATGGCGCAGCGCATGACGCGATTCCCATGACACATGACGGATTGTGGTGACGAATTTCCGAAGCGCTCGCCTCCGGCACCCGCCAAGAAAGCACTCGGTGTGGTTTTGTTTCAGCTGGGCGGCCCCGATTCTCCGGCAGGCCGTCGAGCCCTTTCTCTACAATCTGTTTTGCGACCCTGACATCATCAATTTTCCGCTGGCGTGGCTCGCGCGGCGTCCGCTGGCGCGCTACATCGCGCGGCGGCGCGCGAGAGTGGTCCGCGAGCACTACGACGCCATCGGCGGACACTCGCCCATTCGCCTGCTCACCGAGCGGCAGGCGCGCAAGCTCGAGGCGGCGCTGGCGCCGGACTTCGACGTGCGGTGCTGGGTGGCGATGCGCTACTGGCACCCGCTGACGGCGGAAACGGCTCGCGGCGGTGCGCGCCGCGTCTCTCGACGCGCTGGTGCTGCTGCCGCTCTATCCGCACTATTCCTTCGCCACCACGGCCAGCAGCCTGAAGGAGTGGAAGCGCGTCTATCGTACGGGACCGGCCGGCCCGGCGGGCCGTCCGGCAAACGGGCGCGAAACTGGTCGAAGAATTTCATACGCATCCGCTGTATATCGAGGCGCTGGCGGAGAGGATCGCCACGAGCCTTACGCATTTCGACGATCCCGCGCAAGGTTCATCTGGTTTTCAGCGCGCATGGACTGCCGCTGAGCCTGATCGCGAAGGGCGATCCCTACCAGCGGCAGGTCGAGGAGACGGTGCGCGCGGTGATGGCGCGCGGCGGCTGGCCGAATGCGCATACGCTCTGCTACCAGAGCCGCGTGGGGCGGCAGAAGTGGCTGGAGCCGTCGCTCGAGTCCGACGATCGAGCGACTGGCTGCAGCAGGAGAAAAGCATCTGCTGGTGATTCCGATCTCGTTTGTCACCGAGCATATCGAGACCCTGCACGAGATCAATATCGAGGCGCGCGCAGCAAGCCCTGCACGCGGGCGTCGAGCAGTTCGAGATGATGCCGGCGGTGGGCGATTCGCCGCGATTCATCGGCGCGCTCGCGGACTTGGTGCGCACGGCTGCGCGCAGCGCGGCACGGCCGAGCGTGCAGGATGCGCTGCAAGTGTAGCGGCAGACTGGAAATCGCTCAAATCGCCTTGACACTCGTGGGCGGGCAGCTTATAAAAGATGGCTTGGTATCATTCATATTTCTTTTCAATCATTCGCGAGGTAACGCAGTCATATCCATGGCGGATAACGGAGAATCGAAAGCCGGGGAGAGTATAGCCGTACCTGTTAAACCTGCCGTAGCAGCAGCGCCACCGGCCAAGCCACCAGTCGCAGCCGCCAGCCGAAGCCGGCGGCGCAAAGCCGACGCGCCGGACTAAAGGTCGGACGCACCGCGCCCGACGCCGGATCGCATGCGGCGCCAGGTGATTTGGGCGGCGGTTTTCGGCTATCTGGGCATCAATCTTCCTGATGTTTCTGCGTTTTTTCTTTCCCGCGCGCTCTGTACGAACCCAACACCGTTTTCACCATCGGCTTTCCCGGCGGATTTCGACCTGGGCATCGATCAGCGTTTCTGATGACCAATCGCGTCTGGGTGGTTCGCGAGCCGGACCGCATCTTCGTGATCTTCGCGCGCTGCACGCACCTCGGCTGCACGCCGGAGTGGAAGCCCAGCGAAAACAAATTCAAGTGCCCGTGCCACGGCAGCGGCTACGACAGCCGAGGGCGTCAACTTCGAAGGGCCGGCGCCGCGCCCGATGGATCGCGCGCACATCGCACTCGACGCCACGGGGAAAATCATCGTGGATACCAGCCGGCTGTTCGTGGACGACCCGCAGGCCGGCGTGAATCAGTTCAACGATCCGGGCGCCTTCTTGAGCGTTTAGACAGCGCCGGGCTGAATCGCTTCAGCGGCCCGCGCGAGCGACCTTCAGCGCGGGAAGTTTCGGGGGGAAGAGCATGGCGGAAGAAAACGGCGGCAACGGAAACGCACCGGGCTGGTCGACCGGGTCCGCGAGGATGCCGAAGACATCAAGAAGCTGGTCAAGGAAAAGGGCAAGGAGGAGATCGAGGGCCTCAAGGAGCCCGAAAAGACCCAGCTTTTCCGCTCCATCTTCCGCGTCAAGCACGATGAGACGCCGCGCAGCCGCTCGCTGGGCGTGCTCAGCAACGTTTTCCTGCACCTGCATCCCGCCAAGGTCAATCGCGACGCCGTGAAATACAACTACACCTGGGGCATGGGCGGCATCACGTTTTATCTGTTCATCGTGCTGACGTTCACCGGCGTGCTGCTGATGTTCTATTACCACCCCACCAAGGTGCAGGCCTTCCGCGACATTCTGTATCTCGAAAACGACGTGCCCTTCGGCAAGCTGCTGCGCAACATGCACCGCTGGGCCGCGCACTTGATGATCATCGCCGTGTGGCTGCACATGTTCCGCGTGTTCCTGACGGGCTCCTACAAGCGGCCGCGCGAATTCAACTGGTGCATCGGCGTGCTGCTGATGGTGCTGACGCTGCTGCTCTCGTTCACCGGCTACCTGCTGCCCGACGATCAACTGGGCTTCTGGGCGGTGACGGTGGGCACGAACATGGCGCGCGCCACGCCGGGCTTGGGCAACGAAGGCCCGTTCGGCTCGCTGCTGGGCATGACGCCGTATAACGACGTGCGCTTCGCGCTGCTGGGCGGCTCGATCGTGGACGCCAACGCGCTGTTGCGCGCCTACATCTGGCATTGCATCGCCATCCCGCTGATCGCCTCGATCTTCATGGGCGTGCATTTCTGGCGCGTGCGCAAGGACGGCGGAATCTCCGGGCCCGCGCCGGTCATGCTGGAATCGGAAATCAAGGAAGAGAAGGGGCCGCGGCCGGTGATCATGCGGCCGAGCGGCATGATGTGAGGACTGTCGCAAACAGCGACCCCAGCTCCGCAAAGCGAGGCGGAATCAAATGCTAGGAAACTGGCATCAGCTCTGGGAAATCGCTTCCGCGCCGGACAACGTGCCGATCGTGGCGCTGCTGTTCCTGGTGCCGTTTTACATCTGGTACGCCTTCCGGCAGGCGCTCGCCAATGACCGGCTGATCGAGAAGCTCGAAGCCGATCCGGCCGCGGCCAAGACCGCATACCGCAAGACGCAGCCGTGGAACCCGAAGTGGGAGCGCGAAGTTCACACCTGGCCGTACCTGATGCGCATCGAGTTCGTCGCGGCGATTCTGGTCACGGTGCTGCTGATGGTGTGGTCCCTCACGCTGAACGCGCCGCTCGAAGAGCCGTCCAATCCGAACGTCACCATGAATCCGGCCAAGGCGCCGTGGTATTTCCTGGGCCTGCAGGAGATGCTGGTCTATTTCGATCCGTGGATGGCGGGCGTGGTGATGCCCACGCTGATCATCGTGGGCCTGATGGCCATTCCGTATATCGACGCCAATCCGCTGGGCAACGGCTACTACACCTACAAGCAGCGCAAATTCGCCATCTGGACGTTTTGCTTCGGATTTCATTGGTTTGTGGGTGGTCATGATTGTGATCGGGACATTCATACGAGGCCCTGGATGGATGTGGTTCTGGCCGACGGCAGACGTGGGACGCGGAGCGCGTGGAGTTTGCGGTGAACCGCAACGTCGATCAGATTTTCGGGATCAACGGCTCGTGGCTGGCTCACCTGATGCCGGCGGCCAACCAGGACTACGCGCCGATTCTGGCGCGCATCATTTTCGGAATTTTTCCGATCGTGCTGTATTTCATGCTCGCCGGATATGCCGCTTATCGGGTGATGAACTGCGACCGATTTCGCGCGCAAGATTTTTCAGCGCATGACGCTGCTGCAGATCGTCACCACGGATCTGTTTCTGGTTCTGATGCTCAGCTCTGCCGGTGAAGATCCTGCTGCGGCTGGTGTTCCGCATCAAGTACGTCTGGGTGACGCCCTGGTTCAGTATTTGAGGTTCGCAAAGCGCATTGGCAGGTTGAAAGTGCCATCATGCTCAAGGAGGAACGGGGTGCCTGAGATCCCGCCGCAGGACGATCCTATAACCAGCAGGCCGATGAGCGTGCTGGTTCTGGTTTCTGTTTTCCTATTGTTGCTGACGGTGGCCTGGTCGCTGTACAGCGAATTTTTTGGCCTGCGCCCGTGGCGCGACTACCAGGACGCAGTTCCGCGACGTGTATTCCACCTATCTGCAGCAAGCAGATCAGCCAGCGCAAAGGCGCAGGAGCAAGCTTCTACGCCACGCCCGACTACAAGAAGCTGAAGGCCGCGGTGGATGCCGCGGCCGCCGCGGCACTCCCGATGGACCGCCAGATTCAGGCGCAAATCGACCTGCTCGATCGCCAGCGCGCCGCCATGACCGACACGTTTCCAGATCGCGCGCGGCAAGGTCGGCGCCCTCACCTACCAGCTGGAACAGATCCCCGAAAGCGATAAGAGCGGCCAAGGCCTCCGAAGCTCAAGGAACTGAACGAAGCCAAGGCCGAGACCTACGACGTGGATTGGCCCAACGGCGAACGGCAGCGTGGCGCGCAAGACTTTCAACTACGATCTGCTGAACTCCACGTTCACCGACATTGATGGCCCAGAAGGCGAGCCTGGTCGCGCAGCGCGGCGATGTGGACAAGCCCGCCAAGGACGCGCAGGCCGAGCTCGACGAATACGTGAAGGAAAACCTGCCCGGCCTGGGCTCCGCCGATCTGGCCGGCCTGCAGAACAGCGTGCAGAGCATGGACATCGAAGCTGCGCCAGATCAACGTGAATCCGCCGGGCACGCAGATCAACTATGTCGGCGGCGTGGGCCTGGTCGACCGCTGCCAGTCCTGCCACGTGGCCACCGACCCGCTGGTCGTTCCGGTGGTGATGACGCTGACCAAGGCCGACCTGGGCTTGGCCAAGAGCAAGGACGCGCCGTTCACCAGCCATCCCGATCCCGACCTGCTGAAGTTCCATCCGCTCGAAAAATTCGGCTGCTCGCCCTGCCACGGCGGAAACGGCCGCGCGCTCGACACGGTCGAGAAGGCGCACGGCCGCTACGAGCACTGGCTCTGGCCGCTCTACTATCCGGAGAATTTCGACGCCGGCTGCCAGCAGTGCCACGCCTCCGACATGGTCACCGAGCACGCCCCGGTGCTCAACGACGCCAAGCAGCTCTACCGCGAAAAGGGCTGCATCGGCTGCCACAACTTCCAGGGCTTCGACAATCAGGACGAGTAGCTGGTCGCCGCGCGCCAGCAGATCCTGCAGCTTGGAAAGCGACCGCAAGGCCGATCAGCTCGATATTCCGCGCCTGAACAAGCAGGGCGACACAGGCCTCCAGCAACGACGCTCGCCAACAGCTTCTACCAGCAAGCCACCAACCTCACCGTCACCGTCAGCAACATGGACGCGCAGGTCGAGCAGCTCGATCAGCGCATCCACAACCTGCTGCAGGAAATCAAGAAAGTTGGCCCGGACCTGAAAGAAGTCCGGATGAAGATCCACAAGGAATGGATTCCTTACTGGCTGCAGCACACGCACGAATTCCGCCCCACCACCAAGATGCCGCAGTTCCGCCTGCAGCCCGACGAAATTCAGGCCATCGCCGCGTTCATCTGGCAGTCGGCGCTCACCGGCCCGGCGCTCCCCAAGCAGACCGCCGGGAGACGCCGCGCACGGCAAAGTGCTGCTTGAATCGCGCGGCTGCCTGGCCTGCCATTCGATGGGCGAAGGCCCGAACATGATCGGCGGCACCTTCGCCGCCAATCTGAGCCGCGTCGGCGAAAAGGACAATTACGATTACCTGGTTCGCTGGGTGCACAACCCGCGCGAGCGCACCCGCCCCTACAGCCCGTTCGAGAAGCGCGACCTCGGCCCCGAAGATTACGCCAAGCACAATCTGCCGTTCGTCTTCGACCTCGATCATTCGCGCTGCCCCGACGACGGGCACGAACTGGTCGTGCAGCAGCCGACGGTCATGCCCAGCCTGCGCCTGAGCATTCGAGGATGCGCGCGACATCGCCAGCTACCTGATACGCAGAAGCATGCCGACGCGCAATACGCTCCCGCCGATTTCATGGACGATCCCAAGCTCAAGGCCAAGGGCAAGAAGCTGGTGCAGTTCTACGGCTGCGCCGGCTGCCATGAAATCTCCGGCCTCGAGGACGAAGGCCGCATCGGCACCGAACTGACCAACGAAGGCAGCAAGCCCATCGAGCGCCTGGATTTCGCGCTCTTCACCGAAGACGCCAAGCGCGGCATCCTGCCCGACGGCAAGAAGTCGCCGCGCGGCTCGTGGTACGACCTGAAGGGCTTCTTCGAGAACAAGCTCGCCAATCCGGCCGTCTTCGACACCGGCAAGTACAAGCCCGATCCCGCTGGACCGCCTGCGCATGCCCAAGCCCAACGTCAATCGAACCGGAGATCGACGCGCTGATCGACCATGCTGCTCGGCAGCACCGATCCGTCGCTGCCGCCCGACTACATGTACAAGCCCGCCGATCAGCGCGCCGCGATTCAAAAGGGCTGGTGGATCGTCACCAAATACAATTGCATGGGCTGCCACCAGATCGATATCGGGCAGCGTTCCGTGCTGATGGGCCTGCCCATGTATCAGGGTGAGGACAAGATCAACCTGCCGCCGGTGCTCACCAGCGAGGGCGCGCGCGTCAATCCCGAATGGCTGAAGGGCTTCCTGGCCAATCCGGCGCTCAGCACCACGGACACCGACCGCGACGGCGTGCGCAGCTACCTGCAGGTGCGCATGCCCACGTTCTTCTTCTCCGACGACGAGATCCGCTCGCTGGTGCTCTTCTTCGAAGCCATGTCGCATCAGGCCGCAGCCGTTCATTCCGCAGAAGCTCGAGCCGCTCACCACGGCCGAAGTCGGTATGGCGCGCGAATCTGTTCACCAGCACGGCCGCGCCTTGCCTGAAGTGCCATGCCACCGGCGACCCGGCGCACGACAAGAACGCCACCGCGCCCAATTTCCTGTTGGCCAAGGACCGCCTGCGGCCCGCCTGGACCGAGCGCTGGATCACCAATCCGCAGCTCATCGCTCCGGGAACGGCCATGCCGTCCGGCCTGTTCAGGCGGGACGACGATCGCTGGGTCTTCTCCGGCCCGCTGCCGGCCAGCTTTCAGGGATACACTGGGCGATCAGGCCGACCTGCTGGTGCGCTATATGTTCCAACTGACGCCGGAGGAGCAGCGCAACCTGCTCGGTCACGCGCCCGCGGCTGCCGCAGCTGCGACTCCGCGGGAGGCAGATAGCGCCATGCGCTGCCAGCCAGTAAGATCGCAAGGCCGTATAATCGTCGGAATTTCTGAGCAGCCTGGGCTCTCAGTATTGCGGGAACGATTTTTCATCCGACAGGAGGATGTATCAGTTCATGAAAGGTAAATCCTGTACTATTCGTCGCCGCCGCGTTGGTTCTGGCGGTCGCGATGATCAGTTGTGGAAGCAAGAAGCAGACCAACGAGACACCCGCGGCCACTGCTCCGGCCGCCGACGCGCGGGAAGCCGGTCGATGCAGCCACGGCCGGCACGGTGACCGGAACGATCAAGCTCGACGGCACCGCGCCGAAAATGAAGATCATCAACATGGCCGCCGAGCCGTCCTGCGCCAAGACAGCACACCGACGCCGGCGATGACCGAAGACGTGGTCACCGGCGATGGCGGGACGCTGCAGAACGTCGTCGTGTACCTCAAGGGCGATTTCAGCGCAGTATTCATTTCCCGCCGGCCACCACGCCCGCCGACATCGATCAGAAGGGCTGCCAGTATCATCCGCACGTTCTGGCCCTGATGACCAACGCAGCCGCTGCAAGTCGTCAACTCCGACCTGACCACGCACAACATTCACCCCGTCCCCAAGAACAACCGCGAGTGGAACGAATCGCAGCCGCCCGGAGCCGCGCCGATCATGCAGAGCTTCGCGCGCGAAGAAGTTGCCATCCCCGTGAAGTGCAACGTGCACCCCTGGATGAAGGCCTACATCGGTGTGCTGGGCAGCCCCTATTTCCAGGTCACCGGCAAGGACGGCTCGTTTACAATCAAGAACGTCCCGCCGGGAACCTACACGGTGACCGCCTGGCACGAGCTCTACGGCACGAACGACCAGATGGTCACCGTCGGCCCGAAGGAATCCAAGTCCGTGACCCTCACCTTCAAGGCCAGCGCTGGATCCGACTAGTTCAGTTATTCGCCTGGTTGCGTAGGTGGTTGCGTGGCTTGACGAGAAAACAGGTTGGCAGTAGTATGGACTGGGCTGTCGGCATGTGCCGGTGCCCAGTCGTTCAGGCCGTGCGATGACCGCTCCCCCGATGAGAACGTCCCTGCCAACAGACCCCGAACTTCCGACCCAACCGAACGTGCACCGCTTCGCCGTGTTCACGGCGTGCTGCACGTTTTTGCTGTTGATCGCCGGCGCGCTGGTCACCTCGAACGACGCCGGCCTTTCCGTCCCCGACTGGCCGCTCTCCTATGGCTCGCTGCTGCCGCCCATGGTCGGCGGCATTTTCTACGAGCACGGCCATCGCATGATCGCCGCCTTCGTGGGCATGCTCAGCATCGTCCTGGCCGTCTGGCTGTGGCGCGTGGAGACGCGAGCGTGGGTGCGCTGGCTCGGGCGTCGCGGCACTGGGCGCGGTGATCGCGCAGGGCATCCTCGGCGGCATCACGGTGCTGTTCTTCCTGCCGGCTCCGATTTCCGCGGCGCACGCCACGCTTGCGCAGCTCTTTTTCTGCACGATCCTCAGCATCGCCCTGTTCACCAGCGCCTGGTGGGAGCGGCAACGGTCCTGCGAGCGGTCTTGCGAGCGTTGATCACGGAGCACCTCGCATTCACACCCTGGCCGTCGCCACGGCCTCGCGCTACGCTGTGCAGTTGATTTTGGGCGCGGCCTTCCGGCACAAAGGCTTTGGCATCATCCCGCACCTGATTGGCGCGGTGGTGGTCACCGGGATGATCTTTTGGCTGGCCGGCGTGCTGCGGCGCCGGTTTGCGGACGTCCCGGTACTTGCGCAACTCCGCGCGCGCGTCTGCACGCGCTGATCGGCCTGCAACTGCTTCTGGGCGGCGCGGCCTGGTGGTCGCGGGTCTACGCGCGCAATTCCCTCAGCCGATTCCCGTGATGGTCACGCTCACCGTGATGCACACCGTCACCGGCGCGCTGGTGCTGGCCACCACCGTTCTGGTGACGCTGGCCTGCTATCGCCTGGTGGCATCGGCCGGAACGCTCGCGGTGCGCGTAAGTGCGTCCGGCGAATCGTCGCAACCGCAGCAGGCGGCCTTGTGAAGGCCACCCAGCAACGACTTGGCAACGGTCGTGGAACTTTTCGTGGACAGTCGTAGGCTCGCCAATGACCACCGCCGCGCGGCAAGTGCCGCTGTCTTGACGCGCCCCATGGCATATTTCGCGCTCACCAAGCCCGACGTCTCCT
Source organism: uncultured Acidobacteriota bacterium (assembly GCA_963828935.1). Lineage (GTDB taxonomy): Bacteria > Acidobacteriota > Terriglobia > Acidiferrales > UBA7541 > Palsa-189. Next base: position 70,828 of record CAWHGP010000005.1, on the reverse strand, counting down.
TTCTGGTGGTCATGACCACGCTCGCCGGCTACGCCCTCGGCACGGTCGGCCCGCTCGACTGGCTGCGCATGGCGCAGACCGTCGTCGGCACCACGCTCGTCGCGGCCGGCACCTCCGCGCTCAATCATTACCTCGAACGCGACTCCGACGCGCGCATGCGCCGCACCGCCGCGCGCCCGCTGCCGAGCGGCGTGCTGGCTCCCGCACAAGCCGCTCTGGTTCGGCGTCGCGCTGGTGACCGCCGGCATTGTCGATCTGCTGCTCGCCACCAACGCGCTGGCGGCGCTGCTGGCCATCGCCACCTCAGTGACCGTATCTCGGCGTGTACACGCCGCTCAAAACGCGCACCACTCTGGGCGACGCTTGATCGGCGCGTTTCCCGGCGCCGTGCCGCCGCTGATCGGCTGGGCGGCGGCGCGCGGCTCGCTCGGCCCCGGCGCGTGGGTGCTGTTCGCCATTCTGTTTCTCTGGCAGGTTCCGCACTTTCACGCCATCGCCTGGATGTACCGCGAGGATTACGGCCGCGCCGGCATTCGCATGCTGCCGGTGGTGGATCCCGACGGCCGCGCGACTTTCGCGCAGATTTTGTTCTGCGCCGCGGCGCTGATTCCGGTCAGTCTGCTGGCCTCGGTCACGGGCTTGGCTGGCGTGCGATTTTATTTTTCGGCGCTGGTGGTGGGCTTGTGATTGGTCGAGGTTTGCCTCTGGGCGGCGGCGTCGAAAACCAACGTGCGCGCCAAATGGCTGATGCACGCCACCGTGCTGCATCTGCCGCTGCTGCTGGGCTTGATGATTTTCGACAAATTTTCACGGTAGAAAGATTCCGAAATCCGGAGGACAGGCGAATCCAGCGATGTCGACTCAAAACCGCATTCTTGGCACGGTAATCGTTTGCGTTACGCTGATTGTTTTATCGATTGTCGGTCTCGCATCGGATTTCGTGACGCGCCTTTTGTCCAGCATCGACGGGTTACTGCTACTGATGATCTGCCTGATGATGGCTGGGATTTTTTCGCTGATGCTATTGGTCCTGGCGAAGGAAGCAGGCTGGCTCGGCAAGCCGCGGGCAGTGATCGGCCTCGAGCAGCATCACCGCGGGCAGCCGATCAGGCCGTGCAGCCCAACCAGGCCACTCATCCCGTCGCGCAAGCTCCCGCGCGTCCAGCGGCCGAACCCGCGGTCGCCAAATCCGCCATCAAAGCAACAGAAGGGAAGTAGCCGCCGCCGCTTTGCCTCACCTATTTTCGCTTCCAACACTTTGCATGGATCGAGTGCGGTTCTCGATCTGCTGCTATAGCGATTTCGCCCCTACGATCGCGACGCTCTCGCGCGCTCGCACGTCGGTCTGGCCGCCGCCCCTCATCGCGCGATGAATACTGCCGGGCTGGTTGTATCCCTCAGTCGCTGGCGCAATTCGTTTACGTGCTGCTGTATCATCTCTATGCCGCTCCGAACACAGGATGAACGCTGTGTGCGAACGCGCTCTCAACACGACATGCACTCTCGAACTCCTGCGACAGAAGACGCAACAACCAGCCTGTAAAGCCGGGTATGAAGCAACGCTGGCTGGTGATCATCCTGGCGCTCACGTTTTTATTTGTATTGATGCCTTTCCTGTTTTGGCAAGCCACCTGGTTTGGACGTCCGCTAAACGATGCGCAACTCGAGAAGGCGCTCGCGAATGCCGACCAGCCGCGGGAAATCCAGCATGCGCTTTCACAGGTTGCCGACCGTATCCTTTCTCCCAATCCCGCTACACGCGATTCCGCGCGGCGCTTTTATCCCGACGTCACGCGCCTCGCTCACACAGGCGGTGACGAAATACGCCTGACCACTGCCTGGGTCATGGGCCAGGACAACGCGGTGCCCGAATTTCATCGGGCTTTGTCTCAATTATTGGAAGATCCGAATCCGATGGTGCGGCGTAACGCGGCGCTTTCACTGGTGCGCTTCGGTGACGTCGCTGGACGCGATGAAATTCGCCGAATCCTGCTCCCCTATGCGATGCCTGCGTCACGAAACGGCAAACTAGTCGAGCGACTCAAGCCGGGCGACGCAATTAATCCCGGCACCCTCTTGGGGCGCGTTGATGCGGGGCAGGAAAAATTCGAGCTGCGCTCGCAGGTGCCAGGGACCATTGAACGTTGGCTTGTACCGGATGGTGCCACCATTGCTGTCAAGCAGCCGGTGCTCAACATCGACCCCAGCACATCTGAGGTTTGGGAGGCGCTGCGTGCCCTATACCTCGTCGGCGAGAAGCAGGATCTGCCTTCTGTCGAACGGTTTGCGCAGCCCCAAGCAGGCATGCCGGCCGACGTGCGCCAACAGGCGGCGGTTACCGCTCGCGCAATCGAATCGCGATAGCCTCGCGACAGCGCACGCACGTTAAACGCCTCTAACGCGTTACGCGTATTCATAAGTGTGAGGGTGGAGGGATTGCAGAAGCCTTAGTGCAAAACGCCGGCAGCGTCCAAATCGCCGGGGCTAGTAGGGAAGAGCGCCGTTTTCCGACTCCCACTCGCCGGTCGGCACCATATCGATCGCATCCCAAGGGCAGCCTTCAAGAAACGCTCCGTCGGGACCCTTGCTCGTACAAAGCTTGCACCCTATGCACAGCAGCGGGTCCACAATGATCCGGCCGAAAGGAGCATGGTCAGGATCGGGACTCCAATACATGCAGTCTTCGACCGGGCAGTACTCCACGCACGCCGGCGAGCCGGAACACCCCGTGCAGTTCTCATTGATTATCGCCAGGATGTGCGGCTTTCGCTTACGCTTGGTGGTAGTGCCTTCTGAAGTCGGCTCGTACTTGACTACTTCGCCGGCGACATACTCCTCAATGGTCGGGCTTGTATAGGCCACTATGCGTCCTTCAATAGCAGTTAATGGGTAAAGACCATTTTCGCTGAGGCACATTCAGATGTCAATTGCGCAAGCCAACTGCGTCTACTTATAGCCCGTATAGTTACAAGGCATTCCGAAACCACTTCATGTTTTTGATGCCAGAATGGCGCAATCTTCATAGCGGCAGAGTGCATCTAACATGAGGTAAGCCCTGAACTGCAACCGAACGCGGCGCTGCTATTTTCTGGTATACTGAGGACCGCCAGTCCCTGCGTTTAGTGGCAGGATGTCCTAACCTTCGGGAGAAAATCAGAGATGCTGCAACTAACTGATACCGCAACACATAAAGTCAAAGAGATTATGACTCAGCAGAACCCTGCGCCAGCGGCTCTGCGAGTTGCCGTTGTAGGCGGCGGATGCTCTGGGTTCAGTTACCACATGGCATTTGATAATCAGGAGAACCCCGCCGACAACGTGTATGAGTTCGACGGAATCAAGGTCTTTGTCGATCAGATGAGCGAAATGTACCTCGATGGTGTTCAGATTGACTATATCGAGACGCTCGAGGGTGCCGGGTTCAAGTTCAACAACCCTAATGTAAAGAGCACCTGCGGTTGTGGAAGTTCCTTCAGCGTATAAGAAGCGTTGCCTGAAATATTGGGTCATCTGAGCCGGCCGGGGACCGCTACTGCGGGAGGCCGCCTGTTTCTGTTGCGAAGTTACCTCAATGGAAGTTACCTCAATATTTGGACAACCGCGCCTTCAATGCGTTTTGTGAAGTATTCTTGTGTTTAGAAAAACTGACCCGTCAGGGCAAATCTTCTGCAGACTTCCGGCGCTAACCATACCTGCTCCTGGCCGGTTTGGACGGATTGTTCTATAACCCCGACGTGAGGAGCACCTGCGATTGAGGAAGCTCCTTCAGCATATTGTGACGCGCGGCTTGAAATGCTAGTAATCGTTTTGGTTAAAGCGGGGCCTGCAGTATTCTCGTATTTGGAAGAACTGCCCATTGCAAATCTTTTGCAAACTTCCACCGCTAACCATATGCTGCTCCTGGCTGTCTCGACGGATTGATTAGAGCCGGGATTGCCATTACTACCGCCCTCCGGCGGTACCGCGATCACCGCAAGTTTAAGAATCGCCATTTAGGAGACGGAAATGAAATTACGAGCGCTGGTGGCCATCATTCTCGTGGTAGGCACCGCCACGTATGGACAAAACGCGGTCCCGCAAGAACAGCCTGCCAAATCTGCTGCACAACCATCCAGTCCCAGCAATACGGCAGCCATCGAGAAACGTGTCGAGGAGTTTCTAAGGAAGGTGTATGCCTGGGGCCCCGATTTTGAAGTAAAGGCGGGTCCGGTCAACGCATCTCAGACTGGTCTGTACGAGGTGCCAGTCAAGGTCACCGCCGACGGTCAATCCGACACCGCGACCGTATATGTGACCAAGGACGGCCGCTACATGTTTCGCGGTGAGATACAGGATCTCAATGGCGATCCCTTGGCCGACACACGCCAGCAATTGCATCTGGAAGGATACCCATCAAAAGGACCTGCCAATGCAAAAGTTGTTCTCGTCGAGTTTGCCGACTTCGAATGTCCGGTCTGCCGCCAACTGGACCAAGGCCTTCGCGAACTGCTGGTCAAGTATCCCCAAGTTCGCCTCGTGTTCAAGGACTTTCCCATTGAACAAATTCATCCCTGGGCCATGACTGCGGCAATTGCTGGACGCTGCGTCCTACAACAAAGCCCCGAGGCCTTTTGGAACTTCCACGATGCGGTCTACGACAACCAGGACTTGGTATCGCCAGAAAATGCCTACAAAAAGCTTACCGATCTGGCCGTTGCGGCCGGCGCCAAAGCTGATGCACTGGAAGCCTGCATGGCCGACCCGAAGACGGCTGACCCAATCCACAAAAGTATCGACGAAGCCCATTCTCTGCAAGTTACAGCCACGCCCACGACATTCGTCGACGGCCGCAGAATCGTAGGTCCCGACCCAGCCCTCCTAGACCAATTCATCAAATTCGACCAAAACACACCCTAAAACGTAACATAATGTACATTATCGGCGGCCCCGCCCCGGTGTCAAGGGTTTTCTGCGAGTTTATTTTCTCGTAGGGGAATTTCGCACTCGCGACTGCAATCTGGGAACGGGGTCCGGCCTCGGCGCGGGGCTAGCGGTGTGCGGATTCTGTGGCCAGGGCGCCTAGGGCTGCGCCGATAGCGAACCATTTTGCTCCGCGCCTAACGCGCAGCCAAAAGGTACCTGTCGCCGATTTGGTTGCTGCGTCACGCTCTTTGGTTAGCGCAGCCACTTTGGATTGTTCATCAGCCAGATCGCCTTCCGCGGTCGCTAGTTTTGCGCTGCAGGCGCGACAGTCCTGCGCATAATCGTAAAGCGGTTTGAGATCCGCTTGGGGAACACTGACCTGGGCATCGGGCACCGGGTGCGCAGAGGTGGGCGCGCTAAGGGTAAACAGAACCGGCTGAGGCAGCGACGGCAGAACTTGCGGAAGCTGAGCAATCACATCTGCGGGCGTCTGTACCTGGCGCTTGGCGACCGCTATGCGGGACAGTGTTTTGGCCAGTGCGGCGTTACGCAGATGTTCGCTGGCGGCTGCCTGGGCGAGGATCTGCTTCTGCGCGTCTACAGTTGCGGCCAGCCGCGTAAGCGTATCGCGCGAGGCGAGCCAGGAGTGCACTCCGAACATAGCGAGCGCGAATAAGATGATGGTGCCCGCCAGTAGCAACAGTACCGGCAGGCGGCGTAGCACAGCGTCGAGTGGGAACATAGCGGATGACCTCTCAGTGCACCAGTTTTGCAGCGGCAAAAATCCTACGAAGCGACCGCGCCGTTTCCGATTGCGGGCATTAGTCCAACCATTGGTGCCCATGCGTGTGCCGACCGTTTCCTACGGGAAGCACGTTGGTCGTTAGCTACGGCACTGCATTGAATGCAGTCGGAATCCCGGTGAGCACAGCTGCGATGGCCTTCTTACGGCGTCCAAGTGCTCCGTTCCTGAAGCGGACCGCGCGACAGGAAAAGATAAAAAAGGGACTAGCTGCTCATTGCGATGGCTTGGCAGTTCGGGGAGAAAGGCGCGGCTGCTGGCGGGTGTTTTAACCCGCGTTTTGGTTTCGTACTTCTGCCGGCGCGTATCAGATGCAGGAGCCTGCACAGCTTCAGCGACCGCAGACCTGCCGCTCTCTTAATAGCGGCGCTCATCCAGGCAGCTTTATGAAAATGTCGCGCACGCGCTAGGTGCGCCCGAAAACATAGAAGCTCCTTTTCACTTTAGCGTCCTCCGACCACGTCTTTTCGCACTTCTACTTGAGCGCCAGCAATCTCGGCGGATTTAACGACTGGGAGCTTGCGGCTCGCTGTATTTTGGGCGCTCATCCGACCTGGATTATGAAAATTCAGGAGCGAGTTATGTTCGTCCGGAAATAACCCAGTTCTCTTTTCACTCACGGTTCTCGGGCCGCGTCTGTTCGCGCGTCTGGTCGCGCGTGTCCTGGGCGGCATCGAGCATATCGAGAGCTTCGGCAGCGGTGCGGCCAGTGAGGTAGAGCGGTTGGGCGGATGGTCCGCGCAACGGATACTCGAAGCCGCGAAGATGCAGCGCGCAGAGCAGGCATACGGCTCGCCCGGCCTTTTCCATCGCGGCCCGTTGCAAACAGAACAGCGCAAAAAAACACGGCGGCGCTTCAATGCGGTTACTTATGTTCACACTGTTCCATGGATTCACCTCTCGAGTGAAGTTTGCATACAGCGAAGCATGACCGTAATCGTGAGCGCCGCCAGGAGGCGGGGATCGAAGGTCGCGACACAGCGGAGCGCTACGCGACGCCTGATCCGGGGAATGTCCAAGCTGGCGCCGCAAGAGGCGGATCGCCTTCGTAAAAAGCCCGCGCTCGCCTCGCGTTCTTTACGTTTCGGGCATGAACAACGAGAAAATTAGTTTCGCGCCAGCGCACTGCATCCCGGCTGCAAAAGTGTATTAGGGTAGCTGGCGCCAGGCGCCGCGAAATTCGAGTAACAAATGGGGCGCCTCTTCGCTATGCCTTTTTTGCCTGTCGCGTTCTGGCATGCAACTCGGGGCCGCGGCATGGGTTTTACTCGAAAAAGCTGCAGTGTTTCGGCAAACGTGTTTCGGCAAAGCAGTGTTGCGGCAAAATCGTGCGAGTCAAACCAGGTCTGTCTGGAGTGCCGGCGCAGGTGCTGCGCTAAACGAAACCGACGGGCAAAACGTTGCGGTGATGTGCGCAAGTGCCGCGGGCATGCAGCTCATGTGGAGACGGTGTAATGTGTGACGCGGGCGAGCACCGCAGCCGCATAATCGCGATTGCCGCCGCCATTCCACAATTCCAGCGCGCGCGCCACGTTGCCGCCGGCGGCCGCGAGCCTGGAAACGAGAACGCGGCAGCCAATCTCGAGGGCGGTCACCGGGTCGCACAGGGACGCAAGCGACAATCCGGCAAACCCGTGCTCGCGTGCCACCTGACCCATCACTTGCATCAAGCCCCAGGAAAATGCACGACCGCGCGCTTCGGTTTCGTGCTCTATGGCTCCGCGGGCAAGTTGCGCCTCCACATAACGGGAATAAAACGCCGGCTCATAACGCAGCGCCCAGGGGTTCCAGGACGATTCCTGTTCGACAATGGCGCAAACGAGTTCGGGCCAAATCGCGTGCACATGAGCGGCGTCATGGGCGAGCGCAATCAGTTGCGGAGATGGAAGGACGCCGGGCACTTGAAGCTGCAAGGGCGAAGCAAGAAGGGCTCATCCCAGATCATCGATGGGACGACCCTGTGATCGAGACTGCGGCACCGTTTGTGATGTTGTACGAGTTCGTGTTGTACGAGCTTGTGTTGCAAGAGTTCGTGTCGTACAAGCTTGCGAGTTCCGGCGCCGGCGGGCGGGGCTTAGTGGATCGGGTAAACGGATCCATTGAAAGTTAGTGCGGACGCCATTCCTGATCGTCGCGCCGCTCCTGATCGGGAGTGTCGAGGTCGAGGAACCGCACGGCCGGCTGTTCCTCGAGCTTGATGCCCAGGCTGGCGGCAATCAGTTGCAGCGCGGTGTAGAGGTGCGGCAGGTGCACGCGCGACATATCCCGCACGAAAGCGCGCTCGAGTTCGGAGTTGCGTATCCGGCGATGCAGCCAGCGCAAGAAAATAAAGAACTGCGTCACCACGGTGAAAGCGACGATAAGCCAGTATGGGTTCATATGCCTCGCGTGAATCATGTGTGTCCTTCGTGCCCAACAGGCAACGCGGCACACCGTTCGAGCCCGCAGGCTAGCCCAGTCTGGTAATCGCGGATGATTAGACCAACTTGCCGAGGCTGCCGCCGAGCGAATCCAAGAACGACGAACCGAATCCCGGAGTCTTCGCCACGTTCGCGCTGACGTTGAGCAACTCCGACGGGATACCAAGCGTGCGGCCGAGCAGCGAACTATTCACGCCGTACAGGCCCGAGAGTCCTTGCAGCGCGGTGAGCTGGTCCTGCTTGGATTGGTTGGCGAAGGCGAGCTGATTTTGCTGCGCGAGACTTGAGGTTTGCTGGCCCTGCTGCCGGGCGAGCGCGTCGAGCATGTCTCCATAACCGGCGGAGTTATTGGTGCGCGCCAGCGCGATTGGCCGCACTCGAGGCCAGCGCCGCGAACGTGCTGGCGAGCGCGCCCATGGATTGGCCGGTGATGGCGGATTGCTGCGCGCTGCGTGTAGCCGGGATTTGCGAGCAGATTCTGATAGCCGGATGCCGCGGTATTTTGCAACGACTGGTTCTGACCGTAGAGCTGCTGGTTCATGGCGTTCTGTGAAGCGAGCTGCTGATCGGTCAATTGCAATGTTTGTTGCTGAGCTCCGCGTCCCATTTGTTTTCTCTCCTGGTATTCGGTGCTGTTGGTTGCTGGATCGAGATTGGCGCTCGCCACTCCTGCGGCTGACAGGAGTTTGGCGTGCGCGCATGGCGCTAGACCAGCCGCGTGTAGCAGCTCCACGGATCGCGGCGCCAGCCCAGCGTTTCGAGGCGGCGTCCAAACGCGCGCGCCACGCGTGGCGGCACGAAGGCCTGCACGTCGGCAAGTCCGCGCGCGCCGCCGCCTGCGCAGGGTGGCTTCGTGCAGCGCCCCAAGCCATTGCCAGCGCTCGCGCGGCGCGCCATCGCCGGATCGGCCAGCAGATAGGCCTCGGCGGTAAGCCGCAGCAGCGCAGCCATGCGCGGCCGGCCGTCTTCTTCGACCACCTGGCGCACGAGAAAAAGCGGATCGCTGAGATCGGGAAGCGCGTAGGCGAAACCTTGCGCGGCGTGCATCGCGCGCAGCGCGTCGAGGTCGGCGTCGGTGTATGCGCGAACGTTCATGCGCGAGTCGCTGCGAAGCATGCTGGTTGGCGCATGCGAAACAGAGACTCGCCTGGCAGCTCGCGTAAGTGCGATCTAGGAAAGCGTGTCGTTGATCGCGAGCGTCTGATCGACGCCGAATCCGCTGCCGCCCTGCTGCGCGCTGGCGGTGCCGCTGCCCGAGGAGGGCTGCAGGGGCGGCCCGGCCAAGCCGCCGCCGGTTACCGCGCTCGGCGGCGAGCCGAAGGCTACCGGCGGCGAAGGAACCGAGCCGATGTACTGGCTATACGCGCGCCAGTAGAGCGTCTGGTTGCCGATGGAGACGCGCAGATTGCGCGAGCTGCCGAGAAAATAAACGTGCGGCGCGGCGAAGGCCGGCGTCGTGTCGGATTCGGCGAAATAGAAAATGCCCTTGCGCACCGGCGAGTTGTCGGTGAGCGCGATATCGAAGATGCCGTCGGCCGCGGCGACCGAGAGGCTGCCGATCGGGGCCGGTGCAGCGATCGAGCCGGCCGGATCGACTCCGGTGGCGCGGCCCAGCGAATTGACCGCGCCCACGACCTGCTGTGAGCGATTCGTAGAGGTACGGATCGCGGCCCTTGATTTGCGCGAGTTGCGGAATGGTCAGCATGGATAATTCTTCCTCTCGCTCGCTGCGGATGCTTTTTTCTTTTGCATTTTGCTTGCGGCGCGGCGGCAGCGCTAAAACAGAAAAATCTGGAATCCTGCACCACGCAAATCTTAATTCCCGCCGCGCACCGGCGACCACGGATCGGGCTTCAGCGACGGCACGAAGCGCGACAGCCGGAACCACGCGCCGGGCTGGTTCGTGCCCACCTGGAAGGCCACGCGCTCGCCGAGCATGTTGATCGGCAGCTCGAGATCTTTGGGCGCCGGCGAAGCTGAGCGGCAGCGGCGCGAGCGCCGTGGGGAACGCTTCGTTCACGGGAAACGCGGTGAGGTTCAAGTTCCCTGCCCCTTCGACGTAGCACGTCAGGTAGGCAAAAAGTTTGCGGTGCGATTGCAGCTGGAATTGCTGCTCGTCATCGAGTGCTCGGCACAAAATAGGTGGTGTAGTAGCCGGCAATGGCCGCGCCGTCGTCGGAAAGTTGCGCGTCGCTCAGCTCATAGATTTTCCCGTTGCCCGGCGCCGTTGCCCAGAAAAACTGCGCGGTGCCGTCGGGGCGTTCGGCCAGCGTCGCGGAATTCGCCACGATATTCCACGGCGCCCACTTGCGGCAGCGGCCCGCGGCGATGAATCGCCCGGTATAGCGCTGGAGTGGATCGAGCCGAGCGATGCGATTTCGCTCGCGCTGCCGCAGGCCGCGATAGTCGAGCACCAATATGCGATTCGGCTGCGTCGCCGGCGCGATGGGCACGCCCACCAGGATGCGCTTGGCGCGCGTGTCCACGCGCACCCACAGCGTTTGGCCGGCGGCCCAGTTGATCGTGTCCCACAGCGGCTGAATTTCCTGCGAGATTTTTACCGGCTCGCCGCCGTCGAAAATGTACAGGCCGGAGCGGTCGGCGATCACGGCCCAATCCTCGCCCACGTCCACGCCATGCACGGAAGGCGTGCCCACGGTGCGCGAAACTTCGCTCAGCGTCCAATCGGCGGGCTCGTTCACGCCGTCGTCCTGCGTCGAGTAGATCGAGTGCTCCTTCACGAAATAGAGCTGGCCGCGCAGCACGAACGCGGCGCGCACCGCCTGCCCGTCATTTTCGGAGACGGAGAGCAGGCCGCTGACGCCGTCGTAGCTTTCGGGATCCGTCGGCGAAGCTGGCGCGCACCAGGCTCGCGTTGTAGGGCTGCGCGGTGGGAAAAATTTCGATGTTGTCGATCGCGAAGCCGCCGCCGTTGGTCGGCGTGCCGTCGGCGTAAACGCGCAGCAGCAGATCGGCGGGCACGCTTGCCAGCGGCGCGGTGAGCACGCCGATGAATTCGCCGAACGCCGGCTTGCAGCTATTCGCCTGCGCGGCGGTCACTTGCAGGCCCGCGGTCTGCAGTCCCGCGGACACGCTGTACAGCTGCATGTGCAGCGTGCCTTGCGTCGAGCGGCGGGATACGCACTGCACCCGCGCGCGCACGGAATAGCCGATGTTCGGCGCGATGCGCGGCACGCCGTCGGAATCGAGCGCCGCAGGCTGCGTGATCATGCCGCGCATGGCCGTCGTTCCGTCGCCGATGATCTTGTAATCGGCGCCCCAGATGGAGCTCGACGTCCCGCAGGCCGCCGGCGCCGCTGGTAATATCGGTGATCCAGCCCAGCGGCGTATGGCCGCTCCAGCCGCCATCGAAGCTGAGGTTGGCGAAATTCTCCGCTTTGTTGCGCTCGCCCCACCAGAAGAGCCGCGAGGAGTAGCCGATCACGCCCGCGCACTCGCCCAGTTCGACCAGCCGGAAAAGCGAGTCGCCCGAGGAGCCCGCGAGCAGCACCGTGTCCGAGAAATCGAGCGTCACGCTCGTGGTGGTGTTGTCGGGGATGACCATGTTCGGCGTGTTGGTCGAGCCCGGTGGTGTAGAAAAATGAATCGCCGCCCGAGGCCGTGAACGCCACAATTCGCGCCACCACATTCTGATCGCCCAGCGCGAGCGGAATGCCGCCAAGCACCACGCGGCGCCCGCCGGCCGCCGTCCACGATACCGGCGGCGATGGCTGCGTCAGATAGCCTTGACGCGTTTTGAACAACACCGCCACCTGATGCACGCCAGCCGAAATCTGCGGCGTGAGTGTCGCCGTACCCGCTCCGGAAGCGCTCGCGGCGCCAGCCTGTAAATAAGTGAAAGAGTATGGCGAAGGAGTCGCCGCGACGACGAACACTCCGTCAAACGAAGCGTCGGTCACCCCGGCTATCGTGACCGTTTGGCCGGCGGCGTATCCGTGTACTGCGGTCGTCGTGATGATGGAGACGGCGTTGGTGCGCACCGCTCCGGTGGGTGCGGCCGCGACCGTGAGTGATGGTTCGGCGGCGGCATCGCTCACGGCGGTCGGCGCGGCGCCCGGTCCCACCTGGCTGACGCGATCGAAGTTGGTGCCGTCATATTGCCGCGGAATGTCCACTCCGAATTTGCCGTCGGAGATGGCCAGGTACTCGCGCCCAAACAGCGTGGCCGATTTCGCGCGAGCCCCCGCCACCAGGCCCGTGGCTACCTGTGACAATACGCCCGGCGTCAACTCACCCCACAGCGTGCCCGCCGAATCGAGCGCCAGCAAGGTTTGCACCAGGTTCGGCTGGATGAATGTCTTCAGATAATTGAAGGTTGGGTTCCCTGCGAGCGGCGCATACATCGAGGCCAGGCCCGGCCGCGTTTTCACCGCACCTGCCGTAAAGGCCACGTCGGCACAGTCGGGCGACACCCCCGCAGGAACGTCCGCGGGCGACATGTCCGTCACCAAACCGCCGAAAAGATCGAGCGGTGCATCCATGGATCCCAGAACCGTCATTGGCCCGCCTTTGCTCCGTGCTCGTTTGCCAAGTGCCCTCTTGCTGCATGCTCAATATGGTCGACCGTTCGAGCGTCGCAGCGTTCGGGGCGTCGCAGCGTTCGAGCGTCGCAGCATTCGACCGTCAACGTGTCTGCACTGCTTCCCTGACCGCTACGAGGTGCTCCGATTACCGCCAAGGGGGAGCGGTGGGGTGGCTAGATCAGCTTCGCGAACGCCGCCTCAAATTGAATATTCGTATCGCCCGTGATGCGCGCGGGATATGCGCCTGCGGCCAGCTCCGTGTTCGAGGCCGTGTTGATCTTGATTTTGCCGTTGGCGAGCGTCGCCGGCGTAGCGCGAACAAAGGAGTACCCATCCCCGGTTGCGCCGCCAATCCAAACCTGTAGCGGAGCCTGGCTCGCCCCCAATGCGCTGGCGATGGCCGTAAAGTCGAATGTGTCGCCGCCCGTCGCGTAACTCCCCGATGCCACTACCGTGCCGAAGATGTAAAGGTTATCGGCCGCTGCGTCCACGGAAACGACTGTCATTGCGAGCGCCATCTAGGCCTCCCCGATTGCTGAAGCATTATTTTTTCAAGCGAATTCAAACGAAAGGTGACGCTGCGTGAGCGATACGCGGAGTAAAACCACAGGCTCTCGCATGCTTCCGCCCCGCGCTTTGCGTACCACCCACGGGTGTGGGCCCGCGTTAATGACTCCGCCAGTTGTACGGCCGGCGCCGCCGTGCAGTTTGTTGTTCGCGCTGCGTCGCGCGCACCAGCAAATCCTCGAGCGCATCGGCTCCCGCTTCATCCCAGCGCGAGGCCTGCGGAGCTCCGCGAGCGGCTGAAGCCATGGCCGCCGCGAAAAATGCGACGGCTTCCTGCGCGTTGCGCACCAGCACCGGACTCGTGGCATCCACGAAATCCGGATAAGCTTTTTCGTAGCGCAGCCGGATCTGCGTGTCCTGCGTCGCGCCCAGAAAGTACAGCCCGTCGGCCCGCCATTCCCAGTACACCAGGCTTGCATCCTGCGGCAGTGAAGGCAGGCCGCCATGCTCGGTGAGGTCGAGCATTTCCGTAAAATCGTCGGACGACCCGCTCGCGCGCTCCCACAGTTTCAGCGGCACCAGCAGGTCGGTCGGCAACTGGTTGGGCGGTGCCGTCGCGTCGGTAATCGACACCTGCAGCGACGGATCGACAGCGTCCACGGCCGAAACGACCAGCAGTACGTCGTCGCTGAGAAACGTTCCCGACTGTATGTTGGCGAGTGCTCGCTGCACCTTGCGATAGGCGGAGTTGGCATAGGGCATCAACACGCCGTCGGTGAACAGGTTTCCCGCCGCATCATTCAGCAGCGAGCGCACCAATGACGTGATCTGCCCCGCCGTGTTGTAAGCAGATGTTCCGACAACCGGCATCTAGGTCCTCCCCTGCGGCTGGCGCTGATCCTGCGGCCCGGCGTGACTTGTAAAGGAACGCGCGGCGGCGCGCGCACCGAGAAGATTGCCCGGCGGCACGCCGGGACGCTCCGCAAAATGTTCAGAGCGTTCAAAGAGTGCAGGCTTCGCGCCCGCGTGTTCGCCAGGCTCACGTTCCGTGGCCCCCCGCTCACTCAACACAAGTTCACTCACCACATGCTCGCTCGCCGCATGTTCAACCGAGGAGTGTTCGCCCCGGCGTTCGCCGGGATGCTCGTCGCCGCTCTGCGCCTCAGGAATTTCCCGGCGCTCGTCTGCGTTCCCCTCGTGCGCGTTCCCCTCGTGTGCGTTATCCTCGTGCCGTTCACCGTGGCGCCGCGACGCAGCATCGTACCGGTCGTGCTGGTCGTATTCGCCCGGGGCGCCGTCGCCAGGCAGCGGTGATTGCTTCAGGTATGCCGCGACGCCAATGATGCCGCTCATCACCGCGCTTACACCTGCGAGCGACAGCGTGTGCACAAAACCCGCCGCGAGGTTGAAGTGCGTCGGATCGATCCCAATGGCCGCGAAGCCTGTGATGACGCCATTTGCTCCGCCAGAAATCACTGCTGCGAGCATACCTCGCAGCCATATTTCCGCCCTGAACATGAATCCTCGCGTGGGACCGCCGCCCCTGTTTTGAAAAAGCTCTGAAAAAGTTCTGAACATGTTCTGCAGATGCTCGGGACTGGCACGCATTCGTTTGCTGCCAGCCATGCGGTAAAAACGGCAGTAGGACGCCAGTGAATCGCCCGTAACATGCCGGTAACGCCAGAAAGCAGACCCGCGCGGCGATTTTCCAGCGCGAATACCGGCCGAATTTACGGCAGCACGCGCACCTGCCACGAAACTGCGCTCGGCGTCACACTGCCGGCAGTAACGTTGCAGACGCGCACACTCACCGTATTCGCGGCGCTCACCCAGGCAGACCAGGAAAGATTCGCATTGCCCACGCTCGCCGCAGGGCTCGCGCTGGCCACGCCGGTGGTGGCGGCGCCGGCCACGGTCACGCTCTGTTCCTGGCAGGTTTGCGCTGCAATGGCCGTGTAGGTCAGCGTCGCGTTTGCCGACAGCGGCAAATTGCTGGTGAGCGCCACCGTCCCGGTGGCGTCGGGCAGCGTGTAGGTACGGTTGGCCGTGTTTGCGTGCGTGAAAATTCCATCAAAGCCGCCGATGGTGAGCGCGGTTTTTCCCGCGATTTGCGCGCGGTAGGTAGTAAGCGCTCCGCAGCGCATACCAATTCCGAAGCACGCCGTAGGCCCGTAGACCGGCGTGTCCGCAGTCGCTACCGTTTCATATTGGCCGCCGAGCGAGTCGGTCACCGCCATCGTGGCGGGGTTGGGCTGCAGCTGCGCCGGGGTGGCCGATATCGCTCCCGAACCGATAATCGTGAAACTTCCATAGTTGCCCATCGTCGGGTTACTGCGTTCGTAGACCGATTCCTGAAGGCTGCCCGCGGTTCCGTAGTAAAAGCGGATGCCCGTGGCTCCATTCGGAAAAATCGTGCCGCCTACCGCGCATGTGATCGATCCCGCCGGCCCGGTCACGGGGACAACGTACTCGTTGCCGGGAACGCTTTCTGCCGCGGTGCCATTGACGTTCTCCCCTTCCGCAACCGGCAGCACGTAGTAGGTGCCCGTTGCGAGTGAGCCGCCGGTGGTGGAAGCGGTGCAGCCAATATTTGTGTTCGGGCTGGCCAGGCCGATCGCATGCCCCGCGATATCGGCCACGGGAACATTGCTGATCGAATTACAGTTCACCTGGCTGCCGGCGATGTAGGAGAAGTAGCTGCAATTCGACCCGTACAGGCCAATCGCGCCGCCGTCCGGACTGAAAATCGTGGAGTTGGACGCGAGCGCTTTGTTGCCGACGTTCACAAGCTGCCCGCCGGGCCCAGTGATCGGGTTCAATAGAAACAGGCCTTTCATCCCATTGCTAAGCGGGTTGCTTCCAGCGGAATTAATCACGGCCACATAAGGGATCACTCCCGTGGAGTCGTCCATTTCCGGACTGTCCAGCAGAATCCGGTCATAACTGCAATTCGCCACGTCGAAGGTGATGAAGGCACTGTTCGGATCGGGCGGGTTGTGCCCCAACATGTTCGCGTTTTCGTACAACTGCTGGATCGAGCGGATATTTCCGCTGATTCCCGAGCCCGCACAGGAGCTTCCACCCGTGTCGTAGCGGATCCCGTGCACATCCATGAACGTATGGTCGAAGGTGGTGATGCTGCCCGGAGGATCGTTCGCGGAAAGCGCGTGCATCCAGATGCTGGGTTGCGTCCCGATGCGCGAGGAGGACATGCCGCCGCCCTTGTACCAAACTCCGAATCCGTAATTTTGTTCCACGCCGCCGCCATTGCCGCTGCAATTGCCGCCCTGTGAAAACACGTTATCCACGATGCCGGTATCCTGGTTCGACGTGGGGAAAATCAGCAGCCCGGCGCCGCAAAAATTGTTCAGGTACAAATTTTTTAGCACGAAGGCGTTTGTTTCCGCGGAAATGAGCGGCGTAAAGCCGAAGGAAGTCGTCGGGACAATCGGGCACTGCATCTCAAAGGCCACCGGGACGCCGCTATTGCCCGGTACGTGTACACCCGGATTCTGGCAGTCCAGCTGATACGGCCCGGTGAGATGCAGCGTGGAATTCAGAGCCAGTTGGCCACCCAGGCCAATCCGCATGAAGTTACTCGTGGTGGGAAGCGTTGTGGGTGGCGTGATCTTGCAATTGTCCGGAAGGAACGCTGTGCCGCCCGACGAGGTGAGAGCGGTGAGCGTGCTCACCACGCCGCTGGTGGCGTCGGTTACACCGTCGCACACCGATCCGCTGGCACGCACGTCGGTCCACGGATTACGCGACCCTGAAATCAGGTCCTGGTTGAAGGTCTGCGCCGCCGACCACGTATTGGCCTGCGCCGTGGAGGGGACCGGGGCGCCGCCTACAGTCAGCCCGCCGGTCACCGCGGTGCTGCCCGTCACCGTAAGATTTCCGCTGAGCGAGAGTGAAAACGCATTGATGCCGCTGGTCGTGGTCAGGGATGTGAACGTCGGCGCGCTCGGATCGTTGGGCAAAATCACGTTTGAGAGCTGCTTGGTCGTGATTCCCGGGCCGTCTATTTCGATCATGTAGCGCCCGGGTGCCGCGTAAAACGAATAATTGCCGAGTCCATCCGTGGTAGTGGGATTGGCCAGCGCTTGCGTCAGCGCGGCGTCGGAATAAATGTTCGCCAGCGGCGTGCACGGCTGCCCGGTCGCCGCGGCCGTGCAGACGCGTATGTTCGCGCCCGCCATGGGCCGTCCCTGCGCGTTAAAAACGATATCGTCCTTGCGCGAGCCCTGCGCCCTCGCTACGGGCGCGCTGCCGAGCATTGCGGCCAGCACCGTGGCACAGCACCAAAGCGTAACTGCGTCTGCGCGCGCGGCCGCCAAACTGCGCCTGCTGCGCACCGCAGTTTTGGCCCTCACGGTTTTTCTGATCCTTTGCACGATCTTATTCATCGCGTTCGTCCCCCGGAACGATGTTCGCCTGCACGCCCGCAGCCCACAGCATCCAGTACACAGCGCCGCTGCACCCAGCACCGCGTCACACATATGGTCACTGCTGCGATCTCGTACGTCCCGACTTCCACGTTTGCATCTTCTCTCGGCGTTCCCGCGCTGTCACCGGCGCCAGTTCGCTCGTGCTGTCACGACCGAGCGCCGCTTCCCGCGTGCTGTCACGACGCGAGCGCCAGTTCCCTGCCGCCGCCACTTCCCTGCCAGCTCCGCTCCCACCCTGCAACCACTTGCCTAACGGCGCGCCGGCGAAACGCTGTGCGCCGCTTTGCCCGATTCCGCCTGGCCGGCATTCGCCGCAACTCCCGCCGCCACCCCCGCATCAATTCGAGATGCGCCCGCAGATGCCATCATGCCGCCGGCCACCAGTCCCAGTTCCGCCGCTTTCGCGCGATCGAGTATCGCGCCGCAGGTCTTGCACACCGCGAACCCCGGCTTGATCTTCTCGCCGCACCCGGGACACTCCACCGTCTCGCGCGGCTGGTAGAACCATTCTTTTTCGACGCCCAGATACAACGCGGCGCGCCGCTCGACATCGTTGATGAAAAGATAGGAATGCGATCGTTCCCATTCGCGGTCGGCCGCGGCCACCAGGCGCCTGTAAAACGCCATCAGCCGCAGCGCGCGATTGCGCAAGCTCTTCCGTCAGTCGGTGTTTCACCCGCCGCCACGAATACGCCAAAGTAGCTGTCGTCGCCGCCATCGGCATTAATTTCGCGGCATAGATCCTCGCGCCACCTCATACGCCGAGATCGGTACTTCGAGCGTGCGCTTGTCGCCCAGGTCCATCACCGCCGTGCGCGGCGTCACGCACGTCGTCGTGTACGGCTCGCCTGGCGTGCCGCGATTGCACTCTGCCGCGGCGCATCCGCGCACCGTGAACGTGCCGTAGCTGCGATGCAGTGTCCAGTGCTGCCCGGTGAGATTCACGATCACCGCGTTTGTTTCCTTCATTCTGTGCTCGCCTCGTTTCGGTTTTAGCGGTCTGGCGCCGCCTTATCCACAACCTTTGCCCGCTCCATTGCCCCGGCCCGGAAATATCCCGGCACAAACACTTATCTCCCAACTACGTTTCCCAACTACGCCACACTCACGAAGGCGCTCCCCGCAAACGCCGCGCCCCCGCTGTCGAGTGCGTCCGGGCCCAGGCGTCGTAGTCCCGCTCGTCTCGCCGCTCGCGTTCATCCAGGCACGCTCGCCGCTCCCCTGCGCTGCAGTGCCTTCCTCGTTCGATGGCCCGCGCAATATATTCGGCCACCGTCGGAGTCAACTGCACGAATTCCCCGCCTGGTCCTGCGAGCGTGAAGCAGTGCTCGTATTCGCCTCGCTCGGGATACGGTCCCAGCGCCGGCGACACTCACTCCGTTCTCTCGTTCAACCGTCCGTGCGTACCATTCCCGCGGCGATCCGTACGCCTCCGGAGCCAGCCAGCGCTCGATGTGCCAGCGGTCGTGCGGCGTGTATTTCGGAACACGTCGCAGCGCCACCGTTTCGCGCACCAATTCCCCGGCGGCGTCGCGGTCTTCCCATTTGCCGCCAATCCAGCCCAGGCGCGACCATCCCCAGACGGCGCGGTAATTGGGCCGCCCGAAACGGTTCGCCCCTCCGGCAATTTCCAGGCGTCGCGCTACCGACGCCGGCGCTCGATGCGTCTCTCGCAGCACTTGAATCATGTCGCGTCCCCGCGAATTCCCCAACAACGACTTGCGCTTAGCCCAGCTCTCGAATGGCCACAGCTAGCGCCCCAGCACTACCCGAAGAAGTAATGCCCCAACTATCGCCGCAAGAACGGCCGCGACAACGCCGCGACAACTGCCGAGACAATTAGCACGAGACACCGCCTGGCAACTGTCCCGGCGAGTGTTTTGGCCCATTCAGACGTTCTCCGGAGCCCGCTCGCTCTCGCCGCCTGGCCCTTGGTTTTCGCGGGAGCAGAATGCGTCGCCACGCATTCGCTCCCGCAAAGCAAACCAGGGTCTGCACCATGCATCGCGTTCGTCGCGGCGCGATGTTTCATATCCGGAGGCGTGTTTAGTATCCGGACGGCCGCGCCAGCGCATCGATGTACGCGCCGCTGCGCGGCGAGTCGTTCCACACCTGAAAGCCGGTGTCGAAGTAGAAGATGAACGCCGCCGAAATGCCTCCCGAGCTCCCGTAGATCGGGAACACGGTCTGCCCGCCGATCTCGAAGAAGTCGATGTCCTTCATCACCGCGCGGCCCCAGTGCGAGAGGTCCAGGAAATCCACGCGCGTCTGGTCGGCGTTGATCGACGACTTGATGGGCACGCCGGACATGGTCTTGCGCCCGCTGAAAAAGCAAGTCCAGATCGTTCGCGCTGCCGCGCGGCCGCTCTCCTTGATCACCTGGCTGATCGTGATGCCCAGATTTTCCCAGGCATGTTCCTGCTCCACCGAGGTGTAGGCGATCAGCTTGCCGAGTTGCCCGATGCCCAGCGCCTTGCGGACCTTGTTGATCGCCAGGCGCACGTAGCCGGGCACCAGCGCCGAGTTCGCCGGCGTTGACGCGCGGCGTGGCGAGTTGCTGCGGATAGGTGGCGCGATTGAGGTTGAGCCAGGTGCCGGTGGTCGCGTTGTTCTGGTGGTACTTGACGCCGTAGAGCGAAACCGGCTGCGCGCCGCGAAAGCCCGTCGTGCACGATCACGTCGGTGGCGACCGTGCCGGCCGGCAGCGAATCCACGGTGATGGTCTGCGCGGTGATCGGATCGGCCGCCACCACGTTGCACGAGCCGCGGTTGGTGGTCAGCGTGGTGTCGTACACCTGAATCGTCTGTCCCACGTACACCAGCGCCGCGCCGCTCGGAACCGTCATGGTGAGCGTCGTTGCCGCTCACCGACGCTGATCGTGCCCAGCACGCCGTTGCCCGCCGGTCTGGATCAGCTTGTCCAGGAACGAGCGGAACTGCTTCATGCCGTTGGCCACTTCGCGCTTCACTGCGTTCTCGATGGCCTTTTCCCGCGCGTTGCTGGCGTACTCCACCAGCTTCGAGATTTCCACCGCGAACCGGAAGAAAATCGGCGACACTTGCGCGACGTCGTACGTGGTGCCCGAGCCGCGCCCCAGGTCGCCGCCATCGGCGTTGTAGGAACCGGCCTTGCCGCCCGGAACCAGCTGCAGCGGCAGCCGCATGTTGCGCGAGCTGACTTTTTCCACGTCCCCGCGCTGCTGGATCATGGTCAGCAGCACGTCGTCCCGCTCGTACAGCAGCGGCACCTTGTCCCGAACCTTTTCCAGTTGCAGCGCGATGGTCTGCGCATTCTGCATTTGAGCCATGGTTTTCGCCCTCCCCTTTAGCCGCCCATGCGGCGTTGCAAAGCGTTAGCCGCTCGCGCGGCCGTGAAAACTTGTTTGCGGACTTGCCATTGACACATCTATTGACCCGCCTGCTGACCTGTTTGTTGGCGTGTTTGCTGCCGTGCCTGTCGAACTGTTTGTGGACCAGTTTTCTGGCCGGCCTGCCCGCGCTTGCTCCTACCGGCGCGCTCGTAAAAAAAGCCGCCGAAGTGGCCTTTGACGCCCTGGAAAATGACTTCCCGCGAAAAGGACGCGCCTGGTTGTGCGGTCATCCCCAGGCGTTTCATCTGTCGTACCCATCGGCACGGATGAGCCCAGTAAATGGCGCAACAATAGGCAACCGCAGGAAAAAACGTGCGGACGAGCTGGTACTTTTCGGCTTGCAGCATCGCGAGGTCCTCGGCGACGTTCCGTGGCGAAGTTTCGTGGCAACGTACTGTGGCTAAATCATCGAGGATCTGCTGGTCGCTCATCCGGCGGTAATCCACATCGCGGGAGCGCGAGCGCTGCCTGCCACCGGCTCGGGTAGTCGCCCGCCGGTGATATCGCGGCGTGACGCGGCGGCATCGATGCGCGGAGCGTTTTGTAAACAAAGTCGCGCGGGCCAATGCCCTACATCTCCGAGGATCTGCTTGTCGCTCAGCCGGCGGTAATCCACATCGCGGGAGCGCCGAGCGCTGCCCTGCCACCGGCTCGGGTAGTCGCCCGCCGGTAATATCGCGGCGCGACGCGGCGGCATCGATGCGCGCCGTTTTCGCGCGATCCGACGCCAGCACCGAGGATGTCCACTCGGCCACCACGCGCCGCGCCACTTCCGGAAGCACGGCCCGCGCGCGAGCCAGACACCAGCGACACCACCTGCTGCCGTGCGCTCGCGTCAAAGCGCCAATCGCGCAGTGTTTCGCCCACTTGGCGCGCCAGTTCGCGATCTCCCGACAGTGCAGCGTGTACCTCGCGAAAAATATCTTCCCCAATGCGCCGGCGCGCTCCTGCGGCCATGCCTTCGGGCAAGGCCGATGTCAGCGACCGGTCGATGGCCTCGTGCATCTTGCGCGCCACATCGTCATTGGTGGTGGCCTCGAACGCCCGGTAGGCCTCCGCTGGAAATGTTTTGCCGTCATTGGTAGCTGTGTCGTGGGCAGCCGCGTCGTGGGCGCCCGTATGCGCATGCACAGCGGCATTGACAGGGGCATTCGCAGCGGCATTGACATTGGAGTGGCCGTGCGACTCGGCGTCGCGCTGTGGCCGGCGCGCACCATCGCCTGGCGTCGCAGCCCGCGCAGCTTGCGACACGCTCTTGCTGCTGGCCTGCGCTTGCGGCGCAACCGGCACCCCGAGTTCGCGCGCCAGCTCCGCCAGCGCTTGCGGATCGCGCGCCGCCAGCGTCCGTGCGCTTGCCGCCAGCATCTCGCGAAACGCCGCGGGATCGCTCTCGTAAAGCCGTCCCGCCAGACCCGAACGCGCGCCGGGATCGGCGCTGAAATACGCCGCATCGAGTGCCGCTACATCGTTTGCGGCCGCGTGCCAGCGGCGCGCCTCAGCCGCAGCCGCGGGCTGCGCCTCGAGCGTCGCCAGCCACGCCGGCTCGTCTGCATCGCGCGCTCAGCGGCGGCCTTGCTGCCATCGTCGCTGACACCAGCGTTCTCGCCATTTTCTTCCGCTGGCCGCGCTTTCTCGTCGGCCCTTGCGTCAGAATTTTCGCGCTCCTCGTTCGCTTGCCGGCCCGCCGGGTGCCGGCGGTTGTCGATGGCGCCGCCCGCTTCCCCAGCCGCTTCCGCAGTCGTGGCTTCCCCATCCAGGATGCGCGCGTCGTCATCGCGTCTCGATCCCCGCCCCGATCCGACAGCGCTCGTCGACAGCCTCGTCGCATCGCCAGACGATGCTTTCCCGTCACTCGCGCCCGGTTCCATATCCAGGATCTGCTCGTCGGTCAGCGTCGCTCGTGCCGCCAGTTCCCTGCTGCATGATGCTCCCTCCTCTCAGCGGTCGCACATGACAAAGAGCTTCGCGATGTGCGAAGCCCTTTTTTATTTCCAAATTCGACCCTTCCGAAATCTGTCTTGTGTCGGCTAAGCCCGTAGATCTGCGCCGCCTGCGCTATCCGACTTCGGTCTGAACAGGGGTCGGTTTAACAGGCGTCTGGCCGGACGGAGCCGCGGTCGTGCTCCGCTGCCGGCGCGGACACCATCGCGGCCATCGCCTGTCTGCGCGCCACGGCCATGGCATGTTCGGCCGGCATGCGCGCGCACATTCGCAAATCCCGCGGGATTTTGCGCCCGCGCGATCTGCCCCGCATCGGAGCTCGCCCACCGCCGGCACTCCTCGAACTCCGTCGCGTGATCGTCGAGCAATTCGTCCACCGGCACTGTCGAGATCAAGTGCACCTCGCCTCCACTCGTCGACCGCATCCGTCGCCGGAGTCGCTGGCTCCCGGCCGTCATCATTGAACGCTCGTTGCTGATTCGCCTTAGACGTGTTCCGTGTCGCTCGGGTCTTCTCGGCGCTCGGCGCTGGAACGCCGCCGCATCCGCAATTGTCCGCCGGGCGACCCGAGGTTCGCTGCCCGTCCCACGGCGCCGCCTCGCCTGACCGGAACCACCATCGGCCCCGACGCCAGCAGTTGCTGAATCTCGCGCAGTTGCTTGTTGCGCGCATCTTCGCCCGGCACCACCAGCTCGCTCAGCCCGATCAGCGACTTGATGAAGCCGAGGTTCGCCGGCTCGCGCAGCGCCGCCTGAATCGTGGGATCGGGATTGGCCATCAGCTGCTGCAGCACCGCGCGCTGCTGCGATTTCAGCCGCGGAAACGTCTCGTCCGATTCCGGATGCGCCTGGATGTTTCCCTTCAGATCCGCCAGGCGAATGAACTTCGCCTCGAACTGCCCGCCCGCGCCGAGAAACGGAATCTCCACGTCGTTCGGCCGATTCTTGCGGAAGCAATCCACCGACAGCAGCATCACGTCGCCGTAAAACTGCTTCAGCCGCCGCCACACCAGCCCCAGCCGCCCGAGCGCCTGGTCGCGCGCCATGGCGTAGCCGCTGGCGGTCTTGACGTTTTCCATTTCGCCGCCAAACACCGCGGGAAAAAGTCCCGTCAGAAATTGCGCGATCGGCCCGATCAAATCCTGCTGGTGCCGCAGCATGTCGGGCGGCACTTGCGCCGGCGCCGGCTGGAAAAATCCGTCGGCCAGCGACATGCCCGGCCGCGCGCGCGCCGGATAATGCGCGGCGGGCTCGGCGGTCTGGCTTTGCAGCGCGTCGAAATCGAGCACCTGCGGATCGGCATAAATCGGCGGGATGCCGTACTCGTACGTCTCCGCCTGAATATTCGAGAGCGTGTTGTAGCGCTCCTGCACTTCGATCAGCGATTCGCCCACGCTCGGCCGATTCTGCCCGTCGCCGGGCAGCGCGTGCATCACGCGCCAGCAATCGTCCATCGATTCGTTGCGCGATTCGCAATACGTATCGCCCGCAAAGGCCACGTAGCAGCCGTCGGGAAACAGCTGCGAGCAGCGCGTCGCGCACCGCCGCGTCCTCGATCGCGTAAAACGCCCACGGCCGGATCCACGTGCGCGAAAACGTCACCAGATTAAACAGCGCGTCGCCCGGATGCGTGGTGGGCATGCCCTGCGCCACGGCCACGCGCGTCGCGCGCGCGTAAACATCGTCGGCCGACGCCGGCCCGCCCATTTGAATCTTGTCCGCCGACGTGCGGGTAACGCCGCCTTCAGCTTGGCGCGGTGCACCTCGATCTGCCACTGCAGGTACGGAAACTCGTGCTGCTCGTTGGCCCACA
This sequence comes from uncultured Acidobacteriota bacterium, assembly GCA_963828935.1. Taxonomy (GTDB): domain Bacteria; phylum Acidobacteriota; class Terriglobia; order Acidiferrales; family UBA7541; genus Palsa-189. The sequence goes on along the minus strand of CAWHGP010000005.1, from coordinate 46,081 downwards.
CCGGCGTGTTCAGCTCCAGCCCGCCGACAATCGAGATCACTTCCTGCCCGTTGGGCACGCGCCGCGTGCCGATGCTCAGCGGCACCGGCACCAGCGGCGCCGGGCTGAAATCGGCTCGCCGAGCGCCGCGCCGCACTCCGGGCAAATCGCGCCGGCGAGAAAACTCTGCCGCGTCTGGACGCCGTTCGCCGTAGTTGCGGCGCGTGGCGCATGTCCGTCGCTCGCGGCTACGCGTCGCTCATCGGTCGCGTCCGGCACCTGCGCGGCCCGAAGTCCGCGTCATCGCTCGACTGCGCCGCCGCTCGCAGCGCTCGCGTCAGCCGATCGCCCGACTGCCGTCGTCGCGCGTGCCACTGACGCGCGCGTCGCACTTCCGTCTCCTCCCCGCATTGCGGGCACACATACGCGTCGCGCCCCAGCCGCACCCAGCGCTCCTCGAGCACCAGTTCGTCGCGCCAACCAAACCGCTGCCCGTCGGCCACGTACCGCACGTAGCCGCCGATCTTCCCGTCGGTCCACAGATAAAATCCCAGCGCCGGTCAGCAATTGCTCGACGTGATTGTTCTGCTCGATCAGCGTCGCGACTTCCGACGCCGCCTTCGCCGTGGTGATGTCCGCCTCGATCAGCGTCGACTGCGGATAGAAGCGCGTCGCCGGCACGTCCTGGCTGATCACCGAAATGAACGAAAGCCCGAACGCCTGGTACAAATTCGTCACGAACTGGTAGCGCGGCATGTCCTCCAGCGCCGATGTCATCGTAGATTTTCGATTCCGCACGGCAGGTGCCAGTTCATGTCCTGCGGATTCCACCACGCGTACTGCAAGCCCTGCCAGAACAGGCGCGCCTGCCGGATGCGCCGGATTTCGTGCCGCCGCGCGACCAGCCCTTCCTCGCGATACTGCACCACCAGCTCGCGCAGCGCGTTCACCAGTCGCGGCGCCACATCCTCGAGCCGCTCGTTGTTCGGCCCCAGATCCTGCGGCAAAGGCACGCCGCTCGCCGAGTGCGCGCGCTGCGGCTCGCTGCGCGTTCCCGTCGGCCTCCACCGTGCGCGCCGCGTTCGGCGCATCGCTTCAGCATCCTGCCAGTGGCGCTGGCGGGCGCAGTGCGCGCGTTGCCGGCCGTCGTGTCTTCAGACATCGTCTGGCGTTTTCGGGCATTGAATTGGCCATGTGTGTCAGCGCATGATCCTTACGATTTCGCGCTGATGGTTCACAACTCGCCCGCTTCAGCCGGGCGCAGTAATGGCACGCGGCGCTAACGCACCGTGCACTACCACAGTCGATGCATGGAACGCAGTTCTGCGCGAGCGCCGCCCCTAGCCGTGCCGCAATCCCGCCGGAGTCGCTCCCTCGCGCGTCGCGGCCCGCGCTTCGCGCGCCGCCTCAATCTCTCGCGTGCGTCGCGATCTGCGGCCACGATCGCCGCCGCACCGCCGGCACGCTCGGCCGGATGCAGCGGCGGCGTCTCGATCGGCGGCACGCCCGCCGTGCCCAGCACCGAATTCAGCAGCGCGCGATTTTCCTCGCGCAGCCGCATCGATTTCCGCGCGCCCCAGCGCAACTTCCTCTTCGAGCACGCGCACATAGCGGCCCGCGCAGCGCCTGCCGCGCACCTGCTCGCACCACTCCGCCATGTCGCGCTATACTTCAGCTCAGTCATCGCGCATACCGGCTCCCGGTACGCCACCAGCGGTGCGGCACGCGGCACCGCGCCGCGACGCGCGCCGCTCCTCGGCCATGAATTTCTGCATCCAGATCGCGCGCGAAGTCGCATCCACGGCGGTGATGCGCTCGGCCACGCGCCGTTCCGCCGGCGCGCGCCCTGGCGCGAGCCGCGACTTCAGCCCATACCGCGCGCTATCCGCCGGATCGTCGCCGCTCGACTTTCAGCACGTCCTCGACGTTCGCCGGATCGCGCGTCAGCGTCGGCAGGCACTCGATCAGCCGCGCGCAATTTTCCGCGATCACCCACTGCTCCTGCTCCAGCATCTGGTACAGCAGCATCCAGCCGCCCACGCGATCGTCGTCGGCGGGCAGCCGGCCGCGGCAAGCCCGTTTTGCGCCAGCACGTCGCCCAGCTGCTCGGCGATGGTCGATTCCGAGGTGCGCCGCGCGAACGCATCGGGCGAAAGATAAACTTCCGCCGATCGCGCTCGAAGCGCGTCCCCGTCCGCCGATCGAGTCGACACGCTCCGGCGATGGCCTGCGCCAGCATGCGCGGCGACAGATGATTCGCGACGAACTCGCGATACGTCACCACCGCGCCGTCGGGGCGCGCCGCGTGCCAGTACACCGCGCTGGGATGCTCGAATCCCCAGTCCACCGAGATCCACCGCGGCCACCACGGCTCGATGCCCAGCTGCTCGGCGCGCGCGGTATGCCGCCGCACGTCGAATAGATCGAAATATTGCCCGGCGAAAACGTTCCAGTCGCCGTATCAGAAACGCCTGCCGCAGATGCCGCGGCAGCGCGTCGAGCGTCTTGCGATAATCCGGCGTCGTCCCTGTAGAGCGGGTTGTCCGCCAGCGTCGCGCGAATGAACGCGTAATCGGCCGGATCGTATTGCCCGGCCGGTCCATGCCCGGAGCGGGCCGCCGGTCCACCCACAGCGCCTTCACCCAGGCGTGCCCGATGTTGCCGGGATTGGTGGCGCCGGCCATGTTCGGCTGCGCATCCGCATGCGGGCAGCGATTGCGGCTGGTCAGAAATTGCCACTGCCCCAGCGTGAACAGCGTCAGCTCGTCGATGCCGATGAAAAGAAATTCCGCGCCCTGATACTGGTAAATGTCGATCTCGCTCGCCGAGTAGCCGAAGCGCGTGGTCGAGCCGTTGAGCCAGGTGACCACGTGCTTGCTGTCGTTGTAGCTCTTGTATAGACTCGCGCGGCACGTCGCGCCGGAAATAACTGAGCAGCGAAGTCTCCAGCTCCGGAAACGTGCGCCGCAACAGCAGCGTATCCACGCGCGGGATGGTCGTTGCGCCTGGCGAATCGCCTCCCACAGCAGCGCCTTGGTTTTTCCCGGCCCCGCCGCGCCGCCGAACAGCCGGTACTTCGCCGGTGATTCGTGAAATTCCTTCTGCCGCGGAAATGGCGTGTAGAAATCCGAGATCCGCATGGCGCTCGGCGATTCTGCAACCGCATTTACTTGCGGCGTGTTGTGATGCTTGTGTGCCATCGTGGTAATGCGCGGTTGTCGGCCGCAGCTCCGGTTGTGCAGTGGCGTCGCGCCATCTGCCTGCAGGCCGCTTACGCGGCGCGCGGACAGCCGCTGTGGCCATCGATCACGCCGCCCCCGGCCCATTACGCCGCCCGAGCCGGCTATGGGCCACGCTGCGGCTTCCATAGGCGCGGCTCACCTGCGCGGCAGGCCTATGCAGTCGAGCACCCAGGTTCGCGCTTTAGTACTGCCGCAGTTTGTAGCCCACGGCGAAGGCCGCAATTCCCGCCACGAAAAATGCGCCGATCGCGTAATGATGCACGCTCAAGATGATGCCGATGACAAACGCCGCCACTCCCCCCAACTCCACGATTTGCGCGATTTTAAACGTCGGTGCGGTCAAAGCCATGAATGCCTCCCTTGTGTGCTGTGACAACCTGGTGCGGCCATGAAATGCGGTGACCAACTGTTACAAGCAAACCGCGACAACCAACTGCGACAACGTACGTGTTAGCGAACTGCGGCAACCGGCGACGAACTGCGGGAATCAAGTGCGATAGCGCTTTGTGGTAGTCCACTCCAAGAAAAGTAGTGCGGCAACGTAGTGCAACGGTGCAGTGTGACAGCGCATCGTAGCAACGATGTGCGAATACGAATATGCTGCGGACGCGCGGTTACCAGCCGGTCAGGGCCACACCGCGGCACGAAATCCGCTCTCGCAAACCGCCATCGTTAACGCGGCACCCGCGGCGGTCCTGGCATGTCCCAGATGATCTGCCGCACGGGAGCCGCGCCAGCCGCCGGAGCGAATTCGCCCAGCGCATAGCTCACCAGCGTCTCCCACACCCGCGCCTTCACCGTGGCGCTTTTCGATTGCAGTAATTCCTTGCCGACGGTGACCATGTTGCGTTCTTTGAAGATCGCGCGTGCCAGGCGCCGGTGGGTCCGCGGACGATTTTTGCCGCTGTCGCCGCGCTCGGCGCCCCGGCCGCTGCCACGCTCGACGCGATCGGTTCGCGCAGGCTTGCGTTGCGCACCCGCGCTGGGCGGCTGCGCCCCTGCGGCGGCCGGCGCGTCCGCACACATCGTTTTCGTACTTGTTGGATCACATCCGAGAACCGCCGCGAGAGCATCCGCCACTACAGCCGCCTCAATGGCCGCCTGAGGCTTCCGCCCGGGATGCGTCGCCGACCCCGCCGTTTTCGCCGCCTTTTTCGTCGAAGATGTTTTCTTGGCCATCACAATGGTTTCCGCAGGCTCGCATCTTGACTCCGCCTGTCTTGACTGTGCGTGTCTTGCGATTTGGCCGCGACAACGCGTCGCCGCCTGTGACCGGGAATCGTTCCCACCTGCCGTTCTAGCCATCGAGCGATCTGGCGATCGCTCGATACATCGATTCGTCGATCGATCTGCTGCTCTCGCGGCGCGCGATGCGCCGCGAAAAACAAAAACAACATATGCGCCGCGCCTTGCTCAGACCAGCAGCTTCGCCGTGAATCCGGCGCCCGATCCCACCGTTGAGCTATTCACCTTAATGCGCACGAAATTGGCTTGCACCCCCGTCACGGTGCGCGCCTCGCCAGCGGCCGTGGTGCTGGCATCGATGTCCTTGTACTCGGTATCGACGTCGGCCATGGCGCCCTGCAAGCTCACGTTGATCGCCGTGGGAGGCGTGGCGAAAAGTGTTTGCCAGCGCACCGCGCGCGACTGGTCCGGAATCCCTGCCGGGTGTGGCAACGCATATTGCGCGCCCGCCGTGACCGAAGCCGGCACCGCTTCGTTGTTGAACGAATACCCCACATCTCCCGGAGAAAGCGCGAACGGCGGCTGGGTATTGGAATAGCTAGGCATGTCGGTAGCTCCTTGCACGCACACGCGTGCCTGAACGTTTCGCGCGCAAAAGCGCTTGAGCAACGCTTAAGCAACACTTGAACAGCGCTAAGAACAACGCTTCAACAGCGCCAGAAAAAAACGGCAGAAGACATCGACGTAAACAATCGCAAGGGCCGTCCGTGCAGCATCCAAAAAAGCGCCCAGAAACTAAGGAAGCCCGGGAACCATCTCCCGAGCATCGAATCCCACCCCTGAACACCTGCCTGGGAATACCTGCCCGCGAACACCTGCCTGCAAACACCTGACGGACTGGAAAGACCAAATGGCTGGAAAGACTAAACAGCTGGACGAATGAGTAAAGGAAACGGCGGAACGCAACTTTCTACCAGATCAGTATACCACGCGCGTCAAACTTCGCTCGGTTAGTGCCAACTGGTAATCCGCCGCAGAGCGCATCGCGCGTCAAAAATCCTGACTCCGAATCGCACTACTCACCGTGCATCTGCTCTCGCCTTAAAAGAAAAAGCCCGGCAGATTTTCTTCCGGGCTCAAAACATAGCTTTCTACCAACCCAGTATATCACCCGAGTCAAACCGTGGCGCGTTTCGGCAGCCGTCAGCTTCCGTTCAGCTTCCGTTGCGTTTCATGCGGTGCACGTCTCAATTTCACTTGCAGCTCAAGTTTTAGCTTCCTTATGCACGCATCGCCGCACTCTCGCGTGCCATGTGACTTCAGGCGCTCCTTCCGCGCATTTTGAAGGGCGGGGATTTTTAGATTTTGTTCTTTCCCACAAGCACCCCACGATCACGATGCCGTAGTCCTGCGCGCAGTCCAATGCCTACCTCCGGCGCAGCCGCGTGCGCAGGTTCCGCGCGTATTCACATACGTATTCCCGCGCGCATTCCCTTGCGTATTCTCATGAAAGTCGCCCGCGTTCGCCGCCACGCGCCGTGACAACAGCGCGCATGCACGCGTACACTCTTCGCGTCTGCGTTTCTTGCGCGGCACACAGCTGAAATAATTAGCGCGCGGAGTTCACCATCTCGGCAGCGCGAATAACAGAGGGCCATCGCATGAGCGACAAAACCACCGGCGAACCGAAGAACACCGAGCACAGCGAGCGCTACCGGCGCGGCTTTGCCAAGATGAGTGAAATGTTCGGAGATGCCGGCGCGCAAACCGTGGAATCGCTGGAGAGCACCGCACCCGGCCTCGGCCAGTACCTCGCTGAATACGTCTTTGGCGATGTAATCTCGCGTCCCGGCCTGGATCTGAAGTCGCGCGAAATTGCCACGGTCGCTGCGCTCACGGCTTTGGGCACCGCCGGACCGCAACTGCGCGCGCACATTCGCGGCGCGCTTAATGTGGGCTGCTCGCAGCAGGAAATCATCGAGATCATGATTCAGATGACGGTTTACGCCGGATTCCCCGCCGCGCTCAATGGCGTCCAGGCCGCCAAAGAAGTCTTCGCCGAAGGCGCCGGCAAAAAATAAAATTACCAGCGCCTTCGGCTGCGTGAGAGGACTGACGCGGGCCTTGCTTTGCGTTCTTCCGGCGCGCGATCGGGACGGCGCACGCTGAATAGGAATGCCGGGGAACAAAGCGTGCGCCCGCCGGGCGGCATGTTGTCGAGAAGGTTTATTGACAATTAGGGAATCTGACCGTATAGTGCACCTACTTCTCTAACATTTAAGTTATATCTTGAGGAGAACGCTAGTGACCACCCAGCAGGTGCCTCCCTCGACGCCGTCCACACCACCGCCAGCGCCCGAACAAGTACCGGTTCCGGCGATAGCGGGCCCTGTTCCGTTTGCCGGTTCCACGACGCAACTCGCATTTGCGTTCCCCCGCAGCGGTGCGCAGGATGCCCAGCTCGAAGCGCTGTTGGCGCGCGCCAGCGAGTATTTTCGGACGCTCGGGCCGCTGGTGTGAGCGAGCCTGCCCCAGCGATAGCCACGGTCAAGCCGCAGGAAACCGACCGGCGGCGCAGTCCGCGAGTGCTGCTGGACGTTCCGCTGTTCATTCGTGGCGAGTCGCTCGAAAACAAACCGTTCCGGGAAGAGACCTTCACAATTTCGATCAGTGCCACCGGGGCGCTCGTGTTGCTCGCAGCCAAGGTAGCCGTGGGCCAGAAGCTGGTGCTGATCAACCTGCGAACGCGCGACGAAAGGGAGGGGCGCGTCGCGCGCTTGGGGTCGGCATATGGCGGCCTGGCGCAGGTGGCTGTGGAATTCGCGAGCCCCGCGCCCGAGTTCTGGCCTGTGGTGCTTCCACTTCTGTAGCGTCCAACAAAGCACCGCTAGCCTGCCGGCGCCAGAAATCGCCTGGCCTTCCCGTCCAAAAAAATCCCGCTATAAATTCCCGGCGATAAGATCGTCCGCGATAAAATCGCGGCGGCAAAATCATCCGCTACGAACGGAACGATTACAAAAACGGTGGGCCAGCCATGGAGATCAAAGACGCGCGTTTAGCCGACCTGCCTGCGATTGTGGCTATCTACAACGCGACTGTGGCGACGCGCATGGTTACCGCCGACACCCACCCTGTTTCGGTGGAAAGCAGGATCCCCTGGTTTGAACAGCATTCCTCGGCGCGGAGACCGCTGTGGTCCGTCAGCGAGGCTGGCCAGGTGATTGGCTGGCTCAGTTACAGTTCTTTTTACGGGCGGCCCGCTTATGACGGCACCTGTGAACTGGGCCTCTACCTGGCGCCGCAGCATCAGCGACGCGGGCTAGGCAGCGAGATGCTCCGCCGCGCCATTGCACACGCACCCACCATCGGAGTGCGCACACTGCTGGGGTTTATCTTCGCCCACAACGAGCCGAGCTTGCGGTTGGTGGAAAAACATGGCTTTGCGAAGTGGGGTTTTCTGCCGCGCGTTGCCGAACTGGATGGGCTGGAACGAGACGTGGTGATTGTGGGACGCCGCACCGAGGGCGCAGCATAAATTGCCTGGGAGCGCGCGGGCGATGGCGCCGATGCGCCGAGTTGAAACGGCTGCGCCATAAGTGGCGCAATGTGGTTGCGCCTTGTCGTGACGCAATGTTGTAACGCGCTAACCTTGCGTGGTAACGATGCGCGATGCCGCCCGGCCGTGGCCGCCAGCGACTGTTGCGAGTTCCCGGCCAAAAACAATTTGATGGCCCGATTTCTGGAAGGTTTTTACCTCGTTTTTAAACTGCACCCACGAACGTTTCTAAGCACCTGCCAGCTTCACGCTTTGCTAGGCTTTTCGAGCGCGCAACGAGACTCAGCGTCGGGCTTAACAACGAGGCTTTGCATCGGGCTCAGCACCGGGCTCAGCCGCGGTACGCAGGAGTGCCGCCGGGAAGATTGCTGACGCCGCCATCCACCACAATTTCGGAACCCTGCAGGTAGGAAGCGTCGTCGGAGGCCAGAAAGAACGCGACTCGCGCAACTTCTTCGGCGTCCGACCAGCGGCCCAGCGGAACAACTTGAGAAACGCGGCTGGAAGTGGCCGCGATCTGCTCCGCGGTACGGGTACGATCCCATAGCGGCGTGCGCGTATAGCCGGGAGTAACCACGTTTACGCGGATGTTGCGCGGGCTCAGCTCGGCCGCAAAAACGCGGGCCATCGCGCGCACGGCCGCTTTGCTGCCCGCATATGCGGCATTGCCTCCGATTCCAATAACGCTGGTAATCGAACCGGTGAGCACGATGGATGCGCCATCGCGCAGCAGCGGTAGTGCACCCTGCACCGTGAAGAAGACACTGGTAAAATTCAATTGCACAAGCTTCTCGAACGTTTCTTCACTGGTCGATCCCAAGGGCGTCGGGCCGGACATCCCCGCATTGGCAAAGAGAATGTCGAGAGCGCCGAAACGTTCCCGGATGGTCGCGAAAACCTGTTCGCGATCGCGCGCGTCGGTGATGTCGCCCGGAATGGCGATCGCGGATGGTCCCAGCGCCCCGGCTGCGGTGGCGAGCGTAACCGGATTACGGCCGGCAATCGCTACATGCGCACCCGCGGCTGAAAAAAGCTTGGCCGTCGCGAGGCCGATGCCACTGTTCCCGCCGGTGACCAAAGCGAATTTTCCCGCAAGGCTGGACATGTTGTTTTTTTGCGCGACGTCGTCTCTGTGCGCAGCTGTCTTTCTTGTGTGCCGACCCCTCCGGGGCGATCGCGGTTGGTTCTTCTCCCTCGCGCAAACAGAATCACGTAGAATCACAGCTTACAAAATCGCGATGCGTCGAAAGCGCGGCGAATGGAAGTCGCAGCCAGCCAAAACGCGATGGGTGCCAGGTTCGCTGCGAGCGGTGATTGTAACAAACGATACGCGGCGATCATCGAAAAGGTGCCGCACAGACGGGAAAGCTTCGAGAATACGCGGATGTAAGAGTGCGTGATGCGCTGCGACGCGATGCGCTGCACAGCATCGGCGGCGTGTGCTGCGCGCGCCACGTTTGGCGGGCATTGCTGAGAACGAGTCAGGCCGAGGGCGAAGGGGAGGGACATGAAAGCGATTCGCGTCGAGAAGACGGGCGGTCCGGAAGTACTTGAGCTACAGGATGTGGCGCCGGTGGAGGAGCCCAGTCCGGGACAGGTGATTGTACGCGTGGTCGCGGCCGGCGTGAACTTCATGGACGTGCAGCAGCGCATGGGACGATATCCGGTACAGCTGCCGTTCACGCCGGGAGTCGAGGGCGCGGGGGTGGTGGAATCGGTGGCCGAGGGGGTGACGAAGGTCAAGCCTGGCGACCGCGTGGCCTATCTCATGCAGCCCGGAGCGTATGCGGAAGCGAGCGCGGTGAACGCGGACCGGCTGATCCCGCTGCCCGATGAATTTTCGTTCGAGGAAGGTGCGGCGTTCCCGGTGCACGGGATAACGGCACATTATTTGATTCACGAATTCCGGCTGCCGAAAAAAGGATGCCACCGTGCTGGTGCATGCTGCGGCCGGTGGCGTGGGGCTGCTGCTGGTGCAATGGGCGCGGCACCTGGGAGCTACGGTGATTGGGACGGTGTCGACCGCGGAGAAGGCGCGCATTGCGAGGGACGCGGGCGCCGAGCACGTGATTCTTTACAATGAGCGGGATTTCGTGGCGGAAACCAAGCAGCGTGACCCACGGCCGCGGCGTCGATTTGATCTTCGACGCTGTGGGCAAGACAACCTTCGCGGGAGATTTGCAGGCGGCGAAGGCGCGTGGACACATCGTGATTTACGGGGCCTCCAGCGGACCTGCCGACGCGATTAGTCCCAACATGCTGATGCCGCGCGCGCTCACCGTGTCGGGTGGCAGCCTGGCGAATTTCGTGATGACGCCCGAGGAGATGATGCGGCGCGCGCATGATGTGCTGCGCGGGATTCGCGAGGGGTGGCTCAAGCTGCGTATCGATCGGGTGCTACGGCTGGAGCAGGCAGCGGAGGCGCACGAGTTGCTCGAGAGCCGGCAAACGGTCGGCAAGCTCGTATTGTCGAGCGGGCAGCAGACAAACGCGTAGGCCCCGCGCGCGGCACGTTAGAAATGCGCGGAGCCGCAGCGCGCCGCACAGCGCCGCACAGCGCCGCACAGAGACCGGGCGGCACCGAAGTGGTACGTCTCCGAAACAGCCTGTTCGCCCACTGCTCCAACGGCCAGTTACGGCCAAATCCATCGCAAACGTATGCTGTATGCATGAGAGTTCAAAAGAATAACGATGCACGGTACGACTCGCGAAATGAACGGGCGTTTGGTCCCGCCACCTCGCGGATACTGAAGTCCAGAAAAAACGGTTTTGCCGCAGTTGGGCGGCACAGCTTTACGGCTTCCACCCGCTGGCGCGCCTACTGCGCGGATGTGTGGGACGCCCTGAAGAATTTGTTCGGCGCCGGGAAAGCACGACAGTTGGCGCGTGTCTACCCGCGGTAGGCGACGCTCAGGCCTTTGCCCACCGGCACCACGGTGTGCTGAAATTCCGGCAGGCTGGCGATCAGCGCGAGGTAAGCGGCAATCTCCGCAGCATGTGACAGCGCGTTGTCGTGCAGGACGAGGGCCTTGCGTGCGAGCTTGGGCAGCAGCAACCGCAGCTGTTCGGGTGCGCTCGATCGGTCGCCGTCGAAAAACACGAAGTCGAAGGGACCGGGCAGTTCGCCTATGACCGCCGTCGCATCTCCCAACCGAAAATCCACGCGCTCGGCCAGTCCCGCACGGTGCAGGTTCTCCCGCGCCAAAATCTGCTTGTCGGGATTGCGCTCGATGCTGATCATGCGCACCTCGGCGGGTCCGCTTCTCGCAAGCGACCACGCCAGCCAGATCGTGCTGTAGCCATTCGAGGTGCCCACTTCGAGCACGCGCGTCGCGCCGCTGCTTCGCAGCAGGATGCTCAGCAGTTGCGCAGTGCCCGGCTCGAGGTTCAGCATCTTGCGCGCGCGGTCGGTCTCCCGCGCATCGTTCGCGCGTCCGTACGCTTCGAGGTCTTCCAATAATTGTCGGATCGCGTCTTGCATCTTGTTCCTTGAACGACCTAAGCACCATTACGAAGATATAATGCGCTGCATTATATGTCAGTGGTTAAGACCAATTCTCACGAGACGCGCCTGACTCCCACTTGACTCCCCATGGTCCTGCGTCATTCTCGGTCGGGGGCATCGGGAGCTCAACTCCGCCCGGGTAGCTTCGGACGCACCTAGATATTGGTGAAAGTGACAGCGAGAATGCCGTGCGCAGAGCGGGCATCGATTCGCTCGCTTACGGCTGCAAAATTCGCAGGCCATTCGTCCCCAGCTATGCTAAGATTGGGATGCATTTGTTGCGCTTACCAAACATGTGCTCGTTTTGAGGGGCATTTGCTCGTTTGCAGGGGCTGCGAGTCCTCACTTGCGGCCCGTTTTTATGTACTGTTTTCGGGAGCCGTATGCGCGTCGCTCTTCTGTCAGGTCAGGCACCTGCGGGCTTATCTCACCATCCTGTAATGTTAAGCGCAACGTTGCTTTACTGACTCGTTTAGCTACGCGAACTGCGATTGCGAGAAACAGCGAACTTGGACCATGTAGCGACCAGCCAATGCCGGCCGCCGGATCGAAGGGGAGAAGGAAATATGAAGAATCTGTTTGTGGGTAACATGAGTTTTCAGACTGCCGAAGCCGACCTGCGCGCGCTGTTCGCACCATTCGGTGAGATCACCCGCGTGCATGTGGCCAAGGATCGCGAGACCGGCCGGGCTCGCGGATTCGGCTTCGTGGAAATGGCGAATGACGAAGAGGCGGCCAAGGCCATTGCGGCGCTCGACGGTAAAGAGTTTGGCGGCCGGAATCTCAAGGTCAACGAAGCCACTCCCAAAGGCGATCGTCCCGGACCGCGCAGTGGCAGCGGCGGCGGTGGGAATCGCGGCGGCGGGAACAGCGGCGGCGGTGGCGGCGGGAATCGCAACCGTTTCTCGAACGAAGACTACCGCGAATCTGCGCGCCAGCCGCGCGAACCTCGCTGGTAGGTTCCGCTCGCAGCTGGCTGGCTGCCCAGCGCGCGCTCGAGTAAGCACCGTAACTTCGGCGACCGCTCAGTGGATCGTGCTGGCTCGGGGTGGCGGGGTATAGTGCTGGGCGGGATCGCGGTGCCTGGATTTCGGTGCTGGATCGCGGCGCGGTGCTGAAGTTGGGGTGTAGTGCTGGTTCGGCTGTAGTGCTGGTTCGGGTCGCAGCAGCGGGCGGAAGAAGTTTGTGTTTGGTCCTCGGTTCAGTGCCTGGGTTTCAGCTCGCACTGGGCTCGCACTGGAGTCAAGCTCGCCCAGAGTTCGCCTTGGTCTCAAGCACGATAGTCGGGTTGCGAAGTTACGGACAGAGAGCTGGTGCTGGCAGCGAGCCGTGTTTCTTTGCCGTGTTTCTGGGCGGTGTTCATTGGCCACCGTCGCTGCGTTCGGGGATGCGCCGTTTGCCGTTACACGTTATGATTAGATTTTGTCGCGTCTGACCGAGCCTCGCGAGAAGAACGCGACATTTCAGTTCGGTAGTTGCATTTATCGGCGGCTACTGCCGCCCCAGGGTGCGAGTTTGCGCCCTATCTCATCGTTTGGAGGGCCCTATGTCGACAACTACATTCCAAAAGCGTCAAAAGGAAATGAAGCGGCTGGAAAAACAAAAGATGAAGGCGGAACGCCGCGCCAACAAGAAGACCAAGGGTGAAGGCGAGCCCCAGGAAGAAGAAGAACTCACCGTTATGACCGGTCCCAAGCCCCTGGACTTCGACATCAGCCAATTCGACAAGCAGTTCGATGCAGAGATCGAGCCCTAGTAGCATCAAGAACACGCACGACAGTAAAAGCAATCAGGACTAAAGCGGCGCATACTCCCCATTCATTTTACTTCGCGTCTTTCTAAGCCACAGGAACGTCCCCGGCAGGCCCCCTGCGGGCCTGCCGGGAAAAAGCCCCCTTCCCTGCCGGTCTTTTCCCCCGCCTTTCTGGGTGATGCTCTAATTCTTTTGTTGCATCACCGCCTTCTAAGCGTGCTTGACGCGCTGGTGCGTCTGTCGTATTGTGCTGCGGGTCTTGTCCGCAAAATATCTTTCCGTGCTGGATCAGCCTGGATCAATTTGGATCGACCTGAACCTGGATCGGCCTGGATCAACGCTGAGCAACGGTGATGGGCAGAAGAAGGATGCGCTCGATGACCCCGCCCAACGATGAATTCTGTGTGAGCATCCCTGACGAATTTTCGTTCGGCTGCCTGATTCACGGTTCTGCATTGGCAATTTTCGCTCACAATTCTTCGGAGGAAATTTATGAGTAAGTTTGCTCTGCGTGTTACTTTTTGTGGTGGTTATTGGGATGGGGTGCGTGCTGGGCTTTGTTTTCGCGAGCCGCATGCTCACCGTGCAGGGCCAGGAAAAGCCCGGCATGGGATTTGCCGCGATTCCCGGCGCCGTAGGCGGCCAGGACACGTTTGGCGGCTATGAAATCGTCAAGGATTGGCCCAAAAATATCAGCACGCTGCCCGGAAACGACAAGTGGACCTGGGGCGCGGGCCAAGGCATTTACGCCGAAAGCCCCAACCGCGTTTTCCTGCTTTTCCGCGGCGAATTGCCGAATATTCCGCGGCCCAAGACGACTAAGCTGGCCGACCTCGCGCCCAGCCTCTCCTTCCCCATCGGACGCCTTCCGTGGCGTGATGCCACTGCGGCGGCGCTGCCTGGCGCGGGCGGCTCCGGCCAGGATCCCGACGATGGACCGCGGCTGTGGCGCGGCGCGAATCCTCCGTACAACGAAATCGGCGTGGATGCCAAGTGGGAGCACTGCCTCACCGTAGTCGACGGCAGCGGCAACATCATCGAGACAGTATCCCGCAGTACGACAAAATGTTCAAGCGCCCGCATTTCGTGGCCATCAATCCCTACGATCCGGAGAAGCACATCTGGATCGTCGACGATCACATGCACGCCATTTACAAATTCACGAATGACATGAAGACGCTGGTACAGACGCATCGGCACGCCCACCGTGAAGGGCGCGGACGGCACGCACTTCAACCGTCCGACCTACCTGTCGTGGCTGCCGGACAGCACGCTGTTTGTGGCCGACGGCTATAACGGGACGCGCGTCGCGAAATTCGACAAGGACGGCAAGTTCCTGATGGACTGGGGACAAAAAGGCGTACCTAACAACGAGAAGCGCCCCGGCTACTTCAATAACGTGCACGGCATCGCCGTCGATCCGGTCGACGCGCCACGTTTTCGTGAACGACCGCGGCAACCACCGCATCCAGGTGTTCGACGACAACGGCAAATACCAGTATGAATTCAGCATGGGCGAGAACCCGTCGGACATCCACTTGATCTACATGGGGGCGGACCGCAACCTGTGGGCCTTCGATCGCGGCACCTCGAAGATGCTGAAGTACGATCAGCAAGGCCACCTGCTGTACACCTGGGGCACCTGGGGCGATTTCCCCGGCGGCTTCTGGGGCGTGCACGGATTCAGCGTCGATCAGGACGGCAACTTCTACACCGCGGAGGTGGATAACGGCCGCGCGCAGAAGTTCACGCCGCGCCCGGGCGCCAATCCGGCGATGCTGGTCAGCAAGCCCGTTTATTCGGCCTGGAAATAAGCGCGGCGCCCGGTTCGACAAACACGTTAGGCAAACACGTTAGACGAACACGTCTATCGCGCGCTACCCTTAAAAAAAGCGGGCCGCCACGGCACAGCAACTCGTGGCGGCCTTTTTCTTTTGTTAGTATTCCTTCACGGAATTTTTTCGTGCGTACCCCGGAGGGCGCGTAACACTTGTTTTTCTGGTGTTTTCTGGCGTTTTTCGCCGCTTATGGTCCTCCACCAAATATGGTTTACAGGGTCTCCCGCAGAGCGGCGTTACTGGCGGCTGCGACCATGCAATCGTGTTCCAGACGATGTCTTTGCAGCGCCAGTCGTGTTTGGCGGCACTTCATAGCCGCTTCTTCTACCAGGAATTGTGCATCCTTAAAGTCTGCATGGGACACTGGGAGACTGGTTAATCGGTCGGCAGCATCGAAGTATTTCACCGTGGCAATGGCATACTCGTCAAGCAGCACCTCGGCTATCGGACAATTCATCATCATAGAGTTGGACTGCCGATGGCCCGAAAGGTGGCAAAAGTTTTGCGTCTGCGGTAAAAAGCGAAGTGCGTGAGGAAGTCCGTAAGCCGGAAAGAGCTAGTCCGCCGAAGTAATTCGCCCGGCCTTACGGCACTACGTTTGCGGATGCTTTGTTTTCCAGGACGGCCATAGCGGCAAACTTGCGCTCGACGTGGGGTGTGTGGCGCTTGCGGCCTGAATAAATTCTGCAAGGCTCTCCGACGTCGGCATCACATGTCGGACAGGGCACGGTGGATACTTCTGGGGAGGTAAGATCTTTCCTTTTCATGATGTCTCAGGATGCATCAGAACGAGCCTGCAAGACGGCTCCATTTTCGAACAGAGTGCTTAGATTCAAATTGACTTCAAATTGACAAGGGTGATGGAGCACGGGTGATCGACGATCGCTGCTATGGACAGAACCAGGCAAGGTTGAGCTCAATTGGCGCGGGATGGGAGTGTAATCTGACCGGCTACCCTCAGTGCTGCACGCTTGCATGTTTTGTGCAAAGTTTTTGTTTTGTTGGGTAATTTGGGTATTTACATCTGCAGGGTGATCGGCAAGACTATGCATTCGGAAGCTACCAAGGCCCCTGGGAAGCTACCGGCCCCTTGGGAAAACATCCGATATGGCCGCCGCCGTCACGCTGCCTTGCTGGACCGTTTATGGCGAGCGGTTGGTGATGAGCCGTCTGTGGTGAGTGCATGCAGTCGAAGACACTGGCGATGATCTCTCTGCTGGTAGCGGCGATCGCAGGCCTCGGTTACGTGTGGTATGCGCTCCGCGTGGCAGATCCGCGCGCATGGAAATCGAGCGGCCTGGCAGCAACTTACGCCGGCACAGAATTACGGGAAGTGGACGGCGCAAACGCCGCGCTTTTTGTGTATTACGAAGTTGCAAACAAGACTCACCTCGACTACCACCTGGCCGATACGCCGCGCTTCCCCGTGATGAGCCGGCTGGCATCCGATGGCACCCTGAGTTCCCAGGACGACGTGCGGTTGGGCTACCCCACGTTCCTTCCCGCGGGGCAGAAAGCGCGCGTGGCACTCGAGCTGCGTCATCCCTTTGCGTGGCCTGCCGGAAACGATCCCCAACTGCAAGATAAGGTCCGGGCGTTCGTCAACGAGCGGCTGGTGCCCATTAACGAATTCGTGCTTTTTGACCAGGACGCGCGCGTGCAAATCGAATTTCCACGAGGCTGGCAGGAACTGCAACTGGCCTCGGCTGGGCCACATTAGGCCGGTGTTACCCACTTATGTCTTCCACGCCCACCTGCGACACGCAACGAAGAGATGGTGACCGGCGACTGCATCCGCGGCGGCGGCTGGACCGGCTTTCCTATATCGATTTCGGTTCCGATAACGGCGGAATGGTCATCGATATCAGCGAGGGTGGACTGAGCTTCCAGGGTGGAGGGCCTTTCTGGAAGCATCAATCGCTGCGTTTGCGCTTCTTACTGCCCGGCCTCAGCAGCAAGTTGATCGAAGCTACTGGCGAGATGTTGTGGGCGAACCGCACGGGCAAGGGCGGCGGTTTGAAATTCGTGGAAATCAGCGATGAGGCCCGAGACCGAGTGCGGCAGTGGATTTCCATGGGCGAATCCGCCGCCGACACCACGCGCCGGCTCAATATATTCGGCGCGGCGGAAAGGGCTTCCGCGACCCGCCGATTCCCCGGCGATTCGCGGACTGCGGAGACAAAAATCGTTCAGGCAGATAGCGTTGCAAAGAACGCAGCCGGCACCGCCGGGAGCAACCGCAAGGCTGGCGCGAGTCTCGCCGCGCCTGCAGCCGTCCCTGCCGCGCCTCAAGCGATCCCTGTGCGTAATGAGGCGCCGCCCCGCCGCGTGGAGCTCGCAGCGAATGCTGTTTCGAGTACGGAGGCCCGCGCCGCGGGTGCTTCGTCAAAGGCTTCGGAGGCTTCGGCGGCTTCGGCGGCTCCGCACATTCCGGTAGCTCCGCCGGCTGCGAACTCTCGGGATCGAAACGCTTCGGAAACTTCGGCGGATGCTTGGGGCGATGAATCGGAAGGATGGGACGATACGCCGGCCTGGACCTCCGGTTCGCCATCTCCCGACAGCGCGGATAATGCAGAAGGCAACACCCTCGCCACACCGAGCGACGACCTCACCAAGCGAGCTCTTTCCCTGATTGCCAAGGCGCAAAGCCTCGCTCCCGCGCCCGCCGCTCCCACAGTTTCGACCAGCCGGCCCAGCTGGCCCAGCCAGCCCAGCCGGCCCAACCAGATTGACGCGCAGACTCCCGCAGCGAGCCGCTCTGAAAACAACGCGGCGCAGCAGGATGCGATTGCGCCGCCGGCCAGCGAGCCTCCCCGGGCCGCGCCAGAACCATCGCGGTTTGCGTCCGCGCTGGTGGTCTCCTCAAAAATGCGGGCCTCTGCGATGCCTGTCGAGCCTGCGGGTAAGGTGGAGGGTAAAGCGCCCGCCGCAGCGTCGGGGACTGCCGCTGCGGCGCCATCTTCGCCGACTCCGCCTCCGCCCACTCCGGCAGCGCCCTTGTTGATCGCGCCTCCGCCTGTTGCGCTATCTCCGACTGCGTCGGCGGCGGCCTGGCCTTCCGCATCGGGTGCTGTGCCAGCGGCGGCCGTGTTGCCTGCCGACGCGCCCGAACTGGTCATGCCGGAAGCGCCGGGCACTGCTGCGCGCGCTCAGGTTCCGCCGGTGCGGGCGGGCGAGGCGGCAAGTGAGGCTTCGGGCGCGGCATCTGCAGTGCTGCCTGCGCCGCAGCGGGTAGCGCGAGTTGGCGTTGCTGCGCCAAACGTGGCCGCAGTAACGCCGGCCGCAAAGGCTGACGGGTCGCGTCGTGTTGCGGCGGCGGCCGCCGCGGCTATGACCAGTGGACCAGAACTGATGGTGTGGGCCGACCCCGTGACAGTGACGCCCGGGGCTGCGCCGACAGCCCCCGACACGGCTTCGCCAAACCCAGCCGCGCCGCAGCGCGAATCTTCCTTTTTGTCTGCTGCCGCCACCGAACTGCTGGCGCGCGCGGCTTCGCCGTCCGAGTCGTCCGCGCCAGCAGCGGAATTGGGGAATCCGCAGTGGGATTCGCGGCTCCTCGCGCGCGGAAATTCCGGAGGACGTTCGGTTTTTCACGCACCCCAACGCCATTCGTTCTTGGCCAGCGCTTCGATCATCCTGGCGTCAGCGGGACTGGCCATTCTGCTCGCCGCGATAGGGATGCGCGTTTTCGATTCTGCCTTCGCCGGCGGCAGTGCGCCGGATGTAAGCGCTGCGCCGCTGCCGGGTGATGCGGCGGTCGCGGGTGCGCCGTTTCAAGTGGAGGTCGTCGACGCGAGCAATAAACCCTGGATGCTAACCGGGGCGAGCGGAAGCCAGAGCGCGCGAGTAGTTGCTGCACCGCCTGTGCCGCCCACCGAAAACCAGACGAGTGACAGCGCTGCTGAAAATAGCTCGGGGGACAGCCAGTATGGCAGCGACGTCGACCGCCAAAACCTGGCCACAACGTTCCAGCCATTGCCCCTGCATCCCCCACGCGCTTCCGGGTCGGCAGCATCCGCACCCGAGGTATCCGAGATGGCCGCGCCTTCCATTAGCACCGGTGCTTCTTCCTTTGCTCCCATCGATGTGGGCGCCACCGGAGCTGGACCTGCCGAGCCGCCCGAAGCTTTCCCGCCCGCCATCCCGGCAGCACCGGCCGCGGCACCGACAGCCGCTGCAGGACGTCCGGACGCGGCGCAACCTGCGACTCCGCTTCGCGCCGGTGCCACGGTCTTCCAGCCGCCGATGCTGGTGGCGCAGTTCAGCCCCACCTATCCGCCTCAGGCGCTGCAGCAACGTACCCAGGGAGACGTTCTGGTGCGCGTGATCATTGGAAAAGATGGTGTTCCGCGGAACTTACAGGTGGTTAGAGGAAATCCCCTGCTGGTGACCGCGGCGCTGGGCGTTATTCCGCGATGGCGCTACAAACCGGCGTTGCTCAACGGCCAGCCCACCGAAGCGCAGACCGTGGTCACCGTCTCCTTCCATCTGAAATAATTTTCCAGACCGCGAACATCGGTGCGGGGCGAGCGCGCCAGGAGCGAGCGCACCAGAAGTGATCGCAACAGGATCGAATCGCGCCGGGCCAGCCCGCGCAACGGGCGATGGCGCCGAGTTAGGACGCGCGCGTTACGGCGCGCGAGTTACAGCGCAACAGTGGTAGGGCGGCAGTGTCATCCGGCGTTGACCGGCGATGCAGGAGCGAGTTCCAGCGGGCTTCGTGCGCGGTGAGTGTGGGCCTCGCGGACGGCGGCCGCGGGTCTATGCGGCAAGCCTCAGGTGAGGTAAACATCAGGTGCTGCAAATATCAGGCGCCGCAAGTGTCAACCGCGAACCGGAGTGGCCGTAGCTCGGCGCTTTGCGGCCAGCTCGGCGGCGAGATCGAACGAATGGCGCAGCAGGCGGAGGGCGCGCTCGACATCCGCATCCGATCGCAGGAAAATGCTGACCCAGCCCGAATGCGGCAATATGTGGTGGGGCTCCGCCTCGCCCTGCGCCACGAGCGCGTCACGCACAGCCCTGGGGAACGGAATATCGACCAGCGAATCGCGGTGGATGTGGCCAATCTCGCGACGCCCCAGCCGGAACTCGATCCCGCCATAGCGGTGAGGCGCAGCAGTCACCTGCCGGCGCACGTCAGGCTCGCGCAGCGCGTCGCGGCCAGCGGCCTGGTCCGCGCTGCCCGCGTCGCAGGTCTCCACGGCCGGCAGCGACCACTGCACGACAGTGTCGCAAATGCGGCGCTCTGCTCCACGTACCGGCATCGTAGGAGTATTCTAGCGCATTTATTGTGCGCCTGGTGTGCCGCGCGGCGTGCAGCGGCGCGAAATTTCGTGGTGCGCGAAACCGGGTTGTACGCGAAACCTTGTTGTACAGGACAGGTTGAAATCGAGATTGCAGAGCGCTCCTGAACGCAACCCCGCTCGCCTCGAGCAACCTCGCCACTGTGGTTCTTGTGAGGCGCCGGCGAGCCAGCGGCAGAACGGAATACACTTAGTCAACTGCTTTGCCCGCCGAAGGCTCCGGCTCCCCCCAGCCCTTGACATATTCGCAAATTGCGAATATAGTCGGGGAGCCTCGCATGGGGTGAATCGAGCATAGCGCGTGGACGTTGTCGGTCGAGCCGTTCTGGACGCAGCGCAAAAGAAGCATGGCAACCTGGCTAAACCACTCGGCGCCTGGCTCAGGGTCGTCTCAAATGCGACCTGGAAAAACTTAGCCGATTTGCGACGCACCTGGAGAGATACAGACGCCGTAGACGGGAAAACGATTTTTAACATCAAAGGCATTAGCTACCGACTGATTGCCGTCATCAATTATGAAACGCAAGTGATCATCATCAAGCAAGTGTTGACGCATGCGGAGTACAGCAAGGGTCGATACGATCGGAGGTAATTAAAATGCGCAGCGCATTGGCTGTTGACCCCGCCTACCGCAAACTTGTCTCCGAGACTCCCCCGAAAGTGATCCACACGAGGGAAGAGAATGCATTTTACCTGGCGAAGTTTGAGGAGCTTAATGGGCGCTGGGATACACTCAGCCGGGCGGAAAAAGAACTCTACGAGACGCTGCGCCTGTTGATAAAAGATTTTGAATCGAGAACCTATAAGGTCAAGGCCACCACGCCCGTTGAAACCCTCGAAGCATTGATGGAAGCAAATGGATTGAAGCGCAAAGATATGGTGGGCATTTTCGAGACGGCCAGTGTGGTATCCGATGTTCTCAACGGCAAGCGGCCGTTTACTACGCAACATATAGCCAGGCTAAGCCGGCGCTTTGGCATTTCTACCGATACATTCTTTCCGTCTTAAATTTGGCTGGACGATCTTCAGCTCAGCAGCGTTTTTAGCGATTCCCTTCCCCGCGCGCTGGGTACCGTCCTAAGCTCCTCACATAAGTACGGCCGCGGCGCTGGAAGTGGCTTGACAGGGCTACGAGCGTGCCCTATCGTCGATCAGGCTTCTTTACTGTTAAAAGAGGCTGGGCCGCGGGTGAATTTCACGAAAATGGCGACGCGAAACGATTCGCAACCAGAGGATTCGCAACGGGGCGATTCGCAATCAGGCGATTCGCAACGGGGCGATTGGCAACCAGACAAGTTGCAAAAAGACGCTCCGAGCGACGTTTCCGCCGGCGCCGCTGGACCCAATGCTTCTCGTATCGATGCTTCTCGTATCGATTCTTCTCGTATCGATTCTTCTCGTACCGATCGTGCAGGCGCTGACGACACACGCACCGATCCTGCGTACACCGAGTTTCTTTCCGATCGTCCAGCAGTGGCTCAGTTTGAGCCAAGGGCAGCAGTGGCTCAGTTTGGGCCAGGGGCTGCGTCTGCGAAAAAACGTCACCAGGCCGTGACTGCGACATTGCTTACGATTACAGGCATTCTCGCCGTTGCGATCGTGTTTGCCTTTTTGCCGCTCGTGCGCGCCCGGGCCGGCGGCCGCACCGCCCAAAACGGCGATGTGAAACAGAACGATGCGCAGCAGGGCGACCAGAACGGCGACCAGAAGCCAGGCAACCGGCCTGTGCCGCTGGGCCCGCGCCAGGACGTAACGATTGGCGACGCTCCGGTGCGCGGCTCGCGCAATGCCGCAGTGACCATCGTGGAATTCGCGGACTATCAGTGCCCTTACTGCCAGCAAATGCATCCTGAGCTGAAGGTGCTGCAGGAAGAATTGGCCGGCAAAGTAGCGCTGGTTTTCAAAGATTTCCCGCTGGACATGCACGTAAATGCCGAGAAAGCCGCCGAAGCGGCGCGATGCGCGGGTGAACAGGGCAAGTACTGGGATTTCCACGACATCTTATTCCACAACAGCGAGCGCCTCGAGGTTTCGCAACTGAAGCAGTACGCCCGCGACTTGAAGCTCAACCAGGCCAACTTCGATACCTGCCTCGACTCGGGCAAGGAAGCGGCCGCCATACAGAAGGATTTGGCGCAAGGGCGGCAGCTCGGAGTACGCGGCACGCCCAGCTTCTTTTTTAACGGGCGGATGTTGTCTGGCTCGATGGACTATTACACGCTGCGCGGCATCGTCGAGGGCGTCATCAAATCCGACGCACCCGCCTCCGCTGCAGCGATTCCTGCCGGTTCCGGACCAGGAAAATAAACTTCATAACTGAAAATAAGCTCCGTACTGGGAAAATCCTGTAGGGCGGCGACATCATGCCCGCGTATAAAGGCAAGCTGAGCGACGCGCTAATCGCCTATCTGCACACGCTGTAAATTTTTGGGAAACGGCACGCGCACAGAACGCATCCGATGCGTCGCTTGTCGCCGCTCGCCTCGCGACCACACGCACCCTTATCCGCCAGCGTTTGCCCGCCCGGTTCATTCCGGCGAACATTCCGTAATCGTTGCCCGGAGACGGAGAGATTCTTCGCCTCCGGCTGCAGAATGACAACATCTTTTATCTAGGCTTTTATCTTTAATCTAAGTCACGATCTAGATCTAAGCACGATCTAGGCATGATCCAGGCGAGGGGCGCAGCGGCGTTATTCAGACCGTGACCTGGTTTGCGAAGGTGGGATACGAAGTATTTCCAGCCAGCAGGTTTTTGACGACTTCGACGAGGTCCTGTCCGCTCTGCGCCTTCGAAAGATACCCCTGGGCGCCGGCCGCGATGATTTGGCGCATGGCCAGGTCGGAATCGTGCACGGTGAACACCAGAACTTTCATCTGCGGACGCTCTCCCAGCATCTGCCGCACGGCGTCGAGCCCGTTGATGATGGGCATATTCAGATCCATGATGACCAGGTCGGGATTTAGCTCGAGCGCTTTATCGACAGCCTCTTTTCCGTCGGAGGCTTCGCCGCAGACTTCCCAATCCGACTCGGCCTGCAGCACCAGGCGCACGCCGTGGCGAATGGCTTCGTGATCGTCGGCAATCAAGATGCGCTTTCGCGGCGTGTTCGGGTCGGCAGCGGCGGCCGGCTCCCCCGGACTTCGCCGGTTCGGCCTGCGCGATCGGCAGGATCGCGTTGACCACGGTGCCCGCACCGGGCTGGGAGTGGATTTCCAGCCGGCCGCCCAGTTGCCGCATGCGTTCACGCATACCCTGTATGCCCACACCCAGGCCAGCTACCGAATTGGCGGGGACCTTCAGCTTGTCGGTTTGAATTCCGCTGCCCTGGTCGGCGATTTCGAGCGCGATCTCTTTGCCATCGGAGTAAATGTGAATGGACGCGGTAGGACTCCCGGAATAACGGTGCACGTTGGTGAGGCTCTCCTGGATGACGCGAAACAGCGTGACCTCGACATCGGGGGGCAGCCGGAGAAGATCCTTGGGTATATCCACGTCGACGTGGATGCCGGTGCGCTTCTCATAACCCTGCGTGTACCAGGGTACGGCGGAACCCAGCCCCAGTTCGTCGAGCAGCGGTGGGTGCAGAAGGTAGGAGAGTGTGCGGATCTCTTCACTGATCTGTTGCGTCACGGTGAGGCATTCGGCGAGCGCGGATTTCGATTTGGCGTCGAGCTCGACGGGTTTGCCATCGGTGAGCTGCGATAAGACGATGGACAAAAACGCAATCTTTTGCCCGGTGATATCGTGCAAATCGCGGGCGATGCGGCGCCGTTCGTCGTCCTGCAGTTGAAGCAAACGCGCCGAAAGTTGGCGCAGCGCGTCTTCACTCGATTTCAGGGCTTCGCTCGCTTCCTCGACTTCACTCAGGTCGGTGACCACGACGCACAGCGTCTGCGGGTTGGAATCCTTTACCAGGCTGAGCGAAAAGCGAACCATGCGGTGACGCCCCGCGTCGGTGCCGAGTTTGATCTCAACCTTGGGATTATTGCGCAAGCCTCCATGGATCAGGGCATCGAGTCTGCGGCGGCCAGCCGGCGGCACGTGGATCGAAAGCGGCGTCCCGATAAATTTTTCGAGAGGTAGGCCCAAAATCTCGGCGCACGGAGCATTCGCAAACAGCACGGTGCCGCTGGCGTCGAGCGTGGCGGCGCCTTCGCTGATGCTCTCCACCAGCACGCGGTAAGGATGTTCGGCGCCTTGCAGGGTAAATACCTGCTCGCCGGCATCGCCATGGATTACCAGCGCATCGACGCGGCCTTCGCGTATGGCGAGCAGGGTATCCTCAAGTTCGGCAACGCGCGCGCGCAGCGCTGCGTTTTTCGATCTCGATTGCTCGTTCCGCCTACGCGTCATTCTTGCTTCCCTGCCGGATCTATCGGGGCCGGCCCCGGCCCTTCATGCGTTTCCCTTCGTGGCCCACTTCCCTCTTCGGTGTGCGCTTCCACCAGGTCCAGCCCCATCAGCACGCGCCGCCGGTTCGACAGATCGCCTACGAGCCGGCGCAAGGGCAGCGGCAGACTCTTCACCAGTGTGGGGGCCGCGATGATTTGCGCTTTTTGCGCCAATTCCGGCTGCTGGTAGATGTCGATGACCTCGAGCTCAAAGTGTCCTGTCAGATACTGATCGCAAACGCTTTTCAGATTTTGCACCGAGCCCGCCGACCGGGGCGTCTGCCCGGTGATATACAGGCGCAGCGAATACATCGGTAAACGCTCGTCTTGGCCCGCGATCTTGGGTGTAGCGGACCTCGAGGCTTTACGCGGACGCACTATTTTCGGCTTGGACGCGGGCTTCGACTTGCTTTTCACTGGCGCTCCGTTCTAGTGCGTGGTGCGCCGTCGACGCTGCGCAGATCGAGCCCGACCAGGACGCGGTCGGTGTCCGACAAATCTCCGATGATCTTGCGGATAGGCTGAGGGAGACTGCGCACCAGCGTGGGGATCGCCAGGATTTGGTCGCCTTGCGCGAGTTTGGGGTCCTTGACGAGATCGATGACCTCGAGCACGTAGTGGCCGTTCAGGTGCGTGCCGCAAATGCGCTTGAGATTCGACAAGGCGGCAAGCGATTTGGGCGTTTGTCCGGCGACGTACAGGCGGAGTTGCACAACCGGATTACCGGCATCGGCCTGCGCTTTGCTGGCGGCTGCGCCATCGGCTCTGCCCTCCGCGCCGTTAGCCGAGACGCCAGCCGAGACGCTTGACCGATCACTGCCGGGGGCACCAGCGCCGGGGGCACCAGCCAGCGGCTGGCGTTTCCGGGCTCCCGAACCTTTCCCTGTGCGCTTGGCTATCTGCTTCGCGGGCGTCATGAATTGCCTCCCACCGGATTTTTCTCAGGCTCCGTTTGTTCGGAACCTTCCGCGCGCCGCATGCGCAGTAGAGTGTCGCGCACGGTTTGCTCGCGGCGGCCGCGTTCGCCCTCTTCGCGCACCTCTTGCCGCAGCTGATTCTCTTCCACGTCTAGCTGGGCCTGCAAGGCCTTCATTTGCGCCTCGATGACAGCACGTTTGCTCTCGAGCTCCTGCCGCCGCCGCTCGGCTTCCAGGTCCCGGGCAATGGTCGCGGCCTGATCATGAGCCTCCTGTGCGACGCGGGAGGAGCCGGTCAACACGCCGCCACTTCCCACATAAGCGGGCAGCAACTTGATGCCCTGAGGGGTCAGCAGGAACTCGCGCACCTGGTTCGAATGGGCCATGCCGCGGGATTTCAGCACGTAGATGCAGCGATTGCGCTCGCCATTGAGTTCGACGTCGCGCAGCAGAATCCAGGTATCCATCAGCGACGAAATGCCGACTTCACTCTTTTCCAGGCTCCCGCCCGCCTGCGTGAGGCTCGTAAACAGGGCGGTAATCTGGCGCTCTTTCAGCATGTCCAGCAAACGCATCAGCATCGAGTGCACTTCTTTTCTGGCGCCGGTGCCGACGAGGTTCGAGATGGGATCGACGACGACAGTGTCCGGATTCAGCTTTTCCACCAGCTTGTGGATGCGGAGCAGGTGCATCTCCATCCCGTACTGCGTGGGGCGCCAGGCATTGTAGGAAAACAGGCCGCTGCGCAAGTGCGGCTCAAGATCGATGCCCACCGATTTTGCGTTCCGGATTACCTGGTCGGCCGACTCCTCAAAACCGACGTATAAGCTGCGCTCGCCGCGCAGGCAACTCGCTTCGGCGAAGCTGATGCCCAGCGTGGTCTTGCCGCTGCCCGACGTGCCGCTCACGAGCGTGCTCGACCCGCGGTAGAGACCCTTGCCCTCGAGCATGGCGTCCAGGTCCGGCACGCCGGAAGAAACGCGTTCACTCGAAGCCTTATGCTGCAACTCGAGCGAGGTGATGGGCAACACCGACATGCCCTGGTCGTCGATCAGGAACGGATACTCGTCGGCGCCATGGCTGGTGCCGCGATACTTGACGATGCGCATGCGGCGCGTGGAAATCTGCTCCTCGATGCGGTGATCGAGCACGATCACGCAGTCGGAGACATATTCTTCGAGGCCGTAGCGCGTGAGCGTGCCTTCGCCCTTTTCCGCGGTGACCACGGTGGTGAGCTCGCGCTCCTTGAGCCAGCGAAACAGGCGCCGGATTTCGGCGCGCAGTATGCCCGGATTGGAGAATCCGGAAAACAGCGCTTCGAGTGTGTCGAGCATCACGCGCTTGGCGCCCACAGCGTCGACAGCGTGCTGCAAACGTATGAACAGCCCTTCGAGATCGTATTCGCCGGTTTCCTCGAATTTCGCTGGGCTCGAGGTAAACGTAGTCGAGGTAAAGCTTTTTTCGGCTGGCGAGATCTTCGATATCGAAGCCCAGCGACGCGACGTTCTGCGCCATCTCCTGCGGAGTTTCCTCAAAAGCCATGCAGCACGCCGGGTTCATCGAATTGCAAGGCGCCGCGCACCAGAAATTCCAGGCCGAGCATGGTCTTGCCGCAGCCGGGGCCGCCGCAGACAATCGTGGTGCGACCCTTCGGGAGTCCCCCGAGGCTGATCTGGTCCAGGCCCTTGATGCCGGTGGGCGCTTTTTCGATGGGCGTCAGCCGCAGGGTTTCGGATTTTTCCGGTGCTGCCAAGAATAGGCCCTCGTCAACGAACGTACTGCACTTCGAACCAAGCTTTGAATTAAGCGACCTTCGTGAACCTAGCGAACTTACCGAACCTGGGAAGCCCCGTGAGCAAATTGTAGGCGACCCTGAATGCTAAGGCGCTTCTGCCGTTCGCGCAGCACCGTGCTCTGCCGGCCTTCCGGCAGCGTGCAGCCATGGCAAGTACATGTCCGAGTAGTGTTCAGACCAGTCTGAACCGAGTCTGAACAAGGAATCCCGCGAGCAAAAATCTAACTAGACTGTAACACAAATGTTACTGCGTGTGGGCTAGCCTCTCGCCGAGTACCGAGCCTCGGGCCGGTCGCGGCCCTGCACCGTTGTTTAGCTACGTTTGGCTACGTTTAGCTACTGGAGCTGCGTAAACAGGCCCAGGCTGACGCGCAATTGCAGCGTGTTAATTCCGGGATTTATGGCGGTGAGGCCGGCATCGGAAACGTGCAGGTAGCGGAACTCCACACTCCAGTTATGCTTGCCGCGCAGGAAGTGCATGCCCAGGGCCGCCGACGGAATGAAATTGACGCGCGAGATTCCCGGCGGCGTCGGACGATTCGTGAAGACCACCCCGCCGGTGATACCGGCGTAGGGCTGGATTCGGCGGTGCGGCGAAAAATTCCATTTCAATCCCAGGCGGATCGAAGCCCGCGCCGTAGGCCGTCCCGCCAGGTTGAAAAACCCAAAAAATAGGGATCACGTCGACGGTGTACTCGAAACGGCCGCGCAGCCAAAGCGGGCCGTGCTCATCGGTCAGCACCCGGCCGTAGCGGAGGCCCACATTCCAGTTATCGGCGTGGCGCACGCCGCCGCTGATAGCGTAACCTCCGCCGGACCAGAGGGCGAACTCGTTGCTGCCCTTCATTGCGCCAACGTCGATCTGCTGATCGCCTGGCTGGTCACCTTGCTGATAACCTGGCTGGCCGCCTTGCTGGCCACCCGATGAAGACGAAGCGGATGACTGGCCCGCCGGGGCAGCCGCGGGAACACCTGCCGGGACACCTGATCGATTATTGGAGCGAGAGCTGGTGGCTGCGGGTGCGGTGCCAGTGCCAGAATTCACCGAGACGGCGGCCGTGCCGGAGTTCGCGGGATCGGTCGCGCGATCCAGGCTGGCAGATTGCGCCGAGGCCGCTGCGGCGCACACCAGGCCCCAGATAAGCGCCACAGCCAGTATTGCCGTAATCCGCCGGGCCTCGCTGCGTCGCTGGCAATGTGCGTGGCAACGTGCCTGGCGCCGCGGCCGGAAGCTGTGACGGGCACTGCGGTTCGCAGTGTGACTGGCGCTCGGGCTGTGGCTGGCGCTGCTCAGGCTGCAGTTCCCGCTTCCAAGCAGCCGGCGTGAATGGGGATTGCATAGCCATCAGATGCCAGGGGACGGTCGCCGGTCTTTCTGAAAAAGTGAAAAAGCGCGCTGGCGCGGAAAGCAGTGATATTTTTTGCGGCAGCCGGCCGCCAAGTCAGCATGGAAGTCGGCCCGTTCGCGGTGCTAGCGATTATTTCGGATGGGTGAACAGGCCAAACCCGACCCGCACTTGCACCGCATTGATGCCGGGGTCGTAGTGGATAATGTGCGCATTCGATATGTGAAACCAGCGGACATCGACGCTCACGGCGTGCCTGCCGCGCATCACGTGCGCGCCCAACGCGACGCTCGCGGTGAAATTGAACGAGGTGCCCAGCGGAGGGACGGGGTCGGTGGTGAACAAGCCCCCGCCGCTGATCTCGAAAAATGGTGTGATGTGCCGGCGCGTTCTGAAATCCCACTTCACCGCAAAAGGATCGAAGCCGCCGCCGTATACGGTGGCATTATGCCCGCCCTCATGTTGGAACACCAGGAACGCCGGAACGACGTCGAAGGAGTACTCGAACCGCCCGTTCAGCAGGCTCGGGCCGTGCGCGTCGGTCAGCACGCGACCATATCGCGCGCCTAGATTCCACTCGGTAATGGGCGCAATGCTCCCGTTGATCGGTACCGCACCGCCGGCGCTCGACCAAACTTCAAATTCGTTACTGCCCTTGACGGGGCTATCGACAGGGTCGGTGCCAGTATTGCTGGCCGGATCGTTGCCCGTGTTGCTGGCCGGATTTGCTGGCGCGGCATCGTTGCGCGCGGCCGACTGCGCACGCATCGCGGCCGGCGTGCACCAACCCGCGACCACAACCCAAGCCAAGGCCAGAAAAACGGCCTTCCTCGCACCTCCGCTGCAGCGTTGTGCCCTCTGCGCTGGCTTCTTCCCTGCGTCTGCGCTGGGTTCTTCGTCGCGCGCTTGGCTGGCCCCTTCGTCGCGCCCTGCGTCGCACCGTTCGTCGCGCCCTTCGTCGCTTGGACGCACCGCGAACACTCGGCCGCAGCCGCAAGTCGCGCCCGTTGCAGGTGCCAAATTGTGATGTACCGGCAAATCACGCACGGTCTATTTTCACACACCAGCGGCGCCCGCCAAATCCCAACTCAGGCTGCGGCTGGCATCCGCTCGTCGCCCGCGTCAAGAACAAGGCACCGCCCGAGATGCTGCGCGCTGCGTGCGACCAGGTTAAAGGGAAAGGCCGTAGGCTATGATACGGCGTTTCCCTGGCGTTCCTTGCCGGCCGTATGCCCCTCTTGAATTTTGATTTCTAACGGTGCGACAGTGAATTGAGCGCCGCAACCATCGTCGACACAGTAGTACGTTCGGCCGTCCCCTTCGAGGAGTCGGCGCAGTTGGTTGTGTTGACACTCGTTCATTTTTCCTCTTTCAAAAACCGTTTTGGCGCTTTGCCTGCCGCGGCGCCTGTGGTTTTTTCTTTTGTGCTCTGCCGAAGTTTGGCGAGCTCGTGCGATGTTTCGACTTTCGTGGATTCCAGCGCGGCCAGCGGTTGCTCATGCAACGATTCGCGAACCACTGCAGTACAACGCGACTACTTTTTCGTGGGCTGGCGGAAATAACGGCTGGGCGGGAACATGCCCGAGCGCAATAGCTCGCGCCCTATTCGCGTGCGGATTTCGTCCGTCCAATCGGACCATGTTAATTCGCTGATCCCCAGCATGCGGCGCGTGGCTTGATATTCGGCGCCTCCAAGATAGTACAGACGAAACAAAATCAACCGGCTGGCGCGCAAGGGGCCCGGAAGGGCGCACGCAATCCCGCACGCTGGACATTGCGGGCACGTGCCGTCGCAGATCACCGGTCGCGATCCAAGGCGATCAGCGTCTCGGGCCGCTCGGGCGACGTCGTTGGTGCCATGACCGGCGCAGCATGGCGGCCGCAGCGGCCGCGGCGCAGTCCGAACGCCAGCGTGAGGCGGGCGGCCCACCACGCCGGTGAGCGCGCGCTCGCCGGCAAGCGCGAAGTCGGCCACATATTCCACGAGTCGCGGACGCCGATCGGGTCGCCACTGAAATTTAGCCGCCGAATCAAGCTGCAGGGTTGGGAGCCGTGAATCCACCAACTCACGTGCGGCGGTGTAGATCTCATGGCAGACGTCAAAAGCGACAGCCGCTTTCATCGCTGGCCTTTTGCGAGCGCGGTTAGCGTCCCTGCGGAACGGCTCACCAGCGGCTTTACCTGAGGCGGCACAGCCGGCCAATTCACAGGCGTGGAGGTAAGTGCGCCTGGGAAAAGGGTGCTGGTTCGCACAGTGCTCCGGCGCCGAACCGCGAGCGCACGTGCCGCAGGCGGTGCGGCCAGTGTCCTTTTGCAATTGCGAGCCGCGCATTGCAGCGTGGCGAACGTGGCGGCCGTGTTTGCCGCGACCGAACGCGCGGCGGCGCGAGACATGGCCAGCGTGCGCGCACTTGGTCCGCCACTCCTTGGCTTCGGCTGCACAGAGCTGTGCACGCGGCGCTGCGCGCGACCCCGCTGCGCGGCTGCAACCCGGGGACGAATGGATGCATGCAAGCCGCTTGGCGACATTTCCGACTCCAATTGCTCCAGGGACATGGCAGCACCTTCGCAACCCCTCTCCCACACAGCATCCTGACGGACCCGGGCGAGAAACCGCGCGGTGCGGAGATGCATTTGCAGACGCGAAAGCAACGTCCCGACGCGCGTCGCGCCAAAAGACACGTGCGTTTCCGGTGCTTCCGGCGTTGCTGGGGGCGCGTCGCAACACGCGCGCGATCGCTTTTTCTCACTCCCGGACCGTGTGGTTGCTGTGCGTTGATGCCGCCAACGTTGCGATCGAGAATTGCGCTGCGGCGCGGCGGGGCAGCCGCTCCGCCAGCTGCGCGCGGACTTTCCCGCACGTGTTCGTGCCGCGTGCGCCGCTGCCGTTGCGCGGGGCGTTTTGGCGTGCGCTCTATTTGCGCGAAGCCGGGCGCGGCTTGCCGCCAGAAACTTGAACGCGGCGCGCTTGGCGCCGGCACTTTTGTGGCCGAGACTCTCGGTGCCGATACTCTTTGCCGTAATGCCAAAGCATCTGGTGTCACGATGCTTTCTCCCTTCTGCTGGCTTCGTGCGGCTCGGCGCGCAGTGGCTCATCCATCTGCGCCTGCTCGTTTGCTGCACGGCCCCGTGATGGAGGCACGAAGGCCGCAGCGCCCCGCGCCGCTGTAACGCTTGCCGCGTCGCGCCGTGCGTCTTGGGCCGTGGGGAGGATCGTTCGTATCGGGTTGCGCAGCGGGTCGCGCGTGGTGTCGTCCCTCGTGTCGCGCACTGTCGCCGGCAGGCGCGCGGCTCTGGTAGCGGCTTCGCGCGCGCGTATGCGTTCGAGTGTGGCAGGCTTCACGCGCACACCGCTGAGCGCCGCGGGCGGTGCAGCCCCGGCATAGAGCGCTGCCGGTGCTCTCTCCCCCGCTCGGGAAAAATTGGCAGCCGCGCCACGCGGCTCGTAGCACCCTTCCAGCACGCGCCTCACGTTGGTATCGTTCGCGATCAGCCAATCGAAATTCGCGCGCCAGCCGCGCTCTCCGCCACCCGCAAGGAAGGGAGTCTGCGCCGCGCGCCGCACCGCCAGCGCAAAGTCTGCCGCCGTAAATCCCGCGGCAAGCCGCCGAGCGCATTGGCGGCGGCGTTCCGCGGTCAGGCGTTCGGCGGCAGGCAGCGCTCCCCGCCCCGCTTCGTAAATTTCGAGTAACTGCTCCGGAGAGCCGCTTCGCTTCCGTGCGTTTGTTTTGTTCCGACGCATTTGTATATGCGGACGCACATGCCTCGCGTGTGTTTCGTGCTCTTTTCCTGATTCCCATCCAGATTCAAATCCAAATCCACATCCTGTGCTTGAGGCGACTCAAGCCCCAGCTTGAGCTGCGACTCGGTATTCGACGCGGCTGTCAACTCACGCGCCGCGTGGAAGTCGGTTTGGCGCGCGGAAGTGAACTCAGCTGGGGCTCGCTGCGCCGGAAGCTCGGCTCAGAGCTCCGCAGGCTGCTCGGTCGCTGGCGGAGTTGCCGGCACAGCGGCGGGCGAACCGCGACGCGACCCGTAGCGCGCCGTGTATGCGGCAAGCTGCGCTGCGGGCACCGGCGGCGCCAGCCGCTCCAGGCGCGCGCGCCACGACGGAGCAGGCAGACGCCCGGGCACGTCGCTCCCGGTCCAGTGCGCCGTAACGCTTGCCGTTTTCTTCCCACGTGAAGAGCAGGCCGCGCGCGTAGAATTCGCTCGAAGATCTTCTCGAGACGTTCGATCGTGAGATTTCGGCGAATGGCCGACACGCGTCCCCAGATCACGCGCAGGTTGGTGCAGCTCGAAGCAGCCGGAGGCAGTCCGCGAGGCCGTATAGCCACGCGTACTCGGCCTGCGCCCACGTCGGCGCACGCGGCCATTTTGTCGCTCGCCCACATCGCATCGAAATCAATCACGCGCTTCGGCATGGGTGCCTCCCTGCGGGTCGAGCGGAACAATTCGCATCCTGCACGACCGGTTCTGTCGCGTTCACGTCGTGCTTTACTTGATTGTAAACACGCGGTATTCCCAAAGCGCGCCAGCTCCTGCGCTCGATCTGCCAGCGCTCGGGTTCGCGAGTGCCGCTTGCTCAGCCTGCGAGCGTCGTCTTCGTTTCTCGACACAATACCGTCCGTGCCGCGGCTTGCGCAGATGTCGCAACTGCGCTGAGATCGAAGCTTCGCCAAACTCGGTCGGCTCGGCGATTTCGGCCAGCGTCAGCCACTCACCACGGGTTGACGCCGCCAGCATCAACTCGCGAATCGCCGCTAGTTGCGTCTCAGTGCATTCGATATTTCTGCTCGCCATTTCAGTTTGCATTTTTATGCTCCTAGACTTGCGTCGTCCCGATCAGTCACTTCGTGTTGCGTCTGGATTTGTCATTAGGAATCGGCGCACAGCGCCCCAGAAGGGTTGCTCATCACGCTCCCGCCAGCGTGCAATTCGCCGAAAACAAATACGATAGATGGCGTTCCTATGCCTGCGATGCGCCACTCAAATCAAGAGATTTACATGTCTGATAATCTTTCCTAGATCGCCAGTTATATTTACTTTATGATTAGCCTGGTCGTACGTACTTAAGCCACTGATTCTACAAGCCGTTAGTGCGTACAATACGGATCTCCACGATGCGATCAGTGCCCACGAGCACGTCGTAACTCCCGCGCAATGTGTGGTGGTGTCATGCAGCTTCCGTGTTGCGCCCGCTCCAGATGCGGCTGAGGGCCTCAGTGCGCGCGCATTTCGGTGCCGGTCTGCGTCGGCTTGGGCTGCGCTGTTGACAAAATCGCAGCCCGTACTGCCTCCCGCCCTATCGTCATCCTCCGGATTTTCGTAGTCATCCTGATAATTCCCTGAACAGGCGCTGCACATGGTCTTTTCCTTTCGTCGACGGCTGCTGCAACGGCCCGGGTTCATGGAACCCGTTCGCTGCTAAGCAGAGATTTCCACAGGTGTCAATAATAACGATAGGGTTACGTGCTCAATGTGATATATACGCCCTGGCATAGATTCAGGGGGCCCCTGACATGGCCACACGACACACCGCACCACCTTGGGATTACTTGCATGACGCTTCCATCCCATCTCTTGAAAGTTATGAGCTTTCGCGCCTGAATCACGCCGCAAATCTCCGCCGCGAAATTGCGGCGCTGCTAGATCAGTGGATCGAAGACAGTACCCAGGCTCTTCTGGCGCGTTGGGTGCGCGAAGATCGCGCACTGCCGCAAGCGGAACAACCATGTATCGAATCCGGGCAATCACAGCTCCCCTTCGACCAAGCGCCTGGAACATGTGAATCGCCGCGGCGCGTTGCACGTGCCATGAAGCTCGCGCGCCGCAAAGCACGGTCGCAGGGCTGCTAACATTCGCCCAGCGCGTATCGGCGTCGGTGCGCACTAGCGTCACTTGGCGCCAGCAATAAACCTGCTTGCCGCATAAGGCGGTAACGCGTACGTCCCGCCATACGTCACATCGCCCCCCGTCGCAGCGCCAAATCGCAGGCCAAATCACACGCCCGCCGCACGCCAAAGACGCGGCTTCGAAGTGGCACCAACACTCTGCCATCCGAGGTTCGTTCGACCGCTCGACACATTTCCGGGATGTCGGACCTGCCACGACGTTGCGCAAGCGATCCTCCCGGACGTAAATCCGCTCTGCTGCTGTTCACACGACCGTCGACCACGGTCGTTATCCGCGCCCCGGAAGCATCACAGCCCACCCCACAAAATCCCCGCATTCGCCAAAGATGTATGTTCGTGCTCACTCATGTACATTATCGGCGGCCCCGCCCCGGTTCCATGGTCGCCGTCTGATTTGCGCTTGGGAAATCAGCAAGGGGTGCGGAGAAGTAATGAACGAGATCTAGGTGCGAGTATCCGGATATCTACGTGCGGCAGCACGATTTTGTGCAAATGGTCCCAGCAGATCCAAGACCTTCCGAAAAAGGGCCGACCCTACCACAGAGGAAAAGAGGCGAAGTATAGGAAATGCCGCGAAAGTGACGCAGGCGAGCTGGCTGACGTTGTGCGGCTGACGTGGACGTCGTGCTAAAGATGGGGCTAGCTAAGAAATCCGGTGTAGCAACTTGCATTTATTTAACATTGCATAATATAGTTACAATGGAAAGAGAGCCACTTGTTACCTCAAGCCACCTATGTGACTATATTAGTCAATGCTAATAGGCAGGTCACCGTAGATAAAAACAAACCACAAACAATTGTTGTCGCTGGGGGATTGGTCGGATGCCAGCGGCGGATCAACCTAATCAGCTAGTGCTATGTCCCATAAATAAGTGGCATTAGTATTGCTCTCACAATAGGCATCTCAGATTCGCAATGGAGGTGCCTATGGCGATAGGACGGCCCAAAGCAGCGTTGGTCTTGAGCGAGCGCGAACAACTGGACAGCATGGCCACTGCACGCTCGCTTCCGGCGGGACTGGTGAACCGGGTGCGGATCATTCTGATGAGTGCTTCCGGAAAAACGAACCAAGAAATTGCCCGGCGGCTGGGACCGGCGAATGCCACGGTGGGCAAGTGGCGGCGCCGATTCCTGGAGCGGGACGTAACCGGGCTGCACGACGAGTTGCGTCCGGGCCGCCCTCGATCGATCGGCGACGAACGCGCGGCCCGGTTGGTTCGCAAAACACTGGAGACGAAAACCGCAAAACGGCACGCACTGGACATCCGGCAGATCGCACGCCAGAAGCGATGTCGACATCCAACGTGCACCGCATCTGGCAGGCGTTCGGGTTGCAGCCACACCGCCAGCGGCATTTTAAGCTCTACAACGATCCGTTCTTCGTCGAGAAGGTGCGAGACATCGTGGGGTTGTATCTAAATCCCCAGAAAACGTAGTGGTTTTGTGTATCGATGAAAAAAGCCAGATCCAAGCCCTGGAACGCACGCAGCCGATGCTGCCGATGGGACTCGGCTACGTCGAGGGCGTGACTCAAGACTGTGTGAAGGTATTTCCGGTACAGGACGCTAACTTACTGCTGAAAGACCTTCCTGCGGAGATCGGGAGACCTACGGCCCGAATTGCGCAGTAGGTCCTTCGCGCGATGCATAAACTCGATCGAATGGCAGCAGAGTGGCTGCGCCAGCCACTCCCCTTACTCTGATTTGAGATATTGCGAACCCAAGGTTTGACCGTTGGGCAATACGATCTGGATAATGCGCCCCACCGGTTTGCCATTTTTCACCGGCTCAACGGTTACCGTAACTTCGTCCCCCACCTTGATGGAGTTCTTGCTCCACCCTCTTTCGACCATATCGGCGGGATTATTGGCCTCCGCCGACCAATGCACAAGATCGCCGCTATCGTCTTTGACATCGAACTTGAGCACCGAATGAGGGTTCTGCCACAGCCAGTCTGTGACGACCCCTTTCAACACCAGCTTCTTTCCCGTGTCCATTGCCGCATTGCCGTGGTGTGCGAACGCGGGTGCCGAAACAAAGGCCACAACAGCCAACACGAGAATTGCGAGCAACTTGGATTTCACGGGTGCCCTCCTATTGAGTCACGACCACAAAATATAATAATAATAGAAACTCTCTTGGAATGAACTTTAAGTCAGCTTTTCCCGCGCGTCAAGGTTCTAATACAGAATCAGTCAGACCCTGCAAGCGCCGACATTACTTACCATTGAGCCCACTCGCGGGATCCCCAATGGCATCGTTGTAATTTTTCACGTCCGTCGGCGAACAGATCATCTCCACTTGATACCTAGCCCAAATATCGAAATCGGGGGGTTGCAGTTTCATGGGAAACTTGTTCATGGCTACCCACGGCTTTGTGTACATCTTGGGGTCATCGATCGTAACGGTCCATTCCAGATGG
This sequence comes from uncultured Acidobacteriota bacterium, assembly GCA_963828935.1. Lineage (GTDB taxonomy): Bacteria > Acidobacteriota > Terriglobia > Acidiferrales > UBA7541 > Palsa-189. The sequence continues at coordinate 8,932 of CAWHGP010000005.1, read as the reverse complement.
TCATGGTCGACCCGATGAAACCGTTCTTCGATGCGGGCATCGTCGCTGATCGGGCGACCCGTCTCGTCGAGCCAGGCCTTGGGTTCGCCAAACACGCCAATGGTTTGGACTACGAGCGTGGTGTCGTCCGCCCACTTGCCGACGGAATAGCCATACCACCGCTGCTCCGGAATTTCTTTCGGCAGCTCGCGGTCAAGCCAGATCGAACGCCATCTCTTCTCATACTCGTACAGCATCGCCACTTCGCGGTCGTTCTGTATGAACTGCTCATAGCGAATTTGATAGAAGTCGGAACGCGGGAATCCGAGCGGATCACATACGGATCTCGGATCGTTGCTAAGCGACGACAGCACGGCTCTTTTGCCGAATAGCGGCTTGTGGGCCTCCAGTGTTTTCAGCCCCAAAGCGCTGTAAGGCGGAGTGTGTTCCGGTTTACCATCATCGGGGTACGACCAAACGCCGTTCGCCTGAATACCATCGCCCGCGGCTCTGGCCGGTCCCCAAATCCCAGAAATATCATGGCGCGGAGCCGGAGCGGACGGCTTCTGATCCTTGGCCTGATCCTTAGCCTGACCCGCCGCAGTGCTTTGCTGCTGTGACCATCCCAGCTGTCCCAGTCCCAGACAGGCCAAACCCAAAACTGCAACCAGTACCAAAAATTTAGACATTTGAAAAATTGTCCTTCTACGCAGTCCCACATTGACGTTCGATTGCATCTACGACCTCCGCGAATGCTGGCCTCAACGACTTAAAACATCAGCCTCAAGCCTAGCTGGACCTGGCGCGGTGCCCCCGGAGCGATCGCGATGCCGCCTAAGTTAATCGTCGCCTGGGACGTCCCGAACGTCGTTGGATTGGCGAGGTTGGCCGAGGGAACGGCGTATTGGGTTTTGTTGAACACATTGAAGACCTCGAATCGAAACTGCGCGGTAAGCCGCTCCTTCAGTTTCCAATCCTTGGTCACCGACATATCAAACTCGCGCTCACCGGGCCCGAAGAGTTCGTCGCGGGCCATGTTGCCATATGTTCCCTGCGCCGGTGGCACGATGACAGTGCTGCCCTGCATGTAGCAGCCATACTTATACAGGTTATAGAGTCCGCTATTTACCGGCTCCAATGGAGCGCCAGTGACTGCTGCCGATAACAATGATGGCACGCTGGAATTTGTCGGCTCGTTCTGCGCAGCGCTGAGGCACTGTGCGGGCAGCGTGGTGTTGCAGCCCTTGCCGCCAAACGTGCTTCCCGTAACGCCGTAACAAGGGAACCCTCCGGGTCTTGGCGTGCTGCCAAACCGGAAATCTTGGGGGTTGCCGACGAGTGTCCAGCGATCCAGAAGCGCGCCAGTTCCGCTGACGTCGTCAGTCGTGTCGTCGGTATTGTATGGGATCCTGCTTAGCATGAAAACAACTGCGTTGACTCTCCAGCCCTGCAACATTTGAGCTGGCGCCTTGACGCCCGGGATGGCCCACGTTCCCGTCACCGTGAAGCGATGGAAAGGGTTATAGGCCGCATTACCGTAATCCAGCCTGGGATTTGCGCTGGTCTCAGTCGCCAGGGCGCCGAACTCACCATCCACCACATCGAGCGAATGCGAATAAACGTACGTAGCGGTGAAGCTGACACCGTGAGACAGGCGCTTATTCACGGTCACTTGCAGCGCATCGTAGTTGGCATTATCGCGGTTGGACTCCCACCGAATCTGATTGATCCATGGGTAGGTGCTGTAAAAAGGCTCGCGGACCTGCTCGATGAAACTGCTGCCATTCAGCAGGCCGGCCGCAAAAGGAGATTTGTTGGGGAGACCCGGCGTGGGTTGGTTGAGATTGGTCTCCTGGATCAACCCCGAGGAGTGATTGCCTACGTATCCGATATCGAACGAGAGATTATTTCCGAGCGTATGCTGGATGTCGAGGTTCCAGTAATAAACAGGCGGCGTTCTCATATGGGGATCGAATCCGCCCACCCCGCATTGCTGCGGAGAGACTGCCATACCTGGCGGTGGAACAACACCCGGTGCGCTTCCTTCTCCACATGCCAATCCGAGCGCGTTAACGTTGAAAACAGGTTGATTCGCCGTCCAGCTAAGCGCCGTGTTGGCGATGCTTAGTATTGCAGTGTTGATGTTACCGCCCGGCGGGCCGGGGACGGTCGTACCGTTGGGCGCGTAGAACGGCACCCCGGTGGGGGTACTGTTGGGATCGATATTGTTATTCCCGATCATTCCACTCGTCGCATTATATGCGAACATGATACCAGACCCGGCGCGAAGCACCGTCTTGCCCTTGCCGGTGATGTCCCACGCAAGACCGACGCGAGGCATGAACTCCCTATAATCGCCCTGCCAGAGGGAATCGTAACCCGGGGTGCTGCCGATCTGGACGACGCCCGACGGCGAAATCGCCTGGTTATTGACGAAGTCTCCGAAATGGTTGCTGGCCTCACCGAGCGGCGAGGTGTACTCCCAACGCAGTCCGAGATTTAGCGTCAGCTTCCGGGTGGCTCGCCAATCATCCTGAACAAAGGCCGCATAAAAGGACTGCACCGTCGTCGTGTCCGGGCTTCCTACCAGAAGTTGCCCTGAGCTCGGCGAACCTACCAGGAAAGATTCGAGGGGCGTGGCACCGTTGAACGCGTTGATACCGGCGGTTCCGAAATTAATCGCTCCCTGCGCGAAGCCGTGAGCCCCGCCAACGAGTCGGCTGTAACGATATTCCACGCCAACCTTGAATACGTGAGGGCCGCGCGTGTAGGACACGGCGTCTTCACCTTTGTAGGCATTCTCGAGCCTGGGCTCGTAACCGCGCGACTCATCACCCAAGGCCGTGAAAGTACCCACCGTCAAAAATGGCATGCCGCATGGCACAGGTGTCCCGGTATTCAGGCCGAATGTTGTGGGATAGTCGGGCGAGCCATCCGTGTAGCCGACGATAGCTGATTTGGCAGTTTGTGGCGGCGCGCCGTTATTAGCGCACTCTCCGATTCCAATAATCTGGTTATACCGGTGGTAGCCGCCTCTGGCTTCATTCACCCAGCTGGAACTTGGAGTCCAGACGTCGACTACGGTAAACCCTTGCCCCCTCACAGGGGTCGTAGATCCCCAGTAGGGCTGTACTGGCGTGCCTGTATTGGAATACGTGTTGCCTGTACCCAAAAAGTATTCGCCGTTCAGCGAATTCTTATCGCTAATATGATAGTCAATCTTGGCCAGCATGTTGTCGGTGTGCTGCAAGTTGGGGATTTGCACGGGATGACTGCCCGCCACGGTACCGGAATAATTGAACAGGCCCTGGGATGCATTGCACGTGGCTGCTCCGGTCAGGCCTGGTGCAAGGGTGCACCCCGCCAAATTCAAGCTGAGCTGACTCAGCGGCTTAGTACAACCCGCTGCTGCGGGGTTGCAGTAGCCATTGGTCTTTTCGAGAGCCGCGATAGCGTCAGGAAAGCTATTCGCGATGCCCGTGGCGCCTCCGCCGAGTGTAGCCGTCGTTGGCTCAGTGCTAACGGCGGTCGTCGATGAGCTTACCCGTTTGCCTTCATAACCACCGAAAAAGAAGATCTTATTCTTCTTGATGGGGCCGCCGAGACTCATGCCCGGCTGCACGAGCTCCGTACCCGCCTTCTGCGTAGCGAAGGGGTTTTTTGCATCCAAGGCGTCGCTGTGGCCATATGCGTAAGCACTGCCGTGAAGGGTATTGGTGCCGGACTTAAAGCCCAGGTTGACGATGGCGCCCGTGCCCCAGCCGTATTCCGCCTTCGGGTTTTCAATAAAGGTGACGTCCTGAATCGTATCCAGCGGCACCAGCGTCGCGCCTTCACCGGCAAGATTGCCGCCGCCGATTACGCTGTTGCCGCCGTAGGTGCCTTTGTTAAACAAACCATCCAGCAGCCAAATATTCTCTTCAGATTGCTGCCCGTTGGTGAAACGAGCATCGGTTCCACCGCCCGGTTTGGTCTGCACGCCTGGGCGGAAGTCCGTCATGGATTGAAAATTGCGCCCGTTCAGTGGCAGCTGGGTGATGTCCTGGTTGTCAATCGTGGCAGTCACCGCCGCGCTGGTCGTGTTGACCAAGGGGATCTGCTCGGTGACGGTAATGGTCTGGTTTTGCGCACCGGGCTGCAGTGTGAAGTCAACGCGAGCCTCCTGACCGACAAGCAAATCGATGTTCTGGCGCTCAACCGCCTGGAAACCTGCGGCCTCTGCACGAATTGTGAACGCGCCGGGAATCAGGTTAGGGGCGTTATACTCACCCGAATCATCGGTCGTCAAGTTCCGGGTGATTCCTCTGGCGACGTCGGTAACCGTCACCATGGCGCCAGCAATGGCGCCTCCGGTTTGATCGGTAACAGCGCCGGAAATGCGGCCGGTATTCGATTGCGAGAATAGGGGCAAACAAAGCAGCAGGGCCGCCACACTCAGACCCAATACGCGAACTGCCTTGGCGATGTTCAAATCTACCGCTCGCGTGCGCCCTGCATGGTAATGACTCATCGAGGCCTCAATGGCATTCTGACCTGTGAATGAAAATCTGGAGGTCTGCGGCTGAAGTTGCCTCGAGGCAGACAAATCACCCTGGACCCCCGCCGACGCAGCACTCCATTTTACCTGTGGGCAAACGTATACTTTTTCCGTCGTTTCACTGTCAAGGGAAATCTGCCAGCGTGGCTGGGCTACCTAGAAAAAGTGTACGACGACAAACTAAAAATTGGCAGAAACTTCGAATGATCCAATCGTCGGTCACAAACCCCGCACAAATGAATTCAACAGCCGCCCAAACGTGACAGGGGCAAACTTTCTGACCAGTCCCCATGCGCTCCGGCCCACGCGCCACGGGCGTGACCGGGCATCGAGATAGGCCATAAATCCCTCCGGGTAATTTGCATAGTACGTTAACGGGGGCGACGAACCGCCCCAAAAAACCAGCTCCCGGTATCCTCGATCGATCAGCATCTCGATCAAGTAAGACCGCAAAACGATGGAGAGCGACTCGCGCTCACAGGTGCGATCGTTTAATTGCATGATGAGGAAAGCGCGCTGCCCGACATGCCACCCGCCTGCCAGACCAATCCACTGGCCGCTGGCTCTGCGGATACCGACGAGCATCGGCGATGGCATCGCTTCAATCATTGCCCGGTGCCGGGTTTGCGTATGTTTTGATGAGCGCTTCGCATAGGCTGCCCTCGGCAGAAGGCCTTGGGCAGCCGTGAAGAATTCTTTCGGGGCAAGCGTGCAGACGAATTCATTGCCAGCCTGCTCGCTCTTGCGACGGTAATAACGAAAATTGCGCCGCGTTTTGGGGCCCAGGCGAGCAAGAAATTTTTCAAAGGTTCTGGGTAAATCCAAATGCGCGTGGTCCTTACGCCGGTAAAAACTGAAATCTGCGTCGGCCTGGACACTCTTCAAGACCGGAAGGTAAGCTGGCGAAACAACGAGCCGGAGTGCGACCATGTACTTCAGCAGTGCGCTCACGCCGCATGCCATGACGGACTCTGCATCCTCCGGGCGAGCGACTACCATCGCGCCCAGATCGTCATTTCCGAATGCCATGCGTAACCCAATGCCCGCCACGACGCGCTCTTTGCAATAGAGCAGTCCTGCAATCCGCTGCTCCTGCCAAACTACCACCAACAGCGGTCTCCAACCGGCCGGTGATACCGATGCCAGAAAAAACGCAGGGGAAAGCATTCCCGGCTCTGCCGCCAGACTACGTACGAATTTCTCGTATTGCGCGATTTCAGAGGCCGATGTAACAAGATTAGCGGTGAAAGGCGCGGCATCTGCCACAGGCCATTGCGTCGCCTGTCGGGTAGGGTAGAGGTTCAATTCCCATTCCTCAGCGATGTTGCCGACGGCATGGAAACGTAAAACGCCCGACTGCCGCGAGCGGTGGTGAACCGTTCAGGGGCAACGGGAAGGGTTTGAGGTCGAGACATAATCGTCATTTATTTTGCCATTCGTCGCATTTGGGGCGTTGATCGCTGAAACAGAATCCCCGGCAGCCCACGTAGCCCGCGAACAGTGCACAGCATCATGCCACCAAAACAATCCTTGAAGCTCTAAAAAATGTCGGAGAGAGCTGTAATTTGTGTGGGCAAACACTTCAACATCCGAGCGTGACCCGAGGCGCGCCAAGGCGATTCGTTCAGATCAACCGCAAGGGCACTTCGTAGGCCGATTGTCCCGCCTGCAGGAACTAAAAGGCCACCAGCTACTACAATTGGCGAAGACGTTTGCGTAACACGCGGTTCCACCACATCAGAATACCGGTCACGGACAGGATAGCCGGTATCAGGCCAACAATCGTCCAAACGGCCTGGGGAAACCAACCCATCCTGCCGAAGTGAAATCGCGCCAGCCAAAACAGAAAACGGTTTCCGAATATCCCGAACACTCCGGGGAATGAAAAATAAATACCCGAGACGCCCCACATCAAAACGAATAAGAAACACCAGAATCCAAGAGCGCTGTGCAGACCCCAATTGAAGCGCACAAGGTTCCGTGTCCACGTAATACCGAGGCTGCGCCGCCAGTGTTTGATTCCTGGCCACCAGACAACGGCCCCAGCCAGGGAAAGCGCCGTTACGATAATTGCGGCAATACCGTTCGCCAGGCGACCACGTTCTCCTGTGAGCAGGTTGTCATGGAGATCCACGAGCCATTCCACAGTGCGCTGTTCGGGTGACAAAGGATCGCCCAAATCCTTCCCACTGTACGGATCAAATAGCCGCACGATTCGCTTCTGACCGTGCGCCAACACAACTTCGAACGACCGATTCGGCTTTCTGGATTGAAAAACTTCAACGGATTGGTACCCCGGATACATTCTTTGCGCGTCTTGTTCAAGATCCTGGAGGCTCATCTGCGGCCCCGACGGTGTCAGAATGATGTCCGTGCGCGCGAATTTTTTCGATAGCTGCGGACGATAAACAATCATGGCGCCGGAAAGGCTAATTAGCAGCACGTAGAGCCCTGCTCCGACCCCCAGCCAGAGGTGAATTTGGAAGAAAGCCCTGCGGAGCCACAAACGGCGCGGGAATTTCACCCATTGCTGCCAAACGGTCATTTCCCGGTTCATCGGATTGCACGCGAGTCGAGCATCGGACCCAACTGGAAACTATAGAACAAGGCGGCGGTACTCGCTGGTCCAGCGCATAAATTCTTGCACGCGACGCCGCTCGCGCCATAGCAGACGAAAAAAAAGCCGCGCGGTGAGCGGGTCGGCTTCGGGTCCAAAAAACGTTTCCATCCGCCAGCGCACGTAGGGACTATTCCAGGGCTGCAGGCGAAAACCTTTGGAAGCCGTCCAGTAGTAACGCAGCGCTTTCAGCATGTGCGATTGACGCCCGTGGCCTATGAATCATTCGTTCAAGCTATGCGCAATCGGGCGGCGAACCAGCCCCGCACAGGATGGCAGCGCAGGTGTGGGATTGGCAAATGAAAAACTCAACGAGGGCCGCAATCAAACACAAATTTCATTCCGCTTCTGCGCTAGTGGTTCAAACTTCGCGGTTCAAACCTCGGGCTCACGCAGAGACTTCCCGCCCCCAGATGCGCGTGGTGGCGGGTTTGCCCAGGTATACCTTACGGCCGGAGACCGACACCGTGGTCGTCTCGTCGTACTCACGGCGCAGCACGCGCACGCGCGCCCCTGGATGCAGTTGCCGATAATCGAGAAATTGCAAAAACTTCGGGTCTTTCTCGTAAACACAGAGGATTTCGATCGTGCGGCCGGCAGGCACTTCGGCAAGAGGTACGGCGCCGCGCACACGGCGCAGACGCGCCAAACCTCCGCGCAACGGCAGCCCGTGCGGACAGGAACTATCCGCACCGAAGCGTTTCAAGAGCAGTGCCTCGACTTCCGGAGAAATGCCATGTTCGAGCCGCTCGGCCGCATCATGTGCCCGCGTCCAATGCAGGCCGATCATGTCCGTGAGCAATTTTTCCGCAAGTTGATGGCGCAGCTCAAGGCGTGCGGCCGCGCTTCGGCCCTTGCGCGTCAAGCGAATCTGGCCATCGCGCTGAATACGAAGCAGACCGTCACGCGCCATGCGCTTGAGGGCGGCGGTCACGGCCGGTGGCGTGACGCGCAATTCTTCCGCCAGACGTGCGCTGATTGGTACCTGTCCGTCTTGCACGAATTCCCAGATGGCCTTGAGGTAATCTTCGCGCGATACGCTGGTAGTTTCGCGGGGCAAGGCACCTCCTTCAGCGTCTTCCTCTATTGTGGCGCTAGTGGGGCCTGCCAGTGGACCTGCCCCAAGTTCGCCTGCCAGTTCGCGTGTTGGATGGACCGCTGGCGCGCGACACGCAAGCTATAAAGGGCGCCTAGGCCGGCCCTCGGCGGGTAGTTGCTGCATCGTCCGCAGCGCGCAGGTGCGCCGCAAGCTCGGTGACTCGCCTCGCAATCTCGTCGCGAATCGCGCGGTAGGTGCCGAGGTCGGAGCCAAACGGATCACCAACGTCCCAATCTTCCACCGGCAACGACCGATCATCAAAGAGAATTTTGGCGGGCCGCCCCGTCATGTTGATGATGAGATCGGCGGCGTAAAGATCGGCTTCGCTTAGCACCTTCGACGTTTGACCGTCACAGCGAATATCGCTTTCCGCCAGCACAGCGAGAGTAGGCGCGGCTATGTATCCCAACGGGTACAATCCAGCGCTGCTGGCCTCAATCACGTCGGGCGCGAAATGTCGCGCGAGAGCTTCCGCCATCGGGCTGCGACAGGCGTTCCCCACACACAAGAAAAGCACACGTTTGAGCGGCAAGCCGATGTCTCCCCCAGGGCGGCCAGGCCCGCGCGGCAAACTAAAGGCTTCAAAAAGACTCTGTTCCATCCAGTGCAACAACTTATCTTACCGGCGCAAGAACAATCCTGCAGCACAGCCGCAAGTTCACGATACATCTGGGCCCTGCACGCCATCGCGTCAGGGTGC